>NZ_PZJW01000009.1 GCF_003206615.1 Salinicola acroporae | reverse complement strand
CACCATCGATGTCGCCTACCGGTTCTTCTCCACCGACAAGCGCAAGTTCATCATTGCCGATACCCCGGGCCACGAGCAGTACACCCGCAACATGGCCACCGGGGCCTCCACCGCGAGCCTGGCGATCATCCTGATCGATGCGCGTTATGGCATACAGACCCAGACCCGGCGCCACAGCTACATCTGTTCGCTGTTGGGCATCCGCCACCTGATCGTCGCCATCAACAAGATGGACCTGGTCGACTATTCCCAGGCGCGGTACGACGAGATCGTCGCCGACTATCAGCGGTTCTCTACCAATCTCAACGATGCCAACCTGCACTTCGTGCCCATCTCGGCGCTGGAGGGCGACAACGTCGTCAACCCCAGCGAGAACATGAGTTGGTACGCGGAAAGCGGCGGCGAGGCGCTGTTGCCGTTGCTGGAGCGTGTCGACGTCAAGCACGACAGCAACCTCGAGGACCTGCGCTTCCCGGTGCAGTACGTCAACCGGCCCAACCTCAACTTCCGTGGCTACTGCGGCACGCTGGCCGCCGGCATTCTCCGCCCGGGCGATGCCGTCCGCGTGCTCGGCTCCGGCAAGAGCTCCCGCGTGGAGAGCCTGATCACCTACGATGGCGAGCTGGACGCCGCTTATCCCGGCCAGGCGATCACCGTCACCCTGAAAGACGAGATCGATATCTCCCGTGGCGACATGCTGGTAACAGCGGATAGCAAGCTGGAGCCAACCACGGCGTTCACGGCGGATATCGTCTGGATGCACGACACGCCGCTGGAAGTCGGTCGCGAGTACGAGCTCAAGGCCGGCACAAGCGTCGTCAGCGGTCGCGTGGCGCGGATCATCCACCAGACCGACGTCAATACTCTGGAACGGCATCAAGCCGAGAACCTTCCGCTCAACGGCATCGCGCGCTGCCAGATCGAGGTCAAGCAGCCCCTGGCGCTGGACCCCTACGTGCGCTCGCCGCACTCCGGCAACTTCATCATCATCGACCGCATGACCAACGTGACGGTCGGTGCCGGCATGGTGGTCGACACGCTCAGCGCCAGCAACATTGTCTGGCACGACATGGCGGTGACCAAGCAGCGCCGGGCCGAACGCAACCACCAGAAGCCGTGCATCATCTGGTTCACCGGGCTCTCCGGCGCGGGCAAATCGACTTCCGCCAATGCGCTCGAACGCCAACTGTTCGGCATGGGCTACAGCACCTATCTACTGGATGGCGACAATGTGCGTCACGGGCTGTGCGGCGATCTGGGCTTCAGCGACGACCACCGCCAGGAGAACATTCGCCGCGTGGGCGAGGTGGCCAAGCTAATGGTCGATGCGGGCATGATCACGCTGGTCTCGTTCATCTCGCCGTTCCAGCGCGACCGGGATATCGTGCGCGACATGGTCGATAGCGGCGAGTTCATCGAAGTCTTCGTCAACACCTCGCTGGATGTGTGCGAAGGGCGCGATCCCAAGGGGCTCTATCGCAAAGCGCGGGCCGGCGAGATCGACGACTTCACCGGTATCAGTTCTCCCTACGAGCCGCCCACGAGCCCGGACATCGTCATCGATGCGGGCGAGCTCTCCATCGAAGAAGTCGCGAAAACGCTGATCAGCAACCTCAAGCGGCTGAACGTCATCGGCTAGCGTCCATCCCTTCAACGCCATCTTGCATTCGGTAACAGGCTCCTCCGACGCGTTTGGAGCGGGCCTTACCCGTTGACGTGCAAGCCTTTTGCCATGGATGGCTGAAGGAACTCATGTTTAAATAGTTACGTAACGTAACGTTCGCAATACCCCCACGCCTAGAGATGCACCGTTTTCGTTGTAGGCAAGCCCTTGCTGGCACCCTACAATCGTGGGGTTATTAGGCTATGGATTGGGCCTGACTTCAGTTCGCTTCACGACCGCATCAGGGATGGTGCTGCAGGTAAGTTTCCTGAGACCACACTGAGCGCCGGCGTGTCTTGCGACAGCAGGCCGATCCACCGGAAGCGACCGCCGAGGGGGGTGGCTGCTTTACCGGTTTTCAGTGTTTTCGTCCATCAGGTTAAACAGACAACATGCCAAACGTTTTCAACGGGGTTTCCGCCGGCTGCAGCCGCTTCGGAAGGTGGTTAGCGGTGGGGGCTTTGGCCGTGACCTTCGCGGGCTGTGCATCGCAGGGCCATTACGGTGGCAACAATGTCGGCACCATGCAGGGCGCTGCTGCCCTGGGGCCCGACATCTCCAGCTTTCTCGACAACGCCACGCCCGGCACCATCTCCGCCTTTCCCAAGAGCCCGTGGGGCTCCAATGTCTCCGTAATCGTTCAGGAACGCTATTTCGCCGCCAGCGGCCGTCTCTGCGCGCATCTGGACGTCGCCAGGCAGGGCGCGCCCCAGAATGCCCAGCGCGCCCAAGTGGCATGTCTCGTGAAGGACAACGGCTGGTACACCCAGCGTCTGGTCACGCAGGTGTTGGCAGGCCCCAGCACTCGGTAACAAAAATCCCCTGCTTTGGTGCCTGCCTCCGCGTGTATCGTTTTTCGATCGGCCAGGTTGTTGGTTCAACCGCCGGATCGCACTTCGAACCGTTTGAAAGCAGGCCTCGAGCCGTGTGAACACAACAGGAAGTCTTGCATGAAACATGCAGCATCGTTTTTCCGGGCCGGGTGCCTGGTGGCGGTAGCGTGCCTGAACGTCGGTCTGGCGCACGCACAATCCTTCGGGTCCGGCAGTATCGTGCCGCAGGACCAGCAAGCCCAGTCGATGACCTCCCAGGCTCCCGGGGCCAACGGTCAGCAGCAGGGCCAGCAGCAAGCCGTGGACGACCAACCCCGCGCCAACTGGAATAGTGCGAATTACGGCCCCGTCGATCCGAGCCAGCAAGAGAAGGTCGATCCCAACACGCTACCGCCGTTCGGCGCCAACCTGTTTACTGGTGGATTCCGGGGCGTGATGGCGGATGGCCTGAACCCTGGCTACACCATCAAGCCGGGTGACCAGATCAATCTGCGCGTCTGGGGCGGTACCGAGATGCAGAGCGTGCTGACGGTGGATTCCCAGGGCAACATCTTCCTGCCGGGGATCGGCCCGCTTAACGTCCAGGGTACCTCCAACAGCGAACTCAACTCCCGCGTTACCGCGGCGATCAAGTCGGTCTACCCGGAAAACGTCCAGGTCTATACCAACCTGCAAGGCGTGCAGCCGGTGGGAGTGTTCGTGACCGGCTATGTCAAAAATCCCGGCCGCTACTCCGGTACGCCCAGCGATTCGATGCTCTACTTCCTCGACCAGGCCGGTGGCATCGACCAGGCCCTGGGCAGCTACCGCCAGATCGCGATCAAGCGTGGCGGCCGCACCGTCGACACCATCGATCTCTATGACTTCCTGATCAACGGCAACATGCCGCATCCGCAGTTCCGCGATGGCGACACCATCGTGGTCGAAGAGCGCGGCCCGGCAGTGGCGGTGGTGGGTGACGTCGAGCGCCCATTCCGCTACGAGCTGGCAGGGGAGACCCTGACCGGAGGCGACGTGATCAACCTGGCGCGCCTGCGTTCCGGCGTCACCCACGTGTTGCTGCGTGGTGACCGCCCGGATGGCCCCCTGGCGCGCTACCTGACGCTCAACGAATTCCGCACCGCCAACGTACGGCGCGGCGACGAGGTGCTGTTCAGCGCCGATCAGCGCAGCGAGAGCATTGTGGTGCAGGTCGAAGGTAGCTACTACGGCCCTTCGCGCTACGTGCTGCCACGTGACGCCCACCTGGGCGAGTTCCTCAACGCGATCAGCGTGCCCAAGAGCATGACCAGCTATCAGGATGTCTCCATCCGCCGCCAGAGTGTCGCCGAACAGCAGGAAGAGTCGCTCAACGAGAGCCTGGACCGGCTGGAGCAGACCTATCTTGGCTACCCGGCGCGGACGACCGGCGAAGGCGAGATTCAGGTTCGCCAGGCCGAACTGATCGAACGCTTCGTGCAGAAGGCACGCCAGACCAAACCGACCGGCAGGCTGGTCGTCGCGCGGGGTGACAATATCGCCGATATCCGCCTGCAGGATGGCGATGTGGTCACCATTCCGGAAAGCTCAGACTCCGTGCTGTTGAGCGGCGAAGTGACGATTCCCCAGGCCATGGTCTATACCCCGGGCATGAGTGCCGAGGACTATATCCGCCAGGCCGGCGGCTTCACGCCACGCGCGGATGACGACCAGGTGCTGGTGGTGCATCGCAACGGCGCGGTCATCCATGCCGGTGATACCGACGTTCGCGCCGGTGACGAGATCATGGTGCTGCCGGCCGCGCCGACCAGCAACATCGAGCTAGCGACCAGCATCACCCAGATTCTTTATCAGGTAGCCGTGGCGACCAAGGTCGCGCTGGATCTTTAAACCTCTCTTCAAGCACTGCATGAGCGCCCGCGCGACAGCATGTCGGCGGGCGCAGGAACGTTAAATGGTAACCAACACGGAACAGATTCCGGATTCCCCACGCCATCCCCTACGCGTCACCTGGGATGTCTGGTCCGCGATGTACCTGCGCGAGATGATTGCCAGAACCATGGCGGATCGAATGGCCTGGTTCTGGATGATCTTCGAACCCATCGCCACCATCGCGGTGATGATCTTTATTCGAGCCTACATACGAGGCGGTAAAAACATTACCGGGGCGGAGTTCATCCCCTGGATGATCGTCGGGTTGATGGGTTTCTACCTTTTCCGAGAGGCCATGCTGCGGCCCATGGGGGCCGTGGAGGCCAACCGGGGCCTCTTTACCTACCGCCAGATACTGCCAATCGATCCGGTGCTGATCCGCTGCTTCGTCGAGGGAATGATCCGTAGTTTCATCTTTCTGCTGTTCGTTGTCGTCGGTTCACTGCTGAAGATCAACCTGATCCCGGATCACGCCTTCGGTGTGATGATGGATTGGCTCTCGCTGTGGATGCTGGGCGTCGGTCTCGGCGTATTGTTGTCCGTGGCATCGGGCCTGGTGCCGGAAGTCGGGCGAGTCGTCAGAATCATTACCCTGCCGCTGCTATTGATCTCCGGTGTCATCTTTCCGGTGACCTACGTGCCCGCGCAGTATCAGCAATACCTGCTGTGGAATCCTATCGTGCATGGTATCGAGAGCATGCGACTGAGCTTCTTCGATAGCTACCACTCGATCCCCGGTATCGATATGACCTACCTCTGGTTCTGGGCGCTGTCGACTCTGACCTTGGGTCTTGTCATGCACGTTCGGTTCGCTTCGCGCTTGAAGGCAAGGTGATCCAATGATCGAAATCCAGAACCTCTACAAGCGCTATCACGGGCCACATGGTGGCGACTGGGTCCTGAAGGATATCAATCTCACCATCCCCGATGGCATCAGCGTCGGCGTGGTGGGCCGCAATGGTGCGGGCAAGTCGACCCTGCTGCGCCTGATCGGCGGTATGGATGCACCAGATCGCGGCAGGGTAATTCGTAAGGGACGTGTTTCCTGGCCGATAGGCCTTGCTGGCGGTTTCAAAGGCTCCATGACCGGCCGACAGAACGTCAAGTTCGTCGCTCGCGTCCATGGCATCAAGAAAAGCCTTCACAAGCTGATCCAGGAAGTCCAGGACTTTGCGGAGATCGGCAAGGCCTTCGACGACCCGGTCAATACCTACTCCTCCGGTATGCGAGCCCGCTTGGCGTTCGGCCTTTCGCTCGCGTTCGACTTCGATATCTATATCTCCGATGAAGCAACTGCCGTTGGCGACCGCGCCTTCAAGGCCAAGGCCAGGGAGGCGTTTCAGCAGCGCGTGGATCACGCCAGCCTGATCATGGTTTCGCACGGTGAGGGCACACTGAAACAGATGTGCGAAGCAGGCATCTTTATCGACCAGGGGCAGGCGCACTGGTACGACCGCATTGACGATGCTATCGAGGCGTATCATCGCGCAACCGGACTGATTACAGATGTCGCCGATGAGGATGACGACGATTACGAGGCACCACTGCCGACTGACCCGAGTTCTATCGACGAGCAGATGAAAGCGCTGCGCCGCGAGAGTGCGCAAATCCATAAACAGCAGATCATCGCGGAGTACCGTCAGGAATCGGCCACGGACGATGCCGTCATTGCCGAGATTCAGCGGGAGCGTAAAGAGTTGCGTGACAAGCGTCTCGGCATAAAACAGCGCTTTCGATCGCTGAAACAGCATAAGCGCGAGATCGAACGGAAAGCGTCCTCGCAGTGAGTCAACGGGGCCTAGCCCAACAGGCTTCAACCGAATGAAAGAAGCGAATTTGATGAACTCTTCAGTCAAACAGAAATTAACGCGGCATCTTCACTGGGTCATCTGTCTGGTGGCCATCGTACTCGTCGGCTTTTACTGGTCAGTGTGGGCTAGCGACCGATACGTATCGCATGCTCACGTGGTATTGGAAAGCCCTCAGCTCGCTACCCCAGAATTGAGCTTCAGCAGCCTGCTATCCGGCGGCGGCGGGGCGAACAACGCCGATATGTTGCTGCTCCGGGACTACCTGCGCTCAGTCGACATGTTGCAGTACCTGGTGGAGAACGCCAATTTTCGCGAGCATTATGCGAACGGGGGCGGCGACTTCTTCAGTCGTCTCAGCGACGAGGACGCCCCGCTGGAGGAGCTGCACGACTACTACCTCAAGCGCATCTCGGTGGAGCTTGACGAATACGCTGGCGTGCTGCGAATTGATGTTGAGGCGTTCAATCCCAAGGAAGCGTATCTGATCGCCAACCTGCTGCTCGAGCGTGGTGAGCAGCATATGAACGATATGGGCCGGCGCCTGGCGGAAGAGCAGGTCAAGTTCCTTCAGCAGCAGGTCGATCAGCTTCAGGCGACGTTCGAACAAACGCGCCAGGCGCTGGTGGACTACCAGAATGAGAATGGGTTGGTATCGCCGACCGGGACGGTCGAGAGCCTTAGCGGCGTCGTCTCAACGCTGGAGGGGCAACTGGCCAGTTTCAAGGCTCAGAAGACGGCGCTCAGTAGCTTCCAGAGTGCCAGCTCTCCTGAAGTAGTACGTGTGAAGAGCCAGATCAACGCATTGGAGGACCAGATTGAAAAAGAGAAGCAACGGTTGGCCGCTCAGTCCGGTAATGCGCTGAACTCCGTATCTTCTGAGTACCAGCGCCTGCAGCTGCAGGCCAAGTTCGCGGAGGAGAGTTATTCCGGGGCGCTATCTGCACTACAAAGCACCCAGGTCGAGGCGGCACGTAAGCTCAAGCAGCTTTCTACGCTCCAGTCCCCGACGATGCCCCAATATCCGGAGCAGCCGGAACGCTTGTATAACATCGTCGTGTTTGCCGTCATCGCGCTTTTTATCGCCTTGATCGTCAACATGCTGATTCTGATCGTCAAGGATCACCGGGACTGAGACGACCGGCGCTGTTGGCCGGGCGGTAGTGTCATGAAATATGGATGAATGGTGAGTCAGCTTGAACAGTACCGTGAAGCAGGACCCTGTCGATGTAGTGATCACGTGGGTGGATGGATCCGACCCCATGATGCAGGAGAAGCGCGATCACTACCTGCAGCAGGCCGGGCATGTACCGACCATTGCCAGCAAGGCCCGTCGCTTCAGTGACAATGGCGAGATTCGCTTTTGCCTGCAGTCCATCGCAACGCATATGGCCTGGGTCCACCGAGTCTACATCGTGACGGATGGGCAAACACCGGCGTGCGTGAAAGACTTGCCTGCAACACTCAAACCGTTGAAAGACAAGATGCGCATCGTCGACCACAGCGAAATTTTCCGCGGTCATGAGGAGTTGCTGCCAACATTCAACTCTCTGGCGATAGAAACGTTTTTGTGGCGAATCGAAGGTTTATCGGAAAAGTTCATCTATATGAATGACGATATCTTTCTATGTGGCAGTGTCTCGCCAGACGATTTTTTTCGCAGGAAAAAGGCGCTGTTGAGAGGACGTTGGTTGGGCTGGAATGAGGTTGAAAAACTCTCGTTTCATTCACTGAACAACCGCCGAGGTGCGGAGTTCAGCCCATTCAAAAATGACAAGTTCTTCAAGGCGATTCACGTTGCGCATCCGATGCGAAAAAGCATCATGGCCGATGCCTACGAAGCCAATCAGGAAGCTTTCATCAAGAACGCCTCCCATCGGTTCAGAAACCGCAGACAGTTCTGGCCAATTTCTGTTCATAACCATTTGGCCTTCGCGCAAAGACTCGCGAAGCGTAAACGCGATGGCAACGATTGGGTGCATTTCTCTGTCGCTTTTTGTCGCGATGCTGAACCGGACGCAATCCGCCACAAGCTCAACGTATTGAGCCGAAGAGATAAAAAGCTAGGTTGCCTCAATTACTCGGAAGCCGTTGTCGAAAAAGTGCCGGACGCCTTGGAGAGGTTGCAGAAAGTCACGACGCCTTCGTTATTCCAGAGAATTAAATCAATGACGTACAAGGCAAGTTAAATGGCTAAGACGATTATCACATATGGGACGTTTGATATGTTTCACGTCGGTCATCTCAACTTGCTACGCCGGCTCAACGAGATGGCGGATCGAGTCATCGTTGGTGTGTCGACTGATGAATTCAACGTCAAGAAAGGCAAGAAAACGCTGATACCCTATGAACAGCGAGCCGAGATCGTCAGTGCCATTCAATACGTCGATCTCGTTATTCCTGAGAAGAGCTGGGAACAGAAGTTATCTGACGTACAGGAGTATCAGGTTGATACCTTTGCCATTGGCAAGGACTGGGAGGGTAAGTTTGATTTCCTCAATGAAGTATGTGAAGTCGTCTATCTAGATCGAACTGATAGTATTTCGACTACGGATCTCAAACGGTCATTGAAACGATTTTTGTCAATTTCACAAAAAGACCTTTCCCAAGCTTTTGAAGTGTTGGAAATGCTGCGTCGGGATCTGTCGTAACTCGCCTGTCGAGAATCAGGCTCGTGAGGCTTTTTCCATGGTCAATACCGCTTTTCGAACGAGAGCCGATCAATTGAGGTTGATCGATGAACCCGTCCGCCTGCTAGACAAGTGGCGCCCGCCAAGCCGTGCGTTGCTTCTGCGTCAGGGTAATCATGGCGAACTGAGGGAGTTGTGTCACCAGCAGTTGAACCGTCGAGGGCGTTTGAACCTGTGGAACGGCAGGCAAGAAAAAGCGTTGCTCTACCTGGCATTGAGCCATTACTACCGTGGCGAATACGGTGAGAGCCGCCGCTGGCTGGCGCAAATTCAGGAAATCCGCCCCTATGATACCAATGCAAGATACCTGGCGGCGGATATTGCCCGTGTCCAGGGGCAGTTGCATGAAGCTTGGTCGCAACTCGAGATACTGGTCCCGAGGACGAGACGCCCCAAGACCTGGCTTTACATGGCGCAACTGGTCGATTCTCGCGAAGCGCTAGAGCGACTGCGGAACAATTATCGTCGTGCTTCGGCATCCGACTCAGTGCCTCCATTTCATCCGGCCATTGCTCAGTATCTGGCTACGGGTCATCAACGTGCGGGTGATTACGCCAAGGCATTCGAACTTTGGCGACAGGTGATAACACACACCGCCAAGCGGCCTAAGCCGGGTCGTACCAATACCTCCATCGCTACTGCGTTCCGTACCGGTGGCGCCGCTGTGGCGTTAAAGGACATCAACCGCGTGCTTCGCTCCAATGGCACCAAGCCATTTCTTGTCAGCGGGACGCTGCTGGGTTGCGTTCGCGAAGCCAGGCTGTTGGCTCACGATAATGACATCGATATCGGGCTGATGGGGGACACGGACGAGCAGGCTATATCTAGGATCCTGTCAGTTTCCGGTCATTTTCATCTATTGCCCCGTCGCGCTGGTGACTGCCTGCGGGTAAAACATCTGAATGGCATCGCCATCGACGTTTTCCTGCATTACGAGGACGGCAAAGGCGTCTGGCATGGCGGGACCAAGGCGCGGTGGTATAACTCCCCGTTTGGGCTAATCGAGAGACCATTCCTGGGTGAGCGCTTCTGGATACCGGACCCACCCGAGCGATATCTGGAAGAGAATTATGGCCATAACTGGTGCACGCCAGTAGTGAACTTTGATTCGACCTTGGATACCCCTAACGCCGAGATCCGTTCGCAGGAAGAACTCATCATTCATGCCTACAAGAAGCTTAACGGCGCCTTGTTGCAAAATGATGACGGGTCGGTGACAAGATACCGAGAGTTGCTGATGAATTTGAACCAGCCGGATCCGCTGTTCATGCATCGCTAAATAAAGCGCTAAGGAATTTCATGGACTCCAAGATTTATCGAAAGCTGAGAAAGCTGGTTACCAAGCCGCGACTCTATTTTGAGGATGCAAAACTCAAGCAGCAGCACCCTGATCTCGAAAAGCACAGTGCAGCGCTGAAAGAGGCAAAGTGATCTTGCCCAGCAG
>NZ_PZJW01000008.1 GCF_003206615.1 Salinicola acroporae | reverse complement strand
TGCTGCTGGGCAAGATCACTGGCAAAATTGACGGGTCCCGGCAACTCTGCATCGGCGGTTGCGGGGTAGAACCCCGGTATTGGATCGATTTCACGGCGCGATGGAGCACTCCCATGCACCATCAGCCACGATCGGGCGTTCGTGCTGTCTTTCGCCTGATCCTAGCGAGAGTCGGGGCCTGTATCGGCCGCCGTGTTCTTTCTGCGACGCTGGTACTTATCGTATGCCTGCTTGGCCGTGCGTTTGGCCTTTTCACGGTTTTCGGGCTTTCTTAGCCAGTTGGCGATGGCGGCGCCGATCATCTTCTTCATGACATCATCCCGATCGGTGGTGCAACATTCTTCGTCAAGGAATCGCGGGTGTTGCTTCCTTCGTCACGGCCACACTAGTCGACGCTACCGATGGGAGCCGTATCGTTGCCGTTGAGGCGTTCAGCCTCCATTTCGGCCTCCTCCTGGAAGGCGTGGCGGGACATGATCCAGCACGGCTCGGCACCCTCGTCGTAGCGTTGATTGACCACGAGCCACTCTGGTGCCTGGCGTGTTTCATTGATCGCTGAGTGGCGAACGACGAACGCATTCAAGGTCGAAGGCTCCTCTCGGACTGACGACTCACGCCGGGCGCTGCGGCATGCCTGACCGAACTGGCTTCAGCCGCCGGTTTGAGCCGAGTCCATCTTGCAACTTGGCGCGACTTCACGCTGTTTCGTTGCATGAAAAAAAGGGGCCGAAGCCCCTCGACTATCGTCGGCGACTCATCACTGGCTTTCGATGGCATCGCCAGCCGCGTCGCTGTGACCCTCGGCGTTGATGTCGTCGAGATCTTCAGATTTCTGAATGTCCGTCTTTTCATCCGTCTCGGCATCGACCGCATTCATGGACTGATTGGCGGCATCGCTGTGGCCGCTGGCCTTGTCCGAGGCTTGACCGCCCTCGGCCGTGACACCGCTGCCCGAAGCCAAGGGTTGATTGTTCGCTTGTTCAGCTTCCTCCATGGCATCACTTTGTGCAAAGGTGCTTCCAGCGACGCCCATCAGCAACATGGCGGCCACCGCTGAGGTGATCAGATGCTTTCTCATGACAAATTCCTTTTGTGGAGGCGATGTTTGTTGCGATATGCAACTCGATGCACTTTCAACTGTAGTCCATAAATGGCATTCGGCTAGAAAATTCACGGGACTAGCTTTCGTAGAGACCTTGAAGTGACGGCCACTCGGTGCCACCTAGAGAGTATCGCGGAGCGAAACGTATCCGCAGGTGCCGTTGGATGATCCTGCGATGCAGGACGGGAGGGGGTTGGATGAATGCTCGAGACTATCTCGCCAAGCAGGGCATCGCGCTGGAAAAGGAGCAGGACAAGCCCCAGTCGCTTGAGGAAAAGGCCTGGGCGCGAGCGCGTGAAGCCGCCGAACACGGCCCGAGAAGTGGCACGCCGCATGATTGGGAAGACTGGGAGCGGCACCACGAGGAACTCGCCTCGGAGTCGCGTACCATTCAGACCAAGGTGAACAAGGCTCGTTCTACCGACGAGCGTCACTGACGAACGGCAGCGTTCGCTGTCAAAGGGCGCTATGCTGTGGCGGGGTGAATCGCAATCAGTCGGCGGGATGTCGCCATCCCGTTGCCCAGGCCGGCCGGTTCGACGGTTGTCCTGGGACTCCACAATGGATTGTTGAATACCAACAACGATGTCGTTCTGAGCAAAGGAGGCTACATGGACATCATTCGCATCATCTTCGCCATTCTCTTGCCACCGGTAGGCGTGTTCCTGCAGGTTGGCCTGGGATTGCAATTCTGGATCAATATCGTGCTGACGCTGCTGGGCTACATTCCGGGCATCATCCACGCAGTGTGGATCATTGCGACGCGCTGACATGGTCTGGCAGTTCTTTCTTCGGCTTCCCTCGGGAAGCCGTCGTCGTTTCAGCGGGACCGATAACGGTAGGCGATATGCTCGTCCTTGCGGGGGCCGACGATCCGCCACTCGAGATCGATACCGTCTGGCACCAGGGTCAGCCTGGCAGAGTAGGCGTCGGCGGCACACTGATGGACTTCGGCGCTGACCAGGGTCTCTGCGTCGCTGGCGACGAGATCAAACAGTGAAACGGCGTTGGCGGCACCGCGGCGTTCATGGGATAGCGAGACCCGGTCGGAGTGAAGATCCCAGCGATAGACGTTGCGCATGGGAACGTCGTGATCCTGGCCTTCAAGCGTGAACCTGCCCGACTCGAAGAAGCGCACGTTGGCCGCCTGGTGTACCACCTCGATCACACCTGAACCACGGCCGTTCCAGCCCACTTCCGAGCCCGAACCCGACCGGGCGACGAACGAGAAGCGTGACAGGCTGGGCAAAATCGCGCTTAACCGTATAATGGCTGTCAACTTATCGTTTTTCACAGGTTGACCTGCATGTCCTACCTCGTTGGTGTCACGGCTCTCTGGGCCTTCTCTTTCAGTCTGATCGGTGTCTACCTGTCAGGGCAAGTGGATAGCTACTTTGCCGTCACGGCGCGGATCCTGCTGGCTACGCTGGTTTTTCTACCATTTCTGCGACCTGCCGCTCTGGGCTGGTTCGAGCGCCTGGGCCTCATGGTCATTGGCGGCCTCCAGCTCGGCGTGATGTATCTCTTCTTCTACCACTCGTTTCTGTTGCTGACCGTGCCGGAAGTACTGCTGTTCACCATCTTCACGCCGCTTTATATCACTCTGATCGACGATCTGCTGGCGCGACGCTTCTCGCCGCGCTACCTCGCGGTAGCCGCACTGGCGGTAATAGGCGCGGCGGTCATTCGGTACGACGGCGTCACCGCCGACTACTGGCTGGGCTTTCTCGTCGTGCAGGGGGCAAACCTCTGCTTCGCGCTCGGTCAGGTCGGATATCGGCACCTGGCGCAACGTTTGCCGGCCGATCTGGCGCATCGCCATCTGTTCGGCTGGTTCTACCTGGGGGCTCTCTGCATTGCGCTGCCGGCTTTCTGGGTACTGGGAGATGCCGCCAAGTTGCCCACCACGTCGCTCCAGTGGGGGGTGCTGGTCTGGCTGGGAGTCGTTGCCTCCGGGCTGGGCTATTTCTTCTGGAACCAGGGGGCCTGCCGTGTCGATGCCGGCACCCTGGCGATCATGAACAATGCGTTGGTCCCGGCGGGGCTGACCGTCAACCTGCTGATCTGGAACCGGGATGCCGACCTCGTGCGGCTGGGGCTCGGCGCGCTGATCCTGGTCGGTTCGCTGTGGCTCAATGCGCGCTGGGCAAAACGGCCGGCGGAGGCAATGGCAGTGCCGGCGGCCACTCGTTCCTGACCACGAAAACCCGGCACTGCTTGCCGTCCGGCAGGACCAGCAGCAGGTGCGCCGACTTGCCCTGGTCGTTGAAGTGCCTTGCCAGTGCGCCCTCCAGCGCCGCCAGCGGCAATGGCGCGGAGACCGGCGGCGCGAGCCAGTGTGGCTTGATCAGCCAATGGCCAGCTGTGCCTTCTGGCAATTGTCGCACCAGCGCTGGCCAGGCGCTTCGGTGACACCATAGGCCCTGCTCTGCGCTGTCATTGGCAAGCCGGGGTAACGGCAGGCGTCGGTCCCAGGGGTGATAGAGGCACCCCGGCATGATGGTGCGCTGTTGCAGTGGCCCGGCGGCCCCCAGTGCCTGGCGCTGTCGTTCGGCGGCAGGGGATAGACCCTGGGGTAGCTGGTGTGACAGCAGCCGGTGACATTTGATGGCCAACGAATCGAAGCTCCCGACGCCGATCCAGCGCGCCGCATCGTGTCGGCCCCCCGGCCCTTCCGGCAGACCGAGGAAGAACTTGATCGCCAGCTCGGCGTGGAAGACATCGGCTTTGCGGTCGTCGCATGGCGAGTCGACGACCGGCGTTGACGCGTAGAGAAGGTCGAGCTCGCCCAGGGTCTGCCCCTTCTCGCGCAGCGCGATGTTGTATGCCAGCAGCCGGGTGCGGGGGGCTCGCGCCAGGATCCACTGCCATAGCGTCTCGTGATAGAGCCCCAGTCGCGGCGAACGCCGTTTCAGCCGCTGTCGCTCAAACTCGGCATCCAGGGTTTCCTGCTCGGCCAGCCAGGCTTGCCTGCGGTCGTGTCGGTCGAGCCCGAGTTCCGCCAGCGCCGGGCGGCCCGGACAGCCAAGGGTGGCCATGTCCGGCGCATGCAGCAACCACGTCATGTCGCGCACCCAGGAATGGCTGAGCCGCTTCAGGTCCATCGTCAGCGCCGCGGCTGGCCTTCGAAAGATATCGAGCCTGGCCTGTGGTTGCGAGGGAGCGAGCATCGTGACTCTCTCAGCGCGGTCTGGCGGCGGTACCGATCACGGTGGTGCCGGCGGCGACGTTGCGAGTGACGATGGCAGCGGCACCGATGCGGGCGTCTTCTCCGATTTCGATGTTGCCCAGAATGGTGGCACCGGCCCCCAGGAAGACGCCACGGCGGACCCTGGGGTGACGATCGCCGCTCACCTTGCCCGAGCTGCCAAGCGTCACGCCGTGAAAGAGCGTGACATCGTCCTCGACGACGGCGGTTTCACCGATGACGATACCGGCGCCATGGTCGACGAACAGGCCGGCGCCCAGGGTCGCGGCGGGGTGGATGTCGGCACTGAACTGGACAGCCGCGCGGTACTGGAGGTGGCTGGCCAGATCGGTCAGTCCGTCCAGCCACCACTGATGGGCAATGCGGTGACACTGCACGGCCCGGTAGCCGGGAAAGAACAGCAGCGGCGTGAAGGGTTCGGGAATGGCGGCATCCTCGCGGAGCAGCGCGACCAGGTCCCGCTCGGCCGCTCTCACGATCTCCGGATGTCGGTCGAGAAGCGCCTCGACGCGCTCCCGCGCCGTTTCCTCCGGCAGCTGCGGTGTCGTCAGGGTGTCGGCAATCACCCGAGCCAGGGCGCTAGCGAAGTCCGGCGCCTCCAGCAGGGTATGGCGATACAGCGCCGACAGCAGCGGGTCCCGGTTCATCGCGCTCCTTGCGGCATCCAGCAGCATCTGCCACAGGTCGTCGGTATCGATTGGATTCGAGAAAGGGCGCGATCGGGGTCCGGTGTCGACTGCCCCGGTCTGTTCGGTGTCGAAGCGTGGTTTCATCGGCGTGGATTCGGCCTGCGTCGGGAGAAGTTGGCCCGGATCATCCGGGCTGGCGATAGAAGTTGAACTCTTGGGTTCGAGCCGTCCTGATCAAGGTCGACATCCAGCCGGGCGAGATGCTGCGGTGGTGGAAGAACAGGGCGCCATGGGTGATGTCGGGGAGTGTCCCGTTGAGCGCGCGACGCGCCACTTCCCTGGCTTTTGCATACTGTTCGGGCTCGTTGGCTTCGTCGGGACGACCATCGCACCACCACGAGAACTGGCAGTGTCCGTGTTCCGATCCTTGTTGAACGATGTCACACAGGCTCGAGGGAAACTCGGGGTTGCCCAGCCGGTTCATGATCACGTTGGCGACCGCCTGCATCTCGCGCTGATCGGTGCCCTTGGCCTCCCAGTAGATCGATCGCGCCAGACAGGTGATCGCATCGTCGAGCGGCGCCAAACCTCGCGGGTCGACAGCCTCGGTTCCTTCCGGCGTCAGTCGCACTGCCTCGGGGGCCGGTTCGATCCTGTCCGTCTCGGCCACGCGCCGCTCCAGCTGCAAGGCCTTCTGCTTAGCGATCTCGGCTTTGGTCGGCGGTGGCGAGGCCGACGAGGGGCCGCTCGACAGCAGCGCGGCCAGAACGAGGCCGATCGCCAGGCGTCGGTAGCCGCGCTCAACCGGCGCTTTCATCGCTGCCGATCGTCTGAATGACGTCGAAGCCCTCGAACTTGGGCGGGCCGAGATAGAGCCCTTCGCGCCGACTCTGACCGGCGTTGGCATGGGCCGCGCGGAACGCCTCCGAGTGGGTCCAGGCTTCGAAATCGGCGCGAGAGTGCCAGACGGTGTGGGAGGCGTAGAGCACGTGGTCATCCTCCGCCGGGCCACGCAGCATCTGGAATTCGACGAACCCGGGCAGCCCCTGGAGATGGGTTTCGCGCTCCAGCCATATCGTCTCGAACTCCTCGGTGCGCGCCGGGTTGACGCGAAAGCGGTTCATGGCGATGAACATGAGGTGACTCCTGCTGGGGAAGAGCGGCGCCGGCGAGGAAATCGATGAAAGCCGTCGCCGCGAGTTTTCAGGCATGCCCACGCAACATTGCCAGCATCCGGTGGCCGAAGTCGAGTCGAAAGCGCCGTTGCCCCGGCGAGAGCGTTGACGTCGTCGCGCGTTGATGGGCTAATCGTGGCCACGCTTCCCGCTCTCCGGTCGACACTCATGGATATTCCCCATCAGCGCCTGGTCTACTTTCGCGTCACGGTCGAGTCCGGATCGCTGCGCAAGGCGGCGGCACGGCTGGGCATCGCACCCTCGGCGGTCAGCCGCCAGATATCATTGCTGGAGGCGGCTTTCGAAGCACCGTTGCTCGAGCGTACGCCGAGAGGGATTCGCCCCACGCCGGTGGGCGAGATGGCGCTCGACTACTGCCGTCGACGCGGGGACCTGGACGACGAGTTCATCACCCGGCTGGAGGCCTACCAGCGACTGGAGACCGGCACCATCTCGCTGGTCGTGGGCGAGGGTTTCATCAACGATCTGATCGACGCCCCGCTCAGAGCCTTCGCCGAACGCTACCGGGGCGTGCGCCTGGATATTGAACAGGCGGGCACGGACGAGATCATCGAGTCGGTCGTGGAGGATCGGGCACATATCGGACTGATGTTCCATGAACGGGTCCATCCCCAGATTCGCTTCTGGGCCTCCAGCGGCCAGCCGCTGCTGGCGATCTGTCCCGCCGACCATCCGCTTGCCGGGGATCCTGACCCGATCTCGCTGCAACGGCTCAGCGGAATCCCGATGGCGCTCTGGAAACCCGGGCATGGGGTGCGCCGGCTGGTGGATCAGGCATTCGCCCAGGCGAGCCTGCACCCGCAGGTCGCGGTGGAGACCAATTCGATGGCGGTGCTACGCCGGGCGGTGGTCGCCGGCATGGGGATCACGCTGCTGCCGCGTTTTGCCGTGGCCCACGAGATAGTCGAGGGAAGCGTGGTGGCGTTACCGGTGGCGTCGGCGCTTTTCCAGAACTCCCAGGCCCATATGATCACCCGGGTCGGCCGGCGCCAGCCGCAGGCCAGCCTCAAGTTGCTGCGCCACCTGGCGGCCTGGATGCAGGCGTTCCGTGCCCCGACAGGGCGGTCGTGAGCAACGACATCCGGCGGGCTGTGATCGGGTTCCTGCCCGGCGGAATACCTGACTAGCGCTGCTCGAATCGAAGCAGGGTGCCCATGACGCCCGGCGCAATGTCGGCCTGGGTCTCGCTATGACGGTGATAGTCGATCCCTTGGTCCTCCCAGCAGGCGATCGCCGCCGCCAGGTCCCGACAGGTGAGGGTCAGTGCCACGGCGCGTGGGGGCTCCGCCTCGACCTCGCCGAGGGTGGGGAAGGTCGCCGCCAGCGTCCGGGCATCGAGCAGGTGGCAGTCCCCCTTGTGGGTGTGAATCGTCCACGCCGCGTCGCTGCCCCGGACCGAGCCAGCACCGTGAATGCGGCGGAAGTGCTCGATGTCGTAATCCGGTTCATCGCTGACGTACCAGACATCGGCGATCGATGTCGCGGTGTTGGCATGCGCCTCCTGCGTCGGGTCGACACGAAACAGTTCCGGGCGTAGCTGCTGGCAGAGGAACTGGGTCAGGAAGGGGCGTTCGGGGTCGTGGAGGATATCCAGCGCCACGCTCACCTCCTCGTCACGGCCACCGGGCAGGTGGGCCATGCGGCGGAAGATGATCGGGCAAGCGTTGTCGAAGCCACGTGACGCGACCAGGGCGTGATCGCGCTGGATGCTGTCGCTGTCCAACGCCACCATGGCGATGCCGTCGCCCACGGTGATCAGTCGCGCTTCGACCAGGCGGCCGAACTGGAAGCCGTTGGCGTCCTGATAGTCCAGGCATTCCGGACGACCGATGCCGATCAGCTCGATGAAGTTGTTGCTGAAGAACAGCAGGTGATTGTCCGTGCCCCACGGATGCTGATGCCGTGGATTGACGGTGAAACCGAGATCCCTGGCTGCCTGGGCGGCATGATCGAGATTACTGACCGCCAGTAAAGGGTGATCGATGCCGAAGCTCATGAGCCTTCCATCCCGTCGCGTCGTTGTCTGCAGTATCGCCCAATATCGCAAGACGAGGGAGACAGGGTACGCGATCGGCTTCGCGTTTTCTCATCTCAACGCCGCCATGGCGCGGTCGATATCCGCCGAGGTGTTATGCCAGTGAGGCGAGATCCGCAAGAGCGTGCCGGTCGCCGGCAGCCGAACGTTCAGCGGCTCGGCGGCCGTGTTGCAGGCCTTGGCGACGATCCCGGCGGCATCGAGCCGCTGAACCAGCTGAAGAGGCTCGACATCCGGCAGGTGGATCGTGGCGATGCCGGTCTCGGGATGGGGCAACAGCGGCCGAAACCCCTGTTCCCGGGCGATGTCGTAGACGCGTCCGGCGAGCGCCGCCAGATGGTCGCGCAGCGGCTGCAGCGCGATCTGCTGCAACTCGTTCAGGGCGGCCGTCAAACCCACCTGATTCATGATCGAGAGATCGGAAGCATCGAAACGTCGGGCCTGAGGCAGATCGACGAACCGCTGGGTTGCCGGATCCAGCCTCAGCCCCGCCAGCTCTGGCGTCGGATTGAGGTGCATCATGGCCATTGCTGGCTGGCTGACGTAGAGCAACGCCATGCCACGAGGTCCGCGAAGCCACTTTCGCGTCGTCGCAACCAGTACGTCACAGCCGAGCCGGCGGACGTCGATCTCCGTCTGTCCCAGCCCCTGCGCGGCATCGACGATCAGCGGGCAGTGCGACGGCCGCGGCAGGGCGCCAAGGGCTTCCACCGCGTAGCGCCGGCCTTCGGTGCTGGTCACCAGCGGCGTCAATATCGCCGCGACGTCGTCGTCGATTTGCCTGGCGATGGCCGCCATGTCCAACCGTCCTTCCGCATCCGTCGCCAGCAGTTCGATGGCGCGTGGCGGCTCCCCGCCGAGCCGTCTGAGCATGACGATGTTGGAAGCCCACTCGCCAGGTGCGACCAGCAGCCGTCTTCCGGCGAGCTTCAGGTTGCCGATGACCTGGGCCATGAGCTGCGAGGTGCTGGCACCGAAGGCGAGTTGGGTCTCCGGTGCACCGATCCACTGGCCCAACCGGGTTCTGGTCGCCTGGCCGTCCCAGAGCGCGCTTTCAAGGCGCTGGCGCGGATAGGCCGCCATCTCCGCCTCCAGCCAATCCCGCAGGCGGGCCGCGACCGCCGGGCTCTGCAGGCCGACGGAGGCATTGTTGAGATAACAGAGGTCGGCGGGGTGCACGGGTGACTCCTCGTCGGTTCCAGGCTGATGCCCGCGATGATACCCGAACTCGCGCCTGGGCGAGCGAAGTTGATCCCCGCTCTCGACGGTGCTTCAGTCTGCTCCGCTGCCGTAGCCCATGGCGACGCTGGCTTCGACGCCGGTCTCGACCCAGACGCTCTGCGGGACGGTGTATTCACGCAGGCCATCGAGACCGCTGGATCGGCCAAAGCCGCTGTCACGGAAGCCGCCGAAGGGCGACATCACGTTGATCGCCTTGTAGCTGTTGATCCAGACCGTGCCGGCACGCAACTGGCCGGCGACGCGATGCGCGCGGGCCGGGTCCTGCGTCCAGACGGCACCGGCGAGACCGAAGCGGGTCGCATTGGCGAGCCGAACGGCGTCGGCTTCGTCGTCGAACGGCATGGCGACCACCACCGGACCGAAAACCTCCTCGCAGGCAATCTCCATCGAGGCGTCGACATCGGCGATCACCGTCGGCGCGAGGTAATAGCCGTCGGCGCCTGGGGGCAGGCCCTCCGGGCGCTGCCCGCCGGTGACGACACGTGCGCCGGCGGCCCTGGCGCGCTCGATCATGGCGGTGACGCGTTGGTACTGGCGGGCGTTCTGCAGCGGCCCCATGCGGGTGGCCTCGTCGGCGGGGAGGCCTACCACAATCTGGCTGGCGGCTCGGCCGACGCGCTCGACCACGGCATCGAAGATGTCGCGCTGGATCAGCAGGCGCGAGCCGGCCACGCAGCTCTGCCCGGCGGCAGCGAAAATCGCTGCCTGGGCGCCGGCCACGGCATCGTCGAGCCTGGCATCGTCGAACACGATGTTGGCGGATTTGCCACCGAGCTCGAGCACGCTGGAGACCAGGCGGCGGGCGCCGGCCTCGGCGATCAGGCGGCCGCTGTCGGGGGAGCCGACGAACACCAGTTTGCTGATACCGTCGTGGCCTGTCAGGGCGGCGCCGGTGGTCGGACCGAGACCGTTGACGATATTGATCAGCCCCTTCGGCAGGCCGCCACATTCGAGCAGACGGGCGATCACCACCGACGAGAACGGCGTCAGCTCCGAAGGCTTGAGAACGACGCCGTTGCCCGCGGCGATGGCCGGCGCCAACTGCCAGGCGCAGGTGAACATCGGTGCGTTCCAGGGGGTGATCTGGCCGACCACGCCGAAGGGGACGTGGCGAACGTAGTTGAGATGGGAGGTAGGCACCGGAATGACCTCGCCGTGCTGCTTGTCGCACCAGCCGGCGTAGTACTCGAACATCTCCCTGACCTTGCCGACCTCGCCCCGGCAGTCCCGAATCGGCTTGCCGGCGACCACGCTCTCGAGCTGGGCGAGGTCTTCCTCGTGGCCCTCCAGCCGACGGACGGCCGCGTTCATGCACCGGCCGCGCTCACTGGCGGTCAACGCCATCCACTCGAGCTGGGCGCGCGCCGCGGCCGCGACGGCCTGATCGAGCAGGTCGGCGCCCGCATCGCGATAGCTGACCAGGTCGCCTCCGGTCGCCGGGTTCGTCAGCGCGATGCTGTCGCCCTGACCCGCGACCAGATTGCCGTCGATCCAGTTGGAGCAGGGCGTGTCTCCGGGCTCCAGCGACAAGCCGAACTGGGCGAGAAGACGGTGCAAGGCTTGCTGTGCCTGGGTGTCGAGCGCGTTCATGCGGAGGTCTCCTCGTCGTTGGCGGAGCGCCGGGTGAAATCGACCCCGGCCTGGGCCAGGATCGGCGAGACGATGTGATTGAAATCGTCGCCATCCGCCGGGCGTTCGGCGTTGGCATGCCAGCCGGCAACGACCTGATGGAGGAGTGCCAGGTCGAGCCCGAGATCGTCGGCGGCGTCCCGCGCCAGACGCAGATCCTTGCGCATCAGGCCGCTGGTGAAGCCGGAATCGAAACGGCCGGAAAGGATCCACTCGGGGAAATTGACTTCGCTGATGGCGCTGCGCCCCGAGCCGCTGTTGAGGCCGGACAGGCAGGCCGCCGGATCGACGCCGGCCTTGGCGGCGAGGGCCACGGCTTCGGCGGTAGCGATCAGGTTGGTGGCGCAGAGATAGTTGTTGGCCAGCTTGACCACGTGGCCGCTGCCCGGGCCGCCCACATGGGTTCGCTTGGCGGACATCGCTTCCAGCATCGGCATGACGCGCTCCAGCGTCACCATGTCGCCACCGAGCAGCATGCCGAGTTTGCCGTTTGCCGCGCCTTTGGGGCCACCGCTGACCGGGGCGTCCAGCCACTCGAGGCCGGCCGCGACGACCTTGGCGGCGAGTTCGCGGCTCACCACCGGGTCGCTGGTGGAGGTGTCGACGATCACGCTGCCCTTGGGCGCGCGAGCGAGCAGTCCAGGTGAGGTTTCGATGACTTCCCGGACGTGATCGGAGGTGGGCAGTGACAGCAGATAGACGTCGCTGGCGGCAATCGCCTCCGGGCTGACGGTAGCGAGGCCTTGCGCCGCCAGACGCTCGCGGGCGGCCTCGAAACGGTCGCTGCCGCTGACATCGAAGCCAGCGCGCTTGAGCGTCAGCGCCATGTTGCCACCCATCTGGCCAAGGCCGATGACGGTGATTTTCATCAGGTTCTCCAGGCTTGCTTTCGGATCAATCGTTTCGCTAGGGCCGTCGTCAGTCGTTCAACAGCTTCTTCACCAACGCCTGCCAGTAGGCGACGCCGAGCGGCGAAATGGCGTCGTTGAAGTCGTAGGCCGGGTTGTGCAACGCGGCGCTGTCGCCGTTACCCAGCCAGATATAGGCCCCAGGACACTGGTTGAGCATGAAGGCGAAATCTTCCGACCCCATGCTGGGCGCCAGGTCGCGGTGGACCTTGTCGATGCCGGGCAGCGCATCGAGCAGATCGGCACATTGGGCGGCATGCCGGGGCGTGTTGATCGTGGCCGGATAGCGCGCCTGGTAATCGAAATCGGCCTTGAGGCCGTGAAACTGGGCGGTGGCCGCGACGGCGTCGCGGAACCGCTGCTCCAGCCGGGCCTTGAGCGTGGCATCGAAGCAGCGCACGGTGCCGCGCAGTTCCACCGTCTCCGGAATGACGTTGTAGGCATCGCCGGCGTGGAACTGGGTAATGCTCAGCACGGCGGATTGATGCGGTGGGGTCTCGCGGCTGATCAGCCCCTGCAACTGATTGGCCAGCTGGCAGGCGGCGAGCACCACGTCCGTTCCCAGATGGGGCATGGCCGCGTGACAGCCGCGCCCGGTCAGCTTGAGCGTGAAGACATCGAACGCCGCCATCACCGGTCCATCGTGGACGGCGGCTTCGCCGACGGCGAGCCCCGGCCAGTTGTGCAGGCCGTAGACCGCCTCCATCGGGAATTGCTCGAACAGTCCCTCTTCGACCATCACCCGTCCGCCGCCTTCACTCTCTTCCGCGGGCTGGAAGATGCAGTGGACCTGGCCGGCGAAGTCCGGGTCCTTCGCCAGCGCGCAGGCCGCGCCCAGCAGCATGGTAGTGTGGCCGTCGTGGCCGCAGGCATGCATGCGCCCTGGTATCGTCGAGCGATAATCGACGTCGTTGAGTTCGTCGATGGGCAGGGCGTCGATATCGGCCCGCAGCCCGATACGCCGGCCGTCCCCCCGGTTGCCGTTGATGGTGACGACGACGCCGGTGCCTCCGCCAAGCCCGGTGACCGGGTCGAGGCCGTGCTCGCGCAGGATGGAGACGATGCGCTCGCTGGTGCGGGTCTCCTCGAAGGCGATCTCCGGATGGCGATGGAAATCGTGGCGCCATGCGGTCAACGTCTTCGGGTCGGGATAGGGTGCGATCTGGTTCATGATCTGCTCCGGCAATGGCTGATGATCTATTCGAACGATCGGGCGACGCGCCCGCTACGGGGGCGGGCGCGTCGCCTGTGAAGGCGAGGTGCCTACAGCAGTACCTGGGCCACCACGGCCGAGCCGACGTAGGTGCCGGTGAACACCAGCAGCGAGATGATGATCAGCTTCCAGCCGGTCTGGCGGAACATGCTGAACTCGCGCCGGCTGAGGGCCAGGCCGGCGTAGGCCAGGACCGGAGTGACGATGGCGAGGAAGTTGACCGCGGCGAGCTGCTCGACGATCCAGCCGCTGCCCGGGAAAAACGGCAGCGTCATGACGATGCTGACCAACGACACCCAGGCCACGGCGGGGAGATAGAACGGCGCCGCCCGAGTGATGACCAGGCCGACCAGGGTCATGACGTAGAGAATGATCATGCCCGGCAGGGCAGCGATCAGCGAGGCGCCGTTGATGGTGTTGGCGATCCAGCCGACGATACAGGCCATGGCCAGTACGGCGGCGGTCTTGCCGAGATCCGCCTCGGGGCGTTCTTCGCGGGTGAGGTCCGTCGCCTCATCATCGGTCGTAGCGCCCGTCGTGCTGGTGGTGTGGCGGCCGCCGCCCAGGCGACGGTAGAGCCACTCGGCGACGGGCAGGGCAATGAAGAGCGAGACGTAGAGCCCGGTGGCGTAGGTCAACAGGTTGCTGGCACCGGCAAAGGCGAGCAGGTCGTCGGCGAGATCGGGGACGGCGCCGGCCAGCGCGCCGGAACATGCCGCGACCATGCTGCCGCTGCCGACACCGCACGCCATGGCCAGTGCACGTGGGTCGAACCAGTCCAGCGAAGCGAGATAGCCGGCCATCAGCGCGAACCATAGCGTGCCGAACATGGTGCCGACGACATAGACCCCCATCACGCCGACGCCTTCCGGGCCCTTGAGGCCGTACTTGTCGGAGATGATTGCGATGTTGGGTTCGCGCGCGATCGAATAGGTCGCGCCGATCGCTTCCCGTCCCATCTTGAGAACCAGCACCGCCACCGGCAATGCCACCAGCATGGTGCCGAGATTGCCCAGTTCCTGCAGGATCAGTGCGGGGCCCGCGCTGATGAGCTGGTCGATGGCAGGGCCGATGGTCGAACCGAAGCGCGCGATGAACGGCATGATCGAGATCAGGATCAGCGGGGTAGCCGCCTGGCTGACGCTCTCGGGCAGGAATCGCTGGGTTCCGGCGAACAGGTGCGGGTTGAGCAGGACCCCGAGCACGAAGGCATAGAACAGCGGCAGCAGCAGTAGCGTCCCCGGCCCGAGCGGAATCTTGACGATACCGATCCATTCGCTGAGCAGCGACAGCAGGACGACCAGCAGATGCAGGCGCCAATTGAGCAGTTGAGAGAGGGGCATCGATCGTTACCTCTTTGTTGTTGGTGGAGAGGTCATCCACCGAGTATCCAGAGAGAGCGTGATCGAATGAAAGGCGCGGGGTGTTCTGTTTTTTTGGATGGCTGTCAGGAAGCCGTGGACCGGAACGTAAACGGGGTAGGCCGAAGCCTACCCCGTGCGGGTGATCACCGAACGATGTGTGATGCGGTGATCACTCCTCCGGCAGGGCGTAGACCACGACCTGGTCGCCCACCTGGTCCTTGAGGATGGTGTTGCCGCCGGCCACGAAGGCGACATATTGCCGGCCCTGATATTCGTAGACCGAGGGGTTGGCCACGGCCGGCGCTTGGGCCTGGTCCGACCACAACTCTTCACCCGTCTCCAGCGAGAAGGCGCGCAGCTTGGCGTCCATCGAGGCGCCGATGAAAACGACGCCGCCCGCAGTCACCGCCGGACCCCCGATGGTGGGAGAGCCCCATTTCTCGGGCATGAAGAAGCCGTACTGCTGCGATGCCCCCACCGGACGCCGCCACTTTACGTCACCGGTGTGCATGTCCAGCGCTACCAGCTCGCCGAACGGCGGTTCCCAGCACGGCATGCCCAGCCAGTTCGTCGCGACTTCCAGGCGCAGGCCGTAGGGCGCGCCCTTCTGCGGTGCGAAGCCGCTCTCGTTGCCGGAACCGCTGTCCGCTTTCTCGTAATCTTCGCGGTTGTACAGCTTGATGGTCTGCACGATATGCGACGTATTGACGATCGCGGTCTGGCTCACGGGGTCGAACGCAACCCCGCCCCACTGCACGCCACCCGCGCTGTCCGGATAGGCCAGGGCGCCTTCGCCCTTGGTGGTCGGCGGGGTGTACATGCCATCGTAGGTCAGCTTGTCCCACAGGCGGGAGCACTGGCCGCCGCCCACGGCATCGGCGAGGCCCCAGATCTTGGGCTTCTCGGACTGGTCCAGCAGCGGTGCCGGTTTGGTCGGGAAGGGCTGGGTCGGGGCGTAGACCTCGCCTTCGACGCTGCCGTCGCCCTGCGGTACTGGACGCTCCTCGATCGGCCAGACGTCTTCGCCGGTCAGACGATTGACCACGAACAGGAAGCCCTGCTTGGTTGCCTGGACCAGCGCCGGGATCTCCTTGCCATCGACAGTGATGTCCATCAGCGTCGGGGCGGAGTTGATGTCATAGTCCCAGATATCGTGGTGAACCCATTGGCGTGACCAGACGACCTTGCCGGTCTCGATATCGAGCGCGGTGGTCGAAGTCGCCAGCGGGGCCTCTTCGGTGCGGTTGCCGCCCCAGTAGTTCGGCGACGGCGAGGAGACCGGCAGGTAAAGCAGGCCGTTCTCGCGATCCGCGGACATGTGAGTCCAGACGTTGGCGGTACCGCTCTTCTCGCGCATCTCGTCGGAGAGCGCCTGGAACGTCCACTCGAGTTCGCCGGTCTGGGCGTTGAGCGAGAAGATCGTGCCCGGCGGTGCCTGTTCATAGGCCCAGTCCATGCCGGCCCACCCCAGCATCAGGTGGTCACCGACCACGGTCGGCGGCTGCAGTACGGAGAGCGGCCACTCGGCGTGGGTATCGTTCCATTGGTTGACGTTGAGCACGCCGTTGTCGGCGAAGCCCTTGCAGAGTTCGCCGGTGTCGGCGTCCAGCGCGAATAGCTGGGCGTCCATGGTGCCCATGTAGACGATCTTCTGGCACGGCTCGCCGGCTACGGGGTTCTCGGCTTCCCAGTAGGAGACGCCGCGGTTCTTGAGTACCGGCTGGGTCAGCGCCTTGCGCGAGGATTTGGTATCGAAACTCCACTTCTCCTCGCCGGTGCCCGGGTCGAGCGCGATCAGGCGATAGAAGGGGGTGCCGATATAGATCGTGTCATTGGCGAAGACCGGGGTCGCCGACCACACGGTTGCCGGCGTATCGCCGGAGCCATCGGAGATATCCCCGGTGTGGTACTCCCAGACCTTCTCGAGATCACCGACGTTATCCGCCGTGATCTGGTCGAGCGGGCTGTACTTCTGGGCATTGAGCTGGCCATGGAAACTGTCCCAGGTCGGTTTTTCGGGGACGAGCGGGATCGGTGCCCGGTTGGCATTCTGCCGATCGCTCGAGTCCGCCGTGCTGACGTCCCGGGTACTCTCATCGTCGGCCGGCGCCGAGCTGGAGGCTGTCGCGGTCTCGGATGATGTCGTGGATTCGCTTCGCGTCGAGGTCTGGTCCGATTCGGCCGGCTGATCCTGGGCAAGCAGCGGTAGCGGGGCGAGCAGCAGCGCCAGTGCCGTGACCGAACCCAACCGGGTGGCGGCGAGTTTCAGGGTCGGTGTGGACGACTGTGACAGGGATATGGACATGACTCGGCTCCTCAGGAATGGGCTGGTGTGGCGGAGGAGGCGGGACTGGCCATCTCCAGCAGCAGGCCGATCAGGCCCACCACCATGGCGGCCGTCAGCCACCACTGGTGCAGCAGCAGCCCGGCGAAGCCGGTGCCGACGAGGTCCAGCAGGATCAGCACGCGCAGTGCCACGCGGCCGCTGCGGCAGGAAAGCGGCGCCAGGACCAGCGTCAGGATGGCCAATGCGATCGTCGATAGAATGACGATGAGGGCGCCAAGGGATCCATTGACCCCGGTGAGCGGCGTGAAATAGGCATAGAGCGCCACGGCGAGCCCGGCGAGTGAGCCCAGGAGCATCACGATGATGCCTGGCCTGAATGATCCAGATTGCGACATGAAGCTTTTTTCTCCTGATGAGAGCGGTTTTGCGAGCCTGGCGGTTGCCTTTCGGTCCGATATGGCATCAGACCGGAAAGACCACACCGAGAGCGCTAGGTGAAGGGGGCCGTGGAGGCGTGAACTCCCTGCGCCAGACCGGCCAAAGTATAGGATATTTTAGACAGTTGGCCCCAGGCCGATTGGCTCGACCTTGGGTCCCTGGGGAGATTTCGGGGGTTACCGGCCAGCCGTCAGCCGTGACACGCAAGGGCGGGTGCGCTTGGTGCGGGGATAGTTCACGCCGCATGTCGGGAGCGAATCGTCGGGTTTGCCGGGGAGCGAGGCCAGCCAGCATAATGGCGGGCCGTCACGTCGCGTAGAGACACGCTGTATGGAATCGTTCAACACCATCGGCCTGATCGGCCGTTTGGGTAGCGAGAAGGTAGTCGAGACGCTCAAGCGTCTGGTGATCTTCCTCGAACGTCGTGGTCTCGACATCGTGATCGAGGATCGCACCGCCGCGCTGCTGCAGGGGCACGGCCACGGCGAAGCCAGACGCCGCGAGCTGGGTACGCTGTGCGACCTGGTGATCGTGGTGGGGGGCGACGGCAGCCTGCTGGGCGCCGCACGGGCGCTGTGTCACAGCGGGACGCCGGTACTCGGCATCAACCGTGGCCGGCTGGGATTTCTGACCGATATTTCGCCGGACGAGGTGGAGCAGAAGGTCGCCGAGGTGCTGGAAGGGCAGTACGACAGCGAGCGGCGCTTTCTGCTCGAGGCGGAGCTCTATCGTGGTGAACGGCTGATTGGCTCCGGCTCCAGTCTCAACGATGTCGTCGTGCATCCCGGCAAGGCAGCCCGGATGATCGAGTTCGAACTGTTCGTCGACGATCGCTTTGTCTACTCCCAGCGCTCCGATGGCTTGATCATGGCGACCCCGACGGGCTCCACCGCCTACGCGCTGTCGGGAGGCGGGCCGATCGTGCATCCGGGGCTGGAAGCCATCACGCTGGTGCCGATGTTCCCGCATACGCTCTCCAGCCGGCCGATCGTGATCGATGCCGCCAGCGAGATTCGCGTGCATATCGGCGACATCAACCAGGCCTATCCCCACGTCAGTTGCGATGGCCAGACCCGCGTCGTCTGCAAGCCCGACGATGTCCTCTATGTCCGCCGCAAGGCCGAGCGGCTGACGTTGATCCACCCGCGCGGACACAGTTTCTTCGAAGCCTGCCGCTCCAAGCTGGGCTGGAGTAGCAGGCTGGGAGACTGACATGTCACAGGACGATAGTGTCGACGGCTACGACCTGATCGGGGATGTGCACGGTTGTGGGCACACGTTGGTACGCCTGCTCGAAAAGCTGGGCTATCGGGCGGACGATGGCGTCTTCCGCCATCCACGCCGACGCGTGATCTTTCTGGGTGATCTGATCGACCGCGGCCCCAGCATCCGACTGGCGGTTGCGGTGGCCAAGGGCATGGTCGATGCCGGCGAGGCCCATATCGTGATGGGGAATCACGAGGTCAACGCTCTGGCCTACTGCCACCAGGCACCGAGCGACAGCAAACGTGAGTGGCTACGTGAGCATACCCCGCGCAACAACCGGATCATCGGTCGCACCCTGGAGCAGTTCCACGCCTTTCCGCTGGAGTGGGAGAACTGTCTCTCCTGGTTCATGACACTGCCGTTGTGCCTCGACCTGGGAGGGCTGCGGGTGGTCCACGCGTGCTGGGACGAGCCGCTGATCGCCGCTTTCCTGGCGCGTCGCCCCGATGCCCGTATCGATCGGGACTTTCTGATCGAATCGATCGATCACGGCAGCCTGGCGCAGCGGGTCCTGGATCGGCTGACACGCGGTACCCAACTGCCGTTGCCCCCGGGCGTGGAGATCCGCTCCGGCGATGGCTTCACGCGGCGCTCGTTCCGCACCCATTTCTGGTGTCGGGACCCGCGCACCTACGGCGATGTGGTGTTTCAGCCCGACAACCTGCCGTTGGGACTGGAGGATCGCCTCCTGAGCGCCGGCGAAAGGGCGAGGTTGAGCTACTATCCGGAATCGGCACCGCCACTGTTCGTGGGCCACTACTGGTGCAAGGGGGTCCCGGCGTTGCCGCGGGCGAACATCGCCTGTCTCGATTACAGCGCGGTGAAGTATGGCCGGCTGGTGGCCTATCGCTGGGACGGGGAAGAGCGGCTCGACGCCAACCGTTTCGTCTGGGTCGATGTCGAGAGGGCGGGTGCGCATGATTGATGTCGCGAGCTTGGCTGTCGCGATTTTTGCATTTTTTTACAATGATTCTAGTAATTGATTTCTCGGGTTTTTCTGACAGCCCCGGTGCCAATCGGGAAAAAAATGGGATTTTTGTCCCTCCGCCGAGGAACTCCGCCCGGCGGATACCCTCAAAGTCAGTGTTCCCTTGAATGATCCCTTGCTCTTATCCGGCGGCCTTCCGCCGGATTTTTCTTTTTCTGGTCTGTAGAATGGCGGCGTCGAACGACCATCGACGTCGTCGAGCGCCGGGCCGTCCGCCCGGCGCGCGCCCGTGTCGTCGATTCCCGTCGTCACTTTTCTCGGAAACCGGGTCGGACCTTTCCCATGTACAAGTTACTCGAACTGCCCGACGATCTGGATACGCGTCCGCTCCGGCAGGCGATGTGGGCAAACCATATCGGCCATCGCTTCACCCAGGAGGCCGATCGGCAGGTGCTGTGGCTGGCGGATCCCGAACAGCGGGACGAGGCGGCACGGCTGATCGAGCTGTGGCATCGCGGCGAGCTGGAAACGTCGGCTGCCCAGTCGGCGCCTCGCCGGCGTCCCAGCATCACCGGCCAGGCCTTCGGCCAGGCGCCGCTCGCGGCAGGGCTGATTGCGGTCTGCGTGGCGGTCTTCCTCTGCATGATGTTTGCCGGGGATGCCATCGTCCGTGCTTTCACCATCGTACCGCTCGAGGTGATGGGGCAGCGGCTGGTGCCCGGCGATCTCGCCTCCGACACCCTGGCCGGTGGCCAGCTATGGCGGCTGTTCACGCCGGCGCTGCTGCACTTCGGTTGGATGCACCTGATCTTCAACATGCTGTGGGTGTGGTACTTCGGCCGCCAGGTAGAGTCGCTCCAGGGCTGGCGCCGGCTGGGTATCATTGTCGTCGTGGCCGCGCTGTTCTCGAATCTGGCCCAGTACTTCACTGGCACCGTGCTGTTCGGGGGAATGTCCGGTGTCGACTATGCGCTGCTCGGCTATGTCTGGCTGATGTCCCGGCGCCGGCCCGAAAGCGGCCTCTTCGTGCCTCAGATGCTGATGGTCTTCATGCTCGGCTGGATGGTCTTTACCATGACTGGGCTGGGCGACGCCTTCGGCTTCGGCAACGTTGCCAACGAGGCGCATCTGGGGGGATTGCTGATCGGGTTGATCATGGGCTGGTTCGCCAGCCGCAACGCACCGGGAGGCGCCGACCACGACGCCTCGGGAGACAGAAAATGAGCGAGATGAGTTTCGACCGCATGGTCGCGCAGATGACGCCGGAGATGTACCAGAACTTCAAGCAGGCCATCGAGCGTCGCAAGTGGCCGGACGGCCGCCGGCTGAACGCTGAACAGACCGAGCTGTGCATGGAGGCCGTGATCAAGTACGAGATGATCCATGACGTTCCCGCGGAGCAGCGTGTCGGCTATTTGGAGCGCAACGAGTGCGCCTCCGGCAGCCACTCCTCCGCCGAGGAAGCCGCGGTCAAATGGATCAACTGATCCCGCTGGCATCCGGTGACGAGGGCCTCCCGGGAGAGGGCCGGCAAGATCGGGCCCATGGCCAGTTGCGCAAGCTCGATATCCGGCTACCGGTGGCGGGGCGACCGGTGGAGTACACGCTGCGGGCCGGCGACCGGCGCATGGGGCTAAACGCCTGGCTGGGCCGGCGCGTCGAGCTGCATCACACCGGCGAGATTCACTGTATCGAGTGCGGTCGGGCCACGCGCAAGAGCTTCGGCCAGGGTCACTGCTACCCCTGTTTCTCGTCGCTGGCGCACTGCGATCTCTGCATGATGCGCCCGGAGACCTGTCACTACTTCCAGGGTACCTGCCGCGATCCCGCCTGGGGGGAGCGTCACTGCTTTCGTCCGCACACCGTCTACCTGGCCAACGCCTCCGGGCTCAAGGTCGGCATCACGCGCGGCACCAACATGCCGACACGCTGGCTCGACCAAGGGGCGATTCAGGCGCTACCGATTCTCGACGTGGAGACGCGTCAGCAGTCCGGGTTCGTCGAAACGCTGTTCAAGGCGCAGGTTTCCGATCGCACCAACTGGCGGGCGATGCTCAAGGGCGAAGTCGACCCGCTGGATCTGGTGGCCGAGCGCGATCGGCTGCTGGCGTCGCTCGAGCCCGGGCTGGCAGAACTGCGTCGACGGTTCGGTCACGACGCCATCCAGGCGGTCGATGATGTCTCGCCACTGTCGATCGACTACCCGGTGCTCGAGTGGCCGCGCAAGATCGTATCGTTCAATTTCGACAAGACGCCCCGGATCGAGGGCACCCTGATGGGGCTCAAGGGCCAGTATCTGATCTTCGATACCGGCGTTATCAACCTGCGCAAATTCGCCGGCTATCAGGTGGCCGTGAGCGCCGAGGCGGCCTGAAGCGGGAGCGTCAGCGCGGCTTGTGCTCGAGCTGGCGCTCCATGCGGTTCAGGAATACCGCCATCACCCGGTCGTAGAGTTTATCCTTCAGCACCACGTCCTCAACGCCCGCGTCCAGGTTGGGGTTGTCGTTGACCTCGATGACCACGACCCGGTCGCCGATCTGCTTGAGGTCGACCCCGTAGAGGCCGTTGCCGATCAGCTTGGTCGCCCGCAACGCGGCCTTGACCACCGGTGGCGGCACTTCGGACAGATCGTGGGTGGTGAAGCCCCCGCTGCGTGTCTTGCCGCTGGAGTGGTCGTAGATCTGCCAGTGACCGCGAGCCATGTAGTAGCGGCTGGCGAACAGCATCTGGCCGTCGAGTACGCCGATGCGCCAGTCGAAGTCAGTGGGCAGCCACTCCTGAAGCAGCAGCAGGGCGGAGGATTCGAACAGCTTGGGGGCCTCCGCGACCAGCTCCTCCCGCGATCGAATCTTGACCACGCCCTTGGAAAAAGCGCCGTCCGGCACCTTCAACACCAGCGGATACTCCAGGTGGGCCAGCTTCTCGTCGAGCCGCTCCATGTCGCCGCGATAGAGCAGTTGGCCGCGAGGCGCGGGGATCTTGTGGGTGCCCAGCAACTCGTGGAGAAAAATCTTGTTGGTGCAGCGCAGGATCGACTGCGGGTCGTCGATTACCACCAGCCCCTCGTGTTCGGCCTTCTTGGCCATGCGGTAGGTGTGGTGGTCCAGCCGGGTCGTTTCGCGGATGAACAGGGCGTCGAATTCGGCCAGCCGACCGGCATCGCGATGGGTGATCAGGTTGACGTCGATGCCCAGCCGCCGGCCGGCGCGGATGAAACGCTTGATGGCCCCCCGATTGCTGGGCGGCAACGCTTCCTGCGGGTCGACCAGGATCGCCAGGTCGAAACGGTAGCGACGGCGCGCACGCGGGGTGCGCCAGACGCGAGTCGAATGGCGGTTCAGCGCCGTCGCGAACAGATCCTCCTCGCCGGGCTGCAGCGCGGTCAGCGCCAAGGGCTTGAGTCGTGCCAGCCGCCAGACGTTCTGGCGTTTCTCGAAACGGGCTTCCAGCAATGGATGGGGCAGGCGCTCGAACAGCCTTCGGGCCAGGCGCTGCAACTCCGGCTCGCGACACTCACCGAAGAACACCCGCAGGGTGAAGGCGTCGCCCGCCAGCGCACCGCGCTTGTCCAGTTCCATCAACAAGGGGTCGATGGCGGCCAGCTGCATGTCGATCAGGGCCTTGCGCGACAGCTGATTGAGGGTTTCCACGCTGGGCAGGACGCGCTGGTCGCGGGCCTGGGCCAGCAACGAGACGTAGTAACCGGTTTCCAGGTAGTCGAGGTTGGCGCACAGGTTGATGACATGAGTGGCGTCATCCGCTGCCACCGAGCCGTCCAGTGCCAGAAAGGCGTCGGCGCTGATCAGGTCCTCGGAAGGGTAGTAGGGTTGCCAGTCGGCAAGGCGGTCGACGACGATACGCAGGCGTGACATGAAATCGGTGGCTCCTTTTCCCGCCATCTCCCCATGGGAGGCGGCGGAGATCGATACGGCAGGCGTCGAGGCTGCGGGGGGAACAGCATGCGACGACGGGAAGGCGGCGACAAGTCGTTGTCGGCGTGAAATAATTTCAGCATCGCCGGTACGTTGAAGGTCCTTCCGAAGGCCTGCCGGTGCGGTTTCAGGGCGATGAAGACCTGAAGACACTGGAATTCTAGATGAATCTGATGAGAGCGCACGCATGCTCCGCACGCTTCGTCGCGGCTTACCCGCCGATTGCGACGCCTTGTACCAACTGGAAGAGCGCTGCTTCGACAGTGACCGCTTCAGCCGGCGCCAACTGGCGCACCTGTTGACCCGCGCCAATGCCATCAACCTGCTCGCCGTTGCAGAGGATCAGCGTGTCGTTGGCTACGGCACGTTGCTGTTTCGGCGCAACAGCGCCACGGCGAGGCTCTACTCCTTCTGCGTCGATCCGGCCGCCCGCGGCACCGGGCTCGGGCGGGAGCTGCTCCAGGCGCTGGAAAAGGCGGCGCAGGGGCGCGGCAGCCAGCGCCTGCTGCTCGAGGTGCGTGCCGACAATCGTGTCGCGATGGGACTCTATCGCCGAATGGGGTTCATCGCCCATCGCTGGCTGGACGACTATTATGCCGATGGCTGTGCCGCCTGGCAGATGGACAAGCGACTTGACGCTCCCGAGGCGCCCGATGCGGCGTCAGCCGACTGACCCTCGCCGCAGCCGCGGCGGATTTTTTGACTGAGGACTATTCCCATGCCGTCTTTCGATATCGTCTCTGAATTCGATCGTCATGAAGCGACCAACGCCGTCGACCAGGCGAACCGCGAGATACAGACTCGCTTCGACTTCCGCGGCGTCGATGCCAGCTTCTCGCTGGAGGGCGAGACCGTGTCGCTCGAGGCGGACGCTGAGTTCCAGCTGCAGCAGATGATCGATGTGCTGCGCAACAAGCTGATCGCTCGGGGTATCGACCCGCGCTGCATGGAGATCGAGGACGCCCAGACCTCCGGCGTCAAGGCGCGCCAGCAGGTCAAGCTCAAGCAGGGCCTGGAACAGCCCGATGCCAAGGCGATCGTCAAGCTGCTCAAGGAGTCGAAGCTCAAGGTGCAGCCGGCGATCCAGGGCGACAAGGTCCGGGTGACCGGCAAGAAGCGCGACGACCTGCAGCAGGCGATCGCGTTGCTCAAGGGCGAGGATGGCCCCGACCTGCCGCTGCAGTACGACAACTTTCGGGAGTGACGCGGCGCCGGCTGCCCCAAACGCCGGCCCGCCCCGACTCCACTCGCTAAGCGGCGGCGGTGTCGAGCCGCCCCGACAGCTCCTCGCTGCCCAGCGCCAGCATGCTCAGATTGCCGAACATGAAGCTTTCGTGAAGTGTCCGAAGCGGTCGGCCCTCCATGGCACCCACACACATCAGCAACGGCAGGAAGTGCTCGGGCGTCGGGTGCGCGTAGCGGGCGTTCGGCGCATCCCGCCACGCTCTCATCGCGTCGAGGTCGCCACGTGCGGCGACGTCGATGGCCCAGTCGTGAAACTGCCGTGCCCAGGTATCCGGCGCATCGTGGATGACGTGCCGGGCGCCGAGATTGTGGGTGGCGGCACCGGAGCCGATCAGCATCACGCCGTTGGTTGCGGCCCATCGGCCCAATGCCGCCGCTATCTGGAGCTGGGTTGCGGTATCGGCCGCCATGGGCACGCTGATCGGTATCAACGGCACATCGGCCTGCGGCCACAGCAGCGAGAGTGGCGACCAGATACCATGATCCAGCGGTCTGGTGGAGTCCAGGCGGGCGTCGATACCTGACGCGGCGAGGTCCTCGCTCAGTTGCCGTGCCATTGTCGGCGCGCCGACTGCAGGATATCGCAGCCGGTAGAGTGGGTCGGGGAAGCCGTGGAAATCGTGCCAGGTGGCGGGGCTCTCGGCACTGCCCAGAACCAGCCCCGGTGCTTCGAAGTGCGCCGAGATCACCAGCGCGACCGGTGGCTTGATCAACCGCTCGCCGAGATCGGCCAGAAAGGCGCGGGCCGGGTGGTCGGTCAGGCTGAGATCTGGGGAGCCGTGAGAGAGATAGAGGATCTGGCGCGTGGTCATGACAGTCGCTTCCGGGGGCATGGGCGTGACCTACAGCCTACGCCGAAGACCGGGCCAAACTAGCCGTCTCCAGGCGAACGGATGGTTTCGCTATCGTCAACATTGGCGTTTTCCATCGACGGAGATTGGAGGGCAGGGAGGAGGCTGGTTTACACTACCCAACCAAGCGTCCTCTTCGGGTGGCGCCTCGATCCATCGCAGTGGGGATGTCCGGCATGCGTAATGCCATCTATGTCACCTTGGCCGCCATCAGCTTTGCGCTGGGCGTGATCGGTCTGTTCCTGCCGGTGATGCCGACCACCTGTTTCATGCTCGCAGCGGTGTGGCTGGCGTCGCGAGGCTCGCCACGATTTGCCAACTGGATTCGCAACCACCCGCGCTTCGGCCCGCCGATACAGTCATGGGAACGCGAGCGTGCCATTCCCAGGCACGCCAAGATCATGGCGGTGATCATGCTAGGCGTGTCGTGTGCGATCATCGCTTTCACCGTTTCCCTCTGGCCACTGAAGGTGGGCCTGATCCTGGGGCTGGCGGGGCTGGCCCTCTGGATCGTGACGCGGCCCTTGCCGAGCCTGCAGTGCCCGGTGCGCGGGGTATGGTCGGAAGAGGCCCCCGAGCGCCGCTGAGCCCAGGGCAGATATTCGCGGTTCTCCCCCCCGCTGTCATCCCGCCCGGCCTCCGGGCGTCATCCTGATTCGATATCGTTCCGGTCACGCGGGTAGAATGGTGCTCGATCGTCGGTCGCCGGGTCCGCTTTCCAATTCGACCCGCCGTCGCGACCTACCCACTTCCACAAGGAGCGTTGCCATGTCTGAGATGCAAGCGACCTATCTCAAGGACTATCTGCCGCCGGCGTACCGCGTCACGCATACCGAGCTCACCTTCGATCTCGCGCCGGCCGCCACCCGGGTCAAGGCGCGCTTGCATATGGAACGCCATCCCGATCGCAAGGCCGATGACGCTGAAACCAGCCTGCCGCTGGAACTGGCCGGGAGCGAGCTCAAGCTGATTCGTGTCGCCGTCGACGGCCAGACACTGGAGCCGGGGGAGTTCGAGGTCGGCGACGGCAAGCTGACCGTCGCGACCGTGCCGGAACGCTTCCTGCTTGATACCGAGGTCGAGATCGATCCCGATGCCAATACCGCGCTGGAGGGGCTGTATCGCTCCAACGGCATGTTCTGCACCCAGTGCGAGCCGGAAGGGTTCCGCCGGATCACCTACTATCCCGATCGGCCGGACGTGATGGCAACGTTTTCGACCACGGTGATCGGCGATCGCGAGTCGCTGCCGGTGCTGCTCTCCAACGGCAATCCGGTGGAGAAGGGCGAGTTGCCCAACAATCGTCACTTCGTGACCTGGGAGGACCCGCACCCCAAGCCGAGCTATCTGTTCGCGCTGGTCGCCGGCAGCCTGGAGAAGGTCGAGGACCACTACACCACCATGAGCGGCCGCCAGGTGCTGCTGCAGATCTGGGTCGAGCCGGAGAACCTCGACAAGACCGAGCACGCCATGGCCTCGCTCAAGCGTTCGATGCAATGGGACGAGGAGACCTATGGCCGCGAGTACGATCTCGACCGCTTCATGATCGTTGCCGTCAACGACTTCAACATGGGCGCGATGGAGAACAAGGGACTCAACATCTTCAACTCGGCGGCGGTGCTGACCCATCCGCAGACCGCCAACGATGCGACCTTCCAGCGCGTGGAGGGGATCGTCGCCCATGAATACTTCCACAACTGGTCGGGCAACCGGGTTACCTGCCGCGACTGGTTCCAGCTCTCGCTGAAGGAAGGCTTCACCGTCTTCCGTGACCAGACCTTCTCCGCCGACGTCAATTCGGCCCCGGTCAAGCGGATCGAGGACGTCTCGTTCTTCCGTACCGCCCAGTTTGCCGAGGACGCCGGGCCCACCGCCCATCCCGTCCGTCCCGATCACTACATCGAGATATCCAACTTCTACACCCTGACCATCTATGAGAAGGGCGCGGAGCTGGTGCGCATGCTGCGCCACCTGCTGGGGTGGGAGGATTTTCGTCGCGGCAGCGATCTCTACTTCGCGCGCTTCGACGGCCAGGCGGTGACGATCGAGGACTTCGTCGCCTGCATGGCGGAAGTGTCCGGGCTCGACCTCGAACAGTTCCTGCGCTGGTACTCGCAGGCAGGGACGCCGGAGGTCGACGCCCATGGCGAGTACGATTACGCCACCGGCGAATACCGCCTGCGCCTGTCGCAGCGTACCCCGGCGACGCCGGGACAGACCGACAAGCTGCCGCTGCACATTCCGGTTCGCATGGGCCTGGTGGGGACTAAGTCCGGCCACGACCTGACCCTGACGCTGGACGGTGAAAAGCGCGGTAAGGACACGGTCATTCATCTGCGCGAAGCCGAGCAGACCTTCGTCTTCACCGATGTCGAGGAGGCGCCGGTGCCGTCGCTGCTGCGCGGATTCTCGGCGCCGGTGAAATTGCGCTATCCCTACTCGCGCGAGGAGCTGGCATTCCTGCTGACCCACGACTCCGATGGGTTCAATCGCTGGGACGCCGGTCAGCGGCTGACCATGCTGGCACTGGACGACCTCATCGCCGCACACCGCAACGGCGTCGAGAAGGTGATGGACGTGCGCCTGGTCGAGGCGTATCGCAGCCTGCTCAACGAGCCCGGCGACGACAAGGCGGTGCTGGCGGAGATGCTGACGCTGCCGTCGGAGGCGTACATTGCCGAACAGCAGCCGGTAGTGGATGTCGATGCCATCCATGCCGCCCGCGAGTTCGTGCGCCAGTCGCTGGCGTGGCAACTGCGCGACGACTTTCTCGCCGTCTACCGTGACAACCTGAGTGACGAGCCCTATGCGCCGACACCGGAGCAGATCGCGAGCCGTCGGCTCAAGAACGTCGCCCTGGCCTACCTGATGAGTATCGAGGACGACGAAGTCATCAGCCTCACCCAGCAACAGCTGGAGCGGGGCGCCAACATGACCGACGTGCGCGCCGCGTTGACGCTGCTGGCGCACAGCGACCGTACCGATCTGGCCGAGCCGGCACTCAAGGCCTTCGGCGAGAAATGGGCGCACGACCCGCTGGTGATGGATCAGTGGTTCACCATTCAGGTCACCCGTCCCCAGACCGATGTGCTCGAGCGCGTGCGCTTCTTGATGGGGCATCCGCTGTTCTCGATGAAGAACCCCAACAAGGTGCGCGCGCTGATCGGCGCCTTCGCCCAGAACCGGGTCAACTTCCACCGGCTCGATGGCGAGGGCTACAAGCTGTTGGCGGATGTGGTGATCGAGCTCAACCGCCTCAATCCGGAGATCGCGGCGCGCATCATCACCCCGTTGACCCGCTGGCAGCGCTTCGACGACCAGCGCCAGGCGCTGATGAAGGCCGAGCTCGAGCGCATTCGTGCCGAGAAGCTCTCGCCCAACGTCTATGAGATGGTCGAGCGCGCACTGGCGGATGCCTGATGACGGCTGTCGCCCGGTCGGGCCGGGTCGCACCTGGCGTGCGGCTCGGTGGCCGTGCCGATAACCGGCCCCGGAGAGTGCTCGAAGGATGAGATCGCCCAATCGTCATTTTTTCGTGTCGCTGCTGCTGTCGCGGCTGGCGGACCAGATGCTGCTGTTCCTGGTACCGCTGGTGATCTATCAGTTGACCGGCAGTGTCGCCTGGTCGGGTCTGGCGTTCTTCTTCGAGACCCTGCCACGGTTTCTGGCCTTTCCGCTGTGCGGTCAGCTCTGCGACCGTCACCGCAACGATCGGTTGCTGCGATCCAGCCAGCGCTGGCGCATGGCGACGTGCATGGCGGCGATCCTGGGCTATCTGGCGATACCCCACGTGGCATGGTTGATCGGGCTGTCGGCGCTGGTCGGCATATTGTCGACCCAGGGCGTGATGGCGCGAGAAATGCTGTTGGTGCAGGCCTTCGGGTCCGCTCGCTACGAGCGGCTCGTCTCCCACGCTCAACTGTTCGACCAGGTGGGGACGGTACTTGGCCCGCTGGTGGCGGCGGCACTGCTGGCGCGGCTCGAGTGGGAGGCGGTGGTGGTGGTGATCGCGCTCGGGTTCGCGGTCAGCGATCTCGCGGTCTGGCGCTGGCAGCGCTTGGCCAGGCCCGAATTGCCGGTGCCACGGCCGCATGCCGCCAACGGGTATCGGGCGCTGCTGATCGCGGGTCATCATCTCCGCGTGAGCCCCGCGCTACCGGCCTCGATCGGCCTGGCGATGGCCGTCAATCTGCTGCTGGGGACACTACTGGCCACGGCGCCCGCCGTGGTCACCGGCGTTCAGAGCCACGGCGAAATCTACTATGGCGTGTTGCAGGCCGGCGGTGCGCTGGCCACGGTGTTGGTGTTGCTGTTCACGGCAAGATCGCTGATACCGGCGGACCGACTGGGGCTGCTGGCCTACGCGGCGATGGCGCTGGGTGGACTGATGGCGAGCGTGACCGCAATTTCGTCGCTCTATGCGCTCGGATTTCTGCTGGTGATCGGTTTCGACAAGATGTTCAGTGTCTCGATTCGCAGCCTGCGCCGTCGGGTGATTCCCTCGGAAGACTTCGGCAAGACGACGGGGCTGGTGGTGATGCTCAACAATCTGACCCAGCCGCTGGGCGGGTTGATCGTGAGCACGACGGCGGGATTTCTGGCGACGGGCTCGATCCTGCTGGCGGTGGCACTCGTCATGGTTTTCGCCGGGGGGATCATCCTGTGGCGCTACCGTGACCATGTGCTGCCGTCGTTGAGTGGGCGATAGCCGCCAGGGTTTGTACGAAAAGTCGGCGAGTGCAGGTAGCTCTCGCGCAAAGCCTAACTGCAACGGGCCGCCACTGGCGGCCCGTCATGGGGCGAATCAGCAGAACGAGGGCGGTTCGTTCGGATGGGCGTCAGGCGTAGTGCACGTACATCGTCTTGCTCTTGACGTAGGCTTCCAGCCCGTACTTGCCGTCCTCTCCGCCGAGGCCGCTGTTGCGATACCCCTTGTGAAAGCCCTGGACGGATTCGCCGGCCCCGCGGTTGACGTAGATCTCGCCGAAGTCGAGCTCACGGGTCAGCGCCATCAGGTGCTTCACGTTCTGGGTGAACACATAGGCGGATAGGCCGTACTCCGAGGCATTGGCGTACGCCATCGCCTGTTCGAAGTCTTCGACCTTCATGATCGGTGCCACCGGGCCGAAGATCTCCTCCTTCATGATATCCATGTCGTTGTTGACGTCGGTCAGTATCGTCGGCGCGTAGTAGTTGCCCTTGTCGTAATCGCCGCCGGTCAGGCGTTGGCCGCCCGTCAACAACTGCGCGCCCTGGCTCTGGGCCTGCTCGACCATGGCGTGGATCTTGTCGAGCTCTCCGGCGTTGATCTTGGGTCCCATGTCGACGTCCTTGTCGGTCAGCGGGTTGCCGACCTTGAGCGCCTCGACGCGCTGCTTGAATCGCTCCAGGAAGCGGTCGTAGATGCCGGACTGGACGTACATGCGCTCGTTGCAGGTACACACCTGGCCGCAGTTGTTGTAGCGCGAGGCAATGGCGGCATCGACCGCCGGGTCGAGATCGGCATCGTCGAGCACGATGAACGGCGCCTTGCCGCCCAGCTCGAGACGCACGATCTTGAGATGTTCTGCGGCGGCCTTGTTGATCTCGCGGCCGCCGCGCACGCTGCCGGTCATGCTGACCAGTTGGGTAATCGGGCTCTGGATCAGGTGATTGCCGATGTCTCGACCGCGACCGTTGACCAGGTTGACCACCCCATCGGGAATGCCGGCCTGGCGCGCCAGTTCGACCAGCTCGAGTGCGGTCAGCGGCGTCTCTTCCGAGGGCTTGAGCACGATGGTGTTGCCTGCGGCCAGCGCCGGACCGAGCTTGCGACCGATCAGCGCGGCGGGGAAGTTCCAGGCGGTAATGCCGACCACGACGCCATGCGGGACCTTCTGGATCCAGATCTGCTCGTCGGGATCGTCCGCCGGGATGATGTCACCCTCGAGTCGGCGGGTGTTTTCCGCCGCGAAGCGGATCAGGTCGCAGCACATGCCGACGTCCGCATCGGCTTCCGAGAGCGGCTTGCCTTGCTCGGTGGTGATCAGCCGGGCCAGGCGGTCCCGGTTGTCCTGAATCAGATCCACCAGCTTGTAGAGATGATCGGCGCGCTCGACGGCAGTCTTGCGTGACCAGGCGGGGAAGGCGTCCTGCGCTGCCTGGAGCGCCCGGTCGGCCAGCTTTTCATCGGCCAGCCGAGCCCGTGCAATGACCTCGCTGGTGGCGGGATTGAGGACGTCCAGCAACTCGCCGTCACCGGTGAGCCACTGGCCGCCAATGAACTGGTTGTAGACTTCGACGCCGTTCTGCTGCGCTTTGAGTGACTGACTCATCCTGATGTCTCCTTGTCTGACGTGACGACAGAACCTGTCGTCAATCGGTCACCAATCAATGTGACCTTGCGACCTCAAGGTGGTAGACGAAAGAGGGTATGACAAGGAGGTCACGGGGGCCAGGAGGAATAGGCATGTCTTCCCGACAATCGTTGCAATCGGGAAGAGACCCGAATCAACGAATCAGCCAGCTTAGTATCAGCAGCCCCAGCAGCAGCCACACGATGCCGCCGACGATGCCGCCGCGCACCAGCGAGCGGAGGCCGTTGATCAACAGCAGTACGCCAATCACCAGCACGGCAATGCTGAAGATCGAGTCGCTGATACCCAGCGAACCTGTCAATCCCTCGACGAAGCCGTCGATGGCTTGCCAAAGGCCGCCGAAAATGCCATGCAGCCCATTGATCACGGCACGAATCACGTTGCCGATCGCCTCGCCGAGCCAATTGAAGAATCCATCCATGGTGAGGTCTGTCCTGAAAAGTTAATCGACGTTCTGCTGATCGCGCAGCCACTGGATCTCGTCCGGCCAGATCGCCGGCTCGACGGTTTCCAGTATTAGCGGTATGTCATCGGTGCGGGGGTCGCGCATCAACGCGGTGAATCCCGGCAGACCGATATTGCCCTTACCGAGGCTGTGGTGGCGGTCGACCCGACTGGCGAACTCGCTCTTGGCATCGTTGAGGTGCATGCCGCGAAGATATCGAGCGCCGACCACACGTTCGAACTCATCGAGCATCGCAATGGCATCGACCTCGGTACGCAGGTCGTAGCCGGCTGCGAAAGCGTGACAGGTATCGATGCAGGCTCCCACGCGGGTCTTGTCGTCGACCTGTTCGATGATCTCGGCCAATTGCTCGAACCGGAAACCGAGATTCGAACCCTGGCCGGCAGTATTCTCGATCACCGCGACCACCGAGCGGGTCGGCGCATGGGTCTCGTTGATTGACTCCGCGATCCGCGCCAGGCAGTCGCGCTCGCTGATCTTGTTGAGATGGCTGCCGGGATGGAAGTTGAGCAGCGTCAGCCCCAGTTGCTCACAGCGCTGACACTCGTCGAGAAACGCGGCGCGGGATTTGGCCAGTCCCTCCGGATCGGGATGGCCCAGATTGATCAGGTAGCTGTCGTGGGGAAGTATCTGCGCCGGGCCGAAACCCTGCTCGCGGCAGGCGGTCTTGAATGCCTCGATCGTACTCTCTTCCAGGGGCTTGGCCTTCCACTGGCGCTGATTCTTGGTGAACAGCGCAAAAGCGTTGGCGCCGATCTCGGTGGCGCGACTCACGGCCTGATCGACACCGCCCGCGGCGCTGACGTGGGCTCCGATGGTTTTCATGAGGTCATCCAATCCTGGGGCTGGCGCTCGCAGTGTAACAGCCGCGTCATGACGGTGTCCTGAGGCGGGAGGGGTGGCAAGGCGGGAGTGAAGAGTCGCTGCCCGATGCCGATAACTGTTCTGATCGGCATGCCTGCCGACGCCCGGTGGATTCACCGGCCCCGACAACAAGATCGTGAGAGACGCCATGGATTCATCCGCTTCGCCCAGGGACCTGCTGGCCGGTATCTATGTTCGCGCCAATCGTCTGACGGCGCTGCTGCTGGTCGTCCTTGGTGCCGCGACACTGGGAATGGCCGCCGTTCACGGTTTGTGGTGGCCTGCCATCGTGGTGGGGTTGCCGGCCAGTATCGTACCCATCGTGATGATCCGGTGCTGGCCGACCGCGCTGACGACGCGGCTGTGCGTGGCGACGGCGTTCATGGTCCATGCGGGGCTGCAGATCCACCTGCTGCTGGGGATGATCGAGGGGCACTTCGTCATCTTCGTGCTGCTGTCGATCCTGCTGGCGTATCGCGACTGGCGAGTGCTCGCCTGCGGCGCGGGGGTGATAGCGGGTCACCACTTGCTGTTCTGCTACCTGCAACACCAGGGGTGGGACATCTATGTGATGCCGCAATCGCACATGATGGCGTATCTACCGATGGTCCTGATTCACGCGGCCTACGTGATTGTCCAGACGGTGGTGCTGGGGTTCCTGGCGCGCCAGATGGCACGCGACGCCATCAGCGCCGAGGAGCTGAGCCGTCTCAGCAGGCACATCGGGCGCCGTGAAGGCATCTTCGATCTCGGGTTCGACGATACGACGATGCGCAGCCACGTCGGTAGCGAGTTCAAGCGCACGATGCAGGTCGTGCGCGCGACGCTCGGGCGTGTGAAGACGACGCTCGTCGAGGTCGCAGCGGTGTCCACCACGATCAATCACGGCAACGACGAGCTCGCTGATCGCAATCGCCGGCAGGAGACGGCGCTGGTCCGCACCCAAGGTAAACTCGAGGCGATCGGCGGCTCCGTGCAGGAAAACAGCGACCATGCCCAGCGCGCCAGTATGCTGGCCAGCGAAGCCGGCGACGTGGCGGACGAGGGCCAGCGGATGGTTAACGCATTGACGGGGGCCATGCATCAGCTGCGCGAAAGCTCGAACAAGATCACCGAAATCACCGATCTGATCGACAGCATTGCCTTTCAGACCAATATCCTGGCGCTCAATGCTGCCGTGGAGGCGGCGCGCGCAGGGGAAAGCGGACGTGGCTTTGCGGTCGTCGCCGGCGAAGTGCAGGCGCTGGCGAATCGCAGCGCCGAAGCGTCCCGCGATATCAGGGCGCTGATCGGCGAATCTCGGCAGCAAGTCGTGAATGGTACCGCCAGGGCGGAAGACGTCGCGCGTACCATGACCGACATGCTTGGCCGGACGAACGACGTCGCCCGGTTGATCGACGGAATCAGCCAGGCCTGTTGCCGACAGAGCGACGATATCGGCGAGGTCAACGCCGATCTGCGTGGGATCGCCCAGGACACCGAGGAGAACGGATCCCTGGTCGAGAGCGTCTCGCACGCCTCCGAGCGACTGCATCAGCAATCCTCTCTGCTGGATGAAGCGGTCTCATCCTTCGACCTGGGTAAGACGATCGAGGTGGCAGCATCGGCGCCATCGAACTGCTCTTTGGCTGAAGCGGGTACCCGAAGGAAACAAGCGTTTCCTCAGGTGACCGGCCACACGCCGGCGACAGCGGGATAACCCGCTCATTTCCCGTTGAACGACAGCCCGTCGCTGATCGTGCGTAACCGCTCCATGGCCTCGTCGCTGGAAAACGGCGGCTGGCGAGGAGGGTCGTAAACTTCGCCATCGGTTCCCTGCACGATCAGGTCGATGGCGTAGCAGGTATCGTTCACCACGGCGCGATAACCTTCGACATTCTGGAAGTGGCTCATGCCGGCGTCGCCGAGGGTAAAGCCGCTAAACGCCTCTCCCGCCAGGGTGGTCTTCGACGGTGTGGCCTGGGCATTGGCGGGCAGGCGCAGGCAGTTGGCCACGGCCTCTTCGTCACGGCTTGCGCCCAAGCGCCACAGGGCGGTCTCCTCGTCGTCGGATTCGGGGAGTTCCAGCAGAATCAGGCGATCGCCGGGCGCGTCGTCCGACAGCTGCCAGCCGCCGTTGTCGAAATAGCTGGAGACCTCGCCATCGACGCGTATCAGCGAGGCGTCGTATCGTACCTCGAGCGGATAATTCGCCGCCTGGAAGGTCTCCTTGGCAGCGTCGGTATCCTGATTCGAAGCGTCACGCTGCTGGCAGGCACTCAAGGCAACGCCGGCACAGAGGGTGAGGGTCAACGCGAGTCTGGGCATCGATATATCCTTCGGACGGTAAACGCTTGACTGGATTGGAATTGCGTCGTCAAGCGTAGACGATAGCGTGGTGATTTTCTCGGCAGGAGAGCCTTGCTGCGGTTCCTGCTCGCACCCGACGGCTAAAGTCGGTGGGGCGTCGCGCCGATAGACCGATGGATGGACCGAAAGATCGAGAAACCGAGAGTGCCATGAAAGCGTGGCCTTTCTTCGGATCGAGGAGTTTGTGATGGATACTGCAGTCAATGCCGCCGTCGGTACGGCGCTGGCGCTACAGAACTTCAATCAGGACCAGCAAGCGCAGAATAGTCTGTTGAAGCAGTCGCTGGATGGGCAGGCGTCACACATCGCGCAATTGATGTCCTCGGTGGCGCCGTCGCCGGAGCTGGCATCCTCCGGCAGTGTGGGAACGCAAATCAACACCTATGCCTGAAGCCCTAGCCCGGCTTGCGCTACCCAGCGCGCCGGGCGTTTTGGGTCTTGCCGAACCCTAGCGTCGCCGATCGATCCCCGCTCGCCAGGCCACACCTCCAGGCGTGAGCGCGGTACCCTCGCTTTTCTGCCCTTGAGTTGTCATTAAAGCGGGCTCGAAGAAATTCTCCCTATTTCGATTTTTCCGGTTGACGCCGGTAGAGGCCTCGTTTTTAATCAAAATGACCGGAGGTAATAAGATTATTGCTTCCGGTCATTCGATAACGAATGACGTTATCGAAACTCTCCCACTAATTTCGGAAATCGTGATGAATTCCCATCGCCTGATCTGGTCAACGTTCTTCGACATCGCGCGTCTGCGCGGTATGCGAGCACGTTGCCGGTCGCGCGCCCTGGATTGAATTTCATCATCGGCCGCGACACCCATCGCGGCCGAAAGACGAAGAAAGTCCACGCCTTTTTACTGCGATTCGTGTCCGGCCTCCTCCAGCCTGGAGATCAGGGGCATGAAGTTTTCTAGCATTTTCAAAGCATTGTTGCAGCGCCTCGCCGTGGAACGGCAGTATCGGCACGACTTGAAGGCCCTGAGTGGGTTGAACGATCACATGCTCAAGGATATCGGTCTGCGCCGGACCGAGAACGAAATCGTTTCGGCCTTCCCGACCTTTGACGAAAAAGCGAGGATGAAGGATCGCGTTCTCGGCGACATTGAGCGTGCCAAAGCGCACCGGAAGACGGCGGACATTACGAGGGCAGTGGAAGCACTGCCGGGCGTCGAGTCCCTCACGAACAAGACCGTGATATGTCGATATTGCGGAGAACAATTGGCTTAGCCAAGCCCCGGTCACAGGATGTGGCCGGGGCTTCTCTGGTGATTCGCTTGTCGTCGGTAACCTCCAGGGCGGGGTTCAGTAGCCGAGACTCGATTTCGGCTGAGGGATGTCGGACTTGTAGCGCGAAATCGTATCGATGGCAGCCTGGTGCAGCAGGCTGATATCGATACCCACGGCGATGAAGTCAAAACCCCATTGCGCATACCGTCTGGCATCTGCCTCGGCGGGGGCCAGAATGCCGGCGGCCTTGCCGGCAGCGTGGGTGACCTCGAGGGTACGACGGATCATCGCCTGAACATCGGAATGATTCGGATTGCCGGCATGGCCGACCCCGGTGGAGAGGTCCACCGGGCCGACGAAGACGGCATCGACGCCCTCGGTTGCCGCTATCGCTTCGGCATTGTCGACGCCGGTCCGCGACTCCACCTGGACTATGAGGCAGAGTTCCTCGTGGGCTCGGGCCAGGTAATTCTCGACGCTGTCCCATCGCGTGGCGCGAGTCAGGCCGCCACCGACGCCCCGGAAACCGTTCGGCGGGTAGCGTGTCGCGGCGACCAGTCTGGCGGCCTGTTCGGCCGTGTCGACCATCGGGATCATCAACGTCTGGGCGCCGATATCGAGTAGCTGCTTGATCAGGGCAGGGTCGTGGTTGACGGTACGCACCACCGGTGCACTGGAATAGGGTGCCACGGCCTGCAGCTGCGACAGGATGGAAGGGACCGTGTTGGGTGCGTGTTCACCGTCGATCAACAGCCAGTCGAACCCGGTGGTGGCGAGAATCTCGGTGGCATAGCCGGTACCGAAGCCGGCCCAGCAGCCATAGCGCGTATTGCCGTCAAGCGAGCGTTGGAAGGGATTCTGCGGCAGCTCCATGCCGGTCACCTCTTGGGTAGCTGAGACGAGAATGAGAACGAGCCGGTATCGTCACGACGCCGGCCCGATCGGTTATCGATTGCAGAGTATTGGGCACCGCTCAATGGGTTAGCCCCATCTCGCCCATGATCTTGCCAAATTTCTGGTCATCCTCGGCCATCAGCTGGGCGAAGCCATCGGCGTCTCGCCACACCACGCCGTAACCCTGCCTGGCCATGAAGCTCTGGTAGGCATCGCTGTCGTAGGCTTTCTTCAGCGCATCCTCGAGCGTGGCCACGACATCTTCACTCATCCCCTTGGGGCCGACGATGCCACGCCACGCGCCCAGCGTAAAATCACTGCCGATCTGCTCCTTGAAGGTTGGTACGTCGGGAAAGCCTTCCAGTCTTTCCGGTGTCATGACACCGAGGCTCTGGAGTTCGCCGGCATCGATCATCGATCTCGCCTCGGGCAGCGACGAGGCCACCAGGTCGATGCTGCCGGAGGCCAGCTCGGTCATGGCCGGCGCCGAGCCTTGGCTGGGGATCCAGGTGATCTTGCCGGCGGCGATACCCTGGTCCATCAGGAAGCCATTGAGCGCGACGTGCCAGATGCCGCCCAGGCCGGTGCCCGATGCGGTATAGGTCCCCTTGGGGTTGTCCCTGACCTGGGTCACGAACGCTTCGAGATTCTCGAACGGGGAATCGTCGGCGACCGAGAGGCTGGCGGAGTCGAAGTTGATCTGGGCAATGGGAGTGAGGCCCTGATAGGTGAGGTCGGTCAGCCCTTGCCAATGCATCATCGCGACCTCGACGGTGGCCAGGCCCAGGGTGTAGCCATCCGGCCGGGCGTTGGCGATCGCGGTGTGACCGACCACGCCGCTGCCCCCGGTCCGGTTGACCACGTTGATCGTCTGCCCGAGCTGCTCTTCCAGCGACGAGGCGATGATGCGAGCCGTGGCGTCCGTGCCGCCTCCGGCCGCCCAGGGAACGATCAGGGTAATCGGCTTTTCGGGATACTCCGCCCATGCCAGTGGCGAGGCCAGAACGGCGGCGAACAGCAGCGGAGTGAAATGGCGGGACGCGCTTGATCGACTCATTGTGACCTCGCTAGACGGGTTCTGTTATCGATAAGATGCACTTTGCATGCAAAGTCTTAACCCGGACGCCACTGTCTCCACAATTGCGCAATCGTCTAATGAGGGGCTGCACTCGACCGGCCCCGACGGTGCGCCGTCGGGATCGGTCCGCCGGCGCCGCCCCTGGTATTGATGGGGCCTTTATTGCGGGCCGATGTGCTGGCTGGCGCTGGTGAAGCCCATCAGCGACAGATCCATGTCGAGCCGCTTGCCGTCGGGGGCGATGGCGCTGACCGTGGCCTTGTTGCCGCCGCGCAACTGGGCAAGCAACTGCGGCGACAGCGCCAGGTTGGCGCGGCAGCCCTGCTGCAGGCAGACCTGGTAGGGCATGCCGACCGGTTCGTTGGCGTCCACCTGCAGCTGGATACCCGGCGCCAGGCGCACGCCCAGCGGCAGCAGAAAGACCATGACCGGACCGTCGGCCTGGGCTGGACGACCGACCATGGCACGCATCAGCGGCTCGTTGCTGTCGGGGTTGCTGACCATCTGGCTCATCACGCAGCTCTTGCGTTCACCGCCCTTGGGGCAGCCCACTTCCCAGGACTGGAACTGCTGGGTATCGACCTGCGGTTCGCTAGGCTGCTGAGCCTGCGCCGGCGTCAGGATGGCGGCGGCCAGTGGCACCAGCGAGGCGAGCAGGGTACGGCGAAGAGACATGGCATTGTCCTGTGTTGTGATGGGTTGCGCGTTGTCATGCATGGGTATGGTCCAGGCTTTGCCTCAAAAGTCGACGAGCCTAGGCAAGACCTGGACGCGTGGCTACTGCAAAAAATCGGCGAGAGCGCAGACCGGGATAGCGTGCCAGTCTACGCGGTATCAATGAGCATGTGACTCGCTCCGCTAGCCCTCCTAGCCGTCCTTCGGACGTTCTGAACGAGGTTCATTGAGCCGATGTCTAACGCCGTATGGGCAAGCGTAGTACTTTTCGGACATGGCCGAATTCGCATGCCGCGTGAGACGGCGGTCACGACATTCCAGCACGCCCGATGCCGGGGTGGCCAATCGAGGCGCGGGGCGCTTCGGCGTCAGTGCCGGATACGCAGTCAGGGCGCCACCGGCACGCCGCGATTTTCGAACACTGGACGCAGCACGAAGTTGGAGTGGACGCCGGAGACGCCCTCGATCGGCGTAATATGCTGCAGCAGAAGCTGCTGATAGTCGTCCATGTCCTCGACCCGGATCTTGAGCTGGTAGTCGACCTCCTGGCCGGTGATCATCAGGCACTCCTGGACCTGGGGCAGCGCCGCCACTTGGCGCTCGAAGTTGGCGAAGCGCTCCGGGGTGTGGCGATCCATCGAGATGTGCACTAGCGCCATCAGCCGGTAGCCGAGCTGCCGCGCGTCGACCAGGGCGCGATAACCGAGGATCAGGCCGCTCTCCTCCAGCGCGCGCAGGCGGCGCAGGCAAGGCGAGGGCGAAAGGCCGATGCGCTCGGCCAGTTCCTGGTTGCTGATCCGGCCTTCCTGCTGGATCAGTTCGAGAATGCGCCGGTCGTAGCGGTCGAGTGGTGGGGGATGGGGAGATTTCATTGGCAATATCTGCCTCTGGTTGTCGTTTGATTGGCAGATTATGCCATCGGGCGACGGAAAAGATCGATCTTCGCAATGTCCTGTCGGCACAAAAACCTTACACTGTCTCTGCTGCCACAAGCAGCTTCGGGCAGGCCCCCGCATCCGGGGACCTGCCCTCGCGTCCGCCGCGATCCGCGGTGGCCCGACAGCGGGGTTCGCTCCAGCGGCGCGCCCTACAATCCTTCGGCTCTTCTACCTCGTCAGGATGGTTGCCATGTCTGCCTTCGATCATCGCGCCTTTGATCACAGAAAATACCGCCCGGCTCCCCGGGTTCCCGCCTTCGACCGCCAGTGGCCGGATCGTAATCTCGATCACGCACCGATCTGGGTCAGCGAAGACCTGCGCGATGGCAACCAGGCACTACTGGAACCGATGAGCGTCGAGCAGAAGAAGCGGTTCTGGCATCAGATCGTCAAGGTGGGGATCAAGGAAGTCATGGTGGGATTCCCGTCGGCGAGCCAGCCCGACTACGACTTCGTTCGCTGGTTGATCGAGGATGACCAGATCCCCGATGACGTGACCATTGCCGTGCTGGTGCAGTGTCGCGAGCACCTGATCGAGAAGACCTTCGAATCGCTGGTCGGTGCCAAGCGTGCCATCGTCCACCTCTATAACTCGACCTCGACCGTGCAGCGCGAGCGGGTGTTCGAGATGGATCGCGATGGCATTGTCGATATCGCGATGCAGGGGGCGACCTGGGTCAAGACCTATGCCGAGCGCTACCCGGACGTGGAGTGGCGGTTCGAGTACACCCCTGAGAGCTTTTCCAGCACCGAGATCGACTTCTCGCTGCGTATCTGCGAAGCGGTCATGGACGTCTGGCAACCGACCCCGAGTCGCAAGTGCATTCTCAACCTGCCGACCACGGTCGAAGTGGCCGGGCCACATCATCACGCCGATCAGATCGAGTACTTCTGCCAGCACATCAAGAATCGCGACAGCGTGATCATCTCGATTCATACCCACAACGATCGCGGCGGGGCGGTCGCCTCCGCGGAACTGGCACTGCTGGCCGGTGCCGAGCGCGTCGAGGGCACGCTGCTTGGCAACGGCGAGCGCACTGGCAACATGGACATCGTCACCCTCGCGATGAATCTCTATAGCCAGGGGATCGATCCGGAACTCGACCTGTCGCGGCCGGACGAGATCATCGAAGTGGTCAACGAGTGCACCAATATTCCGATTCACCCCCGCCACCCGTGGGTCGGCGAGATGGTCTACACCGCCTTCTCCGGCAGCCATCAGGATGCGATCCGCAAATCGCTCAAGAAGCAGAAGCCGGATGAGCCGTGGCAGGTAGCCTATCTGCCGATCGATCCCCATGACATCGGTCGCGACTACCAGGCGGTGATCCGGGTCAATAGCCAGTCCGGCAAGGGCGGCATGGCGTTCCTGCTCGAGCGCGACTACGGCATCAGCCTGCCGCGCTGGATGATGCTGGCGCTGGCGCCTTACGTGCAGCAGGAGAGCGAGAAGCGGGCCAGCGAACTCTCCAGCGAAATCATCCGCCAAGTCATGTTCGACCGGTTCACCAGCGAATCACCGTTGTCGCTGGCCGACTATCGTCTCTCCAAAGGGCAGCACGAAGGCATCGAGGTGACCCTGTGGCAGGGCGCCGAGACGCTGCGTCTCTCCGGCAAGGGCAACGGCGCGATGTCCTCCTTCACCGACGCGTGGCAGAAGCATTCCGGCGTCAGTGTCGGCATCATCGACTACGCCGAGCACTCGCTGGGGGGCGACAGCGAGGCCAACGCCATTGCGTTCGTCCAGCTCAATGTCGACGGGCAGCGCGTCTGCGCCGTCGCCGAGGACAGCGACACCGTCAGTGCGTCGCTCAAGGCGATCCTCTCCGGGATCAACTTGGCCGGGGCGCAGCGGGAGTCGCAGGCGAGCGACGCGCGTGCGACCACCGTCGACTGAACGCCAGTCTGACGTCAGGTGTGGAAGACGAGAAGGGCGCCCCTGGGGCGCCCTTATACGTTTTCCAGGCTAATGCTGTCCGCCGGATTCAGGGATAGCTGGGGGGCAGCAGTGTGCGCAGATCATTGTTGAGCGGCAGCGCGAAGCTGGTCGCGCCGAGGATGGCGCGATCGGCGATACGTACCACCCGGACATTGATGAACAGCCGGTCCTGGGCCCGGGCGTAGGTGCCCACCAGCACGGCGCTGGCGTCGTAATCCTGACTCAGCCGCTGCACGTTACGCGACAGGATCAGCTCGCCGGTATTCTCCTCGATGTAGAGGCTGTTGCGCAGCTTGACCTCGATCACCGGCAGGCCCGATTCAACCAGCCGCGAGACGAACATTTCGCTCAGGGTGCGGCCCAGGGTCGAGGATTGCCCGAGGTGGTCGACGTCGACGAAAGTGGTGGCGACCAGCGGCGCGGCGTCGTCGAGCCGTCCCCGGTGGTTCTCGACCAACGTCTTGGCCGCCGAGTCGACCCGCTCCAGGGTGGTCGGCTGGTGAGGGTGGCCGTTGGGATCGAGCGCCGAGCAGCCCGCCAGTGCCGCCAGCAGCAGCACGAGCAGCCAAAGCCGAGCGCAGGAAGATAGGGGCATCGCGGAACTCTCTCTGCTGTGGCTTACCATTGCGACGATACCTTGAGCTGGCCGGCAGCCGCCGCTCGGCCGTACTGGCCGCTATCGCCGGGGTTGATGTAGTAGAGGTTGGAGGAGGAGTAGAGCAGGGTCTGGTACTCGTCGGCCTGGACCGTGATGATCACCTCCTCGTCGCTCTCAGACGTCCAGCTACCGCTGAACAGATCGACCAACCCGGCGGCAGGGATCAGCGCCAGCGCGGGCTCGCGCCAGTGGTTGAACGGTATCGTCGCCACCGCGATACCCGCCGCCAGGGCGGTCAACGCGCCCTGGGGTGGGCGGATCGGCTGGCGATCCCGGTGCGCCACGACCTGCACGTCGAAGGTGACGGTGGCTGCGCCGAGATCGCTGGTCCTGACCGTGGCGCCCTGTTTCACCAGCTCGCTGGTCAGCAACGAGCGAAAGCCGCGGCTGAAGGCGGTTTCGGTCTCGGGGGGCTTGATATAGAGCGCGCGCCGGTCGAGCCGACGGTCGGCCATGATGGCCCGGGCCTCGTGCTGTGCCAGTACCTCCCAGTGGTAGGCGGCCTGCATGCGCTGCTGGGTGGTCGCCGGGTAGGTGGTGGCCAGCGGGGCCTGGGAAGTGTTGACGCCGAAGCAGCCGGAGAGCGCGGCCGCGCCACAGACTATGGCCCAGGTCCTGAATGACATGAATGCAATGTTCCCGTTCGCTGATCGTGACTCGATGTGGGCTCGAGGGTTGTTGGGCCTGTCCCACGTCCCGTCCCTTCGGGTTGCGCGTCAAATACGCCCAGGCTTCGTTGCGTGACTGGACAAGGAAACAATCCTTGTCGGCGTCTCGCGCCTTGACTCAACGCATTTGGCGTTCGCGGCGTATCGTGTGAGCAGGCCCTAGGCCTGTATCGGCGAGCGGGCGGCAGGACTTGAATCGACCGGCGGCCTTGAAGTGCAGGGCGGGCGCCGGGACGCCCGCGGTATCTTTGCATCCAGGTCTCAGCGATCGCTATCGCTGCGGATCTGGGCGTGGCTGATCAGGGCGAAGATGAAGGTGCCTCCGACGACATTGCCGAGCAGGGTGGGGAAGCCGAAATGGAAGAGATATTCCGACCAGCTGGCGTGACCGGAGAAGACCAGGTACATCACCTCGGTGGAGCCAACGATGATATGCGTGAACTCGCCGATCGCGACGAGGTAGGTCACGATCAGGATGACCCAGATCTTGGCGCTTCCCGCGCTGGGCAGCAGCCAGACCATTGTCGCGATCATCCACCCGGCCACGATGCCCTTGGCGAACATCTGCATCGGGGTATTTTCGAGGATATGCTCGCCCAGGGCGAGGAACGCCTCGTGGGTCTGCAGCGAGAAGATCGGCAGCGCCAGGATGGCCCAGGCGGAGACGGCGACACCGACCAGGTTGCCGATCAGCACCACACCCCAGAGCCGGAGCAGGCATAAGAACTTGCCGAGCCGGGGCTGACTCATCACGGGAAGCACCGCCGTCACGGTATTTTCGGTGAAGAGCTGCTGGCGGGCCATGATGACCACCAGGAACCCCACCGTATAGCCCAGCGACTCGATCAAAAAGCCGATATCGTTGTCCGGCAGGTGCGCGCGCAACAGGCCCTTCGCCAGCATCGAGAAGCTCATCGACAGGCCGGCGGCGATGGCGGACCAGAGCAGCGCCGATACCGTCCGGCTCAACTCCGTTTCCCCCTCCTCCCTGATGGATTCGTGCACGGCAGCGGCGCGTGAGGGCAACTCCTCGCCGTTGAGCTGAAGGTCATGTTCTTCCTCGTCTTTTTGCACACGGCTGGGCGGGGTGAGATTGTGACGTTTGCTCAAGCGTTCATTCCTCGATGGCTGGAAAGTGGCAAGGCGCGGGCACGGAAGACACCGCCGAGGCTTCTGCGGTGGCCGTTCACAGGCGCTATGCTTGAACGATAGTCGTAAACACGACAGGGAGATAGCCAAGTATGTCGCCAGAGTCCTGGACAATGTTGATTCACTTGGGGTTGGCCTGGCTGGCGGGTAGCCTGATCGGGCTGGAGCGGACCTTTCATGGCCGGCCGGCGGGCTTTCGCACCCATGCGCTGGTCTGCGTGTCGTCGGCACTGCTGATGATGGTCACGGTCTACCAGTGGCAGTGGCTGGGCACCAACGTTCCGGAAGCGACTGTTCGCACCGACCCCACCCGGATGGCTCAAGGGATCATGACCGGTATCGGGTTCCTGGGTGCCGGCGTGATCTTCAAGGAGGGATTGACGGTCCGGGGACTGACCACGGCCGCCTCGATCTGGGTCACATCCACGCTGGGCATCCTCTATGGCATTGGTTTTCTGTTTCCGGCCGTGGTGGCGACAGCGGTCACCTTGCTGACGCTTTCCCTTTTCCGGGTGGTGGAGGGGCGTATGCCGAGTCGGATCTTTGCCCGCTGCATCCTGCGTTTCGACAGTGGTAGCGTGATGTCCGAAACGCAGATCCATGACCTGATGGCGTCTCACCGATTCAGGGTCGAGAGCCTGAGCTACCGGACGCGCGACGATGGCCGGCAGTTCGAGTACCGCATGATGTTGCGCACGCATGACCGCAAGTACATCCCGCCACTGGCCGCCGATCTTCGTGACCATGAGCGGCTGTTGGAGTTCCAGCTCTCTCCAACGGGGGATTGACATCGAGAATGGTTGTCATTCCCCCGTCAGTCGATAGAGTAGGCGCTCCTGAATGGTGGTGAGGCAGTCATGCAGCAACAAGGACGTCCGGCTTTCTGGATATTGATGGGCGCGGTCATGCTGTCGCCACTGGCGATCGACATCTATCTGCCTGCATTGACCGCGATGGCGACGGAATTCGAGCGCTCCTACGCGGCGATGCAGTTGACCATCACTCTGTTCCTGATGAGCGTCGGTGTCGGGCAGCTCATGGTTGGCCCGCTGACAGACCGTTTCGGTCGCCGCCCCGTGCTGCTGGGGGGCGCCGCCATCTACATGGTCGCGGCGTTGATCGGCATGTCGGCCATGTCGATAGAGATGCTCTACGGTTCCCGCGTGCTTCAGGGATTCGGCGCCTGCGCTTCCGTCACGGTGGCTTTTGCGGCGGTGCGTGACAGCTACACGCCCATCGAAGGAGCCAAGCTCTACAGCTATCTCAACGGTTCGCTGACGCTGGTGCCCTCACTGGCGCCGGTACTGGGCGGGGTGCTGACGGTGTGGCTGGGTTGGCGGAGCAACTTTGCCTTCATGACCGGGTTCGCGGGACTGCTGTGGTTGGGAGCCTGCTGGCGATTCGGGGAGACACGGCCCCATGACACGCCGATCGAACGGCGTCTCTATCGCTGGTCGCGTTATCGCCCGGTACTGTTCCATCGGCGGTTTCTCTACTATGCCATCCTCGTCAGCACGATGATGGCCGCCATTCTGGTCTATGTGTCGGCAGCGCCAGTGGTGATGATGGACCGGCTGCGGCAGCCGGAGTGGGTCTTCAGCCTCTGGTTTGGTGGCAATGCCCTAGTCAGTACCGTGGCGTTCTTCGTCGTGCCCCGGTTGATGGCACGCTGGGGTCGCAGGCCGACCGTGCAGCGTGGACTGGTCGTCGTGGTGGGCGGGGGCGCCCTGATCGCTGGCCTGTACTGGGGACTGCCGGTTTCCGTGGTTACCTTCATGGGCCCCGTGGCGCTGTTGTCGGTGGGGTTCTCGATGGTGCTGGGGGCGGCGGCGAGCCTGGCGCTGGAACCGTTCCCACAGCGGGCCGGGACGGCGGCGGCACTGCTGGGCGCCATCCAACTGGGGGGTGGCGCATCTCTGGCAACGCTGTTGCTGATCACGCCGCTGGCACCGCAGACGTCGTTGGCACTGATATGTTGTGGTGGCGGTTTGGCGTTGTGGGCGATCGGAAGGGGATTGGCGGACACCGCCGCCGGCGAGTGACCCGATCGGTGTCGAGGGCTTGCCCCGCCGTCGGGAGAGCCGGCGGGGAGCGGGACGCCGCTGCGTTGGCGCGAGGTTTAACATGTCGAATATCGGTGTGGCGCCAACGCGCTAAAATGAGCAGGTTCGTCGTATCGACAGCGCGAGGTTTCACGGCACGGCCGAGATGAATCGACCGGCCCCGGGAAAGGACGAGACAGGTATGGCCAGTCATGGCAAGGAAAGCACATGGTTGATACTCAATGGTAAATCGGCTCAGCAGCCCGAGATCCGCGATGCGGTCGAGGAGCTGCGCCGTCAAGGTCACGATCTCCAGGTTCGGGTCACCTGGGAGGGCGGCGATGGCGTCTGGCTGGTGGATGCCGCGGTAGCAGGCGGCGCTTCGAGAATCATCGCTGGCGGTGGCGACGGTTCGATCAACGAGATCGTCGTCGGACTGATGCGGCAGCCTCCGGAGCTTCGTCCGGCACTGGGCATCCTGCCGTTGGGCAGTGCCAACGACTTCGCCCACGGCCTGAACCTGCCGATGGGGCCGCGTGACGCCTTGAAGCTGGCCCTGATCGGCAGCATCCGGCAGGTGGATGTCGGCAAGCTCGATGACGAGGCCTTCGCCAATGTGGCGTCCGGCGGGTTCGGTGCCGAGATCACGACTTCCACACCGGTAGGATTGAAGAGACTATTGGGCGGCGGCGCCTATTCGTTGATGGGCATGTTGAAAGCGTGGAATTACCAGCCCTTCGAAGGTCACATGCGCTGGCCGGAGGGAGAAGCGCGGGTTCCGCTCTTCATGCTGGCCATTGGTAACGGCTGCCAGGCCGGCGGTGGACAGCGTCTTGCGCCTTCCGCGAGATTGGACGATGGCCTGCTCGAGCTGCTGTTCGTGCGTCACTTCAATTCGCTGGGTGAGCTGAAGCGCATCATCGACGAACTCGAGAACCTCCCGCAGGATGGGGAGTTCGTGCGCTACCTTCGCGTGCCATGGGTCGAGTTCGATAGCGACGGCGCTTTCCCTCTCAATCTCGATGGTGAGCCACGCCGGTACGAGCACTTCCGCGCCTCGCTCGATCGCGAGGCTTTGCCGCTGGTGGTTCCTGAAGACTGCCCCTTGCTGCGTCGTGCCGGTTGACGCCGGCTCGCCACGGGAAGGCGTCACAACCCGATCAACGTGCTAGAGGAGAGCGCGACGTGGATGACTTCATGCAGGCAGCGGTCGAACAGGCGAGGCGTAGTCTCGACGAGGGTGGCGTGCCGATCGGATCCGTCCTGGTCCACCGGGGTGAGATCATCGGGCTAGGGCACAATCAGCGCCAGCAGAGAGGGAGTGCCATTCTCCATGGCGAGATGGATGCCTTGGAGAATGCCGGCCGCCTCCCGGCTTCTGTCTATCGGGATTCGACGCTCTACACGACGCTGTCGCCATGCTCGATGTGCAGCGGCGCAATCCTGCTCTACGGCATACCCAGGATCATCGTTGGCGAGAATCGAACCTTCATGGGCGAAGAAGCGTTACTCAGGGAGCGTGGCGTGGTGGTCGAGGTCCTCGACGATCCGGTGTGCCGGGAGTTGATGTCGCGGTTCATCGCCGCCCATCCGGAGGTCTGGCACGAGGATATCGGCGAACCCTGAGAGGCGGCGGGCAGAGCGCTTGCGGGCTTTGCGTCGCGGCCACTAAAAAGCCCACCATCCGGTGGGCTTTGCTCAAGGCGGTGAAACGCTGGGAATCGATCCCTGCGTTTGGAACCTTTGGCCGGTTTTAGCCAGCGACCTTGATATTGGCGGCCTGAAGGCCTTTCTTGCCCTGAGTGACGTCGAAGGTAACCTTCTGGCCGTCCTGCAGAGTTTTGAAGCCTTCTGCCTGAATTTCGGAGAAGTGCGCGAACAGATCATCGCCGCCGTCATCCGGGGAGATGAAACCGTAGCCTTTGGTGTCGTTAAACCATTTGACAGTGCCAGTTGCCATTGTCGATATCCTTAACTTGCATAGTGATGTACCCGAGCCTCCCGGGGGATGCCCGAAATGCGTGGTCAGACTAGGGGGGAATGCGCACTAGGAGTTGGACGAGATCGACTAACAACTGACGACATTCTACCTGCAAACCTACGCAACGGATGTTGCATTGGGGGATATACCTCGTCAAGCGTCTGAGGGCTTGACTTTGGTAGCATCGTTTCCCATGCCCCGCTCACAAACCATAGATGGAAAATTTATGCGCGTCTACAGCCTGCCAACGCCTTTTTTCCGGGCTGATCGCGTCACACGGTATGGTTTTATTAACCCTTTTTAAGAAGATTGACAGAAAACGGTCACGCTCGCCCTGACGGACGCCGTTGCCGGCGAGGAATGCTCGGGGTTTACCGTCAGCCGTAGCGGGTACGTCTGCCGAGCGTCGCGGGCGCAGCAGGTATTGCGGCCCAGGTGTGGCGGCCGGGCCAGCGTCTCGAAACGCCACTATGTATCGGGCCGGCGACCTTGGGTAAGCTGTCGCCCGCTGCTCGCGGGGCGCGTCAGCGCGGCAAGCCGGCGCCGGCCAGCGGTTTTCACACATTGAACGAGTCAGGAGCAACGCGCGTGGCACAACACGGTTTGAGTCTCAACGACACGCACAGCAAGGTCATCGGGTATCTGCTGTGGATCTTCGGGTTCACCGGAGCCCACCGTTTCTACTACGGCAAGCCCGTCACCGGCACGATCTGGTTTTTGACGCTGGGGCTGTTCGGGATCGGCTGGCTGATCGACCTGTTCCTGATCCCGAGCATGGACCGCCAGGCGGACTTGCGCTTCCGGGCTGGCCCGACCAGCTACACCCTGGCGTGGATCCTGCTGACATTCCTGGGGGTCTTCGGCATTCATCGGATGTACATGGGGAAGTGGATCACCGGATTGATCTATCTGTTGACCGGGGGCTTGTTCCTGATCGGCGTTCTCTACGACTTCTGGACGCTCAACGATCAGATCTCGTTGAAGCATGCCCGTCGCGGCCTTTGACCGCGTCGTTCGCGAGTCCGTTTACCAGGACAATGACCATGACGTTACAGGGAGGTGACGTATGTCGGAGCGAATGAAGCTCACCGATATTCTCGAGACGCTCGACGATCAGGTCGAGGATGAGACGATAACGCTGCAGGATATCGTCGATACCTTCAATGCCCGGGGATTCGGCCCCGTGGTGTTGCTGCCGGCGCTGATTGCATTGCTGCCCACCGGTGGCGTGCCAGGGGTGCCGAGTCTCTGTGGCATTTTCATTGCGCTGATGGCGATCCAGCTGGTCTTCGGGCGCAGGAGCCCGTGGCTACCGGGCACCCTGGCCGAACGCGGCATCAGTCACGAACGGTGGCATCGCGTCACCCAACGCGTCAGGCCCTGGACGCGGAGAATCGATCGATTCCTCGCGCCTAGGCTGTCCTGGCTGATGGGAGATGTGACCCAGCGCCTGCTGGCGCTGCTGATGGTGGTGCTGGGGCTCGGGATGATGCCATTGGAGTTGCTGCCGTTCGCCGCTGCCATCCCCGCACTGGCGATCGTCATCATGGCGCTCGGCCTGACCGCCGGGGACGGATTGATGATGCTGATCGGCCTCGCCATCACCGTGGCCGGGGGCATCGGCATCGGGCTCTGGCTGATCTGATCGGTTCGCGCCCCGCCCCTGGCCCGTTCGACCCGAATCGCCCCGTACGCCCGGAACTGGCACTCTATTTCCGTACGGGCGGGGCGTCGCGTCTAGCCGATTGGGACCGAGTCAGTTTCGGGCGATCAGGGTGGGATCGTAATTCCCCTGGCGCTCGGCCTGGGAGAGCATGGCGACGCCCTGGGTATCGCCCTGTTTGGCCAGGCTCTCGAAGATGACCCGGTAGGCCAGCACGGCCTGCACGTAATCCCGGGTCTCCCGGAAAGGAATGCTCTCGACGAAGCGGTCGAACTCGCGCGGTGCGCTGGTCAGCCATCGATCCACGCGCTGGGGGCCGGCGTTGTAGGCCGCCGTCGCCGCGATCCGGTTGCCGCGGTAGCGCTCCAGCATCGAATGGATGTAGGTGCTGCCCAGGCGGATGTTGATCTGGGGCTCGAACAGCTCCGAAGTGGTAGGGGCGCTGATACCGAGATTGCGGGCGACATGGTCGGCGGTACCCGGCATCAGCTGCATCAGGCCGCGCGCTCCCACCGGAGATGTCGCCTGCGGATTGAAGGCGCTCTCGCGCCTGGCGATGCCCATCAGCAGGTAGGGATCGACCTGATTGACCTCGCCCCACTTGATGAACGAGTCGCGGTAGGCCGCCGGAAAGCGCCAGGGCAGGGCGTCCCACTGTTTCGCGGCAATGGTGGTCTGTATCGCCATGCCGAACCAGCCCTGGCGAATCGCGTAATCGGCCAGCGCCTCGGCCTGGTCCGGTGTGTCGCGAGCGGCGGCGGTGTACCACTCGCTGCGCGCCAGGCCCTCTTCGCCGATGCGCATCAGCGCCTCGGTGCGCTTCACCACCGGCAGCATGCCCGTCAGTTCCTGCTGTAGCGTCGAGACCTGGGTATTGGCCATCTGCAGTTGATAGGGCTGCCCCAGGCGATCGGCGGCGGCAAAGCCGAAAAAGCTGCGGTCCTGAGCGGCCAGCTGGTACGCCTGGCGCGCCTTGGCCTCGTCTCCCATCGCCTCGCTGGCGCGTCCGAGCCAGTACTGCCAGTGGGCCTCCGCCCGCACGTCGGGCGGGAGCGCCTCGCTCCAGCGCGCGACATTGGGCCAATTGCCTTCGGTGACCGCATTGCGAATGCGCAGCTCGATCAGGTCGGCGTCCGCGAGACGTGGCAGCGTCGTGTCGACCCAGCCCTGATTGTTGTCGACGTCACGAACCATGGAGTAGAACGCCAAGTCGTGTTCGATCCGATGACGCCGCTCCTCGTTGAGCGAGACATGGGGGGCGATCTTGCGCCAGGCCTCCAGCGAGGCTTCGGTATCGGCGCGCGTCAGCCCATGCATGGCGGCGGCGATCAGGGCGCCACTGGCCTCGCCATCGGGCCCCAGGTCCAGTGGAACCCGGGTGACCCCGGCGTAATTGCCGCGGACGCTATCGAAGCTGTCGATGGCGCGCTGCCAGCTGTCGTCCAGACCGCGCTCGAGGTAGGTGACCAGCCCGTCCTCGCCGTTCTCCCACGCCAGCATCATGCGCTCCCAGGTGTCCTCGTCGGTCAGCACGCCGCGCTGCTGAAGCGTCGAGAACAGGGTGTCGCAGGCCTCGGGCTGGGAGGCGCCCACGTGCCACAGCTTCTCCCCGCCCGCCGAAGCCTCGGCCGGATCGCGGTCGAGAAGCGCGGTGTAGTAGTAGCACTGACGGATGGTGGCGGAGGGTTCGCCATCGCTGATCGCCAGCAGGTCGTCGAAGCGTCCCAACTGGCCGAAGCGGGTCTGGGCGGCGCCGCGCATCCAGTCCGCCAGCGGGGAGTCGCCATGGCGAACGATGAAGTCATTGACCTCCGCCGCCGATGCGGTGGAGAGCCGGGCGCGAAGCCGGTGGTACTCCACGTATCCGGCCAGTACATGGTTCTGGATGGCGGCTTGGTCGATATCGTCCCAGCGCCGGTCGCGGGCGGCATCCAGCGCCTGTTTCATGATCCGGTCGTCATGGGTGGTGACGTCGGGCGACGCCACGACGGCTTGGGCACCGGTGCTCAAGCCCATGGCGCCGGCCAGGCACCAACTGAACCAACGTCTGCGAATGGGCAATGCGGGCATTGGGTCTCTCTCTTTTTCAAAGCGCACTCGTCGTCGAACGCGTCAGGTCTGATCGGGCGGTCGACGACAGCTTCGCCAGCGCAGCCGTACTGGCTGCGCCGATGTAAGACGTGGCGCAATGGCCAGGCCGTCCGCCAGGACCGGGTCGACTCATGGCGACCATCGTCGCCGATGGGGAGCGACTTGGGTAGCCCCGTTTCACAACGCCAACGTTGAATCCTGGTCGAATCGTGACCATCTACAGGGTCAAGTGACGGCGATCGCGCCTTCTCCCCCAATCCATCACTAGAGGTTCGACCATGAATCCCTGGCGTTTCGTGACCCAGCTCTCCCGCCTCAGACAGCGTGGCGGCGCCTTGGCCCGGATCGGACGCGCATTTCGCGTCTTCGGACCCATGAGCATGGATGTCTTTCGTGGACGCTACCGCCCCATCCCATGGGCGGCTTTCGGGTGGATGGCGCTGGCACTGGTCTATCTGGTGTCGCCGCTGGACCTGATCCCCGATTTCCTGATGATCATCGGGCTCGTCGATGACGTCTTCATCGTCGGCTGGTTGCTGACGCGGGTCGACCGGGCGATGGGCGACTATCGCCGCTGGAAGGGCATCGACGACGACGAGGTCGTGGTCGACTGAACGTGCTCCCCGCGGGCCTGGCTTGAAATGGAGCTGGCCAGCCCCATATCGCTGAGCACCCAATTTCGTTCGTCTTTATTTCCCGTTTCGTCTTCATTACGAAAAACCGTCAAGAGGCAATCAATGACCACCGCGACTCAAGAAGAAACGCTAGGCTTTCAGACCGAGGTCAAGCAGCTTCTCCATTTGATGATTCACTCCCTCTACTCCAACCGGGAGATTTTCCTGCGTGAGCTGATTTCCAACTCGGCGGACGCCTGCGACAAGCTGCGCTATGAGGCGCTGGAGAACGACGGGCTCTACGCCGGCGATGCCGAGCTGCGCGTCGAGATCGAGCACGACGCCGAGGCGGGCACGGTGACCGTGCGCGATACCGGTATCGGCATGAACCGCGACGAGGTGATCAAGAACCTGGGGACGATCGCCAAGAGCGGGACCGCGGACTTCCTCAAGCAGCTCTCCGGCGAAAAGCAGAAAGATGCCAAGTTGATTGGCCAGTTCGGTGTCGGCTTCTATTCCGGTTTCATCGTCGCCGACGAGATGGTCGTGCGCACGCGCCGTGCCGACAGCGATCAGGGGGTCGAGTGGCGCTCGAGAGGTGAGGGCGAGTTCACCATCGCCGACATCGACTACCCCCAGCGCGGTACCGAGATCGTGCTTCACCTGAAGGACGACGCCAAGGAGTTCGCCGACGATTTCCGGCTCAAGAACCTGGTTCGCAAGTACTCGGACCACATCGATGTGCCGGTACGCATGCCCAAGGTCGAGAAGGCCCGCGACGAAGAGGGCAACGAGATCGAAGGCAGCGAGACCGTCAGCTGGGAGACCGTCAACGAGGCGACCGCGCTATGGGTGCGACCCAAGGCCGAGATCGGCGACGACGAATACAAGGCCTTCTACAAGCATATCGCCCACGATTTCAGCGACCCCCTGACCTGGAGCCACAACAAGGTCGAAGGCAAGCTCGAGTACACCAGCCTGCTCTACGTGCCGGAGCGTGCCCCGTTCGATCTCTACCAGCGTGATGGCGTGCGCGGGCTCAAGCTCTACGTCCAGCGCGTCTTCATCATGGATGATGCCGAGGCGTTCCTGCCGCTCTATCTGCGCTTCGTCAAGGGCGTGCTGGATTCCCGCGATCTGCCGTTGAATGTCTCCCGCGAGCTGCTGCAGAAATCGCCGCAGGTCGACTCGATGAAGTCGGCATTGACCAAGCGTGCCTTGGATATGCTCAAGAAGCTGTCGAAGGACAAGGAGGCCTATCAGACCTTCTGGAACACCTTCGGCGACGTGCTGAAGGAAGGTCCGGCGGAGGATTACGCCAACCGCGACAAGATCTCGGGGCTGCTGCGCTTCACGACCACCCATACCGACGGCGCGACGCAGGATCAGTCGCTGGCGGATTACGTCGAGCGCATGAAGGAGGGGCAGAAGAAGATCTATTACATCGTCGCGGACGGCTTCAACGCGGCCAGCCACAGCCCGCACCTGGAGATCTTCCGCAAGAAGGGAATCGAGGTTCTGCTGCTGCACGATCGCATCGATGAGTGGCTGATGAGCCATCTGACCGAGTTCGACGGCAAGTCGTTTGCCGACGTCGCCAAGGGCGATCTGGAGCTCGACGACATGGCCGACGAAGCCGAGAAGCAGGCACAGGAAGAGACGGCCAAGTCGAAGGAGGAGCTGGTCAAGCGAGTCAAGGAGGTACTGGGCGATAACGTTCAGGCCGTGCGGGTCACCCATCGTCTGACTGACTCGCCGGCCTGCGTGGTCCTGCCGGAGCACGAGATGGGCTTCCAGATGCGTCGCATGATGGAGGCCGCCGGCCAGCCGCTGCCGGAAGTGAAACCTATCCTCGAGCTCAATCCGGAACACGCCCTCGTGTCGCGTCTCGAACGTACCGAGGGGGGCAATTTCGACGATCTGGCCCATATCCTGCTTGATCAGGCGGTCATCGCCGAGGGTGGTCACCTCGACGATCCGGCGGCCTACGTCAAGCGTCTCAACCTGCTGCTAAGTGCCTGATCGATATCGGGCATCGCGCATTCAGCGTGTCATGGCCGGCCCTCGTGGTCGGCCATTCTTTTACTGAAAACGGGCTAATTGCACCTTTTTTCCTCAAGTTTGCAGTCAATTGCTGGTAACCTGCCGGCTTCTTTCCAATGGAGGAGCGAGCATGTCGCGTTCCTTTTTGTCGTGTTTGCCTGAATCTTCCCCTGTCGACCCTCGTCGACGCAGCCGCCGGAGGCTGTCGCAGCACGCTGCCGCGGCCATCGTAGGACTGGGGATCACACTCGGCACTGCAACGTTTTCGATAGCGGCTCATGGCGAACCGCTCTCAAAAACCCCTCAGTCGCCCCCGCAAACCGTATCGACCCTCACGTCTCGCGTTCAGCCCCCGGCGCTGGATCCGGTGAGTGAACTTCCGGATCTGGGCGAGATCAAGGCGGGTCCGAAGCGCAAGGCGGCTTTCCTGAGCATGCTGGTCCCCTTGGTGCAGGCCGAGAACGCCCGCATTCAGAGCGACCGCAACTGGCTGTTCGCGGCCAGCACCCGTGTCAATCCGCTGCGCGACGACGAGAAGGCGCGACTGGCGCGATTGTGCGACGCTTACGGGGTGACCTGCGAGCCGGGCCAGGTAAGCCAGGATCTGCTCAGCCGGGTCAACACCATTCCGCTCGAGATGGTCGTAATCCAGGCCGTCGAGGAGTCCGGATGGGGAACCTCGCGCATCGCCCGCGAGAGCAACAATCTGTTCGGTATGCGCTGCTTCTCGGCCGGCTGCGGCATTGCCCAGAACGGCACCTCGCGGCGCTTCCAGATGTTCGATAGCGTGCGTGACGGCGTCCGTGCCTATCTTCACAACCTGAACACCCACCGCGCCTATGCCCAATTGCGCCAGGAGCGCATGGTTCTGGCCACGAGCGGCCGCTCGATCTCGGCCGAGCGGCTGATCGGCAAGCTGCACAACTACTCGACGTCACCCAACTATCAGCAGCAGCTATTGTCGCTGTTGCGCACCAACGGTGACCTGATCCGGGATCACGGCATCGACGGTCCCTTCGCGGCAGGCAGCCCGGCCTGATTCGTCAGGTCGGGTCCCCGACTCGAACCGGTCCTCGCGAGCGCTACCGGCGAGATGGCCGGGTAGCGCCGGTTCGTGTGTGACCGCTCATTTGGGCTAGACTACAGCCAATCCCCGCCAACCCGAGGAGGCCGCCATGGCCAGCGCGACATCCCTCGAGTCACTGACCTTCGACAATGTCTGGTCTCGCTTTCCCCAGGACTTCTTCAGCCGTGTGACCCCGACCCCCTGGCGCGACACTCGGCTGCTCGACATCAGCCCGGCGGGTGCTGCGCGGCTGGGGCTGGAGGTGGACGATATCGATCGGGATCGGTTGACTGCCCTGATGAGCGGCGAGCGCCTGCTGGACGGCATGGAGCCACTGGCCCAGAAATACACCGGCCACCAGTTCGGCACCTACAATCCGGCGCTCGGCGATGGCCGCGGGCTGCTGCTGGGCGAGGCGATGACGCCACAGGGCCCGATCGACCTGCATCTCAAGGGAGCCGGCCAGACACCCTACTCGCGCTTCGGCGATGGCCGCGCGGTGCTGCGCTCCTCGATCCGCGAGTATCTGGCCGGGGAGGCGATGACCGGGCTCAAGATTCCCACTACCCAGGCGTTGGCGGTCGCCATCAATGGCGAGAAGGTCATGCGCGAGCGTGTCGAACCGGGCGCGACCCTGCTGCGGCTGGCCGAGAGTCACGTCCGGTTCGGTCACTTCGAATGGCTTTACCAGCAGCAGCGCGTAGAGGATCTCGAGCGACTGATGCGCCACGTGATCGATCGCCACCGCTCCGACCTGGCCCAGGAGGAGGCACCGTTGGAAGCGCTGTTCCAGGACGTGGTTACCCGCACCGCCGAACTGGTCGCCCGCTGGCAGGCATATGGCTTCGTGCACGCTGTGATGAACACCGACAACATGTCGATTCTGGGGTTGACGCTGGACTACGGTCCCTACGCGTTCATGGATCGGTTCGTGTCCGACCTGACCCCCAACCACACCGATGCCTCGGGCCGCTATGCCTTCGATCAGCAGCCGGGCGTGGCGTTGTGGAACCTGACCGTATTGGGGCAATCACTGACGCCATTGATCGAAGTAGCGCGGCTGCGTGAAATACTCGACAGCTACGAGCCCACGTTGCAGGCAGCCTACGCCATCCTGATGCGGGGGCGTCTCGGGCTCGAGACCGAGCAGGAGATCGACGGCGAACTGATCGACGAATGGCTCGACCTGCTCGAGCGCTCGCGCGCCGATTTCCATCGCAGTTTTCGCGCACTGAGCGACCGGGATGTGGTCGGTGGCCTCTCTCTGGCCGAGGAGGTCGACAGCCCCGCGCTCGGTGCCTGGCTCGAGCGCTACCATCAGCGCCTGGCTTGCGAGCATCGCGGGGAGACGGAGCGTCTGGCAGCGATGCGGCGCGTCAATCCGCTCTATGTCCTGCGCACCCATCTGGCGCAACAGGTGATCGAAGCAGCGGAGGAGGGCGACACTCGTCCGCTCGCCACGTTTCGCGAGCTGCTGTCATCACCGTTCAATCGTCGACCCGGCATGGAGATCTGGGCCGAGGCACCGGCGGCCAGCGCGCCACCGGTATGCCTTTCCTGTTCGTCCTGATGGCCAGATACCGGTGGTTTCCACCGGTATTCTCGGCGATAAGTCATTCGTTATAAGTTGGATAACGAAAAGATGACGTTCATTTTTTAATATTGAAAACAAATGGTTGTTGGCAGTTTTAAACATAACGCATTCATTATGCCTGCCATAAAATATTGATCGGGTTGGTTTTTCTCCTAATTGCTTGATTCGCCTCCATTCTTGCCGGAAAACTGTCGTACCTGTCCACATCGCTCGCCCTCGGTGATCGTTGCTTTCTCTGCCTGATCCATCGCTGTCGGACACTGGGTCGCAGCGTTATCGGCGAACCGATCATCGGGAATCGTTGAGCGATACACGAAAAAGGAATCTCGACACATGGCTGACCATCGGGAGAGCGAAGAATGAAAATTGGGGCGCCGAAGGAGCTCGCCAGGGGAGAGGCGCGGGTGGCGCTGACGCCCGAAAGCGCGCAGCAGATACAGAAACTGGGGCATGAGTGCCTGATCGAGAGCGGTGCCGGAGTGCTGGCCGGTTTCAGTGACGAGGCGTATCGCGATGCCGGCGTCAGCGTGGTGGAAGACGCTGCTGCCCTGTGGCGTGAAGCCGAGGTGGTGATCAAGGTGCGCGAGCCTCTGGCCGAGGAGACCGAGCGGCTAAGGGAAGGGCAGACGCTGATCACGTTCTTCTGGCCGGCGCAGAACGAGGAGAATCTCGAGCGTTGCCGCGCCAAGGGCGCGACGGTGGTCGCCATGGACATGGTGCCGCGGATTTCGCGTGCCCAGAAGATGGACGCGCTCTCCAGCACCGCCAATATTGCCGGCTATCGTGCCGTGATCGAAGCCGGCAATCAGTTCGGGCGCTTCTTCACCGGCCAGGTGACGGCGGCGGGCAAGGTGCCGCCAGCCAAGGTGCTGATCGTCGGCGCCGGCGTCGCCGGCCTGGCGGCGATCGGTACCGCTACCAGCCTGGGTGCGGTGGTGCGCGCCTTCGATGTGCGCCCGGAAGTCGCCGAGCAGATCGAGTCGATGGGCGCCGAGTTCCTGTTCCTCGACTTCGAGGATGGTCAGGATGGCGCGGGCAGCGGCGGGTATGCGGCACCTTCCAGCCCCGAGTTTCGCGACAAGCAGCTGGCGCTGTTCCGCGAGCAGGCACCGGAAGTGGACATTGTCATTACCACCGCGCTGATCCCGGGCCGGCCGGCGCCCAAGCTGTGGCTCGAGGAGATGGTCGCGCTGATGAAGCCCGGTTCGGTGATCGTCGACCTGGCCGCCGAGAAGGGCGGCAACTGCGACCTGACCGTACCCGACGAGCGCATCGTCACCGACAACGGCGTGATCGTGGTCGGTTACACGGATTTCCCCTCGCGCATGGCGACCCAGGCATCGCTGCTTTACGCCACCAACATTCGCCACATGCTGACCGATCTGACGCCGGAGAAGGATGGCGTCATCGTCCATGACATGGAGGATGACGTCATTCGCGGGGCCACGGTGACCCACGCCGGTGAAGTCACCTTTCCGCCGCCCCCACCCAAGGTCAAGGCGATCGCGGCTGCCAAGCCCAAGCCCAAGGTCAAGGAGCCGACACCGGAGGAGAAGAAGGCGGCCGAGCACGCCGCATTCCTGGCCCAGAGCAAGCGCCAGATCGGCATCCTCGTCGCCGGTGGCGTGCTGATGTGGTTGCTGGGGATGGTCGCGCCGGCGTCATTCATGCAGCACTTCATCGTCTTCGTCCTGGCCTGCTTCGTCGGGTTCCAGGTGATCTGGAACGTCAGCCACTCGCTGCATACGCCGTTGATGGCGGTGACCAATGCCATCTCCGGCATCGTCATCCTGGGCGCGATCATGCAGATCGGCTCCGGCAGTGGGCTGGTGGCGCTGCTGGCGGCCGTCTCGGTGCTGATCGCGTCGATCAACATCGTCGGTGGCTTCCTGGTGACCCGTCGCATGCTCGCCATGTTCCAGAAATCCTGACCCGCGGAGAGAAAGGCAATGTTGCAACACGAGTTCGTTTCCGCCGCGGCGATCGCGGCGAGTGTCCTGTTCATCCTCTCCCTGGGCGGATTGAGCAATCAGGAGAAAGCCAAGCGGGCGGTCTGGTATGGCATCGTCGGGATGGCGATCGCGGTGTTCTTCACCGCCCTGGGACCACTGATCGGCGGCTACGGCTGGATGATCCCGATGATGCTGGTCGGCGGCCTGGTCGGCGCCTGGCTGTCACGCAAGGTCGAGATGACCGAAATGCCGCAACTGGTGGCGGCACTGCACAGCTTCGTCGGGCTGGCGGCGGTGTTCATCGGCTGGAATGCCGAGCTGGAGCGCGCCCGGGTCATGGCGATCAAGGCCGCTGGCGTCTCCTTCGATGGGTTGTCGGCGTTCGCCGCGACCCTGGCCCACAAGACGCCAGCGGAACTCGCCTTCCTGCAGGGCGAGGTGGTGCTGGGCGTGTTCATCGGTGCGGTGACGTTTACTGGCTCGGTGGTGGCGTTCGGCAAGCTGGCCGGCAGGATCGGCGGCAAGCCGCGCAAGCTGCCCGGCGGGCATCTGCTCAACGCCGGCGCGGTAGCGCTGTGCCTGCTGCTGGCCATTGCCTATTTCAACGGCGCCGGTTTCTGGACGCTGTTGCTGCTGGCGGCGCTGGCGTTCTTCATCGGCTGGCATCTGATCATGGGCATCGGCGGCGCCGACATGCCGGTGGTGGTATCGATGCTCAACAGCTACTCCGGCTGGGCGGCGGCGGCGATCGGTTTTACCCTTTCCAACGATCTGCTGATCGTCACTGGCGCCCTGGTCGGTTCTTCCGGCGCGATTCTCTCCTACATCATGTGCAAGGCGATGAACCGCAACTTCGTTAGCGTGATCCTGGGTGGCTTCGGCGGGACCCAGGGGCCGGCCGCGGAGATCGAGGGCGAGCAGATCGCCATCGACACCGGTGGGGTGGCGAGCGCGCTCAACGATGCCGACAGCGTGATCATCGTCCCCGGTTACGGCATGGCCGTGGCCCAGGCCCAGAACGCGGTGAGCGATCTGGTGCGCAAGCTGCGGGCGGCGGGCAAGGAGGTGCGTTTCGGTATCCATCCCGTCGCCGGCCGCCTGCCGGGGCACATGAACGTGCTGCTGGCGGAGGCCCGGGTGCCCTACGACATCGTGCTGGAGATGGACGAGATCAATGACGATTTCGCCACCACCGACGTGGTGATCGTCATCGGCTCCAACGACATCGTCAATCCGGCGGCGCAGGAAGATCCCGCGAGCCCCATCGCCGGCATGCCGGTGTTGAAAGTATGGGAGTCGAAGCAGGTGTTCGTGTGCAAGCGAGGCCAGGGCACCGGCTACTCCGGTATCGAGAATCCACTGTTCTTCAAGGACAACACACGCATGCTCTACGGGGACGCCCGCGCCAGCATCGACTCGCTGGTCGGGATGATCGACTAGGTACTGTCTGAAAAGTGCCGTGCTCGCCCATGCGGCGTTGAAAATCGGCTGGCGTGCCAGTTCACGCAGGCAGTTGCAGGCCTCGAGCCGAGCCCCGGCAGTTCTGGTGCCAAGCTTGGTGATCGCGACGTGTTGCCGATAGCGCGGATCTGGCAAGAGCAACGCCCCGTTTTCGGGGCGTTTTTTCGTTACACTGTGGGTATCGCTCATCGTCAATGGAACGACCATGTCAGACAAGCACGGGTCAGAACAACGCATGCAGGTCGCGGTACTCGGCGGGGGCAGCTTCGGTACCGCCATCGCCAGCATCGCCGCCGACAATGGCGCCGAGGTTCGTCAATGGCTGCGCGACGAGGCCCTGGTCGATCAGATCAACCGCGAACACCGGAATGGCCGCTATCTGCCGGACTATCCGGTCAATCCGGCAGTGGTGGCCTCCACCGATCTGGCGACCACTGTCGCCGAGGCCGCCGTGGTGTTCATCGCGATCCCCTCCAAGGCGTTCCGCCAAGTGCTTCAGCAGGTGCGCCCGCACCTGAGACCGGAGCAGATCCTGGTCAGTACGACCAAGGGGATCGAGGCCGACGGTTTCAAGCTGATGAGCCAGGTGATCGAGGAGGAGACCGGCTCGTCGCATATCGGGGCATTGTCCGGTCCCAACCTGGCTGCGGAAATCGCTCAGAAGCATCTCACGGCCACGGTGATCGCGAGCGACGACCCGGTGACGCGGGCCTATGTCCAGGCGGCGCTGGGCTGCAGTTACTTTAGAGTCTACGCGGGCAACGATCGCTACGGCGCGGAGCTCGGGGGCTCGCTCAAGAACATCTACGCCATCGCCGCGGGCATGGCGGCGGCGCTGGGCATGGGCGAGAATACGCGCAGCATGTTGATGACCCGGGCGCTGGCCGAGATGAGCCGCTTTGCGGTGGCCCTCGGCGCCAATCCGATGACCTTTCTGGGGCTTTCCGGGGTCGGCGACCTGATCGTGACCTGTTCATCCGAGCTGTCGCGCAACTACCGGGTCGGCTATGCCCTGGGCCAGGGACACGATCTCGACTCCGCCATCGAAGTGCTCGGCCAGGTAGCGGAAGGCGTCAATACGGTCAAGCTGGTCTGCGAGAAAGCCCGCCAGGAGGATATCTACATGCCGCTGGCCCAAGGGCTCCATCAGGTCATGTTCGGCGGCATTCCGGCCAAGGACATGGCCAAGGCGCTGATGGAGAGCGAGCAGAGCAGCGACGTCGAGTTCATGCTGTCGCGAGAGGCGGTCTCCCGCGCTCACGACCTCGCGCCGGACAACGATTGATGGGTTGGCTGGCGGTGGTCCGGCATGGCGAGGCGGGGCCCGGGCATCCTGACCGGGAGCGCCGATTGACCCCACGTGGCGAGCGCGAGGCACGGGGCGCCGGACGGTGGCTGGCCGCTCGTCCCGAGCTGCAAGGGGCGATGGTCTGGGCCAGCCCGTATGATCGCGCCCAGCAGACGGCGCAGGCTGTGGTCGAGGCGACGCGTTGCGACCTTGAGACCGTGGACACGATAACGCCGGATGATGATGTCGATGCCCTCGTCGAACGACTGACGGGACGCGAGGTGTCTCGACCCTTGATCATCGTCAGCCATATGCCGCTGGTCGGCGCATTGGTCGGGCGGCTGGTCGAGGGCTCCCCTGGCGCCGGCATCGCCTTTCCGACCGCCGGCATCGCGCTGCTCGAAGCCGATGTCTGGGCGGCGGGTTGCGCCACCTCGAGGGTTTTCGTCGGGCCACCGTATGCTTGAGGCGCGAGCGGCGCAGCGGGTTCTCCAGCTTCTATTGGCTGTCGAGACAACCCCGTGTCACCCACCGAGTCGATAGGCCGCCGAATGAGTCATGACAGCCATGGACGATAGCCGTACCAGAGGGCGCTCCTCCCGCTCCACCGGCAGCGCACGTCTGACCGACGTGGCGCGGGTGGCGGGCGTCGCGCCAATGACCGTGTCGCGGGCCCTCAATCGGCCGGAACTGGTCAGCGAGAGCACGCGGTTGCGGGTGCAGCGGGCGGTACTGGAGACCGGCTACGTGCCCAACCGGGTCGCCGGCGCACTGGCGTCGAGCCGCAGCCGGCTGGTGGCGCTGCTGGTGCCGACGGTGGCGCACTCGCTGTTCGCCGAGGTGGTACAGACGGTGATGGGCGTCCTGGCCCCGCAAGGTTATCAGGTACTGCTGGGCTTGACCGGCTATACGCCGGAACAGGAGGAGACGATTCTCGAGACCGTGCTGAGCCGCCGTCCCGACGGAATCGTGCTGACCGGCTGCTGTCATTCGGCGCTGACGCGTCAGCGACTCCTGTCGGCCAAGGTGCCGCTGGTCGAGATCTGGGACATGAGCGACGACCCGGTGGACATGCTGGTCGGGTTTTCCCATGAAGCGGTGGGGCGTGCCGTGGCCGAGCACCTGCTGGCACGCGGCTATCGCCGGTTCGGACTCATCAGTGCGGACGATTCCCGCGGCAGGCGACGCGTCGCCGGGTTCGTTGCCGGGCTCGAGAGCGCGGGCAAGGGCACCTATCAGCTGCGCGAGGTCGGCACGCCCTCGAGCATGCCCTGGGGGCGAGACATGGGCGCCGAGTTGCTCGATAGCCATTCGCTCGATGCGATCGTCTGCAGTTCCGATATCCTTGCCCTGGGGGTGCTGGCGGAAGCGCAGAGCCGCGGGCTGGCGGTGCCGGATCGACTGGCGATCATGGGATTCGGCGACAGCAGCTATGCGGGTGCCAGCTTTCCGGCGCTGAGCACCGTGCGTATCGACGGCGCCGCCATCGGCCTGCGCGCGGCCGAGCACCTGCTCCAGCGGATGGCCCAGCCGACGTTCGAGCGCGCGGGCCGATCCCAGGATGTCGGCTTCGAGATCATTGATCGCGACACCACCTGATCGTCCCGGATCCGCCAGGGGCGCCTTTCATTCTTTGGTCGAAAACGCTCCCGTGACGCTTTGTCATACAAATTGATTGCGCTAACATTCACTCGTCCAAGACTCGGATGCTGGAGTGATAGCGCAATCATTCGCGGTGCCGGGACCCTCGGGAGCTGAGTCTCCCAGCCACGATAAGGAGGAATCCGAATGTCTAGCGATGCGATCCGCTGGGTCCGTTTTTCCCATGTGCTGTTGCCACTGGCGACACCCATCAGTGATGCCAAGGTGCTGACCGGCCGTCAGAAGCCCATGACGGAGGTCTCGTTTCTGTTTGCCGAGATCGAAACCCGCGACGGCCATCAAGGTATCGGCTTCAGCTACTCCAAGCGCGCAGGAGGGGATGGTCAGTTCGCCCACGCCAAGGAGATCGCCCCGGCCATTCTGGACGAGGACCCCAACGACATCGGCAAGCTCTGGCAGAAACTGGTCTGGGCCGGTGCGTCGGTGGGGCGTAGCGGGCTGTCGACACAGGCGATTGCCGCCATCGATGTCGGGCTGTGGGATCTCAAGGCCAGGCGGGCCGGGCTGCCGCTGGCCAAGCTGCTGGGTGCGCATCGCGACTCCGTGCAGTGCTACAACACCTCGGGCGGTTTCCTGCACACGCCGATCGAGGCGGTCAAGGAGAACGCCACGCGCTCGCTCGAGAATGGGATCAAGGGTATCAAGATCAAGGTCGGTCAGCCCGACTCGCGTATCGACCTGCAGCGGGTGGAGGCAGTGCGCAAGCACTTGGGTGATGACGTGCCGTTGATGATCGATGCCAACCAGCAGTGGGATCGTGCCACGGCACTGCGCTTCGGCCGCGCCATGGAGCCTTACAACCTGGTGTGGATCGAGGAGCCACTGGACGCCTACGACGTGGAGGGGCATGCCGCGCTGGCCAGCGCGCTGGACACGCCGATCGCGACGGGAGAAATGCTGGCGAGCGTGGGCGAGCACATGGAACTGATCAAGCATCGCAGCGCCGACATCATTCAACCGGACGCGCCACGCATCGGCGGGATCACCCAGTTTTTGAAGCTGGCGACGCTGGCGGATGCCGCTGGTCTGCAGCTGGCGCCGCATTTCGCGATGGAGATTCACCTGCATCTGGCGGCCGCCTATCCGGCCGAGCCGTGGGTCGAGCATTTCGACTGGCTCGAGCCGCTGTTCAACGAGAGCCTGGAGACCCGTGACGGTCGCATGCGAGTACCGGATCGGCCAGGGCTCGGCATCACTCTGACCGAGCAGGCACGTCGGTGGACGGTGGCTAGCGCCGAGTTCGGCAAACGCGGCTAGCAAGCAAGGAATCCATAGCTGCGCGGCGCATCGCTGCGTCGCCGGTGCCGGGGCGCCGGGCGCCTTGCGTGCAGGCTGCTGCGGCATTTCCGCAATGATCGAATATCGAGGAGTGCGATATGAGTTTCCCCAAGATTACCAGGATGACCGTGATGCCGGTCGCCGGCTACGACAGCTTCCTGCTCAACCTGAGCGGTGGCCACGCACCCTGGTTCATTCGCTGTCTGCTGATCCTAGAGGACGACGCCGGCAACCAGGGCGTCGGCGAGATTCCGTCCAGCGAAGGCATCCTCAAGGGGCTCGATCAGTGCCGCTCCCTGGTCGAGGGGGCTCGCGTCAACGAGGTCAAGCAGACGCTCAATCGTGCGCGACTGCTGCTGGCCACTAACGGTCGCGAGGAGCGGGGTCGCCAGACCTTCGACCTGCGCGTCGCCGTCCATGTCCTGACCGCCATCGAATCGGCGTTGTTCGATCTGTACGGTCAGGCGCTTGGTCAGCCGGTTGCCGACCTGCTGGGTCGGTTCGGGCGTCAGCGCGACGAGGTCGAGGCGCTGGGCTACCTGTTCCTGCTCGGCGATCCGGACAAGACCGATCTGCCATATCCCAAGGCCGCCAATCCGGCGGATACCTGGGACGAAGTGCGTTGCCGGGAAGCCCTGACGCCGGACGCGGTGGCCAACCTGGCCAAGGCGGCTTATGAGCGTTATGGCTTCAGGGACTTCAAGCTCAAGGGCGGCGTCTTGCGCGGCGAGGAGGAGGCCGATTGCATTCGAGCGCTGCACGACGTCTTCCCCGAGGCACGGCTGACCCTAGATCCCAACGGGGCCTGGAAGCTCGACGAGGCGGTCAGGATTCTCGAGCCGATCAAGGAGATTCTGAGCTACGCCGAAGACCCTTGTGGCCAGGAGGAGAGCTGGTCGGGTCGAGAGACCATGGCCGAGTTCAAGAAACGTACCGGGCTACCCACTGCTACCAACATGATCGCCACCGATTTCAAGCAGTTGCAGTACGCGGTGGCACTCAATGCGGTCGACATCCCGCTGGCGGATTGCCACTTCTGGACAATGCAGGGTGCGGTCATGGTCGGCGAGCTGTGCGACGAGTGGGGCATGACCTGGGGTTCGCACTCCAACAATCACTTCGATGTATCCCTGGCGATGATGACCCACGTGGCAGCAGCCTGCCCCGGCAGTATCACGGCCATCGATACTCACTGGATCTGGCAGGATGGGCAACGCCTGACCGAGCGCCCCTTCGAGATCCAGGATGGCAAGTTGAGAGTGCCGAAGACGGGAGGCCTCGGGGTCAAGCTCGATATGGCCCAGGTGGAAAAGGCCCATGCCCTTTACAAGTCGCTCGATGTGCGCAGCCGTAATGACGCCATGGCGATGCAGTACCTGATCGACGGCTGGTCGTTCGACCCCAAGCGCCCGGCAATGGTGCGTTGAGCCGGCCGTGTCGGCACGGCGGGATCCACGCCGGCCGTGCGGCGTCGATGGCCTAGGAGGAGCTGGCAACTGACGTCAGGCAGGGTAGTGGCCAGGATAAGGGGGAAGAAGATATGGAGGTACAGCTAGATTACGTTTAGATGCTTATCTTGACACTTGGTTTCATGACACTATGAGCTTCTTGGAGCGGGGGGGAGCTCATCATGCGCGTGATCGGCGCTGTGACCGGCCTGTGCGTATTGCTGATCGGCATATTCGTGGCCTGGAGCTGGGCCACGCGTGAGCCCGAGGGCGAGATACCGAGTGTCGAGCCCAGCGGTTGGGAGTACCGGTGGGGCGATTCACCTCAGGATAGTGCCGGACTGCCGGCCTGGCTGAACGACGCTGCCCTTGGCTGGCAGCCCATTGCCTTTCCTGCCAACCCTCCTGAGCGTGACGGTCGCGACAAGGTGTGGTTCCGCCTGCACCTGCCGGACAATCAATGGCACGATCCGGTGCTGTTCATCTCCAGTATCGATCTGATCGCGCAGGTTTATCTCGGCGACCGGCTGATCTACCAGCACGGCGACTTCGACGAGGGCGACGGGATCGCCTTTGCCGGCTGGCCCTGGCACATGATCGCACTGCCCCGTGACTTCGGCGGGCAGACGCTCTGTTTGCGCGTCTTCTCCGACTACACCAGCATCGGCCTATGGGGCCAAGTTCGCCTGATGGAGCGCGGAGAGGCCTATCGTCAGATTATCCGGCGCTCGGCCTGGGACGTGGCGGTGAGCGCGCTGGCCCTGGCGCTCGCGGTGTTCGCCGCGATCTTCGCCGCCAGCGGGGTCGAGCGGCGCAGCTTCGGCGCCATCGCGCTGTTCGCCGGCGCTTCGGGGCTGATGCTGCTGGCCGAGGCGCCGGCGCGGCAATTGATCGCCGGCAATCCATTGGGATGGGATCTGGTCAGAGCCTTCAGCTACTACATGCTCCCGGTGGCGACCGGACTGATCCTGGCGCACTGGCTCCAGGGCCGCGCGCGGCGCTGGATGCAGCGGCTGTGGGCGCTGCATCTCGCCTACGTGGTACTGGTGATGGGGCTGGTCCAGGGGAATGTGATCAATCTGTCGCTGACCTTTCCGATCTTCGACGGGCTGCTGGTGGCAACGCTGCCGGCGATGCTGGCGCTGGCGCTATGGCAGTGGCGTACGCTGGATGGCACCCAGCGCACCGTGGTGATGTGCTTCGCGCTGTTCGCGCCGTTGCTGCTGGCCGATATGCTGGTGGCGCACGGCTTCATCCCATGGCAGCCCATTCCGCTGAGCTTTGGCTCGCTGGCCTTCTCGCTCTCCTGCGTGGCGATCTCGCTGCACCGCTACCATCGGGTTCATCGTGAGCTGGCGCGCTCCCACGAGACGCTGGAGCAGCAGGTGGCAACGCGCACCGAGGAGCTGGCACAACTGGTCGAGGAGCTCGAGGGGCTGTCCTATCGCGATGCCCTGACTGGGCTCTACAACCGTCGTCACTTCGACGCCGCCTACGCCCAGGCGGGCCGACGGGCGGTATCACGTGGCGAGTGCCTGACGCTGGCGATTCTCGATCTCGACCATTTCAAGCGTATCAACGACCGCTTCGGGCATGATGCCGGCGACAGCGTGTTGGTGACCCTGGCCGGGCTACTCAAGGCGCATCAGGAGGTTGGCGAGAGCGTCTGCCGCCTGGGCGGCGAGGAGTTCGCGCTGTTGTCCCACGCCTCGCCGACGGTGCTGGCCGCACGCCTCGAGCGGCTGCTCGGACGACTTCTCGCGACGCCGCTCAAGCGTGGTGAATGGTGCCTGGGCCATGTCACCTTCTCCGCCGGCATCGCCAGCTACCCGTTGCACAGTGCAAGTCCAGACAGCCTGCTGCGACTGGCCGACGAAGCGCTCTACTGCGCCAAGCGTGGCGGGCGCAGTACGGTGGCGATCCATTCGGACTCGGCCGCGCCGCGGCTACAGAAAGCGGATGCCCGGTCGAGTGCCGGCCGCGAGGGCTGGGATGTGAGCAGTGATGCGCAGCCCTCGCAGGAGGAGACGGGGCAGGATGACCGGCGGGGCAGGACGCGGGAGGAGGCGCCGGCGGAAAGGAAGCCGGAGACTCGCGCGTGACAGAGAACGCGCGCGAGGAGAAATGGTGCTCTAGTCGAAGCCGGGGCTTGGGTAGAAATCGCGTGCGGCGACAGAACGCGCAAGGCGAAAACGCGCCCGGCAGCGGCAGAGTGCAGTCATGGCCGGCGAGCGGTGAGACGGGTGGGGTGTGACCTGGGTCTCGCATTCCGACGATCATTTCGATATCTCGCTGGCGATGATGAGCCTCGTGGCAACAGCCCGCCCCGGCACGTCGCGGGCGCTGGCACTCACTGGCTCGGGCAGGATGGGCAATGCCTGACCGAGTGACCTCCCGATCCGGGATGGCAAGTTGGCGGTGCCGAAGACAGCAAGGCCTCGGCGTCGAGCTCGATATGGTCCAGGTGAAAAAGGCCCATGCACTTTCCCACTCGCTCGATGCGCGCAGCCGCAGCGACGCCAAGGTGACGCGGTACCTGATCAACGACCGTTCGTTCGATCCCAAGCGCCCGGCACCGATGCGTTGACGCGCGGGGCATGATTTTTGACCTGGACAGCGTGGAGAGGGGGCATCTCGAAGAGGTCACCTTTCCCCGCGTCGGGAACTGAAATCCGCGTCTCCTGAAGAGTCAGTTCGATTTTCCAGTCAACGAAAAGAAATCATGGCGTTGTCATTGATAGCGATAATTCAGAGATAAAATTTTGTTGCATGGCAATGAATTGTCAGACATTCGTCTGCGAGCCCAAAGTCTAATATTGTCCTAAGTATGATGTATGGCAGCCTGTAAAACGATAACAAACAGGCGATCCATCGCTACAGGAGCAGATCATGCCGCAATCTCTTTTCTCGAGAATGACCGTGCCGCTGACGGCGCTATTGACCGCCGGTGCGCTGATGGGCGTCGCCGCGAGTGCCTCGGCGGAAGATTGGAGAGGTTGGAACGTCCATCCCGATGGTTATCCCAACTCGCTGGCGTTGAAATCCTTTGCCGACGAGGTCTCTGACAAGACGCAAGGTCGGATCAATCCGCGCGTCTACAACAACGCGGTGTTGGGCGATCAGCCGGATGCGATCGATCAGACCCGTAGCGGGGCGCTGGACTTCGGCAATTTCAACATGGGTCCGATGGGCCCGATCGTGCCGGAAACCGACGTGCTGTCGCTGCCATTTTTGTTCAACAGCGTCGACCAGATGTACCGGGTCATGGATGGTGACATCGGCAAGCGCTTCGCCGATGCGTTGGCCGACAAGGACTTGATCGCGCTGTCGTGGTTCGGCTCCGGTGCGCGAAGCTTCTACGATACCGACCACCCGATCGAGGAACCGGACGACGTCAAGGGGCTGAAGCTGCGGGTCATGAACAACGACCTGTACGTGCAGATGGTCGATGCGCTGGGCGGCAACGCCACGCCGATGTCCTACGGTGAGGTATTCCAGTCTCTCAAGACCGGGGTCATCGACGGTGCCGAGAACAATTTCCCGTCGTTCGAGTCCAGCAACCACTATGAAGTCGCCAAGTACTTCTCCGAAACCGATCATCTGATCATTCCGGAGTGCTTGTGCATCGCCAAGACGAGCTGGGACGCCCTGTCCGACGAGGACAAGTCGATCGTGCGCACCGCTGCGGAGAACGCCGCCAAGGATCAGCGAAAACTGTGGGCGGAGCGAGTCGAGAAGAGTCGCGAGATCGTCGAGAAAGCGGGCGTGAAGGTCAACCAGGTCAAGGACAAGAGTGCGTTTCAAGCTCGGATGGAGCCGATCTACCAGGCATTCATCAAGGCGCATCCCGACCTGGAATCGCTGATCGACGATATCCGCAACACCCAGTGACAACCGCAGGGTGACGGGGCCGGGTCACCGGCGCTCGTCACTCGCTCCCGACACCGACAGGACAACCCACGTGGACAAGGTTCCGGATTCGGCTTCCGCCCCTGGCTCGACATCGGACAGGGTGCTGGATGCTCTGGCACGTCTGTGTCTGATCGTCGCCGGCATTCTGCTGGTGTTTCTCATCTTCTCGTTCGGCTGGCTGGTGTTCGGACGCTACGTGCTCAACGACACGCCGACCTGGATCGAGCAGTCGTCGCTTTTGATCGTCGTCTACATCACCTGTCTCGGCGCTGCGGCCGGAGTGCGCTTCAATTCCCACTTGAGCATCGATTTCCTGCGAGAGGGTGCACCTCGCGTGCTCCGCGCGATCATGCACGCCATCGCCGATGGCTTCGTGATCCTGTTCGGCGCCTTCATGGCGTGGCAGGGCGGGCTGATGGTCATGAGCAACGCCGGGCGGCCGATTCCGATGATCGGATTGTCGGAGAGCTGGCGCGCCGCGCCGCTCGTCGTGTGTGGTGTGCTGCTGGTGATCTTCACCGGCGCCAATCTCATCAAGCGATGGTTTTCGAACCCGCGGGCGGGGAGCTGAATTCATGGGACTGGCAATACTCTTCGGTGTTTTCCTGCTCGGCCTGATCGTGGGCGCCCCGATCGCTTTCGCCGTGGGACTTGCCTCTATCGTGACCTTTCTCTACGAGGGACTGCCGCTGTTCGTGGGCTTCCAGCGTATCGTGTCGGGGATCTCCGTCTTTTCGCTGCTGGCGATCCCGTTCTTCATCTTCGCCGGCGAGCTGATGCTCCATGGCGGAATCTCGAGCCGGCTGGTGCGTTTCGCCTCGGCGGCCGTCGGGCGCATGCGCGGCGGGCTCGGCATGGTCAACGTCACCTCGTCGATGCTGTTCGGCGGCATTTCCGGGTCGGCGGTCGCGGACACGTCCGCGCTGGGCTCGATCCTGATCCCGGTGATGAAGGAGAAGGGTTATGACACCGACTATGCGGTCAACGTCACCGTCACTTCCTCCATCGCCGGTGTCGTGATCCCGCCGAGCCACAACATGATCCTCTATGCGGTGGCCGCCGGCGGGGGTGTTTCGGTGACGCAGCTTTTCGTCGCCGGCATCGTGCCCGGGGTACTGATGTGTCTGGCCCTGGCAGTGGCGGCCTATCTCGTTGCCGTCAAGCGGGGCTACGGTGGCGAGGCATTTCCGGGCTGGGCGGCGCTGGTGGTCAGCTTCTTCGCCTCGTTACCGGGCCTGCTGACGGCAGTGATCATCGTCGGCGGCGTGCTCTCCGGCATCTTGACAGTGACGGAGTCGGGGGCATTCGGCGCCATCTACGCGATCGTGATTACCGGCCTGGTCTACCGGGAGCTGCGCTGGTCGGCCTTCAAGACGGCGGTCTACCAGGCCGTCAAGACCACCGCGCTGGTCATGATCCTGGTCGGCTGTGCCTCGGCATTTTCCTACCTGCTGGCACTCTACAACGTGCCGGAGCTGCTCGCCGAGGCGCTGACCTCCATCTCCAGCAATCCGGTGGTGGTGCTGTTGATGCTCAATCTGCTGCTGCTGGCACTCGGCATGATCATGGACATGGCGCCGTTGATCCTGATCTGCACGCCGATCTTCCTGCCGGTGGCGCAGCAGTTCGGCATGGATCCGATCCAGTTCGGCATCCTGATGATGATGAACCTGGGAATCGGGCTCTGCACGCCCCCGGTCGGCGGCTGCCTGTTCGTCGGCAGCGCCATCGGCGGGATCAAGATCGAGCAGACGGTCAAGACCATCTGGCCGTTCTATCTGGCACTGTTCGTGGTACTGATGCTGGTGACCTATGTCCCCGCCGTGTCGTTGGCGCTGCCGAACTGGCTACAGTGATCCCGTTTCCCACCTCAGGCCCGACCCGATTTGGGCCCTGGCCATCCTGCGAATGATCTGACTCGAGGAGTCGACCGATGTTGAACCGACTGTTGGTCACCGGCGCCGCCGGTGGCGTGGGCCAAGCGATCCGCCCTCATCTTTCCCGGCTGGCCCGACAGGTACGCCTGTCCGACATCGCCGATCTGGGCGATGCGGCCGATCACGAGGAACTCGTCTCCTGCGAGCTGTCGGATGCCCAGGCCGTCGCCCGGCTCGTCGACGGCTGCGATGGCGTCGTCCACCTGGGAGGCATCTCGGTGGAGAAGCCCTGGGAAGGTATCCTCCAGGCCAATATCATCGGCGTCTACAATCTCTATGAAGCGGCTCGCCGACAGGGCAGGCCGCGAATCGTGTTCGCCAGCTCGAATCACACCATCGGGTACTACGAACGCGCGACGCACATCGATACCCGGGTTCCCCACCGGCCGGATTCGCTCTACGGCGTTTCCAAGTGCTTCGGCGAGGATCTGGCGAGTCTCTATTTCGATAAATTCGCGATCGAGACCCTGAGTGTCCGTATCGGCTCCTGCTTTCCCCGGCCCAAGGATACCCGGATGCTGGCCACCTGGCTGGGAACCGAGGACTTCGTGGCGCTACTCGAGCGCGCTTTCCAGGCACCACGGCTGGGTCATACGGTGATCTACGGGGTGTCGGACAACGATGAACGCTGGTGGGACAACCGCCACGCGCAGTTCCTCGGTTGGGTGCCCCAAGAGAGCTCGTCGCCGTGGCGTGGGGAGGTAGAGGCTCAGGCCCGCCAATCGCCCCAGGATCCGCAGGATCCGGCAGTCGTCCGCCAAGGGGGGAAGTTCGTCACCCTGGGGCATCCCGACGACGAAACATGAGCCCGTGGCCGCCAGATCGAACTGGTATGCTGATGGTCTCGAAGGTCATACAGCGCTGGCGGCGTCCGAGTGATTCGGATGTCGGACAAGAAAATCGATAAGGTAGGCAGCACGATGGAGCAGACCAAGGCTTGGGAGATAAAGCGTATCTCGTCTCAGGAGAGTCTTTCGCGCCAGATTGCCCGGCAACTGGAGGCGTTGATCACTCAGGAGCGGATCGCGGTGGGAGAGAAGTTGCCGACCGAGAGTCAGCTGTGCGACATGTTCGGTGTCAGCCGGACGGCGGTGCGTGAGGCGATTGCCCACCTCAAGTCGATGGGGCTGGTCGAGACGCGTCGCGGTATCGGTACGCGTGTGCTGCGCTCCGCACCGGATCACCACTTCCCCGCGCGTCGCATCAGTGCCACCACGGTAGAGGACATCCTGCACGTGCTGGAGATGCGCATCACGCTGGACTCCCAGGCTGCCGCGCTGGCGGCCGAGCGGCATACGCCGGCCGATGTCGCGGCGCTGGAATCGGCCCACGAACGGTTCCTGGCCGCCTGCGAGACTGACAGCCAGGCGCGCCACGAGGACTATGTCTTTCATCGCGCGGTCGTCGAGGCCACCCATAATCCGTTTTTCGTGTCGCTATACGACCAGTTGCACGAGGGTGCCATCCCTCGCACCAAACTCCTGTCCGTGGAACTCGACCCCGAAGCCGTATCTTACTATCTTGAAAGGGTGGCGCGTGAGCACGCCGAGGTCCTGCAGGCCATCGTCTCGGGCGATGCGGAAGCCGCGCGCAATGCCATGTACCGTCATCTTCAGCGGGCGTACGACAACTACGCCGCGTATCAGGATCATTCCCAAGCGTGACGCCCACCGGCCCGGACCGATGTCCGGGCCGGCCAACTGCAGTCCATCCGCGCCTATCGCCCTCGCCAGGAGGGCAGTGGCGTTGCGTTGGCGTTCGCACATTCAAGCGCTATCCAGGAGGCAACGTGAATCTGACTGGCGAATTATTGATCGGGCAGCAAGCCGTCAAAGGTAGCCGCGACCCCATCGTGGCGATCAATCCGGCAACCGGAGAACGGCTGCCGACCGAGTTCCCCGGGGGAACGGCGGATGACGTTTCACGAGCCTGCGAGCTGGCCTGGTCGGCCTTCGATACCTACCGTGAATCCTCGCTCGAGGCACGCGCCAGCTTCCTTGAGACGATTGCCGACGAGATCGAGGCGATCGGCGATGATCTGATCGAGCGTGCGGTGGCCGAATCCGGCCTGCCGCAGGGGCGTATCCAGGGCGAGCGAGGGCGTACCTGCGGCCAGCTCCGGCTGTTCGCCAAGACCGTACGGGCCGGCGAATGGCTGGACGTGCGGGTCGACCCGGCCCTGCCTGACCGTCAGCCGATGCCGCGGGTCGATCTGCGTCAGCGCCACATCGCCCTGGGGCCGGTGGCCGTCTTCGGCGCCAGCAACTTTCCGCTGGCGTTTTCCGTGGCCGGCGGCGATACCGCCTCGGCGCTGGCCGCGGGTTGTCCCGTGGTGGTGAAGGCGCATCCGGCCCATCCCGGTACCTGTGAACTGGTCGGCCGCGCGGTGCAAGCGGCCGTGAAGCAGTGCGGGCTGCCGGAGGGAGTCTTCTCGATGCTGCACGATGCCAGCTTCGAGGTCGGCCAGGCCCTGGTTGCCGATCCGCGGATCAAGGCCGGCGGTTTCACCGGGTCTCGCAAGGGCGGCCTGGCGCTGCTGGATATCGCCCAGCGCCGTCCGGAGCCGATCCCTTTCTATGCCGAGATGAGCAGCATCAATCCGGTTTTCCTGATGCCGGCGGCGCTCAAGGCGCGCGGCAAGGCGCTGGGCGAAGCGTTCGTGGGCTCTCTCAACATGGGGGCCGGGCAGTTCTGCACCAATCCGGGGCTGGTGATCGCGATCGAGGGCCCGGATCTCGATGCCTTCCTCGACGCTGCCGCGCAAGCCGTCGAGGCGAGCGCCGCCCAGACGATGCTGACCCCGGGCATCCACGATGCCTACGACCACGGCGTCAGTGCGCTGGCCGCGAGTGCCAAGGTAAGAGAAGTCGCGCGGGGGCAGCAGGGCGACGGCCCCAACCAGTGCCAGAGCGGACTGTTCGTGGCTGCTGGCGAAGACGTGATCGCCGATGAATCGCTTCAGGCCGAGATATTCGGGGCCTCCTCGCTGGTCGTCGCGTGTCGTGACGCCGCCGAGGTCAAGCGCGTGGCCGAGGCGCTGGAAGGCCAGTTGACGGCGACCCTGCAGATGGACGATGGCGATCTCGATGCCGCCAGGACGCTGCTGCCGATCCTGGAGCGCAAGGCCGGACGCATCATGGCCAACGGCTGGCCGACCGGCGTCGAGGTGTGTCACGCCATGGTTCACGGCGGCCCGTTCCCGGCCACCTCCGATGCGCGCTCCACTTCCGTTGGCACGGCGGCGATCTTCCGCTTCCTGCGGCCAGTCTGCTATCAGGACCTGCCGGATGCGCTGTTGCCGGAAGCCGTTCGCGAGGACAATCCGTTGAAGCTGCGCCGGCTGCTGGACGGCGAGCGCGAGGGCTGAATCCTCGGCCCGGGTGCCGATCCCTGGCACGACCGTGAAACGGGCCGCTCGAGAGAGCGGCCCGTTTTTTTCGAGGGATGGCAGTGGCCGGCTATACCAGCGCCAGCCACTTCAGCAGGAAAAGCCCCAGGCTCAAGGTGAACATGGAGGCGAACGTGGTGATGACGATGATATTGGCGGCCAGCTTGTCATTGGCCTTGAACGCCTTGGCCATGACGAAGCTGGCCGCCGCCCCGGGGCAGCCCAGGTAAAGGAACAGGATCCCCAGGGCCGGACCGTGGATGCCCATGGCAAGCGCCCCGGCAATCCCGAACAGCGGAACCCAGACCAGCTTCCACAGGCTGGCATCGAGTGCGATGCTGCTGCTGCGCTTGAACGCGCTGACCGATAGCGTACCGCCGATGCAGATCAACCCCAGCGGCAGCGACATGCCGGCGAGATAGCCGCCCGAGGTCATGGCCCAGCCGGGCAGCTCGATGCCCGACAGCGCCACCGGAATGGCGAAGACCACGCTCAGGATCAGGGGGTTTTTGGCCAGGTTCTTGGCCAGGCTGCGGAAGTCAGTGGTGATCTGGTCGCTGTAGAACGACAGAATGAAGACCGAAAAGACGTTGTAGATGACGATGACGGCACCGGCCAGCACGCCACCGACGGAGAGACCGTAGTCGCCGTATTGGCCAGCGGCCAGCGCCAGTCCGACGATACCGTTGTTGGCCCGGAATGCACCCTGGGTGAAGATGCCGCGCTCTATCCGTGGGTGTCGCCAGACTGCCCAGGCCCAGGCGAGGAAGAAACTGAGCACGGTATAGCCGATGAAGTAACCGATCAGCTCCGGTTGCAGCGCACGGTTCAGATCGGCCTTGACGATGCTGAGGAACAGCAGCGCCGGCATGGTGACCTTGAACACCAGCATCGACGCCGTGGTGATGAAATGGGCGTCGATCCAGCCGATGCGCTTGAGACCGAGGCCCAGAAAGACCATCAGGAAGACGGGGAGCGTGATCTCCAGCGTATGGGTAAAGGCGGCCAGCAGCCCCATCGTTCACTCTCCGCTGCGTACCAGCCAGAAGCCGACGATCAGCGCGACGATCAACAGGGTCCAGAATAATCGGTTACGCAGACGCGTGTCGCGATGGGATCCTTTGCGAGACACAGTACAATCCTTTTTGGCAAACGCTTCGAACGCGCGTTCGACGAGCGTGTCGACGATAGCGTCGGCAAGATGAAGCGGTAAAAATGTATAGCCGATAGTCTAAGGGAATTTGGATGTCGATGCTGCCTTATCCACTGGTCTTCGCCCACGCCAACGGCTTCACCGGCGCCAGTTACCGGACGCTGCTGTCGCCGTTGGCGGGGCATTTCGAATTGCATCCGCTGGATCGTCTGGCTCACGACCCCCGCTACCCGGTCGGGCGCAACTGGCTGTCGCTTCGCGAAGAGTATCTCGCCGCGATCGAGCCGCTGGCCGCGCCGGTCGTGGCCGTGGGCCACTCCATGGGCGGGGTGTTGTCGATCATGGCCGCGGCCAAGGCGCCGCAACGTTTCCGGGCCGTGGTGGCGCTGGACCCCCCACTGCTGCTCGGGCGCGATGCCTGGATGTTGAAGGCCGCCAAGCTGACGGGGTTCGTCGACCGGGTGACGCCGGCGGGCAAGACGCTGAAACGCCGCGAGACCTGGCCCAGTCGCGACGCCATGGCGGCGGCACTGCGTCGTCGCTCGCTATTTCAGCGCTTCACCGAGACTGCCATGAGCGACTACGTCACCGGAGCGACGACAATCGACGATGACAGCGGCGCGGCCAGCTTGCGATATGCGCCCCGAACCGAAGCGGCCGTGTTTCGCCACCTGCCCGATCACCTGACGTCGGTGCTGCGCAAGCTCGCCGTGCCGCTGACGGTAATCGCCGGTGAGCAGTCCGACCTGTTGACGCCCGGTCGGCGACGCTCGCTCGAGCGGCTGGGCATTCGACTTCGTTGCGTGCCCGGGGGACACATGTTCCCGTTCGAACAACCAGAAGCCACTCGCGAGGCGATCGTCAGGGCCGTTGGCGAGATGTTGGGAGAGCGCGCGTGAGACCGACAGAAACGGTATTGGGAGAAGGGCGGCTGGCGGCATTGAGCTGGGGCGACGAGGCTGCGCCAACCTGGGTAGCCCTGCATGGCTGGCTCGACAATGCCGCGTCCTTCGCTCGCCTGGCGCCGGCGCTGGTCGCCGAGCTGGGCATCCGCCTGGTGGCGCTGGACTTGCCGGGACATGGTCATTCGCCGCATCGCGGCGAGCGCGCCGACTATCCACTGTGGGGCTACGTCCCCGACGTGCTCGAGGCGCTGGACGGGTTGAGCCTGCGCTCCGCGACGCTGGTCGGCCACTCGATGGGGGCGGGGGTCGCCAGCCTGGTCGCCGCGGCGATGCCGGCGCGGGTGGCGCGGCTGGTTCTGATCGACGGGCTCGCCTCGACCACCAACGAACCGGCCGAAACGGTGGCACAGCTGCAGGCGGCCCTGGCGGCGCGCGCTCGGTCACGCGGCGATACCGGCGGCTACCCGAGTGTGGAAGACGCTGTCGCCGCACGGGTCCGGGGCGGGGTCACCCCGATCGATGCGGATACGGTGCGGCCCATCGTCGAGCGAAACCTGGCGAGAGCGCAGGATGGGGGCTACCGCTGGTGCACCGACCGGCGCTTGACCTGGCCGTCGCTGCTGCGCTGGACGCCGGACCAGATGCTGGAGACGGTCGCCGCGATTCGGGCACCGGTATTGCTGTTGCAGGCCTCGGGCGGGGTATTGAACCAGCACCCGCACCTCGGCGATGCCTGCCGTCGGCTCGCCAGGCTCGAACGGCGCATCGTCTCCGGCGGTCATCACCTGCATCTGGAGCGAATCAGAGTAGCGCAGGTGGCGGCCGAAATCGTACGCTGGCATCAATCGACCGTCGGGGAGTGCGTGTCATGAAACCTCGAGTCTCGTTGGTATTGGGGAGTGGTGGTGCGCGGGGCTACGCGCATATCGGCGTGATCGAGGAGCTCGAGGCACGAGGCTACGAGATCGCCTCGATCTCCGGTTGCTCGATGGGGGCCCTGATCGGTGGGATCCATGCCGCCGGCCAGCTCGATGCCTATCGCGACTGGGTCTGTAAGCTCGACTATTTCGACGTGCTGCGGCTGGTCGACATCACCTGGAGCGCCATGGGCGCGATGCGCGCCGGCAAGGTCATGACCAAGCTGGAGTCGCTGGTCGGCGACATCCGGATCGAGGATCTGCCGATGCCGTTCACCGCCGTGGCCACGGACCTGGGACGTCAGCGCGAGGTGTGGTTCCAGAGCGGGCCACTGCTGCGGGCGATCCGTGCTTCGATCGCGGTACCGGGAATCATCACGCCGGTCCAGGAAAACGGCCACGTCCTGGTCGACGGCGGACTGCTGAACCCGCTTCCGATCATTCCCACGGTGTCGGTCGACGCGGATCTGGTGCTGGCGGTCAATGCCACCGCCCAGACGCCGCGGCCGGTAACGCTGGAAGAGTTACTGCCGGCCGATCAGGCGGCCCAGGAGCATGCCCGCGAGATCGAACGCGAGGCGGAGGGCAAGAGCTTCAGTGGCTGGCTGAAGAACGTGCGCACGCGGGTCCAGGGCATGGTCTCCTCGTTCAACGACGAGGAGGAAGCGTCCGAGAATGTCAGCTGGTCCAGCCAGACCGAGCGTGCCTGGAGCAAGCTGGACATGATGCTGGCCTCGTTCGATATCACCCAGGCGGCGCTGGCCAAGTACAAGGTCGCCGGCTATCCGCCCGATATCCTGATCGACGTGCCCAAGAGTGTCTGCGGGGCCTACGAGTTCCATCGCGCGGAAGCGCTGATCGAGCTGGGGCGCTATCTCACCGCCCAGGCCCTGGACCGCCATGAGCGCCAGCGCGACCGCACCATGGTGGCCGGTGAGCCGGTCGATGGCCGCCGCCATCCTTCCAGCAGCGGCGACCCGCAGGGGCGGCTGCCCCTGCCGCTGTCGTCGCCCAAGCGGCACGGTTGAAGACACGGCATGATGGCCTGGGCGAGCACTGCGGTCGCGCGCGAGTTCGCCCGATCTCAATCCCAATCCCGAGCCCTGTCTCTCTCGCCTCGCCGCGCGCTCCTGCCCGCTCGGCGGCGGGGTTCGCGTTGTCCGGGCGCTCCAGGTGACGGTTCAGCGGCTTGAGTCGGCCCGGGTGCGCAGCAGAACGTAGAGCGCGCCGGTGCCGCCGTCGATCTCGCTGGCGGAGCAGAAAGCGATCACTCGCGACCAGTTCTTGAGCCAGGCATTGACGTGGCTCTTGATCAGCGGGTAGTCCGCGCCACTGCCGCGATAGCCGCGGGCCTTGCCGTGGACCACCAATACGCAGCGGACCCGGTTGGCGATGGCGTCGTCGATGAACGATTCGAGCTCGAGGCGCGCCTCGTCGAGGGTGTGGCCATGGAGGTCGAGTCCGCCCTCCCAGGCGATGTGACCGCGCTTGAGCTTGGCGAAGGTGCGCTGGGGGAGATCGGGGATCGCGAACTCCAGCCGCTGGTGCGGTGTGACGGCCTCGACGCCACCGTCGGAGAGCTGGGACTGCACCACCGCCGGCGCCTGTTCGGCGGCTTCACGACGGATGTCGGCGTTGATGTCGCTGCGGCGTGGCTTGCCGACGGCGGCGCGATTGACGCTGAGCCGCCTGACGCCGGCCGCCTTCAGCGCGTCGCGGAACGCGTTGTGATCGTCATCGTCGCCTGAAGTCATGACCGTGGAACCTCCGCTTGCCATCGTCGTGCCGGCTGGAATCGTCGCGCGGCGCAAAGGGTAAACGATTCCGGGCTTCGTGGCATGGCCGGCTGTGAACCCGCCCCCCTTGAGGGTACAATCGTCGTCCGTTTTTCAGCCTGATGCGAGTCCCGTCCATGCCCCGTTTGCCGTCGACCCTGACGCTAGCCGACGATGCCATCGTCGCCGATCTGTTCAGCGTGAGGGACTGCCTGCGTTGGGCAACCAGCGAATTCCATGCCCACCGCCTCCATTTTGGCCACGGCACCGACAGCGCCTGGGACGAAGCGGTGGCACTGGTGCTGGGTGCACTGCACCTGCCCTGGGACGTCGACCCGGCCGTACTCGATTCGCGGCTTCTGGGCATCGAGCGCGAACGCATCGTGGCACTGGTCAGGACTCGGATCGAGACGCGCCAGCCGCTGCCTTACCTGATCGGCGAGGCGTTTTTTGCCGGCTTCCCGTTCGAGGTCGACGAACGGGTACTGATTCCGCGTTCGCCGACGGCGGAGCTGATCGAGCAGGGGTTCTCGGCCTGGTTCGACGACAGGCCCCCGGCTCGCGTCCTCGATCTCTGCACCGGCTCCGGCTGCATGGGCATCGCCACCGCGCTTCACCTGCCGACCTGCGAGGTGGACCTGGTCGATATCAGCGTCGATGCCCTCGACGTGGCCAAGGCCAACATCGTGCGCCACGACGTCGGCCGGCGCGTGCGTGCCGTGGCCTCCGACCTGTTCGAGGGGGTTGCCGGGCAGCGCTACGACCTGATTGTCAGCAACCCGCCCTATGTCGACAGTCGCGATCTGGCGGCGATGCCAGCGGAGTATCGCCACGAACCCGACCTGGCGCTGGGCGCTGGTCGAGACGGTCTCGACATCGTGCGACGCATCCTGCGCGAGGCGCGGACCTATCTGAACGATGGCGGTATGCTGATCGTCGAGGTCGGCAACTCCCAGCACCATCTCGAGGCGGCTTTTCCGACGGTGCCGTTCCTATGGCTCGAGTTCGAGCGCGGGGGCGAAGGCGTTTTCGCACTCAGTGCCGAGGATCTCGATACCCACGCGGATGTTTTCGCCGCTTCCCAAGCGCGTTGATTGCGAGCTTTTACCCTTTTCTGAGGATCGTGCATGTCCGGCAACACCTTCGGCAAACTGTTCACCGTCACCACATTCGGTGAGAGTCACGGCCCCGCGCTGGGCGCCATCGTCGATGGCTGCCCGCCGGGACTCCAGATCGGCGAAACGGACCTTCAGGTCGACCTGGATCGCCGTCGCCCCGGCTCCTCGCGTCATACCACCCAGCGCCGGGAGCCCGACCAGGTGAGAATCCTCTCCGGGGTCTTCGAGGGCAGAACCACCGGCACGCCGATCGGGCTGTTGATCGAGAACACCGACCAGCGCTCCAAGGACTATTCCAAGATCGCCGAGCAATTCCGGCCGGCGCACGCCGACTACACCTACCACCACAAGTACGGCGTCCGCGACTATCGGGGCGGCGGACGCTCCAGCGCTCGCGAGACCGCGATGCGGGTGGCCGCGGGTGCCATCGCCAAGGCCTGGCTGGCGCAGCAGGGCATCCGGGTGCGCGGCTACATGAGCCAGCTCGGACCGATCGAGCTCGACTTCAAGAGCTGGGAGGGGGTGGACGACAACCCGTTCTTCTGTCCCGATCCGGCCAGGCTCCCGGAACTCGAGGCCTACATGGATCAGCTGCGCCGCGACCAGGATTCGGTCGGCGCGAGAATCACCGTGGTTGCCGAGGGCGTTCCGGTGGGGCTGGGCGAACCGGTCTTCGACCGGCTGGATGCCGACCTCGCCCACGCCCTGATGGGCATCAACGCGGTGAAGGGCGTCGAGATCGGCGACGGCTTCGGTGTCGTGGCGCAACGCGGGAGCGAACATCGCGACGAGATGACGCCTGAGGGCTTTCTCTCCAACCATGCCGGTGGCGTGCTCGGTGGGATCTCCAGCGGCCAGCCGATCGTCGCGCATCTGGCGCTGAAGCCGACCTCCAGCATCACCCGGCCGGGGCGTTCCATCGACGTGCACGGCGAGCCGGTGGAGGTGGTCACCAAGGGCCGTCACGATCCCTGCGTCGGCATTCGCGCCACGCCGATCGCCGAGGCGATGATGGCGCTGACGCTGATCGATCACCTGCTGCGCCACCGGGGGCAGAACGGCGATGTGCGGGTAGCCACCCCGCGTCTGGGCCAGCGCTAGACTCGGCGAAGGCCTCGACCCTGGCGGCGATCACTCGTCGCCAGGGGGCTCGCCACGGCCTGCCTTGCGATCCTCGGCTGCGCCAACGCCATTCTCGTAGTCCTCATTTCCACCATTTCCGTTGTCACTTTCCTTGTCCGTGCCGCGTATCTCTGCGCCGCCCTTGTTCGCGCCGCCTTGGCGCTCCTCCTGTGCCTGCTGCTGGCGCTCCTTGACCTTGCGCTGGCGAAGCTGCTGGCGATAGCCGTAGGTCGCGCTGCGGATCGTTTCGTCGCTCTCCAGACTCGATCCCAGGGCGCCGGCGACGGTGGCCACCGAGGCGGCGAGCCAGGCCAAGGCGGGAAAGTTGAGCCAGTTGATCGACTGGCCAACTGTCGTCTCCAGTAGATCGGCAGGGACGAACAGGATCACCGCCGCCAGAAACAGCGCGAACAGGATGACGTAATAGCAGGCAACGCCCGCCGTCAGCGTCAGCACCGTGGTCAGATTGTAGAAGCTCGTCAGGCGGTTCGATCCGCTGTATCGCCTGGGTTCCCACAGGCCGTGATCGAGTATCAGCCAGGTCACCATCGCTGCCATGGCGGCGATCATCAGAATCACGAAACGGTAGAGCTCGTAGGCGGCGCTGAGTTTCCACAGCGACGGAAAGATCAGGCCGTAGGCGCCGGTGGCGAAGGCTACCGCGACGATACGGCGGAAGGCGGGCAGGATGGTCCAGGGGCGATTGGCCCGCACCATGCCGCCGAGCAGTTTGGCGTATCCCCGCCACTTGCCGGCGCTGAAGAAGCGCACATCGATATGCTTTTCGCGCTCATCGGACGGCGTGACCCGCCGTATCGGAACCAATCGCTCGGAGAGCCGCCAAGCCATCAGCTCGCGTGAATTGCGATTGCGAATCCCGCTCCGTTCTCGGGCCTCTCGTCGCTGCTCGAGATGTCGTTGCTGGCGCTCGCGCTCTTCACCATCGCTGCCGTGATGCATCTCGTTGACCAGATGCAGGATCGCCTCGCGCAACCGCCGCCTGAGCGGCGAAATGCCCAGCGCGGGCTGCGAGATGATCGCCACGCCCAGATTCTCGCTGGCTTCCGCCAGTGTCAGGCGGCCATCGCGGAAGAGCGGCAGGTCGGTAATGCAGACCACGTAGTGCCAGCCGTGGTCACGCTTGATCCGCTCTGCCTGGTCGATGACGTTGTCCGCCGAGTCCTCGGCCCCGACCAGTGCGTCGGTGACGCACTCCACCCGCCACCGATGACGATCATCGGTGTGGCGCCCGAGCAGGTCGGACAGCTCGTCGGCGATCTGGCCGGCGACCCGCTCCGGCAGCTCCGGTGCCGGGACCAGGCCCAGGCGCAATGTGTCCTCGGAACGCGCTTCCCGTGTCGTCGATTCCCGTGATCCGTCCCCATGGTCCTGCGCCATGCGCGACAACTCCTTCCTTTCTGGATTGGCGCCTCTCGAACGAGGGCGTCTCGAATGACTCCGCTTCGAACCCGAACCGATCGAGCGTGGCCGTGCAACAGATCCTGCAGCGGGGCTAAGCGTAGCCGCTTCGGGAGGCTTCGGCCGCCCTGACCGTCTCGAGTTCGGCGATCATCGCGCGACCGGCATTGGAGAGCGTGCGTTCGCGATGAACCAGATAGCCGAGGCGACGCACGATCGGCGGGTGATCCACCGGCAGCTCCGCGATGTCGTCGTCGATCAGGCTTTCCGGCAGTACGCTCCAGCCCAGGCCGATGCTCGCCATCATCTTGAGCGTTTCGAGATAGTTGGTGGACAGCGCCACGTCGATGGAAAGCGCCGCCTGGGTGAAGGAGTTGATCACGATATCGCGGGTAAAGGTGAGAGGGCCGGGCAGGACCGCCGGGTAATCGACGAGATCGGCGAGCGAGAGCGAGTCTCTCGCGGTCAGCGGGTGGTCGGGCGCGGCGAGGAATCGCAGCTGATCGATCCAGACCGGTACCGACTCTACCTGCGGGTAGGGCTGGGGGGAGAGCGTCACCACGGCCAACTCGATCTCGCCGGCGATCACGCCATGATAGGCCTGCTCGGAGTCGAGAAAGCGCAGGTCCAGATCGACATCGGGATAGCGCTGGGTGAAGGCCTTGAGCACCGGCGGCAGCCGGTGAAGGCCGACATGGTGGCTGGTCGCCAGCGTCAGGCTGCCCTCGACGCTGCCGCTCAGGTTGCTCAAGGTGCGGCGGCTGTCCTCGACCAGTTGCAGGATCTGGCGAGCGCGTGGCAGTAGCAGGCGGCCGGCTTCGGTCAGGCTGACCCGCCGATTGATGCGATCGAACAGTTTGGCTCCGGTCTGATATTCCAGTGCGGCGATGCGTTTGCTGATCGCTGGCTGGGTGAGGTGCAACTGCTCGCCGGCCAGCGAGAACGATGCCGTGTCGGCGACCGCGATAAAGGCCTGCAGGCTCTGCGTGTCCATGGCATCGGGTTCCTGGCAATGATTTCATGAATTCTGTTATGGAATGCAAAGCATAATCAAGATGAATTGATTTTATGCATGTGCTGGCCGTATCTTGACGCTTCAATCAGTTGCAGCGTCGAAGCGAAGCGCTGCGATTCGCAGGCATCACGTCACTCAAGCTGCGTCAGACAGCGTGACGGAGGAGATAACCCCAATGGCAAGCCAGACGCTCTACGACAAATTGTGGGCCCAGCACCTGGTCACCCAGCGCGACGACGGTTCCGCGCTGATCTACATCGATCGTCACCTGCTGCACGAAGTCACCTCGCCCCAGGCGTTCGAAGGGCTGCGGCTGGCCGGTCGCAAGCCGTGGCGCCGCGACGCCAACCTGGCGACTCCCGATCACAACGTGCCGACCACGCTCAAGGAGCGTAGCGCCGGCAATGCCGGGATCCTCGACGATGTCTCGCGGATTCAGGTCGAAACCCTGGATGCCAACTGCGAGAGCTTCGACATCGAGGAGTTTCGCATCAATGACGAGCGCCAGGGCATCGTCCACGTGGTCGGGCCGGAGCAGGGCGCCACGCTGCCGGGCATGACCGTGGTCTGTGGCGACTCCCACACCGCTACCCACGGCGCCTTCGCCGCGCTCTCCCACGGCATCGGCACCTCCGAGGTGGAGCACGTGCTGGCGACCCAGTGCCTGATCGCGCAGAAGATGAAGAACATGCAGGTGCGGGTCGAGGGCAAGCTGGGGCTCGGCGTCACCGCCAAGGATATCGTGCTGGCGATCATCGGCCGTATCGGCACCGCCGGCGGCACCGGTTATGCCATCGAGTTCGCCGGCAGCGCGATTCGCGAGCTGTCCATGGAAGGTCGCATGACGATCTGCAACATGGCGATCGAAGCCGGCGCCCGCGTCGGCCTGGTGGCGGTGGACGACCACACCATCGATTACCTGAAAGGGCGGCCCTATGCGCCCTCGACCGAGCAGTGGTCGGCGGCCGTCGAGGCCTGGCGCGACCTGGTCTCTGACGATGGCGCGCATTTCGACAAGATCGTCGAGCTCGACGCTGCCGAGATCGAACCGCAGGTGACCTGGGGGACCAGCCCGGAAATGGTCGTCAACGTTTCCGCCGAGGTGCCCGACCCCGCCGGCGCCGCCGACGAAACCGTCACCCAGGGCATGACCCGTGCGCTGGAGTACATGGGACTCAGCGCCGGCCAGAAGATCACCGATATCCAGCTCGACAAGGTGTTCATCGGCTCCTGCACCAACTCGCGGATCGAGGATCTGCGCGAGGCCGCCAAGGTGGCGAAAGGACGCAAGGTCGCCGACAACATCCAGTTGGCCATGGTGGTGCCGGGCTCCGGCCTGGTGAAGCGCCTGGCCGAGGCGGAAGGGCTCGACAAGATCTTCGTCGAGGCAGGGTTCGAGTGGCGCGAGCCGGGCTGTTCGATGTGCCTGGCGATGAACGCCGACAAGCTCGGCGCTGGCGAGCGCTGCGCCTCGACCTCCAACCGCAACTTTGAAGGGCGCCAGGGTTATGGCGGCCGGACCCATCTGGTCAGCCCGGCAATGGCGGCGGCCGCGGCTATCGAAGGCCATTTCGTCGATGTCCGCGAATACGACTACGACCGGGGCAACGCACGGGAGATGAGCGCATGAAGAAGTTCGAACGCCTGCAGGGTCTGGTCGCGCCGCTCGATCGAGCCAACGTCGATACCGACCTGATCATTCCCAAGCAGTTCCTGAAGTCGATCAAGCGCACCGGCTTCGGCCCCAACCTGTTCGACGAACTGCGCTACCTCGACGAGGGCTACCCCGGCCAGGATGCGTCGAGCCGGCCGCTCAATCCAGACTTCGTGCTCAACCAGTCGCGCTATCGCGGTGCGCAGGTGTTGCTGGCCCGGCGCAATTTCGGCTGCGGCAGTTCGCGCGAACACGCGCCCTGGGCACTGGACGATTTTGGTTTCCGAGCGGTGATCGCGCCGAGCTTCGCCGATATCTTCTACAACAACTCGTTCAAGAACGGCATCCTGCTGATCACCCTGGACGAGGAGACGGTCGAGCGCCTGTTCCAGGAGACCGAAGCGAGTGAAGGCTATCGCCTCGACGTCGATCTCGAACGCCAGCAACTGACCACGCCGGGCGGCGAGACGATCACCTTCGAGGTCGACCCGTTTCGCAAGCACTGCCTGCTGGAAGGGCTCGACGATATTGGCCTGACCCTCGAGCAGTCCGGGGCGATCCATGATTTCGAGCGCCGTCATCGCGCCGCACGCCCGTGGCTGTTTCGCGATGCCTGAGGCCCCCGGCAGCACCGATCATGGCGCCGTCGTCGAACGCCAGTTCGGCGCCCAGGCAGCGGCCTATCTGAGCAGCAGCGTGCATGCCCAGGGCCAGGAGTTCATCCAGCTTCGCGAGCGGGTCGGCGAGCTCGATGCTCCCCGAGTGCTGGATCTGGGCTGTGGCGCCGGCCACGTCGGTTTCCAGTTGGCCGAGCTGGCGTCCGAGGTCGTCGCCTACGACCTGTCGCCGCGGATGCTCGCGGTCGTGAGTGAGGCGGCCGGCGAGCGTGGCTTCGGCAACATCCGCACGGCCCAGGGGGTCGCCGAAGCGCTGCCGTTCGCCGCTGTCAGTTTCGACGTGGTATGCAGCCGTTTCTCCGCCCATCACTGGCGCGACGTGGGGCTGGCGCTGCGGGAAGCGAGGCGGGTCCTGAAGCCGGGCGGCTTGGCGGTATTCATCGACGTAGCCGCCTCCGAGCAGCCGCTGTTCGACAGCTTCCTGCAGACGGTCGAGATGCTGCGTGATACCAGTCATGTGCGGGATTATGCGCCTAGCGAATGGGCGAAAATGGTGGGTGAGGCAGGGCTGGTGGTGACTGCCAGCTCGCGCCAGCGCCTGCGGCTGGATTTCGAGACCTGGATCGCACGCATGCGCACGCCTGACGTCATGCGCGATGCGATCCGCCACCTGCAGAGTCAGGTCGGAAGGGAAGTGCGAGACGCCTTCGAGATCGGCGAGGATGGCTCCTTCACGACCGACATGCTGGTGTTGTGGGCGACCAAGGAACATGTTTGAGGACAATGCATGAGCAAGAAGATTCTGGTTCTTCCCGGTGACGGCATCGGCCCGGAAATCACTGCCGAGGCGGTCAAGATTCTGAACGCCTGCCGCGAAGCCGGGCTGGATGCCGAGCTGGAAGAGGCGCTGGTCGGCGGTGCCGGCTACGACGCCGAAGGGCACCCGCTTCCCGAGTCGACGCTGGCCAAGGCCAAGGCGGCGGATGCGATCCTGCTCGGCGCCGTGGGCGGGCCGAAGTGGGACACGCTCGAGGACCTGAGCAGACGCCCGGAGAAGGGGCTGCTGGGGTTGCGCAAGCATCTCAACCTGTTCGGTAACCTGCGCCCGGCGCTGCTCTACCCGCAACTGGCCGAGGCGTCGACGCTGAAGCCGGAAGTGGTCTCCGGGCTCGACATCATGATCGTGCGCGAGCTGACCGGAGGGATCTACTTCGGCCAGCCGCGGGGCATCGAGGAGCGTGACGGCGAGCGAGTCGGGTTCAACACCTACGTCTACTCGGAGTCCGAGATCGAGCGGATCGGCCGAGTCGCCTTCGAGATGGCGCAGAAGCGTGGCAAGAAGCTCTGCTCGGTGGACAAGGCCAACGTGCTCGAGGTCACCATCCTGTGGCGCGAGGTGATGAACCGGCTGGCGCCCGAGTACCCGGACGTCGAGCTGTCGCATATGTACGTCGACAATGCCGCCATGCAGTTGGTGCGCGCGCCCAAGCAATTTGACGTGGTGGTCACCGGCAACATGTTCGGCGATATCCTGTCGGACGCCGCGGCGATGCTGACCGGCTCCATCGGCATGCTGCCGTCGGCGTCGCTCAATGAGCATCAGCAGGGCATGTACGAACCGTGCCACGGCAGCGCGCCGGATATCGCCTGTCAGGGGCTGGCCAACCCGCTGGCGACGATCCTGTCGGTGGCGATGATGTTGCGCTATTCGTTGGGTGAGCCGGCCCTGGCCGAGCGCATCGAGCGGGCGGTCGGCAGCGTTCTCGATCAGGGCCTGCGGACCGCCGACATCGCCTATCCGGGCACGCGTCAGGTTTCCACCAGCGAGATGGGGGATGCGGTACTGGCGGCTTTCGCCGATGCTTGAGCGCGGATAGCTGGCGCCAATGCGCTATAATGCGCATTCAAGATCGACATGATACGACGACTCGAATGAGTCGTCGTGTCGCATTCATGATCATGAAAAGTGTCCGGTGGTCCGCGTGGCCACGCAGACGCCACTTTTCCAACAGCTTCGGGGTAACCAATCTATGTTGAAAGTCGGATTCGTCGGCTGGCGCGGTATGGTCGGTTCCGTGCTGATGCAGCGCATGCTGGATGACAACGATTTCGCCGGTCTCGAGCCGGTCTTCTTCTCCACCTCCCAGGCCGGCCAGGCCGGGCCCGATATCGGCATCGACGTGCCGGCGTTGAAGGACGCCAACGATATCGAGTCGCTCAAGGCAATGGACGTGATCGTCACCTGTCAGGGGGGCGACTATACCGGCGCGGTCTACCAGCCGCTGCGCCAGGCCGGCTGGAAAGGCTACTGGATCGACGCGGCCAGCACGCTGCGCATGGCGGAAGAGTCGTCCATCGTGCTCGATCCGGTCAACCGACACGTGATCGATGCCCAACTCGCCAAGGGCGCCAAAACCTTCGTCGGCGGCAACTGTACCGTCAGCCTGATGCTGATGGGCCTCGGGGGGCTGTTCGAAGCCGGCATGGTCGAGTGGATGACTTCCATGACCTATCAGGCGGCCTCGGGTTCCGGCGCCAAGCACATGCGCGAGCTGCTGTCGCAGATGGGCGCGCTGCAGTCTGCCGTGGCCCGTGATCTCGCCACGCCCTCCAGTGCCATCCTCGACATCGACCGCGATGTCACTGCCGCCATGCGCGGGAGCGAATTCCCGATCGACAACTTCGGCGCGCCGCTGGCCGGCAGCCTGTTGCCGTGGATCGACAAGGCGATGGAGAACGGTCAGAGCAAGGAAGAGTGGAAGGGGGGCGTCGAAACCAACAAGATTCTTGCCACCGGCAACAACCCGATTCCCATCGACGGCCTCTGCGTGCGGATCGGCGCAATGCGCTCCCACAGTCAGGCGTTCACCATCAAGCTCAAGCAGGACGTGCCGATCGACGAGATCGAGGATCGCCTGGCCAAGCATAACGACTGGGTCAAGGTCGTTCCCAACGAGAAGGAGGCCACGCTGGCGCAACTGACGCCGGCTGCTGTCAGCGGCACGCTCACCGTCCCGGTGGGTCGGCTGCGCAAGCTGGCCATGGGGGGCGAGTACCTGACCGCGTTCAGCGTCGGCGACCAGCTACTGTGGGGCGCAGCCGAGCCACTCAAGCGCATGCTGAAGATTTTGCGCGAGCAAGCCTGAAGGCAGTTTGCGGTCGCGATATCGCTGCGCGGTCGAGCCCCGCCAACGTTCGTTGGCGGGGCTTTTGTTATCCGACTGTTAACGAAGGGGTAAAGTTTACTGAGCCTGTGCCGATGAGTGATTCGAGATTCACTCCAATGCGTTGGCGAGGACACCATGCGGCAATGGCTCACAATGATGGCCGGCGGACTCTGTCTGGCTCTGGCTTCGGCGTCCCATGCACTCGGCGTTGGCGATCCGCAGCAGGTGTCGTCGCTCAATCGTCCGCTGCATGTGGTGCTGCCCCTGAGTGATGCGAAGGGGCTGGATGCATCGCGAATCTCGGTCGCCGTGGCCGACGCCGCGGCCTATCGCCAGGCGGGGCTGGCTCGCACTGCCCTGGCTGACACCGTGTCGGCCAGGGTCATGCGTCAGGGTGGCGGGTTGACGCTGGTGCTCGACAGCCCGAAGCGGGTGCGGGAACCTTACCTCGACCTGTTGCTGGTGGTGACCTGGCCGGAGGGGCAGTGGCAACGGGGCGTGTCGTTACTGTTCGATCCCGTCGACTATGCCAGTTCGAAGCCGCTGCTGGACGCTGATGCCTCGGCGGGAGCACGGCCAGCGAGGGCAATGCCCGCACCGGCACCACCGCCGGTGCGGGCAGCGACAAATGCGCCCCGGGCCTGGCCTGACCATCTGCAGGTGCAGCCGGGCGACTCGCTGTCCGGCCTGGCGGCCTCGCTACTACCTCGCGCCGGCATCAGTCGTCAGGCGTTGATGGTGAGCCTCTTTCAAGCCAATCCCGCGGCATTCATCGATGGCAATATCGGCCGTCTACGGGCCGGGGCCGATCTGCAGGTTCCTGCGGTCGATGCCGTGACCGGATTGTCCCGTGAAGACGCCGTGGCTCGGTTGCGGACGCTGACGGAACAGGTCAGCGAGGGCCGTCCGGTCGTCGATACACCGGGGGTGAGGGCCGCTTCCGATCGAGCTGGCAGCACGGAAATCTCGCCGCTCGCCTCGCTGGAGCAGCGCCTGGCCGAGTTGACCGCCGAATCCGAACGGCAACGGACCACAATCGATGCCTTGAGCGCCGAGCGCGACGAACTGCTTGAGACCCTCGCGGCGGCGCCCGCGGTCGGTGCTCCGTCGGCAACGATGGACCACGATGACGACTCCGCTCCCGAACGCTCCCCTGCGGATCAGGCTCCCGCCGGCGGGGGCAATGTCGTGGGCGATACGGCGGCGATAGCGGTAGCGCCGGTGGCTGCGGGCACGAGCGTTTCCGATGCCGGCGCAGCGACCTTGGCCGTGTCTGCCCCGAGCGCCGCTCGCGCTTCGACCACGCCGACTCCGACGACCCCGGCGAGAGGGTCGCTGCTGGATCACCTGGACTGGGTCGGTGGCGGATTGGTGGTCGTGCTGCTGGCGCTGTGGGGCTTTCAGCGGCGGCGTCGGGCCAGGGGCGAGGCGCTGCCGGTCGCCGACGAGCCCTCGCCGGACGAGACGACGGAAACCGGTGCGAACAGCGCCGCGAGGGCCTCCCCGCTTCGGCGCGCGGCGGGTGCCGACCTGGATCTCGACTCCGCTTCGATCAGCCAGGCGGACATCTACATGGCCTACGGTCGCTACGCCGAGGCGCGTGATTGGCTGCGTCAGCGACTCGCAGAGCGGGAGGACGCCCAGCTTCGGCTGGGCCTGCTGAGAGCGCTGGGCGAGCTCCGGGATATGGATGCGCTGGAATTGGCGCTATCCGGTTTTGGCGAGGACGCCACGCCACAGCAGCGACGAGCAGGTCAGGCCCTGGTCGACGACTATCGCGCCCGCTACGTCGAGGAGAGCTGGCAGGAGGCGACAGGCGACGGCATCGTGGGGGAGGAGGAAGCCGGGTGGCAGGCGGACGTGGACGACGTCGATGCGCTGTTCGAGTCCCAGGCTCCGCACGCCGTCTCCGGGGTTCCGGTTTCGGGGGGGATCGACGACATGGCGACTTCCCCAGCGGCCTCATCCCGAAGCAGGGACGCGCGTTTCGATATCGATGCCACTCCCCGTCGGTCCCCGTTGGGGGATGCCGGAGCCGAGGGAGCGCGGCGCGATGGCGTGGCGACGCTGTTCGAGGATGACTTGAGCGTGGCTGCCGACGCTTCGGAGGGGTTGTCGCTCGTCGCCCGCATCGAGTACGAAGCGCCGACGCTGGAGTTGGCGACGGAACCGCCAGAAAAAGCCACGTCCTCCTCTGTGGCCAGGCCTGTCGTCGACTTCTCGACACTCTCGCTGGAGCCCACGGAACAGTCGCTGGGGGTCATGGCCGGGCCGGAGCGCGGATCGTGCGCGGAGTCGTTCGACGACGGCGAATTCGGCATCAGGATCGATGACCCCGCGAGTGGGACGCCAAGGCATTCCGATGGTGCCGGCGTCGCGTCGAGGATCCTGGGCGAGGAGGCTATTGGCCGCCGCCGCGAAGTTCCCGCCGATCAGGACGTCGAGGAGGTGGAATTCCGGTCGTCGCATCGGGATAATGGGCGCCCCTAACGACTTTCGGCTGCACAGGTTTCGATGGCGTTTTTCTCCCGGCAGGACGACAACCAGCCGCTGACGGGCCGTCTGGCCCTTGGCGTCGAGTACGACGGTACGCATTACTGCGGCTGGCAACGCCTGCGCCAGGCTCCATCGGTGCAGGGCGCGCTCGAGACGGCGTTGAGCAAGATCGCCGCCGCGCCGGTGCGCGTGCTCTGCAGCGGGCGCACCGACAGTGGCGTCCACGCCACACGCCAGATCGTTCACTTCGATGCGCCGGTCGCGCGCACCCAGAAGGCCTGGCTGTTCGGCGCCAACGCGCAGTTGCCGCGGGATATCGCGGTGCGCTGGCTGATGCCGGTCGCCGACGACTTCCATGCCCGCTTCTCGGCGCTGGCCCGCCGCTATCGCTACCTCATTCTCAATCAGCCGACGCGCCCGGTCATGGAACGGAACAACGTGACATGGTGCCGGGAGCCGCTGGATGCCGGGCGCATGCATCGCGCCGCTCAAGCTCTGGTCGGCGAACATGACTTCTCCAGCTACCGGGCCGCCGGCTGCCAATCGAAGGTGCCGGTGCGCCACCTCCATTTCATCGAGGTACGCCGCCTGGGGCCGCTGGTCATGATCGATGTGCAGGCCAACGCCTTCTTGCATCACATGATCCGCAACATCGCCGGCGTGCTGGTGGCGGTCGGCCGGGGGGACGAGGATGAGACCTATCCCGCCAGGCTGTTGGCACTGAAGGATCGCAAGCTGGGTAATGTCACCGCACCCGCCTGCGGGCTGCATTTCGTCGATGTCCGTTTCGACGAACGCTTCGCGTTGCCCGAGGAGCCGGTGGGGCCGAGCCTGATGGCGTTTCTCGGTGACTGGACCGGCGAGCGGGACATGATCCCGGATACGCCGCTGATGCGCCGGCGTCGGGTATGGCCGAAATGGATCGACGATCAGGGCCGGGTGGTCGACCAGCATCCCCAGGCCGCGATAGAAGCCGGTGAGGAGGTCTCGCCATGAGTACGGAGATCAATCAGGCCAGAGTCAAGATCTGCGGTCTGACCCGGGCCGAGGACATTCGGGTCGCCATCGCTTGCGGGGCCGACGCCCTGGGTTTCGTGATGTGGGCGGGCAGTGCTCGCGCCATCGATGTCGATAGACTCGCGACGCTGAGTGCCACGGTGTCACCGTTCGTGACCCGGGTCGGTCTGTTCGTCGATCCGAGCGTTGCCGATGTCGAGGCGTGTCTACCCTATCTCGACCTGCTACAGTTCCATGGCGACGAGCCTGCCGATTTCTGCGCGCGGTTCGACAAGCCCTGGATCAAGGCGATCCGGATGCGCGACGAGATCGATCTCGTGGCGGCGGCCGAGACCTATGCGGGAGCCGGTGCGCTGCTTCTCGATGCGTTTCGCCCGGGCGTCCCCGGCGGTACGGGAGAAACCTTCGACTGGCAGCGCATCCCCGACTCGCTGGCGAAACCCGTGATCCTCGCCGGTGGCCTGACCCCCGACAATGTCGCCGCGGCCATCCTGCAGGTGCGACCCTATGCGGTCGATGTCTCCGGCGGCGTCGAGTCGGGCAAGGGGATCAAGGATCCGTCGCGGGTCCGGGCATTCTGCGCGCAGGTGCAGGCGACGATTGCCGCACTGTCCGATGCGCCGTTCACCACCAAATCATCCACCGCCAACTGATGAGGGTCCCTTCGTGAGCCGATTCCACGACCTGACGCAACTGCCGGACGCTCGCGGCCACTTCGGCCCTTACGGTGGCCGCTTCGTTTCCGAGACCCTGAGTTTCGCCCTCGAAGAGCTCGAGACCATCTACGCGAGCCTCAAGGACGATCCCGAATTCCAGGCCGAGTTCGACCGTGATCTGAAGCATTACGTCGGCCGGCCGTCGCCGCTCTATCATGCCGAGCGCTGGTCTCGCGAGATCGGCGGCGCCCAGATCTGGCTCAAGCGAGAAGATCTGAATCACACCGGCGCGCACAAGGTGAACAACACCATCGGTCAGGCCCTGCTGGCCAAGAAGTCCGGCAAGCCCCGAGTGATCGCAGAGACCGGCGCCGGCCAGCACGGTGTCGCCACGGCCACGGTCGCCGCGCGGCTGGGGCTGAAGTGCGAAATCTACATGGGCGCCGAAGACGTCGAGCGTCAGAAGCTCAACGTCTACCGCATGCATCTGCTGGGCGCCAAGGTGGTGCCGGTGGAGTCCGGTTCGCGCACGCTCAAGGACGCGATGAACGAAGCGCTGCGTGACTGGGTGACCAACGTCGACGACACCTTCTATATCATCGGCACGGTGGCCGGCCCGCATCCGTATCCGATGCTGGTGCGTGACTTCAGCGCCATCGTCGGCCGCGAAGCGCGCCGGCAATCGCTGGAACAGATCGGCCGGCTGCCGGACGCGCTGGTCGCCTGCGTCGGCGGCGGTTCCAATGCCATGGGGCTGTTTTACCCGTTCGTCGAGGATGACGATGTCACCATGTACGGCGTCGAGGCCGGCGGTGAAGGCGTTGCCACCGGACGCCACGCCGCGCCGTTGACCGCCAATGCGCCGCGTGGCGTGCTCCACGGCAACCGGACCTACCTGATGTCCGACGAGGGTGGACAGGTCGCCGACACCCAGTCGATCTCCGCCGGCCTGGATTATCCCGGCGTCGGCCCCGAGCATGCGCTGTGGAAGGATGTCGGCCGCGTCCGTTACGTAGCGGCGGACGACGACGAGGTACTGGCGGCGTTTCGCGAACTGACGCTCGTCGAGGGCATCATGCCCGCGCTCGAATCCGCTCACGCGCTGGCCCACGCCAAGAAGCTGGCGGGGGAGATGTCGCCGGATCAGCATATCGTCGTCAACCTTTCCGGCCGTGGCGACAAGGATATTCACACCGTCGCCAAGCTCGACGGCATCGAATTTTGACTGGGGTCGACATGAATCGAACCGTATCCAACCGTATCGACCGGCGCTTCGCGGCACTCAAGGCCCAGGGTCGCACGGCGCTCATCCCCTATATTACCGCCGGCGACCCGGCGCCCGCGCACACGGTCGATTTCATGCACGCCTGTGTGGAAGCCGGGGCCGACGTCCTCGAGCTCGGTGTACCGTTCTCCGATCCGATGGCGGACGGGCCGGTGATCCAGAAGGCTTGCGAGCGGGCGCTGGTGCACGGTACCCGGCTACGCCACGTGCTGGAGATGGTGGCCGAATTTCGCCAGCGGGACAGCGAAACGCCGGTGGTACTGATGGGGTATCTCAATCCCATCGAGCGGATGGGATACGACGTCTTCACGCGCCAGGCGCAGGCGTCCGGTGTCGACGGGGTACTGGTGGTCGATATGCCGCCGGAGGAAGCCGGCGACAACGCCGCGTTGTTCGCGGCCCACGGCCTGCAGTCGATCTTCCTGCTCGCACCGACGACCTCCGAGGCGCGGGCCAGGGAGATCTGCAGCCACGGCGAGGGCTATCTCTATTACGTCTCGCTCAAGGGCGTGACCGGGGCGGCAACGCTCGACGCCGACGCCGTCGGCGAGCAACTGGGCAAGCTGCGGCGCGTGACCGAGCTGCCGCTCTGCGTCGGGTTCGGCATCCGCGATGGCGAGACGGCAGCGGCGATCGGCCGGGTGGCCGACGGCGTCATCGTCGGCAGTGCCTTGGTCGGCCGTATCGCCGAGCATGCCGACGACCCGGACGCCATTCCCGCAGAGCTGAAGTCGATCCTCGGCGAGATGCGGGAAGCGCTCGACCGCGACGTGGCCGGCTGAGGCCGGGGCGACGATTTGGTATCATCCAGCGTTTCCGTTTCTCGTATGGCTGTTTTCACCACTTTCTGTTTTGGCAAATAGGGAAGCTTTCCTGACATGAGCTGGCTAGACAAGATCGTTCCGTCGATGAGCCGCACCCAGCGCAATGACCGCCGCGCTAGCGTGCCGGACGGCCTGTGGCGCAAGTGCCCGAACTGTGAATCGGTGCTCTACCTTCCCGAGCTGGAGAAGCACCAGAATGTCTGCCCCAAGTGCCAGCATCATCTGCGGCTGACCGCTCGCAAGCGGCTCAACTGGTTCCTCGACGCGGAAGGGCGCGAGGAGATCGCCGGCGATCTCCAGCCGAGCGACCGACTCAAGTTCCGCGACTCCAAGAAGTACAAGGATCGACTGGCATCGGCCCAGAAGTCGACCGACGAGAACGATGCGCTGATCGCCATGCGCGGAACGCTCGATGGCCTGCCGGTGGTGGCGGTGGCGTTTGAATTCTCGTTCATGGGCGGCTCCATGGGTGCGATCGTCGGCGAGAAATTCGTGCGTGCGGCGACGCTTGCCCTCGAGGAGCGGATTCCGCTGGTCTGCTTTGCCGCCTCCGGTGGCGCGCGCATGCAGGAAGCCCTGTTCTCGCTGATGCAGATGGCCAAGACGTCGGCGGCGCTCGAGAAGCTCAAGCTGGCCGGCGTGCCCTATATCTCGGTGCTCACCGACCCCGTCTTCGGCGGTGTGTCGGCGTCGCTGGCGATGCTGGGCGACCTCAACGTGGCCGAACCCAACGCCCTGATCGGCTTCGCCGGCCCGCGCGTTATCGAGCAGACGGTACGCGAGACCCTGCCGGAAGGCTTCCAGCGCAGCGAGTTCCTGCTCGAGCACGGCACCGTCGACATGATCGTGTCGCGACCGGAGCTACGCGAGCGATTGGGCAGCGTGCTGCGCAAGCTGACGCATCAGCCGGTCGTCGGCGTGGCGACGGACGAGGCGTCCGAAGCGGACGAGGATTTTTCTCCACTACCGGACGAGCCGGACGCTTCCCGAGCCTCACGTTAAGGAATCTGTCGAGCCATGAGTGCCACCCTCGACGACTGGCTGGCGCGCCTTGAGCGCCAGCATCCGGTTGCCATCGACATGGGGCTGGAGCGGGTGGCTGTCGTGGCCGAGCGGCTCGGCCTGACGCAGGGCCCGATCGCGCACCGTGTGGTGACCGTTGCCGGTACCAACGGCAAGGGTTCCACGGTGGCGATGCTGGAGCGGCTGGCGCGAGCCCACGGTCTGACGACGGCCAGTTATACCTCACCTCACCTCCTGCGCTATAACGAGCGGCTCTGCTTCGACGGTTGTGCGGCCGGGGACGAGCTCCTGGTTGCCGGTTTCGAGCGCGTCGAGGCGGCGCGCCTGGCCGGCGATCCCGTCAGCCTGACCTATTTTGAAGCGGGAACCCTGGCGGCGCTGGTGACGATCGCCGATGTCCGCCCCCAACTGGCCATTCTCGAAGTGGGGCTGGGCGGCCGCCTGGACGCGGTCAACGTGGTCGACAGCGACGTCGCGATCATCACCACCATCGCCCAGGATCACGCGGATTTTCTCGGTACCGATCTCGAGGGCATCGGCTTCGAGAAAGCCGGCATTCTCCGGCAGGGGCGACCCGCGGTATTGGGTAGCCGTGAACTGCCGGCGAGCGTCTCTCGGCGGATCCAGGCACTGGCCGTCTTCGATCATTGGCTGGGCGGCGATTTCGATCACGCCGAAGCGGGCGAGGGTGAATGGTCCTGGCAGGGCCGGTCGGAAGCGGGTGATCGCTATCGTCTCGATAGCTTGCCCGACCCGGGGTTGCCGCTGGACAATGCCGCCGTCGCGCTCGAGGCCCTGAGCCTGTGCGGTGTGCCGCCACGAGAATCCGAATCTCGCCTGGCAATGTCGGACGTGGCGCTGGCGGGCCGGTTGCAGTGGCTGGGGAACTGGTGCTTCGACGTGGCGCACAACCCGCATGCGGCCCGTTACGTGGGGTCGCGGTTGGCCCGGCGCCCGCGGCCGGCACGCCGTATCGGACTGCTCGGCGTGCTCAAGGACAAGGACGCCGAAGCGCTGATCGAGGCACTGGCTCCGGTCGTCGACGTGTGGCTGCCAGTAGGCTTGCCGGGTACGCGCGGGCGTTCCGGTGAAGAGCTAGCCACGGTCGTTGCCTCGCGGGGCGGAGAGACGTTGATGGCGGCATCGTCGCCGTCGGCGGCCGTCGCCTGGCTGGCGCCACGTCTTGCGCCCGATGAAGAAGTGTTAGTATGCGGTTCGTTTCTCACCGTGGCCGGCGCGCTCGAGGCGCTCCAGGCCCGGCTGAATGACGACGCGTAATCAATTCGATCACGGGATGATCGAGCGGCTGTCGAAGCATGTCTAAGGAGGTCCAGGTCCTATGAAGTATGGATGGCGTGAACGTATCAGCGGCGCGGTCATTCTCGTCGCGCTGGGGGCCATTTTTCTGCCGATGCTGTTCGACGATCCCGAACCGCGCCAGCAGGAGCCGGGGCCGGTCATGGTGATCGAACAGCCGATCGACGGAGGCGAGACACGTCAGCGTATCATCGAGTCGCCGCAGCCGCCGGCGTCGGTCGCTACCCAGAATGGCAACAGGGGGGGCGATGCGGGTGACACTGCCGTGCCCGAGCCGGATACCCGCGATCAACTGGGTGCCGGCAGTGAAGACTCATTCGGCCAGAACAACGCTGGCGGCGGCGGATCGTCCACCACCGGCGGCGATGATCCGATTGCCGATATCGCGCAGTCCGAGCCGCCGCAGTCGACTTCACGCCAGCCGGAACCGGAGCCAGAACCAGCCAGGCCGGCTACCAGCCAGCCCGCCTCGCCGCAGCAGGCATCGACGCCCGAGCGCACCCCCGCGAGCAGCGATGGGGGCTGGGTGGTTCAGGTCGGCAGCTTCGGTCAGTCCGACAACGCCACGCGATTGGCGGCCAAGCTCAAGGAGCAGGGCTTCGCGGCATACTCCCAGCCCAGAGACAACAATCTGACCACGGTCTACGTTGGGCCGTTCTCGTCCTCGGACGCAGGCGAGAAAGCTCGCGCCGAGCTCAAGCAGGCCGCCAATATCCAGGGGCTGCTGATTCGCAAGCCGGGTAGCTGATGACATTGACCTGGCTCGACTATGCCTTCCTGCTGGTGTTGACGATATCGATGCTGGCAGGTTTCATGCGTGGCCTGGTACGGGAGGCGCTGGGGCTCGGCGCCTGGATCGTGGCGTTGCTGGCGGCGCGGGTATTCGCCAAACCGATCGCCGACCTGCTGGAACCGTACATCTCCCATCCCGACGCAAGGCTGGTACTGGGTTTCGTGCTGATCATCTTCGTGGTGGTGATGGTCTGCGGCTTCGTCATCCGGCTGCTCAATGCGGCGGTGGAGTGGGTCGGCATGGGCTTCTTCAATCGCCTGGCCGGAGCGGTCTTCGGCCTGGCCCGGGGAGCCGCGATCCTGGTGATCGTCACGGTCGTCATCGGATTGACACCGCTGGCGCAGTTGCAGGCGTGGCAGCAGGCCCAGTTGAGGCCGTCGTTCGAATCCCTGCGCGAGTGGGCACTGGTTCAGTTGCAGAGCTGGGACGTCGATACGACGGCTGCGGAGGATGCCATGCGGCAACTGCCGATGACATTACCGCAAAGCGACAATTCTTCATCCAGTCAGAACGGGCGCGGTGTGACGATTCCGATCCCCGCTCCGACCGAAAAACCAGCGCCCTGAAGGAGGCGATGAACGAATAGGCGAGCGGGCTGAAGTGCCGGACATCCGCAGCCCGGGGCCCCCGATGTATGGGACCCGGGCGAAGATGCCGGGCATCGCGTCACGGCGCGATTCATCCACGCAGGCTTTCGTGCACTGTTTCCCGAGTAGGTGCGACCAAGCGAGGTAAGTCGGCATGTGCGGTATCGTAGGCCTCATGGCCAATGAAGCGGTCAATCAGTTGATCTATGACGCATTGACGGTTTTGCAGCACCGCGGACAGGACGCCGCCGGCATGATGACCTGGGATGAAGGTCGCTTTCTGCTGCGCAAGAACAACGGGCTGGTTCGCGACGTCTTTCATACACGCCACATGAAGCGTCTGCAGGGCCACCTGGGGATCGGTCATGTGCGCTATCCCACCGCGGGGTCGGCGAGCGAGGCCGAGTCCCAGCCGTTCTACGTCAACTCGCCCTACGGCATCACCTTGGCCCACAACGGCAACCTGACCAACTCCGATCAGCTCAAGCAGGAGCTGTTCTCCTCCGACCTGCGTCACATCAATACCAGCTCCGATTCCGAGGTGCTGCTCAACGTGTTCGCCCATGAGTTGGGCAAGCAGGGACTGTACCTGACGCCGGAAGACATCTTCGACGCGCTGCGCCGCGTCCATCGCCGCTGCAGTGGCGGTTACGCCGCGGTCGCGATCATCAACGGCTTCGGCCTGGTGGCGTTCCGCGACCCCCATGGCATCCGTCCGGTGGTCTACGGCACACGCCAGACCGCCGAGGGCCAGGAGGTGATGATCGCTTCCGAGTCGGTGGCGCTCGACGTCGCCGGCTTCGAACTGGTGCGCGACCTGGCACCGGGCGAAGCGATCTTCGTCGACATGGACAAGAACATCCATACGCAACAGTGTGCCGACAAGCCGCGGCTGACACCGTGCATCTTCGAGCACGTCTACCTGGCGCGCCCCGACTCGATGCTCGACGGTGCCTACGTCTACGGTACCCGGATGCAGATGGGCCGCAAGCTTGGCGATCGTATCCAGCGTGAGTGGCCGGATCACGATATCGATGTGGTGATCCCGATTCCGGATACCTCTCGGACCACGGCACTGGAACTGGCCCAGCACATCGGGGTGACCTTCCGTGAAGGATTCATGAAGAACCGCTACATCGGGCGGACCTTCATCATGCCGGGCCAGACCCAGCGCAAGAAATCGGTTCGCCAGAAGCTCAACGCCATCGCCAGCGAGTTCGAGGGCAAGAACGTGCTGCTGGTAGACGACTCCATCGTGCGCGGAACGACCTGCAAGCAGATCATCCAGATGGCGCGGGACGCCGGCGCCAACAAGGTCTACTTCGCCTCCGCCGCGCCGGCGGTGCGCTATCCCAACGTCTACGGCATCGACATGCCGGTGGCCACCGAGCTGGTCGCCCACGGTCGCACCGATGCCGAGGTGAGCGAACTGATCGGCGCCGACAAGCTGATCTATCAGGACCTGGAGGACCTCAAGGCCGCCTGTCGCGAGGTCAATCCGGCACTGGACGATTTCGATTGTTCCGTCTTCGACGGCAGTTACGTGACTGGCGATGTCGACGAGGCCTATTTCGCTGCGCTGGAGGCTTCGCGCAACGATGCCGCCAAGCAGCGCGAGAGCCTCAATGCCGTGGTCGACCTGCACAACGATATCGAAGACGATTGAATCTTCCGACCCGATGATCCGCTCATCGGGTCCTGCTTTCAGGAGCTGCAGGATGAGTTTTGACGACCACCTCTCGCCGGGGTTGGACACACTGGGTCTGGAGACGCTGGCGATCCGCGCGGGGCACGAGCGTACCCACGAGCAGGAGCACGGCGAGCCGATCTTCCCGACCTCGAGCTTCGTCTACGGCAGCGCGGCGGAGGCGGCGCGCAAGTTCAAGGGCGAGGAGCCAGGCAACGTCTACTCCCGCTTCACCAACCCCACGGTGCGCACCTTCGAACGACGGCTGGCGGCGCTCGAGGGCGGCGAGCGCTGCGTCGCCACCAGCTCCGGCATGGCCGCGATCCTCTCTACCGTGCTGGCGCTGCTGGAAGCGGGCGATGAAGTCGTTGTCTCGCGCTCGGTGTTCGGCTCGACCATCGCTTTGTTCGACAAGTACCTCGCCAAATTCGGCGTGGTGCCACGCTATGTCGAACTCAACGATCTGGCGCAGTGGGAAGCGGCGATCACGCCCCGGACCAGACTGCTCTTCGCGGAGACGCCGTCGAACCCTCTCAACGAGCTGGTCGACATCGCGGCGTTGGCCGAGCTGGCCCACCGGCACGGCGCCTGGCTTGCGATCGACAACTGCTTCCTCACCCCGGCGCTACAGCGGCCGCTGGAACTGGGCGCGGATCTGGTCATTCACTCGGCGACCAAGTATCTCGACGGTCAGGGCCGGGCGATCGGCGGGGCGGTCGTAGGGCGTGATCAGGAGCTCGAGCAGCTCTACGGCGTCGTTCGTACCTGCGGCCCTTGCATGAGCCCGTTCAACGCCTGGATCTTCCTCAAGGGGCTGGAGACGCTCAGCCTACGGATGGAGGCGCATAGCCGCAATGCGCTGGCGTTCGCCGAGTGGCTGGAGTCGCAGCCCGCCATCGAGCGTGTCCACTACAGCGGACTCGAGAGCCATCCGCAGCATTCATTGGCCAGGCAGCAGCAGCGGGGGTTCGGCGCGGTGATGGGGCTCGAGGTGAAGGGCGGCCAGGAGGCGGCGTGGACGGTGATCGACAACACTCGCCTGATGTCGATCACCGGCAATCTGGGGGACGTCAAGACCACCATCACCCATCCCGGTACCACCACCCATGGCCGTCTCAGCGACGGGCAGCGCGCTTCCGCCGGCATCCGGGACGGCCTGATTCGCATTGCCGTCGGTCTGGAGACGCTCGACGATCTCAAGGCCGATCTCGAGCGAGGGCTGACATTGCTCTAGCCGGCGAGGAGAGCGACCTATCGTGTCAGGTTGGTGGACGCTAACCTGGCGCGTGCGGTAGGGCATGTTCTTGATGGGGACAGGGCTCCGGCGGTTGCGCTGGAGCCCTGTCGGTTTTGACGAACGGGTTTTCGGCTGGCCCGTGCTATCTATTGTTCGTTCGTGGGGCCATACTGACGTGGTCACGTCGGCCTGGCTGGCTGAAAAAATCATCACGTGGTCGCAGTCGCCGGGTTGACCAACTAGGTCGTATGCGGACGAGGAAAATGTGATGAGCAAAGGAAGAGACAGCAAGAAGGACACCAAGAAGAAGCCGCTCCTGACAGCCAAGGAGAAGAAGGCTGCGAAGGCCTCCAAAAAGTCCGATAGCAGTATATTCAGTCATTGAAAGCGCAGCGGCCATCGATGCTTCGATGGCTTTGATAATACCTCTCCATCACACCATCACCGGTATGCCACGCAATGATGCCCGCGCTGCCACGCGTTCGGGCGGCAGCGCGTTGCCCCCCTCGTTCTTTCCTCGATGTGATGCACTCCGGTGCGTCCGTGGAAGGCTCCGTTGGATGTCGGCTGGCGTCGAGATGAGGCGGGAAACCGGCTCGTGTCTCCGCCTTATTGTTTCCCACTCGTCACCAATCGTTTTACGGATCCCGGTCTAGCATCCTGACCGTGAGGCAGTATGCTGAATCGGAACGAAGGGGAGAGACGCCGTGTGGGGTAATACGCGATCGGGTTGGGGCTGGGTCAGCATCGCCATTCACTGGGCGAGCGCGCTGGCGATTTTCGGCCTGTTCGCCCTAGGCTGGTGGATGACCGGCCTGGGCTACTACGATCACTGGTATCACTTGGCGCCGTGGTGGCACAAGTCGATAGGCATCCTGGTACTGCTGGTAAGTGTACTGAGAGTGATCTGGAGAGTGCTGCAGCCGACGCCGGTCGCCCATGGCACCCGGCTCGAACGACGTGCGGCGCACATCGGCCATGGCCTGATCTATGCGCTGATGTTCGTCGTGATGATCTCCGGTTACCTGATTTCCACGGCGGAAGGCGATGGCATCAGCGTGTTCGGCTGGTTCACCATGCCGGCGCTGGTATCGGGCCTGCCGAATCAGGCCGTACTGGCGGGCGACGTGCACTGGTACGCGGCCTGGGCGCTGGTCGTTCTGGCCGTCGGCCACGGTCTGGCGGCATGCAAGCATCATTGGCTGGATCGCCAGGATACGCTGGTCCGGATGCTGACGCCCCGTGCGGCCAGGCAGCGCTGATCACGCTTTCCCGGCCAGGGCGACCGACATACGAGCCGGTCGCCCTGGCCGAATCGCTCGACAATACGAACGCAAACGCTTCGAGGAGCAAGACGATGTTGAAGAAGACCGCACTCGCCACGCTGATCGCCGCCGCGTCGGCCATGCCGCTGGCCCAGGCCCAGGCAGCCGACTACAAGATCGACACCGAGGGCCAGCACGCCTTCATTCAATTCAAGATCAGTCACCTCGGCTACTCGTACATTCTGGGCAACTTCAAGTCGTTCGACGGCGGATTCAGCTACGATCCCGAGTCACCGGACGATTCCAGCGTCAACGTCACCGTTGACCTCGACAGCCTGGAAACCAATCACGCCGAGCGTAACAAGCACATCCTGAGCGGTGACTTCCTCAACGCGGGCGAGTTTCCCCAAGCCACGTTCCAGTCCACGAGCTTCGACGTCGACGATGATGGTGAGGAGGCCGAAATGACTGGCGACCTTACCATTCATGGCGTGACCAAACCGGTCACCTTCGAGGTCGATCACATCGGCGGCGGCGACGATCCGTGGGGCGGCTATCGGCAGGGCTTCGAGGCTTCCACGACACTGGACCTGGCCGATTTCGATATCGACATGAGCCAGTTCCCGGAGCCGATGCACAGCGTCGAACTCTATATCGTGCTCGAGGGTATTCGCCAGTAGGACGTTTCGGGCAGGGAGGGCGTCCGCTGACGACCTCCAGGTGCAAGATCCCGGCCAAGGTGCCGGGATCTTGCGTCATGGGGTACCGGCACGGAAGGCGTCGTCTGGCCTGCCGCGGCAGGGGTCAGCGCTCGCCCAGGTAGTGCGCGACCTCGCGGCGATCGCGACGATGCTTCCAGCGCCGGACCCAGCGGCCGCGGCACCAGAGCGGGCCGCGCCAGGCGATGTCACGAAGATCGCCCAGATTGAGCGCCTTCCAGTGCTCGTTGTGGCCATGATGCAGGGCCCGGGACTCGCCGCCGACAGCCTCTTCCAGCGAGGCCAGCAGCAGCGCGTTGCGCTCGCGTGTGGTCAGATCCGCGCTACGACCGGCAGGCTTCTCCCTGGCCAGGAACAGGTTCGGGTCCTGCCGGCTACGCAGCTTCGCGTCGACATCGATGGCGTTGTCCTCGTCCCGGGTCAGGCCGAACATCTCGAGCGTGGGCGAGGGTTTCAGGTGATCGGTCACGACCAGTAGATCGGCGTCGACGCCGCTGCCATCGTCCAGGATCAACTGACTCCGGTGGTAGCGGGTTGCCTTCGCGACCAGCTCCAGTTGCAGTCCGCGACGATGCAGGCGCTGCGCCAGCCAGCGATTGGCACGGTGGCTGGCGCCAGGAAGCAGCTTGCGGTCGTTGGCGATCAGCGTCACCGGCAGTCGCCGTCCGTAGCGCTCGCCCAGTGCCAGCAGATTGGCGGCAAGCTCGACGCCATTCGGCCCGCCGCCGAGGAGCGCGACACGGGGCAGTCTGGCCGCGGCGCCGGCGAGTTGGCTCTCCAGCCGTTGGCGCAATTGCCACAGATCATCGGCGGAAGCCGTGAAAACGCCCTGTGCGGTATAGAAACCGGGGATGGCGTGTTCATCCACGACCGGAGGCAGGTCGAGCGATAGCCAGTCGTAATCGAGCTCGCGTCCGTCGGTGAGCGTGAGTCGGCGCTGGTGTCGATCGACCTGGGCCAAGTCGGCGCCCACATGGACACCGCCGTGAACGGCGATGCGGTCGGCAGGAAGACGAACGTCGTCGCGCTGCCATTCGCCGCCCAGCATGCCGCCGAGCCAATCCGAGAATGCGAAGTCCTGCCGGGTAACCAGCGTCACTCGGGCACCGTGTCGTGCGAGCCGCTCTGCATGGGCTGCAACGTGGAGGTGGGCGTCGCCGTTACCGACGAGTATCAGATGGCGGCCCTCGGGTGGAGGGTCGGAAGCGCGCGGCTGGGTATTTGGCATGCCTCGATCCGGGCGGAAAATCAGCGTTCAGTCTAGCATGGGCTGGGAGCGGGGCTTGAAGATGTCTTTTTCACCCACAGTCTCCTTCTAGCCACTCTTGGATTTCATCTGACCTTTCCGGTCAAGGAGAAAGCATCGTGACACGTCATCTACTGCCGCAACCCGGCCTGGGAACGTATCGCCTCAAGGAGCAGGCGGTGATCGATTCGGTGACCTCCGCACTCGAACTCGGCTATCGCCATCTCGACAGCGCCCAGATGTACGAGAACGAGGCTGCGGTGGGCAAGGCGATCCGCCAGAGCGGCGTCGCGCGCGACGAGCTGTTCGTGACCACCAAGATCTGGTGGGACAAGCTGGAGCCGGAGGCGCTGACCCGGGCCGTCGAGCAGAGTCTCGAGAACTTCGGTCTCGAGCAGCTCGACCTGATCCTTATCCATTGGCCTTCGCCCGGTGACGAGGTGCCGATGGCGGATACCATCGCTGCCCTGGATGCGGCCCGGGCGCGCGGCCTGACCAGGCACATCGGGGTTTCCAACTTCACCATCGCCCAGGTCGACCAGGCGCTCGGCTTGCCAGGTGGCGAGAACATCGTCACCAACCAGATCGAGGTGCATCCGTTTCTCGCCAACCGCAGGCTGGTCGAGCACTGTCAGGCCAAAGGGCTCGATGTCACGGCCTACATGCCGTTGGCGGTGGGCAAGGTGATGAAGGACCCGGTGCTCGAACGGATCGCCAACGCCCACGATGCCTCTCCGGCGCAGGTCGCCCTGGCCTGGATCGCGGCACGCGATATCATCGTGATCCCGTCCTCGACCAACCCGGCCAATCAGAAGTCCAATCTCGAGGCGATGGAGCTTCGGCTCAGCGACGACGAGATCGCCCAGATCGACGACCTCGATCGGGGCGATCGGCAGGCCAATCCATCGTTCGCGCCGCAGTGGGACGAGTGAAGCCCGGCCGGCGAGCACGAGTGGCGTCCTGACAGCCGCCGTGGGACGAAGGTTTGCCGACATCGAATCTTTATCGCGCTCGCGGGTCAAAGCGTTACCGTTTCAAGAGGATAAGCGATGCGTACACGGATGATGGCGAAGCGAGGCACCTCCGGCCTGGGTTTGAGCGTGGGCGTTCTGGCAGCCATGCTGGCGTTACCGGCCTGGGCCCAAGAGGGGGCGACGACGCAGGATTCGGCGCCGAATGCCGTGGCGAGCGAGGAAGCGCCGCAGGCGCCCGCCAATGCCTCCCAGGTCGACCACGAGTCGATCGAGAAATCCGGCGGCGTCGGGCGGGAGAACGCCGGTTTCACCGATGGTGGTGCCCAGACTCCGGTCGACCAGCGCCCCAACGCCTTGAGCTTCGATCAACTGGATGTGGATGGCGATGGTGTGATCGATGAGGACGAGGCGGTCAGCGCCGAGCAGCAGGCCCTGTTTCAGCAGCTCAACGATCCGCAAGCCGGGGGCGTGACACGGCAGCGCTTCGAGCAGGCAATGGGCGCCGATACGTTGCCCGAGTGACATCTCACGCCGCGGCGTGATCCATCCCTGCAAAGAAAATCCCGGCCTGAGCCGGGATTTTTGTGGGCGAGTCGGATGCGCGATGTCGGGTTCAGTCGACGACGGCAGCGATCGCCTTGGCCACGTAGGGTAGATTCTCGCTGGTGAAACCGGCGACGTTGGCGCGGCCGGAGCCGACCATGTAGATGCTGAACTCGTCGCGCAGGCGCTTGACCTGCTCGGTGCTCAACCCGGTGTAGGAGAACATGCCGCGCTGGGCCGCGACGTGGGCGAAGCGCTTGTCGAGACCGTAGGGCTCGAGCGCGGCGACCAGATCGCTGCGCAGACCGTTGATGCGGTCGCACATCTCGGTCAACTCCTCGCGCCATACTCGCGCCAGCTCCGCCGACTCGAGAATCTCGGTGACCACGGCGGCACCGTGGGAGGGCGGGTTGGAGTAGTTCTCGCGCGCCACGATCGCCATCTGCGAGCGCACGTTCTGCATCTGCTCGGCATTCTTGGCGATCACGATCAGGCAGCCGGTGCGTTCGCGGTAGAGACCGAAGTTCTTCGAGCAGGAGCTGGTGATCAGCACCTCGTCGAGATTCTCGGCCATCAGCCGCACGCCGTAGGCGTCCGCCTCCAGCCCCTCGCCGAAGCCCTGGTAGGCGAAGTCCACCAGCGGCAGCAGGCCGCGCGACTTGACCACTTCCAGCACCTGCTGCCACTGCTCGCGGTCGAGATCGAAGCCCGAGGGGTTGTGACAGCAGGCGTGCAGCAGCACCACGTCACCCTGCGGTATCTCCTTGAGCGTCGCCAGCATGGCGTCGAAGTCGAGGCGGTTGTCGGCGCTGACATAGGGGTACTTGCGCATCTCGATGCCGGCGGCGTCGAAGATGCCCAGATGGTTGGGCCAGGTCGGGTCGGAGAGCCAGATGCGCTTGCCCGGCAGGTTCGACTTGATGAAGTCCGCCGCCAGCCGTAGCGCGCCGGTGCCGCCGGGTGACTGGGTGGCGCTGGCCCGGTTGGCGGCCAGGACCGGCGAATCCGAACCTAGTACCAGTGGCAGGACCGCCTTGCCGTAGCGCGGGTCGCCATGGGAGCCGATGTAGCTCTTGGTCGTTTCGCTCTCCAGCAGGTGAGCCTCGGCCTGTTTCACGGCGCGCATGATCGGCGTGTTGCCGTTGGGATCCCGGTAGACGCCGACGCCGAGATCGACCTTCTGCGGATTGGCATCCTGATTGTATGCTTCGATCAGCCCGAGGATGGCATCTCCCGGGACGCGCTCGATCTTCTCAAACATTAGCGTGCACTACCTCGTCGGTTCTGGCGGCCATGATGAAATCGTTGCGATGCAGGCCGCGGATCTTGTGGGTCCACCAGGTCACGGTGACCTGACCCCATTCGGTGGTGATCGCCGGGTGATGGCCTTGCGACTCGGCGAGTTCGCCCACGCGATGGGTGAAATCCAGGGCCTGCGCGAAATTGCGGAACATGAAGCTTCGCTGCAACTGCATAATGCCACCGCGTTCCACGATCTGCCACTTGGACAGGGCCGGAAGCAGGGGGGCGATCTGCTCCGACGTCAGTGGCGCTGCGGCCCGGTGGCAGGCGCTGCAGTGCTCTTTGGCGAGGTTCGGCATGGCTCGATCTCCCGCATGAGTGACAAGCGCCATGCGGTTTTAGCATGGCGCGGAACACCGTTGCCGGACGTCAGGCGAACCCGACGACCTCGTGCGGCACGTAGGGCGCTTCCAGTTTCTCGACTTCCTCCGCTGTCAGGGTGATATCCAGCGCGCCCAGGGCCTGATCCAGATGATGCGGCTTGCTGGCGCCGACGATGGGGGCGGTGATGCCGGGTTTCTGCAGCAGCCAGGCGAGCGCGATCTGGGCGAGCGAGACGTTGCGCGACTCGGCGAGCCCTTGCAGCGCCTCGATGACCGGGGCGTCACGCTCGAGCCCCAGCTTCCAGTTGCGCATCTGCTCGTCGCTCTTGGCGCGGGTGGTACTACCCTCGCCGCCCACCGGCTTGCTGCCAGCGAGAATGCCGCGGGCCAGCGGACTCCAGGGAATCACGCCCACGCCCTGATCCAGGCACTGGGGGATCATCTCGCGCTCCTCCTCGCGGTAGATCAGGTTGACCATCGGTTGCATGGTGGCGAACGGGGTCCAACCGTTGCGCTCGGCAACGTGCTGGGCCTTGGCGAACTGCCAGGCGTGCATGCTGGAGGCGCCGATATAGCGCGCCTTGCCCGCCTTGACCACTTCGTGGAGCGCCTCCATGGTCTCCTCGATGGGCGTGTCGTAATCCCAGCGATGGGTCTGATAAAGGTCGACGTAATCCATCCCCAGGCGCTCGAGCGAGGCGTCGATGGCGTGGTGAATGTGCTTGCGTGACAGGCCGCGCTCATTGGGCGACTTGTTGCCGGTGGGGTTGTAGACCTTGGTCGCCACGACGACCTCCTCGCGCCGGGCGAAATCGTTGAGTGCCTTGCCGACGACGCGCTCCGACTCGCCATCGGAGTACATGTCGGCGGTATCGAAGAAGTTGATGCCGGCAGCCAGGGCCTGCTGGATGAAAGGGCGGCTCTCGGCATCATCCAGCACCCAGTCGCGCCACTGTGGCGTGCCGTAGGTCATGGTACCGAGACAGAGTGGAGAGACCTTGAGGCCGGTGCGGCCGAGACGACGGTATTCCATGCGAGAACTCCCGGTGAATCGTGGATGAAGGGACTTCTCACCATAGCAGTCAATGGCGACTTCGTTACGCGGATCGCCATGACCCGGCAGGCCATCCTTGGCATAATGCTGCGCTTTCTCTCGTTGTTCCCCGTCTGGAGTCGACATGACCGCCTGGAACAAGCTGCTGGTCGCGACGACGCGGCTGCTGGATCTACACGACAGCGCTCACGAACCGGGCTCGCCCTTCGTCCAGGTCTCCCAGGAGCAGCGTCGCGGCCTTCGCGACGGCTACTGGCTCGACCTGGGCTGCCTGCTGCTGGACTACCTGCTCGAGGTGGATTTCGCCACCAATAGTGCCTTCGTCACCCAGCGTCGCTGCCTGGCACACCTGCGAGGGGATTATCCCGAGCTGCCCGCGGACGACCTGAGCTTCGTCATCAATCTGCTGGCGACCCCCAGCGAGATCCACTATCGGGAGTGGCAGCCGGATGCCGCCGACAGCGGGGCCGACGAAGGTGAAACCTCGCCGGGAACGCGCAGTGGCCGCAGTACCAAGCGCACGGCGTTGATCGAGAAGCAGGGCCAGACCGGCCAGGTACGATTGACTCCCAGCGGTCGCCAGGCAGTCACCCTGGCCAGCCAGGTCGAAGACCTGCTCTATTCGGAGTACGACGCCGCCAAGGTCATCGCCGCGCTTTCGCGTGGGGACTATGCCCGCGTGCCCGACATCACCCAGCAGATCCTGATGGCGATTCGCGCGCTGACCCAGGAGCTGCGGCGGGTGCGCGAGAATCCGACCCACGAGGGCAAGCTGGCCGCGCTGCTGGACAACGAGCGTCACTACCACAATGCGTTGAGCACCATCCAGAGCACGCTGCTCAGCGCGCGCTCGCAGCTCTCGGCTCCAACCCTGATCGGCCATTTCGAGGCCTGGGCCGAGCGCCAGGAGGAGGAGTGGGACCTGCGCATGCTCTCCGCCACTATCGGCCGTGTGCTGAACGCCATCGAGAACCTTTCCCGGCGACTGTCCGAGCTGCTGTCGGATATCGCCGAAGGGCGGATCCAGTCGATGGGCGTGATCGACTTCGCCGGGCTGGCGCACCAGTTGCTGCTCTCTCCGCCCCCTGAACGTCTGCAGGATGCGGTGGTCGCGCGGATGATGCCGCTCGGCACGCAAGTGGCGATGCCTCGGGTGGAGACGCTGCTGCCGCTGGTGGAAACCCGTCGCGCCGAGCGCAGCGGGGCGGCGTTGGTATTCGACGAGGCCAGTGACAGGCCCAGTGCCGATCCGCTGCTGGCGCGCTATCTCAAGGCGCGTGGCCCGGCCCTACGCCGGCGTCTGCGCCAGTCGCCGCTGTCGCTGCCGGACGCCCTCAGCGAGGGCTGGCACCACTTCGAGACGGGTTCGGACTCGGTGCACACCGAAACCCTGGACTGCCTGCCGCAACTGCTCAACACCTTCGTCGATACCCAACTGCTCGACGACCACCTGAGCGTCGGTATCGACGACACCCCATTCGCGATCGCGCTGCCCGACGGACGCCGCATCGAGGGCGCGGTGACGCCCTCGCTGCGCCTGCGACCGGCGCCTACGAAAGAACAGGAAGTCTGACTGATGAACATGATGGAAATGGGTGAAGTCGTTGCCTATCTGCTGCGCTACCGAACCGCGGAACGGGTCCCCAGCGGTGGCCGCAAGCGCCGCGCCGCGCGTGAGGGCCAGCTCTCCGAGCGCGACGTCTGTGCCCTGATCGACGACGCCCAGGAGAACGAGCGCGAGGCGCTGCGGGACTTCCTGGCTGGCCAGGGCTTGCGGCTCAAGGCGTTCGAGTCTGGCGACTATCCGGGCATCGCGCCGGGATCGCGTTTCTTCGCGCTGCTACCGGATCCCGAGCTCGAGCAGCCGCCGCTCTATACCCGTGAAGCGGTATTCGAGGCGCTCAAGCTGCGCCAGGAGAGCCGGGCCGAGCTGGCATTGTGGTACCTCCAGCTGTGGTTGCTGCTGCACACCCTGATCTACACCCGGCTGAACCGCGCGCTCTCCGATGTCAGCCGCTATCAGGAGGCCACGTTCGTCACCCGCGAGCTGGTCGAACTGGTGCGCGATCAACTGGAGACGCTGCGCGGTCTGGGCGATCGGGCACCGGAGAACAGCCGGGTGCTGCTCGACGAGCGCGGCGAGGACATCCCGCGCCGGGTCAAGGCGTTCATCGACCTGCTGGTGCGTGCCGGTCATCTCGAGGCGGTCCGCGAAGCCGCCGACGAGGACGTCTGGCAGCAGACCCTGCTGGGCGCGCTGGAGGCCGAGCAGATCGGGGTCAACCACCTGACCCACCTGATCGAGCTGACTTCCACCGAGCCCTCGGACCGGCCCTTCGAGGGTGCCGGGCAGGACCGCGCCGACGAGGCGCCGGTGCAGGATGCGGACGTCGGTGCTCGAGATGCCGACCCCGATGACGGCGAAGAGTCCGGAACACGCGCCGCCGACATGTTCGACCAGCCATCGGAAGAGGCGGATGGATCGACGACCGAGAACGCCGAGGAGGATCGCCGGTGAGTGTCATCAACCGTATCGAGATCGCCAACCTGCTCAACAAGCACGGTGACATCGCCTCGCCCTGGGAAGCCAAGATGCGTCATCTGCTGCTCGACCTGCGCGGGCAGTCGAGCGCGATCAGCATGGAGAACGGCTTCGGCAAGACCACCATGGCCGAGGCCTTGATCGGCATGCTCTCCCGGGATCGCCAGCTCCTGACCCGGACTCGGCGCAAGTGCTCGCCGTCGAAGGTCAACGGCGAGGGCCGCAGCTGGACACACCTGCGCGTCGAGTTTCGCGCCCAGGACAGCGCCAGCCAGCAGGACGATATGCTGGCCGTCGCCGGCGAGGAAGTCTCCGGCGAGACCTTCGTGTTCGGCATGTACGGCTACAGCGATGGCAGCGGGCTGGTTTTCTACCACTATCCGGGCAGGCTGGCCGACGTGCCGGTGCATCACATCACCCGCGATGGCAAGCTGGCGCTCTACGCCAATGCCGACTTCCAGAGCACGATGCGCGCCCAGGGAGTGACCCGGGCCCACAACCGGGAGGAGTGGCTGGAAGCGGTGGGAGCGCATATCTCACGCCGTGAGCTGGCGCAGATGGCGGCATTCCAGAAGGAGGGCGGCGCCGACAAGAGCCAGATATTCAATGCCATCAAGCCGCGGGCCGGCGAGAAGGCCGACCAGGCGTTCTTCTACGAGGTGCTGGCGCCACAGATCCTGTCCGGGGCGACTCGCGGCGAGACCGACGAGGAAGAGGAACTGATCGAGGATGTGATCCTCAATTCCGGCACCCGGATTACCGAGCTGCGCCATCGGCTTGCGGAAGCCGAAAGCGACCAGCAGCGCGCCGGCGACAAGGTCGAGCGGCTGGCCACCCTGAACGAAGAGGGCGAGGGCCTGCTCGAGGCGCGCCGCCAGCTGGCCGAGCTCGATGCCTCGCTGCTCGAGGCCGAGCGGCTGCTCGGCGGGCAGGCGCTGGCGCCGCTGCAGGGCTTGCCGGGAGGCAGCGGCAGCGTCGAGCAGGCAGAGCCCGCCAAGGAGGTGGCCGACAACGCGGTTGGCTTTGCGTGGGTGGCCGGCGATACCGAACGGCCGCGGGTCTCCACCTGGCTGCTGGCCAAGCTGTCGCGTCAGGCCGAGCGCAACGTGCGGCTGGCGCTCTCCGAGCGCGGCGCGCGAGTCGACACGCATCGTCGTCTGATCCACCTGCCGCAGGCGACCTGGACCACGGCCCGCGACATCGGCCATGTTTCGTTCGACCAGGCGCGGGCCTGGCTGGCGGACAGCCACGCCTTCAATGACGACGCCTCCCGCTATCGTGCCCTCGGCCTGCTCGACGACGCCGCCGAGGCGTTCGAGTCGATGGATGGCAACCGTTTCCGCGAAGAGGTGATCGCCGACCGCGAGTATCGCCGTTCGCTGCGTCTCGATGCCGAACAGCTCGACGAGGAGATGGAGCGGCTGGAGCACGAGCGCGAGCAGCTGGAATCGCGCCAGCGCGACTTCATCGACAACCAGAGCGTCTACACCCAGGCGCTGGCCGAGGGGCTCTTCACCGAGGCCGAACTGGAAACGCCGGAAGCCACCCGCGAGAGCGCGCAGGCGAGGCTGGCCGAGGCCCGCAAGGCGCATGCCGACCACCTGGGGCGGATGGGCGAGCTCAAGCAGCCGGCGCAGTGGTACGAAGCGTTCCTTGCCGAACATCCCGATAGCTCACCCGACGAACTGCTGGCGACCAAGGAAGCGCAGCGGGAGCACCTGGAAGCGCAGCTTGACGATTGGGACGCCCAGGCAAACTCACTGGATAGCCAGCGCGAGAGTGTTCGCGAAGCGCTGCAGGCGCGACGCGAACAGCGCCAGCGCCTGGAAGGGGAGCTGGCGCCGCTGGCCTCCGGCCGGCAGGCCTGGCAGACCTTCGCCGAACGCTGGTCCGAGCATTCGGCGGTGGGGTTCTGGAGCGAGCGCAAGAACGCGCTGGCAGCACACGAACAGGCGCTGGCCGAGAGCCGGAGAGCCCAAAGCGATGCCAAGGCGCGCCTCGAACGGCTGGCGCCGCTCAGGGACGCCGCCGAGCGTTATCGTCACTGGCACGGCGAAGCCTCGCCGGTACACCTGCGAGACACGCTCTATCGCCAGTCACGGGAAGCCCAGGACCGGCTGCATCGACTCGACCAGCAGGCCCAGCAGCTCGGCATCCTGCGGCAGGCGCTGCACGACTTCCGGGAGCTGAGCGAACAGGCGCCGTCGGCCTGGCTCAAGGATGCCAAGGCGCGCTATCCCCGCCTGCTGAGAGAGCAGGAGACACTGGCTGCCGCCATCGACGCGCGCGAGCAGTATCTCGAAAGCTTGAGTGGCGATCCCCTGGCCCGGCTCGCGTCCGAGGCCGAAGCCCGCGCGTGTCTCGATGCCCGGGAGATCGCCTTCCGCCCCCTCCACGAGGTGCTGGCCGGTATCGAGGCGGAAGACGGTCAGCGCCGCGACTGGCTGGCCCAGGCTGCCGGCCAGCTGTTCGCGCCGGTGGTCGAAGGTGAGGACTACGCCCGCGAAGCGTCGCAGTGTCTGGTCGATGCCGGCTGCGGCGTTCCGGTGCTCGAGGCCGGTCGTCTGCAGGCAACGCTGGCACGTGGCGAGTTGCCGCTGGGGGCGGTGCAAGGCGTGGAGACGCTGGCGGTCAAGGCCGCGCTCGATCCTGCTTATCTGACTGCGTTGCGAGAGGAGACCCAGCAGCGTCTCGCGGTCGACCGTGAACGCCGGCTGGCGCTGGAAGCCGAGGTCCAGCGCCTCGATCCCCACGGCGAGCGTTTCCATCTTGCGCTCCAGGCCGACGAAGCGGTCAGCCAGGATGTCGAAGTGCAACTGGCGGCGCTGGAAGAGCAGCGCGATCGGGCGGAGAGCGAGCGACAGGCGCTCGAGCCGCGCTTGAGCGAAGCGGCGATGAAATCGATCGACGATTTCCAGCGTTTCCTCGAGGAGGGCGGTGAACCCGCGCTGGACGCGGCCGTCGAGGAGAGCGAGGCCGCCGCGGCTCGTATCGAGACGCTGAGCCCGCAGCGCGAGCAGGCCGCCAGGGAACTGGAGAGCCACGGTGAGCTCTGGCTGGCGGCGGAGCGATTCGCTGCGGCCGGTGGTGTCGAGCGGTTGGAGGAGATCGATGCCAGTCTGGCGGCGCTGACCGAAACCTTGACCGAGCACGAGGAACGGTTCGCCGAAATCGCGCTGCAGAGCGAAGAGTTGAACGCCCGTCGCGACGAGTGTCGCGAGCAGCTGCGTCAGCTTTTCGCGGATGGGGAGCGTGAACGTCTGCGCCGCCTGGCGGCATTCGTCGCCGAGGAGGGGCCGGGCTTCATGCGCGATGCCGAGGCGCGGGAAACGGCGCTGGCGGCCGCCCTGGCCCAGGCCAGTCGACGAGCCGACTTCGATTTCGCGCGGATCCGGGCATTTCTGGAAGTCCGCGACGATCAGGGGGGGAATCGCACCCTGGAACGCGACATCGGCCGCCTCAAGCAGTCGCTCAAGGAGGCGCGGGAGCGACGCAAGGCCAATGGCCGCGAGCAGGGCGTGGTGGAAACCCGCGTGGCCCGTCACCAGCAGGCGCTGATGGTGGTGGATCAGCTGGCGGTGGCGTGGCTGGAGGTATTGCGTCAACTGCCCGAGGGCTGGCTGGAACGTGCCGCCGCGGATGCCACGGCCCGCTGGCCGGCGGTGGGTATCGACGCGCCACGGCTCGACGCGGCCATGGACGAGTGGTGCCAGTGGCTGGCGTCGGCACTGGATGATCCCGGCGAAGAGACGGATGCCGCCGCGCTCGACCTCGAGGCCCTGGAGACCTGTCAGCAGACTCTGCTGGAAGGGTTGGGCGGGCTCAACCTCGGCGAGCGTGCCCGCAATCGGGAGCGTCAGGCCCGGGATGTGACGGCCCGGGAGAAGGCGCTGGCCTTGTCGCTGGAGTCGGCCAGTGCCAGCCGATTGTTCAACGAAACCGAACGCGCGCGGCTGGATACGCTGGAGGGCGTCAGCCACGCGGCGCTGGAGTCGCTGCGCGGCCTGCACCGCCAGCTGGGAGGGCAACTGGACGAACATCGCCAGCGCGTGGCCCGATTGCACGCGTCTCGCGAGCAGATCGAGGACACCCTGGTCGAGCGCCTGAGTTCGATCATCATCGACGCGGCCGGCAATCTGGAGATTCTCAAGCGTGTCGCGAAACGCTCCAGCGGGGGCGGCGCCTACTTTGAGGTCAAGGCCGACCTGATCGCCGACGAGTCGGTGCGGGAGCTGATCCAGCAGTTGCTGGCGGACATCGACGCCCATCTCGCGGTCCAGCGGCGGCGCCTCGAGCAGGCCAGCGACGGTGCGCAGGCCAAGGGCGGCCGCGACGACGAACTGACTCGCCAGATTCGCCGACGCATCTACCGCGGGCTGTTCTGCGACGTCACCATCCGCCTGAAGCACGATGCTATCCGTCCCCACGGCCGGCTGTTCTCGCTCAACGAGGATATGTCGGAAGGCCAGCGCGAAGCGGTCTCGCTGATGTGGCTGGTGAAGCTTTCCGAATTCGCCATCGAGCGCGAGCTGCGCGAACTACCCGGCAGTCACAAGCGTCGGGCCCGTGCCAGCCGCGAGAGTGTCATCCTGCTCGATGGCCTGTTCTCCAAGCTCTCCCACCGCCGCCTGATCCAGGATTCGCTGGAGTCGTTGCGCAACACCCGCGGGCGTTTCCAGATGATCGGCCTGATCCACAACCCCAACTACGAGAACGACCCGAGCATCTTTCCCACCTACCTGGTCGGCAGCGTGATCGGCGGCCAGCAGGGGCAGGGCGGTCACGTCATCGTGCGTGAGGGGCAGGCAGTGGCTCCCGAGGAGACCGGTCGGGGCAGCGGCGAAGCCAGCCTGTTCGGGATTCATGTGACCCCGGCTCCGGTGGAGTGATCGGCCAGGCTCGCTTTGGCGGGCCTGGAGATAACGGGCTCAGGGTTGGATTCGCCAGGATCGGCATACTGCTGGCCGAGCCTTGATGACCCTTCCGCTCATGATGGCGAGGGGCAAGCCCCTTGGGAGACTCGCGGCGATGAAGTGGGGCAAAGAAAAAGGGCCTGCTGCTATGGCAGGCCCTTTTTTCTCACGTGGGTCGCGCCCTTCGATAATCTTCGTCGCTCGTCGCTCGTCGCTCGTCGCTCGTCGCTCGTATCAGCGCGGCGAGTCGTAACGACCCCCGCGACCGTTGGAGTAGACCACCTGCCATAGCTGAAGATCCCGCGCCCGGAAGGCGCCGGCGCAGGAGCCGAGATAGTAGAGGAACATCCGCTTGACCCGCTCCCCGTAGTTGTCGGCGATCTCGTGCCAGTGGGCGAGCAGGTTCTCCTGCCATGCCATCAGCGTGGTGTCGTAGTCGGCACCGAAGTTCTGCCAGTCCTCCATCACCAGCTTGCCTTCGCTGGCATCGGCGACCTGTTGGATCGAGGGCAGGATGCCGTTGGGGAAGATGTACTTGTTGATCCAGGGGTCGACGCTGACATCGTTGGTGTTGGAGCCGATCGTATGCAGCACGAACAGGCCACCGGGCTTCAACAGCCGTTTGACGGTATCGAAGTAGGTGGCGTAGTTGCGCTGACCGACGTGTTCGAACATGCCGATCGACACGATACGGTCGAATTCGCCGCTGAGCTCGCGATAATCCTCAAGCAATATCTCCACCGGCAGCCCGGCGCAGCGTTCACGGCCCAGCTTTGCCTGCTCCTCGGAGATGGTGATGCCGGTGACTTCGACGCCGTACTGGCGGGCGGCGTGCTCGGCGAAGCTGGCCCAGCCGCAGCCGATGTCGAGCACTCGCATGCCGGGCTCGAGATCGAGCTTGCGGCAAGCGAGATCGAGCTTGGCGACTTGGGCCTCGTGCAACGTGCGGGCTTCCTTCCAGTAGCCGCAGGAGTAGCAGAGCGTCTCGTCCAGCATGCGGGTGAAGAGATCGTTGCCGAAGTCGTAGTGCTCCTTGCCGACGATATAGGCCCTTGCCTTGCTCTGCAGGTTCATCAGGCTCGACTGCAGTTTGTAGACGACGCGCTCGGCCGTGGTATGCGCGATGCTGCCGAGCCCGTGGCGCAGTAGGCGGTGAATCATCTCGTCGATACGATCGCACTCCCACCAGCCATCCATGTAGGCTTCGCCGAAGCCGATGGAACCTTGGCGGATGACTCTCGAGAAAAGATCGGGGTGGTGGACGCGGATGTCCCAGGGCTGATTGCCATTGAGGGTGACGCCGGAGCCCTCGAGCATTCTCTCGAGGGTCTGGCGGGCGCGGGTATCGGGCAACGCGACGGGGGCGATAGGCGTATTACTGGTCATGTTGTTTCCTAGCAAGGGGCGCAATGCGTCCCCCGGCCGCCTGAAAACATCGTTTCGTTCGAACGACGAAAAATAACCATCTGACTTGCGGATTCGACCGCGCTGACGCGTTTTTTCGGTCATTTTCCACTCGCTTGAAACGGCCCGAAGGATCAAGCTATGGCGGCGGGGGCGTGGTGCGCCACGGTCCCTGTTCCCTACTGGCCATGCGATATCCGAAGCAGTCGTGTTTGCCGACGGTCAGACATGGCCCGGCCATGATGGTATTAGCCATATTTACATTGCGTGCTAACATCTTTGCCGTCAATAAGCCTAGCGCTATTGTCACGATAGTCCAGACCGGATTGCGCTTTTTACAGAGGATCCGTGGCATCGATACACTGGATCGGCCCGTTCGAATCCACTGTTCGGCGGGGCCCGGATACAAACGGCACAGCACCGCGCAACGAAAAAACCGATCAGAGGAGCGAAATCATGCACGTCATCGTCGATCTATGCGTCGTGCCGCTGGGGGTCGGGGTCTCGGTGTCGACCCACGTGGCTGAATGCCAGCGAATCATCGAGGCGTCCGGTCTCCATCACCGAATGCATGCCTATGGCACCAACATCGAGGGGCCGTGGGATGAGGTGATGGCCGTGGTCAAGGCATGCCACGAAGGGGTTCATGCGATGGGAGCGCCGCGTATCACCACGACGCTGAAGATGGGAACGCGGACGGACCGAGAGCAACGCATGGACGACAAGGTCGAGAGCGTCGAGGCGCTGCGCCGCTAACGCTGTCTGACACCAATGCCGCCTGAAGAGCGCCGACACTCACCCATATCGGATCAAACACCGGCTCACTGAACGATACCCTGGACGTTCCAAGGGGCGAGCGAGGCGTGTCATGGCCCCATTGATACCGCGTGGCCGGTTCGCCAGCCGGTCCGTTTTCGCCGCTTTCTGGCTTGGCCACGCGGCCCGGTCTTCCCTCCGCGGGTCCGTTGTCCGGATGGAGCCGGAGCCGCGTCGACCGGTAATCAAGGCTTGGGAGGTAGCCGCCGGCCTCGACGGCCGGCGAGAGGGGATCAGCCGCAGCGGATGGTCCAGGTCACCTTGTAGCCATCGCCTTCCTGGGTGGCGGCCTGGAGTTCGGTATCCTCGTCTACCGTTGCACCCTCGAGTTGCTCATTGGTGCTGGCGGCCTTGCTCGAGTCCTCGCCGGGTCCCATCGTCTGCTGTTTCACGATCACGAACTTGTCGTAGTCCTGCGCCTCGCACTGTTCCAGGGCGCGCTCCTTGGCGTTGCTCATCGCCTCGTCCTGGTCGTCGCCCAGTCCGGTCACGACATAGCGAGTCGCCTCCTTCTCGACCGAGCTGCTGTCGCTGGCGCAACCCGCGAGAGTGCCCAGCGTCAGGAGGCCGGCCAATGCCATCCAGATCGGTGTCGTTGCCATCGTCTTGCTCATGTCACTGCTCCTTGTGTCACGGTGTTCCATCGACCCGCCCCGATGTTCGGCGGTGCCCGATGATCGCTTCAGTTTAGGATCTGGGCTGCCATTCGCAAGTCCGTGAATGACGTAAGTCTTTCTACCACAGGGAAAATGTCGCCTTTGTGCGACGTGCTGCCGATCAGGCTGGGGCGGTCGTCGTCGCTTCCGGCGCTCTCAGCCACGTGTCGCCGGCAGACAACAGGTGCGCGGTCAGGGCATCGAGCAGCTCGCCGCCGTGACGCCAGAAATGCCAGTAGAGCGGTACATCCAACGGGCGCTGCGGGTCGAGATCGACCAGGTCGCCGCTCGACAGCCCGTCACTACCCTGGCACTCGGGGATCATGGCATAGCCGATACCGGCGAGCGTCATGTGCAGCACGCCTTCCGATGACGGGCAGAGGTGGTGCGGAAACGGATCCTTGAAACCGTGCAGATCGAGATAGCGCTGATGCAGACGATCCTCCGGTCCGTAGAGAATCGCCGGGGCCCGCTCCAGCGCCTGCTGGGAGACACCCTCCGCGAAATGACGCTCGGAGAATCCGGGGCTGGCCATGACGCGGTAGCGCATGGCACCGAGGGCGCGCGACCGTGCCCCCTGGACCGGTCGCGCGGTGGCGCAGATGCAGCCGGCCACCTCGCCATCGCGCATGCGGCGCAGTGCCACCTCCTGATCGTCCACCACCAGGTCCAGCAGCACCCCGCGACGGTGGCAGAAGTCGCCAAGGGTTGGCGCCCACCAGGTTGCGAGACTGTCGGCGTTGATCGCCAACCTGAGCCGTTGCGTTCCCTCGCCCAGCGCCGGGATCCGGTCGAGCAGGTCGTGCTCCAGCAGCCGTACCTGCTGGGCGTGATTGAGAAGTCGTTGGCCTAGCGGGGTCGGCAGCAAGCGCGGCGTGCGGACGACCACCGGCTGGCCCAGACGCGCTTCAAGCAGCTTGATGCGTTGGGAGACTGCTGATTGGGTCAGGTTGAGCTGTTGGGCGCCACGTTCGAAGCCGCCTTGATCGACGATGGCGGAGAGCGCTTCGAGTAGTTTGTAGTCCAGCATCAAGTTTTCTAATACCTCATTAGCTGATTCATTTTTATTAATAGTCGATGTCGCCGCATGATGCGAATCCGCGCATCCACGCCGTCATACGAGACACCGTCATGATCACGTCCGTTATTCAGGGTTTGCTGGTCGGCTTCACGCTGATCGTGGCCATCGGGGCGCAGAACGCGTTCGTCCTGAGGCAGGGTTTGCGCCGCGAACACGGCTGGTTGGTGGCCGGGATCTGCGCCGGTTGCGACCTGGCGCTGGTAGCCGTCGGCGTGGCGGGCCTCGCCCCGCTGATCACTTCGAGCGCTACCGCGCTGCAACTGGCGCGGTGGGGTGGCGTCGGCTGGCTCGTGTGGCAGGCGGCGATAGCGTTCCGGCGTGCAAGGCGCCCTCGGCGCCTGGAGATGGCAACGACCGCGAACGACCTCTCCGCGGCGGCGGCTAGGCCGGTGATCCTGGCCACCCTGGCGGTCACGCTGCTCAATCCCCATGTCTACCTGGACACGGTGGTGATGCTGGGCATCATCGGTGGCCAGCAGCCGAGTCCGGCCGGGTTCGTGGCCGGGGCCTCGCTGGCGTCGCTGGTCTGGTTCTTCGGCCTGGTCGGAATGGCTCACTGGCTGTCGCCAAAACTTCAGGACCCGCGATGGTGGCAGGGCATCGATATCGCCGTCGGCGCGATCATGCTGCTAGTCGCCTGGCAGCTCGCGACTCGCACGCTGTGAACAGGGGCTAGCCAATCTGAATTTCGCCCCTGGCATAGCGCACGCCTCTTGCCTGCCGTGTTGCCAGGAAATAGCCGACGGAGAGCGGGCCCACTCGGCCCAGCAGCATGGTCAGCCCCAACAGGAATTGTCCCGGCAGCGAGAGATCGCTGGTGATGCCCCGGGAGAGTCCCACGGTGCCGAAGGCAGATACGGTCTCGAACGCCAGATCGAGAAACGACTGGTCGCCATCGGTGATGGTGAGCCCGAACAGCGTCAGCACTACCAGCAGCACCCCGGCCAGCGCCACCGTGATCGCCTTGATCACCGTCTCCTGGGGGATCGAACGACCGAAGGCCGTCGGGTGCTCGGTATTGCGGTAGAACGCGCGGGCCGTCAGCAGCAGCACCACGAAGGTGGTGATCTTGATGCCGCTGGCGGTGGAACTGGAGCCGGCGCCGATGAACATCAGCACCATCACCAGCAGTGTCGAGGCGTCGGTCAACGCACCGGTCTCCAAGGTGTTGAAGCCGGCCGTACGCGGGGTGACGGCCTGGAACCAGGCTGCCTGCAGCTTGGCGAAGCCATCTTCCAGACCGCCCAGGGTGCCCGGGTTGGACCACTCCAGGCCGAGCAGGATCGCGGTGGCGATCACGTTGAGCCAGAACGTGGCCAGCAGCACGACCTTGGTCTGCATCGCCAGGCGCGACCAGCGACGATGACGATAGAGATCGCTGACGACCACGAACCCCAAGCCGCCGACGATGAACATCAACGTCACCGTGGCATTGACGAGCGGGTTGCCGACCTCCTGGATCAGGCTGTCGGAAAAGGTCGAGAAGCCGGCGTTGTTGAACGCCGAGACGGCGTGGAAGAGGCTGTGCCACAGGCCCATCGCCAGCCCCTGTTCCGGCACCCAGTGGCAGGCCAGCAGCAGCGTGCCGATGGTCTCGGTGATGAAGGCGAAGGCGATCACCAGCTTGACCAGGTCGCGGATGTCGCTGAAGGCGATCTCTCCCAGCGCTTCGCGGACCAGGTTCTGCTGGCTCAGCGGCAGTCGCGTACCCAGCAGCAGCACCGTCAGTGCGGCAAAGGTCATGAAACCCAGGCCGCCGACCTGGATCAGGACCAGGACCACCAGTTGGCCGATGAATGTCAGGTCCTTGCCCACGTCGATCACGCTGAGACCGGTGACGGTGACCGCGGAAGTCGCCGTGAACAGGGCCTCGTGCCAGGCCAGGGGGCGCGTCGCACTGCCCGGGAGCCACAGCAGCAAGGCGCCGGCGGCGCAGAGCAGGGCGAAGCCGAGCAGCAGTATTTCCGGCGGCGAGAGCCTGATCACACCGCCGTGCGGGGCGCGGCGAAAGGGCTGCTTGAGTCGTTGCCACCGTCTCACGTGCGCGCTCCTGCGTCCCCATCGGGACGGCCTGCGAGCACCTCGAGACCGTCGCGGTCAGCAGATGAAGACAACCAGCTCATATCTGTTTGCCAATTTCGCGCAGCGCCTGCAGGTCGCCCATCAGGATCAGGCTGTCGCCGGAGCGTAGTGGCGTGTCGTCATCCGGATTGCGAATCACCTCTTCACCCCGCTTGATGGCGACCAGGAACAGTGCCTCGGGGTCGATCGACAGGTTGGCGACGCTGGCGCAGTTCTCCACCAGACGGTCGGTGGTCTCGATCTCGACGATGAACTGGCGCTCGCCCAGCCGAATGAAATCGACCATGGCATGATAGTTGAGGCTCTCCGCGACCCGCACGCCGACGTCGTATTCCGGGTAGACGACCCGATCGGCGCCCAGCCGCTTGAGCAACTTGTAGTGGGCATCGGAGTGCGCCTTGGCCCAGATCTCCTTGGCGCCCAGCTCCTTGACGTGGAGCGTGCAGGTGACGCTGGCCTCGACATTGTCGTCGACATCGATCACCACGACGTCGTAGGCGTCCAGCGAGAGTTCGCCGAGCGCTTTCTCGTCGGTGAGGTCGGCGATCACCGCATGGTCGAGCGTGTCCGACAGCGCGTCGACCCGCGTCTCGTCGGCGTCGACGCCGAGCACCTGGTTCTGATGACGTTTCAGTTCGCGTGCAACGGTGCTGCCGAAGTAGCCCAACCCCAGAATGGCGAAGTGCCGGGACATCGGAATCTCCTTGTCGATCGATGCCGGTAATGCCGACCGGCGAGTGGGCGGGATCATCGCTGTGGGCCAAGCTTTGCACAAGCCCCGGCATCCTAACAATCACGACCCGGTCGCGCATGTCCTGCGCCGACGCTACAATCCTCCGCCGCATCGTCCGCCATCGGGCGACTCCTTGCGCCGCACCCGGCTTCGATACGGGCTGGCACATTCAGGCCGTCCACTGGAACGAAAGAGGAAGCATGACCGCAATCGCACGACCCAAGAACCTGTGGTTGGGACGCTGGGGCTTCGTCCTGGCGGCGACTGGCTCGTCCGTGGGCCTGGGCAATATCTGGAAATTCCCGTACATGACCGGCGAATACGGTGGCGGCGCCTTCGTCATGGTTTACCTGGTCTGCATCGCGGCCATCGGCGTGCCGGTGATGATGACCGAGATCGCATTGGGGCGGAGAGGCCGAGGCAGCCCGGTGGATGCAATCCGGCGGGTGGTGCGGGAGTCCGGGCGCAGCGGGCTGTGGTCGGGCCTTGGCTGGATGGCGATGCTGTGCGGTTTCATGATCCTGTCGTTCTACGTCGTGGTTGCCGGCTGGGCCGTCTCCTACCTGTGGAAGTCGCTCAGTGGCGGACTGGCAGCCGACAGCGTCGAGGGCATGGCGGCCATCTTCGGTGCCAACAACGCCAACCCGTGGAATCTCGGCTTCTGGAGCACGCTCGTTACCGTGGCGACGATGGCGATCGTCGGGCTGGGTGTCCAGGCGGGCATCGAGCGCAGCGTGCGCTGGATGATGCCGGGCCTGGTGGTCATGCTGGTGGTGATGATCGTGTACGCGGTGTTCTCCGGCAGCTTCGGTGCCGGCGTGCAGTTCCTGTTCGCCTTCGACCCCGGCAAGCTCACCGGGCAGGCCATTCTGGCGGCGATGGGGCACGCCTTCTTCACCTTGTCGCTGGCCTCCGGCGCGATTCTCACCTACGGCGCCTATCTGCCGGCGGATCGATCCATCGGCCGCACCACGCTGGTGGTCGCCCTCTGCGACACGCTGGTGGCGCTGATGGCAGGGCTGGCTATCTTCCCGGTGATCTTCGCCAACGGCATGGACCCGGCTTCCGGCCCCGGCCTCATCTTCATGAGCCTGCCGCTGGCATTCCAACAGATGCCGCTGGGCGGGGTGATCGAGACGATCTTCTTCTTGATGCTGACCGTGGCCGCGCTGACCTCCGCCATCTCGATGATCGAAGCCACGGTCGCGTGGCTGAACGAAAGTCATGGCCTGTCGCGGGCCAGGGCGGCCTGGGGCGTCGGCGTCCTGCTGTGGATCGTGAGCACGCTGGCGATGCTGTCGTTCAATGTCGGAGCGGACTGGAAGCTGGCGGGACGTCACTTCTTCGACTGGCTGGATTTCCTGACCTCGCGCTTTTTGATGCCGCTGGGCGGCCTGGGAACGGCGCTGCTGGCCGGCTTCGTGCTACGCCGAGAGAGCCTCGAGGAGGAGTTGGGGCTGCCATCGGCCCTCTACGCCCTATGGCGGTTCACCGTCCGCTACGTCTGTCCGGTGGCGATCGTGATGGTGTTCCTGGATGCCCTGGGGGTGCTGAACGCGGGATTCGACTGGCGTTGGCTGGCACTGGTGCTGGTGCTTGCAGTGTCGGTGGAGGCGCTCCTCGCCCGACTGGCACGTCGGGCGTGAGCCTGGTGTGACGCCATGGGCGGGCCGCGCGGCCCGCCCGGCATCGTCAGTCGTCGATTTCCCAGGTCACGCTGACACCGGCGTCGATACTGATCTCGCCGCTGCGATATTCGGCCGAGCTGGCGCTGTCGGCCTCGGCGGCGCGCATCATCATCTGCGGTTGATAGCGGGGCGCCGTGGTCTCTTCGATATTGACGACATCGCCCAGGTCGACATTCAGGGTGTCGGCCATCATCTCGGCCTTCTGGCGCGCGCGCTCCAGGGCCTGCTTGAGGGCACGGTCGTCGGCCGCGTCGCTGTCCTGTAGGCCATAGCTGACACCGTCGAGGGAGTCGACGCCAGCGGTGGTCAGGGCATCGAGCACCCGCGGCAGCCGGTCGAGGTCGTTCAGCGTCAACGACACCGACCGTTCGATCCGGGTGCGCACCTTCGACGGCGAGTCGTCGTCGCCCCGGGTGCCGGCCTGGACGATGTCCGGGCGCACGCTGAGCGAGCCGGCTCGGATCTGCTGGCTGTCGATGCCGGCGTTTTCCAGGGTGCGGATCAACTCGCCGGTGCGGCTTTCGAGCCGGTCACGCGCTGTCTTGATGGCGTCACTGTCGCCCGAGGACTCTTCTCCCTGAACCTGGGCCGGCGTCAGCTCCCACAACCGCGCATTCAGCGTTGCCTGATCCGGCGCGACATCGATCGTGGCGTTGGCCTGGACATGGAGCTGGTGTGGCGTCTTGTCGGCGAGCGCTGGCGCGGCCAATGCCACGGTCGCCATCATCCCGGCGAGCCCCAGGCCCAGGTGACGGGCCAGGCGACTGCGGCGGGATGAGGCGTGAGAGTGGGCCGAACGATTGAACAGAGCGTCTCGAGACATGGAACTTCCTCTATCGAAAAACGGATGTCGTGCAAGATGTGGGCGCTGCATAGACGCCTCCGGCGTCATTCGGTTCCCATGCTATGCTCGCCGACACCTTCAGCCCAACTTGCAGAACCGGTGATGCGCTCTCTTTCCCCATTGTGGCATGCCGCGATGTCGTGCTTCCGGTGGCGGCCGGCGCTCGCCGCCATCGGCGCGCTGTTGTTGCCGCTGCACGCGTTGGCGGCGAGCGACGCCATCAGCGTCGTGGATGACAGCGGGCGTACCGTCGCGCTGTCCCGGCCCGCCCAGCGGCTCGTGGCGCTGGCGCCGCATCTGGTGGAGATGAGTTACGCCGTCGGCGCCGGCGGCCAACTGGTCGGCGTCATCGAGGGCAGCGACTATCCATCGGCGGCGAAAGAGATCGACCGGGTCGGCAGCTACCGTGGCATTCCCCTCGAAGCGATCGTCGCCAAGCAGCCGGATCTGGTGCTGGCCTGGGGCAGTGGCACCCCGGCATCGCTGATCGAGCAACTGGACCGGCTGGGCATCCCCGTTTACCGCAGCGAACCGCGGCGCCTCGCGCAGATCGCCGACGATCTGCGCGATATCGGCCGCCTGACGGGTCATGATACTGCCGGAGAACAGGCCGCCTCGCGGTTCGAGGGAGGGCTGAGAAGCAGTTCACAGACGCTGTCGCCGGCACCGCGGGTCTTCTACCAGTTGGGGCAGTCGCCATTGACCACGCTGGCCGGCGGGCAGATCGTGACTCAGGTCATTCGTCACTGCGGCGGCGTGCCGCTGTTCGAAGAGGCCTCGGTGCTGGTGCCGCAGATTGGCTGGGAATCGCTGCTCGAAGCGCAGCCGGAGATCATCCTGGCAGCCGGTGCCGACGACCGCTGGAAAGCGTTCTGGGCCGGCCGTGACGAGCTGCCGGCGGTGCGTAACGGCGCGTTGTACACGCTGGACCCGGATACGATCAGCCGCCCCGGGCCGCGCATGATCCAGGCGGTGCGAGAGGTGTGCAGGGCATTGGGCGGAGATCGCTTTTCTCAGTAGTCGATGCCGCGGCGCGCCTGCACTCCCGCATCGAAGGCGTGCTTGGTGTCGTGCATGTCGGTGACCGTGTCCGCCATCTCGACCAGCCCGCGATGGGCGTTGCGCCCGGTGACGATGACGCTCTGCTCCGGTGGGCGATTGTCGATGGCGCGCTTGATCGTGTCGATGTCGAGATAGCCGAACTTGAGCATATAGGTGATCTCGTCGAGTACCACCAGGTAGACCTCGGGATCGGCGAGCAGCCGCTCGGCTTCGCGCCAGACCTCGAGGCAGGCGGCGGTATCGCTGTCGCGGTTCTGGGTATCCCAGGTGAAACCCGTCGCCATGACGTGGACCTCGAGATGGGGATCCTCGATCAGCCGCTCGCGTTCGCCGCACTCCCAGAGTCCCTTGATGAACTGGATCACGCCGACACGGTAACCGTAGCCCAGCGCCCGGGTCACCGTGCCCCACGCCGCCGTGGTCTTGCCCTTGCCGTTGCCGGTGAAGACCAGCAGCAGGCCTCGCTGCTCGGTAGCGGCGGCGACCTTCTCGTCGACATGGGATTTGAGCTTCTGCATGGCTTGCTGATGACGCTGCTGGCGATCGCTCATGGGCGACTCCGATTGTTGATGGTCGGGAGGGAGGGCCTTGGCGAACTCACGGCCTGGGCAGCGGGTAGTCCAGGGCGCCGGCGATCTGCTCGGCATGGTCATTCACCCAGCTCGAAGAGATGGGGCCCCAATCACGGATCACGTAGCGGCCGATCTGGTGGCGTTCGCCGCGGGACTGCTCGAACTCGCAGCGGATATCGAGTTCCGCGAGCGCCGCCAGGGTGTCCTGGGCCGTGCGGCGCGGCATGCCACTGAGCTCGACGATGGCCGGAACGCTGGCGGCGAGGCCGGCATCGATCAGGTGGGCGACGTAGAGGCGGCGATAGAAACTGGTTCGGGTCTTGCTCAACGGCATGCTTGGACTCGTCGTTCGGGGAGTTGTGCCAGATGCTACGCCAACGCTTCCCGTTCGACGACCGTTGAACTGTCGATGGAGGCGGCGATCAAGCGGCCATGGCGTCCAGCATCAGCTCGCGGTAGTCGAGCAGCCAGGTGACGAACTGATCGATGCCTTCCTCGAGGGAGACGCGAGGGGTGTAGTCGATGACCGATCGCAGCTTGTGAGTATCCGCCCAGGTTCGCTCGACATCACCCGGCTGCATCTGCTTGAAATGTCTCGTGGCATCGACTCCCAGACGCTTTTCCAGCGTGTCGACGAAGTCGAGCAGGGCGACCGGCTTGCCGCGGCCCAGGTTGTAGATTTCGTGGGGCGCGGGCCGGTCAGCATCGGGGTGTGGTGCATGAGGCAGCAGCCGCACGATGCATTCGACCACGTCGTCGATGTAGGTAAAGTCCCTCGCCATGCGACCGTGATTGAAGATCTCGATAGGCTCTCCCCGCAGCAGGCTCGACGCGAACAGGCAAGGTGCCATGTCCGGGCGTCCCCACGGGCCATAGACCGTGAAGAATCGCATCCCGGTGGCGGGCAGCCGGTGCAGGTCGGCGTAGCTGTAGGCCATCATCTCGTTGGCGCGCTTGGTGGCGGCGTAGATCGACGCAGGCTGGTCCACCGGGTCGGTTTCCCGGAAGGGCAGCGTCTTCTGGCGCCCGTAGACCGAGCTGGAGGAGGCGTAGAGAAGATGTTCGATGTCGTGTCGCTTGCACACGTCGAGCAGGTTGAGAAACCCCGTCAGATTGCTGCGACCGTACTCGTGGGGATGCTCCACGGAGTGGCGTACCCCGGCCTGCGCCGCGAGATTGACGACATGGGTGAAGCGTTCGCGCGCGAAAAGCGTCTCCAGCGATTCGAGGTCCGCGATATCGATGCGATGAAAGGGGATGCCCGTCAATCGTTCCCTGCGTGCCTGCTTGAGCGACACGGCGTAGTAGTCGTTGAGATTGTCCAGCGCGACGACGCTGTGGCCCTCGCGAGCGAGGCGGTCGGCAAGGTGAAAGCCGATGAATCCGGCCGCGCCGGTGACGAGAATTTTCATGCTGGTTCCTGTATTGAAAGAATCTTCACCGCTCGGGCCGGTGAGCCGCGACCGAATTCTACCAGTCGCAAGCAGGTCGTCGGGGACTAAATGACAGCGCGGTGACAGGCACGATGTCCAGCTTTCCGCCACGATAGTCGAATACGTGGGCGGCGCCATCCTGGACGATCAGCGGGCCCAGGTCGCGCTCTCGACCCACGATCCAGCCGGTTGGAGACCGTTGCCCGAACCGGCAGAGGTCCGCGGGATTGCCGGAGAGCGTGACCAGTGGCCTTTCCAGGCGTCCGGCAAACTGGAAGGTGGCCTGATAGTTGTCGCCATTGAAGGCTACGGGGACGCCACTGGCTTCGAGTCTGGCCAACAGTCTGCTCGGCGCGCCAATGTCGTAATGGCTCCAGAGCGGGGCCAGCACCAACTGAGCCGTTATCAGCGTGGCGACAGCCGTGCCGAGCGCGAGGCCGCGGGTAGCCTGGGCGCTGCTTCGCCAGCGTTGCCGCCATACGATGGCGGCGAACGCGAGCAGCACCAGTGCGCCGAAAGGCGAAATCATCGAGCCGACGACCTCGGCGCGGCCGAACCCCGCCAGGCCGAGCGCCGCCACGCCCAGCAGCATCATCGCCGTTGCCGCCGACCGTAGGCGAAATGGCTTGTCCGGGGCGACCTGACCCAGGCGGTCCATGACCAGCAGCGCCAGTGCAGGTAGCAGCGGCATCAGATAGTGGATCTGCTTGCCGCTGATCGACGAGAAGACCAGTAACGGTGCGATCAGCCAGATCCAGGCCAGTCGCTGATGGCGCTGCCGTGGGAGGCGTGGCCACCCGGCGGGCCACAGCGACCACGGGAAGGTCAGCAGTGGCAGCCACGGCAGGTACCACCACGCCGGGCGCGCGTGGGCCATGGCGTGCTGCAGGCGGTCGACACTCTGACCCCAGAGCAGGTCCCTGGCGTAGGCGGCACCGCCCAGCCAGGCGGCGGACAGCGCCCAGGTCAATAGCATCGAGATCCCGAGCACCAAGGCGAAGGCCAGGCGCCGCCGGCCGGGCCCGCCCAACGGCGAGGCGCGCCAGAGCGGAATCGACAGCACAATCGGCGTCAACGTCACGAAGGCCGCCGGCCCCTTGGCCAGCAGCGCCAAGCCCAGCCACAGTCCACTGATGATGGCCTTGCGTGAGGTGAACTGACCCGCTATCAATGGCGAGATGGCGCCCAGCAGGCAGGCACTCAGCAGTATGTCGAACATCAATGCGCCAGCGTAGAGATTCCACATCAGCATGGCGCCAAGCACCATCGGTGCCAGACGCGCCTGACTACCGGCGTAACCCAGTCGCCGTGCGATTCGATAGAGATGGATCATCGCGATCAGCGAGGCCAGCGGCGAGATCGACTTGGGCCACCAGTCATTGACGCCGAACAGCGTCCAGCCCGACTGGATCAGCCAGAACAGCAGCGGAGGCTTGTCGGCGTAGGCTTCGCCATTCATGAGCGGCAGCAAAAGCGAGTGGTTGTGCCACATCTCCCAGGCCACCGAGACGTAGCGCGTCTCGTCGATCGGCATCAACGGCCTGAACAGCGCGCAGGCCAGCGACATCGCCCACAGCACGAGGATGACGAGGGCGTCTCGATGCCTGGCCTGTAACCGTAGCGTGTACGATAAGGGCGAAAATTTCTGGATGCTGATCACGCGATGACGTCCCGAGGTGGCTTCGAGAGGCCACTGTGGCGCTGCTGGCTTAACGAAACATTATCCGGCCGGCAAAGACGGTCGGCGCCCGGTGGCTCACCCACAGGTATCTCGAGGGCAGGAGGCGATAAGAAATCGTTAAGACATGTATGCCTCAATGTACGAGAAAAGTGAGATCACCGGATCTCCACGGGTAAACCAAGACGGAAACCGCAATGCGCGTATTGTTGGTGGAAGATGATCCCTTGCTGGGTGACGGCATCCGCACTGCCCTGATCCGAGAGGGTTACGTCGTCGATTGGCTGCTGAAAGGTCGCGACGCACTGGAAGCGGTGCGCGTCGAGCCGTTCTCGCTGGTCATTCTCGACCTGGGGCTGCCGGATATCGATGGGTTGATGGTATTGAAGGAGATCCGTCGGCAGCATTCGATCCCGGTCCTGATCCTGACCGCCCGCGACGCCGTCGAGCAGCGCATCCAGGGGTTGGATGCGGGCGCCGACGACTACGTCCTCAAGCCGTTCGATCTGCAGGAGCTGCTGGCGCGGATGCGGGTGGTGACCCGGCGCGCCGAGGGGCGTTCGACCCAACTGCTTTCGATTGGACAGTTGACGATCGATGAGTCGCAGCATGTGGTCAGTTGGCGAGGCGACACGATCACCCTCGGGCGCCGCGAGTTCGCGCTGCTGCTGGAACTGGCCAGAAACAGCGACAAGGTGATGTCCCGGCCCAAGCTGGAAAGCCTGCTCTATGGCTGGGGCGAGGAGGTCGGCTCCAACGCGCTCGAGGTCCATGTCCATCACTTGCGGCGCAAGCTCGACAAGCACCTGATCACCACCGTCAGAGGGATCGGTTATCGCCTGGATAGCCGCGTGGCATGACATCGATTCGCCGCTATCTCAATTTTACCCTCGCCGGTGTTCTGCTTCTGGTCATGGCCCTGGCCGTGACCGCCGCCTACCTGATCACCCGTCATGAGATGGAAGAGATCTTCGACGCCCAGTTGAGCCTGCAGGCGCGCGTGGTGTCGGGGCTCGTCGATACCGACACCACGCCGCAAGCCTATGCCGCCATCGCGGAGCAGCTCTCTCAGCCGGGCCATTTCGCCCACTGGTATGGCCAGGCCGAGCCGCAGCTTTCTCCGGATACCGATCCGAAGCTCTATGATCACGAGGAGCGGATGCTGTCAGTGGGCTTCTGGGACGACGCGCTTCGCCCCATCCTGCTGGGTTCCCGCTGGGGCGAAAATGACGAGGGATTTCCTCCCCCACGTAAGACCGGACATCGCTGGGTCACCTACGAGGGGCACCGGTGGCGGGTCTTCAGTATGCCGGTAGACGGTGGTCGCTGGATCAGCGTCGGTTTGAGGGAGTCTTTCCAGGACGAGCTCTCCAACAAGGTCGCGCTGGGCAATTTCGTGCCGTTACTGCTGGCATTGCCTGTTCTGATCTGGCTGATCGCGCGGCTGATCCGACGTGGTCTGGGGCCCATCGATCATCTGTCGCGCCAGGTCAGATCACGGGACGAAAAAGACCTCAGCCCGATCCGGGTGGCGGTACCTAGGGAGTTGCAGACCCTGCGTGGCGCGCTCAATGACTTCATCGATCGACTCGGGCAGACGCTGGAGCGCGAACGCCGCTTCACCGCCGATGCCGCCCACGAGCTGCGCACGCCACTGGCCGCGATGAAGATTCATCTGGACAACGCCCGCTTCGGTGAGCCCAGTGCGCTGGACAAGGCCTACAACGGCATCGAGCGGTTGCAGCGAGTGGTCGAACAGCTGCTGCTGCTGGCCCGGCTCGATATCGATCAGCCGCGACCGGCTCCCGAACCGGTCGCGTTACCGGCGCTGGTCATGGATCTGGCTGCCGATCTATGGCCGCTGGCCGAGTCGCAGCAACAGGCGCTGGAAATCATCGAGGGCAAGCCCGTCACCGTGATGGGCAACGCCACCGAGCTGGGGATCCTGATCCGCAACCTGATGGACAACGCGCTGCGTTACACCCCGCCGGGAGGGCGGGTCGTCGTTACCGTGGGGATCGACGGCCAGCGACCGTGGTTGAGCATCGAAGACTCCGGGCCGGGAATCCCCGAATCGATGCTGGAAGCCGTGACCCAACGCTTCCAGCGGGCTTCCGACCAGCGCATCAGCGGCAGCGGTCTGGGGCTGTCGATCGCCGTTGAGATCGCCGAGCGCCAGCGCCTGAGCCTGTCTCTCGCCAACCGCGACGACGGCGGACTGAGGGTGCGGCTCGACTGGCTGGACGCCGTGGCCTGATCCCGGCCTCGAGCCATGAGTCTGGCCCCGGTTTCGGGGCGCCAGATTCAACGCCTCGCAAGGTGCCCGGATCCCAGAGGAGCCCTCCCTGGGGCGAGAAACTCGCTGTCGTCAGACCCTGGGCGCGTTGCCGGTGTGATCCGGCAGCGTGGTGGGTGCCACGAACAGCGGTGCTGCGTTGGCGTCGCCCTGGCACCGATCGACGGCGGTTGCCGGGATGAGCCACCAGTCGTCGCCATTCTGAATGCCCAGGTCATGAATCTGGTCCCGGTCGATGCAGTCGTAATCCTCGGCCTGGCGCTGCATCGCGAACATCCAGCGGCTTCGATCCTGCTGCAGCCAGGCGAACGCCCGCCGGAACTGGGCACTGGCGGGGGTGCGGTCGCCGAACTGGATGCTGGGCTGGCGGGACTGGAGCAGGAACTCCTCGTCGAAGTCCGGCATGGCCAACCAGGTGTCGGCGCCAGTGATCGACCGCACCTGCGCCATCATGTCACGCGGCGAGCGCGCATGATCCTGCAGCGCGTAGCCCCAGGTCGACCAGCTCACCCAGAACACCACCAGCCAGCTGGCCAGTGCCCAGAGTCCGCGGCGAGGCCGCAGGATGACTAGCAGCCCCACGGCGATGGCGCCGATCACGATCCACCAGGCCCACGGGGAGACGGCGTGACGCTCGGCGACCTTGGTCAGCGCGGGCAGACCGGCAGCGCCGAGAATGCCCGCGGCCAGCAGCAGCCCGCCCAGCAATGCCAGCAGGCCGAAACCCAGCCACTGCAGGCCCTTTCGGGTGACAAGTCCCGGCAGCAGCGGTGCCATCGCCAATACCAGCAACGGCAAGGTCGGCAGCATGTAGACGCCGCGCTTGCCGGGCGAGAGGGAAAAGAAGGTCACGATCAGTATCACCGAACTGAGCGGCAGCAGGATTCGCGGATCGGAGCGTCTCAGCCGACGCCACCAGGCGGGGAGTGCCCACGGAAAGGCCAGGACCAATGGCATCCATGCCCAGGGCAGCACGCTGACCAGGTAGTAATACCAGGGTTCGAGGTGGGTCCAGGAGTCGGCATACCGCTGGCCGGTCTGCTTGAACAGAATGTTGTCTCGGTAGGCTGCCAGCGAGGGATCGTCTCCCCAGGTCGCCATCACGATCATCGGCACGGCCCAGGCCGCGATGCAGGCCACCATGACGGCTACCCCCTGGAGGGCAGCCTTGAGCGTGATGGGGGCGATTCGTCCGCGAGAACGCCCGGAGTAGGCCATCCATAGCCAGGCCGGAAGCAGCGTCAGTGGCAGGATGCCGACACCTTTGGTGATGATGCCCAGCCCCATCGCTGCCCAGCCCACCAGCCACCAGCGCCGGGCCGGGCCCAGCAGGGCGTGGCGGAGCAGGCCATAGGTGGCGAGCGTGGTACAGAAGGTCAGCATCATGTCGATCTGCGCGGTCTTGGCCTGCAGCACGAACTGGAACGCGCTCAGCAGCGCCAGCCCCGACATCAGCGCGATGCGGCGGCCGTAAAGGCGGCGACACAGATCCACCGTCAGCAGCAGGGTGCCGATACCCGCAAGCGTGGTGGGAATCAAGAATCCCCAGCGCACGGAGCCGGTCAGCCAGATGCTCAGCGCCGAGGCCCACATGAACACCGGCGGCTTGTCGGGATAGAGCTCGCCGCCGCGATGCGGAAACCAGAACTGGCCGGTGCGCAACATCTCCAGCGCGTTGAGGGCGAAACGCGGTTCGTCGGCCGGCCATGGGTCCCGCAGGCCGATACCGATGCCCAGCAGCACGGTAGTGAACAGCAGCAATAGCAGCCAGGCACGCCGATAATGGGCCTGTGAGGGATCGGACAGGAAGCGCCGCATGAGCGAGGTCTCGTTCACGAATTCGAGGGGGTTTCCGGGACGCTAGCCTGGTGCTTCTCCCGCCGGATCAGCATCAGATTGCGAACGTAGATGACCAGGCCGGCACCTTGGCCGGCGATGAATACCGGGTCGCGGCGGTAGATCGCGTAGGCCAGCAGGGTGGCACCGCCGCCGATGCTGAAGAACCAGAATGCGACGGGAATGATGCTGCGCCTGGCGCGTTCGCTGGCGAGCCACTGGATGATGAAACGGGCAGAAAACAGGGTCTGGCCGATAAAGCCGATGATCACCCATATCCACTCCTGGTTCATGATGTCACCTCCTCACCGTCGGGGTGCCGGTGATCGCCCGCGTCGTCCGGCGCCGTCATCGCGTCAGTCGGCTCGAGGCACGCCGCGGGCAGCCGGCTACGGCGGCGCAACCACATGACGCCGACCATATCCACCAGCCCGACCCACAGGCGATTGTTGAGCCCATAGTGCGATGCCCCGGTCCCCCGGGGACGGTGGTTGACCGGAACGGAGACGCACTGGCCGCCCTGGGCGCGGATCAGCGCCGGCAGAAAACGGTGCATGTGGTCGAAGTAGGGGAGTGACATGAAGGCTTCGCGGTGCACCACCTTCAACCCGCAACCGGTATCCGGCGTGGCGTCGTTCAGCAGCGCCGAGCGCACGCGATTGGCCACCCTGGAGGACAACCGTTTGATCCAGTCGTCACGGCGATTGGTGCGGTGTCCCGCGACCAGTGCGACATCCCCACGCCGGGCGCGTTCGAACAGCCTGGGAAGATCGGCCGGGTCGTTCTGGCCGTCGCCATCGAGCGTCCCGAGCCAGACACCTCGCGCGGCCCTGGCCGCCTGCCAGACCGAGGTGCTTTGCCCCGCACTCCGGGCGTGACGCATCGGGCGCAGGCGAGGATCCCGCGCGGCCCGTCGTTCCAGCAGATCCCAGGTGCCGTCGGTCGAGGCGTCGTCGACCACGATGACTTCGTGATCGATATCCGCCAGTGCCCGCTCGATCTCATCGAGCAGGCCTGGCAGGTTGCCGGCCTCGTCCTTGGCCGGAATCAGGATCGAGAGCAGCGGGGAGCGAAGGGATGAATGCATTGATGGCAATTTCCTGGCGAGGTGACCGATGGCTTGGGCGATGGATGAAACCCGCCTCTCTGAATGTATGGCCCAGGCGGTTCGGTTTGGCTCGATTGATCGTGTCGCGGAGCGCGCGAGCGGCGTGCCGCCATGGTCGCGGGCTAGACTTAAAGGAAGCTTAAGCGACAAACGCGATAATGACATTCCTACCATGGAATGTCGTCGGCAGGTGTCGGCTGGTTCCCGAGAATCAGCCGAACAGGTCCTGCTGGGCGTGAGGCGCACGGAAGCGGGTGGTATCGAGATCCATGTCCGCCCGTCGACCCATTCCCAACCGCTTGGCCGCGCGGCGGAAGCGCTGATCGATCATGTCCACGAACAGGCCTTCGCCACGCATGCGATGGCCGAAGCGACTGTCGTTGGCGTGGCCGCCGCGGGACTGGCGGATCAGGCTCATCACCTTGCCCGCGCGCTCCGGGTAGTGCTGCTCCAGCCAGGCCTCGAACAGCGGCGACACCTCGCGCGGCAGGCGCAGCAGCGTCCAGTTGGCGCTCCGGGCGCCGGCGTCGGCGGCCCGGGCCAGGAGGGTCTCGATCTCGCTATCGTTGATGGCAGGAATCACCGGCGCCACCAGCACGCCGACCGGTATTCCCGCCTGGTGCAGCTCCCGGATGATCTTGAGACGCGCCGCCGGAGAGGCCGTGCGCGGCTCCAGGGTGCGTTTCAACTCGTTGTCGAGCGAGGTGAGACTGACGAAGACCCTGACCAGACGCAGTCGCGCCATCTCGGCCAGCAGTTCACGGTCACGCAGGATCAGTGCGCTCTTGGTCACCAGCGTAACCGGGTGGCGACATGCCAGCAGGAGTTCCAGCAGCGAGCGCGTCGTCCCGTGTTGGACCTCGATCGGCTGGTAGCAGTCGGTGTTGCCGGAGAGATTGATGGGGCGGCAGACGTAACCGGGCTTGCACAGCTCCTCGCGCAGCCGGTCTGCCATGCCGGTCTTGGCGATCAGCCGGGTCTCGAAATCGATGCCGGGAGAGAGATCCCAATAGGCGTGGCTGGGCCGGGCGTAGCAGTAGATGCAGCCGTGCTCGCAGCCGCGATAGGGGTTGAGCGAGCGATCGAATCCCAGATCCGGCGACTGATTCCAGGAGAGCGCCGTGCGAGGCGCCTCGAACTGGACCTGGGTAGCGATTCGCGGCGGCAGCTCCTCCTGCCACCAGCCGTCGTCTTCACGGGTGCTGTGGGTCGGCTGGAAACGGTTGTCGGGGTTGTAGGTCGCGCCGCGGCCTTTCATGGGCCTGGAGGGAGACGTCATGCCAGCGACTCCTGTGGTGACTGTTCATATATACAGTATCACCGGGCGCGGAGAGGGAGAAGCTGTTTAAAGAGGGAAGAGGGAAGAGGCAGCGGCGCCGGGGAGTCGGCGCCGCTGCATGTGAAAGGCAGTCAGAAGCTGAGCTTCACGCCACCTTCGAGATAGCGGTCCTGGGTGTTGTAGCCATCCACCAGCTGATAATCCTTGTCGAAGGCGTTTTCCAGCTTGGCAGACAGTTCGACGGTCGGCGTGACCTGCCAGGCGGTGCGCAGGTCGACCACGCCGTAGCCGGCCGTGGTGGTGTCGCCGTAGGGAAAGGAGAACTGGGTGTCGCGGCGATCGCCCGCGGCGCGCAGGGTGGTGCCAACGGACCAGGCAGCGAGGCTGTAGTCGGCATCGACGCGGCCGAACGTCCTGGCGCGGCGCTTGAGTCGGTCGCCGGTATCGCGATCCTCCGGATCCTGGTGAGTCAGGCTGGCGCGCAGGGCAAGACCGCCGCGTTGCCAGCCGCCGCTCAACTCGACGCCCCGGATGCGCGCTTCATCGACGTTGTAGGGAATATAGGTCGTCGGGTCATAGCTGATCAGATCGTCGATCCGGCTTTCGAACACGGACACTCGAGCGTCCCAAGGGCCGCGGTCCAGGGCCCAGAAGGCCTCCAGTGTCTTCGAGGTCTCGGCGTCGAGATCGGGATTGGTGCCGTAAGGTCCGTAGAGATCGATCAGGTTGGGCGCCTTGAAGGCGGTGCCGTAGCTGACGCCGATCCGCTGGAACCGGGTCAGGTGATAGGCATAGCCGAGATTACCTGTCGTCTCGTCGCCGAACCGCGAATCATCGTCGTAGCGCAGTGAGCCCGACACCTCGTGGGGACCATATTGGCGTTGGACCATGGCGTAGAGGCCGTAGTTCTCGCGGCTGTCCTTTTGATATCGCGAACCATAGGCGTAATCGTCGTAGTCGAGGCGCTCCCCGCGATAGTCGACCCCGAGCACGTCGACGCCATTTTGCCGCGTAAAGCGGTGCTGCAAGCCCAGCTCGTTGCGGTGTGACTCGGTGCGGCTGTTGCGCTCGCCGGCGTAACGCTCCTCCCGCTGCTCGTCGAAATGACCGGCGGTGAGAATCATGTCCCAGTCGGTGTCGAGCGCAACATCGAGCTGACCGCCGAAGGTCTGCAGGTAACCCTTGGTCCGGCAGCCCTGGGACGCGCCCAGGGCGCTGGCGGGGTAACAGTCGTCATAATCGGTGTCGAAATTCTGGCGCAGGGCATTGAAGCTGAAGTCGACCCGATCGCTGAAACGGTGAGAGAGTCCCAATTGACCACCGCTGCGTTCGAAGCCATCCCGCTCGCCGCTGGTGTCGGCCTCGGTGGCGTTGAAGCCGTCGCCGTGGCGGCGAAACAGGGTGGCGTTAAGGCGGGTGTCGTCGTCTCCCGTGGAGACGAACAGATTCTGCTTGTTGGTGCTGTTCTCCCCGACTCTCAGGTTCAGCGCGCCTCGAGTGCCATCGCCGCCGCGCCGGGTGAATATCTGGATCACGCCGCCGATGGCATCGGCGCCATAGGCCGCCGCTCGTGGGCCGCGGACGATTTCGATGCGGTCGATCGCTTCCGGCGGCAGGAACTCAAGGCTGGCGCCGCCGCTCGTCGCCGAGTTGATCCGAACGCCATCGACCAGCACGACGCTATGGTCGGATTCGCTGCCGCGCATGAACAGGCTGGTGAGACTGCCCGGCGCGCCGGTCTGGGCAATCTCGATGCCGGCGCGACCCTGAAGCAGTTCGACCACGCTGTCGGCCTGGCTGCGCTCGATCTCGGCGCGGTCGATGATGGTGGTGCTGGCCAGCACGTCGGCCTGCGATTGCGGCAGGCGATTGGCGGTGACCTGGACGTCGTCGAGCTGCTGCTGTCGGGCCGAGACCTGCTGGGCATGGGCCGGCAGCGTGGCCATGGCCACCGCGAGCGCGACGCCCGAGGTAACGGCGCTTTTCTTGTAACGCATGTGATGTGATCCCCAACTGCGTGGCACCATCGACTACCGCCGCTGGTGGGGCGAGGCCGATGGGGCTGAATCCTGACGAGAACGCAATGGGAGGACGGACGTGACGAGACCCGCCCCAGGCGTCGGAGCCCTCGGGCAGGTGGGGTCGTCACTGGATGAGCCCTCCGCATCAACCAGTGAGGAGAAACGCGCCGGTCTCCGGACTCTCGCGGGGTGACCCTCGGGTCATCCGATACACACGCCTTCCCATGACCCCGGACGTTCCCTTGACACGAACGCTTTCGAATCGATATCCGGTGGATCACAGTGGCTGGATGGCTCGATGGCGCATCCCGGTGGTATCCAGGGAAATGCAATATTCCCAACGCGATTACCGTTGCGGGGGCAGTGCGGGGTTCTCACCCGCTTCCCGTGCACACGTCTCTCGACGGGGCGGATTGTCGCAGCTTCCTTCCCACAAGTGAATTCAGGATCGGCAGGGATGGCCGATGGAATTCCCGCGCGGGGCGGCGCTCGCGGCGCCGCGATTCGGGGCGAGTCGTCACGGCGTCGGCGAGTTCGCTTCCTGAAGCACCAGCTCCACGCGGCGATTGCTGGCGCGACCGGTGGGGGTGTGGTTGCTGGCCAGGGGGTGGGTCGAGGCGTAGCCGATCGCCCGTAGCCGGTCGCCGTCGATGCCGGCCAACCGCAGCACGCGCACCACCGCCGAGGCCCGCGCCGCCGAGAGCTCCCAGTTGGAGGGGAAGCGCGGGGTCGAGATCGGGACGCTATCGGTATGGCCTTCGACCGAGATGGTGCCGTTGAAAGCCTGCAGTGTCGGGATCAGCCGTTCGACCAGTTGTCGACCGCTGTCGCTGAGCCCCACGGCGCTGCTGTCGAAGAGCAGGTGATCCTGGATCCGCAGGTTGAATCCGTGGGGAATCGCGGTGACCTCGACGCCGTCGATCTGCGGCAGTGCGGCTGCGGGCGTGGCGTCGGGCAGGTCGAACAGCGGCACGCTGAACACCATCGGTGCCTCGGCCACCCTTTCTTCTGGGACCGCGACCGGGCCGGGCGAATAGAAGCCGACATCACTTGCCAGCGGCGCCGGGGCGAGCTGTCGCGGTGGGCGATAGAAGTCGCCGACGGTCGCGGCGGGGAGAGGCGCCGGGGGGCGAACCGCCGGCACGTGCAGCGGCAGGGCCGTGACCGCGGGCGTCTCGAGGTCGCGATCGACGAGCTGGCCGCCGTAGAGCGCCAGCATCAGCACGAAGAAGGTGATCAGCAGCATGAGCATGTCGAGATAGCTCATCAGCCAGGAGTCGCTCTCGCTGCTGCGGCCGGCGTCGTCGAAGGGGCCGTCGTCGAACAGCAGGTCGGAGAAGGGGCCGCCGGGGGAGATCGCGGCCAGGCTCATGCGGATTCGGCCGCGGCGTCGGCGGGCTGTGGGCGTCGCGCGTCGCGCATTTCGTCGCGATGTTCGGCACGGTAGGTGTTCAGCGCCTCCTCGATGAACGCCGGCAGACGACGCTTGCTGACCATCATGATCCCCTCGAGAAGCAGCGCCATGGCCATCAGCCGGGCCTCGGTGCGGCGTTCGAGCTTGACCGCGATCGGCTTGAACAACAGGTTGGCCAGCAGAATGCCGTAGAAGGTCGACATCAGTGCCACCGCCAGACGCGGGCCGATCACCGCCAGGTCGCCGGCCTGGATCACCTCGAGCATGTTGATCAGTCCGACCAGCGTGCCCAGCATCCCGAATGCCGGCGCATAGACCGCCATGGTTCGCAGGATCTGCGCCTCGGTGCGCTCCTTGGCCTTCACCCGCACCATGCGCCAGCGCAGCATTTCACGGATCTCCTCCTCCCGGGTGTTGGCGATCACCATCTGTATGCCGGTCCGCAGGAAAGGGTTGGTGGTGCTCTCCAGTGCGCCTTCGATGGCGCGGATATTGCCACGGCTCCAGTGGCGCGACATTTCGATCAACTGCTCGAGGTCGCTCTCCAGCTCGCTGGCCTGGGGCTCGCGTCGAAACACGACGGCGATCTGGCGGCACAGCCGCTGCATCTCCCGAAGCGGGTAGCTGATGAAGCTGGCCGCCAGCGTGCCGGTGAGCACGATCGCGAGCCCCGGCAGGTTGAAGAAACTGCTCGGGGCCTGAGCGGTGAATAGCACGACGGTCGCCAGCAGCAGTGCGCTGGCGATGATGCCGATGAGCGTGGATGGGTTCATGAACGGCTCGCGACCTGGAAAACGGGCATGGTGCCCATCTTATGCCCGGGAAGGCGCCGTCAAAGGTTCTAAATGACGGGTGTATCAGGCGCTTTTTGTCTCCGACGCGCGGGCGGCGGCCTCTCCCGCGTGGACGACGAAACGCGTGGGATCATCGCTGATCACGCCATCGACGCCCCAGTCCCAGAGCTTTTCGAAGGTGACCGGGTCGTTGGCGGTGTAGCAGAACAGCTTGATCTCCTCGTCGGCGATCTCCTGGGCCCGCTTGATCTTCAGCTTGCGCCAGTCCAGGTGCAGGCTGTAGGCGGAAAGCCGCTCGGTCTCCAGCCACCAGCGCTTGGGGGCCTTGTCGTCGAGCACGCCGAGACGCAGGCGGTCGGGATCGGATTCCAGTGCCCGTGCCGCCGTGAGGGCGTGACGATCGAATGAGGAGACGATCAGCTTCTCCGCCGGCAGGGCTTCCAGCGTCGGAGGCAGGGCGGCTTGCACCAGTTCGATGGCGTTGCGGCCGCGACAGACCTTGAGTTCCAGATTGAGACCCATGCCGAGTCGCTGGATCAATGCCAGCATCGCTTCCAGGGTCGCCATGGCCTCGCCCCGATACTGTGCGCCGAACCAACTGCCGGCATCCAGCTTGGCGGCGCTCTCGGCATCCAGCTTGACCAGCTTGCCACGGCCATCGGAACAGCGCTTGATCCCTGCGTCGTGCCAGATCACGGGGGTACCGTCGCCAAGCAGCTGAACGTCCAGCTCGACCCACTCGCAACCGGCGTCGTATGCCGCTTGCACGGCCGCCAGGGTATTTTCGGGGGCGCGTGCGGATAGGCCGCGATGCGCGATGTAACGGGGGGCTTTGCTGGCTGGCGCGGTCACACTCTGAGTCATTGCGTCGAGGTCTCCGGCGATTACCGTCTGCGGTACCCGCCACAATCCATGTTCCAGTGATAGAGAACTCCCCTGCCGCGGCGCTGGCGCATCGAAGCGCTGCAGATCACGTCGGGGAGATACCGACGCGGCCATGGGCTGCCGCGCCAGGGGTTGACCTTCGGCTACGCGGAGGCTGGCGTCAAGGTGAACCGTCGGGACGAGAACCGCAAACGTTCAAGCGTCCCGATGCCGAGGCGTCAGGCGTGAAAACTAGCCCATGAAGATGACGATTGCGTGATCCCGTCCTCGCTTCTCATATGAGAATGGTTATTGTTGGTTGGTGCTTTTGCATATTGTTTGCAATAATGCGCCGCCATTCCCCTCGCGGCGAAGTGGCCTGGGGCGAGGGTTGAAAAAATAACGACGAGAAAATCGGCGAGAGGCGGATCATGCGGATGAACGGCGAGAGGGTAGTACTGGGAACGTTGCTGATATCGGCGGGGTGGGGCACGGCTGCGCAGGTTCTGGCGGCGGATGCCGCCTCCACCACGGCGGACGTCTCGAACGAAACGATGGTCATCACGGCGACGCGCTCCGGTGCCGAGCGACAGAACTCGCCGCAGGTGATTCGCGTGATCACGCGCGAGGAGCTCGAGCAGCAGCAGCGGATCACCTCTGACTCGTCGGAGATGCTCAGCAACCTGCTGCCGGACTATTCGCCCCCGCGCCAGAAGATGAGCGGCAGTGGCGAGACGCTGCGCGGGCGGGCGCCGCTGGTCATGATCGATGGCATCCCACAGTCCAACCCGTTGCGCCCCACCGGGCGCGAGCTGCACACCATCGACTTCTCGATGATCGACCATATCGAGGTCATCAAGGGAGCGAACGCCACCAATGGCCTGGGTGCGGCCGGTGGCGTCATCAACCTGATCACCAAGCGTCCCGAGCCGGGCGCGTTCAATCAGCACTTCGAAGCCGAGGTGACCACGCCGACGTCGGAGCTGAACGGGGACACCACCAGCTATCGCACCAACTATGGTTTCAGTGGTAACAAGGACGCCCTCGACTACCTCTTCTCGCTGAGCTACGAGGACCAGGGGCGCTACGTGGATGGGGACGGCGATCCCATCGGCGTCGACAATACCCAGGGCGATCTGATGGACTCCGACGCCTACGACGTGTTCGGCAAGGTCGCCTACTGGTTCGACGATGACCGGCGGCTGCAGTTGAGCGTCAATCACTATCGCCTCGAGGGGCAGAACCACTACGTCAGCGTCGCGGGCGATCGTGCAAGCGGGGTGCCCACTACCTCGAAGCGTGACGAGCCGGAAGGGGCCGCTCCCTACAACAGGGTCTGGACCACCGGTATCACTTGGGACGACTACGATCTGGCCGGCATGCACCTGAACGTGCTGGCGTTCTACCAGGACTACGAATCGCTGTTCGGGGCCACCAATTCCGGGTCGTTCCAGGACCCTGCCATCGCGCCGGTGGGCACGCTCTACGACCAGACGATGGCGGAGACGCAGAAATACGGGCTCAAGACGTCGCTGACCAAGGATGGCCTCTGGGACGATCGCATCAAGCTCACGCTCGGTTTGGATCTCATGCGTGACGATACCGAGCAGTATCTGTGGGGCACGGGTCGCACCTATGTACCCAAGGTGAAATACACCGATCTGTCGCCATTCGTGCAAGTGGATTTCAGTCCCATCGATTCGCTGACGCTCTCAGCCGGTGCGCGCTACGAGTATGCCAAGCTCGATATCGACAGCTACCGAACCGTTGCCGCGAACAACGGTGTCGAGGTCGAGGGCGGTTCGCCCGACTTCGAGGAGACGCTCTACAACGCCGGTGTGGTATGGCGCCCGATTCAGCACTGGAGCCTGTTCGCCAACTATTCCGAAGGCTTCGTGATCCCCGACGTGGGGCGCGTGCTGCGTGGCATCAGCACGCCCGGGCAGTCGGTCGACAACTTCTCGAACCTGCGGCCCATCGTGACCGACAACGTGGAGACCGGCGTGCGCTACGACGACGGGCGACTAAACGCCGAGTTGAGCTACTACGTCTCCTCTTCCGACTTCGGTTCGCGAATCGCGACGCAGGGCGACGCCTTCGTCATGCAGCGTGAAGAGACACGGATCGATGGCATCGAGGCTTCGGTGGGCTACCAGTTCAACGAGGCGCATTCCGGCAAGCTGGCGTACTCCCACATGCGGGGCCGCTATGACAGCGACAACAATGGCACGCTGGATGCCAAGCTGGATGGCCTGAACGTCTCTCCCGATCGTCTCGTCGCCAGCTGGTCGGCCCAGTGGTCGCCACTGTGGACGACTTTCGTGCAGCTCAACCACGCCTTCGACAAGGACTTCGACGACAGCGACAACGGCTGGGATCGTGATTTCGATGGCTACACCCTGGTCGACGCTGCCGTTGGTTACCAGTTGCCGGTGGGCGAACTGAACGTCGGCATCGCCAACCTGTTCGACAAGCAGTACATCACCTACTACTCCCAGAGCGCGCTCGACAGCCCCAATGCCGACTACATGAACGATCGCTATTTCGCGGGGCGCGGACGGACGCTGTCCGTGGGCTACAGTGTCGACTTTTAATCAATGGCGCGGCAAGCGACCGGGTCCTGGGGATCGATGGCAGGCAAGGGCCCGATGACGCGGCGCGAGTTATTGGTCATGGCACTGGCCCTGGGGGTGGCGCCCGGTGTGGCATTCGCCGCAGGCGACAAGCGCGACGCGTCCGCGCCACGCATCGTGACGCTATTTCAGGGCGCTACGGATACGGCGGTCGCGCTGGGGGTGTTACCGGTCGGGGTCGTCGAGTCTTGGCTCGACAAGCCGATCTATCCTTACCTGCGCTCGGCGCTGTCGGGGGCCACCCTGGTTGGCCTCGAGACCCAGCCGAGTCTCGAGGACATCGCGCTGCTCGGGCCCGACCTGATCGTGGCGTCGCGCTTTCGTCACCAGCGCATCGAACCGCTGCTCTCCCAATTGGCGCCGGTGGTGATGTTCGATGAAATCTACCGCTATCGGGAGACGCTGACGGTGATGGGGGAGGCACTGTCCAGGCAGGCGAACGCGGCGGCGTTGTCGACCCGACTCACGCGGCGGCTGTCGCGGTTGCGTCGGCGCCTGCGCGAGCATTTCGGGGCGCGCTGGCCGGTGACGGTGTCCCTGCTCGACATCCGGGCCAATGAGGTGCGCAGCTATCTCGCCGAGAGCTTCGGCGGATCGGTTCTGGCCGCATTGGGTTTTCGCTGGAACGATGTGCAGCGTGATCTTTCCGGCGTCTCGCTCAAGTTGAGCGGCGTCGAGGGCCTGCCGGCGCTGGACGCCGACGTGTTCTTCGTCATGCGTCACGGTCGCGGTGCCGCCGTGGCGGAACACTACCGTCGATTGAGGGCCCACCTGCTATGGCAGCGGATGGCCGCGCCGAGACAGGGCGAAGTCTGGGAAATCGATGCCATCGACTGGAGCCTTTCCGGAGGCATCCTGGGCGTTTTCGCCATGCTCGACGACATCGACGCCTGGTTGACGGGCGCTGAGCGGCGGGGGCGGACATGAGTGGCGATGTCAGTCTGGAATCGACGCGCGCGCGGTCCTGGGTCGCGCCGGGTCTAATCGTATTGTCGCTCGTGCTGGTGATGTCGGTCAGCCTGACGGCCGGGCCGCAGTGGTTTGGCTTCGGCGAGCTATGGCACGCGCTCTGGTCGCCGTCGCCGACCAATGTCGATGATCTGCTGATTCGTACCACACGGCTGCCGCGGACGCTGCTGGCCGCGGTGGTCGGGGCCAGCCTCGGGGTGGCGGGTGGCATCATGCAGACGTTGACACGCAACCCCCTGGCCGCACCCGGCCTGCTGGGGGTCAACGCCGGCGCGCTGTTCGCCGTCGTCGCCCTTGCCACGATGGGAGGTGGCTTGCCGGCAGCGGTGGCCAACCTGGGAGCGTTTGTCGGTGCGGCGCTGGCGGTCGCGCTGGTATGGAGCCTTGCCATGCGTCGAGGTCCAACCGCCGGGCCGCTGCGGCTGCTGCTGGCCGGCGCGGCATTGACAGCGCTGTTCCATGCCTTCAGTCAGGCGCTTCTGGTGGTCGATCAGCAGGGCCTGGATTCGGTACTCTTCTGGCTTGCCGGCTCGGTCGCCGGCCGGCCGCTCACGGACACCTGGCCGATGCTGATACTGGCGCTGGTGGCACTACTGGCTTGCGTGCCCTGGCTACGCCAATGGAACGTGCTGGCGGCCGGGGAGGCCGTCGCCGTGGGCGCCGGGGTATCCGTGAGGCGTCTGCAGTTGGCATCGATCACGCTGATCGTGCTGCTGGCGGGGGCCTCGGTCAGCATGGCGGGCAATATTGCCTTCGTCGGTCTGATCGTGCCTCACATCGCGCGGCGTCTGGCGACGCCGGATCATCGCCATTGGCTCCCGTTGGCCGCATTGATCGGCGCCGTCCTGCTGCTGTGTGCCGATATCGCCGCGCGGACGTTGATCCCGCCCGGTGAGGTACCGCTGGGTGTGATGACCGCGTTGGTCGGTGCCCCGTTTTTCATGCTGCTGGTAAGACGGCAGGGCGTCCGCCATGGCTGAGATCCAGGCGCTGAGGTTGGGCCGATTCTCGCGAGCTATCGTATGGCGTCCATGGTGGCGCGTGGTGATGGCCTGGGGAGTGGTGGGTGTGGCGCTGGCGGGCTGCCTGTCGCTGGGCAAGATAGCGTTGACGCCGCCTGAGTTGCTGGCCGCGCTGTCGGCGCCGCTCAGCGACACGGGACTGATCGTCTGGCAACTGCGTTTGCCGCGGACCCTGCTGGCGGCGCTGGTGGGCGGGGCGCTGGCGCTTTCCGGCTGGCTGTTGCAGCAGGTCATGCGCAACCCTTTGGCATCGCCGGATACCCTGGGCGTGACCAGCGGTGCCAGCGCCGCCGCCGTGGCTTATTTCTCGCTGTTGGCCGCCGACCTGGGCCATGCCTGGCTTCCGTTGGCGGCGGCCGGGGGCGCCTTGATGGCGGTCGGCATCGTGTACTGGCTGGCCTGGCAGCAGGGTGTGACGCCGTTACGGCTGGTGCTGATGGGAATCGGGCTCTCTGCACTGCTGACCGCGGCCACCACGTTTCTGCTGGTTTCCAGTCCGTTTTCGACCACGCTGTCGGCCTACGTGTGGCTGACCGGGAGCGTATACGGCGGCAACTGGTCCGAGGTCGCGCGTCTCTCTATCGGTCTCGCCCTGGCGCTCGTCGCGATGGCACCGCTGGTGCGGTACGCGTTGCTGGCGGCGGTCGACGACGCCCTGGCGGTCGGCATCGGGGTACGCGTGCAGCGGATGCGGGGTGCGCTCACGCTGCTGGCGGCGGTAATTGCCGGACTGGCCGTGGCCTGGGGCGGGGCAATCGCGTTCGTGGGTCTCATTGCCCCGCACCTTGCCAGACGTCTGGTGCCCGTGCCGGGCGCGGCGCAGATCGTGATGGCGATCGCTGCTGGCGCGATCGTGGTCATGCTGGCGGACCTGGTGGGGCGGACGCTATTTCTGCCGCTGGATCTACCGGCGGGGATTTTCGTGGCGGCCATTGGCGCGCCGTTCTTTCTGATGTTGCTGATCCGACAGGTGCGTTGATCCATGGCGATGCTCTCCGCGAACGATCTCACGCTGGGCTACCAGCGTCAGGCCATTCTGCGTCATCTCTCGCTGGAACTGCCTGAGAGCAAGATATCGGTGCTGGTGGGCAGCAATGGCTGCGGCAAGAGCACGTTGCTGAAAGCTCTGGCCCGACTGTTGACGCCTTGGCAGGGCGGTGTCGCGCTGGATGGCAAGAATATTCATCGCCAGCCAACCCGGATCGTGGCACGGACGCTATCGCTGTTGCCGCAGCACCCGGTGGCCCCGGAAGGGATCACGGTCCGCCAACTGGTGAGTCTGGGACGCCATCCGCATCAGAGCTGGCGCGCCCAATGGTCCGAAGAGGATGAGCGGCAGGTGGAGCGAGCGCTGTCACGCACCGACCTGCTGGGGGATGCCCACCGCAGCGTGGACACGCTCTCCGGGGGGCAGCGCCAGCGTGCCTGGATCGCCATGGCGGTGGCCCAGGATACGCCCTTGATGCTGCTCGACGAGCCGACATCCTTTCTCGACCTCGCTCATCAGATGGAGGTGCTGGAGTTGCTTGCGAGTCTCAACCAAGTGTCGGGCAAGACCATCGTCATGGTGCTTCACGATCTCAACCTGGCCTGTCGCTACGCCGATCATATCGTGGCGCTGCGCGATGGCCGGATCCACGCGCAGGGCACGCCCCACGAAGTGATCACCCGCCAGCGGGTCAAGGAGATCTTCCAGCTCGATTGCCAGGTGATCGATGACCCCTATTTCCATACGCCGCTGTGCATTCCGTTCGCCAGGCGGGAGGGGACATGAGCGAGGCGTCCCGCACCCACGGTTTCGATCCTGCGGATTGGCGCTACCTGGCAGGCCCGCTGCGCTTGAAGTCGGCCGAACGGGCGGACTCGCGCTCGCTGGACGTAGCCGATTTTCTCGATCCCGGGCGCTGTCGCGAACTGCTCGATCATCTGGGACCGGTGATGGGATCCCCCGAGCGGCGCACGACGGCATCGTTGCTGTCGAAACGCTTGGCCTTCCTGCTTACCGGCGCACCGCTATACGCCCTGTCGGTCTGCGATCGCAGGCTCGATCTTTCCGCCGCCAATTGCATCATCGAATATTCGCACGACGATGGCCTGTGGACGTCGTCGTTGCCACTGTGGACGCTCGAGAGCGAGGCGTTGGCGGCCTCGCGACGCCACCGCGCTCGCCGGGAGATCCTGCATGTGCTGTTCGCGCAGACGGTCGCACCGCTATGGCGCACGCTTCAGGATGTGGGGGGCGTACCGGAACGCATCCTGTGGGAAAACCTGGCGGTCAGGGTCTATTCGCTCTACGAACGCCGGCTGAGCGGCGTAGGGGATGCTCTCACGAGACAGCGCCGAGAGGCGGATTATGGTTTTTTGCTCACCGCCCAGCCGTCGCTTTTCGGACTCGATTTCAATCCCCTGGCGCGATTTTTCCACCCGCGCACCCGATCGGACGACGACGGTTCGGTCCGCTTTCGCCGGACTTGTTGTCTCTATTTCAAGGCCACCCGCCCATCGGAATACTGTCAGGCGTGTCCGCTGATCAAGCCGCGAGAGCCTGCATGAGCTGCTGACTCGAACCTCGCCCCGGGGCCAAGGCGGGCCCGCCTGGGGAGATTATGCTAGGCTGCGCGGCTTGCTACACCGGCCCGAACCCGCCGGCAGCACGTCACACCGGCCGAAGCCACCGGCAGTGCGCCAAGAGGCAACCAGTCAGGAGAAGCATCATGAAGGTCGTCCACGTCAAGAATCCCGAGATCCGCGAAGCCTGCCTCGCCAAACTCTGTGCCAGCGTCTACGGCCAGGAGGCGGGGCTGGCGCCGTTGGTGACCTTCGCCGGCACCCAGGGCGTGCTGTTCGAGCAGGAGGCGGCGCGCTTGTTCGCGTTGACCGAGGATGACGGCACCGTGCTGTGTCTGGCCCTGATCTCGTCCGATGTCGACGGCGGGACCATGGAGGTGGGCATGCTGTCGACGCCGGAGGGCAAGGGCGACACCCGGCACAGTCGGCATCTGGTCAAGACACTGGCGGAGAAGGCCCCGTTACGCGTGACGGCCGCCGACGAGGCGGGCGAGGCGTTCTTCCGACGCTGCGGCATCGAGCGCTGGGTCGACGGCGAGGGGGGCCTGCGTATCGGTCTGGGCCCGCTCCACCCGACCCCGGTGAACGGTGTGCTGCCTAGCGTGGTGCGCTTCAATGGCGATGGTATCGTGCGCACCTTCAAGCAGGAGCCGGAGACGTTCGAGGCCTACAAGTCACGCTTCGTCGCCGCCCTGGAGCGCTATTCGAACATCGCCTGACAGCGTTCGATCCTGACGTGGGCTCGCCCGGCGACTTGACCCGCTCCGGGAATGGCGCTTGGATGACAGACCGAGAGTCACCAGCCCAACAAGGAAACGTCATGGCCAAGCGCATTCAGTTCGCCCGCACCGGCGGCCCCGAAGTCCTCGAGACCGTCGAGGTCGAGCCGGCCGAACCCAAGGCGGGAGAAGTCAGGGTCAAGAACCACGCCATCGGTCTCAACTTCATCGATATCTATTTCCGCACCGGCCTCTATCCGGCGCCGGCCATGCCGTCCGGGCTGGGGACAGAGGGTGCCGGGGTGATCGACGCCGTCGGCGAGGGCGTGACCCATCTCGAAGAGGGAGATCGTGTCGCCTATGCCCAGGGTCCCCTTGGCGCCTATTCGCAATACCACGTGCTGCCAGCGGACAAGGTCGTCCAACTGCCGGAGGACATTCCCTTCGAGACCGCCGCGGCCGCCATGCTCAAGGGGCTGACCACCCAGTATCTGTTGCGTCAGACGTTCCCGCTGGAAGGGGGCGAGACCATCCTCTTCCACGCTGCCGCGGGCGGTGTCGGTTCGATCGCCTGTCAATGGGCGAAGGCGCTGGGCGTCAAGGTGATCGGCACGGTCGGTTCCGCCGAGAAGGCCGAGCTGGCGAAGAAGAACGGCGCCTGGGCGACGATCAATTATCGCGAGGAGAACGTGGTCGAACGCGTTCGCGAGCTGACTGGCGGTGCGATGGTGCCGGTGGTGTACGACTCCGTCGGCAAGGACACCTGGACCACTTCGCTCGACTGCCTGGCGCCGCGGGGGCTGATGGTCAGCTTCGGCAATGCGTCCGGCGCCGTCGACGGCGTCAACGTGGGCATCCTCAACCAGAAGGGGTCGCTCTACCTGACCCGGCCCAGCCTCAACGGCTACGCCGACACGCGCGAGCGCTTCGAGGAAATGTGTCTCGACCTGTTCGACATGCTCGAAAGCGGCAAGGTCAAGGTCGATATCGCCCAGCGCTTCACGCTGGACGAAGCCGGCAAGGCGCAGGAGGCGCTGGCGTCCCGCCGGACCACGGGATCGACGATTCTGATTCCGTAAAGCCCGCGCACTTTGTCGTATGATATCGAAGCCGACGCCGCGATCACGCGGCGTCGGCTTTTTCGGTCCGGGTGGCCTTCGTTCGCACAAGGAGTGTGTCGATGCAGGATGCATATTGGGTCTTCCTCATACTGGCGTTGACGCTGGCGGCCTTTGTCTGGGGGCGGTTCCGCTACGATCTGGTGGCCATGGCCGCACTGCTGGCCTGCGTGCTGCTGGGGGTCGTCCCGGCGGACGAGGCGTTCTCCGGCTTCGGCCATCCGGCGATCATCACGGTGGCGGCGGTACTCGTGCTCAGCCGCGGTTTCGAACACTCCGGCGTCGTCGACTGGATCGCGGAGAAGACCCTCAAGGCGGGGAGCCAGCCGATCTGGCAACTGGCGGTGCTGACCACCACGGTCATCCTGCTGTCCGCCGTCATGAACAACGTCGGCGCGCTGGCGCTGTTGCTGCCGGTGGCGGTTCGCGTCGCCCGCGAGCACGGCACCTCGCCATCGCTGCTGCTGATGCCGCTGGCTTTCGGCTCATTGCTGGGTGGACTGATCACGCTGATCGGTACGCCGCCCAACATTATCATCAGCGCCTTCCGTGCCAGCCAGGGGGAGAGCGCCTTCCGGATGTTCGATTTCGCTCCCGTGGGCGGTGGCGTCGCGCTGGCCGGTCTGGCGTTCATGGTGCTGCTGGGGTGGCGCCTGACGCCGCGGCGGCAAGGGCAGGCCTCAGCCGACGAGCTGTTCGAGACCTCGGCCTACCTGAGCGAGCTGACGGTCGGGGAGGAGTCCAAGGCGGCAGGCTGGACGCTACGCCAGCTGCGCGAGGTTTGCGACGAGCCGGTACCGGTCCTTGGCGTCGTCCGGGACGGTGAGCAGCTCGCCGGCAGCCGCTTCTTCGGCACCCTGCAGGCCGGCGACATCGTGCTGCTCGAGGCGGATCCCGACGATCTCAAGCAACTGGAGGACAAGGCCGGGTTGACCATCGGCGCCCATGATCGGGACGCCGACGGAACCGACTCCACCGAGGCGCCCAAGCTGGACACGGAAGACCTGCAACTGGTCGAGGCGGTGGTGCGCACCGATTCGATGATGACGCGGCGAACGGTGGCGCAACTGCGACTGCTTGATCAGCATGGGCTTCACCTGGTCGCGGTCTCGAGGGATGGGACACGACTGAAGCAACGGCTACGGGAGGTGCGTTTCCAGCCAGGAGACGTATTGCTGCTGCAGGGGGATGAGAATGGGCTCAGCGAGAGCCTGGCGGCGCTGGGGTGCCTGCCGCTGGCCAGCCGCAAGCTGTCGTTGGGGCGTCCGCGTCAGCTGCTGTTGTCGGTCGCGATCTTTGCGGTCGCCATCGGGGCGATGATGTTCGACCTGCTGCCGGCGGCGATCGCGCTGGCGCTGGCGGCGCTGGTCACGCTGGCGCTGGGCGTGCTGCCGCTGCGTGAGGGCTACGACGCCATCGAGGGGCCGGTGATCGTGCTGCTGGCGGCGATGTTGCCGGTGGGAACGGCGCTGGAGACCAGCGGGGGCGCCCAGATGGTGGCGGATGGCATGATGGCGCTGGGCAGCGGCTGGCCGCCGGTTGTCACGCTGGTGGCGCTGTTCGCGATCACGCTGCTGCTCTCCAACGTGATCAACAACGCCGCCGCGGCACTGCTGATGGCGCCGATCGCCGCCAGTCTCGCCAGTGGCCTCGGAGTCTCCCTCGACCCGTTCCTGATGGCGGTGGCCGTCAGCGCGTCGTGCGCCTTCCTGACGCCGATCGGCCACCAGTCGAATACCTTGGTCATGGGCCCTGGGGGTTATCACTTCCGGGACTACTGGAAGCTCGGGCTGCCGCTGTCGCTGGTCGTCATGGTAACGGCAATTCCCTTGATTTTGCTCATTTGGCCGCTATCGTGAGCCGATCTTCGATTATGATTGTCGAATCCAGCACTACGCCATGGTCAGATGACATCAGGTATCCGAACGATGACGACCGATTCCGCCGACGCCATGCCGGGGTCGCCCAGCCGGCTCCAGTCCCGAAAGAGGCTTCTCGCTGCCGCGCTGATGTCGATCCTGCTGGCGGGCTGTGCAACGAACCCGCATCCGCCTGGGTGGGACTCCCCCTCATCCAGGCAACCCGCGTCGACAGCGACCAGCGCCAAGGCGGGGGCGAAATCCATTGCCAAGTCGAAGAAGGCGATGGGTAACGACCCCGGCGCAGTCTCTGGTGATGAGCAGGCGCACTCGGTGCAATCGATCGGGAAAAAGCGGCTGGGCGAAGCGACGTTCTATGCGTCCTACTTCGAAGGGCGGCTGACGGCCAGTGGCGAGCCCTACGACAGCCAGGCGATGACGGCGGCCCACAAGACGTTGCCCTTCGGCACCCGGGTGAAGGTGACCGCGCTGGATTCCGGCGAAAGCACGGTGGTGCGTATCAACGATCGCGGCCCCTTCGTCGATGGCCGCATCATCGACCTCTCGCGAAAGGCTGCTGAGCAACTCGGCATGATTCAGGACGGTGCCGCCGACGTGCAGCTGCAGGTCCTGGGGCAGTAGCCGCCAGGGTGGTGACCAGACGAAGAAGCCCCCGTNNACGGGGGCTTCTTCGTCTTGCCGATCACGCCGGCCGCGCCGCTAGGCGGTGGCCTCGTTCTCGATTCCTGAAGTCTCTCTCTTTTCCCGACGTGTGACGAAGGCATCGAAGGCGAAATCGTCTACCGTCAGCATCTCCAGGACTTCCTTCTCGTGGGCACGCATGAAGGCGGCATCCTCATCGTTGAGCAGCCCGGCTTCGTGGGCGGCATCGATCCACTGCTCGGGATGCAACGCGACCTCGGGCAGTGCTTTCTTGACCCGCGCCTTGTTGAGCGTGCGATAGATCGTCTCGGCCCGTTCGGCGTTGGCCAGCAGGGCATTGTAGCGCGCCAGCGCGTTCTCCTTCTGACCCTCCTCCCAGCTATCCCAGGTATTGCTCGTCAGCTTGTGGCGCAGCGCGCTGTCCGTGGAGATCGCCTTGGCGATCTCGCGCGTCAGCGTATCCTGCGGCTTGTGCCAGCGGCGCCCCAGCGGCTGGGTGACGAACGACAGCGTATTGCCCAGGGCGCGATTGGGCAGATTGTCGAACAGGTCGACCAGCGCCTGCTCGGCACGGTTCAGCAACAACCGGCAGCTGTAGTGGAACAGCGCCGCCTCGTTGTCGACACGATCGGTCTCGTGCCACTGCTTGAGCACCATCGACAGCAGGTAGAGATTGGAGAGCACGTCGCCTAGACGCGCCGAGATCATCTCGCGCTGCTTGAGCTTGGAGCCGAGGCTGGCCATGGCGGCGTCGGCACACAGGCTGAAGGCGGAAGAGAGCCGCGCGGCATCCTGGGCATAAGGTGCCGCGATGGCATCGAACGGGACGTTCGGCTTGCCGAGGCCCAGGGCCTGGGTGAAGGCGCGGGCGCCGTTGCCGAAGATCAGCCCGATGTGGCGGAAGAACAACCGATCGAAGGCCTCGAAATCGTTGGCATCCTTGGCCGCCAGCTCCTCGAGGACATAGGGATGGCAGCGGATCGCGCCCTGACCGAAGATCATCAGGTTGCGGGTCATGATATTGGCGCCCTCGACGGTGATCGAGACCGGGTTGGCACTGTAGCCGATACCGAGATAGTTGCGAGGGCCCAGCGTCACCGTGCGGCCGCCGTGGACATCCATGGCGTCGGCCAGCACGTCGCGCTGGAACTCGGTCAACTGGCTCTTGAGAATCGCCGATGGCACCGCCGGCTTGACGCCGTGATCGATGGTATTGGCGGTCTGCATCACCGCGGCCTGGGAGATGTAGGCCTTGGCCGCGATACGCGCCAGTGGCTCCTGTACACCCTCCATGTCCGCCACGGCGATGTTGAACTGGCGGCGGATACGAGTGAATCCGCCGCTCCAGCCCACCGCATAGCGCCCGATGCCCGCGGCACCCGAGGGCAGGGTGATGCAGCGGCCCACCGAGAGACACTCGACCAGCATGCGCCAGCCCTGGCCGGCCATGTCGAGCCCGCCGATCAGGTAATCGAGCGGGATGAACACGTCCTTGCCACGAATCGGACCGTTCATGAACGGACTGCCGATCGGATGGTGACGGCGACCGATCTCCATGCCCTCGGTGTCACGCGGGATCAGCGCACAACTGATGCCGATGTCGCTCTCGCCGCGCTCCAGCAGGTTGTCCGGGTCGAACATGCGGAAGGCCAGACCGACCACGGTGGCGATCGGCGCCAGGGTGATCCAGCGTTTCTCGAAGGTCAGCTTCAACCCCAGGACTTCCTTGCTGTCGTGCATGCCGCGGCAGACGATGCCGACATCCGGGATCGAGGTGGCGTCACTGCCGGCGCGGGGACCGGTCAGGGCGAAGCAGGGGATGTCGCGACCATCGGCGAGGCGCGGCAGGTAGTGATCCTTCTGCGCCTCGGTACCGTACTTCAGCAGCAGCTCGCCGGGGCCCAGCGAGTTGGGCACGCCGACGGTGCTCATCAGGGTTTCGTTGAAGGCGAGCTTCTGCAGCACGGCGGACTGCGCCTTGGCAGAGAACCCCAGGCCGCCGTAGGCCTTGGGGATGATCATGCCGAAGAAGCGCTCGTTCTTCAGGTACGCCCACAGCGCCTCCGGCATGTCGGCGCGCTCGCGGGCGATCTCCCAGGCGTTGCACATGCCGGCGGCGACGGAGCACTGGTGGTCGACGAAGGCCTGCTCCTCCTCGCTCAGCCCGGCATTGTCGAAGTCGAGCAGGCGCTGCCAGTCGGGCCGGCCGCTGAACAGCTCGCCATCCCAGGCGACGGTGCCGGCATCGAGAGCGACCCGCTCGGTCTCGGAGACCCGCGGAGCGATTTTCTTGAACAGCGCGAACAGGCGCGGCGACAGCCACAGCCGACGAATCGGCTTGACGCCGCAGACGGCAACGCCGATCGCCGCGATCAGCAACAGCGTACCGATGATGCCGGCGCCCAGTGCCAGCCCGACGACACCCAACACGGCGAGTACGGCCAGTGCCGCGAGTGCGCCGGCCTCGCGACGCATGACGACCAGACAGCCAATGACGGCCAGGACGATGAGCAGCAGTGTGATCATGACGAACTCCGAGAGGGGGAAACGAAGAATTCAGACGAGCGTTTGAATTTGGTTTTCAGACTAGCGGATCGCACGCCGGCTGACTAGGCCGGCGTGCTTATCCTTTGGGCTAGCGTCGCGCTAGCCACAAACCACGCATGGACTAAGGGCGACGAGCCACGGGCGACAAGAAGGGCGTGCGGGCCGGAGCCACCTCAATGCCGCCCCGCAGCCGGCGCTTGCCGGCTACCGAAACTCACGCCTCGCTGGCACGTTCCGAGCCGATCTGGCTTGGTCGCAGTCGGCGATGAAGCCTGTCGAGATAAAGATAGACCACCGGGGTGGTATAGAGCGTCAGGATCTGGCTGACGATCAGTCCGCCGATGATAGTGATCCCTAGCGGCGCGCGCAGGCCGGCATTCTCGTCGGTGCCGAGCAGCAGCGGCAGGGCGCCGAGCAGCGCGGCGAGGGTGGTCATCATGATCGGCCGGAAGCGGACCAGTGCGGCGTGGCGAATCGCCTCCTGCGGGGGCATGCCCTGGTCGCGTTCGCAGACGACGGCGAAGTCCACCAGCATGATCGCATTCTTCTTGACCACACCGATCAGCAGAATGATGCCGATCAGCGCAATCAGGGTGAAGGGTGTGTCCAGCGCCATCAGCGCCAGCAGGGCACCGACCCCGGCGGAGGGCAGCGTCGACAGGATGGTCATCGGGTGAATGTAGCTCTCGTAGAGAATGCCCAGCACCAGATAGACCGTCACCAGCGCGGCGAGGATCAACCACGGCATCGCTTCGATACCGCTCTGGAAGGTGCCGGCGCTGCCCTCGAAGTCGACCTGGAGGGCCGTGGGAGGGTGCAGCGCATCGACGGCCTGGCGAATGCGCGCGGTCGCTTCGCCCAGCGACACGCCCTCCTCCAGATTGAACGAGACCGTCGAGGCGGCGAACTGCCCCTGGTGATTGACCGTTACCGGGGTGGTGCTGCGCTCGACATGGCTGAACGCCGAGATCGGGATCATCTCGCCGTCGCTGGCGCTGACATGGAGGTCGCCGATGGCATCTGGGGCCTGCCGGTAGGGGGCACCCACCTCCATCACCACGTAGCGCTGTTCGTCGGCATCGTAGAGGCTCACCACCTTGCTTTGGGCGAAGGCGTTACCCAGGGCCGTGTCGATGGTGCTCATGTCCACGCCGAGGCGCGAGGCTGTGTCCCGGTCCACGATTAGCCTGGCGGCCAGGCCATCGCCGCGGTTGTCGCTGTCGACCCCGGTGATGCCGTCGACCTGCTGCATCGCCTGCTGGACCTTCCTGGACCAGTCGCCCAGCAGCTCGAGGTCGTCGCTCTTGAGCGTGATCTCGTACTTGGAAGCGCTGCTGGAGCGTCCGCCGATGCGGATATCCTGCAGCGGGAACATGAAGGTGCTGACCCCGGTCAGCCCCTGCAGGCTGGCCATCAGGCGGTTGCCGATCGCCTGGGTCGAAGCCTGGCGGTCGGCCTTGAGGGTGATGAACAGCGTCGCCGAGGAGCCGCCGCGGCCTGGACCACCGCTACCCATGAACCCCAGTACGCTGGCGACGGCGGGATCGGCTTGCAGCCGCTCGCGCACCTGGCCGAGCTTGTCCGAGACGGCGTCGAACGACAGCGCCTGGTCGCCGCGCATGGTACCGAGCAGGCGTCCGGTGTCCTGATCCGGGATGAATCCCTTGTCGACAGCGGTATAGAGATAACCGTTGAGCACGATTACGGCGACCAGCGACAGCAGCGTCAAACGGCGGTGCTTGAGTGCGATGTCCAGGGTTCTGGCGTAGCCGCGCACGAAGGCGTGGCCAATGGCGATCAGGAAGCGCTCCCAGCGGGGCTGACGCTGGCGTTCCGGATGCGGCTTCAGCCAGCGGGCGCACAGCATCGGCGTCAGCGTCAGCGACACCAGCAACGACACCCCGATGGCCAGCGACAGTGTCACCGCGAATTCGTGGAACATCCGGCCGATGAAGCCGCCAAGCAGCAGCAGCGGGATGAACACCGCCACCAGCGACACGCTCATCGCGGTGACCGTGAAGCCGACTTCCCTGGCGCCGAGCAGCGCGGCCTCGAACGGCTTGACGCCCCGCTCGATATGTCGGGCGATGTTCTCCACCACCACGATGGCGTCGTCGACCAGGAAACCGATCGAGACGATCAGCGCCATCAGCGAGAGGGTGTCCAACGAGAAGTCGAACGCCCACATCATCGCGAAGGTGCCGATCAGCGACACCGGAATCGCGACACTGGGAATGATCGTGGCGCGGGCATTGCGCAGGAACAGGAATACCACCAGTACCACCAGCACGACGGCCAGCAGCAACGTCAGTTGGGTTTCGTGCAGCGATGCCTGGATGCCGGGGGCCCGGTCGAGCTGCACGCTGAGGTTGACGTTCTGCGGCAGCAGGCTGCGCACCTCGTCGAGGCGCTCCCTGACGCCGGCGATGGTATCGATGATGTTGGCGCCGCTGGCGCTGCTGATCACCAGCAGCACGGCAGGTAGATCGTTCTGGAAGCCGACGTTGTAGCGATCTTCCACGCCGTCGACGATCCTGGCCACGTCACCGAGGCGCATCAGCGAGCCGTCGTCGCCCTTGGCGATCACGATCTGGCTGTAGTCGCTCGCCTTCAGCAACTGGGAGTCGGTCTGGACCTCCCAGCGGTGCTCGACGGTCTGCACGAATCCGGTGGGCGACTGTGTCGTCGCCGCGCGCAGGGCACCGGCTACGGCGTCCAGCGCGATACCGGCGTGGTTGAGCTTGCGCGGATCGATCGACACCCTGACCGCCGGGGATGAGCTGCCGCCGACGTTGACGTCGCCGACGCCGGGTACCTGGGCGATGGGCGGTGCGATCTTGCTGTCGGCGAGGCGATAGAGCTCGCTGGTGGGAAGGGTGTCGGAGGTCAGTGACAGGATCATCACCGGTGCCGAGGCCGGGTTGAGCTTGCGAAAGTGCGGCCGGCTGGTCATGGCACTGGGGAGTAGCGGCTGGGCATCGTTGATCGCGGCCTGGACCTCCTGCGCGGCCACGTTGATGTCCTTGTCGAGATCGAACTGGATGACCACGCTGGTGGAGCCGTCGGAACTCGACGAGGTCATCTGGGTGATCCCGGGGATACGCCCCAGCGAGCGCTCCAGCGGTGTCGCCACCGTCGATGCCATGGTTTCCGGATTGGCCCCGCTCAGGCTCGCCGATACCAGAATGGTCGGGAACGATACGTTGGGCAGCGGTGCCACCGGCAGCCGCTCGTAGGCGAGAGAGCCCAGCAGCACGATGGCCAGCGCCAGCAGGATGGTGGCGACGGGCCGGCGGACGAAGGGCGCCGACAGGCTCACGGCGATGCTCCGTCACGAGTCTCTCCGTCACGACTCGGCGCATCACGTTCGTCGTGCTCATCGTCGTGGCGCCGGGTCCGGCCGAAGCGTCCCGCGAGGCGGTCGAAGAACAAATAGATCACCGGCGTGGTGAACAGTGTCAGCAACTGGCTGAACAGCAGCCCGCCGACCATGGTGACACCCAGCGGCTGGCGGAGCTCGGCACCGTAGCCACTGGCGAACATCAGCGGCATGGCACCGAGCAGTGCGGCGAAGGTGGTCATCATGATCGGCCGGAAACGCAGCAGCGCCGCGGTATGAATCGCCTGCGCCGCCGACATGCCGCGCTCGCGCTGCGCCTCCAGCGCGAAGTCGATCATCATGATGGCGTTCTTCTTGACGATGCCGATCAGCAGGATGATGCCGATGACCGCCACCAGGCCGAGCGAGTAACCGCCGATCTGAAGCGCCAGCAGGGCACCGATGGCGGCGGAAGGCAGCGTCGACAGGATCGTCAGCGGGTGGATGTAGCTCTCGTAGAGCACCCCCAGCACGATATACATGGTGACAATGGCGGCCAGGATCAGCCAGAGGGTGTCGCCGGTGGAGTCGGTGTAGGCCAACGCCGAGCCGCGGTAGGAGAGCGCAGTCTGGTCGCTCAGCGTGTCCGCCGCCGCCCGATCGACGGCCTCGAAGGCCTCCGACAGCGAGTGGCCGTCGGCGACGGCGAACGACATCAGCGCCGAAGGAAACTGGTTCTGGCGCTGCAGCGATAGCGGGGTGGTGCGTTCGGCCAGGGTCACCAGGGTCGACAGTGGCACCAGCTCATCGTCGTCGTTGGCAACGTAGAGACGCGACAGGGCCCGCGGTCCGTCGTTGTCGGTGGCGCTGGCGGCTAGCACCACCCGGTACTGGCTGGCCTGGGTGAAGATGGTCGAGATCAGGCGCTGGCCGAAGGCGTCGTAGAGCGCATCGTCGATATCGGCGACGCTGATCCCGAGCCGGCCGGCGCGGTCGCGGTCGATGGTCACCTCGAGCTTGCGCCCTTCGTTCTGAACGTCGTTGCTGACGCTGGCGATGGCGGGGGAGCGTTCGAGGGCCGCGAGCAGCCGTGCGGCGTCGTCGTTCAGCGCCGCGCGGTCGCCCTGGGTCAGGGCGAACTGATAGGGGTAGCGACTGATGGTGTCTTCCAGCGTCAGATCCTGCACCGGCTGCAGCGACAGGGTCAGCCCGGGGATGTCGTGGCTCTCGTCGCGCAACCGCGCCAGTATGCTGTCCAGGTCGCCGCGTTCGCCCAGCGGCTTGAGGTTGATCGAGAGGCGGCCGCTGTTGAGCGTGGTGTTGGTGCCGTCGATGCCGACACTGGACGAGATGCTCTCGACGGCAGGGTCCTTCAGCAGGTGATCGACCAGTCGCTGCTGGCGAGCCGACATCGCCTCGAACGAGGTCGATTGCGTCGCCGTGGTGATACCGCGAATGACGCCGGTATCCTGCACCGGGAACAGCCCCTTGGGCGTGGCGATGAACAGCAGGGCGGTGACGCCCAGGGTGGCGACCGCCAACAGCAGCGTCAGCGTCTGATGACCGAGCACCCAGTTCAGCGCGTGTTCGTAGCCACGGGTGAGGCGACCAAACAAGCCTTGTCGGCTGCGCACCATGGCCTCGTCGTCCATCTCCTCGCCGCTGCGGCCGGCGGTTTCCGGTCGCTGCTTCAGCCAGCGCGCGCAGAGCATCGGCGTCAGCGTCAGCGAGACGAAGGCGGAGATCAGGATCGAGATCGCCAGGGTCAGCGCGAACTCGCGGAACAGCACGCCGACCACGCCACTCATGAATACCAGCGGTATCAGCACGGCGAGTAGCGAGATCGTCAGCGAGAGGATGGTGAAGGCGATCTGGCGCGAGCCCTTGAGCGCAGCGGCGAGCGGTTTTTCGCCCTTCTCCACGTAGCGGGTGATGTTCTCCAGCACCACGATGGCGTCGTCGATGACGAAGCCGGTGGCGATGGTCAGCGCCATCAGGGTCAGGTTGTTGAGACTGAATCCCGCCAGGTACATTGCACCGAAGGTGCCCACCAGCGACAGCGGCACCGCCAGGCTCGGAATCAGCGTGGCCGGAATGTTGCGCAGGAACAGGAAGGTCACCATCACCACCAGACCGATGGCGAGCATCAGTTCGAACTGTACGTCCTCCACCGCGGCGCGGATGGTAGTGGTGCGATCGGTGAGTATCCTGACGTCGACGTTGGCCGGCAGCGTGTTCTCCAGCGCCGGCAGGCCCCGCTTGATGCTGTCCGCCACGCCGACCACGTTGGCGCCGGGCTGGCGCAGCACGTCGATCAGGATCGCACCCTCGCGATCGGCCCAGGCCGAGAGGTAGGCGTTCTCGGAACCGTCCTCGACCCTGGCCACGTCCGACAGCCGCAGCACCGAACCATCGTCGTTCTTGAGGATAAGGTCGCGGTAACCGTCCGCCGATAGCAGTTGATCGTTGGCATCGATGCTGTAGGCACGGTAGGGCCCATAGAGCGTTCCCTTGGCCCGGTTGACGTTGGCGGCATCGACGGCGCTGCGCACGGCGGCGAGATCGAGGCCGTAGGCGGCGAGCTGGCGCGAGTCGACGGTGATGCGCACGGCGGGCTGGTGGCCGCCGGCCAGCTTGACCTGTCCCACGCCGGTGATCTGGGCGATCTTCTGCGCCATGCGCGTGTCGACCAGATCGTAGACCTTCGTCAGCGGCAAGGTGTCCGAGCTGACCGCCAGGGTCATGATCGGCGTATCCGCCGGATTCACCTTGCTGTAGCTGGGGGGGCGGGGCAAATCGTCGGGCAGCAGTGTCTCGGCCTGGCTCAGTGCTGCCTGGACCTCCTGCTCGGCGACGCCCAGGTCGGAGTCGAGCGAGAAACGCAACGTGATCAGCGAGGCGCCGCCGGTGCTGGTCGAACTCATGTCTTCCAGCCCCGAAATCTCGCCCAGCTCGTCCTCCAGCGGGGAGGTGACGTGGGAGAGCATCACGTCGGGCCCGGCGCCGGGGTAGAGCGTGGTGACCTGGATGGTGGGAAAGTCCACCTCCGGCAGCGACGAGATCGTCAGCAACCGGTAGGCCATGGCACCGGCGATCAGGATCGCGAGCATCACCAGCGAGGTGGCGACCGGGCGCAGGATGAACAGGCGAGACGGGTTCATGATGTGTGGCCGTCGCCACCGTCGTCGGCTTTGCCGTCTGCGCCGGCGGCGTCCATCACCTCGTCGCTCGATTCGCCCGGCAGGGCATCGCTGACCACGCGAACCTTGGCGCCCTCGCGCAGGTTATCGACGCCGTCCACCACCACCCGCTCTCCGGCTTCGACACCGGACGACAGCGCGCTCTGCGAATTCTGGGTCGCGGCCAGTGTCACGTCGCGTCGGGTCACGGTGTCGTCATCCTTGACCACATAGACGTAGTTGCCCTCCTGGCCGGTCTGCACCGCCGGCTCGGGGACGATCACCTGATCGCGGAGGATCTGCGACACCAGGCTGACATCGACATAGGCATTGGGATAGAGCCCGCCGGTCGGGTTGTCGAGGATAGCGCGCAGGCGGATCGTGCCGGTGGCGCTGTTGACGTTGCTGTCGATGCTGCTCAACTGGCCCGAGTGGGCCTCGCCGTCGGTATCGGTCACGTTCACCGCCGGGTGGTCGCCGGCGACCAGGCGGCCACGGACGATATCGACATAGCGACTGGGCAGCGAAAAGATCACCGAGATCGGATCCAATTGGGTGATGGTGACGATCGGATCGTCGTCGCCGAGCTGGACGATATTGCCGGGATCCACGTTGCGGATCCCGGCCACCCCGGTGATCGGTGCGGTGATGTCGGTATAGTCGAGCTGGACCTGGGCGCTCTTGACGCTGGCCTGGTCGCTGGCGACCGTACCCTGATACTGGCGCACGAGCTGGCGTTGCTGCTCCAGCTCCTGGCGCGAGACGTAGTTGGTCTCGATCAACTTCTCGTAACGGGCGAGATCTTCCCTCGCCGAGGCCAGTTGGGCCTGATCCTGGGCCAGTTGTCCCTTGGCCTGGTCCAGTTGCGCCTGATAGTCCCGCGGGTCTATCCGGGCGATCCGCTGACCTTTCTGGACCGTCTGGCCCTCCTCGAAGTCGACCGACATCAGCTCGCCCTCCACCCGTGGCCGCACGGCGACGCTCGAGAGCGGTCGCACCGTCCCTAGCGCCGTCAGCTCGATCGGCAGGTCGCCGCGACTGGCAGCCACGGCGGAGATGGCCGTGGCGGGCATACCGCCGGCGCCGGGCTGCCCCGGGGATCCGTCGTCGCCCTCGGGCGCGTCCTTCCTGCCGACAAGATAGTAGGCGACGCTGGCCGCGATGAGGATCAGCAGCAACCACCATAGCCAGCGTAGCGGCCGGCGGGGGCGAGACGACGTGGAGGAGGATGACATGATGAAAGACGTTCCTTGTACGAACTTTGTGACGTGCGCGCTACACGGCTCGAACGAGCTTGGAGTCGGACTAGCCTAAAACCGAACCCAGTGTAACGGAACACTGTTCGCACAATGCGCAATTAGCGCGCAAATAAAGTAGCTACGACAGGCCGATGACAGTACCGATGACCATGGTCGACGAGAAAGCGCCCGGCGTCCGAGCCGGGCTTGAGGGGGGGGAGGCGGGGCAGGTAGCCAGCGTCGCTCGACCCTGGCCTCGGATCGTCGAACACCCATCGTTGGCCAGGAGGTGCTGGCTCGGCGTCACGCGCTTCTGGCGGGCGCCTGACGAGCTGGCGCGCCATTGGCGACGTAATAGGGCGCCTCCGAGGCCGGCAGCGGTTCGTGCCCGCGTACGCGGTCGGCAAGCTTCTCGGCGATCATGATGGTGGTGGCGTTGAGATTGCCGGTCACGATCTGCGGCATGATCGAGGCATCGATCACGCGTAGCCCCTCGATGCCATGAACGCGACCTTCGCCATCGACCACGGCATCGTCGTCGCTGCCCATGCGGCAGGTGCCGCAGGGGTGGTAGGCCGTTTCGGCGTGCTGACGAACGAAGGCGTCGAGCTCCTCGTCCGACTGTACATCCGGTCCCGGCGAAATCTCCCGGCCACGGTAGGCATCCATCGCTGGCTGCGCGATGATCTCGCGGGTCAGGCGAATCGCGGCGCGAAACTCCTCCCAGTCGCGCTCGGTGGCCATGTAGTTGAACAGGATACTGGGCGCGCTGCGCGGATTCCGGTCGCGCAGCTGTACCCGCCCACGGCTCTCGGAGCGCATCGAGCCGACATGTGCCTGGAAGCCGTGGGCCTGGACCGCACTCTTGCCGTTATAGCTGATCGCGATCGGCAGGAAGTGATACTGCAGGTTGGGCCACGCCTCGCCGTCGTCGCTGCGGATGAACCCGCCGGCCTCGAACTGGTTGCTGGCGCCGATGCCCCTGCCCAGGAACATCCACTCCGCGCCGATCTTGGGCTGGTTGTACCACTTGAGTGCCGGATAGAGCGAGACCGGTTGCTTGCACTCGTACTGGATGTACATCTCCAGGTGGTCCTGCAGGTTCTCGCCGACGCCCTTGAGCGGATGCACGACGGGAATGCCGAGCTTTTCCAGCAGTTCCGGATTGCCGACGCCGGAGCGCTGCAGGATCTGCGGCGAGGCGATCGCGCCACCGCACAGCAGTACCTCGCGACGGGCCAGCGCCTGGCGCGGCTGACCCTTGTGCAGGTAGTTGACGCCGGCTGCCCGCTGATCCTCGAACAGGATCCGGTCCGTGGTCGCGTGAGTGACGATGGTCAGGTTCTCGCGCTGTTTGGCGATGTCCAGATAACCGCGCGCGGTGGAGGAGCGGCGGCCGTTGGGCGTCGTCGAACGGTCCATGGGGCCGAAGCCCTCCTGCTGGTAGCCGTTGAGATCCTCGGTGCGCGGGTAGCCCGCCTCGACACCCGCTTCGATGAACGCCTGGTAGAGCGGGTTGTTGCCGGGCTTCGGCGTCGCCACGCTCAGCGGCCCGTCGCCGCCGTGATAGTCGTTGGGGCCGATATCGCGGCTTTCCGCCTTGCGGTAATAGGGCAGGCAGTCGCGATAGCGCCAATCTTCCAGGCCCGGCTGCTTGGCCCAGTTGTCCAGATCCAGGGCGTTGCCGCGGATGTAGCACATACCGTTGATCAGTGACGAGCCGCCCAGACCCTTGCCGCGGCCGCACTCCATGCGGCGGTTGTCCATGTGCGGCTCCGGGTCGGTCTCGAACGCCCAGTTGTAGCGCTTTCCCTGGAGCGGGTAGGCCAGTGCCGCCGGCATCTGGGTGCGGAAGTCGGCACGGTAGTCCGGACCGCCGGCTTCCAGCAGCAGTACGCGGGTGGCCGGATCCTCGGTCAGGCGAGTGGCGAGCACGTTGCCTGCCGAACCCGCGCCGATGATGATGTAGTCGAATTCCTGAGCCTGTTGCATACACACGCTCCTCTTGAATGAAAATTGGCTACGAGCTACGAGCTACGAGCTACGAGCTACGAGCTACGAGCTACGAGCTACGAGCTACGAGCTACGAGCTACGACTGCGCCGGCTTCGGGGCGTTAAACATCAGCTACGAGCTACGAGCGAAGGGGGTGCAAACCGTAGGCGTTAGCCGATGATTTCCCTTGCCCGCGCTGGTTCTCCGCTTGTGACCTTCGGCCCGCAGCTCACGGCCCGGCGCCCGTCGCTGATGTCAGAACACCGAGGCGAACGGTCCCATCTCGATCTGCACCGATTTGGTCTGGGTATAGTGCGCCAGCGTCTCGACACCGTTCTCGCGGCCGATGCCCGACTGCTTGTAGCCACCGACCGGCATCTCCGCGGGGGAGTCGCCCCAGGTGTTGATCCAGCAGATACCGGCCTCGATCCGGTGGATGACACGGTGGGCGCGGTTGAGGCTCTCGGTGAACAGGCCCGCGGCCAGGCCGTACTCGGTATCGTTGGCGCGGCGGATCACCTCCTCCTCGTCATCGAAGGCGAGAATCGACATGATCGGACCGAAGATCTCCTCCTTGACGATACGCATGTCGTCTTCGCAATCGGTGTAGGCGGTGGGCGCGACCCAGGCACCCTTGGCGAAATCGCCCTCGGTCAGGCGTTCGCCACCGACCAGCAGACGCGCGCCATCCTGCTTGGCGATCTCCAGGTAGCTCGCCACCTTTTCGAGATGCTCGAAGCTGACCAACGGGCCGAAATTGGTTTCCGGATTCAGCGGATCACCGGCCTTGATGCGGTTGACCCGCTCGACGATCTTGGCCTCGAATGCCGCCTTCACCGAGCGGTGGACGAACACGCGAGTGCCGTTGGTGCAGACCTGGCCGCTGGAGTAGAAGTTGGCCATCATCGCGCCGTCGGCGGCACGGTCGAGATCGGCATCGTCGAACACGATCAGCGGCGACTTGCCGCCCAGTTCCATGGTGACGTCCTTGAGCGTGGAACCGGCTGCGGCGGACATTACCTTCTTGCCGGTACCCACCTCGCCGGTGAAGGTGATCTTGGCAAGGCCGGGGTGCTCGGTAAGCATCGCGCCGACGCTACCATCGCCCTGGACGACGTTGAACACGCCGTCCGGCAGGCCGGCTTCGGTAAAGATCTCGGCCAGTTTCAGCGCGGTCAGCGGCGTGACCTCGCTCGGCTTGAACACCACCGCATTACCTGCGGCCAGGGCCGGGGCGGCTTTCCAGCAGGCGATCTGGATCGGGTAGTTCCACGCGCCGATGGCGCCGATCACGCCGAGTGGTTCGCGGCGGGTGTAGACGAAGGAGTCTTCGCGCAGCGGAATCTGGGTGCCCTCGATGCTCGGCGCTAGGCCGGCGAAATACTCCAGCGCGTCGGCGCCGGTCACCACGTCGACGCTGGCCGTCTCGCTGATTGGCTTGCCGGTATTGAGGGTTTCCAGCTCGGCCAACTCGTCGTTGCGTTCGCGCAGCAGGGCGACTGCCTTGTGCAAGATGCGCGCGCGTTCCATACCGGTCATCGCTGCCCACTGGCGCTGGGCGCGCTGGGCGCTCTCGATCGCGGTGTCGACGTCGGCCGAGGTGGCCTGCTGGACGCTGGCGATGACCTCGCCATTGGCCGGATTGACGGCGTCGAAGGTCTGGTTGCCGCTGGCCGGCGTGTGACGGCCGTTGATATAGAGTGTCTGCGTCTCGAGTCGTGCCATGATGACTCTCCTTCGAATGGCGAATGAAATAGCGTGGCCGCTGTCTCGGCGGCCTGGAACCGATTCCCGGATCGATTGCCCTGGCTCGGCACGGGTGCCTTCAAGCGTAGTCGTTGGCGCGGGTTCGGCTGTAGTGAGCGGTCTCGAGCTGCACCCGGACATAGTCGTAGGCCAGTTGACGGGCGCGGTCCACGTTCAGTCCCTCCTGGGCCAGGGCACCACGCAGCCATAGGCCGTCGATCAGGGCGGCCAGCCCACGTGCGGCGTCTCGGGCTTCCTGTTTCGGCAGCACGCGTCGGAACTGGCAGCTCAGGTTGGAGTAGAGCCGGCGGTCGTTGACCCGCTGCAACCGCTGCAATGGCCGGTGGTGCATGCTGCTGGCCCAGAACGCCAACCAGGTCTTCATCACCGAACGGCTGGTCTGGCTGCGATCGAAGTTGCCGTCGATGATGGCATGTAGATGCGCCTCCGGCGGGGCCTCGCCCAATGCCGCGCGCCGTTCCAGCACGGCGTTGCCCAGATCGCTCAGGACGTGGCGCATGGTGGCTTCGAGCAACCCGTCCTTGCCGGCGAAGTAGTGACTGATGATGCCGGTGGAGACGCCCGCGCGCTTGGCGATCCTGGCGATCGTGGCATCTGCCAGCCCCGCCTCGTCGATCGCCTCCAGCGTCGCCTGGATCAGTTGGCGGCGGCGAATGGGTTGCATACCGACTTTCGGCACGGGCTTTACTCCTGCTGCGGGGCTGACGTGGTCGAACCTTAACGGATAACCCGTTTTAGACCGGGTTTCCAGTTATCGATGGGGAACCCGACTATTATCGAACCAACGACGTCTTCTGCCGACCATTATGGAAATTTTTTATTGAACGGTCAATCAACAAAAACTAGTGTATTGTGTCATCGAATGGAAAATATGACATTCGATAATCAGTGGTTATTGACCAAAACCTACAATACGTTCAGGGAGTTCAAGCACCATGAGATATCAGCCGATTCTGTGGACCCTGGCCGGTGCCGGCCTGGCTGCGGCACCGCTGGCCCAGGCGCAGGAGCCTGAGAGCTGCCAGACCGTCCGCTTCGCCGAGGTGGGCTGGACCGACATCCAGGCGACGACCGCCTTGACCAGCGTCGTGCTCGAGGGACTTGGCTATGAAGCCACCTCGGATACCGTCTCCGTACCGGTGGCCTATGCGGGCATGAAAGGGGGCGACTTCGATGTATTCCTGGGCAACTGGATGCCGTCGATGAAGTCGATCAGCGACCCCTACATCGAGAAGGGGCAGGTCGATCGTCCGCGTGCCAATCTGGAGGGTGCCAAGTACACCCTGGCGGTGCCGGAGTACGTCATCGACGCCGGTGTCACCTCGGTTGCCGATCTGGATGCACACGCCGACCAGTTCGGTCACAAGTTGTTCGGCATCGAAGCGGGCAACGACGGCAACATGATCATCCAGCAGATGATCGATGACGACGCCTTCGGCCTGGGCGACTGGCAGTTGGTCGACTCCAGCGAGGCCGGCATGCTTGCCGAGGTTCGGGCGCGCACCCAGAGCAAGGAGTGGATGGTGTTCCTGGGTTGGGCACCGCATCCGATGAATACCAACTTCGATATCGGCTATCTCTCCGGGGCGGATGACTACTTCGGTCCGGATTACGGTGGCGCTACCGTCTATACCAACACCCGCGCCGGCTACGTCGACGAGTGTGGCAATGTCGGTCAGTTGCTCCAGAACCTGAGCTTCACGCTCGACATGGAAAACGAGGTCATGGGCAGCATCATGGACGACGGCGAGGACGAGAAGGACGCAGCCCGCGCCTGGATCAAGGCGCATCCCGAGACGCTGGACGGCTGGCTCGAAGGCGTCAAGACGGTCGATGGCGAACCGGGGCTGCCGGCGGTCAAGGAAGCGCTGGGCGTCTGATCCACCGCCGGGGGCGGACAGGGAAAGACGGGCCGAAAATGGCGCCGATTCTCATTGCAGGCTTGTCCTCCGACGAGCCTGCAGGTATAGTCCGCCCCCGTTGTCACTCGGCAACGTTTGCCGTTTCCCGGCAGCAGCGTCGGCTACGTAGCTCAGCTGGTTAGAGCACATCACTCATAATGATGGGGTCCCCTGTTCGAATCAGGGCGTAGCCACCAACGCTTCTCCTCTCTATCCCCGCGAAACCGTCTCCGCGAAATCCCTTCGTTTGCCCGCATGCGCTCCGCACGGTCACCAGGCCTGTCGAGGAGGGGAGAGGGGGATGCGCAGCGTATTGATTGTGTTCGATTATTCCTTTCCGGCAATTCGAGAAATCCTGTCCCCCGGCCTTGACGCAAAAGACTCAGCGCGTATACTACGCCGCGTGCTGAAGATGGTCCCCGATAGCTCAGTTGGTAGAGCAAATGACTGTTAATCATTGGGTCACAGGTTCGAGTCCTGTTCGGGGAGCCAACATCATCAGCCAGCGGTGAACGACGATCCCCGATAGCTCAGTTGGTAGAGCAAATGACTGTTAATCATTGGGTCACAGGTTCGAGTCCTGTTCGGGGAGCCATCGCTATCATCGCGTCGGAAAGTGCTCACATCGATCCCTGATAGCTCAGTTGGTAGAGCAAGCGACTGTTAATCGCTGGGTCGCAGGTTCGAGTCCTGCTCAGGGAGCCAGCTGAACGCTTAGAAAGACATCTTTCTATGTAATACCGCCTCTGCACTCATTCCAATTACTGACGGATGAGGTGCAGTTATGCGTGTTTCAGCAACGGTTTGCTCCAAGGGCGGCGTCGGGAAAACCACCACGACAGCCAATCTGGGCGGCCTCCTGGCAGACGCCGGTCTACGGGTCCTGCTCATAGATCTCGACTCCCAGCCAACCCTCTCTTCCTACTATGAGCTGTCCCAGCCTGCCCCTGGTGGGTTGTACGAGCTGCTCGCGACAGAACTGGTCGACCTTGACCAGATCATCTCGCAGACCGCTATCCCCAATCTCGACATCATTGTCTCGAACGACTATCGGAATCAGTTGCAGCAGTTATTGCTCAATGCCCCGAATGGTCGCTTCCGGCTGATCGACCTGCTCGATCGCTTCGCCGATCGCTATGACGCCATCCTGATCGATACCCAGGGCGCGCGCTCAGTGATTCTCGAGATGGCCGTCATGGCCGCCGATTGCCTAATCTCTCCCATCGTTCCCGAATTGCTCACTGCCCGCGAATTCGTGCGCGGCACTCAGGGCATGCTCAACGAGCACACCGGGCTGCACTTCAACCTCATCGACATGGCGTGGAAGAACTGGTTCACCGTGCGCAAGTATGCCCGGGCGGCAACGAACGAGGAGCGCGCGGATATCTGGACCACCGTCGATAGTGAACTGGAACGCCTGCGTCATCCCCAGGAGCGCCACCTCTATCCGCCAAAACCGGACACCTCTCCGGGTAGCTCGTCATCCGGCAAGTCGTCGGGTGCTTCCTCACTGCCATCGACCGCCAAAACCTCTCGAGGCGGTAGCGAGCCCACCGACGGCGACGGTGAACTCGACCCCAATTATCTGACCTTCGGCGATGGCCAGAGTGACCTCGATCCCACGCCGGAACCGTCGCCGGCGCGCGGTGTGCCGGATGCGGGCGGGGTGGGCGAGTCGGTCGCCATGAAACAGATGCGCGCCCAGCTCGAGCAGCTCGAGCAGCGTAACGCCGAACTCGAGGCCCAGACCCAGCGAACACCGGTGGCCCCACAGGGCGGCAGCTTCGATGACGACTGGAATGGCAGCGCCGGCGGGCTGCTGGACACCGATGGTTTGCTGCAGGAGCACACACCTCAGCCGAGTCGCTCTGCCGAAGAGCAGGCGACCATCGCCACCGATCTGACCCTCTCTCCCCACCACGAGACGGAGGGCCATCGCCAGTTGCGTCACTGGCAGGCGAAGGAGCGCGGCGAGGAGGCTATCGACTTCGAGGCAGCGGCACTCAAGAGCGTACCGCTGCAGGATGGTGGCCGGGTCGCCCCGATCACGGATCTTTGGCATGTGCCGGCCTGGCGGCGCAACGCCCAGGATCTGCGCATGCAGATCGGTGAAGTGGTCCAGGTGCTGGCCAGCTGGGCGGGAATCGAGGCCAGCGGATCCAGCGACGTCATTCGCCTCAATGCGCGCAACGGTATCGGTTATGAACTCGGTCCGCTCGAGGGCGCTCCCAGCCGCCGCGCTCAGCTCGTCTGGCAACTGCTGGCCGGCCTTGAGGGTAACATCGATCCGGTGATGCCGAGCGACATCTCGCTATTGGGAGAACTGGTGGGCAGTCATGGTGACGACACCGAGGTGCGTCTGCCCGACGGTCTCTTCGTTCGTGTGTTCTGGCTGACCCGGCTGATCCGGGTGCTGCGTGACGTGCTCAATGCAGAGGGGGATTCGTGATGGCAACACCGCAACTCAACCATGCGCTGTTCAACCAGGCGCTGATCCTGATCCGTGAGGGCGACATGCGCCGCGCTCGCGCGCTGGGCTTCCGCGATGACGAGCTGCAGAGTCTCAGTCGGCTGCGGGCCAGCGAGATCGAGTCCCTGATCCACGAGTTTCCGGGCGTGGCCCGGTTCGAGCTGGACCACGACACCTTCAAGGCGGCGCTGCGCCGCGTCGATCGCGACCAGGATCGCGATGGGCTCGTCGATCACTGCATTCGACACGGGGCCAGCGTGCACATGCTGTCTACCTTCTTCGGTCTGACCCCGAATGATCTTGCCCAGCAG
>NZ_PZJW01000007.1 GCF_003206615.1 Salinicola acroporae | reverse complement strand
AGCTTCAATCCGGGCACGGCGTTCGATCGCCTGGCCGCGGGTCAGACCGACACCACCCAGATCAGCTACACCGTCAGCGACGGCCAAGGCGGCACTGCCACCTCGACGCTGACCGTGACGGTGACGGGTACCAATGACGTACCGGTCATCACTGGTGCCGACACCGGCTCGGTGATCGAGGACACCAACGTCAACGCCGCAGGTAATCTGACGACAAACGGCGCCTTGACGGTCACCGATGCTGACTATGCGCAGAGTGCCTTCGTGCCGGGTCATGCCAGTGCTGCCGCCGGCACCCTGGGTACACTCGCCATCACCGCTGGAGGCAACTGGAGCTACAGCGTGGCCAACAGTGCCGTGCAGTATCTGAAGGCAGGTGAGAGCAAGGTCGAGAGCTTCACCGTGACCACTCTCGATGGCACGACGAAGACAATCTCGGTGACTATCGCGGGTACCAACGAGCTGCCGGAAGCACGCGATGTCAGCGTCACGGGTAGTGAAGATCCGTCACCCCTGATCGCGGTCAATCTATCGGGTACGGATGCCGATGGCACGATCGCGAGCTTCCAGCTCACGGCTCTGGGGGCCAACGGCAAATTCTACAGCGATGCGGCGGGCACCCAGCAGTTGGCCGCCGGTGCGACGCTGTCAGCCAGCAACAATGGCGCGACGGTTTACTTCAAGCCTGATGGCAACTGGTCGGGTACCACCTCGCTCAAGTACACGGCTATCGACAATCAGGGTGGCAAGGACGCCACGCCGGCGACAGCCACGATCAATGTCACGGCAGTGGCTGATGCGCCCTCGCTGACGCTGAGCGGCAATAGCGCCAACGGTAGCGGATTGCTCAAGGAAACCTTTGCCAATCTGGCGCTGGGCACCGACGGCAATGGTGCCAACCCCGCGACTCTACAGTCGACGATCGACGCTGCCGGCACGCCGGCGAGCAGTGGCAATACCACCAATGCCGTCAATAGCAACGTCGCCGCTGGCACTGGGACGCACCTCTCTGGCCTGATGTATCTGGAAGCGGGCAAGACCTATGCCTTCAGCGGGGTCGGCGATGACAGTATTCGCCTGCTGGTCGGCGGCAACGTGGTCGCCCAGGCGACCTGGGGCGGTTCCGCTGGTGCCTACTCGGGCTCGTTCCAGCCCACCGTGAGCGGTTACTACACCCTGGATCTCTATCATCACAACCAGGCCGGCGCGGGTAACTACAGCCTCAACGTCGGCGTCAACGGCAGTGCCCCGCAGCCTCTCAACACTGCCAACTACGTGTTGATGCAGGATGTCAGTGCGCTCGACGCCGCCAACGTCAACCACTCCGGGCTGCTCGGCAGCGATGGCCATGGCAATGGCTACTACCAGCTCTACGCCATGAACGAAGGTGACGAGGACTCGGTGATCCATCTGTCCAAGATCGCCACAGCACTGACCGACACCGATGGCTCGGAGACGCTCAGCGGCGTCCGGCTGAGCGGTATTCCGGCAGGCGCGACGTTGAGCGATGGCAGCCATACTTTCGTCGGCGGCAGCGGTAGCGGCAGCACAAGCGTGGATCTGAGCGGCTGGAATCTCAATACGCTGACCCTCAAACCGGCGGCCAACTACAACGGCACGATCAACCTGACCGCCGCGGTCACGTCGACCGAGAGTAGCAACGGCGACAGCGCGACCACCAGCGTGGCCATTCCTGTCACCGTGCATGCGGTCAACGATGCGCCGGTGATCGTGGCGCAGGGCTACAGCGCCACTGTCTCCGAAGAGGGGTTGCCGGGTGGTGCGCCGGATACCCAGGGCACGTCCGACACGACCGATTCAGCGACCGCCAGTGGCCGTGTGGTCGCCACCGATGTCGATGGCGACAAGCTGACCTATACACTGATGGCGCCGACCACGGCGTTGACCTCGGGTGGCACCGCGATCACCTGGAGTGGCAGCAACAGTGGCACGCTGATCGGCTCGGCCGGTGGCAAGGAGGTGATTCGCGTCACCATCGACGCCAACGGCCAGTATCAGGTCTCGCTGAAAGCCGGCATCGATCACCCGAAGAGCGGTGAAGATACCCTGAGCTTCAATCTCGGGGTCAAGGTCAGCGATGGTAGCTTGAGCGCCAACAGCAGCATCGGCGTCACTGTCGAGGACGACTCGCCGGTAGCCAGCACGCGTGACGTCAACTTCGTGCAGGGGGCGATCAACACTAATGTGCTGGTGGTGGTGGATACGTCTGGCAGCATGAATGACAGGGTCACGGTGGATGGTGTCGAACAGACGCGGCTGCAGGTGCTGCAGCAGTCGATTCGCGAGATGCTCGGTCGCTATGACGACATCGGTAACGTCAAGGTGGCGCTGGCACCGTTCTCCGATCAGCTTGATAGCTCGCCCAAGCAGTGGATGACGGTCGCCGATGCGCTCAAGGCCGTCGACGCACTGCAGGCCAATGGCGGTACCAACTACGATTACGCGCTGAGCAATGCCCAGACTGCCTGGAACGGCAGCGGTAAGCTGACCGGTGAAGTGCAGAACGTCTCGTACTTCTTCTCCGATGGCGAACCCACCTTGTCGAGCGCCTATCCGACGGCATCACAGGCCAATCCGGGCAATACCGTGGATGTCAATCGGGGCGACGGTATCGATGCCAGCGAAGAGGCGGCCTGGAAGGCTTTTCTCGGCAAGAACGCCATCGACTCTCTGGCGCTGGGTATCGGTGGTGACGTGAGTCAGACCTATCTCAATCCGGTAGCCTACGATGGCCGCACCGGTGACGATACCGACGCCATGATCATCCGCGACCTCAATGCGCTCGATGACGTGGTCGCGAGGACGGTGCAGATGCCGCTGCTGCAGGATGGCCTGTTGAGTGGTACCGCGCATGGGTTGTCGTCACTCGGCGGGGATGGTGGCTACATCAAGAGCCTGGTGGTCGACGGCGTGACCTACGCCTTCGACAAGAGCAGCGGCGCTGTCAGCGCCTCGTCGAGCGGCGCCACCTACACCTACGACGGTAGCTCGCACAAGCTCGGCGTCACCACCGAGCTGGGCGGCAAGCTGACCATGGACATGGACGATGGCAGCTATCGCTACACGGCGAAGCTGGGCAGCTTCGGTACCGACGCCATTCGTTACACTCTCAGCGATGCCGACGGCGACACCGCCAGCGGGGTGATGAACATCAACGTCAAGAACGGCGTGACCTCGGCGCATGACGACCACATCATCACCAATATCCTGAGCCCGAGCCTGAGCATCGGTGCCGACGTGCTGCTCGCCAATGACGCCATTGCGGCGGGTAGTACGGCGACCACCAACGGGCTGACGCTGACCACCGGCTGGAAGGATCGTGCGTCCGATTTCACCGCGGCCAGCGTACAGACTCAGGACAAGCGCAGCGTCGACAGTTTCACCCTCGATCGCGGCAGCTTCTCCACCGTTGCCCAGGCAGCCAACACCGCGGCGACCGTGGTGCGCGGTAGTCTGGCCGGCGGCAACTGGCTGTCGGGATTCGGCAGCAATGCCAACGATCTCATGACATTGACCCTGCGTGCCGGCGAATCCCTGACCCTGGCGACCAACGTCGCTGGCAGTGTAGCGCTGGCCTATAGGGGCGCCGGAGATAACTACTTCAGCGCGTTGGCCAACGGCGGCACCTTTACCAATACGAGCGGCGCCGACAGGAGCTATACCGTTGCCGTCATGAACGTGAAGGATAGCGGCTCGGGGCTACTCGACGGCTATGGTGCCGAAACCTACGACCTGTCGATGAAGATCGGCTATGCCAACGCCGCCGACATGACCACGACGCTGAGGACCGACTACACGCTCACCGGTAGTGATGGCACCATCGACACGGCGGCGGTCACCGTCGACTATCAGCGCGGGCAAACGCTGACCGGCAGCGACGGCAACGACACCCTGATGGCCAACGACAGCGGCGCGACGCTCAATGGTGGCAAGGGCGACGACGTACTGATCGGCGGCAGGGGAAATGACATCCTCACCGGCGGCGATGGCAACGATATCCTGCGCGGGGGCGAGGGCAACGATACCCTGAGTGGCGGTGCCGGTCGCGACACCTTGGCCGGTGGCGCCGGCAACGATACGCTCGACGGCGGCGCTGGCGCCGACCGTCTCGAAGGTGGCAAGGGCAACGATATTCTGACGGGCGGCGACGGCAGCGATACCTTTGCCTGGATGCGGGGCGATCAGGGCGCCCCGAGCGCCCCGGCGGTCGATCGCATCACCGACTTCAAGGGCGGCGATGGCGGTGATCGGCTCGACCTCTCCGATATGCTCGACATCGGTAACTCGAGTCTTTCCAACGCCGACCTGGCCTCACTGGCGGCTCAGCAGTTGCACTTCGTCAAGGGCGAGGCCGGCGGCGCGCCGGGCACCGCCACCAGCGGTGGCTCGACGCTGGAGATCAAGACAGGTGGCCCGGACGGTGCCGTGACGCAGAAGATCGTCTTCAGTAACGTCGACATGACAACCCTCGGCGGTTCGGATACCGAAATCATCAAGTCGCTGCTGGATCACGGCAACCTCAAGACGAATCTCGACGGCTGAGGATGGCCGCCGAATGACAGGAGACCACTGGTTTGGTTGATGAACCGACACCGCTTCGCCCGGATCCGGCCGGGGAGAAGGAGATCGACCCGCTACTGGGTGCGCTGGTCTTTCTCTCCCGCCATCACGGCACGCCGAAATCGGCCGATGTGATCAGCGACGGCTTGCCGCTGGACGACGGCAGGCTGACGCTGTCGCTGGTTCCGCGAGCGGCGCAGAAAGCGGGGCTCTCGGCCAAGCTGGTGAGTCAGCGCGCCGATCGCGTGGCCGATATCCTGTTGCCTTGCATCGTGATCCTGCAGGGGCGGCGTGCCGTAGTGATGCTGGCGCGCGATGCCCAGCGCCAACAGGCGACGGTCTACCTGCCGGAAGCGGAAGGCACCCAGACCGTCGACATGGAATCGCTGATCGAACAGGCCACCGGCCAAGTGATCTACGCTCGTCGGGAACATCGGTTCGATGCTCGCGCCCCGGAGACGGTCAAGCTCGCCGAAGGGCATTGGTTCTGGTCGACGCTCAAGCTCTCGACACCGATCTATCGCGACGTTCTGATCGCCTCGTTACTGATCAACCTGTTCGCCCTGGCGGCACCGCTTTTCACCATGAACGTCTACGACAAGGTGGTGCCGAACCTGGCGTTAGATACGCTTTGGGTGCTGGCGACGGGGATGGCGATCGTCGTCGGTTTCGACCTTCTGATGCGTCAGGTCCGGTCGTGGTTTCTCGATACGGCGGGCAAGAAGTCGGAGGTGCTGCTGTCGGCCAAGATATTCGCCAAGGTGATGAATCTGAGGATGGAAGCGCGCCCGGTATCGGTGGGTGCCTTCGTCAAGCATCTGCAGGAGTTCGATTCCGTTCGCGATTTCTTTACCTCGATGACCATGACCACCCTGGTCGATCTGCCGTTCGCGATTCTGTTTCTGCTGGTGATATGGATCGTTGGCGGTGCGCTGGTATGGGTGCCGATCGTCGCGCTGCTGATCCTGATCGGCTATAGCGTCATCATCCAGTGGCCACTGAAGCGCTCGATCGAACTGGGCTCGCGCCTGGCGACGGAAAAGCACGCACGGCTGGTGGAGAGCGTGGCCGGGCTGGAAAGCATCAAGCTCGCCAATGCCCAGGGCGAGACCCAACGCCGCTACGAGCGGGCCGTCGGAGAAATCGCCAAGTGGGGCGTCAAGAGCCGCAATCTCTCGACCTCGGTCTCGTCGCTGACCATGTCGGTCAATCAGCTCTCTACGGTGGCGCTGGTGGTGCTCGGGGTCTACCTGATCGGCAACGCCGAGCTGTCGATGGGCGGGCTGATCGCGGCCGTGATGCTGACCGGCCGTGCCCTGCAGCCGTTGGCGCAGATGGCGCTGCTGATCACGCGGTTCGGTCAGACCCGCAGTGCGATGGCGGCGATCGACCAGATCATGCACCTGCCCGACGAGGTCGACAAGGCCAAGAACTACGTCCATCGCGACAAGCTCAACATGCGCATCGAGTTCGATCACGTCGGTTTTCGTTACGGCGAGCAGTCCCCGGAAGTGCTGACCGACGTCTCGTTCACCATCGAACCGGGAGAGCGGGTGGCGATCATCGGCCGCATGGGCGCCGGCAAGAGCACCGTCGAGCGGCTGATGAGCGGTCTCTATCGTTCGACCGCGGGCAGCGTGCGAATCGATGGGCTCGATATCAACCAGATTCATCCCGCGGACGTGCGCCGGCATATCGGATTCGCCGGCCAGGACAGCTCGCTGTTCTTCGGCTCGGTTCGCGACAACATCATCCTCGGCCAACCCTACGCCAGTGACGAGGCGGTCCAGCGCGCAGCGGATATCGCTGGGGTGGGCGAGTTCACCCGACGCGATCCCGATGGCCTGGATCGCCAGATCGGTGAGGGAGGACGACTGCTTTCCAGCGGACAGCGCCAGACGGTGCTGCTGGCGCGAGCGATTCTGACCAACCCTTCGCTGCTGCTGCTGGATGAGCCCGGCTCGCATATGGATAACCGCGCGGAGGCAATGCTGCGCCGCACGTTGCGTGACCTGCCCCGAAGCCAGACCCTGGTGCTGGTGACGCACAAGAGCTCGATGCTGGAAGTGGCCGATCGGATCATCGTGCTGGATTCCGGCCGGGTGATCGCCGACGGACCCAAGGCGACCGTTCTCAAGGCGCTCAACGAGGGTCGCGTCCAGGCTCCCGCGGAACCGAACTCGACAGTGTCTCAGGCCGACGGCCAGCAGGAGGTGCGCCATGGCCAGCGCGGATAATGTCGTCAAGTGGCCTCGGCCGAGCGCGCGCGAGCTCGAGCTGGCCGACGATGCCAGTGCCGCGACACTGCTGGCAACGCCGTGGCGCTCGCGCATCATCATCTGGGTGCTGTTGGCCGCGCTCATCGCATTCCTGGTGTGGGCCGGGCTGTCGAGCATCGAAGTGGTGACGCGTGGTACCGGGCAGGTGGTTCCCTCGTCCCGGCTACAGACGATCCAGAACCTGGAAGGCGGCATCGTTCGCGAGATCTACGTCGACGAAGGCGACGTGGTCGATGCTGGCCAGCCGCTGGCGCGGATCGATCCGACGCGAGCGACCTCCGACCTGGCCGAACGCAACTCGACCCTGGCCGGCTTGCAGGCCTCCGTGGCGCAGTACCAGGCGGAGCTCGCCTCCGTCACAGTATCGCCCGACGCCCCGGAATGGCGGGATCAGGTCAGCGTGTCGGCCCATAAGATTCCGTTGAGCGATGAGTTCGAGGCCACCAATCAGGATATCTACAGCGCCGCCTCCAGCGCCTACAACGAGCGGATCAACGGCTTGCGTTCCCAGCTCGATCAGGCGGCCGCGCAGATCCAGCAGCGTCAGCAGGAGCTGCAGGAGTTGCGGGCCAAGGCGGATTCGTTGTCGCGCAGCTATCAACTGTCACGCCAGCAGTTGGGTATCACCGCGCCGCTGGTGAAGGAAGGCATCGTCTCCCAGGTCGACCTGCTCAATCTGCAGCGTCAGGTCAACGACCAGCGCGGTGAGCTGGAGTCTGCGCAACTGTCGATCCCGGCCAAGCAGTCGGAGTTGCAGGAAGCGATCAGCAAGCGTCGGGACGTCGCCGCGCAGTTCCGGTCGCGAAGCGCCGACGCCCTGACCGAAGCACGAAACAAGCTCGACAGTCTCCAGCAGGGCCGCGTCAGCCTCCAGGATCGGGTCGATCGCACTCTGATCACGTCGCCGGTTCGAGGCAGCGTGCAGTCGATCAACGTCAATACCATCGGTGGCGTGGTCGATCCCGGTGCCAGCCTGATGGAGATCGTGCCGATCGAGGACCAACTGCTGGTCCAGGCCAAGATCTCGCCGCGGGATGTGGGCTTCATTCGTGCAGGCCAGCCCGCCACGGTCAAGTTCTCGGCCTATGACTTCACTATCTACGGCGGTATGAAGGGGCGGGTCATGCGAATCAGCCCGGACACCGAAGAAGACGAAAAGGGCAACACGTTCTATGAGGTGACGGTCCGTACCGATAGCAATCATCTGGGCAAGAGCGTCGACGACCTGGCGATCATTCCAGGCATGCAGGCCACGGTAGATATCATTACCGGCGAGCAGACCATTTTGCAGTACCTGCTGAAACCGATACTTCGGGCGCAGCAGGGCGCGATGCGTGAACGATGAGTGCGCAGCGAGACAAGAAACGGGGTGAGACAAGCGTGATGATGAAGAGATGGGTTCTGTCCGCCGGTATCGCGACATTAGCCGGCAGCGCTCAGGCGCAAACCTTGACCGAGGCCGTGACCCAGGCTGTCATGGAGTATCCCAGTACGCGCACCGAGATGGCGCGCTATCAGCAGAACCTGGAGGACGCCAGGGCGCAACGGGGCGCCTATCTCCCCTCCGTCGATCTGGAAGCGCGCGTCGGCTATGGCGAGAACGAGAGCGAGACCGATGGCATCTCGCAGTCCAGCGATCCCCACAGCTATCGGCGCGCCTATCTCACGCTTTCGCAGCTGATCTGGGACGGTAACACGACGCTCGAGCGTATCCGCCAGGCGGATGCCGAGAGCGACTACCAGCGCTGGCAGGTCGCGGCGGCGGCCAACCAGGTGGGCCTGGTCACGGTTCAGAGCTATCTCGACGTGTTGCGGTCGCAGCGCCTGCTCGAGCTGGCGCAGCGCAATGTCGACACTCATCAGCGCATCGCGGCCGACATCCGGCGCCGTGAGGAGTTGGGGGCCGGCACGGCTACCGATACCAGCCAGGTCGATGGCCGTCTCGCCCAGGCCCAGGCGAGCCTGATCGCTGCGCGCAACAACCTGGACGACGCCGTTTCCGCCTTCGTCCGCTATGTCGGCGAATCGCCCAAGAACCTGACCTTGCCGGACGATGTCGATATGCACGGCGTGCCTGGCGACTTCGACGCCGCCATGGCCATGGCCACGGCCAACAATCCGCTGGTCATTTCCGCTTCCCACTCGATCGCCGCTGCCCAGCACGAGGTCGCCGCCGAGCGTGGCAATTTCCTGCCCACCTTTCGCGCCGAGGCGAGCCGACTGGCCAGCCGCGATTACGATTACGAAGGCAATGACGCGGATGACTGGAGTGCCGACCTGGTGATGTCTTGGAATCTCTATCGCGGCGGCATCGACGCCGCCGAGATGCGCTCGCGCGAGGACGCCCTGCGTGCGGTGCGCTACGACAGCGATCGCTCCCTGCGCGAGATCCGCGACGAGTTGCGGCTGGCCTGGAACGCGCGCGACTACGTCACCAGCCAGTTGCCGTTCCTGCAACGTCATGTCGAGGCCAGCGAACAGACCCGCGTCAACTATCGCAAGCAGTTCGACATCGGTCGCCGCACGTTGCTCGACATGCTCGACAGCGAGACCGAGCTCTATGATGCCCAGCAGGCCCAGGTCCAGGCGACGTTCGCGCTACGCCAGGCCAATTACCGGCTGCTGTCCGCGACCGGGCAACTGCTGGATACGCTCCAGGTGGACACCGCCATGATCGGTGACGCTGGTGATCGTTACCCCGGGGCTAACCCTGCCAACGACCGCCCAAGGGGCTGACGAGGAGAGCTCCATGAGCCTGTTTCGACGTTCGATCGCCATCATGGTCGGCCTGCTGTTCCTGTTCTCGGCCGGTATCTTCGCGATCGAAGTGCACCAGACCCGAGCGTCGCTGGCCGAGCGCCAGCAAGCCGACGTCGACAATCTCGCCCAGGCGTTGAGCCTGTCCCTGGTGCCGTTCGTCGAGATCGGCGACTGGACCAGTGCCGAAACACTCATGCGAGCGGCGGCCGATGGTGGCTCGGTGCGTCGGCTCCGTCTCGAAGCCGTGGGAAGGGAAGAGCCTTTGGTGATCGGCTCGCGGCGCGATAGCGATACGCCCCAGTGGTTCCAGCGTCTGGTGGTGCTGCCCGACGCCGTCAGCGAGCGCGAGATCAGTGGCGGCTGGTCGGCGCTCGGTAGCATCCGGGTCGAGTCGGAACGAGCCGGCGCCTACGATCAGCTCTGGTACCTGGCACTGCAGCTGCTGACCTGGCTGGCGATCGGCATGCTCGGCATCGTCGTGCTCTGCGCGCTGGGATTCAAATTGCTGTTGGGTCCGCTCAATCGGCTCTCCCGCAGAATCGCCGACATGCAGATCGACGGTTTCGACGAAGCGCTGGAACCCAGCCGTATCCGCGAACTTCAGGGAATCACCGAGTCGGTGAATCGGCTGGGCGCCAGGCTCAACCAGCAGTTCGAGCAGCAGGCGGAGCAGGTCGTCCGTCTGCAACGCCTGACCGAGCAGGACGCGGTGTCGCAATTGGGTAACCGGGCCTATCTGGCGCGCGCGCTCGACGAGTGGCTGGCGGCGCCGGTGGGGGGCGCCCTGGCGATCCTGCGCATCGATCATTTGCAGGAGCTCTACCGGCGTGACGGCTTCGAGGCTCGGGACCAGGCGATCCGGAGCCTGGGCGGTCATCTCAGGGGGGCACAGCTGGAAGGCCGTGCCGTTCTGGCGGCCCGGCTCTCTGCCGAGGAGTTCGCGTTGATTCTGCCGTATTGCGACGACGAGACGCGGGAGCGGTGGCTCAAGGATACCCTGGATCGTCTCGACGATGTCGTCGATGCCAATCCGCTGGTCGAGACCCGTTTCGAACACACGCGGGCCGGCCTGGTATTGAAAGAGCCAGGCATGACTCGCGAAGGCGTGCTGGCCAGGGCGGATAGCGCGCTGCGCGACGCGATCGAACTACGCCAGCGCTGGGTCGTGGTACGTCCTGAAAATACCTTGGCGGCGCGGGGGCGACAGGAGTGGCGCCAGGTCATCGACCGGGCGCTGGAGGCGCGCAGTCTCAGCTTCGTCGCACAGCCGGTATTGCGGGTGGATGGCAGCGAGTTGCATCGGGAGGTGTTCGTGCGTCTCGACGAGGAGGGTACACAGCATCCGGCCTATACCTTTCTCCCTGTCATCAACCATTTTCAGTTGGGGGCGAAGCTCGATCGCGCGGTCCTTAAGAGCCTGGGGGAGAACATGGCGCGCTTCGAGGGCAGGCTGGCCATCAACCTGACGGCGGACTCGCTGGCGGAACCGGCGCGTTACCGCGAGTTGATCGGCTGGCTGGAGTCTCATCCTCGCGTCACCGAGAAGCTCGATCTGGAGGTCAGCGAGGAGATCGCGCTCGACCATCTCGATGTCGTGCAGCAGTTGTTTAGAAGCGCGCATCGCCTTGGTGCCCGCTGTGGTGTCGACCGCTTCGCGAGAAACCTTCAGGCGATGGCCTATCTGGCCAGGCTACGTCCCGATTACGTCAAGATCGACCAGGGCTTCTTCGTCCGCGAGGAGGTGGATACCGAATTCCTGAGAAGCCTTTGCATGGCGGCCCACCAGGTCGAGTCGCAAGTGATCGTGACGCGGGTCGAGTCGGACGAGCAGCGCCAGCGGGTGGAGGCGGTCGGCGCCGATGGTTATCAGGGCTATCTGGCCCCGATCTCCCCGTTGGCATTGAAGTGACTCCGGGGGCATCGATTGGTCGGCCGGGCCTGGGCCGATGGTAACGAGCGTCGTTCTAAGGGGCGTCGGCCCATGGAGCATGCTGTTGCTGGGCCTGCTTTACCTGCTGGGCATGTTCCAGTTCGGGCCCGTGGCCCAGGCCCTGCCGAAGTTGCCGCCTCGTCAGGAGGTGGTCTCGATCTATGGCCAAGCGGGATGGCAGCGAATCCAGCAGTGGCAGGTGCTCATCGATCGGCTTCAGGGACGCTCGGTGAGCACGCAACTGGCCGGGGTCAACGACTTCTTCAACCAGTTGCGTTTCGTCGACGATATCGAGGTCTGGCACGTGGAGGATTACTGGGCCACGCCCTTCGAGTTTCTCGGGGTCGGCGCGGGGGATTGTGAAGATTTCGCCATGGCCAAGTACCTGACGCTGCGCGAGCTCGGCGTATCGGACAATCAATTGCGCCTGCACTACGTCAAGTACATTCCCTACGACCAGTTCCATATGGTCGTGACCTGGGCACCGAGTGCGACGACGCCACCGGTGGTGCTGGACAACATCGACAAACGGATCGAGCCGGCGTCCCGTCGAAACGATCTGTTGCCGATCTACAGCTTCAACGGTAGCCATCTCTGGATCAGCAAACTGGGTGGCGGCGGGCGTGAAGTCGGTGAATCCAGCCGGCTGAGTCTGTGGCAGAACTGGCAGCAGCGGCTGGATGACGGCTCGCTGCGGAACCCGCGGCGATGATGCCATCGTCGGTATCGGGCGTGAATTTCGAGGGAGACGAACGAATGAAGGCAAGGGCGACGAATCTCAACCCATGGGTGAATGCGAGAACCGCAGTGCGGCCGCAGGCATGGCTCGTGTCGATACCCATGATGCTATGGCTGACGGCTTGCGCCTCGAACACGATGAACCACGACGTCGTTGTCGATCGGCCGGCGGCCCAGGGGCCCACTCAGGTCAGTGCCGACAATGTCTTCGATACCGCCGACAGCGATGGAGATGGTTCATTGTTGCCACTGGATGTCGAACGACTGGGGCTGGGTGGCGACTGGCACACCCTGGATGCGAATGGGAATGGCGTAATTTCACGTCAGGAATTTCGAGATCAGTTCGCGTCGCCGCTGGTCCAGGCGACCCTGCGGCTTCCAGGTGACGCCGAACGGATGCAGCCGTTGGTCTCCAGTGATTTCCTGCTGCCTCCCGAGCCACCGGCCCAGCGCTACGTGCCCGCGCCGATCGAGACGGCGCCACCCGCGAGCATGACGATGCCGACCGATGCACCGCTGGTGATTCCGGTACTGATCGACGATCAGGAAGCCGCCGCGATCGACCATGCCGCTAGCGAGGCGACCACGTCTGACAGCGACGACGCAGCGGTACCGGTCAACTGAACGACAGGCGGGAAGGTGGCATCAAATCTCATGTATGACCGAATCAGGAGGTGGTTCAAGACCATGTTCTCAACGACCCCCATCGAGCGCTCCGCCGAGGCGCAGACTGCCGTCGATCGTGCCTGCCAGGACTTGGCGCTCTATCACTTCATGAGTTGCCCGTTCTGCCAGCGCGTGCGCCATCAGATCCAGCGTCTGGCGCTGCCCATCGAACTGCGCGACATCCAGCGAGATCCGGAGCGCCGCCAGGAGCTCATGGCGGGCGGAGGCCGTACCATGGTGCCGTGCCTGCGCATCGAGCAGGGAAATGGCGAGGCCGAGTGGATGTATGAGTCCGCCGATATCAATCGCTACCTCGCGGATCGTTTCGAGGCGCGTTGATCAGGACGGAAAACGGCGGTGACGCCGGGTGGCGTGTTTTCGTAGAATGCCGGTTCCCATTGATCAAGATTCAGGAGTGATGTCATGGCACAGGCCAGCGCCCGCCATATTCTCGTCGACAGCGAACAGCAGTGTCTCGAACTCAAACAGCAGATCGAAGCCGGCAGCGACTTTGCCGAAGTGGCCCGCCAGCACTCTACCTGCCCCTCCGGTCGTCAGGGTGGCGAACTCGGCACCTTCGGGCGTGGCCAGATGGTCAAGGAGTTCGATGAGGTCGTCTTCAATGGCGCGGTCAACGAAGTCCACGGACCGGTCAAGACCCAGTTTGGCTATCATCTGCTGGAAGTGACCTCGCGCACTTGATCGCGACCGGTTTCCCGGCGAGCCGCCTGTTGCCGGGCGGCTCTCGTCGATCGATGGCTCTCTTTCGTTTCCTTATCCGCGCTCTCTCAACGATCCTCCCGGCACGATAGCCGCCCGTCGTAAGTCCACTCGGTAAGAACAAATCTTTACCAATCTCCCGTTTCGACTTCCTTGCGGAGAACTATTCTGAAGGAACGTTCGCCGTTCCCCATCTCTTCGCATCGAAAACGACGGCGGACGGATAAGGATATCCACGGATAACGAGGTAGCTCCCATGACGACGCATTCGAAGTCGGACAAGATGGAAGGCAAGGTCGACAAGGCAGCCGGCAAGGTGAAGGAAGCTGCTGGCAAGATGACCAAGGATCGCGAACTCGAAGGTAAGGGCAAAGCCCAGCAGGCCAAAGGGGATGCCAAATCCGCCAAAGGCAATCTGAAGGACGCCACCAAACCACGCCACTAGTTAGCATGGATTCTCGCTATGCCGAGTCTGTCGGGCGTTGAGTGCCCCGCTAGGACTCTTCATCCAGCGGCCCCGTCTTTCAACGGGGCCGCTGTCGTGTGGAGAGGATGGCAGAGACTGACGCTCAGGCCTTGCCAGGCCGGTTGTACACTTCCAGGTCCAGCTCTTTCTCGCTCTTGCCGACCAGCGTCGTGACCATCAGGTCGCCGGCCACGTTGACACTGGTCCGCGCCATGTCGAGGATTCTGTCCACGCCCGCGACGACCCCGATCGCCTCCAGCGGCAGGCCGATCTGGGCCAGCACGATCGAGAGCATGATCAATCCGGCACCGGGCACGCCAGCCGTTCCGATGGAGGCCAGCGTGCCGGTGAGCACGATCATGCCGTAGTCCATCATCGAGAGGTCGGCCCCCACCAGTTGCGCCACGAATAGCGCTGCGACCCCCTGATAGATCGCGGTGCCATCCATGTTGATGGTCGCGCCCACCGGCAGCACGAAGCTGGAGACCCCCTCCGAAACGCCCAGGTTCTTCTGCGCGCAGCGAATCGAGACCGGCAGGGTGCCGGACGAGGAGGCGGACGAGAACGACACCACCAGGGCATCGATGATCCCCTGCAGGTAACGCACCGGGTTGAGGCGACCGATCAGACTCAGGAGACCGGTGTAGACCACCAGTACGTGAACGAGGCAGGCGAGATAGACCACGCCGATCACCTTGGCCAGCGGCAGCAGCACATCCAGCCCGTACTGGCCGGAGACGTTGGCCATCAGGCCGAAGACGCCGAAGGGCGCGAACGCCATGACGATGGCGGTGAGCTTGTACATCGCCTCGGCGAAGCTCTCGAAGACCCGCACGACGGGTTCGCCCTTTTCGCCGATCAGCATCAGCGAGATACCCAGGCCGATGGCGAAGACGATGATCTGCAGAATGTTACCCTCGATCATGGCCTGCAGCGGGTTCGACGGCACCAGACCGACCACGATATCCACCAGCGAGGGCGCTTCGCCCGCTTGCTGCGGCGCGCTCATCGAGGCATCGGCGCCGGCCCCCGGTTGAAAGATCGTTGCCGCAACCAGACCGATGACGATGGCAAAGGCGGTAGTGACCAGATAGAGCGCTATCGTGCGAGCGCCGACACGCCCCATCTTCTGGGGATCCCTCATGCCGGTGATGCCGACCACCAGTGTCGAGAATACCAGCGGCACGATCAGCATCTTGATGCCGTTGATGAAGATATCGCCGAGGGGCTTGAACAGGCTGGCCTGCTCGCCCATCACCGCACCGGCAAGAACACCCAGCACCAGACCGGCGATGATCTTCTGCCACAGGGGAATACGTCGCCACAGATTGGGACGTGAGGATGTTGCTGTCATTCGCGGGCTCCTTGCGCAGGCCAGATTGCCGGGGGCAAAAGCGCGCATTCTACCCATCCCGGGACCCTTTGCGATCCGCTCATTCGAAAATGGGATGGCGTATAACTCGGTTACGACCAAAGTCTCGGTGCGTCGGGCCGGTCGTCGAAGCCTGCGTCGACACTCGGGACGGCGCAGGCTCGCTGGCACGGGACAGCGGTGTCAGATTTCCCGGTAGAGCTCGCCGCCTTCTTGCTTAAACCGCTCCGCCTGCTGCTGCAGGCCGGCCTCTCGCTCGTCTCTGGGGACGCCGGCGGCATCACCACCAAATCGCTCGCGCACCTCCTGGGTGATCTTCATCGAGCAGAATTTCGGCCCGCACATGGAGCAGAAGTGTGCCACCTTGGCTGAGTCCTTGGGCAGGGTCTCGTCGTGGAAAGCGCGTGCCGTGTCCGGGTCGAGGCCGAGATTGAACTGATCCTCCCAGCGGAATTCGAAGCGCGCCTTGGAGAGCGCGTTGTCGCGTCGCTGGGCGCCCGGATGCCCCTTGGCCAGGTCGGCGGCGTGAGCGGCGATCTTGTAGGTGATGATGCCGGTCTTGACGTCGTCCTTGTTGGGCAGTCCCAGGTGCTCCTTGGGCGTGACATAGCAGAGCATGGCGCAGCCGTACCAGCCGATCTGGGCCGCGCCGATGCCAGAGGTGATGTGGTCGTAGCCCGGGGCGATATCGGTGGTCAGCGGGCCCAGGGTGTAGAACGGCGCCTCGTCGCAGCAGGCGAGCTGTTTGTCCATGTTCTCCTTGATCAGTTGCATCGGCACGTGGCCGGGGCCTTCGATCATTACCTGCACATCGTGCTGCCAGGCAATCCGGGTCAGCTCGCCCAGGGTTTCCAGCTCGGCGAACTGGGCTTCGTCGTTGGCGTCGGCGATCGAGCCGGGGCGCAGGCCGTCACCCAGCGAGAACGAGACGTCGTACGCCTTCATGATCTCGCAGATCTCCTCGAAATGGGTGTAGAGGAAGCTTTCCCGGTGGTGGGACAGGCACCACTTGGCCATGATCGATCCGCCGCGGGAGACGATGCCGGTGACGCGCCTGGCGGTCATCGGCACATGGTGGAGGCGCACGCCGGCGTGGATGGTGAAATAGTCCACGCCCTGTTCGGCTTGCTCGATCAAGGTATCGCGGAAGATCTCCCAAGTCAGATCCTCTGCTACGCCATCGACCTTCTCCAGCGCCTGATAGATCGGCACCGTGCCGATGGGTACCGGCGAGTTACGAATGATCCATTCGCGGGTCTCGTGGATGTTCTGACCGGTGGAGAGATCCATGATGGTGTCGGCCCCCCAGCGGATGCCCCAGGTCATCTTGTCGACTTCTTCCTCGATCGATGAGGTGACCGCCGAGTTGCCCAGGTTGCCGTTGATCTTCACCAGGAAGTTGCGGCCGATGATCATCGGCTCGCTCTCGGGGTGATTGATATTGGCGGGGATGATCGCCCGGCCGCGGGCGACTTCGTCGCGTACGAATTCGGGAGTGATCTCCGCCGGCAGATTGGCGCCAAAAGACTCGCCCGGATGCTGGTGAGCCAGCATCGGATCGCCTGATGTGGCACTGCCCTGGCGTCGCCGCTGGTTCTCGCGAATAGCGATGAACTCCATCTCCGGGGTGACGATGCCTTGTCTGGCGTAATGGAGCTGGGTCACGTTGGCACCGGGCCGGGCACGTCGCGGCGTGCGCTGGAGCTGAAAGCGCAGGTTGGCAAGGCGCAGGTCGGCCGCGCGGATTTTTCCATAGTGGGATGTCGGGCCGGCAAGCGGCTCGGTATCGCCGCGCTCGTCGATCCAGCTGCGCCGGAGTTCGGGCAGTCCACGACGCAGGTCGATCTCGGCGTCGGGATCGGTGTAGGGGCCGGAGGTATCGTAGACGGCTATCGGTTCGTTGGGCTCCGAGCCTTGGCTGGTCTTTGTCGACGATAGCGCGATCTCTCGCATCGGGACGCGGATATCCGGGCGCGAACCTTCGACATGGATCTTGGTCGACGCGGGCAGCGGGGCGATGGCGGCGCTGTCGACGCGAGCGGTATCGGAGAGAAACTGGTGTGATTTCATGGTGCTTTGTGCCTCGGGCATGACGTTGAGGTCAGGCCGGCGCACAGCGTAGGCGGGAGGAGCGCGAATCGACGGGATGGCTTCCAGGACTGAGGCGCTCCGCTTGATCCCTACGCCGGTACTAGCCGGATCAGGTTCGTCGGGATCCGCCGTGGCGCCGAGCCCGGGAGGGCACTGCGCAGGGCGATCTCAGCCGGTTCCACCGGCACCCCGTCAAGCTGCGATGCAACGCATCGCCCGGCCAGTTTGCGGCTAGAGAAATGGTGAGGTCAAGCCAAGGGCCGAAGGCTTTGCAAGGGATCAGCGAATCTCGTTCACGTAGAGAAAATCGTCGGTCACCAGGCGGTGATGGGCGATCAGCACGGGCTGGCTGGACTGGTCGAAGGAAACCTCGTCGATGACCATGATGGCGTGGGGCCTGTCGATTTCCAGTGCGCGGCAGTCTTGCTCGGTCGCCAGTTCGGCGCGAATCTGCTCACGTACCGCTGCGATACGAATCCCCAAAGTCTCGAATAGATAGCGATAGAGCAGTTCCGGCAGCGCTTCCAACGTCTCCGGAAAGCCGGGCACCCGCGCCGCAACCAGCGCCATGGTTTCATGCATGACCGGGCGACCCTCGATCAGGCGTAAGCGCGCCAGCCGCCACACCGGATCGTCGGGCTGGCATTCCAGCAGCCGCGCTTCACGCTGACTGGCCTGGCCGCGTTCCATCGTCTGCCACTGCGTGGTGGACCGCAGCAGTTGGCCCTGACGATCGTGCAGGCGGTAATACTGGAAGAAATACTTGAGATTGTGATGGGGGGCGCGGCCGGTGACCACAGTACCGGTCTTGCGGCGGCGCATGACCAGACCTTCCTGAGTCAGCTCGAGCAGCGCACGACGCATGGTACCCACGGAAATGCCGAATTCACCGGCCAGTGCCGTTTCACTGGGAAGCACCTCGCCGGCCGTCCATTGGCCCATCAGGATTGCCTCGGCAAGCTGACGTTTGACCACCTCATAAAGCGGTGCGCCTTGTGCGGCGTCGAGTCGCTGAAATCGCTTGTCCATCTGTGGGTTATCCACCGGCGATAAGTGAAAGCACGGCGAGTCGGCCGGGAAACCGGCCAGTGACTCGACAGGGTTGTCCTTGACCATCATACGCTATGCTGTTTATCTATAAACTATATAGAAATAAAAAGGCATGCTGATGGCTCACTCGGATGTGCTGCAATGCGCGCTGGCGGATATCGTCGAAAACCCGCGGGCCATGCAGGAAGACCTCGATCGGATGTTGGCTTGCGATACTGCGTTCCCGCCTGGTAACGGCTATGGCGCTTTTGCCGACCTGATGACCTCGATGCTCTCCCCGCTGGATTTCGAATTCGAGCGCGTCAGTGTTCCGGAGGCGCTATGGCAAACCCGCCAGGGCGATGCCTTTGGTGAGCGTGTCAATCTCATCGCCCGCCCGACATCCCACTCTGGCGACCCGTCGCGGGTCTGCAGCCTCTACTTTCATACCGATACCGTGCCGGCGGGGGACGGGTGGACGTATGATCCGTTGCGCTTGACGCAGGAGGGGAGCCGGCTTTACGGACGGGGCGCCGCGGACATGAAAGGCTCGATCGCGGCGGCGTTGACCGCCGTCCGTGTGGCTCGGCGTCACGGTTTGGCGATGCGTTTCGATCCGGTATTTCTGCTGTGCACCGACGAAGAGGGTGGGTTGTATCCCGGCATTCGCTACCTGGCCGAGCAGGGTAAGGTTGAAGGCCATCTGCTGAGTTACAACGGCGGCGCAGCGCCACGAATCTGGGGTGGATGTTTCGGCAGCATCGATCTTGCTATCCGCGTCGAGGGCCGTGGCGCTCACTCAGGTGATCCCGTCGACGGTGTCAACGCTCTCGAAGCGGCACTGCCGATCATCAATGCGCTGCATGCCTTGAAGCCGCGGGTCGAGGCGCGGGCCTCGGCCATGCCGTCGCCGCCGCATTTTGAGGGGAAACCCTTGCGATCCCGATTGACGCTGGCCGCCGCCCACGGTGGCAGCAAGGGGTCATCTCTGCCGGCGCGTTTCGATTTGCTGGTCAATCGCCGTTACGCCCCTGAAGAGTCGTTCGAAGACGTCATCGCCGAGCTGGAAGCGGCGATAGACGTGGGGCGAAGTCAGTCGTCCGCACTGTCGGTTTCCCACGAGATCATCGGCCATCTGTCGCCGGTCAGCGACCCGACCGGCCCCCACTGGCCACGCTGGCAGGCCGCCCTTTGCGAAGGCTTCGGTTATTCCTCGGACGACTTTCGCCAATGGGGGGCATCCACCAGTTCCGATATGGGCTGGGTTCAGCAGGCCGGGATTCAGGAGATTCTCCTGGGCGGCCTGTCACGACCGGACAACAACACTCATGCGCCCGATGAGTACACCACTACCAACGATCTTGTCGCCCTGGCACAAGCGACATTGCTGTACCTCGTCGAGGACTTCGCGCCCTGAAGCACCGCAGAACCTTGCGTCCTCCATAACACTGACAATCGAGAGGTGGAACATGACGTTATCTTTGACTCGCCGGCGCTTTCTCGCCGGCACTGCAATGGCTGCGGGTGCCACACTGTTTCCCAGCGTGACCCGATTCGGTCGCGCGCTTGCACAGGGGGATGTCGGCGAGGTCAACGCCACGCTGCGAGTGAGCGTCGATCAAGCGGCAGCGGTGCTCAACCCGCTGCGGGCGCGTGTCAACCCTGAATATCTGCTGGCCGAGCTGCTCTACAGTGGCCTGACGCGACTCGATGCCGAGATGCTGCCGCAGCCCGACCTCGCGCGGGAATGGCAGGCCAATGACGAGTTGACCGAGTGGACCTTCACCTTGCGTGACGGCGTCACCTTCCATGATGGCTCGCCGTGTACCGCTGCCGATGTTGCGGCGACCTTTGGTGCGATTCTCGATCCGGACGTCGCATCCCCGGCCCAGCACAATGTCGGCCCGATCCGTGAAGTGCTCGCGCAGGACGATGTGACGGTGCTGATTCGGCTCGAATCGCCCTACGCCGATCTACCCACGGCGCTGGCCTATCCCGATGCCAAGATCGTGCCGAAGACGGTCATCGAACAGGACTTGGAGCGTCTCGCTCGCGAAGCGATCGGTACGGGGCCGTTCAGGCTGGTGTCGTTCGAGCCCGAGAGCCGCATCGTGGTCGAGCGCAACCCCGATTATTACGCACCTGACAGACCCAAGCTCGCGCGTGTCGAGGTGCTGGTCTACCCGGATACCACCGCCGAGGGATCGGCGTTGATAGCCGGTGATACGGATCTCATGCTCGCGCTCGCCGCGACCGAGTACGACCGCCTGGACGACGCGGAGGACGTCGAGACGTTGCGGACGCCGTCGGGGCAGTTCCTCAACGTCAACATGGATTGCAGCAAACCGCCATTCAACGATGTGCGCGTGCGCCAGGCGTTGGCGCTCACCGTCGACCGCGAGGCCATGGTCGCCTTCACCGCCAACGGCTTCGGCACACCGGGTAACGATACCCCCATCAACGCGGCCTATCCCTTCTTCGCCGAGCAGGAAGCCCGCAAGCCGGATCTGGCGCGCGCCAAGGCACTGCTGGAGGAGGCAGGCTATGCGGACGGGCTCGAACTCACGCTCGTCGCCTCCGATAGTCCGCCGACCCGAACACCGCTGGCGGTGGCGCTGCGTGAGATGGCGGCGCCCGCTGGATTTCGGATCGAGGTGCAGACGCTCGCGCACAGCACCTATCTCGATCAGGTGTGGAAGAAAGTGCAATTCTACGTCGGTTTCTACAACATGCAGCCCACCGTCGATGCCGTGTTCTCGCTGCTTTACACCAGCAATGCGCCCTGGAACGAGACACGCTGGAACAACGCCGAGTTCGACCGAATCGTCGCTGAAGCGAGCCAGACTGCCGACGAAGCTCGGCGTGGCGAACTCTACTCGCGGGCACAGCGGCTGATGCATGAGGAAGTGCCGTCGGTGATTCCGGTGTTCTTCGATCTGCTGGCGGCACGGCGCGAGCGGGTGACGGGCTTCGAGCTCAATCCACGCGGTGCGATTCAGCGCCTGGACTACGTCGGGATCGCGAATGGCTCGAACGATGCCGGTTGATGAGCCACGCGCGTCGGGAGATCCGTCATGAACGCCGGCTATGTCGGGCGACGGTTGCTCACCACCGTCTACACGCTCTTGGTGGTGTCGTTTCTGGTGTTCGCCATGACGCAACTGTTGCCCGCGGATGCGGCCGTTACGCTACTGGGAAATTCGGCGACACCTGAGGCGCTGGCCAGCGTGCGGGCGCAATTGGGTTTGGACCAGCCGGCGTGGTGGCAGTACTGGCACTGGTTCAGCGGCGTGCTGAGCGGCGACTTCGGCCAGTCGATGCGTACTGGCCAGGCGGTGGCGCCGATGATGTTCGGGGCGCTAGGGCGTTCGCTGTTACTGGCGTTCCTGGCGCTGGTGTTGATGCTGGTGATCGCCATTCCGCTGGGCATCGTGTCGGCCCTGCGGCGAGGGAAGGCAGCGGACTTGATCATTGGAATCATCTCTTACGTGGGAATTTCCTTGCCCGAGTTCGTTACGGCCACGGTGCTGGCACTGCTGTTTGCCGACGTGCTCGGCTGGCTGCCGGCGACCGGCTACGTGCCGCTCACCGAGGATGTGGCCGGCTGGCTCGCGCACATGATTCTACCCACCTTGACGGTATCGATGATTCTGGTGGCCCATGTCTCGCGCATGGTGCGCTCGGAGATGGTCGACGTCATGGCCAGTGACTATATCCGGGCGGCTCGCCTCAAGGGACTATCGTCGCGGCGGGTCGTGCTGCATCACGCACTGCGCAACGCGATGTTGCCGACCATTACGATCGTGGCGCTGGACGTGGGTTATCTGCTCGGCGGCATCATCGTCGTCGAGGAGATCTTTGCCATTCCCGGTATCGGCCGAGCGCTCATCGTCGCGGTACAAAGCCGTGATCTGCCCGCCATTCAGGCCGGCGTGCTGATCATCGCTGCCACCTATGCGTTAGCCAACTTTCTCGCCGACCTCGCCTATGCCTGGCTCGACAGACGGATTCAATATGCCTGATTCACTCAAGACGCTCGTGCGTTCGCCGCAGGGTGTGGTGGGAGGGGGACTGTGCCTGCTGGCCATCGTGCTAGTGGTATTGGGACCGTGGCTCGCGCCGTTCGAGCCCAACGCGCTCTCCTTCACCGCGCGTTACCAGCCCCCGGGCCCGATGCACTGGTTTGGGACCGACCAGATGGGCCGCGATGTGTTGAGCCGCGTCATGATCGGGGCTCGCGACACCATCGTGATGTCGCTCCTGGCCACGGCCATCGCCATGGTACTTGGCGCCGTCATTGGTACGCTCAGTGCCTATCTCGGTGGCTGGGTGGACGAAGCGATCATGCGCACCATGGATGCGATCATGGCGATTCCCAGCCTGCTGTTCGCGCTGCTGATCGTTGCCACGCTGGGCAAGAGCGACGTCAACGCCGTGGCGGCCATCGCCATCGCCTTCACCCCGGGAATGGTGCGCGTTGCGCGCAGCGTCGCGCTGGCGGTGCGCACGCAGGACTACGTGAGTGCGGCGATCGTGCGCGGCGAGTCGACGTCCCACATCGTGGTGCGCGAGATGCTGCCTAACATCGTGGCGCCGGTGATCGTCGAAGGCACCGTCCGTGTGGCCTTTGCCGTCATGCTTTTCGCCACGCTGAGCTTTTTAGGGCTTGGGGCGCAGCCGCCGTCGTCCGAATGGGGATTGATGGTTTCGGAAGCGCGAAGCCATCTCTTCACCGCGCCCTGGATGATGATCATGCCGGGTCTTTGCATCGCGCTGGTGGCGATCGGCTTCAATCTTCTGGGTGATGGCCTGCGCGATGCGCTCAATCCAAGGAGCCGGACGTGAACGACGCGCTGCTTCGCATCGACGACTATTCACTCAGTTACACCACCGCCCATGGGTCGTTGCCGGTACTCGACGGCGTCACGCTCTCGGTCGCGCCGGGAGAAGTGGTCGGTGTGGTGGGCGAGTCCGGCTCCGGCAAGACTTCACTCGCCTGGGCGATCATGCGCTATCTGGCGGGCAATGCCATCGAACATGGCGGCAGTATCCAATTGCAAGGCGAAGAGTTGACCACGCTCAAGGCCGCCAGGCTCAGAGCGCTTCGCGGCGGGCGCCTGGGCATGGTGTTTCAGGACCCCAGTGCAGCGCTCAACCCGACGCTCACGCTCGGATCGCAAATGCTCGAGATGCTTACCCGCCATCGAGGCGTCTCCCGCGGAGAGGCTCGCCGAATCGCCATCGAGACGCTTGGTGATGTTGATCTCAAGAATCCCGAGTCGATGCTCGCCCGCTATCCGCACGAACTCTCCGGTGGCGAGAAGCAGCGCGCGCTGATCGCGGGCGCCTTCGCATGTCGGCCGGCGTGTCTGATATTCGATGAGCCCACCACGGCACTGGATGTGATCAATGCCGCTCAGGTTCTCGAGCTCTTCGGGCGCCTGAGAGAAGAGACCGGGGTCGCGGCGCTGTATATCTCCCACGATCTGGCGCTGGTTTCCCGTATTGCCGATCACGTCTGCGTGTTGGAGAAAGGGCGGATCGTCGAGCGTGCGCCGGGGCGAAAAATCTTCGCCGCACCCGACCACCCCTACACCCAGAGCTTGGTCGCGGCGGTACCGAACCCGCGTCGGCGGCTGGTCGCCGAGAGCGAGATCGCTGCGCATGCGAACGCTCGCGAGCGTCCACCGCTGCTGACCCTGCGCGGTATCAGCGTGGATTATGGCCAGCGCACGACGCTGGCGCGCTGGCTGAAGCGCCCGGACCCGCGTTTTCGCGCGCTGAATCCGTTCGATCTGGAGATTGCACACGGCGAGATTGTCGGTGTGGTCGGCGAGTCCGGCTCGGGCAAGTCGACGCTAGCCAAGGCGCTCACCGGTCTGGTGAATCACCGAGGGGAGATACTGCTCGACGGTGAAGCCGTGTCGTCTACCCCGCGAGGGAGAGCCGATTATCGGCGCCGAGTGCAGTTGGTCTTCCAGCATCCCGATGGCTCACTCAATCCGCGTCAGCGTATCGGTGAACTGATCGGCCGCAGCTATCGGCTCTATGGCTTACCCGAGGGCGAAACGCTGAGCCAGGCGGTGGCGCGCTCGCTCGAGGAGGTTCGCCTCGACCCGACACTGGCGTCGCGCTACCCGCATGAGCTGTCGGGTGGCCAGAAGCAGCGTGTGGCGATCGCTCGGGCCTTTGCAGCCCGGCCGGATGTGGTGATCTGTGATGAAATCACCGCCGCACTGGATGTGTCGGTCCAAGCCACGGTGATAGCGCTCTTGCTGGATCTGCGCAGGCGCCACGGAACGGCCTATCTCTTCATCACCCACGACATCAATCTCATACAGCAGATCGCTCATCGTGTCGCGGTCATGTATCGCGGTGACCGGGTCGAGCTATCGAGCGCCGAGGAGCTCGCCGACGGCCCGAAGCACGCCTACACACGAGCTCTGCTGGCGGCGACGCCGACGATCGCTTCATCGGCTCGTGTCATCGACGATGAATTTTCAGCCCCAACCATGGATCAGGAGTGATGTTGCATGACGCCAGATGAGTTGCTCGACCGCGTTGATGACTCGTTCTGTCTCGATTTTCTATCGCAGATGGTTCGACACAAAAGCTATAGCGAGAGCGAAGGCGAGCTCGAGCTGGCGCGCTGGATGGATGTACGCATGCGCGAGTTGGGGCTGGATTCCGAGCTGCAGGACGTTCCCGGTGGACGGGCCAACGCCATCGGCCGGCTCAAGGGCGCAGGAGGCGGCGGCAAGAGTCTGCTCTTCAACGGCCACCTCGATACCAACCCGGCGACCGAGGGTTGGACCGTCGATCCTTGGGGTGGGGTCGTCGATGGCGAGTTCATCTACGGCATCGGCGTCTCTAACATGAAGGCCGGCGATGCCGCTTATTTCTGCGCGGTAAAGACGCTGGTGGACGCCGGCGTCAAGCTCAAGGGTGACGTCGTGTTGACCTATGTGGTCGGCGAGCTGCAAGGCGGCATCGGCACGGTGGCGGCGATCGAACAGGGGGTCAAGGCGGACTGCTTCATCAACTCCGAACCCACCGACTTGCAGGCGCTCACCATGCACGCCGGCTCACTGATCTGGACGATCGAGCTGACTGGAAAGACACGCCACCTTTCCAAACGGGGCGAGGCCGTGGATGCGCTGGCGGCGGCTTCCGAATTGGTGCCGCTGATCAACAACGCCACCTTCAGTGGCGTGCAGTCCGAAGCTCATCGCAAGGTCAATCTCGGCCATGTCGGGGTCGTGCAGGCGGCCCTCGGGTGTGAACTCTACGAGTGGCGCCCGCCGCAGGTCGCCGACTTTGCCCGCCTGCGCGGTAGCTGCCGCTACGCGCCAGGGCAGACCGAAGAGAGTGTGCTGGCGGACATGCGCGAGATGCTCGACGCACTCGAGGCACGCCATCCAGGGCTCAAAGCCCAGCTTATCCCCGAAAAGCAGGTGGGCAGGCCAACCATGGCGCCGTTCGAGGTCGACCCCGAGGCGCCTATCGTCAAGGCGGTCAACGCCGCCTACGAGAAAGTGCGTGGCGAACCTCAACCGACGGGCGTCTTCGCGCCTCCGGCCTATTTCGGTACGGACGCTGCGCATTTCTACCAGCGCCTGGGCATGGAGGGCATCGTTTGTGGGCCGGGCGGCAAGTACAACACCATGCCCGACGAGCGCGTCGAAATTCGCGAGTATCTCGACATGGTGCGCATCTATCTGCTGGCGATTTTGTCGGTTTGCGAAGTTGCCGTGTGAACGTGAATGGCATTGACTACTTTGCACGCTTGACCAGGATTCGCCGCGAACTCGAGCGCCTGGGCGGCGATGTGATGCTGATCGATCATGGCGAGCTGATGGCCTGGACGATCGGCTACAGCGTGTCGCTGACCGACTACCGCTGCGTGATCGTGCCGCGTGAGGGGGAACCGTGGGTCGTGCTGCGAGAATTGGACGTCGAATCTTGCCGCGAGCAGGGCGTGGCCCACGATGTGGTGGAGTACGCTGATGATCAGGATGCTCGAGAAGCCGTGGCAAGTTCGTTGCTGGCCCGCGGTCATGCGGCATCCAGAATTGCCATTGACTACATCTCCTACGGCCTGGATCTGGCCACTCATGCCGCGCTGCGCGAGCGGCTGCCCGACGCGAGCTGGATGGACTGCGGAGCGCTCAGCGATGGGCTTCGCCGCTGTAAGGACGAAGCCGAGATCGAGCACTTGCGCCTGGCCTCGGGCATCGCCGATCGTGCCATGCAAGCGGTTGCGGCCAAGCTGACAGTGGGTGACTCAGCGCGACAGGCGTCGGCTCACGCGGCATATCGCTTCCTGCTCGATGGCGCGGACAGCGGCGATACCGGGCCCATCGTCAAGGCTGTGGGGGATAGCGGATTTCTCCATGCGCGGCGTCTCGACGAACCGCTCGTTGATGGCGACGTGCTTCATGTCGAGCTGATTCCCAAGGTAAACCACTATAGCGCGCGATTGATGCGACCGATTCTGATCGGCGAGGATCGCCATGACATGGCCGGCATATGTGAGACGCTGGTGGCGATCCAGGATCGCCAGTTCACCGCCATGCGTCCCGGCGCGTTGGCCGCCGATGTCGACGGCATCGCCCGCGAGGGCGTGCTGGAGGCAGGGCTACGCGAGCGCTATAACAACGTCACTGGCTACAGTCTGGGACTCTATACCCGGACGCCTCGCACCAGCGACTTTTCTTATGCCTTCCATCCCGCGGCGACCTGGATTCTGGAACCTGGCATGGTCTTCCATATGTATCTGTCTGCCGTCGGGGTAGCCATCAGCGAGACGGTCGTGGTTAGGCCGCACGGCGTCGAACGTCTGACCCACTCGCCACGCCGGCTGCTGAGAGCAACCGGATAGTTCCCTGCGGCTGGCGCCGTCGAGTCAGTCAGGAGCTGTCATCTCGTTGGCCAGTTCGATAAAGCGCAGCGCGTGAGGCGTCAGGCGCTGGCGCGGATGCGTCAGCCACACCTCCGAGACAGCATCGCCGTCATTGATGGGGCGATAGCGCACATTGTCGATCCGGACGTGTCGAAAGGAGGCCGGCAGGATCGAGACGCCGAGTCCGCCGGCGACGAGGCTGATGATGGTGTTGGGGCCACCGACTTCTTGGACCAGGCGCGGCGTCAGGCCCCGGCTGGCGAACAGGGCGTTGAATTGGTCCAGCAGGCCGGTACCGGCGGCCGGCGAGAAGTAGATGAATGGATGTGGCGCCAGTTCGTCGAGTGTTAGCGGCGATGCGCTGCCACCGAGCGGACCCTGGTCGTTGACCACCGCCACCAAGGGTTCGCGGATCAAGGTAAAGGCGTCGAGACCGTCCGGCAGCGTGGCCGGACGCATGATGCCGATGTCCAGGTCGCCCTTCAGCAGCGGCTTGATCTGGCGGCGACTGTTGAGCTCATGCATGCGCAGGTCGACATCCGGGTAGCGTTGCCGATAGCGCAGCACCATCTGCGGCAGGGTGGCCGTGAGTGGAACCGAGGTGGTGAAGCCGATGCGTAGCTGTCCCGTTTCCCCTTGGCCGAGCCGGGAAACCAGGCGCGAGGCACGTTCCGCCCGATCCAGAATCTCCCTCGCTTCCTCGAGCAACAGCCGGCCGGCCTCCGTCAATGCGACGCGTCGATTGGTGCGCTCGAATAGGCGCGTGCCGAGTTCGTCCTCTAGCGCGCGAATCTGCTGGCTGAGCGGCGGCTGCGATATACCCAGCCTGACCGCCGCGCGGCTGAAGTGCAGTTCTTCCGCGACAACGACGAAGTAGCGCAGGTTGCGTAGTTCCATGAAGAGTCTTCCCGCGCGATTCACGGATATTGAGTCGTAAAAGATATCAAAAACGTCGAGCAATATATTAGAACGATAATCTGGACCGGCGTAACCTGTAGCACATTCATCTAACGATTTTCATTCATGGCGTTACTGACAGTTCGCCCGCCATTATCGGGAGATTCGGGTTGTCCCGTCACACCACCTCGACGCCGAACTCGGCGTCCACCGACAGTTCTGCCGCTCACGCCGCCAACCAGCAGCTCGAACGCGAAGCCGCGGCGATCGAACGCGGCTTCATCGAACGTGGCAAGCCTGGCTATCTTCCAACCATGCTGGCGCTCTTCCTGGGCGCCTTCTCCACGTTCGTGCTGCTCTACTGCGTGCAGCCATTGATGCCGATCCTGTCGGAGGCGTTCGACATCGATGCGGCAACCAGTTCGCTGTCGCTGTCGGTGGCCACCGGTATGCTGGCGATCGGACTGCTGGTCACCGGACCGATCTCCGATGCGGTGGGGCGCAAGCCGATCATGACGATCGCACTGTTGTCGGCATCCGCCTGCACGCTGCTGGCGGCGGTGATGCCGAACTGGACGGGAATCCTGATCATGCGCGCCCTGGCGGGGCTATCGTTATCGGGGCTCTGCGCGGTGGCGATGACCTATCTCAATGAGGAGATACATCCGCGCTACGTCGGCCTGTCGATGGGGCTCTATATCAGCGGCAACTCGATCGGCGGCATGAGCGGGCGCCTGATCAGCGGCGTCATGGTGGATTGGGTGCCGTGGCGCTGGACGCTGGGCATCATCGGTATCGTCGCGCTGATCGCGGCGATCCTGTTCATGCGTTGGCTGCCACCGTCGCGTCACTTCTCGCCGCGTCCGCTCAACTGGCGCAGTGTCTTCTCCGGTTTGAGCGTCCATTTCCGGGATCGAGGGCTGCCCTGGCTCTTTGCCGAAGCTTTCCTGCTAATGGGCGGTTTCGTCACCCTCTACAACTATATCGCCTACCGGCTGCTGGCGGAGCCGTATCAGGTCAGTCAGGCGCTGGTGGGACTGCTCTCCATCGCCTATCTCTCGGGCACCTACAGCTCGGCGTGGGCGGGTTCACTGGCGGATCGGCTCGGGCGCCACCGGATCTTCTGGCTATTCATCGTGATGATGCTGGCGGGCTTGGCCATCACGTTGCTCGAACCGATCAGCCTGATCCTGGTCGGCATCCTGATCTTCACCTTCGGGTTCTTTGCCGCTCACTCGCTGGCCAGTGGCTGGGTGGGGCAGCGCGCGACCCAGGCCAAGGGGCAGGCGTCTTCGCTCTATCTCTTTAGCTACTACCTGGGTTCGAGCGTGGCCGGGACGCTGGGCGGCGCCTTCTGGTATTGGGGAGGATGGAACGGGGTGTCGATGTTCATCGCGGTATTGCTGGTGGTCGCACTAGCCATTGGTGCGCTGCATCTCCGTCGACTCGCCTAGGTTTTGTAGGCCAACTGCCTTCGCTCGTCGATGTCTCTTACCAACCCACTCCTCGGGCCTGCGCACACGATTCCCACCGCCACGACGGAGCCGGTCTTGCGTGAGGCCAGGCGCAAACCCCGGGGCTTGATGGTTCCAAGGGCTTGGCTCGTTATGACGCTTCGCGGGAAAGCGTGGTGAGCAACTCCTCACCGGATCCTCATCGCCATCGACACAAAAAAGCCGCCGATCGAAATCGGCGGCAATCACAAGACGTCGAGGGACGCGAGAGAGAGGGTATTACTTGGCGAACAGCTGACCCATATCCTTGAATGCCTTGAACTCCAGCGCATTGCCGCACGGATCGAGCAGGAACATGGTGGCCTGCTCGCCGGGCTGACCCTTGAAGCGCACGTAGGGTTCGATCACGAACTGGGTGCCGAAGCCTTTCAGACGCTCGGCCAGCGCTTCCCACTCCGGCCAGCTCAGCACGATGCCGAAGTGGGGGACCGGAACGTCGTGGCCGTCGACGGCGTTGGTGTGCGCGGATTCCTGGGACGGCGTCGGCGGGTGCTCGTGAATCACCAACTGGTGGCCGTAGAAGTCGAAATCGACCCACTGCTCGCTGGAACGACCCTCACTCAGGCCGAAGGTCTCGCCGTAGAACTTGCGTGCGGCGGGCAGATCGTGAACCGGTATCGCGAGATGAAAAGGGGATAGTGCCATGGGAGTTCTCCTGAAGGTCGTTGGCCTGGGCGTTATTGGTGTGAAGGCATTTTGAACGCGATTAAATTTGATGGAAAGCGCATAATATTGGTGTCTGATATCAAATTTATTGAATTCTGGTGGTCGTCGATTCCATGCTCAGAGAGCTCAGGACCTTTCTTGCCGTGGTGCGCCACGGTACCTTCTCCGCCGCCGGTGGCGCGGTGGGGTTGACCCAATCCGCCATCAGCACCCAGATTCGAAATCTCGAGGCCGACCTTGGCGAGCCGCTGTTCGAGCGTACCGGGCGCGCCGTCAGGCTCAACGCGGCCGGCCGCCGACTGCTGCCCCGGGCCGAGGAGATGCTGGCCCTGGCCGATCGCATTCGCAATGCCGATACCGATGACCTGACCGGCGAGTGGCATCTTGGCGCCATCGCCAGCGTCCAGAGCGGGCTGCTGCCAGACGTGCTGCGAGCGTTGGGGATGTCGGCACCCGGGGTCATGACCCGGATCGTGCCCGGTGTGTCGCTGACGCTGCTCGACCAGGTCGACAAGGGCGATCTGGACATGGCTATGATCGTCCAGCCACCCTTTGCGCTACCCGGCGATCTCCACGCTCGCGTGATCGCCCGCGAGCCCTTCGTGATGATAGCGCCGGCCGATAGCGATGGTGAGAGCATCGAAGCACTGCTCGAGACCCATCCGTTGGTGCTCTACGACCGGGGCTCCTTCGGCGGTCGCCAGGTGGTCCGCTTCCTCGAGCGGCGACGACTGCGCCCGGCGATTCGGCTGGAGCTCGACGAGATCGACGCGATTGCCAGAATGGTCGAATTCGGCCTGGGCGTGGCGCTGATTCCGCTGACCGGGCTTTGGCGACATCGGCAACCGCCGCCGGTAAGGATCGTGGCGTTGGGGGAACAGACGTTTCACCGCGAGCTGGTGATGGTCTCGCGCCTCTCGCCGACCCAGTCACCGCTGGTGGCGTTGATCGAGGCAGCCTTGACGACAGCCGGCCTCGAGGAGATCGGGTGATCGATGCCGGGCGCTCAAGTCTCCCGATAGGCCGCGCGGCAGGTCGATATCACCAGCTCCCGGAACCAGCGATGAGCCGGGTCGGTACCCAGCCGAGGATGCCACAGCGCCGAGATCGTGAACGGGTCGGTCGGCGCGGGGAGTTCGAACGCCACCAGGGGCTCCTGATCTTCATGCAGGCGCCCCGGCATCAGGCAGGAGTGCGGTACCAGCGTGATTCGATCGGTGTGGCGAGCGATCCGCAGGGCATCCGAGAAGCCCGGCACGATGACGCTGAATTCCCGGTCGAGGCCGAGTGCGTTCAACGCCTTTTCCATCGGTCCGGTGAATTCGCCGCTGGGAGACGCCATCACGTGCCGGCACGCGGCAACGCGCTCCGGCGTGATGGCACCGGCGAGCAACGGGTGCCCCTGACCCGCGACGCCGACGAAGCGGTCTTGAAATAGCCCCCGCGTCAGCAACTCCGGCGCGGTGGTCTCGATGACCCCGATCTCGAGGTCGAGCTGGCCTTCGCGCAGGGGGGCTATCGCCTTGGTCGGCTTGGGCACGAAGCGCAGGCACACCCTCGGCGCGGCTTCCGCAATGGCATTCACCAGCGGCACCGAAAACCGTTCGACGAACGACGCGTTGGTACGCAGGGTGAACGTCCGTTCCAGTGTCGAGAGATCGAGGTCGTGTGGGCGTGGTCGCAGGACCGAACGCGACTCCCGAGCCAGTTCATGAACGCGATCGCGCAGTGAGGACGCGTGGGGGGTAGGTACCAGCCCGCGTCCCGCCCGTACCAGCAGCGGGTCTCCCGTCGCCTCGCGCAGACGCTTGAGCGTGCGGCTCATCGCCGACGCGCTCAGATTCAACCGCTTCGCGGCCGCTGTCACGCTGCTCTCTTCCAGCAGCACATCCAGCGCGATGAGAAGGTTCAGATCGATATCGTTCATCGACTCACGGTAACCGAGATCCTGCTTATGGACTAGCGTTTGGTGCAATAATTATGTGCATTCTGTGCGTCTGGTGCATTGTCATGCTGACCTCCATCCTTTGAGATGAACCCATCATCCATGAGGTCACTTCCCATGACGACATCTGCCAATTGTCTGACCGCGCTGATCGTGGGCGCCTCGCGTGGTCTTGGCCATGCCATCGCCGCGGAGCTGTTGACGCGGGGCGAAACGCCGGAGACCGGCTGGAATGTCATCGGCACGGTTCGCGCGGGTGCCGAGCAGACGCCGTTGCACACGCTGGCGGACGGCCACCCCGGCCGGGTCGAGATCGAGACGCTCGACGTTACGGATCCGGATCAGATCGATGCGCTGTACCAACGCCTGGAGGGGCGATCGATCGATCTGCTTTTCGTCAATGCCGGGACCACCAACCGGGAACCCGATCAGGCCATCGGCACTATCTCCACCGAAGAGTTCACCGGGATCATGATCACCAACGCGCTCAGTCCGATGCGCGTGCTCGAGAAGTTCGAGCATCTGGTACCCGCGGCGGGGCTGATCGGTGTGATGTCTTCCGGGCAGGGCAGCATCGCCAACAACGAGAACGGCATGCGCGAGCTCTACCGGGGCAGCAAGGCAGCGCTCAACATGTTCATGCGCAGCTTTGCGGCGCGCCACGCCGCTACCGGGCGGGCAGTGCTGGTGATGGCGCCGGGCTGGATTCGTACCGACCTGGGGGGAGATGACGCGCCCTATACGATGGAAGAGTCGGTGCCAGCGATCGTCGATGTCCTGCTGGAGAAGAGAAGCCGGCCGGGCATCGAGTATCTCGACCGCTTCGGCAAGATCGTGCCGTGGTGAGGTTGTCGTCATGCATCTGATCGGGATCGAAGAGCACTTCCTGACCTCGGAGATCGATCGCGCCTGGCGCTCGCTGGGCCTGGATCGGACGGACCCGAGCGTGGCACTGCATGCCGGGGCGTGCCACGGACGGTTGATGAATCTTGCCGATGAGCGTCTGGCGCTGATGGATGAATCGGGGTTGGACGTGCAGGTCCTGTCGCTGACCACGCCGGCACTGCATGACCGGGGTGTAGAGAGTGTCGACATCGCCAGGCGCACCAATGACACACTGGCGGCGGTGGTCGCCCGGCATCCGCAGCGTTTTCAAGCACTGGCGACGCTACCGGTCTCGCAGCCCGAGGCGGCGGCGCTGGAGCTTGAGCGCTGCATCGGCGAGCTCGGCTTCAAGGGTACGATGCTGTGTGGACGGGTCGGTTCGCGGCATCTGGACGATCCCGCCCTGATGCCCATCCTCGCCCAGGCGGAACGTCTGGCCGTGCCGGTGCTGCTCCACCCGCGTGTGCCGCCGCCGGCGGTGAGGCAAGCCTACTACGATGGGATATCGCCGGCGCTCGATACGGCTTTGGCGACCTATGGCCTCGGTTGGCATTATGACGCCGGTCTTCAGTTTCTACGGCTGGTACTGGCGGGAGCGTTCGACCGTTTGCCGCGATTGCAGGTGATTCTGGGCCACTGGGGTGAGATGGTCCTGTTCTATATCGAGCGACTCGCCGCCATGGATCGTGTGGCGTCGCTCTCCCGACCCATTGCCGACTACTGTCGTGCCAATCTCTACGTCACCGCCAGCGGCATGTTCCTGCCACACTATCTGGCTCGGGCGGCGGCGGTGGTCGGTCATGAACGACTGCTGTTCTCCACGGACTTTCCTTATCAATATCGAGCGGGCGGCGATGCGCGGGCTTTCCTCGAGCGGTGCGATCTGGAGGGGAGTGCCAAGGCGGCTTTAGCCCATGGCAACTGGCAACGTCTCACCCGGGGAGCGGGCGTGTCCTGAGCCCGGTCCCGACGACTTCGTGAAACGAACGCGGGGAAAGAATTCGCTGATCATCGGGCGCCGGTCCCCCTAAGCTGTGGGTACTGATACCGAGGAGTCGTCCATGTCCGTGCTTGACCCTGCTTCCACCGCCAGACCCCGCCGTGTCGTTGCCCAGCACCCGGCCATCCGCGACGATATCGGCGATCTGACCACTCGCCGGCCGCTGCCGGGGCCGCGCCTGTCGCAGCTCGATCCCTTCCTGTTTCTCAATCATCACGGCCCGCAGGTCTATCCGGCCAACAACCGGGGCCTGCCGTTCGGCCCGCATCCGCATCGCGGCTTCGAGACGGTGACCTTCATCCTCGAGGGCTCGCTGGCCCACGCCGACAGCGCCGATCATCAGAGCGTGATCCACGCCGGCGGCGTGCAGTGGATGACCGCCGGCAGCGGTATCGTCCACGCCGAGATCTCCCCGCCCGAGTTCCTGCGCGAGGGTGGGCCGCTGGAGATTCTGCAGCTGTGGATCAACCTGCCGGCTCATCTGAAGATGAGCGAGCCGAGTTATACCGGGCTGCAGCGAGGGTCGATTCCGACGATCGTTCTGGCCGGTGGCGGTGAGCTGAACCTGATAGCCGGTGAGTTCGAGGGTCAGCGCGGGCCCGTCGAGAGCCTGACCGATGTCTTCATGTCGACGCTGACGCTGACGGCAGGCGCTTCGCATACGCTGTCGGCCCCGGCTGGGCGGCAGGTCTTTCTCTACCTGATCGACGGCGAGATCCGCGTCGGTGGCGACACGGTCAAGCCGCAGCACCTGATCGAACTGGAGACGCAGGGCGATAGCGTCGAGTTGACGGTAACCACCGGGGCGCGGCTGATCTTCGGCCATGCGCCAGTGATCGATGAGCCGGTCGTCTCCCATGGCCCGTTCGTGATGAACACCCGGGAGGAGATCGTCGCGGCCATCGATGACTACCAGGCCGGGCGCTTCGGCGGACTGGCCCAGTAGCGCAGTGGCTCGCGCCGACGCTCAGCGTTTGCTGTAGAGCCTGTGCTTCCGATAGCCGGGCACGAGCTGTTGCTCCTGCTCGGTTTTCTTCCAGCGTTTGTACTCCCACTGGTACTGCACCGGATCGAGCGCGATCGCTGACTCGACGCAGGCGTTGACGCCGAGCGCCGACACCTTTTCATCCGTGTCATAGACACGTTCGTCGGCGGCCAGGAAGTGGATCGCGAAGCCGCGGCCCTCGGGCAGGCGCCTGGCCACGCCGGTGACGACGCGGGCCTGGGTCCGCGCCACCAGCTTCGGCAGCAGTGTGGCGGTGTAGGCGGGGCGACCAAAGAAATCGGCGAACACGCCACTGCCCCAGTCGGGCTCCTGATCGGGCAGGATCCCGACGGCTTCGGCGCGTTTCAGTGCCTTGAGCAGGGCCGCGACGCCGCGCGGGTTGGTCGGTACCAGCTCTGCCCCCATTCGCTCGCGGCCGTGACGGATGACCGGATCAAGGTCGGCCATCTTGGGCGGCTCATACATCGCGGTGAACGGAAAGTGGCTAGACAGCCAGAAGTTGAGCACCTCCCAATTGCCGAAGTGGGGCGCCAACACGATCACGCCCCGGTCTTCGGCGCGCGCCTCGTCCAGCAGCTCTCGGCCGTGGACCTCGACGATCGAGGCGTCGACGCGTCTGGGGGCGGCGATCCAGGCGAATCCGAGCTCCAGCATGGTCGCCGCGGAGTGACGCAGGCTGGCCTGGATCCGGCTGCGACGCTGCTCGCCATTGTCGCCAGGATAGGCGACTTCCAGATTGCGTCGGCTGACATGGCGCTCCCGCCGGGAAACGGCATACAGCACGCGGGCGGCGACCCCCGCGAGCGACCACATCGTCTTCAGCCGGCAGTGTGACAGCAGGCGCCAGAGCAGGTGGATGGCGCGAGCTTGAAGACCTTCGATCATTCGTCTCTCTTTTTCTCGATGCACGTCATTGTCGGATGTCTCGGTTTGGCATCCCGGCACGGTGGGTGGCAGCGTCGTGACCGGGAGCTGACTCTCGACATCACCACAGCCAGCTATCGACCTTGTCCGGCGCACGCCGTTCCTGCAACGCCTTGAAGCCGATGACGCATCGCACGATCAGCCACACCGCTTGCAGCGCCATCAACACGAATCCGATCAGCACGAAGGCGAGTACCCAACTGATACAGGCGTAGAGCAGCCCGATCCAGAAGGTACGGATATGGTAGCGATAGTGCTCGTCCAGCCAGCGCGGGCCATTGCCGCGATAGACATAGGCGATGATCACGCCGATTACCGGGGTGATGCCGGTCACGAAGACGCCCAGCAGCAGGGCGTAGACGATCATGGCAAGGGTAGTGTCGGGACGCCTGGCGTCGGTGTCCGATTCGATGACGGTATTGTCGATCGGTGAAGCCATGAAGTTCCTCTCGGCGGCGCATCGGTGGTTGACCGCATTTTGCCGTCGAGAGGCTCCGGGTGCCAGCCTGAACGGAGGCACCGCAGAAAAGGAGGGTCGGTGGCGCTATTCGATCAGTAGCCGGTCGCGGCGACGATCAGCCGTTACCTCGACCCGTGGATCGCGACCGCCTCGCAGGATCGAATTGCCCTCGAATAGCGTGCGCTGATCGATAGGCGCGGGGTCGAGCCAGTCGGCGGCGTGCATCTGGCCGCTCTTGCCGTAGACGGCGAGGGCGTTGGCGTAGGTAACCTGGCGTACCACGGTCTCGTCAATGCCGGACTCGAGTGCCAGTCGCGCCGTCTTGGGGACGCCAAGACAGTCCGAAATCCCCCAGTCGCAGGCGCTGTCGACGATGATCCGGTCACCGCCATACTGTTTGAGCAGCTCGACCATCCGCGCGTTGCCCATCTTGGTCGACGGGTAGATCGAGAAACCGGCCCAGTAGCCGCGATCGAGCGTCTCACGTACGGTCTCCTCGTTGTTGTGGTCGATGACCACCCACGAGGGATCGAGCCCCATCTCCTCGCAGACGTCCATCGAGCGCGAGGTGCCGCGTTTCTTGTCGCGGTGCGGCGTGTGCACCATCACCGGCAGTTCGAGCTGCTTGGCCAGTGCCAGTTGGGCGCGAAAGTACTTGTCCTCGAGTGGGGTCTGCTCGTCATAGCCGATTTCGCCGATCGCGACGACGCCCTCCTTGAGGGCGAACCGTGGCAGCCACTCCATCACACCCTCCGCCAGCGCCTCGTTGTTGGCCTCCTTCGAGTTGAGGCCGATGGTGCAGTAGTGACGGATGCCGAACTGGCCGGCGCGAAAACGCTCCCAGCCTACCAGGGAGGAGAGGTAGTCGACGTAGGTACCGACGAAGGTCCGGGGCTGGCCGACCCAGAACGCCGGTTCGACCAGGGCCACGATGCCGGCGGCGGCCATGGCCTCGTAGTCGTCGGTGGTGCGAGACACCATGTGGGCATGGGGGTCGATGAACATCTCAGGCGGCCTCTTTTTTCAGGGTGAGGTGGTTCCAGTCGAGACGACCGTCCGCGACCAGTGCGGTGATATCCGGCACCGTCTGAAGCAGGTCCCGGGCGCGAGGGGTGTCGGCCGCGAGCAGTGCCAGTACCGCCGCACTCCGCTCTTCCGGCGCACCCGCCAAGGCCCGTTGCAGGGCATCGTAGGCCGAAACGCGTTCGGCGAAAGGCCCGACACAGCGCCACAGCTCCGGGCTCACCTCGCGTCCGGCTGCCCATCGTTCCCGGGCGTAGTCGAGCAGGATCGCGGCCAGCTCTGCGTTGACCCGGGCGTCCAGGCCGACGATGGGGGAGAGTCGGCTACCGACGAACAGCGCCTTGAGCACCATGTGATTCCAGCGATGCTCGTCGAAGTGGTCGCGCGGATAGGGGTTGCCATGCACGATGGATTCGAATACCGCGCGCATGTTGGAGCGCAGCCCCTCGCCTACGGCATCTGTCAGCGACTCGGGCCGGGGATAGAGCGCCAGTCCCCGATAGAGCGTGATCAACTCGCGGGCGTCGGCGGTCCGGACCAGGTCGCGGAACGTGGCCGAAAACGGGCGGATGCCCTCGAAGGCGAGCAGGGCAGCAATGCGGGCCGCTCCATCGAGGCTCCAGCCCTCGGGAGTCCAGCCCGGATAAGCCTGGTTCGCCATCGTCAGGTCCTGTGAAGTCAGCATCAGGTCCTGCTTGCCGAGGCGTCGTGGCACCAGGCCGAGAAACAGATGGAGATCCTTCTCGTTGCCGCTGTGGCCCAGCGAGGCGTATTGCCCGACGAGCCAGCGAGCTTGATCCGGGGCCTGACGGCAGGTCCAGTCGCTCAGCAGCTTCAATGGTGTAACGGACATGTAAATTTCCGGGCCAGTGATTTCAGAAGCCACTTTATCGGGTCGCCAAAAGAATCCCCAAGCTCAATTAATTGACCAGTCGAGGGGGCAGGATCCAATGCTGAAGCGCGCTTATCGAATGGGTTTTTTGCTTCGATAATGAGTCGGTATCTTCACTTTTCTAGTGATAATTTCTCAAAATCACGCGTTGGTCATCGCGCCGATTGTCTCTCTTTATCCCAAATGATATGCAGTCTTTACAGATCGTTGCGATGAGGTCGTGACGATAAAACCTCACGCTTGAATCGGCAGGTCGGCGCCATGCACAACACCTTGGTAATTCTCGTGGTCGGGCTGACGCCCCACTTGGTCGGTGAGCATACACCGGCTCTGAAACGGCTCGCGGAGCGGGGCGGTTTGCGTCCATTGAATACCGTGACCCCGGCGGTGACTTGCAGCGTCCAGGCGACATTGATGACCGGCTTGCCGCCAGGTCGGCACGGTGCCGTGGCCAACGGCTGGTATTTCCGGGATCTTTCCGAGGTCTGGTTCTGGCGCCAGTCCAACCGACTGGTGGCGGGCGAGAAGATCTGGGAAGCCGGAAAACGGCAGAATCCCGACTTTACCTGCGCCAAGATGTTCTGGTGGTACAACATGTATTCGACGGCGGACTGGAGCGCCACGCCTCGGCCGATGTATCCCGCCGACGGTCGCAAGCTGCCGGACCACTATACCTACCCGCCTGAGCTGCATGACGAGCTCGACGCCAAGCTGGGAACGTTCCCGCTGTTCACCTTCTGGGGCCCCATGGCGGACATTTCCTCGAGCCGCTGGATCAGCGACGCGACGCGCCATGTCATGGAGACCCGTGATCCCACGCTGACCCTGACCTATCTGCCGCACCTGGACTACAACCTCCAGCGCCTGGGACCGGATCTGTCGCATCCCGAGTTGCAACGTGATCTCCGGGACGTCGACGCCCTGTGCGGCGAGTTGATCGACGCCGCCGATCGGGAGGGACGACGGGTCATCGTGGTGTCCGAGTACGGGATCACGCCCGTGCGCGAGGCCGTTCATATCAATCGCGCGTTGCGCGAGGCCGGTCTGGTCTCGGTCCGCCGAGAACGGGATCGGGAGCAGCTCGATCCCGGGGCGTCGCGCGCCTTCGCGGTGGCCGATCATCAGGTGGCGCACATCTACGTCAGCGATCCGGCGGAGGTGCCGGCGGTCAAGGCACTGCTCGAAGGTCTGGATGGCGTGGAGGCCGTCTGGGGCGAGGACGAGAAACGGGAGCACGGCCTGGATCATCCCAACTCGGGGGCGCTGGTGGCGATCGCCCAACCGGATCGCTGGTTCAGCTACTACTACTGGCTGGATGATGCCCGGGCGCCGGACTATGCCCGCACCGTCGACATTCATCGCAAGCCGGGATACGACCCGGTGGAGCTGTTCTTCGACCCGGCCCTGAAGTCACCCAAGCTCTCGGCGGGGTGGCGACTCGTCAAGCGGCGGCTGGGGATGCGCCAACTGCTGGATGTCATCTCGCTCAAGGACACCGCGCTGGTCAAGGGCGCCCACGGACGGCTGACCGACGATCCCGACCAGGGCCCACTGGTGATCTCGTCCGAACCGGGCCTGCTACCCGCAGGGCCGGTCGAGGCGCAGGCGTTCAAGGCACTGGTGTTGGCGCACGTGTTCGAAGGCGAGGAGAGCGATACGGCCAGCCGCGAGACCGCTGTCGACGATGCCAGCGTCTGAGGCAGGGTAAAAAGGCCGGGCCCGCCTCACCATGAGGCGGGCCCGGCCTTGCGCGTCTGGCGAGGCGGAAACCGATAACGTCGGCGTTCGCCACCGGGGGGGGCGGCGCATCAGGTCCCGGACGTCACTCGTTGCAGTACCAGCGTCGCGGCGAAGGCCAGAACGCCCAGCAAGGCCATTCCGCTGGCGCCCATGGCTGCCATCAGCGTGGCGTCGTAGAGCGAGATGGCGGCGATCAGGCCCACGACGGCGCGTGGTACGTCTCCCGCCGCGCGTCGAGATAGCCACAGCAGGCAGCGCGCGCCCCAGATCAGATAGCCGAGCCACAGGATCAACGCCAGCAGCGACGGTTCGGGGCCGGTCAGCATGGCGGCCAGCATCAGCGCCACCGGTACCGACAGTACCGCCAACGGCCAGGCGGCGCCCAGCCGGTTGGTCGCTTCCTGGCGGGCGGCGTAGGTCAGGCCAATGACGTGACAGGCCAGGCCGATGGCAGCCCAGATCACCGCCGTATCGAGGGTGTCGGTAACCATCAGCGCGGCGGTGAGGTAGGTCAACAGCCGGCACGCCCCCATCAGCAGCGGGCTCCAGCCGATCCGCTTGTGCCACCAGTCATAGCCCAGGATCGCGGCAACCAGCGCCAGGCCGGTCATGCCGGCTGGCGGATGGCTCAGAAGCAGCAGGCCGCTTCCCGATGTCAGCATCGCTGCGCCGAGCATCGCGACGGTCAGGCGGCCGACGTCTCCCCGGGGAATGGGCCGATCGGCACGTTCGCGGGCATCGATCTCGGCATCGCAGGCGTCGTTGAGGTACATGCCGCCGAGATAGAAAAGCGTCAGTGCCAGCAACGACGTCCAGAGCCCGGCGGTATGCCACAGCGCGGCGCCACTGGCGCCCGCCAGGGCGCTGCCGGCCAGCACGTTGCTCCAGACCGTGGGCAGGTTGGAAACTCGCCCCAGCTCCAGCCAGATCCTGGCGCTCCGCTTCCCTGCGGGCCCCGCCGTGGTCACGCCAGCTGTCGTTCGACCCAGGTCAGCTCGCGGGATATGGCCGCTTCCACGCTCTCCGTGCGCAGGTTCTCCGGTAATACCTGCCATGTGTAGGTCTCCACTTCCAGATGCTGAGAGATCGGTCGCTGGCGATGCAGGGCGAGAATGTCGACCAGGAACGACTGGGTGGTCTCGAAGGGCGCAATGGCGTCCACGAAGATCGGCACATGAAAGTGCACGCGCCACTCTTCACCATCGGTTCTGGCGTCATCGGCCAGTGCCTCGGGCAGGTCCGCGTATCGCACCAGTCCCTCTGCGGTGGAGACCACGACCTGATGCAGGTAGGTGCGCTCGCAGAACGGTGCCAAGGCCTCGCGCTTCGCCGCGTCGATCCGTGGAACGCGAAGTGCGGCACTCAACTGCAGCTTATGGATCGGGACGTCGGCGGCGCGCAGTGCCTCGATGCTGGCGGCCGGATCCTCGAACTCGACGGCGGCATGGCAGACGTCGTAGCAGACGCCGAGATGGCGCGGCAGCGCCTCTCTCGATGCCTCGGGGGAGAGTCCGGTCAGCTCGCTCAAGCGTGCCACGGCGGCATCGGAGTAGAGATAATCGCGGAAGAACGCGATGGTTTCGTCGATGGTCTCCAGGAAACAGTGCGGCTCGGGCTCCAGCGCGATGGCGATGGTGACCTGGGTCTGCCGGGCGAGCTTGACGCAGTGGGCCGCCGCCTTGAGCAGGTTTTCCGCCATCGCCGGCGCGGCCCCCTCGGCCAATGGTTTGTAGGTGCCGGGGACGGTGCTCAGGCTAAGGGTGTCGCCAGCGACGCCAAGCTCCGCCATCAGGTCGGCAAGCCAGCAGGTGTAGTCGAGGCGGGCGCGCTGCTTCCAGTCGGGTTGGTAGACAGCCTGCTTGACCGGGATGCCGTGGAAAGGGCCGAACGGAAACCCGTTCATGGTCACCACGCGATAGTTTTCCCGCGCGAGGATCTCCTTGAGCTCGGCCCGTGCCTCGGGCGCGCGGAGTTCCTCCAGCGCCTGGGCAGACAGGCGCAGACCCACGCCGAAGGGCGCCTCGGGGCAGACGTTCTGGCGCACGCGCTTGACCGGTCCGAGCAGCGCCTCACGCACCGCCTCCCAGGACTGGGTCGGGTGAATATTGAGACAGTAGGTCAGTTGGCCCAGATCATCATGCAGCTGCATCACGGTTTGCCTCTTCGCGCAGCCAGTCGATCGCGGCTGTCATGGTGGTTTCATCGATCTCGTGGACGTCGTGTCCACGGCCCAGCGCAGCCAGCAGCGTGATCGTCAGCTCACCGCCGAGATGTTGCTGAAACTCCTTGAGTCCTGCCATGACGGCCAGGTCGCCGTCATCGCCGAGCTCCATCAACTGGCTATGGAAGACCGGCAGCCCCAGCCGCTTCAGCAGCCACACGATACGCCACTCGGCGCCGGCGGGGAGCAGCCCCGTGAGCACGGAGTATCGAGCGTCCAGGGCGATGCCGATGGCGACGGCCTCGCCGTGGCCGATGCCGTGATGGGTCAGTGCCTCGAGCTTGTGAGCCGCCCAGTGGCCGTAATCCAGCGGCCGCGACGAACCCTGTTCGAACGGATCGCCGCCGCGGCCGATCTGCTGCATGTGCAGTTCGGCGCTGCGTCGGATCATCACTTCCTCGGTACGCGGATCGAACTCGGCCAGCGAGTCGGCGTTGGCTTCCAGCCAGTCGAAGAACTCGCCGTCACGGATCAGCGCCACCTTGATCGCTTCGGAGATGCCTGCCAGCCGGTCGCGCCGCGAGAGCGTGCTCAGGAAGTCGAAGTCGTTGAGCACCGCCCAGGGCGGGGCGAAGGTGCCGATGAAGTTCTTGTAGCCCTTGAAGTTGACCGCATTCTTGACCCCGACGCCGCTGTCGTTCTGCGACAGCACGGTGGTGGGCAGCCTGATCAGGCGGACGCCGCGGTGACCCATGGCCGCGGCAAGCCCGAGGGCGTCCAGGACCGCGCCGCCACCGATGACGATCACGTAGGCGTGGCGATCGACACCGTAGCGCCGGATGCCCTCCAGCACGTCGTCGATGGTGTCCAGATTGGCCTTCACGGACTCGCCGCCCGGCACGGTAATCGGCGCCGCCAGCAGTGTCAGCCGGTTCGCATGGGCGGTGAAGTAGGCCTCGATACGTCGGTTCAGATCCGGCCAGGTCGCCGCCACACCGCTATCGACGTAGACCAGGCAGCGATGGGTCTTGCAGGGCTCGCGGCGCGAGATGACATCGGCCAGCAGGGCGTTGTCGAGGGAGAAGATCTCCCGGGTGAAGGCCACGGGATAGTCGTAGGCGACGGTAAAGCGTTGCCAGTGAATGTCCGACGATGCTGCGTTCCGGTTGGCCTCGAGAGGTTGCACGGGCGGCCAGTGCGGCGTGCGGGGCGGCGAGTCGAGGGCGAAGTCGCCATCGATCGAAAACGATAATGCGGGCCGGTTCATGGGGTTATCGCCTGCGTAAGGGTCCAAAAATGAAAAAGCGGACCACTTCATCATGAGCGATCGCGCTTGGCCTCTGGTTCGGGTTGCACCGGATTAGCTTCGGGCTTGGATGGGGCGGGCGACAAGAATGGTTCTTCTGCTACGAAGGTTTAGGGTCTGTTCACAAAATACGCCGCGAACCGCGTTGCGGCGTGGGGGCAGGCAAGGCGTGGGATGCCGTTAAGGGTTGTTCCCGTGTTCAGCTCTGCAACGAAGCCCGGGCGCATTTGAGGCGCAACTCGAAGGAACCGGTCGGTTCCTGCGCGAGGCGTTGTGAAGAACCAAGCGCCTGGAGCCACCATCACCCGAGGCTTGTGCCTAGCCTCACAAAAGAAACGGCGCCGTCATGACCGAGTGAATCTAGCGTACAGATCCTGGCGGCGTATCGAGTTTTCGACGTGTCGGGAATCTTCGAGCAGGTCCGCAAGGGGTGGGAGCGCGCGTGCGCTCCCGGCTTGCTCCGCCATCACGAGCCGAGTCGTTCTCCGTCATCCCTTCAGGGGCGAGGGCGCGACGTCGTCCGGAATGGGACAGCGATAGGGCTCGCGTCGGGTCGCCGTGTCCAACTCCGCCCGGGCCTCGGCCAGGGTAGCCGGATCCTGCATGAGCGCGACGGCGGTGCCGGCCATCACCTTGGCTGCCTGGAGCATGCCCTTGTGGCCCAGCGAGCTGCGACCTTGGGCGACCACCTGCCAAGTGTGCAGCGGTGTGCCGAGGGCGAAGCAGTTGACGTAGCACTGGGCGGTCGGCACGACCCAACTGACGTCGCCGACATCGGTGGAGCCGTACATGAGCGCCTCGCTGGCACTGTACGGGGCGAGGTCGTCGACCAGCGCCCTGTCGGCGAGCCCTTCGACGTAGGCCTCGCCAGCCTTACCCCCGGTCGCGATGATGTTGGCGTAGGTGGTGCGCAGGTCGTCGTCGCTGACCGTTGCCTTGATGCGCTCCCCGTAGGCGATCTCTTCGGGATCGTGACGCGGTGGGCCGAACGCCTCGAACCGCGACTGCATCAGCCGCTCCAGGGTGCGATTGGGGCGGTAGCCCGAGCAGGCCTTGTCGAACGTCATCTCGACCTGGGTGCCGGTCATCAGCGCTGCGCCCTCGGCGATTTCCTGGATCCGTTCGAAGATCGCCTGAACATCGCTCATGCGCCGGGCGCGCATCAGGTAGAGCACCTCGGCGTCCGCCTGGACGACATTGGGGGAGGCGCCGCCGGTGCGAGTGATCGAGTAGTGCAGGCGCGCGTCGGGCACGATGTGCTCGCGCAGATAGTTGGCGCCGACGTTCATCAGTTCCACGGCGTCCAGCGCGCTACGCCCGAGATGCGGCGAGTTGGCGGCGTGGGCGGACGTGCCCTTGAACCGGAAGTAGGCCTGGATATTGGCCAGCGTCGGCGTCGAGAAGATGGCGTTGAACGCCTGTGGATGCCAGGTGAGCGCGGCGTCGACATCGTCGAACACGCCCTCGCGCACCATGAAGGTCTTGCCGGAGCCACCCTCTTCGCCGGGGCAGCCGTAGAAGCGCACGGTGCCGGAGAGCGCGTTGTCGGCCATGTAGTCACGCACGCCGACCGCGCCGGCCAGTGCGGCGACACCGAGCAGGTTGTGGCCGCAGCCATGACCGTTGCCGTTGTCGATCAGAGGCTCGGCCCGGCTGGCTTCGCCGCGCTGGCTGAGCCCGGCCAGGGCATCGTATTCGCCGAGTAGCGCGATGACCGGCTTGCCGGTGCCGTAGCTGGCGACAAAGGCGGTCTCGATGCCGGCGATGCCGCGCTCGACGCGAAAGCCCTCGGCTTCCAGCGCCGCGCTCAGCGTCGCCGCAGAGCGGGTTTCCTCGAACCGGGTCTCGGCCAGATCCCATACCTGGTTGGCATGATCGATGAAGCGATCGCGCTTGTTCTCGATCAGGGTGTCGAGTTGCCGGGTGGTGGCGTCGGTCACGGTTGCGTCCATGAAGCTACCTCTCTTCAGCTCTTCTCGGAATGGCGGCGAAGCGCCGGGGCATCTGCCTGCAGGGCCAGATAGGCCAGGGTGTGGATGGCCACCGGCAGTACGTCCTCGTCGAAATCGAAGCATTGATGGTGGTGGCCGGCGGCCAGTTCGGTGCCGAACACCATGTAGGTCGCCAGCCCGCCGCGTTCCCGCACGCGCTGCATCATGGTGGTGGCGTCCTCGGAGCCGGAAGGGCGATTTTCGGTCGCGACCACGTTGTCGATCCCGGGAAGGCCAGCGATGTGCGAGTGGATGAAATCGACCAGCGCCGGGCTCGGTTCGCAGTTGCGCGCTTCGCCGGCAAGTCGGTACGCCATCTCGACGCCCTGCATCGCCGCCGCGCCGCGCAGCACGGCCAGCGCTCGGCGCTGCATTTCCTCGTCGATCTCGCTGGTCTCGCCCCGGGTCTCGAGCTTGAGCGTGGCCGTGCCCGGTACCACATTGCGACCGCTGCCGGCGCTGAGTACGCCGACGTTGATGCGCGAGGCGCCGGCGCTGTGACGGGGGATCGCGTGTAGCCCGAGGGCGGCCTGGGCGGCGGCCAGCAGGGCGTTGTTGCCGCTTTCCGGGTTGGCGCCGGCGTGGGCCGGCACGCCGGTGAAGGTGACATCGAGCTTGGTGGTGGCGAGATAGCCGTTATGACCACAGACGACCGTTCCCTTGGCCACGCCGGTACCGATGTGAGTGGCGATGAACAGGTCGACATCGTCGAGCACGCCCGCTTCGACCATCGATCGGGCGCCGCGCACGCCCTCCTCGGCAGGCTGGAAGATCAGTTTGATCCGGCCGCTCAACTGTGCCTTGAGCTCGATGAACAGACGCGCCAGACCCAGCCCGATGGTGGTATGACCATCGTGGCCGCAGGCGTGCATCATGCCGGCGTTGCAGGAAGCGAAACCCTCTCGGGCCGGGCGGTGATGGCCGTCGCCGGATTCCTGCAGGTCGAGCGCGTCGAGATCGACGCGATAGGCGAGCACCGGCCCCGGTCGGCCGGTCTCCAGATTGGCGACAACGCCGGTATAGCCGCCGGCAAGCGCGGGCAGCCAGCGCGCCACGGCGCCCTGGTCGCGGGCGCGCTCCAGCGCCTGGGCCAGCACTTCGGGTTCGGGCACGCCCATGCGGCTGTCGGCGTCGATCACCTCGCGGCCGACACTGACGTCGTAGCCCAGCCGTTCGAGCTCCTCGGCAACGATCGAGGCGGTTCGAAACTCGACCCAGCCGGACTCGGCGTGATGGTGGAAATCCCGTCGCCACGCTTTCAGCTGCGGTCTCAGCGCTTCGATCGCGGGGGCCAGCTCGAATTCGGTAACGGTACTCATGGTGTCGCTCTCCGCCTGTTGGATGTCTTGATGCCGTGTCTCCCGCCCCGTCCCTCGGCGTCAGGACGGCAAGTAGGTGGTGATACCCGGACCGTAGGGAAGTCCCAGCAGGTAGAACGCCGTCAGCAACAGGATCCAGATCCCCAGAAATGCCAGGGTGTAGGGCAGCATCAGCGACATCAGCGTGCCGAGGCCGGCGTTCTTGTCGTATTTCCGGATGAAGGTGAGCACCACGATCATGTAGGGATTGAGCGGCGAGATGATGTTGGTCGAGGAGTCGGCGATGCGATAGGCGACCTGGACGAAGGCCGGGTGGTAGCCGAGCTGCATGAACATCGGCACGAACACCGGGGCTTCCAGTGCCCACTTCGCCGAGCCGCTGAAGATCAGCAGGTTCATGCAGGCGGTGAAGACGATGTAGCAGAGGATGACCGGGAACCCGGTGAAGTCCATCGCGGTCAGCAGATCGGCGCCGTTGACCGCGATCCAGGTACCGATATGCGTCCAGTTGAACCAGGCGATGAACTGCGAGGCGGCGAAGATCAGCACGATATAGCTGCCCAGGTCGCGCATCGCCTCGGCCATGTTCTCGGATACGTCGCGCGAGCGCTTGATGCGACCCACGGTGACGCCCCAGGTCACGCTGACCGTGATGAAGAAGAACAGGATGATCGGGATGATGCCGCTGAGAAACGGCGACGGAATCAGGCTGCCGTCCGGGCCGCGCAGCGGCGAGTCTGGCCAGAACAGCAGCGTGGCGATGGCGGCGATGTACACCAGCGCGGCGATGCCGGCGTTGCGAAGGCCGCGGCGGGCGTTCGGCGGTTCGCTGCTCTCGACCTGCTCGACGTCGCCTCGGTAGCTGCCGAGGCGCGGCTCGATGACCCGCTCGGTGACGATGGCGGCCACGATGGTGAGCACGAAGACGGAGACGCAGTTGAAGTACCAGTTGTCCACCGGGGTCACCGTCATGTCGGGACTGACGATGCGAGCCGCCTCGGTGGAGATGCCCGACAGCAACGCGTCGGTACCGACGATCAACAGGTTGGCGGTGAACCCCGCGCCGGCGCTGGCGAAACCGAGCGCCAGGCCGGCGATCGGGTGGCGGCCCAGTGAGTGGTAGACCATCGCCGCCAACGGCGGCAGCAGGATCAGCGAGGCGTCGGAAGCGACGTTCATCATGATGCCGGTGAAAGCGACGGTGTAGGTCACCAGTCGCTTGGGTGCCGACAGAATGGTGTGGCGTACCAGGGTCTCCAGCAGTCCCAGTTTCTCGGCCAGACCGATCCCCAGCATCATCGACAGCACCAGGCCAAGCGGCGCGAAACCGGTGAAGTTATCGAGCATCGAGTCGAGAATGAACTGGATACCCGGCGCCGAGACCAGGCTTCGAATCGCTTCCACCTCGCCACTGCCGGGATGCTCGACGGTGGCGCCGGCGACGGCGAACAGTACCGATGCCACCAGCACGGCGGCAGCCAGCAGGACGAAGATCATGAAGGGATCGGGAAGCCGGTTGCCGAAACGCTCGATGGCGTTCAACAGTCGGATGGACAGCCGCGGACGAGCGGCGTCGCGAGACGCGGTCGCTGTCATGAGGGACTCCTGAGTCGGTTGTTGTCGACCGGATGGACCGATCGGATGTTGTATCGCGCTGTGTCTCTGCCTTGCCCGGCGCCGACGGTCGATTATGTTTGGGCCGGTTCGCCCCAGACCCGCGAATCGCGTGGGTAGGGCGAACGGATCCTAAGGCGTCCGGCGTCAGGGCGAGTCGTTGTCATCGACCTCGAAACACAGTAGTGCCGGCTCGAGGTCGGCAAAAGATGTCGATTACTTTTTGGTGATAACCTGTGGTAATCACGCGAGCGGGAGCCTCCCTGTGCATTATCCGATCAAACTTCATCAGATTCGGGCCTTCGTCGAGGTCTCCCGTCGCGGTAGTATCCGGGCGGCGGCGCGTGAGCTTGGTCTTTCCCAGCCCGGCTTGACCAAGGCCATTCGGGAACTGGAGGAGGGGCTGGGAGCGGCGCTGCTGGTGCGCACTTCCCGGGGCGTGACGCTGACCGACTCCGGGCGGGCCTTCGATCAGCACGCCCATCTGATCATCGAAGAGCTGCGCCGGGCGCGGGAGAACGTGGAGCAGTTGAACGGGGTGCTGCGCGGGCAGATCGTGATGGGGGCATCGGCCACGGTGGCACGCACGCTGCTGCCGCAGGTGGTCGGGCGCTTCCGGCGGGAACTGCCCAATGTCAGGTTGCGGGTGATCGAGGGACAGCTGTCGTCGATGGTGGCGGGACTGCGCGATGGCGAGCTGGATTTCTCGATCAATACGCTCTCCAGCGGCGTGCTCGATAGCGATCTCGAGGCGTTGCCGCTGTTTTCGACGCCTTTCGTCGTGGTGCTGAGACGGGATCACCCCAAGGCGGGTGCCCGCCGGTTGAAGGAGTTGATCGACTGCGACTGGGTGCTGCCGACGGCGCGCAGCGGCTATTACGCCGATCTTGCCGACACCCTGGAACGTCACGGCTTCTCGCGCGACCAGGTCAGCGTGGTGTGCGACTCCTTCACCACCTCGCTCAACCTGATCCAGCACAGCGAGATGGTCGGGGCCTTTGCCGCGCAGATGACCGCCCAGCACGGCATGGGAGAACTGATGGAGCTGACCCTGGACGACTCGCTGCCGCTGGCGACCTTTCACATGATCAAGCGCCGCGGGGTGCCGCTGACACCGGTGGCAGCGCGACTGGCCAAGCTGTTCGAGTACGAGAGCCGGGATGCGGAGTGACGCTCGCCGGCTTCTCTCTCGAATTACGCCGACTTGGCCGCGGGCGCCACTGACGACGGCGCCACCGGCTCCTCCTCGACGTCATCGAGGCGGTCGGTGCGTCGCAAGACTGGAAAGCGCCACATCCACAGCCCGACGATCGCCAGCGTTCCTACCGAGCCGATGACCGCGGCCGGCACGGTGCCGAACCAGGAAGCGGTGACGCCGGATTCAAACTCGCCCAGCTCGTTGGAGGCACCGATGAACAGCATGTTGACGGCGTTGACCCGTCCGCGCATTTCGTCCGGCGTAGCGAGCTGCAACAGTGTCAGGCGCACGTAGACGCTGATCATGTCGGCGGCACCGGCGATCAGCAGGGCGCCGAACGAGAGCCAGAACCAGTGCGAGAGCGCGAACACGAGATTGGCGATGCCGAACACCGCCACCGCGGCAAACATGATCAGCCCGGCGTGTCGCTTGATCGCCCGCACGCCGAGATAGAGCCCCATCAGGAACGCACCGATGGCGATCGAGCTGCGCAGCGCGCCAAGGCCCTCGGGGCCGACGTGAAGGATCTCGTGGGCGTACACCGGCAGCAGCGCGACGATCCCCCCGAACAGCACCGCGAACAGATCCAGCGAGATGACTCCCAGGATGACCGGCTTGTTGCGGATGTAGTGGATCCCGGCGGTGAAGCGCTGCCAGGCGGTATCGTCGGTCTGGACACGCTCGAACGCGTAACGCACCGGCACGCCGGCCAACGCCAGTTGGGCAATGACGAAGCAGCCGAGGTTGACGCCGTAGGTGAGCGTCGGGCCGAAGGCGTAGAGCAGGCCGCCGAGCATCGGGCCGCCGATGACGCCAATCTTCATGATCGATGAATTGATGGCGATCGCCTTGCCCAACTGGTCACGCGGCACGATCTGCGGCAGCAGGCTCTGCAGCGTCGGCCCGGTGAAGGCTCGAGCGGCACCGAACAGCACCAGCACCGCGTAGAAAGGTGCTGCCGAATCGGGCTGGTGGAGCGAGAGCAGGATCAACAGCACACTGCAGAGCGCCTGGGCGGCCCAACTGAGCTGCAGGATGCGCTTGCGATCGAAGCGGTCGACCACGTCGCCGGCGGGCAGCAGCAGAACGATCATCGGCAGGAACTGGGCCAGGCCGACATAGCCCAGTGTCAATGGGTCGTGAGTGATGTCATAGACCTGCCATGCCACCACGATCGCCTGGATCTGCATGGCAAAGACCGCGCAGAGGCGCGAGGCAAGAAAGGGGACGAAACCGGGCTGACGATAAACGGGATTGTCGGTGATGTCTGCGGGCATGGTGTCCTGGGCGTGCGGCAGGGGAGGCGGATTAGCGTGCTAATGGCTCAGCATACGCCGTTCCACGGCAAAAAACCGCTGACAGCCCATTGCCCGGTCGCGACAGGCGCGACTTCGATACCGGTTCGTATCGTCAAACGGCCATTTTGGATAACGCCAGGTAATAGCGAAGGCAGACGTTGCCCCAAAGCGGCGCGATAGCCTCTTTTCAGCCGCTTTTTCGACTTCTTTTGGCGCAGGGCCGGGCGTATAGTGCGCTCGCTTCCGGCTGTCGCGCTCGCTCTCTTCCGCTGCCGGCCGATCTGAATCTCAGGCTCGAGGTCCAAGGTTTTATGTCTCGGCAGTTACTCTCCATGGCGCTGGCACCCCTGCTCGGCCTTTTCATCCTGGGCATCGGCAACGGCTTTCTGGCGTCGCTGATCACTTTGCGTCTGGACGCGGCGGGGGAGTCGGTAACTACCATCGGCTGGGTCTCGGCCGCCTACTACATCGGGCTGGCGATCGGCGCGCTGTTCAACGATCGGCTATTGCTGCGGATCGGCCACATCCGTGCCTATGCCTGCTTCGCGTCGCTGGTGGCTGTCACCGTGCTGCTGCAGGGGCTGTGGCTCAACGCGCCGCTGTGGTTCACGCTGCGCCTGATCGGCGGGTGGGCGACGCTGGGTGTCTACCTGGTCATCGAAAGCTGGTTGCTGACTGCGGCGGACACCCGCGTACGCGGGCGTCTGCTGGCGCTCTACATGATCGCGCTCTACGGCGCCGGGGTCATCGGGCAGTTGCTGCTGGGCGTGGCGGACCGCGCCGGTGCCAGCCAGCCATTCATGGTCATCGCCATGCTGGCGTCGCTGTCGGTATTGCCGCTGGGCATGATTCCGCGGGTTTCCCCGCTCATCGAGCAGGCCGAGCCGCTGTCGCCGTGGCGGTTGATCACGGTGACGCCGACCGGGGTGATGGGCTGCTTCGGTTCCGGTCTGGCAGTGTCGGCCATCTACAGTCTGCTGCCGCTCTACCTCCAGCGCAGTGGTTTCGAGGTGCAGCAGATCGGCGAGATGATGGCGATCGTGATTCTTGGCGGGATGCTACTGCAGTATCCCATCGGGCGCTGGTCGGACCGACACGATCGCCAGATCGTGCTGATTCTGATCGGCGTGGTGCTGGCTCTATTGTGTGGCGGCGTGATACTGCTGCCCAACCTGCCGGGATTGCTCGCGGCGATGCTGTTCCTGGTGGGCGGCGGGGTGTTCGCGATCTATCCGGTGGCGGTGAGCCACGCCGCCGACCGCGCCCCGGCCGGCGCGCTGGTGCGAATGAGTCAGGGGCTGTTGCTGATCAACGCCCTGGGCGCCACCCTCAGCCCGCCGCTGATCACGCCGCTGATGATCCATGTCGGCGATGTCGGGCTGTTCGTGGCGCTGGCCGGACTGGGCGTGGCGCTGGTGGTCTTCTTCGTCTGGCGCCGGAGTCGGCGCCCGGCGCCGGTCCCGGTGGCACCGTTCACCTCGAATCCTCAGCAGTCGGTGGTGGGGGCCGAACTCAGCGTGACCGACGAACTGGTGCAGGGGGCGATCGAGCACGAGCACCAGGAAGATCTGTCGCAGGTGGTACCTGACGTGGAGACGGCGCTGCCGGACGATGTCGTGACAGCCGATTGCCACAACGATCAGGCCGCCACCGCCGCGACGAGCGAACGTTAGGCTACCCGGCGTCGGGCCAGGATATCGGATCGCCGGCCGCGACTAGCGCGCCGGATCGATCACGCCGCCCAGCGACGCGTTGCGGCGAAACCAGCCGGCGATACTGCCGCGGGGCTGCCGGGTCGGGAGCACTTCGTGGGGGATCCTGTCGGATAGAAAACAGGCGAAAGTGCCCGCTTGCGGTTGAACGCGTGCCACTTCGCGATCGGTCTCCTGCGCATCGTAGAGCACCATCTCGCCGCCGCCGTCCGCCGGCCACTCCGGATTGAGGTACAGCACCGTGGAGATGACGCGGTTGGCCCGGCCCCGAAAGCTGTCGTAATGCTTGCGGTAGAACGCTCCCGGCGGGTAGAGGGCGAAGTGGGCCTCGAACTCGAACAGTCCGGCGTAAAGGGCGACGTTGATCTGTTGCTGGAGTTCATTCATCAGCGCCAGGTAGCGACGCTGGGCCAGGCTTTCCCGATCCAGCCAGTGGATCGCGTCGCCACGGATATCGCGTCGCAGCGTACGCTCGTCACCGCGACCGATGGCCGCCTCCTGCAGCGCCTGGCGCTGGTGCAGTCGCTCCATGTCATCCCGCAGTCCCTGGCACAGGCCCGGGTCGAGAAACCCTTCACCGACATACCAGCCGCGCTCCACCAGGCCGTCGATCAAGGTGACCAACTGGGCGTTGTCCCAGAAGGCGTCGTGGGCGTCGTTGGGTGTCATGGATGACTCACTCGGCAAGCTAGGGCCTGTTCACAGTATACGTCGCGAGGCGTTGTTACGAGCCAAGCGCTCGCAACCGCCACAACCCCCGGCTCGCGTCCAGCCTCGCGAGAAAGCTGGCTCCGTCGCGGCGCGTGGATAGCGTGAACAGGCCCTAGCTCGAACGATCGGGGCGCGCGGCAATGGAGCGCCGGCGCTGGGGGTGATAGCGCAATTCGCCCTGGGCGGGCTTGCGATCCAGGGCGATGTCGCATTCGAAGCCGACGGCCAGCAGCTCGACCAGCATCATGGCGGACAGCCCCCAGATCGTGCGGCCCTCGAACGGGTAGCTGGGAACGTACCAGGGCCGATCGTCGACCGGGATCACATCGGTGTGGCTGCGACAGTCATCGAGGAAGTGGCGTAGCGGCACCTCGAAGATCGCCTCGATCTCGCCCGGTTCCGCCACCAGCGGCAGGTCTGGCGCGATCACGCCGACGAAGGGCGTCACACGTAGACCGTAGAGCGAGAAGACGTCGCTGAGCCGACCGATGATCTCGACCCGCTCCGGCGCGAGCGCGATCTCCTCCCGGGTTTCCCGCAGAGCGGTGGTGAGAAGGTCGCTGTCCTCGGGTTCCCGCTTGCCCCCCGGGAAGGCGACCTGGCCGGCATGCTGGGAGAGGTGGGCGGTGCGCTGCGTGAACAGCAACGTGGGCTCGGCTCGGGCGACGATCGGCAGCAGGACCGCTGCCTGGGGATGAACACCGCTCAAGCGACTTGGGCGATGTGCTTGCAGGCGCTCGCGGAGTTTCTCTAACATGCGCTTTCGACTCCCTGTTGGCAGGCGCGCCGGCCGGCGCTGTCTGGCGTTCCCGCGAGGCCCATCGTTCGGGGCTCAACCCGCTCGAGGCTCTCCGAATTCGAGGCGCTATGAACTACTGTAGCCACTGCGGTCACACCGTGCGTTATGCGATTCCCGATGGCGACGATCGCCCGCGATTCCTGTGCGATGCCTGCGGCACCGTCCATTACCAGAATCCGCGCATCGTGGCCGGCACGCTGCCGGTGGCCGGTGGGCGCATCCTGTTGTGTCGCCGGGCCATTTCGCCGCGCAAGGGGTTCTGGACGCTGCCGGCGGGTTTCATGGAGAACGCCGAAACCGTGGAGCAGGCGGCGTTGCGTGAGACCCGCGAGGAGGCCTGCGCCGTCGTCGCCGAGCCGACACTGTATACGTTGATCAGCCTGCCGCACATCAATCAGGTCTACATGATTTTCCTGGGCGACCTCGATGGCGATTTCGCGGCCGGGCCGGAGAGTCTCGAAGTCGAGCTGTTCGAGGAAACGCAGATTCCCTGGGACGAACTCGCGTTCCCGACCATCGAGCGCACGCTGCGACACTTCTTCGATGATCGGCGACGAGGTACCTTCGAGCTCCATCTCAGCCAGATCGGCCGGGAAGAGCGGGAGCGTTACTTCGGCTCCGCCTAGCGCCCGCGCTCAGGCGTCGGGCAGCGAGGCCAGGGAGCTCAGCGGCCACACGTCGTAGGCGGGCTCCTCGTAGGGGTGTGACTCGACCAGCGCGGCGACCGCCGCGCGGATGCGATGATCCTCGCAGACCAGTTCGACCCGATACTCCTCGACCGTTTCCAGCGCGCCCCTCTTCCCGATGTGAGGAGTGGCGCCTTCCAGCGGACGAAACTGGCCCTCTCCCCGGACCTGGAAACAGCACGCCTCGTAATCGCCGATTCTCCCGGCGCCGCTGGCGAACACCGCCGACTTGACGCTTTCCAGGTGGGACTCGGGAACGAAGAACGCCAGCTTGTACATGAGGGTTATCTAATCCGGTTTATGCCGTGACGGTGGGCCGCGTGCGGCGATGATGGCATAATGCCCTGCGCTCCGACAGTGGTCAGGCGCGCCCCTGATCTCCGGGGGGCGGCCTGTTACGCTCTGTCTGAAAAATGCCTGCGCTCGCCCATACGGCGTTAAAAATTGACTCAAAATGCTCATTTACACCTCGTAAACTCCGCTTTTTCGTCAATTTTTGCCTTGTCTGGCCATCGCTCGCCGATTTTTCAGACAGAGCTTGGGAACGTACCGTCCGAAATGAATCGTGCCGATCGGAAACCTTGGCGATGTGGAAATGGGTCATTGTGGTGTTGGTTGTCATGCTGGGGCTGATGCAGTACCGGCTGTGGTTCGGCGAGGGCGGCATTCGGGAGTTCAATGATATCCAGGCTCGCGCCGATACGCTGGAAGGGACCACCGATACGCTCAAGGCGCGCAATGATCGCCTTGCCGCCGAAGTCGTCGATCTCAAGAACGGCCTCGATGCCATCGAGGAGCGCGCCCGCAGCGACATCGGCATGGTTCGTCAGGACGAGCAGTTCTTCTGGGTGCCCGGTGTCGACAGTCCCGGCAATGGCCCCGCCGCCAGCACGGGGGTGGTGCAGCCATGACGCTATGGTTGATCGTGCCCGCCGCCGGCCGCGGCCAGCGCATGCAGGCCGACCGTCCCAAGCAGTATCTGACATTGCAGGGGAAAAGCGTGCTGACGCGAACGCTGGAGCGCCTGCATCAGGCCTTTCCCGAGGCCGTGCTGCGCCTCTGCCTGGACCCCGACGACGAGTACTTCGACGCCGAGGACGTGCCGTTCGGCCGCTGGCTGCGTGTCGGTGGCGGCGACGAACGCGCCGATACGGTGGCTCGCGCGCTGACGACCCTGGCCGAGGAGGCCGCGGACGACGACTGGGTCATGGTGCACGATGCGGCGCGGCCCTGCGTGCGGATCGAGGATCTACGTGCCTTGCAGGGGGCGCTCGAGGACGAGGCGATCGGGGCACTGCTGGCGACACCGGCGGCCGATACCATGAAGCGCGCCGATGCGTGGGGCCGTATCAGTCACACCGAGCCGCGCGATGGCCTGTGGCATGCATTGACGCCACAGGTGTTTCGCTTCGATCTGCTGCGCCAGGCGCTGGACGCTGCCCGGTCGACCGGTGTCAAGGTGACCGACGAAGCCTCCGCGATCGAGGCGCTGGGCCTGGCGCCGCGGCTCGTCACCGGCAGTCGCGACAATCTCAAGATCACACATCCCGAGGATCTGGCCATGGCCGCGCGAATTCTGGCGCTGCAGGCCGAGACCTCGGCGGACGCGCTCGACCAGGGAGTCGAAGCATGAGTTTCAGAATCGGTCACGGCTTCGATGTACACCGTTTCGGCGACGGTGACCATCTGATGATCGGCGGCGTTCGCGTGCCCTTCGATCAGGGTTTCGTCGCCCACTCGGATGGCGACGTGCTGCTGCACGCGATCAGCGATGCGCTGTTGGGCGCCTGTGCGCTGGGCGATATCGGACGTCACTTCCCGGATACCGATCCGGCCTGGAAGGGCGCCGACAGCCGGGCACTGCTGCGGCACGTCGTCGGACTGGTGCGCGAGGCCGGCTACCGCGTCGGCAATCTCGACGCCACGGTGATGGCTCAGGCACCGCGAATGGCCGAATGGATTCCGCGTATGCGCGAAGCGATCGCCGCCGACGTGGAAATCGAGCTAGGGGCGGTCAACGTCAAGGCGACGACCACCGAACGTCTCGGTTTTACCGGGCGTGGTGAGGGGATCGCGGCAGAAGCGGTGGTACTGCTGGTCGTGGACGCCAAATGAGCGACCCGGCGTCGTCATCGATCGCTTGGCCGCCCGCCTGGCACTACCTGGCGGGACAGCCCACGACGGCTGGCGACTATCGCCAGAGCCCCGAGCAGTTCCAGGTCGAGGAGGTGCTCGATTTCTTCCCGGAGGGGCAGGGCGAGCATTGGTGGCTGTGGTTGGAAAAGCGGGGCATGACGACGCCGGACCTGGTTCGACTGCTCGCCCGGGCCGTCGACATTCCGGTGCGGGACGTCGGCTTCAGCGGTCTCAAGGATCGCGACGCGGTGACGCGGCAGTGGTTCTCGCTGGCGCTACCGGGACGCGAACCGCCGCTGGACTGGGAGGCAGGGCTCGTCGAGCGAGGTGTCACGTGCCTTCAGGCAGTCCGCCACCCGCGCAAGCTGAAGCGTGGCGTGCACCGGGCCAACCGCTTCCGGTTGAGGATCGGCGGAGAGGCCAGTGTGTCGCCGGCCACCCGCGAGCGCTGGGATCGGCTGGTACAGCTAGGGGTGCCCAACTATTTCGGCCCCCAGCGCTTCGGCCCGGAGGGGCGTAATCTTCATCGCGCCCGGCAGCTGCTGGCCCGAGGCTGGCGCAAGCGGCAGGATCCGCACGGGCTACTGCTTTCCACGGCCCGGAGCTATCTTTTCAACAGCGTCCTGTCGGCGCGTGTCGCCGATGGTACCTGGTGCGTGCCCCAGCCCGGCGACGTCCTCAACCTGGAAGGCACCGCGAGTCGCTTCGCTGCGACGGAGATCGACGACGCGCTGCTCGCGAGGGCGGAAGCCGGCGATCTGCACCCGACAGGCCCACTCTGGGGACGGGGCCGGCTGGAGAGCGTGGGCGAGGTGGCCGAGCGGGAAACCCGCATCGCCGCCGAGCGCCCCGACCTGGCCGAGGGGCTGGTGCAGGCGGGGGTGAACCAGGAGCGGCGCCCGCTACGGCTGCGGCTCAAGGAGCCCGAGTGGCAGACGGATGGCGACGCCGCCTGGCTCTCGTTCTCGCTGCCGCGAGGTGCCTTCGCCACGTCGGTGCTCAGGGAGCTGTTCCGGCACCCGACCCTGGTCTGATCCCACCGGCCCGACGCTCGAGGAGGAAGGAGAAGAGATGCGCAGACTATTGCTATCCAACGACGATGGGGTGCACGCGCCGGGGCTGAAAGCGCTGGCGCTGGCGCTAGAGGGGCACTCGCGACTGAGGGTCGTGGCGCCCGATCGTGACATGAGCGGGGCCAGCAATTCGCTGACGCTGACACGGCCGCTGGCATTGACCGCGATGGACTCCGGGTTCTATAGCGTCGACGGCACGCCTGCGGACTGCGTCTATCTCGGCGTCAACGGGGTGTGGGAAGAGAAGCCCGACCTGGTGATCTCCGGGATCAATCATGGCGGCAACCTGGGCGATGACGTGCTCTATTCCGGAACCGTCGCCGCCGCCATGGAGGGGCGCAACCTGGGGATGGCCGCCATCGCGATCTCGCTCTGCGGGCAGCGCCACTTCGAGACCGCCGGACGAGTGGCGGCCAGCCTCGTCGGTGCGGCGGAGAATCTCTCGCTGCCGCCGCGCAGCCTGCTCAACGTCAACGTGCCGGACCTGCCATGGAGCGAAGTGCGGGGATTCCGCGTGACTCGGCTGGGGTACCGGGGGCCGGCCTCCCAGCCGATTCACATCAAGGATCCACGTGGGCGCGATCGCTACTGGATCGCCGCGGTCTCCGAAAACGCCGACGATGGCCCCGATACCGATTTCGCGGCGATCGAGGCGGGTTTCGTCTCGATCACGCCACTGCAGACCGATCTAACCCGTCACGAGACGCTGAACGATGTACAGGGCTGGCTTGATGGATTGTCACACGCCTGAGGAACTCAGCGGTGTCGGCATGACATCGCAACGAACTCGCAATCGGATGGTCGAACGTCTGTCGGCCGGCGGGATCCGCCATTCGGGGGTGCTGGAGGTGATGGCGGCGGAACCCCGCCACCTGTTTCTCGACGAGGCGCTGGCGCATCGTGCCTACGAGGATACGTCGCTGCCACTGGGGCTTGGGCAGACCCTGTCCCAGCCCTGGGTCGTCGCCCGGATGAGCGAACTGGTGGCGCTGGCCGAGCCGCAGCGCGTGCTGGAGGTCGGCACGGGGTCCGGTTACCAGACCCTGATTCTGTCGCGCCTGGTCAAGAGCGTCTGGAGCGTCGAGCGTATCGCCGCGCTGCAGACCCGCGCCCGCCAGCGGCTGATGCGGCTCGGCGCGCATAACGTCAATCTGCGCCATGCCGACGGTGGCATGGGGTGGCCGCAGGCGGCGCCGTTCGACGTCATCCTGTTGACGGCCTGCGCCAGCGAGCTGCCGCAGGCGCTGCTGTCCCAGTTGCGCGACGGTGGCGTTCTGATCGCGCCGCTGGCGGACGCGGAGGGGCGGCAGTGGCTGACCCGGGTGCGTCGGCGTGGCCTGGCATTCGATCATCAGCGTCTCGAAGAGGTGCGTTTCGTACCATTGCTTGAGGGAGTCATTCGTTGAAACGCATCGCGAAAACCGTATTGAAGGGCATGGGGATGGGCGCCGCGGACGCCGTGCCGGGCGTTTCCGGAGGGACCATCGCGCTGATCGTGGGGATCTACGAGGAGCTGATCGAGACCATCAGGCGTTTCGGTCCGGGCGCCTTCGGTGTCTGGCGCGAGCAAGGTCTTGCCGGCCTGATCTCCTATCTCAACCTGCGTTTTCTGATCCCGCTGGTATTGGGGATCGGTGTCAGTCTGGTGACGATCGCGCATCTGGTGACCTGGCTGATGGCCCATCATCAACTGTTGCTCAATGCTTTCTTCTTCGGGCTGGTGCTGGCCTCTGCCTGGGTGGTGATGCGTCAGGTCGGCCATTGGCGCTGGCGCTATCTGCTCCCGGTGATGCTGGGGCTCGTGCTGGCCGCGTTCCTGCCGCGTCTGCTGCCCGACATGAGCCAGGCGGGCGATGCGACGCTGTTCGTGGCCGGCGCGATCGCCATCAGCGCCATGCTGTTGCCCGGCGTGTCGGGTAGCTTCCTGCTGCTGGTGATGGGGCTCTACGGCACCGTGATGAACGGTATAAAGAGCTTCGATATCGGACTCATCGCGATCTTTGGTGCCGGTTGCCTGCTCGGCTTGTTCACCTTCTCCCGGCTGTTGTCCTGGTTGTTGCGTCACCACCACGCCATGACGTTGATGACGATCGTCGGCTTCATCCTGGGCTCGTTGCCGCAATTGTGGCCCTGGCGGCAGATCGCCAGCTATCGCATGGCCGCCGACGGACAGCAGGTGGCCCTTGCCTATCATTATCTGGCTCCGTCGGACTACGCCGCCGTCACCGGGCAGCCCTCCCAGTGGTTGCTGGGGGCGGCATTGATCCTCCTCGGTATCGTGGTGGTAATCTGCCTGGGAGAGCGCAGAGAGGTCACGACCTGACGCGTGTCGTCATCACCTCCGGATTTCTCGTTCCGAAAAAGGACTTCATCTCATGAGTAAGCGTCGCACTGCACTGTTACTGGGGCTTGTACCGCTCGTCGTCGTCGGGTTGAGTGCCTGCACCACCTCGAGCGGACGGCCGCAGGTACAGGATCTCTCCATCAGTCGTAACAGCGAGACGCCTTCGACCTACACGGTGAAGAGCGGTGACACCATCTATGGGATCGCCTGGCAGAATCGTGTCGACTTCCGCGACCTGGCTCAACTCAACGGCATCTCCCCTCCCTACCGCCTGGAGCCGGGGCAGCAATTGAGGCTACAGTCCGGGGCGAGTGTCGCTGGCGGGCAAGCCATCGCCAGCAGCGGTTCCGGCCGTGGCGGGGTGACGGCGACCGGCCTCGGTGGCGCGAACGGCAATGGGGCCCAGAGCGCCGCTGGCGACGACAATCCCTCCTGGCTGCTGCCGTCCGGCAGTAGTAGCGGCAGTACCGCTGGGGGACGTGTCGCCGGACAGGGCAGCGGACAGGCGGCGAGCGGCGGCTCGTCTCCCGGACCCGTCTACGCCCAGAGTGGCGCTGCCGACGGCACTCGCGACAACACCTCGTCCGTGAGCGCGCCCCAGAGCGGCTCATCGGCTAACGCGGGAGATCGAGGCGCCAGTACCAATACCAACGCCAGCTCCGGCGGGCAGGCGGCGGGCGCGGCAGGGAGCGTTGCCTCCACCACCTCCGGGAAGACTGACACCGGATCGTCATCTTCTTCTGCTTCCCTTGGCGGTGGTGGCACGAAAACGGCGACTGGCGCCGATGCCGGTACGGAAGTCGCCGGTGAGCCGAGCGGTGCCCCGGATCGTTCCGACAGGACTTACAAACCGGTCGAGAACGTGCCGTGGCAGTGGCCGGCCAATGGACGACTGGTGGGCAAGTTCGATGACGATTCGAACATTACTCCCGGCATTGATATTGCCGGACAAAAGGGGCAACCTGTCAAAGCAGCCGGACCAGGGATTGTGGTGTATGCCGGCGACGGCGTGCGGGGATATGGCAACCTCATCATCCTCAAGCACAATGATCGCTTCTTGAGCGCTTACGCACACAACGACTCGTTGAAGGTTAAGGAGAACGATGTCGTTGAGGCCGGAGAGACGATAGCTACCATGGGGCAGACGGATGCTGACCAGGTCCAGCTACATTTCGAGGTTCGCGTGAACGGACAACCTCAAGACCCACTCCAATACCTGCCTGCGCGCTGATCCTGTATTGGCGCTGCCAGACTGCGGTGCGGAAACTCGACACGCCATTCGTTTCCGCGTCCGGCCTGGGTTGCTGTGGAGAGACCAACCCGAAACCGTTATCCATGGACGCATCCGAACCGCCACGCTCGACGTAGCCCAGATGAGTGGATGTCGGGGCGCCCGCTGGCTTCGGAAAGAGAGTCCCAGATAGCGGAACCATGGCCTCTTCGTCAGGGAAGTTAACAAGACTGCAAGGAATACGCGGTCGCCATGGCGCGGTGTCGTCGTGGCGAGGTACTCAGGAAGCCAAGATTGGGGGTAGTGGACATGAGCATGCTTGAACGGGAAATTCAGGATGTTGAGCTCGACGATGTCGATACCGCGGAGGTCGATAGCGATAACACGGGTCGCAAGGATGATGAAGATGCCTTCGAAAAGGCGTTGAACCGTGAAGAGAACTCCTACCACCATAGCCTCGATGCGACACAGATCTATCTCAACGAAATCGGCTTTTCGCCGCTGCTGACCCCGCAGGAAGAAGTGCATTACGGCCGTCTCGCGCAGAAAGGGGACCCGGCCGGGCGCCAGCGCATGATCGAGTCCAACCTGCGGCTGGTGGTCAAGATCGCCCGACGTTACCTGAACCGTGGGTTGTCGCTTCTCGACCTGATCGAGGAGGGCAACCTGGGACTGATTCGTGCCGTGGAGAAGTTCGATCCTGAACGCGGGTTTCGCTTCTCGACCTACGCCACCTGGTGGATTCGCCAGACCATCGAGCGGGCCTTGATGAACCAGACGCGCACGATTCGTCTGCCGATTCATGTGGTCAAGGAGCTCAATATCTATCTGCGGGCCGCCCGCGAATTGACCCAGAAGCTCGATCACGAAGCCACGGCCGAGGAGATCGCCGAGTTTCTCGACAAGCCGGTCAGTACCGTCAAGCGCATGCTGGGGCTCAACGAGCGCGTCTCCTCGGTCGATTACCCCATGGGCGCCGAGAGCGACAAGCCACTGATCGATACGCTGGCCGACGAGAATGAGGTCGGCCCGGAGTCCAATCTGGTCGATGACGACGTCAAGCAGCATGTCGACGAGTGGCTGGTTGAGTTGAGTGACAAGCAGCGGGAAGTCGTCCTGAGACGCTTCGGCCTGCGGGGTCATGAAGCCGCCACGCTCGAGGAGGTCGGCGAGGAGATCGGACTGACGCGGGAGCGTGTACGCCAGATCCAGGTCGAGGCGCTCAAGAAGCTGCGCCGGATGCTGGAGAAGCAGGGATTGTCGATGGACTCGATTTTCGAGTGAGGCGTTCGAAGCGGAAATGGCCGTGAACGCCGATCGGGCTATTGATCCAGTCGCATACATGCGGCATTGTATGTAAACCTCGAGCCGGGGCGTCAGCAGAATGCTGGCGCCTCGGTCGTTTGTTGTATGGTTCCGGATGACGTCGACACCTCTCGGCGTCTCGAGTCCGCCAGAAAACAGCCATGATTTGGGTAGCTGGGCGATGCCGAGAGTGGTTCCGGCCGGTGCATGCCGGCATGGACTCGCGTGGTCGGCTTGGTGTCGTCTTCAGTGCCCAACGATAGGAAATGTCCCGATGTCGCCTCTCATTTCGTTGCCGTCGCGTTCCCCCCTGCGACATGCCATTTCGCTGCTGGTCGCGGCAGCTTTCGCTCCCGCGGCCCATGCGGCGGATCTGTTGACCATCACGCAGGATGCGCTGGAGCATTCGGCGACATTGAACTCGTCACGCTCGACGTTCAAGAGCACCGAAGCCGGGCAGGACGTGGAGCGGGGCGATCTGTTGCCCCAGATCAGCGCCACCGGTAGCGCCTATCGCTATAATTCGCTGGAAAGCCAGAGCTACGCCAACTCGGCTGCGGCGGGTTCCAGCAGCACTTCGACGTCGGGCGAGGACTACAACGGCACCAGCTTGGGCGTGAACGTGACGCAGGCGCTGTTCGACGCGACCAACTGGTACGAATACGAGCAGAGCAAGAAGCAGGTTGGTCAGCAGGCGCTGCAACTCGAGATCGATCAGCAGCAGTTGCTGTACGACGTCTCCGAGGCGTACTTCGAGATTCTGCGTGCCAAGGAAGTCCTGGATGCGCGTCAAGCCCAGGAGAAGGCGATCGGTCGTCAGCTCGAACAAGCCAATGAGCAGTTCAGCGTTGGCCTGGTGGCGATCACCGACGTCAACGAAGCCAAGGCCGCCTTCGATTCGGCCCGGGCCCAGCGCATCGCCGCCAAGAATGACCTGCAGGTGAGCTTCGAGACGCTCGAGCGCCTGACCGGGCAGCAGTATGCCAGTATCGCCAGCCTGGACGACGAATTGCCCATTCAGCCGCCTGCTCCGGCCAATCGTGACGATTGGGTCGACATGGCCCTGGCGAGCAGCCCCTCCATCCAGTATGCCCAGGCCGCGGTCGACGTGGCCAAGTCCGGCGTCGATATCGCTCGGTCCGGCCATCTGCCGACACTGGATGCCTTCGCGGACTACTCGTACTCGGATAACGATCGCGACGAGTTGCGGGGTCACAACGAGGACGTCCAGGTCGGAGTGCAAGCCAATCTTCCGATCTATACCGGCGGCTCCACCAGCGCCTCGGTGCGGCAGAACACCTATTCCCTGGAAGCGACGCAGTACGATTTCGAGGATCAGCGTCGCTTCACGACGCAGCAGGTTCGCTCGTTGTTCACCCAGGTGGGCAACGACGTCGAGTCGGTCGATGCGCAGCGCGAGGCCATCGTCTCCAGTCGCAGCGCGCTGGAAGCGACCCGTGCCGGCTACGAGGTCGGGACCCGCAACATCGTCGACGTGCTGGACGCGGAGCAGTCGCTTTACGAATCGATCTCCGACTATGCCGATGCCCGCTATACCTACGTGACGGATCTGCTCCAACTGAGACAGCAGGCCGGCGTACTCAGTCTCGAGGTGATTCGCGGCACCAACCGCTGGCTGAGTGACAGCAAGCCCGTGTCGTTGACATCGGTCGACGATGCCGACATGTCGGCGGTCGACGATATCGGCAAGCGCCCCACGCCACCGTCCATGCCCTGATACCCTCGTCGTCAGGGAATCCGGGTTCGACGCCGCTGCCACGGCAGCGGCGTTGCCGTTCCGGGCGTCGCTACCCGAAGCAGTTTGCTGCCGCGCGCGTTCCCGAACGCGGTAAAATGGTGAGACTCAGCCGGCGGCAGGTGCCGGCTTTCGTCTGCTTGTCTCGAAGGAACCGTCATGGCCCGGCCCCTCATCGCCGACATCGATCTCGGTGCGTTGTGCCACAATTACGCCGTCGCTCGCGAGCTTGCGCCACATAGCCACACCATGGCGGTGATCAAGGCCAATGCCTATGGGCATGGGGCCGTCGCCTGTGCCAAGGCGCTGGCGGCAGTGGCGCCGGCATTTGCGGTGGCGTCGCTGGAAGAAGCCGAGAGTCTGCGCGATGGCGGCATTCTGCAGCCAATACTGCTGCTGGAAGGCATCTTCGACGCCGATGAACTGGCACGTGTCGAGGCGCTGGGACTCTGGCAGGTGGTGCATAGCGACTGGCAACTGAATGCCGTGTTGAACTACTCCCCCTCCCGGCCCCTGACAGTATGGCTGAAGCTCGATTCCGGGATGCACCGGCTCGGTTTCGACCCGGCCTCATTCCTCGATCGCTGGGCAAAGCTGAAGGCCGCCCGCGACCGTGTCCGGGATCTCCATCTGATCAGCCATTTCGCCAGTGCCGATCAGGTCGATCCGTCCCAGTTCGAGCGTCAGTGGCGGACGATCGAATCCGTACGCCAGCAACTGGCAGCACCACTGTGCATTGCCAATTCACCCGCGACGCTGGCCAAGCCCGGTGCGCATGGCCAATGGAACCGGCCCGGCATCATGCTCTACGGCAGCAATCCGCTCGAGGGCGCGTTGCCGGGCGCCCTGACGCTGCAGCCGGTGATGACGCTGCGATCGCGCCTGATCGCCGTCCAGACGTTGCCACAGGGAGAGCCGGTGGGGTATGGCGGTCGGTGGTGCACCTCTCGGCCGGCCCGGATCGGCGTCGTCGCCGCAGGTTATGGCGACGGCTATGACCGGCATGCCGCCGATGGCACGCCAGTGCTGGTCGATGGACAGCGCTGTCCGCTGGTCGGGCGTGTTTCCATGGATATGCTGACGGTGGACATCAGCCATCTGGCCGACGCCGGGGTGGGCAGCGAAGTGGTGTTATGGGGCCAGGGTCTCGGTGTCGACGAAGTCGCCAGGCATTGCGACACCATCGGCTACACCCTGCTCACCGGAGTGCTGCCGCGAGTACCGCGACGGTATCTGGCGCCCTGACCCCACGCCTTTTCGCTACACTGGCCGGCATCTACAAAGAATCGGAAGGGACATGCCAAAGAAAGTCTATCCTGCCAACCGAGCCCATCCTCGTTACTGGGGCGCCTGGCTCGGCATCGGATTGATGCGGGCGGGCGCGCTGCTGCCCTGGCGCCTCAAGCTGGCACTGGGCCGAGGCATCGGGTTGTTGAGCTGGAAGCTCGCCAAGCGGCGTCGCCATATCACCGACACCAATCTGGCGCTCTGCTTCCCCGAACTGGACGATAGTCAACGCGCGGAACTGGTCAGGAAGACCTTCGTCGCCAACGGGATCGGCATTCTCGAGACGGCGACGGGCTGGTGCCGCGACCCTGAACACCTGCGCCACCGAGTGACCTTCCGCGGCACCGAGCACATGGAGCGCGCCATGGCGCAGGGAAAGGGCGCGCTGATCATCGGGATTCACTTCTCTACGCTCGATCTCGGCGGTGCTCTGCACTCGCTGTTCTTCCCCGCCGACGTGGTTTATCGGCCCCATGACAACCCGGTGTTCGAGGACTTCATGACGCGTGCGCGGCGCGGAATCTTCGGCGCGGCCATTGATCGCCACGACCTTCGTGGCGTGGTCCGCAGGATCAAGTCGGGCCACGCGGTCTGGTATTCGCCGGACCAGGACTTTGGCCGCGAGGCGAGCGTGTTCGCGCCTTTCTTCGGCGTCCCCGCCGCCTCGATCAAGCTGACCGCCAAGATCGCCCGGATGACCGGCGCGCCGGTAATGCCGCTGATGTTTCATCGCAACCCGGACAACCGTACCTACACGCTGGAATACCTGCCGCCCCTGACAGGGTTCCCCAGTGGAGACGATGTGGCCGATGCAACGCAGGTCAACGCCTTCATCGAGCAGGCGATTCGTCGTCATCCAGAGCAGTACCTCTGGCTGCACCGACGGTTCAAGACGCGCCCGCCGGGCGATAGTTCATTCTATTGAACGGGTTATTGCACGCGGAACTTGACGAAAGTGCGGCGAGCGACAAGGCTTAGGGTGTCCTCATGGAACGAGAGGGCGGTTTGCCGAAACGGCGAGAAAGCCGGATCGGCAAGTCCAACAGGCCAGCAGCACAGGAAGAGTTGCCATGCTTAGCTACGCCGTGATTTTTCTTATCGTCGCCATCATCGCCGGAGTCTTGGGGTTCGGGGGTATTGCCGGTGCCGCCGCGACGATCGCCAAAGTGTTGTTCGTGATTTTCCTGATTCTCTTCGTCGTTTCGTTGATCCGGGGAAGAGGGCGCTGAGACGCGATATCGACGAGCACTGTCGTCACCAACAAATACCCCGCCTGGATGGCGGGGTATTTTGTTGTCGGATCGACAGCGTGAAGCGGTTTGTCGTTCAGGCATCGATGCGCTTGTATTTCATCCGCTTCGGCGTGTCATTGCCCACTCGCTTGTGGTAATCCGCTTCATAGTCGGTGTAGTTCCCCTCGAAGAAGACCACCCTGGAATCGCCCTCGTACGCCAGAATGTGCGTCGCGATACGGTCGAGGAACCAGCGGTCGTGCGAGATGACCAGCGCGCAGCCAGGGAAGGCCAGCAGGGCTTCTTCCAGGGCGCGCAGCGTCTCGATGTCGAGATCGTTGGACGGCTCGTCCAGCAGCAGGACGTTGGCCGCCTGCTTGAGCGTCTGCGCCAGCTGAAGGCGGCCGCGTTCGCCACCCGAGAGATCGCTCAAGCGCTTCTGCTGGTCAGTGCCCTTGAAGTTGAACCGGCCGACATAGGCGCGGGAGGAGACCTCGTAGCCATTGATGTTGAGGATGTCCTGGCCATCGGAAACCGCTTCCCACACCGTCTGGGTATTGTCGAAGTGATCGCGTAGCTGTTCGACATAGGCGACGTCGACGGTATCGCCGAGCACGACCTCGCCGCCATCGGGTTGCTCCGTGCCGGCGATCAGCTTGAACAGCGTCGACTTGCCTGCCCCGTTACCGCCGACGATGCCGACGATGGCCCCGGTCGGTACCTGGAAGGAGAGGTTGTCGAACAGCATCTTCTCGTCGAAGCGCTTGCTGACATCATGGAATTCGATGACCTTGTCGCCGAGACGCGGTCCCGGCGGGATGTAGATCTCGTTGGTCTCGTTACGCTTCTGGTAGTCCCCGGACTGCAACTCCTCGAAGCGATTGAGACGCGCCTTGCTCTTGGCCTGGCGGCCCTTGGCATTCTGGCGGACCCACTCCAGCTCCTGCTTGATCGCGCGCTGGCGCCCGGCTTCCTGCTTGGCCTCCTGCGCGAGCCGCTTTTCCTTGGACTCGAGCCACTGGGAGTAGTTGCCCTCGAAGGGGATGCCGTGGCCGCGGTCGAGCTCCAGGATCCAGCCGGCAACGTTGTCGAGAAAGTAACGGTCGTGGGTGATCGCGACGACCGTGCCGGGGTAGTCATGCAGGAAGCGCTCGAGCCAGGCCACCGATTCGGCGTCCAGGTGGTTGGTCGGTTCGTCGAGCAGCAGCATGTCAGGGCTGGACAACAGCAGGCGGCATAATGCCACGCGGCGGCGCTCGCCCCCGGAGAGGTTGGCGACGCTCGCCTCCCACGGCGGAAGGCGCAGCGCTTCGGCGGCCACTTCCAGCTTGCGCTCGATATTGTGGGCGTCGGCTGCCTCGATGATATTCTCCAGCCGGGCCTGCTCGGCGGCCAGGGCGTCGAAGTCGGCATCCGGCTCGGCATAGGCGGCATAGACCGCTTCGAGCTGCTCCTGGGCTTTCTTGACTTCGCCAAGCGCCTCTTCGACGATCTCGCGGACGTTCTTGTCGTCGTCCAGCGCCGGCTCCTGTGACAGGTAACCGATGTTGAGCCCTGGCATCGGGCGCGCTTCGCCGTTGTGTTCGGTGTCGACGCCGGCCATGATGCGCAGCAGCGTCGATTTCCCCGAGCCGTTGAGGCCGAGCACGCCGATCTTGGCGCCGGGGAAGAAGGATAGCGAGATGTCTTTGAGGATCTCGCGCTTCGGGGGGACGACCTTGCCCACCCGGTTCATGGTGTAAACGTATTGCGCCATGGAAATCCGGTTATGTGTCGCGGTGGATAGAAACAGCGAGTCAGCGCTGGAGCGCCCGTCGGCCGGGCGCGGCCTGGATGAAGAAGGGTAAACCAGTCATGCCGACAATGCGAACGGGCGCCGAAGCGCCCGTCGGATGACACCGGGTCGGAGACCGTCTACTCCTCCTCGTCGCCGTATTCGTCGTACCAGTCGTCTTCGATGGCACGTTTCAGGCGGCGCTCTTCCAGCAGCGCCTCGACCTGTCGTCGCGCGCGCAATGTGTCGGCCTTGCTGCTGCGGGGACGTTCGAACTGCTCGTCGTTGATGGCTTCGGAAAAATCCTGATCGTCGATATATTCCTCACGGCTCATATTTTGGCCCTCCCGTGAAATCGCATCTCAGTGACGCTTCGGGCTATATATCGTCGAAAGCCAATCGGTACAAGACTTTCCTGGTTAAAAAAAACTATCGCCGCGAGAGGCGGCGATAAGTGTTGCGTCGAGTTGTGCGGTCACGCCGTATCTGGCTCGGCCTTCAGCGTCTCGAGCTCCTGCAGCGCCTCTGCGAGATTGGTGACATCCTTCTGCACGCCGATGAAGTAGGTGAGCTGATCTTCGTCGTCGTAGACCGGCGTGATCGACAGCTCGTTCCAGAACGGACTGCCGTCCTTGCGATAATTGCGCAGCACTTCCCGACAGGACTTGCCCTCACGCAGGGCCGTGCGAACCCGGTCGATGGCCGGCTGGTCACGATCGCCATTCTGGAGGAAGCGACAGTCGCGATAGAGGATCTCGTCGATGCTGTAGCCCGTCAGGCGCTCGAAGCCTTCATTGGCGTAGATCAGAATGTTCTCGTCGCCTTCCTGTTCGGCCACTACGATGCCGTCATCCGAGGCGTTGACGATGCGCTCCAATAGAGCCGGGCTGATCATGGGGGGGCGTTTGTTGGTACTGGCCATCCTTGCCTCCAGACTGGGCATTCGACGGATTGTAGGGACGATACGATCGATAATGATGCCACGGTGCCGTGGGATTACAACGCTTTACGAGCGGGGCTCCGACTCGACCTCGGCAAGGGCGTGGGAGCTCAAGGCGGCCGCGATGGCCAGCGCCGCGAGGACCAGCAACAGGCCCGCGCTGCCCAGCCATTGGGCGAATGCGCCCAGAAGCAGGCCGACGACGAGCATCAGAACACCGGTGAAGGTATTCGAGAAAGCGACATAGAGCGCGCGGGTGTCGCTGTCCGCGAGATCGACGACATAGGTCTTGCGCCCCAGGCGAATGCCGGCGTGGGCAATCATCAGCAAGCCATAGACCACGGCATATGGCCACACGCTGGTACGGACGGACTCGGGCAGCCACACGCAGGCGGCGCCAGCGAGACAGCACGCGGCCGCTCCGATGGCGCTGTCGCGCATCACCCGGCGACTGGAACGGTCCGCCAGACGGCCCCAGATCGGGCCGGCGATCATGCCGGCGCCCCCGGAGGTGAGGATCAGGATGCCGAGGCTGGCCAGGTCGGTGCCGCTGTTCTGTTGCCCGAGCAGGGCAAGGTAGGGAAGCGCTAGGGCGCTGGACAGCAACAGTGCGCGCGAGAGATTGAAATGCAGGAAGCGGCGATCGCGACGCATCAGGTCAATACCTTGCTTGACGCTGTCCCAGGCGTTGGCACCGCCCTCGGTGGCGCCCGGGGCTTCGTGAATCAGGGCGGCACACAGTGCGTTCAAGCCCCACCCCAAGGCGGCGGCGAACAGCAGAATGGCCAGTGCCAGGGTGCCCGGCTGATTGCCGAGGAGAATCAGGATGGCACCGACGAGCAGTGTCAGGGCGCCGGCGACGCTGGCGCTCCACCCCATCAACGTCCCCCGGCGCTGCTTGGCGATGGTCTTGCCGAGAACGTCCTTGGTGGCGACCGAGGAGAGCCCGCGCCCCAGCGACAGGCCGGTCAGGGCGATCAGCACCAGCGCGCCGCCCCAGCCGCCCTGGCCGAACAGTGCCAGCAGCGTCAGGCAGAGAGCGCCAACGGCCTGGACGACACCGCCGGCGACCCACACCCACTTGCGAATGGGGCGCAGCCGGATGTAGCCGGCGATCAGCAGTTGCGGCAGCAGGGCGCCCGCCTCGCGGATCGGTACCAGCAATCCCACCATCCAGACCGGTGCTCCGATGGCGCCCATCAGCCAGGGCAGTATCAGGCGGGCGTTGGAGAGTTCGTCCGCCAGCTTGTTGCCGAGGGCGGCGACCAGGTGGCGGACGAAGTTGCCGGGCTGCTCCTGGCAGGCTTCGTCGGAGATGTCGCGACACATTCGGCTGTCTTCGTCGCCGGTGACGCGCTCGAAGAGGCGGGTGAGGCTGGTTTCTTTGACTGACATGAAAACGTTCCCTGTTTTTTTATGGCGAGCTACGAGCTACGACAGAAGACGACGCCGATCCCTTGGATTGAGTGCGAGCGGGGTTCGGACGCATGATGGTGGGCTTCGATACCGTCCGCTGGGAGGAGACAAAGATTCATGGCTCGCATTCGAATTCATTATTGTACGCAATGCCAATGGCTGCTGCGCGCCGGCTGGTATGCCCAGGAGCTGCTGCAGACCTTTGGCGAAGATCTCGATCAGGTGGCGTTGGCACCCAGTCATGGCGGGCACTTCGAGGTGCTCTACGACGACGAGACGCTATGGGAGCGCAAGCGCGACGGCGGTTTCCCCGATATCAAGGAGCTGAAGCGCCGGGTCCGTGACCGCCTGGATCCCGGACGCGACCTGGGGCATACCGATAGAGATAAAGCCTGAAGCTGGAAGAGCGGCGCTGCGCGCCTGGAAGTGGGAAGAGCAAGCAAGGCCAACCCCCTGAGCTTGTGGCAGTATCGTCGATTGCATCCTGTCCTCCAGCTTCCAGCTTCCAGCTTCCAGCTTCCAGCTTCCAGCTACCACCAATGCTTGCGCTTGAGCAGCCACATCACCCAGCCGCCTACGAGAGCGGTAATCGCCAGAAAGACCACGAAGCCGTAGGGACTGTTGGCGCCGGGTATGCCACCCACGTTGATCCCGAGAAGCCCGGTCAGGAAGCTGAGTGGCAAGAACACGGTGGTGACGATCGCCAGCATGTACATGCGCTGATTGAGGCGTTCGTTGTGTTCGCTGAAGAGCTGTTCCTGCAGGATCAAGGCGCGCTCCTGCATGGCGTGAAAATCTTCCACATAGCGGGACAACTGGTTGGCGCTTTCGCGGATCGATACCTTGGTGTCCTCGTCGTACCAGCTGGGGCCGTGGGCAATCTGGTCCAGGCAGTCCCGCTGTGGCCCCATGAAGCGCCGCAGCGTGATCAGCGACCGGCGTAGGCGGGAGAGGTCGTCGGGATCGATCTCCCGGTCGCTGAGCTGGTCTTCCTCAAGTTCCCCCAAGCGGTCGTCGAGCTGGTGCGCGACATCACCGACCTTGTCCACCAAGGCTTCCGTCAACCAGGCCAGCAGGTCCGAAATCGACAGCGCGCCGCTGCCGTCGTCGATCCGCTCGCGCACGTCGCCGACGGATTTCAGCGGGCGACGGCGCAGGGTTATCAGGCGATTCGGGGCACTCCAGATACGCAGCGATATGAGATCCTCGGGCGCCGCACCGGGGTTGAGATTGATCCCGCGCAGGGTGCTGACGGCGCCATTACGGAACTTGGCGACGCGTGGCCGGGTATCCTCCTCCAGCAGGGCTTCGATCGGTGCCTCGTCGAGGCCGGCGATCTCTTCCAGGTAGGTATGGACATCCTCGTGGCGGAAATCGAGATGCATCCAAAGCGGCCGCTCGGGGTCGATCCAGGCCTCTCGAAGCTGACGGACGCTGAGCAGCGTACCGCCGCCCTTGCCGTCGAGCTGGTAGGCGGCGACCAAAGCCGTCTCCGTTTCCATTACTCAGCCTCCTTGCCGGTCCGGCTCGCGATGCACCCTGTCGCGAGCGTTTTCAATATGTTAACGATAGCAGGCCGAGACGTCATCGCCAGCGGTTCGGTCGGGCTTGACCCGCGAGCGCGACACCCGAGGTCGATGCGCCATCAGCCGGCCGTGTTGGTCGATGGCGTCAGCATCGGTTCCAGTTTCGACCAGACGTTGTCGAGAATGATGGGTTGGGCCTCGGCGGTGGGGTGGATGCCGTCATCCTGCAGCATGGTGTCGAGATCGACGCCCTCGAGCAGGAATGGCAACAGGGGGACTTGGTAGTCGTGAGCCAGTTGGGTGAACACGTCACGGAAAGCGTCTGTATAGGCGGGGCCGTAATTGGGGGGTACCTCGATCCCGAGCAGCAGAACCTTGGCGTTCTCCTTCTGGCTGCGCTCGATCATCTTCGCTAGGTTGACCTGCATCTGCTGGGGGGAAAGTCCGCGCAGCCCATCATTGCCGCCAAGCTCTAGCAGAACGATATCGGGATGATATTGTCCGAGAACTTCGGGAAGCCGTGCCGAGCCACCCGATGTCGTCTCGCCACTGATGCTGGCATTGACGACTTCATGCTCACTACCCAACCGCTTTTCCAGCAGAGCGACCCATCCGGCCTGTGGATCGATGCCATAGGCTGCGCTCAAGCTGTCGCCCATCACCAGGATGGTGTCGGCGCGGGCTGCGCCCGGCGTCAGCGATAGCACGGCAACACACAATAACAGTGCGCCACCCGCATAGCGCCTCGCCAGCTTGGCGATAGGCATCTTGCTACCAAACACAGGGAAACCAGGCACCATGTCTCACTCCTCCGACCATGAACGAAAGCGAATTCTACACGCCAGCCAGCTCGCCAAACGGGTAACAAGTGGAGAACGAGAGCTGGTTATTCTCGAATCGCTGACGCTGGATGTCGACTGCGGTGAGAGTGTAGCCATCGTGGGAAGTTCCGGCGCCGGTAAATCCACTCTGCTGGGGCTGCTGGCGGGGCTCGACGCGCCCAGTTCGGGAGAGCTCCAGATGTTCGGCCAGTCGCTGAGCGACCTGGACGAGGATGGACGCGCGGCCCTCCGCGCCGGCCGTGTCGGTTTCGTCTTTCAGAACTTCCAGTTATTACCCACGCTTACTGCCCTGGAAAACGTCATGTTGCCGCTGGAACTGTCGCCTCGGCAAGACGTGGCTGCCAAAAGTCGTCAGTGGCTCGAGCGTGTCGGGCTCGGCGAGCGTCTCGACCACCTGCCCAAGCAGCTCTCCGGCGGTGAGCAGCAACGAGTGGCGGTGGCGCGTGCGTTCGTGGCCGAGCCCGATCTGGTCTTCGCCGACGAGCCCACCGGCAATCTCGACGAAGCGACTGGCAGCCGCATCATCGATCTGCTCTTCGACCTCAACCGAGAATCCGGGACAACCTTGATCCTTGTTACCCACGACATGGCGCTGGCGACGCGGTGCGACCGCTGCCTCCGGCTCGAGGGTGGTGCATTGACGGCGATCGAGCGGCGGCATGGAGTCGAGGCATGAACCTGATCGCGCTCTCGCTCAAGGGGCTCAGGCGCGACCTGCGCGCCGCCGACGTTCGGGCGCTGTTCGTCGCGTTGGCCCTGGCCGTGGCGGCCACTACCATGATCGGTTTCTTTCTCGACCGTCTCGACCGGGGACTGACGCGACAGGCGGGACAGCTGCTGGGCGGCGATCTGGTGCTGGAGCAGGGGCGGGCGTTCGACGATGCGCTTCGCCAAGAGCTCCGTCACGCCGGGCTCGAACTGAGCGACCAGGTCGATCTGGTATCGATGGTGAGCCAAGGGGATGCCTTCCAGCCGGCGGGTCTCAAGGTGGTGGACGATCACTATCCGCTCTACGGCAAGGTCCGGGTCGATCGGGGCAGTGGCGTCGAGGGCGTGGATCACGGCCCGGCGCCGGGCAGCGCGTGGATTGCACCCAGGCTGGCGCAACTGCTGGACGCGGGCATCGGCGATCGTGTCCAGGTCGGGGCGCTGTCGTTGACCATCACCGGCCTGATCGATCGTGAACCTGACCAGCAGGCCGGGTTCGCCGGGCTGACGCCGCGCATCATGCTCAACATCCAGGACCTCGAGGCGACGGAGCTGGTCAGGCCCGGTTCGCGAATCGAGTACGAGCTGCTGGCCGCCGGGCCGCCGGCGGCGATCGACGGACTCGCCGCGCGACTCGAAGCGCTGCGCAATGCCGGGGTCGAGATTCGAGACGTGCGGGTGGACCGGCCCAGTCTGGGACGCTCCCTGGACCGGGCGCAGAAGTATCTGAGCCTGGCAGGGCTGGCGGCGGTTCTGCTTGCCGGTGTGGCCGTGGCCATGGCCACGCGGCGCTATGTCGATCGCCATCTCGATACCGCGGCGCTGCTGCGCTGCTTCGGTGCTTCGCAACGGCAACTGGGCCAGCTCTTCGCCTGGCAACTGGCGTGGCTGGGCCTCGTCGCGGCGGTGGTGGGGGCCTTGCTGGGGCTGGCAGGGCAGGCGGTGCTGCTGGCACTGTTGACCCGCTTTCTGCCGCTGGAACTGCCGCCGCCGGGCGGAATGCCCTGGCTGATGGGCGTTCTGACCGCTCTCGCGGTGCTGGTGGGTTTCGCTGGACCGACGCTACTGAGGCTGAAGCGTGTCAGTGCGCTCAAGGTGTTGCGGCGCGAACTCGATCCGATTCCGGCCGCCGGGTGGCTGGTCGTGGCGTTCGCGAGTCTCGTGTTCGGTGCCCTGCTGTGGCTCTACTCCGGTGACCCGGCGCTGGCGCTGGGCATTCTGCTGGGCGGTCTGGTCGCGCTGGTCTTGCTGTGGGGGGTGGGGCAGTCGCTGCTGCAGCTGGTCCTTGCCGTGCTGGCTCGCTTGCCCCAGGGGGGGCGAAAGGGGCGGGCCTGGCAACTGGGCGGACGTCAGTTGGCGCGCCGGCGCACGGCCAGCCTGGGGCAACTGCTGGCTTTTTCCGTCACCTTCGCGGCGATGGCGATCATCGCGCTGGTCAGAGGTGACCTGCTCACCACCTGGCAGGCCCAACTGCCGGTCGACACCCCCAACTACTTCGCGATCAACATCCAGCCGCAGGAGCGAGCCGGGGTCGAAACGCTGATCGAGGACGCTGCCGACAGCGCCAGCGGCCTGTACCCGATGGTGCGCGGGCGCCTGACCGCCATCGACGGTGAGCCGCCGACGCAGCGGGTGCCCGAAGAGTCCCGCAACGACGGCGCACTGCGCCGCGACCTCAACCTGACCTGGCGCGCCGCACTGCCCGAGGGCAATCGGATCACCGAGGGCCGGTGGTTCGACACCGACGCGGCGTCGGGCGATGGTGCCGTGCCGATCTCGGTGGAGGAGGAGCTGGCCGGGCGGCTAGGCCTGTCGCTGGGCGACGAGATGACCTTCACCATCGGCAGTGACAGCATCACGGGCCGAATCACCAGTCTTCGCCACCTGGATTGGGAGAGCTTTCAACCCAATTTCTTCATCATCTTTCCTCCCGGGGCGCTGGAGGGTTTCGGTCACAGCTATATCACCTCCTTCCACCTCCCCGACGGCGGCAACCCGCTGCTGGGCGAGATGGTACAGCGATATCCCGGCGTGTCGGTGCTCAATGTCGAGGCGTTGCTGGAACAGGTCCGCGGCATCCTCGGCCAGGTGACCCGGGCCATCGAGTTCGTGCTGGGCTTCGTGCTGCTGGCCGGAGTCAGCGTACTCTACGCGGCGTTGACCGCCAGTCGCCCGGCACGCGCCCATGAAGGCGCACTGCTACGGGTGTTCGGTGCCGGCAACCGCACGCTGTCGCGCATGCAGTTGGCCGAATTCTCCTTGCTCGGTCTTGTCAGCGGCCTGCTGGGCGCTGCGCTGGCGGAGGCGGCGGCGCTGGGCATCTACGGCTGGCTGGGGTTGGTACCGAGGATGCACTGGCTGATGTGGGGGATCATGCCGCTATTGGGGGCAATGCTGGTGGGCGGCGTCGGTTTTCTGCTCTCCCGGGGGGCCCGCCGGCAGGCGCCAATGGCCAGCCTGCGATTATTGGGAGAGACCTGAAGGGAGCATGATACCACCGCAGGATGGCGAATCTGACGGGGGCGAGACGGCGGACGACGCTCCCGGGTATGTTTTACCCAGGCTAAAGCCAAGGTGAGAAATTATGGTTCAGCGCATGACGGACTTTCATAGGAAAGGCCGTCAGCGCTGGGGTATCATTGCGCCCCACGCTGCACCTGAAAAGAGCCTGCGCTCGCCCATACAGCGTTGAAGATCGGTTCGAAAGGCGCGTTTACGCTCATGCGAATTCCGCTTCCTTGCCGATTCCTGGCTTGTCTGGGTTCCGCTCGCCGCCTTTTCAAACGGTGCGCTTACGATTTTGAGATCGAGCCGCCGGATGCCGGACTGGCGCCGCTGGTAGTTGAACCATCCCCGAGCCGAGGATTCCCGTCGATGTTCACCCGAGAGATGCAGATTGCCGGATTCGATGATGCCCTTTGGGACGCGATGCAGCAGGAAGTCGCGCGCCAGGAAGCCCATATCGAGCTGATCGCTTCCGAAAACTATGCCAGCCCGCGCGTGATGCAGGCCCAGGGCACGCAACTGACCAACAAGTACGCGGAAGGTTATCCCGGCAAGCGCTACTACGGCGGTTGCGAGCATGTCGACGTGGTCGAGCAGATGGCCATCGACTACGCCAAAGAGCTGTTCGGCGCGAGCTACGCCAATGTCCAGCCGCACTCCGGCTCGCAAGCCAACGGCGCGGTCTTCCAGGCGCTGGTCAAGCCGGGCGACACCGTGCTGGGCATGAGCCTGGATGCCGGTGGCCACCTGACCCACGGCGCCAAGCCGAGCTTTTCGGGCAAGCACTACAACGCCGTCCAGTACGGCATCGATGCCAGCGGCCGGATCGATTACGAGGAAGTCGCCAGGCTGGCGCGCGAGCATCAGCCCAAGATGATCATCGCCGGATTCTCCGCCTACTCGCAGGTCATCGACTGGTCGAAGTTCCGCCAGATCGCCGATGACGTGGGTGCCTTCCTGCTGGTCGACATGGCCCATGTCGCCGGCCTGGTCGCGGCAGGCGTCTATCCGAGCCCGCTGCCTCATGCTCACGTGGTCACCACCACCACGCACAAGACGCTGCGTGGTCCGCGCGGGGGCCTGATCCTGTCGGCCGAGAACGATGCCGACATCGAGAAGAAGCTGCAGTCCGCCGTCTTCCCCGGCGGGCAGGGCGGGCCGCTGATGCACGTGATCGCGGCCAAGGCGATCTGCTTCAAGGAGGCGATGGATCCCGAGTTCAAGACCTACCAGCAGCAGGTAGTCAAGAACGCCCAGGCGATGGCCGGCATCTTCATCGAGCGTGGCTACGAAGTGGTGTCCGGTGGTACCGAGGATCATCTCTTCCTGTTGTCGCTGGTCAAGCAGGAGCTGACCGGGAAGGATGCCGATGCGGCGCTGGGTCGTGCCCATATCACCGTCAACAAGAATGCGGTACCGGGCGACCCGCAGAGCCCGTTCGTGACGTCCGGCCTGCGTATCGGCACCCCCGCGGTGACCACACGCGGTTTCGGCGAGGCCGAGTGTCGCGATCTGGCCGGCTGGATCTGCGATATTCTCGATGCCATGCAGCAGGGCGACTCCAGCCATGTCGAAGGCGAGGTCAAGGCCAGGGTCGAGGCCGTCTGCGCCCGGCTCCCGGTCTACCGCTGATCGGACCCGGCTTGCCGCTCACGATGCCCCTCCCTGGAGGGGCATCGTCGTTATGGGCCCTTGACGGCGTCGCGAGAACCCCAGGTCTTGACTGCGGCGTTGGCAGGCCGGGACCAAAGATGAGAAAAGGAGAGATGGATGCGCTGCCGCGCAACGTCGGCTTGAGAGGGGAGTTCTTACAACTTTAGTCTTGTCTGTGACCATGGTCTAACAGCCACGCACATTCACTTGCTTGAAGCTATGTCGGACATAAGCGGCTGTGAGTTGAACATCGTAATGGCAGCAGACTCTCCGGCAACCTGCCCCTCCAGTGGGCCGAAGCCTGATATCGCCGAAGCGCTGGCCGAAGCCGTATTCGGCGGGCGCTACACGATCGGTGCCATGATCCCGCGGGAAGTCGATCTCTGCGAGCGCTTCGGCGTCAGCCGCAGCACCGTTCGCAGCGCGCTGCAAAAACTGGTCAACGCCGGCTTGCTGGTGCGTATTTCCGGACAGGGGACGCGGGTCTGCGAGCTGGCCTCCTGGCATCTTCTCGATCCTCAGGTCAGCGCCTGGATGGCACGCTACGCCCGGCCCAACCCCCATCTCCAGCGGGAAGTCTTCGCCTTTCGCGTGGCGGTGGAGCCGTTCGTTGCCGGTCTGGCTGCCACGCATGCCACCGCCTCGGATCTGCTGGCCATCGAAACCGCCTACGAAGGCATGGCCCGCACGCTCGAGTGCGAGGACCTGCACTGGCAGGGAGAGAGCTACAACGCTTACGACGTGGCATTCCACGAGGCGATCTTCGCCGCTTCCCACAACCTGATCTGGGCGCAGATCAGTCATGTGCTCAAACCGGCCATCGCGCTGATCGTCGAGCGTTCCAACCAGAGCGCCACGCTGCATAGCGCCAAGGATCTCGCTGACAGCATGACCCGCCATCGGCGGGTGATGGAGGCGATTCGCCTGCGCCAGCCCCAGAAGGCGGCCGAAGCGGCGCTGTCGGTGCTCAAGCGTACCGGCCGTGACCTCGGCATGGAGGATCTGGTCGAGAATCCGCCGGCGATCGTGATGCCGTCATCGATCGAGGAGCGATGACGGCGGTGCCCGAGCTGCCGACCGCCCTGACCGCGGGCGCCGGCGGGTCTGAATTGAACGAAATCGCATTGCAGAGAACAGGTGAACCATGAAGATTACCCGCTTGAAGACCTGGCAGGTGCCACCGCGCTGGTTGTTTCTCAAGATCGAGACCGACGAAGGCTGCTACGGCTGGGGCGAACCGGTGGTGGAGGGGCGCGCCGCCACGGTGGAGGCCGCCGTACACGAGCTTTCCGACTATCTGGTCGGCCAGGATCCGCGCCGTATCGAACACTTGTGGAACATCCTCTATCGCGCGGGGTTCTATCGTGGCGGGCCGATACTGATGAGTGCCATCGCCGGTATCGACCAGGCGCTATGGGATCTCAAGGGCCGCGATCTCGGCGTGCCGGTGCATCAGCTGCTGGGCGGAGCCTGTCGTGACAGGATGCGGATGTACGCCTGGACCGGTGGCGACAAGCCCAGCGATGTGGGCGCGGGCGCCAAGGCGCTGGTCGATAAAGGCTTTACCGCGTTCAAGATGAATGGCACCGCCGAGATGGCGATCGTCGACTCTCATGCCAAGGTGGACGAGGCGGTCGCCAGGGTCGCCGAGGCCCGCGACGCCGTGGGGCCGGATATCGGCATCGGCATCGACTTCCACGGTCGCGTCCATCGCCCCATGGCCAAGGCGCTGCTGCGGGAACTGGAACCGTATCATCCGATGTTCGTCGAGGAGCCGGTGCTGCCGGAACACCTGCCCAGCCTCAAGCACATCGCCGGTGGTCTCGGCTATCCCATCGCCACCGGGGAGCGGTTGCACACCCGCTACCAGTTTCGCGATCTGCTGGTCGAAGGCATGGTCGACATCGTCCAGCCCGATCTGTCCCATTGCGGCGGTATCAGCGAGGGCATGAAGATCGCCACGCTGGCTTCCTGCTTCGATGTGGCGCTGGCCCCTCACTGCCCGCTGGGACCGTTGACGTTGGCGGCTTCTCTACACGTCGATGCCGTCAGCCACAACGCCTTCATCCAGGAGCAGAGTATGGGCATCCACTACAATCGGGACAACGACGTGCTCGATTACCTGGTGGACAAGGATGCCCTGGCGATCGAGGACGGCTACTGTACGATCCCTCAGGGCCCCGGGTTGGGGGTCGAGATCGACGAAGCGTTCGTCGAGGAGCGTTCCAAGGTCGGTCACCGCTGGCGTAATCCGGTCTGGACCCATGAAGATGGTTCCGTCGCGGAATGGTAACGGCACACTCGATAGCCGCCTGCGCGAGTGAATCGCCGTGTTGCCCGGTGCGCGAACTCCTCACATATACCCCATATGCTCCGGGTTCTGTGCGCCGGGCGCCTTGCGCTTCAGCTCGCTCGGCTGGCTCTCGAGCGCACCGTACTGGGCGCTCAGCCGTCTTTGCTCGCCGACGCAGAGCCTCCAGGAAAGTGTGGTCCGGCTGGCTCTCGAGCGCTACATGCTGATGCTCTGCTGGCTGCGCTTCAACGCGCGGCCCTAGACTGGCCGAAACGAGGAGAGAGAAATGAACGAGACACGCAAATTCGCCCTGGAGGCGGCGCTGCGCGAACGGCCGTTGGTGGCGATCCTGCGCGGAATCACACCGGAAGAGATCGACGCCGTGTTCGACGCGCTGGTGGCGGCGGGGTTCAAGCTGATCGAGATCCCACTCAACTCCCCGCGGGCCTGGGACAGCATCGCCGCGATCGCCAGGCGCTGTCCGGACGATGTCGTGATTGGCGCGGGCACGGTGCTGGACCCGATGCACGCCGAGCGGTTGGCCGATCTCGATGCGCCGCTGCTGATCACGCCCAATACCGACCCGGAGGTGATTCGGGCCGGTGTCGAGCACGGCCTGGCACCGATGATCGGCTGCATGACGCCGAGCGAGGCGCTGGCCGCGGCCAAGGCCGGGGCGACGGCGCTCAAGCTGTTCCCGGCGGCACGCCTGGGCACCGGCTACTTCAAGGATATCAGCGCGATCCTGCCCAAGGGCCTGCCGGTGCTGGCGGTCGGCGGTATCGACAAGAGCAACATGAGCGAGTGGCACGCCTTCGGGGTGGCCGGCTTCGGCTTCGGCAGCAACCTCTACAAGCCGGGACGCAAGGCGGCGGAAGTCGGCGAGATCGCGGCCGAGCTGGTCGCGGAGTGGCGTCGGCTGCTCGAGGTTGCGCACCACGCGGAGCAGATGGAACGCGAGGCGGATGCATGAGCGGCGAGGCACCGGCGCGCCTGATCGTCATCGACTGGGGAACCAGCAACTTCCGCGCCTTTCTGGTCGACACCGCCAGCGGCGAGGTGCTGGACAGCCGGCGTTCGGCCTCCGGTCTGCGCGCGCTGACTCAGAGCGAATTCCCCCACTACTGCGCGTCGCAGACCGACGAATGGCGGGAGGGCGGCGGCGCGGCCTCGGGCGTTGAAGGCGCGGCTTCGGGCGCTGAGAAAATCCCGGTCTACCTGGCCGGCATGGTCGGTTCCGCGCGGGGCTGGCACGAGGCGCCGCAACTGGAACTCCCTGTCGCCGCCGCCGATCTGGCCCAGAACGTGGTCGCCGCGCCGGGCCTCGACAACGTCTGGATCGTGCCGGGGGTCAAGCAGATAACCCCGGCCCACGTCGATGTGATGCGCGGGGAGGAGGTTCAGGCCTTTGGTGCCCTGGCGCTTGCTGGCGTGGACGGTGGCGACTGTTGCTTACCGGGTACCCACAGCAAGTGGGCGCGCCTCGATGCTGGCCGCATGACGGCGTTTACCACCATGATGACCGGCGAGCTCTACCACGCGGTGCGTTTCCACACCCTGCCGGGAGAGCCGGCTCGTGAAGACGCGCCGTTCGACGAGGGCGCATTTCGCCTCGGCGTTTCCCGCGCCGGCTGCCCCGGGGGCGTGATGCATGCCCTGTTCGAAGCCCGCAGTCGCCATCTCTACGCTGGACTCGAATCGGCACAGGTCGGCAGCTTTCTCTCCGGCGTCTTGATCGGGGAGGAGGTAAGGGCCATGCAAGCGGCTCGTCACGAGCTCGACAAGGTGTATCTCGTCGGCGCTGACTCGCTTCGGCAAAGTTATACCATTGCACTGGAGGCCTCCGGGATCGCGGTCGAAGCGATCGATAGCGATCGCGCGACCCTGGCCGGCGTCATCGCGATCGCGGCACGACACGCCCGCTGCTGATATCCATCGGGCCACGAGCCACTAATGCACCAAAATGGTGCGCAGGCGGCCCGCGTCAATGGCTCGACAGCACCGCCATGGGAGCCGTGTCCGGCTCCCATGGCGCGAGCCGTCGTGTTTGGCATGATACGTGCTACCTTCACCTATACGACTGCCGACAAGCAGCCGATCGCGTACGACATGACGAGGTGATGCGATGCGGGTGAAGCCATGACACAGCCGACCTTGAACAAGCCACCGTTGCTGGTGTTCACCGATCTCGACGGGTCGTTACTGGACCACGATAGCTACGACTGGCAGCCTGCCGCCTCGTGGCTGCAGCGTCTCGAGCAGTGGGCGATCCCGGTCATTCCCACCACCAGCAAGACCCGTGCCGAACTGCTGGCACTTCGCCAGGAGCTGGGACTGGAGCAGACCCCCTTCATCGCCGAGAACGGCGCGGTGATCGGCCTGCCGCCATCCTGGCAGCACGCGCGACTGGATCGTGACCCGGCCTCGCCGGACGGCCTGGTGGTCAAGACCCCGAGCATGGATGTCGACTTCATCCGGCGTCGTCTGGATGTGGTGCGCGAGCGCCATGGTCTGCGCTTCCGCCGGATGGGGGAGATGGACCTGGCCGAGGTTCGAGAACTCACGGGGCTCAGTACTGCCGGTGCCGAGCAGGCGATGAGTCGTGAAGGGAGCGAACCGCTGGTCTGGGAGGACGACGACACCAAACTGCAAGCTTTGCATGAGACCCTGCGCGTCGATGGCCTGCGCCTGACCCGAGGCGGCCGTTTCTGGCATGTCATGGGCGCGGTCGACAAAGGACAGGCCGCCGAATGGCTGCTGGCCCGGTTCGAGTCGTTGCGTGGCTATCGGCCGAGGACGCTGGGTCTCGGGGATGGGCCCAACGATCTGGCGTTGCTGTCGACGACGGACATGGCCGTGGTCATTGCCGCCAATCATGGCCAGCCGATGGCCCTGGGAGGGGCCCAGGTCTATCGAACGCAAGCGCGAGGGCCGGCCGGTTGGTCGGAGGGTGTCGCGCATTGGCTGGCCCAGGAATCGGGATGGGAGAGTGGCGAGCCGCAGTAGTCGAAGATATCGACCTGATGACAGGCGTCACGGATCGACGCCAAAACGACAATACGAAGAGGGCGCTTCATGAGTGATTTTTATCAGAACGGTATCATTACCAATTTCCACAACCTGACGCGGCGCTCGGTGGAAGCCCTGGAGAACGATCTCAAGCAGTTCTCGCGCACCCGGCCGATGGGGCTGATTCTGCCATCGCTCTACTCCGAGCTGGAGGGGCCGGCGCTCTCGCACATCGTCGATGAACTGTGCAAGGTGCCTTATCTCAGCGAAATCGTCATCGGCCTCGATCGCGCCGATCGCGAGCAGTTTCTCAAGGCGCGGGAGTTCTTTTCGCGCCTGCCTCAGCACCACCGCATCCTGTGGAACGACGGCCCGCGACTCCAGGCCCTCCAGCAGGAACTGGCGCAGGAGAACCTGGCGCCCCTGGAGCCGGGCAAGGGCTGCAACGTCTGGTACTGTTCCGGTTACGTCCGCGCATCCGGCAAGGCCGAGGCGATCGCACTCCACGACTGCGATATCGTCACCTACGACCGCGGCCTGCTGGCGCGGTTGATCTACCCGGTGGCCAATCCGCGCTTCCACTACGAGTTCTGCAAGGGCTACTACTCCCGAATCGCCTCCGGCAAGCTCAACGGCCGGGTGGCGCGGTTGATGGTCACGCCGCTGATTCGGGCCTTCAAGATGATTTACGGGCCGCTGCCTTACCTCGATTATCTCGACAGCTACCGCTATCCGCTATCCGGCGAATTCTCCATGCGCGCCGACGTGCTCGACGGCATTCGCATTCCCAGCGACTGGGGCCTGGAGATCGGCGTGCTCTCCGAAGTTCACCGGAACTTCTCGACCAAGCGCTTGTGTCAGGTGGATATCGCCGACGCCTACGACCACAAGCATCAGCCGGTCTCCGAGGAGGATCCCAGCGGCGGGCTCAACCGGATGAGCATGGACATCGCCAAGGCGATGTATCGCAAGCTGGCGACGCTCGGGGTGGAGATGAGCGTCGAGAGCTTCCGTACGGTCAAGGCCACCTACTATCGCGTGGCGCTGGATCTGATCGAGGCCTACGACCACGATGCCGCCATGAACGGGCTCAAGCTGGACCGCCATAGCGAAGAGGCCGCCGTGGAGCTGTTCGCCGACAATATCATGCAGGCCGGCGCCGCCTTCTTCGAATCCCCACGGGACAAGCCTTTCATTCCCAGTTGGAACCGGGTCCAGGCGGCGATTCCCGACCTTCAGGATCGCCTGTTCGAAGCGGTGGAGCTGGATAATGCAGGCGATGTTTGAGCCTCGAGAAGACGGCTGGTCAACGCCAGCCGGCTCCTTGTCGGTAACGATCCTCTACATAACCCCATTTCCTCGTAAGCGGCCATCGGCGCCGTTCAGAAACTCAGAGTGACTCCGGCGTTGTAGGCGCGACCATCCAGCACGCGCCCATAGCTGTCGTAGTCGACACGTCTGTCGAACACGTTGTAGACCCCGCCGTAGAGCGTCAGATTGGGAATCACACGGTAGTTGAGACCTGCGTCGACCAGGGTGTAGCTGGGGTAGGCGTCGGACAGGCCCCCGCGCCCGGCGATCTGTTCTGCCTCGCCCTTGAAGCGTGCTCGTGACCACACATTGGTCGCCGGCGTCGCGGCCCAGTCGATTCCCAGGCTGGCGCGATGCTTGGGTTGGTCATTGAGCGGTAGCCCGGCATTGTCACCGCTTTTCTGCTCGCTGTCGGTGTAGGTGTAGCTGGCGTTGAGATCCAGCGCCGTCGTCAACGCCCAGTCGAGCCCCAGCTCGACCCCGTCGATCGTCGCTTCCTCCACGTTCATGTACTGATAGAGCGCGGTGTAGTCGTCACCCAGGTAGACACAGCTGGCGTCACCTTCTCGGATGTCGCAGACGACCGGTTTCTCGATCTTGTCGTCGAACTCGGTGTGGAACACCGTCACGCTGGTGAGCAGGTCGGGACTCGATTGCCAGTATGCGGCCAACTCATAGGTGATGCTCTTTTCCGGTTTTAGATCGGAATTGCCGACGTCGCGGCAGTCGGGGCAGCCGGGGCCACCTCCGCCCTCCAGCCAGTTGGAGTCGCCTTCCTTGAGATCCGGGGTGCGATAGCCGGCGCTGACGCCGCCTTTGAAGGTCAGCGTGGACGTCGCGTCGAATACGCCGTAAAGCCGTGGTACGAATTTGCTGCCGTAATTTTCGTCCTCGACGTAGCGCGCGCCGGTCGTCAACGAGAAGCGGTCGGTGAGAAACCACTCGTCCTCGGCGAAGAGGGCACCATCCCAGCGCTCCAGATTCGTGACGCCCAGGGCGCGGTCCGGGTGGTCGATCTCCTGTTTGCGGTACTCGCCTCCCACGGTCAGCAGATGATCGCCCAGTGGAATGACGGTCGATGACTTGAACGTGCTGCGCTCATAGGTCGAGGTGTAGGAGCCGTCGTCCTGGTCGAGATCGACATGCTTGACGAAGCTCCGGGTGCGAATGCGATTGCCCCAGTCGATCTCGTGGGTCAGTGTCTGATGGCGGCGGCGAGTCTCGAACTCGCTATCGCCACGGCTGCCGCTGCGGCCGGCGGTGGCCTCGGTCCGCTGGTCGGCGTATCCCGCCTCGAGACTCAGCGTGTTGTCGTCGTTCGGTGTCCAGGTGAGCTTGCCGCTGTAGGTGTCGCGATCGTACTCGGGATAGCCGTAGGTAATGTCGTCCTCGGCGCGGGAGAGGGTGGACGCGGTGAACGTTGCGGCCAGTGTATTCTCGATCACCGGGCCTGCCAGATAGACGTTGCTCTGCTGGCGATTGCCGGAGTCGCTGTGTTGCTGAATCAGCGTGTCGGTGTTGATGGAGCCCGTCCACGATTCCGGGATCGGTCGCGTGATGATATTGATCACACCGCCCAGCGCGTTCGAACCGTAAAGCGTCGACATCGGCCCTCGAATTACCTCGATACGCTCGATGGCCGACATCGGTGGTAGCCAGCTGTATTCGGCGCCGCTGCCAAAGCCGTTGTAGTAAGCCTGGGAGGAGTCCTGCGGCACGCCATCGACCAGAATCAACGTGTATTGCGAATCGAAGCCCCGGATCGAGACTTCGCCAGTGCCGCCTTTGCTCGTCGGGCCGTCGTTGATGTAAACGTCGGGCACGTCCTGTAGCGCATGGGTAATATCGCGATAGGACTTTCCTTCCAGCTCTTGGCGGGAAATGACCGAGATGCTGGCGGGGGCATGGACGGGGTCGACGGCGTAGCCAGAGGCCGATGCCGAGGTGACGGTCATCGTGTCCAGCGCGCCACTCTCCTGCGCTAGCGCGCATCCAAGCGTCAGCCCGGCCAGTGTCAGGTATGGACGACAGGCGGCATTGATCGGCGCCGTCGTCCTGGTTTGCTGCATGAATGACATGTGATGTTCCCTGTTCCTAGTATGAAGGGCTCATCGCAGTCCGGTCTCTTCGTTGCGGATTGGTAGTCGTCCCAAGCGCGACGATAAACGCTTTGGCCTGGGCGCTAGCTCATGATTATGGGAACCGGTGTCAGGGCCGGTGTCGGAAGTCCTGCTCGTCGTCCGGTGCCATTGGCGTATCGAGCGCCCTGATGAATGCCGCCGCCTGTGTCAGTGACTGAATGATTCGTCGCTGCGCGGCTGGCGGTAAATCGAGACACTCGTGCAACGCTGCCTTGAGATCCATGCGGGCCTCGAGCATGGATTGTGCGAGCGTCGAGCTCTCTTCATCCGGCATGTTCAACTCGTAGGCCCGTCGCATGGCGCTCAGCTTGCGGCCAGCTCGTCGTAGCCGTTGATCGACGCGTTCGGCCTCGCCCTCGTGGCTGCCGAGCCAGGCGCGTCCGGCGTCAGTCAGAGCGTAGACCTTGCGCCGTCCCGCTCGAGTTTGAGCGATTCGGTCGTGTTCGGTCAGCGCGTAAAGCGCGGGGTAGAGACTCCCTGGACTGGGCCGGTAAAACCCCTGCGACAACTTCTCGACGCGGTCGCTCAACGCACTACCGTGAGCCGGCGCCGTGTCGAGCAGTCTCAGCAGCAGCAGGGAAAGCTCTTGGGCATTCAGCTTGCGTGCACTTGGCATGCCCAACGGCAAACCGCTCGAGCCCGTGGCTGTCGAACTCATGCTTTGCCGTGCCACTGGCTGACACTGAACATCCCTTTGCCGATCGACATCAGTCTGGTGGTGTAGCGGTCCGGTTGGGTGGTGACGAAATGGCGGAAGTCCCCCGGGTCGCCGGTCAGGTGATCGAGATTGTCGGCGATGATCAATGCATCGGCGGCGAGACGGCTTTCCAGGCTTTCCAGCACCGGCTGATAGAGCGACTTATCGCCATCCAGAAAAACGAAGTCGATTGGCCCCACGATGTCGGAGAGCGTTTCGGTGGCGTCACCCAGGCGAATCTCCACTCGAGCGTCGAGTCCGGCTTCCCGAAGGTTGGCCATGGCGCGCTCGCGCTTGTTGGCGTAGAACTCGCTGCCGATGACGTGTCCGCCGTTGTCGCTCGCTGCGGCGGCGAGGTAGATCGTCGAAACGCCGAAGGATGAGCCGAACTCGACGATGCGGCAGGCTCCGCTGGCGCGAGCCAGAAAGTAGAGCAGGGCGCCCTGGTCAGGTCCGATGGACAGATAGCTGTGCTGGTAGTAGGCCGCGTCGCGGAACGAGGGCCCCGGGCGCGGACCGGTTTCGCCGACGGCTCGGCGTTCGGCCTGGCGTGTGCTGCGCTGATGACGGGCGGCGTCGTGCTCGCGCTGGAGAACGCGTCTGATGCTGACTTGGTCAATGGTGCTGATCATGAGGGAAAGGTTGCCTCGCCTGCCTCTGGAGAATTGATGGCCGCTGCATCGCGGGTAACCACAATCGGGCAGCCGCGTTGAGGGTGGGCGAGCACGCTAACCGGTTGACGGTAGACGACACCGAGGCGTTCGGCGTCGAGTACCTCCCACGGAGAGCCCTGTAGGATCACGCGTCCGTCGGCCAGCAACACGAGATAGTCGGCGTGAGCGGCGGCCAGATTGAGATCGTGGAGAACGACCACGACGCAGCAACCTCGTCGAGCCAGGTTGGCGGCGCTCTGCAGCAATCGCTCCTGATGACGCAGATCGAGTGCCGCTGTGGGTTCGTCCAACAGGAGAATCGAGGTTTGCTGAGTGAGAATGCGAGCAAAGGTGGTACGCGCCTGTTCGCCGCCGGATAGCGTCATGGCATCGCGGCTGGCTAGGTGGGCGATCTCGGCGACCCGCATTGCCTGGGCGATGACGGGGCCGTCCAATCCAGGATCCGAGACGTGCAGTTGGCGCCCCATGCCGACGACCTCTTCCACCAGATAGGCGAACCGCAACACGCTGTCCTGCGGCATCACCGCACGATGGCTGGCAAGCTCGCGCACGCTGAGCGATTCGATGGGCTGTCCCGCTAGCGAGAGCGTTCCCGACTTTGCGGGTTGGTCACCCGCCATCAGCGCCAGCAGTGTCGACTTGCCCGCCCCATTGGGACCGATCAGGGCCGTCACGCTACCGTACTCGCAGCGCAGATCGATATCGTCGAGCAGTTTGCGACCCCCGAGCGCGAACGAGACGCCGGATAGCTCGAGTGCCGGCGCGCTGGCAACCGAGGTGGTCGCGACGGCTCGGCCCGATGTGCACGTCCCTCGAGGGAAGGCGGTGAGAGGGAGTGGCGATCCCGTGTTCATGGCGTGGTTCCTCGGCTTCGACCCCGGGCAATCATCCAGAGAAAGAAGGGACCGCCGAGCGTCGCCGTCAGGATGCCGATGGGAATCTCGCTGGGCGGGTCGAGCGAGCGGGCGCCGATGTCGGCCAGCATCAGGATCAGCCCGCCGGCCAGTGCGCTCAGCGGCAGCAGTTGGCGATGGCCCGGCCCGATCAGCAGTCTTGTCAGGTGGGGGACGACCAGCCCGATGAAACCGATAGTCCCGGTGAAGGCGACGGCCCCTGCGGTCAGCAGAGCGGCAAGGACGATCAGCGTTCGACGCAGCCGAACGACATCGACTCCTGCGTGTCGCGCCTGCCGTTCGCCCAGGGCCAGCAGGTCAAGCGGTCTCGCCTGGCGCCGCAGTTGCCACGCGGCGAAGACTACGATCGGGGCGACAATACCGACATTACGCCAGTCGATGCTGCCGAGCGAACCCATCGACCAGAAGAGCAGGCTCTCCAACTGCTCGGTGCTGGCGAGATAGGTCAGATAGCCGGTCACGGCCCCGGCGATCGCATTGATGGCAATGCCGATCAGCAGCAGGTTGGCGTTGCCGCGTTGATTGACCAGCCCAGAGAGCCGGTATATCAGCGCGGCGGTCATGGTTCCGGCGACGAATGCGCCGAAAGGTAGCGTCCAGAGGCCCAGGAAGTCGAGTTGCAGCACGATCACCGCTACCGCACCGAGCGAGGCGCCGCTGCTGACACCGACGATACCGGGATCGGCCAGCGGGTTGCCGAACAGCCCCTGGAGTGCCGCGCCGGCCATCGCCAGTGCGGCACCGACGAGCAGTGCCATCAGTGCCCGCGGCAAGCGGAGTTCCCAGAACACCACGTGCGCCAGGCGCTCCCCCTCGGCGATATCGAAAGGGGACACCAGCACGCCCAGCAGCTGCGCCAGCGTCAGTGGCACCTGGCCTGTCATTGCCGCGATCGACAGGGTCAACAGCAGGGCGGCGCAGAGGCCGAGCGCGATGGGAACCGCGGCAGGCCGAACCTGCCGCTTCGCCGGTGGCGGCGATGAAGAGGGTTGCGCTTGCGGCGCCGACCCTTGAGTCGACGGCGCTTGAGCGGACGACAAGCGCGAGGGGGTCGTCATTGAAGAGGGCGACTTCATGGCGCCGCTCCCGTCTCGGGATCTGCCAGCGCGCTGGCGAGCGCGAGCGTCGCTTCGCCGCTTTTCACGGCATCGAATTTCACCGCGGCGTGGGGCAGGACGATCAGACGTTTGTTGCGGCCGGCCGGTGTGTTGGCAAGCCCTGGTACGTGCGTCCAGATACCTTCCGGGCCTCCCAGTGCCGGGAGTTCCAACCTCGAGACCAGCACGGCCTGCGGTGCCATGGTGATAACGCCTTCCGCCGTCAGCGTTTGGTAACGTTCGAGCCCGGCTTCGGCACCGACGTTGACACCGCCGGCGCGCTCGATCAGGCCATGTACAGCGGTGGAACGCCCCGCAGCAGTGATAGCGCCGGACGTTCCCGCCCCGCTACTGGAAAGGTGCAGCACCTGGAGGCGTGAGGATTGTGTCGCAACCACTTGCGCCGCCTTGGCATACCTGGCCTCCGTGTGGGCAATCAGCCTTTCGCCGGCCGCTTCATGATCGGTGAGCTCGGCGAGTTGGCGGACGCGATCTATGGCGGGCAGTTCTCGAGAGACCATGACACTGTCTATCCCCAGGCGCTTCGCCTGCTCAAGAACAGGCAGGTCGCGTCCGGGATTACCACCAACGATCAGGGTGGTGTTTGCCGCCAGTAGCCCCTCCATGCTCGGCAAGCGCTGATACCTCACAACCTCGGCGAGTGCATTGTCGATGGCGGGATCTTGCGGTATCAGCACGAGGTCCTCCGCGGCGCCCAATGCGGTAAGAATTTCCACGTGTCCGGGATCCATGACGGCAAGACGTGCGCGAGGCTCGCCAGACACGCTACATGAGACCCCCTGTGCAGCGAGGCCCAGGCATGTGGCGAGGGCGAGAAGAAGCACGCGCGAGCTGCGTGGTGCCTGCTTGAGATGGGAAAGTGTCATTGTTGTCGCCGGCCGCAGTAGCGTAAAGATGGCTGAGAAAAGCGCGAGTGAAATATCGTACGATAAATTAAATGATAATCAAAATCATTAGTGATCAGGTTTGGGGAGTCAGTGCTGAAGGCCAATCGAGGAGAGGAGGGATGTCGCGATGCATCAGGCGCCCCCGGCTCGGCTTTCGCTCGAGCCGGATGAGAATGGATGACTCGTTGGAAGCACGACTTCGCGGCGTCGGACGAGACTGCACAGATGCGTCATTGGTGCGGCCAGCCATGGCAAGCGATGGCCAGCACGATCATCGCCGACGAGCTGACGACGTGCACCAATGTGCCCATCGGTGACCAGGCCCAGCGTTCACTCTGAATAGCGCCGACCCGCTCGGCTGAGAAGATGGAGAGCGTGGTGAGCGCACTCAATGGGCCGATCACGATGAACCATTTCACGCCACGCTGAGCGACGGGGGCTGTAAAGAAGCCCAAGGTGATGCCGATCAGCCACACCCGGCCAGATTGGCGCTCGGCGTGCCAGCGGAATACGCAGAAGTAGCCGTTGTCCTGAGCGTCAAGCCACCCGCGCTGATGGGGCCGATGGCAATAACGGCGCGCTGATGGCGAGCATCGAAATCCGCATGATCGGTCGAGTCCTGTTCGTTTCCCTTGAGCGTGGGACGAGCGAGGCGAAGTTCGAGTGCCGGGGCCGGGGTTTACGGCTGGACCAGCCACAGGCTGCGATAGGGTCGCAGAATGTCGCGTTCGTCGGGGTGCGGGCTCCAGCGCTTGCCATCCTTGAGCACGTCGTACCACTCGCCATCGTTCAGTTCGTCGATCTCCAGCGGCTGGCGCGTGTCGCTGATGTTGTAGATGGCCAGCAGGCGGCGCCCGTTGGCGAGCGGTCCGCGTTCGATGGCGAAGATGCCGGGCGGCGTGTCGAGCACTCGCTGAGCGGCTTCGGGATGAAAGCAGGGCTCGTTGGCGCGAATGTTGAGTCGTCGCTTCAGCGAGGTGAACGCCTCGCGGGTCGGCGTGCTGCGGCTGTCGATGAGTTCGTCGAGCTCCTCCTTGGGCCAGCGTCGACGGTTGATCGAGCGCAGTTTGCCACTGCGCTCGACGCCGCCGTGGTCATTGAGGGTCGCGGTCAGGCTATGGAAATAGACGCCGGGTATCCCCTGTAGCGCCAGCATCAGGTTCTGGCTGCAGAGGAAACGCTCGACCTGCCACGCGTCGGCGCCACGACGCGTCCCCTTCATCGCGTCGTAGTACGTGATGTTGATCTCGTAGGGCGAGTCGCTGCCGTCGGCGTTGGTCTTCATGCTGACGTAGCCGCCGAAGCGGTGCATCAGTTCGAGCATGATCTCCAGTTCGTGAGGTGGCAGCAGACCCTCGAGGGCCCTGACGCCGATACCGTCGTGGCTGGCGGTGAAGTTGAAGTAGGTACAGCCCGGTGGCAGCGTCGGCAGGCTGCGCGCCCAGCCGGCCAGCGTGGTGGCGTCGCCGCTGGTCAGCGTGTGCACCAGCAGAGGCGGCAGCGTGAACTGGTAGATCATGTGCGCTTCGTCGGGCATCGACGGCGACTCGTCGTCGTGGCCCTCGACCTTAGGCTCTGGCGCCAGGCGTTCCAGACCGAAGTAGCTCATGTTTTCCTGGTGTGGCACGTTGGTCTCGGTGATCAGCAGCGTTCCCGGTGCCATGAAGTCGAGAATCGCCCGCAGCAGGCGGACGATGGCGTGGGTCTGAGGCAGGTGCACGCAGGGGGTGCCGACCTCCTTCCACAGGTAGGTGATGGCGTCGAGGCGAATGATGCGCGCGCCCTGCTGGACGTAATAGAGCAGGATGCCGATGAACTCGAGCAGTACGTCCGGATTGGCGAAATTGAGGTCGATCTGGTCTTCGGAGAAGGTCGCCCACAGGTGGCGTGTCCCGCGACGCGTCGATACCGGTACCAGAAGCGGCGAATTGCGCGGCCGCGTGACCATGGAGAGGTCCGTTTCCGGGTCCATCTCGATGAAGTAGTCGCGCCCCGGCTGCGTGCCCGAGAGGTAGTCGATGAACCATAGCGAATCGCGCGAGACATGATTGATGACGAGATCGACCATCAAGTCCACTCGCGAGGCGAGCCGGCGGATATCCTGCCAGTCCCCGAGCTTGGGATTGACCTCGCGATAATGGATCACCGAAAAGCCGTCGTCGCTGCTCCAGGGAAAGAACGGCAGGATATGCAGGCCACTGAACGTGCCATTCAGGCGAGTGGCGAGAAAGTCGTCCATTACCTCGAGTGGCGGCCGTTCTCCATCGATGATGGTGTCGCCATACGTGATCAAGATCTGGTCGCGCTCACTCCAGGTGGGGCGTGGCAAGGTATCCAGTGCACTGCGTTGGTGCATCAGCAACGTCATCAGGCGTCGCATGATCTCGTCGCGGCGGGGTCCATATACCTCTTCCAGGCGCGCGCTGGCGCGGGCCATGAAGTCTTCCTCGGAAAGGGCGGGATAATTCGCGGCACGACTGGGCATGGGCGATTCCTTGGTGTCTGCGGTTGACGTACGCGGCCTGGGGTTCGAGGCTTCGTTGTTAAGGATTGTCACAACATCCTTGCAGAAGATGGGCCAACATCAAAATCGCCAAGGCTTTTCCGCGTGTTTCCGCTATGTTGCCCAAACCGGTACACTCTGTTTTCTCATACGGCACCGTTACCGCATTCATCAACAAGAGGGGCGATCACACTCATCGCCCACGCTGACAGGTAGACCCCGACGATGCATTGCCCTTTCTGTGGTACGCACGATACCAAGGTGACCGACTCCCGGCTGGTGGCCGAGGGAGATCAGGTGCGGCGTCGTCGTCAGTGCGCGGAGTGTGGAGAACGCTTCACGACCTACGAAACCGCCGAGCTGGTGATGCCCCGGGTGGTCAAGTCCGATGGCTCCCGCGAGAGCTTCGACGAGCAGAAGATGCGTGCGGGCATGGCGCGCGCGCTGGAGAAGCGTCCCGTCAGCGTGGAGTCGTTCGAGGCGGCGGTGGAACGGATTCGCCAGCGGTTGCGCGCCAGAGGCGACCGTGAAGTGGAGGCGCGAGACGTGGGTGAGGAAGTGATGGAGACACTGCAACGTCTCGATCACGTGGCTTACATTCGTTTCGCCTCCGTCTATCGCCGTTTCCAGGACCTCGACGAATTTCGTGCCGAGATCGACCGGTTGTCCCAAGAGCCGAGCCTTCCATCGGGTGACGAGGGCGACCGGGGCTGAGTCGGCGCCTGTCCCGTCGCTATCGTCTCCTCGCTTTCCCTCCCATCGAGCGAGCCCTCATGTCCTCATCTGCCCTCGAAACCATCTCTCAGGCATCCTGCATGGACCGGGCGATCCAGCTTGCCTGGCAGGGCCGCTACAGCTGTGATCCCAATCCTCGGGTCGGCTGCGTGCTGGTCAAGGACGGCCGGATCGTCGGGGAAGGCTTTCACGTCCGTGCCGGCGAGCCTCACGCCGAGATCAACGCGCTGCGGATGGCCGGCGAGGCAGCTCGAGGAGCGACCGCCTACGTCACCCTCGAGCCCTGTTCGCATACCGGCCGTACCGGACCTTGCAGCCTGGCCTTGATCGAGGCGGGCGTGCCCCGGGTCGTCGCGGCGATGGAAGATCCCAACCCGCAGGTATCGGGCCGGGGTTTCGCGATGCTGCGCGATGCGGGCGTCGAAGTCGCCGTGGGGCTGCGTGAAGAGGCCGCCAGCCGGCTCAATCCCGGCTTCATCCGCCGCATGCGTGAAGGGATGCCGAGAGTCACGTTGAAGATGGCGATGAGTCTGGACGGCCGAACGGCGATGGCGGACGGGGAGTCCCAGTGGATCACCGGTCCGGCCGCGCGGCGACAGGTTCAACGACTACGGGCCGAGTCCAGCGCGGTTCTGACCGGCGTCGAGTCGATCATCTTCGACGACTCCCGGTTAACGGTGCGTGCCGGGCAGCTCGGCCTGGACGATGCCGAATCCATCGCCCGCCGCCAGCCGTTGCGGGTGGTCCTGGATAGTCACCTGCGCATGCCGTTGGCCGCGGCGTGCCTGAGCGAGCCCGGGCGAACGCTGGTGGTCACGGTCCAGGCCGAGGTGAGCGAGCGGCGCCGCCGGCTCGAGGCCACTGGCGCCGAAGTGGTGGTGATGCCGGCCAATGCCGAGGGGCGCGTGGAGTTTAGCGCCCTGCTGCGTTACCTCGCCACCCAGGAAGCTTGCAACGAGGTGCTGGTCGAGACCGGTGCCACGCTGGCCGGTGCGCTGCTCGAGGCCGATTGCGTCGACCGGCTCGAACTGTTCATGGCGGCCACGCTGCTGGGCAGTGAGGCGCGTCCGCTGTTCGCGTTGCCGGGGCTGGCGACAATGAGCCAGCAGCGGCGGCTGAAGATCGACGATATCCGGGCGCTGGGTGACGACTGGCGCATCTCTGCACGCCCGCTCAAGGAGCGCTGAGCCTGGCGGAATGGCGGCGTCGTCAGGCGCACGCTGTGTCACCAGTACCCGACAGTAGCGTCCGCGTCCCGCGACAGGTAGGCTGTGCCGCATCGACCCTTGGTGGTTTCAGTAGACGGCGGTTTCATTGGACGAATCATCAATGACGACAGCGCAATCGAATCAGTTGGCCGGCATCGATGTGCTGCTGGAAGAGATCCGGCAGGGCAGGATGGTCATCCTGATGGATGACGAGGATCGCGAGAACGAGGGCGACATCATCATGGCGGCCGAGTGTGTCGAGGCCAGCCACATCAATTTCATGGCCCGCCATGCTCGCGGCCTGATCTGCCAGCCGATGTCGAGATCACGTTGCCAGCAGTTGAAGCTGCCGCTGATGGTCAGCGACAACGGCTCCGGCTACGGTACCAAGTTCACTGTCTCCATCGAGGCTGCCAGAGGGGTCTCCACCGGCATCTCTGCGGCGGACCGCGCCCTGACGGTCAGGGCCGCGGCGGCCCGTGGCGCCAAGCCGGAAGACATCGTGCAGCCGGGGCATATCTTCCCGCTGATGGCGGAGCCGGGGGGCGTGCTTCGGCGTGCCGGCCACACCGAGGCGGCCTGCGATCTGGCGGCCATGGCCGGTTTCGAAGCGACGGGCGTGATCTGCGAGATCATGAACGACGACGGTACCATGGCGCGGCGGCCCGAGCTGGAGCGGTTCGCGGCGGAACACGACATCAAGATCGGCACCATTGCCGATCTGATCCACTATCGCATGCTCAACGAGCGCACCGTCGATGCCATCGAGCAGATGCCGGTGCGAACGGCTTTCGGCGACATGACGATGCATGTCTTCCACGACAACGTTCAGGACAGGCATCACCTGGCACTGGTCAAGGGGCAGCCCTCCCGGCACACGCCGACCACGGTGCGGGTGCATGGCGGCGATACGCTCCGCGATCTACTGGCGCTATGCCGTGCGGACAGCCACTGGACCGCCCACACGGCACTGGCCGAGATCGGCCGGGCGGAGTCGGGCGTGTTCGTGCTGCTGGATGATGCGCGCCCGCTTGGCGACTTCAAGCAGCAGCTCGACGATGTCCTGGGGCGGGGAGCGTCGCCGCGCAACAGCGCCACCGACGGGGCGGGGAATTTTCTCTCCATCGGTACCGGGGCGCAGATTCTGCGTCAGCTCGGTGTCGGCAAGATGCGACTGTTGAGCTCGCCGTGGCGCTTCTCGGCGCTCTCCGGTTTCGATCTCGAGGTGGTCGAGCTGGTCAGCGGCGACGCCTGACCTGGATTCGAGTCACCGCTCGTGTGAGCGTGGTATGGCCGCGCGGCCATGATAAGATGGCCGGCTTCGCGCGCCGAGCGCTAGGTTCTGGCGCCGGCCAATCAGTCTGTTTTATCGCGTTCAGGTTCGAGTGAATGACGAACCTGACGCAGTGTATCCGGAACCCGACAATGCAACCGATCGCGCAACTGGAAGGTCAGTTCACCGATGTCGATGGCCGTTACGCCATCGTCGTGGGCCGCTTCAATCACCATGTCGTCGACAGCCTCGTCGAGGGCGCCGTCGACAGCCTGACGCGGCATGGCGTCAGTGAAGAGAACATCGAGCTGATCCATGTCCCCGGCGCCTGGGAGCTGCCGTTGGCGGTCAAGCGCGTACTCCAGGTTTCCCGGCCCGATGCCGTCGTCGCGCTGGGCGCGGTGATCCGTGGCGGCACGCCGCACTTCGAGTATGTCGCGGGCAACTGCAACTCGTCGTTGAGCAGCCTGCAATTGGAGTTCGCGACCCCCATTGCCAATGGCGTGCTGACGGTCAACTCGATCGACCAGGCCGTCGAGCGTGCCGGCACCAAGGCTGGCAACAAAGGCACCGAGGCGGCCATGGCGGCGATGGAAATGGTCTCGCTGTTCAAGCGGCTGGGAGGCGAGGCATGAGTTCACCGTCACGTCAGCCGACGCCGGCCCAGGAATCCCGCCGCGCCGCCCGAGAGCTTGCCGTCCAAGGGCTTTATCAGTGGCAGATGACCGGCAAGTCGATCACGGCCGTCGAGGCCGAGTTCCGTTCCCAGATCGCCGATGAGGATCTTGAGGATCACGAGAACTGGCACAAGGTCATGGAGATTGCCGACAAGGCGCTGTTCCACGACCTGCTCCACAACACGGCCAACAACCGCGCGGAGCTGGACGCAGCGATTGCGCCGCTGCTCGATCGGCGCCTGGAGGATCTGGACCGCATCGAACTGGCGATTCTGCGCCTCGGCACATACGAGTTGTCGCGCCGTCCCGAGGTGCCCTACCGGGCCGTGATCAACGAAGGGGTGGAGCTGGCCAAGATATTCGGCGCCACCGACGGCCACAAATACGTCAACGGCATACTCGACAAGCTCGCCTCGCGGCTGCGGGGTGCCGAGGTCGCTGCACGCCGTCGTTGACATGAGTCGCACCTCCTTGAGCGAATTCGACCTGATCGCTCGCTACCTGTCGCGGCCCGCGACAGCCGGGCGTAGCGATGTCGTCGTCGGCAACGGCGACGACTGCGCCGTGCTGGCACTCTCCCCGGGGCAGCAGCTGGCGGTCAGCGTCGATACCTCTGTGGTCGACATCCATTTCCCCCATGATGCACCGCCTGCTGCCATCGGCCATCGCGCCCTGGCCGTGGCCTTGAGCGATCTTGCCGCGATGGGCGCGAGAGCCCGCTGGTGCTGCCTAGCGCTGACGCTTCCCGCGGCCGATCCGGCGTGGCTCGAGGCCTTCGCCGACGGCTTCCGCGAATTGGCCGAACGCAGCGGCTGCGAGCTGGTCGGCGGCGATGTCACTCGCGGTGCGCTGACGATCGGTGTGACGGTCCACGGCGAAGTTCCGGCCGGGCAGGCGCTGCAGCGTCGCGGAGCCCGTGAAGGCGACCTGGTCGCGGTGACCGGCTATCCGGGACGGGCGGCCGAAGGGCTTGCACGCTGGCAGCAGGGTGAGCGCAACCCGGAGCATCCTCTGCTCGAGGCGTATCTGCGTCCCGAGCCTCGGCTGTCGGCGGGGGCGTTGCTGAGAGGGCTGGCCACCAGCGCCATCGATATCTCCGACGGCTTGCTGGCGGATCTCCAGCATCTGCTCTCCGCCTCCGGGCTAGGCGCCCGGCTCGACCTCGAGGCGTTGCCGCTGGCGACGCCGCTACGCGCGACGCTGGAGCTGGACGAGGTGCGGCAGCGAGTGCTCAATGGTGGCGATGACTACGAGCTGCTGGTAACGGTGGCTGCCGCAGATCTTGCCGAGGCGCAGCGCCGTCTGTCGTCGCTCCACCTGCCGTTGACGCCGATCGGGCGAATTGTCGATGCCGAAGGCATTCACGGCATCGACTCCCGCTATCTCGAGCGTCAGGGTTGGGATCACTTTCCGGAGGTTCTCTCATGAACCGGGCTCCCGCGAGTGTCTGGCGCCGACCGACCCATTTCCTGGCCTTCGGGCTGGGCAGTGGTGCCGTGCCGTTCGCCCCCGGGACTTTCGGGACGCTGGCGGCAATACCCTTCTACTGGTTGATGTCGGGCCTGCCGCTGGCGATCTACATGGGGCTGATGGGCGTGGCGACGCTGGTCGGGATCTGGCTCTGCGAAACGACCTCCCGCGATCTCGGGGTGCACGATCACTCGGGTATCGTTTGGGACGAGTTCGTGGGCTACTGGCTCACGATGGCGGCGGTTCCGTTTTCCTGGGAGGCCGCGCTGTGGGGATTCGTGGTGTTCCGGGTCTTCGATATCCTCAAGCCCTGGCCGATTCGGTGGGTGGACCGCCGGGTCGCCGGGGGGATCGGCATCATGTTCGACGATATCCTTGCCGGCGTGTATGCCTGGAGCACGATGCACCTCTGGTTCTGGCTGCATTGAGCCGCGAATCACGAATCACGAGAACAAGGTCAGTCGCTGACAGGGGCCCGAGACGTCGCCCGGGAAGGTCGCATTATTGGGGCTCCCGGCAAGCGTCGAGTACGACGACGAGCAAGGTGAAGCGCAAGGCGCAAGGGACATGGAGCACGAGTCACGACATGGCGTTGGGCAAGTGTCGATCGGACTGGCGTCCCAGTACCCCGTAGCGATTCGCCCGAGCAGGCATTGATGCCGTGTTCTCCTAACCGCATTTCTATCGTCAACGTCTGGAGCAGTGCATGCGTAAATGGATGATCGCAGGAGCGGTCGTGATCGTGTTGGCTGGCGGCGGTTACCTGGGGGCTCAGGCCTATTCCAGCCAGCGCTTCGATAGCGAGATGGACAAGCTGGTCGCGCGGCTTGACGCTCGCCCCGACTGGAACGTCTCGCGCGAGGATGTCGACAGCGGCTGGTTTCACTCCTCCGGCCGCATCGAGGCCCGCTACGTGGCGGTAGCGCGGGACGCGAATGCCGTCTCCATCGAGATCCCGTATCGGGCGAATCATGGCCTGCTCGAGACGACGCTGGATGGCGAAACCCAGGTGACGGACGGCGACGGCCGGTTGCTGTTCGGCGACGTCCTCGAGAGCCAGGGGCCGATGACCTGGAGTGGGCGCTTCCTGACCCGCGAACAGAAGCTGGAGGGCCACTTCATCCTACCGAGTTTCTCGCAGACGGTCACCGTGCCGGCGCGAGAAGTCGCGGGGGAGATGACGCCGGCTCGCGACATGCAACTGGAGTCTGCCGAATCGACGCTCGACCTCGAGCAGGTCGACGATCGTGTCACGTTGAAAGGCGCGGTGCCGCGGCTAAGACTGACCGACGACCAGGCCGATGTCCTGATCGAGGGGGCGACGGTTTCCGGAACGTTCGAGGGCGACGACCAGGCTTTCCGCCAGCAAATGGCGCTGACGTTCCCGACCACGACGGTCACGCCCAGCGGCAGCCCCAGCGTGATCACCCGGGATATCGGCTACACGGTGAAGGCGGCGCTCGACGCCGATCAGTTGACGATGCAACTGAAAGCCGATCTGGGCGATACCCGAATCCATGATCAATCGGTTTTCAGCGGCGGCTTTACGCTGGCGCTGGATCGGATCGATGGTGACGCCTATCGGGCATTGACGAAGGCGCTGGAAGAGAATCTGACCGAGATACAGGCCGCAGCCGACGCTGACGACGACCGGGCCCTGGAGTCCGCGTTGGCGCCGCTGCAACCGTCGATTCAGGCGCTGCTCGCGGGATCGCCACGCCTGTCGCTGGAGAATCTGGACGCTGACAGCCCGATGCTGGGCATGAAGATGCGCGGTGAAGGAGAGCTCAGTCTCGACGGCGCCGGCATCGAAGACTGGGATCCCGAGACGATGAGCGACGCGTCGCTGGAGAGCGAGTTCGTGCGCCGTCTGCAGGGCCGTCTGACTCTTGAGGGCGCGCCGGCAGTGCTGCTGATGACGCTCGGCCTGCCGCTGGGCAGCGACCCGCTGCAGGTCGAACTGGCGGATGGCATTCTCGATATCGATGGTCAGCGGATACCGCTGTTGCCGCCGGCGAACGACGCGAACTGACGTCGTTTTCGGGCGCCTGAAGGGGTCGCGCTTGCGGGCGCGGCCCGATGATTTCCACGGCGATCTCCAGTCGCTGACTTGAACTCCCGCCCCGGTGCCCACATCCCTTGGTCATTCGGCCAGCTTTGGCCTCGAACTCAGGGTGAATGATGAGCGAACACGACCGCGACGCCACGGATTACTTCGAAGCCAGCCAAACCGCTCCTGGAGACGACCCCAAGTCGCAGCACGCCGCCGGTGCCGTCGTCCCTTCCGGTGATTATCTGCCGGAACGGATCTACCTCCTCCCCATCCACAACCGGCCTTTCTTCCCCGCTCAGGTGCAGCCGCTGATCATCCAGCGCCAGCGCTGGGAGGAGACCATGAAGCGCGTCGCCAATACCCCTCATCACATGGTGGGCGTGGCGTTCGTCGGCGACGTGGGCATGGACGAACTGAACCCCGGCAGCTTCCCGGAGATCGGCACGGCGGTGAAGGTGCATCGCAACCAGACCGAGGAGCAGCAGATTCAGTTCATCGCTCAGGGGATGCGGCGCTTTCGTATTCACCGCTGGCTGTCGAAGACACCGCCCTACCTGGTGGAGGTCTCCTATCCTCGCGAGCCGGTCGATGCGGAAGCGGAGGAAGCGCGTGCCTACGCGATGTCACTGATCAACGGGATCAAGGAACTGCTCCCCATCAACCCGCTCTACGGCGAGGAGTTGAAGAGTTATCTCAACCGCTTCAGCCCGCACGAGCCGGGGCCGTTGACCGACTTCGCCGCAGCCATCACCTCCGCCAAGGGCAAGGAGCTGCAGAACGTGCTCGAGACCCTGCCGATCATGGACCGGATGCAGAAGGTGCTGCCGCTGCTGCGCAAGGAGATCGAGGTCGCCCAGTTGCAGAACCAGATCAGCGAGCAGGTCAACTCGCAGATGCAGGAGCGCCAGCGCGAGTTCTTCCTTCGCGAGCAGCTCAAGGTGATCCAGAAAGAGCTCGGCATCTCCAAGGACGATCGCGAGAGCGATGTCGATACCTTTCGCGGCCGTCTCGAGACACTGCGGGTGCCAGAGCGGGTTCAGGAACGCATCGACGACGAGCTGAACAAGCTATCGGTGCTGGAGACCGGCTCGCCGGAATATGGCACCACCCGCAACTATCTCGACTGGCTGACGGCACTCCCCTGGGGGATCACTTCGGAGGACCAGCTCGATCTCAAGCGGGCTCGCGGTGTGCTCGATCGCGATCACGACGGGTTGAACGACGTCAAGGAGCGCATCATCGAGTTCCTGGCGGAAGGTTCGTTCAAGGGCGACGTGGGCGGCTCCATCGTGCTGCTGGTCGGCCCTCCCGGGGTGGGCAAGACCTCTGTCGGCCGGTCGATCGCCGATGCCCTGGGGCGCAAGTTCTACCGTTTCTCGGTGGGCGGCATGCGCGACGAGGCGGAGATCAAGGGCCATCGCCGGACCTATATCGGTGCCATGCCGGGCAAGCTGGTGCAGGCGCTCAAGGAGGTGGAGGTCGAGAACCCGGTGATCATGCTCGACGAGATCGACAAGATGGGGCAGTCGTTCCAGGGCGATCCGGCCTCGGCGCTGCTGGAGGTGCTCGACCCCGAGCAGAATGTCGATTTCCTCGATCACTATCTCGACGTGCGCCTGGATCTCTCCAAGGTGCTGTTCGTCTGTACCGCCAACCAGCTCGACACCATTCCGGGGCCGCTGCTCGACCGCATGGAGCAGATTCGGCTGTCGGGATACATCGCCGAAGAGAAGATGGCGATCGCCAAGCACCATCTGTGGCCAAAACTGCTCAAGCGCGATCTTATCCCCAAGAAACGCATCAACCTGACCGACGCCGCGCTCAAGCAGGTGATCGAAGGCTACGCCCGCGAGGCGGGCGTACGCCAGCTCGAGAAGCAGCTCCACCGCATCGTGCGCAAGGCGGCGGTCAAGATGCTCGAGCAGAACCAGGAGACGGTCAAGGTCTCGGTCAACAACCTGGAGGAGTTCCTTGGCGCGCCGCTGTTCCGCAAGGAGAAGGTGCTCAAGGGCGTCGGCGTGGTCACCGGACTGGCCTGGACCGCGATGGGCGGTGCCACGCTGCCGATCGAAGCGACCAAGGTGCATGCGCTGACACGTGGCTTCAAGCTCACCGGCAAGCTGGGTGAGGTGATGCAGGAGTCGGCCAATATCGCCTACAGCTACACCCTGGGCCACCTGGGTGAGTACGGCGCCGACGCCGACTTCTTCAACGACGCCTTCGTCCATCTCCATGTGCCAGAGGGTGCCACGCCCAAGGATGGCCCTTCGGCGGGCGTGACCATGACCACGGCGCTGATGTCGCTGGCCCGGAACCAGAGCATCGACAGGCCGCTGGCGATGACCGGCGAGCTGACCCTGACCGGGCAGGTGCTTCCGGTCGGCGGCATCCGCGAGAAGGTGATCGCTGCCCGGCGCAGCGACATCTTCGAACTGATCCTGCCTGAGGCCAACAAGCGCGATTACGACGAGTTGCCGGACTATCTCAAGGCGGGAATGACCGTGCATTTCGCCAAGGTCTACCAGGATGTCGCCAAGGTCGTGTTCGGGCGTTGAGATTGGCCTCTGGCATGCCGCAAAAGGGCGTCATGGTATGCTGACGGTGACGCCGGCGTGACGATCGGCGAAGGAACGAGGAGCATGACGTGGTAAACGACAAGGCAATACAACGATCGCGCTGGTTGATCATGGCGACTTGGGCGGTGTTGGCGATGGTGATGCTGAGTGCCTGCAGTTACCATCCGGCACGCATCGAGTCCGAGCCCGCGGTAATCATTGGTGACGGTGATCATCGTCACGGCGACGGTGACTTCTGTCCGCCGGGGCAGGCGAAAAAAGGGAACTGCTGAGGCATTCGCTGTCTCGACCGGTCACAAGCGGCGGCGCATCATGCGCCGCCGCTTGCGTTGACGGGTTGCGCTGCAGGGGCGTCAGGCCGACAATCGCGCTTCATCGCCTCGATTGTGGGTCCACGCCATGTCTCTCGAAAGTGCCGTCACCTACCTGCTGGCCATTTTCCTGTTCGCCATCACGCCGGGTCCGGGCGTGTTCGCGCTGATCGCCACGGGCATGAACGCGGGCTTTCGTCGATGCCTGTCGATGGCGGCGGGCATGATACTCAGCGACGTGCTCTATCTGCTGCTCGCGACCTTCGGCTTGGCCACCATCGCCGAGCACTGGGGGGAAGTCTTCGGCGTGATCCGGATCCTGGGGGCGCTATATCTTTTCTATCTCGGTTGGAAGTTGTGGAGAGCGCCGGTGCAAAGCGCCGAGGTGGCGTCGCCCGGTCAGTCGGGGGGCAATCTGGCCGGGGGCGCGCAGGGATTTCTTATCTCTGCCTCGAATCCCAAGGTGATCCTGTTCTATATCGCTTTTTTACCCACGTTCGTCGACCTCGAGCGGCTCGGCGGTTCCGCCCTGGCGCTGTTGATCGTGCTGACGGTCGCTGGCTTGATGGCAGGGCTCTGCCTGATCGCTGCCAGTGCGGCCAGAGCGCGGCGAGCCTTGCGTTCGCCCCGCGCGCAGCGCCGATTGAACCGGAGCGCCGGATCGCTGATGATCGGCGCTGGCGCGCTACTGATAGCGAAAAGTTGACGGAGAGGGCTACCTGGCCCTCGTCACTCGTCGTCGCCGTAGTACTGTACGCCGAGCTTGATCAGGTCGCGGCCCTGGGCCTTGCGGTGGAGGTTGGAGTCGCGTAGCGAGTAGACGCAGCCGCAATACTCCTGCTGGTAGAAACGTTCGCGCTTGCTGATCTCGATCATGCGTTTCGAGCCACCTTTCTTGCGCCAGTTGTAATCCCAGTACTCGATCCCCTCGTAAGGCGCCGCGGCGCGGTGACCGCAGTCGTTGATCTGGTTCATGTCCTTCCAGCGCGAGATGCCGAGCGAGCTGGAAATCAGTGTATAGCCGTGCTCCTTGGCGTAGAGTGCCGTACGTTCGAAACGCATGTCGAAGCACATGGTGCAACGAATGCCGCGCTCCGGCTCATACTCCATTCCCTTGGCGCGGGCGAACCAGTTGTCGGTATCGTAGTCGGCATCGATGAACTCGATGCCGTGCTGCTCGGCGAAGCGGATGTTCTCCTCCTTGCGCAGCAGGTACTCCTTCTCGGGGTGGATATTCGGGTTGTAGAAGAAGATCGCGTAGTCAATGCCGGAGGCGTGCAGCGCTTCCATGACCTCCCCCGAGCAGGGGGCGCAGCAGGAGTGAAGCAGCAGCTTGGCGTGCCCTTGGGGCAGGTGGAGCGTCTGGCGCTCGTCGGCGGTGGACATGGTGGAATTGGCCCGGTCGTGAAGCGATTGCTGAATCACCGTTCATGTTGCGTCGCGAGCTTGGTGTCGTCAACGTCGAGTCCCTTCAGCGGCGTTGACGCCGGCCACTGACCAGGGCCACCCCAGCGGCGGCGATGGCCATGCCCAGCCAGGCAACAGGGGGCATGGCTTCGTCGATCAGCCACCATGAAAACAGTGCCGCGCAGGGCGGCACCAAGTAGAACAGGGCGGATACCCGGGAGGCCTCGCCGCGACGGATCATCGCCAGCAGCAGCGAGATGGCAATCAATGAATTGCCGATGACCAGGTAGGCCAGCGATCCGATCAGTGCGCCGTTCAGCTCGAGCGTGAAGTGGCTGAAGAGCGCGATCAGCGGCAGGGTCGTGATCAAACCGGTCAGATACTGGATGAGATTGGCGCTGATCGGGTGGAGCGGCTCGCCAAAGCGCTTCTCGTAGAGGGTCGCACCGCTCATTCCCAACAGGGCGGCCAAGGCCAGCAGCAAGCCGCCGGCCGTCGTGCCTTCCACGGTGGAGCGACCGACGATGACCACCACGGCGCCCACGAAGCCCAGCACAAAGCCGATCCAGCGCCGCTTGCCGATGGTTTCTCCCACCATGGTCGGAGCCGCCAGGGCGACCAGTATCGGCTGCAGCGACACGATCAGCGCCACCACGCCGGCGGAACTGCCGAGGGCAAAGGCGCTGTAGCAGCAGCCGAAGTAGATGGTCTGGATCAGGAAGCCGACCATCGCCTGATGGCCCCAGGCGCCGAGTCGGGTCGGCATCGGTGGGCGCAGCCATAGCCAGACCGGCAACATGATCAGCAGCACCAGCATGAAACGAAGTCCCAGGAACAGCAGCGGGTCGACATGCTGCGTGCCGATCTTGGCAACCGGGAATCCCAGTGACCACAACAGCAGGAAGAGCCCCGGCGCCGTCGCGAGCCAGAGGGGCTGATGCCCGCGAACGGACGCCTCCGCCGTGGAGCGTTCAGTCATGTCGATCCCATATGGAAGTGGTGGCAACGTGGCACGCAAGCCCGCGCCATCGGCCGTCCCCGGAAGGGGACGGCCGTGTCGGGCTTTTCGCGGCTGGGTGTCTCAGCCTCGATCCACCGATAGACCGGCCCAGGACTGGCACACCGGCATCAGTTCAAGACGGTTGATGTTGAGATGTGGTGGCAGCGTCGCGGCCAGGAACACCTGCTCGGCGACATCTTCCGGCTGGATCGGCTCAACGCCGCCGTAGAGCTTGTCATGAGCGCTCTGGTCGCCCTTCATCCGGACCAGCGTGAACTCGGTTTCCGACATGCCGGGGGCGATATCGGTGACGCGAACGCCGGTGCCCTTGAGATCGCAGCGCAGGTTGTAGGAGAACTGATTGACGAACGCCTTGGAGGCGCCATAGACATGGCTGCCGGAATAGGGCCATAACGCCGCGGTGGAGCTGATATTGATGATGGCCGCGCCGCGGCCGACATCGATCAGCGTCGGCAGCAGCGTGCGCGTCACGTTGACCAGGCCGGTGATGTTGGTGTCGATGACCGTCTGCCAGTCGTCCAGGCTGGCCTCCTGGGCCGGGCCGGCACCCAGCGCCAGTCCGGCATTGTTGACCAGTACCTTCACCGCCTTGAAATCCGATGGCAGCTCCTCGACCACCCGAGCGACCGCATCCCGGTCGCGCACGTCCAAGGTGGCGACGTGAACCGGGACCTGGCTTTCCAACTCGCGTTTGACCGCTTCCAGACGCTCCTGGCGACGACCGCTGAGTACCAGCGCCCAGCCGGCTTTGGCAAAGCGGTGAGCGCAGGCACGCCCGAACCCCGAGGTGGCTCCGGTGATGAACGCGACGGGGGATTGCTGATTCATGGTGACTCCTGATCGAGATGAGTTTGGGGCGTGGCAAGGGAATCCCGGGCAAGACGCCGAAGCATGGGGCAGGGCGTGGGTGTGCCGATGACCCCGTCAGGGCAGTGCCCGAGCGTCGTTGCATGGCGACATCATCAGGACGTTTGTGTAAAAACGAGTGATTCCCAGTGTCGCGGCACGGTTTTCGTTGCGATGTTGTTACACTTTGACGACGATCATGACACGATCCGCGCCTACCTTCGCGGCGTGCCCCCGCCCTTCGATAATAACCCTATAACAACCCCGCGCAATCGCTTCGCTGAGCATTGGCCGTCTTTTACGGCGCCGTCTCGGGCATCGCGCTCACAGGCACTGGATGCGCCTCGAAGCCTCGTTCGTCGATCACGTCGTCAGGTACTGTCCGGCGGTAAGAAAGGAGGTGGCAGGATGTCCACTAGCAAACGACAGCGATATTACGGTCTCGAATGGCTGCGCTTTCTGATGGCGCTGTGGATGGTCGCCTATCACTTCGGCGGTATCTACAGCGACATGCCGGCGATGCTGAGAAGCTTTATCGGCATGGGTTTTTTCGCGACCAGCACGTTTTTCATGCTGTCCGGATTCCTGCTCGCCCACGTGGCGCTGGATCATGCCGGAGAGATGAAGATGCATGGCCCGGCGTTCGTCGCCAAACGCTTGTGCAATCTCTATCCGATTCATGTCATGACGATGCTGCTGTCGATCGGATTGTTGTTGATTCAGTACCCCATCCGCCCCGAAGGGGTCCATGTCTATTTCAATACGCATCCCTATTATCCGCTGAGTGATGCGGTGAGGGCCGACTTCGCCGAGCGGTTGTCGTGGCCCAGTGCCATTGGCCATATCGCGCTGCAGCTGACGCTCCTTCAGGCCTGGGAGCCACGGTTTCTGTGGCTCAATGGGGCGTCGTGGTCGATCTCCGCGCTGCTTTTCTTCTACGCCTGCTTCCCATGGCTGGCGCCGCGACTGATGCGGGTCCAGCGGTGGGGCCTGGTGCTGCTGGGCCTCTGGGGGCTCTACGCGTTGGGGCCGCTCGTCGCCACGCTGGCGGGGTCGTTCGATTACGTAACGGTCGGGGTGCTCCATCGCAACCCGTTGTTTCGCCTGCCAGAGTTCCTCACGGGCGTCGTGCTCTATCGTGCCTGGCAGTCCCCTCGCGTGGGCGACCTGATACAGCGGTTCCGCTATCCACTGCTGGCGCTGGGCCTGTGCGGCGTTCCGGTCGGGGTCCTGCTATTGAAAATGGATGGATTGCACCTCTACTACCTGACCCACAATGGCCTGCTGCTGCCATTCCAGGCGCTGGTGCTGCTGAGCGTGTGTGCCTTCTCGGCTCCGCGAAGTGCAACGGTCAGGGCCTGGGCGCAGCGACTGGGGGAGTCAGCGCTGTGCATTTTCGCCCTGCACACGCCACTGATCGGTCCGACCGCGAGAGCGACCCGCTGGCTCCTGCAGCGATGGCACGAGAGCTGGGTCGTGGACAGCAGCAACGTGGCGCTCAAGTTCGCGATACCGCTGTGGACCATGGCTTTCCATCTCGCGATGATCGTCGTCCTGGCGCTCCTGATGCAGCGCTTCGTGGTCGCACCGACACGTCGATGGCTGGAAGCGCGATTGCCGTCGGCTTGGCAACGGCGATCGGTGTCGCAAGCGGTCCAGGCGTGAGTTCGCTGGCGAAGCACGGCACCGCAGGGAGATGTTCCGGGCTCGCCAGGCTGTGGCGAGATCGTCGACCATCGCGATGAGGTCGGTTTCGAAATGGGCGTCACGGTGAACCGTATCGGTCAGCGTCGTCAGAACCAAGCTTGTCGACTTTCCCTTGCCATGGAACCTTGCCGTTCGAGATGCGATACCCTAATAAGTGAAGGTGCCTCGCCGGGTTGTTCCGCGAAGCGATAGCGAATTCATCTCTAAGGGACGCAGCATGAAGGGATCCATCCGTGTGGGGCTGGTCGGCTACGGCATGGCCAGCAAACGGTTCCACGCGCCGCTGATCAATGCTCAGGACGGCCTGTCTCTGGTTGCCGTGGCAAGCCGGGATGCCGGCAAGGTGAACGCCGACTGGCCAAGCGTGCCGGTGGAGTCGACACCGCAGGCGCTGTTCGAGCGTGCCGATATCGATCTGATCGTCATACCCACGCCCAACGCAACGCACTATTCGCTGGTCAGCGAGGCGCTGGCAGCAGGCAAGCATGTCGTAGTCGACAAGCCCTTCACCGTGACGGCGGACGAAGCCCGCAAGCTGTGCGAGCAGGCTGACAAGGCCGGACGCCTGCTGTCGGTCTTTCACAACCGGCGCTGGGACTCGGATTTCCTGACGGTACGCAACCTCATCGATAGCCGATCGCTGGGCAGGATCGTCCATTTCGAGTCTCACTTCGATCGCTTCCGGCCGGAGGTTGCCCAGCGCTGGCGTGAAGCTCCCGCCCCCGGCGCCGGTGCCTGGTTCGACCTCGGCTCGCACCTGCTCGATCAGAGCCTGGTGCTGTTTGGCGTGCCGGAGTCGATCTCGCTCGATCTGGCCTGCCAGCGGGACGGTGCCAAGGTCGACGACTATTTCCACGCCGTGCTGCACTATCGGGAGTGCCGCGTGATCCTCCACGGCGGTACCTTGGTCGCCGCGCCCGGCGCACGCTTCACCGTTCACGGTACCCGTGCCAGCTATGTCAAGCATGGTCTCGACCCGCAGGAGGACATGCTCAAGCGTGGCGACCGGCAGCCGTCGCCCCACTGGGGAGAGGATTGGCGCCACGGCATGCTGACGATCGGCCAGGTACGCGAAGGTATTCAGCCGGAACTGCACGAGGTGCCGACCCTGCCCGGCGACTATCTCGCCTACTACGCGGGCGTTCGCGACGCCATTCGGGGCGATGCGCCACTGCCCGTGACGGCCGAAGCCGCGCTGGAGGTGATGCGCTTGCTGGAAGCGGGAATCCGAAGCGCCGAGTCGGGGCAGGTCGTTACGCTGTCGTGAGGTGGTGCTGACTTTCGGTCCGGGAACAATGACATCGAGCCAGCGAAATCGCTGACTCGATGCGTCGTGACACCGGGGACGACCCTCTGCATGACTTATTTCGGAATGAGGTCGCCCGCCAGGCGGGCAGAAGCGTTGTCATGGGCGCTGGCCCCGGCCGGTATCTCCTCTGGCGATCGCAGTTCGCCATTGCGCTTGAGCAGCCACGAGGCGATCGCTGGTGCCATCAGCGCCGAGACCAGCACGCAGGCCGCGACCTGGGTCGTGGCGACACCGACATAGGGTTGCAGCGACGGGTCGGCCGCAGCGGCGATTGCCGGTGTGGCGATGGAGTTGCCCGCGGTGGTGCCGGCGGCAAAGCCGATTCCGCTGCGCCTGCCGCGTTTCAACAGATATCGATAGCCGAGATAGACCAGTCCACCGGTGAACGGGGCGACGAGCAGGCCCAGCGCCAGCCCGGTCAGACCGCCATGGAGCACGTCGGCCAGATTGATGCCGGTGCCGAGGCCGAATGAGAAGAAGGGGATCACCATCTCCGGCACCGGGCGCATGACCTCTGTCCATTTGGGGTCGAGATTGCCGACCAGAATCCCCAGCAGCAGCGGGACGATCGCTGCCATGAACACTTCCAGCGGGATATCGGCCAGGCCCGACGCACCGATCAGAATCAGGGTGAAGAAGGGGCCGTCGTTGATGGCGCTGGCGATATAGGCACCGCGATCGCGCTGGTCGCCGTAGCGGCCGGTGAAGGCGAGCCAGATACCGCCGTTGCTGTTGTCCATCGCGGCCAGCATGGCCAGGATCGAGATCCCGAACAGGCCCTGCATGCCGGTGGTCAGACCCAGGATCGCGATCAGCACACCGGGGACCAGGCTCTTGGCCAGGAGTATGACACTGGCGGTGCCGACGATAGGGCCGGCGTTGCGCGGTGTGATCTGCATGCCGGTGGCGAAGATAACCAGTGCCATGAACGCCATGGCGCCGTCCTTGAACAGCGCAGTGGTGAAACTGCCGATCTCCAGTGCGGCGGGCGCGAGCGTGCCGACGATCGATCCGAGAATCAGCGGAATGATCATCAGACCGCCGGGGATGCGGTTGAGCGTGTCGTAGATGGGAACGCGCGATACCGGAATCGACATGTGATCTTCTCCATGCCAGAGCGAAAGGGGGCGCCGTCGACGACGGCGCCGTTGGAGATGGTCTGCGGGGTGAGGCTAGTTGGGAGCTCGAGGGCCCTGCGAACTCAGGTGATGACGCCGATCTGCCAGGGCACGAACTCCTGCTGGCCGTAGCCGTGGCGTTCGCTGCGGCTGCGCTCGCCGGAGGCCAGGGTCAGGAAGCGCTGGAATATCTGCTCGCCTAGCTGCTCCATGTCGATATCGCCATCGATCAGCGCGCCACAGTTGATATCCATGTCGTCCGACTGATGGCGCCATAGCGCGCTGTTGGTGGATAGCTTCATGGACGGCACCGGCGCGCAGCCGAAGGCGCTGCCGCGACCGGTGGTGAAGGCGATCAGGTTGCAGCCACTGGCGACCTGGCCGGTGACCGAGACCGGGTCGAAGCCAGGGGAATCCATGAATGCCAGACCGCGCTCGCGCATCGGTTCGGCATACTCAAGCACCTCGACCAGCGGCGTGGTGCCGGCCTTGGCCACCGCGCCCAGCGATTTCTCGAGGATCGTGGTCAGGCCGCCCGCCTTGTTGCCGGCGGAGGGATTGTTGTCGAGCGATGCGCCGCGAACCCGGCAGAACGCTTCCCACCAGTGGATGCGCTCGATCAATTTGTGGGCGACGGCCGGGCTCACCGCCCGTCGTGTCAGCAAGTGCTCGGCGCCGTAGACTTCCGGCGTCTCGGCAAGCACGGCACTGCCGCCGTGGGCAATGAGGCGGTCGACGGCGGCACCCAGCGCCGGATTGGCGGTGATCCCGGAATAGCCATCGGAACCGCCACACTGTAGGGCGACCCGGAGATGCTCGACGGAACACGGTGTGCGTTCGACCTGGTTGGCTTCCGCCAGCAGCAGCTCGATATGGCGGATCCCCTCGGCGATGGCCTTGGTGGTGCCGCCGATCTGTTGAATCGTGAACGGGTGAAGCTTGGGCCCGGGCTCGAGGCCCTGGGACTCGATCAGGGTGTCGATCTGATTGGTCTCGCAGCCCAGGCCAATGACCAGCACGGCGGCGAAATTGACGTGTCGCGCGTAGCCGGCGAGCGTACGCTGGAGCATCTCCAGGGCCTCGCCATCCGCAGCTACCGCGCATCCCACGCCGTGGGTCAGTGCCACGACGCCATCCACGTTGGGGTAGGGGGCCATTGCTTCGGGATGGACGTCCCGGCGGAAATGATCGGCGATGGCGTGAGCGACCGTGGCGGAGCAGTTGACCGAGGTGAGAATGCCGATGTAGTTGCGTGTCGCGACCCGACCATCCGCACGCTGGATACCCAGGAAAGTGGCGGCGGGAGAGACCCGCGCGACGGGCGTGACCTCGCTGCCGATGGCATAGTCCTTGACGTAGCCCTTGGCGTCGCCGTGTTCGTGGCCGTCACCCTCGAGGTCGCCGATGCCGAGATTGTGGACATGGACATGATCGCCGGACGCGATGCCGCGGGTGGCGCGGCCGATGATCTGACCGTAGCGTCGGACCATGTCGCCCGGTTGGAGCGCTCGGATCGCGATCTTGTGCGCGGCCGGCACGGCGCTGGTCAGGACGATGCCCGGCAGGATTTCGCTACCCTTCGGCAGCGGGAGACGGGCGATGACCACGTCATCGCGTTCGTGCAGCCGGATGATCGAGGCAGGGGCCTCGGTGGTGTGTTCGATCAATGCCATCAATCGGTTCCTCGGGCAAGTCGTGCCACTTTGGTCTATGCAGCTTTATCTTTAAGTCTTTTTGAATCAATCGGTTATTATACTTCCGTTTGGTTACACCCTATCCGGTCACTCTCTGGCGAACTACTGAGAGTTACTGATCGAATGATAACGACCGCGTATTCGTCCAAAGTCTTAAGGTGTGTGCGAAAAGCCGACGAGTGCGGGCAGGACAAGGCAAAATCGGCAAAAAACGGACCAGGCCGGCGCTTGTTAACGCCGTAATGTCGAGCGTGGGCAGTTTTCGTATCAAGCCTAATTGCGGTCACGTCGTAAGCGAGAGGAGTCGTCGATGCCCCCGACGTTGGAGACACTGATGTCGCGGCTGCGCTTGCGCCAGTTGCGGTTGCTGATGGCGCTGGATGAGTGCGGCTCGATCCACAAGGCTGCCGAGCAGGTGGCGATCTCCCAACCGGGGGCGACGCGGGCACTCAACGAGATCGAGTCGACGCTGGGCGCGTCGCTGTTCCTACGCAGTGCGAGAGGGCTCGAGGCCAATGATCTGGGGCGCTGCGTGGTGCGCTACGCGAGGCTGATCCAGACCGACGTGGCGCATCTGCGCGAGGAGATGATCGGCATTCAGCAGGGGTACGGCGGGCATCTGGCCGTCGGCGGTACCATGGGCGCCATCGCCGCGATCGTCGAGGCAATCGTCAAGGTGCGTGCCGAACAGCCCTCGTTGTCGTTGCAGGTGATCGAAGATACCAGCGAAGGGCTGCTTCGCTTGCTCGACCAAGGGCGAATCGACGTCGCATTGTGTCGCTCCAGCTTCGGCAGGCGGCCCTCAGACTACCACTGTCACGGCCATTTCCCCGAGCCGCTCTGGGTCGTTGCCAATCCCGGACATCCGTTGGTCGAGGTCGAGGCGCCCGATTTCACCGCCTTGGCCAGACAGACCTGGATCGTCTACCCCGTCAGCATGCCGCGAATGCTGGAACAGGAGTTCGTTGCCGCGGGGCTCTCGCAGCCGGTGCAGTCGATCGAAATTTCATCGACCTATGCGATCCTGGCCATGCTGGAGCAGGATGCAGGCGTCCTGGCGCTGCTGCCTGAGCGCATCGCCCAGGAGCAGGTGAGGCGGGGGCAGGTGGCGCGGATCCGCTATCGGCTCAGAACGCGAAATCCCGCGTTCGAGTTGCTCTGGCGCCGGGACAGGGAGCTTTCTCCCGCCGCGAGGAGATTCCTCGAGTGTTATGACGCTGGCATCGAGGGCGACGCCGATATTTGCTGATTGGCGGTTTTTTGTCTAGGTTTTGTATAGCTTGTTGAGTCAAGCCTGGTGACGCAAACGGAAAAGACGGATTCCGTTGGACCGGCGTCACACGTAGAGATGAATTAAGGAGGATTCACATGAAGACATTGAATGCAGCCATTTTCGCCGCGCTCATCGCCCTTCCCACCGCTGTCGCGTTCGCGCAGGACGAGGCGCCCAGCGTGAGCCCCGAGACCGGCTCCGCCAATACCCAATCCGGCGGTGCATCGCCGACAATGGCCGAGGGGGCGACCGCATCGGACAGCGCCAGCAAGAAGTTGCCGACCGAGAACAATCTGCCCGATGAAGACAATGGGCAGACCGGGTCGGCCAACACTCAGCCTGGCAGCATGAAGGTCGAGGGCGCTACCGCTCAGGACACGTCGGCAGCGCAGGGGCCGGTGGCCGACGACATGGAAGGCAACCATGGCGTCGACTCCGCCCAGGACGTCAATCCCAACTGATCGGGTCTCTGCTCGCGATAGACGTTTCGCAGTACTGGCCCTGCCGTTCGCTCGCCCCGCTCAGCGGGGCGAGCGTCGTTTGCCATGCGCAATTTGCTGGCGCCCGCCGGTGTGGTCCTCACCACCAGCTTTCGGAGACTTGCTCGCTGCGCAATTTTTCACGTGCGATGAACAGGGCGGCAATGGCGCGCCCTTCGTGAAAATCATCCCGTGCCAGCAGTCCGGAGATGTCGTCGATGGCATGGGTCTCCACGATCAGCGGCTCGGGCTCATCGCCCTCCAAGCGCTTTTCGTAGAGATCGCTAGCCAGCATTACCTGAATACGGTGGTTCATGTAGTTGGGTGCCAGCGACAGCTCCACCAGTGGCTCGATGCGATTGGCGCCGTATCCGCACTCTTCCATGAGCTCTCGATTGGCCGCGGTGATGATGTCTTCGCCGGGATCGACCAGGCCCTTGGGTAGCGTCAACGTATATTCGTCGAAGCCTGCCGCGTATTCCCGAATCAGCAAGACATGATCGGGGTCGGGCATGGCGACCAGCATCACCGCGCCGCGACCCTTGCCCTTCAAGCGTTCGAAAGTCCGTTCCGCGCCGTTGGCGAAGCGCAGGTCGAGCGATTCGATGGCAAACAGTTCGCTCTGGGCAACGGTGCGCCGCGCGAGAAGCGTCGGCCGGGTCAAGACGGGTGGGGGGGAATCAGTCGGCGCCATGCGGCCTCCGTGCATCGGGCGGGTTGCACTGGGTACAATAATCGACGCTTGTCTCCGTGGGAAATGCCCGATCCCTCCTCGCGTTGGAAGGGGCCCGACACGAGACGATTTCCTTCACTGACGGCCGGGGTTCTTTCGATGATCGACTGGAGCGCCATCGACACCGTTTTTCTGGACATGGACGGTACGCTGCTCGATCTCCATTTCGACAGCCACTTCTGGCTCGAGCATCTGCCGCGCCGCTATGTCGAGCTACATCGGCTCGACGACACTCATCGCACGGCGCTGGAGTCGCGTATCCACGATGCCAGAGGGACGCTGGATTGGTACAGCCTGGCCTACTGGAGCCGCGAGTTGTCGCTGGATATCGTCGTGCTCAAGCGCGAGGTCGCACACCTGATCGGATGGCGTGCCGATGCCCTGGCCTTCATGGAGTGGCTGAAGGCGTCGCCGCTGGACGTGGTCCTGGCGACCAATGCCGATCGTGAGAGCCTTGGTCTCAAGTTGCCGTTGACCGGGCTGGATCGCTATGTCGATCGGATCGTGTCATCAGCGGATGTGGGGGTTCCCAAGGAGCAACTGGCGTTCTGGTCGGCCATGCAGACGCTGCACCCCTTCGACCCGGCACGCAGCCTGTTCATCGACGACAACGCCGACGTGCTCGAAAGCGCCCGGCGATATGGCATTCGCCACCTGCTGGGCATCCATCAACCGGATAGCCGCAAGGTCGGGAGCGACCATCCGTCGTTCACCGTCATCGAGCAGTTTGCATCGCTTTTGCCCGCGCGACCGGGTTGAAGCGGGCACTGCCCATCCCCATCTATGCCGGTCGAGGTAATTGACCCATGAGTGAAACGGTACGTATCGACAAGTGGTTGTGGGCGGCGCGCTTTTTCAAGACGCGTCAACTGGCCAAGAAGGCGATCGAGGGCGGCAAGGTCCGCTACAACGGCAGCCGCGTCAAGACCAGCAGGAACGTCGAGGTCGGCGCTCTGATCGAACTGCCGCAAGGCTGGGACAACGTGACCGTCGAGGTCGTGGCGCTCTCGGACCAACGCCGTGGCGCCCCGGAGGCTCGAGAACTCTACGCCGAGACCTCCGAAAGCCTGGATCGGCGAGAGCGGGAAGCGCATCAGCGCAAACTCGCCAATCAGGTGATGCAACCGCCGATCAAGCGGCCCGACAAGCGCCAGCGTCGCGATATCCATCGATTCCAGCGCCAGCACGCCGATGATTGACGTCCCGCGCTCGTGGCGTCGCCCACTACCTGCCCTCACCGGGCGATCCTGCGATTGTCCTGGTGCCCGACGAGATCCGATCCATGAACGATGAAATCCAACGCTTCCTGTTTGACGACACCAACGTGCGCGGCGAGATCGTGCAGCTGGAAACCGCCTACGGGGAGGTGCTCGCCCGCCAGGACTACCCCGCACCGATTCGCCATCAGTTGGGCGAACTGCTGAGCGCCGTCGCCTTGCTGACCGAAACCGTCAAGCTCGATGGCACCGTCAGCCTGGAGGTGCGCGGCAAGCAGGGAGTCGACGTGCTGATGGCGGAATCCAACCCCGGTGGTCAACTGCGAGCCATCGCGCGGTACGACGAGAACCAGATCTTCGCCGACGATGCTTCGTTGCGGCAGCTGGTAGGCGATGGGCAGATCGTGATCACCCTCGACCCCGTCGAGGGCAATCGCTACCAGGGGATCGTGGCGCTGGAGCATGACCAGCTCGCCGGTTGCCTGGAAGCCTATTTCGCCCAGTCGGAACAGCTGGCGACGCGGCTATGGCTGAGCGCCGACGGGCAGCGCAGCGCCGGACTGCTGCTCCAGCAACTGCCGGACGATGCCTCCAACCAGGATGCCGATGCCTGGGATCGGGTGGTTCATCTGGCGGCGACGATCACCGCCGACGAGATGCTGACGCTACCGGCGCAGGACGTGCTTTACCGTCTGTTCCACGAAGAGACCACGCGCGTCTTCGACCCCAAGGCGCTGGCGTTCGGCTGCACCTGCTCGCGGGAGCGCATCGCCAACGCGCTGCATACCTTCGGTGCCGACGAGCTGCGAAGCATTCTGAACGAGCAGAAAGCGGTCGATACGCAGTGCCATTTTTGTCATACGCAGTACCATTTTAGTGCGGCAGACATCGAGGCGATCATCGACTCCCCCGAGGCGCCATCACCGACGCTTCACTAGTAGCGCCGCTATTCGTCGAGCGCAACGGCTGCGCCGCGAGCAGCAGGCCTTTGATCAAAGCCGAATTGACATCGAGCGTCCAGCGTTTGCGCGCTGGGCGCTTTTTGCCATAATGGCGATCCTTTTTCGCCTGCCATGGCGTCGAGGCCGCCGGTCCGATCGAGAACGGTGTCGTCGAGGTGGCGGGTTCTCAACGCTGTGAAACGACACGAAAACAGAGGCCCTCGAGCCCAGGATTGGATAATGACCACCTCTCAAGCCATCTCCCAGGCTGCTGGCGCGAAAGCGCACACTCATTTGACCGCGGCCGAGCTGGTCGAATATGCCCTGGCGAGGGGCGAAGGCGTGCTGGCCGACAATGGCGCGCTGGTGGTGGAAACGGGCGAGCGTACCGGCCGGTCCACGTTGGACCGTTTCATCGTCGAGGAGCCCTCGACCTCGGATCTGATCGACTGGGGTCAGGTCAACCGTCCGATCGGGCCGGACGTGTTCGATGCGCTGTGGGAGCGGGTCGAGGACTATCTCGCGGGGGGAGAGACCTTCGTTTCGGAACTTCACGTCGGTGCCGATCCCGAATACTACCTGCCGATTCGCGTCGTCACCCAGAAGGCGTGGCACAGTCTCTACGGACGCAATCTGTTCGTGCGCCCCGAAAACTGGAATCCCAAGGACAAGAGCGAGTGGACGGTGCTGAGCGCACCTGACTTCGTCTGCGAGCCGCAGCGCGATGGTACTCGCTCCGAAAGCACGGTGATGATCAACTTCGCCCGTCGCCGGGTGCTGCTGGCCGGCATGCGCTATGCGGGCGAAATGAAGAAAGCGATGTTCTCGGTTCAGAATTTTCTGCTGCCTGAGAAGGACGTATTGCCGATGCACTGCAGCGCCAACGTCGGCGAGGATGGCGAAACCACGCTGTTCTTCGGCCTGTCCGGCACCGGCAAGACCACGCTGTCGGCGGATCCCGAGCGCTATCTGATCGGCGATGACGAGCATGGCTGGGGCGAGGGCACCGTCTTCAACTTCGAAGGGGGGTGCTACGCCAAGACCATCGACCTGTCACGCAAGAACGAACCGATCATCTGGGATGCCATACGGTTCGGCACCGTGCTGGAAAACGTGGTGCTGACGGAAGGCCGCGTTCCCGACTATGCCGATGACAGCCTGACCCAGAACGGCCGGGCCGGGTATCCGCTCGAATTCGTCGACAAGCGGGTGGCGGAGAATCGCGCCGGCGAACCCAGCGCGATCATCTTCCTGACCTGCGACATGAGCGGCGTGTTGCCGCCTGTCTCGCTGCTCTCCAAGGAAGCGGCTGCCTATCACTTTCTCTCCGGCTATACGGCGAAGGTCGGGTCGACCGAGATGGGTTCCACCAGTGGTCTGGAGGCGACCTTTTCCACCTGTTTCGGGGCGCCATTCTTCCCGCGCCCGGCCCACGAATACGCCGAGCTACTGATCAAGCGTATCGAAGCGTTCGAATCCCGGGTCTATCTGGTCAACACGGGTTGGTGCGGTGGCGCCTACGGCCAGGGCGGCAGCCGCTTCAGTATTCCGACCACCCGGGCGATCATCCGCGCCATTCAGGAGGGGGAGCTGAAAGATGTCGAGACGCGCCATATCCCAGGGCTGAACCTGAATGTGCCGGTGGCCGTGGAGGGCGTCGATGCCAAGCTGCTCGACCCGCGCGATGCGTGGGAGGATCGGGAAGCCTATCGAGAACAGATGAACGCGTTGATCGCCAAGTTCACGGACAATTTCGACAAGTTCGACGATGTCGATTCGGCGATTCTGGCCGCTGGCCCGCAGCGGCTCTGACCGGCCCGTCGAGAGACGACTGCCAGTCGCCAGTATGGTTTCGGCCCACTCGGCATTGCATCTTGGGGATGGCCATCGGCCATCCCTTTCTGTTTCCGGCGCGGCGATGCGCCGGAGAGTGAGCCCCGTGCGTCGCTGTGCTAACGTGGCGCGATCTTGTCCATCGTGATGATTTTCATGTCCAACACCCAATCCGTAATCACCGCGCTGATCGCCGACGAACTCGGCGTTCGGCCTCCTCAGGTCCATGCCGCCGTCGAACTGCTGGATGGCGGCGCCACCGTCCCGTTCATCGCCCGCTACCGCAAGGAAGTCACCGGCGGGCTCGACGATGGCCAGCTCCGCACGCTGGAAGAGCGTCTGCGCTACCTGCGTGAAATGGAAGAACGGCGCGAAGCGATTCTGCAGGCGGTCGAGGAGCAGGGGCAGATGAGCGAGGCGCTCCGGGCCGAGCTGCTGGCGGCGACCACCAAGCAGCGGCTGGAAGATCTCTATCTGCCTTATCGGAAGAAACGCCGGACCAAGGCCCAGATCGCCCGGGAAGCCGGGCTGGAGCCCTTGGCCGATCGGCTGCTGGCCGAGCCGAATCTGGACCCGGAGCGTGAGGCGGCGGCGTTCGTCGACAGCGCGACCGGCGCCAGCCATGGGATCGAGGACGCCAAGGGCGCGCTGGACGGTGCTAAGCAGATCCTGATGGAGCGCTTCAGCGAAGAGGCCGAGCTGGTTGGACGGTTACGTGAGCGGCTATGGGAGGATGGCCAGCTTCGCGCCCGTCTGGTCAAGGGCAAGGAGGCGGAAGGTAGCAAGTTCTCGGATTATTTCGAGCACGACGAGGCACTGGCCAAGACGCCGTCGCACCGTGCGCTGGCGATGTTCCGGGGGCGCAAGGAAGGGGTGCTGGCGCTCTCGCTGGTCATGGCCGGCGAGGACGATGCGCCCATCCATCCTGCCGAGGTCGCGATCGCCCGCCATGTCGGTATCGAACTGGGGGCCGAGCAGGCCGCTTCCCGATGGCTGAAGGAGGTGGTGCGCTGGACCTGGAAGGTGAAACTCTACACCCATCTGGAAACCGAACTGATGGGGCGTCTGCGCGAGCGGGCCGAGCAGGAGGCGATCGATGTCTTTGCCGCCAACCTCAAGGACCTGCTGCTGGCGGCACCCGCCGGACCGCGCACCACGCTGGGACTCGACCCCGGCCAGCGCACCGGCTGCAAGGTCGCCGTCGTCGATGCCACCGGGCGTTTCCTGGAGCAGGCCGTCATCTATCCGCACGCGCCGCAGAAGCGCTGGGACGAGGCGCTGGCGACGCTGGCCGGGCTGGTCGAACGCCATGACGTCTCGTTGGTGGCGATCGGCAACGGTACCGCCAGCCGTGAAACCGACAAGCTGGCCGCCGAACTGGTCAAGCGCGTGGCGCCACGCCAGCTCACCAAGGTGATGGTGAGTGAAGCCGGCGCCTCGGTCTATTCGGCTTCGGAGCTGGCGGCCAGGGAGTTCCCCGATCTCGATGTCTCGATTCGGGGGGCGGTGTCGATCGCCCGGCGCCTGCAGGACCCGCAGGCCGAACTGGTCAAGATCGATCCCAAGTCGATCGGCGTCGGCCAGTATCAGCACGACGTCTCTCAGGTGAACCTGTCTCGGAGCCTCGAGACGGTGATCGAGGACTGCGTCAACGCGGTGGGGGTGGATCTCAACACCGCCTCCAGCGCGCTGCTCTCCCGGGTATCCGGCCTCAGCGCCATGCTCGCCGACAATATCGTCGCGAGGCGCGACCGCGAGGGGCCGTTTCGCACTCGCCAGGAGCTCCTCGGTGTCGATAGGCTCGGCCCCAAGACGTTCGAGCAGTGCGCGGGCTTCCTGCGCATCATGGGGGGCACCAATCCGCTAGATGCCAGTGCGGTGCACCCGGAGGCCTATCCGCTGGTGGCGCGCATCGCCGAGCGCAACGGGCGGGAACTGGGCGGGCTGATCGGAGACAGCCGCTATCTCAAGACGCTCAAGCCCTCCGACTACGTCGACGAGGCGTTCGGGGTGCCGACGGTCATCGATATCCTGGCTGAACTCGACAAGCCTGGCCGCGATCCGCGTCCCGAGTTCAAGGCAGCGACCTTTCGCGAGGGCGTGGAGAAGATCGGCGACCTCGAGCCGGGCATGCTGCTGGAGGGCGTGGTCACCAACGTGACCCATTTCGGCGCCTTCATCGATATCGGGGTGCATCAGGATGGGCTGGTGCATATCTCCGCGCTGGCCGACAAGTTCGTCGACGACCCGCGGCAAGTGGTCAAGGCCGGCGATATCGTCAAGGTCAAGGTGATGGAGGTCGACGTGACGCGAAAGCGGATCGGCTTGACGATGCGACTGGGCGACGCACCCGGTGAGAAAGCAGCCCCCGGCGAGCGCAGGTCGGGTAGCGGCAAGCCTCATGGTGGTGCGCGAGGGCGTCAGCCGCGACAGAGCGGCAATGATCGCCAGCCCGCACCGCCGGGCGGCGCGATGGCCGAGGCCTTGCTCAAGGCACAGCGACGACGCTAGGGGCTATTGACGTTTCACGCACGAGCCCCGGATCTCGGGCCGCGAAGTCGTTAGCCTTGAAAGCGCTATCGTCGGCTCCATAATGAGGTTTGGCTCGCGGCGGCTCCGGCGACAGCAATGGCGTCCGGAGCCGTCGACGCACGGACAAACGGGGGAGCAGAGCTCTTCCCACGAAATAAGGTGTTGAGCGTGTCTGATCAACTCGCCACGAACGTCGGCCAACTGATGGCGCCGGCCCAGAAGGGATTGCTTGGTCGTCTGCGGCGGGGCATCGAAAAGGAGGGGCTGCGTGTCGACTCGAAGGCCGCCATCGCGCAGACCCTTCATCCGCACTCGCTCGGCTCGAAGCTGACCCATCCCCACATCACCACCGACTACTCGGAAGCCCTGCTCGAGTACATCACTCCAGTCTATTGCCGTCCCGCCGATGCGCTCTCCTTCCTGGGCGATCTGGTTCGCTTTACCTACCGCCAGCTCGACGACGAGTGGCTATGGCCGGCCAGCATGCCCGCGCGGCTTTCCGGCAACGACAGCGTGCCGATCGCCGACTACGGCACGTCCAACGTCGGCACCATGAAGCATGTCTATCGCAAGGGGCTGGATGTGCGTTACGGCCGGATCATGCAGTCGATCGCCGGTATCCACTACAACGTCTCTCTGCCGGACGACATCTGGCCGCTCCTCCAGGCACAGGAAGGCCGGCAGGGCGAATCGCTGCAGGGGTATCGCTCGGCTCGCTACTTCGACCTGATTCGCAACTTCCGTCGCAACAGCTGGCTGCTGCTCTATCTCTTTGGGGCGTCACCGGCGCTTGACCGCAGCTTCCTCGGCGAGGAGGGTGGCGATAATCGCTGCGACAAGCTCGAGTCGATGGGGCGTGAGACGCGCTACGCGCGCTACGCGACCAGCCTGCGAATGTCCGATCTCGGCTACCAGAACAAGGTCCAGGAGCAGTTGAAGATCTGCTTCAATTCGCTCTCCAACTATGTCGGCACGCTCCGCCACGCCATCTCTGCCGAGTGGCCGGATTACCGTCGGATCGGTGTCGAGGTCGACGGCGAGTGGCGGCAGCTCAGCGCCAACATTCTGCAGATCGAGAACGAGTATTACAGCGACATCCGTCCGAAACGGGTGGCGCGACACGACGAGACGCCCACGCAGGCGCTGGAGGCGCGCGGTGTCGAATACATCGAGGTGCGCTGTCTGGACTTGAATCCGTTCCTGCCGCTGGGAATCGACGAGCCGCAGATGCGGTTCATGGACACGTTCCTGCTCTGGTGCCTGCTCTCGGAAAGTCCCTGGATTCCGGACGAGGAGTGTGATCGGCTGGACGACAACCGCCGGCTGGTGGTGGAACGGGGGCGCGATCCGGATCTGAAACTCCGAATCGGCGATCGTCATGTACCGTTGCGGACTCGGGGCCACGAGATCGTTGATGGGCTGCGCGAGGTTGCCGGCCTGCTCGACGCCATCGAGGGTGACAATCTTCACGCTGCCGCCATCGAGACGATCGCCCGGCGGTTGGATGACCCGGAACTCACACCCTCCGCACAGATGCTGCGAGCGCTGGAGGCGCATGGTGGAGAGTGGGCCGACTTCATCGCCGACCTCGCCGAGGAGCAGGGGCGGCATTGGCGTTCGACGCCGATGGACGAGTCACGCGCCGAACTCTTTTCCCAACTGGTCGAGACTTCGCATCAGCAGCAGCACGACATCGAGGCCGAGGACCGGGTATCGTTCGCTCGGTTCATCACCGATTATTTCCAGCGGGCGAGGGAACCTCGTTCGGCGGCGTGAGTCAGTGAATCGGTAACGTTCGGCGAGAGTCACGCGGTCGGCTGTCGTGAAAATGGAAGCAAGGCCAGTGCGGGATCGCATTGGCCCTCAGTGGAAGCGAGACATGCAAATCAAGCGTTGGGTGGCCACAACCAGTATGCGTCAATGGTGTCTGCTGGGACTGTTGATGTCCTGCTTCATGATGGCGGTCGCGCTCTACCTGCAGTATGGCGTTGGCCTCGAACCCTGCCCCTTGTGCATCTTCCAGCGCGTTGCGGTGATCTCGGCGGGCGTCATCTTCCTGATCGGGGCGATTCACAATCCCGCGAAATCCGGGGGCCTGGTCTATGCCCTGCTCGCGCTGGTTGCCGTGTTGGCGGGCATCGGCGTGGCGGGGCGGCATGTCTGGCTGCAGACCCTGCCACCGGATAGCGTGCCCAGCTGTGGGCCGGGTCTCGACTACATGATGGACATGTTGCCGTTGTGGGATGTCATGGCTCGCGTGCTCCACGGTTCCGGCGAGTGCGCGGCCGTCGAGGGGTCGCTGTGGGGTGTCACGCTGCCGCAGTGGACACTGCTGGGTTTCGTCGTCATGGGGGCGATTCCGGTGATGATGTTGATATCCCGATTGCGCTACAGTGGCAGGACGGGTCGCAAACCGGCAGTGCAGGCCTCTTGACGGCGCACCTTCCGGTTCGTGCGGCCGACGGCGCCAGACGGCGTTGCGAGCTTGGCGACGGCACCGCCGTCGTTGGCATCTGGCATCTCTCGTCTGGCAACAGGCGACGCAGCGGCGCGGGGCGCGCTGAAATGTTCGCAGCCCCAGGGGGAGAGTGATCATGCTGGAAGATTGCAAGACGGCTCGGGAGCGGTGGGGCGGCGTGCATACGCTGATCGATCGATGGCTGGAGCAGCGCTACGACATGGTCGTGACGCTGGTCGATCTCCGTGAGTTCTGCGATGCCGATCTCTCGGCGGTACCCAAGGCGAGAATCGATGCTTTCAGCGAAGCACTGATGGACTATATCAGTGCCGGTCACTTCGAGATCTATCCGCAGTTGCGGGAGGAAGCCAAGGCCTTCGATGACCGGGAAGCCCTGGCGGTGGCCGACAAGCTCCTGGCTCGAGTCGATGCGTCGACCCAACTGGTACTCGATTTCGACACCGAGTACGCGACCCCGTCGCGCTGTCAGCGCTATACCGATCGGCTTCCCGGCTGGCTGGAAAAACTGAGCGCCACCATGGCCGAACGCTTCGACCTCGAGGATCAGTTGATCGGCAGGCTGCATGCGGTGCACGCCCCCTCGTCGACGGAAGTGGCAACGCCGGCCGCTGACCACTCGCTGCGGACGGAGTGAGCGCCGCCCTCACGCGCGCCCGCCTGCTCGTCCCGTTCCCATGACGCCCTGGTTCTCGCCAGGGCGTCGCCGTCTACGCTGCCTGCGAAGCGCTAAGCCGATGGCGTTCGCAAGGAGAGCACGCGCCAGCCGCGTTCGCGAGCCAGTTTCTCGAGTTCGTCGTCGGGGTCGACGGCCACCGGCGTGGCGACCTCCTCGAGCAGGTAGCGATCATTGATCGAATCGCTATAGAACCAGGCGTCGTCCAGCGTCAGGGTGGGGTTCTGCTCCAGCCATTGCCTGACCCGCGTGACCTTGCCTTCGCGGTAGCTGGGGACACCCTCCACGCGGCCGGTGTAGCGCCCATTCTCGCGCTCCGCCTCGATCGCGATGAGATCGTCGACACCGAGCCGCCGAGCGATGGGGCCGGTGATGAAACGGTTGGTGGCGGTCACGATCAGCAGGAAATCGCCGCGCTGGCGGTGCCACGCCAGTAGCTCCTCGCCCCGCGGCAGAACGTGAGGCTCGATCTTGCAGGCCATGAACTGCTGGTGCCAGGCATTGAGCTGTTCCTCGCTATGCTCGGCCAGCGGCTTCAGCGCCATCGAGAGATAAGCCATGATGTCCAGCTCGCCCGCTCGGTAGTCGCGAAGATACTGGTCGTTGGCACGCCGGTAGGCTTCGCCATCCACCGCGCCCTGTTCCACCATGAATTCGCCCCAGGCATGGTCGCTGTCACAGCTCAGCAGAGTGTTGTCGAGATCGAAGATGGCCAGACTCAAGGTTGGCTCCTGTCTTGTACGGGTGTCGTTGGGGCAACGGCGTTGCCGTTCGGATCGAGAGTGCGAGCGTTCGGCAGTATCGCAAACTCCCGCCGCTTTGCCCACGGTGGCGCCCGTGGCGGTGTTGGACCGCCACTCCCTGTCGCCAAGGGTATGGCTGCAAGCGCCGGTGTCGCGGCACCGTGGCGTCGAGGTTTTATCGTCGGTTGGCCTAAGGCGTATTGATGCCCTTTCTCGCTTTGTGGAAGAATGATCCCAACGACGATTGAGCTAAGGTGAACGCTGTGATAGACGCCGATGGCTTTCGGCCGAACGTTGGCATCATCATCGCCAACTGTGAGGGCCAACTGCTTTGGGCGCGTCGGGCGGGTCAGGAGGCGTGGCAGTTCCCGCAGGGAGGGATCAAGGCATGCGAGACGCCAGATCAGGCGCTCTTCCGGGAACTCGAGGAGGAAATCGGGCTGACGTCCAACGATGTCGATGTGGTTGCCTGTACGCGAGGCTGGCTGCGCTACCGTCTCCCCCGACGCATGGTCCGAACGCATTCGAAACCGCTCTGCATCGGCCAGAAGCAGAAGTGGTTCTTACTGAAAATTCGCTGTCACGACAGCCAGGTCTGCGTCGACAGCACGCCCAAGCCTGAATTCGATGGCTGGCGCTGGGTGAGTTACTGGTATCCTCTGGGACAGGTCGTGTCCTTCAAGCGCGAAGTCTACCGGCGCGCGCTGCGGGAATTGGCGCCCGAATTCCATCGGTTGTCCCTGGAGGAAATGGCCAGGCTCTAAGGCCGGCAGCACGATTCATGGCGGAATGACCCCATCGCTGACGGCGACGCTCGCCGCACGGCGTTCAGGGATGGCGTCATACCGGCCGACTGATGCCAAGACGAGGATCTCCTCGCCCACAAGAAAAGGCCCATGCTCGATACCCTTCGCCGCATCGTTCAGGAAGTCAATGGCGCTCGTAGCCTGGATGCCGCGCTGGCCACCATGGTGCGCCGAATCCGCAAGGCGATGCGCACCGACGTCTGTTCCATCTATCTGTTCGATCGCGAGCGCGATCGACTGGTGCTGATGGATACGATCGGCCTGCGGACGCAGGCCGTGGGGGTCGTGACCCTGCGTCTGGGGGAGGGGCTGGTCGGGCTCGTTGGACAGCGTGAAGAGGCGCTGAATCTGGAAGACGCGCCGTCCCATCCGCAATTCCGCTATTTTGCAGAGACGGGAGAGGAGCGCTTCTCGAGCTTCCTCGGGGTGCCGATCATTCACCAACGGCGAATGCTCGGGGTTCTGGTCGTCCAGCAACAGGAGAAGCGCCGTTTCGACGAGGGCGACGAGGCGTTTCTGGTCACGATGGCGGCGCAACTGGCGGGTGTGCTGGCTCATGCGCTGGTGTCGGGCACGCTCAGTCGCCCCACGGGCCCGGATGGACAGGCGATGTTCTCCGGCGTGGCGGCTTCGCCTGGCATGGCGATCGGCGAGATCGTGGTGATCGCTCCGCCTGCCGACCTGGATAGCGTGCCGGACCTGATTCCGACCGACCCGGATGCCGAGGTGGTCCGCCTCCATGCCGCGCTGGCCCATGTCCGCGAGGATATCCGCAAGGCGGGCGCCCGCCTCGCCAGCCGCATCTCCACCCAGGAACTCGCGCTCTTCGACGTTTACCAGCAGATGCTGGGAGACGCGGCGCTGGGCAACGAGGTGGAGAAGCGGATTCGGGAGGGACAGTGGGCGCCGGGTGCGCTGGCCGATGTGGTGCGTCGCCACACGCAATATCTGGAACGGGTCGACGACGGCTATCTGCGCGAACGGGCGGCGGATATCCGGGACCTGGGACGCCGGGTGCTGGCCCACCTGCAGGAGGGCAACGAGCGCACGCCCTCGACTTATCCCGACAACGCCATTCTGGTCGGCGACGAGATTAGCGCGGCAACGCTGGGCGAACTGCCCAGGAAGCGCCTGGCGGCGCTGGTCTCGATTCGGGGTTCCAGCAATTCCCACGTCGCCATCCTGGCCAGAGCCATGGGTATTCCCACGGTGCTGGGGATGGTCGACCTGCCGCTGCCCAGGATCAACGGGGCCAAGGCGATCCTCGATGGCCATCGGGGGCGGCTTTTCGTGCGGCCCGAGCCCCAGCTGGCCAAGCGCTACGAACGCCTGATCAAGGAAGAGCGGGCCTTGGCGGAGGTGCTCGAGCACGAGCAGCATTTGCCGAGCGAGACTTCCGACGGACACCCCATGCCGCTGCTGGTCAATACCGGGCTGGCGGTGGATGCCGTTGCCCAGCTCAAGCCACGTGTCAGCGGGGTGGGGCTCTATCGAACGGAAGTCCCGTTCATGATGAACGAGCGATTCCCCAGCGAGCAGGAGCAGACCCGGCTCTATCACGAGCAACTGGCCAGTTTTGCCCCGCTGCCCGTGGTCATGCGCACGCTCGATATCGGCGGCGACAAGGACCTGCCCTATTTCCCGATCAACGAGGCCAATCCGTTTCTCGGCTGGCGCGGCATTCGCGTTACGTTGGATCATCCGGAAGTGCTGATGGTGCAGATGCGAGCCATGTTGATGGCGTCGCGAGATCTGGACAATCTGCGCATCCTGCTGCCGATGATTACCAGCGTGGACGAGGTCGATACGGCGCTACGCCTGCTGGCGCGCGCGCGCGAAGAGCTTGCCGAGGAGGGGATCGAGGTCGCGTCGCCCAAGGTTGGCGTCATGATCGAGGTGCCCGCGACGCTCTACCAACTGCCTGCCCTGGCGGAGCGGGTCGACTTCTTCTCGGTGGGAAGCAACGACCTGACCCAGTATCTGCTTGCGGTCGATCGCAACAACGCGCGCGTGTCCGGGCTCTACGATGCCTGCCATCCGGCGGTGCTCAACGCCCTCTCGCGCCTCGCCCAGGAGAGCCGGCAACTGGCGGTGCCCGCTTCCGTCTGCGGTGAACTTGCCGGGGATCCTGCCGGCGCACTGCTGCTGATGGGCATGGGGTTCGATGCGTTATCGATGAATGCGCCCAGCCTGCCGCGGGTGCGAGCGGCGATCCGGCGGGTCGGCATCGGCGACGCCCGCGCGCTGGTGTCGGAAACGCTGTCGTTGCCGACCACGGCGGTGGTGAGGGCACACCTGCGTCAGCGGCTGACGGACTGGCAGATTGGCCACCTGCTGCCACCCCAGGACTAGCGTGTCGGCGGTGTCGTCAGCCGTGTCACGTCGCCGGCCGGGATGCCATTCGCCGCGAATCGCTGCTCTTCCAGCGTCGTTGCCGTTGCCGAGACCGTGACCAGTGTCGTGGCTCGTGTCCCGTAATCCTGCCCCACGATGAAAGCAGACGAGAGCACGCGCTCCAGGTCTCGGCCAACCCCGGTGTGGGGGAGTTCGGCGGGCGGTGCCTGGCGCGTATCGGCCAAGGCCGAGCGCATGCCGACCCGCCAATCCGGCGTCGTCAGCGCCTGTCGCAGCGCGTTCCGGGCCTGAACGACCTTGGGCCAGGGCGTATCGAGGCTGGCATTGGACAAGCCATGCAGGCCGGGTGATACGAGTTGTCGACGAGTGTCGTGACGACTGTGATGCAGCGTCCACAGCCGCATCTCCGACATCACCAGCAGGTTGAACCCGGCGTAGGCCTTGGCGCCACCCGATGCCAGCGTGTCCAGCCAGGTTGCCAGATCGTCGACCTCGAGAGCCTGGCGCACGAGCTGGCCGCGGCTGGGGGCGGTGGCTGGCGGCGGGCTCCGCCCCTCCCTGACATTGGTCAGTGCGGCCACTCGCGTGGGCGTTGCCGCTAGCCAGGTCCCCCCTCCCACCAGGTCACGACCGCCGGTCAGGTCGCTGTCGGGCCAGCGATGCAGCGCTTCGGACGGGCGGGCGTGAAATTCGTCGCGATTGGCAGCGAGACGCAATTTCGTCGCGGCCTGCGGCTGCCAATCGAACACGATCAAGCACATGCGGCGATCTCCAGCGGTGATTCGAGGGTAGGCGTGAGTTGACGGGGCGCTGCCATGACATGGCCCCGTCGGCAGCGTACCATAAGCGCGCTAGCGACCCGGGCGAGCTTTCCACGCCGTTGTCTCGCGCTCTACAGGACCGTCACATGCTCATTTCTCCATTTTCCTTCACCGCCAGACCGGTGGCAGGGCCTGCGCTCCTGCTGCTTTCTCTGTCCGCCAGCCGGGGAGGCGCCCGATGCTGACGGCTATTGCGATCTATCTGCTGGTTGGCGCCGCGGCGGGTTTGATGGCGGGCGTGTTCGGCATCGGCGGGGGCATCGTCATCGTCCCCGCGCTGGTATTCACCTTTCTCGCCCAGGGGTTCGATCCCGCGGTGGTCGCGCATCTCGCGGTCGGGACCTCGCTGGCGACCATCGTGGTCACCGGCGCCTCTTCGGCCTGGGGGCACTGGCGCCGGGGCAGCGTACGTCAGGACTGGCTGCGGTTGATGATGCCGGGATTGCTGGTGGGCGGGATTCTCGGCGTACTACTGGCCTCGGTACTGCCCGGTCATGCGCTGACGCGACTGTTCGGGATTTTCGCGGTCTTGATGGCGCTGAAAATGTTGTTGACCCGCCCACCCGCGACCCTGGGGCGCGAACCGCGGCGCTGGCCGATGACCGTGGCCGGGGCAACGATCGGCGGCGTCTCGACGCTGTTCGGCGTTGGCGGCGGGGTGATGTCGGTGCCGTGGCTGTCTCGTTTCACCAGCCGCATGACGGAAGCGGTGGGTACCTCCTCGGCCATCGGCCTGCCAATCGCATTGATCGGCACCGCGACCAATGTCGTCGTGGGTTGGGGCGAGATGACCCTGCCGGCGGGGGCGACCGGCTATGTGATGTGGCCAGCGTTCCTTGGCTTGATGGTGACCAGCGTTCCGATGGCTCGAGTCGGCGTCAAGGTGGCCCATGCATTGCCTGCCAGGACGCTGCGACGTATCTTTGCCCTCCTGCTGATCGTGGTGGGAATCAAGCTGATGATCGGCTAAGGAAACACGGCATGACTGTCTGCGCAGGGGAAGTGGTTTGTTGGCGCGGTGCCGGCCCGGCCAGTCGCAATCCTGGCATGTCGGCACTTTGCGCCGTACGCCTTGCGACGGAGTGCCGCCCACTCCATCCTGCTCGTCCATGGATTCGGCGTTTCCCCTAACTCTTTCCTGGCCAAGGAGAATGCATGCTGGCTTATCCCGAGATCGACCCGGTAGCCGTTTCGTTGGGCCCGCTCAAGGTACACTGGTACGGACTGATGTATGTCGTCGGCTTCGTAGGGGCGTGGTGGCTGGGGCGGCTGCGTGCCGATCGCCTGGGGCTCAAGCGCGACGACATCGGCGACATGCTGTTCTACGGAGCACTCGGGGTCGTGCTCGGTGGTCGTATCGGCTATGCGTTGTTCTATGGTCTTGACCGGTTCGTGGATAACCCGCTGTGGATATTCCAGGTCTGGGACGGCGGCATGAGTTTCCACGGCGGCCTGCTGGGGGTGCTGCTGGCGGCGTTGCTGTTCGCGCGCAAGCACGGTCTGGCGTTCTTCCAGCTCACGGATTTCATCGCGCCGCTGGTGCCGATTGGCCTGGGCGCCGGTCGTATCGGGAATTTCATCAACCACGAATTGCCGGGGCGCGTGACGGACGTTCCCTGGGCGCTGGTCTTTCCCGGCATGGGCGGCCAGGGACGCCATCCTTCGTCGCTCTACCAATTCTTCCTCGAGGGAGTCGTCCTGTTCGTCGTGCTGTGGATGGCCTCCTTGACCCCGCGCCGGCGCGGCTTCATCTCGGGGCTGTTCCTGGTCTGCTACGGCGCGTTTCGGTTTCTCTCGGAGTTCTTCCGTCGGCCCGATCCGCAATTGGGGTTCATCGCCTTCGACTGGTTGACCATGGGGCAGTTGCTGTCGCTGCCGATGGTCGTCGCGGGTATCGCGCTGATCGCCTGGTCGCGTCACAATGCGGTAGACGCCGCCCGCCAAGGGCAGCCCGCAGCCTGAGCGGGCGGCGTCGAGTGACTGGCCGCTCGGTCTCCAGCGGCCTCGGAATGGAAAGTGTTTCGACGGGTTCGTCGCACGCGATGCGCCCGTCACTGTAAAGGAGCGTGCCCATGCGGCCTTATCTCGACTTGATGCAGCGCGTGCTGGATAGCGGCGTCGAAAAAGCCGATCGGACCGGCGTCGGTACGCTTAGCGTCTTCGGTCACCAGATGCGCTTCGACCTGGCCAAGGGTTTTCCTCTGGTCACCACCAAGAAGCTGCATCTGCGCTCGATCATTCATGAGCTGCTGTGGTTTCTTCGTGGCGATACCAATGTTGCCTATCTACACGAACACAACGTCTCGATCTGGGACGAGTGGGCGGATGCCAATGGCGATCTCGGTCCCGTCTACGGCTACCAGTGGCGAAGCTGGCCGACGCCTGATGGCGGTCATATCGACCAGATCGCCAGGCTGGTCGAGCAGCTACGCCGTAACCCGGACTCCCGCCGACATATCGTCTCGGCCTGGAACCCCGCCCTGGTTGACGAGATGGCGCTGCCGCCTTGCCACGCGCTGTTCCAGTTCTACGTCGCCAATGGCACGTTGTCCTGCCAGCTCTATCAGCGCAGTGCCGATATCTTTCTGGGCGTGCCATTCAACATCGCCAGCTACGCGCTGCTGACCCATATGGTTGCCCAGGTCTGCGGGCTCGCGCCCGGCGAGTTCGTGCATACCCTGGGCGACGCTCATCTCTATCTCAATCATCTCGATCAGGCCCGGCTGCAGCTTTCGCGTGAACCGCTGGCGTTGCCGACCCTGAAGCTGAACCCGGCGATCGATGACCTGTTCGCTTTCCGTTTCGAGGATATCGCCATCGAGGGCTACGAGTCCCACGCTTCCATCAAGGCGCCCATTGCCGTATGAGTGACGTGACATCGACAGTGAAGCCTGAAACGCCGATCACCCTGATCGCGGCGCTATCCCGCAACCGTGTCATTGGCGTGAACAATCGGTTGCCCTGGTACCTGCCGGAGGATCTCAAACGATTCAAGGCGCTGACGCTGGGCAAACCCCTGGTCATGGGGCGAAAGACGTTCGAGTCGATTGGTCGGCCGCTGCCCGGGCGCTTGAATATCGTGATCACGCGCGACCGGCACTACCGTCGGGAGGGGACAAGAGTGTGTCACTCTCTGGACGAGGCGCTGCAACTTGCCGATCATCAGGCGGTGATCGACGACGCGGCCGAAATCGTGGTGATGGGCGGCGGAGAGATCTACCGGCAGGCGCTGCCTTTCGCCGACAGCCTCCAGCTTACCGAGGTGGATGTCGAGATCGAAGGGGATGCCTTCTTCCCTGACTTCCACGATGGCGAGTGGCAGGAGGTCGAGCGTACGGTGATGTCGCCGCAACCAGGTCAGCCGGATTATGCTTTCGTCCAATACCACCGGATGGCCAGTTCTGGCTGAGTCTCGGCAGGGCGTTGCAGCCAAGAGGGATCGCCTGCCAGTCGTCAGGATGAGCGACGGCGTGTCCCGACGTTGATTGAGAGGACTTGAGAGGAGTTGTGCCGTGTTGACGGATCGAACACAGGCGCTCCTGGCTGCCATCGAGCACCAGGTCGAAGCGGGTCAGGCCGCTTTGGAAGCCGAGAAAGAGCGGTGCAAGGCCTTGGAGGCCGAGAATCGAGCCCTCAAGGAGCGTCTACTCGCATTGGCCGAACTGGACCCGATGGTGGTCAAGGGCCAGGATCATAGCGAGGACCCCGATGGCGGCACTCGCGCACGCGGCCTGGGCAATCTGGCATTTCGGCGGCCTCGGCCAAAACCGGATGGCGATGCCGGCACCGGAATGGGCCGTCACGGCCAGGTCTCTCCGCTGCAGCGCCTGACCTCTTCCCCCTCTCATGACAAGGGGGGCTCCGAGATCGCTCGGCCGCCGACGGTCGAGCGCTCGGCGGCTCCGGAGGGGGAGGCCGACGCTTCCTCCTCTCGAACCAGTCCCGATGTCCCTCCCACCACCCCCGCGCCCGTAGTGCCGTCGACCAATGGCGAGTCGCCGCCTCAGAGTTCGCTGGCATTCGGCGTCGAGCACGAAGTGCCGTCGCCGCAGGCGCTGCTCGCCCAGTGGTACAAGCGCTATCCCAAGACCTTCTTCAAGGGCCATACGCGGCCGCTGAAGACCGGCATTCATCTCGATCTGTGCGAGCTCGAACCCTGGCCCGAAAAATTGGTCCGCCGGGCATTGGCTTGTTACGTGCACCTGCCGCGGTACCTGAAGTCGGTCCGTGAAGGCGCGAATCGCGTGGATCTGGTGGGAGAGGATAGCGAGGTGGTGACCGCCGAGGAGGCCAAGCACGCCAAGCGCCAGTTGGAAGCGTTACAGAAGAAGCAGAAAGCGCGCGAGACACAGGAGCGATCGGCAAAGCTGGATCGCAAGATCGGGGCGTTGCTGGCCAAGCATGGTCAGTCGCCGCAGGATTGACGAGTCGTGGCGAGGCCCGGTCGAGTCGAGTTGAACTTTGGTATCGAAGGTTAGGCGAGAGTCGTCAGGGGACGAAATATTCGTGCCCGACTTCTTGCCTGGAGGCGCGTGTCATGAGAGTGTCATGCCCCGTGGCTAGGCTGCCGGCAGCCGGTTGGTGCCGTCGACGCCACGACTCCCGGTTGCGACGAGAGGCGGAACCGGTGAGAAAAGCAGGGAACGAAAACAGTGTTTTTTTCTTGTTGCGTTCCTCCAACGTCCGGTATAAGGTTTCCGGGCGAGCATTGGACAATAACAAGGCTTCTAAGTTCCACAGCCGTCATTCGTTCGCGTGACGAAGCTGGTTGAAGGTGCCGAAGCCGACTGCATCTGCAGACACGATCGAACAGTAAGCTAGTTAAGGAACCTATCGCGATGAAAAAGACGCTCTTAGCGACTGCTATTGCTGGTGCCCTGGGCGCCTCCGCCGCTGCCCAGGCAGCGACTGTCTACAACCAGGACGGCACGCAGCTCGATATCTACGGCAACATCCAGATTGCTTACAGCAACGTTAACGACGAGAACGGTGATGGCCGCGATCAGGTCGAAGACAATGGCTCGACCATCGGCTTCTCTGGCCAGCACATCATCAACCCGGGCCTGACCGGCTACTTCAAGGCGGAATTCGAGCACAACGCCGACGAAGAGAAAGCCAACGGCGGTATTAACCGCGGCGACCAGGCTTACCTGGGTCTGAAAGGTAACTTCGGTGACGCCCGTCTGGGCTCCTGGGATCCGCTGATCGACGACTGGGTCCAGGATCCGATCTCCAACAACGAATATTTCGACGTCAGCGACTCCAGCGGTGCTGCGCTTTCACCGATCGCCGATAACGTGATCTACGGTACTTCCGATCGCGAAGGCGATAAGTTTCAGTACATGTCTCCGGTCTGGGCCGGCTTTCAGTTCGCCGTGGGTACCCAGTACAAAGGTGACGCTGAAGAGCTCGCCGACAACTACAACCAGGACAGCAATGCCTCCTTCTATGGTGGCGTGAAGTACGCGGTTGGCGCCTTCTCCATCGCGGCTGTCTACGATGATCTCGACAACTACGATGGTCGTTACGACGGTCAAGACGGTGCGTATTACGAGTCTGGCGACCAGTACGGTGTCACTGCGCAGTACACCATCGATACTCTGCGTCTGGCTGCTAAAGTCGAGCGTTTTGACAGCGAGCAGGGCGACGCCGACGCCAACTTCTACGCATTGGGCGCGCGTTACGGCTATGCACTATCTGACAGCTTCGCTGGTGACATCTACGGCGCCTACCAGTACATCGATGTTGACGACGGTTCTACCTTCCTCAACGGTGACGACTCTGCCAACGAAATCGTGGGCGGCGTGACCTACAACATCTCTCCGGCGATGTATACCTTCATCGAAGGTGCGCTGCGTGATCGTAGCCAGGACGAAGGCGATGGCATCGCAGTCGGTGCTGTCTACAGCTTCTAAGCTGATCCCGATGTGCGCAGCGACTGTCTAACATCGCTGCGATATCGAACGAAGTCGGCCCCTTTTGGGGTCGGCTTTTTTTATGCTTGATCGCGGCTGGAAGAGAGCCGCGTCTTTAGTCGGCGAGCGGCGTCTCCCTTTTTCGGCTCCCGGTTCTCCTTCGTCTAGATGTCATTAGGATGACAGGCTGGTAATCTCTTGTTGAGCGGACGTTCAATAATCATCGAGCGTCACGCTGTCGTAACAGGTCTGTCGTATAACAACGTTTTCCACGCCTCTTCATGACGAAGCCGGGAAGTGGATCGATAAACACCAGGAGACCTTCGATGACCCTTTCCCGTCGTCGTTTCTTGCAGGGCGCCGCGGCTGTCGGCGCCGCCGCTTCGGTACCGTTCTACATCAATCGTGCCCTGGCCCAGGATCAGGTCCTGCGCATCTACGCCTGGGCCGGTTACTTCACCGATGAGATGCTGTCGGATTTCACTGCCAAGACCGGTATCAAGGCGACCTTCACGCCTTATGGCACCAACGATGAATTGATGAACTCGCTGCGGGCCACCGACGGCTCCGGCTTCGACGTCATCATGCCGACGGTGGATCGGGTGCCCGGTTATCTGGATTATCAGTTGATCCAGCCGCTGGATACGTCGCGTATCCACTGGGACGGCTGCCTGGACACCGCCATGAAAGGGTCGGAAGTGGGTGGCGTGATCGATGACAAGCGCTACTTTGCTCCTTCCGACTGGGGCACCGAGGCGATCGCCTACAACACCCGCTATACCGACATCGACCGCTCCACGCTCAGCTACGGAGAACTCTGGAATCCCGATATCGGCGAGGGGGTCACGGTCCGCGCGCACTCGGCGCTGATCGGCATCGGCCTGTGGCTCGAGTCCCAGGGCAAGCTGCCGCGACCGTTGCTGGACTCGTTCAAGACCGAAGAGGCGATGCGCGCCAACTTCGACGTCATCCTGGCCGAAGCCGTCAAGCACAAGGACATGGTGATCCAGTTCTGGTCCACCGAGAACGAGGCCCAGGGCGCGTTCCGCACCAATGGCGCCCTGATTGGCCAGACCTGGGACAGCACCGCATTTCGACTCCAGAGCGAAGGCGAGCCCATTGCCTACGGGGCGCCCAAGGAAGGGGCGCTAGCCTGGATGGAAGGTTTCGTCATTCCTCAGAACGCGCAAAATGTCGACGCGGTCTACGAACTGATCAACTGGTATTACACCCCGGAAGCAGGGGCAATGTTCGTCAAGTCCACGGGCTACAACTCGACCGCCGTCGGTGCCGAGGAGCTGTTGCCGGAAGCGACGCGTCAATTCTTCAAGGACTCCTACACGCAACAGGATCTGGACAACCTGTGGTGGTGGCCGGTGCAGGATCCCTGGTACGTCGCGTTGCGTAATGAGTATCAGGATCGATACCTGTCGGCATGAGCATCGTTTTTGGCAAGCGAAGATCCCGTGCCGGCTGGCACGGGGCTTGCCGCAATTCGGCAACTGCCCGGCTCGGATACCACGCAAGGCTCTGTCTGAAAAATCGACGAGCGATAGCCATGGCTAGGCCGTTCCCGACGAGCCAAGGCACTTCCCACATCCTTGTGGGTCGCAAGGCCAAATCGGCCAAAGACGGACCGCGCTGATGTCCCAGTTCACGCGGGATAAATGAGCATTTTGACGGGGGCGCCGAACTCGGACTGGTGGACCCATCCGATTTTTAACGCCGTGTGGTCGAGCGCAGGCATTTTTCAGACAGAGCGTAAGAGGACGTCATGGACGGTCGCGTAACCTTGAACCAAGTCGCGATGCGATTCGGCGATTTCACGGCGATTCAGCCGACCTCCCTGGAGATCGCCTCGGGCGAATTCTTCAGTTTTCTTGGCCCTTCCGGCTGTGGCAAGACCACTCTCCTGAACATGATCAGCGGCTTCCTCACTCCCAGTGAAGGTTCGGTCGCCATCGGCGGGGTCGACATGACTCGAGTGCCGGTCAATCGTCGGCCCACCGCAATGATCTTTCAGAATCTGGCGCTTTTTCCGTTGATGAGCGTCTACCGGAACATCGAATTCGGGCTGGAAGTCCGTGGCATCGACCGTAGGAAACGCCGGGAAAGAGCTGACGAGTTGCTGGACCTGGTGGCACTGGGCGGTAGTGGCGACAAGCCGGTCGCCGAACTGTCCGGGGGCCAGAAGCAGCGTATCGCGATCGCCCGTGCGCTGGCCGTGGAACCCCGCGTCCTGCTGCTGGACGAGCCGTTGTCTGCCCTGGATCTCAAGTTGCGCCAGCACATGCGCACCGAACTCAAGGCGATTCAGCGCAAGACGGGAATCACCTTTATCTATATTACCCACGATCAGGGCGAGGCACTGACCATGTCCGATCGCGTCGCGGTGATGTGCGATGGCTGCATCCAGCAGGTCGCCGATCCGATGACACTGTATCGACAACCCCGGACCGATTTCGTGGCCGGATTCGTGGGCGAGAACAATCGTTTTCCAGGGCGTGTCACGGCCGTGGACGGCGGGATGGTGACATTGGATGCGGGATTGCCTGCGCCGTTGCGCGGGTCCGCCGCCTCGCCGCTCGTGCCCGGCGACGAAGCCACGCTCTATGTGCGGCCGGAGCAGTGGCGGGTCGGTAGCGCCAGCGATTCGTCGCTACCGTTCAGCGGAGTGATTCAGGCGGAGCACTTCGAAGGTGCATGGTTGACGCTCGAGATCGCGCTGGAGCAGGGGGCGACGATACGGGCGCACCTGCCGCAGGCGCTGGAGAGTGCCGGCGTCGAGTCCCCGTTCAAAGTAGGCAGCGCCTGCCGTCTGGATTACTCGCCGCGTGGGGCCCTGGTCCTGCCGGGCGTCGAGCGCGGGCACTCGAATGAGGAGAGCGTCGATGTGGCGGCAACTGCATAATCGCTTCGGGCTGCCCTTGACCATGGCGATCGTCTCGCTGATGGGGATCTGGCTGATCGTGATGGTACTGCTGCCACAGTGGCAGATGATCGATTACTCGTTTCATCCGGCGCTGCTGCCGGCCGAACGTGGCGGGGCGAAGGATGTCTGGTCGCTGACCAACTACGCGACCTTCTTTCGCAACGAGATCCATCTCGCGATCTTCTTCAAAACGATATGGTCCAGCGTCCTGGTGACCACACTGACCCTGATCGTCAGCTACCCGCTGGCCTACTATCTGGCCAAGGTGGCGACCCCGGGTCAGGCGGCCCTCTGCCTGCTGCTGTTGATCATTCCGTTCTGGATCAATGAGATTCTGCGCACCTTTGCCTGGTACATCATCTTCGCGTTTCGGGGGCCGCTCAACGAGGTGTTGCTGGCGGTGGGGTTGATCGATCGTCCGATCCGTTTTCTCAATGGCGACACTGGCGTGCTGGTCGGCATGGTCTATGCCTATATTTTGTTCATGGTCTTCCCGCTCTATAACGCCATCGAGAGCCTCGATACCAACCAGATTCGAGCCGCGAGGGATCTCGGCGCCGGCTGGGGGCGCACTCACCGGCGTATCGTGATCCCTCATGCCAAGCCGGGAATCGCCACCGGATGCATCATGACGTTCATGCTGGCCGCAGGCAGTTACGCGGTACCGGCGCTGCTGGGGTCTCCGGGGAGCCGCTGGTTCACGCAGATCATCTACAACTGGTTCTTCGAAGGTGGCGACTGGAACCAGGGGGCAGCCTATGCGTTCCTGCTGCTGGTGCTGTGCATCGTCTTCGTCACCATCATCATGCGGATCTTCAAGGTCGGTCTCGGCGATATCGCCAAATAGGAACGGTGCTGAATGAGCTCTTCGCGATTCTTCTCCTGGGCGCTCAAGGCCTATCTGGCGGTCTTCTTCGCCTACCTCTTCCTGCCGTTGTTGATCATGGCGGCTGCGACGTTCAACGAGAGCCGCTTCCCCACCGTCACGCCCTGGACCGGAACGACCCTGCGCTGGTTCTCGGCGCTGTGGGCCGACGGAGGGATGTGGGATTCGCTGGCCAACAGCCTGCTGGTCGCCGTGGGGGTGCTGTGTCTGGCCCTGCCCATCGGCGTGGCCAGCGCACTTTTCCTGACCACGGTGGAGGGTCGTGGCAAGTCCTTCATCTACGCGCTGATCCTGTCGCCACTGCTGACGCCGGGCGTGATCATCGGTATATCGACGCTGATTTTCTGGCGTGACTGGGGGGTGAACGGGGGCATCGTTTTGACCATCATTGCTCAGAGCGCATTCATCGCGGCCTATGTCATGCTGATGGTGGCGGCCAGACTGCAGCGCTTCGATCGCACGCTCGAGCGCGCGGCGATGGATCTCGGGGCCAGCCAGTGGCAGGTGTTCCGCCGCATCCTGCTGCCATACCTCAGGCCGGCCATCCTGTCGGCGGCGGTCTTGGCATTTCTCCAGTCGCTGGAGAACTACAACACCACGCTCTTCGTTGCCGGCTATGACACCACGCTGACCGTCTACATCGCCTCCAAGGTCCGCACCGGCCTGACCCCGGCGGTCAATGCACTGGCGCTGGTGATGATCCTGTTCACGGTGGGCCTGGCGGTGATCTACGAGCTCAAGCGCCGTCGCGAGGCCGCCAGGCGAATGGCCTGAAGCGGCTCGCACGGTGGAAGTCGCTCACTGACGGGTCAATCTGACCAGTCGATGGCGCAGCTCCGGGTCGAACAGGGCTCGACTGCGCATCTGCGTTAGTCGCAACGACTCGTCGTAGAACAGTCTTTCGTTCTCGACGCGTAGCCAATCCTGCTGTTCGAGCGTCTCCAGCATGCCGCTGAAAAGTCGCTTGTCGAAGAACTCCGGTGCGTTGAGCCCCGACAGCAGTGTCAGGCGCTCGGCCAACTGACGGCTGTGCTCCTCGAGCGCCTGCCGGGTCAATTCGCCGCTGGGGTAGCGCAACAGCGAGGCCAGCAACAGGTAAGCGCGCTCCAGGGTGGGTTGCACCGGTTGCCCCAGCAGCCTCAGGTGCTCGCTGGATTCGAGGTGGCCGGGCTGCCGGCGCCAGCCGTTGTCGGTGACTTGCAGCAGGTCTTCCTCGGTCAGCGCCGAGAGCGTGGCCTTCAGACGCTCGCGTGGATCGACCGGAGGGGCGAAATAGAGCTCGTTGGCCAGCAGCGGCCAGGCCGGCGACAGCAGCGCATCGAGATCGTCCAGCGTGAAGGCCGCGTTGTTGCGAAAGGCGAACGCCACCAGCCCCAGGTGCATGAACAGGTGCAAGACGTTGTTGCGATACCAGGTCAGCAGCGTCGCTTGTTCCGGGCGTGCGGTAACCAGTTCGCCCAGGGCCTGTGGCTGTCGTGTCACGAAGCCCAGACTCGCCACATGCTCGATCCAGTCGGCCGGTTCGCCTGCCGGCAGTTGGCAGTGCCGGCTGCCGGGCAGGCTGCGCTGCAGCTTGACCAGCAGGCCGATGTGATGGGCCAGAAGATCGGACTCGATGGTGTGATGGGGCGTCGCCAGCAAGGTCATGGCGACCAGCGAGACGGCATTCAGGCTGGCAGCGTCGTTGATCCGCCGGGCTAGCGTTTTCCCCAGCAATGGCACCGCGCGATTCAACCACGCCGGACGCGCCGAAACCGGATCGTCCTGCCAGCCCGGAACGGTCTCGTTCAGGAACTCTGCCAGCGACAGTGGTTCGCCAACGCTGACGGTGACCCGTCCGTGGGGCTCGCGCAGATGCTTCAGCACGCGGAGCAGGTCGAGGGGCGACTCCTTCTTCTTCTGGCCGCCACGCAGCTCGCGTAGATAGCTATTGCTCTCCAGGACGCGCTCGTAACCGACGTGAACCGGCACGAAGGCGACATCCCGGATGGCGTCGCGAGCGAACGAGCGCAGCGTCATGGCCAGCATGCCGGGGCGGGGCGACAGCATTCTTCCGGTGCGCGAGCGGCCGCCCTCGATGAAGTACTCCACCGGATGACCACGCGCGATCAGGCGGTGAAGGTATTCGTTGAAGACCGCGGCGTAGAGCCGGTTGTCCTTGAAGCTCCGGCGCAGAAAGAAGGCGCCGCCACGACGCAGCAGCGCGCCGATCACCGGCATGTCCAGATTGCGACCGGCGGCGATGTGTGGCGGCATCAGCCCCTCCCGATAGAGCACGTAGGAGAGCAGCAGGTAATCGATGTGACTGCGGTGGCAGGGGACGTAGATCAGTGTCCGCTCGCCGGCTATCGCCTTGACCGCGTCCAGACCGTACACGTCGACGCCTTCGTAGAGCCGGTTCCACAGTCGCTTGAGCAACTCGTAGAGGAAGCGCATGACCGGATAGGACATGTTGGAGGCGATCTCGCGCGCGTAGCGCTCGGCTCGCCGCCGCTCGCGGGCCGGGGTGCTGCGGTCGGCCGTGACGGCCTCCTGAATGGCTTCCCGTACCGGACGGCTGTCGACCACCCCGCGCATCAGCGTCCGGTGGTGGGAGATATCCGGACCCAGCACGCGTGCGCGAATGCGCCTGAAGTGGACCCGTAGCACGCGGGCTACCTTGCGTTGGGTCAAGGTGACCTCGGGGTCGTCGATCAACGGTCTCAGCCGGATCGGCTCGCCGAAGTGCGCTTCCAGGTGGCGGCCGTTGACGATCACCGACAGCAGGCGGCGTAGTCGCCCGCTCCAGGCCCAGTCGTCGGCGGCCAGCATCTTCCAGAAACCGAAATCCTTGCCCGGCGCCCGACTCCAGAAGACGCTCACCGGCACCAGCTGCGCGTCCAGTGTGGTGTCGGCCTCGAGCGCATCCAGCAGGTGCTGCAGGTGAGTCGAGTGCTGGCCCTGGATCGCGCCGAGTCTGCCTCGCAGACGGGGCAGGGCAAAGCAGCCGGGGAGCGAGACATGGCCGAATTGATGCCACTGGCCGGCGTCGGGAAGATCGAGATCGCGGCTCAACCGGTCGATGGCGATCTCATCGGTCAAGGCGGTGCGGGCAATCACGTAGAGCGTGGGGCACGTGGCGTCGAGCCGGAATGATTCCGGCTCGACCAGGCGAAAGGCGAGCCAGCGATCGAGCAGACGGCTGGCCAGACGGTGCCACAGCCGTTGAAGTCCCATGGATGCCTGCATCGGCGCCATTTCTCCCGCAAATCCCCGAGTATAGCGATATCGTCGCGGCGCAGCGACGACAGGATCGGCAGGCTTTCCCTGAAACGCCAAACGTGCGTCAATCGGCAGCAACCAGGGAGGCGCGGTTCATGCAAGCGACATGGAAGGATGGCAATCGATTCGAACTGCTGCCGGAAGGTAAGCGTTTCTGGCCGGCCATGCGGGAAGCTATCGAGGGCGCCCGCCACCATTTGTGGGTCGAGCTCTACTTGATGGAGTCGGGAACGCTCGCGGATCGTTTCATCGAGCTGCTAGTCGCGGCGGTGTCTCGCGGGGTCGAGGTCAGGCTGATGCTCGACGGCGTGGGAAGCATGGGGCTGTCGCGCAGCGACCGGCAGCGGTTGCGGGAAGGTGGCGTCGAGCTGAGGTTCTTCAACCCGCTGTCGGTGACGCGGCTGGGCGGCAATCTGATGCGCGACCATCGCAAGCTCGTGATCGTTGACGGCGACACCGCCTTTACTGGAGGTTTCGGGATCGTCGACGAGTTCATCGACGCCTGGTACGAGGTCGCGGTGCGCATCCAGGGGCCGGTCGTCGGGGACTGGATGCGGCTGTTCGTCCACGTCTGGGACTCGCCGTTGACCCGGGGGGAGGGGGCTAGAACGCGCCTGGCACCGTCTCTGCAGGCCCTGCCGCCGCCCGAGCCGTCGGCCGACGGCATGCGCGGCCGAGCGATCTGGGGCCGAGGGCATCGCTACCAGGCCATTCGTGTCTCGCTGCAGAGCCGGATCGGCACCTCCCGCCGCCGGCTATGGCTGTGCACACCCTACTTCGTGCCGACGCTCAGTCTTCGCCGCGCGCTGGCACGTGCGGCGCGGCGCGGTATCGATGTGCGCCTGCTGCTGGCCGGCGGTCATCACGACCATCCCGGAGTTCGTTATGCCGGTCAGCGATTCTACGGCCGGTTGCTCAAGGCGGGGGTCAGGATTTATGAGTTTCAGCCCAATTTCATTCATGCCAAGTTCAGCGTGATCGACGACTGGGTTTCACTGGGCTCGTGCAATTTCGACCACTGGAGCCTCCAGTGGAATCTCGAAGCCAATCAAGAGATCGACAACGCGGCGTTTGCCACTGAAGTGGCCAAGCTTTTCGAACGCAACTTCGCCACCAGCCGGCGCATCGATGCCGCGAGCTGGGCGCAGCGCCCATGGTGGCAGCGGGTGAAAGAGTGGCTGTTCGGAACGCTCAACGCCTGGGTCACGCGTCTCAAATAGGCCTCGACGAACTCAGCGCTTGCCGCCGCGCTTGCGGTTTCCGACACGCTTCGTCCTGGCCATGCCCTTGCCTTTCGGCGGCTCCGCCGGGATCCGGAAATGCAGGTAGAGATCGAGCGCCAGCTCGGCCAGTTGCCCGGCAAGGGCGGAAAACTGCGCTTCGTCGGCCACCATCTCCGCCATTTCGGGCTCGTCGTCGAACAGCCCCGACAGCGCCATGAACGGTAGCAGCAGGGCGGCCACATGGGCTTCATCCTGAGAGAACCATGCCGCCTCGTCCACGAACACGCCTTGCATGAAGCCCGCGGACCAGTCCTCGATGGCGGCGACCATCTCCCCCTCCTCGTCCAGTTCCGTATCGAAAGGCAATTCGATCCGGTGGCCACGCTCCATGATGCTGCCGGCGTTGGTCTTGAGCGCTTCGAGCAGGCCCCGAATCTCGTCGCGTTCGGCGTCATGCGCGAACGGCGGTTCGCCCTCGAACAGCTCGGCAAGCCAGATGTCCGGGGGAATCTCGCCGGGAGAGACCGCCAGCGCGATCAGATAGCCGTGCACACCGATCAGGTCGGGCGCTTCCTCGCCGAGGCGTTCGGAGGCCAGGTAATCGTCGAGCCTGGCCAGGGCGTCATCGTCCAAGGGGGACTGGCTGTCGATGGCGTCATCCTGGGCTTCGGGCATGTCACTCTCCGGGGCGTGATGGCGTTGGCGGGCTGGACGCCCGTGAATGTCGTCGGCATTCTATCACCCCATGACGAATCTGCGTTCTTCCTCTCCCGCGCCCGCACTCGGGGAAAGCGATGCCCAGGCGCTGGCTGCGCTCGACACGGCGGCGCTTGAAAGGCGGCTCTTGCGCCAAGCGGATGCGGCCTGGCAGCTGGCGCGGGAAGTGCACCCGGCGCTGCCCCGGCCTCGGATCTGGTTCGATCTACGTGGACGCAGCGCGGGGCAGGCCCATTACCAGCGTGGTGGGCTACGCTTCAACCGGACGCTGCTACAGGAGAATCGGCAGGCTTTCATCGATGAGATTGTGCCTCACGAGATGGCCCACTGGCTGGTGTTCCATCTCGAGGAGGGGAGGCAGGCCCGCCCCCACGGGCACGAGTGGAAGACGGTGATGCGGAATCTCTACGGTCTGGCGCCAGTCGTTACCCATCGCTTCGACGTGGCGCGTGCCAGCCCCGCGCCCTATCTTTACCGCTGCCGTTGCGAGACAGTGCACCGCTTTACCGGTCGTCGCCATTCGCAGGTACTGAAAGGCACCCGCTATCGCTGCCGTCACTGCCGAGCGCCGCTGAGCTTCGTCCACCGGGAACCGCCCGAGTAGCGCGTCCGTTGTCCGGTCTGGCGACAACTACCCCACCCATCTCCTCCCATCGCCATGCCGGCGGGATTGGCGCGATGTCGCAAGTTGGTCGAAACTCGGTGATACGAAGGTCTAATAGGGGGTGGCCGGTGCCGCCGTTATATGCTGACTGACCGCGCAGGCGAGGGTCTATCACATTGAGTCGACTAGGCTTTCATCGTCGAATGGGTTCGAACGAAGGGGGGTTGGAGCATGAGCGAACAGCAGCGCATATATCCTGTCGATGAGCGCTTGGCAGCCGATGCCTGGATCGATCGCGATCGTTACCAGAAGCTCTATCGCCAATCGGTGGAAGATCCCGAAGGGTTCTGGCGGGAACAGGCCGACAGCCTGAGCTGGAGCAAGAAGCCTGCCACCATCAAGAATACGTCGTTCGCCTCCAATAACGTCGATATCCGCTGGTTCGAGGATGGCGAGCTCAATGTCGCCTACAACTGCCTCGATCGTCATCTGGATTCCCGTGGCGATCAGCCGGCGATCATCTGGGAAGGCGACGACCCCGAAGATCACAAGACCCTCTCCTATCGCGAGCTGCATCAGCGCGTGTCGCAGCTCGCCAATGGTCTCAAGTCCCTGGGCATCAACAGGGGAGACACGGTCACGCTGTACATGCCGATGGTACCGGAAGCGGCGATGGCGATGCTGGCGTGTGCCCGGATCGGTGCGGTGCATTCGGTGGTGTTCGGCGGGTTCTCCCCGGACGCACTGGCGGGACGCATCGTCGACTCCCAGTCTCGCGTCGTGATCACCGCCGACGAGTCGGTACGCGGTGGCAAGCAGGTGCCGCTCAAGGACAATGTCGACGCGGCGTTGACTCGGGAGGGTACCGATGTGGTCGAGTCGGTGCTGGTCGTCCGGCGCACTGGCGGTGACATCGAATGGCACGAAGGTCGTGATCGTTGGTTCGACGATGTCGTCGATCAGCAGTCCACCGATTGTCCCGCCGAGACGATGAACGCCGAGGACCCGTTGTTCATCCTCTACACCTCGGGCTCGACGGGAACGCCAAAAGGGTTGAAGCACACTTCAGGCGGTTATCTCCTCTATGCCGCACTGACCCATCGCACGGTTTTCGATTACCACGAGGGCGAGGTCTACTGGTGCGCCGCCGATGTCGGCTGGATCACCGGGCACAGCTATATCGTCTATGGACCGCTGGCCAACGGTGCCACCACGCTGATGTTCGAGGGCGTGCCGACGTATCCGTCCCATGGGCGCATCGGCCAGATCGTGGACAAGCACAATGTCTCGATCCTTTACACGTCGCCGACCGCGATTCGATCGCTGATGGCGCATGGCGAACATATCATGGACGACAGCCGGCGCGACTCGCTGCGGATTCTCGGCTCGGTCGGGGAGCCGATCAATCCGGAGGCCTGGGACTGGTTCTATCGTGTCGTCGGCAACGCTCGTTGCCCGATCATGGACACCTGGTGGCAGACCGAGACCGGCGGCCACATGATCACGCCGATGCCGGGCGCGACCGATCTCAAGCCGGGGTGCGCGACCAAGCCGTTCTTCGGCGTTCAGCCGGCCTTGGTCGACAACGATGGCAAGCGCCTGGAGGGCGCCACCGACGGCAATCTGGTGATTCTCGACTCCTGGCCCGGACAGGCTCGCTCGATCTGGAACAACCACGACCGCTTCGTGCAGACCTACTTCTCGACCTACGAAGGCGTCTACTTCACCGGTGATGGCTGCCGTCGCGACGAGGATGGCGACTACTGGATCACCGGGCGCATCGACGACGTTCTGAATGTGTCCGGCCACCGCATGGGCACGGCGGAGATCGAATCCTCGCTGGTCGCGCACCCACATGTGGCCGAGGCGGCCGTGGTCGGTTACCCGCACGACATCAAGGGGCAGGGCATCTATGTCTACGTCACGCTCAACGACGACGTCGAGCCCAGCGATGAATTGAAACAGGAACTCAAGCAGTGGGTGCGCAAGGATATCGGTCCCATCGCCACCCCCGACGTGATCCAGTGGGCACCGGGGCTACCGAAGACCCGTTCCGGCAAGATCATGCGCCGTATCCTGCGCAAGATCGCCGCGGACGAGTGCGACGGCCTGGGCGACACTTCGACGCTGGCCGATCCAGGGGTGGTGGAGGATCTGATCGAAAATCGCCATGTTCGCTCCTGAGACGACCTGCCAGGGACCAGAAGGGCATGGGTTTTCCGGTCAGCCAGGTAACAACTATATGACTAGTTAATATGGGGCATGACAGCTTATTTTGACTGATGATTGTCGTTCGGTCGTCTTGAAAGAGGCTTTCCTCACGGTGCTTTTGCTGCCACTCCGAAGGGAGGGAAGCGCGCCAGCTTTCCGGGACGACCGAACTTTTTTTTAGCCGCTCGACACGTTCCTACCTACCGACTATCGCGGGATTTTTCCCGCGTTGATTTGAGGCTTGGGATTCCACGATCGCATGGGGTAACATGCCGTTAATCGATAGTTGGATTATTTTGTCCAGATGGCGATAGTGAACCGGCTATCTCGCCACATATCTCGACAGCGCCGGAGGAGAATCAATGGCTTTTGCCCAGAAATTCATCGTTGCCGATGACCACCCACTCTTCCGGGCAGCGCTCAATCAGGCATTGCGTCAGGTGTCGCCGCAAGCGGAAATCGTCGAGGCGGACACCATGGAAGCGACGACGGAGGTCGTCACTCGCCATCCCGATGCCGATTTGATCCTGCTTGACCTGCACATGCCCGGCGCTCACGGATTTTCAGGGCTCATCCAACTTCGCGGTCAGATGCCGGATATCCCGGTAACCGTGGTATCGGGCAGTGAAGAGGTGGATGTCGTTCGTCGCGCCATCGACTACGGTGCCTCGGGTTTCATTCCCAAGTCCGCTTCGCTGGATACCATTGCCGAAGCCATTGGCGAAGTGCTCAAGGGCGAGGTCTGGTTGCCCCCGGAACTGGCCGATGCCATGGGAGAGGGCAGCGAGGAAGATGCCCGCTTCGCCGAGGCGATCGCATCGCTGACGCCGCAGCAGTTTCGGGTGCTCAACATGTTGACGGAAGGTCTGCTCAACAAGCAGATCGCGTACGAGCTCAACGTGTCGGAGGCGACCATCAAGGCACACGTGACCGCGATATTGCGCAAGCTGGGGGTCCACTCTCGGACTCAGGCCGTCATCGCCGCCCAGAAGTTGGAGATCGAACCGCCCAAGGTGACCGACAACTGAGACCCTTGTCTTCCGGGGCTTTCCGAGGCCGTCGCGTCCCCAGGGATCGGCGGCTTTCTCGTTTCATAGCGAACTCCCCGTGCCTGGGCTAGCGGACGTGGGCTGCATTGGATGGGAAGTTGCTGCCATCGCAGGTGCTGTCTCGCCGCCCTCCATCGTGACTCGTGATCGTTCGGCGGGGATCACCCGGGCTCGATAGAGTGCCCTTCCCATCAGCAGCAGTTCGATGCTCGCGAACAGCAGCAGACTATAGCCGGTCAGCTCCGTTATCTCTTCCGCCGCATCCTTGACGATCCGCAGATAGTGCTCGCCCATCAAGGTGTGCCACAGTTCGCTGCGCCCGTAGAGACGCGAGAAAACGTAGGTGGTCAGGAAACCGCCCGCGAACAGTCCGAAGCCCAGGCTATTGCTGACTTGCGCGAACTCCTCGAGAAAGTCGTGCCGAGCACGGATCGTTGCGAAGATCGCCGGCAGCCCGACCAGTGCAACCAGGCACTCCCAAGCTCCGTCGAAAACGTAGGTATCCAGCCACAGGTCATTTTCGCGAATCAGAGATATCGTGAAGAACGCTCCCATCAGCAGGCTGATCGAGCGCAGCACCCGGTAGCGATAGCGTAGGTACCCCATCGCGATGAGGCAGATCAGCAGCAGCACCGCTTGGGTCAGTTCGGTCAGTGATGTCTCGCTAAAGTTGGGGGCTCCAACATGCCTGGCATCGATCATCAGGACCGCTTGCATGAGCCCCACGAGAAAGAGGATGTAAGCGCCCGCTCTCGCGGAAACGGCGCCAAAAGAGAACCCGGTCATATTCCACGCCTGCGAAAATTGATAGCCGACTAAGAATATCAGGCTTAAGTTTCTTAAGAAACGGCGTTTGACCGGTTTTTTAAGATTCTCTTAATCTTATGGGGCGAGTCCCACGCCCAGTTCGGCGGCTTCGATGCCCGCGATGGCAGCCTTCTCGTCATTCTCGGAGCTATCCCCGCTGACGCCGACCGCGCCGATGACCCGCTCCTGCGAGTCCAGAATCAGTACACCCCCGGCAACGGGAATGAATTCCCCTTGGGAGGCCGCCGCTACGGCCGACAGGAACGCCGGACGCGACTCGTTGCGCTGACCGATGGTTCCGCTGGAAATACCGTAGCCCAGCGCCGCCCTTGCCTTGCCGTGCGCTACCGCCAGGCGCAGCGTGGCGCAGCCGTCGGCTCTGTCGCAGCTCAGCGGGTGTCCGCTGGTATCCATGACCGTTACGGTAATGGGGTTCATTGCCTCTGCCTCGGCATGGGCCAGAGCGGCGTCGATGATGCGGCGAGCCTGGGCCAGCGACAGGGTCTGGTGAGTCGGGTAGACGTTACGCATTCCATCGTTCTCCTTTTTCTGTTTTGTATTCATAATTCATTTCGGGTGGCGCTATCCATGCGCCATTGGGAGAATAGGGAAAACGAACCCGTCATGAGCGCCCCATGATCAAGATTCAGCAGAGTACGTTATACGGCGAGGCGGCAGCCCGTATCCGGGACATGATCAATGAAGGTCAACTGCTTCCCGGCACCCGCATTCCCGAGAAAAAATTATGCGAGCAGTTCGGCATTTCCCGAACGCCACTCCGGGAAGCGCTGAAGGTCCTGGCGTCCGAGGGCATGGTCGAACTCCTGCCCAACCGCGGCGCCCGAGTGGTGCGGTTGACCCGACAGATGCTGGAAGAGACCTACAGCGTGATGGGGGCCCTGGAGGGGTTGTCCGGAGAGCTGGCCTGCCGCTACATATCCGAAGCGGAGGTCGCCGATATTCAGGCGCTGCATTACCAGATGATGGCGCACTACAAGCGCAGGGAAATTCGTCCCTATTTCGAGTTCAACCAGAGGATTCACGACGCGATCATGCTGGCGTCTCGAAACGAGGTGCTCCGGGAGACTCATGCCAGCTTGAACTATCGAATTCAGCGTGTGCGATACGCCACCAACATGACCGATGAGTACTGGAAGCAGGCCGTGGCCGACCACGAGGCCATGATCGACTGCTTGCTGGACCGTGACGGCGAGCGCCTGGGCACCATTCTCAGGGAGCACCTGCGTCACAAGCTGGTGGTGGCGGCGGCGAGCGGCGTGATCGACGACGATCGCACCGATCCCTGCTGAGTTCCACCTCAATCGGGGCGCAACAGTTGCCGGCGCCCCGGTAGGCCGGCACTGAAAGCCGGCGGCAACCGCTCGCTCCCGCGGTTCGCCGAGACCGCGTGAACCGTCACCGACGCCGGCCCATTCCCACCTTCGGTCGGCTTTCACCTCGCGCTAGTGCTGGCGCCCGTCGAGGTCTCTCCCGAGCCTTGGGTGGGGCGCATCCGATTCTTGTCGGTCCGCTTTTCTGCTTCTGTTGGTCATCTCCCGACTCCGGCTCCCACTCCGACCCCAGCCCCGACCGCGGGTCGATGAGTCGAACGGGGTCGTCGCGAGTGTCGGCGTCGTTCATGACGATCACTCGAGCGGAGTTCATGGCATTGGTGACTACACGGCATGTCCGTGACTCCCGACGGCTGGGCCCACCCCGATGGTGAGACTTTACGCCAATAGACAAATGTTGGATTGGTTGCAAATGAATTATGAATTCATAATTCGATGGCGGGATCCCGAGGTGCTCGCGTTGCGGGGTATCGGCCGAGCGTTGCCACGAGTCGGACGGCGCTTTCTCGGTCCATCGTTCAGGCGAGCCAATATAAAAAGACAGAAGGACGCCAGTGATGAAAAGTCTCAAGGTTGGACTGGTAGCGCTCGCGCTGTTGGCCGGGGTCGGCCACGCCAGCGCTCAGGAAATCCAGATCAAGTTCGCTCATGTCGGCGAGCCGGATTCGCTCTTCGCCGATGTCGCCCAGGAATATGCCAAACGCGCCAATGAGAAGCTGGCGGGCGAGGCCAAGGTGGTTGTCTACGGCTCGAGTCAGCTCGGTGGCGACTCCGAACTATTGAAGAAACTCAAGTTGGGCACCGTCGATCTGGCGCTTCCCTCGACCGTGATGAGCAGCGTGGCGCCGCAGTTCGCGCTGTTCGAGATGCCGTATCTCATCGCCGATCGCGACCATATGGCCAAGGTCCGCGACGAGGTGGTGAGGCCTCAGCTCTACCCGGTCGCCGAGAGTCGCGGTTACCACATCATCGGCGTCTGGGAGAACGGCTTCCGCCAGATCACCAACAACGTCCGTCCGATCAAAACGCCGGCTGATCTTTCCGGCATCAAACTGCGCGTGCCGCAGGGCGTGTGGCGGGTCGAGATGTTCAAGAGCTACGGTGCGAACCCGTCACCCATGGCGCTTTCCGAGGTGTTCGTCGCCTTGCAGACGGGCGCAATGGATGGCCAGGAAAACCCGCTGGTCCAGACCTACGCCTCGCGTCTGCAGGAAGTGCAGAAGTATCTTTCGCTGTCCGATCACATCTATACCCCTGCCTTCGTGACCGCCGGCATGAGCTGGAACCGGTTGCCCCAGCATGTCCGTGACGTGCTCCAGGAGACGGCCGTGGAGATGGAACCCTATGCGCTGGAGCAGGGGGCGAAACTCGACGAGGAGACGCTCGCCAAGATGCGTGATGCTGGCCTGCAGATCAACGAGGTCGATCGCCAGGCCTTCATCGACGCCTCCAAGCCGGTCTACGACAAGTTCATCAAGGACGTCGACGGCGGTCAGGAAATGCTCGACAAGGTGCGTGAACTGCAACCCGCCAGTTAACTCGCGCGTCCGGCCGCGCCCGGTAGATCGGGCGTGGTCGGGCGGCGGACGAAGGAGCCGCCTGTGAAAACCCTGAATACGCTGCGCGATGGTTTCAGCCGCCTGCTCGAGGTCATCGTCGTCATCAACATGCTGATGCTGGCGGGCATCGTCATCGTCGGCTTCCTCTCGCGGTTGGTGGGATCGCCCTTCACCTGGTACGACGAGGCCGCCTCGATCAGCCTGGCCTGGTTGACCTACTACGGAGCGGCACTGGCTGCGGCCAAAGGCGCGCACATTGCCTGCCCCAGCATCGTCAATGCCTTTCCGCCGAAGGTGCGGCTACCGGTCGCGCTGATGGGGGAGACGGTGACCATCGCCTTCTTCGTGCTGCTGGCGGTGACCGGTTGGCAGGTCGTCCACATTCTGGCGGGCTCCACCATGATCAGCCTGACCAGCGTCTCGTTGCAGTTCACCCAGTCGGCGCTGCCGATCGCCTCGATCCTGTTCATCATCGCCGAGCTGCTGCGCCTGCCGGAAGTCATCCGTCAGGCGCGTGGCGAAGGCTTCGTCGATCATGAGCTGGAGGAGGTGGGGCTGAGCCCGAACATGGCAAGTCAGTCCGACGCAGGGAGTGCGACACGATGATTCTGGCTTTGATGTTTGCAGGACTGCTGCTGTTGATCGTGCTCAACGTGCCGATCGCCATCGCGCTCGGGCTGGTGGGGGCCGTGGCGGTGTACTCCAGCTACGGCGTCTACGCGCTGCCCAACATCGGGCTGACCATGTTCGAGGGCGCGACCAACTTCCCGTTGATTGCCATACCCCTGTTCATCCTGGCCGGGGCGATCATGAATGCGTCGAGTATCTCGCGTCGCCTGATCGATTTCGCCGCCTCGCTGGTCGGTTTCGTCAAGGGCGGCCTGGCCATGGTCACCATCGGCTCCTCGATCTTCTTCGCCGAGATTTCCGGCTCCGCGGTCGCCGGCGTTTCCGCCCTGGGCAGCCTGCTGATCCCGGCAATGAAGAACCGGGGGTACTCCAAGGAGTTCGCCGCGGCAATTTCCTCTTCCGCCGCGAGTCTGGCGATCATCCTGCCGCCCTCGATCCCGATGATCCTCTACGCGGTGATGTCGGGAGAGTCGGTGGTCAAGATGTTCGTTGCCGGCATCTTCCCGGGATTGCTGGGGGCGCTGGGCCTGGCTGTCGTCTGCTACTTCCTGGCACGCAAGCACAACTTCCCTTCCGAAGGGCGCTTCCAGGCCAGCCGGGTGTGGAAGTCGTTCAAGGAAGCGATCTGGGCGTTGCTGATCCCGGTGATCATCCTCGGTGGGATCTTCGGTGGCATCGTCACTGCCACCGAGGGGGCGGCGCTGGCGGTGGTGGTCGCCATCTTCATCAGTGCGGTGGTCTATCGCGAGTTCTCGTTGAAGACGCTGTGGAAGTCCTGCCTGGATGCGGGCATCCAGACCGCCGTGGTGATGCTGCTGGTCGCCAGCTCCGCGCTGGTGGGCCTCTACCTCACCGAGTCCCAACTGCCGCAACAGCTGGCCCACTCGATTGCCGGCCTGACCGACAACAAGTACGTGATCCTGGCGCTGCTCAACATCATCTTCCTGATCCTGGGGATCTTCCTGCACTCGGCGGCGGCGATCATCCTGGTGGTGCCGATCGTGCTGCCACTGATCATCCAGGTGGGCATCGATCCGCTCCACTTCGGCCTGATCGTCACCCTCAACCTGGCCATCGGCCAGCAGACCCCACCGGTGGCGAGCGTACTGATCGCGTCTTGCTCCATCGCCAAGGCCGATATCTGGCGCACGACGCGAACCAATCTCTGGTTCCTGGGTGTGCTGTTCGTCGTCCTGCTGTTCAACACCTACGTCCCGGATTTCGCACTGCTGCTGGTGCACCTGATCTACGGCAGCTGAGACCGGAAACCGACCAAGCTGGAGACTCGTCACCATGACCCGAGAGGATTCGATTCGCTGTCACAAGCGCGGTGCGATCGGCTGGATCCGCTTCAACCGGCCCGAGGCCCGCAATGCCATGACCTGGCACATGTACGAGACCATGCATCAGGCCTGCCGGCGGTTCGACGAGGATGAAGAGGTCAGGCTGATCGCCTTCCGCGGCGAGGGGGGTGAAGCTTTCGTCGCGGGTACCGATATCAAGCAGTTCGCCGAGTTCAAGGGGCCCGAGGATGGCATCGACTACGAGCGCCGGATCGACCGCATGATCGGCGGCCTCGAACAGCTCGCCACGCCGACGGTGGCGCTGCTAGATGGCTACTGCATCGGCGGCGGCGCGGCCATCGCCCTGGCCTGCGATTTCCGTTATGCCAACGAGAACCTCAAGTTCGGGATTCCCATCGCCAGGACCCTGGGCAACTGCATGTCGATCACCAACGTGTCGAGGCTGGTCGACCTGATCGGCATACCGCGCACCAAGCGGGTGCTGATGCTGGCGCAGACGATCGAGACCGAGGAGGCATCGTCCATCGGTCTGATCGACGCCGTCGTCGGGAGTGAAGCCCTGGACGAGGCGGCCGAGAAGCTCGCCGAGAAGCTCTCCGGCCATGCGCCGTTGACGATGCGAGCCGCCAAGAGCTGCATCAACCGAATCCTGGAGGAGCGTCGACCCGCGCATGACGCCGCCGATGACCTGATCGCGCTCTGCTATACCAGCGACGACTTTCGCGGTGCCGTCAGGCGCTTCGTCGACAAGACGCCATACACCTGGCAGGGCCGCTAGGCGCCAGCGCCGGCACCCCGTTCCCACACGCCGACAAGCGCGGATGCCGAACCCGTCCGCGGTGGGAACGTGCGCGCCCGACCTGTCACGCCAGTCGCAGCCGTGCTGCTCGCCATTCGAAGGCCGTTAGGGGGAATCGCCATGTTACCGTTGGAAGGCATGAAAGTACTCGACATCTCGCAGATCATGGCCGGCCCGTACTGCACCATGGTGCTGGGGGACATGGGCGCGGACGTGATCAAGGTGGAGAAGACCAATGGCGGCGACGACAGCCGTCAGATGGGCCCTTACGTCAATGACGAGTCCACCTGTTTCGCGCAGATCAATCGCAACAAGCGCAGCATTTCGCTCAATCTCAAGGAGCCCGACGGGCTGGCGCTGTTCTACCAGCTGGCGAAGGAAGTGGACGTCGTGGTCGAGAATTATCGCCCCGGAGTGACCCAGTCGCTGAAGATCGACTACGACACGCTCAAGGAGATCAATCCCGGCCTGGTCTACTGCTCGATATCCGGCTACGGCCAGACCGGGCCTTATCGGCGCAAGGGCGGCTTCGACCTGGTCGCCCAGGGGATGACGGGACTGATGTCGATGACCGGCGAGCCGGGGCGACGGCCGCTGAAGACCGGGGTCGCGGTCTACGACATCGGGGCCGGGATCACCGCGATCTACTCGATACTGGCGGCCTACATTCACAAGCAGAAGACCGGCGAAGGGCAACTGGTCGATGTCGCGATCGCCGAGTGCGGCCTGCCGTGGTTCACCTGGGAAGCGGCTGCTTACTTCGCGGAGGGGCGGGTCCCGCAGCCGACCGGGTGGCGGCACCGTGTTTCCGCGCCTTATCAGGCGGTCAAGGTCCGGGACGGCTACATGATGCTGGGGTGCGCCAACCAGCGTACCTGGGAGCGGTTCTGTCACGACGTGCTGGCACGTCCCGACTTGACCGAGGATCCTCGCTTCCTCACCAACAGCGATCGCGGTCGCAACGTCGACGTCCTGGAGTCATTGCTGGAGGAGCTGATGTGCACGGCCGACACCCAGCACTGGTTGAGCCGATGCGACGAAGCCGGGGTGCCGGCGGGGCCGATCAACGACTTTGCCCAGGCGATGGATGATCCGCACTACCGGGAGCGGGGAATGGTCCAGGAGCTAGACCATCCCGTGATCGGGCGCATGCAGACCATTGGCTTCGCCAGCAAGCTGTCGGCGACGCCCCCCCAAATCCGACGCCCGGCGCCGGTCTTCGCGCAGCATACCGAAGAGGTCTTGGCCACGCTGGGGGTGGAAGGGGAGCGTCTCGCCGCCCTGCGCGAGCGCGGTGTCGTCCGCTGACGCCGCGCTCGCGCCACCGTCAGTCGTCAGCGCCTGTGAGTGGGGCGGTCTCCTGGGATCGTCTCGCTTCCTCCTCCAGCCAATCGTGAACCGCCTGGACCCGGCGGTCGTCCAGGGCGCCTTGCTGGTAGACCAGCCCGTAGCGCTTGCCGGTGGCGACCGAGCCGGCGAATGGCGCGATCAGGCGGCCGCTGGCCAGTTCATCGCCGATCAGCGTGCGCCGGGCGATCGCCACGCCCATGCCGGCGATCGCCGCTTCGACGGTCAGCTGGTTGCGGTTGAACGTGTACCCCCGCCGGACATTGACCCGGTCGCCACCGATCGCCCCCAGATAGTGTTCCCACTCGGCATAATCGTGGCTGCCACGCCAGGCCGTCACGTCGTGCAGCAGGGGGTAGTAACCCAGCGCCTCGGGATGCGTGAGTGGCGGCCTTCTCCTGAGCAACTGCGGTGAGCAGACGGCAAAGATTTTTTCGTCGATCAAGGCGGTTGTCTGAAGGCCGGGGTAGTGGCCGTCGTTGAGATCGATGGCCAGATCGTAGCCACCGTCGAGCAGCGAGAGGTTGCTGTCCTCGGCGGTGATGTGCAGATCGATATCGGGGAAGCGGGCCTGCAGCCGCGGCAGCCTCGGCATCAGCCACTTGGCCAGGAACGAGGGCAGGCAGCGTAGCCGCAGCACGCCGCTCATGACACCGCCACGCAGGCGGTCGACCTCCAGGCCGACGGCTTCGTAGGCCTGCGACACGGCGCCCGCCAGGCGTTCACCCTCCTCGGTGAGCGCCAACTGCCGCGGCAGGCGTCGAAACAGCCGGAATCCCAGGCGCTCCTCCAGCTGCTTGATCTGCTGGCTCACCGCGCCGGTGGTCACGTGCAGTTCCTCAGCCGCACGGGTGAAGGAGAGATGCCTGGCGCTGACGGCAAAGACCTTCAGCCAGGCGTGGGTCTGAGCGTTGAGAGACTGGGTCATGATTTAGCCTGACTAAAACCCCGGGCAGATATATTCGATTGAGACCGGTTTAACTGGCGATCACACTGAAGTCAAACTACATCGAGTATCGATTCTCGTAACGACGCTTTCTGATTCCAGTGCGACGCCTCCAGGGGGACGACCATGACCTTCAGCGTGTTTGACCTGTTCAAGATCGGCATCGGGCCCTCCAGCTCGCACACCGTGGGGCCGATGCAGGCCGCCCATACCTTCGTCACCACGCTGCGCGAGCAGGCGCTGCTGCAGCCCGTCAAGCGGGTGACTGTCACCCTCTATGGCTCGCTCAGCGCCACCGGCAAGGGCCATAACACCGACAGCGCGGTGCTCGGCGGGTTGATGGGCGAGCAGCCGGTGAGCGTCGATCCCGACGAGCTGGCGCTCAAGCTCGCCGCCGTCGACCGCGATCATCAGTTGTCGCTGGCCGGCTTGCACAGTATCGACTTCGATCCCGCCCGCGACGTCGAGTGGTGCGACGAGATCCTCGAGTATCACACCAACGCGTTGCGGCTGGTGGCCAGCGATCGCCGCGGCGCGACGGTCTACGCCAACACCTACTATTCGGTCGGCGGCGGTTTCGTGGTCGACGAGGAGCAGGCCGAGCATGGCGAGAGCGCCACTCGCGGCGTGCGCCTGCCGTTTCCGTTCCGCAATGCCGTGGAGCTGCTCGAGATCTGTCGCCGCGAAAAGCTGTCGATCAGCGAGGTGATGCTCGCCAACGAGAGCGCCTGGCGCGGCGAGGCCGAGACCCGTGCCGGCCTGTGGCGCATCTGGGAGGCGATGAAGGCCTGCGTCGATAGTGGCCTGGATCAACAGGGCGTGCTGCCGGGCGGTCTCAACGTGCGTCGACGTGCGCCGAATCTGCACCGGCGCCTGATGGCGCTCGACGACGACAAGGGGCTGATCGCCAGCACTTTCTCGGCGATGGATTGGGTCAACCTCTTCGCCCTGGCGGTCAACGAGGAGAACGCCGCCGGGCGGCGCATGGTCACCGCCCCCACCAACGGCGCCGCGGGGATCGTCCCGGCGGTACTGCACTACTACATGAAGTTCCAGCCCGGGGCGTGCGAGAAGGACGTGGTGCGCTTTCTGCTGGCGGCCGCCGCGATCGGCATCCTGTGCAAGACCAACGCCTCGATCTCCGGCGCCGAGGTCGGCTGTCAGGGAGAAGTGGGTTCGGCCTGCGCGATGGCCGCGGCGGGGCTGGCCGAGCTGCTGGGGGGGAGCCCGGCGCAGGTCGAGAATGCTGCCGAGATCGGCCTCGAGCACAACCTGGGACTGACCTGCGATCCGATCGCCGGGTTGGTCCAGGTACCCTGTATCGAACGCAACGCCATCGCCTCGGTCAAGGCGATCAATGCCGCCCAGATGGCGCTGCGCGGCGATGGCGAGCATTTCGTTTCCCTCGACAAGGTGATTCGCACCATGCGGGATACGGGGCGTGACATGCAGGACAAGTACAAGGAAACGTCCCGTGGCGGTTTGGCTGTCAACACCATCGAGTGTTGAACCTCCGGGGGAGACGGTCTGGTATTTCCGGCCCTTTGCCAAGCCGTAGACCCTGACACGTGATAACGACAATCGCCGCTAGCTGTGCCAATATCGACCTCCTGAATCAGGGCCTGACACGGTGGCCCAGGAAGCACGTAACAAGGGCAAGGGTCATGAGCCAAGACAGTTGCATTATCTGTCATTTCAAGCACTACGGTGAGCTTTCCGATAACGACGAGGCCCTGCTGGCCGAGCTCGAGCAGAGCCCGACGGAAATCAAGGGCGACCAGATACTATGGCAGGAGGGTGATATCGCCCGTGAGTTCTGCACCCTGAGCAAAGGCTGGGCGTACTCCTTCCGTCACATGGAAGATGGCTCCCGTCAGATTCTCGAGATCTACCTGCCCGGCGATATCATCGGCCTGAGAGAGTTCGCCTTCAAGGAGCGGCTGACCGGCGTCGCCATGCTCGAGGATGGTGTCGTCTGTCATTTCCCGCACCGCCGGTTGATCAATGTCTTCCGCGAATCGCTGACCCTGTCGGCCATCTTCTTCGCAATCTCTTCGCACCAGCAGGCGCTGCTGACCGAGCGACTCGTCAACCTCGCTCGCCGCAGCGCGCGCCAGCGACTCGCGCATCTGATCTACGAGATGTACGTAAGGCTGGATCGCACCAAGGCTCGCCAGGGCAACAGCATCCGGTTGCCGCTCTCCCAGCAGCACCTCGGCGACGCCCTGGGATTGTCGTCGGTGCATGTCAGCCGCACGCTGACCGCGTTCCGGGAAGAGGGGCTGCTGTTGCGCTCGCGCCAGCGTGTGGAACTGCCCGATCCCGAGGCGCTGGCGCGGGAAGCGGAATTCGGCGATGCCTACCTCAACGACGGTATCGATCACTTCTTCCACCATTGAGTCGACGGCCCACGAGGTGCCGGGTCGGGCTGTTGCCGGCCCGGTTGGCTCGCAGTGACGGCGCGAATCGCTAACCGGCGGCAATCGCTTCCGGCAGCCGCGTGGCCAGGAAATCGACCAGTAGACGTATCTTTGAGGAGAGCTGGCGGTGGCGGGGATACACCGCCCACACGGCGGTGTCGGTGAACTGGTAGCGGTCCAGCACGGCCGTCAGTTGGCCCTGGCGGATTGCCGTTTCCACGTAGTAGTCCGGCAACTGGGCCAGGCCGATGCCCTTGCATGCGGCATCCAGCAGCGCCGGCCCCGAATTGCCCCGCCAGTTACCCTCCACGCGAACCTCCCGCTGACGGCCATCGACGCTGAACAGCCAGCTATCCCGCGATCCGACCAGGCAGTTGTGGTGCGGCAGCTCGGACAGACTGTGCGGCGTCGGATAGCGCTGGAAATAGGCGGGGGCGCCGACGACGTATTCGCGACGCTGGCACAGCCGCCGCGACAACAGGCTCGAATCCCTGAGCACGCCCATTCGAATCGCCACGTCGAAGCCCTCGTCGATCAGCTCGACCGTGCGATTGGTGAAGTGAAGACGCACGTCGAGCTGCGGGTAACGACATTGGAAGTCGTTGACCAGCGGCGCGATGAAGCGCTCCCCGAACGTGGTGGCGCAACTGATGGCGAGCCGCCCCTGCGGCTGGGACTGCAGTTCGTTGAGTGCGGCTTCGGCTTCCTTGAAACCGTCCAGCAGCGATCGGCAGTGTTCGTAATACACGGCCCCGCCATCGGTCAGCCGAATCTGGCGCGTGGTCCGATAAAGCAGCGGCGTTCCCAGGTCCTGTTCGAGTTGGCTGACCAGCCGGCTGACATGGGAGTTGGAGACCTTCAACGACTGGGCGGCGCGCGAGAACGTGCCCAGCCGAACCACGGCAACGAATGCCTCGATACCATCCCAGCGTGACATGCAGTCCCTCATCTCCGCGTTGCAGATCAATTATTGTTGCATGGCAACAATCATCTGCGAAATGCCTGGTTTATTGCCTGGCGGCGTGCGCCTAGACTGAGACTGGAAAGCGCCGCCATGGCGCCGGCTGGATGTCGAGCGACCCATCGAAGTTCCTCAAGCTCATAGTGGAGACCTGATATGAAATCGCGTGCCGCAGTCGCCTGGGAAGCAGGCAAGCCGCTCTCGCTGGAAGAGATCGATGTACAAGGCCCCAAGGCGGGCGAAGTAATGGTGCGCATGGTCGCCACCAGCGTCTGCCATACCGACGCTTATACGCTCTCCGGCAAGGACCCCGAGGGCCTGTTCCCGTCGGTGCTGGGCCATGAGGGCGCCGGGGTCGTCGAGGAAGTGGGCGAGGGGGTCACCAGCCTGAAGCCGGGCGATCATGTCATCCCGCTCTATACCGCCGAGTGCGGCAAGTGCAAGTTCTGCCTCTCGGGCAAGACCAACCTGTGTGGCGCGGTGCGTGCGACCCAGGGCAAGGGGCTGATGCCTGATGGCACGACCCGCTTCTCGAAGGATGGCACCTCGCTGCATCACTACATGGGCTGCTCGACCTTTTCCGAATACACCGTGCTGCCGGAGGTGTCGCTGGCCAAGGTTTCCAAGGAAGCGCCGCTGGACAAGATCTGCCTGCTCGGCTGCGGTGTCACCACCGGGATCGGCGCGGTGCTCAATACCGCCAAGGTCGAACCTGGCGCTACGGTCGCGGTATTCGGGCTGGGCGCGATCGGCCTGGCGGTGATCCAGGGCGCACAGATGGCCAAGGCGTCGCGGATCATCGCGATCGATGTCAACCCGGACAAGTTCGAGCTGGCGCGCCAGTTCGGCGCCACCGAATTCGTCAATCCCAAGGATTACAGCGATCCGATCCAGCAGGTGATCGTCGATCTGACCGATGGCGGTGTCGATTACTCCTTCGAGTGCATCGGCAATGTCAACGTGATGCGCTCCGCGCTCGAGTGCTGCCACAAGGGATGGGGCGAATCGATCATCATCGGTGTCGCCGGTGCCGGCGAGGAGATCTCGACGCGGCCGTTCCAACTGGTGACCGGCCGGGTCTGGAAGGGCTCCGCCTTCGGTGGCGTCAAGGGCCGCAGCGAGCTGCCGGGCTATGTACAGCGCTACATGGATGGCGAGATCAAGATCGACGAGTTCGTCACCCACGACATGGCCTTCGACCAGATCAATGAGGCGTTCGAGCTGCTGCATGCGGGCAAGAGCATCCGCACCGTACTGCACTATTGATACGGGCCCGGAACTGCCCGATTGATACGGGCCCGAAGCCGCCCGAGTGACACGGGTCTGAAACCGGACGTGATGCGTGCCCGAAGCCGCGCGAAAGGCATTTGAATTATCGCGCCCGAAGCCGCGCGAACCGCGTCCAATCCGCCGGCGGTGATACTGCCGGCGCTGCCAGGAGAAAACCATGTCGATGAGTGAGCAGTTGGAGCTGGTCTCGGCCACCAAGAGTTTCGGTGGCTGGGTCAAGCGTTACAAGCATTACTCCCGGGCGCTGGATTGCGACATGATCTTCGCGATCTACCTTCCGCCGCAGGCCGAAGAAGGGCGCGTGCCGCTGATGTGGTGGCTCTCCGGCCTGACCTGCAACGACGAGAACTTCATGCAGAAGGCGGGGGCGCAGAAGACCGCCGCCGAGCTGGGCATTGCGATCGTCTGTCCGGACACCAGTCCCCGCGGGCTGGACCTGCCCGGCGAACACGAGAGCTACGATTTCGGCTCCGGCGCGGGCTTCTACCTCAACGCCAAGCGCGAGCCGTGGTCGAAGCATTATCGGATGTACGACTACGTGACCGAGGAGCTGCCCTCGGTCGTACGGCTGCACTTCCCGGTCAATGGCCGCGAGTCGATCAGCGGTCATTCCATGGGTGGCCATGGCGCACTGGTGCTGGCCCTGCGACAGCCTGGACGCTATTCGGCAGTGTCGGCATTCGCGCCGATCGTCAACCCGACCCAGGTGCCCTGGGGGCAGAAGGCGTTCGAGAACTACCTGGGCGACGATGTCGGTCTTCGCACCCAGTATGACGCTTGCGAACTGGTCGCCAAGGGCTCGTCGCGCCAGCCGCTATTCATCGACCAGGGGGAAGCGGACAACTTCCTCGAAGATCAGCTCAAGCCCGAGCGGCTGGAAGCGGTGTGCGAGGAGCACGATCACCCGCTCACGCTGCGTCGCCACCCCGGTTACGATCACAGCTACTTTTTCATCGCCAGCTTCATCGACGAGCACCTGCGCTATCACGCCGAGAGGCTCTACGCCAAGCGCTGAGCGCGATCACGGTCCCGTTGACTCGTCGGGACCGAGAGTCGATCGTTTCGCGGCACGCTTCTGGCGTGCCGCTTTTTCGTTGGCCGGCCTGGGACGGCGTCCCGACTGGAGGGGTCGCGGTGGACTCCCGTCAAGCAGGTGCCGGTATGTCGATCGACTACTGCAGGGTGGTGGCTCCATGAAACCAGTGAACGTGATGAATCCTGAGGCCGACTCGATGCCCTACGTCGAGTGCCAGCGTCTTGAAAGCCTGTCGCGTCAGTTCAATCATGATCCTGCCACTCTCGGTCTCGGGGCCAGGCCCGGCACTGGCATCGGTGACGGGGATGGCTTCGAGATGATAGCGGCTGCCCATGGGTTGGACGTGACGAATCCTGACCTCCCAGTCAGCCGCCGGACCCCGGAGAATCTCGATATCGTGGGGCCGAATGTAGGCGTTCTGTTCGGCCAGATGGAGCGTATCCAACGTCCGGGGTAGTGGCAGACGCCAGCTACCACTGTGGAAAGCGCCATTGCGAACGCAGCCCCTGAACACATTGACGTTGCCAATGAAGGTAGAGACGAACGGGGTGCGGGGGGTGTCGTAGATTTCCGCGGGCGTGCCTAGCTGTTCGATTCGGCCATGATTCATGACCACAATGCGACTCGCGACTTCCATGGCCTCCTCCTGGTCATGGGTGACGAAGAGGCTGGTCACGTGGAGCTCCTCGTGCAGGCGACGCAGCCAACCTCGCAACTCCTTGCGAACGTTGGCGTCCAATGCGCCGAAAGGCTCATCGAGGAGCAGGTATCGAGGTTCCACCGCCAGCGCTCGGGCCAGCGCAATGCGCTGGCGCTGGCCGCCGGAGAGCTGGGGCGGAAAGCGCTTGGCCAGCCACTCCAACTGGACCAGATCGAGCAGCTCATGGACGCGCTGACGAATCGCGGCTTCGGTGGGACGCTGGGCACGTGGCCTGACGCGTAAGCCATAGGCGACGTTCTCGAACACGCTCATGTGATTGAACAGGGCGTAATGCTGGAAGACGAATCCGACCTGGCGGTGGCGGATGGGCTCGAACGTCATGTCGCGGCCTTCAAGCAGGATGTTGCCGCTGTCGGCGAACTCCATGCCGGCGATGCTGCGCAGCAGGGTGGTCTTGCCGCAGCCGGAGGGGCCGAGTAGCGCCACCAACTCGCCATCGTCGATGGACAGCGAAATGTCGTCCAGTGCCGTGAAGTTGCCGTAGCGTTTGGTCAGCTGGTTAACGTGGATGCTCATGACGATGCACTCTCCCATTGGCGCTGCTGGCGCCACTCGACGATCGACTTGGCGATCAGGGTCACGATGGCGAGGCCAGCCAACAGCGTGGCGACGGCGAAGGCCGCGCTGAACTGATACTCGTTGTAGAGAATCTCGACGTGCAGCGGCAGGGTGTTGGTCGAGCCCCGGATATGACCGGAGACGACCGACACCGCCCCGAACTCACCCATGGCGCGCGCGTTGCAGAGAATCACGCCATACAGCAGCCCCCACTTGATGCGCGGCAGCGTGATCGTCCACCACATCTGCCACGGGCTGGCCCCGAGCATGATCGCCGCCTCTTCCTGTTCCGCGCCTTGCTGCTGCATCAGCGGTATCAGCTCTCGGGCGACGAACGGCAGGGTGACGAACATCGTGGCCAGGACGATACCCGGCAGGGCGAAGAGGATGGGAAAACCGTTGGCGGCGAACCAACCGTCGAACCAGCCCTGCGCGCCGAAGATCAGAATGAAGACGAGGCCGGCGATGACTGGCGATACCGAAAAGGGCAGGTCGATCAGCGTGGTCAAAAGGCTTCTGCCCGGAAAATCGAACCGTGCGATACACCAGGCTGCGGCAACGCCGAAAAGCGTATTCAGCGGTACGCAGATCAACGCCGTGAATAGTGTCAGCCCGATCGCGTGGCGCGTGTAGCGATCGGTGATGGCGGTCATGTAGGCCTGCCAGCCATCCCGGAAGGCTTCGACCAGCACGGCGACCAGGGGCAGGATCAGGAATAATCCGATGATCGCCATTGCCAGCAAGCTCAGCAGGTACCGAACGAGAGGCGTTTCATCTGCCTGCTGCCGAGCCACGATTTGACGGTGGGTGGTGCTGTTCACGAGGCTCTCCTCAATCCTGTCCGGTGCGCTTGCGTGTCCAGTGCTGCAGGCCGTTGACGACCAGCAGCATGATGAAGGCCACGACCAGTGACGCCAGCGCGATGACGGTGGCACCGGCGTAGTCGTACTGTTCCAGCTTGGTGACGATCAGCAGGGGCACGATCTCGGACTTCATCGGCATGTTGCCGGCGATGAAGATGACCGATCCGTACTCCCCCAGTCCTCGCGCGAAGGCGAGCGAGAACCCGGTTAGAATGGCTGGCACCAAGGGTGGTAGCAGTACGCGGTGGAAGGTCTGCCAGCGCGATGCGCCCAGACTGGTCGAGGCTTCCTCCTGCTGTCGGTCCAGCTCCTGAAGCACGGGTTCGACCGTGCGCACGACGAACGGCAGCCCGATGAAGATCAAGGCCACGACGATGCCCAGTGGTGTGAAAGCGATGCGAATCCCCCAGTCCGTGAAGAACTGCCCCAGCCAACCGTTGGGGGCATACAGCGTCGTCAGCACGATCCCGGCGACGGCAGTGGGGAGCGCGAACGGTAGATCGATCAGGGCATCGAGGCTGCGCTTGAAAGGTAGCGGGTAGCGCACCAGCACCCAGGCGACGACCAATCCCAGCAGCACATTGGTGAAGGCCGCGGCGAAGGCGGTCGAGAAGCTGACGCGAAATGCCGCCAGTACCCTGCGATCCGCCAGCGCATGCCACATGCCGCCGAGACTGAGGCCGGCGGATTGGGTCACGAGAGCCGATAGCGGGATCAGCACCAGCAGCGAGAGCGTGAACACCGTGATGCCCAGGCTCAGCCCGAACCCCGGTAACCGTGTCTTTCGATGGCTCATGAGCGGTCGGCTTCCACGCGGTCAGGGCTGATAGATCTTGTCGAAAACACCGCCATCGTCGAAGTAGGTCGCCTGCGCTTCGCGCCAGCTACCGAAGACTTCATCGACCGTGTGCAGCTCCAGCTCGGGGAAGCGTGCGAGATCCTCTTTCGAGGCAGCCTCTGGATCGACCGGACGATAGTAGTTGGCGGCGACCAGGGCTTGGGCTTCCGGAGAGTAGAGGTGTTCGAGATAGGCGCGAGCGGCCCTCTCGGCGGCCTCGCCCTTGTTCTCGACGTTGCCCTCGACGACCGCCACCGGCGGCTCGGCAACGACGCTGACCGAAGGCACCACGATATCGAACTGACCCTCGCCCAGCTCTTCGGTGGCTAGAAACGCCTCGTTTTCCCATGCCAACAGCACGTCGCCGATACCCCGCTGGACGAAGGTGTTGGTGGCGCCGCGGGCGCCGGAGTCGAGGACCGGTACATGGCGGTAAAGGTCGCCGACGAATTGCCGCGCTGCCGCTTGTGCGGCGCTGATTTCATCGGCGTACCGGGGATCGTCGAGCTTGCTCAGGTCGCCCAGTTGTTCCTTCAGGACGTAGATCCAGGCGGCCAGGAAGTTCCAGCGCGCGCCGCCGGAGGTCTTGGGGTTGGGGGTGATGACCTCGATGCCATCCTTCGTCAGGTCATCCCAATCCTGAATGTGCTTGGGGTTACCCTTGCGAACCAGAAACACGATCGTCGATGTGTAGGGAGCGCTGTTGTGCGGCAGCGCGCTCTGCCACGCCTCGGGTATCTTGCCGGTGCGATCGGCGATGGCATCGATGTCGTAACCCAGCGCCAGTGTCACCACATCCGCCGGTAGGCCGTCGATGACGGAACGCGCCTGCTTGCCGGATCCCCCATGGCTCTGCTCGATGGTGACGTTGTCGCCGGTCTGCTCGCGGTACCAGTGGCTGAACAGCGGGTTGTAGGCCTGGTATAGCTCTCGGGTCGGATCGTAGGAGGCGTTGAGCAACTCAATCTCTTCCGCCTGGGCGAATGTCGTCGCGGCCAGCGCGGAAAGTCCCAGCGCGCCGGCAAAGATCCACGAAGTCAGTTGGCTCATTGGTTTCGTTCCCTGGAGTCGATCGGTAGGCGATGTAAAGGGATGACTCTAGGTGAGGGGCTGTCCGTTGAAAAAGTAATAAAAAACGAATTGTTTATCGTATTTTTAACTTAGTGGGCCAGCGTGCCGCGAGCGCCAGCTGCACGGTCTCCTCGTCCAGCGCGACGCTGCACAGGCGAAGAAATTCATAGGCGAAGGCGTGGAGAAAGTGGCCACGTCTGAGGGCGAGATAGGCGGTATTGCGGGGGAACAACGACTCGCCCGACAGCAGCGTCAATCCCCGGTCGCGATCGGGGTGATAGGCCAGTGACGCGATGATTCCGATCCCCAGGCCGAGCTCGACGTAGGTCTTGATCACGTCGGCATCCAGCGCGGTCAAGACGACATTGGGTGCCAGCGCGGCCTTCTCGAAGGCCTGATCGATCCTGGCGCGGCCGGTGAAACCTTCGTGGTAGGTCACGACGGGATAGTCGGCCACGGCCTCCAGGGTCAGGGTGGCCACCTTGGTGAGCGGATGGTCGTCGGGCACGACGATGCTGTGGTGCCAGTGATGGAACGGGAAGCGTACGAACGACGCGCCATCCTCGTTGACGGCTTCGGTGGCGATGCCGATATCCACCGTCCCCGCTTTCAACAGGGAGACGATCTCCCCGGGGCTACACTGGTGGAGCTCCAGATGGACTTTGGGAAATCTCTCCTGGAATCGAGCAATGATCGGCGGCAGGGAGTAGCGCGCCTGGGTGTGCGTCGTGGCGATCGCCAGCCGGCCCTGGTCCCGGTTCGCCAATTGATGCGCCGAGCGCTTGAGGTTTTCGGCATCGAGAAGAATCCGCTCGATCGTCTCGAGCAGCGTGCGGCCTGCGGTCGTCAGCCCGAGTAGCCGCTTGCCGCGACGCTCGAACAGCTCGACGCCGAGCTCGTCCTCGAGGTCGCGAATATGCTTGCTGGCACCGGATTGGGAGGTGAAGAGTGCGTTCGACGCCTCGGTCAGGTTGAAGCGTTGGCGCACGGTCTCGCGGACGATGCGTAGCTGCTGGAAGTTCATGGCGGTCCCGGTGAAGATCGTTACCATGGAATATAAATCAGGCTTTTTATTCCCTTTAATACCTATTGCTCATATCCATATCGACCATTCGCTGCCGATATTGCCGCTTTGTGTCTAGCGATCGTCGCCTGAAGTCAATCCCTGGCCCGCGGGAGGGTCACAGTAGAGGAGGTTCATTCGATAACAACTCAAGGGAGAGGACTCATGACCAGAGCAACACGCTCGAGGGCAAAGCATCGCCTGTTGGCCGCGGCGCTACCGTTGGCACTGTTGACGGCGGGATCGGCGCAGGCTGATCTCGACGAGGTGCGTCTAGGCGTCTCGCCGTGGCCCGGGGTCACCGTCAAGACCGAGATTGCCGCTCAACTCCTCGACGCCATGGGCTACCGCACCGAGCAGAAAGAGCTGGCGGTGGGCGTCATCCTCAACGGACTGGCCAACGGCCAGCTGGATGCCTACCTGGGCAACTGGTACCCGGTGCAGCAGGAGATGACCGAGCCGCTGCTCGACTCGGGGCGCTTGGCCCACGCCGCAGCCAACATCAGCAACGCCAACTCGGGGCTGGTGGTGCCCTCCTACGTCCATGAGGCGGGGGTCGACAGCGTAGCCGATCTCGATCGCTTCAAGGATCGATTCGACGGCAAGATCCAGGGCATCGAAGCCGGTACCGGCATCAACGATGCCATCCTGGAGGCGATTGCCGAGGACAAGGCCGGGCTCGGCGACTGGCAGCTGCAGGAGAGCTCCACCGCGGCGATGCTGGCCTTTGCCGGGCAGAAGATCGCCGATCACGAGTGGGTGACGTTCGTCGGCTGGGAGCCGCACTGGATGAACGTCAACTACGATCTCTACTACCTGAAGGATGCCGACGACAGTGGCGTTGCCGATATCGTCAGCACGGTATGGACCCTGGTGCCGGGCGATCTCGAGCAGCAGGATGCCAATCTCTACCGCTTCTTCTCCCAGTATCAGGTCGATATCGCCGACCAGAACGATTGGGTCTACCAGTACAGTCACGAAGAGCGCCCCGCCGACGAGGTGGCCAGCGAGTGGATTCGCGCTCACTACGATACCGTGAGCCAGTGGCTGGACGGCGTGACGGCCAAGGATGGCAAACCCGCCATCGACGCCGTCAAGTCGCAGCTGGATAGCTGACCGCGGGAGGCGTTCGAAACCCGGCGGCCCGTTGAAGGCGTCGAGGACAGCTAGACGGGATGGCTACGAGCCTTCGAGCCGTCGCTCGATCGCCTGGCAGAAATCCTGCCAGGCGATCTGCATTGGCGGTAACTCCGCGTGGCCATGCAGCGCCGAGTGGACCATGCCGGGCGCACGGCGATAGCCCACCGAGGCGCCGGCTTGGCGCCACGCCTCTACCGCCGTCTCCAGCGGGCGAGTGAGCGGGTCGCGCTCGACTGCCAGCACCTCGATCGTTGGCGTGGGCGGGCGCTCGCCGGGGATCGCCGGCACGTCCGGCGCCGCCATCTGCCACAGCGACAGCACGTCGGCTCGTGACAGCAGCGGGGCATCCTCGCCCAGCGTTGCCGCGGTGGGCGTTCCCACCACCGGATAGATCAGGCCGAGCAAGCCTTGCCATTCACCGCCATGGGCGACATCGATCGCCAGCCGGCCGCCCGCGCTATCGCCGATGACGGCGACAGGGGCAGTGGTCTCGACCACGGCGTGGCAATCCGCCAGCGCCTCCGCGTAGCTTGCTTCCGGTAGCAACCGATAGTCGACGCTGACGACCTCGCGCTGCAGGCGCTCGGCCAGATCGGCGGTGATGCCGTGATGGCTGTCGACCGAGCCCAGGTTCCAGCCGCCGCCGTGGAGATAGACGACAACGCCGGAGCGGCAGCGAGCCGGTTGAAAGCGGCGGATCTTGACGTCGGCAACACGCTCGTCACGAACCCGCATTCCAGCCGGGTCGGCTCGGCGCCGGCTGGCATGCAGGGCTTCATACTCCCGACGTGTCGTCGTGACCGGCGCCTCGGCCTCGGTGAGGCTGAACTGGTGGATGAAATCCTCGATCCGCATCGGGTATCCTCTGTCGGTGGCTGCGGCTAACACGGTAATCGGACCACTGGCACCCTGCCAGCGCCATCGCCGGGGCCTGGGTTGCGCCAAGACGATTGCGACGAACCCATGCCAGCAAGCCCTTGTTATACTGGGGGTCCACTTCCTCGAACACGAGCTCCCGTTCATGCCGTCAGGTTGGCCGCGCACGCTTCTTCGCTATCTGGTGATCGCCATCGCGGCCTTCGTGGGTTTGTCGGTGCTGTTCGTACTGGTGTTTCGCTTCGTGCCGGTATTCGGCTCGATGGTGATGGTGGAGCGCAAGGTGAGTTCGTGGTTCCACGGTGACAACCTGGCCATCGAACAGCAGTGGGAGCCGTGGTCGCGACTCTCGGACAACGCCAAGCTGGCGGTCATGGCGGGGGAGGATCAGCGCTTCCCCGACCACTGGGGCTTCGATGTGTCGCAGATCCGGCGCTCGCTGGCCAACTGGTCGGATGGCGGCGATCTGCGGGGCGCCAGCACGCTGAGCCAGCAGACCGCTCGCAATTTGTTCCTGTGGACGGGACGCAGTTGGATCCGCAAGGGATTGGAAGCCTGGTTCACGCTGCTGCTGGAGGCGCTGTGGCCCAAGCAGCGAATCCTTGAGGTCTATCTCAACATTGCCGAGTGGGATACCGGCGTGTTCGGGCTGGAAGCCGCGGCGCAGCACTATTTCGGCACCTCCGCCGCCAGCCTCAGCGTGTCGCAGGCGAGTCGGCTCGCCGCGATTCTGCCCAATCCTCGCGGCTGGAGCGCATCTCGGCCTTCCGCGCACGTCCAGCAGCGGGCGGCCTGGATCCAGCGCCAGATGCGCAATCTCGGCGGCACCGCCTTCCTTCAGCGTCTCGACTGACGCCACCGGTCGGCTCAGTCGTCGGCCCAGTCGGCCAGCACCGCGTCGCGCTTCTCCAGCAGGTGGCGCTCCATCACGGCTCCCAACGCGGGCCCGTCACGAGCTTCCAGGGCACCCATCATGTCGCGGTGTTCCTCCACCGCCTTGCGCCACTTGGCTTGTGAACGATTGGAAGAGAGCCGCAGCGGATGGAGGCGCCGGTTGAGCGACAGGTATGTCTGGCGCAGGGCGTCGTTGCGGGCTGCCCGGTTGATCAGGTCATGAATGCGCTGGTTGGCATGGTAGTACGCGGACAGGTCATGGCGCTGCCAATGGTCCAGCATCGCCTCATGGGCTTCACGTACGTCCGCCAGCTCTTCCGCGGTGATCCTGAGCGATGCCAGCTCGCCGGAGAAACGCTCCAGTGCGCTCATCAGTTCGAAGGTATCGTGAATCTCCTGGCGCGTCATGCGGGTCACGAAAGTGCCGTAGTTGGGCGAGATCGTCACCAGTTTCTCGGCGGCCAGCACGCGCAGCGCCTCGCGTAGCGGCGTGCGCGACACCGCCAGGCGCTCGGCCAGTTCGCGTTCGTTGATCCGTTCGCCGGGTTTCAGGTCGCCTTCGGTGATCAGGTCGTGTAGCCGCTCCACGATCTTGTCGTGCAGCGCGGCGCGCTCGATGCGCATTGGTCGGGCGGCGAGGCCGAGTGCCGTATCGTCGGATGTCTGCATGCATTGAACCCTGTCGGTTTCCTTCTTTCTATCGCAAGCGTTCGATCGTGGCTACTGCGCATGGCGGCGGGACCGGATTCTTCTTCAACCTCAGAGGCGGCTGCCACGCTCGCTTTTTGCACGCCTGATCGTGGCCTGCGACTTATGTCGTGGTTTGTCGGCGCGCGATTATTCGGCATATTGCGTAATGAATGCAAAAAACAATGTGAAGCGATCCTCTGCTTCACCTCCCCAGGCTTCATCCCCCAGGCTCCAACCCTGGCTTCACCTTTGGAGACGCCGCCATGCTCGAGCTGGACCAACACCCCTCCGGTCGCCATTTTCTTCAGATTCCGGGACCGTCGCCCGTGCCGGATCGCATCCTGCGGGCGATGAGCCTGCCGACCATCGATCATCGAGGTCCGGAGTTCGGCGAACTGGGCCTGAAGGTACTGGGAGGCATCCGCAAGATATTCCAGACCCAGCACCCGGTGATCATCTATCCGGCATCGGGAACAGGGGCATGGGAGGCGGCGCTCTCCAATACTCTCAGTCCCGGCGATTCGGTGCTGATGTTCGAGACCGGGCATTTCGCCACGCTATGGAAGCAGATGGCACTGCGACTCGGGCTCGAGCCGGAGTTCCTCTCGCTGCCGGCATCGCAGAGCTGGCGTCATGGCGTACAGCCGCAACTGATCGAGGCGCGGCTGCAGGAAGACCGCGAGCATCGAATCAAGGCGGTGTGCGTGGTGCACAACGAGACCTCCACCGGGGTGACCAGCGATATCTCCGCGGTGCGCCGGGCCATCGATGCCGCCGACCATCCGGCGCTGCTGCTGGTCGATACCATCTCGGGCCTGGCGAGCGCCGACTACCGCCACGACGAGTGGGGCGTCGACGTCAGCGTCTCCGGCTCCCAGAAGGGATTGATGCTGCCACCCGGAATCAGTTTCAACGCGCTGTCGCCCAAGGCGATCGAAGCCAGTCAACGCTCGACCATGCCCCGAGGATTCTGGGCCTGGGACGAGATTCTCACCGCCAACGCCAACGGTTACTGGCCCTACACGCCGAACACCAACCTACTCTATGGTCTCGGCGAGGCGCTGGACATGCTGCTGGGGGAGGGCCTGGAGCAGGTCTTCGCTCGCCACGAGCGCTGGGGAGAGGGCGTCCGGCGCGCGGTCAACGCCTGGGGACTGGAGATCCAGTGCCAGGAGCCGGCGCTCTATTCGCCAGTGTTGACCGGCGTGGTGACGCCGGAGGGTATCGATGCCGACGAAGTGCGTCGCACCATCTACGACCGGTTCGATCTGTCGCTGGGGACGGGACTCGGCAAGGCCAAGGGGAGAATGTTCCGCATCGGCCATCTCGGCGACTGCAACGACCTGACCCTGATTGCCACCCTCGGCGGTTGCGAGGCCGGGCTCAAGCTCTGCGGGGTCGAATTGTTCGGCAGCGGTATGCAGGCCGCGCTCGACTTCTTCGCCGACAACCCGGCACCCGGCACGCCGGCGGCTCGCAAGTTGGCGGCTGATGATCCGACGGGTCAGCCACAGGCGGATGCTGCCCGCGCCTGACAGGAGATCGCCATGAGCGTGATGCCGAGAAGCCCGGTGGCGCGGCAACCAAGACGTGCCGCCATGAGTGAATTCGAGGACCGGCTGCGGCGCGAGTTGAAGGGCGAAGTGGCGTTCGATGCCGGATCGCGGGGACGCTATGCCACCGACGCCTCGATCTATCAGATCATGCCGTTGGGCGTGGTGGTGCCGAGAAACCAGCAGGACCTGTCGTTGGCACTGGAGGTCGCGCGCGATTTCGGGGCGCCGGTGCTGCCGCGTGGCGGCGGCACCAGCCAGTGCGGGCAGACCGTCAACGAGGCGCTGGTGATCGACACCAGTCGCTGGTTGACCGGCATCGGCGAGCTGGATGTCGAGGCGCGCACCGTCTCGGTGGAACCGGGCGTGGTGCTCGATCATCTCAACGCCTGGCTCAAGCCCCACGGGCTCTGGTTCCCGGTGGACGTCTCCACCTCGGCGCAGTGCACGCTGGGCGGCATGGCCGGCAACAACTCCTGCGGCTCGCGCTCGATCCGCTACGGCAACATGGTTCACAACGTGCTGGGGCTTGAAGCGACGCTGGCGGATGGCCGCGAGGCGGTTTTCGGCCGCTTCGACGAGATCGCGCCCGGCTCGGCCCTGGCGGGGCTGGCTGATTCGGTGGCGGCGATCATGCAGCGCGAGGCGGCGGCGATCCGCGAGCACTATCCGCAGGTGCTTCGCCGGGTCGGCGGCTACAACCTGGATCTGTTCGACTGCCGCAATCCGATTCCCTACGACGCCGAGGGCCGGGCCAATTTCGCCCACCTGCTGATCGGCTCGGAGGGGACGCTGGCGTTCACGCGAAAGCTGACCCTGAAGCTGTCGCCGCTGCCGGTGCACAAGGTGCTCGGCGTGGTCAATTTTCCGACCTTCTACCAGGCGATGGACATGACCCAGCATATCGTCGAACTGGGCCCCGCCGCGGTGGAACTGGTCGATCGCACCATGATCGAGCTGGCGCTGGAGAATCCGGCGTTCCGACCGACGGTGGAAAAGTCGCTGATCGGGCGCCCGGACGCGATGCTGCTGGTGGAGTTCGCCGGCGAGAGTCTCGATTCGCAGCTGCACCAGCTGAAAGCGCTGGAGACGCTGATGGGCGACCTGGGGCTGCCGGGCAGCGTCGTCGGGCTGGAGTCGGGAGCCGAACAGTCGGCGCTGTGGAACGTGCGCAAGGCCGGGCTCAATATCATGATGAGCATGAAGGGCGACGGCAAGCCGGTCTCGTTCATCGAGGACTGCGCCGTGCCACTCGAGCACTTGGCCGAATATACCGAGCAGTTGACCGACGTCTTCCATCGCCACGGCACCGAGGGCACCTGGTACGCCCACGCCAGTGTCGGCACGCTGCACGTGCGGCCGATTCTCGACATGCGCCGCGGCGGTGCCACCAAGATGCGTGCCATTGCGGAGGAAGCCTCCGAACTGGTTCGCCGTTACAAGGGCGCCTATTCGGGAGAGCACGGCGATGGCATCTGCCGCGGCGAATGGGTGGCGTGGCAGTTCGGCGCGCAGCTCGATGCCGCCTTCGGCGAGATCAAGCGGCTGTTCGATCCGGACAACCGTTTCAACCCCAACAAGATCGTCGACACGCCGAAGATGGACGACGCCCGGCTGTTCCGCTTCCCCGCCGACCACCAGATCCTTGCGGTGGCCACCGAACTCGACTGGTCGGCCTGGGACGTGACCCGCGACCCGCTGAGCGGCGAGCTGGGCGGCCCCGGCAGCGGTGGTGACCCGGCCAACGGGCTCGCCAAGGCGGTGGAGATGTGCAACAACAATGGCCACTGCCGCAAGTTCGATGCGGGCACCATGTGCCCCAGCTATCGGATCAGTCGCGATGAACGCCACCTGACCCGGGGCCGTGCCAATACGCTGCGGCTGGTACTGTCGGGCAAGATCGGCGATCGCGGCCTGGCCAGCGACGAAGTCGCCGAGACCCTGGACCTGTGCGTCTCCTGCAAGGGATGCAAGCGCGACTGCCCGACCGGCGTCGACATGGCCAAGTTCAAGATCGAGGCCCGCGCGGCACGGGTCAAGGCGCGTGGCCTGGGATGGCGCGACAGGCTGGTCTCCGAGCTGCCGCGCTATGCGCCCTGGATGCGACATGTCGGTCGCCTCGCCGCGCGTGTCGAGAACGTCTCCTGGCTGGGAGGACGTGCCAAGCGCTGGCTCGGTTTCGCCGAGGCGAGGTCGCTGCCGATCTTTGCCGGCGATTATCTCCGAACGACACGGCGGGCGGCGAGGGATGAAGCGCCCCGTTCGGGGTCGCCTCCGGTCGCAGAAGTGGTGCTGTTCGTCGATACCTTCAACAACTATTTCGAGGGAGACAACGCGGCCGCGGCAAGGCGCGTGCTGGAAGCCGCGGGCTATCGGGTTCATTTCAATATCCTCGAGGGTGAACGGCCACTGTGCTGCGGCAGAACCTATCTGGCAGCGGGGCGAGTGGATCGCGCCAGGCAGGAAGCGCAGCGCACGCTGGAGACGCTGATGCCCTACGTCGAGCGAGGCGTGAAGATCGTCGGGCTCGAGCCCTCGTGCCTGCTCACGCTACGCGACGAGTTTCTGCACTACGGTTTGGGGGATGAGGCCACACGGCTGGCGGATGCCGCCATGCTGTTCGAAGAGTTTCTGGTGGCGGAGAAGCAGGCGGGACGGCTGAAGCTGGAGCTCGCGCCGCTGGCGGTCGGCCGAGCCAAGGTCCACGGTCACTGTCATCAGAAGGCCTTCGACGCCTTCACCCCGGTGACGACGGTGTTGGGCTGGATTCCGGAACTCAAGGTCGAGGCGATCGCCTCCTCGTGCTGCGGCATGGCCGGCAGTTTTGGCTACGAGGCGGAACACCTCGATGCCTCACGCCAGATGGCGGAGCTCTCGTTGCTGCCGGCGGTGCGCGAGGCGGATGAAGACACCTGGATCGTGGCCGATGGCACCAGCTGCCGGCACCAGATTCTCGATGGCGCCGGGCGCGAGGCGCTGCACGTTGCTCGGGTCCTGGCGGCGGCATTGCCGGTGCATACCAATTAGACATTAGTCTTGTTTTGCTGCCAAACGCGCCTGGCCTGGCGAGCTCTGCCGCGGGCGATATCAAGGCGCTCGTCGGGTTTCGGCGGGCGCCTTGCACCTCTTTGCGGGATGCAACTCGCTGTCATGAAATGGAATTCTGCCGAGTCGCTGGCTACTCTGAAATCTTAGCGGGACGCTCGTGCCCGTAACGACGCGGTGCGCCCACGCTCGCCGCCGCCGTTATCGCTTATCACAACAACCAATGACATAAAGCGAACGCTCTCATGGAAGATCTTCAATTCTGGGATTTCGCGGTCATCGCCGCCTACTTCGTGATCGTCACCTTCATCGGCTACAAGACGGCCAGAGGCAAGACAACGCCTGAGGAGCTGTTTCTGGCCGGGCGAAGCCTCGGGCCGCTGGCGATCGGCTTCTCGCTGTTCGCCTCCAATATCTCCTCGGACACGCTGATCGGCCTGCCCGGGGCCGCCTACCAGCACGGCATCTCCGCCGCCAACTACGAGTGGATGGCTGGCGTGGTGCTGATGTTCACCGCGATCTTCGTGCTGCCGGTGCTGATGCGGGCCCGGGTCACCACCATGCCGGAACTGATGGAGCGGCGCTTCGATTCCAGGCTGCGCAAGTATCTCTCGGTCATCACGCTGTTTCTGTCGATCATTCTCGATACCGCCGGCACCCTTTATGCCGGCGGCCTGATCGTGACCACGTTCATCCCCGGCACCAACCTGTGGGAGGTGTGCGCGCTGCTGGCGCTGTTTACCAGCATCTACACCGCCTTTGGCGGGCTGCGCGCGGTGGTCTACACCGACGTGATGCAGGCCTGCGTGCTCATCGGTGGTTCGGCGGCGATGACCTGGATCATCTTCGGCCACTTCGACTACAGCTGGTCGACGGTCAAGGAGGCGGTGAGCCCGGAGAAACTGTCGTTGATTCGGCCGTTGGACGACCCCAGCGTGCCATGGCTCGGCCTGATCACCGGGGTGCCGATCGTCGGCTTCTACTACTGGAGCATGAACCAGTATGTCGTGCAGCGCTTGCTGGGCGCGCGGGATATCCAGGCGGCGGGGCGGGCCTCGATCTTCGCCGCGGCGCTGAAACTGCTGCCTATCTTTATCATGACCATCCCCGGGGCCATGGTGATACCGTTGTTGCCGGGGCTCGAACACCCCGATCAGGTCTATCCGAGAATGGTTCAGGAGTTCACGCCGACCGGCCTTACCGGGCTGATCCTGGCCGGCCTGATCGCGGCGCTGATGTCGACGCTCTCCTCGACGCTCAACTCCTCGGCGACCCTGCTGACGCTGGATTTCATCAAACCGGCCAGGCCCAGCCTGAGCGATGCCCAACTGGCCAGATGGGGGCGCATCTGCACCTTCATTCTGGCTGCCATCGCCGCCCTCTGGGGGCCGATGATCCAATACTTCTCGGGGCTGTGGGCGTATCTGCAGCAGGTGTTCGCCTTCGTCGCGTCGCCGCTGGTGGCCACCTTCCTGATGGGGCTGTGGGTCAAGTCGCTGGGGTCGTCGGCGGCACTGCGAGGGCTAGCCAGTGGCCATGCGCTCAGCGCAGTGCTGTTCGTGCTGGTGGAGACCGGCGTGCTGCCGATTCACTTCACCATCATCGGTGGCATTCTGTTCGCCGCCACGGCGCTGTTCACCTGGTTCTGGATGACGCGACTCGGCGCCAGCGATCGGCCGGGCCGCGATGATGCGCATATCGCGGTCATCGCCAAAGAGGGATTGGAGCGAGTACCCCGCGATGTCATGATCGGCATCGCCATCGTTTCGGCGCTCACCGCCATCATCGTCTATCTGCTGCGCTGAGGGCGTCGTCGGGGCCGTTTCTCTTTCCCAGGTCGCTCGGTATGCCAATGCCGGGCGGCTTCTGATTTTCAGGCTGCTATTCACAAGGACCTGTCATGGACATTCTTCGCCTCGCGATCGTGGGTTACGGCAAGATTGCCTGCGACCAGCACCATCCGGCCATCGCCAATGACCCCCGCCATCGACTGACGGCCGTTGCCAGTCGCAACGCCTCCGTGCCCGAGGTGGCGAATTTCGAAAGCCTCGAGGCGCTGCTCGCGCAAGGGCCGGAGATCGATGCCGTGTCGCTGTGCACCCCCGCCGGCGTACGCGCGGCGCAGGCGCGACTGGCGATGGCCCACGGCAAGCACGTGATGCTGGAGAAACCGCCCGGCGCCACGCTGGCCGAGATCGAGACGCTGCGCGAGGAGGCCGAACGCCATGGCGTCACGCTGTTCGCTTCCTGGCACTCCCGGCATGCCCATGGGGTGGCGGGAGCGAAGCGCTGGCTGGCGGAACGCCAGATTCGCGGTGTCGAGATCGAGTGGCGTGAGGACGTGCGGGTCTGGCATCCGGGGCAGGCCTGGATCTGGCAGCCGGGCGGCATGGGCGTATTCGATCCCGGCATCAATGCGTTGTCGATCGCCACCGCGATCCTGCCGCGTCCGTTCCACCTGGTCGACGCCCAGCTGCAGGTGCCCGGCAACTGCCAGACGCCGATCGCGGCGTCGCTGGATTTCGTCGACGGCGACGACGTGCCGATCCACGCCGACTTCGACTTTCGCCAGCAGGGCACCCCGCCGATCTGGGAGATTCATGTCGAGACCGATGCCGGGCGGCTGACGCTGGAAGCGGGTGGCAGCCGGCTGCTGATCGACGGCGAGCTGCAGGAGGAAGGCCCAGACGCGGAGTACGCCGGGCTCTATGCGCGTTTCGCCGAGCTGATTGCCGAGGGCCGTTCCGATGTCGACGTCAGCCCGTTCCGGCATGTCGCCGACTCATTGATGCTGGGATACCGCCATACGGTGGAGGATTTCGTCGAGTAGACGACAGCTGCGAGACACGAGCTACGAGAAGGGCCAGCGACTGATGTTGCTGGCCCTTTCCTCATGCGACAAGCACATGCTGAATTTCGCGGCTCGCGGTGTCAGCGATTCATCGCCTGCGGCAGGTAGAGCACGATCTCCGGGAAGGCCCGCATCAGCACGATGGCGAACAGCATCAGCAGGAAGAACGGCAGGGTCGCTTTGGCGATAGTGAAGATGTTCTTGCCGGTGAGCCCCTGGATCACGAACAGGTTGAAGCCGACCGGTGGGGTGATCTGCGAAATTTCCACCACGATCACCAGATAGATGCCGAACCAGATCGGGTCGATGCCGGCGGCGTTGATCAACGGCATGATGATCGAGGTCACCAGCAGGATCAGCGAGATGCCGTCAAGGAAGCAGCCCAGCACCAGCAGGAACAGTGTCAGCATCACCAGCAGCACGTTGGGCGACAGTCCCATCGCGGCGATGGCGCTGGCCAGCTGCGTCGGCAGCTGGGTGAAGCTCATGGCCGACGACAAGAACGAGGCGCCGGCGATGATGAACGCGATCATGCAGGAGGTGCGCAGTCCGGCGAACATCGACGCCAGGAAGATCGACTTGTCGAAGTGGCCGTTGAAGCGCGCGATGATCATCGACAGCACCACGCCCACCGCGGCCGCTTCGGTGGGGGAGGCGACGCCACCATAGATGCTGCCCAGGATGCCGCCGATCAATACCAGCAGCGGGATCAGCCGCCAGCTGTTCCTGACCTTGTCGAGAAACGGCATCGGCGCTTCGGCGTGTCCCGCGCCGCCGCGCCTGCCGGCAGTCAGCGACCAGATCACCAGGTAGAGCATGAATAGTGCCAGCAGCAGCAGACCTGGACCGATTCCCGCCATGAACAGGCGCGAGATCGACTGCTCGGTGACCACGCCGTAGACGATCATCATGATCGACGGCGGAATCAGCAGGCCCAGGGTGGAGGCGCTGGCCAGCGTACCGATCGCCTGCGTCTCGCTGTAGCCGCGACGCTCGAGCTCGGGCAACGTCATCTTGCCGACGGTGGCACAGGTTGCGGCTGAGGAGCCGCAGACGGCGGCGAACAGGCCGCTGCCGATGATGTTGGAGTGCAGCAGTCGCCCCGGGAGGCGGTTGAGCCAGGGTGACAGCGCGCGGAACATGTTGTCGGCAAGCCCGGATCGGAACAGGATCTCGCCCATCCATACGAACATCGGCAGGGCGGTCAGGTCCCAGCCGTAGCTGGCACCCCAGAAGTCGGAGGCGAGGATGGGGCCGACCTCGAAGCTCGAGAAGCCGGTCAGCGCGATCCAGCCGGTGCCGAGCAGGGCGAAGGCGATCCACACGCCGCCGCCGAGCAGGATCGCGAGGGTAAAGAGCGTTGCAAGACTGAGCGTGAGCACGAGTCGATACCTCGGTTCGGATTCTTGTTGGAGGCGTCATCAGCCGGCGAAAGTGTCACTCACCGCCGAAGTCGTCGTTGTCGCCGGGGGCCACGTAGCGCGACGGCGCCGTCACCGCTTGCTTCAGCGTCGTCAGCAGCGCTTCCAGCAGCGCCAGGCAGAGCAGCGCTAGGCCGACGACGAGGACGGTCTGGGGGATCCACAGCGGAATCGCCATCAGCCCTGCGGAGACGTCGCCGTAGTCGAGGCTCTCCTGGATCAGGCCGATCACTTCCCAACTGAGCAGGGCGCTGAGTGCCAGCGCGATCGCCAGGCACGCCACTTCGCACCACACTCGGGTCGCCGCCGGCAGACGGGCAATGACCAGCGTGACGCGGATATGAGCGTGATGAGTGAAGGTGTAGGCCAGGCTCAGGAAGGTGGCGCCGACCAGCAGGTAGGAGGCGATCTCCGAGACGCCGCTGATCTCGTAGCCGAGGCGGCTGGCACCGACCAGCACCAGCACGGCGTCGAGACAGCGCAGCAGTACCTGTAACGTGACCATGGCGCAGATCGCCAGCATGCAGGCCGCGGCGCCCCAGGCGCCCAGCCGGTAGAGCGGATTCAGTCTGAAGGTCATGACGGAGACTCACCGGGTGTGAGTGGAGACAGCCCAAGCAAACGGATGGCCCGCGCCAAGGCGGGCCTCGTGATGGGCGTTACTGGCTCTGCTTGGCCTGGCGTTCGCGGTAGCGATCGACCAATTGCTGGGCCTGATCACCGGCGCGTGCCTGCCAGTCTTCGAACAGTTTCTGGCCGGCGGCTTTCAATTGCTGCTGGAGCTTCTCATTGGGCTCGCTCACGGTGACGCCATGAGACTCGAGGGCCTTGGCACTCTCGGCGCTGTCTTCCTTGCTCATCTGCCAGCCGCGCCGCTCGGCCTTGGCCGCGGCGTCGAGAACGGCCTTCTGCGTGGCGTCGTCGAGACGATCGAAGGCGCGCTTGTTGACGAAGACGATGTTCTTCGGCAACCACAGGTTGGCATCACTGTAGTTCGACACGTAATCCCACGCCGACATGGACTTGCCGGTGGATACCGAGGTGATCATGGCGTCGACACGCCCGGTGCTGAACGCGGTGGGGATATCCGCTTCCTCGGTCTGGGTCGGGATGCCGCCCAGATTCTCGACGAAGCGCTGGGTGTTGATGTTCGGCGCACGGACCCGTAGGCCCTCGAACTGGGAGGCATCGGTCAGTTCGAAATCGGTGTAGATGCCCTGCGCCGGCCACGGCACCGCGTACAGCGGCATCAACCCCTCCTTGGCGAAGAGCTCGGTGATGATCGGCTTGGAGGCCTGCCACAGGTCGTAGGCGTCGGCGTAGCTGCCGGCCAGCCCAGGCAACGTGTCGACTTCGTAGATCGGCGATTCGTTGGAGAGCGTGGAGAGGAATATCTCGCCGGCCTGGACCGTGCCGCGGCGCACGGAAGGCTTGATCTCGGCGTGGCTGATCAGCGAACCACCGCTGTGGACGTTGATCGTCAGCTCGCCATCCGTCGCGTCGGCGACATCCTTGGCGAACTGCTTGGTGTTCTGGGTATGGAAGCTGGCATCGCCGTAGGGGGAGGCGAGGTTCCACTGGTCGGCGAGGGCCGGTGTCGCGACGGCGAGCGATCCCGCCACGGCGATCGTCAACAGTTGAACATGGGGTATGCGCATTGTTGGATTCCGTTTGTTATTGAGAAGGTCTTCCTGCACGCCGCTTGTTATTGAAAGGGGTCATGCTCGGGACATGGGACCTCTGCATTCTTCAAGTCGGCCGGCGATGGCGTCAAATCGTTAATTCTTATCCAAACTATCGGGCCAGACTTTCACCTCCTCCCACTGCCCGTCGCCGACGTGATCCGGGGAATGTTCCGCGGCGTAGCGAGCGGCGCACTCCTGGGCGAGTCGGGTGACCCCCCGGCAGAAGCTGGGATAGCTGCTGGTGCGCCAGATCGCATCGTAGAACATCGCCGGTAGCGGCGTGGGCAGTGCCAGCCGCAACAGCTCGCCGCGCTCGCAGGCGTCCGACACCGTGGAGACCGGTAGCGATCCGATGCCGACGCCATCGATGCTCATGCGGACGATGGTCATCAGCGTGGTGGCGCAGTGGATCTTGGGATCGTCGATACCGAGTTCGGCCAGATAGGCCACGAGCTCGCCGTAGGGGCGTGCCAGCTTGCTGAACGAGACGAACGGCAGGCGGGACAGCGCCGATGCGCCGCCCTGGCGCAGGCGCTCGGCATGTTGCGGTGCCACGAACAGGCCCATCTCGTAGGTGGCCAATGGCAGTTGGGTTACCGATAGCCCGGGGGCGACACCATCCATGGCGAAGATCATGTCGAGATCGTTGTCCGCCAGGCGCTGCTGCAGAACCGGCGAGATATCGACGGTGAGTTCGATGGTGAGCTGCGGGTGGCGTTCGGCCAGTTGGGTCAGGAAGGTGCTGAACCAGCTATGAGCGATGGTCTCGATGACCCCGAGCCGTAGCGTGCCGGAAAAGTCCTCCTGATTCTGGAATAGCTGCAGCGCCTCCTCGCGGCTGTCCAGCAGGCGTTCTGCATGGGCGTAGAACTCCCTGCCGCGCAGTGTCGGCTGCACCGGCCGGGCGCTGCGATCGAGCAGTGACTCGCCGACTGCCGCCTCCAGCCGGGTGATGCGATCGGAGATCGACGGCTGGGTCAGGTGCAGGCGCGCTGCGACCTTGCGAAACGAGCCCAGCCTGACGACCCAGACGAAGGCTTCGAGCTCCTTGAAGTCGAACATGAGGGGATCTCGTACTCGAAAGCGGATGGCCGATTCTTCGGCGCGGCGCCGTGAACGTCAACTCTCCCGCGCGTGTGGACCAGCATCGCGTGATGGATGAAAGATTGCGCCGATACTGCGCATCGCGAAAAACGATTGGACCCTGCGGCTGGCGTTTTCCTAAAGTGCAGTGATGCCACTTCGAGGGGCCAGCTTCCACGGCTCTCTTCTGAAAGTCCTGCCTTGGCGGGCTTTTCTGAAGTGGGTTGAGGCGATGGGCCCCCAGGCGGGACTTCCTACAACAACGATACGAGGTAATGCGATGCGCGCGCCCCTGCTCAACTGCGACATGGGTGAAAGTTTCGGCAACTGGGCGTTAGGGCTCGACGAACAGGCGATGCCTTTCGTCGATTGTGCCAATATCGCCTGCGGTTTTCATGCCTCCGATCCCGACGTCATGCGCAAGACCGTGGCGCTGGCCGTGTCCCATGGGGCGAAAATCGGTGCGCATCCAGGCTATCCCGACCTGATGGGGTTCGGTCGCCGCTCGATGGCCTGTTCGCCGCAGGAGGTCGAGAACCTGATGCTCTACCAGATCGGTGCCTTGGAAGCGTTCTGTCGCGCCGAGGGCACCCGTATCCAGTACGTCAAGCCACACGGTGCGCTCTACAATGACATGGCCGGCGACTTCGATCTGCTGCGGGCGGCGATGCAGGCGGTGGTTCGATACGATCGGGACCTGCCGCTGCTGGTGATGTCCACCGCCAACCCCGGACCGGTGCGCGAACTGGCCGCGGAGATGGGCGTGACACTGTGGTTCGAGACGTTCGCCGACCGCGCCTATGACGCCAGGGGACACCTGGTCTCGCGGCGTCTTCCGGGTGCGGTGCACCACGATCGCGGCACCATCGTCGAGCAGGCCGTGGCCCTGGCCAAGGGCGAGCCGTTGATCGCGGACGATGGCAGCGAGCTGCGACTGCCTGCCGATACGCTGTGCGTCCACGGCGACAATGCCGAGTCCGTGGCGGCGGTGAAAGCCATTCGCGAAGCCTTCCAGCGGTTGGCGGACGCATGAGTCAATCACCTTCCCCCGTCGTCTCGCCCTCTTTCGGTATCGAAACGGTCGGCATGGATGCCCTCATCGTCAGGCTGTTCGATGCCATCGACGAGGCGCACATGCCCTGGATCCTGGCCGCCGACAACGCCCTGCGGGATCGGTTCGGAGAGGTGCTGATCGACCTGGTGCCGTCCTATACCACGCTGCTGGTGCACTATGATGTGGCCCGGCTCTCCCAGCGCGAGGCCAGGCAGTGGGTCGGCGAAGCCCTGCGAGGGCTCGAACCGGCCTCCACCGAGGCCGGTCGGGAGCATCGCATTCCGGTGTGGTACGACGACAGTGTCGGCCCCGAACTCACCCGGGTCGCCGAGCGCCTGGGCGTCGATACCGATGAGATCGTGCGTCGCCACACCGGTCGCGACTATTGCGCCTTCGCCCTCGGGTTTTCCCCCGGCTACGCCTTCATGGGCATGATCGAGGAGAGCCTGGCCACGCCGCGATTGAAGACGCCGAGACAGAAGGTGGCGGCGGGCAGCGTGGGAATCGCCGAACGCCAGACCGCCATCTACTCGATGCGCTCGCCGGGTGGCTGGAACATCCTGGGCCGTACCGCCGTCGAGCTGTTCGATCGCGAGCGCGATGAGATCAGCCTGTTTCGTCCGGGCGATCGGGTCCGATTCGAACCGATCAGCCGCGAGGCTTTCATCGAACAGGGCGGCGACACCACGCCGCTGGAGGAGCGCTGATGGCGACGCCAGAAATCTCCCGGGCAACGAGTGCCGCTCTCGTCGTCGAGGCCACCGGGCCGCTGGCGCTGGTAGAGGACGCTGGCCGCTTCGGCGCCCGCCATCTCGGCGTGACCCAAGGCGGAGCGCTGGACTGGATCTCGCTGGGCTGGGCCAACTGGTTGCTCCGCAACGCGCCGGATGCCGCTGGCATCGAGATCGCCATGGGCGGGTTGAAGCTGCAGGCCACGAGCCGGATGCCGGTGGCCATCGCGGGTGCCGATCTCGGCGCCACGCGGGATGGTGAGGCACTGCCCGCCAACGGCAGCTTCGTTCTCGAACCGGGGCAGGTGCTGGCGTTCGACCAGCCCAGGGCGGGGCTGCGCGCCTACCTGGCGTTGCCGGGCGGAATCGATGCCGAACCTTTCATGGGAAGTCTCTCGACCGTCGCCCGTGAGCAGTTGGGTGGCCTCGATGGGCGGGGGAGTGCGCTTCGGGTCGGCGATCGGTTGATCGCGGCCTCGGCGACCGCCGATACCCGCGAGATGCCATTCGCGCCGGCCATGCCGCAGGAGGAGGCCACGCTCGAGCTGGTCACCGGCGCGCAGATTGCGCACTTCGATGGTGCCAGCCTGTTCGCGGCCTTCAATCAGGCCTGGCAGGTGGACAGTCGAGCCGACCGCATGGGCGTGCGCCTGACCGGCACGGCGTTACGCTGTCGGTTGGGGGGCATGATCTCGGAAGGCATCCCGCTGGGCGCGGTCCAGGTCCCACCGGATGGCCAGCCGATCATCCTGCTCAACGATCGCCAGACCATCGGCGGCTACCCGCGTCTGGGGGCGCTGTCGCCCATGGCCTGCGCGCGTCTCGGGCAGTGCGCGCCCGGCACGGCGATACGGCTCTCTCCGGTCTCTCCCCAGCAGGCGCGGCGAGCCTATCTGCGTCAACTCGCGCTATGGCGCTGAGCGTGGACGGGGTCGCTGCCATCGTTCGTCGGCGGGCGCCGGCGGGCAAGGGCGTCGGTCGCCATACAGTGTCGGCCCTTCAGTCGTCGCCCGCCTGGCGCATCGGTATCCTGTCGATGGTGGCGTAGATCTCCTGGAGGTCGACCTCCCCCTGAAGCTGCACCTTCTTGCCGCCATCCTTGCCGACCAGGATCGTCGTCACGCCCTGCTCGGGGCTGACGTCGACGGCCTCGAGCAGCGCCCGGGTCTCGTAAGCCGTCATCGGGCGGCCATGGCGGGTGCCGCTCTCTCCCTCGACCGTATAGAACACCATGTCCCGATCGTCGAACTGCTCCCGGGTGCGCTCGAGCTGCTGGCGCAGATGCCGGTAAGCGGGTTGTCCCGCATCCGGCGTCACCACGATGAGCGGGCGGAAGTTCCATCGGTCGGTAATCAGCGGGTTGGCCGGGTCGTTGCCGTTCGCCTGAGCCGAAGCCCCTGTCGCGAACGAGACTCCGGCCATCAGTACTCCGGCCATCAGTACTCCGGTCATCAACCAGTGTTTCATGGGATCTCCCTCGAGTGTCGTTTGTGAATCCCACATTGTGACTCCAGGGGCAGCAAGGGGTTCAAGCTGCCCGGATGGCAACAAGCTTATTCTTAGCAAAATTTTTTCTAAAAAAGTAAAAATATTTGCAGGTGGTGGGGTGTCAGGATAATCTTTCAAAACGAAAAGGGAGGAGTGAACCATGGCTGATCGCGATGGTTTCGATATGCCGCCGACATCGATCGCCGCCTTGCAGGCGCTCTCGATCGCCGCGCGTCGAGGAGAGCCCCGAGCACCGAAGTTGACGCCGGGGGCGCTCAAGTTGCTCGAGCAGCTGCTTGCCGCCCCGGAACTGGCGGCCACGCTCAGTATCTCGGCGCTGGCGAATCAGCACGGCGTCAATGCTTCCAGCCTGACCCGACTCTCGCACGCCTTGGGCCTGCCGGGGTTCAAGGCATTTCAAGCGCTGTTCCGCGCCGATGCGACCACCGGCGCCTTCTACTCTACCCGGGCGGAGCGGCTGCTGGATCTCGGTCAGATTCCGAGTGACGGCGGCTATCCCGTCCAGCGCCAGACCCTGTGGCAGGAGGAGATGGGCAACCTCTCCCGAACGGCCGAAGGGGTCGATGAGGCGACGCTGGCGCGTGCCGTCAGGGCGTTGACCGAGTCCCGACGAGTCCACGTCGTCGGCCAGCGTGCCTGCTTCGCGGGGGCGCACTATCTGGCCTACTACCTGGGTTACCTGCGCAGCGATGTACGCCTGATCGACTCTCTTGGCGGTGTCAATCTCGAGATGGGGCGTGAGTTGGGAGAGGGCGATCTGGTGGTGGGCATCAGCTATCGCCCGGAAACCCGGGTCAGTGTCGACTACTGCCGCCAGGCGCTGGACCAGGGGGCGCGATTGCTCGCACTGACCAATCAGGCGACGGCGCGACTGGCCACGATGACCGATATGACGCTATTGGCGGCAGCCGAAGGACCATTTTTCTTCAATCCCATGAGCAGCCTGTTCGTGACCATCGAGATGCTGCTGTCGCACATGGCTCACGAGATGGGGGGCGACGCGGTAGCGTCGATTCGCCGTCGTGAAGCCTTGATCGCCCGCTGGCAGATCGAATGACCCTCCCACCCCCCAACGACCCACCGAACCCAGGAGAACCGTTGTCATGACCGCCCGCCCGGGGCTTGCCGCCGCCCTGCTGAATCGCGCCTATGCCGATGACCTCGATGCCACGCCGGCATCCGACACCCTGTTGATCAATGAGCAGTCGCGATGGCTGGAGTCGCGCGGGGAACGCGTCATCAAATTCGGCTTTGGCCAGTCGCCGTTCCCGGTCTATGAGCCAGCGGTGGAGGCGCTGGCCCGACATGCAGACCAGAAAGCGTATCTTCCCGTCCAGGGGCTGCCGGCGCTACGGGATAGGGTCGCAAGTTTTCACAGTGAGCTCGACGGCACGCCCTGGCAGGCATCGAGAGTTGTCGTGGGCCCCGGCAGTAAACTGTTGCTGTTCGCGTTGATCAAGGCGTTACCCGAGGCGGAGATCTTGATCCCCGCGCCAGCCTGGGTCTCCTATGCGCCGCAGGCGCGTCTGGCTGGACAGCCTGCGGTCAAGCTGGCGGCCAGCTTCGACACGCGCTGGCAGATCACACCGGAGCAGCTCGAGGCGCATTGCCGAGCGGGTAGCAGCCGCACGCGACTGCTGATCCTCAATGCCCCCGGCAACCCGACCGGGCTCTCGCCTGATGTCGAGACGCAGCGCGCGCTGGCCGAGGTGGCTCGACGCCACGGCGTGATCGTGCTGGCGGACGAGATCTACGGTCCGCTGGACCACCACGGCTCGCACCGCGCCTTCGCCCGCGACTACCCCGAGGGCACAGTAACCACCAGCGGGCTCTCGAAGTGGTGTGGCGCTGGCGGCTGGCGGCTGGGTGTGATGCACCTCCCCGATGCACTGGGCGGTGAACTGTTCGCGCGCCTGCTCGGCATCGCCTCGGAGACGTGGTCCAGTGTCGCCAGCCCCATCCAGGAAGCGGCCTGCATCGCCTATCGGATGACTCCCGAACTGACGAACTATCTCGAGCGTCAACGGGCCTGGCTGGGCCTGATCGGCCACTGGTGCGCCGGCCGGCTGCAGGCGGCCGGCGTGCGCACGCTGGCACCGGACGGCGGCTTCTACCTGTTTCCCGATTTCGACGCTCATCGGGCAGCATTGGCCCGGCGCGGCATCACGACCAGCGCCGAGCTGACCGCCCGACTGCTGGAGGAGACCGGCGTGGCGCTGCTACCGGGGAGCGCATTCGGCTGCGATCCCTCCCAGCTCACGGTGCGCCTGGCTTATGTCGACTTCGATGGCGGCGCGCTGCTGGGAGACTGCCCGCAACGTTACGACGATCCCATGGCGGTGCCGGCCCTGGACAAGATCCGGGCCGGTATCCAGGCCATCGTGGAATGGTTACCATGATCGACGGCGAGTGATGGTGAGAGGATCGTCGGCGGCGAAGCGTGTCGATGTTTCCCGGCGATACATTAAATTGCCGGCAGAAACATTTTGGGGGGAACTCTCCCTCCGAACCGGCATCCCACTAGGGCACACGCATAAAATCGATATCTGGAGGTATTCATGCAAAGGATCACTGCATTTCTCGCGGCGGCAATGATGACGACCGGTCTCGCCAGCGCGCCTGTGATGGCTCAGGAGTCCGCCGACAGCGGTGCCCAGGCGCAGGCTCCGGCGCAAAACTTCTCCGATGACCAGCTCCAGCAGTTCGCTGATGCATCGCAGGATATCGCGATGATCTCTCAGGATTACACCGAACAGCTGCAGAACGCCTCCGATGAGGGAGAGCAGCAGAAGATTCGTCAGCAAGCCAACGACGAGATGGTTCAGGCGGTCCAGGATAGCGGCATGAGTGTCGAGCAGTTCAACTCGATCGGTCAGGCTATCCAGCAGGATCCGCAACTGATGCAGCGTGTGAAAGGGATGGTGCAGCAGCCCCAGCAGTAAGCACCGGCTGGGCGATCTCCGGGATCGCCCCCAACGAAAAACCGCCGACCCAGAGTCGGCGGTTTTTTTACGACTGTCCGATTCGAGGACGGGATCAGTTGTTGTCGATCGCGTCGCTGGCGTCGTTCAGCAGGTCGGACGTGGCGGCCTTGGTATCTTTCCAGGCACTGGAGGCACCTTGCTTGGTGTTTTCCCACGCTTCAGCCGCCTGGGACTTGGCATTCTGCCACCAATCGTTGGTGTACTCGGGCTGCTGCTTCAGCGCACTGTCGTCCATGTCGAGAACGACACGATATTCGATGTCATCGAGACTTTCGTCGTGATCGGTTTCGACGGTGAAGTTACCTTTCTCGACCACGAAATTCTTGTCGCCCATATCCAACACGCCACCGGCTTCGACGACCAGCGCCTGAACGCTCATGTCCTCGCCCAGCAGGATGTCCTCGACATCACCGATATCTTCGTCCGGCTTGCTGGCGAGAAAGACATCGGCGTCCATCAGTTCATCGGCAGAATAGAGGCCCTGCGCGTCCTGCGTTTCCTGAGCCGTTGCGGCCTGGGTCATCATCATGCTGCCGGCTGCCAGTGTGGCCACGCCGAGTGTCTGCTTCCATGACAGAGTTTGCATATACGTCTCCTTGTCTTGCGGCTTCGTTGGCGTGCAACTACCTGTAATCCATTAACTTTTAAAGATTACACTTTGTAATGTAGCTGTTCGTCGAGCATTTGCAAGCGAGTGGCCGACGTCGCTATAGCATGAAGGCCAGTTCCAGAGGCAGGTAGACGAAGGCCAGTAGCGTCGAGCAGAACACCAGGCTGGCGACGTACTCGGGTTCACGGCGGGAGCGTTGAGCGAACAGGTAGTTGTAGACGGCGACCGGCATGCTCATCTGCAGCGCCACGGCGCTGGCGGCGATCGGCGGCAGGCCGAGCCAGGCGGCGATGGCGAAAGAGAGCGCCAAGGCGATGGGCACCCGGCAGAGCGTGAACAGGAAACCGGAGGAGAGGTTGCGGGCCTGGATACTGGCCAATGAGACGCCGAGCGTGATCAGCATCAATGGGATCGTCAATCCGGAGAGCAGGTGCACGGTATTGCCGAGCCACGCCGGCAAGGACATGCCGGTCAGCATCAGCGTCAGAGAGATCGCGATGCTATAGAGCGTAGGGTTGCGTAGTAGTGTCTTCCAGGGGTTGCCACGTGTCGCCATCATCATGCCGACGGTGAACTGGATCAGCGCATTGGCGACCCAGGCCGTCATGGCGAACGTGAAGCCCTCCTTGCCGAATGCGTAGAGCGCGACGGGCAGGCCCATGTTGCCGGCGTTCGGATACATCATCGGCGAGATGATCACCTGCCAGGGTTTGTGCAACAGCCTGGCGACGCCCAGGCTCGCCAGCGCCATGCCGGCGAGCACCAGGAAGGTGGTCGCGAGCGTACGCCCGAAGGTATCCGGATCGACCTCGGCATTGGCCAGGGAGGCCAGGACCAGCGCCGGCGTGCCGATGTTGAAGACCAGCTTGGTGACGAACTCGGTGGGATAGCCGTAGCCCAGCCGGATCCAGCCGAACCCGATGCTCGCGCCAACCAGAACGGGGGCCATGACGGCGAACAGTTGAGCGAGCATCGGGGGTCCTTGAGCGTGATTGCGACGAAAGTGGAAGCGGTATTGTCGTCAATCCGTCACGTGGCTGGCAATCCACGATTGCCAGCCGATCGCAGGCCCGGTCGGTCGATCACTCCATCTCGACCACGATCCGGCCATGGTGATTGGCGCAGGTTTCCAGGTAGCGATGCGCTTCGGCAATCTCCGTGAGCGGAAAACGATGGTCGATCTGCGGCTTGAGCTCACCCGTCAGGGTCATGCGGTCGACATCGGCAATGGCGCGCTCCAACGCTTCGCGATTCTGCGGAATTCCCAATTCAGGCTTGCCGCTGAAATTGGAGAGGCAGTGCACGTGGAACTGAATGTTCTTGCGAAACGCCGCCTGGGCCGGGAACGTGGTCTGGTTGCCGCCCAGCATGCCGTAGAGCAGCAGCCGGCCGCGAGGCGCCAGGACATCGCCCAGCAGGTTCATCTGGGGGCCGCCCAGGGCATCCAGCACGATGTCGACGCCGTGATGATCGGTCAGCTTGTCGATCCGGGTGGCAAGATCCTGAGTCTCCGTATGGACCACAGCCGAGGCGCCAAGGGACTTCAGGTAATCGACAGCCGCCTCGTGGGGGGTGGCAGCGATTACCCGGGCGCCCAGCGCCCGCGCGACCTGCACCGCGTAGGGCCCGCCGATATGGCAGGCGCCGGTGATCAACACCGTTTCGCCAGACTGGAGATTGGCGATCTCGCGAAATCCCAGCCAGGCGACCAGCGACGGCACGTAATGGACGCTGGCCTCGCTTGGCGACAAGCAGCCGGGGTAGGCGATGAGCGCCTCCTCCGGTAGCAGCGCGCGCTCGGCGTGTGCCGTATACTGGTTGGGGTCGAAGGCGGGAATCGAGGCCACGCGATCACCTGGCGAGAACGCGCTGACGCCCGCGCCGACGGCGATGACCTTGCCGGCCATCTCGCTGCCCGAGCCGGCCGGCAACTGGGCCAATGTCGGCGCCATGTTGCGCCGCCACATGACATCCTGCCAATTGATGCCGAGTGCTTCCGTCTCGATCAGTACCTCCCCGTTGGCGGGGTGCGGATCGTCGCGTTCAATGATTTCCAGAACGTCGGCGTCGCCGAAGCGTTGAAACTGTATTGCACGTGACATTGTGCACCTCAATGTATCCAGGGCTTGTCCTCGACTCTATCGACGATGGGGGACAAACACTATGCTCAATGATCGATAGTGGCTATAACGGCTATCGATACGGCATTCGCGACGAGGGTCGATGCCGCCCGCCGAGGGGAGACATGAATGAATCGTAGTGACCTGCGTGGGGTGGATTTCAAGCTGCTGGTGGTATTCGAGACCCTGATGCAGGAGCGCAGTGTGTCGCGCGCCGCCGAGCGGCTGTTTCTGGGCCAGCCGGCGACCAGTGCCGCACTCTCCCGGCTGCGGGACGTTTTCGGTGATCCGCTGCTGGTACGTACCGGGCGCCAGATGGTGCCGACGGCCCGCGCGGAGCAGATCTATGAACAGCTGCAGCCGGCTCTCGATGCGATCTCCAACGTTCTCAGCCGCACCAGCGAATTCGATCCGGCCACCAGCGAAGCGGTGTTCCGGGTCGGGTTCAGCGATGACATCGAGTTCGCCCTGCTTCCCGCGCTGCTCAAGCGCCTGCGGACAGAGGCGCCGGGGATCGTGCTGGTGGTGAGGCGCGCCGATTTCCACCTAATGCCGCAACTGCTCAACACCGGAGAGGTGACCGTGGCTGCCGGCTATGCGCGAGATCTACCGGCCAACGCCAAGCAGAAGATCCTGCGTCATAGCCGCGCCAAGGTACTGCGGGCGGACAGTCGCCCGGGCGCGTTGACCCTCGACGACTATTGCGAGCGGCCCCACGCGCTGGTTTCGTTCGATGGCGATCTCAACGGCTATGTCGATGATCTGCTCGCCGAGCAAGGGCGCAAGCGTCGCATCGTGCTGGCGGTACCGCAGTTCAACAGCCTGGCCTCGCTGCTGCGAGATACCGACATGGTTGCCACCGTGCCCGACTACGCCGCCGAGGTTCTGGCGGCGCAGGGTGGGCTGCGTGTGGACGAACTGCCGCTGGAGCGCCCTCCATCGCCGTTGAGCATGGTGTGGCAGAGCGTCTATGACAACGATCCCGCGGAGCGCTGGTTGCGCTCACGCATTCAGATGATGTTCGCCGACGACGAGTCATGAGCACCGCCCGAGCCAGGGAAGGGGCCGAGGTGGCTTGACTTCATTAGTGAAGATCAGAATCATTCGCGCCTGCGGTCAGCCGATCATCTCGGCGCCGAATGCCACGCTCGACGCCCTGGCCGGCGCACCGACCACGCCTTTCGCCGACCCGCGGCGGCGGGGCATCGTGCCAGGCAGTCCGCTCGAGCCCCATCGCCGGCCATGGAACCCGAATGGAACTACTGCGCGTCGTCTTTCGTCATTATCGCTGGCCGTTCATCGGCGTCATGCTGCTCAGTCTGCTGAGTGCGGCGCTGGGGATCGGCGTCATCGCCTTCATCAACCACTACCTGATCGTCACCGATCCGGTTGGCGGTGAAATCAGTGCGGTCACGGCCTTGCTGCCGTTCATCGGGCTGGTGGCACTGCTGCTGGCGGTGACGCTGGGGTCGCAACTGGCGTTGACGACACTGGGGCACCACTTCGTCTATCGCCTGCGCGGCCGCCTGATCAAGCGCATCCTCGATACCGATATCGAGCGTCTCGAGCAGCTCGGCAGCGCCCATCTGCTGTCGTGCCTCTCCAGCGACATCCGCAACGTGACCATCGCCTTCGTTCGCCTGCCGGAGCTCGTCCAGGGGATCGTCATCACGCTGGCCTCCGTCGGCTACCTGTTCTGGCTATCGCCGCCGCTGCTGCTGGTCACCGCCATCTGGATCGCCGTGACCATGCTGGTCGGGTGGTGGCTGGTATCGAAGGTCTATCACCATATTCGGATCACCCGCGCCACCGATAGCCGGCTCTACCAGGATTACGAGACGATCATCCATGGCCGCAAGGAGCTGGCACTCAATCGCGATCGTGCGCGTCATCTGCTGGAAGAGGTCTACGGCGCCGACGCTCGAACCTATCGCGATCACATCATCCGCGCCGATACCTATCACCTGAGCGCCGGCAACTGGACCAACATCATGATGCTGGGCGCCATCGGCGTGGTGTTCTTCCTCGCCAATGGCCTGGGCTGGTCCAACACGGCCGTCGCCGCGACGTTCTCGCTGACGCTGCTGTTCCTGCGCTCGCCGCTGATTCAGGCCGTCGGTGCCACGCCGACGCTGATCACCGCGCAGGTGTCGTTCGACAAGCTGCGCGAACTGGCACTGGCGGAATACCGCGAAGGGTTCGACCTGGTGGAGACCCACAGCGAGTGGCAGGTGCTCGAAATGCGCGACATCAGCTATCGCTACCCGGCCAGGGCAGGGCGGGACGGCTTTGCCGTCGGGCCGATCAACCTGCGTCTGGAACGGGGCGAACAGGTCTATCTGATCGGCGGCAACGGCAGCGGCAAGTCGACGCTGGCCAAACTGTTGACCGGGCTCTACCGACCCCACTCGGGGGAAATCCGCATTGATGACGAGATCATCGGCGAGTCGGAATGGCACCGTTACCGCCAGCGTTTCTCGGCGGTCTACACCGACTTCCACCAGTTCGACCGGTTGATGGGGCCGCATGGCGGCAGTGCCGATCCCGCGCTGCTGGATAACTGGCTGCAGACCCTGCAGCTGGCGAAGAAGCTACAGCTCGACGACGGCAAGGTGCTCGATACCGAGCTCTCCCAGGGGCAGCGCAAGCGCCTCGCGCTGCTGATGGCGTTGGTCGAACAGCGACAGATCCTGTTGCTCGACGAGTGGGCCGCGGACCAGGACCCGCAGTTCCGGCGCGCCTTCTACCGTGAACTGATGCCGCGCTTTCGGGAACTGGGCATCACCGTCTTCGCCATCAGCCACGACGATCACTATTTCGCCCACGCCGACCGGCTGCTGGAGATGCGCGAGGGCCATCTGCGCGAATTGACCGGCGACGAGCGCGAACTGGCCAGCCGGGATGCGGTGGCGCGAATCGGTACCTCCTGACAGGGCCGGACGGCGTCGCACGTCATCTAGCCGTCGTCGCCCGATGACGACCGGGAAAGGGCGGATCTGCCGCCCGGGAGCGCCTTGCCCTTGCGCTGGCCCACACTGCTCTCCTGGGCCAAGCGTTGCCCGCCGTGACGGGCCTTGGCCTCCATCACCGGAATCAGATCGCCCTCGCTGAGATGACGCCAGAACCGCTGCGGCATGTGCTGGGTCATCACCCTGTGATTGAGACGCGCGGGGTTGAAGGTGCTGACGAAATAGGTCCGCCAAAGGGCGTGCTCCTCGTCGGCGTTGGCGTGCTCGGCGGCCGTCCTGGCCTGGTCGGTCCAGTCCTTCGGGCAGGGAGTGCGATAGTCCAGCGCCGAGCCGTCCCACCTTACGCCGCCACGGGGGGTGGCGATGATCCAGCGTGATCCGCCCATGCGGTCGGCGAAGTGCTCCGCGCCCAGGTCGAGCACGTCGTGGGCGGGCTCGAACCAGGCGAGATAGCGTTCACCTCGCCCATCGTCACGTCGGTGGAAGCGCAGGAAGGCATGCATGTGATGCGCTTCCCGCTTCACCGCGTGCCAGCGCTGATGCAGCACGCGGCCATCGACGTCGGCAGGATGCATGGCTGCGGCGTCGCCCTGGGCCCATCGCCACAACACCCGGTACAGCAGTGGCCAACGCGGCGGGTCGTGGCCCTCGACACGATAGCGCGCGACGTTACGCAGCAGCGTCAACTGGTCGCGACCGATCCGGATCGGTGCCGGCGGCGAGCCTGGCGGCATGGACGGTGGCTCCCGCGAGGAGAACAGATCGTCATGACTGGCGTTGCCATCGTGCCAGGTCACGCTGGCCGGGGGCGCGCCGAGGTGAAGCAGCCGGCGCGCTTGGGTGCGCCACTCATCGAAGTCGTTGGCCCAGGCAGCGGACGAGGTCGGGCCCATCGAGGCATTGGCCATGGCGGGATCTCCTGCGGAACGCGGCGCTACCACAGCGCCATCTGCGCCGGCTGGGGTTGGGTCAGGCTCTGGCGCAGGCGAGTGCTGTCACGCTGGGCATCGGCGGGGCGGTAGTCCTGGGTCACCACGAAGGGCCGCAAGGTCTCCAGGCGACACCGCAACGCCACCAGGTCCTGATAGCGGATGCGCCGCAGTCGCCGCAGATCGACCAGTCGCTGCACGCTGCGCAGCCCGATACCCGGAATGCGGGCGATCATCGCCGGCTCGGCGCGGTTGAGGTCGACCGGGAAGTCGTCGCGGTGGGCCAGCGCCCAGGACAGCTTGGGGTCGATCTCCAGGTCCAGGTTGCCCGGTGCGTTCAGCAACTCCTCGGCCTGGAAGCCGTAGCCACGGATCAGGAAGTCGGCCTGGTAGAGCCGGTGCTCGCGCAGCAGTGGCGGCGCGGCCTGGGGTAGCCCGGCGGGGCGCTCCGGAATCGGGCTGAACGCCGAGTAGTAGACGCGCTTGAGGCGGAAGTCGCGATAGAGGTGCTGGGCGGACTGGAGGATGGTGCGGTCATCGGTGGCATCGGCACCGACGATCATCTGCGTGCTCTGGCCACCGGGCGCGTAGGTTGGCGCCATGCGCTTGGGGTTGGCGCTGCGCGGCAGGCGCTTCGCATCCCTCTCGGCATTGTCGTTGGCGGCATCGATGCGCTGGCGCATGTACCCCATGGCCGAGTGGATAGTGCCGAGCTCCTTTTCCGGGGCCAGGGTCTTGAGGCTGGTCAGGGTCGGCAGTTCGATGTTAGCGCTCAACCGGTCGGCGTAGCGCCCGGCTTCCTCCAGCAGCCTGGGATCCGCTTCCGGAATCGCCTTGAGATGGATATAGCCGCGAAACTGATAGGTCTCGCGCAGCAGCTTCGCCACCTGGATCAGCTGCTCCATGGTGTAATCGCTGGAGCGGATGATCCCGGAGCTCAGGAATAGCCCGCTGATGGTGTTGCGACGGTAGAACGACAGCGTCAGGCGGACGACCTCCTCCGGCGTGAATCGCGCTCGCGGCACGTTGCTCGAGCGCCGGTTGACGCAGTACTGGCAGTCGAACAGGCAGAAGTTGGTCAGCAACACCTTGAGCAGCGAGACACAGCGGCCGTCCGGGGTGAAGCTGTGGCAGATCCCCATGCCGTTCGACGAACCGAGCCCCGCCTTGCCGCGAGACGAGCGCTTGGGTGCGCCGCTGCTGGCGCAGGAGGCATCGTACTTGGCGGCATCGGCGAGGATGGAGAGCTTGTCGATCAGTTCCATGCGGCAATCCTGTGACCCATCTCGAATACTGTCTTAATATACAGTATTCGAGATTGTCGAGATCGACAAGGTGGATTGCCGAATCCGAGGCGGGCATCGACGCTGGAGAGGCTAAGCGCTCAGCCTGGTTGGGCCATCCGTTCCTCGATCCACGCCCTGACGTCGGGGTAGGGGCGCTGCTCGTGGACGCCGAAGCCGTTCAACTGCCGCGCCTTGAGTGGTGTGAACACCGGCATCGACAGCCCACACAGGAAATGAGCGATGCGCTGCGCGCCGGGCAAGGTCCCGAGCTGTTCGCGATGGCGTTCGATGAACGGCCCGGCCTGGCGGGTAAAGTCGGCATCGGTCAGCTCGGGCAACGGCGGCGCTCCTGGCAGACGCGCGACATGGCCGTGGCAGACCGAGCAGTGGCCGCAGCCTTGGGCGGCCTGACTGCGATCCGCCGGGGCGCCACCGTGCTTGAATCGGGTATCGCCGAAGTAGGCGGCGAGTCGCCGGGTCAGGCAGGTTTCCGATTCGAACAGGTCCAGCATGGCCTGGAGGCGGTCGATCTCCGCCTGCTCCCGGGATTGGCTCTCCGCCAGCAGTCGATCGGCGAGCGCGTCGATATCGAATTCGGGCTGGCGGACCTCGTAGACGTCGGTCATGCGTTTGCCTTCCAGCACCACCCAGCCCTTGTCCTGGAAGTACTCCAGGGCGGCGATGACCCTCGAGCGCGAGGCATCGATACCCGCCGCTGCGCCGGCCTGATGAAGTCGCTCGAAATCCACCGTTCCCCAGGTCCTGGCGATGGCGATGTTGTCGATCAGCAGGCGCACGAAGTCGGCGCGCTCGCCCTCGAAGCGCGCGACCAGGTCGGCGGTCTCGTCGAGATAGCGCAGTCGATACTCGGCCAGGTAGGCGAAGCGGGGCGCGATGACGCCGTGCATCTCGAGCCGGACCAGCAGCGTCTTCAACGGCAGCAGACGGACGTTGCTGTCGCGGGAGAGCGCGTTGAGCAGCACCGGCCACTGGCGCGCCGGCTGCCGGCCGGCGTCGGCGATCTCGCCGAGCACGTGGCGGATACCCTCGCGTTCCGGCGCGTCGCCGTAAACGAAGTTCTCGAGCACCCGCAGGCCGTCCCGACCGGCCAGCATCAGGCAGCGCGACGGTTTGCCGTCACGTCCGGCGCGGCCGATCTCCTGGCTGTAGTTCTCGATCGACTTGGGCAGGTCGTAGTGGATGACGTTGCGGATATCGCCCTTGTCGATCCCCATGCCGAAGGCGATGGTAGCGACGATGCAGGGAATCTCGCCCTCCATGAAGCCCTGCTGGATCCGGTCCCGGGTCTCGCTGTCGAGGCCGGCGTGATAGGCGCGCGCTGCAAAGCCCTGGTTCGCCAGCGCCTTCGCCACCGACTCGGCGGTCTGCTGCAGCGTGACGTAGATGATGGTGGACGATTGCTGTTGTGGTGCGCGTTGCGGCGCCAGCCATTCGACCAGTGCGGGGAGGCGGCTGTCGGTCTCTACCGGCTGGACCAGCAGCTCCAGGTTGTTGCGATAGAAGCCGGTGGTGACGACATCGTCCTCGGCGATGGCGAACTTGGCGCGCATGTCGTCGATCACCGCGGGTGTGGCGGTGGCGGTCAGCAGCAGCGCCTGGGGGATGCCGAACTCGCGCTGGTAATCCGGCAGTTTCAGGTAGTCGGGCCGGAAATTATGGCCCCACTCGGAGATGCAGTGCGCTTCGTCGATGACCAGTAGCGAAATCGCCACCTGACGCAGGAAGTGCCGAAAGCGCTCGTTCTTGAGCCGCTCCACCGACACCATCAGGATCTTCAGCTCGCCGCGCCGGGCGCGCTCCATGATCTCGCGGACGGTATCGCGATCCTGGGTCGAATCGAGGCTCGCGGCCGCCACGCCGTGGCGCTGGAGAAACGCCAACTGGTCCTGCATCAACGCCAGCAGCGGCGAGACCACCAGCGTGAGATGTGGCAGATGCAGCGCCGGCAACTGATAGCAGAGTGACTTGCCGGCGCCGGTGGCGAAGATCGCCGCGGTGGAGCGACCGGCGATGACGCGCTCGACGACGGCCTCCTGGCCGCCGCGAAAGTCTGCGAAGCCGAATACGTCGAGCAGGGTTTCGCGGGCGCCCTGGATGTTGGCCTGGGTCATGTTCTCTCCTGGGGCCACGGCGCGGTTGCAGCCAGCGAGTGGGCATCGGCCGGCTTCTCGGCGGGCGGTTCGGTCTGGTGTGGCGTCAACGCCGGTTGGGCGTGTCGCGACGAGCGATAGCTGACGCCGTGGCGCAGGCGCGGTGCCTCCGGGCCGCTGTGCAGCGCGGTGACCCGGTCGATGATGGCGCGGTCGGCCAGGGTCAACCGATCCAGCATGCGTAGATGCTGCAGCCAGTTGGGCACCAGGAAGACCTCCTGCCACAGGTCGCGATCGACGATATCCCGATAGAGCGACCAGCGCTTGGCGCCGTTGCGCAGCCGCAGCCGGCGCAGCGGGCGGACGGCACGGGCGAATTCCCGCAGATGGTCACCATCGATGCGGTACTCGACGGTCACCATCACCGAGCCCCGCGCCGGGTTGAACTCGAAATCGGGCCGATCGGTGTGGGCCTCCGGCGCCTCGATCAGATCGCCGGCGTCCAGGTTCGGCAGCTTGGAAGGAAGCAGCAGCAGCGCCGAGACGATCAGCAATCCGCCGGCCAGCATCAGCGCCATCTGCACGCCCAGCCCCTCGGCCAGTTGTCCCCATAGCAGCGAACCCAGGGTCAGCCCGGCGTAGAGCGCAGTCTGATACAGCGCCAGCGCCCGCGCCTTGACCCAGTCCGGCACCAGGATCTGTACCGAGGAGTTGTAGGAAGCCACCGCCGCGATCCAGCAACTGCCGCCGACGATGAGTGCCGGGAACAGCACCCACAGCGTATCGAGACCGCCCAGCGCCAGCATCACCAGCCCCAGCAGCATGGCGGAAAAACTGATCAGTCGGCTGCTGCCGACCCGCTGGCGCGCCCGGTTGACCAGGGTGCTGCCGGCGATGGCACCGATTCCGAGGCCGCCGAGCATGTAACCGTAGAGCGAGGCGCTGCCGCTGGGATGCTGATGGGCCAGCAGCGGCAGCAGCGCCCATAGCGCGCTGGCGGAGATGCCGAAGATGAACGAGCGCATCATCACCAGCCGGGTGACACTGGAGTACTGGACGAAATGCAGCGCGGCCTTGACCCCTTCCCACAGCCGCTCCGGCGGCTGCGACTTGGGCAACACGGCGCGCTTCCAGTGCCACAGCGCGGCGATCAGCCCGCAGAAGCAGAGCACGTTGAGCAGGAATATCCAGGCCGGACCCACCGCCGCCAGCAGCAGGCCGCCGATGGCCGGCCCGATGGCGCGGGCGGCGTTGTAGTTGACGCTGTTGAGCAGCACCGCGCTCGAGACCAGATTGCGCGGCACCTGCTCGTTGACCGCCGCCTGCCAGGCCGGGGTGGTGATCGCGCCGCCGATGGAGACGCACAGGATCGAGGCGATCAGCAGCGCCGGCGAGAGCAGCTCCAGGAAGGCGATCGCGGTGACGAACAGCCCGCCCAGCACCTCGATGCCCAACCCGAACAGCATCACCTTGCGGCGATCGTAGTTGTCGGCGATCACGCCGGTGACAATCGACATCAGCACCAGCGGCAGCGCCGCCGCAACCTGGATCATCGCCACTGCCACTGCGCCACCGTCGTTCGAGGTCACCACCCAGGCCGCCGCCACCGACTGCGCCCACAAGCCGAGGTTGGCGAACAGGTTGGCGATCCAGATCATCCGGAAGGCGGGGACGCCCAGCGGGGCGAAGGTGCTGACATCCGCCGGGCGTGGCGGCGTCTGCTCGGGTTCGAGGGTCAGGTCGCTCTGGCGGGAAACGGGTTGCAGCATGACAAGCTCGCAGACAGGAGGCGAATCGGAAGGCAAAGCCTGGAGATTAGCATCCTTGGTCCGCCTGCGAGGGTCCAGTGCTATCGCTAACCGGCAAGCCCCATGTCAGGAAACGATGGGTATCATGGTGACAGCGGCGATGGCCGTCTACTGCAGTACCGCGATGGGACAGGCGTCGGCGGGGTGGTTCATGACCCGCATGGGGATGCCGTAGATGGCTTCCAGGTTGGTATCGTTCATCATGCTGGCGGGTGCGCCTTCGGCAAGCAACTTGCCGCTGTGCAGCGCGACCAGATGATCGCAGTAGCGCGCGGCCATGTTGACGTCGTGGAGCACGATGATCACGCCGAGCCCCAGCTCGCGACAGAGCTTGCGCACCAGCGCCAGCACTTCGACCTGATGGGCGATGTCGAGCGCCGCGAGCGGCTCGTCGAGCAACAGGTAGCGGCTACCCTGGGCCAGCAGCATGGCCAGCCAGACCCGTTGCCGCTCGCCGCCGGAGAGGGTATCGACCAAGCGGTCGGCGAAGGCTTCGGTGTGGGTCAGGGCGATGGCACGCTCGATCTGCTGATGGTCGTGGCCGTTGAGCCGACCCAGCAGGCCGTGCCAGGGGTAGCGGCCGAAACCGATCAGTTCGCGGCAGGTGAGGTTCTCCGCGCTGGGCAGATGTTGCGGCAGGTAGGCGACGTGGCGGGCGAACTCGCGGGGCTTCCAGTGCGACAGCGGCCGGCCATCGAGCCGGATATTGCCCTGGCTTACCGGCTGTTGTTGCGCGAGCAGCTTCAGCAGTGTCGACTTGCCGGAACCGTTGTGCCCGATCAGGCCATAGACCTGGCCTTCACCGAAGGTGAAATCGATGGGAGAGAGCAGCGCCTTGCCCGCAATCTCGAAGCTCGCCGACTGGACTTCGAACATGGCCGGGGCAACCTCGCGGTGAGTGGTGGGTCACGTGACGGAATGCAATCCTAATTCAAATACGAACGGTTATCAAAGACAGTTGTCGCCGTTTATCGTCTGGCGGCTTCCCTGCCTGCCGACCAGCCGTCTCCGAGGAGTGTGAATCCACGAAGAGAAGCGTGAATTCATGAAGAGGGGCGTGGACCCATGAAGAGCAGCGTGGAACGATGAAGAGATGGGTGGACCCATGATAAGGAGCGTGAGCCCGTGAAACCGTGGTTGTTGATCCTGCTGTTCGCGCTCGTCGGCGCGGGCGCGCTGTCCGCCGTCGCTTCCCACGAACCGTTCGAACCGCGGTTGGTGAAACTGGAGACGCAGCGGGCCCTGCCGTCGCTGGACGATGGGCTGGCCGGGGAGTCGCCGGCGATCAATGCGCTCTTCCTGAGCTATGCCGACGAGCCGGCGTTGTGGACCAGCGCTTGGCTGGCGATCCAGAACCACGGTGATCTGGCGCGATCGGCACTGCTCGATTACGGACTCGATCCAGCGTTCCAGCGGGTGCTGGTGCGCTACGGGGCGGATGCGGTGCTGCCGGTGGTCTATTACCGCGATCACGATATTGCCACGCTGCGGGCGCAGCACTGGTTGGGCACCCACTACCGTGCGGCGAGCGAACGGTTGGCGCGCTGGTGGGACGATGGCGCGAGCGATGCTGGCGTGGACGTCTCTCCCGGCCAGGGCGAGAGCGCGAGCCAGGCCGAGGACGTAGCCTCGGCGAGAAGCAATGAGAATTCGGCCGAGAGGGTATTGACGCCCACCCGCCGTGGGCAGGTCGCCATCGCCATTCTCGATGCCAAGGGCCACGATTTTCTGCAGCAGTTCGTGGTCGATCCCGGCGGCGAGGTGCAATGGCTGCAGAGCGAGCGCCTGGTGAGCGACCTCGGTGATCTCTTCACCAGCGGTCTGCGCGACCTGGAGAGCCAGTGGCGACGCGGCGAGGCGATCGGGGTGGCCGATATCGGCTGGGCGGGTGTCGACCTGCTGGTGATGGCCAGCGCGATCAAGGTGCTGCGGGCCGGCCGGGTGGTGCGAGCCGGCGCCGCTGTGGAGGGGCAGGGCGCGCGGGCCGCCGGACGCGGCGTACTGGCCGGCGGCGGTCGCTTCGTCAGCCTTTCGCGGGCGGCCAAGGTCGCCGCGATCACCGGCACGGCCTACATGGTCGTGCGTCACCCCAGTCTCGTCAGTGCGCTGGGTGCCAATGTCTCGCGATGGCTGGGCTGGCCGGTATGGCTGGGACAGTTTCTGCTCTGGATGGTGGTGCTGTTGCCGCTGCTGGTCGTGGTCCGGTTCGTCTATCGCTGGTTGCTGGCGCCGTTGCTGTGGCTACTGGTGCCGTTGCTGAGAGCGACCTCGGGAATGCCGCGATGGCTGATGAAAAGGCAACGCTCGCCTGGCGATGGCACACTGCAGTCTCGACCGGAAAACGATGCGAGAACGGATCCCATGCTATGAAACACGAAGCCTGCAATGACGACGAGGCCTATTGCCTGGTTCTCGAACCGCCCGATATCGAGACCTATATGCGGCTTCGACACGAGGCCGGCATGAACCCACGCAGTGCCGCCGGTGCTGAACGCGGCCTGCCCGGCAGCCTGTTTGCTGTGCAGGTCGTCCATCAGGGGGAAGAGGGGAACGAGACGGTGGGCATGGGCCGCGTCGTCGGCGACGGCGGTTGCTTCTACCAAGTGGTGGATATCGCCGTGCAGCCGGCACACCAGGGGCGTGGCCTGGGCAAGCGGATCATGGCCGAGATCCGCGCCTATATTCTGCGCGAGGCGCCGGAAAACGCCTTCGTCAGCCTGCTGGCAGACGGCGAGGCCCACCGGCTCTACGCCCAGTTCGGTTTCGAGCTGACGCATGCCATCGGCATGGCGTGGTATCCCGACCGAGCCGGCCATCGGTCGGCCGAAGGCTGACTGGCCGATCACCGGGCCTCAGTGGCGTGGCTCGCCGTCCAGCATCTCCAGCTCGTCCTGGCAGCGGGTCACCGCCTGGGCGATATAGCGTCCCGCCATACGCTCCGAGACACCGAGGCGCTGGCCGATCTCGCGCTGGGTCAACCCTTCCAGGCGATGCCAGATCAGTGCCTCGCGCAGCTGATCGGGGAGCGCGCCCAACGTTCGCGTGAGCTGATGGACACACTGCCGCTGGCATACGTCCGTCTCCGGGCAGACGCGCGGACAGACCAGTACCGGCTCCAGGGCGTCGATGGCGATCAGTTCGGGATGCTGGCGGCGCCGATGATCGATCAGCAGGTTGCGAGCGATACGGAAGAGGTAGGCGCGCGGATTGTCGAGCACCCGGCGTACCGGCGCGTCGAGCAGACGCAGGTAGGCGTCATGGCAGAGATCGGCGGCCTGGTCCCGAGAACCGAGTTGGCGATCGAGAAAGCCAAGCAGCTCGTGGTGGTGTTGACGGTAGAGGGATTCGAACATTGCTTCGCGCATGAGGGCGGCCCCGCGGGCAGAACGACAAAAGTGTCGCGATCATGGCAAAAATGAGAATCATTAGCAATAAGTTGCCACCGGGCACCTCGTGCCGCCCGGTGGTGACGTGTTTCGCGTAACGGCTGGCTCAGTTCGTCGTCGTCAGCGTCCCGGTCTTTCCCGCCTCCTGATTGTTACTGTCACTCGAGGGCCGATAGGCGGCGATGGGATTGACCAGCGTGCCGGCGAACTGCAGGTTCTTCGACGGATCGGCCAGATCGATCATCTGGCGGTTGTTGCGCAGCTGCAAGCGGTTGAGGCACGACAGCGTGAACTCGGGCGCGAACAGGTCGAAGCGCGCGAACTTGTCGGCGAATTGCGGATGACGGCGCTGGTAGTCGATCACGCAAGACGCCACCAACCGCCAGAAGTCATCCTCCTCAAGCTGGTTCGAGGCCACCAGGATCTCGGCGAGGAAACGGAAGAAGCAGTCGAACAGGTCGGTGAAGATCGACAGGATCTTCAGGTGCTCCGGCACCTCCACCGCAATGCGGCGGGCCGCCTCCGGCAGCGACTGGCCGTTGTCGAAGATGCCGGTCTCCTCGCCGATGTCCTTGAGGATCGCGCCGACCGGCAGGTGATCCTCGAGCTGCAGGATCAGGTTCTCGCCGTGGGGCATGAACACCAGGTCATGGGCGTAGAAGCAGTGCAGCAGCGGTGTCATGTAGGCCGCCAGATAGCGCTCGATCCAGGCCTGGGCGCCGACGCCGGAGGCGTCGATCAGAGCCGGCAGCAGCGCATCGCCATCGGCGTCCCGGTGCAGCAGCGCAGCCATGGTCGTCAGCCGCCGATGGGGCGCGATGCGGGTATAGGGGCTCTCCCGCCACAGGCACGCCAGCATCTTCTGATACGGACTTTGCTTGTCGGTAGCGGCCTCGAAACCGGCGTGGTGATAGCCCAGCGTGGCGACTTCACGCAGTACGCTGAATCCCTGTGCCTGCAGTTCCGGGTCGCTTGCGACCAGGTTCTCGACCCAGGCATTGATGGCCGGCGTGCCGCGCATGTAGTGGGGCGACAGCCCGCGCATGAAGCCCATGTTGAGGATCGACAGCGCGAACTTGACGTAGCGTCGCCGGGGCCGCGAGACGTTGAACCAGGTCCGGATCGACTGCTGGGCGCGGTAATCGTCGTCCGCCTCGCCGAGCAGTACCAGGCGCTGCTCGGCCACTTCGCCGGCGAAGGTGATCGCCAGCTTGTGGCGCCATTGCCATGGGTGGACCGGCATCAGCAGGTAGTCATCGGGATCGAGCCCGAGCGCCCGCAGCCGGTCGGCGAAACGCTCGCGGACGTCCGCATCCAGCTCCTCGGCGAACAGGGTCTCGGCATCGAGGCCCTCGATGGCGCTGTACTCCGTGCAGTGGCGCGCGGCGGCCAGCCACAGCGGGCGAATCGCGGCGCCGGCTTCCGGTGCGTAGCGGTGATAGTCCTCGATATCGAAGCCGATCCGGCCGCTGTTGGCGACGAAACAGGGGTGACCTTCGCTCATCGCTGTCTCGAGGGTCTGGAAGTCGGCCAGCGCCAGTTCGCCGGCCGGCGGCACGTCACGGCCTGACTTGTAGGCCATGCCGGCCAGGGTGCTGGCGATCTCCTCCAGATAGGTGGGCAGATTGTCGGGATCGATGCCCAGGCGCGCGCGGCACTCGAGCAGGAACTGCGCCACGTCCAGCGGTTGGGAGGCGCCGTCGCGCGTCTTGGCCAGCGTTCTCTTGTCGATCCGCCAGTGATCCAGTGCCATCCGCCGGGCGCGGAACCGGTAGCGGATATCGTCGCTATCGGTGGCGAGGGCGTAATCGGCCCAGCCGTTGGCGTCGATCTCGGTTTCCGCGACCGGCTGCAGCAGTCGCTCGTGGGCGAACTCGCTGATCGCCTTGCACAGCAGGTCGCGGTTGGCGCGCCGCCAGCGATCGGGCCGCAGGTGGGCGCTGGCCTCGCCCATGGCAGTGTCGCGGCGCTGCGAGGCGTGCAGCGTCTCGAACCGCTCGCGGGTGCAGAAGCCCAGGCGAGCGGTCTTCTCCGCCAGCCGGATCTCGCCCTCGTAGACGAATCCCGCCCGGCGGTTGAGCGGGTGGACCCTGTCGTTGGTGACGTCCGGTTCGACGACGATGCGGCGCGTTTCCGGATCGCTGAACAGGAAGGCCACGACGGTATCGATCACGGCCTGACTGAAACCGTGGATCGGCGCGGCCGCCGGCGCTTTCGGCGCGACCAGGAAGTGCATGCCGCGGTCGCCGGGTTGGACAGCGTACTGCTCGCCGACCGGATCCTGACGGGGGTCGTAGCACTCGACCAGAAACGCCGGCTGGCCGTCATGGAGGCCGATGAACGCCTGGGCGCCGTCGCTCTGCTGCATGTCCCGGTAGAAGGCGGCGACCTGATCCAGGGTGTCGCCATTCATGCCCCAGAAACGGGCCCGTTCGCTGCTGACCCAGTCGAATACGAGCGCGATATCCTGATCCAGCGCGAGGGGGCGAAGAGCAAGGGTGCCGATACCCGGCCAGTCGCGACGAAAGCGAATCTCGGGCGAATAGAGGCTGCTGGGCGGCGGGGCCTTCGTCTCGTGGTCGCTCACGCTGCCCGTGGCGTCGTCCATCCTGGCGGCGGTAAGCCGGCTCTGCGGTAGATTCATGCGTCTCTCTCCTGACGGCAAACGGAAATGGCGAACTGGCGAGCGACAGCGGTCATGCCGTGGCTCGCTGGGGCTGGAACACGCGGTCGTCGGGCGCGCCGAAGTCCTGGAAGGTGAAGCCGCGCTCCACGGGATAGACCTCGCGGCCGGCGAGTTCGCGGATGATGCAGGCGTTGCGGTAGCACGCCATGCCGAGATCGGGGGCGACCAGGCCGTGGGTATGCAGCTCGGCGTTCTGGACGAAGATGTCGTCGTCGATGCCGATGCCGTAGTAGCGGCCCACCGCATAGCGACCGGCGCCGTCCCGACGGATCCGCTCCTCGATCGGGGCGAGGAAGGCCGGGGTCTGGGCCGCGTAGCCGGTGGCCAGGATCACGCCCTCCGTCTGGTGGTCGAAGCGTCGATCCTGCTCGGTGTGGGTGAAGGTCAGGTCGAAGCGGCGATGGGCGGCATCGAAGCGACAGCTATCGAGCTGGGCGCAGGTCAGCAGGTGGGTATCCACCTTGCCTTGCAGGCTCTTGGTGTAAAGGCGGTCGTAGATGGTATTGATGAGATCGAGATTGATGCCCTTGTAGAGCCCCTTCTGCTGGCGCATCAGCTCGTCCCGGGTCGCCTCGGGCAGGGCGTGGAAATAGTCGATGTAATCCGGCGAGGTCATCTCGAGCGTCAGCTTGCCGTACTCCAGCGGGAAGAATCGCGGCGAGCGGGTGACCCAGCTCAGGGTATAACCGTGAGTGTCGATCCCCTCGAGCAGGTCGAGATAGATCTCGGCGGCGCTCTGGCCGCTGCCGACGATCGTGATCGCCGACTTCGCCTGCAGCGCGGCCTTGTGATCGAGATAGCGAGAGGAGTGCACCACCCGCTCCGCCACCGGCTGGCAGCAGGCCGGAATCATCGGCTCGTTACCGGTGCCCAGCACCAGCCGGCGGGCGCGATAGATGCGGTTTTCGTTCTTTCGAGTATCGCGGCAGCGGATGCGATAGCACTGCTCGGCGTCGTCGTAGGTAATGCTCTGGACATCGCGATTGAAGCGCAGAGACTCGAGCTGCGTGGTGACCCACTGGCAGTACCGGTTGTACTCGCTGCGCAGCAGGAAGAAGTTCTCGCGTATGTAGAAGTTGTAGAGCCGCCCCTGGGATTTCAGGTAGTTGAGAAAACTGAATCGGTTGGTTGGGTCGGCCAGCGTGACCAGATCGGCCATGAAGGGCGTCTGCAAGGTGGCATCCTCGAGCAGCAGCCCGGGGTGCCAGTCGAAACTCGAGCGGCGCTCGAGGAACAGACCGTCGAGATCGTCGATGGGATCGGTCAGGCAGGCGAGGCCGAGGTTGAACGGCCCCAGGCCGACGGCGATGAAGTCGTAGATGCGGCTCAGCATGATGACTGGCTCCAGACGGGGGATGGACGATTGGAAGACGCGGCCAGTGACTCGCCGGCTCGGGTGATCTCCGCGACCAGCGCCACCAGTTCCTCGAGGCGGGTCATGGGGTTGAGCAGCGTGAACTTGAGATGGAAGCGGCCGTCGACCCGCGTGCCGGCGACGACCGCCTCGCCGCGTCGCGACAGGGTCTGACGGATCTGCTGATTGAGCGTTTCGAGATCGCTGTCGTCGTCCACGCCGTCGGGACGGTAACGGAAGACCAGCGTGCTCAATGCCGGCGGCAGCAGTACCTCGATGTCGTCTCTCTGGCGCATGGCCCGGTAAGCCTGCTGTGCCAGTTCGATCACCTCGTCGAGATAGTCGCCGAGGCGCTCGGCGCCCAGCGTGCGCAGGGTCATCCAGAGCTTCAGGGCGTCGAAGCGCCGCGTCGTCTGAAGGCTCTTGTTGACCAGGTCCGGGGTGCCTTCCTCGGCTTGATCGCGAGGATTGAGGTAGTCGGCATGGTAGGTGATATGGCGCAGTTGGCGGCGGTCGCGAACCAGACAGGCGCTGCAGCTCACCGGCTGGAAGAAGGTCTTGTGGTAGTCGATGCTGACCGAGTCCGCCTGCTCGATCCCGGCGAGCCAGTGACGGTGTCGGCGGGAGAGCAGCAGCCCGCCGCCGTAGGCCGCATCCACATGCAGCCAGATGCCGCGCTGGTGGCAGCGTTCGGCGATGGCGGGGATTGGGTCGATGCTGCCGAAGTCGGTGGTGCCCGCGGTGGCGACGATCGCGAACGGGATCAGACCCGCCTCGTCGCACTCGTTCAGCGCCGTCTCGAGCGCCCCGATATCCATGCACTTGCTGGCGTCGCTCGGCACGGTGATCACGGCGTCGTAGCCGAGGCCCAGCAGCGCGGCCGCCTTCTGCACGCTGAAGTGGCTGACCTCGGAAGTGAGGATGCGTAGCTGGCGGTAGTTCGGAGGTAGCCCGTGATGGCGATTGCCGGGGTGTCCGGGCATCGCTTCGCAGGCGCTGTCGCGGGCGATGCTCAAGGCCATCAGGTTGGACTGGGTACCGCCGCTGGTGAACACGCCGTCGGCGTCTTCGCCGAGGCCGACACGCGCCGCGGTCCAGTCGATCAGCTTCTGCTCGATCAGGGTCGCGCCGGCGCTCTGGTCCCAGGTTTCCACGGCCGTGTTGAGCGGCGTGGCGATCGCCTCGGCCAGGATCGACGGCAGCGTGATCGGGCAGTTGAGATGCGCGACGTAACGCGGGTGATGGAAGTAAACGGCGTGATCGAGATAGAGCCGCTGCAGTTCGTCGAGACTGGCCTCGAGATCGTCGAGCGGACGGTCGAGATCGATCGCCTCGAAGGCGGGCTGCAGTTCGTGGGGCTCGATGCCGCTGCAGGGATTCCGGGCACGGGTCAGGGTGTCCCGGACCCGCTCGACGCAGCGCTGCATGCCACTGCGGTAGGCCTCCAGCGCCTGCTCGTTGAACAGGGCCGGCGGTTGGTCCCGGCTATCGGGTCGGGAGCGTCGTAGCACAATGGCGGGAGCAAGCTCCGTGTCGTATCGCATGGCAGATCCTCCTGATTGCCTCACTTCGGCGCCTGGGTCGATGGCCGGAAGCGCCGGGATGACGTTCCTGCGGACAAAGGCGCGGCCTACGCGACGCCGTGGGCGCGCGTTGATGAACCTCGAATACGGTGATGCGTTGATGGCCCGCTGGCGTTGCCGGGCCGGACTGTCGCGTGGCGAGTCGAGACGGGGAGGCGTCCCTGCCTCCCGGTTCGCCGGACGGGCGCTACGCTTTGTCTGAAAAATGTCTGCGCTTAACCATACGGCGTTAAAAATCGGCTCAAAATACTCATTTACACCCCGTAAACTGGAGCGCCAGCCCGGTCCGTCTTTCGCCGATTTTTGCCTTGTCTGGCTATCGCTCGCCGATTTTTCAGACAGAGCTTAGCCAGGCGTCCGCGTGGTCGAATGGTCTAGCTGTGGTCTCCTCCCGGTGGGATCAGAACTGATAGGAAACGGTGGCGGTGACGTTACGCTCCGCGCCGAAGTAGCAGTACTCGAGCGAGTTGCACGACGCCACGTACTCCTTGTCGAGCAGGTTGCCGACGTTGACCCGGGCGCTGACCCCTTGCAGCCCGACCTGACTCAGGTCATAACCCACCGCGGCATCCACCAGGGTGTAGTCGGGAACCGTTTCGGTGTTGGCGCGATCGGCATAGACATCCGCGTAGTAACGCACGCCCAGGCCGGCATCGAGCCCGTCGAGCGCACCACGGTCAAACGCATAGTGCCCCCACAGGCTGGCCTGGTGACGCGGCGCATAGATGGCGTAGTTGCCGTCCTCTTCCGGGTCGTCGCTCTTGGTGTAACGAATGTCGGTGTAGCTGTAGCCGGCCTGCAGGCGGAAGTTGTCGGTCAGCCAGGTTCGGGCCTGCAGCTCGACGCCCTGGGAACGGATCTCGCCCACGGAGCGATAGGGGTCGCTGGGTTGCTCCTTGGTGGCCACGTTCTTCTGATTGATCCGGAACAGCGACAAGGTATAGAGATCGCGGCTTCCTGGAGGCTGGTACTTGAGCCCGGTTTCCCACTGTTCACCCTCCATGGGTTCCAGCAGATCGCCTTCCGCATCGACGAAACTGGTCGGCGTGAAGGCGGTGTTGTAGCTCAGGTACGGCGCGAGGCCGTTGTCGAACAGGTAGAGCGCGCCGACACGACCGCTGAACTGGGTATCGTCGAGTGTGCTCTCGTTATCGGTGAGATGGTTCTTGTTCTTGATGTCGACCCAGTCGTAGCGGCCGCCCAGGGTGAGGCGCCACTGGTCGATCGCCATCTGATCCTGCAGGTAGATCCCGGTCTGGCTGAGTTCATGACGCTCGTCCGCGATCGTGTAGATACCCGGCGCTTGGGGGGCCGCACCATAGCTGGGGTCGAAGGCATCGAGACTGGGGAAGGAACCGTAGGTCCAGGTGACGTCATTCTTGCGCTTCTGGTAATCCACGCCGACCAGCACGGTGTGGTCGATGAACCCGCCCTTGAGCTTTGCTTCCACCTGGTTGTCGACGGTCCACGCTTGCAGCGACTCGCGTCCGCCGGAGTAGTAGCGGTTCAGTTCGTTGGAGTCCGGCGATACCCAGCCGAAGCCGTAGACCTGGTTCAGCTCGACGTCCGAGTTCAGGTAGCGCAGTTTCTGACGACCGGTGACGTTGTCGCTGAAACGGTGCTCGAGGTTGTAGCCGAACATGCGCTGGGTGCGCTCGTACTTGTCGTAGTCGGCCTCGCCGTCGAAGAAGTTGTTGCTGATATGTCGGCCATTGTGGCGACTGACGGCGCCCTCGTAGGGTACGCCGGAGTGATAGCTGCCTTCGGGATCGTGCTGCAGGTAGGCCATCAGGGTGATGCTGGTGTCGTCGGTGGCGTCCCAGGTGATCGAGGGCGCGATGGCGTAGCGCTCCTCCTCGACGTGGTCGAACTGGGTGTCCGACTTGCTGCCGATGCCGACCAGGCGATAGGCGACGCGCCGCTCGTCGTCCAGCGGGCCGGTGAAGTCGAACGCGGCGCTGCGCTGGCTGTTGGTGCCGGTGCTGAAACGGAGCTCGTTGCGGCTCTCGAAAAGCGGCTGCTTGCTGGTCAAGGCCACGAGACCACCGGGGGACGAGCGCCCGTAGAGCACCGAGGCCGGTCCCTTGACGATCTCGACGTTATCCAGGAACCACGGATCGATCACCATCGAGCTGTAGCTGTTGGCGTCGCCCATCACCTTGAGCCCATCGAGATAGGTGTTGCTCAGGCTGCCGTCGGAGAACCCCCGCATGACCAAGTAGTCGTAACGATTGGACGCGCCGACCTGGTTGGTATAGACCCCGGGCGTGTACTGTGCCGCTTCGCGCACCGTGCGCACTCCGCGTTCGTCCATCTCGGCGCGATCGACGTTGGATACCGTCTGCGGCGTTTCGACGATGGGCGTCTCGGTCTTGGTCGCGGCCGACTGCCCGGTCACCGTGACGGTATCGAGGTTGGCGGTTTCAGCCGACGCCGTGGTGGCGACGGTGTTGTCGCCCGTCTGCTGGGCCCAGACGGGAAACGACAGGCAGGCGCAGGCCAGTGCACTTGCCGGATAGCGCAGAACGTAATGCATGAACGACAGACTCCCCTTGAATGAAAATCGTTCTTATCCATGGATGTTGCCAATAAGAAGACGTAGGGGAGTCCGGTTTCTGAACCGCAATGACGATTTTTTTCAAAAAAGGGGAGAGGCGTTACAACGAGAGCGGCGAATGCCGACGATCTAGGGAAGAGGGAAGAGGGAAGAGGGAAGGGCCGGCGTTTACCGACCCTTTGGCGATGTTCACCAGGTGATGATGGCGATGATCACCAGGGCGAACAGTGCCCACTTGATGGCGTAGTAGAGCGTCTTGTTGCGCTTCTTGAGCGCCTTGCCCTGGCGCCGAACCGCGTAGATGTACTTGAAGGCGCGATTCAGCCCGCCAGTGCGATCTTTGTCGTCGTTGGGCGAACTGGCGGCGGCCATCACGGTACGGCCGAAGAAGTGGTTGAGACTGCGGGCCCAGCCATATTTCATCGGTCGTTCGATGTCGCAGAACAGGATGATGCGATTCTGCTCGGAGCCGTTTTCGGCGCGATGCAGATAGGTCTCGTCGAACATCACGGCCTCGCCGTCGCGCCAGCTGTACTTCTCGCCATCGACATCGATGTAGCAGCGATCGTCGTTGGGGGTGATCAGGCCCAGGTGATAGCGCAGGGAGCCGGCATACGGGTCCCGGTGCAGGGTCAGATGACTGCCCGCCGGCAGCTCGGCGAACATCGCGGCCTTGACGTTGGGGATGCCCACCAACAGCTGCGTGGTCTGCGGGCAGAGCTGCTCTGCCGAGGCGTGGCTCTCGCCGTACCACTTCAGGTAGAAGCGCTTCCAACCCCGGCGGAAGAAGGAGTTGAAACCGGCATCGTCGTAGCGGGACGAGGCCTTGATGTGGTCCTGCAGCGCCAGCGCTTCGTCACGGATCGTCTCCCAGTTGCCGGTCAGGCGCTCGAGCTCCGGATAGTTCCCCAGGTCATGGTAGGGGCGATCCTTGTCGCGGCCGAAGAGCGTCATCAGCGCGTTGATCGGCGCCATGAAAGTCGAGTGATCGGAGAGCTGGCGCAAGGGCTTGTGGCGCACGCGCCCGCGATAGTGCGTGTAGAGCACACTGGCGATGAAAAGCAGTATCAGTATCCACTTGATCATGGGATCGGTTCCGCTGGCGAGCCAATCGCCACGGGCGATCGCGCTTCAGTGAAATTAGTTTGTCCGCTCACGATTTTCGCGAGATCGCGATCAGCGTCAAGAGATAGTCGCCGATTTTCGCCACCTGGCCGGTCAGTCGAGCACCGGCCCGCCACTCCGGCGACAGTGTCTCGAGCAGCTCGATCGCCACCGTCCCGCCTTCGGCGTCCCAGGCGGTCACCCGGGCATGGGGAAAGTAGAAGCGTCGGCGCACCAGCGGGTAGAGCGCCTTGAACAGGCTCTCCTTGAGCGAGAACGCCACGGTGAGGAACTCCCCCTGTCGCTCACCGGGCAGGTCGTCGAACCATTCGCGTTCCGATGCCACCAGGATCTGTGGCGCCAGGCGGCGCGCACGTTCAGCGGTCATCTCCATCTCGGCGTCCAGGCCGATGCCGCGACACGCTTCCCGCTCGGCGACGACCGCCGCCGCCAGCCCCCGGCTGTGAGTGATCGAACCGACGGTACCCGCTGGCCACCGGGGGAGGCGCTCGGCGTCCTGCGCCGGTGTCGCCGGCGAGCCCGTCAGTTCGGCGAGCGCGTGGCGGGCGCTCAGCCGGCCAGCCAGAAACTCGGCCCGACGCTTGGGCGCCGCCGTCGCCAGGCGTTCCGGCAGCGAAAGGTGCCAGCCATCGAGATCGGCCTCGCACAGCACCCCGGTATCGAAACGCAGGGCACTGAAACTCGCCCAGGGCAAGGCTTCGCGCCAGGGCCACTCGTTCAATGGCGAGTGGCACCCTGGCGGCAATTCAGTGACAGCGGCTTCGAATCCGGACATCGCTCAGCGATCGACCAGGACGGCATTCAGCTCGACCGGCACCTCGTCGCCAATCTGCTGGTATCCCATCAGCGAGAGGATCGAACGCACGGTCTGGTTCTTCATCAGCTCCTTGCCGTCCAACGACACCGGCTCGGCATTGCGGGCGCGCACGACATCGGCGGCCTCGCGGGTGAAGCGCACCGGCAGCTTCTCCTGGCGCTGCTCGCCGTTGGAATCGGTGCGGAGCGTTAGTATTTCTACCGTCGACTGGCCGACGGCCAGCGAGTTGATCCTTTCCGGAGGCAGGTGAGTGACGACCGTCACCAGGGTGGTGTTGGTGAGCGAGGACATCCACGGCGGCAGATCGCCGAGGCGATCCAGCACATCGGTCTGGTTGAGCCGAATGGGCAGCTTCAGCGTGCCGTCCGCGCTGATCTGGCCCTCCATGCGGCGCAGGGCGTGCTCGTGGGTGATCGACTCGCCCCCGCTGGTGATCTCGGTCACCGTGGCCGTGACGCGGGACTGATTGGGGTCGAGCTGCCACGCCGCCTGGGCCAGGCCGCAGGACAGGAGCAGCCCGGTGGCCAGGCCGATACCCATGACGCGGCGAACGATCGGTTTCGGTGACATCGTGTCCTCCCTGGACATTCATGGCCTTCAATAGCGGCTGGCCTGTGCCGACCGCTTTGGTTATCATACGGCTCCCGCGTTTCAGGGCCTATAGCTCAGTTGGTTAGAGCAGGGGACTCATAATCCCTTGGTCGTAGGTTCAAGTCCTACTGGGCCCACCATCAAAATCAACATCTTACCGCAATTTATCTTTTCTGGCATTTTGCTAGGTGGCTGTACAGGGGGCTGTTAGGTATTCCCTTAGTGAGTCTGCTCCATCCGCTTCACTGACTCTTCGAACGTTGCCTTCCTCCATCCGCGAACGCCCGGTGAATACTCCGTGGGCGGCGGAAACCGACCATACTTCGCCCACCAGTTGTAGAGCGTCTTGCGGCTGATACCCAATGACTTCGCCGCTTCTCCTACCCGTATGATCGGGTTGTCGCTGTATCGTTCCATCATCTCAACCTCCTCTCAGGCGCTTTCGATGCGCCATGTCTTCGTCACGCTGCCGCTCTTGCTTTCGCTCATACTCGGCGGCGAGCGCTTCTCGGACCCCTGGGGTATGCAGTAGCTGGCGGTAATGCTGGCGGGCCTCCTCGAGCTTGCCGGCTATCCGATCGCGCTGGCGGCGCATCATCGCGAGCAGATCCTCGCGGGGCAGTGGCTCGCCGTCCTCTCCAACCAACCCGGTGCCGTCACACATCGCGCAGGGCCCCGAGCCGAACATGCCGCGCCACTCGCCGGATCCGTTGCACTGCGGGCAGTTCTCTGTCTCCGGCTCTTTCCAGTGGAGCGGTTTGGATTTAGCCATCGGCGCCCTCGGTGGTGTCGAGCTTCTCAGTTACCGTTACATGCAGCGGGTAGTAGATCTCATGGAAGCGCCCGCGCAGCTTGAGCCGGCGTAGCGCGGAGTACATGAGCTGCATCTCAGGCAGTTTATTGCCGTTGAATGGCTTCCCCATCCAGTATTGAGTGTTGTTTGGCACGCCGTGAACCTTCTCGACCCTCCTGGCGTGGCAGTAGAGTAGTCCCCAGCCTTCGGGTAGCTCGCTCGGAACAATCATGCCTGGCGGACACATATAGAAGCGCCAGTCGCCCATGCCGAGGGATGAATCGCTCCGGAATTGTTTCTTCTTGTCGGCAAGGAAATCTGCTCGGCTGACCTTCACCTCGACCAGAAAAGAAAGCCCATCTCGCCAGCCGATGGCGTCGGGTTGTTCGCCGTTATGGGTGGCCGCCTGGAAGCGATCATCGAAGGTCACACCACAACCGATTGAGTTTCGCAGCCACCTCTCGGCGCGCAGGCAAAGTTCTGAATGGGTCCGCGTCTCTGCCTGAGTTTCATCGCCCATATCACTCTCCTGGCTTCGGCAGCAGCGGCGGCATGCTGCCGCTGTCGTATGATTTCTTGACCTGCGGGAGCATCCATCCGCCGACCGTGCTGCCATTGGGTAGGACGATGTGGGCGAGGAACTCCTCTTCGAACATCGTGATGCCGGACTCGACCGCTTCGAGCTTGGCCTTGATGACCAGGGCGAGGGCTCGCCAGCGCTGGCGGCAAGCCTGCTCCCAGGCTTTGGCGGCCTGGGCTGCCGATCGGTCGCGGCCGGTCTCGGTCTTCGTGAACTCCTCGGCGTTGCGCTCCGGCATCTGCAGGTCGAAGCGAATCCGCCGACCGTGCATCTGGAACGCCAGTACCGCGGTACCGCCGTCCCAGCCGTACATGAAGCCGTCGGCGCCATAGCGGGAAAGCGTCTGCTCGATCTCGGCGCGGCTCCGCTCGCTCGAAACCGAGGTGTTTTCGGCGTATCGGCTCATGCCGTCTCTCCGGTCCGGTCATGCTCGATGGCTTTGTTGCGATCGGCTGTTCGCCAATCAGGCCACGAGCGGTTCTCGTTCTTGGTGAGCTTCGCGTCGAGAGCTCGGGCGATATCGTCCGGCGAGTGGCCAGCGCGCCAAGCGCCGTCGAGGGCGAGGGTGGCCACGTCGATCCACTCCTCTAGATCCCTTGGCGCTGACTCGATCTCGCGCAGCTCCTTCCGGATGTGGTCAACGACACCCTGTGCGCGATCACCTGGGCCGAAAGTCGCCTCGCTGAAACGCTGCTGGCGGGCGATGTGCTCGGCGAGATCCAGCCGGAAGGGCTCGGGGATGCCCAGATACTCACGCCACGGCACCTTCTCGCCGCCGACGAGGAAGCCCCAACTGCCGCGATTGGGTCCGGAGATGAAGAGCGTGTAGACGCCGCCGTGGCTGACGTGAGCGATGCGATGGAACTGGCCGAAGCCGATCCGGGCGGTGTCGCCTTGCTGGCGGAATTGACCGACACGCTGTCGGTGCAAGCGATGCCCTCGGATCGGATGGCGTCCGTCAATACCGGTTGGCAGTTCTTCGAGATAGCTCCCGCGCAGGATGATCGTGCGGGCGCTCCACGGGTGGTCGTGCAGGTGGCGGTCTTCATCCGGCTTCACGATGTGATGCACGCGGATCGAGATAGGGCACCACCGATGCCGCGGCTGGCGGCTCTCGTAGCCGTACGGATTGAACAGCCACCAGCGGCGCATGTAGGTCTCGCCGTCCTTCACGATGTCGAAGTAGGGCGTGCGCTGGCTGCGCTTGATCAGCCAATCGGCAACACGCCGGCGGCTGACGATCCAGGCGATCAGGTTCCAGATGTGGTTCATGCAGCACCTCGGCGGAAGTCGCGGAATAGGTGGGTTGAGAGTCGGCCACTGGGAGAGACAAGCCAGGCATTCAGGTCGCGCTGGAATCGGCGGACGCGGTCGGCCTTGGTCGTAGCCCGCGAGCGCTTGTAGTGATCACCCGTGGGCGGATCGATCAGCTCCGGGCCGCGCTGGTTGAGGTCGTAGTAGCGGTACCGGAGCGTGTCCTTGGCGATGCCGGAGAAGGTGGCGAGTTCCGAGAACGTGGTCGGCTCGCCGGTCATCGGGTGGTCGATAATCGTTGCGTTGCTCATACGGTCATCTCCCTTGTAGCAATCGAGCAGGGACGGCCATGGTTCCGTGGATCAGCCGGCGCTGCTCTTCAAGCGCATCGGCACCGCGGCTGGCGGTTCCGTCCCAGTGCTGGACGTAGGCCTGGCGATCGTTGCCATGGCCGCAGCAGGCGTTCATGACAACCTGCTCGGGGAGGGTGCCGAGGCACCCGTCGTGGCCCTCAGGCGTTGGCGGCTTGCCGCAGTGAGCGCAGATTCCGTGCTGCCCGCTGCCGGCCATGTCGGGGGTGTAATGAGACTGTTCCACTCCTTCTCGCTGGCGACGGGCGTGCACGGCGCGCTTGGCATTCCGCCGTGCCCGGCGTTCCTCGGCGGCGGCTTTGCGTTCCCGGCCATTCGAGGGCGGCCGCTTGGCCCGGTAGGGGCGGATCGGCGCGGTGTCGATCTCTTGACGCTTGCCGGTGTGAGCCAGCGCCAGGGCGAGTCCTCGGAGCCAGCCGCCCGGCGTGTTGCGTTGCACCTCTCGATTCATGACGACACCTCCAGGGCGTTGATCTTGTCCGGGCGGAAACCCGACCACTCGTCGAGCGTTTCGCCGTGGTCGTTGGTGACGACCACCACCGGCAGTGACCGGTGGCCGGCGGCTCGGAAACGCTCGCGATCTGATTCGCCGGTGTCCCACGTGCTGTACCCGTGGCCCGCCTTGTCGAGCGCGCGCTTGGTGGCTTCGCAGCGCGGGCAGGCCGGACCGGTGTAGACGGTGATGTTCATGCGGCCACCTTGGCGACGCGCTCGCCCAGCACCTGCTGCACCGCCGCACAGATGTCGAGAACGTACTGGCCGTGGCTGCTGGTGCGCTCACTCATGCATTCCCACCAGTCATCGCCGAGCGTCTTGTGGAGCAGCTCGGCTTCGCTCTCGCCGATAGATCCCCAGCGCTCGTCTGACGCGAATGCTTCGATCTCCTCCCAAAGTTCGCGCGCCTCACGCTCATCAATTTGCTTATCTCGCCGATCGGTAATGACGCCGTGCTTCATCTTCGCGACCAGTTCGTCACCATCGATCTCGGTGAACTTCTCGTCCGGCCGGCGCAGCTTGTTGGCGAGGTAGTGGGTGCTGACCTTGGCAACGAACGACTCGATGCCAAAGTCGCCCATTGCCGGCCAGTAATGGCTCCAGGCCTCCCCGAAGACGTTGATCGTGATTTGGCCCCGAGCAGGGCCGTGATCCTCGAGAATCACATCGATGGGGTCGATCTCGCCCAGGCCAGTTGCCCGACCCGCGCCTACGATGGTGAGCTGTGTCACCTGTTTCTCGATCACTTTCATGGCGTCTTCTCCATCGACGCTGCCGGATCGGCCTCGCCGCCCAGCCACTCGATCAGCTGGTTGGTGAAGGTGACGAGGGCGCCGGTCATCAGGGCGAAGTCGGTTTCGAGGCTGACCACGGGGTCGTCGCCGTCGTCGGTCTGGCTGGCTTCGTCGAGTAGGGCATCGTCGAACTGCAGGGACTTGAGCGCGAGGTCGTCATGCAGCACAGCGCGAAGCTGGCCTTCGCTGCCCAGGCTCAGACGGGACACTTGGCGGCCGCCTTCGAGCAGGCTCTGCATCTCCTCGCTGTCGAGGTCGACCGAGCGTGCGCCGATCACGCCTTCATCCTCAGCGGCGCGTAGCTCGACCCGGTCACCCAGCAGCAGGCTGGCGGGGCGTTGGCCGGGATCGGATAGCCAGGCCGTCATGCCGCGTGATGGCGGCGTCTTAGTGGCCAGCGGGGTGACTTTGAGCGACCCCAGCGTCTGGCGGAGCAGGTCGAGCACCTCCTCGGCACGCTTGCGGCTGGAGGCGTTGATGCCGATCAGGTGGCGGGTGGTGTCCCACCAGAGCTCGACACGCTGGGTGCGGGTGAACGCCTGGGGTAGCAGCTCCTCGAGCACCTGCTCCTTGAGAAGCTGACGTTCCCGCCGGGAGAGCGGCTGGCCTTCGGCAAGTTCCCTGGCCTCGGCGCGCTCGCTGACTTCGTCATTGACCACGGCGGCGGGGAGCAGACGCTCCTGGCGCAGCATCGCGATCAGGCGGTGCCCCTGGATCTCGTGGACGCGGACCTGGCTGCGCTTGCCGGCCGGCGTCGTCCAGCCGACCCGGCGAGCTTCTCGCGGCGACACCGGCCGGAAGGCGAACTCGGCCAGGGCGGCTTCGAGGGCGTCGAGCTCGATGATGTCTGCGTCATGGACTCGGAATAGGTGGGCGTTCTTGAACCACATGGGTAAGCCTCCTTGGCGGCGGTCACGCGGCGTTCGCCGGCGCGGCCATGAATTTCTGCTCGTGGGTGAAGTTGGCCTCGACCAGAGCGCGGGCCAGGGGCGGGCACACGCTGTTGCCGATCAGGCGCACCTGAGTGCGCTTGGGCACCGGCTTGCCGTCGATCTCTGCGAACTGGTAGCTGGCAGGGAAGCCTTGGGCGGCCGCAAGCTCGTGTGGCTGGAACATGCGCGTGCCAATGTCTGTAATGGTGTAGCTCTCGCCATCGATCGTGACGGTGACCAACTGGAAGCGATCAGTAGTAGTGATGGTGGGGAGCGGCTTGCGCAGATCTCGCCCTGTCTCGCCTGACCCGGTGCCGTAGTACGGTGCGAGGAAAGCGGCTACCAGAGCTGGCTTGGCACCACTGGCTTGCGCGGCAGGCGTAAGCGATACGGTGACGAGCCCGTTATGGTCGGTGGCGGTGATGGTGGGTAGCGGCTTGCGTAAGTCGTCACCGATCACGCCGGTGTAATGCTTGGCCACAAAAGCTGCGACCTTGCACGACTGATCTTCAGCGCTAGCGATTACCGGCGCTATGAATGGGTCTGATGCCTGGACGACAAAGCGCATCACGCCATTGGCGATACGGTCCAATGTGGCAGCTGCAAGCGTTTTTTTCCGGCCGAAGATGCTGGGGCACGGTATCGACCAGTCAATGCACTCTGCGGCGGTGCGGTAGGGCGCCAGCTTGCCGCGCTGGACAGCCGGTGCCGCCGGGTCTCCGTGGGTGGCCTTCGGCCAGGAGATCGGCAGGCTGTCGCGCCGCGCTATCAGGAACAGCCGCTTACGAATTGTCGGCGTGCCGTAGTCGCATGCTCGTAGGATGCGCCAGTCGACCTCGTAACCGTGGCGCTGGAGCGCGCGTACAAAGCCGCGGAACATCTGTCCCTTGCGCTTCGGGTCTGGCACCAGGTGGCCCTTGGCGTTCTTGACCAGGGGGCCCCAGTCGAGGAACTCCTCGACGTTCTCCAGAATGATCGCACGCGGTTTCACCCGCGCTGCCCAGCGCACTGACACCCAGGCCAGGCCGCGCACGCTCTTGCTCACCGGGCGCCCGCCCTTGGCCTTGGAGTGGTGTCGGCAATCGGGCGAGAACCACGCCAGACCCACTGGCTGGCCACCTGTGGCCTCGTCGGGGTTGATGTCCCAGACGTCGGCGACGGCATGCCTTGTGCCGGGGTGGTTGGCAGTGTGCGCGGCAATAGCCACGGCGTCGTGGTTGATCGCGAGATCCACAGGCCGGCCCAGGGCCTGCTCGATTCCCTCCGATGCGCCGCCGGCACCAGCGAAGTTATCCGCCGTCTGCTCATGGCATAGGTTGAGTGCAAGACTGGTCATGTTGTCGTATCTCCAGGGTCTTCCCATGCGCTCAGGCAAACAGCCGCCGGTCTTCGTCTACCGGGTAAGCTGGGTTGTGGTAGCACCAGAGCGAGCCGCGCCGGTGCGGGAAGTGGTAGCCGTCGCAGCGGCAGACCTGCTGGCGCCAGGGCTTGGCGTCGGCCCACTTGTCGATGCGCAGCGTGTTGACTCGGTGGCAGTTGCGGCACCGCGGCCCGCGCACGTATTCGTCGGGGTGCATGGGTTTCGTCTGTCGGGCGCCGCACACCCGGCATCGGCAATGCCGCCGGGTCGGCAGGTAGATCGGCATGGCTGACTCCGGTGGGTGTGCAGCACAGAGGCCAGCACCCGGACTGGGGCGCTCGCCGCTGTGCTGGTGGTGGAAAAAAGAGCCCGGCGCGGGGCCGGGCGAAGGTACGCAGGAGATGCCGCAGCATCGGGGAGGGCTCTGCTTCACCGGGCCCGCAGATTCACCCGGTGGTTAAGCCACCGACGCTGCAAAGCCCTCCCCGATGGCCAGCGGATTACGCACCGCTGGCACTGCGTGGGGTCCGAGTTGTTAAAGAGCTACTGCATCAGGCAGCGCCCGGTAGGCGCTCTCGGATACAGGCCGCCATACGCTGGCGGCTGCGTCGTTCAATTGCTGGCGTAGGCGCTGCCGTCGACCGGTGAGAGCACGGGGGCGCAGACCTCGGCGGCGATGCCGTCGTAATCCGGGTGGCCGTAGCGGCGGGCTGGTGCCACGCCGCGGGCGGCTTCGGCATTCCATGTCGCGACGCTTTCGCAGTACTTGTCCTGCTGCATCAGCTGGACGTCGTAGTCGCTGGGGCCGGTCAGGCCGACCGAGGCGACTGTCAGCAGCGCCAGGGTGGCGATCGCGCTGGCGATGCCTGCGGCCGGGTGGGTGATCAGTTGGCGCATGGGTTGTTCTCCTTCTGGCGCTTGCGGGTGATGGCGATCAGGCGGACCTGGTCGGCGATCCAGGCGCGGGCGTTGCCCTCTCTCCCGAAGCACTTGTCGATGATCACGATTCGATGGTTCTTGCTCGGCACGTAGAGAGCGGGGCGGTAGCCGCTGCTCGGCGTGCCGTTCTCGCGATCCCGCGCCAGGTACTGGGTCTCGACGTCAGGCACCCCGTCGGTGCAAATGTGGGCGTCATAGGCGGCGCTGATCTGGCGGGCCGGGTAGCAGAAGGTGGGCGCGTCCAAGGTCATGCCGCGATCCCCGAGAATTCGTGGCTCTCCTGCCGACGGCTCAGCTTGGTGATGCTGATCGTCTGGCGGCTGCCGCTGGAGCGCAGGCGCTGCATGTGAACGTCGGGCGAAATAGCGCTGACCGTAATGGCAAGCAGTAGCGGGGCTATCCAGCCCTTTGAGATAGCCAGCGCCACCAGCTGGGCAAGCGTTCTAGCGCCAACACGCTCGCGGGCCTGCTGCAGCGTGATGCGGGCGGTGTTCTCGGTGATGCCGGCAATCACGGCGATCTGCTTGGCCGACAAGCCCTGAGCAACCAGTGTGGTGATTGATGCTTGTCGAGGAGTAAGGTTGTTCATCACTTGACTCTTGTTGATCAACTGTTGCGCTTAGTTAATCCTAAGCGTTCAACAGTGTCAACAGAGTTGCGCAACAAAAAGCCAGCGAAGATTCTCTCCGCTGGCATCAAGTCCTGATTTCGGTAGCGATTTGGCAGGCTCAGCCCGGGTTTCGGACCTCTCTGCCCTTAACTGCAACGATCAACACTAGGAGGGGGCTCAGCGTGGGGTCCGAGCGTTCGAGTTGGCGTAGGCGGTCGCTTGCGCGACGGAGACGTTCATCCTGGTCGGGATTGGAAGTCACAACACACCTCGCTTCTTGTTACTGGATATATATACAGCATAACCAGTATAGCGATGCGGCTGGCGGATGGAACCGTTGAACGTGTAGGAGATTGGCTATTCACAACGTATGTGACTGACAGGCAATAAAAAACCCGCCGTAGCGGGTTCATGAAAATCCAGAAAACCTATTCCGATTCTGTGATAAATAATTTGTGCAGTTGATCCTGCTTGAACACTGGACGACCCCTCACCCTCAGTGGGGAGTGGGCATCAAGCGCACGTGAATAGGGGTTGCCGGGCTGTTTCAACCCGATGTCATCGACCTTGCCGTTCACGAGGCCTTCGAAACCCTCAATCTCGATTGTGCAGGCACCTGTATCGAGGCTAAGTGAATGAATCCGATTGACGATGAACGGTCCAGGCTTGCCCACCACTAACTCCTCCTGCGATCTGATCGCCATAGCCTCTGGCTCAGAGACGCTTACTGGTTCAGGCAGGTCATGAAATTGAGTCATCGTACTGCAGCTTGAACCAACCGGCGCGACGGCCTTTCGCATGCCAGATTGAGCTGCAGCGATAAGTGAAGGCAGGGTATCCAGAAGGCGTTCACTCAGATCCGCATGCCGCTCGTTGGACTTTATCAAGCCGTTGGCAAGAATCGTATTCAGCTCAGAATTTTTCTCAGCCTGAAGCTTGATAACTTCTACGAGCTCGTTCACGTCACCTTGCCCCGAAAGCTTGTCTTTGATGAAACCCACCAGCTTGGATATCAACCAGTCGAGTGCTGACTTGTAGACGTCTGAGAAGGCGGGGATCTCATGCGCAGCAGCTGTAAGTATAACCAGTAGTGCTTCGTATGAGCCAGACTTTGCGGGCAGGGTGTAGCAACGAAGATCAGATCGTGAGCGTGGCCTCAACACTTCACCGTGCAAGCAGTAATGGGCCACGAGCCGATAGATCCTTGAGCTCCCTTCAAGCGATTTAGCGTACTCAAGGCTATCAAGAATATGTCGGTCAGAAGAGAGGCCTTCATACCTCAGGCCCATAGCTGACATTGATCCGGGTGGGCACGCTATCGTCATAAGCTCACTATGTATCTTTTTGTATTCGAAGTGAGCTTAACCAGATTAGCCGCGGCTTGGCTACTCGCCTCCAGTTTTTTTCAGCAACGCCAGCCCGAGTCCGGTCATCTCGTTCTCGTTCATTTCCGGGCGCTCGGCGACGCGATCGAGCAGTTCCACCGTCGCCTTGGCAAACTGCTGGTCGCTGACATCGCGCGAGATGGAGCGCAGCTCTGCCATCATCGCCAGCACGTGCAGAAGCAGATCTCTGGGTATGCGTTCGTCCAGCGCCTGCTGCGAAAAATCGCCAGAGGGTGCGTCATCGTTGCCAACGAGGTACGCCGGATCGCACTCCAGAAGCTCGGCTATCCGTAGCAGATTCTCAACGCCTGGCAGCGAGCCCCGCATCCAGCGCGACACGTTGCTTTTGTCGATCACCAGTTCATTGGCAAGCTGCGTCTGCCAGCCGTAGCTCGAGTTCCCTGACTTCCGGTACTTCGCCTCAGCGAGCATCTTCAGACGCTTCGGAAATTCCTTCTTGGCCCACTCCGGGCTTGCCACCTTGAACGGCTCGTCAGCCATCTTCGCGGTCCTTGGTTTAGCGAATGCTCAGCATTCTACCAGTTGCGTCGACCGTGCCTATATTGCGCTTCCAATACATAAGTTGCTCAACAGTTGAGCATTCAGTATGCTTTGTTGACCAACAGTTGGGCGTATTCCATGCAACTAATCCCCGAACTCAATCTCTCGATGCTCATTGACCGTGCTGGTGGCACAAACCGTGTCGCGCGCGAATGCGGGCTGACATCCGGTGCCGTATCGCACTGGTTGCGTGCTGGCCGTCTCCCCGACAGCGACCTGAAAGGCGAGACCGATTACGCGGTCAAGCTGCTGGCGCTGGCGGGCCTGACGGGGGAGGTCGACGTGTGGGAAGTGCGCTTGCTGGGAAGACGAGATACGGCGCCCGAGAAGATCGGCGCCTGACGGGGAAGGGGGAGCACGACTATGACAGAGCGAAACGAAGGCCTGTTGGCCTGGGCAAAGACAGCAACGGATGCCGAGATCGGCAGTACCGGCACGACTCGCGATTACCTGCGACAGATCGGTTACGGACACAAGACCGCTTCCGTCGAGATGGCAGTGCGTATCGAGACCGTCTCTAAAGGCGCGGCAACTCGCCAGCAGCTTCGTCCGGATGACTGGCGTGAGATGTGGCCGGAGCTGGCTTTGGAGGCCACGCAGGAGCGCACGGCGTCTCACGATGTGCCGACCGCTGAGCCAGGCACCCCACAATCGAGTTTCATCCTGGAATCGAGGGGACCTTTACCAGGCACACACTTCTTCGACAATGACCGATCAGGCTTCCCTTCAGCTGAGCATATGCTGCAGAGCCGTCTGTGGTTCGAAGAGGGCGCCTCCGGAAAGCTCGAGCTTCGCTTCGCCTGCCGCCCTCAGCCTTTCCAAACACTCATTTTCTGCCTCAATGGCGGCTATCTCGTCTTTGATCTCCTCGACTTCGTGCGGTCTAGAGCAGTGTTTTCAGCGTCTGGATGGCATTCGGTGTTGCCTGAAGGGCTAGCTGAACCAATTGGCTGGTTAGATGCTTCAGGCCCTCTTCCGGGAGCGCCTCTAGCTGGCGGCGAATCAGGGTCTTCTCATGCTTAGGTGCCTGCGAAAGCTCAACCTGAGCCATGACGAGATCGCGGATCGTCTGCGCCTCCAGACGCACGGTGATGACTTTGCCCTGCGCGGTCAGTCCACCGTCTTCGCTGATGTGGTCAAGCCCCTTGGCGGTGATGGTTATCTCGGCGTAGCTATCGAGAGTTCCCATCCGTCGCCGTGCAGGACCTTCGGCCAATCCGTGCTGAACCAAGTAAGACACGGTCGGCGTAACAACGTCTTTGCCCAGAGCCTTGTTGTAGTCGTCGATCGGCAATGGCTGAGGATTTTTGTCGGCTGCCTTTTCGAGCAACTCATTTCCCAAATTCATATCCGGTTTGGCCATGTCGCCGGCCCTTCAGTCGGTTGTGTGAGAACTCCCACTGTAACCGCTGGCGGCATGGCCCTCTATTGCCCGGAGATTGGCCGTTCGCTGATCTCGGGAACGTCTCGGGGGAGCACGCTATGACAGTACACATTCCGGACTATTCGCAGTGGACGCGGGACGCTCTGCTCGACGAGACCCACAAGCAGGCCTCTATCCAGGCAAAGCTATCCGGCGAGCCCGGCGATGCCAACGCCCGACGGGTGAAGATCGCCACGGCCGGTGCGCGTTATCACGCCGCGATGCTGGCGCTGCTGGAGTTGACCGAGCCCTTCGACAAGGAGGCCGCTGCCCGTGTCGAGAAGGCCAAGGCATGGAACCGCAAGGAGCGTGACCGCTACTTCTCCGTGGCGCTCGGTACCGAGTTCCTCCAGCGACATGACGCGGACGCCATGGGGCAGGTGAGGGTATGAGCCTCCTCGCCATGAGCTGGGCGCGTCAGTCCCTCAAGACGCTGCCCACGGACGTCAAAACCCCATCGCGCTTGGCGCTGATGCTGCTGGCGGATTACGCCAACGAGCAGCATGTCTGCTGGCCGTCGATCCGCGCCATGTCGGACGAGATGGGCTGTTCAGTGCGCAGCGTCCAGCGTGCCATCGATCTCCTCGAGGAGCGCGGTCTGGTGGTGGTCGAGAGTCGCCAGGACAGGACGGGGCGCCAGCAATCGAACCGGTATCGGCTGGCCGTTGGGGGAGGGTGTCAATCTGACACCCCCACTACCTCTACCAATTCGGGGGAGGGTGACAATATGACACCCCGGGGTGACAGTCCTGACAGGGGGAGGGTGTCACCGGTGACACCCCTTGAATCTACCAATGAATCTACCACCAACCCCAACACTCACACCGCGGGGCCGGATGCGCTTCTCGATTACTCGGCCTTGGCCGACGACGGCCAACCGCTGACCGGTGCTCGCCAGTTCCCGATGACGCTGGACTGGCAACCGGATTCGGAACAGTTCACCGCGGCTTGCCTCCGAGCCGGTCTGCCGTTCGAAACCATGATCAACCCGGCCCAACTGGCGAACTTCACCGCCCACCATGCCGACAGCGGCCGCCGCTACGGCGCAATGGCCTGGACCCAGAAGCTCGTCGACTGGATCCGCCGCGACCTGAGCCAATCCCACACGAAACCGACCGGAGGTGCCCATGCAAACGGCCGCCAACGTACTCCCTCGCGCCGTCTCACAGCTGCCGAAGCGCGGGAACGAGATCGCCAGCAACGCGAACAGCCAGCCGGCGGGCAGTGCTTCGAAGGCGAATGGCGCCCTGGTCACTGAGCGCAACGTCGACCACTTGTTCGATGCCATGGGTCAGCTGTTCGGTAACAAGTTCAGCTCGCAGTGGGGCACCTACGACGACGGTTCATGGCTGGCGGAACTAGGCCACCTGAGCGAGCGGCATATCGAACTGGGCCTGGCGCGTCTCCGCCAGCAGGTCCGTGACGCTGCGAAGAGCGGCGACGAGGCATGGCCGCCGCAGCCGGTGGCACTCGCTGGCCTGTGCGAGCCGCGCCCGGAAGACGTCGGGCTACCAACCGTAGACGCGGCATGGCGCGAAGCCTGCGCCCATTGCCACGCCCCGGACGGCTGGCGCTGGAGTCATGAGGCGGTGCGGATGGCCGGGCAGACGGTGGGCTGGCGGGAAATCCACGGCACCACGGCTCAGTCGGTCCGGGCCCGGCTGGAGAAGCGCTTCGAGCGGGAATACGGCGCCCTGGTCAACCGGGTGATGGCCGGCCAACCGCTGCAGGCGCAGGGGCTGATCGAGAACGATGCGACGCGCAACCGGGCCGAGCTGGCGGAGCGAGCCAGCCGGGAGCAGGCCCAGCAGCAAGCGGAGGCCGCCGGCTTGCCGCACCGGATGAATGCCAGCCAGGGGCTGGCCGCACTGAAAGCCGCCACGGGGAGGGTGTGATGATGACGGATATCGTGATTGCCGGTGATTCCGGCGAGCTACTGACCACCACGGCGGCGATTGCCGAAGGTGTCGATCGTGACCACGCCTCGGTGATCCGCCTTGTGCGCGAGCACATGGAAGACCTGGAGGATTTCGGAAGGGTCGGATTTGAAATCGTACCCTTCACCACCGCCGGTGGAACCCAGCGTCGCGAGGTGGCCAGCCTCAACGAGCCGCAATCGACGCTGCTGCTGACGTTCATGCGCAACAGCGACATCGTGCGGGCATTCAAGAAACGACTGGTGCGCACGTTCTACGAGATGCGCGACCAGATCCACATGAAGCCGGCAACAGTGCAGATGGATGACACGACGGCTCTCTCCCGTGCATCTGCCATCGCCAGCGTTCTCGACGGTGCCGCGCGAGCGCTTGGGCTCGACGACAACATGCGGCTGCTCTCGGTCAATCAGGCCGTGCAGAAGCGTACCGGGGTCAACCTGCTGGGTGAGTTGGGCGCAACGCATCTCCTCAGCCCGGTCAATGAGCGCTATCTCACACCGACCGATCTGGGCCTGCCGTTCGACATGAGTGCGGTTGCCGTCAATCGCGCACTTCGCGACCTGGGTTACCAGCGCCAGGAGCGCGACGCCAAGGGCAAGGCCTACTGGGTCATGACCGAGCGCGGTCGTGCTGCTGGCGGCCGGATGATGGATACCGGCAAGAAGCACGGCGACGGGGTGGCAGTGCAGCAACTCAAGTGGCCGGAGAGCGTGGCCGACGTGCTGCGGGAGGAAGCGGCGTGAACGAGCGACAGATTCGAGAGAAGTTGGAAACCATCGATCGCCTGAGGGCCGATGCAGATACATGCCGGAGGATGGCCACCGGCTGGCTGGGCATGGACTTTGAGCTCGTGGCGGTAACACCGGTGGTGGTGAAGCGCCGTTTTCGGCATAGCAAGGTCGTGAGCCAAGAAATCACGATGGACGCTGCTGAGAGGGGCATCTTTCGAGACTGGTTAGCCGAGCGTGCTGGTCGCATGGATTTGGAGGCTGACAAGCTGGCCGGCTCGCTCGCTGGCGGCGAGAACGAGGTGTCGGCATGAACCCGCTACGCCACAAGATCCAGTGCCCGACCTGCCGGGAGTTCAAGTCGCTGGGCAAGATGAAGCGCCAGGGCGAGGTGCTGCCTTCCTGCGTCGATTGCCAACTGAGCAAGCATCGCCCGCACTACCGTGGCCGGAGGTACATGGCATGACGCGATCGACACGACCCAATCGCCCGCGCCGCCGGCGGCCGGCTCGCCGCCATTGCGGACTGTGCGGGCAGGCACGTGACGCGCTGGCCTACGAGCCCGGTTCCAGCCTGTGCGCGCTGTGCCGCAGCCGAAGGGGGATTTTATGACAATCAAGTTCAGCCGACGTCGGTTTCTTCAGTTGCTAGCAGGGCTCTCTGCTGCTGGTGTAAAAATCCCCGCGCTCGCCAGCTCTCGACAGCCATATGTCGAGAAGGGTGAGGTGGTGGACTATATCGGGAGATGCCCTGGTGGATTTACAGGCGGGCAAGCAGTCGCGATGGTCCATCCGTGGGATGGCTCAGGTTACCCCGTCGATCTGCGGTGCAACTCCTTTGGAGAGAACGTCGCTCTAGAGCGCTACTACGACTTCGAACTTGCGTGCTTTCGTCGGGAGGTCCCTCCGGGGTTCTGGCATCTTGTGGAAAACTGCCAGCGGTACAACAACGTGCATACCTATGTCCGGGTCAAACGGTTCGGCGAGACTGTCGAGCAAGCGGTTTCACACATGAATCTGTTTTCTGGTAGCCGTGAGGCTGGCCGATGACACGACACAGCAGCACCCAGGCACGCCGGGCGGCGTTGATCGGCACCAATCCACGCTTCCGGCTCTATCTCGACCATCGCCGTCGGCACAGGGAGGGCCTGACGCCCGATCAGCTACCGGATGGCACTCACGACGAGCAGGACGCCGCGGACGCCATCCGCCAGGCCTGCGGCGTCGAGAGTCGTCGCGAGCTCGACACGAACGACGACGCGCGCCAGATGCTGGACCGCATCGTGGCCGACTATCAAGCATGGGAACGCCGGCAGGCGAGGGGGTGGTGATGGAGGACAAGCTACTACTCGTGCTGGCGGGCATCGCGTTGTGCCAATCGTTCTGGGGAGTGGTCATCACCGGTAACTGGTCGGGTGCTGTGGTTATGGTTCCGCTGGCGGTGCTGGCCATCAGGATGGCTGGAGGTCCCCAATGACTACGTCGGCAATGCGGCGACGCCCAGTTCGGACCACTCGCGCCCCACGCATCGATCACGAGGGCGTCGAGCAGATGGCGCTGATTCGGTGGCTCTACGGCGAGCAGCAGCGGGGCGAGCCGGTCGGGGCGTTCTACGAGGTCATCTACCACGTGCCCAACGGGGGGCAGCGCAACAAGAAGACGGCGGCGGATCTCAAGCGCCAGGGAGTGAAGTCAGGTGTCTCGGACCTGGTGGTGATGGAAGGCCGCGGCGGCTGGCTGGGCCTGTACCTGGAGTTCAAGGCGACGCCGCCCAAGCATGCGGCCACGGCCGCAAGCCAGCGAGAGTGGCTGGAGAAAGCTGATCACCGGGGCTACTGCGCGGTGCTGTGCCGGGGACTGGAGGAGGCCAAAGCTGTACTGAGGGAGTACGCGTCGTGGGAGCTGACGATCACGCCCGGGCGCAACGAGATGACGCTGGGGAGCAATTGGAGGGGATGATGCGGCAACTGGAGCTGATGGGGATCAATCAACTGCTGGCGGTGATTCGTCGCGAGCCGGCAGAGAGCGAATTGAGGGCCCGGGCGTTGCGCCGGTGCCTTGATGAGCTGATCGAGGTCGAGATCGAGTGGCGGATCGACTATCGGCATCTCAACCTCGGGCATCACAACGTGAGCACGATCGCGAACATGGGCGAGGGGCGCGGGGATATGACGGGGCGTGTCGACCATGTGGGCGAGGCCGCCGAGCGATTCCGGTATGCCTGCCGCTGGCGGTCCATGGCCCAGGCGCTGCTGGGTCACGTCAACGAGCGGCAGCGGATGGCGTTGCTGCTGGCGGGTTATGCGATCCCGGCGCAGCGGTGGGCCCAAGTGTTCGATACCGATATGGCGCGAGTGCAGGCGATCAAGAACGGATCTCGCGGGCTGACGCTGGCGGAGGTTCGAGACGCCCAGTTGATCGTGCTGCAGCGACTGGGGTGGCCGGTATTCGCCGGGTACGGTGTCGATCAGTTCCCAGCGTTCCGGCGCAAGACTTGGCGGCTCTCGCCGAAATTCTCCCGCCAGCGCCAACGGGCCCGGATGACGTGCCTGCGGACGTATGAGAGGGAGGTGTTCGCGACGAAGAAGGCGCTAGAGAGAGTCGCCGAGAAAGCGCGGGCCAAACTACTGGATGTGGTCGGTCAACAAGCTCTAATGGCTGCTTGAACACAAGATGTTGTAAAAGAGGGGGAGAGCAGGTACAGTTCAGCTACTATGTGATTTCTGCGCCCTGGACGGTTCCAACCGTCCAGGGCGCTGTCGTTTCAGCGGGTGGGTCAGACGGCAAGACGCTGGGCTCATAACCCGGAGAAGTTGGTTCAACTCCAGCACCCGCTACCACGTTCGCCGCCCTTGCCTCGCTCCCGCGTGCTCCCCCACGTTTCCCAGGGCATGGGTGGCAACTTATTCGCGCCACCTGGCTTGCTGCGCGATCTTGCCGCCTGCTGGCGGCTTTTCTTTGCCTGGAGTTCCCCATGCGATTCATGCGCGATGTCGAGATGATCGGTAGCGGACGCTATCCGCTGCGCGTGCGCCTCGCCTGGGGCGCCCATGTGTCCGATGCCTTCGTCGATGCGCTGTTCGCGCTGGCGGCCGGTTTCGGATGGTCGTTGGATCACGTCAACTGGCTGATGGCCTGTATGGCATTCGAGACCGGTCGGACGTTCGACCCGGCCCAGAAGAACCTGGCCGGGTCGGGCGCCACCGGGTTGATTCAGTTCATGCCTCTGACGGCCCGCGGACTGGGCACGACTACCGAGCGGCTGGCGGCGATGACCGACATCGAACAGCTCGAGTATGTCGAGGCCTACTTCCGCCCTTATCACCGGCGCATCAACACGCTGGCTGACATGTACCTGGCGATCCTGATGCCGGCCTATGTCTCGCGCCCTGGCGGCACGGTGATGTTCACCGACGGCACCACCGCATATCGGCAGAACGCCGGGCTCGACGCAAACACCGATGGCCGCATCACGAAGGACGAGGCGGCCCAGCGCGTGCAGGCGATGCTGATCGAGGGGCAACTGGCGATCAATTCACGCGATGTCTGGCAAGCAGAGGAGGCGGCATGATCGGTTCCCTGATGGCAGCGGCCAACTTCCTGATCGCTGCCGGTCTCATCATCCAGTGCCTGATCGCCCTCAACCGCGTCGATGACGGCTGGACCCGCTTCGCCATCCACCTGGTAATCGCGACCGCCGGCGGGCTGTTGGCGTTTCGTGGCGCCGACGTGGCGGTGGACATCGCACTGAGCGACCGAACGGCCATTGGCCGATTCCTGCTCAACCTGTCGATGATCCCCGCCTGGATACTGATTCACCGGGCTTCGCACAAACGAGGGTAGCCGCGCGACATAACCGGGGATCGAGATGCCGGACCAAATCACTGAGCTCTGGCTGACCGTTTCCGCGTTCGCCCGAGAGCCTGCCCAGTCTGCGGCCCTCTGCGCGATCTTCATGTCGTCGTTGCGCGTGCTGACGTCTGGCGGGCTACGCAAGCCGAAGCGTTGGATAGAGACGCTGATGGTCGGCTTCCTGGCCTGGACCTCGCTGCCATTCATTCAGCATTGGGGATACGAGGCCGACACCGGCCGATTCTTCGCGGCTTTCCTGGGGTACATCGGCGTGCACGGCTTCGAGAAGCGTGTCGATCGGCTGCTGGACAACATCGCCGACGTTGCGTCGGCACTGAGGCGGAAATGATTCAATGGATCGGGAGGCTGAGCCGCGATAGCCGCTCGCATCTGCTGGTGGCGTCGGTGGCGGTGGCCTGGGCGGTGATGTCGCAGATGCAGGCGAGCGACGCGGGCAAGCGCTTGGATGCTGCGCAGGACTATCAGCAGGCCGTGGGATATGGCCTCTGGTACGCGCTGGTCGAGGAGCAGGACAAGGCCGGCGGGTTCGAGGCTCAACGCAACATCGCACGCGAGAAGCTGGCCGACCTGCGTTACCAGCTGGGCGTTGCCGATACGCGGCTGGCTGCCTGCCAAGCCACCACGAACATGACCACCGATGACGGGTTCACCGGTGAGCTGCTGCTGAGAACGGAGCGGAAGCGATGAAGCTGGTACCGGAAGCGCGCAAGGCACACAAGCTGTGGTCGGTGCGGCTGGCGATCCTCTCGACGCTGATCTTCGCGCTGCATGACGTGCTGCCGCATTGGGAGGGCCTGCTACCCGAGTGGGCCTACACGGTGCTGGCGTCCGTGGTGGGTGTCGCCGGCGCCGTCGCCCGGCTGGTCCCGCAGAAGGCCATCGACGAGCACATCCGGAGCCGGCTGCAATGAGTCGGCTCTATGGCTGGCTGGCTGCCGGTGTGGCCGTTGCCATGGGCGCGCTCGCATCTCTGGCTCTCCTCATGCGTGGGCAGCGAGACGCCGCTCGTGACGAGCTAGACAAGGCCAAGGCTAGGACCAAGGGCGTCGAGGCAGCACGAGCGGTAGAGCGACGAATCGATGAGCGCCAGCGCGCTGATCAGGCACAAGCACGGGAGGTCGAGCGTGAACAGATGGCCCAGCGCCGCGCTGGTTTTCGCCCTGAGCTGTTCGGCGATCCCCGGTTGCGCGACGACAGCACCAACACCGACCAGCCCTAAGTGCTCTGTTCCAGAGATGCCGGTGCTGCCGGTGATCAAGTCGAGCCAGCTGCAGTGCCTGGCCGACGATGACTACTGGATGCTGCAGGACCGCGAGCGCCGGCTGACCGACTGGGCGTTCGAGATGCGCGGGATGCTCGGGGAGTTGTGTGATGCCCCCTGATCAGGAGGCATCTTGCACCTGGGAGAGCATCGTGGCGATGTCGACGCGTGCATCGTCCAGACTTCTGAAGATGTCAGGAGTGCTGCCGTTTGATCTCGCCCTGAGTCTTCGTTCTGCCCCCTCTAGGGCCGGCTGGTAGAAGAACTCTTCGGACTCGGTGAGCGGCCGCCTATCGCCAGTCACTGTCCCAGCCTTTGCGGATGCAATGAGTCGTTGCTTAAGTGCGCCATAACGGCTTTGGATGTCGGTTGCCTCCCTCGGGGGTGATTCCTCAATCCCCTGCATGATGCTGTCGATTTCATCCTGAATCTGCTGCAGGGCTGACGCTACCTCAGCGCTGTTGTCCATTGATCGACTCCGGTCTCGAGAGCACCAAAGGATATCGAAGTGGACGCGACTGAGCGACCTCAAGGCATGCACCTCGATGGTGCAAAAAATCGCGGGTCCTTCCCGCCAGCGGCGGCTACGCCACGGGGACGCAGCAGCGCGGAATTCGACATTTTTTCGGCAGCACTGGGTCGGCAGCAGCACCGGGCTGCAGGGCGCATGGCTGCTTAGTTCAGGGGTGCCGATGGTGCCGAAGCGGATAAGGGGACGGTGCCGAACATAGGATGACCAGCGTGTGGCAGAGATCAATCGCCTTGAAGAGGCCTACAACTGGAACATATCCAGACTGGCCGACGCGTTTGGGCTGCATCGCGATACCGTCCGCAAGCGACTGAAGGAAGCCGGCGTCGTGCCGGCGGGCAGCCGCAACGGTGCCAATCTCTACGCGCTCAAAGATGCTGGCCCGGCGCTGTTCTCTGATCGGATCGGATCCGCCGGCCTCTCTCCCGACGATTATCCACCCCAGGATCGCAAGGCGTGGTTCCAGTCCGAAAATGAGCGCGTGAAGCTCGAACGGGAGATGCGCCTCTTGGTCCCCGTTGAGGATGCGCATCGCGAAATGAGCCGACTTGCCAAGGCGATGGCGAGCGCGCTGGACTCCCTGCCTGATCTACTCGAACGCGATGCCGGCCTGGCGCCGGAGGGATTGGAGCTGGTCGAGCGGGTGACCGATAACCTGCGCGAGCAGATGTATCAGGCCGTGATGGCCGATGACGACTATACGGAGATCGCGCATGGGTAGCTTTGCCAGTGCCGCGATGATCCGGAGAGACGTTGCCGAGCTGATCCGACCCCCGCGGCGGATCCGGGCCAGCGAGGCGGCCGCGGACGTGATGAAGGTGGTCGGTGGCGATGGCACGGTTCGCGACTGGAGCCCAGACGCCACGCCCTACATGACAGAGCCTCTAGATTGCATGGGCTCGCGCCGCTACGACGCGGTGATCTTCGTCGGCCCGGCACGGACGGGCAAGACGAATGCGCTGGTCGATGGATACGTCGCCTACAAGATCGAGTGCGATCCGGGCGACGGTCTCATCGTTCAGATATCCGAGGACAAGGCCCGCGAATTCAGTAAGAAGCGCATCGATCGGATGCTTGCCTATTCGCCGAAGCTGAATGCACGGCTCAGCCCGCGCGGGCATGACAACAACGTCCATGACAAGACGTTTCGCGCTGGCAACTACCTAGGCATCAAGTGGCCCTCGAAGAACGTGCTGGCCAGCTCCGATTATCAGTTCGTGCTGATCACCGACTACGACCGTATCGAGGATGATGTCGACGGTGAAGGTTCGGCGTTTCTGATGGGCAGCAAACGAACGCAGACGTTCGGCTCCACCGGCATGACGCTGGCGGAGTCATCGCCGGGCCGGTTGATCACCAATGAGGACTGGCGGCAGCCGGATGGCGAGCCTCACATGGCGCCGCCAACATCCGGCATTCTCGATCTCTACAACCAGGGTGACCGGCGACGGTGGTTCTGGCAGTGCCCGCAGTCATCCTGTCGGCGCTGGTTCATGCCGGTGCTGGAAACGTTCAACCTCGGGAGCGCCGTCGCATTCTGCCCGCACTGTTCGGTTGAAATCGATCCGCGGGAAAAACGAGCGCTCAACCTCAACGGTCGGTGGGTACCTGAAGGGCAGTCACTCACGGTCGATGGCGAGCTCATCGGTACCCCGCGCAAGACGCGCATCGCCTCATTCTGGATGGAAGGCCCGGCCGCTGCGTTTCAGACATGGCGCTCGCTAGCGGACAAGCTGGCGCGCGCCGAAGAGACCTATCAACTCACCGACAGCCAGCAGAGCCTGCAGACGGTGATCAATACCGACTGGGGCCGCCCGTACAAATTCCGCCGCGCGACCACCCAGCGCAGTAGCCAGCGGCTGCTCGACCGCGCCGAGCAAATCGAGCACCGCACGGTTCCGGCCGGCGTTCGCTTCCTCACCGCATCGGTCGATGTGCAGGGGGGGAAGAATCGCCGCTTCGTCGTGCAGATTCACGGATGGGGGCCGGATCGCGAGACCTGGGTGGTCGACCGCTTCAACATCAAGGAAGACCGCGGGCCGAACAATGATCGCCCGCCGCGTTCGATCAGCCCGGCAACGCAGCCTGAGGATTGGGACCTGCTGACGCGTGACGTGCTGCACCGTACCTACCGGCTGGCGGATGGCAGTGACCGGCGCATGCCGATCGCTGCGATGGGCGTTGATACCGGCGGCGAGGGCGACGGCACCGAGTCCGTGACGTCTCAGGCCTATGACTGGTACCGCCGTCTTGCGCGCGACGGCCTGCAGAGCCGCGTGTATCTGTTCAAGGGCGGCAGCGCCAAGACCATGCACCGGGTGCGCAAGACCTGGCCGGACAACTCAGGTCGCAAGAATCGCAAGAGCAGTGCTCGCGGCGACGTGCCTCTCTATCTGCTCGGCACCGATCTGCTCAAGGACGTGGTCGCGCAGATGATCGACCGAGACGATCCCGGAGCCGGCTACATCCATACGCCGCATTGGCTCGGGCGCTGGTGGTACGAAGAGCTGACCTACGAAATCCGCGATCCCGGCACTGGCAAGTGGTCGCGTCCAGGCAAGCGCCCCAATGAGGCGTTCGACCTCTGCGTTTACGCGCTGGCGATCTACATCCTGCTCAACGCTGAGAAGATCGACTGGCAGGCACCGCCGGCGTGGGCGGAGGAGTGGGAACGGAACATGCTCGTCCTGACGCCAGAAGGCGAGACACAGAGAGTCGAGGCGCCCGCCGCTGAACCCACGCGTAAGCGCCGCAAGCGCCCGCGCGTGCTCAAACCCAGAATCTGAGGAGTCACCATGGCCGCCTACACCGCAAAGGATCTGGCGCGGGTCAAGCAGGCGATCGTGGATCTCGCCAGCGGCGCACGCGTCACCAGCGTCACCCATAACGGGCGCACCGTTCAGTACGCCGCCTCCGACATCGACAAGCTGCGGACGTTGGAGAGAGACATCGCTGCCGAGGTCGCGCTACATGATCCCAGCCGCCGCCGGCGCAGCCGCACCCGACTCACCCGGACCACGAAGGGACTCTGATGACCGCACACGTCGCCAAACCGCGCATCCGGATGACGATGCGCGGCGGGCAGCTCGTGCCCGTCAGAAACCAGGCCTACGAGGGCGGATCGTCTGGCCGCCGGATGGCAGGCAAAGGCAATGTGCTGAGCGGCCCGAACATGCCCATCGCGCACTCGCTGCCGCTGCTGCAGTCCCGCAGCCACAACGCCATCCGCAACAACCCCTACGCGGGCGGTGCGAAAGAGAGCTACGTCACCAACCTGATCGGTACCGGTATCAAACCCCAGTGGGGTGATGCCCAGATTCAGGCGCTCTGGGATCGGTGGGTCAAGGAATGCGACGCCGACGGCATCGACGACTTCTACGGTCTGACGTCTCTGGCGACCGGCTCCCAGTTTGAGGCCGGCGAGGCGCTGGCGCGGTTCCGCTACCGACGTACCAGCGACGGCCTGAGCGTTCCGCTCCAGGTGCAACTGATCGAATCGGAGCATCTCGACCCCAACTACAACAGCCTGCTGAGCGGCCGGCTGGTCAAGATGGGCATCGAGTTCGATGCCATCGGCACCCGCACGGCCTACCACCTATGGCGCTATCACCCGCATGAGCAGCTTACCGCCGAGATCAATCGGCGAGTGCCGGTGCCTGCGGACTCCGTCGTTCACATGTACCGCCGCACTCGGCCCGGGCAACTCCGCGGCGTGCCAGAGTTGACCAGTGTCATCGTGCGTCTCTACGAGATTGACGAAATGCAGGACGCCACGCTGGCTCGGCAGAAGCTTGGACAGCTGTTCGGCACATTCGTCAAGCGCAAGACGACGGCAGATACCGATGATGAAGGGCCTGATTTCGGCACGCTGGTCACCATGCCGGGCGAAGCCGAGAACGATCCGATCAGCGAATTCACGCCTGGCGGCATCCACTACCTGGAAGACGACGAGGAAGTGTCATTCTCGACCCCGCCGGACATCCAATCTCAATACACCGAGTGGCTGCGCACCGAGCTGCTGGCACTGGCCAAGGGTGCCGGTATCACCTACGAGCAGCTGACCGGCGATCTCAAGGGCGTCAACTACTCCTCCATCCGTGCTGGTCTGCTGGAGTTCCGCCGGCGCGCCGAGGCGCTCCAGGCGCATCTCATCGTGCACCAGTGGTGTCGGCGTATCGCCGCCAAGTGGCTCGATGTCGCCATCACCAGTGGGGCACTCCGCATTGCCAACTACTGGCAGCGACGCGATGACCTGCTCGCCATCGACTGGATCGCACCGAAGTGGGCGTGGGTTGATCCGCTCAAGGAAGTCACCGCCGACGTCATGGAAGTTCGCGCCGGCTTCAAGCCACGCAGCGAAGCCGCCGGCGAACGCGGCTGGTCGCTCGAGCAGCTTGATGCCGAGATCGACAAGGGCAACAAGAGCGCCGAGCGCTACAGCCTGGTGCTCGACTCCGACCCGCGCACCACCGGCAAGAACGGCGCGCTGCAGGCCGCCGTCGAGGCTCTTTCCACCGAAGATGAGGAAAACGACGAATGAAATGGTTCACGGCCAAGGCGCAAGCCGGCAACTCCAAGGCAGCGCATATCACCATCGACGGCGAGATCGGTGAGAGCTGGTGGGATGACAGCGGCGTTTCGTCCAAGGCGTTCATGTCAGCGGTCAAAGGGCTGGGTGTGCTCGACGAGATCGCCATCGACATCAACAGTCCCGGCGGAAGCGTCACCGACGGTATCGCCATCGCCAACTACCTGCGCGACCACCAGGCGAACGTGACAGTCAACGTGTTGGGACAGGCATCCAGCATCGCGTCTGTCATCGCATCCGCTGGGGACACGGTCAATATGGGCCTCGGTGCCTGGATGATGGTCCACAACCCGTGGACGGTGGCGATCGGTAACGCCGATGAGCTGCGCGCGTTGGCGGGCGATCTCGACAAGATCGCCGACGGCATCATGGCGCATTACGTCGCCCGTGTAGGTGCTGACAATCGCGAGCGCATGCAGACGCTGATCAAGGGTGACGACGGCCAGGGCACGATCCTCTCCGCCGAAGAGGTCGTCGAGCTCGGTCTGGCCGACTCGGTCATGGTTGAAACGAAGGCCGCAGCCTCCCTCGCGGGTCTCGCCAAGGCGATGGCCCACGGTGCCGAGCAGGCCAAGGCCAAGCTGGCAAGCCGGCACAATGCACCGATGACGGCCGCCGATGCGCTGGCACTCGCCTTCGATCTCACGCCTGAAGAGGCCGAGGCCCAAGCGGCGGATCTGGGCGATCGCATCGTCGCGCTGATCGCGACGCCAACCGTGGCGAGCCTGCGTGAATCTCATCCTGATCTGGTCGCCGAGATCGAGGCCAGCGTGAGCGGGCAGGAACAGGCGCAAGCGGCCGTCACTGCCGAGCGGGGCCGAGCGGTCGCTATCGTCAAAGCATGCCAGACCACCGGTCAGCCGCAACTGCTCGAGAAGCTCATCGACAACGGCATGGCCGAGGCTCAGGCGTCCGAGTACGTCTACGACGTGGCTGCCGCGCATGGCAATCGGCTGAACATCAACGGCCATCACTCGCCTGAGGGTGGCGGCCAGGCCGCGGCGCTGGATCACTCCAAGATCTACAGCCGCTTCAATCGCAAACCGTCGGCCTGACGCCGGCACATTCCCCCGGCGCCTTGCGCCACTCCATCCCAGAGGTAGCAACTCATGGCAATGATCACCGAACCCCGCTGGACGGGGGAACACGTCGTGTCCGAAGCCAACGGCCAGCGCTCGCGTGAGCAGGGCATTCTGGCAGCAGGCAAGCATGCCGCCGGCACCGTGCTGGCAAAAAACGCCGATGGCGATTTCGTCGCGCTGGCGCCTGGGGCTAACGACGCAACCAAGACCGCCGCCGCGATTCTCTACGCGCCCACCGACGCCAGCGAAGGCCCCGTTCCCTGTGTCGTCCACGCCCGCGACTGCGAAGTTCACGACGAGTGCCTGGCCTGGCCGGACGGCATCACTGATGCCCAGAAGACCACTGCGCTCAAAGCGCTGGACGGCGCCGGCATCGTCGTCCGCTGATCGAATCAACCTCTCTGCCGCCGCAGAGCTGAAATCTCGCAAAATCTCAGGAGCAACGCCTCATGAATCTGTTTGAAACCGACCTGTTCACGGTCACCAGCCTGACGGCGGCCATCAACGAGCAGGAATACGTTCCGCGTCGTCTCGGCGAGCTTGGCTGGTTCCAGGCCGAAGGGCTCACGACCACCTCCATGGTGATCGAGAAATCCGGCGGCCAGCTGCAGCTGGTGCCGACCAAGGAGCGCGGTGCACCCGGCACGGTATTCGCCGGTGACAAACGCCACGGCGTGACGTTCTCCGCGCTGCACCTGCCGACCCGCGCCACGCTACTGGCGGACGAGACGCAGAACGTCCGGGCCTTTGGTACCGAAAACCAGCTGCAAGCCATCGAGACCCTGCGCAACCAGCGCCTGACGAAGATGGCTCGTAGCATCGACGTTACTCACGAGTACCATCGTATCGGCGCCATCAAGGGCAAGATCCTCGATGCCGACGGCATCACGGTGCTGGTGGATCTCTACAGCGCATTCGGCATCGAGCAGAAGACGATCAACTTCGCGCTCGGCACGGCCAGCACTGATGTGCAGATGAAGTGTCTGGACGTGCTGGAAGCGATCGAAGAGGGGATGGGCGAAACCATCTTCGCGGGCGCGCACGCGCTCTGTGGCAAGTCGTTCTGGCGCAAGCTGATCTCTCACTCCAGCGTGAAAGAGACCTACCGCTACCAGATGAGCCAGCGCCTGCGTGATGACGCCCGTGAATCGTTCGAGTTCGGCGGCATCGTCTGGGAGCGCTACCGCGGCACGGTGAAGGGCCAGGCGTTCGTCGAGGACACCGCGGCCTACGTCGAGCCGACCGGTACCGTCGACAAGCTCATCACCCGCTTCGCGCCGGGCGACTACCTCGAGACGGTCAACACCGTTGGCCTGCCGCTCTACTCGAGCGCCGAACCGCTGCCCCACAACAAGGGCATCGATCTAGAAGCGCAGTCTAATCCGATCCACCTCAACACCCGCCCCGGGGCGACCATCAAGCTGGTCGAATCCGGATCGTGACATTCCGCGACCTGACACGGCGGCTCAATGCCGCTGTGACTGACCATCTCGCCGACGGCCTGGCCACCTACCGGCGCGCCAACGGCGAGACGATCGCGGGCGTGCCGTATGAGCTGGACCTTTCGTTCGAGGTGTACCGCGAAGGCGATCAGCTCCCCACGTCGGTCAAGGCGGTCGAGATCCCCGTGGCGCTGGTGCCGACGTACCAGCGCGGCGACGAGATCGTCATCGACGGCAAGACCTGGGAGGTGCTGGGCACGCTCACCGACGACGGCGATTTTCGCCAACTGGAGGTCGGATGATCGAGTACAAGCACGACATCAACCGTCTCAACAGCCTGAAAAAGCGCTTCAACGATGGTGTGGTCGAGAAATCGCTACGCCAGTCGGTGGCCACGGCGACGAGCCGCGTGCGGACCTATATCTCGCGCGAGGTTCGCGGCGTGTATCCGCTGCGCGCCAAGGATCTCAACGGCAAGGTGCAGATCCGCAAATATCGGCAGATGGCAACCCGCGCGCTGATCTATACCGGCAGACGATTGCCGCTGGAACAGTTCGCGCCCAAGACCCGCTGGGTGACGGTCAGTTCCCGCCGCAAGGTCAAGAGCGGACCGCGCAAGGGCAGCATGGCACGGCGTCGGGGCGTCTCAGTCGCGATCCGCAGGGACAAGGGCCGGCAGCTGGTTGCCGGCGGTTGGTACGCCAAGGGCGAGATCATGCGCCGGGCCAAGGACGGATCGCCACGCATCCAGTATGGCCCCTCGATCCCCGGCATGGTCGCGCATGAATCCGTGATCACCGGCGCGACCGATGTAGCGCGCGACGTGCTACCGCGAGAATTCTCGCGGCGCATGGAGGTGCTGCTCGAGGAGGAAGGCAAAAAATGAGCGAGATAGCCAGTGGCGACGATCTGACGCTGGAGGTGATCGAGCGCCTGCGCGCCGAGTGCACCTTGCTGCAGAGCGTCAATGAAGCCTGGTTCGCCGAGCCGATCGATGACCTCAGCGAAGAACTACCCGCCGCGTTCGTCTACATCGAGAACGATGCGGCCGAAGGCGCGGCGGAGACGCTGCGACCCGTGCAAGCGGTCAAACAGGTCTATGGCATCTGGATCGTCTCGCCGCGCGACCAGTTCCGTGAGCTGCGCCAGCAGGTTCGCCGCGCGCTGTTCGGCCACGACTTCAGCCCCTATCACGACCCCATGGAGTATCAGAGTGGCCAGCAGGCGGACGTGAAGGGCCGCTATGTCTGGTGGCTCGAGATGTGGTCGACCGACACACACATTCGCTAACGCGAGGAATCCCCATGCCCGCAAGATCCGGCGGCAGCTATGTGCTGCGCGGCGGCAAGCGTGAGCTTGCCCATTTCAGCGGCGGCAAGAAGCAAGCCGAGCCGCAGCCAGACACCGAGGACGCGCCGGTAACGGCCGTCGAACCCGAACCCTCCCAGGAGCCCGACGCCGATGAAGACGCGTAAAAAGCTGCTGCTCGTTGCCCCGGAAGCTGAAGATGACGCAGGCGCTGACCTACAAAATGCCGTCGTTATCACCGTTTCCGAGCTGGACAACAGTCCCTATGAAGGGGATCGAGTCACCAGAGACAGGCTGCGGGAGTATTTCGGTGCCGTGCCCGAAGCCAACGCCGCGCCATACGCCACTGTGACGGCGACGGTTCCCATTGCGGGCTCCGGTACCGTGGGTACGCCTCCGGCCTATGGCTTGCTGCTGCGTGCCTGCTCGATGTCGGAGAGCATCGAGGAAGGTGTTTCGGTTACCTATCAACCGGCAACAAACAATGCTGAATCCGTGTGCCTTTGGTTCGTCGAAGACGGGCAGCTTCAGAAAGTCCCAGGGGCTCGCGGCACGGTGGAATGGTCTTTCACGGTCAAGCAGTACCCGACGATGTCATTCACCTTCACGGGCCTCTACAAGCGTCCCGAAGCGCTGACCAACCCAATCAATAAACAGCCGACCAACACTATTGCCGAGCTGATCGTGAATAACCAAAACACGCCTGATCGCAGCGTTCACGGCTTTAAGGCTGTTCTTCAATCGCTCAGTCTGAATGTGGGAAACACTGTTGAGTTCGTTTCGAAGTTGGGAAAAGAACAGTCTGAGGTAACCAATCGAGAGGGTGCTGGAAGCGTCGAGATTGAAGCGCCTGACATCACGACGAAGAACTACTTCGAGGCGATCGAGAGCCACGAGGTGATTACGCTGGAGCCGGTCACGCTCGTGCACGGCACGAATCCCGGCAACATCGTTACGGTCGCCGCGCCGAAAGTTCAGCTGTCCACGATCAGCCGCAGCGATAGCAGCGGTACCGTTCACTACACGATGGACATGCGTCTGAACCCCGACCAGGGCGATGACGAGTTCACCATCAAATACACCTGAGCCTTGGAGCGCGCATGATCGTCAAGAGCGATAGCACCACCATCAAGGTCGACGTGACTATCGTCGACCCGGAAAGCGGCGAGCCGGCGACCTGCCAGGCTCGCTGGAAGCTGTACCCGGTCGATGACAGTCAGGCGAGGGTCAAGGAGATCAACGCCGGCAACGTCAGCGACGAGCAGCTGGTCGAGGATGACCTGGTCGAGCTGATCGGCATCACCGACGACAAGGGCAAGGCGGTCGATGATGATGCCGACCTGCGGGCGTGGTTCCTCAGGTGGCCCCACACGCGTCGACCGCTGATTACGTCGTGGTTCCGCGCCCAAGAGGGGTACGCCTCGGCCGCGCAAAAAAACTGAGAGACCTGGGCCGGCATTGGGCCGGCGCTGGCTCAGGTGGCAAGAACGAGCTGGCCAGCGACGCCGAGATCCTCGGCGTTTCATTGCCTGATAGCTATTTCGAGCCGGAGACGTGCGACTGCTGGCCGGAACACTGGGATGCACTGCAGGTGTTCCTGTCGTGCGGCTCCCAGTGGCGCACCATCGCGGGCGCCAAGTCGATCATCTACCAGGGGCTGGTCTACGAGGCAGTGTACGGCCACCCGCGCTATGCGCGGCTCGGCTGGGAAGATCAGGAGAAGCGGCTTGCTCAGATTCAGGAGATCGAGCGCGGGGCCATGGAAGTGATCAACGAGTGACCGTTGCCATATCGGGCGCATCGTGGCCTAGTGTTGCGGATACGATACAAAGCGACACGCGCGGGGGAATTGATGAAAGTCATTGGAGGATCGTTTGGCACCAGCGGATCGGCCCATATCAGCCGGGACAACACGTTGGTGGTAAAGACGGGGAAAAAGCATCTTTTCAAACCCGAACAGGTCACTAGCATTGACACCCGCGTCGAAAGCGACAGCGGCTTCAATGCTTCGAAGGGTTTGGTGGCAATGCTGATATTGGGTGGTATCGGTCTAGTGGTGCTTCACCTGCTGGGCGCTATTGTGGGCCTCCTCATGGGCTTTGGCATTGGCTTTCTGCGCGAGAAACGGAACGTTGCAGAGCTGGATATCGAGGGTGGCAAGCGGCTCACGCTCGAGTGCTCACCTAAAGCTATTCAGTGGCTTCTGGAGTTCCAGCAATGAACGATGATCAGCTCTTGCCGCTTGATCGAGAGGGAATCAGAGAACTGATACTGGCTCAGATACGTATACAGCGTTCAGTAGGCTTCGATAGCGCTGAGGGGGAGCGCTTGGGGTTGCAAATGGAGCAGAACATCCAGGATCGACTGGATCTCATGACTGAAGAAGATCAACGTACTTTCGAGACCCTATACGTCGAAGAAAGCAAAGCGATCGTGAGAGATATTCAAGCTCCCCCTAAGTTTACCGAGAAGGAAGAGAAAGAGAGAGACAGTGCTAAATTTCTCTTGATTATAATTATCATTTTCGTGGTCATCATGTTTTTAACTATCCTCAATTGAGATTATAGGCCACACCAAATGCTACCCCGCTTCGGCGGGTTTTTTTATGCCTGTCGTTTGAGGTTCCCATGGCCAAGAAATTCGAAACCGGCATCATAATCTCGGGTGACGGCAAGGGTGGCGTGCGCGCCATCAAAGCGAACCGTGAAGAGCTCGAGCGGTTTGACCGTCAGTCCAGGCAGTCACGCAGTAGCACCGAAAGTCTCTCGAACAGTTGGAGTACGGCGACGCGTGTCGTTGGCGGACTGACAAGCGCCTTGGGTCTCTCCGCCGCTGGCTTTGCGGCCATGGTGACGCGTCAGGCCAGCGCGGCCCGTGAAACGGCAGCTTTGGCCAGTTCTATCGGTGTGTCCACTGGACGGCTGCAGGAGCTGCAATACGCAGCCAAAAGTGTAGGGCTCGAGAGTGACGCCATGGGCGACATTCTCAAGGACGTCTCCGACAAGATCGGTGACGCCTATGCCAACGGTGGCGGGGAGGCGTTGGACGTCATCAACAATCTGGGCTTGTCGGTTCAGGATCTGATCAACCTGCGGCCCGACGAGCAGCTGCTGGCGATTTCCGCGCGGCTCAACGAGCTACCGCGTGCGGCCCGGATCAACGCGCTGGAATCGTTGGGCAACGATCTATCGCGCCTGCTGCCGCTGCTGGAGAACAACGCGGCCGGGCTGAAAGCCGCAGCCGATGAGGCGCGAGACTTCGGCTACGCGTTGGATGAGGAGCAGAACAAGGCGCTCGTCGATGCCGGCAATGGCCTGACGCGCCTGACCGGTTTTGCCGAAGGCTTCGCCAATCGTATGACCATCGCGGTTGCGCCGGCGATCACTGAGACCACAAACAACCTTGGCGAGCTGAACGATCTCGTCTCTGACCCGGGTTTCCAGCAGGCGCTGAACGATGTCGCCAGCATCGGCGCCAAGATGGCCCAGGGGCTGGCTAAGGGCTCACTCCAGCTGGTGCGTGAGGTGGGTACGATCGATGACAAGCTCCGCGTCTGGGCGTCCGATCAGTTCGGCATTGGCGACGATTTCAGCGTGGATATGTCTCGGACCAATGCCCTGCGCACCGAGATCGACTACCTGCAGACGCTGGCCAACGGAAACTGGTTTGACCGTATCAGCAACGGCTATGCCAGTGTCGAGGCGGTCAACGAAAAGCTGGCTGAGAAGCAAGCCGAGCTGGCAGCGGTCAACGGTCGGGTGTTCGACAGTTTCGGGTCGCTTGTTTCGGGAATCGGTGTCGCCAACGGTGCCGCAAAGGCGCACGCCGATGCGACCGATGAAGATGCCGCCGCAACGGACAGGCTGACCAGCGCCCTCAAGCCGCTGCTGACCACCTACGACGCCGACCATGCCAAGCGTCAGCAACTGATCGCTGATCGCAAGACGTTGACTGATGCGCTCGATAAAGAGCCTGAGAAAGCCGAGGCAATCCGTCGCTCGATTGCCAACATCGATGATCAGCTGAAAAAGCTGAATGGCACGCAGAGCACGACGAAGTCAGAAGCCCAGAAACTCTCCGATCAACTCAAAAGCCGCTATGAGTCGACGGCGCAGAGCCTAGCTCAGCAGATCGCGCTGATGGGCAAGACGTCGAATCTGGCGCGCATCAATTACGAGGTCGAATCGGGAGCGCTGAAAGACCTCGATCCTGACCAGAAGAAACTGCTGCGGAACCGAGCGAAAGAGGTCGATCTACTCCAGCAGCGCCAGGACCTGCTCGACAACTACGTCAATTCGGCGAGCCTTTCGGACTTGTTCGACGCACGGAATCAGGCGCAGCAGATCGGCGGAGCGACCGGACGCATCGCCGAGCGCAACGTGGGCAAGGCGATCACCGATCAGGCTCGCGAAGGCGCGCCGCAGATGCAGGGGCTTGACGCGCAGTATTCGGGCGCGTTCGGTGAAGCCAACCGCATCGAGCAGGAACGCGCGCAGCTGCAGGCGTGGTACGCCGAACGCATCGCGATGTACGAGGACTTCAAGTCCGCCGAAGCCGACAAGGCCGACGAGTATGGCGCGGTGATCGCGGATCTCGAGCGGCAGCGGGCCACGCAGCTGCAGCAGATCGACATGCAGACCCAGCAGGCCCGGCTCGCGGGCTGGTCCTCGATGTTCGGCGATCTCGCGGGGCTGACCAGCGCCTTTGCCGGCGAGCAGTCAGGACTTTACCGCACGCTATTCGCAACGCAGAAAGCGTTTGCCGTGGCCCAGGCACTGATGAACGTGCCGTCTTCCTATTCCAAGGCATACGACGCCATGATCGGCATCCCCTACGTGGGTCCGGTTTTGGCACCGGCAGCGGGCGCGGCTGCCGCTGCGGCACAGGTAGCCCAGGCGGCAGCGGTTCAGGGCATCACATTGTCAGGCCAGGCTCACGACGGCATCGACAGCATCCCTGCCGACGGCACCTGGAACCTGCAGAAGAACGAGCGCGTCGTTGATCGCCGCACCAACGCAGATCTCAAGCAATATCTGGATCGAGCGAACGCGCGCAGTGAGACGAATGCGGCCGGCACCTCTAGCGGTAGCGAAGCGAGGACGGTTGTCACCAACACCTTCCATATCCAAGGGCAGGTTGATGAAGCGACGCTTCAGCGGATCGAGCAAGCCGAGGAAAACGCGTATCGAAGGGTTTTCCAGGACGCCAAGACTAATGGGCCCATTCGCCGGCAATTGAGGGTGTAACCAATGATCGAATGGCCGGAAGGTCTGTACTGCGACCGGATGCGCTGGGGCCGGGCGTTCAACAATAAGGCGTTCACCTCGGTATTCACGAATGCTCAGCAGATCCGTACCTATCCGGGGGCTTACTGGAAGTGCACGATGCAGTTCCAGAACCTCAATGATCGTGAGGAGCGGCTGCTTACGACGCTGGTTGGCTCCCTTCAGGGAATGGCTGGCACCTTCAAGCTGTATCCCTGGCGGCGCTCGGGCCGTCCAGATCATGGCACCGTTCGGGTCAACGGCAATGGAAATGCCTCAGGGACGCTGCCTAGCCGGGGCTGGCAGCCAAGCACATTAGTGCTTCGCATGGGTGATTACATTACGGTCAATGACCAACTCCTCGAGGTGCTGGCTGACGTGACGAGCAATGGTCAAGGGAACGCCACCATTCAGGTGGCGCCCTGGCTACGCTTGCCGCCGGCCGATGGCACGGAAATCAACTACACACGACCATTCGCGATCATGAGGCTCACGAGCGACGACGAAGAGAACACGATTCGTAGCGCGATGGCGGATGGCACGCTCGACTGCCGGGAGGCGTTCTGATGTCGGCATTCCCGTTTTCTGATCCGGTGGTGGAGCTGCTGAGCCGGCCCAACGTGAAACTGGCTTATGCCTGCGAGCTGGATTTCGTGAGTGGCATGGTGCGGGCGCATACCGGTACCGGCCCGCTGATCATCAACGGCGAGACGTTCGACGGCGTCGGCACGTTCGGGGATATCTCCTCGACGAACGAGAAGCTCGATAGCGGATCGCCGGCCAGCGTGACGCTGACGCTCTCCGGCCTGGACGCCGAGCTGATCGCCGGCACCCAGGTAGAGCGGTGCCGTGGCCGCTTCGGTCGCCTGCTGCTGGTGGCGATCGATGACGACGGCAGCTATGCCGCCGACATCCTGTTCAGCGGCAAGATGGATGCACCCCAGTTCAGTTATGCCGGCAGCGACGACGACAACGCGATCAGCGTGGCGATCACGGATCGGATGGCCGATTGGCAGCGGAAGGGCACCGAGCGCTGGACCGACGAAAACCACCGGCAGCGCCACCCCGGCGACCGATTCTTCTTCGCGGTGGCTCAGCTTGCCGATTGGCCGATATATTGGGGAGCGAAGAAGGATGCTCCCTCATTCACGTATCCGAGGTGATCTATGCCCCCGGCTCTATATCCCCAGGTGCTGACCGGTGTCTTCACGTTACTGGCGGCATTCGGCGCGATTGTCCTAAAGCACTTCCTTGATAAGAGCAAACGAAAAGACGCTGTGCGATATGCGCTATTCACTGAGGTCGCATCAATCATTGGGATTATCGAAAAGCGTAACTATCGGGAAATGATTCGTCTTCGAGCTGAGGGTGATGTCGATACACTCACGGCTGTGATACCCAACAGCTACAGAGTTGTCTACGACAGTTTGATTGGAGATATCGGTCTCTTAAATCGGGAGGATGTGATTGGCCTTATCTCGTTCTATATGTCGATCATGGCTGTTGTGGAGGATATAAAGCCTGGAGGGACATTCTCCCGGCTGGAGTCAGCGACTCCTGAAGCGTATCAAGAAGCTCTGCAGATACTCGACGATGCCCTTTCGACTGGGCGTGGTCTGCTAGGGATAGATCCCGAAAAATGAACCGATACCCCAACTGGCCACGCCAGCTACAGCAAGCCCTACAAGCCGCCCGCGAGGCGGCTTTTTCGTGGGGCGAAAACGACTGCTGCCTGTTTGCCGCGGACTGCTGCGTCGCCATCTGTGGCGTCGACCCGGCTGCCGATTATCGCGGCCGGTACCACACGGCCGTTGGTGCCAAGCGCGTGCTGGCCAACACCCACGGCAGCCTCGAGGCGGCATGGGATGCGTGCTTCGAGCGGGTGCCGGTGACCCAAGCGATGCGCGGTGACGTGGTGCTGTTCGATGCCCCTCTGGGCCGCTGCATCGGGGTGGTCTGGTCCGGCGGGATCTGGTGTGTGACGGAAGAGGGCGCGGCCCGGGCGAAAGCCGCGCCGCTGATCGCCTGGCGGGTCGAGGCCCGCGACGAGCAGAACGAGGAATAACGGATGGGTAAGGCGGTCAAGGCGGTAGCCAGCGTCGCGGTCGGTGTGGCCGTCGGATTCGCCACCGGCAATCCGTATCTCGGCGTGCTCGCCGGCGGGGCGATGTTCGCCTCGTCGTCGCTGACGCCGGAGGCCAACATCGGCGCGTCGACCCAGACTGAACTCAAGCAGGTCATCCGCTCGAGCAAGGAGCCGGCCCACTACCAGTTCGGCCGCTGTGCGGTCGGTGGCCTGCTGGCTTGGGCACAGGAGGAAGAGGGCGACCAATCCAAGCGCGAGTGGTTGCACCTGGTCTACGTCCTGAGCGAGGGCGATATCGAATCCCTCGACGAGCTCTATCTCAACCAGGAGCCGGCGGCCGATGCCGACGACCTGGTCCAGTACGCGCTGATCCGAAGCCCCAGCACGGCCAACCAGTACCTGCTCGACAACTCTCCGGACTGGCGAGACAGCCAGATCGGTAAGGGCCTGAGCTACGTTCGCATGTCGCTCAAGTACGACCGCGACTACTGGGCGTCGGGCATCCCCACACCGCTGTTCGTGATGCGTGGCAATCGGGAGATCTACGACCCTCGCACCGAGACCACCGGCTATAGCGATAACTGGGCGCTGGTGATCCTCTGGTACCTGCGCACCCGGCTTGGCGTGCCCGATGACGAGATCATCTGGGACATGTTCATCTCGGCGGCCAACGTCAGCGACGAGACCGTGACGACACCGGACGGCGGGACCGAGCGGCGCTACACCATCGGCGGTGGCTTCAAGGCCGATACGCGCAAGGACCGCGTCCTGGCCGATATGGAAGCCGCCGGCGGTGGCCAGGTGGTGAGAATCGGCGGCAAGTTCGGACTGATGGCCGGGGCCTACTACGGGCCCTACGAGCTGACCATCGACGAAGACATAGTGATCGGCGCCGTCAGCGGCCAGACCGAGGTGGCCCAGGCAGACGCGGTCAACACCATGACCGGCAAATTCATCGACCCGGACCAGCGCTGGAGCGAGACCGACTATCCGGCCGTGAGCGTGGCGGAGTGGATCGAAGCCGACGGCGGCCCGATCGAGGATTCGCTCGACCTGCAGTACGTGTTCTCGCCGTATCAGGCCCAGCGGCTGGCCAACATCGCGCTTCGCAAGAAGCGCGCCGGCGGCTCGCTGTCGCTGACGCTCAACTTCCGTGGCTATGCCTGCCGGCCGGGCCGGGTCGTGCGCGTCTACCTGCCGTCGATCAACATCGACGGCGAGTTCCGGATTACGGACTGGGACTTCCACGGCGACAGCGGCTGCAAAGTGACGCTCTCGGCGGAAGATCCTGAGATCTACGACGACGCGGTGGGCGAGCCCTATGACCCGTTGGGCTTCATCTCGCTGCCGACCGGTGGCATTGCCGCGCCCTCCGGGCTGATCTACACCCTCGAATCGATCGGGGAGACGGTGCAGGGCCGGCTCGACTGGTCCGCCGTCACCGGCGCGCAGAGCTATAGCGTCGTGCTGCGATCCAACGGCCAGGCCGTGCAAGCGATCGAGGTGCCACCCAGCGCGACCACCTGCACCGTCGGTGGGCTGCCGGCCGGGCAGTACGTCGCCGAGGTGCGCACCCGGGGCAGCTTCGGCCAGTCCGGCGCGGCCACGGTCACGTTCAGTGTCAACGCGCCGCCGATGCCGGACCGCGTCATCGTCCAGGTCACGAACAACGAAGTGACGCTGATCCCGCAACTGGCGTGGAACGGCACCCCGGTCTCGTTCCGGTTCTACTACTCGCCGACACTGCTCGACATCAACCAGGTGCGCGGCTCGGCCCAGCTGCTAAGCACCGGCGCCAGCCTCGTCCACACGGGCCGCGCCTTCGGCACGACCTATTACTACTGGGTCGAGAGCGTCAACGCTTACGGGCACAGCGACCTGTACTTCCAGGAAGTAGCGACGACGTCGGATTTCACCGAGATCTTCGGCGCCATTCAGTCCGACATCGAAGCCGAAGGCTCGCTTTACGAGGCCATGGTCAACGGTGTTTCGCCGGGCGTGATCGAACAGGTTGGTGGGCAGATCACGGAAGCGGCGGAGGAAGCTGTGGCGCCGTTCCGTGACAAGCTCGATGCGAACACGGAGTCGATTGGTGAGCTGCAGCACGCCGATCAGGAAACCGCCCTCAAGCTGCTGTTGATCAAGGCCGGTGGCGAGGCGTCAGCCTCAACCTTGCGCGTTGAGCAGGTCGTTCGCGCCGGGCTGGCGCAGCAGGTCACGACGCTGCAGACCGGGCAGTCGAGCCTGGTGCAGCGAATGACCGTCGCCGAGAACGCGCAAGGGTCGCTCGCTGAGCTGACAAACGAGCTCGAGGCCGGGCAGGCGCAGGCCAATACCCGGCTCTCCGCGGTGGAGACCACACAGGGCAGCCAGGCCACGCTGATCAACCAGGTCAAGACGGCCCAGGCGAACGTGCAGGACGAGTTCTACGCGATGTGGGACCCGCAGACGAATTCGTTTACCTCGACTGCGCTGCGTGTCGTCGAAGTCGGCGGCAAGAAGGCCGTGCTGGGAATGCGGTCGGATGGCCAGGTTGCGGAGATCGGCGCCGTTGCCAATCGCTTTTACATCTACAACGAAGTATCGGGTGAGATGGTGCTGGCGTTCGTCGTGGAGGGCGGCCGCGTCGTCATCCCCGAGGCGCTGATCGGCACGGTGAAATTTAGCAAACTGGTCAGCGATACCGGTGAAGTCCTGATCCAGAACGGGAAGATCAAGGCGAAGTTCCTGGATGCCGACAACATCACGGCGCGCGAGGTCATCTCTAGCATCAATGCTGCGAATGGGCGCCCGACATTCGCCTTGCGCAAAAACGGTACGTTCGAGTTCAACTCTCTCGACTCCAGCGGCGGCGGGATCAGATGGAACGGCAGCACGCGTGAGGTCTTGGACTCGCAAGGACGCGCTGTAATTCGCGAGGGGAGACTGGACTGATGGCGACTTACGGATTTCAGTTCCTCTCCCCTAGCGGTGATGTGCTCTACGACCTTTCAACCTCGTTCAGCCGAATACTCGGGATTGCCAGCACAGGCACATCGAACGGATCGTTAACAGTTCCCGGCAATGGGAAGGCATTCCTCTTTTCCCTTCAAGGAAATTCCACTGGAATGTTCGTTCCAGCGTTTTCGATCAACGGCATGACGATAAGCTGGGTGTTTGATCCAAGAGAATATACAAGGATAAACACCTCTTTCTATTACGGGTTTTATGTCAATGGCTGATTACGGAATAAGTATAGTTAATGATCAAAGCGAGATTTTGGTTAACGGCTCATACGAAAATCTGTGCTTAAGATACAAGTTCAATGTATCCGTTGATGAAAGCCCGGGTTCTGCCACTGGGTACACAAAGCAATTTTCAAGGCAGTGCGATACCCCGGCAATAGTCCTCACGGGTGACCCCGCTTTTGTTCGTCTGATAGAGAAAGATGGCAATGGCTTTACGTTTTATGTCATCGCGAATCGAAGTGATGATAGCCCTAATCCAAAAAACATTACCGTATGGATATTCGACAAGCCCCGCTATGGTGAAAAGTTCAACACCAACTATGGAATCCAAGTTTTAAACCCTTCAAACAACTCGACCATTTTTGACTCACGTAACAAATATCTGAGAATCATCGACGTAATATCAGGCGATAGAGGCGACATCATCAACGGCGGGTCTATCTCACGGAGCTATCCCGGGCGAATTGTGGGAATGCTTCCCGCGACCAGGCAGGCGGGAGCGACATATCAGATTCTCAACCCTGGCAGCATTCCGACATACCTACTCACCATCAACATATTTCCCGTCTCGTCGGCTAATAGTGACGACGTTCGCGTGGAGCGTGGTGGATCGTCTGTACAGCAGGTTGCTAATAGCACATCAGAGCAGCCAGCCTCTAAGGAAGACTTCTCTTTCCTATACCTAGTCGTTGATTTGACAAACTTTTGATCCCGGAGGAACTATGGCAAACGACGGCACGGTCGACCAGCAGCAGCTGCAAGCGACGATCGACGAGGCATACCAGACAGCCAGTCAAATGATCGCCAAGATCCTAGCGGCTGCCCAGGTCGTCGACGATCGCACGCTAGGAGAGCTGTCACTATTTGATACGCTCTCAGCAGCAGAAGTCGGTAATGCATCAACGCTACGTTCGAAAATAAATTTTGCAGGTGCTTCTTTATCTGAAATGCAAAAATACGGTATTGGGACTAGTACTACCCCTCCGACATGGCCGCTAGAAAATCTAGATTCTGATCCAACTAGTGTGCCCTCCGGTTTATATCGCGTCACAAGCAATTTTTCATATCAAGGCACTGTCCTCTGGTCATCATATAACTCGGGTGTTGGTTCTATGATTCTAGTGGAAGTGACGTTCTCAGCAGCTCAATTGAGAACGCGGGCATACGGATCAACCGGGTGGGGTGATTGGTATACATATTATAACTCTACCCAGGATTCCGGCTGGATATCACCAACGTTGAATAGTGGCTGGACTAATTATAGCAGTGGGTCATATGACACTGTGCAATATCGTCGTGACGCCTTGGGGTATGTGCATCTTAAAGGTTTGTTGAGAACCTTCGAGGGGTGGTACAAAACTAATATTTTCAACCTGCCCAGTGGTTTCCGCCCTGGAGATAATCAAATTCATTTGGTGTTCTGCGACGAAGGTGCGTCTAACGTCAACGTTGGTCGACTTGATATTACGAGTGGTGGCGGGGTGAACGGTGGCAGCGGGGCCTGGGGAGATGATCCAACAAACGTCGATTGGGTGAGCTTGTCTGGTATTACATTTCGAGCAGAAAGGTAACCAATGAAACTATTATTTGAAATAGATAGTGATGGGTATTTTGTCGGTGATGTAATTTTTGATGGTGCTGATGAGTCGCTACCATCAAATGTTATTGATGTTAGGCCGCCTCAGCCTTGCGTTAAGCCCCGGTGGCTTAACGGCAAATGGATAGAGGAAGACCAGGAGACTCTCGACAAACTGATTGCGCCGAATCGTAATTTGAACCGCGCCCGCAATCAGGCCTTAGTGGAACTCAACGCTGACTACGAAGCCGCTGCCACGCCGTTACTGCGCGAGTACCCGACGATCGAGCGCCTGAGTTGGACCCAGCAGCAGAACGAGGCGACAGCGTATCAGGCGTGGCTGGACTCTGGCAGCGAAGGCGATATGCCCGCGACGCCGGCGCTCTCTGCGATCCTCAAGGGCAGGAACGGCACTGACGGTACAGAGTCCCTGGCGGATCTCGTAGCCGCCGTGCTGCGCAATGCCGAGGCGTTCATACAATGGCAGGAATACACCGGCCTGCGCCAGAGAGGGGAGTGGATGATTCAGGCGGCCGAGACGGTGGAGGAGGCCCAGGCGGTGACGTGGGAGAGTCTGGCGGTGGGATAGTTAGCTGACGCTTGCCGTGTTTTTCCTCGCTTCGTACCCGATTCCGTCTCTATCTCTGATTAGTGTCCTCGCCGCGTGGTCATCGACTTTAGGAGATAGATAATGCGGAAATTGACGTTCGTTCTCATGGCTGCACTCGCGCTATCCTTGAGTGGGTGCGCTTGGTGGGGACCACACCACGGTGGTTCTGATCATGGTGGCGGCCATAGCCATGGTGGCGGCCCTGGAGGCGGCAGCGGGCACCCTTGAGGATGCATATCTCCCGCTGTAACTGACTCCCCGGCCACTACGGCCGGGGTTTCCTTCAAGCTTCCCATTGCGCGTTTGTTACGGCTAGCTATTCATCGGCTATGCTGCGGGTATGTGCGGCCGATTCGCTTTCCATTCACTCGACCTCTCAACGCTCGCCAAGGCCGTCCATCAGCACGACCTGTTCGTTGACGCCGAGCCTCGCTACAACGTGCCGCCAGGCACGCTGATCAGCGTTGCGCGCCGTGTTGCGGCTGAGGCGCCAGTAACGATTGAACAGCTTTGGTGGGGGTACCAGCCCTACTGGGCGGATGCCAAAGCCCCACAGCCGATCAATGCCAAAGCCGAAACCATTGCCACCAGCCATTACTTCGCACCTGCCTTCAAGCGTCACCGCTGCCTGATCCCGGTTGATGGCTGGTATGAGTGGCTCAACGTGGACGGGCGCAAGCAGCCGCACTACCTGACGCGGGTGGATAACCAGACGCTGTATCTTGCCGGGGTCTGGACCGAGCGGGGTGATGACAAGCCGCCCGGGGTGGCGATCATCACCGAGCCGGCGCGGGGTACTGCTCGCGAGGTTCACGACCGGATGCCGCTGGCGCTCGACGATGACTCGCTCGAACCGTGGCTCGATCCGCATTTCACGGAGCGCGAGGCGATCCGTGGTGTCATCCGTCACATCGGCGCCGAACTGATACAACACTGGACGGTGAGCACCGCTGTCAATCGCCCCGGCGATAATGGGGGCCCGGCGCTGATCGACCCACTGTAATTACGGTCACTCTTTAGAAGCCTCTGCTTTTAATTTTTTATCAATGGGATTTTGCAACATAAAATACCAAAGCAGGAATCCCGCCAATATAAAAAACAAGCCGATTGCCAATAGTGCCCACTTGACAAGCTTTACCTTGTCCTCGTATCGGATTAGCGCTTTGATTCTTTTTGTGTGGTATTTATTTTTAATATTTGCTATCGCGTTTTCTTGGTTGACTTTTTTAACTCTTTTTACCAGATTGTCTATTTTTGCTTTAGAGACTTGGTTGGACTTTTCGGCTGCATCACGCATTTTGTTGAGCCTTTCCACATCAGATGTGTTGTAGTCAATTCTTTTTCCTAATATTGCCTGATTCATGTCTTGAATATCTAACTCTTTTGTAATTGTGAAGTTGAGGTAAGCGCTTGCTCCTAACGTACCGAAAAAGATAAAAATGCCTGTTATGGCAAAAAATTTATATAGATTGTCTGTTGGTATGCTGGGTATGTTCACGGCTCTTCCATAGGTGTGGTTATGATGTTTTTCCAATCAACGGCTGTAATGGTGTAGTAATTTATCACGAGTCTGTTCTTGATTTTAACCTGACTGTTAGCGATGAGATGCAGCCAATCTCCTACAACCCTTGGAGGTAATGTCTTACTCAATCAAGCCAGACAGTCGCCGATAGTCTCTTTGTCAGGAGCGACTCTCTCCGCGCCTGGCGATATTGTTGGGTGGAATGATGACCCGGCCCCTCGTGGGGCCGGGTTTTTCTATGGCGGGATTCGAGTTCGTGGGCCACATTGAGTTCGGCGCCATGGACCGGCGCCGAGTCCTCGATCCGGTGAATCGGGACGCTGGGCATGGATGCCTTGACTCACTGGGCGTGGATTGGTCCGGCTGGCAACAGCCGGCTTTCTTGTACCCTCGGTTACAAATCTCTCTCGAAACTTGATCTGTATCAGTATCGCTAATCATTCTTTGCGCGTAGCCTGTGCTCGTCCACGGAATGGACGCTCGCTAGGAACCCGGAAACGGATTTCCCTGTGCCAAGGACGTACGGATGCGAGGGCCGTGATAGCAGCACCTATCGGCAGTGCTGACTGAGGGCCCTCGCGCATGCGCATTGGCCCTCTTTTATTTTCTCCTACAGTTTGGCCACCGGCAGTTCATCCCACCGCGTTGTGTAGCGCTGCGTCAGAAGCTCTGCTTTCAACTTCCAATCTGCCTTTCCCTTCGTTCCGCCCAGCCTTACCGTGCCAAGCCCCATGCGTCGGTTCAGCTCGTCCATCACCGCGCTGGCCTTGGCCGATCGCTCTCGCTCGGCATCGCTCTCTGGTGAATCGAATATGTCGTGCTGCAGAGAATCGCTCTGGCATAGATCGAGCATCATCACGCCGGCCTTCATGTAGCGATAGCCGCCGCGGTAGATCCGTGTGAGCGCGGCTTGGGCGGAGCCAACGATCACGCGCGTGTCGTTGCTGGGGTGGGGGAGTTGGACGACCAGGGCGGGGTGGTATTGCGCCAGGTCTTCCCTGTGCTTGTTGGTTTTCAGGTGCACCTGGATTGCCCGGGCGACCGATCCCTGTTTCCTCAGCTTCTCGGCGCCGCGGGCCGCATGCGCACGGATCGCCTGCTCGACTTCATGGCGGTCACTCGTCAGCCGCCCAAACGATCGGCTGGTCATGATGTTCTTCTTCGGCTCGCCGTAGTCATCGGTGTCGATGCAGTCGATGCCGCGTAGCTCGTAGACGAGTCGCTCCTGCACTACCGAGAATCTGGACCGGATCCGCTTTGGATCTGCCTCTCTCAGCTGCCAGGCAGTGACGATGCCCATCTGCGCCAGCCGCTGGCCGAGCCGGCCGGAGACGCCCCACAGGTCAGTGACGGGCATGTCTTCGAGTATCTGCCGCGTGATATCGCTGTCCGGCTGGAGCAGACAAACGCCCTCATAGGCCGGGATCTTCTTCGCCAGACGGTTGGCAGCCTTGGCCAGCGTTCGGCTAGTCGATAGGCCCACGCTCACCGGAATACCGGTGTTGCGACGGACGACGTAGCGTAGCCGCTGGCAATGGTCCTCGAGCTGCTCGACCGGGAAACCCTCGAATCCCAAGAACGACTCGTCGATGCTGTAGATCTCGACGTAGGGTGTGAACTCGCGAAGCGTCGCCGTCACGCGCCGGCTCATGTCGCCATAGAGCGTGTAGTTCGACGAGACCAGGATCAGCTCGCGCCGCGCCGCCGGCGGTATCTTAAATGTCGGCGCGCCCATCTCGACCAATTCCTTCGCTTCGTTCGATCTGGCGATCACGCAACCGTCGTTGTTCGACAGCACCGCGATAGGCCGGCCTCCCCAGTCCGGGCGGAAGACCCGTTCGCACGAGGCGTAGAAGTTGTTGCAGTCGACCAATCCGATCATCGCGCTACCTCATACGACTATAGTTATCTTGACCATCTGGTTTATGAGTGGACACTCGAAGCTGCCCTCCAGTGCGGGGGCAAAGGAGCTCCATTGGCAGGGACGCCTCCTACCGCTTTCTGCGCAGCGAATGGACGTTGTCTGTCACCACACCCCAGCAATGGCACTCGCACCCTGCGAGCGGGATCGGCGGGAAGTGTTCATTGCCCGAGCACAGGTAGTAGCGCTGGCCGATTTTCTGCATCTGCTTGCACGTCAGCTCGCCGTCCACCGCCATGATTAGCACATCGCCAACGCCAGCCTCCAGGGATCGATCGACGATTAGCAGGTCGCCGTCGTAGATTCCGTGACGCTCCATTGAGTGGCCTTTGGCCCTGACGAAGAACGTCGCCGTCGGGTGCGGGATCAGCAGCTCGTTGAGATCGAGCGTCGTCTCCAGATAGTCATCCGCGGGCGAGGGAAAGCCCGCGCGGACCTCTCCCGCGGCGAGAGGAATGGAAGCGACCGGCGCGCCCAGGTCGGCCTGGCCTAAAACATCGACGACGGTATTCATGACGCCGCCTCCGCTTCCGCTGCATTCCAGGTGATCAGCGCCTCGGCCACGCCGACGCGGCTGACCGTGACATAGTCCAGCTCCTCGAACTCGTTGAGCATGCGATCCCACGCTGCGGGGTCGTCTTCATCGAAGCGGTAGACGGTGACCGCGTACTGCTTGCGATCGCGCGCCCGGGCGATCTGCTGCTGGATGCGCTTGGCCGAGCGCTGGTATGACGCGGCGGCTTTGAACTGTGCAGACATGACAGCGTGCTCCCTAAGAATACTGTATGCACGTACAGTATCAGGCAAGGAGCCCGCAGGAGGCAAATCAATGCGTGCCACTTTCGTCTAGCGCATGAGGATAGCCAGTCACGTGGCCTCGAACTTATGATGTATGACAAATACCTGAGGTCGAGTCGACGATGACCCACGATGTTTCTCTCCGCCTTGAAGAGGCCGAGTCGCTGAGTCTCCGCATTCTGGACAAAGCGGGATTCAGCCCAGCCCATGCGAATGCCATCACGCGCAGCGTCGTTGCAGCCCAGCGCGATGAGTGTCATTCCCACGGGCTCTATCGCCTGATCAATTGTGTGGATGCCGCGAGAAAGGGCGGACTGGATCCCCAGGCCGAACCGGTAGTTCGTGACCAAGCGCCGGGCGTCGTCAAGATCGACGCTTGTGGCGGATGCTCGCTACTGTCGTTCGAGACCGGCAAGGCGCACCTGAAAGAGAAGGCGGAGCGCAACGGTGTAGCGGTGCTAGGCATCAATCATTGCTTTCACTTCTCCGCACTCTGGTCCGAGGTGGAGGCGCTAGCCGAATTGGGTCTTGCAGCGCTGGCGATGAACCCGACTCACGCCTTTGTCGCGCCGACCGGCGGATCAAACCCTCTGCTCGGCACCAACCCCTTTGCCTTTGCCTGGCCACGACCGGGTCGGTTGCCCTACGTTTTCGACTTCGCCACGAGTGTCGTGGCACGCGGGGAGATCGAGCTGCATCGGCGCGCCGGCGACTCGATCCCGGAAGGGTGGGCGCTGAACTCAGAGGGGGAGCCGACCACAGATCCTGCCGCGGCCCTTGAGGGAGCCATGCTCCCTTTCGGCGGCCACAAGGGGGCAGCGCTTTCCACGATGATCGAGCTGCTTGCTGGCCCGTTGATCGGTGATGCCCTGAGCCACGAGACATCACCCGCCAATGATGCTGGTACCGGCAGACCGCAGCATGGCGAGATCGTCATCGCGTTCTCGCCAGAGACGTTCCTCGGTGCACAGAGCGAGTCTCAACTCATCCATGCTGAAGGGCTGTTCGATCGGATTCTGGACCAGGGCGCACGGCTACCTTCTCAGCGTCGTTTCGAAGCGCGTGAGCGGAGTCTTGAGCGCGGCGTGACGATTCCGATGCCACTGTACGAGGAGTTGGAAAGGCTGGCTTGATTCATTCTATGGCGCCGGCGGTGGGCCTGATAGAGGAATTAGGCCATTGCCCGGAGTCATGCATTGACGCGTCTATTGGCCAATGTCGTCCAGGCCGGCAGGCGTACAAAACCATGGGGCAAAAATGGGGCAAACCGAGCGCCAAACTATGCCAATTTGGCGCTGTCGAAGGATATAGTCTGGCAGTGCTGAGGCCAGATATGGCGCGGCTTACGCCGTTTCGGCGCTGGATAAACCGACAGTGCGCAGCATCATTGGCGTATGCTGGATGTTATCGAACCATCACCACCAAGGTCCTAGCCGATCACTCAAAGCGGCCAGCAGCTGAAGAGCGAAACCGGCAGCGATTAGAAAGATGCCTGCTCGACGGACGAGCCGCTGGGCTATCAGCCATCTACGACTGCAGGCGTTGTACTCGGGAACAGTCAACTCTGAGTCTTTCTTTTCGATATAGACCTTCGTGAACTTCCCCAAGATCCAACTGTTCGGATCAATCAGCAGGCATATGGCCCCAATGAAGCCAGCTATGAGTCCAATTATGTTGAGCATGCAATTCTCCCCAAGCGCACGCGGGGAATGTAAGTCACTGTGACGCTGGTGGGAATAGATAGTGGTCGCATTTTGGTCGCAGATGCTGCGACCGCGACGATTGCGGTGTGACTTGTGGGACTGTCTAACTAACTGATTTATATAGAAAGGCCCGTTGCAAGCGCGGCCGTGGATCATATTGGAAACGGATTCAAAATCCGCTGTAATAGCTAGATCTGAACCAAATCCTCTGGCGCAGGAGAAGGGGAGTCAGCAGACGATAATCTGAGCCTCCTTATGGCAATGCTATCAAACTCAATCACGCTATCGTAAAAACGGTTAGAAACATCCACAAGCTCCTCGCTTTCTCGCCGACAGCGTTGCTTCTCATGATGGTCCGCCCTGGACCTATTAGACATCGTGGTTATAATCGCGTTAGGTCGCTGACCCTCCGGAGTCGTTCTTGACGGAACCTCCTTCGAAAACTCTTCGGCGGCCGCTATCACTCTTCGCAGCGCTTCGTGTAGTTTCCTATCGTGGAAGTGCCAGTTGTTCTTATTGTCGTCGAGCCTGGCTATGTCATAGATTGGATACACAACCCACTGGGGCAATCCGTCGAAGAAGTCGGCATTCTTGATATAAGTTAAAGAGTTGTTTGAGCACAGCTTTTTGATGGATAGGTAGGTTGAAATATCAGCCTGCTTCTTTTCAGACATAATCCCTGTCATGTAGGAAACGATACCTGAGCCTAAGAAAGCTCCAACTATGGAAGCCCCGCCGCCTATTAAAGCTTGTTGGATCTCTGGTGACATGTTTTATCGTCCTCGTTTTTAAATTTGTTCGCTTCTATTTCATACCTGGTTGATGACTCCATTCAGCCAGGCGGCCCAAACCTGCATAGCTGCCCGCTTCTCCGCTAGGTAGTCGTAGCGATCGTAATGCCTGCTCGAGACGTCGTGCATCGCGTGCCCATGCAGTCGGTCACGATCTTCCTTCGAGACGCCGAGTTGCCCAAGCACCGTCTTAGCGGTTCGCCTGACGTCCCGCGGCGACCACCTTTCCCGTTTGCCATCGCGCTGCCACTTGCCTAACAGATGAGGCACGGAGGTAATGCCGATGTGCTCGTCGGGATTCTTCGGGCTGGCGAAGAGCAGCGGAGAGTGACGAGCCAGCGCCTTCTCGCAAAGGTAGGTGAGGATGTCGCGCGAATACTCGTTGAGCGGCACAACGTGGGGCTGGCCGTTCTTGCTGGCGGCCGCTGGGATTTCGATGATGCCCTGATCAAAGTCGATGTTTTCGACCCGGAGCCTCAGCAACGACTGGGGGCGCTGGCCGGCTGTGGTCATGACGAGGCGAAGCGCCATTGCCGCGGGCGAGTATTGGGGTAGGCCGTGCCAAGCCGCTGACAGCTCATTACCGGAAACGACGCGCTCGCCCTGGCGCTCCCAATCCGCTTGCCGGGGCACCACCGACACCGGATTAGTCTCCAGCTCCCAGCGGATTACGGACTGGCGCCGCGGATCATGCTCGATCGCCAGCCCGTACTGGTAGGCGGTGTGCAGCCAAGAGCGAAGGCGGTTGGTGGTGGTCGTCAGTCCACGCTTGATGTGATGGGCGAGGATGTCACGGATATCGCCGCTGGTGACTTCCTTCGCTGGTTTCGACCACAGGGCAGGGAAGGGCCCTTTCACGTACCGCTGGCAGCGCTCCATCACCTCGTCGGCAGTGTTCCGCCCGCGCTCCTTCATGTCGGCGGTGTATGCTTGGATCAGGTCGCCCAGGGTGCCGTAAGAGGTTTCGCTGGCGGCGCGCTTCTCGCGTACGATCTTTGCCGGGTCGTCTCCATCAGAGAGGTGGCCGGATAGCTCTGCGGCTTTCCGGCGCGCGTCGGCGAGACTGATGGATGGATAGGCACCGATGCCGACCTTGCGTCGGCGCTTGTTGAGGTAGTAGACGTATAGCCAGTCCTTGGCGCCGCCGGGCCTGACCCGGATCTGCAAACGACCGACGCCACGCTGCCCGTCATCCGAGAGCGTGAACTCTTTTTCTCGCGGCTTTAGGGCCCGCAGCTGTTTCTCGTTGAGCATGAGACTAGGGGATTATCCAGGGGGCTGTATGGGGGGCTGTTAGGTCGCCACATGATGGGGTCAGCTTACACAACCATTCCCCGCTAAGCCACGTCGCAGGCCGCGCCGTTACTCACTTAGTCCCATCCTGCCACAGTCGATGTAATCGACTCATAATCCCTTGGTCGTAGGTTCAAGTCCTACTGGGCCCACCATTCAAATCAGCTACTTAAGAATTTTCTGTGGTGAGTCCCATAGTCCAAGGGTACAGTTTCGGTACAGTGCCGATCCTTCAGCCCCCTGGAGACTTTCATGGCCACCATTGTCAAGACCCCTGCCGGTAGCTGGAAAGCCGTCATCCGCAAGACCGGCTGGCCCACCACCGCCAAGACCTTCCGTACCAAACGAGACGCTCAGGACTGGGCACGCCGTACCGAAGATGAAATGGTGCGTGGCGTCTATATCCAGCGCAGTGCCTCGGAGCGCATGACGCTCGAAGCCGCGCTCAAGCGCTACCTGGCCGACGTTACTCCCACCAAGAAGCCCAGCACCCAAAAGAGCGAACGCCACAAGGCCAACACGCTGGTTGAGCACCTGGGCAAGTACTCCCTCGCGGCCCTGACGCCAGACCTGGTGGCCAACTACCGCGATGACCGGCTGAACAGCCTCGGGTATCGGGGCCAGCCCATCAGCCCCAATACCGTGCGCCTGGAGCTCGCGCTGCTCGGGCACCTCTACACCGTAGCCATCCAGGAGTGGGGACTGGGCCTGACCTACAACCCCGTCCAGAACATCCGCAAACCCAGCCCTGGAGAAGGGCGCGACCGGCGCCTGAGCGCCGACGAGGAGAAGCGCCTGTTCGCCGTGCTACGGCAGCACAGCAATCCCATGCTGGCCTGGATCGCCAGAATCGCCCTGGAGACGGGCATGCGCTCCTCAGAGATCCTGACCCTCACTCGCTCCCGGGTCGACGTGAAACGCCGCGTGGTGCGCCTCACGGACACCAAAAACAACGAAGCCCGCCTGGTGCCGCTGACTCAGGTCGCCACCGAGGTGTTCAAGCAGGCGCTGAACAACCCGGTGCGCCCGCTCGATTGTGATCTGGTGTTCTTTGGCGAGCCTGGAAAGGATGGAAAGCGCGGCCCCTACGCCTACACCAAGCTCTGGAACCAGGCGAAGAAGCAGGCCATGCTCGATGACTTTCGCTTTCATGACCTACGCCATGAGGCCGTCAGCCGGCTGGTAGAGGCGGGGCTATCCGACCAGGAGGTCGCCGCGATCAGTGGGCACAAGTCGATGCAGATGCTGAGGCGGTATACACATTTGAGAGCGGAGGATTTAGTCGCCAAGCTGGATAGGATTAGTGAAATATAGTTCAAGACCGAAAAAAATATAGCCCTTTTGTTTGAAAGATGATGACAATGTCGCGAAATTTTAGCGGTTTGGGGTGAGTGCATTATTAGTTAGTGGGTGGTTATATTGCTTTTTTTGTTTAATGTCAGTGCTTTATGTTGAGTCAAAATGGAGTTGCCAGTATGCTGCGCATTGTTAGTATGATATGAATTTGTTTCATGTTTCTTTGGTTGAGGTGTTGTGGTGGAATATGTTTATATCCTGAAGAATCAGTCTTATCTTCCATATGTGCTTAAAATCGGGAGGACTAAAAATTCTCCGGTAATACGGGCCAAGCAGATTTATTGGAACGCTACGGGTGTGCCGGAGCACTTTGAACTGGTTTATGTTTGTCAGGTTCCGGACTGTGTTGTCGCAGAGGATGCAATCCATAAGGTTCTTTCTTCATATAGGAAAAACGGAAGCAGAGAGTTTTTTCACATTCCACTTAAGGTTGCTAAGAATGCATTATGGTCGGTATGTGAAAACTTGTTTGGTTCCGCAGCAGTGGAAGTGGTGATTGATGAAGAAGTAAGCGGCGCTGATGTTAAAAAAGAAAGCAGTGTAAAAAGGCATCTTAAAAAAGAGGGTGGTGGTAGGCTTGTTTCTTGTTCTATAGATGAGATAAGTGAGTCGCCTATAGGGACCAGCGTGATTGATGATGGTCAAAAAGCAAGAATTGCAGTGATTAATGAGGTTTTGAAAGAGGTTTTTCCTATATCTTTGGATGAGATGGGCGAGTCTTTCTCCCGTGACAAAGAGCCTGAAAGAGAGATTAAGGTATGGGAGCACATGGCTAAAGCATATATGAAAGTAGCAACTGATGAGTTGCTTAGCTATGAGTTTAAGAAAGAAGCCTACCACCTATTGCTATTCAGGTCGATGGAGTATAAGTCGGAGGTGTTAAAAAGAATAAAAGGGAAGGTTATAAGCAGGCGAGTAGCTAAAAAGATATTAGATGCTTACGAGCTTAAGCCAAAGCCTTTGTCCGTGAGGAGGGGGAGAAGTAATTATAACTGAATTCACGGGCAGCTAATGGCATAGCCTCCTTGTCTAAAACTTGTGAACAACGAAGCCCGCCTGGTACCGCTGACCCAGGCGGCTACCGAAGTATTCAAGCAGGCGCTGAACAATCCGGTGCGCCCGCTCGACTGCGACCTGGTGTTCTTCGGTGAGCCTGGAAAGGATGGAAAGCGCGCCCCCCTACGCCTACACCAAGCTCTGGAACCAGGCGAAGAAGCAGGCCAGGCTCGATGACTTTCGCTTTCATGATCTACGCCATGAGGCCGTCAGCCGCTTGGTAGAGGCGGGGCTATCCGACCAGGAGGTCGCCGCGATCAGTGGCCACAAGTCAATGCAGATGCTGAGGCGGTATACGCATCTTCGGGCGGAGGATTTGGTTGCGAAACTGGATAGTATGGGTAGCACTGATCTTGCCCAGCAGCA
>NZ_PZJW01000006.1 GCF_003206615.1 Salinicola acroporae | reverse complement strand
GCTGCTGGGCAAGATCAATCCGTGGCCTGCCGGGCTGCCGTGGCTCTCGCGCTTACGACCGCGAAGCCTAAATCGCAAGTGCCAACGATAACAAGGGGCGATAGCGCTCCAAGGGAAAAGTTCATGAAGCCTACGTTCAAGCTTTGCGCTGTCGCCAAGGATGAGGGGCCTTACCTGGCGGAGTGGGTTTTTCACCACCTTCATTTCGGCTTCGACGCGATTCACGTTTATATCAATCGCACCTCTGACGCCTCGGCCGCCGTGCTGGAGCGAATCCGTGGCACCTATCCGCAGGTCAGCTACGAGTTCATCGACTGGGTCGATCTCTGCGACCCGGGTGTCGGCGCCAAGCTGCAGACCATCGCCTATGCCAAGGAGCTGGATCGCTCGCGCCAGGAAGGGGTCGGCTGGCTGCTGTTCCTGGATGTCGATGAGTTCTGGGTGCCCAACGACTTTGCCACGCCCGTCGATCGTTTCGTGGCCGCCATCACCGGCGACGGGCAGCCGCAACCAATCTGCCATCTATGGCACTGCGAACTGGGCCAGCGCGCCCCGTTCACGCCGCTTCAGCGTGGCGCGGGGTACGAGCTCTCCTCCCATTTGAAGACCCTGTTTCCGCTCGACGGCATCGATATCAGGCACGTGCGAGTCCACCACCCCATCTTCGGCGCACAGGTGACACCGCTGGATGCCGATGGCGCGCCGATGATCTTCGATGAGCAGCAGTCGGAGCTGGCAGCCCAGAGCGTAATGAAGCCGAAAAGCGCTTATATCATCCATCGGATGTATCGCTCGGAGGCGGAGTACCTGTCGCTGTCGTTGAGAGGCCGCCCCTCCCAGAGAAGCCTGCTGAAAATGAATCGCCCCGGCTATCGTTCTCATCGCAACGTGACCGTGCACCGTCGCTTCTTCTGGCCCGAGGAGGAGTTCCGGGCCTACGACCGTGATCGAGAACGCTTTCTGTCGGAGCTCGATATCGAAACGCTCATCGCGGCCGACAAGCTGGCCATTCTGGAGCGGGCCGAACGGGCGACGGTATTGATCAAGGAAAAGCTCGATACCCCGGAGCGGGACAAGGCGGTGGCGTTCCTGAGGGGGACTCGGCATGAAGTGGTCGTGGTCCCGCATGAGGATAAAGCGGCGAGTGAGCCCTCGCCCGCAAGCGTGACACGACGGGACCATTCAGTGCCCGGTCGAGAGGCCCCGAGGACGCGATCCTGGCTGTCGATCCTGGCCGGATGGTTCGGGCTTTCGAGGCGACATCGAATGCCCTGAGGTCGAGTCGGCGGCAGGTCGCTCACCCTTTGCCCACAAGCGAGGTTGCGGGGCCGGCTTTTGTCGCTGTCATTGAGGGGATCGAGCCATGGTGCGCTAAGATGGCGCTTTTGCGTCGCGTCGATGACAACGGAGGCACTGGCCTCCATCAGGGCGCGCGTTCCGTGGCTAGAGATTGGTGATGAAAAAGCTACTCGTGACGGGCGGTTGTGGTTACATCGGTTCGCATATGGTCGCTAGCCTGCAGCGTGCCGGGCACGATGTCGTGGTGCTGGACGATCTTTCCAGCGGCTGGCGGGAGAGCAGTGGCGGGGCGACGACCTGCATCGGCGATGTTGGCGACCGGGCGCTGCTGGATGAGCTGTTTCGCCAGCACGCGTTCGATGGCGTGCTCCATTTCGCCTCGCTGATCGAGGTCGGCGAGTCGGTCAGCAATCCGGCGATCTACTATCGTACCAATGTCGCCAAGACCTTGACCCTGCTCGAGGCGATGATCGAGCACGGTGTCGGGGCGCTGGTGTTTTCCTCGACGGCGGCGGTCTTCGGCGAGCCCTGCCGGCCGCTGATCGACGAGTCCCATCCCACCCAGCCGCTCAACCCCTATGGCGCCAGCAAGTTGATGATCGAACGTGTGCTGGCGGATTTCGAGCCGGCACATGGCCTGCGTTCGGTATCGCTGCGCTACTTCAATGCGGCGGGTGCGAGCCCGGATGGTGCGATCGGCGAGCGCCACGACCCCGAGACCCACCTGGTGCCGTTGGCGCTGCAGACGGCAATGGGCGTGCGGCCGGCGCTGAAGGTGTTCGGCCGCGACTATCCGACCGGGGATGGCACCTGTATCCGCGACTACGTCCATGTCTGCGATCTCGCCGACGCCCATTTGCTGGCCCTGGAGTACCTGTTCGAGGGCAAGCCGACGGCGCGATTCAACCTGGGCAGTGGCACCGGGTTCAGCGTTCAGGAAGTCCTCGATAGCGTCGAGCGGGTGACCGGCCGCCGCGTGCCGTTCACCGATGCGCCGCGCCGGGCGGGCGACCCGGCAAGACTGGTGGCCGATGCCGGCGCGGCGAAGACGACTCTGGGATGGCGCCCCCGCTACGCGGATCTCGATACGATCGTCCAGCACGCCTGGGCCTGGGAGCAGAAACGCGCCTTGCTGTGAGCGTCACGCCGCCACGGTTCAGAATCTGCCAGCCGGCCCCGGCTGGATAGTGGCGGCTATTTCGCCCCCGGTCTCCTTTCGCTGGTCGTTGCCTTGCCTTGCCGTCGCTCGCCGATATGTCGCACTGAGCTCAAGCGATTCTGATGCCGGATTTCAGCTCCAGGGCCGGGCGACGAAAACGTGCTTTTGCTCAGAGGGGAGCGCAAGAGTAGTATGGGAATTTATGCAATCAATAAGTTGCTTTTCTGTTTTTAAGCAGCTTATATGATGCTTTCTGCGAGGTGAGACAATAGGGGGTCGAGGTATGAATCGAAAGCCCGTGTTGGAACAGATCCTTCAGCGACGGCGAAAGCTTCGACTGACCCAGCAGGACATGCAGTCGCGTATTGGCATGACGCGTCAGCAGTACCAGCGCCTGGAGCGCGATGGCAACCCGCGTCTGGACACGCTCTCGCTGGTCGCGGAGGGTCTCAATGCCGAGCTGATGCTGATCCCGCGGGAGAAACGCCTAGCCGTGCAGCGCCTATTGAAAGAGGCCGACCATGAGGCTAACCCGCCGGCGGACGAGAACCCCTGGTACGGATTGTTGGACGAGGAGTCATGATGGCGTCCGAATCGGTTTCAGTGTTGCGAGTCAGCCTGTCATCGAGGCCCGTGGGTTATCTGGCGGGATACCGGGGGGGACGCAACGTCATGGTTTTCGACGAATCGTTCCGCGGCGATCCGGATCGACCGACGTTGACGCTGTCATCTCACCCTGCTTCTCCGAGAGCGGCCCACGTGCTGGGCTCGCCCTGGATACGCCAGCAGCGACTACACCCTTGGCTGTCGAACCTCCTGCCGGAAGGCGCTCTCAGGGAGTGGCTGGCACAGGGTTTGAAGGTTCATCCCGATAATGAATTTCCCCTGCTTGCACAGCTGGGTCACGATCTCCCCGGTGCCATCGAGGCCGAGCCCGTCCAGCCTGACGAGGTTCCTGAACACGTGCTGGTGCATCGCACGAGCATCACGCCCGTCGTGAGGTCTCTCGCGCCTGCGCGCGGATTTTCGCTGGCTGGTGTGCAGATGAAGTTTTCCATGCGCGAACGTGAGGGGAGGTTTCACTTCGGGCATGAAGATGCGCTGGGAAACTGGATCGTCAAGACCCCATCGACTCGCCACCGGGGCGTGCCCGCCAACGAGTTTACCGCGATGACGCTGGCCCAGGCGGCCGGCGTCGACATTCCCGAAATCAGAATGGTGAATCTTTCCGCACTGGAGGGGTTGCCCGACATCGCGCTGCCACAGGAACCTTGGGCCTATGCCATCAGACGCTACGACAGGGATGGCGAGGCACGCGTGCATGCGGAAGACATGGCGCAGGTGCTGTTCCAGTATCCGCACGAGAAGTACAGCGGTGCCAATTATGAGCAGGTGGGCAAGTTGTTGCGCGACTATACCCAGGATGGGCTGGCGGCGGTGCAGCAGTTCGCCCGACGGCTGCTGGTGAACGTGTTGCTTGCCAATGGCGATGCGCATTTGAAGAACTGGAGCTTGCTGTATCCGGATCGTATCAACCCCGTGCTGTCTCCCGCCTATGACATCGTGTTCACCCGGGCCTGGATCGCGGATGAGCAGGAGATGGCGCTCAATCTCCATGGCAACAAGCGCTGGTACCGCATCGGCTGGGCCGATTTCGAGGCCTGGGCGCGCGCGATTGGCACACCCTGGCCGGCCATCCGTGTGGTGCTGGAAGACACGCTGGGTCGTGCGCGCGAGCGTTGGCCCGATTTGCTGGCGCAGAGCCCGATGTTGCCCGAGCAGAAGGCCCAGTTGCGCCGCCATTGGCGAGAGCTGCAGCCGGAGTGGCGTATCGGTTAGATGACGATTTTGAACGTCACCGAAACCTAGGCCATGCCTGAAAAGTACTGCGCTTGCCTATACGGCGTTAAAAATCGGCTGGTGCGCCAGCCCGGTCAAGATACTCATTTACACCCCGTAAACTGGTGCGCCAGCCCGGTCCGTCTTCGCCGATTTTTGCCTTGTCTGGCCTTCGCTCGTCGACTTTTCAGACAAAGCCTGGCAGTCGACCGTTGGCCGCAAGGTCGCGCTCGTTCAGAACGACATCGTCACTCCCGTGGCCAGAGCCGGATCAGGACCTTGCCCGAGGCCTGGGCGTCCTTGGCGATGGTGAACGCCTCGACGGCGTCGTCGGCTTGCCTCTCGTGGGTGATGACCCGGTCGAAACGCGCGTCGCTGGCGAGCAGGGCGATGGCGTCGTCGACCTCGTCGTTGAACCGGAAGCAGCCCCGCAACTGGATCTCCTTCGAGATCAGCAGCGCCAGCTCCAGCGGTTGCGGGCCGGCACCCATCATCCCGATCTGCGCGATCACCCCGGCGCGGCGTACCGCCCGGATGGCGGTGTCGATCGACGCCGGCGCGCCGGAACACTCCAGCGCGACATCGAAGGACTCAGGCTCCGGCGTCTGCTCGCCGACCCGCAGCGTGTGATGCACTCCCAGCGCTCGCGCCCGCTCCAGCGGCCCCTCGTGGAGGTCGGTCGCGGTCACCTCGCGTGCCCCCTTGGCCAGCGCCGCGGCCGCGACCAGCAGCCCGATCGGCCCGGCGCCGCAGACCAGCACGCGCTTGCCCTCGACCCCGCCGGCCACGTTGATGCCGTGCAGGGCCACCGCCAGCGGTTCGGCCAGCGCGGCTCGCCTGAGCGGCAGGCCCGCCGGCAGTAACCGGATCATCTCCCGTTTCATCACCAGGTATTCGCTCATGCCACCCTGGGTGTGCGGGGTGGTGGAGGCGGAACCCAGGTAGCCGCCGTTTGGCCACAGGTGCGGTTGCCCTTCGAGTCCCGGCCGGCACTCGCCGAAGGTGGCGGGATGGAAGGTGACCGGCGTACCCGGCGCCAGCCCCCCCGAGGGATCGAGATCGACGGTGCCCGACAGTTCATGGCCGGGTATCAGCGGTTCGCGCACCACGAACGCCCCGTTGGCGCCGTCATGGTAGTAGTGCAGGTCCGAACCGCAGATCCCGCCCCAGGCGATGCGCACGCGCACCTCGTCTTGGCGTGGCTGGGGCGTTTCCCACTCCTGACTGCGCAGGTCCTGCTTTCCATGGATGACCAGGGCTTTCATGACGCTACCTCCATCGATGCTTCAGACCAATGTACCAGCCGCTCAGTCTCTATTCGCGACCAAAGGCGTGCTTACGACCCCAGAATACCACTGTACATTCTGCTGAACGACGTTCAGCTCATTGGACGATAGTGGGGCTTTGGAGAGGCGGACGGTTCATGAACGAGGGCAAGCTGCGGGTAGCGGTCGCGACACCGCTGAGCGAGGAACTGTGCGAATGGATCGAGGCCCGCGAGCCTCGCCTCGCGCTGATGCGGGATCAGTCGCTACTGCCGCCGATGCGCCATCCGGCGGACTTTGGCGGCGATCCTGCCTTCCGGCGTACCCCGGAGCAGGAAGCCCGCTTCGATGCGCTGCTCGCCGATGCCGAGGTGCTCTACGGCATACCCGATGTCGATCCAGCCCGGTTGGCCCGTGTCGTCGAGGCCAACCTGGCGCTGCGCTGGGTGCACGTCATGGCGGCTGGCGGCGGCGGCCAGGTGAAGGCAGCGAATCTGTCCACCGAGCAGTTGGCGCGGGTGCGCTTTACCACGTCCGCCGGGGTCCACGGCGGGCCACTGGCGGAGTACGCCGTGTTCGGGGTGATGGCCGGCGCCAAGCAACTGCCGCGGATTCTTGACCAGCAGCGTGCCCACCACTGGAGCGGACGCTGGATGATGGGGCAGGTCAGTGAACAGCGCGTGCTGCTGCTGGGGCTGGGCGGTATCGGTCGCGAGGTGGCACGCAAGCTGTCGCTGCTCGGCGCGCACGTGATGGGCGTCTCGCGCCACCAGCGCCCAGTCGAGCATGTCGACGAGATCATCTCCCCCGACCGGTTGCACGAGGCGGCGGCCCGTGCCGACGCGATTGTGAGTTCGCTGCCCGGCACGGCTGCCACGCTGGGCATGGTGGACGATGCCATGCTGGCGGCGATGAAGCCCGGCGCGACTCTCGTCAACGTGGGGCGCGGCACGGTGATCGACGAACCGGCGCTGATCCGCGCGCTGGAGCGCGGCCAGGTGGGGCTGGCAGTGCTCGACGTCACCGCCGTGGAGCCGCTGGCGTCCGATTCGCCGCTGTGGGATCTGCCCAATGTCCTGCTGACGCCGCATACCGCGGCGCTGAGCGAGGCGGAGGACCGCCTCATCGCCGAGCTGTTCGTCGACAACGCGCGTCGCTATCTCGATGGTGAGCCGCTGCTCAACCGTGTCGATACCGTGGAATTCTACTGATGGCGGGCGAGGGCGAGCGAACGCCGGCGGTGAGCCGGGCGATTCGGGTGCTGGCGCTGCTGGAGAAGTCCGGCGGCAACCCGCAGGGCGTCAGCGAGATGGCGCGCCAGCTCTCGGTCGCCCGTTCGTCGCTGTTCAATATCTGCCTGACGCTGGAAGCGGACGGGCTGATCGCCCGTAGCGGCAATGGCTACCGGTTGGGACGGCGGCTGGTGGAGCTGGGCGGCGCCTATCTCCGCACTGATGACCCGGTCCAGGCGTTCTACCAGGCCTGCAACGAAACCCCGCTGCTGCATGACGAGATCTGCCAACTGGCGGTGCTCGACGGGACCGAGGTGCTTTACCTTGCCGCCCACGCCGGACGCATGCCACTTCGCATGACCGCCAGTATCGGCAGTCGCTTTCCCGCCTCGATCACGGCGGTGGGCAACGCGCTGCTGGCGAGACTCGACGACGACGAGATTCGCCGCCGCTTTCACGATCCCTCCACGCGTCCCGGCTGGACCGACCGCTCCGTGACCGATCTCGAGGGCCTGGTGGAGAAGATCCGCGCGGTGCGCGGCCGTGGCTACGGTCGCGACGTGGGCGAGGTTTTCCCGGGCGTGCGCGGGCTGGCGGTGACGGTCGCGCCCCAGTACAGCGGCGAGCAGGCCTACGCCCTGGGGACGTCGCTGATGCAGGAGCGCTGCGACGACGACATCGAGATGCGGGCGGTGGAAGCGCTCCAGGCAATGGCGGAGCGTATTGCCAATCCCATGAACCTTGCCGCCGATGGCGGCGGTCGCGACTAGGAGAACGATGCCATGGCGACGTTCGAGGAGAGTTCCGGATCCGATGCCGATCCTGGCGCCGGCAGCCGGTGCCGGGTGGGCATGATCGGGCTTGGCAGCATGGGCATGCCGATGGCCCGCAACCTGCTGGCAGCGGGCGTCGCCGCCCGGGTCAGCGTTCACGGCCGCTCGCGGGAGCGGACCCGGCCGGCCCTGGATGCCGGCGCCGAATGGTGCGACAGCCCTCGGGAGCTGGCGGCCGCCAGCGACGTGATCATCACCGTGCTACCCGATCTGCCGCAGCTGCGGGCGTTGCTCGAAGGCGAGGAGGGCCTGCTGGCGGGGCTCTCCGGGCCGCTGCTGCTGGTGATCTGCTCGACCTCCTCGCCGGCTGGCGTCCGCGAGCTGGCCGCCGAACTCGAGTCGCGCACCGGTGGCCGGATCCGGCTGCTCGATGTGCCGCTCTCCGGCGGTGCCGATGGTGCCGAGGCGGGCACGCTCTCGGTCATGGTCGGGGGCGACGAAGCTGCCTTCGCGGTGGCCCGGCCACTACTGGCGACTTTCGGCACGCCGACGCTGTTGGGTCCGCTGGGGGCCGGCGAAGTGGCCAAGGCGTGTAACCAGATGGTGGTCGCTTCGACCATGGTGGCGCTGGCGGAGGCCACGGTGATCGCCGAGCGCGCCGGGCTCGATCTGGCCAAACTGCTCGACTGCCTCGGGGGCGGCTATGCCGGTGGACGCTTTCTGGCGTCGCGACGCCAGCGCCTGATCGACAAGGATTACACCCCATCCGGCTTGGCCCGCTACATGATCAAGGATCTCGGCTTCGCGACCGACGAGGCGGCGCGGGGTGGGGTGGTGGCGCCCCAGCTGACCACCCTGGCGGCGCTCTACGAGGATCTGGGCCGGCGCGGCTTCGGCGACCAGGATATTACCGTGACACAGCGCTATATCGCCGAGCTCGATCGTCTACCCGATGGCGGGCAGTAGCGATGACAGGCTGACCCGAGAGGGCGGGAGGCAACCATGACGACGGTTCGAACTTTCTGGCGTGGGATCGAGTGGGCCATCGCCGCGCTGATGGCGGCAATGATGATCCTGGTGTTCGTCAACGTGGTGTTGCGCTACGGGTTCGCTTCCGGGCTGCGCCCCGGCATCGAGCTGTCTCGGCTGGGGTTCGTCTGGATCGTCATGCTGGGGGCGTCGCTCTGCCTGAAAGAGGGCGAGCACCTGGCGGTCGGCGAGCTGTTCGACCGCCTGCCGCGCCCCGTACGCCTAGTCGTGGGTCGGCTGCTGTGGCTGGTGATCCTGATCGCCTCGCTCATGCTGCTGATCGGTTGCTGGCGCCAGACGCTGGCCAACTGGCACAACATCTCGCCGCTCACCGGCCTGCCCACGGGGCTCTTCTATCTCGCTGGCGTCGTCTCCGGCGCGCTGATGAGCGTGACCGCGACGCTCGGGCTGCTACGCCCGGGGTACTCGGAGGCGCCCGGCGTCGGGACTGCCGGTGTGATAGCGCCTGGTATCGAGGATGCGCCAAGCGCGATGTCGAGCGAAGCGTCGCCGCGCAGCCGTGACGAGGAGACCAGGCCATGACCCTTGCACTGTTTCTGGCGGTGCTGATCGGCGCCATCCTGCTGCGCCTGCCGGTGGCCTTTGCCCTGTTGGCGGCGGCAGGGGCGCTGATGCTGCAGATGGGCATGTTCAGCGCCGACATCGTCTCCCAGTCGCTGGTCAATGGCGTCGACAACTTCGCCTTGCTGGCCATTCCGTTCTTCATGGTGGCCGGCGAAGTGATGGCCGTGGGCGGTCTGTCGGATCGTATCGTGCGCCTGGCGATGGCGCTGGTGGGGCACTGGCGCGGCGGGCTGGGCTACGTGGCCATCATTACCTCGCTGCTGCTGGCCGGGCTTTCCGGCTCGGCGGTGGCGGACGCAGCGGCGCTGGTCAGCATCCTGTACCCGATGATGCGCAAGAGCGGCTATCCCGCCTCCCGCTCGGTGGGGCTACTCGCCGCCGGCGGCATCATCGCGCCGGTGATTCCGCCCTCGCTGCCGCTGATCATCCTCGGGGTGGCGGGCAATCTGTCCATCGCCAAGCTGTTCATCGGCGGGATCGTGCCGGGGCTCTTCATGGGCCTGGCACTGATGATCACCTGGCGTTTCATGATGCGTAAATCGGACCTCGAGCCGCAACCGAAGGCCTCCCGTGGCGAGCGGCTGAAGGCGCTGCGCGACAGTGTCTGGGCGCTGCTGCTGCCGGTGATCATCATCGTCGGTATTCGTTTCGGGGTCTTCACGCCCACCGAGGCGGCGGTGGTGGCGGCGGTCTATGCCATTGCCGTCTCCGCCGTGGTCTATCGCGAGCTGGACGCGCGCAAGTTGCTGGCCGTGCTGATCCGCGCCGGGCGCTCGACTGCCCTGGTGATGTTCCTGGTTGGCGCGGCGATGGTCGCTTCCTGGGTGATCACCATCGCCCAGTTGCCTCAGCAGCTCGCCGGTCTGCTGGGGCCGCTGGCGGACGATCCGAAGCTGCTGATGGCGGCGATCATGGTGGTGGTGCTGCTGGTGGGCATGGTGATGGATCTGGCGCCCGCCATCCTGATACTGGTGCCGCTGTTCATGCCGTTGGTGAAAGCGGCGGGCATCGATCCGATCTACTTCGGCTTGATGTTCGTCATCAACTGCTGCATCGGATTGATCACGCCGCCGGTGGGCACGGTGCTCAACGTGGTGTGCGGCGTGGGTAACACGACCATGACCAACGCCGTTCGCGGCGTCTATCCCTTCGTTCTGGTCTATATCGGTCTGCTGGCGCTGTTCGTGCTGGTGCCTCAGATCATCACGGTGCCGATGCATTGGCTGATCGGCTAGCGCCTGAAGGCGTGAAAGCGCACAACAAGGCAAGGAGAGGTGTCATGAACAAGATCATCAAGGCAACCACCGCCACGCTGTTCGGGCTAGCGCTCGTGTCAAGTTCCGCCATGGCCGCGACGACGCTGCGTTTCGCGCATCCGGCGCCGCAGAGCGATCTGCAGCAGACCCTGGCGGAGAAGTTCAAGGAGGAGGTGGAGAGCGCCAGCAATGGCGAGCTGAAGGTGCAGATTTTTCCCAACGGCCAGTTGGGCAACGACTCGCAGATGATCGACGGTACGCGCTCGGGCATCATCGACATCACGCTTTCGGGACTCAACAACTTCACCGGGCTGGTGCCCGAGGCTGCCGCCTTCACGTTGCCATTCATGTTCTCCGACCATCAGGCCGCCTTCAACGCCCTCGATGGCGAACCGGGGGATCGGGTCATGAGCGAGCTCGAGAGCGCCGGCCTCAAGGGCCTGGCGTTTCCCGAGAACGGTTTCCGAGAGATGACCAACAACCGGGGGCCGATCCGCGAGCCCGGGGATCTGGAAGGGCTGCGCATGCGGGTCAACAACTCCATCGTGCTCAACAACATGTTCGAGCTGCTGGGCGCCAACCCGCAGCAGATCCAGGTCAATGAACTCTATACCGCCATGGAGACCGGGGTAGTCGACGCCCAGGACCACCCGCTGGGTATCGTGGTGTCGTTCAACTTCGACGAGGTGCAGAAGTATCTGTCGATGACCAATCACGCCTATGCGGCGCTGCTGCTGGCGATGAACAAGAATCGCTTCGACAGCCTGACGCCCGAGCAGCAGCAGATCGTGCAGAAGGCCGCCGACGACGCCACCGCGATGCAGCGGCAGATGAACATCGATCAGGCCGAGCAGATGATCTCGCAACTCGAGGCCGATGGCATGGAGGTCAATCGCGACGTCGACACCGAGGCGTTCCAGAAAGCGGTGCAGCCAGTCTGGCAGGGCTTCATCGATGAATACGGCGAGGACCTGATCGACAGCATTCAACAGGCGGCGGGGCAACAGCAGGGTTGAAACCCCATCCGCCTCGCGATCATCTCGCCCTGGGTCTTGACTATCGCCCGACACGCAAACGGCCTTGTCACCCGTCAGGTGGTGAGGCCGTATTCGGGGTGCCGGCGATCGCCCGGTTCACGCGCCATCTTGAAGCCGCAAGGCGGCGGAAACTCGATCGCCGCGCAGCCGATTGCTGAATCCGACCGTGTACGATATCCTGATCATGTTCAATATTATGTACAGGATAGGTCAAATGGATGCCATCAGCTATACAGCCGCCAGAACCAACCTGGCAAAAACCATGGAGCAGGTCTGCGAGGACCACTCGCCGGTCATCATAACCCGAAGCAAGTCGCAGTCCGTCGTCATGATCTCTCTTGAAGACTATGAGGCGTTGCAAGAAACCGCTTATCTCCTGCGCGCACCTAAGAACGCCCGTCGCCTATTGGAATCCGTCGCCGAGCTGGAGCACGGCGGCGGCCAGGAAAGGGAACTTCTCGAATGAAACTCATCTTCTCCGAGAATGCCTGGGAAGATTATCTGTACTGGCAGAAAACCGACAAGAAGCTCGTTACCCGAATCAATAAATTAATCCAGGAGACGAAACGAGAGCCATTCGAGGGTGTTGGCAAACCGGAACCCCTTAAACACAGTCTCGCTGGTTATTGGTCTCGCCGAATCAACGACGAGCACCGCATGGTCTACAAGGTCATGGAGGACGCCTTGCTTCTCGCCCAGCTCCGATACCATTACTGACGGCTTGTTCACACTACCCACACCGCCGCGATGGAGCCGGTTTTCCGTGAGGCTAGTGTGAACAGGGCCTGGCTAGCTGGCCCGCGCCTTCCACTCCGTTTCCAGCACGTCGAGGGTCTGGTCGATCTGTTCGCGGGTATGGTCGCAGTTGAGGAAGAACCGCAGCCTCGCGCTCTTCTCGGGTACCGCCGGGTGCAGGATCGGCTGCACGTTGATGTCGTGCTGGAGCAGGGCATCGGACAGGCCGGCGGCGAGCACGGAGCTGCCGACGATGATCGGCACCACGGCGACGCCGATGCTCTCGCCGATGTCGAAGCCCTTGAGCCTGGCCTGCTCGAGGAAGTAGCGCGAGATGTCGTGCAGCCGTTTCAATCGTTCGGGTTCGTCCTTCATCACCTGGAGCGCGGCGAGGGATGGCCCGGCGACCTGGGCAGGCATGCCGACGCTGTAGAGGAAACCCGGCGCGAAGTAGCGCAGCATCTCCACCAGCTCCCGGCAGCCGGCGATGTAGCCTCCGCAGCCGGAGAGCGTCTTGGAGAGCGTGCCCATCCAGATGTCGACATCGGTGGGCGCCACGTCACAGTACTCTCGCAGCCCCAGCCCCCGGTCGCCCATCACCGCGAAGGAGTGGGCCTCGTCCACCATCAGCCAAGCCTGGTGGCGGCGCTTGATCTCGACGAAGCGCTTCAGGTCCGGGGCGTCGCCATCCATGCTGTAGAGCCCTTCGATCACCACGATCACGCGTTCGAACTGGCGGCGATGACGTGCCAGCAGGGTCTCGAGCGCCACCGGGTCGTTGTGCGCGAAGCTCATCCGCCGCGCGCCGGAAAGCTGCGCGCCGACCACGGTGCTGTTGTGGATGTACTCGTCGTGGAGGAGAAGATCCTTGGGCCCGAGCAGGTAGCCCAGGGTCGAGACGTTGGTGGCGTGGCCGCTGACGAAGGCCACGGCGGCCTCGACTTCGTAGGTTTCGGCGATCGCCCGCTCCAGTTCATGGTGGATCGGGCGCTCGCCGGAGACCGGGCGGCTGGCCGAGACCGAGCTGCCGTAGCGCTCCAGGGCGTCGATACCTGCCTGGATCACCCGGGGATGGTGCGCCAGCCCCAGGTAGTTGTAGCTGGCGAAATTGATGCACTCCCGCCCGCCGATCACCGTGGTAGCGCCGGCGGTGCTTTCGTGGACCTTGAAGAATGGGTCGGGGATACCCAGCCGCTTGCCGCCCTCGCGCATCATCTTGAGCTGCTGGTAGCCCGGGTGGCGGTCGAAGCGGGTGAAGCGCTCGTCGACGCTGGTGGCGGCGGGCCTGGGAGCGGTGTCCCCCTCCGGCCGCTGCTGGCGGCGCTGGCGCGCTTCCTGCAGCAGTCGCTGCTTGAGGGCGTCGCGGGGCTGGCTCATGATCGGCCCCCGTCGGCTTCGCCATCGCCCCGGGAACCGTCACCGTTCTGCAACGCGTCGACCCCGTGCTGGGCGGCAAGGCCGCTGAGCGCGTCCTCGTCGCTGTCGGTCTCGGTACCGTCGCCACGCAGCTTGAGCATCAGGTAGTCGCAGAGCTTGGCCAGCGTGCCGGCCTCGCTGAGCACCATCACCGGCACCTGGATGCCCAGGCGGGCTTCCAGGGCGGTGACGAGTTCGACACCCATCAGCGAGTCGAACCCCATGTCGTAGACGGATTTGTGGATATCGATCTTCTCCTCGTCGATCAGCAGGATCTTGGCGAGCTCCTTGCTGAGGACTTCGATCAGGGTCGTGTGGAGCGCTTCCGGTGATAGGCTGGCCAGCAGTTGTTGCAGGTCATCGTCGCCTTCCTGACTGCCGTCGTCCTCGGCAGTACGGGCGATTTCCCGATAGCGTGGCGCTTCCGCCGTGGGCAGGAAACGCGCCAGTGCTCGCCAGTCGAGTTCCAACACGCCGAGCGAGGCCACGTCGGCCACCAGCATCCGCTCGAGCACGGCCAGCGCGTCGCTGGAGGTCAACGCCTGGCCGCCGAGGCGTTCCTGCAGGCTGTCGCGGGTCTGGGTATTGCGCGCCAGGAAGCCGACATCCTCGATCGCGCCCCAGCGCACCACCGTCGCCGGTCGCCCATTGGCGCGGCGGTTGGCGGTGAAGGCCTCCAGCCAGTGGTTGGCGGCCACGTAGCTGGCCTGGCCGGGATTGCCGAACAGGGTGGTGGCCGAGGAGTAGACGACGAAGAAGTCGAGCGCATCGTTCGCGGTCAGCGAGTCCAGGTGACGGGCGCCCTCGAGCTTCGGCGCCATCGCCTGGCGGATGCGCGATTCGTCGAGGTTACGGATCAGGCCGTCGTCGATGACGGTGGCGGCATGGACGATGCCGAAGATCGGGCCGAGGTCCTGCCGGGCTTCGTCCAGCACTGCCTCGAGCGCCGCGACATCGGTCACGTCGCAGGCGCGAGCGGCGACCGTCACGCCGAGCGCTTCCAGCCGCTCGATGCCGGCCTTGGCCTCCTCGGTGACCGCACCGCGACGGCTCAGCAGCAGCAGCCGGCGCGCGCCCTTGGCGGCCAGCCACTCGGCGGTGGCGAGGCCGAAGCCGCCGAGCCCGCCGGTCACCACGTAGCTACCCGCCGCGTCCAGGGTCAACGGAATGTCCCTGGCGGGCGCGGGCGCCATGGTTGGCGGCCGTTCGTAGGTAACGACGACCTTGCCGATCTGGCGCGCCTGCTGCATGTAGCGGAAGGCCTCGACCACGCGATCGCTGCCGAACGCGATATAGGGCAGCGGCGCGAGCGTGCCGTCGGCGAACAGGGTCATCATCTCGCTGAACAGCTCGCCGGTGAGGTCGGGCAGTTCGCTCATGAGCTGGTCGGAATCGACCCCGAAGTAGCTCAGGTTGTTGCGGAACGGGCGCAGGCCGACCTTGGTGTTCTCGTAGAAGTCGCGCTTGCCGAGCTCGATGAAGCGGCCGAACGGCTTGAGTACCCGCAGGTTCTGGTTGATCGCCTCGCCGGCAAGCGAGTTGAGTACCACGTCGACACCGTCGATGCCGAGGCGCTGCCCGTTGCTGCCATCGTCCGAGGCCTGACGTTCGGCCGCGTTGTCATGGAGGATCTCCTCGGCGAAGGTCAGGCTGCGCGAGTCGTAGATGCGGTCGACGCCCATCAAGCGCAGGAAGTCCTGCTTCTCCGGCGAGCCGACGGTGGCGTAGATCTCCGCTCCCAGCCAGCGCCCGACCTGAATCGCGGCCAGGCCGACGCCGCCGGCGGCGCCGTGGATCAGCAGCCGCTCGCCGGGCTGCACGCGGGCCAGGTGCTTGAGCGAGTAGTAGACGGTGAAGAAGGTGGTCGGGATCGTTGCCGCGGCGGCGTAGCCGATCTCGGCGGGAATCGGTGCCACCGCGTTGACGTCGGCGATCAGCCGGTCGCTGAAGCTCGCCGGGCCGAAGCCGACCACGGCATCGCCCGGACGCAGCGAGCCGCTCGGGTCGCCGACGCTGACGACTTCCCCGGCGAACTCCAGGCCCAGCGTCGGTCCGGCGAAGCCGTTCTCGATCGCTTCGTCGGAGAGCAGGCCGAGCGCATACATGACGTCGCGGAAGTTGAGGCCGGTGGCCTTGACCGCGATCTCGACCTGGCCGGGTTGCGGCGCGGGAAGGGCATGGGGCTGCCAGCGCAGATGACGCAGTTGCCCCGGCAGCTCGAAGCCCAGGCTGACGGCGCGGTCGTGCTCGGGCTGCGTCTCGCCGGTGCCGGTACCCGGTGCCGGCGCCAGGCCGAGGCGGGGGACCCAGCGCTGGCCGTCGGCATCGAGCACGATCTCGGTTTCCGCATCCGGCACGCTCAGTTCCAACAGCAGCGCATCCAGCAGTTCGCTCGACAGCGAGTCGCGGCTCGACAGCGGCAGGTCGAGCAGCCGGACCTGGCGGCTACCGGCCTCGTTCTGCAGCGACCGGCCGAAGCCCCAAAGCGCTGCGTCTTCGGGCAGCTTGGATCGTTGCGCTGCCTCTTCGGGCAGCTTGGATCGTTGCGCCGCGTCTTCGGGCAGCTTGGACTGCCCGGAAGCGTCAGACCGCGAAGCCGGGTCGGTAGCGGCCCCGGACAGTGTAGAGAAATGCGCGCCCACGCCGAGCGTGAGCCACCACAGCGCGGCATCGCATTCCGCCGACTCCAGCATCTGAAGCCATTGGGCGGCCAGCACGCAGCGATCCTCGGCCGCGCTGGCCAGGCCGCGCAGGTCGACGATCTGGGTCGGTGTGAAGGACTCCAGCGCCAGCGGCAGCAGTTCCCGGGGGGGCAGCTCGCTGCCGGCCAGGTGATGGACGGCCTGGCCCAGGGTCTCGAAACGGCTGACCAGTCTTGAAGCCAGCCACTGGGCACCGTCGTCGCTGATCACCAGCCACTGTTGGTCATCGTGAGTCGAGTCGTCGCGATCGCTGCCGGACGCCGCCGCTGCAGCGGAGGGCAACGGAGCCTGGGCGGTCAGCAACTGCAGGCCGCCCTGGTCGTTCTCCAGCGCATGGCGCTCGAGCTGACGATAGCCCAGCGTTTCCAGGCGCTGGCGGGTCGTCTCGAGATCGGCGGGGCGCGAATCGGTCGCCACCGCCAGTGACAGGAACGACTGCCAGTCGGTGTCACCCAGCGCCAGCAGCGCGATCTGGGCGTCGTCCGCCAGTTGCCCCGGCAACCACTGCAGCAGCGCGTCGATCTCGTCCTGGGTACCGTCCAGCGTGACCAGCGCGACATTGGCACCGATTGCGGGGATAGCGGCGTCAACCGTCAGCAGATCGACCCGTGGGTCGTGCTCCGCCAGCGATTCGGCGTCATTCAGCGCGCTGTCGCGCAGGGCGACGAAGCGGTACTCGGCGCGGTCGCCGCTCAATCCGCTCATCAGCCGCTCGCCGAGCTGCGGGCGCAGCGCCGAGGCTTCGAGCATCACCAGCCGCTGGTGGGGCGGCAGCAGTTCGAGCGACATGGCGTACTGGGACAGCCAGGTGTCGGCCAGGGCGTGCCAACCGCGTTCGCCGACGGCCGTCTGGACCAGCCGCGTCAGGCGGGGGGCATCCAGACCCAGCGAGGTGACGTCGAGACGCGCTTCGAGCCAGTCCGTCAGGTGCAGGCCGAAGCGACCGATGCTGTGGGTCAGCGCGGCATAGTCCGGGTAGTCCCGGATCAACAGATTCCAGACCGTGGCCGCGTCGATCTCCGGCGATTCCTGCAACTGCCAACCGGCCGGGGTTTCGGTCACGATGCCGGTGGCAAGCGCCAGTTCGACCAGCGCCTGGCGACGCTGGCGGACCTCGCTCGCGCCGGCATCGAAATGGCCCGCCAGCAGTTGCCCATCGCTGTCGGCGTGGCCGCGCAATGCCTCGTCGAGAAACGCCGAGACCAGGGTTTCCAGCAGCGGTTCGACCTCGTCGCCATAGCGGCTGTCGGTAACGCTGCGATAATTGTCGACCAGCTGTGCCAGCGCCAGCTCGGCGGTGGTCTCGTCCAGCGGCAGCAAGGCGGCTTCGCGGGGGGCTGGCACCAGGCGGTGGTCGAGATAGCTGAGTCGATGCTGCACCGCGTGGCGCAGGCGGGCGGCCTTGAAACGGGCGCCCTCGACCACGGCAACGGCATTGCCGGTGGCATCGAACAGGGCCACGTCGGCGCACAGCGAATGCGGTGCGCGGCTGGTCAGGCGTACTTCCATCCAGGCCGGCGGCGCGGCATCGACCTGCAGCTGCAGCCGTTCGAGGCGCACCGGCACGAAGGCCAGACCGCCCGCCTTGGCGAGCTCGTCGGCCAGCAGCGGGATGAACAGCTGGAAGGCGCTGTCGAGAATGCCCGGGGCCAGCAGGCAGTCGCGCTGGTCCTCGGCGATGGCGGCGGGCAGATCGATGCGACCCAACGCCCGGTCGTCCTCGACCCAGACTTCGCTGATCGCCTGAAAGCCCGGTCCGTACTCGAGCCCGACGTGAGCGGCCATCGCCAGATGCTGATCGCGAGTGAAGTCCGCCGGCCGGTCGGGCAGCGGCGAGCCACGTCGCGTCAGCAGCAGGCCGCGGGTCTGTGCGGTGATCCGGGCGCGGGCATTGAGTGTCCAGGCGTCCTCGCTGGCCGGCTCGCGACTCTTCATGGTCAGGGTGCCGTCGGCATCCTGGATCTCCAACTGCAGCTTCTTGCCGTGAGTGGCGTCTAGCAGCAGCGGACCGAGAATTTCCAGCGCCTCGATATCGAGCACCGGCGAGGCCTTGGCCGCCGCCGCAGCGGCGAGTGCCAGTTCGGCAAAGCCCGCCCCCGGGAAGACGGTGGCGTCGCCGACGCGGTGATCGGCCAGCCAGGGCAGGCGGCGGGTATCGAGCTGGCTCTCCCACGCCATCCCCTGGCGTGCCAGGCGATAACCCAGCAGCGGGTGTTCGTAGTGGCGCCCCATCAGGCCCTGGGAGTCGCCGGTGGTCTTGACCCAGTACCGCTCGCGCTGCCATGGATAACGCGGCAGGTCGACGAAGCGGCCGGTCACCGGGAACCACGCCTCGGCGGAGACCGCACCGCTGACCAGCAACGCGGCGAGGCTGGCTTCCATGGCGGTGGCGTCGTCGTGATCGCGACTCAGCGTGCCGATGACGCTGCCGGTGACCGACTGTGCGGAGAGGGCGTCGCTCAGGTAGCGGCGCAGGATCGGCTGGGCACCGATCTCGACGAAGGCGCGCGCGCCCGCTTCGATCAAGGCATCGACCGCCGGCGCGAACTGCACCGGTTCGCGGATGTTGAGCCACCAGTACTCGGCGCCCAGTTCACGGCCGTCCAGTGACTTGCCGGCCACGGTCGAGATGAACGGTATCCGGGCGGCGGAGGGCTTCAGGTGCGAGAGGGCGTCGATGACCTCATCGCGGATCGGGTCCATGGCCGGGCTGTGGAAGGCGTAGTCCAGCGCCAGGCGCTTGGCGAAGATCCGCTCGGCGGAAAGTGCTGCCTCCAGGCGTTCCAGCGCCGCCGCGGGGCCGGCCAGGGTGACACCCTTGGGACCGTTGACGCCGGCGATGACGATCTCCGCGTGAGCCGGGTCGTCCAGCCAGCGCTGCATGGCTTCGGCGCCGAGGCCGACGGCGGTCATTTCACCGCTGCCACGGGTGCGGCCCTGACCGGCACTGCGGTAGTAGATGACGCTGACGGCGTCGGCCAGGCTGAGCGCCCCGCAGGCCCAGGCCGCGGCGACTTCACCCACGCTGTGGCCGGTGACGGCGGCGGGGCGCACGCCCTCGGATTCGAGCAGCCGGGTCACGCCGACCTGCAGCGCGAACAACGCGGGCTGGGCGATCTCGGTGAGGGCCAGGCGATCGACCCCTTCCGCGGCTGCCTGCTGGTTGGTGCCATCGAGTTCGGCCCGCAGCGAGAAGTCGGCGTGGTTCGCGAACAGGGCGTCGACCTCGTCGACGGCGGCGGCGAAGACCGGGGACTCCTGCAGCAGGGTACGACCCATCGCCGTCCACTGGCAGCCATTGCCGTCGTAGACGAACACCGGGCCGTAGCCGGTGTCGACGCGCTCGCCGAGGGCGGCGCCGGGCACGCTTTCGGCGGCGGCCAGGGCGTCCAGGCGGGTGATCGCGTCGGCGGCGTTGTCGCTCAGCAGCACCGCGGCGTGATGATGCCGCTCGCGGCGGAAGACGAGGCTGTAGGCGGTGTCATAGAGCGTGACGTCGCCAGCCGTGAGGTTGTCGCTGAGGCGCGCGGCGAACTCGCGCAGCGCTTCCGGGCTACGAGCGCTCAGGCAGAGCGGGAGTCGCCGCGCGGGCGTCTCGACGCGCTCGGCCGGAGGCGCTTCCGGTGGCGACTGCAGGATGACGTGGGCGTTGGCGCCACCGAAACCGAAGGAGTTGATGCCGATGGTGAGTTGGCCCTCGGCCTTCAGCTTGCGCGGCTGGTCGACGATGTCGAGGTTCCAGCCCTTCAGGTCGATGCGCGGATTGACCTTGCGGATGCCGATGGTGGCGGGCACCTCGCGTTCACGCAGCACATAGAGCGCCTTGGCCAGCCCGGCGATACCGGAGGCGGTTTCCAGGTGGCCGAGGTTGCTCTTGACCGAGCCGATCGGCAGCGGCGTCTGGCGCAACTGACCGATCGCCGCGCCGATGGCGCGGGTCTCCAGCGGATCGCCGACGGCGGTACCGGTGCCGTGCGCCTCGAGATAGTCGAGGTCGTCCGGGGTGAGGCCGGCCCGATCCAGGGTCTGGGTCATCAGCGCGACCTGGGCGTCGGGGTTGGGCACCGTCAGGCCCTTCTTGAAGCCGTCGGTGTTGACGCCACTGCCGGCGACGACGGCCAGGATGCGGTCACCATCCTCGACCGCCTTGTCGTAATCCTTGAGCAGGAAGACCCCGCCGCCCTCGGAGCGCACGTAACCGTCGCCGGATTCGTCGAACACCTGGCAGCGTCCGGTGGGCGAGAGCATGCTCGCCTTGGAGAAGATGATGAAGCCGAACGGGTGCAGGTGGAGGCTGATGCCGCCGGCCAGCGCGATATCGGTCTCGCCGCTACGGATCGACTGGCACGCCTGGTGGAAGGCGACCAGCGAGGAGGAGCAGGCGGTATCCATCGACATGCTCGGGCCATGCAGGTCGAACACGTAGGAGATGCGGTTCGAGGCGATGCTCGAGGTATTGCCGGTCGCCGTCGAGGTATCGATGACCGACATGTCGTCGGCCATGCGATAGGAGTAGTCGAGGCTGGCGATGCCGAGGAACACGCCGCATTGGCTGCCGCGCAGTATCTGCGGCGGGATGCCGGCGTCTTCCATGGCTTCCCAGGTCATCTCCAGCAGGAGCCGCTGCTGCGGGTCCATCTGGGCGGCTTCACGCGGCGAGATGCCGAAGAAACCGGCATCGAAGCCGGAGATGTCGCCGAGGCTGCCGGCGGCGAAGGTGTAGCTGGTGCCGGGATGCTGCTTGTCCGGGTGGCGATAGGCTTCCAGGCCCCAACGGTCTTCTGCGACCGTGGTGACGAGGTCTTCGCCGGTCTTGAGCGCTTGCCAGAAACGTTGTGATGTCGGTGCGCTCGGGAACCGGTGAGCCGCGCCGATGATGGCAACGCGTTTGGTCATTGGGACTCCTTGCTTCGTAGCACGGGCTACGCCTTTCTCAATTCGCACCGCGCTTTCCAGCGTGGTCGATAATCCTGTCGTAGATTGTTGTTCCCAGCTTATCGGCTGGGAGCGTCATCCGCACGTTATCCCCCGAACGGGGCGCGGTCCGCCAGATGAAATAGTTCGTGAAACCATCCGGCTCGCCGTGCCGTGCGTAGACTTTCGGCATGATCGGCACGTGATCTCCGTAGAAACCCAGAATCCCGGGTCGTCCGCCCTGGTCGAGAGAGTCCCTGAGTCGCTCCAGCATACTATCGGTGTTGCGTAGATGCCTCAGATAAACCGTCAGCTCTTCGCAACCGTCGGTAACGCCGCCCTCGACCCAGCGTTCGGCGACGGCCGGATCCGCGGTCTCCAGGTGGAGCGGGCCGTGATTCTCCATGCTGATCACGAAAATGAACAGCGGTTTCTCATCGGTCTCCGCCAGCCGCGTGCGCACCCGTTCCGCCAGTGCGAGATCGCCGGTGTACTGGCCGTCGCGCTCGGTGATATCGAAGTCGGCGATATCCACGAAGGTATCGAAGCCCAGGTTGGGGTAGACCCGGTCGCGCAGATAGAAGCTGGCGGGATAAGGGTGGATGCAGACCGTCCGGTAGCCCAGTCGCTTGAGCGCGCCGGCCAGGTTGTTGACCGGCAGCTTCGATAGCTGGTGGTAGGGATTGAAGCGATGGACACCCAACCGGGACGGCGTGAATCCCGTCAGTACCGCGCACTCGGTGCGTACGGTGTTGGCGCCCCAGGCGGGCACGTCGAAACGGCCGGCCTGCAGCGCTTCGGCCATGAGCGCGTCGTAGGTGCCGAGCAGTTCGCGGCGAATGGCCGGGTGCCAGTCGCGGGGGTCGAAGAACGATTCGCTCTGGACCAGCACCACGTTCGGCAGCGTGGCGGGGTCGAGCTCAGCCGGGTCGAGATCGGCCGGCGGGGCGAAGGCGCCATCGTTCTCCTGGCGATCGATGGGCAGCCGGGTCAGGCGGCCGTAGGCCCATAGATAGGGATAGAGACCGAGCCGGACCAGGTCGTCGTTGGGTTCCAGTGTGCAGGCGGGTAGCCGGGGCAACTGCCAGGCCAGCGTGGCCGTGGACGCCGCGACCAGCACCAGCGTGCCCAGCAGCGACCATGGTGCGTCGGCACGGCCATAGAGCGAGGGCTCCAGCCAGAAGCCGATGGCGATGGCAATGGCGCCGGCCAGGCTGGCCGCAACGGTCAGGCCGATGCCGAAGAACGGGATGTAGAGCCGGGGGTGGCGAACCGCATCGACGAAGTACTCGAAGTCCTGGCACAGGAAAGGCTCGCGCAGGGAGGTCGACTTGGTGTTGTTGACCTGGATGACCACCATTTGCAGCGAGGCGGCGATCACCAGCGCGAACCAGGGGCGTTGTACCACCAGCAGCCAGAACGCGAAATGGAGCGTGGCAGTGGCCAGGTGGACGGCCACTGCCGCCGGTGCCCGTTGCCACAGCGGTTGGGGGCGCGGCTTGAGCAGCAGCTCGAACAGGCTGGTGATGAACAGCGAGGCCACCACGGCCCAGAACCCGTTCCAGAATCCATGACTCATCGCTTGGCTCCGTCATGCGGGTCGATGTGGTAGCCGAACCCTTTGACCAGGCGCTGCGATATCGCGGCCGGCAGCACGGCCAGCCACCAGCAACCGAAGTCGAGCGGAAACGGGAAGCTGATCCGAGCGCGATTCCTCTCGATGCCTCGGGTAATGACCCGGGCGGCGCGCTCAGGCTGCCACAGGAACGGCTTGGGGCCGGGCATCTCGTGGCACATCTTCGAGCTGACGTAGCCGGGCATGACGACGGTGACGCCGACGCCGTGAGGTGCCAGCCAGCCGCGAAGCGCCTCCCCGTAGGCTTTCACGCCGGCCTTGCTGGCGCTGTAGCTCGGCGTGACCGGCAGGCCGTGATAGGCGGCGAGCGAACTCATCAGCACCAGCTGGCCGCGGCCCGCCGCCCGCATGCGTTTGCCGAGGAAGTTGCCTATCGCCATCGGGACGCGCAGGTTGATCTCCAGCAGGCGGCTGGCGTCGTCCCACGACTCGCCGCTGCCGTCTTCGCCAATGTTGATGTTGATGCCGGCGTTGACGATGACGATGTCCGGTGGCGTGGGATCGCAGAGAGACTCCAGCCACGCGAACAGCGCCCCGTCTTCGCCCAGGTCGACGCTACTGCATTCGACCTCGGCACCGGCGCCGCGACAGTCGGCGACCAGTGACTCGAGCACCTCGCGCTGGCGACCATGCAGCACCAGCCGGTTGCCGGGCCTGGCATAGCCGGTAGCGAGCGCCTGGCCGATGGCGCCGGTGGCACCGGTAATGACGATTCGGGTCATGATGCGATCTCATCCATGAGTTGTTGCAGCGGAGAGCGCTCTCGCAGCAGCGTGTGCAGGGCGTTCTCCGAGGCTAGCTCGATCCCCGGGCGACAGTAAAACCCGCCGTTGATCTGAACCGTCTGGGCGACGGTTCGCCGATAGGCCCGAAAGAGCTCCGCTTCCGGGGCGGGCGTATTGTGCCAGAAATCGTCCAGCGTGCCTTGATGGGTCAACCCTGCCATGTCGTAGATCGGCGAGGCCAGGGTGTGGGTCGGGCAGCCGAAGCCCAGCGAGACGTTGCCGGCGGTGCTGTTGACCGTGACCAGGCCACTGGCGTGCTTGAGCAGTGCCTCGAGGCTCCCTCCTTCGAGATAGACCAGGCGCTCGGCCAGGTCGTACTCGTGGGAGAGGACCTTGATCAGCCGCGCGTACTGGGCGAGGCCCATGTCTAGCGGGTGGTTCTTGATCACCAGCAGGGCGTCTCGCGGCGCGTGGTAGGCAAAGGACGCGGCGACCTTCCCGATCACCTCCTGCATGTTCTTGTAGTCCGAGTGATAGCGGATCTGGGCATCGCTCTTCAACTGCAGTGGCAGCAGATAGAACGGACGTCCGGAGGCCATCAGCGCGTTGACGCGCTGTTCGTCCCGGCGCTTCAGGTAGGGCATTCGGACCTTGCGCAGCACGAAGCCGGCGTACTCCACTGGGGCGGTCACCAGGGCGTGGTTGCGGTAATGGGGGTGCAGGAACGGGTTGGCGACCCCGGCCAGGTGATAGAGCACGTCGTGACGTGCCCGCATATGGAACTGGTTGGGAAAGGCGTGGGGTCGGCCGGCGCTGGGCAAGCGCTCGCCGGCCTCGCGATACCAGTCGGGATCCCGGGGCAACAGGGAATGCGCATTCACGCCCTCGCGCTCGAGCGTCACCCAGTAGGGCCGAAAGTAGCCTTCCTCGAACACGTGATTGCGAATGCCCCGGCGCCTGGCGGCGAGGATCGCGCGTCGGTGAACGGGGCGACGGTCGCCGAAAACGATCTGGTCGGTGATCTCGTGTCGGTCCCAGATGCCGGAAAGATATTCGGGAATGTCCTTGGCCTGGCCGCGATAGGCGTAGGTGTTCTTCTGACGCCAGTAGACGCTGTCGCCGACGGTGAAGTTGACCTTGACGACCGAGTGTCCGGCGTCCCGCAATCGCGCGCCGAGCCGGTCGAAAAAAGGTGAGCAGACACCCTGTAACAGAAGAAAGTGTTTGCGCGTCGTGCTCAAGTCATTGCCTTTTGGAAAACAGATTGCGGTACAGCCGGTAGAAGCGGACGCGAAGGGGCAATCCCGAGCGTTGGTCACGCTGCTGCTGCATCAGTTCGACGGCGGTATCGGCATTGCAGAACTCGCCGGTATCCGGGTCGACATAGGTCGGATACAGCAGCAGCGCGCCGGCAATCAGGGCGTCGAGCGTCAACCGTCGCTGACGCCGCGGGGAGGATAACCGATCGTGGGTCAGCCCCCAACCGGCATAGAAGGGCAGGCCGTAGGTATGCACTTCGACGCCGCGCATCAGACCTTCGAAGCCGGTCAGCGAGCACATGGTGTGGATCTCGTCGGCCAGCTCGATCAGGTCGATGATGTCGCAGTCGACCAGTTCGAGGTCGTAGAGTGTTCGCGCCGTCTTGTCGAGCAGACCGACCCGGGCCCCCGAAACGACGTCGGGGTGTGGCTTGTAGATGACGAAGGCATCGGGACGGTTTTGCCTGACCGCCTCGAGCAGTGCCTGGTTGGTCTTGATCTCGGGGGAGCCATGGGCAATGGAGGCGTCGCTCTCGACCTGGCCGGGTACCAGCACGACCGGGCGCGAGCCGATCGCCTCCGTCGGCAGTGAGGGGCGCTTCTTGCCCTGGACGTTGTATTTCGAGAGCTTGAGCTCGATGAGGCGCTGGCGCAGGCGGTCGGCGCGCGCCAGCAGCTCCGGTTCGAAGTCCGTCTCGGCAAGCAGTCGCTCCAGATCGCTGTCGTGATGGGCATCGTAATAAAGCCCCCGGGAGTCGAACGCCAGCGACAACGGCCGGATCAGGTCGACTCCCAGCCCGACCGAACGGACGAAACCGTCCTCCATCCGCCACAGGTCAAGACCGTGTTGGCGACAGCGGGCCTTGAGCTCGTCGGTGGCCTTCTGTCCCCACACGACGAGGCTGTCGCGGCCCTCCAGCTCGTGCGGCTGCGGCAGGTCGCTCTGAATGAAGCGCACGCTGGAGGCCGGACCCAGGAAGTCGGTAATGAAGGCGCGCTTCCAGCTCGAGAATCCCACGGCCACCCAGTGTCCGGCCAGGCGATCCCGCTGACGTTTCTGGTCGGCGATCAGGTCGATGGTGGCCTCGAGTGTCGACGCCTTCCCGGTGTAGGGATTGGCATAACGGCAGTAGCGCAGGTAGGCCGCGGCGAACAGTTCCAGCAGCGTGCGTGGGCGTTGGCGGCGCTCGCACTGCAGCGCGTCCCGGGTCAGGCCCCAGCCGGCATAGAACGGCATACCGAAGCAGTGGACCGGCTTTTCCGCCATCAGTGCCTCGAATCCCAGTTGGCTGGTGACCACGTAGACCGCGTCGACGGCATCGATCAACGACCACGGATTGATATCGTCGCCGATCAGCCGGCAGCGCGGATGTGACGAGGCCTTGGTCAGGTAGCCCTGCTTGCGTCCGGCGATCACGTCCGGATGGGTCTTGATCAGGATCTCGGCATCGGGGTGCTCGGAAATGGCGCTCTCCAGCATGCGCTGGAACGAGCTGGCGTCGGCCATGCCATGGGTAATCGAGGCATCGTCGCGGGTCTGGTCGATGACCAGCACGCGAGGGCGGTCGGCGGGCGCGAGCGGCCGGTCCGGGGCGTGATTGTACTTCGATAGGCGTAATCGCCGCAGGCGCTGCATGGCCTGGTCCGCCCGCGCCAGTTCCTCCGAGCCGAAGGTCGCCTCGGCGAGAAGCGTCTCCAGGTCCGATGGGCGGGTCGCATCGTAGTAGATGCCGCTGTAGTCGACGACCAGGCTGTGGGGCTGGGAGTAGTTGACCCCCAGCCCCAGCGAGCGCAGGAAGCCGTCCTCGATCGCGATGTAGGGCAGTCCCCGGCGCGTGGCCAGGCGACGCGCCTGTTTCGACGTCGGTTTCAGGCCCCAGCCAAGAATGGCGTCGACGGGCTGGCGGCTACCGGGCTTGAGGCGGATCTGGCGCGAATACTCCGGCAGCAGGCAGCGGATGATGTTCCAGCGGGCCAGGCCCTTGGAAAGATAACCGGCTACGCGATGGGAGGACGGTCGCAGGACTGTCGAATCGTTATGCATGGGTCACAGAGAGCGGGTGCGGTCCGTCGAAGAATTGTCATGTCACTGCCCTGGGCGCTGGTCCGACGCCACCGGCCCGAGTCCGGGGTGTGCAAGGCAGTCCGAGGCGCAGTGTAACGCATCCCGCGAGTCGGGGGCGCTTTTCGGCTGTGTCGAATTGCTAAGCGCCGGGATTTTGCGTAAGCGAAGATCGAAGCGTAAATATGGCAAATGTAAACAAACTTTTCTGCGGGAAAAGTCGATGATCGCGGTATTAATAAAATCAGACTTTCAGTTTTGTATTCGAGGTATTTACTTCAGGAGTTTCCGGGTCGAATGATGAGTTAGATGACGCATTTCTCGTTCAGGAAAGTAAAAACCTTTCGTCAAGCCAGGACGTCGGCAGCGCCGTCATCGACCTAAATTGACTTTAGAATTTCTGTTTTATCATTTAAAAACAATAAATTGACTTAAGTATTAGGCGTTCGTATTTTTGTGTGATTCACTGGTTTGTAACTTTATTTAGCATCCTTTCTAAATCCCGATTTTGCCCTTTACAGGACTTTACCTGCCCCCTTTTAAAGGTTTGACTTCGACCCCGTAACTGATCGAAAAAGAGTCTCGAAAACAATAACTGGAAGCGACGTTGCAAAGGTCTCCATTCGATCTTCGCCGTTGGAAACCTTTTGTTTCGTTACTCTCGATCGGGTGCACGGGAACGTTATGCGCGAACTGACAGTCACGGCTCACACTCACCTCAGGCAGCTCGAGGCGGAGTCGATTCAGATCATCCGGGAGGTGGCAGCGGAGTTTCGCAATCCGGTGATGCTCTACTCGGTTGGCAAGGATTCGTCGGTGATGCTTCACCTGGCGCGAAAGGCGTTCTATCCCGGAACGCCGCCCTTTCCCTTGCTGCACGTCAATACCACCTGGAAGTTCCGCGAGATGATCGCGTTTCGCGATCGTACCGCGGCGCAGGTCGGCATGGAGCTGATCGAGTACGTCAACGAAGAGGGGCGAGCCGCAGGTATCAATCCATTCGATCACGGTAGCGCCACGTACACCGAGATCATGACGACCCAGGCGCTCAAACAGGCGCTCGACAAGTACGGCTTCGACGCCGCGTTCGGGGGCGCACGCCGGGATGAAGAGGCTTCCCGCGCCAAGGAACGTGTCTACTCGTTTCGCGACCGGCATCACCGCTGGGACCCCAAGCGGCAGCGCCCCGAGCTGTGGCGTCTGTACAACGGCAAGGTCAATCCGGGTGAGTCGATTCGCGTCTTCCCGCTTTCCAACTGGACCGAGCTGGATGTCTGGCAGTACATCCATCTCGAGTCGATCCCCATCGTGCCGCTCTACTACGCGGCCCCACGACCGACCGTGCTTCGTGCCGGCCAACTGCTGGCGGTGGACGACGAGCGACTGCCGCTGGCGGCCGGTGAAGTGCCCCAGGAGCGCTGGATCCGCTTCCGCACACTGGGATGCTTCCCGCTGACCGGCGCCATCGAGTCACGCGCTACCACCTTGCCCGCGATCATCCAGGAGATGCTGCTGACTCGCACCAGCGAGCAACTCGGCCGCGCCATCGATCACGATGGCGCCGGCCCGATGGAGAACAGGAAACGTGAGGGGTACTTCTGATGCCTCTCCAGATGATGCGTATCGCCGACGACATCGAGCGCTATCTCAAGACGAACGCCAGCAAGGGGCTGCTGCGATTTCTGACCTGCGGTGGGGCCGACGATGGGAAGTCGACGCTGATAGGCCGGTTGCTGCACGACGCCTTGACGGTCCAGGAGGATCAACTGGCGGCGTTGGTGCGCGAATCGGGGGCACCCGGCAGTCGGATCGGCCAGGTCGATCTGGCGCTGCTGGTCGATGGCCTGCAGTCGGAACGCGAGCAGGGTATGACCATCGATGTCGCCTATCGATTCTTCTGCACCGACAAGCGCAAGTTCATCATCGCCGATGCGCCGGGGCACGAACAGTACACTCGCAACATGGCCACCGGCGCCTCCACGGCGGACCTGGCGATCATCCTGATCGACGCGCGTTACGGGGTGCAGTTGCAGACCCGGCGGCACAGCTTCATCTGCGATCTGCTCGGGATCCGCCACTTCGTGATCGCGATCAACAAGATGGATCTGGTCGGTTACTCCGAAGCGCGATTCCAGGAGATCGTCGCCGACTACCGTGACTTCGCCGACAAGCTGAACGTCAACGACGTGCGTTTCTTGCCCATTTCGGCCTTGACCGGTGCCAACGTCGTCAATCCCGGTAGCGAGATGCGCTGGTACGAAGGCGCCCCGTTGCTGGCCCAGCTCGAGCAGATCGAGATCCTGTCGGCACCGAGCCTGCATGAACTGCGCTTTCCGGTTCAGTACGTCAATCGGCCCAATCTCAACTTCCGTGGATATAGCGGCACGCTGGCCGCCGGCGCGGTGGAGGTGGGCACCGAAATCCGGGTGGAGCCCTCCGGCAAGCGCTCGACGATCGAGCGAATCGTCACCAACGACGGTGACCTGAGCGTTGCCTATCCCGGCCAGTCGGTAACGCTCACGCTCCGCGACCCACTCGATATCTCTCGTGGCGACATGCTGGTGGCGGCGAACAGCGATATCGAACCCAGCTCGGTGTTCACCGCCGACGTGGTGTGGATGCACGAGACCCCGCTGGCGCCGGGACAGGAGTACGAGTTCAAGGCCGGTACCCGGATCGTTTCCGGCCGGGTGACGCGAATCGTCTATCAGATCGACGTCAATACCCTGGCGCGCAGCGCCACCGACGCGTTGCCCCTCAATGGCATCGCCCGATGCCAGATCGAGGTGACGCAACCGCTGGTGCTGGACAGCTACCAGCGCTCCCCCGAGACGGGCAATTTCATCTTCATCGACAAGCTGAGCAACCTGACCGTGGGCGCCGGCATGGTCGTCGATGCTCTTAATATCGGCCACGTGGTCTGGCACGACATGGCCGTCGACAAGCGAAGACGCGCCGAACGCAACCGCCAGAAGCCGAGCGTCATCTGGTTCACGGGGCTGTCTGGCGCCGGTAAGTCCACCGTTGCGGATGCCCTGGAAAGACAGCTCTTCGGCATGGGTTACAACACCTACGTGCTGGACGGGGACAACGTTCGCCACGGGCTTTGCCGCGATCTCGGCTTCAGCGACCGCGACCGTCAGGAAAACATTCGCCGGGTCGGCGAAGTGGCGAAGCTGATGGTCGACGTGGGCGTGATCACCCTGGTCTCGTTCATCTCGCCGTTCCGTGAGGATCGTCGCATCGTCCGCGACATGGTCGAGGCCGACGAGTTCATCGAGGTCTTCGTCAACACGCCACTTTCGGTCTGTGAAAGGCGCGATCCCAAGGGCCTCTATCGCAAGGCCCGCACCGGCGAGATCGATCAGTTTACCGGCATCACTTCTCCTTACGAGGCTCCGGAATCACCGGAAATCGAGATCGACACTTCGATCCATGACCTCGAGGAGACCGTGGGTCAGCTCATCGCCGCCCTGCGGCGTCACCGGATTATCTGACGACAGTTCGAATCGATTCGCCGAACGGCATCCGCGTTGGCGGGCCGATGGCGAAAGGCAGCAAGGCTCCCGGCGATAACGCGCGGGAAACGGAGGGAAGGGTGGGCACGATGAAAAACGAAATCAGAAAACGCAGAAGGGTCGATGGTGCGTCCCGTTGGCTGGCGCTGGCGCTGATGCTTGCCGCCATGTCGGGGTGCGCAACCTCGTCCCAGCAACGCTTCGGCGATGGGGCGGTGATGCCCATGAACGACGCCATGCCAGTCAATGGCCCGCTGGCAACGTTTCTCGATAGCGCCGCCACGGGCAGCGTGACGAATCTGGCGACCACGCCCTGGGGGCCGAATGTCTCCATTCATGCCCGCGAGCGCTACTTCTCGGCCAGCGGTCGGCGGTGTATTCGCCTCGACGTGACCCGCAACGTGGCGCCGGCCGGTGTCCCGGTGGGTCAGGTGAGCTGCCTGGTCCCGGGGAAAGGCTGGTACGCCCAGCGCCTGGTGACGGAAATCATTCGCTAGAGGGGGTTCGGGAGGATTCCGAACACCCTCTCGGCGGCGCCGTCGAAACCCGTCGTTCCCCATGCCGGAACGACCTGATCGCCACCGAATCGACAAATGCCCCAAGGCATTTCGCCGGCGCTCTCATGAGCGAACGCCGGCACTCGATGGCCTGAAAAACACGTGAGGGAAGGGAACCATCATGAAGCGGTTATCAGTGACTTTCCGGGCCATGTGCCTGGTGGCGGTAGCGTGCCTCAACGCTAACTTTGCTCACGGCCAGGACATCGGGCTGAGCAGCGGTGGTCTGCTGGGCAGTGACCAGCAGGCAGAGGCAATGACCTCGCAGTCCGACGAGGCGAATTCGATCGAGACATCGCCGCGGGCGGATTGGGACAGCGGCACCTACGGGCCGGTCGACCCCCGGGTCCAGGCCATGGTCAACCCCGACACGCTGCCACCGTTCGGCGAAAATCTGTTCTCTGGAGGCTTCCGGGGCATGATGGCCGACGGTCTCAATCCGGACTATCTGATCAAGCCGGGTGACCAGATCACGATCCGGGTCTGGGGCGGGGTCGAGATCGACCGGGTACTGGCGGTGGACGCCCAGGGCAATATCTTCCTGCCGCGGATCGGTCCGCTGCAGGTCCAGGGGATCTCCAACGCCCAGCTCAACGCCCGGGTACGCGGCGCGATCCAGTCCGTCTATCCCGAGAACGTCAGCGTTTACACCAATCTCCAGGGCGTGCAGCCGGTGGGCGTCTTCGTCACCGGTTACGTCATGAATCCCGGGCGCTACTCCGGGACGCCGAACGACTCGGTGCTCTACTTCCTCGATCAGGCGGGCGGCATCGATCAGGCGCTGGGCAGTTATCGCCAGGTCGTGATCAAGCGTGGCAACCAGGTCATCAATGTCGTCGATCTCTACAACTTCCTGATCAACGGCGATATCGCGCGGCCGCAGTTCCGGGATGGCGACACCATCGTGGTCGAGGAACGCGGGCCCGCCATCAGCGTCGTCGGCGACGTCCAGAAGAACTACCGCTACGAGTTGATCGGTGACGCACTGACCGGGCAGGACGTGATCAACCTGGCCCGCCTCAAGTCGGGCGTGTCCCACGTGCTGTTGCGCGGCAGCCGCCCGTCGGGGCCGATCTCGCGCTATTTGCCGCTGGCGGAATTCCGTGGCGCCGAGGTTCGTCGCGGCGATGAGGTGCTGTTCAGCGCCGACCAGCGCGACGAGACCATCGTGGTCCAGGTCGAGGGCAGCTATTACGGGCCGTCGCGCTATGCACTGCCGCGGGATGCCCGGTTGGGTGAGTTCCTGAACGCGATCAGCGTGCCCCAGGAGATGACCAGCTATCAGGATGTCTCCATTCGCCGGATCAGCGTGGCGGAGCAGCAGGCGTCGTCGCTGAAGGACAGCCTGCGCCGGCTCGAGACGACCTACCTCGGTTATCCGGCTCGCACGGCCAAGGAGGGCGAGATCCAGGTTCGCCAGGCGGAGTTGATCGAACGGTTCGTCAAGAAAGCCTCGCAGGTCAAGCCGACCGGCCGGCTGGTCGTCGCCAGGGACGGCAACGTCGCCGATATCCGACTGCAGGATGGCGATATCGTGACGATCCCCGAGAACACCGACTCCATTCTGCTGAGCGGCGAAATCATCATTCCCCAGGCGATGGTCTACACGCCGGGCATGAGCGCGCTGGACTACATCCGTCAGGCCGGCGGCTTCACGCCCAGGGCCGACGAGGACCAGGTGCTGGTGGTGCATCGCAACGGGGCGGTGATCCAGGCAGGGCAGACGCGAATGCGCGCCGGCGACGAGATCATCGTGCTACCTGCCGCACCCACCAGCAACATCGAACTGGCTTCCGCGATCACCCAGATCCTGTTCCAGGTCGCCGTGGCGACTCGCGTGGCGCTCGACCTGTGAACGTATCCGATCGTCGGCTCGTTGACCTGATGCACGCGTCGCGCGCGCCTTCTCGAGGGTAATCCGCCATGGCTATGGAAATTTCACGATCGGATTCATCGCAACCGAATTTCGCAGGACCGTCCGGAGGACGAGCCCGTTCCTCGTGGAGAGTGGCCAGGAGCGTCTGGTTTGCCCTGTTCATGCGCGAGACGATCTCGCGCACCATGGCCGACCGCATGGGCTGGTTCTGGATGATCTTCGAACCGCTGGCGATCATCGGCGTGATGGTCTCCGTGCGAGGGCTGTTCATGTCCGGCCGCCATATCGCAGGGGCCGACTATGTCGCCTGGATGGTGGTCGGGCTGATGGGCTTCATGCTGTTCCGCGAGAACATGATGCGCTCGATCGGTGCGATCGAGGCCAATCGCGGCCTGTTCGCCTACCGCCAGGTCAAGCCGATCGATCCGGTGCTGGTGCGCTGCTTTCTCGAGGGCATGCTCAAGTCGCTGATCTTCATCCTGTTCATCACCATAGGCAGCCTGCTCAAGTTCGAGCTGATGCCGGACTATCCGTTCGGCGCGATGATGGATTGGCTGTCGCTGTGGGCGCTGGGTTGGGGCATGGGGCTGACGCTGTCGGTGCTCGGCGATCTAGTCCCTGAGATCGGCAAGGTGGCACGCATCCTCAACCTGCCTCTGCTGCTGCTCTCCGGCGTTATCTTCCCGGTCCTCTACGTGCCGCATCAGTACCGGGAATACCTGCTGATGAACCCGATCGTGCATGGCCTGGAGAGCATGCGGATGAACTTCTTCAGCGGCTACCACACGATCGATGGCATCGACATGACCTACCTGTGGTTCTGGGCGCTGGCGCTGATATCGCTGGGGTTGGTCCTGCACATGCGTTTTCGCGATCAACTGAAAGCGCACTAGGAGGACAGCCCCATGATCGAGATTCGCAATCTCTACAAGCGCTATCACAACCATCATGACAGCCCCTGGGTGCTCAAGGACATCAACCTGACCATCCCGACCGGGGTCAGCGTTGGCCTGCTGGGGCGCAATGGTGCCGGCAAGTCCACCTTGCTGAGGCTGATCGGTGGCATGGACTCCCCCGACCGTGGCGATATCGTCCGCAATAGCCGGGTCTCCTGGCCGATCGGTCTGGCGGGGGGCTTCCAGGGCTCGATGACCGGTCGTCAGAACGTCAAGTTCGTGGCCCGGATCCATGGCGCCGAGGAGGAGATCGAACGTGTGGTTCGGGAGGTCGAGGCCTTCGCCGAGATCGGCAACGCCTTCGACGACCCGGTGAAGACCTACTCGTCGGGGATGCGTTCGCGGCTGGCGTTCGGTCTCTCCCTGGCGTTCGACTTCGACGTCTACCTGTCGGACGAGGCGACCGCCGTCGGCGATCGCGCCTTCAAGGCCAAGGCCAAGGAAGCGTTCAAGGCGCGTGTCGGCAAGGCCAGCCTGATCATGGTCTCCCATGGCGAGGGTGTCCTGCGCGAGTTCTGCGAGGCCGGCATCGTGCTGGAGAAGGGGCAGGCGCGATGGTTCGACGATATCGAGGAGGCCATCGGCGCCTATCACCAGGCAACCGATGGCAAGAAGATCGAGCCTCCCAAGGTGCCGACCTCGCTCTCCGAAGCGAAGCAGCAGTTGATGCAGGCGAATCTCGAGTTCGAGCAGGCTCGCCTCGACTACCAGATAGCCAGTGATGACCCCGCCCGGAACGATCCCGATGACGCGCTGCGCTGGCGCGTGGAGGAGTCCCGCGAGCGGATGCACGAGGCGCGCCGTTACGTTCAGCAGTTCCAGTCGCAGGCGAAAGCCAAGCCTCGCAAACGAACGACAAAGACTACGAAAAAGACAGGTCGGCCATGAACAACTCATCGTCTCTCAACAAGAAGTCACGCTTGCGCAAGTCGCTCCACTGGATCGTGTGCCTGATCGCGATCGTGGTGGTGTCGCTCTATTGGGCGCTGTGGGCCAGCGACCGTTATGTCTCTCACGCCAATGTGGTGCTCGAGAGCCCGCAGCTCGCGGCGCCGACTCTGAGCGTCAGCTCACTGCTCAGCGGCGGCGCCACCAGCAATCTCGCGGACATGTTGCTGCTGCGCGATTACATGCGCTCCGTGGACATGCTGAAGCTGCTCATCGATGAGGCGGATTTCCGCAACCACTACGCCAACTCCGGTGCCGATTTCTTCAGCGCCCTGGGCGACGAGAACGCACCGCTGGAAGAGCTGCACGACTATTACCTTTCCCGGGTGTCGGTGGAGCTGGATGACTATGCCGGCGTGCTGCGAGTCGATGTCGAGGCTTTCACCCCCGAAGAAGCCAACAAGATCAACCGACTGCTGCTGGAAGAGGGGGAGCGCCACATGAACCTGATGGGCCAGCGCCTGGCCGAGGAGCAGGTGCGCTTCCTCGAACAGCAGGTCGCGTTGCTGGAAGACAAGTTCCAGCAGACGCGGGATGCACTGCTCGACTACCAGAACGCCAATGGGCTGGTCTCGCCGACAGGCACCGTGGAGAGCCTCAGTTCGGTCGTGTCGAGCCTGGAAGGTCAACTCGCCATTGCCAAGGCGCGCAAGAGTGCGCTGGCCAGCTACCAGAGCGTCCGTTCGCCGGAGATCGTTCGCATCAATAGCGAGATCAAGGCGCTGACCGATCAGATCGCACAGGAGCAGGCTCGCCTGGCCAGGCAGTCCGGCAACGCGCTCAACAGCATCTCCTCGGAATACCAGACCCTGATGCTGCGGGCGCAGTTTGCCCAGGATAGCTACTCCGGGGCGCTGGGCGCGCTCGAGAACACTCGGATCGAGGCGGCGCGCAAGCTGAAGCAGGTCTCCGTGCTCCAGACGCCGACAATGCCGGAATACCCCGAACAGCCCGAGCGGCTCTACAACTCGGTGGTATTCGCGGTCATCGCGCTGTTCATCACCCTGATCCTCAACATGCTGATCCTGATCGTGAAGGATCACCGCGACTGACCGGACCGGCATGGCCGGGGCCGGCTGTCGCCGCGCCCCGGGCCATGCCGTCCGCAGCAAACAACGACCAACCATGGATCGCACGATCGATCCACCCAGCGCTGTCTGGACCCCGCTCGGCGAGACACGAGCGTATTCAGGCAGGGCGCAACAGGCTCGACGGGGGAATCACCATGAGCAAGACATTTCTGGTAACAGGTGGCGCCGGATTCATCGGCTCGGCAGTGGTGCGCGAACTGATAGAGCACACGCCGCATCGCGTCATCAATGTCGACAAATTGACCTATGCCGGCAATCCGGAGTCGCTGGCGAGGGTGGACAGCGACGAACGCTACGAGTTTCGCCTCGCCGATATCTGTGACGGCGTGGCCATGGCCAGGATCTTCAACGAGTACCAGCCGGACGTGGTGATGCACCTGGCGGCGGAGAGCCACGTGGATCGCTCCATCGACGGACCGGCCGACTTCATCGAGACCAACATCGTGGGCACGTACGTGCTGCTGGAGGCAGCCCGCGGCTACTTCAAAGGGCTGCAGGAGAGCGACCCGGCCAGGGCCGCGGCGTTTCGCTTCCACCATATCTCCACCGACGAGGTCTATGGCGATCTTCATGGCGTGGACGACCTGTTCATGGAAACCACGCCCTACGCGCCGAGCTCGCCCTATTCGGCCAGCAAGGCCAGTTCCGATCACCTGGTCCGTGCCTGGCATCGGACCTTCGGCCTGCCGACCGTGGTCACCAACTGCTCCAACAACTACGGCCCGTTCCACTTCCCGGAGAAGCTGATCCCGCTGACGATTCTCAACGCGCTGGCGGGACAGCCGCTGCCGGTCTACGGCGATGGCAAGCAGATTCGGGACTGGCTGTTCGTCGAGGATCACGCGCGAGCGCTGGTGCAGGTCGCCAGCGAAGGGGTGATCGGCGAGACCTACAACATCGGTGGCCACAACGAGAAGCAGAACCTCCAGGTCGTCGAGACGATCTGCGAGTTGCTCGAGGAGCTTGCCCCGAACAAGCCCGATGGCGTCGTCCGCTATCGCGACCTGATCACTTTCGTGGTCGACCGGCCGGGCCATGACCAGCGCTATGCCATCGACGCTTCCAAGATCCAGCGGGAGCTGGGCTGGAGCCCCCGCGAGACTTTCGAAAGCGGCATGCGAAAGACCGTGCAGTGGTTCCTCGAGAACGACACCTGGTGGCGCCGGGTTCAGAACGGCAGCTATCAGGGTGAGCGTCTGGGAGCGACCGCATGAGCACGCTGATTCTTGGTGGCAACGGCCAGGTCGGATTCGAGTTGCAGCGTGCGTTGTCGCCGCTTGGCGAGTGTGTCGCCCCGGCTCGTCGTTCGCTCGATCTGATGAATGCCGACGCCGTCGCCCGTCTGCTCGACCAGACCCGGCCGAAGCTGATCGCCAACGCGGCGGCATGGACCGCGGTGGACGCCGCGGAGACGGCGCGGGGGGAAGCCTTCCGGCTCAATGCCGAACTGCCGGCCCAACTGGCCGACTACTGCGCCACGCACTCGGCGAGGCTCGTCCACTACTCCTCGGACTACGTCTATCCCGGTGGCGGCAACGCTGCCTGGCAGGAGTCCAGCGAAACAGGTCCGCTCTCGGCCTACGGAGAGAGCAAGCTCGCCGGCGACGACGCGGTGCTGGGCAGCGGAGCGGACGCCCTGATCTTCCGCACCAGTTGGGTCTACAGCGCGCGTGGCAACAATTTCATGAAGACCATGCTGCGCCTGGCCAAGGAGCGTGACGCCCTGAGTGTCGTCGGCGACCAGATCGGCGCGCCGACGCCCGCCCGGCTGATTGCCGATCTGACCCTGCTGGCCGTTCGGCAGCAGGGCGCAGGGCGCCTGGACCCCGGTATCTATCACCTCGCACCGCGTGGCGAAACCAGCTGGCACGGTTTCGCCCAGGCGATATTCCGGCATGCGGCCGCGCTCGGACAGCCCCTGAGGCTGGGGCCGGAGGGGGTGGCATCGATCCCCACCGCCAGCTACCCCACGCCCGCCCGCCGACCGCTCAATTCACGACTGTCCCTGGAGAAAATCGAGCATGCGCTCGGCGTCACGCTGCCGGATTGGGAATCCCAGTTACGGCTGACGCTGGCGGAGTGGCTCGAGACCGCGTAGCAGGCCGCAAGGCGCGAAGGCGTCCTCTCGTAAAAGCGAGTCCTGAGAGAGGCCGCTTTTATACCGTTATCTTGAATGTCTGACTCGATCTTGGGATCGAAAAGGAGTTTCACCATGGCACGTAAAGGCATCATCCTGGCCGGCGGTTCCGGCACCCGGCTGCATCCGATCACCCAGGGCATCTCCAAGCAACTGCTGCCGGTGTACGACAAGCCGATGATCTACTACCCGATCTCGGTGCTGATGCTGGCCGGGATTCGCGAGATCCTGATCATCTCGACGCCCTCCGACCTGCCGCAGTATCAGTACCTGCTGGGCGATGGCGCGCAGTTCGGCCTGCGTTTCGAGTACGCCGAGCAGCCGTCACCGGATGGACTGGCCCAGGCATTCCTGATCGGCGAGTCGTTCATCGGCGACGATTCGGTCTGCCTGGTGCTGGGGGACAACGTCTTCCACGGGCAACATTTCTCCGAGCAGCTGATGCGAGCGTCGGACGTGGAGAAGGGCGCGACGGTCTTCGGCTATCTGGTCAAGGATCCGGAGCGGTTCGGCGTGGTGGAGTTCGACGCCTCCGGCAAGGCGCTGTCGATCGAGGAGAAGCCGATCAAGCCCAAGTCGCCCTATGCGGTTACCGGACTCTATTTCTACGACAACGACGTGGTGGAGATCGCCCATCAGGTCAAGCCCTCCGAACGCGGCGAACTGGAGATCACCAGTATCAACAACGCCTACCTGGAGCGGGGCGACCTGCACGTGGAGCGTCTGGGACGCGGTTTCGCATGGCTGGATACCGGCACCCACGACAGTCTGCTGGAAGCCGGCCAGTACGTGCAGACGATCGAGCACCGCCAGGGTCTCAAGGTCGCCTGCCTGGAGGAGATCGCCTGGAACCAGGGCTGGATCGACGACGCAACGCTGGCCGAACGCGGTAACGCGTTGAAAAAGACCGGTTATGGCCAGTACCTGCTGAAGCGTCTCGAGGACGCCCAGCGCGGTGCGACGGTCGGCGAGGCCGCCGTGGCCGGCCTCCGCAGCAACCGTTGACCCTCCGAAGACAATCATCGCAGCCCGAGAGACGGACGACATGAACTACGAAAAGCTCGCCATCCCCGATGTCGTGTTGATGACGCCGAAGGTCTTCGGCGACGAGCGGGGATTCTTCCTCGAGACCTTCCGCCACAGCGAATTCGTCGAACACTGCGGCGACTACCGGTTCGTGCAGGATAACCACAGCAAGTCCGGCCAGGGCATCCTGCGCGGCCTCCACTATCAGTTGCAGCAGCCCCAGGGGAAGCTCGTGCGCGTCACGCGGGGCGAGGTGTACGACGTGGCGGTCGATCTTCGCCGCAGCTCGCCCACCTTCGGTCGCTGGGTCGGTGCGCTGCTGAGCGAGAACAACCGACGAATGCTATGGGTCCCGCCGGGATTCGCGCACGGCTTCTATGTCACCAGCGACGTGGCCGAGTTCCAGTACAAATGCACGGACTACTACGCACCGGGCGACGAGTACAGCCTGCACTGGAACGATCCGCAACTGGCCATCGAGTGGCCGCTGGTAAATGGCAGGCCGGTGACATCGGAGAAGGATGACGCGGGCAGTGCGCTGGCCGACGCGGCCGTCTTCGCCTAGGTCATGGCCGAAAAGCACCGTGCTAGGTCACAGGGCGTTGAAAATCGGCCCGTTGAATCTCGTTCAGCTCTTTCTCAGGGCGGCTTGAGGGGCGAGTGGAGCGATTCACGGGCTCACTGACGCCCCGCAAGCGGGTACGCCAGCCCGCACCGTTCTTTGACTCACGACATCCTTGCCGTTCGCGCCTCATGCAGCGGCGCTGTCCAGATCGCCAATCCTGACGATTTGTCGTCAATTCTTGCCCTGGCTACACGCCCCGGCATGGCCATCGCCCGTGGACTTTTCAGGCATGGCCTGGCGCCTGCCAACCTGCGGGTTGCTGGACCGCGCGCCGAGGCCATTTGGACTCAACTGTGCTGCCCGTGGGGGGCGGCTTCGATCATTCTTGGGGATTGCCCGTATGAAAATCACCGTTTTTGGCACCGGCTATGTTGGCCTGGTGACCGGCGCCTGTCTGGCGGATGTGGGTCACGACGTGGTCTGCGTCGATATCGATCAGAGTCGGATCGAACGCCTGGTCCAGGGGGAGATCCCCATCTACGAACCGGGCCTGGAGTCGATGGTCCTGCGCAACGTCGAGGGGCAGCGCCTGCAGTTCACCACGGACGCGAGCATGGCAGTCGAGCATGGGGTTCTGCAGTTCATCGCCGTCGGCACCCCGCCCGACGAGGATGGTAGTGCCGATCTCCAGTACGTGCTGGCCGTGGCTTCCACCATCGGCCAGTACATGAACGGCTACAAGGTCGTCATCGACAAGTCGACGGTGCCGGTCGGCACGGCCGACAAGGTTCGCGATCGCATCGCCGGCATCCTCCAGGAACGCGCCGTCGAGCTGGCGTTCGATGTCTGTTCCAATCCCGAGTTTCTCAAGGAGGGATCGGCGCTCGAGGACTTCACGCGCGGTGCGCGGATTGTCGTCGGTACTGACTCCGACCGCGTGAGCGAGCTGATGCGGGAGTGCTATGCCCCCTACAACCGCAATCGCGAGAAGCTGATGCTGATGAGCGTGCGCGCGGCCGAGCTGACCAAGTACGCGGCCAATGCAATGCTGGCGACCAAGATCAGCTTCATGAACGAGATGGCCAATCTGGCGGAACGCCTCGGGGCGGATATCGAGGATGTCCGGCGAGGTATCGGCTCCGACCCGCGTATCGGCTACCACTTCATCTACCCGGGCTGCGGCTATGGCGGCTCCTGCTTCCCGAAAGACGTCCAGGCGCTGGCGCGAACCGCCAGCAAGGTCGGCTACGAGGCCGAGTTGCTCAAGGCGGTCGAGGCGGTCAACAAGCGCCAGAAGTCGACGCTGTTCGAGAAGCTCTCGCACGCCCTGGGCGGCGAGCTGCAAGGCAAGACGATCGCGGTGTGGGGGTTGGCGTTCAAGCCCGAGACCGATGACATGCGCGATGCCCCGAGCCGGGAACTGATGGAGACCCTGTGGGCCCACGGTGCGACGGTACAGGCCTACGATCCCGAAGCGATGAAGGAGTGCCGACGTCTTTACGGCGAGCGGGACGACCTGGTGCTGGTGGCCGATCGCGTCCAGGCGGTCAAGCGGGCCGACGCGCTGGTGATCTGCACCGAGTGGAAAGAGTTCCGCACACTGGATGGCGAATGGATTCGAGGTCAGTTGACCCGGCCGATAGTCATCGATGGTCGCAATCTGTTCGACCCGGACATCATGTCGGCGGCCGGGATCGACTATTACGCCGTGGGACGTGGCAAGAACAGCCAATCCCCGATCACTGCCTGACACCCATCCTTACCGGATTCGACGGGCCATGAGGCTTGGAAATCGCTGGGCAGGGAAGCCCTCGAGCGATTGTGAAAAGGTCCGCTCTTGGAATGGCATGAGAATACTCAATATCGATATTAATCAAGACTAGTACCCGAGGTGATGAAGCTTTTCATGTTTTCACCGAGACGGCGGAATCATGGGGAATAGGGTGGTGAATATCGATGAGTAAAATCATCTTCACCGGAAGCTGAGTCGAGATTACTCTGACTAAAGTCTTAACGGTGATTGTCGAAGCAACAGCGAGCGGCGGCTTCACGATAATAAAACGATATTGTCATTTTTCTGTTGCTTTGTCGTCATATGGCGACAGCATTGCCGTTTAAATAACGATTTCCTGGAGGCGGCCTTGTTTTAATGAGGGGTTGTCTCTAAGCACGACTTTTGCCGAATTAATATAGAAAAGTTTCCCATTTGGTCAGTGTGGAGTTGGCCAAAGATAGGGGCGATCGATTGTCAATCGGCGAACCTTATACCAAGACATGTCGATGTTATTAAGTCCGGCAGTGTCGGATGATCGCGAAGAAGACGATAAGCGTCACTCATCGTGACAAATCAAATGTGAGATGAGGCACCATCATGCAAGCCAAGAGCCGAGCATTATATGAATTCGGGGCGACCTTCCTCGGTCCCGCGCTGCACGTCTACGCCGAGTCCATAGAAGTCGAGGCCGATGGTCATCTGCCGGTTTGCCTGGCGCGAGAGGGGTGGTGCTTTCATCGTCTACTGACCCGTCTGCAGCAAGAATCCTCGATAGAGCTTGCCAACGATCCTGTCTATCTTCGGGTTTCCAGGACGTTGCTGTTCCGCGCCATGCTGGGCTCGGAAACGATCACCCCGATGGCACTGGGCAATGATTTCTCGGGCAGTGTGCTGGATCTGATGCGCAAGCGGTTCGGTCTCCAGCTACACGAGATATTCGCGGCGTTGCCGTTCGAACTGCTTCGGTTCAACTGCGAGCTTCCCAAGGACAAGGAACTGGTCTTCCAGTGGCTGTCTCCCCATCTTGAAGCGTTGAATAAAGTGGTATCTCCGACCCGAAAAGCGCTCGTCGCCTATTTGCGGAGATCCGGATTGGCGGACCCGGAAAAACGTCCCTTGATGCTGGATCTGGGATATTCAGGGACCATTCAGAAGATTCTGACCCATATCCTGGAGCGGGATACAACGGGCCTCTATTTCATCGCCACCAAACCGGGCGACGCGGAAGTCAGCCGACATCATGCGCTGTTGAAAGGCGTTTTCCATGAGGGCGTGGGATGGCGAAACGGCTGCACCATGCTCGATCGCTCGCTGTTATTCGAATGTCTGCTGACGGCGCCCCATGGCCAGATGGTCGATATCCGGCAGAAAAGCAACGGAGAATTCGAGTATTTCTACGGCAGACAGGCCGCGACCCAGCGCCATTTTCAGGATCTCAAGACGGTTTTCGATGGTGCGATCGATCACGTCGTGATGTGTCGGCGCCATGGTGTGACTTACACGAAGCAGGACGTCCAGGCGCTCTACGAAGTTTTCGCGACCCGACCCAACTGTATTCCGCACGATGTCTGGCACCTTTTCAGTGTCGACGATGACATTACTGGCAATGGCATCGTCAATCCGATGCAAATGTTCGCAATATAAATGAGAGGCGGGGGCCACATGAAACCGACGGGAAAGATGATATCGCTGCTACCGTGGCTATTTCAGACCCAGTTTGCGAGTCAGGCGCGCAAGCGGCGTCTGGCGGCGGAAGAGGTGGTGGGGATGGACGATAATATCGTCGTACCCGAGGGCGGTGTCGAGGATCAGCCGCGCAAGGAGCCGGCTCTCGACGACAAGAACCTGGTGACCGTGACGGAGACCTTCGTCGTCACCGACGGCGACGCGGTCAACGACGATCTCGCCCCCGTCGACGAAGAGGCTCCGGCGACAGCGGTGTCTCCCGTCTCCCCGGTCGATACCGACCCGAGTGCGGAGTCGGAATCCGCCGAGCCCGAGGTGGTCGATCTCCCGCTGGGCAATACCGCCAACGACGGCGGCGGTCACGCCGCGATGATGAGCCAGGCGTTCATGGATGGGCTGAACACGGGCCTGTTCGATCCCAAGTGGTATCAGGCCACCTACGGCCTGCGCTTCGCGACCCAGCGGGAGGCGTTCGACGACTACGTTCGCAAGTCGCGCTTCGCGCCGGTGAACCCGTCGCCGAAATTCGACAGCGAAACCTACCACCGGATGTACATCGATGTCTTTCACGCCCAGCAGAGCCCGCTGCAACACTACTTGCTGCACGGGCGGAGCGAGGGTCGACAGCATGTACCCGCGACGGTGCGGTGGTATCCCCGGGAGATCGTCGCGCCCCGCAAGACGCTGACCCCGGCGGCCGGCAAGCTGAAGGTCGCGCTCTGCCTGCATGTCTTCTACGTCGATTTCCTGGACCGTTTCGCCAAGGCCATCGAGCGGTTCCCGGTGACCGTGGACGTCTACCTGACGCTGGCGGACGCCAGTTTCGAGACGCGGGCGCGGCAACTGTTCGGCGAGCATGCGCGGGTGAACAAGCTGGAGACGCGAGTCGTGCCCAACCGCGGCCGAAACTTCGGCCCGGTGCTGGTGGAGTATGGCCAGGCCCTGCAGGAGTACGACCTCTTCTGCCATCTGCATTCGAAGAAGTCGCTCTACTCCGGCAAGGAACAGACCCAGTGGGCGGAGTATCTGATCGAGTACCTGCTGCGCGACGTCTCGGTGGTGACCCGGCTGTTGAATGCGTTCGCCGCCGACGATTCGCTGGGGCTCTACTATCCGACCACGTTCTGGATGATGCCGTCTTGGGTCAATCACCAGACCATGAACAAGGGCTTCATGCGTGAATGGCAGCAGAAGCTCGGCCTCGGACATATCCCCGAGTTCCTGAGCTATCCCGCCGGCGGCATGTTCTGGTCGCGTCCGCAGGCGATGCAGGGCGTCCTGGATCAATCCTGGACCTACGAGGACTTTCCCGAGGAGCCGCTGCCCAACGACAACTCGATGCTGCATGCCCTCGAGCGCGTCCTGGGGCCGTTGGCCGAACACCACGGCTTTCGCCAGCTGTTCTTCTACCCGCCCACCGGCCAGTTCACTACCGACAACGGCTATATCACCGCGAGTTACCACGGCCGCCTGGAACAGCATATCGCCAGCATCCAGGCGCATGCCTGCATCAGCTTCGATGTCTTCGACACGCTCGTGCGTCGCGAGTACACGGTGCCGGACTACGCCAAGCTGAAGTTGGGCAAGACGCTGGCCGAGCAGGGATTCGTCCCGTCGGCGCAGGCTTTCGTCAAGCTGCGTAACGAGGCGGAATCGACGCTTCGCCAGCGCGCCAACTTCAAGGGCGACGTCCGTATCGAGGCGGTCTACGACGAGCTGGCGGACCAACTGGATGTCGCTCCGGACATCGCCCAGGAGTGGATGGAGCTCGAGTACGAGCTCGACCTGGAGATGATCCAGCCCAAGGATGAGATGGTCGAGCTGTTCAATCATCTCGCCGCGCAGGGACACATCCTGTGGGTGATCTCCGACAGCTATTACAACCGCGAGCAGGTCGGACTGATGCTGCGCAAGGCCGGTGTCGCCGCGGCTTACCGCCTGATGGTCTCCAGCGAGGAGCAGGCGCGCAAGGACAACGGTTCGATGTGGGTCAAGGTGAAACAGGACCTGGCCAATGAGGGTATCGATCGCCACCTGCACATCGGCGACAACGTGGTGGCGGACGCGCAGATGCCGGGGGATCTGGGGCTGACGACTTTCCATATCCTGCACCCCATGGACAAGTGGGCTGCGCTGGGATTCCCGGCGGTGCTGCACGGCGCGGATGGGCTGGACGAGATGGAAATACTCAAGTGGGGGCGGCTGATCAACGAGGTGGGGAGAAACCCGTTCATCGGCGAGTGACGAGGCTCGCCGCCACCTCGTGGCGATCCGGGCGCTTGGGGCCTCGGTCGACATGACGCTGTCGACATCCGCCGGGTTCGGAAGTCGAGCCAGCTTACCGGCGCCGAGGCGATCCGCTACCGATCGCCGGCGCCATTCCAGCGATGTGCTTTAGGGGTCGAGGGGGATGCGTGACGACCGATTTACAGCGCGCGAATACCCGCGCCACGTCGAACATCTGTTTTACCGCCCTGACGATGGTGCGTGGCGAGAGCGATATCGTCTGGTCTTCCCTGTTGCATCACGCGCGGCTGGGATTTCAGCGTCTTGTCGTCATCAGCTATCTGGAGCATGACTTCCTGCGTCAATGCACCGACAAGCTGAGGGCCGACTTCCCCGCGCTGGAAGTCGATCTCGTCGAATTGGAGAGTCGCGGGCATTTCGGCAGGCGCAAAGCGTTCTATGTCAATCGAGCGCTGTCGATGTTCATCGACCCCAAGCTGGACAATTACGTCTACTGCTTCGATGCCGACGAATTTCTGTCGCTGGGAGCGTATGGCTCGATCGGCGAATTCTACGCCGCGTTCAGGGCCGGGCTGCAGCGCAGCGACGGATCGGCGGGCGTGGGGGAGTGCTTCCTGCTGCCCTGGTTGAACCTGATCCCCCAACGTCGCCACTACCAGGAGCGGGACCTGAGCGGCCAGTTTCTCGAGGGCGATTACCTTTGTGTCGATACCCGGCACAACAGTCGGCACAAGGTGCTGTTTCGCAAGCGTCCCGGTACCCGGGTTCACATGGCTTACCACCAGGCCTTCGTGGGCGAGAAGGATGTGCCGGTGATGCCGGACCCCGAAACGTTGGCGTTCGTCGAGAAGAGCGGGGCCTGTGTCTATCACGTGCCGTTGCGGAGCCCAGGCCAGTTTCGCCATCGCCTGGAAGGGCCATTGCGGCGCGTCATGACACAGTCCGAAACGGGGGCGTCTCCGGCTCACGCGGCGCTGTCCAGCGATGTCGCCGATGAGCTGTTCTCGGCCTGTACCGCCAGCCAGCCACGATTCAACAGTCTTGCCGAAGCCGCTGATGTCTTCGGTGAAGCCATTACCGATAGAAAGATTCGGGCCATCACTCGGTTCATTTACCGCCATCGAGTGGACGTCGGCCCGGTTCTGGGCTCCGCGAAATAGTCGCGGCGCTCGAGTTGCCTGGGAATTTACGCCGATGATTTCACGCACTGCCAATCGACCCCGTTACCGATACGCCATCGTCGCCATCGTCAAGAACGAGCGACCGTATCTTGCCGAGTGGATCGCCTATCACCGCCTGATCGGTTTCGAGCACTTCTATATTGCCGACCACGGTAGTACCGACGACTCCGACCTGCTGCTGGCGAAGTGGCAACGTCAGGGACTGGTGACCGCACGCCGCTGGGAGCAAGAGGAGCGGGCACAGGTGATGTGGTATCAGCATGTGCTCGAGCAGCATGGCCATGAAGCCACCTACCTGGCGTTTCTGGACGTGGATGAATTCCTGGTCCATCCCCATTGCGATCGACCGTTGGATTGGCTGGAGCCGACCCTGGCGCCCGAGGACGTCGGTGCCGTCGCGATCAACTGGCGGATATTCGGGTCGTCCGGCATGCGCTTTCGTCAGCCTGGCGGCGTGCTGGAGCGGTTCACCATGGCCAGCGACAGCGAGCGGGTCGTCAACTGCCATGTCAAGTCGATCGTCAAGCCGTCGCGGGTGCTGTCGATGACCGCTCACACCGCGGAGCTGAAACCGGGCTGCCGTTATCTGGGCGCCGACGGACAGGCAGCGACTTTCCTGGATGGCAAGACGAAGTCAGGGCGCACCGAGCGGGTCATCGATACCCCGATGCGGGTCTACCACTACAACATCAAATCCCAGGAGGAGTTCGTCGATACCAAGATGACGCGGGGGCGCGCCAATATGGGGCCGACGCACTCCCGGGATCTGGAGTACTTCCACAAGCATGACATGAACGAGGTGAAGCTGGGTTTCTCGCCGGAGCTGTTGGGCCGGGTCGACGATGCCGCCCGCGAGCTGGCACCGGAGCTGGCCGCGCCCCCCCGTAAGCCGTGTTTCTTCGTGCATATTCCCAAAACGGCAGGGACCAGCTTTCGACTCGGGGCCAAGGCGCATCTCGGAGACGCTCAGGTCTGGCACGACTACGGCGAGACCCAGCGCGAGACGGCGCCGATGGTGGCGCGCTGGGCCTACGAACGTCGCGATTTGTGGCGACTCTGGCAGATCCTCTCCGCCCAGGATGTGAAGCTGCTCGGCGGCCACGTCAAGCTGGAGAAGTACGCCCATCTGGCCGGCATGCGGCACTGTTTCTCGTTCGTGCGCGACCCCTTGCAGCGGCTGGCGTCGGAATACCACCACTTCGTCCGTCATCACGGCTATCAGGATTCGTTCTCGGCATTCTATCGACGCCACGACATGATCAATCGCCAGAGCCGTTTTCTCGAGGCGACTCGCCTCGAGGCGCTGGGGTTCATCGGGTTGACCGAACGCTATGCGGACTCGCTGGCGATCCTCAACGACCTGTACGGCTGGCAGATCCCGGGAATGGCCGAGAATCTGGGCCACGCCAGCGTCGATCACGTCTATGAGATCGATCCCGCCGACGAGAGCGCGCTGCGGACCTTGAACGCGGATGACTTCAAGCTCTATCGCGACTGCGAGCGCCTGTTCGCGTCACGCCTGGCGCTTTTCCGTCAGGGCCAGTCGTTCGTGCATGGCGCGATCCAGCAGTGCGTTGCCGACAAGGTGGTGGGTTGGGCCTGGTGGTCCACGGACGATAGTCCGGTCGAGATCGAAGTCTGGATCAACGACCGCAAGGTGGGGCGGACGCTGGCCAATGCGCTGCGGCCCGGCATGCTGCGCTGGGGCGCGCCGCGTGGTGCCTACGTCGGCTTCCATCTGCCGCTCGAGGCCGTGCACGGCGATATCGTCGACTGCCGCGTGACGCTGACCCAGCAGTCGCTGGGGCGGCATCGCGTGCATCGCACCGCCGCGCTTCAGCCCGTGCTGGAACCGTGAGGGATATCGTGATGCAGACTTCCTCGTCCCCCGTGCCGGAGGCGCGATCCTGGAGGGTCTGGCGGGGCGTGAATCGCTCCACCCGCTTCATCTGCCGCCCTCGGTTGAAACCGCTCTACCAACTGGAGCGGCTAGCGCCGGACGAGGCCGACGAGAGCTCCTCCTTCGGCTGGCGTTCGACGGGCAACGACCCGCAGTTCGCCTGGCGGCGGCAGATGCCGGTGCCAGGCTGGAACATGCTGGAGGTCGCGATCCGCCACGATCAGCCGAGCGGCTCGGTACGGCTGTACGTCGACACGGGACGTGGCTTCAACGAGGCGGAAAGCTTCTATCTTGCCTTGAAGCCGGGACGCATCGCCAAGCGGCTCTGCTACATCGGCCCGGGCGTCCGGGGAATTCGTTTCGATCCGCTGGAGACGGAGGGGTGCTTCTCCATCGAGCACCTGCGACTGGTATGGCTGACCCCCTGGTTTGCCTGCGACCGTCTCGTCCAGCGGTTGGCCAATCTGCATGGTCAGTGGCTCGAGACGCCCAAGGCCTGCGTTCTGTCCCGGCTCAAGCGGCTCGCCAGGGAGCAGAACACGCCCTGGCGGGCGATCGCCCTCAAGCAGTACGAGGAGACCTTCGTTCGCCTCTGCCCGCGCAAGAGCTACTCCGAGTGGTTGGCGCAGCAGCCGGTGGCTTCGCAGGCGTGGCTCTCGAGCCGGCTGGCGGCGTTCGCCTATCGCCCCACGATCTCGATTCTGCTTCCCACCTACGATCCGACTCCGGAAGCTCTCGACCGCTGCATCGAATCGGTGCTGGCGCAGCGCTATACCCAATGGCAGTTATGCATTGCCGACGATGCCTCCACCGATCGCCGCATCGGCGAGCGGCTGCGGCGCTACGCCGAGCAGGACTCCCGTATCGAAGTGACGTTCCGTCCGGTCAATGGGCATATCTGCGCGGCGAGCAACAGTGCGCTGTCCCTGGCGCGGGGTGAGTATGTGGCGCTGCTGGATCATGACGATCAACTGGTACCCGATGCGCTCTTCCGTGTCGTCGATGCGTTGCAGCAGCGGCCGCGGGCAGAGCTGCTGTACAGCGACGAGGACAAGATCGATGACCACGGGGAGCGGTTCGATCCGCATTTCAAGCCCGCCTGGAATCCCGATCTGCTGCTCGGGCAGAACTACCTATCGCACCTCGGGGTGTATCGAACGGCGAGAGTGAAGGCGGTCGGGGGCTTCCGCGAGGGTTACGAGGGGAGCCAGGATCACGACCTGGCCCTGCGCTTCACGGCCGGACTCGACTCGGATCGTATCGTCAGAATTCCGCACGTGCTCTACCACTGGCACGCCGGGCAGGGATCGACCGCATCGGCCGCCGCGGCCAAACGTTATACCGGCGAGGCCGGCCTCCACGCGGTTCAGGATCACCTGTCCCGGCATGCCCGGGGGGCGACCGCCGAACCCGGCCGGTTTCCCAATACCTATCGCGTGCGCTGGCCGCTTCCCGATCCGGCGCCGCTGGTGAGCCTGCTCATCCCGACCCGGGATCGGGTGGAGATACTGCGACCCTGCGTGGAAGCACTGCTCGAGCGGACACGCTACCCCCGCCTGGAGGTGCTGGTTCTCGACAATGGCTCGACCTGCCCGGAAACCCTGAACTTTCTGGGTGAGCTCGCCGGGCATCCCCGGGTTCGGGTGCTGCATTGGCCGCATCCCTTCAATTACTCGGCCATCAACAACTTCGGCGCTCGCCATGCGCGAGGGGAACTGCTGGGGCTGATCAACAACGATATCGAGCCGATCAACGAAGACTGGCTGGAGGAGATGGTCAGTCAGGCTTGCCGCGAGGAGATCGGCTGCGTCGGCGCCAAGCTCTACTACCCCAATGGCACGGTCCAGCATGCCGGCGTCCTGCTTGGCGTCGGCGGGGTCGCGGGGCATGCCCACAAGTTCTTTTCGCGCCACGAACCCGGCTATTTCAGTCGACTCCATCTCGCCCAGAACTTTTCCGCCGTCACCGCGGCGTGCCTGGTGGTGCGCAAGTCGCTGTTCGAGGCCGTCGGCGGGCTGGACGAGGCCAACCTGGCGGTCGCGTTCAATGACGTGGACTTCTGCCTCAAGGTGGGCGAGGCGGGGTATCGCAACCTGTGGACCCCATTCGCCGAGCTCTATCACCACGAGTCGGTTTCCCGCGGGGCCGATGACACCCAGGCCAAACGGCTACGGGCATCCCGAGAGGCGGAGTACATGCGGGATCGCTGGCGTCACCGCCTGTTCGACGACCCGGCATACCACCCCAACCTGACACTGACTTACGAAGACTTCTCGCTGCGATGAGTGCGCGAGGGGAACGCCAATCCAGCCTACGAGGGGACTGATCATGAGCTATCCGCGCTGGGTGGTTTTAAGTGATGGAACCTGCCCGACCGAAGATATCTACTTCCTGAAATCGGTGGCGCCGTGGCTGCAATCGCGTGGCATCGAGGTCAAGCGCATCGACACCAGCTACTGGCGGCTGCCGGTCATGTGCATGCCTTGGCTGGTAGGCGAGTTGCGTAACGCTCACATTCTCGTCTGCCGCTCGCTCAACGCGGCCTGGATCTCGTGGCTGGAAGACAATCGTCATCGGCTGGCGACCATCCGCTATCTGATCGATGACGATATCTCCGCCGCTGCCCTCGACCAGCAACTGCCCGAGACCTACCGGCGGCGGATGGCCCATGTCTCCTCGCACCTGCAGCCGCGCCTGCTGGCGATCGCCGACGAGGTGATCGCGTGCTGTGAGCCATTGGCGAGACACTTCAGCCGTCGCCACGATTCGGTCTCGCTGCTGGCGCCTTCGCTGATTTCGCCGATGCCGACCCACGACCATTTTTCCATGCTGGCGCCACGGGTCGGATTTCATGGCTCCCGGGCGCATCTGGCCGATCTCGAGAACATCACGCCGGCGCTGGTCGACATTCACGAGCGCAACGTGGCGTTGACCTTCGAGATCATGCTGGGGGGGTATTCCCCGGTCTCCCTGCGCGGGCTGCAGCGCGTTCGTACGCCGAAACCGCTGGGGTGGCGGGCATTCCAGCGCTATCGCGACCGCCAGCGCATGCACATCAGCCTGACGCCGATGCGCGACACTCCGTTCAACGCCGGCAAGACGTACATCAAGTTCCTGGACAACGCCGCCATGGGCAGCGTGGGGCTCTACAGCGCTCGCTCGCCGTACCGGGAAATCGTCTCCCACGGCGAGGACGGGCTGCTGGTGGAGGACACCCCCGAAGCCTGGCGTTCGGCGATGCAGCAGTTGATCGATGACCCGGCAACTGCCCGGCTCATGGCACAAAACGCCGCTCGCAAGGCGCTCGATATCGGCAACCCGGAAAAGGCCCGGGCCTTCTGGTGGGTAAGGCGCTGAGCGGCAACCGTATTCCCAGTTCGTGTCGCCGTCGTGGCGGCAAGCATTCTCAACAATGACAGGACATCCCACCATGAAACTCGAGTTCACCGCTATCACAATGGTCAGGGGAGAAGAGGACGTCGTCTTCGCTTCGTTCCTGCACCACCTGCGACTGGGATTCGACCGGCTCGTCGTGCTGAGTCATATCGAGCATGACTTTCTTCGGGAGTGCGTTGCCGAATTGCGGGATCGCTATCCGGAAAAGGAGATTGCGTTCGTCGAGATCGAGGACGAGCAGGGCTTTTCGAAGCGCAAGGCCGATTACATCAATGGGGCGCTGGAGCTCTACCTGAAGAAGGATTGCTACAATGTCGTCTACGGCTTCGATGCCGATGAGTTCCTGACCTTCAAGAAGGGGCTCACGATCAAGGATTTCTACGCTGCCTTTGCCCAGCGCTTCCCGGGGGAGGAGAACCTCAAGCGATTCTACTTCCGGTTGCCCTGGATCAATGTGATCTGCAAGGAACGCATTGCCTACCAGCAGGATCTCGAGGGTCACCTGCTGGAGGCGGAGTACTGGTCGCTGGGCGAGCAGGCCTCCGACACCAAGGCGCTGTTCGTCTACCGCCAGTCCCACCGGCTGCACATGGGCTACCACTGGCTCATGGCCAAGCAGGATGGTGCCGTCCTGGAACCCGAGGCGGAGATCATGGATTTTGCCCGGGAGTGGGAAGCGTGCATTTACCACCTCCCGTTGCGCAGCGTCGAGCAGTTCTTCGCCCGGATCGGCAATTACGTTTCCAGCGCCGCCAAGCAGGAAAAGCACAACCGCTTGAGTCAGTTCTTCATCGACAACCCGCACATCAATCGCCAGCACTTCTTCGAGATGTGCATCGCGCCGGAGCCGAGCTACCCCAGCTACGAAGCGCTCAAGCAGGAGATGGGGCCGGCGATCGAGGAGATGGTGTTGATGGCGTTCACCAAGCTGATGGTGAAACCCCGGATCGACATAGGCCGGGCACTGTCGCCGGCGAGCCACTAAGGACGCGCATCGGGACGGGAAACGCGGAAGTTCAAGCAGTGAACACTAGCGGCCGGGTGGCGATCACCTGGCCGCTCGTCGTATGGCATCACGGGTTTGGACGAGGAAAGTGCGTGTCGGCGGTAGGGGGCGCGAGTCGGGCAGGGAACGGGGTATGGCTCGATGGGCGGCCCGATCCCAGGGCCATGAGCCATGGGATCGCCATACCGCGTTATCGCTCGCGGCAGTAGCGCCACGACACGTCTCTCCCGGGGCGTTGTCTTGTCACCTCATGGCATCCTGCCGCGGCCGTGATGGGGTTCCCGACAGCAGTCATTGGCCGGGGGCGACCTCCTGGCCGTTCGTGTCACGGGACCACGGGGTTGGGCCAGGCAGGCGCGGGTGCCAGGAATCAGGAGGCGACCGGCAGTCGGGAGTCCCAGAGCAGGCGTTCGATGGGCGAGACGTTGGCCGTCAAGGGCGAGACGGCGTTGACGACGGCGAGATCGATGCCTGGCTGGCTGTAGAAGTCGCCGTTGATCTGGGTGGCATGAATGACCGTGCGGGCGAAGCTCCGGAATAGGCGGCGATCCGGGCCGATCGGATGGCACCAGAAGTCGTCCAGCGAGCTGGGGGCGGTGAGCCCGGGCATACGGTAGATGGCGTCGCCCAGCGCCAGGGTCGGGCACTCGCCCTCCAACGACATCAAGCCCTCGTTGCCATTGATCGTGACCAGGCCCGACGCGTGCTCGATCAAGGCTGGCAGATCCCCCGGAGGCATCAGCACCAACCGCTCGCCAAGGCCGGTCTTTGCCGCCAGGTCCCGCAGGTGCCGCGTATAGGCGGCACCGGCGTGACCTGCGGGGTCGACGATGGCCAGGCGGGTGTGGCCCGGGGCGAACCGGGCAAAGGATTCGACCACTTGGGTCAAGGCCGCCCGCAGGTCGGTGTAGGGTGAATGGAACCGGATTCGGGGGGCGGCAGCGGGCTGGGTGGGAAACAGGTAGTAGGGCTTCCCGTCGCTGATCAAGGCGCGCTGCAGGCGGTCGGCGCGACGACGCTGCAGACCGACGAGTCGGGCGACCGCCGAGCGGTAGCGGGTTCCCTCCGAGGACCCGGCCTGACCGCGGGCATGCCGGAACAGAAGCGGCGTGGCGATATCCGCCATGCGGTAGCCCAGTTCCCGGACCGCGGCCGTGGCGAATGTCGCTTCGAACGGTCTCGGGGGTAGCTGGCGGGGAAGCGTCGGGCCGATCATGTGGTACCAATCGGGATCCCGGGGCAGCAGCGAATGGCCGTCGATGCCTTCACGCTCCAGGGTGATCCAGTGGGGCTGGAAGTATCCCGGCGCCAGGATGTGACTGCGGATGCCGCGCCGACGGGCGGCGCGGACGACCTCCCGGTGGGCCGGTCGACTGTCATCGAAGGCTACCTGATCGGTGATGCCGTGGCGTTGCCAGAGGTCGGTGACGAACGCCGCCAGCATCGGCCAAGGGTCTCGAAAGGTCTCGACGTGAGCACCTTGCCAGGCCGCCTGGTCGCCGAGCGTGAAGTTGACCTTGACCACCTTGTGCCCGTCGTCGGTCAGCCGCTCTCCGAGCTGACTGAAGAACGGAGAGCGGGGGCCTTGCAGGAATAGAAAAGCTCGCCTTGCGGGGAACATCGTCTCGATCCCTCTATGCCGGTAAGCATCGTCGGCGAGGAGCGCCGCGACGCAAGCGTGCCATCCGTGATTGCTCCCGGGAGTCGTGATCGACCGGGGGCCATCGCCAGGCGGTCGTCGGCCGACAGGGTCGACGAGGCGGATGATGGCACCCAGTCGCGCTGTCGGGCACGGGTAGGCTCGACTTGACTGTAACGCGGCACGGCCGGCCTGCCATGACGCGTTTTGGTGATTCTGGCGGTGGTTTAAATCGTCTTGGGGGGATGAGGCTCGTCAGTCTCGCTGCCCTGGGGCGGCGAGGTGCCACGCTTGGGCAGGGCGGTGAGCAGTTCGTCGATGGTGGCGTCGTGGAAGAAGCGGACCAGTTGTTCGCTCCGGACCGGGCCGATGCCCGGGAATGTCTGCCAGGCGGTGGCGGAGCGGGCGCGCAGTATCGGCAGGGGGGCCGCGAGCGCGGACTGGCGCACGGCCTTGGGCACCGGTGGCATTCCCAGTGCCACCAGCCAGCGCTTCCGGCTTCTGGCTTCCGCGGCCCGGAAAGCCTCAATCCACTGCTGGGCCCTTGCCTCTCCGACCCCGGGCAGCGACTGCAGTTGACCGATATCCAGCGACCGCCAGGAGAGCAGGCCGTCGATCAGGCCGGCGTCCATCAGGGCGCTCCAGGTGGCGGGCCCGACACCGGCCATGTCCAGTCCCTGCTTGCCGCCGAGCCAGGCCAGGCGCGCGAGGAACTGTTCGCGGCAGCCCGCTGACGGGGTGAGACAGGAGAGGGCGTCGTAGCGTGTCTCGTCCGGCAGCGTCAACTCGGCGCGAGGCTTGGCGGGAATGACGACTCGCTCGACCCGGGGAATGGTGGCACCGGCGAGCGCGATCTCCACCTCATCGCCGGGACGAACGTCCAGCGCTTCCCATTGGGACAGCGACCCCAGGCTCACCGAGCCGACCTCGCGGTCGTCGAGCAGGACCGGCTCCAGCCGGGCGACGGGCGTCAGACGTCCGGTGCGGCCCACCGAGACGTCGATCGCCTCGACCACGGCGAGTGTCTTCTCCGCCGGGTATTTCCAGGCGATCGACCAACTGGGCGGCTCCGCACGCCAGGTGGCGCCCGGCGGTCGTTCGGGGCGCTTGACGACGACGCCATCGGAGGCGAAGGGCAGCGCGGCGTGGTACCAGTGATCACGCCAGCGCGCTACCTGCGAGAGCCGGTCGATCGGCTGGGTATAGCTGGCCGTATCGGGAAAGCCGAGCTGCGTCAGGCGCTGGAGGCGCTCTTCACCGGCTCTGGGGCCATCCGGCCAGGCCCAGGCAAAGAAGCCGATCTCGCGGGCCTCCGACGCGGTCAGTTGGTGCCGGTTCAGTAGCCCCGCCACCCGGGAACGCGCCGAAGCGCCGCCATCCCGGGCTTGCACGTGATCGGTCAGCCGCAGGTAGAGTTCGCCCTGCAGCGTCACCGGCTCGTCGGTCGCCAGTGTGGCCGGAACGCTCTCGATTCTCCGGACCGCAGCGGTCCAGTCCTGTCCCATGCTGCCATCGCCCCGACTGATGGCGCGTTGGAGACGACCGTTCCGATAGACCAGGGTCACGGCGACGCCATCGATCTTGGGCTGGATCCAGAGGGGGCGATCCGGTTGCCTGGATAGCCACTCGCCGACGGCCCGGCGATCGGGGAGCTTGTCGAGCCCGGTCTGGGCGAAAGGATGCTCGAGTTCGTCCCGAGCCGAGACAGGTGTGGATTGGGTTGCTGTCGGGGCATCCGGTTGCAGGCAGCGACGCCATCGCCGCCAGCGGCGCTTGGCTTCGTCGTAGACCCCGTCATCGACGAGACGCTCGCCGTGCTGGTAGTAGGCTTCGTCCCACGCCCGAAGTTGGCGGGTCAGCGCGCCGTAGCTCTGTTGCCGTGATGCCTGGTCCGTGCCCGGCGGGCACGCCACGCCGGCATCGGCCCCATGGGAATGGGATGCTCCGGCCAGGCACAGCCAGGCCAGGATCACGCACCGGATTGCTCTCGCCTTCATGTCGTCGCTCCCGGGTCTTTGAATCCTTCAACGACCATTCGGCGGCTTTCTTGACCCGCAGGGGGGAGGAGACGACGCGTCTCGACGAAACAGCCCCGCGACACGAACCGACTTCAGCGAGTGGGTTCCTGTCGCGGGGCTGCATCGTTACAGGGCGCTAGGTTGGACGTGCCGGCCCCGAGTCGGGCCGGCACGTGGCGTTCAACGCTTGGCGGTCAGTTTCACGTAGTCCAGCAGGATCTGGGACGTTTCCTGCAGCTCGGCGCGGTCGATGGGCTTGGCGTCGTCCGAATCGGGAATCTCGTCTTCTCCGCTGGCCTCGGCGTCGGCGCTGTCCTGGTCCGAGCCATCGCTCTGCCCCCTGGCATCGGTCCAGTCATCGAGCGGTTCCATGCCCAGCGATCGCCGCCGCTGATTCTCCAACGCCAGTTGCTCGGTTTCCTGAGCATCCATTTCGCGCTGACGCTGCTCCTTATTGAGACTGATGCTGGTCTGCTGCTCGCGCAGGCGCTTGCTCAACTGGGCCTGCTTTTCCAGATAGACGAAATCGGGGTCATTGGCGATGCGCTGCTCGTGACGGTCCTGCAGCGCCTCGAGATAGCGCCACGGCTCGCCGTAGAGACGATATTGCACCGGTCGGACCCGGTCCCAGGGCAGGGCGTTGTCGAGGGCACTCTCGCCGATCTGATCCGGGTCGATCAGGCTCGGGTAGATGATGTCCGGTTCGACGCCGCGGTGCTGGGTGCTCTCGCCCGAGATGCGATAGAACTTGGCCCGGGTCAGCTTGAGCTGACCATGGCTGAGGTCGGTGAGCGTCTGCACGGTGCCCTTGCCAAAGGTCCGGCTACCGACCACCAGTCCACGACCGTAATCCTGTATCGCGCCGGCGAAGATCTCCGAGGCCGACGCGGACAGCCGGTTGACCAGCACGGCAAGGGGGCCGTCATAGGTGACGCCGGCATCGGTATCGCCATAGAGATTGATCCGCCCTCGCGCGTCGCGCACCTGGACGGTCGGGCCGCGATCGATGAACAGCCCGATCATCGAGTTGGCTTCCTGCAGGGCACCGCCGCCATCGTTACGCAAGTCGAGGACGATGCCTTCGACCTGCTCGGCCTTGAGCTTGTCGATCTCCTTGGCCACGTCGCGGGTGGTGCTGCGGTAGTCGGACTCGCCGGCCTGCCAGGCGTCGAAGTCGACGTAGAAGGCGGGCACGGTGATGATCCCGATCTTGTGGGTCTCGCCGTCGCGCTGGATCTCCTCGACCCGGCTGTGGGCGGCCTGATCCTCGAGCTTGACCGTATCCCGGGTGATCCTAATGGTGTGGGTCCGGGTCACGTCGACCGCCTTGGCGGGAATGATCTCCAGCCTCACCGTCGAGCCTTTTGGCCCGCGAATCAGGTCGACCACTTCGTCGAGGCGCATCCCGACGACGTTGACCATGTCGCCGTCCTCGTTCTGACCCACCGCGACGATACGATCCGCCGGCTGCAGGACGCCGGCCTTGTCCGCCGGGCCGCCGGGGACCAGGCTCGACACCTTGACGTACTCGCCATCGCTCTGCAGCAGCGCGCCGATCCCTTCCAGCGAGAGCCGCATCTGGATATCGAAGGACTCGCTCTGTTGCGGCGAGAAGTATTCGGTATGCGGATCCACCGTGCCGGTCACCGCCGACATCAGTAGCACCAGCACGTCCTCGGCATTGGTCTGGCGCACCCGGTTGAGCTGGTTGGTGTAGCGGTCGTGCAGCGTCTTCTGGATCTCTTCCGGCGACTGGTCGCTTAGCGACAGCGTCAGTGCGGCATTCTCCAGCCGCTTGCTCCAGAGGTCGTCCAGCGCGCTTTCACTGCCTGCCCAGGGGTAGTCCTTGCGATCCAGCGCCAGGCGCTCGTCGCTGGTGTAGCCGTAGTCGATGCCGCGGTCGACCTTGTCCACCAGCCACTGGAGTCGCGCTTCCACGCGATCCTGATAGCGTGAATAGAATGCATAGACGCGATCCAGGTCGCCCGACTTGACCGCGTCATCGAGCGATGTATCCAGATCGTTGAAATTATCGACGTCCCGCTGCAGAAAGTAGGCACGCTGGTCGTCCAGCACGTCGAGCAGACGCTGGAAGGCGCGTTTCGACCACTCGTCGTCGAGGTCGACTCCCGAATAGGAGCCGTACTGCAGAGACTCGGCGACTTCGCTCGCCGCCTGGCGCTGATCGTCGGTTGGGGTGGGACCGGCCAGCGCCGTGACGCTCCATGCCAGCAGTAGCAAACACATGGCCGCGTGCCGAGCGGCGACAGTCAGGGTCATCAATGAAGCACTCCCGGTTTCCTGTACACTCTCTATTCCCTAGAAGACCACCGGATCCATGAATCTTTTTCAGGTCCGGGACCTATTGTAGCAGTCAGTCCGCATGACTACAGACCGACATCCGAGGAAACCCATGTCAGACCACGCTGCCGACAAGGCTCTCGAAGACCGCTTGATCGATTTTCTCCAGCGTTCTCCTTCCCCCTGGCACGCCACCGCGAACCTCGTGGCCAGGCTGGAGGCGGCAGGATATCGGTCGCTCAAGGAAACTGACAGCTGGAAATTGTCAGCCGGCGAAAAATATTATGTGACGCGCAACGATAGTGCCTTGATCGCGTTTCAGCTACCGGCGTCGTCTCTCGAGACCCTGCGCATGGTAGGTGCCCACACCGATAGTCCGGTCTTGCGCCTGAAACCGCAACCGGCGATCGTCAACAAGGGCTGGCTGCAACTGGGTGTCCAGGTCTACGGCGGGGCGCTGCTGGCACCCTGGTTCGACCGTGACCTGGGGCTTGCCGGGCGCGTGCATGTTCGCCGTACCGATGGGAAGCTTCAGGCGGTGCTGCTGAACGTGAGAGAGCCGATTGCGATCATACCCAGCCTGGCGATTCACATGGATCGCGAAGCCAACAACGGCCGGCCCCTCAATGCGCAGACGCAGATGGCGCCGTTGCTGATGCAGGGCGGCGACGCGCCCGACCTCGATCGCCTGCTGAAACAGTGGATCGAGCGCGAACACGGCCTCGAGGTGGCGGATATCGTCGATTTCGAGCTGGGGTTCTATGACGTTCAGCCTCCCTCGCGGGTCGGCGTCGGCGGCGAGATGCTTGCCAGCGCGCGACTGGACAACCTGCTCTCCTGCTTCATCGGCGTCGAGGCGCTATTGGCCTCCGATGGCCGACAGGGCGCGCTGTTCGTCGCCAACGACCATGAAGAAGTGGGCAGTGCCAGCGCCTGCGGTGCCCAGGGACCCTTCCTGGCCGATGTGCTGCGCCGACTCAACGCGGCGCTGGGCGAGGCGGGCGACGAGGGCTTCGTCAGGCTGATCCAGCGTTCGCTGATGATCTCCTGCGACAATGCCCATGCCGTGCATCCCAACTTCGCCGACAAGCACGATGCCAACCATGGCCCGGCGCTCAACGCCGGCCCGGTGATCAAGGTCAACGCCAGCCAGCGCTACGCGACCAACAGCACGACGGCAGCGTTGTTCCATGACCTATGCCGGGAAGCGGACGTGCCGGTGCAGCAGTTCGTGACCCGTGCCGACATGGGTTGCGGCAGCACCATCGGTCCGATCACGGCGACCGAGCTGGGCGTGCCGACCATCGACGTAGGCGTGCCGCAGTTCGGCATGCACTCGATTCGCGAGACGGCCGGTACCCGCGATCCGGCGTATCTGATCCGGGCGTTGACGGTATTCTTCAATCGCGATTCGCTCTTGATCGAGTGATATCCGGATAAGGCGGAGCATTTCAGCGTAGCGGGCTCCAGCGGAGGCGTGGCCGGGGTGACCGTCGGCATCAGGCCGCGTCCGACCATCGGGAGGAGGGGGAGCATGGCGCTGAATCTGCGGCAGATCGAGGTTTTCCGGGCAATCATGACCACCGGCAGCATCAGTGGCGCGTCACGCGTCCTGATGATTTCCCAGCCGGCCGTGAGTCGGATGCTCTCCCATACCGAGCAGCGCATCGGCTTTCCGCTGTTCGGGCGTATCAAGGGGCGGCTCTACCCATCGCCGGAAGCGCGTCGGCTGTTCCGCGACGTGGAGAACGTCTACCGCGACGTCCAGCGGGTCAACAATACGCTGCATGACCTGACTCAGCGGCGCCATGGGGTGGTGCGCATCGCCGCCAGTTCGAGTCTCGGTCATCAGATCGTGCCTTGGGCGATCACCAGCTTCCGGGAAGAGCATGATGTCCGGGTCAGTCTGGATTGCCAGCGTCATACGCAGTTGCGCGACCAACTGCTCGACCGTCAGGCCGATCTGGGTATCTCGCTGTTTCCGGTGAATCATCCCAACCTGGAGGCCAACCCGCTGCACCGCGCAGGCATGGTCTGCGTCTGTCCGATCGACCATCCGCTGGCGGCGCGCGACACGGTCTCGCTGCCCGAACTCCGCCAATATGACCTGATCGGTTACGGCGCGGAAACCCCGTTCGGCCAGCATATCCGTGCCGCTTTCGAGGCGGCCGGCGAGCCATGGCGGCCGGCCACCGAGGTCGACTCTCCGCACTACGCCTGCGCCATGGCGGACGCCGGTGCCGGTATCGCCCTGATCGATGAGTTTACCTGGCACGGCTGGCGCAGCCGGCACCTGACTGCCGTTCCCCTGCCGGTCGAGCAGCGCCTGGTGGTGAGTCTGGCCTATCCGCGGACCGAACCGCTCTCGCAACTGGCTCGTCTCTTCATCACCCACCTCGAAGCGGCGTTCGTCCGTTTCAGCGCCGCTGTCGAAGGCCCGGCTTCCCGGCCTTAATCAAAAGTTATGGGCTGGCGATGAATCGGTATACGACATCATCGCCCGGAATCCAGACACTGAGCCGACCAACAAGACATCAGCAGGTGGATCGGCAATGCGTGAATGGGTAATCGGCGCGGCTCAGATGGGAGCCATTCAGAAGCGAGACACGCGTGAAGCGGTAGTGGCGAGAATGATCGCGCTGCTGGATCGGGCCGCGGCCAGCGGATGCGACCTGGTGGTCTTTCCGGAACTGGCACTCACGACGTTCTTCCCGCGCTGGTACATGGAGGATCAGGCCGAGGTCGATACTTGGTTCGAGCGCGAGATGCCGAACGCCGCGACGCAGCCGCTGTTCGACCGCGCTCGAGAGCACCGTATCGCCATCTCGTTCGGTTATGCCGAGCTGACGCCGGAAGGGCGCCATTTCAATACTTCCATCGTGACCGACCGTGAGGGCGAGATCGTCGGCAAGTATCGCAAGGTACATCTGCCGGGGCATGTCGAGTACGACACCGGGCGGGATTTCCAGCATCTCGAGAAGCGCTATTTCGAACCCGGCGACCTGGGCTTCGAGACCTTCGACAACGAAGGCACGCTGATGGGCATGTGCATCTGCAACGATCGCCGCTGGCCGGAAACCTGGCGCGTCATGGGATTACAGGGGGTCGAGCTGGTGATGCTCGGCTACAACACGCCGTCGGTGAACTCCCAGAATCGAGGGGAGGGACTGGAGCAGCGCCTCTATCACTCCGAACTCTCCGTCACGGCGGGGGCTTACCAGAATGCGACCTGGGCGGTGGCCGTGGCCAAGGCTGGCGTCGAGGATGGGTTTCCGCTGATGGGTGGCTCGATCATCGTCGATCCCGACGGTTTCGTCGTCGCCCGGGCGCAGACCGAGGAAGACGAGCTGATCACGGCGACCTGCGATATGGAACGCTGCCAGTTCGGCAAGACAACCATCTTCGATTTCGCGCGTCATCGTCGCATCGAACACTATGGGCGCATTACCTCGCAGACGGGTGTTGAGCGCCAGCAATAGTCGCCGCGGAGAAGGTCGCTATGTCGAGCATGACAGTCACGCTGATCGCCGAGGTGTGGAGATGATGGAAGGTTATGACACCCTGCTGCGCAACGGCACCGTCGTCGACCCGGCCAACGGGGTGCACGACATTCGGGACATTGCCTTGCGCGATGGAAAAATCGTCGAGGTGGCGCCGACCATCGCCGGTGGGGCAAGACGCGAGCACGATCTGACGGGGTTGCTGGTCATACCGGGTATCGTCGACATGCACGTGCATCTCTCGCCCTTCCTGGGTGGAGGATGCGGCCATCGCATGCTGGCGCTGGCGGGCGTGACCACCGCGCTGGATATGGCCGGACCCATCGAGGGTGTCGTCGATCTGGCGGTCCGTCACGGTTGCGGGCTGAGCATCGCCTGCGTCAACTATCTGCGTCCGGGACACACCATCGCCTCCGCCGACCCCGGCCGGGGCGATATCGAGGATGCGTTGAGTCACGCCCTGAGTCAGGGCGCGATCGGGCTGAAGCTTCTGGGTGGGCACTATCCATTGACGGCCGACGCGACGGCGCAGGCCATCGCAGCGGCTGCAGGGCAAGGTGCGTACGCGGCCTTTCATGCCGGCACGCGGTCGGCCGGCTCCAATATCGAGGGTATGCGGGAGGCGTGCGAACTGAGCGCCGGACATCCGCTTCACTTGGCGCATATCAACAGCTACTGCCGCGGTCAGATCCATGATGCCGTCGCCGAGGGCGAAGAGGCATTGCGGCTGCTGGCGGCTCATCCGCATATCCGTTCGGAATCCTATCTCGCGCCGTTCAATGGTGTCAGTGGCGAGTGCATCGATGGCGTTCCCGGCAGCCGACTGGCCGCCTTCGGACTCGAACGTGGCGGATATCCGGCCACCACCGAGGGGATGGCCGAGGCGATTCTGGCCGGCTGGGCGCTGGTCAATCTGGAGCGCGACGGCGTCATCGAACTGGTGGGTGGGGCCGAGGGGCTGGCCGCCTGGCGCGCCTGCGGGTCGCTCATCGGTATCAGTTTTCGTGCCAATCCGCCCGAGCCACGTCTGCGGCTGGTGACGGCCACGCGGCCTGATGGCCGCTTCGCGGTGGATGCCCTGGCCACCGACGGCGGTGGCATCCCACGCAACGACATCGTGGCGCGCGGCCTCGCGCTGGTGCATCTCGATGCCTTGAGCCTGGATGGCTTCGTGCGCAAGGCGAGTCTGCATCCGGCGCGAATCCTCGGGCTGCGCGACAAGGGGCATCTGGGCGTGGGTGCCGATGCGGATATCTGCGTGCTCGATCTCGAACGCCGTCGTCCCGTGTTGACCTATGCCCATGGGCAACGACTGCTCGACGGCGAGGAGGTGGTCGGCCGCGGCGGCCGCCTGATCACGACGCCCGTGGGCGAGAAGGCGGTGCGTGCTGCCGGGCTGGACGCGTTGATCGTTCAGCCCGGCACGATGCTGCAAACCCCTCAATGACAAGACGTTGGCCGCACCTCGCCATCAGGAGAACAACATGACATTCGATGTGATCATTCGTCGTGCCCAGGTTGTCGACGGGACGGGACGCGAGCCATTCGTGGCCGATATCGGCGTGAAGGGAGAGCGAATCGCGGCGATCGGCGATCTGGATGCGACGCAGGCCGCGCAGGTGGTCGAAGCCGCGGGGCGGTTTCTCTCGCCGGGGTTCATTGACGTGCATACTCACGATGATAGTTGCGCGATTCGCCAACCGGAGATGCGCCCCAAGATCAGCCAGGGCGTCACCACCGTCATCGTCGGCAACTGCGGTATCAGTGCCTCGCCGGTCAAGATCGACGGTGAGGTCCCGGACCCGATGAACCTGCTGGGCGAGGCCGACGACTTCTTCGACACCTTCGGGGACTTCGCCTCGGCCGTGGACTCCGCCATGCCCGCCGTCAACGTGGCGGCGCTGATCGGTCATACCACGCTGCGGGCGGGGGTGATGGATCGTTTCGATCGGCCTGCCAGCGAGGTCGAGATCGAGGCCATGCGCGAGACGCTGCGCGCGGCACTGCGGGCGGGGGCGATCGGCTTGAGCACGGGACTTGCCTACACCAACGCGCGTCAGGCGCCGACTCAAGAGGTCAAGGCGCTGGTCGAGGTCGTCGGCGAAGCGGGCGGGATCTATACCACCCACATGCGCAACGAGCGCGAGGCCTTGTTCGAGGCGATGGACGAGGCCTTCGAGACGGCCCGGCATGGGCAAGTGCCGCTGGTGATCTCCCACCTGAAGTGCGCCGACGTCGACAACTGGGGCAAGAGCGAACATGCGATCGAGAAGCTCGAGCAGGCCGCGCAACGCCAGCCCTGCCATTGCGACTGCTATCCGTACGCTGCTTGTTCCACCACGCTCGATCTATGGCGGGTGTCGGGCCAGTTCGACATCCTGATCACCTGGTCGAAGCCACACCCCGAACAGGGCCGGCGGCTGCTCTCCACCATTGCCGAGGAGTGGGGCGTGGATCTGGCCGAGGCGGCACGCCGGCTGATGCCGGCCGGGGCGATCTACCACAACATGGACGAGCGCGACGTGCGCCGCGTACTGGCGCATCCGTTGACCATGATCGGCTCCGATGGCCTGCCGAGCGACCCCAACCCGCACCCGCGCCTCTGGGGCAGTTTCCCCCGGGTGATCGGCCACTACTGCCGCGATGAGGGGCTTTTCTCGCTGCCCGAAGCGATCCGCAAGATGACGTCGATGTCGGCGGCCCGTTTCGGTCTGACCGATCGCGGCGTGATTCGCGAGGGGGCATTCGCCGACCTGACCCTGTTCGACTTCGACACCATTCTCGATGGCGCCAGTTTCGTCGAGCCGACCACGCCAGCGGTGGGGATCGATTGGGTCATGGTCAACGGCAACGAGACCTGGGTCGATGGCGACGTGCGCCGGCGTGCCGGTCGGCTTCTCCGGCGCGAGGGACCGTGACGCCGACAACCCGTTAACACCGGGTTATGGGCTGTCGACGAAAAAGCATGAGACAGCTGCGTGTCGGATCGCTGACACTTTTTTTGGCGGGCTTGGCGACGAGCTCGACGACAATGACAACGAAAACGAGGTTACCCCATGTCTTTGACTCATCCTGAATCCCGCCGCTGGCGCCATCTGATATCCGCCGCCGCCGTCAGCCTGGCCGTGGGTGCGACCGTCGCCATGGCGCCCGCTCCCGCTGCTGCGGACACGCTGACCTACGCGACCAATACCGCACCGAACGGCCTGCGTGGCGCCGCCGAGAAAGGCTTTCTCGATGCGCTCAACGAGGTGTCCGGCGGCGAGATAGAAGTAATCCCTTATTGGGGCGCGTCGGTCATGCAGGGCGACGAGATTCTTGGTGGTGTCAGCAACGGTGTCGCCGACATGGGCTACATCAACATCAATTACTATCCCAACCGGTTGTTGCTGAACGGGGCTTTCCAGCTCTTCCCCGAAGGGCCGGAAAATTACGCCGACATCATGTCGGTCTATCACGACGTCTATGATCAGGTGCCACAGTTGCGGGAGGAGTTCACCCAGCAGGGGCAGCACATCATCTACATCTACCCCTATCTGCCATATGCAGGGGTCTTTCGCGAGCCGGTGACGTCGTTCGACGATTTTCGCGGCAAGCGTGTCCGGGCTTCCAGCCAGTGGATGCTCAACCTGCTGGGGGATCTGGGAGCGACGCCGGTGTCGGTGCCGTGGAGCGACACCTACCAGTCGCTGCAGTCGGGGGCCATCGATGGCGTCTTCACCAATTACGACAGCCTCAACCGGACCGGCATGGACGAGGTCGCGCCGAACATCCTCACCTCGCGCCGACTGTGGCTTGCGGTTCCCATGATCCTGACCATCAACCAGCGCAAGTGGGACGCCATGTCCCCGCAGATGCAGGGCTGGTTCGAACAGGCCGCGGCGCAGGCGGAGAAGACCTTTGGCGAATACTACGACAACGAGTTCGATCGCATCGTCAAGGTGCAGCAGGACGCCGGCTATACGGTGACGGCCGCGTCGGACGAGGATATCGAGAAGTTCGTGTCATTGCCGGCGGTGGCATCCAACCGCGAGACCTGGATTCAGAGTGCCGAGAAGGCCGGCGCCGAAAAGCCCGCGCAGATCATCGAGCGAATGAAGGCGATCATCGACGCTGGCTCGGGTGGCGTGGCCCATGACTGAGCGGGCGCAGCATGAGCCGCGAGCGGGGACGGAGGCTCGACGGTCGCGGAGGCCGCGCCTGTTGACCCTGCTCAATCGCGGCCTGGCCGAACTGTGCGGCTGGCTGTTGATCGTGGTGGTGCTGTTCATGGTCGTCGATCTGGTGGCGCGGGGATTCTCCCGCCCCCTTTATGGCGTCTCCGAACTGGCCATGTTCACCATGATCGCGATCGTCTATCTCGGGCTCTCCCATGCCGAGGAGCAGGACGCCCATATTCGCGTCGAATGGTTGCCGGAACGGCTGCAGGGTATCGCCGGACGCTGTCTCAATGGCTTCGTCACGCTGGTGTCGCTGGCCACGATCGTGATCGTCGGCTGGGCGGTATGGCATAACGCCATCGGTGCGTTCGACAGCCGCCAGGCGATTGCCGGGCCGCGCCCGATCCTCGTTTACCCGATCAAGTTCGTGATGTTCGCCGCGCTCGTCCTGTATGGCCTGCAACTCTGCCGCAGCTTGTCGCGCCAGTTCAGGCGGGCAGCGCACGACGAGTGATCGGTGGCCGGACCTTGCCGGGTGGGGGCGCGACGATTCGGCCGGCATCGCCGGACGGTCTCTCGACAGTCTTATTCTGAACACGGATATGATCATGGATTTCACGCTGATAGGTATCGGCGGCATTGCGGTGCTGCTGCTGCTGTTGGTCATGGGTGTGCCGCTGGCCATCAACTTCCTGCTGGTCGGCTTCATCGGTATTGCCACGCTTTTGACGCCGTCCAGCGCGTCATCGTTGTTGGGCGATACCATGTATACGGCGATCGCCTCGCCGACCTTTACCGTATTGCCGCTGTTCGTCCTGATGGGCGCGCTGGCGGCGGCCAGTGGCTTTGCCGAGCAGGCCTACAAGGGGATCCACCGGCTGGCGGCGAGGGTGCCGGGGTCGCTGGCGGTGGCCACGGCATTCGGTAGTGCGGCCTTTTCCACGGTCTGCGGCTCTTCGCTGGCCACGGCCAGCGTGTTCGGCCGTATCGCCTATCCCGAGATGCGGCGCTACGGCTACGACAAGCGCTTCGCGCTGGGCAGTATCGCCTGCTCGGGATCGTTGGCGGCGATGATCCCGCCCAGCGGCATGTTCATCCTGTTCTCGATCTTCACCGGCGTGTCGGTCGGCCAGCTGTTCATGGCGGGCATTCTCCCAGGCATTCTGACCGCGATCGTCTATACACTTTCGATCGTGTGGCGCGCCAAACGCCATCCACGACTGGCGCCGATCGATGCCGAGGAGCGCGAGGTCACGGTGCGTGACCGAGTACGTGGCGTGCGGGACCTGTGGCAGATACTCGCGCTCGGTGGCGTGGTTATCGGCGGCATGTACAGCGGCCTGTTCACGGCGACCGAAGCGGGTGCCATCGGCGCGCTCGGGGCGCTGCTGCTCGGCCTGGTCGGCGGACCGTTGCGCTCGATGCCAAGACTGCGTGGGGCGCTGCGCGAATCGGCGGGCATCACCACGACGCTGTTCTTCATCATCATCGCGGCGCTGTTCTTCAGTCGCTTCCTGGGCCTGACACGCATCCCGTTCGAGATATCCAGTTTCATGGTCTCCTGGGACGTGCCCTCGTGGATGGTGCTGGGCCTGATCCTGCTCATCTGGTTTCTGATGGGGATGGTCGTGGTGCCAGCCGCCGCCTTTGCGCTGACGCTGCCGATCGTGTTTCCCATCGTTGTGGAGCTGGGCTATCACCCGGTATGGTTCTGCGTTATCGCGATGAAAATGTGCGAGATCGCTGGCGTGACCCCGCCCGTGGGACTCAACGCCTTCGCGCTGGCGGGCGCGGCCGGCAAGGGCGTCAAGATCAACGAGGTGTTTGCCGGGGTCTGGCCATTCGTGCTGTGTGACCTGATCGTGCTGGCACTGCTGTTGGCATTTCCCGCCATTTCACTGTTGTTGCCGGAAACCATGATGTAATGGCGTCGTCATGATCGCGGTGCCACCACCCGAGACACTGCACTACCCGAGACATTGGATAGAGATAACCCTCATGCTCAAGACCCCTTACCTGCTTTTTCTGGGCGATGTGCCCGACCCGTTGTCCGCCAAGGTGGCGCAGGGTATCCGTGACTGGCGTCCGGAATATGCGTTGGGTCAGTATCGGTTGCCGGGCTGCCAGGCGGACATGAAACTTCCCGACCTGACGATCGAAGACGCGGTTGCGCAGGGTGCCCAGACGCTGGTGATCGGCGCGGCCAACCGTGGCGGGGTGATCTCCCGCAGCTGGATTGCAGTGCTCGAGGAGGCACTGGCCGCCGGAATGGACATCGCTTCCGGTCTGCACAATCTGCTGCGTGACGAGCCGGTGCTGGTCGAGGCCGCGAAGAAGCATGGCGGACGCCTCGTCGACGTGCGCGTGCCTCAGGTCCAGTATCCGATCGGCGACGGCAAGCCGCGTCGGGGCAAACGTTGCCTGGCGGTGGGAACGGACTGTTCCATCGGCAAAATGTACACGGCGCTGGCGCTGGATATCGCGTTGCGCGAACGCGGCGTGAAGTCGAGCTTCCGCGCCACCGGCCAGACCGGGATCCTGATCACCGGCGAGGGCGTGCCGCTGGATGCCGTCGTCGCCGACTTCATGGCCGGTTCGATCGAGTGGCTGACGCCGGACAATGACGACGACCACTGGGACATCATCGAAGGGCAGGGCAGTCTGTTTCATCCCTCATACTCTGGCGTGACGCTGGCGTTGATCCACGGCGGCCAGCCCGATGCGCTGATCCTGTGTCACGAGCCGACCCGCACGCACATGCGCGGCCTGCCCCATTACTCGCTGCCGACGCTCGAGCAACTGCGCGATACTGCGCTGCCGCTGGCCCAGGTGGTGAATCCCGCCTGTCAGGTCGTCGGCGTTTCGGTCAACACCGCCGCCATGCCCGCCGACGAGGCGGATCGCTATCTTGAAGCACTCGAATCGCGGCTGGGACTGCCGTGCGTGGATCCCTATCGCCAGGGCGCAGAACGACTGGCGGAGGCGGTGGCGGCATGTTGAAGCTGCGCGTCGAGGAGCAGGTCTTCCCGCTCGCCGAGGTGTTCACCATCTCCCGCGGCTCGCGCACCGACGCGCGGGTCGTGGTGGCGACCCTGAGCGACGACGTTCATGTCGGGCGCGGCGAGTGCGTGCCCTATGCGCACTATGGCGAGTCGGTGGCGAGCGTCATCGCGCAGATCGAATCGCTGCAGGACGATCTGGCCAACGGGCTGGATCGTGAGGCGCTGCAGGCTAGGCTGCCGGCCGGGGCGGCGCGCAACGCGGTAGATTGCGCGTTCTGGGATCTCGAGGCCAAGCGCAGCGGAACGCCGGTCTGGCAACTCGCCGGGCTGCCAGCGCCGGTGGCCGAGATCACGGCTTTCACGCTCTCGCTCGATAGCCCGGCGATGATGCGCGACAAGGCCAGGCAGCATGCCGCACGCCCCCTGTTGAAGCTGAAACTGGGTGGCGAGGGCGATATCGAGCGGTTGCGGGCGGTACGCGAGGGGGCGCCGGATTCGCGAATCATCGTCGATGCCAACGAGGGCTGGGATCGCGAGGCCTATCAGCGCCTGGCGCCGGCTCTGCTCGAGTTGGGAATCGACATGGTGGAGCAGCCGCTGCCCGCCGCGGATGACGCGTCACTGGCGGAGATCGAGCGGCCACTGCCGGTGTGTGCCGACGAGGCCTGCCATGATCGAAGCTCCCTGGCGGCGCTGACGGGGCGCTACGACATGATCAATATCAAGCTCGACAAGACCGGTGGTTTGACCGAAGCTCTGGCGCTCAAGCGCGAGGCGCTGGCCAGGGGATTCGAGGTGATGGTGGGGTGCATGGTGGGGTCGTCGCTGTCGATGGCACCGGCGCTACTGGTGGCCCAGGGGGCGGCCGTGGTCGATCTCGACGGGCCGCTGCTGCTGGCCCGGGATCGCGAGCCTGGCATGCGCTTCGACGCGGCAGGCATCCACCCGGCTTCGCCGCGCCTGTGGGGCTGAAGGGCGCGTCGCACAAGGATCGAGACAAGAAAATGAATGAGATGACACAGCGCACGGTGTACGTGAATGGCGACTACGTCGCTGAGCGGGACGCCACGGTATCGATCTTCGACCGGGGATTCATGCTTGCCGATGGCGTCTACGAAGTCTCTTCGGTGCTGGATGGCAAGCTGATCGACTTCCCCGGCCATATGGGGCGCCTGAAGCGCTCCGCCGCCGCGCTCGAGATAGCGCTTCCGTGGGACGAGGAGACGCTACTGGCGATCCACCGCGAGCTGATTCGGCGCAATGCGCTGGACGAGGGGATGGTCTACCTCCAGTTGACCCGAGGCAGCGCCGGCGACCGGGATTTTCACTACCCCGACGCCGATACCCAGCCCACGCTGGTGCTGTTCACCCAGGCCAAGCCGCTGGTCGACGCTCGCAGTGGCCGGGAGGGCATCCGTGTGGCCACGCAGCCGGACTGGCGCTGGGCACGGCGTGATATCAAGACGGTGCAACTGCTCTATCCCGCCATGGCCAAGATGGCGGCGAAGGCTGCCGGGGCCGATGACGCCTGGTTGGTCGAGGACGGCATGGTGACCGAAGGGGCTTCCAATAATGTGTGGATGCTGACGCACGACGCGACCCTGGTGACCCGCGAGCTTTCATCCGCCATTTTGCCGGGCATTACCCGGGCCGCCGTCATGACGCTCGCCGAAGCGCTGTCACTGCAGCTCGAGGAGCGGGCGTTCAGCGTCGAGGAGGCACAGCAGGCCAGGGAGTGCTTCGTTACCTCGGCCTCCTCGTTCGTGACACCGGTCATCGCGATCGATGGGGTCTCGGTCGGCGACGGACATCCCGGTGAGGTGGCCCAGCGCCTGCGAGCGGCCTATATCGAGGTGAGTCGCCGCCGCGCCCTCTAAGCCGCCGCCGGCCGGCTCGAACGAGTCGGCCGACGCGGACCAGCCGGAAACGACAAGGCCCGCCGATCGCGAGAACGGCGGGCCTTGTCGTGATATCTGGTGGCTACGCCCTGATTCGAACAGGGGACCCCATCATTATGAGTGATGTGCTCTAACCAGCTGAGCTACGTAGCCTGAAGGGCAAATCGAGTCGCCCGACAACGGTTGCGAATACTACCATAACCCGATGAAACGTCAACGCTTTTCGAAATCCACATCCAGTTCGGGGGTGGCCTCGGCTAGACGTTGAAGCGGAAGTGCATGACGTCGCCGTCCTGGACCACGTAGGCCTTGCCTTCCAGGCGCCACTTGCCGGCTTCCTTGGCGCCGTTCTCGCCGCCCAGCGCCACGAAATCGTCATAGCTGACCACTTCGGCGCGGATGAAACCCTTCTCGAAGTCAGTATGGATCACGCCCGCCGCCTGGGGGGCGGTGGCGCCAACCTTGACCGTCCACGCCCGCACTTCCTTCACGCCTGCGGTGAAGTAGGTCTGCAGGCCCAGCAGGCCATAGCCGGCCCGAATGACGCGATCGAGCCCAGGCTCCTCCATGCCCATCTCGTCGAGGAACATGGCGCGCTCCTCATCCTCGAGCTCGGCGATCTCCGCTTCCAGCTTGTTGCACACCGGCACCACGACGGCGTTCTCACTGGCGGCGATGCGGCGTACCGTATCGAGATGGGGGTTGTTCTCGAAACCGTCTTCGTTGACGTTGGCAATGTACATCGTCGGCTTGAGCGTCAGGAAACCGAAGCTGCGCAACTGGCGCTGTTCATCCTCGTCCAGGCCGAAGCTGCGCAGTGGTTGGCCCTCGGCGAGATGGGGCTGGATGCGGTCGAGGATCGCCTTGGTGGCGATCGCCTCCTTGTCGCCGCCCTTGACCACCCGGGTCAGACGCTGAATCGAGCGCTCCACCGCATCGAGATCAGCCAGCGCGAGCTCGAGGTTGATGGTCTCGATGTCGGCGGTGGGGTCGACCTGGTTGGCGACGTGGATGACGTTGTCGTCATCGAAGCAGCGCACCACGTGGGCGATGGCGTCGGTCTCGCGGATGTTGGCCAGGAACTGGTTGCCCAGGCCTTCGCCCTTGGAGGCGCCCTCGACCAGGCCGGCGATATCGACGAACTCCATGGTCGTGGGCACGACCTTCTCCGGCTTGACGATCTCGGCCAGCTTGTCGAGTCGCGGGTCGGGCATCGGCACGATACCGGTGTTGGGTTCGATGGTGCAGAAGGGGAAGTTCTCGGCGTCGATGCCGGAGCGCGTCAAGGCGTTGAAGAGCGTCGACTTGCCGACGTTGGGTAGGCCGACGATGCCGCAATTGAAACCCATAGGATGTATCCGAGTTGATGTGCAGGAAAAGCTGAAAGAGAGGCTCGCTATTCTACGGGACGCCGCAGCAGAAGGAAGAGGAAAGAACGGCGCCGCGCGCCTGGAAGCCACGCGCTCGAGTGCCGAGGCAGCCCTGTTTCGTCCTCTTTCTCATTGCTCAGCTCTTGAAGCTGTGCAGGCGATTCATCGCCTTGGCCCATTGGCCGTCGAGGGCGTCGGGGAGGGTGTGTACGGTTTCGAGAAGCGCATCGTCGATGGCTTGGCGCTCTGCCTTGCCGGGACGCCCGAGCACGTAATTGGTGACCAGCTTGGCGCTACCGGGGTGGCCGATGCCGACGCGAAGGCGGTGAAAGCCGTTGGTATTGCCCAGCGCGCTGACGATGTCACGCAGACCGTTGTGCCCGCCGTGCCCGCCGCCTGTCTTGTAACGGGCGCAGCCGGGGGCGATATCGAGTTCGTCATGGGCGACGAGAAGCTCGTCCGGGGCGATCTTGAAGAACTGGCACAGCGCGGCCACGGAGGCGCCGCTGCGATTCATGAAAGTGGTGGGGTTGAGCAGGTGCAGGTCGTGCCCGCTCAGACGGATCTTGGCATACAGACCCAGAAACTTGCGCTCGGGACGCAGCGTCTGCGCTGCGTCCCGAGCGAGTTGCTCGACCAGCCAGGCGCCGGCATTGTGGCGAGTGTCTTCGTATTCCGGCCCCGGGTTACCGAGCCCAATGATCGCTTTCACTACCATGCCGACTGCCTGTTATCCGGTCTTTGACACAAGATTATGCGTCGTCTTTCGGCTCGCCATCTTCGTCGACGCCTTCACCGGCGACTTCGTCGTCACGCGACACGGTCGGGTGAGTCACGCTGACCACGCCGGCATCGTGCTCTTCGCCGTGGGTCAGCTCGACCAGGGTCACACCTTCCGGCAGCTTGAGGTCGGAGAGGTGGATGGTCTCGCCGAGGCCCAGGTTGGCGACGTCGACTTCGAGGTACTCCGGCAGCTTGGACGGCAGGCAGCTGATCTGGACGTCGTTGTTGAGGACGTGGATCACGCCACCTTCATCCTTGACGCCCTTGCAGTTCTCTTCGTTGAGGAAGTGCAGCGGGACGTTCAGGGTCAGCTCGTGGGTCGCATCGACGCGCATGAAGTCGGCATGAGTGATCAGCGCCTTGTACGGATGACGCTGAAGATCACGGATGACGACCTGTTCGCTCTTGCCGTCGACCTTGATATCGATGACCGAGGAGAAGAACGCCTCGTCTTCGATCGCCTTGTAGAAGGCCGGCTTGTCGATGGTGATCGGCTGCGGGGCGGCTTCGCCACCGTAGATGATGGCGGCGACCTGTTCGTTCTTGCGGCGCAGGCGGCGGCTCGCACCTTTCCCCAGCTCCTTACGAACATTGGCGGTCAGGGTGTAATGGGACATGGATTGTCACCTCTAGTGGTCAAGTAAAGGAATCGGCATCGCCCGCGACCAGACGATGCCGTTCCAGCAGGAACCACTGCCATCACGGCAGTGGCTCACGTATCCACGCGTGCTTCGCTGTTCGCTCCCGCCCCGTTTCCGGTGTCGGGAGGGATCAGTGAAACATCGCGCTGACGGATTCTTCGTTACTGACACGCCGGATGGCTTCGGCAATCAGGCCGGCGACCGTCAATTGACGGATCTTGCCGCTGCGACGTGCAGGTTCGGAGAGCGGTATGGTATCGGCAACGACGAGTTCGTCAAGCACCGAACCGCTAATATTGTCCACGGCGGGTCCGGAAAGGATCGGGTGCGTGGCATAAGCGACCACGCGACGGGCGCCGTGGGCCTTCAGCGCCTCGGCGGCCTTGCATAGGGTGCCGGCGGTATCGACCATGTCGTCGACCACCACGCAGGTGCGGTCCTGAATGTCGCCGATGATGTGCATCACCTGGGCCTGGTTGGCCTGAGGGCGGCGCTTGTCGATGATCGCCAGGTCGACGTTGAGCTGCTTGGCGATGGCGCGAGCGCGCACCACGCCGCCCACGTCAGGGGAGACCACCACCAGATCGTCATAGTTCTGGCGCTCGATGTCGTCGAGCAGGATCGGCGAGCCGTAGACGTTGTCCACCGGCACGTCGAAGAAGCCCTGGATCTGGTCGGCATGGAGGTCCATGGTCATGACTCGGTCGACGCCGGCCTTGACCATCATGTCCGCCACGACCTTGGCCGAGATCGGCACTCGGGCGGAGCGCACCCGGCGATCCTGGCGGGCGTAGCCGAAGTAGGGCACCACCGCGGTGATCCGCGTTGCCGAAGCGCGGCGCAGCGCATCGACCATCAGGATCAGTTCCATCAGGTTGTCGTTGGTCGGCGCGCAGGTCGACTGGAGAATAAAGACGTCTTTACCGCGCACGTTTTCATTGATCTCGACAGCGATTTCGCCATCGCTGAACTGGCCGACCGTGGCATGGCCGAGCCGGTTATCGAGACTCTCGGCTACCTTGGAGGCGAGTCCGACATTGGCGTTACCGGTAAAAACCATCAATTTAGACACGCGCGGCCACCTTTGGGAGCTGTTGAAGGTCAGTAGGGGACATTCGGTTCAAGCCAGGACGGGTGACAAGACTGCCGGTAGCGTACGAGACGAGAGGTTGCCGAAACACCACGCCCGCCCGCTTGCGATGCGGGGCGGCATCGAAATCGTGCGTCGAGACGGCAGGGAAAAGAACCGCAACGTCGGTGGGGAAATCGTGTGGGCTGAGCGGCCATCGCGTCCCGGTTTCCGTTTGCAGGCTTGTCGAAATTCAGGAAGTGGCTGGGGTACCAGGATTCGAACCTGGGAATGCTGGTACCAGAAACCAGTGCCTTACCACTTGGCGATACCCCAGCAATCATCGGTCGCGCTCATTATGCGCAAAAGCGCAAACCGTTGGCTAGGTTTGAGGGCAAAACCAGTCGTGAAGTCGTCATTCGTCTGAAAAGACTGATGAAAACCACGTAAGTCTCGGTTTTCAGATCGAAGACGTCACGCTTGGGCCTGACCCAAACCTTCGGCAAGATCCAAAGCCTGGTGCAGTGGCGACAGATTGCAACCGCGGGCCTTGAAGGCTTGCCATTCATCCGGGACCTGCTGCAGTACCTGATCGGCCTGCGTTTCGCCGTCCAGCGGACAGAAGACGCAGGCGCCAGTCCCTGTCAGCATCGCGTGGCCGTACTGGCCAAGCCAGTCCAGCGCGCGATCGACCTCCGGATGAAGCGCTCGCACGATGCGCTCGCAGTCGTTGCGCCACACCGCTTCGGGGCCAGCCCCATCGAGTGCGCGACGCATACTAATGACCGTGCTATCGCGTGTCAAACCGGGGTGGCCGAAAATCGCCGCCGTGGAGATTTCCACGCCAGGATGAAGGATGACGAACCAGGCCGGCTCGAGATCCACGGCGCTCAAACGCTCGCCGACACCCTCAGCCCAGGCGCTGCGGCCCCGCACGAACACCGGGACATCGGCGCCCAGCTCCAGCCCCAGCGTCGCCAGCCGCTCGATGCCGAGCCCGAGATCCCACAGGCGGTCGAGCGCCAGTAACGTGGTGGCGGCGTTGGAGCTGCCGCCACCCAGCCCACCGCCCATCGGTAGGCGCTTCTCCAGGGTGATGGTCGCGCCCTGCCGGCAGCCGGTCTCGCGTTGAAGCCGGCGGGCGGCACGCACGATCAGGTTGTCCGCTTCGGCGACGCCGGCGAGTGCCGGCGACAAGACGATATCGGTCCCCCGGGGCGGCGTCTCGAACCGCAGCGTGTCGCCGCGATCCAGGATCTGGAACAACGTCTGCAGCGAATGATAGCCATCCTCGCGACGCCCGGTGATCCGCAGCAGCCGATTGAGCTTGGCCGGCGCCGGCAGCGTCAGCGACCTCATGGCGATCCCGCCGCCTGTTCCGGCGCCTTGTCGCTGCCGCTCCCCGGTTGCCACTGGTTGACCACCAGCGTGGCGCGGATGTCATCGTAGGTCATGATCAGGCGGCTCGGCAGCCACAGCGAGTCGGCATAGGTCCAGTCCCGGTAGTGAATGGTCCAGCCATCCTGGCTCAGGGTCCTGGGGAAGCCGAGTTCGTCATCGCTCTGCTGATGGATCCGGCCCGGCGCGGGGAGCCCTCGCACCCAATAGTCCAGCGCCGATATCGGCAGCGACCATCCCAGCTGTTGCTGCATCAGCGCTTCCGGCGACGATGCCTCGAAGCGGCCATCGCCGGTGGTCAGGGTGACGGCACCCCGGCGGCCCTCGAGCACGCTGCGTCCGGCGCCGAAGGGACCGCTGATCAGCATGCGGTAGTGATCGGGTGCCTGGGACCAGTCCAGGTTGGCACTGCGGCTCTCTTCTGCGGTGCGTAGCCCGACCTTGCCGGCGACCGTCCAGGTATCCAGCGCTGCCAGGTCCTGCTGTTGCCGCTGCCAGTCATCGGGCTGTCGCGGCACCTCCGGGGCTGGTGCTTGTCCGGCGCAGCCGGCCAGCCAGGCGAGCAGAAGCAGCGCCCCCAGTGGCTGCCACCAGCGTCGAGACGGGAACGACAGGTGGCGTGGCTGAGCATTGGCAAAAAGGCTTGGAGACATGGCAAATTCCTGTCGAGCGCGGATGATTCCGGTGTGCAGATGGGGGCGTATACGATAACAGGGGCGCCAGGTCGTCAAGAACCGCGAGTTCGTCTACCTCGCCCCCGGGCCTAGGGCTGCGGGGCCAACTGGGGATAGCGGGTCAACAGGTCGTCGATATCCGGATGGACTTCGCTGTCGGCAAGCGCGGATTTAACCAGTTCCCGTGCCTCTCGCTGATGATCGAGCGCGACCAGGACTTCGGCGAGATGCGCGGCAACCTCCTGATCGGGTTGGCCAGCGTAGGCGCGGCGCAGGTAGCCCAGCGCCTTGCGGGTCTCCCCGCGTTTGAAATACACCCATCCCAGGCTGTCGAGGATCGCAGGGCTCTGCGGCTCGAGGGCATGAGCTCTTTCGATGAGCTCCTGCGCCTCGTCGTAGTTCTCGGTTGTCGTCGCGAGGGTATAACCCAGGGCGTTGAGCGCGGCGGCATTGTCGGGGTACCTGGCGATGAGCTGACGCATCTGGCTCATCATTGTCTCGACGTTGCCACGTTCGAACTCGCGCATGGCACGAGTATAGAGGAGGTCGGCGTCGTCCGGGGCCTGCTCGAGGCTGCTGGCAAGCAACGTATCCGCCGCCGCTGTCCGATCGACATTGTCGAGAGCCTGCAGGCCGATCTGGGTCAGCGCGACGCGTTGGCCGGGGTGGCGCAGAATCTCGATGCGCAAGAACTGCTGGGCCTGGTCGGTGCGACCGTCGGCGGTGAGCATCCGGGTGGCCAGCGCACGTGAATCGAGGAAACCCGGACCCACGGGTACCTGGCGGTAGTAAAGAAGCGCGTTCTCGATCTCACCCTGGGTCTCGGCAATGCTCCCCAGTACCAGATAGGTGGCCGGCGGCGTGTCATCGCGGTCGAGCAGTGGCAGCAGCAATCGGCGGGCGGGTTCGATCGCTCCCGCCTCGAGATAGAGCTGGGCGAGGCCGATCCGCAGCGATGGGGTCGCGTTGTGCCGCGCCAACAGCTGATCGATCTGGCCTTCGGCGGCGGAGATGTCGCCATTGGCGATCTGGGCCTGGGCCATTGCCAGCAGGAACCGGTCGTCATCGGGAGAGAGCTCCTGGCCACGCCTGGCGGTCGCGGTGGCCTGGGCGTAGTCGCCGGCCTCGAGGGCGATCTGGGATCGGGCCAGCCAGAGCTCGGGTAGCTCGGCGTGTTGTCGTGTCAGGCGTTTCAGGCGCTGCTGGGCCTCATCCACCCGGCCGTCGGCGGCCTCCAGTCGGGCAGTCGCCATCTGGGCGTCGGCATCGTCGGGGAAGGTGGCGGTGAAGTCGCGCAGTTGAGCGATCAGCGGCGGCAGTTCCGCTTGGGACTCCACCATCAGGTCTGCCAGATCGAGCAATTGGGCATCTTCCCCCGCCCGGGCGAGTTCCAGCCTGTGCTGCAGGGCCGCCGGCCAGTTGCCGCGATCTACTGCGATTCCCGACAGCAGCTTTTCCGGAGCCGTATCCTCAGGTGCCAACTGCTGCCAGCGTTCCGCCGTGGCATTCAGCAGCGCCGTATCGTCGGTATAGCGCGCGGCCAAGGTGGCACGCTCGGCCAGGGGGGCGGAGCGGTAACGCTCGGCGGCCGCCAGGTAACCCATCGCGGCACGATGAAAATCGCCGCGTTGGCCAGCCATCTCGGAGAGCAGCACCTGGGAGAGACCCTCTGCATCGAAGCCACTGGAGACCGGCGGTGCCGTCGCTAACGGGTCATCGACAGGCGGCGACATGGAACCGCCCGACAGGCTCTCGCAGCCAGCCAACAGGGCCGCACAGATGGCGGCGGATAACAGACTTTTAGGCATGCGGCCCTCGAGATCGATCAATGGGTCCAGCATAGCGGCTGGCGGGCCGGGGTCAATCGCGGAGACAGCCATCGCGGGCCTGATTCATTGCCTGCTAAGCGTCTTCCGGTTGTGCTAAAATGGCGCCGCTTCGCTCGACGGGTGACACGTGGGCCTGCCCCTTGGCTGCGCGTCAGGTCCGTCCAGGCTTCGTTGGGTGACGGGATCAGGAAACGACTCTTACCGGCGTCCCGCGCCTTGCCTGAACGCACTTGACGCAGCAACGCGGCTCGCGGCCTATAGTGTGAACGGGCCCCGGTTGGGGCCCGCCGTCGGCTGGTATGTCTTGGCGTCTTGGCCACTGGCCGGTCGCGAACATTGATGGAGCGTCTGACGACCTGACATCCGTCGCGTTCCATCCCGGCGCGCCGCATGATGCTCGAAGGCGCGAGGGCCGGGTCCACGCAAGAAAGTGACCGTGATTTCATGACGCTGCTAGCACTGGGTATCAATCATAGGACGGCCGCTGTCGACATGCGCGAGCGTGTCGCCTTCTCGCCGGCACAGCTCGAGTCCGCGCTGACGCAGCTGCGGGCCCTGCCCGACGTGCGCGAGGCGGCGGTGCTCTCCACCTGCAACCGGACCGAGTTGTATTGCATCACCGTGGCCGAAGGTGAGCGTCAATTGCTGGAGTGGCTGGGGACATTCCACGGCATGCCGGCCGAGGAGTTGTTGAACTGTGCCTATCACTACCACGAGGGCGAGGCCGCAAAGCATCTGATGCGAGTGGCAGCCGGGCTGGACTCGATGGTGCTGGGCGAGCCGCAGATCCTCGGTCAACTCAAGGATGCCTATCAGATCGCGCGTCAGCACGCGGGACTCGGCAGCGAGCTGGAGCGTCTCTTCCAGCATACGTTCTCCATCGCCAAGCAGGTCCGAAGCGAGACTTCGATCGGCGAGAACCCCGTATCGGTTGCCTACGCGGCGGTCAGTCTGGCCAGCCGGATCTTCGATGATTTCAGCCGGGCCCGCGCCCTGCTGATTGGCGCCGGGGAGACGGTCGAGCTGGTTGCGCGCCATCTTCGCGAGGCGGGCATCATGGGGCTGACCGTTGCCAATCGCACCCTGGCGCGAGCCCAGGCGCTGGCCGACGACTGCGGTGGACGGGCGATCGAGCTCAGCGCCATCCCGCAGGCGCTGGAGCAGGCGGACATCGTGATCGCTTCCACGGCCAGTGAATTGCCGATCCTCGGCAAGGGTATGGTCGAGCGTGCGCTCAAGGTGCGCCGTCATCGGCCCATCTTCATGGTCGACATCGCGGTGCCGCGGGATATCGAGCCCGAAGTGGGCGATCTCGACGATGTCTTCCTTTATAGCGTTGACGATCTGCAGCAGGTGATCGCCGAAAACCGCCGTCATCGCGAGGTCGCCGCGCGGCAGGCCGAGGCGCTGATCGACAGTGGCGTCGAGCACTGGTTGCACCAGCGCCGGGTTCGCGGCGCGGGGGACCTGATTCGGCGTTATCGTCAGCACGGCGAAGCGCTCAGGCGCGACTCCGAAGCGGAGGCACTGGCGCAATTGGCGCGCGGCGAGGATCCCGAGACGGTGATCAAGCGGCTTTCGCACCAGTTGGCCAACAAATTGATGCATGGTCCGACGCTGCGCCTGCGCGAAGCATCGGGCCAGTCACGTCACGATATCATCCAGGCGGCCGATAACCTGCTCATCGAGGGGCCCGCCAAGACACAGGACTCGGTATGACAATACAGGACTGGGCATGAAAGCGTCTTTGCGCGAACGACTCGACGCCTTCCAGGACCGCTTCGAGGAGCTGTCCGCGCTTCTTTCCGAGCCCGAGGTGATCGCCGATCAACCGCGTTTCCGGGACTACTCCCGCGAGTATGCCGAACTCGAGCCGCTGGTCGGGGCCTGGCTCGCCTATCGCCGCACCGAAGGCGACATCGAGGCGGCCGACCAGATGCGCCAAGACAGCGATCCGGAGATGCGCGAGCTGGCCGAGGAGGAGTGGCGCTCGTCACGAGCGGAACTCGAGGAGCTGGAGGAAGAGGTCAAGCGCCTGCTGGTGCCCAAGGACCCGGATGACGACAGCAACGTCTTCCTGGAGGTTCGCGCGGGCACCGGTGGCGACGAGGCCGCGCTGTTCGCCGGTGATCTGTTTCGGATGTATTCCCGCTATGCCGAGCGCCGGGGCTGGAAGGTCGAGGTGGTCAGTGCCAGCCATGGCGAGCAGGGCGGCTACAAGGAGATCATCGCGCGCGTCAAGGGCGATAACGTCTACGCGTCGTTGAAGTTCGAGTCCGGGGCGCACCGGGTACAACGCGTCCCGGCCACGGAATCCCAGGGGCGTATCCACACCTCGGCCTGTACCGTCGCGGTCATGCCCGAGGCGAGCGAAGTCGGCGATGTCGATATCAACACCAACGATCTCCGCGTCGATACGTTCCGCTCCAGCGGTGCCGGTGGCCAGCACGTCAACACCACGGACTCCGCCATCCGCATTACCCATTTGCCGACCGGGCTGGTGGTCGAATGTCAGGAAGAGCGCAGCCAGCACAAGAACCGGGCCAAGGCGATGTCGTTACTGGCGGCGCGACTCAAGCAGGCCGCGGTGGACTCGCAGCGCCAGCAGCAGGCCGATACCCGGCGCTCGCTGGTAGGGTCGGGCGACCGTAGCGAGCGGATCCGGACCTACAACTTTCCCCAAGGGCGGCTCACCGACCACCGGATCAACCTGACGATCTACAAGCTGGGTGAAGTCGTTGCCGGCGATCTCGACGAAGTGATCAAACCGCTGGTCAACGAGTACCAGGCCGATCAACTGGCAGCCCTGCAGGGCGAGTGATGACGATCGACGAGGCCCTGCGTGAGGCGGCGGCGAGACTCGTGGCATCACCCACGGCGCGGCTTGACGCCGAGGTGCTGCTGGCCCATGTCTGTGCCGCCAACCGGACCTGGCTCTATACCTGGGGCGATCGCGAACTGACGGCGGCGCAGCGGGAACGCTTCCAGGCGCTGACCGCCCACCGGGTCGAGGGGGTGCCGGTGGCCTATCTGGTCGGATCGCGCGAGTTCTGGGGGCTGAGTCTCGAGACGTCGCCGGTGACGCTGATTCCCCGGCCGGATACCGAGTGTCTCGTCGAGGTCGCGCTCGAGGCGGCATCGGCGCCCGCCGGCGAGCTGCTCGATCTGGGCACCGGCACCGGCGCCATCGCGCTGGCCTTTGCCAGTGAACGGCGTGATTGGCATGTTACCGGCGTCGACCTCTCGACCGATGCGGTGGCGCTGGCGTGGCGCAATGCCCGACGGCTGGCGATAACCAATGCGCGCTTTCTCCAGAGCGACTGGTTTTCCGTGCTGTCCGGACATCGCTTCGACCTGATCCTCTCCAATCCTCCCTATATTGCGGAAGACGATCCGCACCTGCTGCTCGATGACGTCCGCTTCGAGCCTCGCTCGGCGCTGGTGGCGGAGGCCGCGGGGATGTCGGATCTGGTCTGGCTGGTCGAGCATGCGCCGGACTACTTGCGTCCGGCAGGCTGGCTATGGGTCGAGCACGGTCATCGTCAGGCGGGACCGGTGCGGAAGGCGCTGCGGGATCGCGGTTTTCGCGGCGTCACGTCGCGGCGCGACCTGGCAGGCCACGAGCGGGTGAGCGGTGGTCAGTGGGGCTGACTCGAAATGCCAGCTTGGCCACCAGCGTTGAACGAAGGTGACCGGGCTCACTGGAGGTTTGTAACGCCCCTGTGATAGTAATAACGCCCCCATGAGCGGCGACGGAACCGCGGCTCGTGGCATGACAGTCTCGCTGTCGACCGCTTGTTTTCAGGGAACCCTTCTCATCCATCGGCTTGGAACAATTACACCAATGAAAGCCAAATCTCGAGCTCTCGATCGGATCGATCTCAACATACTGCGTTGCCTGCAGGACAACGCCCGTATCTCCTACGTGGATCTGGCATCGCAAGTGGGTCTGTCGACCACGCCCTGCCTGGAGCGGGTCAAGCGCCTCGAGCGTTCCGGTATCATCCGGGGTTACAAGGCCATCCTCGACCCTCGCGCGCTGCGTGCCAACCTGCTGGTGTTCGTTGAAATCAGCCTCAACACGCAGTCGCCATCGGTGTTCGACGAGTTTCGCAAGGCGGTCGCCAAGCTGCCGCAGATCCAGGAGTGCCATCTGGTCTCCGGACAGTTCGACTACATTCTCAAATGCCGTATTCCCGAAATGTCTGCCTATCGGCAACTGCTGGGCGACGTGGTATTGACGTTGCCCGGCGTCAAGGAGTCCAAGAGCTACGTGGTCATGGAAGAGGTCAAGGAGGAGTTGGCGCTGCCGATTCCCGACTGCCTGCCGGAAGACGACCGATGATGCGTGGCTAGGGCTGGCCGATAACGGTAGCTTTCGTGCCCAGGAAAGTTCATGAACGACCAAGCATTGTTACGCTACAGCCGTCACATCATGCTCGACGAGATCGACATCGTGGGACAGGAGCGCCTGCTGGCCTCCCGCGTGTTGGTCATCGGTGCCGGTGGGCTGGGATCTCCCGCGGCCCTCTACCTGGCGGGAGCCGGCGTGGGTCATCTGGGCATTGCCGATGACGACATTGTCGAGTTGTCCAACCTGCAGCGTCAGATTGCCCACACGGAAGGGCGCCTGGGGCACTCCAAGGCCCGCTCGGCGGCTGAAGCGGCACGAAGCCTGAACTCGGCATGTGACGTACGAGCCCTGGAAGCACGTCTCGTCGGCGAGGCGATGATGGCGGAAGTCGCCCTGGCCGATGTGGTGCTGGATTGCACCGATCGGTTCTCCAGTCGCTTCGACATCAATCGCGCCTGCGTCGAGAGCGGGACGCCTCTGGTGAGCGGCGCGGCCATTCGCTTTTCCGGCCAATTGGCCGTCTTCGATCCCCGCCAGCACCAATCGCCGTGTTACGCCTGCCTCTACGGTGAGCAAGGGGACGATGAAGCGCTGACCTGTGCCGAGAGCGGGGTGATTTCACCACTGGTCGGTTTGATCGGGAGCTTCCAGGCGCTGGAGGCGATGAAATTGATCACGGGGGCGGGGCGGCCTCACCAGGGGTTATCCACATTCAACGCGCTGGAGGGCGAGTGGCGCCATTTCGCGCTGCCTAGAGATCCTGCCTGTCCGGTGTGTGGTAATCGCTAAATATACCTGGCATTGCGAAGGGACGGCGATGATTCACGGCGACCTGCCGGCGATAGGTAGCGGCGAGATGAGTCGGCCTTCGCCGGCAATGTGGACCTGATGACGGCACCGCCCGTTCTACCTGGTGGAGATGGGGCAGGACGTCTGCCCGGCAACACTAAAGTTGATGAAAATTCCGGCTTCTCTCCCTCGTGTTATCCTGATAGCCTAATATCTATAGTAGTTGGCTGGGGGATAAATCTACCATATGTTGATTTCCGGCGTGCAAAAACCAATTTCATGATTTGTTGAATCGAGGCGAGCGCACCCGCTGCGCGTGCCCAGAGGTTCATGGTCGCGATACCGCGATCTTTGGCCCTGCCGACTCCATCGTAGCGATCGAGTCGGTGGGGCATTTTTTTGTTCCTAGCGCGGTAAAAACGCCCGCTGGTCACTTTTCTTGCTTGGCGACTTCCGCTCCAGGTCATTCTCAAGATTTTGATATCTCTGCCGATATCCAGAGCCAAGTGCGGTTTTTCTCAGCGGGGTGGCACTCATTTATGCCATTGTAAAGTAGCGCTTTTTCAGTGATTTTTTAACCTGTGTTAATTAAGTTGAAGCGTAATGTGGGGCAGACTAACTTTAATTAATTCACGGTCGAACACTGTTCAGCCGCGTTGAGGTTGCCCGGGCTGTATCAGAGGCGAGTATTCGGTAAGGCCATGAAATTGACGACGCGGGATCTTCAGCCCGTCCAGCAACGGACAAAAAATGCGCCGCGCAAGGGGACCCTTGCCTACCACGCTCGGATTTCCGGGATGCCGCTGGGAACATTGAAAACGCGGGTCAAGAAACTTGTCGACCGAGGCGTCGAAAGAGAGCGCGCCATCGAGATTGCGCTAAGTCAACCTATCGGGCCCCAAGGGCGTCCGAGGAAACCCACGCATCGCTAGACTCGATGCTCGCCCGGAAAAATCGCACGGGATCGGGTGGAAAGGCGAGAGCCCCTGCGGCATCGTCAGGGGCTTTCGGGTGAAAGCGAGAAACCGTGTTGGCCGGCTCGCTCTTACGAGGATCGAGAGTCACCATCCCATTGCGGATTGCCGTCACGCATCAGGACTCGGTCCCCGTCGGGCTTCTCGTCCAGCTTGGCTTCATGCACCTCGCCATCGTAGCGATACCGGACATCGTAGCCCACAGTCTCATCCTTGCTGTCATTGACGGTGCTGCAGCGCTGTTCGGTGGTCTGGTAGGTGTCGCCCTGCTGCATCTGCTGCTGGACCTGGTTGCCTGCCACGCCACCACCGACGGCACCCGCCGCGGTCATGATCTTCTTGCCGCTGCCGCCACCGAACTGATTGCCCACGACGCCACCGACGATGGCGCCGATCGCGGTGCCGGCGATGCGGTTCTCGTCTTTCACCGGGCGCTGATGGGTCACCGTGACGTTCTTGCACACTTCGCGCGGCGTGTTGGTGGTCTGAACGATCGGCTCGACGCTGACGATCTCCGCATATCTGGGCCCGCTCTCCGAGGATTGATAGGAGCCGACGGCGATGCCTCCGGCAATACCCAGTGCAGCAATGACGCCACCAATGACGATCGGTTTGTTCATGACCTTGCTCCTCTCTGTGCTCTCTGCAGTACCGAACCGTCATGCGTTCGATGCTGCAGTCTTCGCAATTCTTGTGATGTCCCTATCGATTGCCGATTGGCATGATCTTCGGAGAGCGCCACTCCATGAGCGCTTCCGCAAGATCGAATGATTATAGCCTCGAAACTTCCGGAGAGCGCCGGGCCGGCGGGTTATTGAACGCTGTTTCCATTTTGGCGACGGGGTGTCTCCAAATGGAAACGTCTCCGGGCGGCGATCATCAGGTCAAGCGATGGGAAGCGTGAGGCGACTTTTTCCACGACAAGGACCGAGAAGCGGGGCGGGTATCAGGAGTGGGGAGAACTGACAGGACTCGTCGGCGCCGGGTCCCCGGCGCCGAGTTTCGTGCCGCTGGGGTTTACAGCGCGAACTGGGCCAGCTTGCGGTCGACTCTGGCCTTCTTGAGTTTGGCGACCTTGGGCAGACCATTCTCGAACGGAGGGAAGTCCTCGCCCAGAATCAGCGGCGCGAGATAGCGGCGGCCAGCTTCGCTGATATAGAGACCATCCTCGCTGATGTACTCCCGCGGCATGAACTTCTCGTGATTGGCTATCTCCGACAGCGGGGCAGGCTCGATCTTCCATTCGTAGGGGGTATCGGAGACGCGCTTGATGGCGGGCATCATCGAGTTCTGGCCTGCCAGCGCGAGTTCGACGGCGGCTTCGCCCACGGCATAAGCCTGATCGACATCGGTCTTGGAGGCGATGTGGCGGGCCGCCCGCTGCAGGTAATCGGCCACCGCCCAGTGGTACTTGTAGCCGAGATCTTCCTTGACCATCGATGCCAGGGTGGGGGCGACTCCACCGAGCTGCTTGTGGCCGAAGGCGTCGGTGCTGCCCGAGTCGGTAAGGAAGGTCCCGTCGGCGTACTGGGCGCCCTCGGACACCACGAGCACGCAAAAACCGTGAGACTTGACCGCCTCGTCGATGCGCGCCATGACCTTCTCACGATCGAACGCGATCTCCGGAAAGATGATCAGGTGCGGTGCTTGTTGCGGGGACTCTCCGGAGAGGGCGCCGGCGGCAGCGATCCAGCCGGCATGTCGACCCATCACCTCGAGGATGAAGACCTTGGTGGACGTCGAGCACATCGACTCGATGTCGAGCGCCGCTTCGCGGGTCGAGGTGGCGACGTACTTGGCGACACTACCGAAGCCGGGGGAGTTGTCGGTGATGGGGAGATCATTGTCGACGGTCTTGGGAACGTGGATAGCCGTCAACGGGTAGCCCATCGTCTCCGACAGCTGGGAGACCTTGAGGCAGGTATCGGCGCTGTCGCCTCCGCCGTTGTAGAAGAAGTAGCGGATGTCGTGGGCCTTGAATACCTCGATCAGGCGCTCGTACTCGGCGCGATGCGTCTCGATGGACTTGAGCTTGTAGCGACAGGAGCCGAACGCGCCGCCGGGCGTGTGGCGCAGCGCCGAGATAGATTCCTCGCTCTCCTGGTTGGTATCGATCAGGTCTTCCAGAAGCGCGCCGATGATGCCGTTGTGCCCCGCATAGAGATGACCGATGCGATCCGAGTGGCGACGGCAGGCTTCGATCACGCCGCAGGCGCTGGCGTTGATGACGGCAGTGACGCCACCGGACTGAGCGTAGAACGCATTGTGCTTGGCCATATCGGCTCTCATCTCCTGAGGTTCGGTTGTGCTGGTCTGACGTCGTCGGCCCGGTGTGCTCGGTCGCATTCCCGCGCGGACTTCGATGACGGTCTCGCGCTGGCAATGATCGACCTCGAATCATCACGAGTGGATGAAACTGGCTGGCCAATCGTTTGACACCTCCCTGTCGAGGGCCGGGGCACGAAAGCGGGCCCAGCATAGCCGAAAGGCGAATGCCTGTTAATACGAGGCGGGATTGAGGGGCACGTCAATTTTCTGCAACTGAGGGATGAGAGGGAGACCAGTTCGGGCTGATCGACCGAGTTGAGTTGCCGGCTGGACCGGGTGGACGGTGAGGGCCACGTCACCGGCGGGCGTCCAGTGGTTCGGTCCGGGAGGCCATGCTAGGCTCGCCGGTTAATGTGAGGGAGAGTTCGAATGCACATTCATGTAGTAGGGGCTTGCGGGACTTTCATGGGGAGTCTGGCACGTCTGGCCAAGATGCTGGGACATCGGGTGACGGGGTCGGACGCCAACGTCTACCCGCCGATGAGCCTCCAGCTTCGGGAAATGGGCGTCGAACTGGCGGAAGGCTATGATGCCAAGAACTTGCAGCCGGCACCGGACCTGGTCATCGTCGGTAATGCGCTCTCCCGGGGAAATCCGGAGGTCGAGGCGTTGCTGAATGCCAAGCTGCCCTATGTCTCCGGGCCGCAGTGGCTGGCGGAGCAAGTCCTGCCGGGGCGCCGGGTCCTGGCAGTGGCCGGGACGCACGGCAAGACGACGACTGCCAGCCTGCTGGCCTGGATACTGGAGTGCGCCGGTCTCGAGCCTGGTTTCCTGATCGGAGGCGTACTTCGCAACTTCGGCCTCTCCGCCCGTCTCGGCGGGGCCGGTGCACCGTTCATCGTCGAAGCGGACGAGTACGACACGGCCTTTTTCGACAAGCGCTCGAAATTCGTCCACTACCGGCCGGATGTCGCCATTCTCAACAATCTCGAGTTCGACCATGCCGATATCTTCCCCGACCTGGCAGCCATCGAACGACAGTTTCACCACTTGGTACGCACGGTGCCGGGTAACGGCTCGCTACTGGTCGCCGATGACGAACCCTCCCTGGAACGCGTGTTGAGCCAGGGGTGCTGGACACCGGTTCAGCGCTTCGGGCGACTGCCCGGGAGCGAGTGGCGACTGCTGCCAGATCCGGATGACAGCCGTGTCTTCACCGTGGTTTCGGGGGGCGAGAGCCATGTCGTCCGCTGGGGAATGAGTGGCCGGCACAATGCGGCCAACGCCGTGGCCGCCCTGGCCGCGGCCAGTTGCCTGGGTGTTACCCTGGCCGATGGCTGTCGCGCGCTGGCGACATTCGCCGCGCCCCGCCGGCGTCAGGAGATCCGCGGCGAGGCAGGTGGAATCCAGGTTCTCGATGACTTTGCCCACCATCCCTCGGCCATCGCGCTGACGCTCGAGGGGTTGGACCAGGACCGGCATGGGGGGCGGTTGCTGGCGGTGATCGAGCCCCGCTCCAACACCATGCGCCTGGGAGGCATGAAAACACGTCTGGCCGATAGCGTCTCGCGGGCCGACAGCGTCTGGTGGTATCAGCCCCCCGGGCTCGAATGGTCGCTGGCGGAGGTGGTGGCCGGGCATGGGGCCAGTCGCGTCGAGACCGATCTCGATGCGCTCGTCGCCCACGTCGTCGAACAGGCGGCATCCGGTGACCGGATCGTCGTCATGTCGAACGGTGGATTCGGCGGCATCCACGACAAGTTGTTGCAGGCACTGGAGGCACGCCATGGCCGTTCGCGATGAGTCGATTTCCGTGAAGCAATATCGGGCACCGATCGCCGTCGCGCTCACCGGTGCGTCTGGCGTCCAGTATGGGCTACGCCTGGTCGAGTGTCTCATCGCCGCCGAGCATGAGGTCTACGTAATGGTCTCCAAGGCCGCTCATCGTGTGATCGCCGTCGAGACCGAGATCGAACTGCCAGCCCAGCCGGATCGGCTTGCGCGGGACCTGACCAAGCGATTCGGTGCCGGGGAGGGGCAGGTCCGCTGCTTTGGTCGCGAGGACTGGATGGCGCCGGTGGCATCCGGTTCCGGGGCGTGGCAGGCACTGGTCGTCTGCCCTTGTTCGACCGGCACCCTATCCGCGGTGGTCTGTGGCGCCAGCAACAATCTGATCGAGCGTGCCGCCGATGTGGCGCTTAAGGAGCGGCGAAAGCTGATCCTGGTTCCCAGGGAAACGCCGCTATCGGCCGTTCACCTCGACAACATGCTGAAGCTGACCAACATGGGGGGCGTGATACTGCCGGCTGCCCCCGGTTTCTATCATCGCCCGGACAGCGTCCAGGCGATGATCGATTTCGTCGTGGCACGCATTCTCAATCAGTTGGGTATAGCCCAGACGCTGATGCCGCGCTGGGGCGATTGAGCCGGCGTGGAAGCCTCTAGACAGGGGCGAAGAGGACGACTCTCAGCACCTCCAGTATCAGCGAGGCCGCACAGAGCCAGGGCCAGGGAGGCATGTCGCGGTCCGGGCGCTGAAAATGCTGATAGCTGATGCGCGTCAGGGCACAGACGATCAGGCCCACCAGGGCGCCGCCGATCAAGTCGCTGGCCCAGTGAACGCCAATCACCAACCGGGACAGGGCCATGGGGACGCACGCGACGATACCCAGCCAGTAGGCGTATCCACGATAGCGCTGGGGCATCACCTGGGCCGCGAAAGCGGCCGTCAATCCCACCACGACCACAATCGTCGAGGTGTGGGCGCTGGGGTAGGACATCGACCCCGTCAGGTAGTCCGGCGTATCCGGGCGGGCTCGCCCCGCCAGGGATTTGAATACCGTGTTGACGATGGCGACGAGAATCAGAGCGCCGGCGATATGCAGCAACGCGGCGAAGCGCCGTGCCAGCAGTAGCCACACGAGCCAGGGCGCCATCAGGACCCCAATGCCCAGTGCATCGCCCACCTTGGCCAGGACCTCGCTGGTTCCGATGAGCCAGTTGCGCTGCAGCAGGCTGGCCAGGGCATGAATCTGCTGATCCATCGGTAGTGGGCCATTGTGCATCAGGACCCATGCGGTCCAGACGATCAGGGCGATCAGGCTGGTCGCGAGTAACGACACCGAGGCCAGCGGAAACTCGTTGGCTGGGGATGGCGAACATAGCGCATGCCAGCCTTTGGAGAGTCGCGGGCTGCGCGCCATGCGTTTCTCCAGCCAGCGGTGCAGGCGACCCTCCCCGCTGAGCTGATATCGAATCCACGAGAACAGCAGCGCCAGCACCAGCAGCGAAACGGACAGCGTCAGCAGCCACCGTTCGGCACCGGGAGGCAACTGCATCAACTCCTCCCACGAGCGGCCGAGCAGGTAGCCCGGTAGCAGGTAGACCGGGGCCCATGCTATCGCGGAGAGCAGGTTGACGAGGGTGAAACGTTTCGTCGGCATCGCCAGCATGCCGGCGATCATGGGAATGAACGGGCGGACAGGTCCGAGAAATCGGCCAACGACGACGGACAGGATACCGTAGCGCTGAAAGAACTCGTGGCCTCTTGCCAGCCACTGGGGATGACGTGACAGCGGCCACCAGTACGGAATGCGGTCGCGCTGCGTGCGGCCCAGCCAGAAGCTCAGGTTGTCGCCGGCGAATGCGCCCAGGATGCCGACGATCAGAACCGACCACAGCGGAACGTCGTCATGGCCGGCGATCGAGGCCGCCGCACCCAGCAAAACCACACCAGGAACGACGATACCGACGACCGCGAGTGACTCGATCAAGGCCACTGCGAAGATGATGACCAGCAGCAGTTCCGGTGGAGGGGCGAGAGAGTAGAGCCAGTGAGTAAGGTTCAAGCGTGCGGTTCCAGCAGTTTGTTGGCGGCGGTTTCCAGGCGTTGCGAAAAGCGTTCGGGGCTCTCCTGAGCACGCAGTGTGCAGACGCGACTGAAACTTTCCAGGGATCCGATCTCCGGATGGGCGACCGACGTCACGGCATTCGAGAGCCGCTTGGCGGCTGCCACGGCCCCCGCCTCGCCGGCGTTGGGCAAAATGAGCCAGAAGACATTGGCATGATGTTCGCCAAGCAGATCGCTCTGGCGGCTGTTGTCGGAGATCACTTCGCTGAAACTCGCCGACAGTATCTCGCGCATGTGACCACCGAACTGGTCGCCGGCCTGATCCAATTGCGGAATGTAGAGCACCAGTACGCTCAGCGGTCGGTCGAGCGCGGCTGCCCGGGCTACCTCCATATCGAGGCTTCTGGAAATGAACTCTCCGGTGGGCTGCACGTCGTCTCGCCATGGCCTCAGCGTGAACCGCAGGGCGCGAGTGCCGCCCGGCAACAGGGTCAGGGCCGCCGCCGCGAGAGAGAACCACCAGCCGAGCATCAGATTGATGGCCGTCATGTGCGCGTTGCCGAGAAGCAACAGCCATAGTGGTACCAGAAGTACCGTCAACAGCAGGGCCGGCAAGGGGGACAGCAGCAGATAGCCGAGCGTGATCGACAGCCCCAGCCATAACATGGGGCTGTGGCTACCCGGGGCTTCCAGGGCGCACAGAATCAGGCCGCCGATCAGCAGGACGTGGTCGGCGACAGCGGGACGCAGGCGACCCAGACATTGCAGTGGCACTGAGATCAGCAGTGCGATAGCCATCAATGTGGGCGGTAGTATCAGATCGTAGTGACGCATCAGGTGTTCCCACACGGCAAGCCCCAGCAGTAACGCCAGCGTGAGAAGGTGGGCGATCAACTTGTATCGGCTCAATGCCAAGGCTGCACCTCCGGAACCGCAGCGGATCGTTTGCCATGGTAGCTCGCGAAGCGATCCCCGATCTCCGTCAAGGGCGTCGACCACACCTCCTTGTGCGGGGCAATCGCATGCCGCAGCTGCTGACGTCGTTGGCGGGCCGATTCCGGGTCCGGGGCCACCAGGATGACGGCGATACCGTAGTCGTTGAGCCGGTAGGCGCGCTCATAGAGCGCCAGCGTATCCTGAAGGCGGCGGGACAGTGTCGCCATGTCAGCCGCCGTCGAGCGAGCACAACCGAAAACCACCACTTCCGCCTGTAGCGCCTCGCGCTTGGCCCGCTTCAGCTCCCGCTGGATGTCGCCGTCCAACTGGGCGACCGGGAGCAGCCAGCTCGATGTGGCGTGCGCCGATATCGCCGCGGGGCTCGTCTGCCGCTCCAGGCACAGCAGCCAGGCGATGGCCAGCGATAGGTCGGCAACGACAGCGGTGGGCAGCGGCGTGGTCCAGCCGATGTGGACGAGGCTCAAGACATAGATCAGCCCGCTGAATGCGAGGCCGGGCTTGCCCGGCATCCTCAGCAGGCACAACGGCAGTATCCACAACCAGATGTAGCTGCTGGGCTGGAGGGTAGCAAGCAGCGCGATGCTCGACACCACGATTGCGGCGGGAACCCAGCGAGATAGGCGCGAGGGGCCAATCGTCAACATCGCAAACGCGATGCTGCTGCCCCAGGCCACCACTCTTATAGCGTCTTCCGCCAGCCAGCCCGTGAGCAGAGCGAGCAGCAACAGAAGCGACAGTAGGATTCTTGAGCCGAGGCTTTTGTACTTGCTTTGCATGGTGGCTTATATTGGACCGATTGCGAATGGCTTGCTCGATTCGTCCCTCACTATCGCACGTGCCGAGAACAGCCGTATAGCGTCGATTGCGATCAAGGACAAAGCCTTATCGCCCATTCGATGCCAAGCTTCGCGGCCGGTCGATACGCTCTCGATGCGATGTCGAGCGTCGTTCGTTGCGGGCTACCACTGACAAGAGATAGTACACCATGCAGCAGACTGCGACCCGTCGGGTCGAGGATATCGCCCAATATATGCGGGAGCTGGGGCGGCAGGCACGCGTTGCGAGTGCCGCATTGAGGCGTGTCGACAGCGGTCGGAAAAACGCCGCGCTCGAGGCGATCGCGGCGCGCCTGGATGGCGCCAGGCCGGCGTTGGCGGAGGCCAACCGGGAGGACTTGGCCCGTGGTCGCGAGAACGGTCTGAGCGATGCGCTGCTCGATCGCCTGGCGCTGACCCCCGACCGGATCGACGCGATGATCCTCGGCGTTCGTCAGGTTGCCGCGCTCGCCGACCCGGTGGGCCAGATAGATGGCTTGAGCTATCGGCCGAGCGGAATTCAGGTCGGCCAGATGCGCGTCCCGCTGGGCGTGGTCGGCATCATCTACGAGTCCCGTCCCAACGTGACCGTCGAGGCGGCTAGCCTGTGCCTGAAATCGGGTAATGCCTGCATTCTCCGCGGCGGCTCCGAAGCAGCGTCCAGCAACGCGACCATCGCCGAGTGCATAGGCCAAGGCCTGGCGGATGCCGGCTTGCCTGCCGCCACCGTGCAGATCGTCGCGACGACGGACCGCGCGGCAGTGGGGGAACTGATCACCATGCCCCAGTTCGTGGACGTCATCGTGCCGCGTGGCGGCAAGTCGTTGATCGCTCGCGTTGCCGGCGAGGCGACAGTGCCGGTCATCAAGCACCTGGATGGCGTCTGCCACGTCTATATCGACGCCAGCGCGGATCTGGACAAGGCGTTAGCGATCGCGGACAACGCCAAGACCCAGCGCTACTCTCCCTGCAATACCATGGAGACGTTGCTCGTCCACGCCGATATCGCGGGTCAGGTGCTGCCTCGGGTAGCGGCCGTCTATCGCGACAAGAACGTGGAAATGCGTGGTTGCCCGCGCACCCGAGAGTGGGTCGGCGATGCCTTGGCGGCAACCCCCGAGGACTGGGCGACGGAGTACCTGGCACCGATCGTCTCCATCCGGGTGGTGGACGATTTCGATCAGGCCGTCGATCACATCAATACCCATGGGTCCCAGCATACCGACGCCATCGTGACGGAGAACCTGACCCTCGCGAGACGGTTCCTCGGCGAGGTGGACTCGAGTTCGGTGATCGTCAATGCCTCGACGCGCTTTGCCGACGGTTTCGAATACGGGCTGGGGGCGGAGATCGGCATCTCCACCAACAAGCTCCATGCCCGAGGTCCTGTGGGCCTCGAAGGCTTGACCACGCGAAAATACGTCGTCTTCGGTGACGGCCATGTGCGGAGTTGACGTGCCGGGCTCCTCGATTCCACGAATTGCGATGCTGGGCGGGACGTTCGACCCGGTTCACATTGGGCATCTACGTAGCGCCGTCGAGCTGGGAGAGGCGCTGGCGCTGGATGCGGTGCACATGATCCCGGCTCATGTCCCCCCGCATCGCAAGGCACCGGGGATTTCGGCCGAGCACCGCCTGGCGATGCTGAAAGCCGGTATCGGCGACACACCGGGGCTGGTGGCGGACGATCGGGAGGTCCGGCGCCCGGGGCACTCCTATTCCATCGACACGCTGATATCGTTGCGCGAAGAGTGGGGCGAGCAGGCGCGACTGATCATGGCCGTTGGTCACGATGCGTTTCTGGGGCTTCCGGAATGGCACCAGCGAGATCGGTTGTTGTCACTGGCGCACATCGTGGTGATCGACCGGCCCGACCACGAGGCCCCGCTGGAACCGGCATTGGCGTCGCTGATCGAGGGCCGGGAGGTCTCGACGGTGGAGTCGATGATGGCAGCGCCTGGTGGGCACCTGCTGCGGCTGCGACTGCCGAGCCGTATGGCCATTGCCGCCACCGAGGTACGCTGGCGTCTGCAGCAGGGGCTCAGCGTGCGCTATCTGATTCCCGAAGCGGTGGAGCGCTATATCGCCAGTCATGCCCTCTATCGCCATCCATGAGCGATATCGAGGAGGGGACTGGCGTTAATGGCCTATCCGCGTAAAATGCGCGACTCCCGGATCCCGGGGGTCGCGATTCCCTTCTCCGGAAGGGGTTATATGACGAGGAGCTATGCAGACAGATACGCTTAAATCATTGGTGGTGGACGCGCTCGAGGAGCTGAAGGCGCGCGATGTCGTCGAGCTGGACGTGGCTGAATTGACCAGCGTCACCGACGTCATGGTCGTCGCCAGCGGCACGTCCTCGCGGCACGTTTCCGCGCTGGCGGACAACGTGATCGAGAAAGCCAAGGAGGCCGGCCTTCGCCCGTTGGGCGTGGAAGGACAGCAGAGCGGAGAGTGGGTGCTGGTGGATCTGGGCGATGTGATCGCTCATGTGATGATGCCCGAGACCCGTCAGCTCTACGATCTCGAGCGTCTCTGGGCCGATCTGCCCGCCGACTCCCGGCGAGCCACCGGCGATGCGGATCGACAAGAGCTCCGGGGATGAAAATCCGGCTGCTGGCGGTCGGCTCGCGCATGCCGGCATGGGTCGAGGCCGGCGTCGACGAGTACCGCAAGCGGATGCCGCGGGAAATGCCGGTCGAGATCGTCGAGATTCCGGCAGGCCCCCGTGGCAAGAACGCCGACGTGGCGCGGGCGATCCAGGCCGAGGGTGATCGGATGCTGGAAAAGCTGAGAGATCAGGAACGTATCGTGGCGCTCGAGGTCAAAGGTACGGCCTGGACCACAGAGCAGCTTGCCCGACAGCTCGATGCCTGGCGTCTGGAAGGACAGGATATCGCCCTGGTGGTCGGCGGCCCGGACGGGCTTGATCCCCGGGTCGTGAGCCGCGCTCGACACTCCTGGTCGCTGTCCGCATTGACGTTACCGCATCCGCTGGTGCGGGTCGTGCTGGCGGAGCAGCTCTACCGCGCCTGGACATTGCTTACAGGCCACCCGTACCACCGTTGAGTCAGAGAGTCAGTCGCTTGTTCCCATTCGATACTGCCGACAGCGACGCCGTTGGACGCCTTGCCCGCGCCGGGGGTTCCCGTGCCTTGAACCGTCATTCTCGTCATGCGTAAGCGTCGAGCGAACATCAAGAACCACGAGCAGGAAGTCCGTGTCTTCCGCAACCGCTCGCTGGTCGCCGCGCTGGTCATCGTGCTGATGGCCGGGGCACTGGTTTCCCGCCTGTTCTACCTGCAGGTCATCGAGCACGACGTCTTCATCACCCGGTCCGACAACAATCGCATGCGGGTCGAACCGCTGCCGCCCCGGCGTGGGCTGATCTACGACCGGAACGGTAAGCTGCTGGCGGAAAACCGGCCAACCTACAATCTCACCATCGTGCGTGAACGTGTCGATGATCTCGATACCACGCTGCAGCGGTTGATCGATATTCTCGATCTGCCCGAGGATGAGGTGGCGACTTTTCGCGAACGCTCCCGGCAGCGTCAGCGGCCTTACCAGCCGGCGCTCCTGATGAGCGACCTCACCGAGGATCAGATCGCACGCCTGGCGGTGAACCGATACCTGCTCAGCGGCGTCGAGGTCGAGGCTCAGCTGATGCGCTACTACCCCGATCCCATCGTGATGTCGCATGTGCTGGGCTATGTCGGGCGGATCAACGAGCAGGAGCTGGCCGAGCTGGACTCGGGGAATTACGCCGGTACCCACTTCATCGGCAAGACCGGCGTCGAGTACACCTACGAGGATCAGCTCCACGGCAAGGCCGGCCTTCGCAAGGTCGAGACCAACGCGCGGGGAAGAGTCCTGCGGGAGCTGGATCGGGACCCGCCGGTGCCCGGAAAGGACATCACGCTGACCATCGACAGCCGTCTCCAGCACATGGCGTACGACCTGCTGGATGGCCGGCGCGGTGCCATCGTGGCGATCCAGCCCAAGACCGGCGACATCCTGGCGATGGTTTCCGCGCCGGGTTTCGATATCAACAAGTTCGTGACCGGTATCTCTTACGACGACTACCGGGCGCTGCAGCAGAATCTCGATCTGCCCCTGTATAATCGCGCGGTTCGAGGCCAGTATCCGCCCGGCTCCACGGTCAAGCCTTTCGAGGCCCTGGCGGCGTTACAGGATGGAGTGGTCAAGCCCAATGATGTCATTTACGACCCGGGCTATTTCCAGTTGCCCAACGATACGCGGCGCTATCATAACTGGCTGCGCTGGGGCCACGGGCGTGTCGATCTCGAGCGGGCGCTGGAGGTCTCCAACAACACCTACTTCTACACCATGGCTTACCGGCTGGGCATCGACCGGCTCTCCGCTTTCATGCATCAGTTCGGCTTCGGCGAGATAACGTCGCTGGATGTGCAGGGTGCATCACCAGGGCTGATGCCATCCCGTGAATGGAAGCGCGAGAAATACAACCAGGTCTGGTATCCCGGCGAGACGCTCTCCGCGGGTATTGGCCAGGGCTATTTCATGGCCACGCCGCTCCAACTGGCCGCCGCCACTGCGACGCTGGCCAACCATGGTCACTGGGTCCGTCCGCACCTGGCCAAGGAGATCGGTGACCAAGCCATCGAGCCGCCTTTCGCCGACACCAAGCCGGACGTCCAGGTCGACCAGGCCCGCTGGTGGCAGGACGTCTACAAGGGCATGGAGGCGGTACTCCAGGGTTCCGAAGGTACCGCCCGCAAGGCGGGGGCCGGCCTGAAGTACGAGATGGCGGCCAAAACCGGCACGGCTCAGGTATTCTCGCTGGGACAGAATCAGAAGTACGACGCCGATGAACTGACGGAGCGACTCCGCGATCACGCGCTGTTCATCGGTTTTGCGCCGGTGGAGGATCCGCAGATTGCGATCGCGGTCATCGTCGAGAACGCCGGTGGCGGCGTCTCCGGTCTGGGCCGTGAATTGACCGACGCCTGGCTGTTGCCGGACGGACAGTTGAAAGACTGGCCCGGCACCACGGTCAACGAAGAAGTCGAGAGTATCGATGGCGATTGATTTCCAGCGCGTGGCACCGCGAACGCAGCGCGCCCGAGTCGGGCGCAAGCGCTCGATATGGTTGCGTATTCATATCGATCCCTGGCTGCTGTCGATTCTGGTACTGCTGATCTCCTTTGGTCTGGTGGTGCTCTACAGCGCCAGCGGCATGTCGGTTTCGACGACGATGGCCCAGGCTTCGCGCATGGGGGTTGCGCTGCTCGGGGCGATCGCCATCGCCCAGTTCTCGCCTGTCACGCTGTTTCGGTGGACGCCGGTCGCCTATGGCGCGGGGCTGCTGATGCTCGTCGCCGTCGAGATCATGGGGGATATCGGCATGGGGGCCCAGCGCTGGCTGGAGATCGGCCCCTTGCGCTTCCAGCCCTCGGAATTGATGAAGATCGCCATGCCGATGATGCTGGCCGCCTATCTCCACCGGCGACCTCTGCCGCCGACATGGCGCGATCTTCTGGTCTGCGGGGTGATCGTCGGCGTCCCGGTGCTTCTGATCGCGCGCCAGCCCGACCTGGGGACCTCGCTGCTGGTCACCTGCGCCGCCGTCTTCGTGATCCTGCTGGCGGGGCTTTCCTGGAAGTTCATCCTGACGCTGGTGGTCATGGCCGGAGGGGCGATGCCGCTGCTATGGATCAACATGCATGACTATCAGCGGCAGCGGGTGTTGACCTTTCTCAACCCGGAGAGCGATCCATTGGGTGCCGGCTGGAACATCATCCAGTCCAAGACGGCGATCGGTAGCGGAGGGCTGGAAGGAAAAGGCTGGGGGCTGGGGACACAGTCCCAGCTCGAGTTCCTGCCCGAACGCCATACCGATTTCATTGTCGCCGTACTCGGGGAGGAGTTCGGGCTGATCGGCATGTGCACCATCCTGATCCTTTATCTCCTGCTGGTCTCGCGAGGCCTTGTGATGGCCAACAACGCCCAGGATACCTACGGGCGCTTGCTGGCCGGCAGCATCGTGCTGACGTTTTTCATCTATGTGTTCGTCAATATCGGGATGGTCAGCGGCATTCTGCCGGTGGTCGGGGTGCCGCTGCCGCTGGTCAGCTACGGCGGGACCTCCAGCGTGACCTTGATGGCCGGGTTCGGTATTCTCATGTCGATTCACACGCACCGGCGGCTGTTGACACACTGACGCTGGACAAGCCGCAATCAGGGAGCAAGTCACGCATGCCGCTGCGTTGGAGACGAGAATTGCGATTCAGCCTCATCCTGCTGCTGGCGGGGTTGCTGAGCATGGCGAACGCAGTCGCGCTGGGCGACGAGAACTTCGATCCCGCTACCCACCCCGACGTCAAGGCGATGCTGGATTCGCTGGCTCGCCAGGGGATGTCGCCGCGTGAACTCGACGCCGCCATGCGGGCGGCGAGGTACCGGCCCCAGGTGCTGGAGTCGATGAGCCATGCGGCCGAGCGCCGGCTGCGCTGGGACGAGTATCGCGACATCTTCATTCAGTCCGAGCGGATAAGACAGGGGGTCGCTTTTCTCGACGCCAACCGGGAAGCCCTGGAGCGCGCCGAGCGGCGCTACGGCGTGCCGCCGGAAGTCGTCGTGGCGATTCTGGGCGTCGAGACCCAGTATGGCCGGCACAAGGGAACCCATCGTGTGCTCGATTCCCTGTCGACGCTGGCGTTTCACCATCCCACACGGGGTGGGTTCTTCCGTGGCGAGCTCGAAGCCTTTCTCGAAATCACGCTTGGGCAGGGGGTCGATCCCGGGACGCTTTACGGCTCCTACGCTGGCGCCATGGGATATCCTCAGTTCATTCCGACGAGCTACCAGGCCTACGCGGTCGACTTCGACGGCGATGGTTTGAAGGACCTGTGGAACAATCCGGTCGACGCCATCGGCAGCATCGCCAACTACTTCAGCGAGCATGGCTGGCAGCGCCACCAGGCGGTACTGGTCGAGGCCAGTGGCCCCGAGGCGATGCCTCCGGACGTGAGATTCAACCGTACCGAGCCGCCGGATACCACGGTCGAGGCCCTCGCGCGTGCGGGTATTCAGCCGACGGCGGGCAACCTGCAGCCGCAGGACAAGGTCGTGCCGCTGGCGCTGGATTTCGCCGATGGCCATGTCCGCTATGTCATGGGCCTCGACAATTTCTACGTCATCACGCGTTACAACCACAGTCATCTCTACGCCATGGCGGTGGCGACACTGGCCCAGCGCATTCAGACGGCCATGGATGAGGGGATATGAGGGGGCGAAGCCTGGCTCGGCGCGGATTACCGGCGATCCTGCTGGTGTCGATACTGGCGGGGTGTGCCGGTGGTGGCGGCTCCCAGCAGGGTGGCGGGCGTTACGCCATGGACCAGGATGCCTATCCCGACTCGCCCGAGGATGTCGCCAACGTGCCGGACGCGGTGCCCAAGGTCGAGCCCCGGTCCAGAAGCGGCAACCGCTCGACGTATAGCGTCTGGGGAAAGACCTATCATGTGCTCGACGACCCAACCGGCTACTCGGCGGAAGGTCGCGCATCGTGGTACGGGGTCAAGTTCCAGGGCTACGACACCGCCAATGGCGAGACCTACGACATGTACAAGATGTCGGCGGCGCATCGCTCGCTTCCCCTGCCGACCTACGCCCGCGTCACCAACCTCGACAATGGTCGCAAGGTCATCGTGCGGGTCAACGACCGTGGTCCGTTTCACAGCGATCGCCTGATCGACCTCTCCTACGCGGCGGCCGCCCGGCTGGGAATCCTGAAGGGCGGGACGGGGCGGGTGAAGGTGGAGGCGATCGACCCGGTGGCCTGGGCGCGCACCCATGGTCGATCCAGCTCGACGGGTGACGGTACCGAGCAGACCGAGTTGGCTTCCCGACCGGCGTCGGCGGCTCCGGCTCCGGTATCGACACGGGCCGCACCGAACCGGTCGGCCGACCCGAGGTCGTATGCCGGCAAAACGACGGATTACGAGGCGACGATCGATCCGCTTCTTGCGGCGGCCAACGATGGCGCGCCCGCGGGTGGGGCCTCCGCGCGGCCCGCCCGTGCCACCTCTTCATCAGGCGGTGCCTCGGGCGCGCTATCCGCGCGATCCGGCAGTGCCGCGTCCCCGTCCGCCGGTGCTTCGAGTTTGTCCGCCGGGCAGCGCTACGTTCAAGTTGCCGCGCTGGGCTCGCTGGCCGGGGCGGAGGCGCTGAAAAGCCGCCTCCAGGGCTTGCTGTCGCGGCCGGTTCGCATTGACAATGCGTCACCTCTCTATCGCGTCCAGGTCGGGCCCATCGAAGACCTGGCGTCGCTCGACTCCATCAGAGCTACCTTGCGAGACGCCGGCTACGGCCAGGTGTTCCTGGTAGCGCCCACTCAGTAACCTCTTTCAGTGAGAACCCGATTGTCATGAAAGCGTTGTTCACTTCGTCTGTTTCCCGTCTGGTCATCTCGGCGTCATTGTGTCTGGGGCTGCTTTCATCGCCGGTCAGCGCCCAGCAGCCGACCCCCGATAGCCAGATGTCCGCGACCAACCCCGAGCCCGGTCAGTTGATCCCGTCGCCGCCGGATCTGGCAGCCTCTTCCTGGGTGCTGATGGATGCTTCCACGGGCCAGTTGCTGGTGAATCACAACGGCGATCAGCGGCTGCCGCCAGCCAGTCTGACCAAGATGATGACGGCGTACATCGTCGAACAGGAGATCGACGGCGGCAGTATCTCCGACAGCGACATGGTCAGCGTGAGCGAAAATGCCTGGCGCACGGGCGGTTCGCGCATGTTCATCCAGGAGGGGACTCAGGTCAGCGTCGAGAACCTGCTGCGCGGCGTGGTCGTGCAGTCCGGCAACGACGCCAGCGTGGCGCTGTCGGAGTACGTCGCCGGAAGCGAGTCGGCCTTCGCTGATCTGATGAACCAGCAGGCCCAACGCATGGGCATGCAGAACAGCCACTTCATGAACCCCACGGGGCTACCGCACGACGATCACTATTCGTCCGCCCACGATCTGGCGATTCTCGCGCGCCATATCATCAAGGACTTTCCCGACCACTATCAGGTCTACTCCGAAAAATACTTCACCTATAACGATATCCGCCAGCCCAACCGTAACCGCCTGCTATGGCGTGATCCGGACGTCGACGGCCTGAAGACCGGGCACACGGAAGCCGCCGGCTACTGTCTGGTCGCTTCCGCCAAGAAGCAGGACACGCGCCTGATCGCCGTGGTCATGGGTACCAATTCCGATGAGGCGCGGGCGGCGGAAACCCAGCGCCTGCTCAACTACGGTTTCCGTTTCTTCCAGACCCGCAAGCTCTATGATGCCGGTTCCGTGCTCAACGAGGCGCGGGTCTGGGGCGGCGATAGCGACACCGTGCGCCTCGGCGTCAAGGATGCGGTCAGCATGACCGTACCCCGGGGCAGTGCCGACAACCTGACCGCACGTCTGAATCTGCCGGAGACCCTGCATGCGCCGATCCAGGCTGGGCAGCAGGTCGGCACGCTGGAGATCAAATCCGGTGACGAAGTGCTGGGCCAGGAGCCGCTGGTCGCGCTGGAAGGCGTCGAAGAGGGCAGCATCTTCAAACGCGTCTGGGACTCCATCGTGCTGTTCGTGACCGGGTTGTTCGACTGAGCCCCGCCGAGGCGCCGCTCGACCGGTGCCTCTCCTGGCGCTTCGGGAGAATTCCCCCGGAGTGCTGGGTCGGGCTTCGGTTGGTGAGTCGGGTAATGTTGAGTAGAATGCTCGGAAATGTCTTCCATGCCCAGATGCCATGACCCAGACTCCCAGTGATGTTGATCTTCCCCGGCCCAAGGTCGAGTTTCCCTGCGATTACCCGATACGGGTGGTTGGCGACGCCGCCGATGACTTCGTGGCGGTCGTCAGCAACGTGATCGAACGTCATGCGCCAGGATTCGATACGGCGTCGATCAAATTGTCGGACAGCCGCAATGGCCGATTTCAGTCACTCCGCGTGGTCATTCGGGCCACTGGAGAGGAGCAGTTGAATGCGCTGTTCCAGGATCTGAAAGCGACCGGTCGGGTTCACATGGTGCTATGACGCCGATGTCCGCGCTGTCACTCTACCGCCTCGGACGCCAGCCCTACCTGCCGGTCTGGCAGGCGATGTCGCGCTTTACCGATGGTCGCGATAGCCAGGAGCCGGACCAGCTGTGGCTGGTCGAGCATGAACCCGTGTTCACGCAAGGGCGGGCGGGCAAGCCGGAGCACTTGTTGATGCCTGGCGATATCCCGGTGGTGGCCAGTGATCGAGGCGGGCAGGTGACCTATCATGGGCCGGGCCAGATCGTGCTGTACCCGCTGCTGGACGTTCGTCGCCGGGGGCTGGGCGTGCGCGAGCTGGTGACGTTGCTCGAGGGCGCTGTCGTCGATCTGCTGGCCTGCCACGGCATCCTGGCGCAGGCGCGCCCTGACGCCCCGGGGGTGTATGTCGGCGATGACAAGATTGCCTCGTTGGGTCTGCGGATTCGGCGGGGGTGCAGCTTTCATGGGGTCGCTCTCAATGTCGATATGGATCTTTCTCCATTTTCTCGCATCAATCCGTGCGGCTATTCGGACCTGAGGATGACTCAACTGCGCGATCATCTACCCGGGCCGATCTCGTTTGACCGTGAAGCCACGAGGTTGGCCGACTGCCTCGCGCAGCGGCTGGCGGTGGAGCTCGAAGCGAAACCCCGGTGGCCACAAGCTTTTGAACCGGTAGCGACCGTGTAGCTACCGGCGCTCCAAGACCTATCAGGAAGGGACCTATGACCGAGACGACAGTGATGCAAACGCCCGCGGCCAAGAAGCCTGCTCGCGCCGAGCGGGGTGTCAAACTGCGCGGTGCCGACAAGGTGTCGCGGATTCCCGTCAAGGTCATTCCGACCGAAACGCTGCCGAAGAAGCCGGACTGGCTGAGGGTCAGGATGCCGGTTTCCCCGCAGGTGACGCATATCAAGCAGACGCTGCGAAAGCACGGATTGCACACCGTGTGCGAAGAGGCATCCTGCCCCAATCTGGGCGAGTGCTTCAGCGGCGGTACGGCGACGTTCATGATCATGGGTGACATCTGCACTCGCCGCTGCCCGTTCTGCGATGTCGCGCACGGTCGACCCAATGCGCTCAACGAGAAGGAGCCGCGCGAGTTGGCTGAAGCCATCGCCGAAATGCGGCTCAACTATGTCGTCGTGACCTCGGTGGATCGGGATGATCTGCGCGACGGTGGCGCGCAGCACTTCGCCAACTGCATTCGCGAGATCCGGCGTGACAGCCCGGAGATCGAGATCGAGGTTCTGGTACCCGATTTTCGCGGCCGGATGCAGGTGGCGCTCGACATTCTGGAAGGCGAGGCGCCCGACGTTTTCAACCACAATCTGGAGACGGTGCCGTCGCTCTACCGCAAGGTGCGGCCCGGCGCCGACTATCAGTGGTCGCTGGACCTGTTGAAGGGTTACAAGGCGCGCCGCCCGGAAGTCATGACCAAGTCGGGGCTGATGCTCGGGGTGGGCGAGACCGACGAGCAGGTCATCGAGGTCATGCGTGACCTGCGTGCGCACAACGTCGACATGTTGACGCTGGGGCAGTACATGCAGCCGTCTCGCAACCATCTGCCCGTCGATCGCTGGGTCCATCCCACGACGTTCGACTGGTTCGCCGAGCAGGGCAGAAGCATGGGATTCACCCATGTCGCGTCCGGGCCGCTGGTGCGTTCCTCGTACCACGCCGACAAGCAGGCCCACGGGGTCGAAGTAAAGTAACGCCCCTCTGAAGCGAATATCGGCCGGGCCCACCGTCGCCATCGGTGGGCCCGTGCCGTGTCTGGCGCATGATTCCCGCAGCGCGGGGTTGGCCGGCGATGGTTTTTCGGGTGTCGATGCATCCGGTGTCGCGGTAGCGGCGTACTGCAGTAGTGATTCGTTCCGCGCGAGACAGGATTTTCAATCAATCATCTCGGCTCGATGAGTGGCGTCCGTGCCGTGGCCATCTCATCGAACGCGACTACGATGATATCCATACAACCCCCCATGATGTGTCCGTACTGAAGAGTCAAACTATGATCGCACCTAGCATGCCCGGGCGGGAGAAGGAGCGCTTGAGCGCCCTGCAGGACCTGCAACTGCTCGATTCCAATGCGGATGAAGGCTTCGACCGGTTGACGGAGCTGGCAACGCAGATTTTCGACGTGCCGATATCGTTGATCACGCTGATCGACGAAGACCGGCAGTGGTTCAAGTCACGTCAGGGGTTGAGTGTGTGCGAGACGCCGAGGCGTATCTCGTTCTGCGGCCACGTCGTGGCCGACGGCCAGCCGATGGTGGTCAACAACGCGTTGCGAGACCCCAGGTTTTCGGACAACCCGCTGGTGACGGGGGCGCCGTTCATCCGCTTCTATGCGGGCTATCCGCTGTTCGTGGCGCCGGATATCTGTGTCGGTACCCTCTGTCTGATCGACACGCTCCCGCGCACGTTCGAAGAGACCAGTATGCAGCGCATGAAGTTGCTTGCCGCCCAGGCCGAGGAGTTGATCCAGCTGCACGTGCTGCGTGTTCGCGCCAACCTTCGCGAGGTGCAGGCTCAGGCCTGATCGATTCTAGCCATCGTCGGCGGGAAGGCAGAGTAAGGTCGGCGTCTCGATTGGCGTCATGGGGGCCCGGAAATGGGCGTTCAGCTCCGGCAGCAGTTCGCGCACGAAACGTAGAAAGAGTTCCGTCACCGGTGTCGGGTAGCGATCCTTGGGGTAGACCGTGCACCACGAGCGCCGCAGCGGGAAGCCCGGTATCGCCGGGCTCGCCAGCAAGCCCGACGCGAGCTCCAGTTGCACCGCCAGTCTCGGTAGCACGGCGACTCCAAGATGCGCCATGACCCCCTGCTTGATGGCCTCGTTGGTGCCGAGTTCGATGGTGTGGGGGAGTGAAATGCGTTCCCGTGCCGCGAAATCCTCGAAGGCCGTTCGGGCTCCAGACCCCGGCTCCCTCATCAGCAGGTAGTGCCTCGCGAAATCCTCGAGGGTGGCTCTCTCGGCGGTCACCAGTGGATGGCCCGGCCACACCACGGGAATCAATTCGTTGTCCAGAATGGGCATGAAGACCAGATTGGGGTCGTCCGGCACCATGCCCATGATCACGAGATCATCTCGCCTTTCCGCCAACCGCTCGAGTGCCTGCCCCCGGTTGCAGACGCGCAACCGAATCTGGACCTCCGGATAGCGGGCGCGAAAGCGGGCCAGAATGTGCGGCACCACGTATTGCGCGGTCGAGACGGCGGCCAGGTTGAGTTCGCCGCGTATGGTGCCGGCCAGTTCCGACAGCTCCATCTGGAGGCTGGAGACCTGGCCGAAGATCGACTGCACCGAAGCTGCCAGGGCATCGGCGGCCGGCAGGATGTGAAGCGTCTTGCCGGCATACTTGAACAGTGGCTGGGCCAGGGCCTGCTCGAGCTGCCGGATCTGGGCGCTGACGGCGGGCTGCGTCAGGCCCAGCTGCTCCGCCGCGCGTGAGTAGGACTGTTGCCGGTGGACGGCCTGAAAGACCTGGAGCTGACGAAATGTCAGGCGATTGAGCAGGTTGGGTCTCGACATTCGTTACGCTCTCGCGGTCAGGTATAAGGTAGAGCTTATAGGTTGGCAAAAAAATATCAATTTTTCTATTGGGTCCCGGGTGGCTAGCGTAGGGTAAACGGTAACCAACGTTCATCCGCCTACCGGGAGAGCTTACGGTGTTCAAGAAGCTGCTGATTGCCAACCGTGGCGAGATCGCCGTGCGTATTGTACGGGCCTGTGCCGAGATGGGCATCCGTTCGGTCGCGATCTATACCGAGCCTGACCGTTTCTCGCTGCACGTCAAAGGGGCCGACGAGGCGCATTTCGTCGGAGAGGAGCCGCTGGCGGGTTATCTGGACCCGAGGCGAGTCGTCAATCTGGCCCGGGAAACCGGCTGCGACGCCATCCATCCCGGCTACGGATTTCTGTCCGAAAGTGCCGAGTTCGCTAGGATCTGCAGCGAGGCCGGTATCGCTTTCGTCGGGCCGAGTGCCGAGGTCATCGCCAAGATGGGCGACAAGACGGCGGCACGAGCGGCCATGCGGGAAGCCGGCGTGCCCATCACCCCGGGATCCGAGGGCAATCTCGCCAACCGCGAGGAAGCACTGACGGTAGCGGAGGAGATCGGATATCCGGTCATGCTCAAGGCGACGTCCGGTGGCGGCGGGCGAGGCATTCGTCGCTGCGACACGCCCGATCAACTGACCCAGGCGTGGGATCGGGTGATCTCCGAGGCGACCAAGGCGTTCGGTAGCGCCGAGGTGTTCATGGAGAAGTGCGTCGTCGATCCGCTGCACATCGAAGTCCAGGTGCTGGCGGACGGTCATGGCGGCGTCATCCATCTGTTCGAGCGCGACTGCTCGATCCAGCGCCGCAACCAGAAGCTGATCGAGATCGCCCCCAGCCCCCAGTTGACCCCGGAACAACGCAGCTACGTCGGCAAGATGGCGGTCCGCGCCGCCAGCGCGGTGAACTACGAGAACGCCGGTACCGTGGAGTTCCTGGTCAAGGACAACGAAGTCTACTTCATGGAGATGAATACCCGGGTTCAGGTCGAGCACACCATTACCGAGGCAATCACCGGGGTCGACATCGTTCGCGAGCAGTTGCGCATCGCCGCGGGGGAGAGGCTGGCCTACCGCCAGGAGGACATTCGCCACCAGGGCTACGCGATCCAGTTCCGGATCAACGCCGAGGATCCCAAGAACGACTTCCTGCCCAGCTTCGGCCGCATCACGCGCTACTACGCACCCGGTGGCCCCGGTGTCCGCACCGATACCGCGATCTATACCGGCTACACCATCCCGCCGTACTTCGACTCGATGTGCCTCAAGCTGATCGTCTGGGGAATGACCTGGGAGGAGACGCTCAACCGGGGCATCAGGGCGCTGAACGACATGCGCCTTCAAGGGGTGAAGACCACGGCGCCTTACTATCAGGAAATCCTCCGCCATCCCGCGTTCCGCGCTGCCCAGTTCGATACCGGGTTCGTCCCCGCGCATCCGGAACTGCTCAACTACTCCGTCAAGCGCAATCCGGAGGAGATCGCCCTGGCGATATCGGCTGCCATCGCGGCCCACGCCGGGCTCTGAGCGGGACCCACTTGGAACACGACGAATCGATCGGGACCAGAATCAGGAGACAAGAATGAACCAAGCCGAGCCGTCATCCGTCAAGATCAGCGATGTCGTTCTGCGAGACGGGCATCAATCGCTGCTTGCCACGCGCATGCGCACCGAGGACATGCTGCCGATCTGCGCCAAGCTCGACGCGATCGGGTTCCACTCCCTGGAGGTGTGGGGTGGTGCCACTTTCGACGCCTGCGTACGATTTCTGAAGGAGGACCCTTGGGAACGCCTGCAGTCGCTCCGCGAGGCGCTCCCCGACACGCCGCTGCAGATGCTGCTGCGGGGTCAGAACCTGCTCGGCTATCGTCACTACGCGGACGATGTCGTCGAGCGCTTCGTCGCGCGTTCGGCCGACAACGGGATCGACATCTTCCGGGTCTTCGATGCGTTGAACGACCTGCGCAATCTCGAGACCGCCATGAAAGCGGTCAAGGCCAGCGGCAAGCACGCCCAGGGGACGATCTGCTACACCGTCAGCCCGGTTCATACCCGTGAGATGTACGTCGAGCAGGCCAAGCGACTCGTCGACATGGGAGCCGACTCCATCGTGATCAAGGATATGGCGGGTCTGCTGACGCCGTACGCGACCGGCGAGCTGGTGGAGGCGCTGGTCGAGGCGGTAGACGTTCCGGTCCATCTCCACGCGCACGCGACATCCGGGCTCGCGTCCCTGAGTCAGATGAAGGCGGTCGAGGCGGGGTGTCGACATATCGATACCTGCATCTCCGCCTTTGCCGGAGGTACCAGTCATCCGTCGACCGAGGCGATGGTGGCAGCGTTCCAGGACACGCCCTACGACACCGGCCTGGACCTAGTGGCGTTGAAGGAGATCGGCGACTACTTCCGCGAGGTCCGCAAGAAATACGCGGCTTTCGAAAGCGAGTACACCCGCGAGGACGTCAGCGTGCAGATCTGGCAGGTGCCAGGCGGGATGATGTCGAATCTCGCCAATCAGATGAAAGAGCAGAATGCCCTGGGCCGGATCCAGGACGTATTCGACGAGATCCCCAAGGTCCGTGCCGATCTTGGCTATCCGCCGCTGGTGACGCCGACCTCGCAGATCGTCGGTACCCAGGCCGCCATGAACGTGCTGACCGGCGAGCGTTACAAGTCGATCACCAACGAAGTGAAGCGGTACCTGCTGGGCGGCTACGGCCAGCCGCCCGCGGAAGTGAATGCGGAGGTTCGTCGCAAGGCGATCGGCAACGAGTCGGTCGACGATGGCCGGCCCGCCGACCACATCAAGCCCGAGATGGCCAAGCTCGAGCAGGAGATCGGCGATCTCGCCAACAGCGAGGAGGACGTGCTGACCTTCGCCATGTTCCCCGACCTCGGTCGGGAGTACCTGCAGGGGCGGCGCGACGGCACCCTGGTGGCCGAACCGATTCCGGCGGCCGAGGCTTCAGGCGGCGGTCGGCCGGTGTCCGAGGGCGTGCCGACCGAGTTCGTGATCGACGTCCACGGCGAGTCATACGAGGTGCAGATCACCGGTGTCGGCAGCGGCAGTGGCCGCAAGCGCCGGGTCTATCTGACGCTGGACGGCATGCCTGAGGAAGTCGTGTTCGAGGCCAAGGACGAGTTCGTCCAGGAAGGCAAGAGCGGTGGACGAGCCAAGGCCAGCTCTCCGGGACACGTCACCACGTCGATGCCGGGGAATATCGTCGACGTGCTGGTCGCCGAGGGCGATAGCGTCAAGGAAGGGCAGGCTGTGTTGATCACCGAGGCGATGAAGATGGAGACCGAGGTCCAGGCGAGAATCGGTGGTACGGTCAAGGCCGTCCACGTGGCCAAGGGGGACCGGGTGACGCCCGGCGAGGTCCTGGTCGAAATCGAGTAGCGGTCCCGGTCACTGACGGCATGACGAAAAACGCGGAGCCCAGGCTCCGCGTTCTTTCACGTGGATCGGTCGTGTGCCGGCTGACGCGCGGCCTATTCCTCGACCTGGATGATCTTCATGGTGTTGGTGCCGCCATGGGCGTTCATGTGGTCGCCCCGGGTCAGAATCACGTGATCGCCCTTGTCGGCGAGCCCGCGGTCGACCAGCTCCTTGATCGCGCCGGCATTGATCTCGGTCAACGGGAAGCGCGAGCTGTCGAAGACCAGTGACACCACGCCCCGGTACAGGGCCATGCGACGCTGTACCATGGGCGTCTCGGCCAGCGCCACGATCGGGAGTCCGGAGCGGATGCGCGAAGCGATCAGCGGCGTGTAGCCTGAGGCGGTCAAACAGGCGATTGCCACCACGCCGGAGAGATGGTTGGCGGCGTACATGGCGGACAGCGCCAGGGTTTCGTCGATGCGAGTGAAACCCTCGTGGATGCGGTGCTGGGACTGCTGTGCGGCACGTTCCCGCTCCGCGCCCAGGCAGAGCCGATTCATGGCGCGAATGGTTTCCACCGGATAGTCGCCGGCGGCGGTCTCCGCCGACAGCATGACCGCGTCCGTGCCATCGAGCACTGCGTTGGCGACGTCGAAGACCTCGGCCCGGGTCGGCAGCGGCGACTCGATCATCGATTCCATCATCTGGGTGGCGGTGATCACCACCTTGTTGAGGGTCCGGGCACGCGCGATGATCCGTTTCTGGACCCCGATCAGCTGGGCGTCGCCAATCTCGACGCCAAGGTCGCCGCGGGCAACCATGACGGCTTCCGAGGCACGGATGATGTCGTCCAGGGTTTCCGGGTCGGCGACCGCCTCGGCGCGTTCGATTTTCGCGACCAGACCGATCTCCTGGCCGGCCTCGCCGAGCAGCTCGCGGGCGTACTGCATGTCGGCGCCGCTGCGCGGGAACGAGACCGCAAGGTAATCGACGCCGATGTCGATCGCCGTCTTGAGGTCTTCCTTGTCCTTGTCGGTCAGGGCTGCCGCGGACAGGCCGCCACCTTGCTTGTTGATACCCTTGTTGTTGGTCAGCTTGCCGCCAACAACGACCTTGGTGTGGATCCGGGGACCGTCGATGCGCTCGACCTCGAGTACCAGTCGGCCGTCGTCGAGCAGCAGCTTGTCGCCCGCCTCGACGTCGTCCGCCAGCTCCTCGTAGTCGCAACCGACGCGTTCGCTGTCGCCGGCGTTGCGGTCCAGCGAGACGTCGAGTATGAAGGCTTGTCCCTTCTCCAGCTTTACGCCGCCCTCGGCGGCAAAACGGGCGATCCGGATCTTGGGGCCCTGCAGGTCGCCGAGTGCCGCCACGGCGCGGCCGTGACGATCCGCCGCCTCGCGCACGGCCTTGAGGCGGCGCCGGTGATCCTCGGGATTGCCGTGGGAGAAGTTCAAGCGAACGACGTCGACCCCGGCTTCGATGATCGCATCCAATACTCCCTCGCGATCCGTGGCGGGTCCCAGGGTGGCGACGATCTTGGTGCGGCGAATCGGGCCGTGAAACGCGTGCTGCATGGAAATTCTCCTGGCAACTGAGTGAAATCGTCTCGCCGCGCCGGGAAATCGGGGAATCGAAACGCGGCGATGGCATGTGGTTATTTTACAACAAGCGGGCCATCCTGTCCGGAGCCCATTGATGAGCTATTTCATCATAGACAGGTCCACCGTCGACAGGGCCACACTATCGACAAACGTCGCGCCGTCACGAGATGGCGCGCGTTCCGACGACAGCCACTGGCATCGCATCACGGCCGCGCGACAGGGTGATGACGAACTCTGCCCGAGTGTCGCGTGCCGGCGAGGGCCGGACATGAAAGGAAGGGTAGAGAACGCATGGGCAATCCGTATTCGCCGCTTGGAATTCATCCCGTCAGCCCCATGATGAAAGGCCATTGACATGGTGCTGTCGTTGCTGCTCAAAGTCGAGCTACGGCTGGCGCCTCGGGAAAGGCTAGGGTAGGGTAGGCGGATTTTCCGGCCGGCCCTGGTAGCCAGGCGGCCGTCGAGCACGTCATCGGTCGCCGCACGATATCAAATCGCCGCACGATATAAAGAAGCAGGAGCGCTATGGGCAAGTCACTGGTTATCGTCGAGTCACCGGCCAAGGCCAAGACCATCAACAAGTATCTCGGCAACGATTTCGTGGTGAAATCGAGCGTCGGGCATATTCGTGATCTGCCGACCAGTGGTTCCTCCAAGCAGGCCAGCGATCCCAAGGAGCGCGCCAAGCAGGCGGCGATCACGCGCAAGATGTCGCCGGACGAGAAGGCGAGCTACAAGAAGCAAAAGCAGTGGGATCAGTTGATCCGCCGCATGGGGATCGATCCCGAACACGGCTGGCGGGCCAACTACGAGATCCTGCCGGGCAAGGAGAAGGTGGTCGACGAGCTCAAGAAGCTCGCCGACAAGAGCGACACTATTTATCTCGCGACCGATCTGGATCGCGAGGGAGAAGCGATCGCCTGGCATTTGAAAGAGACCATTGGTGGCGACGACTCCCGCTACAAGCGGGTAGTCTTCAACGAGATCACCAAGAACGCCATCCAGGAAGCTTTCAAACAGCCCGGCACCCTCAATATCGCCCGGGTCGAGGCGCAGCAGAGCCGGCGTTTCCTGGATCGCGTGGTCGGCTTCATGATCTCCCCGCTGCTCTGGAGCAAGGTCGCTCGAGGGCTGTCGGCGGGGCGCGTCCAGTCGGTGGCGGTGCGCTTGATCGTCGATCGGGAACGCGATATCCGGGCCTTCGTGCCGGAAGAGTTCTGGGACGTACACGCGGATACCGTTACCGCCGATGGCGAGCCGGTACGCTTCGAGGTCGTGCGTCAGAATGGTGAGGCATTCCGGCCGACTTCCGAGCAGGAGACCCTGGAGCGCATCGCCCCGCTGCGTCAGGACGCCCTGGAAGTCACCAGTCGCGAAACGCGTCCGACCAGTTCCAAGCCCAATGCGCCGTTCATCACCTCGACGCTGCAGCAGGCCGCGAGCGGGCGTCTTGGATTCTCGGTCAAGAAGACCATGACGCTGGCCCAGCGGCTCTACGAGGGCGGCTACATCACCTATATGCGTACCGACTCGACCAACCTGTCCCAGGATGCGGTCACCGGGGTGCGCGACTACATTCAATCGGAGTTCGGCGAGCGTTACCTGCCGGATGCGCCGAATCGCTACTCGAGCAAGCAGAATGCCCAGGAGGCACACGAAGCGATTCGTCCCTCCAATGTCAGCCAGCGGGCCGACGACCTGCCCGTCGAGCGTGACGCCCAGCGGCTCTACGAGTTGATCTGGCGTCAGTTCGTGGCCTGCCAGATGGTGCCGGCGGAGTATCTCGCCACCACCCTCACGATCGAGACCTCGGGCTTCGAGCTCAAGGCCCGTGGTCGCGTGCTCAAGTTCGACGGCTATACCCGGGTGATGAAGCCGATCGCCAAGAAGGACGAGCAGACCCAGCTGCCGGATATCGGCGAGGGCGCAAGTCTCGCGGTCGATCGGATCGACCCGCAGCAGCACTTCACCAAGCCCCCCGCGCGCTACACCGAGGCCAGCCTGGTCAAGGAGCTCGAGAAGCGCGGGATCGGACGCCCTTCGACCTACGCGGCGATCATCTCGACCATACAGGACAGGGGCTACGCCAAGCTCGACAACCGGCGTTTCTACGCCGAGAAGCTGGGCGAGATCGTCACCGATCGCCTGGTGGAGTCGTTCAACGACCTGCTGGACTACGGATTCACGGCGCGGATGGAAGACCGTCTCGACGAGGTTGCCGAGGGGCACGAGCAGTGGCAGCGGCTTCTCGATGCTTTCTATGCCGATTTCAAGCGCAAGTTGGAGCGTGCCGAGGGCGAGGAGGGCATGCGGCCCAACGAGCCGGTCGAGACCGATATCGCCTGTCCGACCTGCGGCCGGCCGATGCAGATTCGGATTGCATCGACTGGCGTGTTCCTGGGGTGCTCCGGCTACAACCTGCCACCGAAGGAGCGCTGCAAGACCACCATTGACCTGATCCCGGGAGAGGAGGCGGTGCCGGCCGAGGCCGACGAGGCCGCCGAGACGGAGGCCCTGCGTGCCAAGCGGCGCAATCCGAACACCGGTACGGCGATGGACAGCTATCTCATCGACGAGGGGCGCAAGCTCTACATCAGCAACGACGACGATGGTTACTACGAGATCGAACAGGGGCGCTTCCGGATCAAGGGTTACGACGGTCCGGTGATCGAGTGCGACAAGTGCGGTTCCGAGATGCAGCTCAAGAGCGGGCGTTTCGGCAAGTACTTCGCCTGCACCAACGAGGCTTGCGGCAATACCCGCAAGCTGTTGAGAAGCGGCGAGGTCGCGCCTCCCAAGATGGATCCGATCCCGATGCCGGAGCTGCCTTGCCAGAAGGTCGACGACCACTACGTGCTGCGTGACGGCGCCAGCGGCCTGTTCCTGGCGGCCAGCCAGTTTCCCAAGAACCGGGAGACACGCCCGCCGCTGGTCAAGGAACTCAAGGCGCATGCCGACGCCCTGCCGGAGAAGTATCACTTCCTGCTCGAGGCGCCGAGCGAGGATCCGGATGGCCGGCCCGCGCAGATCCGCTTCTCGCGCAAGGCCAAGAGCCAGTTTGTGATGACCGACGAAGACGGCAAGGCGACCGGCTGGCGCGCGGTCTATGAAGATGGGCGCTGGCAGGTGGAGGACAAGCGCAAATGACGTCGCCGGCCCGCACCAACCAGCTGCTCTATCAGGCCGAGCTGCTGCTGGCGATCGAGCCGGGCGACGACGAACAGGCGATGGCGCGTCGCATGGCGCTGGAGGAGGGCGCGCTGGGTCAACTGGAGCTGGCGCTGAATGCGCTGCTGCGTGAGGTCACCGAGCATACCGACCTGGCTCATGATGGCTGGCGCGCCTGGCTGGGGGCGACCTCGGCCAGCGTCGCCGAACTGGAGCGCCTGCGGGCGCTGGCCGGTGACCCCGATAGCTGGCTCTCGCTGCTGCTGTCACGCCTGGCGGCACTCCACGGTGACGACGGCGCGGCCCGTCGCGACACGCGTACCGGATTGATCGCTAGTGGCGGCGAACCCGCGCTGGGAGACGCCCTGCGCTGGTGCGTGGGCGAATTCAAGACGCTGCTCTCGGAGCTGCGCGAAGGCAGTCGCGAATGGTGACTGGCGCCGGTTGGCCATGTTAGGCTGGATGAAGACATCAACGACCGGGGCCCAGGCTCTGGTCGTTTTTTATTGGTCTCATCTTTGACTTGTGTCGTCACCGCCACGACAAGAGAGGTTAGCCGTGTCCGATACCGCGATTCTGGAAATCGTCGAACTCGCCGATGGCGAGGTGGTGCTGCGTCCAGCGGAGGCAGCGGGCGAGCCGCTGGTCTCGATCCGTTTTTCCGAGGAAGCGGTCGAACTGCTGCGCCGCAGCCGCTTCGATGTGGCGCGCGAAATGCTCGACCATGCGATCACCCGCACCCATCTCTGGGAGGGCGACGAAGAAGACGCCGCGGAGGAAGCGCCTGCCACCGTGCACTAGTGCCACTTCCCAGGGTTGCGCAGCGCCCGACCAGGCCGCTGCCAGTAGGTTCCGGCGACTTTCCCGTCGTTCTCGGCCTTCACCCGGGCGATCTCGATTTCCCTGCCGTCCGGCAATCATCATAGGAGTCCAGGCAATGGCTCAGCAGTTAACGGCTGCCGCGTCGGTCGGCGGCGTGACCGAGACGCTCGACAGCGAGGCGATTCGGGAAGCGCGGAGAGATCTCGCGGCCTGTTTCCGGATTGCGGCGGCGCTGGGGATGGGGGAAGGTATCTGCAATCATTTCTCGGCGCTGGTGCCCGGGCGGGACGATCTGTTTCTGGTCAATCCCTATGGCTGGGCTTTCGAGGAGATTACCGCCTCGAGTCTGCTCATTTGCGATTTCCACGGCCGGGTCCTGGCCGGTGATGGCGTGCCCGAGGCGACCGCGTTCTACATCCACGCGCGGCTGCACCGGCACAAGCCCGGCGCTCGGGCCGCTTTTCACACGCACATGCCCAACGCCACCGCGCTGACCATGATCGCGGGAGAACCGCTGTTGTGGGCGGGGCAGACCGCACTGAAGTTTCATGGCCGGACCTGTGTCGACGAGTGCTATAACGGCCTGGCGCTGGATGTTGCGGAAGGGGATCGGATCGCGGCCGCCATGGGGGACGCCGATGTGGCCTTTCTGCGTCATCACGGCGTGATCGTGACCGCGCCGACGATTGCCGAGGCCTGGGACGATCTCTACTTCCTGGAGCGCGCCGCAGAGGTACAGCTCAAGGCGATGGCATCCGGCAGGGAAGTGCTGCCGGTGCCGCCGGAGGTCGCCGCCCGGACCGCAGCTCAGATGCGTGCAGAGGATCCGGAGAGCGCCAGGCTGCATCTGTTGAGCGTGCGCCGACGGCTGGCGCGTTCGGCGCCTGATTATGCCGAGTGACGCGCCCGATACTACTGGGTCAGCCCTGCGATCAGCGCCGTGACGATGGCGGTCACCACGGAGACCAGCGCGATCACCAGCAGGCTGCGGCGTCGTGTGGCGCTGAAGAGGAAGAAAGTGGGGAACGCGACGGTCATCGCGAGCATGGAGATTACCCAAGCGTAGTTGGCCATCGAGCTGGCGGCTCCTGAGTCGATAGTGTGGCGTTTCGTTGACGGCGCATTATACAGATCGTGAAGGACGCTGCGTCGTCCGGTGGCCTGGTGACTCAATGATATCGAGAGCGTATTCGGGGGGAGGGGGTGCAATGGCGACAGGCCAGCCAGTCTCCGAGAGCGGTGCACTTCGCCTTTCCATGGCCGTGGCCGCGTTCATTGGAATCATGGCGCTGATTATCTCCGCGCTGTCAGGCTCCCAGGCGATTCTGCTCGATGGCCTGTTCAACGCGATCTATGCCGTGGTCGGTCTTTTCACGTTACGGGTAGGGCGTCTGGCCCTCTCCCCCGATGACGAAACCTATCCGTTCGGTTACGGCTACTTCGAGTCGATGGTCAACGCCTGCAAGGGCCTGCTCATGCTGGGTGTCTCGGCACTGGCCCTGTTCAATGCCGTCACGGCGTTGCTGACCGGTGGCAATGCGATCGCGGCCGGTATCTCGATCGTCTATGCGGGCGTGGCGACCGCGTCGTGCGTAGCGACGGCATTCGCGCTGAAACGCATCAGCCGGCATGTCAGCAGCCCCTTGCTCGAGGCCGACATCGAAAACTGGCGGGTCAATGCGCTGATCTCGGCTGCGGTGCTGTTGGCCTTCTGCCTGATCCCCGTGGCCCAGGCCCTTGGCTGGCACGCCATCGTGCCCTATGTCGACTCGTGGTTGGTGATCGCTGTTGTGCTGCTCTGCCTGGGGGTTCCCATCCGCGTTGCCAGGCGCGCGATCCTGGAGCTGCTGAACCGTTCGCCACAGCCTGCCATCGCCGAACCTGTCCGGGCCGCACTGACGTCGGCGCTGGCACCGCTTCCCACCGAGGCCATCTACATCCGGATGGTACGGCCGGGCCGGCTGCTGTACGTCACCGTGCACGTCGTGCTCGAACAAGGACATCCGCTCTCGATCGCCGAGGCGGATCGGTGGCGGGCGACGCTCGATGCCGGCGTGCGCCGGATATCGACACCGGTGCTGGTCGAGACGCTGTTCACCGGTGACCGGCGCTGGGCCGCACCCAGCGCGGGGTTCGATCCTGTGGAGACGGAAGCGATAGGGCGTGAAGGCGGTGCCGAACGGGACGGCAGCCAGTAGCCAGCCGCCCGTCGGGTTTGAGGTTTCAGCGCAGTTTGGTCAGCCGCAGTTCGGCGATCTGGGCGGGGGGCAGGAAGGAGTCCGAGCGCGCTTCCTCCCAGTAGTTCTGGAAGACGACGTGTCGGCTGTTACCGTCTAGCAGCTCGTCCGGCTTCAGGAAGGTGAACAGCTTGTCGTAAGACTGGATCTCGTCGGCGGAGACGCGCCGGATGATATGCTCCGGGCCCAGTTCCGCGGGGTGCTGCAGCCCGGCCGCGGCCAGCATCTCGGCCAGCCCCTTGAGCGTGTTGCGGTGAAAGTTGTAGACCCGCTCGGATTTGTCGGCGACGTCCAGATGGCGGCTGCGTCTCGGGTCCTGGGTCGCCACGCCGCTGGGGCACTTGTCGGAGTGGCAGTTGAGCGCCTGGATACAGCCCAGCGAGAACATGAAGCCGCGCGCCGCGTTGCACCAGTCGGCACCCAGTGCCAGGGTCCGGGCGATATCGAACCCCGAGGTGATCTTGCCGGCGGCACCGACCTTTATCTCTTCGCGCAGGCCAGCGCCGACCAGGCTGTTGTGGACCAGCATCAGGGCTTCGGTCAGCGGTACGCCGAGACGATTGATGAACTCGAGCGGCGCCGCGCCGGTGCCACCCTCGCCGCCATCGACGACGATGAAATCGGGGCGCTGACCGGTCTCCCGCATCGCCTTGACCATCGCGAACCACTCCCAGGGATGGCCGATGGCGAGCTTGAAACCGACCGGTTTGCCGCCGGAGAGTTCGCGCAGCCGGCCGATGAACGCCATCAGTTCCAGCGGCGTCGAGAAGGCGCTGTGGCCGGCCGGCGAAACCACGTCCTCGCCCACGGGCACCTCGCGAGCCTCGGCGATCTCGGCGGTGACCTTGGCCGCCGGCAGGATGCCGCCGTGGCCTGGCTTGGCGCCCTGGGACAGCTTGATTTCGATCATCTTGACCTGCTCGTCGCACGCGTTGGCGGCGAACCGTTCCTCGTTGAAGCTGCCGTCGTCGTGGCGGCAACCGAAGTAGCCGGAACCGATCTCCCAGACCAGATCCCCGCCGTGAATCCGATGGTAGCGGGAGATGGAGCCCTCGCCGGTATCATGATAGAAACCGCCCTTGCGGGCACCGGCGTTGAGCGCTTCGATGGCGTTGCCGGAGAGCGAGCCGAAACTCATCGCCGAGACGTTGAATACACTGGCGGCATAGGGCCGCCTGCAGAGGCTGCCGCCGACCTGGACCCGGAAGTCGCAGTCCTCGATGTGGGTTGGGCGCAGCGAGTGGTTGATCCACTCGTGACCGGGGGCGTACATGTCGATCAGGGAGCCGAAAGGTTTCTTGTCGCTTTCGTTCTTGGCCCGCTGATAGACCACGGCGCGCTGTTCACGGGAGAACGGGCGCTCATCGAGATCGGACTGGATGAAATACTGCCGGATCTCGGGGCCGATCGATTCGAGGATATAGCGGCAGTGGGCCAGGATCGGATAGTTGCGGCTGATGGTGCGACGCTTCTGGCGAGTGTCGTGCAACCCGAGCCATGACAGCCCGCCGAAGATCGCGACGCCCCACCACCAGTGGGAGGATGAGGTGAGGCCGAGCAGGGAAACGGCCAGCAGGCATAGGCTGGCAATGAAGGCGGCGTTGCGTAGTGGCAGACGCGAAAGGCCAGTGGCTTGGCTCATGCGGACATCGGCTCCGGGCAGGTGAAGTAACGGCGACACTGGGCGTCGCCGCGGTCAAGAATAGCGCAACGCCCAGCGTTGCGGCCAACGCCACTCGACGCTATTTTGAGACACCGTTTCGGACGCTAGCACCCCTGAGTCGATGGGGCTGCTGTGACTCGTCGACCTTTCGAATTCCGATACGTCGGAGTTTTTCGCACTCAATGCAAGGAATGCCGCACTTGCGACATCATCGATCGTTCCTGCGTCTGCGACTGATCCTGCTGGTTCTTCACGGTTACGTCGGCTGGCGCCTGCTGCCGGGGCTGTCGGCGGACACCTGGGTCAGTATCATCGTGGCCGGCTACCTGCTCTGCAGCGCGCTGGCGATACCCCAGGTGATCAGGGTGACCTGGCTCAACGGACGTTGGCTGGCATGGCCTGTCGCCTTGATGACCGGCATCTTCTCGTTCCTGCTCCAGCTCACTCTCGCTCGTGACGTGCTGCTGGCGGGGTGGTGGCTTGTCGCTGCGCCGTCGAGCAGCGTGATCTCCCTCACTGCCTGGGTCGTGCTGGCGGCAACCCTGCTGCTGTCGGCTTACGCCGTCTGGCAGGCGCGGCGGGTCCCGCGCGTCGTCGAGGTGTCCGTTGCCGTGGCCGGGCTCCCCCCGGCGCTGGCCGGGTTCGTCATCCTGCAACTGAGCGATCTCCACGTCGGTCCGACGATCAAGCGAGGCCATCTCCGGCGTATCGTCGAGCGCTGCAATGCCCTGGCGCCGGACATGGTCGCGATCACCGGGGATCTGACCGATGGCCGTGTCACCGAGCTGGAGGGGGAGGTCGCGCCGCTGGCCGATCTGAGCTCCCGGTACGGCACCTTCTGCGTCACCGGCAATCACGAATATTACAGTGAAGCCGAAGCGTGGGTGGTGGCGCTTCGCCGCCTGGGCCTGCGAGTGCTGGTCAATGAATTCGAATGCCTTGAGCACGACGGGAGCGTGCTGGCGGTGGCCGGCATCACCGATCTGACGGGCGGCTATTACGTCGCGGCGCATCGTAGCGATCCTGTGGCCGCTGCGAAGGGGATCCCGGAGGGAGCCACCAGACTGCTGCTTGCCCACCAGCCGAACTCCGCGCCCGAGGCGGCGGAGGCTGGATTCGATCTCCAGCTCTCCGGGCACACCCATGGCGGCCAGATGTGGCCCTGGAGCTTGCTGGCGCGCCGGGCCAACCGGTTCCTGGCCGGGCTGGGGAAGCAGGGGCGGATGTGGGTCTACACCAGTCGGGGTACTGGCTACTGGGGGCCGCCGATGCGGTTTGGTGCGTCGTCGGAGATCACTCGGATTCGATTGACCTGCGGGCCGGAAGCGGGCTGAACCGCCTCGCATTCCGGTGACGGGCGGCTAGGCTGAATCCGACTACAACGGCAAAGGCCGGGGCCATGTTCGATTCGACGGCGCGCTGGATTCTCGATGTCGTCGTAGCGGTCTGCTTTCTGTTGCTGATCGGCTAAGCGGCGTACTCCTCTCGGCTGACGAAGGCCTATGCGGACTCTCATCTGGCCGGCCGCTCGGGCTTGCTGTTCCTAATGATCCTGACCATCGTCGGCACGGCGATCGGGGGAGCCGCGCTGCCGCCGGCGGGGACCGCCTGAGCGCCGCTCCCCGCCAGCTCAAGCCGCCTTTGCCTTGCGGTTGAACGTCTCCAGCAACTGGTCGACGCGCTGAAAGCGATCCTCCTCCTTCTCCATGTCGCCGTGGAAGCGCAGGGTATCGGCACCGTCGAGCTTGTACTCGGCGGGATGGCGCTGGATCATCTCGACCAGCGTCATAGGGTCGACCCGCGGATCCGGGCCGAAGATCACGCGTCCGCGCTCGGCCCCGGCTTCCAGCTTGGCGATCCCCAGGCGCTCCGCCCGCTGACGCAGCCCGGTCTGCCGGAACAGCGTCTTGAGCGGCGCCGGCAGCAGTCCGAAGCGGTCGATCATCTCCACCTGGAGTTCCTTGAGTGCCGCTTCGTCGGCCGCGCTGCTGATCCGTTTGTACATGATCAGACGCTGCTGAATGTCCGGCAGGTAGTCCTCGGGAATCAATGCCGGCAGGTTGAGGCTGATTTCGGTGCCGTCGTCTAGCGGCGCTTCGATGTTGGGCGTCTTGCCGGCCCGAATGGCCTTGACCGCGCGATCCAGCATCTGCATGTAGAGGCTGTAGCCGACGGTTTCCATCTGGCCGCTCTGCTCGTCGCCGAGCAGCTCGCCGGCGCCGCGGATCTCCATGTCGTGGCTGGCGAGGGTGAAGCCGGCCCCGAGGTCGTCGCTCTGAGTGATGGCCTCGAGCCGCTTGATCGCGTCCTTGGTCATCGCCTTGGGCGGTGGCGTCAGCAGGTAGGCGTAGGCCTGGTGGTGGCTTCGCCCGACGCGGCCGCGCAACTGGTGCAGCTGGGCCAGTCCGAACTTGTCGGCCCGCTCGATGATGATGGTGTTGGCGCTGGGTACGTCGATGCCGGTCTCGATGATGGTCGAGCAGACCAGCACGTTGAAGCGCTTGTGGTAGAAATCCGACATGACCCGCTCCAGCGCCCGCTCCGGGAGTTGGCCGTGGGCCACGCCGACCCGCGCCTCGGGTACCAGTTCACGAATCTTCTCGGCACTGGATTCGATCGTCTTGACTTCGTTGTGGAGGAAATAGACCTGGCCGCCGCGTAGCACTTCTCGCAGGATCGCTTCCTTGACCACCGGCTCGTTGCGCTGCTGCACGAAGGTCTTGACCGAGAGGCGTCGCGCTGGCGGCGTGGCGATGATCGACAGGTCCCGTATCCCGTTCATGGCCATGTTGAGCGTGCGCGGGATGGGCGTGGCCGTCAGGGTGAGAATGTCCACTTCGGCGCGCATCTGCTTGAGGCGCTCCTTCTGCGCGACCCCGAAACGGTGCTCCTCGTCGATGATCATCAGGCCCAGGTTGGAGAACTTGACCGACCGGGAGAGCAGTTTGTGGGTGCCGATGACGATATCGGCACGACCCCCGCCGATACGCTCCAGGGCGTCGCTTTCCCCCTTGCCGCCGGTGAAGCGCGAGAGCATCTCGATCTGTACCGCGGTATCGGCAAAGCGATCGCGGAAGTTGTCGTAGTGCTGCTGGGCGAGCAGGGTGGTCGGTACCAGTACCACCACCTGGCGGCCCGAATTGACGGCCAGGAAAGCGGCGCGCATGGCGACTTCGGTCTTGCCGAAGCCGACGTCGCCGCAGACGACGCGATCCATCGGGCGCGGGGCGGTCATGTCACCGATCACCGCCTCGATGGCGGCATGCTGGTCGGGCGTCTCCTCGAACGGGAAGCTGGCCGCGAACCGCAGGTATTCGTCGCCGGGCGCGTCGCTGGCGAATCCCTCTCTGGCTTCCCGCCGGGCGTAGATGTCGAGCAGCTCGGCGGCGGTGTCGCGAACCTTTTCTGCCGCCTTGCGCTTGGCCTTGTCCCAGCTGTCCGAGCCCAGCTTGTGCAACGGGGCGAGCTCGTCGCTGGCGCCGGCGTAGCGGGAGATCAACTGCAGATTGTCGACCGGCACGTAGAGCTTGGCACCGCCGGCGTACTCCAGGGCCAGGAATTCCGCCGCCTGGCCACCCGCGGTGAGCATCTCCAGCCCCTGGTAGCGGCCGACGCCATGGTGCTGATGGACCACCGGCGATCCCGGGCGCAGCTCGGAGAGATGGCGAACGGCCAGCTCGTTGTCGTCGGTGGCCTTGGCTCGGCGCCGGGTCTGACGCACGACTTCGCCGTAAAGCTCGGTCTCGGTGATGATCGCGATGGCGGGGTCGCCCAGCCACAGCCCCTCGCCCAATGCGCCTTCAGTGATCGCCAGGGGCTGGCTGGTACCGAGGAAATCTTGCCAGTTCTCGATGTGCGGAATGTCGCGGTGCAACGGGGCCAGGGCTTCGTCCAGCGCCTCGCGTCGGCCGCGGGACTCGGCGACGAACAGGACGCGCAGGTCGCGATGCGAGTCGAGGAAAGTTTCCAGCGTTGCCAGCGGGCGCTGGGTCCGGGCATTGATCGCGACCGCTGGCGGCGACTGGGTCGCGCTGGAGGCGACGTGAGGCGCTTCCGGGTCGGTCACGAACTCGAGTCGCGGGTGCTGCTTGATCGCCGCGAAGACTTCGGCGGCGGGCACGAAGGCTTTTGCCGGCGGCAGCAGTGGACGAGTGGGGTCGACGCCGAGGTTGTCGAAGCGACCCTCGATCGAGCGCCAATGGTGCTCGGCGGCGTCGAAGACGTCGGGTAGCAGCGCAACCCGGGTCTGGTCCGCGAGATGCTCGAAAAGGGTGGCCGTCTCCTCGAAGAACAGCGGCAGGTACTGTTCGAGTCCCGGCGAGGGAATGCCCTTGATCGCATCGACGTAGAGCGGGCATTGGCGCGGATCGACATCGAACAGCGTCTCGAAACCCTCGCGGAAACAGGCGATAGCCGAGCGCGACAGCGAGTATTCGTGCGCCGGCAGCAGATCGATACGCTCGATTTTGTCCTGGGTGCGTTGGGTGTCGGGGTCGAAGCGGCGCAGGGTATCGATTTCATCGTCGAACAGATCGATGCGCAGCGGCGCCTCGACGCCCATCGGGAACAGGTCGATCAGCGAGCCGCGCATGGCATATTCGCCAGGTTCGTAGACCGTCTCCACGGCCCGGTAGCCGGCACGGGAGAGGCGCTCGCGGAAGCTTTCCCGGTCGAGCCGCTCTCCGGTCGCCAACGTCAACACGCGGCCTGCCACGTAGTCGCGCGGCGGCAGCCGCTGCATCAGCGTATTGACCGAGACCAGCACGATCCCTTGCGTGCCCTCCTGGAGCTCGCGCAGCGTGCGCAGACGCGCGGAGACGATGTCCTGGTGCGGTGAGAAGCTGTCGTAGGGCAGCGTTTCCCAGTCGGGGAACGGCATGACCGGGACCGAGGCGTAGAAGCGCAGGTCGCTCTCGAGACGCTGCGCGCTGGCGGTGTCGGGGGTGACGACCAGCAGCGGCGCATCATCGGCGACCCGTGCCAGGGCGAGCGCGATCGCGCTTCCCTGGGGCAGTTGGCAATAGGTGGTTTCGCGCTTGCCGGTCGGCAGCGGCGGGGCGAGCGGTGTGAAGTGCGACATGGGCCTTTCGAGCGACGAATTTGCGTTGAGGGATGATAGCAGGCCGTGGCGTGGCCGGGGGCGCCAAGTCGTATTTCTTGTCTCTGGTGGGGGCGCTGACGGCTACGACCTTTGTAGTGAAACTACAACAGTTGCGACCACGCAATGATTGCGGCCTGTTTCGTAGGGTGAAGATAATAATGGGGTTTTTGAGTCGACTCGATATCGTCCAGCAAGGCTGGGCCCTGGCTCGAGCGACACCCACCATCCGATGGAACGACCGGCTCGACGAGCCTGTTCGACCGCCAATTCGACCAGAGAGAGACAAGCTTGTGAGTCAGGATCAGCTCGATACCGTCTTCCAGCAGTGGCAGGACAACGAAGCTCGCGCCGAGGAGATGATTCCCCTGCTGGGCAAGCTCTATCGCCAGTACAACGTGATTCCGTCGCTGTTCGGCCGCTCGCTGATCAATCGCTCCGTCACGCGAATTCTCAAGAACCATCGCTACGTCCGCAAGGTCGAGGGTACTGAACTGTCGGTCGCTGATACGCTGCCGATGGTGCGGGCGATGACCGAGCTCGAGCTGGGGCCGGCGCACATCGATATCGGCCGTCTCGGGGTGGCGTTCAAGAATGCCGGCGAGAGCGACGTCGTGGCGTTTCTCAAGCGCGAACTGGCCGATATCGTGGGCTGTCATGATAGCAGCGGCATGGGGGGAGAGCCCCAGGACGTGGTGCTCTACGGTTTCGGGCGGATCGGGCGCATTCTTGCCCGGATCATGATCGAGAAGGCGGGGGGCGGCAATCTGCTTCGCCTGCGCGCCATCGTCGTGCGCGGCAGCGGCGACGATCTCGAGAAACGGGCCAGCCTGCTGCGTCGCGACTCCGTGCACGGCCCCTTCTCCGGGTCGATCGATGTCGACTACGACAATCATGCGCTGATCGCCAATGGCCATTACATCCGTATCATCTACGCCGACTCTCCGGCCGAGATCGACTACACCGCCCACGGCATCGACAATGCCATCGTGGTCGACAATACCGGCAAGTGGCGTGACCGTGAGGGGCTGGCCCAGCACCTGGAGTCCCGGGGCGTCTCCAAGGTTCTGCTGACGGCGCCGGGCAAGGGCGATCTCAAGAACATTGTCCATGGCATCAACCACCAGACCATTGGCGACGACGATCGCATCGTCTCGGCGGCTTCCTGCACCACCAACGCCATCGTTCCGGTGCTGAAGGCGATCGACGACGAGTTCGGCATCGTCCACGGCCATGTCGAGACCGTTCACTCCTATACCAACGACCAGAACCTGATCGACAACTATCACAAGGGGGACCGCCGGGGTCGCAGCGCACCGCTCAACATGGTGCTGACGGAGACGGGCGCGGCCAAGGCGGTGGCCAAGGCGCTGCCGGCGCTCTCGGGCAAGTTGACCGGTAATGCGATCCGGGTGCCGACGCCCAATGTCTCGATGGCGATCCTGAACCTCTCCCTGGGCAAGGCGACCGACCGCGAGGCGCTCAACGAGTACCTGCGCCAGATGGCGCTGCACTCGCCGATGCACAAGCAGATCGATTATGTCGACTCGCCGGAAGTGGTGTCATCGGACTTCGTCGGCAACCGTCACGCCGGGGTGCTGGATGCCAAGGCCACCATCGCCAACGATCGACAGGCGGTGCTCTACGTCTGGTACGACAATGAATTCGGTTACAGCTGTCAGGTGGTGCGAATTCTTCAGTACATGTCGCGAGTCTGTCACCGTTACCTGCCTGCCACGCCCTGAGTCGCTGATTCGACTTTGGTCTAAGATATTGGCTTTCGCTGTCCAAAGTCCCGGTCCTGCCGGGACTTTTTCGTGGTGCGACGGCCGGGTCGGCATGCCGGCGAGTAGTCTTCCGAGGCCCGCATCATTATACTGGTGCCCGTTTTTTAGGTGCGGTCCCTAGGCAACGGTCCGCGGAAGCCACTTTCATTTCTGGTAAGCAAAGCATCGAATTCCGTGACGTCATCTTTCCCGCCTGCGACGCTGCCGGTGGATAATCAAGCTGCCTGACGTCAGTCGGCTCTTTCCTTACGAATATCAGATTCGACAACTGGGCGAGACTATGATCGAAGTCAAACGAGGCCTGGATCTCCCCGTCGCGGGGGCGCCGGAGCAGCGTCTCGACGAGGGGCGCGGCGTGCGTCACGTCGCGCTGCTCGGGTCCGACTATGTCGGCATGAAGCCGACCATGGAGGTCCGTGAGGGCGATCGCGTGAAGCGGGGCCAGGTGTTGTTCACCGACAAGAAGGTGCCGGGGGTGCGCTACACCGCGCCCGGTGCCGGCGAAGTGGTTGCCATCAATCGGGGTGAGAAGCGTCGCCTGTTGTCGGTCGTCATCAAGCTTGATGAAGAAGAACAGAGCGAAACGTTCACGGCGTATGGGGTGGACGGATTGGCGTCGCTCTCACGCCGGCAGGTGGTCGATCAACTGGTCGCGTCCGGCCTGTGGACAGCATTGCGCACGCGGCCGTTCTCCCGGGTCCCGGCGCTCGATGCGGTGCCGGCGGATATTTTCGTGACGGCCATCGACACCCATCCGCTGGCTGCAGATCCTCGGGTGATCATCGATGCCGACAGCGATGCCTTCCGCCAGGGGCTGGAGGTGATTCGGCATCTGACCCCCGGAAAGCTATTCGTGTGTCGCCGTGGCGATACCCCCTTGCCGGGAGATGATCTCGAAGGCGTCGACGCCCAAGGCTTCGGCGGGTTACATCCCGCCGGTCTGGTGGGGACGCATATTCATTATCTCTCGCCGGTGGGACTGCAACGCCAGGTGTGGCATCTCGACTACCAAGACGTGATCGCCATCGGCAAGCTGTTCGTCGAGGGCGACCTCGATCCGACCCGCGTGGTGGCCATCGGCGGCCCGCGGGCCAAGAATCCCCGCCTGGTCCGGACGCGGTTGGGCGCGAGCAGCGAGGAGTTGCTCGAGGGCGAGATCGAGCAGCCGGAGGGGACTCGGGTGATCTCGGGATCGATCTTCGGTGGCACGCAGTGCGAGGGAAGCCGTCAGTTCCTGGGACGTTTCCATCGCCAGTTCTCGCTGCTGGAAGAGGGCAACAAGCGCGCCTTCATGGGCTGGCTGTCGCCCGGCCGCAATCGCCATTCGGTGATGGGGATCTATGTCTCCCAGTTCCTGGGATTGCCCAACTATGCGCCCAATACCTCGACCAACGGCTCCGAGCGCGCCATGGTGCCGATCGGCGCCTATGAGAAAGTGATGCCGTTGGACATCATGCCGACCCAGTTGCTTCGCTCGCTGATCGTTGGCGACATCGAATCGGCCATGCAGCTCGGCTGCCTGGAACTGGACGAGGAAGACCTCTCGCTGTGCACCTATGTGTGCCCCGGCAAGTACGAGTATGGTCCCATCCTGCGCGACAACCTGACCATGATCGAGAAAGAGGCCTGACGATGGGGATTCGCAACACGCTCGACAAGCTGGAGCCTCATTTCGAGAAGGGCGGCAAGTACGAGAAGTTCTACGCCCTCTACGAGGCGGTCGATACCATTTTCTACTCGCCGCCCAGCGTCACCAAGAGCATGACGCACGTGCGCGACGGCATCGACCTCAAGCGCATCATGATCACGGTCTGGGCCTGTACTTTCCCGGCCATGTTCTTTGGCATGTACAACGCCGGCTATCAGGCCAACCTGGCGATTGCCGATGGTTTCAGCGCGATCGATGGCTGGCGCGAGACGCTGACCATGGCGCTGGCGGGTAGCCACGATCCGGCGAGCGTCTGGGCCAACTTCGTCCTGGGTGCCACCTACTTCCTTCCCATCTATCTGGTCACGTTCGTGGTGGGCGGTTTCTGGGAAGTGCTGTTCGCGGTCAAGCGTGGCCACGAGGTCAACGAGGGCTTCTTCGTCACCTCCGTGCTGTTCGCGCTGACGCTGCCGGCGACCATCCCGCTGTGGCAGGTGGCGCTCGGTATCACCTTCGGCGTGGTGATCGGCAAAGAGATCTTCGGCGGTACCGGCAAGAACTTCCTCAACCCGGCACTGACCGGACGCGCCTTTCTCTACTTCGCCTATCCGGCCCAGATCTCCGGCGACAGCGTCTGGGTCCCGGCTGACGGTTATACCGGCGCCACGGCGCTCTCCAACGCGTCGCTCAACGGCATGGAAGGCCTGCATCAGCAGTACAGCTGGTGGGATGCCTTCTTCGGCTTCATCCAGGGGTCGGTGGGAGAAACCTCGACCCTGGCGATCCTGATCGGTGCGGCGGTGCTGCTGCTGACGCGTATCGCTTCCTGGCGCATCATGGCCGGTGTCATGCTCGGCATGATCCTGACCTCCACGCTGTTCAACTTCGTCGGCTCCGACAGCAATCCGATGTTCGCGATGCCGTGGTACTGGCACTTGGTGCTGGGTGGGTTCGCCTTCGGCATGGTGTTCATGGCCACCGATCCGGTGTCGGCGTCCATGACCGATCGCGGCAAGCTAATCTTCGGTGCGCTGATCGGGGTAATGACGGTGCTGATTCGCGTGGTCAACCCGGCATTCCCCGAGGGCATCATGCTGGCGATCCTGTTCGCCAACCTGTTCGCGCCCCTCATCGACCACTACTTCGTGCAGGCTAACATCCGGCGACGCCAGAAACGGCTCGCGAGCCTGGCGCCGGCGCCCACGACCACCGAGAAGGAGGCTGTCTGATGGCGAGCAACAACTCGATCAAGAAGACGCTGATCGTCGCATTCTCACTTTGCGTCGTCTGCTCGGTGGTCGTCTCTTCCGCAGCCGTGGTTCTCAAGCCGAAGCAGGTTCAGAACCAGGAGCTGGATCGTAAGAGCAACATCCTCCAGGTGACCCAGCTCTACAAGCCGGGCGACGATGTCGAGGAGAAGTACGCCGAGCTGATCACCCCGCGGGTGGTCGATCTCAAGACCGGCGAATACTCCGACGACCTGGATCCGGACAGCTACGACCAGTTCGATGCCGCCAAGGATCCGGCGACCTCTCGCACGCTGTCGGGCGAGGACGATATCGCCGGCATCGGGCGTCAGGAGAACTACTCCACGGTCTATCTGGTTGGCGATCCCGACGATCCGGAGCAGATCGTCATGCCGATCCGAGGTCAGGGGCTGTGGGGCCTGATGGAAGGTTTCTTGTCCGTGCGTGGCGACGGCAATACCATCGTGGGGCTATCCTACTACGATCAGTCGGAGACGCCGGGCCTCGGTGGCGAGGTCGACAACCCGCGCTGGAAGGCCAAGTGGGACGGCAAGAAGATCTACGAGGGCGATGATTTCCAGGATCCTCAGATTCAACTCGTGAAAGGCGGTGCCAGCGGCGAATACGAAGTCGATGCGCTGTCGGGAGCCTCGCTCACCAGCCGGGGCGTCACCAACATGTTGCGGTTCTGGCTGAGTGACGAGGGCTACGCCCCGTACCTCGCCCGATTCCACGACGATTCCCAAGGAGGTGCGTGAAGATGGCTACCGACTCCGTGAAAGACGTCGTCCTGTCACCGGTGTTCAAGAACAACCCGATTGCCTTGCAGGTACTCGGGATCTGTTCGGCGCTGGCGGTGACCAACTCCATGAGCGTCTCGCTGGTCATGGGCCTGGCGGTGATTGTCGTCACGGCCTTCTCCAGCATGTTCGTATCGTTGATCCGCAATCACATCCCATCGTCGATCCGCATCATCGTGCAGATGACGATCATCGCGTCGCTGGTGATCGTGGTCGACCAGGTGCTGCGCGCCTATGCCTACGACATGTCCAAGCAGCTGTCGGTGTTCGTCGGCCTGATCATCACCAACTGTATCGTCATGGGGCGTGCCGAAGCCTATGCCATGCAGAACGGACCGGTGATGAGCTTCCTCGACGGCGTCGGCAACGGCCTGGGGTATGCGGTGATCCTGCTGATCGTCGGTTTCGTGCGTGAACTGCTGGGCTCCGGCAGCGTGTTCGGCCTGACGATCCTGCCGACGGTCCAGAGCGGCGGCTGGTACGTGCCCAACGGCCTGATGCTGCTGCCGCCATCCGCGTTCTTCGTCATCGGGCTGATGATCTGGGTGCTGCGCTGGTTCAACCCGGAGCAGATCGAGAAGACCGAATACCGCATCGTTGCCAACAGCAAGGCCAAGATCAAGGAGACCGCCAATGTTTGAGCACTATCTCAGCCTGTTCGTGAAGGCGGTCTTCGTCGAGAACATGGCGCTGGCCTTCTTCCTCGGCATGTGTACCTTCCTGGCCGTGTCCAAGAAGATCTCCTCGGCCATCGGCCTGGGCATCGCCGTGATCGTGGTCCTGACGATCACCGTGCCGGTCAACAACCTGATCCTGAACTACCTGCTCAAGGCGGGTGCGCTGAGCTGGACCGGCCTGGAAGGGGCCGAGAACATCGACCTTAGCTTCCTGGGACTGTTGAGCTACATCGGCGTCATCGCCGCCATCGTCCAGATCCTGGAGATGTTCCTCGACAAGTTCGTGCCGGCGCTATACAACGCCCTGGGCGTGTTCCTGCCGCTGATCACGGTCAACTGCGCCATCATGGGGGCGTCGCTGTTCATGGTGCAGCGCGACTATACCTTCGGCGAGTCGGTGATCTACGGCGCTGGCGCCGGCGCTGGCTGGGCGCTGGCCATCATGGCGCTGGCGGGTATCCGCGAGAAGCTCAAGTACAGCGATGTACCGGGCAGCCTGCAGGGTCTCGGCATCACCTTCATCACGGCAGGGTTGATGTCGCTGGGCTTCATGTCCTTCTCCGGCATTCAGCTCTGACACCAACATGACCGGGTGGCGTCGTGACAGCGGCGCCGCCGCAAACAGGAATATAGGAATCCGACATGGTTGATACATCCATCATCGTGCTCGGCGTCGTCATGTTCACCGTGATCGTGCTGGGATTGGTGGCCATCATTCTGGCGGCGCGCAGCCGGCTGGTGAGCAGCGGCGACGTGGCGATCGAGATCAATGGCGACCCTGACAACACCGTGACCACCCAGGCTGGGGGGAAGCTGCTGCAGACGCTCGCCGCCAACGGGATCTTTCTCTCCTCGGCGTGCGGCGGCGGCGGCTCCTGCGCCCAGTGCAAGTGCCAGGTGAGTGACGGCGGCGGCTCGATCCTGCCGACCGAAGAGTCTCACTTCACGCTGCGCGAGAAGAAGGAAGGCTGGCGTCTCTCCTGTCAGGTGCCGGTCAAGCAGGACATGAAGATCCGCGTCCCCGACGAGGTGTTCGGGGTCAAGAAGTGGGAATGCGAGGTGACGCAGAACCCCAACGTCGCGACCTTCATCAAGGAGCTCAACCTCAAGTTGCCGGAGGGCGAGGAAGTCGCATTCCGGGCCGGCGGCTACGTGCAGCTGGTGGCACCGCCCTACGACATCAAGTTCTCGGACTTCGATATCGAGGAAGAGTACCGCGGGGACTGGGAGAAATTCGGCCTGTTCGACATCTCGCACAAGAGCGACGAGGAGGTGATTCGCGCCTACTCGATGGCGAACTACCCGGAAGAGAAGGGGCTTCTCAAGTTCAACATCCGCATTGCCACGCCGCCGCCCAAGTCGAGCCATCCGCCGGGGCTGATGTCGACCTACGTCTTCGCCATGAAGCCGGGCGACAAGGTGACCGTGATGGGGCCGTTCGGCGAATTCTTCGCCAAGGATACCGACGCCGAGATGGTCTTCATCGGCGGCGGTGCGGGCATGGCGCCGATGCGAAGCCATATCTTCGACCAGCTCAAGCGACTGAAGTCTTCGCGCAAGATGTCGTTCTGGTACGGTGCGCGCTCCTGGCGGGAGACGTTCTACAACGAAGAGTACGACCAACTGGCCGAAGAGTTCGACAACTTCGAGTGGCATTTGGCGCTCTCCGACCCTCAGCCGGAAGACAACTGGGAAGGGCCAACCGGGTTCATTCACAACGTGCTCTACGAGAACTATCTCAAGGACCACCCGGCACCGGAGGATTGCGAGTACTACATGTGCGGTCCGCCGATGATGAATGCCTCGGTGATCAAGATGCTGACCGATCTCGGCGTCGAGCCGGAGAACATCATGCTGGATGACTTCGGCGGATGATCGGATCGCAACGGCGCCGAGCGACAGGGCCGATCCTTCTGGGATTGGCCCTGTTGCTATTCGCACTACTGGCCGGGTGCGAGCGTGATCCCCAGTCCTATCGGCTGGAGGGGCCGATCTTCGGTACCGGGTTCCATGTCACCTTCTACGGCGATTACGACGACGACCAGCTCGCCGACATCGAGCGTGCGGTCAAGACGGCGCTGGATCGGGTCGACCACCTGATGTCGACCTACAAGCCGGACTCCGAGCTTTCCAGGTTCAATCAGGCGCCGGTCGGAGAGCTGTTCCAGCTCTCGCCGCAGACCGCGGAAGTGATCCGCGAGGCCATTCGGATAGGTGACATGTCCGATGGGGCCTTCGATGTCACGGTCGGGGCGGCGGTGAACCTGTGGGGGTTCGGGCCGGACAAGCATCCGGATCGCGTGCCCGGTGACGACGCCATCGCCAAGGCGCTGCAAGAGGTCGACTACCAGGCGCTGAAGCTCGATGGCGACACCCTGACCAAGACCAAGCCGGTCTATGTCGATCTGTCGGGCATTGCCAAGGGGTATGGGGTCGATGCCGTGGCGCGGGCGCTGGATGCCCTGGATGTGCAGCGCTACCTGGTCGAGGTGGGTGGGGAGATCCGCACGCGAGGCAGCAAGCCCGGCGACGAGCCGTGGCGGATCGCGGTGGAAAAACCGATCTCGAACGAGCGTAGCGTGCAGCGTATCATAGAGCTGGATGATTCGGCCGTGGCGACATCGGGCGACTACCGTAACTATTTCGAAAGCGATGGCAAGCGATACTCCCACACCATCGACCCGCGCACCGGCCGGCCCATCCAGCATCATCTGGTCTCGGTGACGGTGGTCACGTCCGACTGCATGACGGCCGATGCGCTGGCCACGGCGATCGACGTGATGGGGCCGGACGCGGGCTATGCCATGGCCGAACGGGAAAACTTGGCGGTCTATCTCGTTGTCAAAACCCCGGATGGCTTTGAAACTCGGGCTTCGACTGCGTTTCAGCGCTACCTGAAAGACTCGGATTAGGAGGATCAGTCATGACGATCTGGATTCTGGCCTTTGCCATCATGCTGCTACTGGTCGGCGGCATGGCGATCGGCGTCATCCTCGGACGCAAGCCTCTCGCGGGCTCCTGCGGTGGTCTCAATACGCTGGGGCTGAAGAACGGGTGCGAAATCTGCGGCGGCAACGATGACGTCTGCGAGGAGGAGAGCCGCAAGAACCTGGCTGGAGCACGTCGGCGCAGCGACGAGAATCGCGGCGCGGACCTGGGTTACAACGCGGTCAAGCGTTAGCAGCATGCTGGGAAACGGCGTCGCCACGAGCCAATCGAATCGTAAGCCATCGGGTAAGGAGTAGGCGAAGCACATGGCAGTTCACAATTACGACCTCGTGGTCATCGGCTCGGGGCCCGCGGGAGAGAGCGCGGCAATCAACGCGGCGAAGCATGGCAAGCGTGTTGCCATCGTCGAGCGGCAGTCCTCGGTCGGTGGCAACTGCACGCACTGGGGAACCATCCCCTCCAAGGCGCTGCGGCACCAGGTCAAGCAGATCATGCAGTTCAACACCAACCGCATGTTTCGCGATATTGGCGAGCCCCGCTGGTTCTCGTTCCCGAAGGTCCTGGAGCGCTCCCGGGTGACGATCGACCAGCAGGTCGAACTCCGCACCAAGTTCTATTCCCGCAACCGCATCGATCTGTTCTTCGGCGTGGCCCGCTTCCGCGATGAACACACTGTGGTGGTCCGGGACAATCACGAAGGAGCGGAAGAGCTCAGTGCACCGCAGTTCGTGATCGCCACCGGGTCGCGCCCCTACCGGCCGGCGGACGTCAACTTCCGTCACCCACGGATCTACTGCTCAGACACCATCCTCGGTCTGTCGCATACGCCGCGCACGCTGATCATCTACGGTGCCGGCGTGATCGGGTCCGAGTACGCCTCCATCTTCTCCGGCCTGGGCGTCAAGGTCGACCTGATCGACACCCGTGAGCGGCTGTTGTCGTTCCTCGACGACGAGATTAGTGATGCGCTCTCCTATGAGCTGCGCAATTACGGCGTGCTGATTCGCCACAACGAGGAGTACCAGAGCGTCGAGGGCGACGAGGCGGGGGTGGTAGTCAACCTCAAATCGGGGAAACGCCTGCGCGCCGATGCCTTCCTGTGGGCCAACGGGCGCACCGGCAATACTGACGAACTGGGGCTGGAAAACATCGGGCTGGAAGCCAACGGCCGCGGCCAGTTGCAGGTGGACGACCACTATCGCACGGCGATCCCGCACATCTCTGCGGTGGGGGACGTGATCGGCTGGCCGAGCCTGGCGAGCGCGGCCTATGACCAGGGTCGCAGTGCCAGCGACGAGTTCCTCGGCGAGGATTTTCGCTTCGTCGACGATATTCCTACCGGAATCTACACGATTCCCGAGATCAGTTCGGTGGGCAAGACCGAGCGGGAGCTGACCGAAGCCAAGGTGCCCTACGAAGTGGCTCAGGCATTCTTCAAGGATACCGCCCGCGCGCAGATCACCGGCGACACCGCCGGCATGCTCAAGATCCTGTTCCACCGCGAGACGCTGGAGATACTGGGGATCCACTGTTTTGGCGACCAGGCGTCGGAGATCGTCCATATCGGCCAGGCGATCATGCAGCAGAAGGGCGAGGCGAACACGCTTCGCTACTTCATCAATACCACTTTCAACTATCCCACCATGGCCGAGGCTTATCGCATCGCGGCCCAGAATGGACTGAACCGACTGTTTTGAACCCCGCCAGCCAGCGCGTCCGGCCCTCGGGCGCGCCTAGACTGACGCAGGCGAGTCGAATCACGGCGTCTCTGCCGTTTGCTGACGTTCGATAGCGATCTGCAGAGCCGGATTGCGATAGCGGTAGACACGCAGGCTCTTCAAAAACACATCATCCTCCAACCGCTGATCGGATCGGCGGGCGCGGGTTCGCGTCTTCGGCGGATGTGCCGGCGGGTCGTTGAGATGCGGGAGCTTCAGCGCGGGGTCGGGAATGAACAGCGGCAGCGGCAGGTTCATGGCTCGACGCATGCGCCCATCCTCCAGCGCCTCGCGGAAGAACAGGTTGGCTCGCATCACCGGCGCCTGCTGCTGGATCTGTGCCAGGGGTTCGTCGCTGGGGATGTCGGCGAGCTTGCGCAGTTGAATTTGAATGTGCTGTGCCGCCAGGTCCATCTGATTCAATCGGGCTTCCGCATCGGCAACGCTGAGACGCTTGATCGAGCGGCCGCTGGTGTACCACGCAAGCCGGATGCGCGAGAGCGGCGCGTCGGCGACCGGTAGCTGGCGCCAGCACTGCTTGAGATGCAGGCGGGCCAGCCCCTGGCCCCGCAGGTGGTCATGCAGCACCGGATGCCGGAAGGGCAGGACGGCCTTGATCTCGGGGATCAGTCTCGGCGCCGAGTGACGGATACGTTTCAGTGTCGCGGCAAATCCTGCCTTGGCGTGATTGACCGCTTCGACCGCTTCCATGATCACCGGTCCGGCGACGATCACACCGATGTAGTTGCGCGTTTCACGACCATCCTGTCCATCCTGATACCAGAAATCGGTCAAGGCATGACGGAGCCAGCTGGCGTCGACGACCGAATCGCCGAGTGCCCAGGCGGGAGTAGGATCGCCAGCGTAGGCCGTTGCCAGATGCTCGACTGCATCGATCAGGTGGTCGAAGTCGGATTCCAGCTCGGCCAGCAAGCGATACTGCAGTTCCATTGACGGGTCCCAAGGGGTGGCTTTTGGTTTATACCGTTATCCTAGCTGCTGTTACAAGCGTCGGGAAGCGGTGAATCGATGTCAGTAGCGAATGTGGGCGAAAAGCGCTGCCGCCGTTTCCGGCGGCAACCACACGACGAGTCCGGGTCAGCGATCGCGGTAGCGGCGGGTCAGGTCGGCGTAGGCGTCAACGCGACGGTCGCGCAGGTAGGGCCAGATCCGGCGAACGTCCTCGCTGCGCGACAGATCGACATCGACCAGCAGGTTTTCGCTCGCTTCGCCGGCGCGGGCCAGAAATTCGCCCTGAGGACCACAGACGAAACTGCCACCCCAGAAGTCGATGCCTTCGCCAACCTGCGATAGATCGGCTTCATGGCCGACGCGGTTGGCGACGAGGACCGGCAGGCCGTTGGCGACGCCATGAGAGCGCTGGATCAAGGTCCACGCCTCTTTCTGGCGCTGCTTCTCCGCGGCGTCGTCCGAGGGCGTCCAGCCGATCGCCGTGGGGTAGAGCAGCAGGTCGGCGCCCGCCAGGGCCATGAGACGGGCGGCTTCCGGATACCACTGATCCCAGCAAACCAGTACGCCGAGGCGGCCCACGGAGGTGTCGATCGGCTCGAACCCCTGGCTCGCGTCCTCGTCGCCCGGGGTGAAGTAGAACTTCTCGTAGAAGCCGGGATCGTCGGGAATGTGCATCTTGCGGTAGTGTCCGACGCGGCCTCGGGCGCGATCCAGCACGATCGCCGTGTTGTGATAGAGGCCGGCGGCGCGGCGCTCGAAGATCGAGCCGACGATGACGATGTCCAGCTCTCTAGCCAGCTCGGCCAATTTCTGCCCGGTCGGTCCGTCCAGCGGCTCGGCGAGATCGAAGAGCGCGGTGTCCTCGGACTGGCAGAAGTAGTGGGTCGCGTGCAGCTCCTGCAGCAGGATCAGTTCGGCGCCCTGGGCGGCGAGTTCGCGGATGCCGGCTTCGCTCGCATCGAGGCTGCGCTGTTTTTCCGGCCAGGCCTGCTGCTGCACCAGACCGATCTTGAGTGTCTTGGACATTGTCTCTCCTTAACCTGGGAAGAGTGCGGGGTTCAGCGAACCTCGCGGCAGCTGCATGGTTAGGCAGTGGAGACTGCCATGCTGGCGAATGACGGCACGGCAGTCGATCGGTATCACGTCGCGACCGGGGAAGGCCTCGTCGAGCACCTTGAGCGCGCGGTAATCGGCAGCGTCACCGTAGGTTGGCACCAGCACCGCGCCGTTGATGATCAGAAAATTGGCATAAGTCGCCGGCAGGCGATGCCCGTCTTCCGGGTCGAAACATGGCTTGGGCCACGGCAGCGGCAGCAGACGATAGGGCGAGCCATCTTCGCGCCGCAGGGCCTTGAGTTCCTCTTCCATGGCCATCAGCGCTTCATGGTGCACATCGTCGGGGTCATCGCAGCGTACGTAGGCGATCGTTGCGGGATCGCAGAAACGCGCCAGCGTATCGACATGGCTGTCGGTATCGTCGCCCTCGAGATGGCCGTGCTCGAGCCACAGCACGCGAGAAACGCCGAGCTGCTCCGCAAGCTGGTTTTCGATCGCGTCGCGATCCAGGCCCGGATTGCGATTGGGGTTGAGCAGGCAGGCGCTAGTCGTCAGCAGGGTGCCTTCGCCATCGGTATCGATGGCGCCGCCCTCGAGGATCAGCGCTTGCGATACCACGGCGGCCGCGAACAGTTGCTGATCGGCCAGCGCCCGGGTCAGCGCATCGTCGCGTTCGGCTGGAAACTTGCCGCCCCAGCCGGTGAAGACGTAGTCGAGCAGCTCGATGGTGCCGTCGCGTTCGATGGCGATCGGGCCGTGATCTCGTGCCCAGGTGTCATCGCTGGGCGCCACCGCGAGATGGTAACGGGCGGCATCGACCCCTAGCGAGGCGAATCGGGCGCCCAGGCGAGCCCGCTGGCGATCGTCGTGGACGACGATCAGCACCGGCTGGTAGCGCGTGATCGCGACCACCATCGCCTCCAGCGTCGCCTCGATATGCTCGAGCAGCGGCGCCCAGTCGCTGGTCGGCGTCGGCCAGGTCAGTTGGATCGCGTCTTGCGGGTGCCATTCGGGGAACAGACGCAGGGTCATGGTGTCTCCATTGCGCATAAGGGCCGGTGTGCGTCAGAGCCGATGTCGAGGACGCGGCATTGTAGAGCTTGAGCGTGGCGCTGCAAGAGGTCGACCAACTCCTGTCGGGGGGCTTTCGACATCGCCGCCGTTCCACGGTATCCGCCGCCCAATCGCCGACGGAGTGACAGTCTAGCGTGGGGGATGTGGCTGGCAAGCGACAAATCGCTTGGCAGACGAGCGTTTGCCGCAACCGTCAAAACCCGTAACATGAGCCGCTGCTGACAAGGAACCCTACCTGATGCTTGATCGCTTACCCTTTCTGGTGGGCCTGAGATATGTTCGGGCCAAACGACGTAACCACTTCATCTCCTTCATTTCACTCACCTCCATGCTCGGGCTGGCGCTCGGGGTCGCGGTTCTGATCCTGGTGCTGTCGGTCATGAACGGCTTCGATCATGAGCTCCGCACTCGCGTGCTGGGCATGGTGCCGCATACCCGCATCGAGCAGCAGGGCGGCATGCAGGACTGGAAGGCGTTGGCCGAGAAGGTCGACCAGCACAAGGACGTGATCGCCTCCGCGCCCTACGTGCAGCAGCAGGGTATGTTCTCGGCCAGTGGCCGCACCCAGGGGGCGATGGTCACCGGGGTGCAGCCGGAATATGAGCGCAAGGTCTCGATCATCGGCCAGCACATGCAGGCTGGTTCGCTCGACGACCTGTCACCCGGCAGCTGGCACGTGGTGCTTGGCTCGCTGTTGGCGCGCAATCTCGGCGTCGGCGTGGGAGACCGGGTCACGCTGCTGGTGCCCGAGGCATCGATCACGCCTGGTGGTGTCTTCCCACGGCTCAAACGCTTCACGGTCAGCGGCATCTTCAAGGTGGGGGCCGACCTGGACGCCAATCTGGCCTATGCCAATATCGAGGACATGCAGACACTGGCTCGGCTTGGCGACAAGGTCGATGGGCTGCGTCTGGAGCTCGACGACCTGTTCAAGGCGGGCCCGGTAACGCGGGACATCGTCTCGAACCTGGGCGCAGGCTATCGCGGCCTCGACTGGACCTACACCCACGGCAACCTGTTCCAGGCGATCCAGATGGAAAAACACATGATCGGCCTGCTGCTGATGGTGATCGTCGCGGTGGCGGCATTCAACATCGTCTCGACGCTGGTCATGGTGGTTACCGACAAGCACGCGGACATTGCGATCCTGCGCACCATCGGCGCCAAGCCGAAATCGATCATGGGCATCTTCGTGGTGCAGGGCCTGGCGATCGGGATCATCGGTATCGTGATCGGCGTCATCGCGGGCGTCATTCTGGCGTTGACGGTGTCCGATATCATTGCCTGGTTCCAGGCCGCCACCGGTATTCAGTTCCTTGACCCCAATGTCTATTTCATCAGCTATCTGCCATCGCGGCTCGAAATGAGCGATCTCGTCGTGATCGTCTCCAGCGCCTTCGGCCTGACCTTCCTGTCGACGCTCTATCCGGCCTGGCGAGCGGCGCGAATCCAGCCAGCGGAGGTGCTGCGCTATGAGTGAACTCGACTCCCGGTCACCCGCAAGCGGAGACAACATCATGCTCGACTGCCGCCAGCTCACGCGGATCTACAGCGAGGGGCCGCAGGACCTCACCGTTCTGGACCATCTGGATCTGCAGGTGCGGGCCGGCGAACGGGTGGCCGTCGTCGGCAGTTCGGGCTCCGGCAAGACCACGCTGCTCAATCTCCTTGGCGGCCTGGATCGGCCGAGCGGGGGCGAGGTCATCATCGGTGGCCAGTCGCTGGCGGGGCTGGGCGAGGCGGCACTGGGCAGCTTCCGCAATCGCTATATCGGCTTCGTCTACCAGTTCCATCACCTGCTGGCGGAGTTCACCGCCGCGGAAAACGTCGCGCTGCCGCTGATCATTCGCGGCCAGACGCGCAAAGTCGCGGTCGACAAGGCGCAGAAACTGCTGGATCGGGTCGGGATGGCGCCGCGAGGCGCGCACAAGCCGGGCGAACTGTCGGGCGGTGAACGCCAGCGCGTGGCCATCGCCAGGGCGCTGGTCACCGATCCCAGCCTGGTGCTGATGGACGAGCCCACCGGCAACCTGGATCAGGATACGGCGGCCAATATCCTCGCCATGATGGATGAACTGGCGGCGACCACCGATTGCGCGTTCGTGGTGGTCACGCACGACATGTCGCTGGCGGCGCACCAGGATCGCACGATGCGCCTGGACCGAGGCCAATTGAGCGCTGTCTGATCCCGTCGGCTAAAGCCGAAGCCGTCCTGGACGATCAATAGTCCAGGGCGGCTTTTTTTTGGCCTCCGCGCGCTCGCGGGGCATGGTACCGAGGGATTCGGCGCGTCGGCGCTCACTTCCGCTGCCGGCGCTGCCGCCGTCTGGCGCGTTTGCGCCAGCTACGGTAGATCTGGAACCGCCAGATCAACCGCACCAGAACGTTGCCGGCGGTGGCCAGCACCAGTCCGACGATGACCGAGCCGACCGCCAGCGGCAGGATGATGTGAGCCATCTGCTCGGCGATCCACATGGTGGTGATGTGATCCGGGACCTGGCGCGCGGGATAGTTCATGACCCAGGCGCCGACCCGATAGTTGAAGTAGAACACCACCGGCATGGTCAGGGGATTGGTTAGCCAGACCAGACTGACGGAAAGCGGCAGGTTGGCGCGCAGGCAGTAGGCACCGAACGCCGCCAGCAGCATCTGGCCGGGGATGGGCAGCATCGCCGCGAACAGGCCGACCATGCAGGCGTTGGCGACACTACGGCGAGAGAGTACCCACATCGCCGGATCGCCCAGCATGTGGTGCATGAATCGCAGCGAACGAGTGCGCTGCAGCCTCTCCTGGCTGGGAATGTAGCGTTGTAACCATCGACGAGACATGAGGCCGCTCGCTGGACGAAGAAGGCCCATTATCCATACAACCCCAAGGGCCCGCCATGTTAACTCCTCCATCGAGAAGCCTTGGCCTTGCCGGCCGTTGAAGCGAAAAGACGGGCCTGGGCATGGGGCCGTCGTACCGGCTGGGCCATGCCATTGGCGCTGGCCGCGATCGCTGGCGCGCTAGTCGGTCAGCGCATTGGCGGCGCGGAAGCCTCGCTCTGGGGCGTCCCGTTGGCCATCGCTGGCTTCGGCCTGGCGTTGGCGCTCCGGAGGCGGTCGCTGTGGGGAGGCCTGGCAATGCTGGGTTTCCTGGCTTGTGCTCATGATGTCGGGCAGCAGCGCCACGGCATTCTGCCTCCCTCCTTGGCGGGGCACGAGTTCGTGCTGACTGGTCGCATCCTGTCCCTGGACGCCGATCAGCGCCGTTCCCGCTTCCTGTTCGATGTCGATGGCTGCCGTCCGGCCGAGCCGGATGACGCCTGTCCCGCGGCCACGCGGGTCAGGTTGTCCTGGTACGGCGCCCCTGAGTTGCGATCGGGGGAGCGCTGGTCGTTCAATACTCGCCTGCGCGAGCCGCTAGGGTTCTCCAACCCGGATACCTTCGATTACGGCGCCTGGCTCTGGCGGGAGGGGATTCAGGCGCTCGGTTACGTTCGCGACGAGTCGCCACTACGCCTCGACGGGGCCGCTTTCTCCCTGCGCCGGCTGGCGCTTGGCCAGTTGGAGGAGATGGCGCTGTCACCCCGAGGCAAGCACTGGCTGGCGGCATTGACGCTCGGTGCGGGAGACCGGCTCGACGATGACGACTGGCGGCTTCTCAATGCCACCGGCACGACGCATCTGATGGTGATCTCGGGGTTGCATGTCGGCCTCGTCGCGACGCTTGTGTTATGGATTCTCCGGGGACTGTCGCGCTGGTTCCAGCCACTTTCCTGGCGAATGACGGTCTGGCCGTGGGTCGGGGCGGGAGCAGCGGCGTTCGCCTATGCTGGCCTGGCCGGCTTCGAGCCTCCCGCCACCCGGGCCGCGATCATGACCGCGGTCGGGCTCTGGGCAGCCAGCGGACGTCACGCTCCCGGCTGGTGGCAGGCCTGGTGGCTGGCCCTGGCGCTGACCGTGATCAGTGATCCTCTCGCGCCCTGGCGGCCGGGCCTATGGCTCTCTTTTCTGGCCGTTGCCGTGTTGATCATGGCGTGGTCGGGACGCCCCCGTCCCTCCGGTTGGAGAGATTGGGGGATTGCGTTGCTGCGCAGCCAGTGGTTGCTGGCGCCGTTCATGGCGGCAGCCGTGCTTCTCGCCTTCGGACGCCTGTCGCCAGTGGCGCCGCTGGTCAATCTGTTCGCCGTGCCGCTGGTGGGTAGCGTGATGGTGCCGCTCGGGTTCGTGGGCTGGCTTTTCAGCGGCTGGCAGGCGTTGGCGAGCGGTGTCTGGTGGCCCTTCGATCAACTGGCGACAATGCTGGCCGCCGTTCTCGCCGGCGCCGCCGACAGCTGGCCGTCGTGGATCCCCGCCTCCTGGTGGCGCTGGCCGATCGCCTTGGCCTTGATGCTGTGGGGGTTGCTGTGGCTGCTGCCCGGTGTAGAGCGGTCGACGCGGGCGTGGGCTTGCCCATCGCTGCTGATATTCGTCACGCTGCTGCGGGCGCCTGGCCTGGAACGGAACCAACTGGTCGTCACCGTCTATGATGTTGGCCAGGGGCAACTGGTCGAGCTGAAGACGCAGGAGCGGCGCGTACTGGTCGATACCGGCCCCCGGTTCGGTTCGGGGTTCATGCCGGCCTCCCTACTGTGGCCGCCGGGCCAGCGGTTCGACGATGTCGTCGTCACCCACAGCGATACCGATCACTCGGGGGGGATCGCCGCGCTGCGCCGAGAGCATCGGGTGGAGCACTGGTGGGCGCCTCGCGGCAACGATCTGGGGTTGCCGTCGCGTCACTGCGAGGCTGGTGGCGGCTGGCGGGATGGGGAGGCGTCATGGCATTTTCTCTCGCCCCCGGCCGGCGATATCGCCGCCAACGCCAACGACCGCTCCTGCGTCCTGTTGGTGACGCTGGGCGTGCGCCGGGTGCTGATCACCGGTGACGCGGGGGCGGGACGGGAGCGTGAGTTCGTCAATGCGCTCGAAAGTGGGCCGCTGGGGCGTCGCCGCCTGGATGTGCTGGTGGCAGGCCATCATGGCAGCGCCACCAGCTCGTCACCGACCCTGGTCGCGGCGACGCGCCCGCGCGAGGTGATCTTCAGCAGCGGACGCGGCAATCCGTTCGGCCACCCGGCGCCGGCGGTCGTGCAACGCTTCGTCGATGCCGGGAGCCGGGTCTGGAACACGGCTTATGATGGCGCGGTACGTGTCGTGTTGACGCGATCAGGCCTCGAGGTCTCCACCCAGCGCCATCCGGGATGGTCGCGGCGGTCGGCTGTCGACGTCGGGGATGTTGGGGTAGAATCCAGCCCCTGATGGTCGCCCCGGGGCGCACGACGGCGGAGCAGGACTGCATCGACGCTCGTCCCCTCGGCGGCCTGGCTGAACGGTGCTCGCAGCGCCGCGGGCCAGACCTTTTCCCAGTCGAACGGAGTTACCGTGTCGCAAGCTTCCAGTTTGGCACTCTATCGACGCCTTCTAGAATACGTCCGCGTAGAGTGGCGTTCGTTCGCCCTGGCGGTGGTCGGCTATGCCATCTACGCCGCCTCGAGCACGGCTCTGGCGGAAATGATGAAGCGGCTGATCGACGGGATACAGCATCCCGATGCCGCGTTTCGCTACTTCCTGCCGCTATTCGTGATCGGCATGTTCGCCGCCCGAGGGGTCGGAACCTTTCTCGGCACCTACTTCATGAGCAACGTGGCGCGTAATGTGGTGCACCGGCTGCGCTGCAACGTCTTCAACCACATGCTGCACCTGCCGGGCCGTTTCTTCGACATGCACTCCAGTGGCCATCTCATCTCCCGGGTCACCTATCACGTCGAGCAGGTGACGGGCGCCGCCACCAATGCGATCACGATCATCCTGCGGGAAGGCCTGTTCGTGATCGGCCTGATCGGCTATCTGTTCTGGACCAACTGGCTGCTGACGCTGATTTTCATGTGCGTGACGCCGTTGATTGGCCTGGTGGTGCGCTACACCAGCAAGCGCTTCCGCAAGATTTCCCGACGTATCCAGAACTCGATGGGGGACGTGACTCACGTCGCCTCCGAGGCGCTGACCGGTTATCGGGTCGTGCGGACCCATGGCGCGGAGGAGTATGAAAAGCGCCGCTTCGAGGCCGCCAGCAACTACAACCGCGAGCAAAGTATCAAGGAGGCGATGACCAAGGCGACCAGTACGCCCGTCATCCAGTTGCTGGTGGCCCTGGCACTGGCAGGTCTGGTGTGGCTGGCGATGGCGCCGGAGTTGATGAACGCCATGACGCCGGGCGAATTCGTCGCCTTCATCACCGCAGCGTCGCTGATGGCCAAGCCGATTCGCTCGCTGACCGACGTCAACAGCATCATCCAGAAGGGCCTGTCTGCGTCCCAGGAGCTGTTCGGCCTGCTCAGCCGCCCGACGGAACACGACGAGGGCGGCCGGATGCCTCAGCGATTGAAGGGTGACGTCCGCTTCGAAGGGGTGCGGTTCGCCTATGACGAAGACCAGCCGGAGGTGCTCAAGGGTATTGATCTCGAGGTCCCCGCTGGCCAGATGGTCGCCATCGTCGGGCGCTCCGGGAGCGGCAAGTCGACGCTGATGTCGTTGTTGCCGAGATTCTATCGGCCTACCGACGGTCGCATCCTGATCGATGAAGTCGATATCCAGGAGTATCGCCTGTCGCCGTTGCGCCAGCAGATCGCCCTGGTCTCCCAGCAGGTGACGCTGTTCAACACCACGATCGCCGACAACATCGCCTACGGCGTACCCGATGCCGGCCGCGAGCAGATCGAGGCGGCAGCCAAGGCGGCCTACGCCCACGAGTTCATCGAACAGTTGCCGAAAGGCTACGACACCGTGGTCGGCGACAACGGCGTCATGCTCTCCGGTGGCCAGCGCCAGCGTCTGGCAATAGCCCGGGCCATCTTCAAGGATGCGCCGGTATTGATACTCGACGAGGCGACGTCGGCGCTGGATACCGAGTCCGAACGCTACATCCAGCGGGCGCTGGAGGTGGTCTGCCAGGGTCGAACCACGTTCGTCATCGCCCACCGGCTGTCGACCATCGAGCGCGCCGATCGAATCGCCGTCATGGATCAGGGCTGTCTGATCGAGAGCGGCACTCACGCCGAGCTGCTGGAGAAGGGCGGTGCCTACGCGTCGTTGCATCAGCTCCAGTTTCAGGAGGAGGTGTGACCCCGCTCGAGCGAGCCTGGTATCGTGGCTCGGCCTGGCTCGGCCTGCTGGCACCGCTGGAGTGGCTCTATCGCGCCATCGTCGCACGCCGGCGAGAGGCCTATCGGACGGGGCGCCGGACGGTATGGCGGCCGCCGGTGCCGGTGGTCGTGGTGGGCAATCTCTCGGTGGGCGGGACCGGCAAGTCGCCGCTGGTCGCCTGGCTGGTGCGCTGGCTGGGCGACAACGGCTGGCGGCCGGGGATCGTTTCCAGGGGGTACGGTGGCAAGGCCGAACGCTACCCGCTGGCGGTGACCGCGGAGACGCCGGTGGCGCAGAGCGGTGACGAGCCGCTGATGCTTGCCCGACAGACCGGGGTGCCGCTGGTGGTCGACCCCGATCGTTCCCGAGCAGCGCGCTGGCTCATCGAGAATGCGAAGTGCGATATCGTGGTCGCCGACGACGGTCTCCAGCATTACGCCCTGGGGCGCATGCTGGAACTGGTCGTCGTCGATGCACGGCGCGGCTTTGGGAACCGGCACTGCCTGCCGCGAGGGCCGCTCCGGGAGCCCCTCCGGCGCTTGCGCGACGTCGATGCGTTGATCGGCAACGGCGGGGACGTCCCGCCGGCCGACGATGAAGAGGGCGAAGCGCCCCGTTTTTCGCTGGTGCTCTCTCCCGTGGCATGGCGACACCTGGCGAGCGACGAGCGCCATCCCGTCGAGCATCCGCCATTCGCGTCGGGCGAAGCGGTGGCGGCACTGGCCGGTATCGGCCATCCGCAGCGCTTTTTCGACACGCTGGAAGCCCTGGGGATCGCCCATGAGAAACACGCTTTCGGCGACCATCATCGATTCTCGGTGGCGGACCTGCCCAGGGAGGCCTCGGTGGTAATCATGACGGCCAAGGACGCCGTGAAATGCACGGATTTCGTCGACGACCGCTGCTGGGCGCTGGATGTGGAAGCGAGACCCGAACCGGCTTTCGTCACCTGGTGGGCCAATCGGGTCGAGGGTTGGAAGCGTGACCAGGGTTTGCACGAGAAGTCGATGAGCGAAGGCCAGACCGGGGCGCGAAGCTAAGGCAAGCATTGAAGAACGGACCGGGTCGGCGCTCTAGACGGTTGTCAGCGCCGTGGTGCCGAGCGCAGGCCGTCGTCGTGCGGAGCCCAGATTCGGGTCGCGCCTCTCTGGCGTATCGGCGACGATGGCGCGATCATGTTGACATGTCTCGGCGCTGGCTTGATGAACGCGCCGACGTACTCGGAATCTCCGATAAGGAATGATCATGGATAAGGAATTGATGACGATGTTGATCTGTCCGGTCAGCCATAGCGAGTTGACCTTCGATCGCGAACGTCAGGAGCTCAAGAGCTCGGTCAGCGGGCTGGCCTATCCGGTTCGAGACGGGATCCCGGTGATGCTGGAAAGCGAGGCGCGCGTCATGTCGACCGAGGAAAAGCTCGGCAAGGCGGCCCCGACGTCATGAGCGATTTTGTTGTCGTGATTCCGGCCCGCTTCGGCTCCAGCCGCCTTCCGGGCAAGCCTCTGATGGATATCGACGGGCTGCCCATGGTCCAGCACGTATGGTTGCGGGCCAGGGAGAGCAGCGCATCGCGGATCGTGATCGCCACCGACGATGCGCGTATCGAACAGGCGGCCCGGGGGTTCGGCGCCGAGGTCGTCATGACGCGTGACGATCACCATTCTGGCACCGATCGTCTGGCCGAGGTCAGCGCCAAGCTGGCGTTGCCGAACGAGACCATCGTAGTCAACGTCCAGGGCGATGAGCCGCTGCTGCCGGCCTCGGTGATCGATCTCGTCGCGGAGCGCCTCGCGTCCGACGTGCGGGCGTCGGTATCGACGCTGGCCGAGCCGATTCACGATGTCGATACGCTGTTCAACCCCAACGTGGTCAAGGTCGTGACCGACTTGAGCGGGCGGGCGCTCTATTTCTCCCGGGCGCCGATCCCCTGGGATCGCAATGCCTGGAAGACCCAGCCGCCGACACGATTGGAGACGGACGCCTGGCTGCGCCACGTCGGTCTCTACGCCTATCGTGCTGGATTCCTGGGCGATTATGTCACCTGGCAACCGGCGCCGCTGGAGCAGCTCGAGCAGCTCGAGCAATTGCGGGCGCTGCAGCACGGCCACCTCATTCAGGTGGCAACGGTCTCTTCGTCCCTGCCTGGCGGCGTCGACACCCTGGAGGACCTGGAACGGGTGCGTCAGCATTTTTCTCAGCGGGAGAGGGCATGAGTGATTCGCGTCCCGTATGGCGGGTCCTGTTCGTCTGCATGGGCAACATCTGTCGCTCGCCGACGGCGGAGGGCATGCTCAGGAAGCGTCTTCAGGACGAGGACCTCAACGCTAGCATCGAGGTCGACTCCTGCGGCACCGGGGCCTGGCATATCGGTCAGGCCCCGGATCCCCGCGCCGTCCGGGCGGCGTCGGAGCGCGGCGTCGACCTGAGCGGCTTGCGTGGGCGCCAGTTGGTGCAGGAGGACTTCGCGCAGTTCGACGAGATTCTGGTGATGGATACCGACAATCTCGATCAGGTGCTGGCGCGTCGGCCTGAAGGTAGCCGCGCGAGGGTCTCCCGCCTGCTCCACTACGCCAACCAGCCGGACACGGATGTGCCTGACCCATATTTCGGCGGCGAGGCGGGGTTTCTCCGGGTGCTGGATCAACTCGAGCTTGCCGTCGATGGGTTGACGGCGTCGCTTCGGCAGCGTGTGGGCGGCGCCTGATGCCGGACCCGATTCCCGAGCTGCAGGTCGATCACGATCTACGTCACGCCAACACCCTGGCACTGCCGAGCCGGGCAGAGCGTTTCTGGCTCGCCCGTCGCGAGTGCGACGTCGTGCAAGGCGTGGAACTCGCCAATCGGCACGACTGGGACCTCACGGTGCTCGGTGGAGGGAGCAACGTGTTGCTGCCACCGATAGTGGGAGGGCTTACGTTGCGTGCGGAACTCGATGACGTGTCGTTCATGGCGGGTGAAGGCGGCGCCGTGCACGTCGAGGTAGGTGCTGGCGTCAATTGGCATGCGCTGGTCCAGCGCTGCGTGGCACGCGAATTGTGGGGGATCGAGAACCTCGCCTTGATACCGGGACTGGCCGGCGCGGCACCGATACAGAATATTGGCGCCTATGGTGTCGAGATTGGGGATGTGCTGGACTGGGTCGAACTGGTCGATCGACGAGACGGTCAGCGTCGCCGACTGCGCCGAGAGGCGTGTGAATTGGACTATCGTGACAGCGTTTTCAAGCACGAACTGGCCAACCAGGTCGTGATCACCCGGTTGGGGCTGACGCTCTCCACACGGCCGGCGCCCAAGCTGGAGTATGGCGCACTGGGTGATCGCGTCGCCGACCCGTCGAGCGCGCGGGCGGTCTTCGAGGCGATCTGCGCCATTCGCCGGGAGAAACTGCCTGATCCGCTCGTCACGCCCAACGCCGGCAGTTTCTTCAAGAACCCATTGGTCTCGCGGACCCAGGCCGAGCGGCTGTTGTCGGCGGCGCCTTCGATGCCGCATTACCCGCAGCCGGATGGCCGGGTCAAGCTGGCCGCCGGCTGGCTGATCGACCAGTGCGGGCTGCGGGGCCTTCGGGAAGGGGCGTTCGGTGTCCACGATCGCCAAGCGCTGGTGCTGGTCCATTTCGGTGGAGGGTCGCTGGCAGAGCTGCTCTCGTTCTCCGAGAGAATCGTCGGCGCCGTGCAGGCGGCATTCGGAGTGGCGCTCGAGCGTGAGCCTCGCTGCATCCAGACCGCGGCCATCTGAGCGGGCAGACGTGCTGCCGAGTGCTAGGTTCCGTGCGAGAACGGCCTGCGCTCGGCAGTACGGCGTTAACATCGGCTGGAACGCCAGCCAGAACTCGGCGCCCCCTAGCTAGGCACCCCCGTCAAAATACGCATTTCCACCTCGTAAACCGGTGCGCCAGCCCGGTCCGTCTTCGCCGATTTTGCCTTGGCTCCGCGCCTCGGTCTGGCCTTCGCTGGCCGACTTTTCGTACGGCCCCTGGGCCGGTTCGGGCGTTGGAATGGATCGGGGGCGCGGACCCCGGGAATCAAAAAAAGCCCAGACATCGCTGTCTGGGCTTTTTCGTGGCTGGGGGCGACTCAGTTGTCGCCCTGGCCGGTCTCGCGACGCCGCTTTTCACGCGGATCGTTATGCGCCCGCCGACGACGTGGTCGTCGGGGTTCGCTCTCGTCACCAGGCTGGCTGGCCGCCGGGCTTTCCGTGGCCTTGATCGGACGCTCATCGGCCGGGGCCGCGCTGGCCTCGGCTTGACGCGCCTGATCCTGGGTCGGAGCCGCTGTCCCGGTGTCATCCTCGGTTGAGGCGGGCGTTGCCGACGCTTCGGATACCGGCGCTACCGGTGTGGTGTCACGCGGTGCGTTTTCCTCGGGCTCGACGTCGTCGGCCTTGGTCGCGTCCGGGACAGGCTGGTCTGCCGTCTCGTCCGCGATCGGTCCGGCGGGAGCAGCCGACGCCGGGCTCTCCTCGGTCGATGCCGTCGACTGGGCAATCGCCTCCTGAGCCGGTGAGGTCTCGACACGCTCCTGTTGCGACGCCTCTTCGCCAGCTGTCGACTGGCTGGCGGCTTCATCGCTCGCCGAGGGGCTTGCCGGCGATGTGGTCTTTTCGGGCGTGCTGGCCTCGGCGGACGCTGGCGCTTCGACAGGCCGCTCGGCGGAGTCGGCCGTGGCGTCGGCAGCGACGTCGTGATTGTCCGCCCGCTGGCTGGTTTCCGAAACGGTCTCCGTCGGCGTGGCCTTCTGGTCCGCTTCGATCGCAGCCTCGGATTGCGCCTTGACTACCTGATCCTCGTCCGAGACGGATGTCTCAGGGGCGCTGTCCGTCGAGACCGACTCGGAGGATGTCGGCTTGGTCCGCTCCGACTTCCGCGGGTTAGCCGCCTTTCCAGACGCGGCTGCCTTGGCGGGCTTGGTCCTGGATCGGGGCTCTTTCGGCTCGCTCGTGGTCGCGGTCGGTTCGGCCTGTTCGGCGCGCGAGCGTTCGCTTTCCTCGCTCTTGGCCTCGGCCACCGGGGCCTGGCGCTCGGAAGAGGCCGTCTGGTCCTGGAGCGATTCGGCCCCGACCGACTTGGCGTCGTCACCGGTATCGGCCGCCGCTGCCGCCTGCAGCTTCTGCTGCTCCTCGGCGGCTGCCGGGTTCAGGGCGTGCTTGCGCGAGCGGTTGCGCGGATTGTTGCGTGTCCGCTTCGGCTTGCTCTCGCCAGTCTCCTTGGGAGCGCTGGGCGCGGGCGAGGCGTCGCGGTTGTCGGTGCGCGGGGTTTTGACGTTGCCGGAAGGGCTGGTGGTGTCGGTCTTCGCGGTGTCGGCCTTTGCCTCGTTGCCGGTCTTGTCCGTCTTGCCGCGGCCGTCCTGCCGGTTGTCCTGACGCGGCTGACGACCCTGGCTCTGGCGATTGTCATTACGGCTGTCGCTGCCGCCCTGACGATCATCCTGGCCGCGACGGCGACGATTGTTGCCCTGGCGATTGCCATCGCCACCACGGGCGTTGTTGTCGCCTCGCGCATTGCCGTCGTTGCTGCGGGAGGCGCTGTCGCTGCGCTTCCCGCTGCTATCGCGATCGCTCCGCTGGTCGCTCTTCTGGCCCGTCGGCCGGGAAGGGCGGGAGTTGGCCGAGCCGTTGTCTGCATTGCTGCCGCGGGAAGCGCCCGCCGAGCGGTTGCCACCCTGGCTGCCCTGATTACGCTGGCCGGAGGCATCGCTGGAGCCCGCTGCTTCCTCGTCGGCACGGCGGCGGCCGAACAGGCCCCTGAAGAGCTGCATCAGGCCGCCGTTGGCCGCCTGGGCCTGCGGAGTCGGCGTTGCTGCTGGCGTGGCCGTGCTCTCGGCGGCGGGTTGGGGGGCGACCTTCTTCTCGGGTTCCTGATGCAGCGAGTCCGGAGCCGGGGCCGTGTGCTGGACCGTCTGCACGGCGGCCTGGGTGCGCTGGATCGGCTTGGAGAGCGTCGTTTCCGGCTCCTTTAGCAGGTCGCTGTCGACGGAAAGCTCGAAGCTGGACTTGGTCTCGTCGCCATCCTCGGAGACATGGTCGTCACGGAGGCGCTGGACGTCGTAGTGTGGCGTGTCCATCTCCGGGTTCGGCAGCAGCAGAACCTTGACGTTCTGGCGACGCTCGACGTCGGAGAGAACGTTGCGCTTCTCGTTGAGCAGGTAGGTCGCCACCGGCACCGGCAAAATGGCGCGAATCTGGGCACTACGCTCTTTCATCGCCTCTTCTTCGATCAGGCGGAGGATCGACAGCGCCATGGAGCGGACGTCGCGAATGGTGCCCTGGCCATCGCAGCGGGGGCAGACGACGCCGCTGGTCTCGCCCAGCGAAGGGCGAAGCCGCTGGCGCGACATCTCCATCAGTCCGAAGCGCGAGATACGGCCGATCTGGACGCGGGCGCGGTCGAGCTTGAGGGCATCGCGAACCCGGTTCTCGACCTCGCGCTGGTTGCGTGCCGGCGACATGTCGATGAAGTCAATGACCACGAGGCCACCGATGTCGCGCAGCCGCAATTGGCGGGCGATCTCATCGGAGGCTTCCAGATTGGTCTGGAGCGCGGTCTCCTCGATGTCGGCGCCACGGGTGGCGCGTGCCGAGTTGATGTCGATCGAGACCAGCGCCTCGGTATGGTCGATGACGACCGAACCACCCGAGGGCAGCTTGACCTCGCGCTGATAGGCGGTCTCGATCTGGGACTCGATCTGGAAACGCGAGAACAGCGGCACGTCATCGGTGTAGAGCTTGATCTTCTGCTGGTAGGACGGCATCACCTGACGGATGAAGCTCAGCGCTTCCTCGTGTACGTCCGCGCTGTCGATCAGCACCTCGCCGATGTCCTGGCGCAGGTAGTCGCGCATGGCGCGGATGATCACGTTCGACTCGCGGTAGATCAGGAACGGGGCAGGGCGCTTGACCGCTTCGGTGGTGATCGCATCCCACACCTGAACCAGGTAGTCGAGATCCCACTGCAGCTCCTCGGGGGAGCGGCCGATACCCGCCGTGCGCACGATCACGCCCATCTTGTCCGGCAGGGTCAATTGACCCATGGCATCCTTGAGCTGGCTGCGCTCCTCACCCTCGATCCGGCGAGAGATGCCGCCGGCGCGGGGGTTGTTGGGCATCAGGACCAGAAAGCGTCCCGCCAGGCTGATGAAGGTCGTCAGCGCCGCGCCTTTATTGCCGCGCTCCTCCTTGTCGACCTGGACGATGACTTCCTGACCCTCTTTCAGGACTTCCTTGATGTTGGGTCGGCCCGAGGGGTCCTTGGAGAAGTACTCGCGGGAAATTTCCTTGAGCGGCAGAAAGCCGTGGCGATCGGCGCCGAAGTCGACGAAGGCCGCTTCGAGGCTGGGTTCGAGGCGGGTGATTTTGCCCCGGTAGATGTTGGCTTTCTTCTGTTCCCGGGCACCGGATTCGATGTCCAGGTCGTAAAGGCGTTGTCCATCCACGAGTGCGACGCGCAGCTCTTCCGGCTGTGTCGCATTGATGAGCATTCTTTTCATACGGTCTCGCTAATTGAGCGTGCCGGTGGAAGGCGTGCTGCAATCGGCGACGACGAACCGCAAGCGGTCGTGCTGTGCTCGCGCACATTGGTGAAGCGACCCGGCAGGGCAAGCAGGCGCAGAGGGTGTGCCAGAACGAGTTCAGCGTGCAACACGCTGAAGACCCGCGTCAGGAACTCGAGGGGAATGTCCGAAAAACGCAGGTCGAACGGCGCGATGCGGCCATCGGTGCGAATTCGGGTCGACGCTCGTCGAGCCCAGTGGCGTGCTTGCTCATTACCATTACATCTTTGATTTCATTACCTGCTTGCTAGGGACGCTACACGAACATGGGTTGAGTACGAAACGGTGGCAGGACATGTCACGGCGCGTTTTTCGTCGACGCATCCGGTCCTGCAGACTGCCGTCTATATCACTTGGCATTGTTCGGTTCGGCGACGCCTTCCACTGGTACCTGTGGATTTCCCGCGAGCATGGCGAGCTGAGGTCAGTCGCACGGTCGAGTCGGGGCCTGGCGTTCCAAACGTGTTTTGATCACTCCAGCAGCCGTGAGCGGTTGGCTTCGTTAACTCTCTGGAGGATCGAGACATTTTTTCACTTCGGCCAGCCTATGCAGTCGCTGACGCCTGAATGGGTGATAAACCCACCGAGTGAGCCCGCAATATAACAGTAATGCCGAGGTAGCGGCAATTGAGCTCGCGCTACCGGCTGCGTGCGTTAGAATGGCGGCCGGCGGCGCGCTGGTGTCGCCGCGCAGTGCCGTCGAGGGAGTCGAGCATGGCCGAAGGCCAGGAAGTGCAGTTTATCGAGGTCAGCGAGTCCCAGCAGGGGCAGCGAATCGACAATTTCTTGCGGACGCGCCTGAAGGGCGCGCCGAAGTCGTTGATCTACCGCATCGTTCGCAAGGGCGAGGTGCGTGTCAACAAGAAGCGTATCAAGGCGGATTACCGCGTTCAGACCGGTGACGTGGTTCGCGTGCCGCCGCTGAGGCTGGCGCCGGAGAGTGCAGTGAAGGAGGCCAGCGAGAGCCTGCGTAACCTGCTGGCGGGCAGCGTTGTCATCGAAGGCCCCGACTGGCTGGTCATCAACAAGCCGTCGGGGCTGGCGGTGCATGGCGGCAGTGGCGTCAAGATCGGCTTGATCGAGGCGCTGCGCCAGGTGCGCGAGGACCTTGATTTCCTCGAACTCGTTCACCGCCTCGATCGCGACACCTCGGGTTGCCTGCTGCTGGCCAAGAACCGCGAGTCGTTGCTGTCGCTCAATACCGCGCTGCGCGAGCGCCGAATGGAAAAGGGTTATCTGGCTCTGGTGCAGGGGCGCTGGCCGGCGCGGCGCGACTATGTCAGCGCCAGGCTGGAGCGGTACGACGCAGGCAACGGCGAGCGTCGGGTGCGGGTGGACGACAATGGCAAGGTATCGCGAACCCGCTTCGCGGTGCGTGAAACGTTCCCGAAGGTCACGTTGATCGAGGCGGAACCGGTGACCGGGCGCACCCATCAGATCCGCGTCCATGCCGCGCATGCCGGACACGCGCTGCTGGGGGACGACAAGTACGGTAGCGCCGAGGGTGCGCGCCTCGCGCGATCCCTGCGCCTGGATCGCCTGTTCCTGCATGCGTTGACCCTGACCTTCCCCGACCCCAAGACCGGGCGGCCGGTGCAGGCGAGAGCCCCTCTGGAGCCGGGACTTGAGAAGGTGCTGGAGCGTGCCCGTCATGGCGGTTGAGGCGCTCGCCGGCGAGAGCGTATCGCGGCGCTGTCGCTACTCGCTGGTGATCTTCGACTGGGACGGTACGCTGATGGATTCGGCGGCGCGCATCGTGGCTTGCATGCAGGCTGCTGCGCGGGAATTGCAGTGGCCGGTGCCGAGCGATGCCGCCGTGCGCGATATCATCGGGCTGGGCTTGCCGGAAGCCGTCGCCATACTCTTTCCGGGGGTGGCGCCCTCCGCCCATGATCGATTGCGGGAAGCCTATGGCCATCAGTTCCGGGTCGCCGATCGCATACCGGCCCCGTTTTTCCCCGGTGTGGTGGAGGGTATTGGGTGCCTGCGCCGCGATGCCCGGTGTCGGCTGGCGGTCGCGACCGGCAAGAGCCGTCGCGGGCTGGATCGTGCCTTCGGTCACGAATCCTGCGGCGACTGGTTCGCAGCGAGCCGTACCGCCGATCTCACGCGTTCGAAGCCGCACCCCCAGATGCTCGAGGAGCTGCTGGCCGAGTGCAGCGTGCCCATCGCCGAGGCCGTCATGATCGGCGACACCGAGTATGATCTGGAGATGGCCAGGGCCATCGGCATGGATCGCATCGCGGTGACCTACGGCGTGCACGAACGCCAGCGTCTGCAGCGCAGCGACCCCAGGTTCGTCGCCGATGACTTTCCGTCGGTCGTCGAGTGGTTGCTGGTCTGACGTCGTCGTCTGCCGACCTTTTATAGGCCCTGGGCGCGGGAATTCAGCAAGGAGACGAAAATGAGCGACGATCGACGTGATGATTGGACGCAGGGGCCTGAGTTGAGCCGGTCGGAGGCCGGGCGGCGCGAGGCGGCGGATGCGACTCGCGATGGCGAGCCGGCCAGCGCCGATGCGGTGCGGCTGGCCGAAGTGCAAATGATGGATCGGTGGGTCGGCGGCGTGCTCGCCGAGCAGCGGCGGTCGCGGCGCTGGAAGATCTTCTTTCGGCTGCTGTTCGCGCTGGTCGTGATCGCGGGACTGTGTCTGAGTGCCTATGCCATGTTCCTGGCCCAGGGCGATGGCGGGTCCCCCAGTCGCCGGCATCTCGGTATCGTCGAGGTCAGTGGGCCCATCGACGCCAATGGCCAGGCCAACGCCGAGCGTATCATCAAGGGGCTGCAGCGGGCATGGAAGGCTCCCAATGCCGATGCCGTGGTGCTGCATGTCAACAGTCCCGGCGGGAGCCCGGTCCAGTCGCAGCGCGTCTATGACGAAATTCGCTATCTCGAGGCCCAGGGCGACAAGCCGATTCTGGCCGTCATCGAGGACATTGGTGCCAGCGGCGCCTATTACATGGCCTCGGCGGCGGATCGTATCTACGCCTCGCCGGCCAGCCTGGTCGGCTCGATTGGGGTCATCAGCGCAGGGTTCGGCCTCGAGCACGCGATCGACAAGATCGGTGTCGAGCGTCGTGTCTTCACGGCCGGGGAAAACAAGGCCTTCATGGATCCGTTCTCGCAGATATCAGCGGGGCAGCGCGAGTTCTGGCAGTCGGTGCTGGATACCACGCACCGGCAGTTCATCGAGGCCGTCAAGGCCGGGCGTGGTGACCGCCTGAGCGACGATCCAGCGCTGTTTTCCGGCTTGGTCTGGACCGGCGAGCAGGCCAAGTCGCTGGGGCTGGTCGATGATATCGCCAACCTTGAGCAATTGTCGCGGGCGCGTCTGGGGGAGGTGAGTCTCGAGGATTACACCCCGTCCCTCGATCCCTGGTCGCTGGTCTCCAACAAGCTCACCAGCGCGGCGGCCCACTGGGTGGGTCTGGACAGCGCCGCGTCGCCAGTGCGCTATCAGCTACCCTGACGGTCTTGTCGGTCATTGCTGAGTGGGTTGACGCCAGCCTCTCTCAGCAGCTCGCACAGCCTGATGAGGGGGAGGCCGATCAGCGTGTTGGGGTCGTTACCCTCGAAGCGTTCGAATAGGGCGATGCCAAGCCCCTCCATTCGGAAGCTCCCCGAGCTGTCGTAGGGCTGGTCGCGGGAGACATAGTCCTCTATTTCCTCGTCACTCAGCGCTCGAAACCAGACGTGGTAGGTGTCGTGAACGACTCGGTGGCGCCCGCTGTGAGTGTCGATCAGGGCAAGGCCCGTCATGAAACTGACCTTGTGCCCTGAGAAGCGGCGTAGGTTGGCGCAGGCCGTGTCGAAGTTGCCGGGCTTCCCCAGTATGTCGCCGTCGAACAGCGCCAGCTGGTCGGAGCCGATGATCAGGTGGTCGGGGTAGTCGGCGGAAACCGCCTGGGCCTTGGAGAGCGCCAATCGATGAGCCAGACTCTCGGCGTCTTCTCCCGGTCGACGGGTTTCATCGATGTCGGGCGAGGACCAGACGTAAGGGAGTCCCAGCCGGTCTAACAGTTGGCGGCGATAGCGAGAGCTGGAAGCGAGTACCAGGCGGGACATCGGCTGCTCCTTGATAATCGGGTAGGCGGCATCGCGGGAGCGGAAAGGATCGTCCGGCCCGCACGGGAATGCCTTGTCGGGCGACAGGATAGCGCGTTCCGAGTGCTTTGACAGGGCCCCGGCAAATCCCTATTATGTCGCGCCTATGTTGACCAGACGACTTCCCCCGACCGTCGAGCCCTATCGGGCAGCGGCTAACCAAGAAACGATCGAGGGGCTTGTCGACCTCGAGAAACTGGCTCGCCTCGAGATCGAGATCGGGCCGCAGCAGGGCGATGCCGTCGTCAGGCTGCAATTCGACATCGATACGCAGCGTCGTCATCTGATCGATGGGGAGCTGGAAGCGGATCTCATGATTTCGTGCCGGCGTTGCCTGCAGCCGATGGCGGTATCGGTCGCCAGCCACTTCAAGTTGGCTGTCGTCAGCGATGATGCATTGGCGGCGACAGTGCCCAGCGACTACGAGCCGGTGCTGGTCGACAATGAACAGCTGGACCTGCTGGAGGCGGTCGAGGACGAGTTGATCCTCAGTCTGCCCCAGGTGGTCTATCACGACGAGGCGGAGTGTGCCGTCTCCCGTGAGCAATTGAGCAGCGGTGAAGCCTCGGTAGAAGAGGCTGCCCGCCCTGACAACCCCTTCGACGTGCTGAAGTCGTTGAAGGGAAAACTCTGAACCCGAAGACATTGACGTTGGAGTCATATCATGGCCGTTCAACAAAATCGTAAGACCCGTTCCAAGCGAGGCATGCGTCGCGCACACGATGCACTGACCACCCCGACGCTGTCCCAGGATCAGGAAACCGGTACTACGCATCGCCGCCACCACGTTGCCCCCGATGGCTACTATCGTGGTCGCAAGGTCGTCGACGTTTAAACAGACGTCGGGGCGTTTGGTAGAAGAGCAGTGCGCATCGCCATCGATGCCATGGGCGGGGACTTCGGTCCCCGCACGACTATTGGTGGTCTGCTGCTGGCGTTGAAACGCCATCCGGAACTCGAGCCCACGGTGTTCGGTCCGAAGGCGGAGCTTCGCTCGCTGCTCGCGGAGTTGGCCGGCGACGCGTCGGAGGCGCCGCTGGCCGGGCGCCTGGAACTGGTGGATGCGCCGCGAGTCGTACTCCAGTCCACACCGCCGATGGAGGCCCTCGACGATCCTTCAGCGACCAGCCTGTTCGGCATGTTGGCAGCGGTGCGTGATGGCGAGGCCGATGCCGGCATCACCTGTGGCAATACGGGCGCGCTGGTGGCGCTGGCGCGGCGGGAGCTGGGGAGCGTTCCCGGTATCTCGCGGCCGGCAATCAGTACCGCGGTTCCGACCCGCAAGGGAGGGCGGTGTTATCTGCTCGATCTGGGGGCCAGCGTCGATGTCCATGCCCGACATCTTGTTGACTTCGCCCACATGGGAGCCGTGATGGCGCGGGTCGTCGATGGCGTGGCGATACCCAGGGTGGCGTTGTTGAATGTCGGTGTCGAGGCGAGCAAGGGCGCGGCCCGCGTGCGCGAGGCCGACGCGCTCCTGAAGGCCCGCGGCGGCAGCGACTTCGACTACGTCGGGTATATCGAGGGCGATGCGATCTTTTCTGGTTCGGTCGATGTGGTGGTCTGCGACGGTTTCGTGGGTAATGCCGTGCTCAAGGCGAGCGAAGGCGTGGCCCAGATGCTGCTCAAGCGGCTCCAGGAAACCTTCGAGTCCCATTGGTCGACACGCTTGGTGACTCTGCTGGCGCGACCCGCGCTGATGCGGTTCAAGGCCCAGCTGGATCCGGTGCGGCATAACGGTGCCAGTCTACTCGGCCTCAATCGTATCGTGGTGAAGAGTCATGGCAATGCCAGTGCCCAGGCCTTCGCCTTCGCCATCGACCGGGCCGTGCGTGAAGTCGAGGTCGGATTGCCGGCCCATCTTCGCGCGGCGTGGTCTCACGACTCGACGACGCCTGTTATCTCGTCGATCGTCACCGACGATCGAGAGGATAGCGGGTCTTGCGACACGACGAGATCCGACGGTCCACCATTTCAAGGGTGAGCGCGATGACGCAATCACTGGCTTTGGTCTTTCCAGGGCAGGGTTCGCAGCAAGTCGGCATGCTGCGTGAACTGGCCGAACGTTACAGCGTAGTTCGCACGACATTCGACGAGGCATCGGAAGCGCTTGGCTACGACCTCTGGCATGTCGTCCAGGAAGGCCCCGAAGAGAAACTCAACGCGACGGCTTGTACCCAGCCCGCGCTGTTGGCGTCGAGCGTGGCGATCTGGCGTGTATGGCAGGAGCTGGAAGGGCCGCGACCCAGCATGATGGCCGGCCACAGCTTGGGCGAGTACAGTGCCATGGTCTGTTCCGGTGCCCTCGGCTTCGCGGAGGGTGTTCGGCTGGTTCGGCTGCGTGGCGAGGCGATGCAGCAAGCGGTGCCCGCGGGCGAGGGTGCGATGGCCGCGATTCTGGGGCTTGAGGATGCAGCGGTCGAGACGGCCTGCCGCGAGGCCGCCCAGTCGGAGGTGGTCGCTGCCGTCAACTACAATTCCCCGGGCCAGGTCGTCATCGCGGGCCACCGCGGCGCCGTCGACCGGGCCATCGCGCTGTGTCAGGAGGCCGGGGCGAAGCGCGCGCTGCCGCTGCCCGTCTCGGTGCCCTCACATTGCGCGTTGATGCAGCCCGCGGCCGAGAAGGTCGAGCAGGCGATGGGGGAGATGGAGTTCAAGCTGCCGCGCTATGCTGTCTATCAGAACGTCGATGCTCGGGTGCCCGAGACGACGGAGGCGCTTCGCCATCGGCTGGTCGAACAGCTCTATCGTCCGGTGCGCTGGACGGCGTGCGTGAACGCCATGTTCGACGATGGCGCTGCCGTATTCATCGAGTGTGGCCCGGGCAAGGTCTTGACTGGCTTGAGCAAGCGCATCCAGCGACAGGCAAAGGGGCTGGCGGTCAACGATCCCGATACGCTGACGGCTGCGCTCGAGCTGGCGCGTGAAACGCTGGACGTACAAGAGCCTTAAGGATGAATGACATGACCGAACGTAGAGTTGCGCTGGTCACCGGCGCGAGTCGTGGGATTGGGCGCGCCGTTGCGCACGAACTGGGTCGGCAGGGACGCATCGTCATTGCTACCGCCACCAGCGAGGCCGGCGCTGCCAGGATCGACGACGATCTCAAGGCTCAGGGCATCGAAGGGCTGGGGCTGGCGCTGGATGTCACCGACCAGGCCAGTGTCGACGCGCTTTTCAAGCGCATCACCGAGACCTTCGAGGCGCCGACCATCCTGGTCAACAATGCCGGTATCACGCGCGACAACCTGTTGATGCGAATGAAGGAAGACGAGTGGGATGCGGTCCTCGATACCAATCTCAAGTCCGTCTATCGTGTCTCCAAGGCCAGTCTCCGGGGGATGACGCGGGCGCGCTTCGGTCGCATCGTCAATGTCAGTTCCGTCGTGGCGATGATGGGCAACCTGGGCCAAGCCAACTATGCTGCGGCCAAGGCCGGCATGGAGGGCTTTACCCGGGCATTGGCGAGAGAGGTTGCCTCGCGTGCGATCACGGTCAACGCCGTGGCACCTGGCTTCATCGACACCGACATGACCCAATCCTTGCCGGAAGCTCAGCGGGATGCGCTTCTGGGGCAGATTCCGCTGGCTCGCCTGGGGCAGCCGGAGGAAATCGCCGCCGCTATCGGGTTTCTCGCAAGCGATGCAGCCGGTTATATTACCGGTGAAACGCTGCAGGTTAATGGCGGCATGAACATGCGGTAATCCTCCCGCGACGCGGGTTGCGTCGTCTGGGGGCGGTCTATAAACTACCCGCAGCTTTTTAGCTGGCGGATTCGTACCACTAGGAGTAACGACATAATGAGCACCATCGAAGAGCGCGTGAAGAAGGTTGTTGCCGAACGCCTGAACGTCAAGGAAGAGGATATCCAGAACACCTCATCCTTCACCGAAGACCTCGGCGCGGATTCGCTGGATACCGTCGAACTGGTGATGGCGCTCGAAGAGGAATTCGACACCGAAATTCCCGACGAAGAAGCTGAAAAGATCACGACCGTTCAGGAAGCGATCGACTACATCGTCGCTCATCAGTAAGCCCAGTATTCTCCGTTGATACGGAGAATACCACCGGGCAGGACGTGCCGATGTTCAGAAAGCCGCTCTCCACGAGAGCGGCTTTCTGCGTTCTGAAAGCCGTTTCGAGATAGGGCGGGGCAAGCGCTTGCGCCACGGCGCCCAGCCACGGCGAGCGACGTGGCGTGGACATGGAGGCGGCTGGTGGGGCAAAGTCACCGTTCGCGACGCCCATCTCCAGGGTTGTTCAGGTATAATTCGCGCCAGTCGGGCCCAGGCGAAGTCCTCGGTCCCGTGAGGCGATGATGGCTTCACGGATCGTGCCTTCAGGGCCATCAGGAAGTTCGGAGGAGATTCGATGCCGCGCAGAAGAGTGGTGGTGACCGGGATGGGGCTGGTAACGCCAGTCGGTAACACGGTCGAGGAGAGCTGGAAGAGCCTCCTGTCAGGGAAGAGTGGCATCGCGCCGATCGAACATTTCGATACGACCGGCTTCAATACCCGGTTCGGTGGTGCGGTCAAGGACTTCGATATCGGCGAGTATCTCAATCCCAAGGATGCTCGCAAGATGGATCTGTTCATCCAATATGGGGTTGCCGCGGCGACGCAGGCGATGCGCAACTCCGGTATCGAATGTACCGAGGAAAACGCACACCGGATCGGTGTCGCCATCGGTTCGGGCATCGGCGGTCTGCCCATGATCGAGCGCAACCACGATTCGCTCCACAAGGGTGGGCCGCGTCGCATATCGCCGTTCTTCGTTCCGGGCTCGATCATCAACATGATCTCCGGCAGCCTGGCGATCCAGCATGGCTTCAAGGGTCCTAACATCGCGATCACCACCGCCTGCACGACCGGCACGCACAATATCGGCTACAGCGCGCGAACCATCGCTTACGGTGATGCCGACGTGATGTTTTGCGGTGGCGCCGAGATGGCGACCACGCCACTGGGCTTGGGCGGGTTTTCCGCGGCGAGGGCGCTGTCCACCCGCAATGACGACCCACAGGCGGCCAGCCGCCCCTGGGATCGTGACCGCGATGGCTTCGTGCTATCGGACGGTGCCGGCGTCATGGTGCTGGAGGAGTACGAGCACGCCAAGCGCCGGGGTGCCACCATCTATGCAGAACTGACCGGTTTCGGGATGAGCGATGATGCGTTCCACATGACGTCGCCGCCCGAAGATGGCAGCGGCGCGGCAGCCTCGATGGCCAACGCCATCCGGGACGCCGGGATCGATCCCGCCGACATTCATTACATCAACGCTCACGGCACCTCCACGTCGGCTGGCGACGTGGCGGAGAGTCGGGCGGTGGAGCGGGTGATGGGTGACGCCGCGCGCCAGGTCGCGGTCAGTTCGACCAAGTCCATGGTGGGCCATCTGCTGGGCGCGGCCGGGGCGGTCGAGGCAATTTTCTGCGTGCTGGCCATTCGCGATCAGGTCGCGCCGCCGACGATCAATCTCGACAATCCCGACGAGGGTTGCACGCTCGATTACGTGCCCAACAATGCCCGGGAAATGCCGATCCGGACGACGCTGTCGAATTCGTTCGGATTCGGTGGCACCAACGGTTCCCTGATCTTCACCCAGGTCTGACGCATGCGCGATACAGCGCTTCCGATGGACGATCGCGGTCTCGCCTATGGTGACGGCGTTTTCGAGACCATCCTGGTTCGCGATGGTCGCCCGTTGCTGTGGAAGCTGCACATGGCGCGCCTGCAGGCGGGGATCGAGCGGCTGGCGCTTCCTCGGCTGGACCTCGCAGCCTTCGAGGCCCTGCCAGCGCAGTGCGGGCCCGGCCTCAAGGTGCTGAAGCTGATCGTCACCCGGGGTAGCGGTGGACGGGGATATCGTCCGCCGGAGCCGGCCGAGCCGCGGTGGCGGTGGACGATCTCCGCCTTCCAGCCCATCGCCGAACGCTGGTTCGAAGGCGTGAACGTTCGTTGCTGCGAGCTTCGGCTGGGTCGGCAACCCCGTCTGGCCGGGATCAAGCATCTGGCACGACTCGAGAACGTCCTTGCCCGGCAGGAGTGGCAGGACGACGCCATTGCCGAGGGACTGCTGCTCGATTCGGAAGACTGCCTGGTCGAGGCGACGGCGATGAACCTGGTCTGGCGTCGAGAGGGGCGTCTCGAGACCCCGCTGCTCGATCGTTGCGGCGTCGACGGAACCCTGCTGAGCGCGCTGGAAGCCATCGTCGACATCGATCGGGTCCGCGTCGGAATCGATACCTTGCTGGCCGCGGACGCCGCCTGGCTGATCAACAGCGTTCAGGGCGCGTGGCCCATTCGGCGGCTGGATGACAGCGCCGGCAACTGCCTCAGGCAGTGGCGGCTAGCGACGAGCGATACTTTCCGACAGGCGGCCCATGAACAGTTGGGATATTCGCTGAACCTCGGCGACTAACACCCGTAGCATGCCTGGAAGCCGCATGCTTGGCTTCCGGCGATTAAGGATAGACATGCGTCTCCTCAAAATTCTGATCGGGATACTGCTGCTTGCCACGATCGTGGTCTTCGGCGGATTCCACTATTGGCAGAAACAGCTCGACGGGCCGATAGCGCTCGATGAGCAGATTATCTACGAAGTGCCGCGGGGGGCCGCGTTCATTCGCGTCATCGACGATCTCGAAAAGCGCGGTGTCATCGAGGCGGCCTGGCCCTATCAGTTGCTGGCCCGCGTTGCGCCCAAGGCGACCCAGGGGTTGCGCGCGGGGGAGTTCGAGCTCGATCCGGGCATGAGTGGTCGTCAGCTGATCGCGCACCTTTCCAGCGATCAGGTGGTCACCTATCGGCTTACCATTCCCGAGGGATGGACATTTCGGCAGATGCGCGCCCTGCTGGACAAGGCTTCCAAGCTCGACCATCGGACGGCGGCAATGAGCGACGAGGAGATCATGGCCGCGCTGGGGCACGAGGACACTTTCCCCGAGGGGCAGTTCTTTCCCGACACCTACCGCTATCACAAGGGCGTGACGGACCTCGAGATCCTGCGCCGCGCCTTCGACCGGATGCAGCAGACGCTGGCGAGCGTCTGGGACGAGCGCGACGACGATCTGCCGATCGATTCGCCGTATCAGGCGTTGATCCTGGCATCGCTGATCGAGCGGGAGACCGGGGTGCCGGCGGAGCGTGGCGAGATTGCCGGCGTCTTCGTTCGTCGCTTGCAGAAAGGCATGCGCCTGCAGACCGATCCCACCGTGATCTACGGCATGGGCGACAGCTATGTCGGCAATATCACTCGGGCCGATCTCCAGCGGCAAACTGCCTACAATACCTATGTCATCGAGGGGCTGCCGCCGACGCCGATCGCGATGCCCGGACTCGGGTCGCTCGAAGCCGCCGTCCATCCCGCCGCAGGCGACACTCTCTATTTCGTGGCCAAGGGGGATGGGTCGCATCAGTTCTCGCGGACGCTGCAGGAGCATAACGCTGCCGTCCGCCGCTACATCCTGAATCGCGATTGAGTTCGCGGTCCACTCACCGACGAGACGACACCGCATGAACGCAGGTGATACCGAACAGCGGCGCGGCCGATTCATCACGCTGGAAGGTGGCGAGGGGGTGGGGAAGACGACCAATGTCACCTTCGTCTGCGATTGGCTGGCGGCGAAGGGCATCGAGGTCGTGCGCACCCGTGAGCCTGGCGGTACCCCGGGTGCCGAAGCGATCCGGGAACTCCTGCTGGACCCCTCGCGGGAGGAGGCCTGGAGCGACGACGCCGAATTGCTGCTGGTATTCGCCGCCAGAGCTCAACACCTTGCCCAGTGTATTTGGCCTGCGTTGACCCGGGGCGCGTGGGTCGTCTGCGATCGGTTCACCGATGCCACCTTCGCCTATCAGGGCGGGGGGCGCGGGCTGGATCGCGAGCGCATTCGAACCCTGGAAACCCTGGTCCAGGACGGGTTGCAGCCCGATCTCACCCTGCTCCTGGATATGCCTGTCGGCGTCGCGGCGCAGCGGGTCGTCAGCCGCGGTGCCCAGCTCGACCGGTTCGAACGCGAGCGGGAAGCGTTCTTCGAGTCGGTCAGATCTGCCTATCTCGAACGGGCCCGCGACAGCGAGCGCTTCGCCATCATCGATGCGAGCCCCGCACTGGACACGGTCCAGAATGCGATCGAGCGCTGCCTCGACCAGCGGGTGTCGGCATGGTTATGAGCCCGCTGCCGTGGCAGACCGACCGATGGCGGAAGCTGGTCGAACTGCAGGATGGCGGTCGTCTGCCTCATGCGCTGCTGCTCTCCGGACCCGGGGGCATCGGCAAGCAGCCGCTGGTCGAGGCGCTGATCGCTCGGACGCTGTGCCGCGCTCCGGGAGAGCTGGCCTGTGGCGAGTGCCATGGCTGTCGCATGCTGGCGGCCGGTTACCACCCCGATCTGCTGACGGTGACGCCTGCCGAGAAATCCCGTCAGATCCGCGTGGATGCGATCCGCCAGGTCAACGGTTTCGTCGCCCAGACCGCCCAGCAGGGCGGCTACCGGGTCATCCGCATCGAGCCGGGCGAGGCGATGAACGTCGCTGCCTCGAATGCCTTGCTGAAGAGTCTCGAGGAGCCGGGCGATCGGACGCTGTTCATTCTGGTATCCGATATACCGTCGCGGCTGCTGGCGACCATTCGCTCGCGTTGCCAGCACTGGAGCCTTGCCGTGCCCCCGCTGGAGGTGGCCGAACCCTGGCTGCATGAACGCCTGGGCAATGGCGACGAGGCGCGTTTCTGGTTGAGCGTGGCCGGGGGGCTCCCGCTGCTGGCCGAGGAGCTGGCCGGTGCGGAGGCGCGACAGTTGCGCCAGGATCTGCGCGAGCTGTTCGATGCACTGGTGCGCGGCGGCGAACCGGTGGGGGAGGCTGCCAGGCTCGATGCGCAGTCGCTCGATCGCATACTATGGTACGGCATCGCCTGGCTGGAGGATCTGATCCGGCTCGGTCTGTCGGGAGACCCCGGCAGGGTGCGCAACGGCGATCTGCTGCCGCTGTATCGTCAGGCGGTCAAGAACGCCCGCGTGCGCGACTGGTTCCGGCTGCTGGATTATGCCCGCGAGCAGCGTCGACTGCTGGCGGCGGGTGGCAATCCGAACCCGCAGCTGGTGCTCGAAGCCTGGCTGGTCCGCTGGTCGGCGCTGCTGCGATCCTGAGCGTGTCGACGTTGCCGATGGTGGCGTCGTCGCGGAGCATTCGTGTCTATCTACCCTGGAAATCTTCATGTTCGTCGACTCTCACTGTCATCTCGATCGCCTTGATCTGACGCCCTACGGCGGCGATCTCGACGCGGCTCTGGAAGCTGCCAGGGGCCGGGGTGTCCGACGTTTCCTGGCGATTTCGACGTCGCTGGAAGGGGCGCCCAACCTGGCCGGGATTGCGCGCCGCCATGACGATGTCGACATCAGCGTCGGCCTGCATCCGCTCCACGAAGTGGCCCAGGAGCCCGACAGCGAGGCGATCCAGGCCTGTGCCGACCGCTACGGGGCGGTAGCCATCGGCGAAACGGGTCTTGATTTTCACTACGACAGCGTGCCGCGAGGGACCCAGCGCCAGCGTTTCGTGGCTCATCTCCGGGCGGCCCGTGAACTCGAATTACCGGTGGTGATCCATACCCGAGAGGCGCGTGACGAGACGTTGGCCCTGATCCGCGAACATCTCGACCCGAAGGTGGGCGGGGTGCTCCACTGCTTTACCGAAGACCTGGAAATGGCACGGGAGGCCTTGAGGCTGGGCTTCTATATTTCGCTGTCGGGTATCGTCACGTTCGCCAGCGCCGAGGCGCTGCGCGGTGTGGCTCGACGGGTACCGCTGGATCGCCTGTTGATCGAGACGGACAGCCCGTTCCTCGCGCCGGTTCCTCATCGCGGCCGTCCCAACGAGCCACAATGGGTGGTCGAAGTTGCCGAGTGCATTGCGCGCGAACGAGGTATCACCGTCGACGAGGTGGCGATGCAGACCCGAGCCAACTTCTATCGGCTGTTCCCCGGCTGCGCCCCCGAGGGGCAGGCCGACAACCCGTTCGTGTGAACGCATTCACCGGCGACAATGCAGGCAACGACGCCGGCGCGCCATCAAGGAGGGCACGATGAAACTCGACACGCTGTTCCAGCAGTTCGATCCGCGGTCGATCCCCCCGTTGGCGCAGTGGGATCCGCCTTTTTGCGGCGACATGGACCTGATCATCTCGGCCAACGGGGAGTGGATCCACGAGGGATCGCCGATACGGCGGTCCGCGCTGGTCGGGCTGTTGAGCCGTGTGCTCCGCCGGGAAGCCGATGGCGACTACTATCTGGTCACCCCCGTTGAGAAACTCCGTATCGTCGTCGAGGATCTGCCGCTGCTGATCATCGATGCCGATCGGGCCGGGGCCGACTGGGTTGCGGTCACCGCTGGCGGCGACCGGGTGCCGCTGGATGCGACCCATCGCCTGACACTGGTCAGCGGCCCAGGGGGCGATCTACTGCCTGCCCTGCCCGTTCGCCACGGTCTGCTTGCGCGCCTGCACCGCAACCTTTATTACCGCTGGGTCGAACTGTCCGTGCAACGCGATGGCGAGATGGGGTTGTGGAGCGGTGGCGTATGGCATGCGCTGGGTCGGATCGACGACGAGGCGCCATGAACGATCGGGTTCCCTCGATGCTGCCGGACGGGGCGCCCGCCGACGGGTTGACCGCCGAACAGCGCGCCGTGGTCGGCCATCGCCACGGCCACGCGCGGGTCGCGGCGGTAGCCGGCGCCGGCAAGACCACCACGCTGGTGAAGCGGGTGCTGCACCTGCTCGCCAACGGCGAGAATCCGCGGCGCATTCTGGTGCTGATGTTCAACCGCGCGGCGAGGGACGACTTTCGCGCCAAGCTGACGCGGGAGGCGCCGCCGAGCGTCCCGCTACCGGAGGTGCGAACCTTCCACTCGATCGGTCATCGCCTGACCCAGAGCCTGACACGCTGGGGATACCTGCCGCCGCGCCAGCTGCTGCAGGCCGACTGGCAGCGGGAGCGGCTGCTACGACAGGCGGTGATGCAGAGCCTGGCATCGGCCGATGGCGAGACCCGCGAGGCGGCCCTGGACGCGGATCGGCTCGAGGCGTTCGGTCAGTTCTGCGATCTGGTCAAGGCGGAGGTCGTCACGCCGGCCGAACTGTTCGAGAAGCTTGGCTATGCCGCCGACGAGCGGCACTTCATCGACGCCTTCGAGAAGGTGGAATCGCTGCTCGAAGTCGCCGGGCAGATGACCTACGCGGACTTGCTCCATCGTCCGTTGCGGTGTCTCGAAGAGCACGCCGGTGCGCGCCGCCGGGTCGAGGGCTTTCTGGGACATGTGATCGTCGACGAATACCAGGACATCAATGAAGCCCAGCTGCGGCTGCTCAAGATCCTCGCCGGCCAGCAGGCCCAGGTCATGGCGGTGGGCGATGCCAATCAGTGCATCTACGAGTGGCGCGGTGCGCGGCCCGACGCGATGCTGTCACGATTCGACGGGCTATTCGGTAGTGCCTGCGAGTACCCGCTCTCCTATACCTTCCGACACGGCCATGCCCTGGCCTTGGCCGCCAACCACGCGATTCGTCACAACCGCCAGCGCTGGGACCAGCTCTGTCTGGCGGCCCCCGGCAATCCCCTGACCGAAGTCCAGACCGGTGTCGGTGCCAGCGCGCTGCTGGAGATGCTGCAGCGCTGGCACGCAGCGGGTCGACACAGCGACGAAGCCTGCGTGCTGGTGCGCAGCTGGTCGTTATCGGTCTCGGTACAATTGCAACTGCTGCGGGCCGGCGTGCCGTTTCGGCTGGCGCAGGAGGAGCGCTTCGTGTTCCGATTGCCGCTGGTTCAGGCCCTGGCGGGCTACCTTCAACTGGCCCGGCAGCCGCAGCGGCTGCAGGATCCCGCCCATCTGGCGCTGCTGTTCTCCCAGCCGACGACCTTCGTGGCCCAGGACCGCGTGCGCCGGCTGGTCGGCGAACTCGCCCGCACCCAGCAGTGGCCGGCTCGCGAAGCTTCGATCCTGGCGGGTCTCAAACCCGGTCAGCGCCGGCACCTCAAACGGCGGTGGCAACTGCTGTGCGAGCTTCCCAAGCTGGCATCGTGGCCACCGGCCAAGCTGCTCGAGCACGTGGTCGACGCCATCGATGCCGAAAAAATTCTGCGTCGCTCGGCGGCGCGTCGCGAGAAGGGCGATGATGACGTGCGGCTGCTCGACGTGCTGATCGAGCAGGCGGGAGAGCTGGCCAACGATCCCGAGGCGTTCATCGAGCTGTTGCGCAACCCGGTCGAGAATCGCCCCGATGGCGTGTTGATCAGTACGGTGCACGGCGCCAAGGGGCTGGAGTGGCCGCTGGTTGCGGTATGGGGGCTCAACGAGGAGGATTTCCCCCATTTCAGCCGTGACAATCCGCTGTCGCCGGAGCGGCTGGAGGAGGAGCGGCGGCTCTACTACGTGGCCATTACCCGAGCCAGGGAACGTCTGCTGCTGGTTCAGGATGGCGGTGATCACCGGCCGAGCCGATTCCTCGACGAGACCGCGGTAGAGGACTGCAGTCGAATCGACCGGGCGATCCGCAGCGGCAGCGAGACCGGCATCGCGGTTCGCGAGCCGGAAATGATCGGCACCTATCTGGCGCGTATCGGCCAGGCGTGCGCGGACCTGGAACACCTGGGGCGTTCGCTCACGCTGCACGCCCGTCAGCCGGTGGCGTCACCGCCGGCTGCCGAAACCGGTGCCGGGTCGCTCGGCGCGGCGCCGTGGCAGGTCGGAGACCGGGTGCGACATGCCAGCTTCGGTGATGGCGAGGTGCTGGTGGTCGAAGGCAATGCTGCCAACCCGGTGATCGACGTGCGCTTCGCTTCGGCTGGGCGCCGCCGCCTGATCGCCGTGCGCGCGCCGCTGACGAAACGCTCGTGATGGGCCAGACTGTCTGCTTCGATCGACGACGCTGGGGGAGGAAGTGATGAACGCATCCGTGCTGGTGACGGTGGAAGAGTTGCAGCGCAGTCTCGCCGGCGATCAACCGCCGCTGATATTCGATTGTCGGGTGTCCCGAGGCGGCGAGCGGATGCCAGCCCGTCGCTATCTTCCCGGCAGCCTCGTTCTGGATCTCGAACGAGACCTTTCGGCGCCGCCGGGCGAGGGTGGTCGCCATCCGTTGCCCTCACCCGATACGTTCACCGCCACGCTCCAAGCCATGGGCGTCACTCCCGAACGACCGATCGTGGTTTACGACGACAGTGGAGGACAGCTGGCGGCAGCACGGGCGTGGTGGATGATCGCTCGCTGGGCGGGCCATCCTGCCGTCCGTGTCCTTGACGGGGGTATCAACGCTTGGGCGCTGGCGGCAGGGGAGCTCGTGGAGACTCACGTTGAATCGGGAGGGCGGAGCCAGTGGCGCCCCGCGTTCGATGATCAGGCGCTGATCTCGGTGGGCGTGCTCTCGGAACGAGGCGGGCAACTGGTGGATGCCAGAGCCTTGTCCCGTTTCCGTGGCGTCGAGGAACCCCTCGATCCCGTCGCGGGCCATATTCCGGGGGCGACATGTCGGCCCTGTAGCGACAATCTCGATGGGAACGGTCATTTCAAATCGCCACGGCGGCTGGCGGAGGAGTTGCCCCGGGCCGAAACGCTGACGGCCTACTGCGGCTCCGGCGTGACCGCCTGCCACAACATCCTGGCCTACGCCGTTGCCGGATTGCCGCTGCCGCGGCTCTACGTGGGTTCCTGGAGCGAGTGGATTCGCGACCCTGCCAGGCCGGTCGCGACCGGCGACTAGGCCCGGCTTCGCCCAGCGCCGCGTTCCCGGTGGTAAGCTCGAAGCGGGAACCAAAAACCGCCCCAGGCATTGGCTTGGGGCGGTCTGCTTTATGCTGCCTTCGAGCTTCGAGCTTCGAGCTTCGAGCTTCGAGCTTCGAGCTTCGAGCTTCGAGCTTCGAGCTTACATGTTGGGGTAGTTGGGGCCGCCCCCGCCCTCCGGCGCCACCCAGGTGATGTTCTGGGATGGATCCTTGATATCGCAGGTCTTGCAGTGGATGCAGTTCTGGAAATTGATCCGGAACCGGGGCTCGCCCGCTTCCTCGACCACCTCGTAGACGCCTACCGGGCAGTAGCGCTGGGCGGGTTCGGCGTAGGTCGGCAGGTTTTTCTCGATCGGGATATCGGGGTCGCTCAGCCTGAGGTGGCAGGGCTGGTTCTCGTCGTGGTTGGTGTTCGACAGGAACACCGATGAGGGCTTGTCGAACGACAGCTTGCCGTCCGGTTTGGGGTAGTCGATCGGCGACGACTCCGCCGCGGTCTGCAGCCGGTGGTCCGGGGTGGTGTCGTGCTGCGTGGGCAATTTGCCGCCAAGCAGCTGATCGACGAAATTGAAAGCGCCGCCGCCCACGGTACCGAACTTGTGAATGGCCGGGCCGAAGCTGCGGCTGGCTTCGAGCTCCCGCCACGCCCAGCTCGATTCCCAGGCCGAGGTGAAATCGGTGAGCTCCTTGCCGCCCTCGTCGCCGGCGGCGAGGGTGGCAAACACGGTTTCCGCCGCGACCAGCCCCGACTTCATCGCGGTATGGATACCCTTGATCTTGGCGAAGTTGAGCGTGCCGGCATCGCAGCCCAGCAGCAGGGCGCCCGGCATGGTCATCCTGGGCAGACAGTTGGCGCCCCCCTTGGTGATGGCACGGGCGCCGTAGGCCACGCGCTTTCCGCCGGTCAAATGACGCGCCAGCAGGGGGTGGTGCTTCATGCGCTGGAATTCGTCAAAGGGCGAGAGATACGGGTTGCGGTAGGCCAGGTCGACGATCAGCCCGAGCATGACTTGCTGGTCGTCGCCGTGGTACAGAAACCAGCCGCCGTGACTGTCGCCGCCATGGTTCTTGTCATCCAGGGGCCAGCCGGATCCGTGCAGCACCAGGCCTGGTTCGTGCTGAGCGGCGGGCACGTCCCACAGCTCCTTGAAGCCGATGGCGTAGTGCTGGGGGTCGCGATCGGCATCGAGACCGAAGTGCTCGATCAACTGCTTGCCGATATGGCCGCGGGCCCCCTCGCAGAACAGCGTGTACTTGGCGCGAAGTTCCATGCCTGGCATGTAATTGGCCGTTTCGCTGCCGTCGGCGGCGACCCCCATGTCGCCGGTGATGATGCCGCGAACGATGCCTTCCTCGTCGATGATCGGCTGCTGCGCGGCGAAGCCGGGGAAGATCTCGACGCCCAGTCCCTCGGCCTGCTCGGCCAGCCAGCGGCAGAGGTTGCCGGCACTGATGACATAGTTCTTCGTGGCGGGGCCGTCGCCGCCAGGACCGGTGTTGTGCATCGACTTCGGCACCACGGCGTTGGGCAACTTCTGCGCCTTGCCGGCGTCCTTCAGCAGATAGAGCTCATCGCGTAGTACCGGCGTATTGAGCGGCGCGCCGCGCTCTGCCCAGTCGGGAAAGAGTTCCGTCAGGGCCCGCGGCTCGAACACCGCGCCGGAGAGAATATGCGCACCGACCTCCGATCCTTTCTCGACCACGCACACCGACAGTTCCCGTCCGGCATCATTCGCCTGCTGCATCAGGCGACACGCAGCCGACAATCCGCTGGGGCCTGCACCGACGATGACTACATCGAAATCCATGGATTCACGTTCCAAACCCGATCTCCTCGCTTGCTGACAGGGCGCATGTCGCGCTGCCTGTCCGGTCCGTTCGTCGACGGCGTTGGACCGTCGTTTGTTATGGCTCTACGTTAGCCAGAGGGTTGTCGTTATGCCAACCGGCGCTGGCCTTATGCGAAGGTGCTGCTTCGGCACGGTGCCGTCGATGCGCTATCATCGCATTTTTCGCCCATTGCTGTCCCCGTGGTGCACCACCCTGGGGCGCGAAGGGCATCGAGTTGACCCCGGCCGGCGTCGGCGTGATTCTGTCTCAGCCGACGTTCTGTTATCCGGCATCAAGCCACGATCAGGGCCGCCAATCGTCGATGTCGGCCGACGCTGCCGGGTCGGTCTGTCAATAGCCAGCGAGGACACCCATGAAAGTACTCGTCGCGGTCAAACGCGTCATCGATTACAACGTCAAGATCCGGGTCAAGCCGGATCACTCCGATGTCGATCTGACCAACGTCAAGATGGCCATGAACCCGTTCTGCGAGATCGCGGTGGAAGAGGCCGTTCGACTCAAGGAGAAAGGCGTCGCCACCGAGATCGTCGCCGTCACGGTCGGCCCCAAGGCTGCGCAGGAACAACTGCGTACCGCGCTGGCGCTGGGTGCGGATCGCGCTATTCACGTCGAAACCGAAGAGCGCGTGGAGTCGCTGGCGGTAGCCAAGTTGCTCAAGGGCGTCGTCGACGAAGAGCAGCCGGGCCTGGTCATTCTCGGCAAGCAGGCGATCGACACCGACAACAACCAGACCGGCCAGATGCTGGCGGCATTGGCCAATATGGGACAGGGCACCTTTGCCTCCGAAGTCGCTTTCGGCGACGGGGTCGAGGAGGGTGAGGTTCGCGTCACCCGCGAGATCGACGGTGGCCTGCAGACCGTCGCGCTCAAGTTGCCGGCCGTGGTCACCACCGACCTGCGCCTGAACGAGCCGCGCTACGCCAAGCTGCCGGACATCATGAAAGCCAAGAAGAAGCCGCTCGACACCCGCACGCCGGAGGCGCTCGGCGTGTCCGTCGCCAGTGGGTTGTCGCTGCTCAAGGTCGAAACGCCGGCCGAGCGCAAGGGCGGTATCAAGCTGGGCTCCGTGGATGAGCTGATCGACAAACTCAAGAACGAAGCCAAAGTGCTTTGATAGGAGCGGATGGGATGAGCATTCTGGTTCTCGCCGAACACCACGACGGTCAGCTCGCTGCCGGTACCGCCCACGTCGTGGGCGCGGCCCTGGCGATCGGCGGCGATATCGATATTCTGGTAGCGGGTGACGATGTCGCCGGCGTTGCCGAGGCAGCCGCCAGGCTCGACGGCGTCTCATGCGTTCGCGTGGCGGACGCCCCGGCCTACGCCCACCAACTGGCCGAGCCGCTGGCGGAGTTGCTGGCCCAGCTCGCCGACGACTACAGCCACGTGCTGGCCGCGGCCTCCACCGAAGGCAAGAACGTGCTGCCGCGCGTCGCCGCGCTCAAGGACGTCTCCCAGATCTCCGAGATTCTGAGCGTCGAAAGCGCCGACACCTTCAAGCGGCCGATCTACGCCGGCAACGCCATCGCCACGGTACAGTCAAGCGATGCGTTCAAGGTGATCACGGTGCGCACTACGGCATTCGATCCGGTGGCCGATGGCGGTGGCGCCACCATCGAAGCCCTGGATATCGTGGTCTCCAGCGAGCTGTCGCGCTTTATCGGCGAGGAGCTGGCCCAGAATGAACGTCCGGAGTTGGGCGGGGCGCGTGTCGTCATTTCCGGCGGTCGCGGGATGGGCAACGGCGACAACTTCAAGCTCCTCGATGGCATTGCCGACAAGCTGGGTGCGGCGATAGGTGCCTCCCGCGCCGCCGTCGATGCCGGCTTCGTGCCCAACGACATGCAGGTCGGGCAGACTGGCAAGATCGTTGCCCCCGATCTCTATATCGCCGTGGGGATCAGCGGTGCGATCCAGCATCTGGCCGGGATGAAGGACTCCAAGGTGATCGTGGCCATCAACAAGGATGACGAGGCGCCCATTTTCCAGGTGGCGGACTATGGCCTGGTCGGCGACCTGTTCGAGATCCTGCCTGAGCTGGAGCAGAAGCTCTAGCCGATCCGCGTCTCGACCCGAGCCGGCGCCCCAGGGCGCCGGCTTTTCCCTGTCGGCATGACGGCGGCCAGTACATTGCCGGAGTGCACCACGCGTCTCTGCCGCTCGTTTATCGAGCGCTTTTATCAAAGGCCAAGGCGAGCTCGACAGCTGCGCGCCGTGACAGGGCGCGGCGGCAGGGTGCCATGCGAGATTGGGCGCCAGGGCGGGCCGTTAGGGGGATGGCTTGGCATCCGCCGGCAGCAGTTCTCTTGCCATCTCCATAGCTTGCTCACGTGAAGCCGCCAGCAACAGCGGGTAGCCCCAGAACTTGGGGAAAACGGCTGCAAAGGGTTTGAAACCAAGACGCTTCGCCGAGCTGGGCTCGATCAGAATCATGGCCAGCACCAGCCTTCGCAATTCAGCCTTGTGTTTTTTCATCCAGAGCGCGGTGCGTTTCTTCTCTTCCGGGGAGTGTTCATGGTCCTCCGCCGGTACGCTATCGCTCAATAGCACGAAGGGTTCCCCGCGCTTCAGGTTGGCCTCGAATTCGGCGAAGTCCTTGTGGTGATCATGCCCGGGCTCCTGAGTGAAACGCATCCAGACCAGAGGGAAGGCAGAACTATCCATTGACATGGCTGGCTCCTTGGCTTTTGAGGCCCCGCCAGGTGGTCGCGATGGCGAACACGCCTGGCAAGGTGATGAAGAAAACGGCTGAGAAGGCAATGTGCCAACCGTCGCGCAACCCATCGGAGATTCCGCCGAGGGTATTCAGAACGACCATCAGACTACCGAGCAACAGGGTGCTCCACTGCGCCCTGCGGGTTCCGGTCAGTGCGAGCAGGACCGTGACGATCCAAGCCCCGTAGAAGGCGGAAAACACCCACAGTACGTCGGGTGCGAAGGTGATTGCCGGTGTCGCTCCCTGCGCTCTCACCCAGTCGTTGACGTAGAAGAACAACTGAAAAGTCACAAAGAGCACGACACCCACGGCTGTAGTCACCCAGTACAGGGCAATCTTGTTCGGGTTGTTCGTGACCAGCGCTTGGCCGGGATGTAGCGTGGACTGAATAGACATAGGTGCTTTCTCGATAATCGATGGTTGTCTGCCTGCGGATATCCCACGGCTGAAGCGCTCGCCAGCGGACCGATCAATAGCGGTAGTCCAGCGTCACCATCAGGTTGCGTGGCGCGCCATAACCCACGGTGTCGAAATCGCCTTTCTGTAGCGCGTACTTCTTGTCGAATAGGTTATTGACGTTGAGGGCCACGCTGGTCTGCTGGGTGATGGCGTAACGTCCCATCAGTGATACCAATGCGTAGGAACCCTGTTCCCCGCCCAATGAGCTAGTACCGGTATTGGGCGCCTGGTAGAAACGGCTTTGCCATTTGACGCCGCCGCCGAGCGTCAACGGGTTCCACGCGCCGGGCAACTGGTAGGTGGTGAAAAGCTGTGCCGTGGTGCGCGGTATCTGCGAATTCAAGCGTTCGCCATCGGCACTTTGCGCCGTGAAGTGGGCTATACCGGCGTAGAGGTTCCAGCCAGGCACCAGCTCGCCCTGCAAGTCCAGTTCGACCCCACGCGATTTTGTTCCATCCGAGCCTTGGTAGGCTTGGGCGCCGCCTGGCGTGTAGGTGCCGGCGACGATCTGCGCAGCGTTGTCCAGCTCAGTCTCGAACAAGGCGACCGACGCATTCAGACGCTTGTCGAGATACTCGCCTTTCAGGCCGATTTCCTTGGTTTTCCCCTTGGCCGGCGTAAGTACGTTGCCGTTGCTGTCTCGATAGTCGGTTTGCGGATTGAATATCCTCGTGTAGCTCACGTAGGCCGAATAGGTCTCGTCGATGTCGTAGATCAAGCCAGCATACGGTGTGAATTCTCCACTCTTCTTGTAGTGCACCGACGAGTTACCGACGGCGTCGTCGATTTCGTAACTGCTGAAGCGGCCACCGACAATGAGTTTCAGAGGATCGGCCAGTGAAAACCGGGCTGCGCTGTAGACACCGGTCTGCTTGATTCGGGTGCGGGTCGGTATCCGCGCCATGGCATCGAAGTCAGGGCGGGGAAGGGCAGGGCAGCTCATAGACATTAACCGGCGCAATACCGGCGTAGAACGGCGCGATATCCTCTTGGCTAGCGGTGCGGCGCGAACTCGTCGCTCCCGCCACCAACTCATGCTGGCGGCCGAGTAGCTCGAAAGGGCCGCTCGCCATCATGTCGAAGGTGTTTTGACGGCTGTGACCTTCAGACGCCAGCGCTACCGGATAAGCCCCGGAGGGATAGAAGCCCAGTCCCGTGTCGCGATCGGGACGACCGACCAGGCCGGCCAGTTCGGCATCGTATTCTGTGCGGTACTGGTTAGCGATAACACGGAGTTTCCAATCGTTGTCAAAGCGGTGCTCGATCCCGGCAAACGCCGTCTTGTGGGTGTTGTCCCAATGGCTCCAGTCCTGTGCGTAATTCTTGGAGCGTGAATACTCCGCCTGCGTACCGTCGCTGAACCAGAGTGGCAACCCTCCCCAGGTAGAGCCTTTTGGCGTGACCTCCTGATGGTCATAGCCCAGGCTCAGCGTCGTGTCCGGGGTCAGATCTGCCTCGATGATGCCGTAGAACGACTCCCTCTCCGGTTTGTAGCCGTCGAGGTACGAGTGCCCATCTTGGTACGTCCCTACGAGGCGCGCGCGGATGCGGCCGTCCTCGGTCAACGGTGTCGAGATGTCGCCCATTCCCCGGTAGGTGTCCCAACTCCCGGCACCAAGCGAGGCGGCCGCAGAGAAGTCACGGGTGGGTCGTTTGCGCACCAAGTTGATGGCGGCAGAGGGATTGCCGGTGCCCGTCAGCAAGCCGGAAGCGCCGCGCACGACCTCGACACGATCATAGAATGCGGTATCGAGAGATCCGATGCCGCTTCCATTGACGATGTCGCCGACCACCGTGGGGATGCCATCGTACTGAATGTTGTTGATCAGGAATCCACGCGAATAGAAACTCGTTCGCTCGCTGTCGGACTGGTACGACGACACGCCCGTGGCGTTCTCCAGCACGTCCTGCACCGAATTCAATTGCTGGTCGTCCATGCGTTGGCGTGTGATCACCGTCACTGCCTGCGGTGTTTGCTGCAGCGACAGTGGCAGATGCGTTGCCGCCGCCGTTTCACCAGTGGTGTAGGAGCCAGTGCCCTCGGTGGTCGCCATATCCCTGCGCTGGGTAATGGTGATGGCCGGCAAGGCCACCACCGCTTGAGACGTTTTCCCTGTCTTGGGCTGGGTCTGTCCTGGCTCGGCGGCAAAGGCACCCTGCGCGCTGATGAGAGCTGCCGCCGCCACTGCCGAGCCCAGCATGGTGCGGGGCATGCGCCAGATGACGCCCTTGTACGGCCACGTTGGATGGGAAGGGATCGTGGGCGCCAAGCGCCTATGGTTTGGCCAACGGTATGGTGCAGTAGTTGTTAACGATGGCATCAATAAGTCCCATTTGCATTTAGATGCCGTATTTAACAATGGAAACCCACAGGACTCATGGCGAAACTAGGCCAGATTGTTATTCAGTTAGGCCAAGCCCAATGATGTTTTAACAACATGGCCGTAATGAAAAATAGGCTGGCTGAGTGTCGTAATTCAGTATCAGGGGGGAATGGCGTTGGGCAGCACGACGCCGGGCGTGGCATTGAGCGTTGCGCCATTCATGCGATCCGAGAGGTAGCGCGCTGGCGGCTTGCCCACCGCCTTGCGGAACATGGTGACGAAGCCGCTGGCATTTTCATACCCCAGTTCCATCGCCACACTTTGTACGCTTTCACCCCTGGTCAAACGTTGAAGCGCAAGAATCACATGGAACTGCCGACGCCATCGCCCGAAGCTCAGGCCTGTGTCATGCAGCAAGAGACGGCTCATGCTTCGCTCGCTCATGCCAATACGCGTTGCCCAATCCGCCTTGGTGGCTTTGCCTGTAGGGTCGGCCAGCATCATTTCCGTGAGGCGGCGCAATCTGGGGTCCCGCGGCATGGGCAGATGCAGGTCTTCCACCGGTGCCGCCACCAGCTCATCGAGCAGTGCGGCAATCAGCCGCTCTTCCCGCCCGCCCGGCGCGTACAGATCAGAAAAACAGGCCGCTCTCAGTAGCAATTCGCGCAGTAATGGCGATACGGAAATCGTGCAACAGGTTCTTGGCAGGTCCGGTGCGGCGTCAGGCTAGACGAACAGGCAGTAGCACTCCGTCTCTCCTGCCCCGCGCGCCGAATGGGGCAAGTCTCCGGGGATCCAGATGGCGCACTGCGGCGGCACTATCCAGATGCCGCCTTCGATTTCGCAGTTGAGGATGCCGCGCGCGGAGTAAACGAGCTGCGCCTTGCGGTGCTGATGCCTCGCATTTTCCCAGTCCGCTGATACCGACTCGGCACTCAAGGCCACAACGGCTGGCGAGAGGCTGTCGACATCCCACGGTACGCTGAGGTCATTGATGGTCACGCTCGACATGATGGATAGAGCCTTGGATGGCAGATGAGGCGTTGGCCTGGCTGAAAAGTATCATGAGCAACTTGTGCAATGACGTCCAGCCATGGCGCAGGCCGGGGGCGATTGACCATGCAGGCCCTCTGGCGCTCTGGGCCGGGCTCCTCCTGATCGGAAGAAGCACCCTTTATGCCGGCCTCGTGTCCGGCGTGCGCAAGTCCCATGGACTTACGGGCCAAGTGTGCGAGACGCGGACGGCATGACCTGATCTTATTGATAATTGTTCTTGTTTGTATTAGCGTGTCGCGTCGAATTCAATCTCGTCATTCCGCCGACCCGGCGGCGCTCTTCACCGCCTCGTCGTTACGGCCTATCCGCAAGGAGATAGCGTGGTGCTTCATTTCCCGCGAACAAGAGGTGGGTATGCATTGGCCCTCTGCCTCGCTGCCATCAGCGTGAGTGCGTCCAGCCCGATACTTGCCCAGGACTCGTTGAGCCAGGCCAGCATCCAGGCGCAGCAGACCCAGGCCGAGCTCCAGCAGCGCATCGACGCCGCCGACGACGCCACCCGCGAGGCGTTAAAGCGCTTGCGCCAGGCCGATCAGCAGGCCGATCGACTGGAGAGCTACAACGCCGAACTGGCGCCGATCGTCGATAACCAGGCCAAGCGGATCGATGCCGAAAAGCAGGCGCTCGCACAGATATCCGTGACCCGCGAGGCGTTGCCGGGCGAGATGCGCCAGATGGTCGGGCAACTGCGGACGATGATCGAGGCGGACATGCCGTTCCTGCGTGCCGAGCGACTGGCCCGCGTCGACGATCTGGAGCAGATGCTGTCTCGCGATGACGCCTCCCAGGCCGACAAGCTGCAGCGTATCTTTTCCGCCTGGCGTGCCGAACTGGCCTACGGGCGAGAGATGGATCAATGGAGTGGACCGCTCGAGGGCGCGCAATCCGAGGCCGCCGGCCAGGCCAGCCAGATGGCGAGGGAGGTCGACTACCTGCGCGTCGGCCGCACCGGCTGGTACTACGTCACCCCGGACGATCGCGCCGGTGGGGTCTGGAGCGTTGCCGACGGTAACTGGGAAGCGCTGAACGGCGACCAGATCAACGAGGTCCGCCGCGGCATTCGGATCGCTCAGGATCAGAGCGCGCCTGCGCTGCTCCAGCTGCCAGCCTCGCTGGTGGTCGGTGCGGGGCGATCAGCGACGGAGGGCCAGTCATGAGGCGTCATTCATGGTGGTTGGTGCTACCCATCGCGGCGATCACGCTGCTGCCCGGTGCCGTCAGTGCCCAATCCGGTGCCACGGCAGGCAACGCGGCGACAAGTGATACCGCGGCCTCGATGCAGCAGGTGCTCGACAGGTTCCGCGCCGATAGCCAAGCCGCCGAACAGCGTGACAGCCAGCGGCTGGAGAAGCTGCTGGACGATCGCCAGGCGTTGCAGCAGGCGGTCACCGATGCCGAGCAACGCCTCCAGCAAGCGCAGGCCCGACGGGACGAGCTGGAGACGCGTCAGTCGGACCAGCAGCAGCAGTTGGCCGACCTGCGCCAGCAGCGCGCCCAGGACGCCGGGGATATCGGCGATATCTCCGGCATCGTCAAGCAGCAGACCAGCGAGCTTCGGGATACCCTTGCCGAGAGCTGGCTGACGGTCGGCGGCGATGCGGCGCTGCCGCCGCGTCTCGACGATCGCGACCTCGTCGATCTGCAGGCTTTCGAACGCGTACGTCGGGATCTGGCGGGTCTGGTCGCGGAGAGCGGGCGCGGGGTGCGGTTCCAGGCGCCCGTCGCGGGTCAGGATGGCGACGTGAGCCAGCGCGAAGTGGTGCGGCTGGGCGATACCGTCGCCTTCAGCGACGGCGATCTGCTGCAGCGCGTGGGCGACGATGGCCGTCTCGCCGTGTTCGCGGCGACGCCGGGCAACGCGCGTCAAGCGTTGCAGGCGTTCCAGCAGGGCGATGGCAATCAGATCGTGATCGACCCCACCGACGGTGACGTGCTCGATGCGCTATCTCAGCAGCCCCCACTGTGGCAGCGCTTCCAGCAGGGTGGCTACGTTGGCTACGTGATCGTGGCGTTGGGTCTTATCGGGCTGCTGGTGGCACTGGTCCAGTACACCTATCTGCTTCGGGTCAGCGCGAGAATGCGCCGCCAGATGCAGACCCCGGACACGCTCCATGACGACAACCCGTTGGGCCGGGTGCTCGGACGCTTCGCCGCTTTGGGTCGCGATCATGCTCCGGAAGCGCTGGAGGCTCGTCTCGATGAGGCCATGCTGGCGGAACAGCCCCGGCTGGAGCGAGGGCAGCCGATCGTCAAGCTGATCGCCGCGGTGGCGCCGCTGCTGGGGCTGCTGGGTACGGTTACCGGAATGATCGTGACGTTCCAGTCGATTACGGTGTTCGGCACCGGCGACCCCCAACTGATGGCGGGTGGCATCAGCCAGGCCCTGGTGACGACGGTGCTGGGGCTGATCACGGCCGTTCCCCTGCTGTTCGTCAATACGGCACTGAACAGCCGTAGCCGACGCTTGATCGGCCTGCTGGAAGGCCGCGCCAGCGCCGTGCTCGCCGAGCATCTCGAAGCCGAGACGGCTGCCGCTGCCCACGCCGAGGAGCGTCGCCATGGTGCTCACGCTTGAGCCTATCCGCTGGCTGATCGGCGTCGGCGGTGAGGTGCTGGTGGTGATCATGCTGGTGGCCATGGCGCTGTTCGCGATGTCGCTGGAGCGGCTGTTCTATTGGCGATTCACCCATCGCCGGGCACGACGGGTGTTGATCGAGGCCTGGATTCGGCGTCGCGATCACTCGAGCTGGAGTGCGCTGACACTGCGCGAGGTGTGGACGCGTGAACTGATCGCCCGGCTGCGCCTGCCGGTGCCTTGGCTCAAGCTGCTCATTGCGATCTGCCCCTTGCTCGGATTGCTGGGGACGGTGACCGGGATGATTCAGGTGTTTGACAGTCTGGCACTGACCGAGAGCAGCCAGGCGCGGGCGATGGCCGATGGCGTCGCCCAGGCCACGTTGCCGACGCTGTGCGGAATGGCGGTCGCTGTGGTCGGTCTGCTGTTCGTCACCCGTCTGGAACAGATCATTCGACGCGAGGACCAGCGGCTGCACGACCGCATGGCCCGCGCCGTGGAGGACTCTCATGCGTAGGCGCCGCTTGCGGGAAGCGAGTGACGATTCGACCGGCATCGATCTGACGCCGATGCTGGACGTCGTCTTCATCATGCTGATCTTCTTCATCGTCACCACCAGCTTCATCAAGGAGAGTGGGGTCGAGATCCAGCGCCCCGAGTCCAGCGAAGCGACGGCGCGCCAGGACACCCAGGTGCTGGTCGCGATCACCGGTGAAGGTGCGGTGTGGGTCGACGGCGAGGCCGTGGATGCCCATCGCGTCGGTGCACGCGTGGCCCAACTGGTCTCCGGCGATGGCAGCGTGGTGGTGCAGGCCGACAAGAACTCGACCACCGGTCTGCTGATCCAGGTGATGGATCGGATTCACCAGGCCGGGGTCGACAACGTTGCCGTGGCCGCCAATCGGGACGCCGGCTGATGCGCAGACTGGCCGGTCTGGCGGGCGGTGCGCTGCTGGCGCTGCTGCTGTTCTATCTGTTGGCGCTGCTGGTGGCGCCGCCGGCGCCGGATCGCACCCAGATCGTCACGCCCACGGCGATCTCTATGGTCGATGCGCCGCAGCAGGACCCGGCGCAGCCGACGCCGACATCCCCCTCGTTACCGCCGCCCAGCGCGCCACCGCCGCCGCCGGCGGCAGCGCCGCCACCGGCAGTGGAAGCACCCAGCCCGGTGGAGATTCCCGAGCCACAGATGCCGCCGATGCAGACGCCGGACGTCACGCTGGACGAGACGCTGCCCGAGCTGAGCGAAGCACGCCCCGAACCGGAACCTCGCCCCGAGCCGGAGGCCCGGCCGACGCAGGAAACGGTTGCTGAAACCGCGCCGCAGCCGGAAGCCACGCCCGAAGCGACGAATGGGCCGCCGCAGCCGAGTCCGGCGCCGCAGCAACCGCCCCGAGGCACCCAGGCTTCGCCACGTGACGTCGGCCAGCTGCAGCCGACCAGTCGGGTCAATCCGACCTACCCGATGCGGGCGCGTCGTCGCGGCATGGAAGGCTATGTCGAGGTCAGCTTCATCATTCAACCGGATGGGCGTGTCGATACCGGCAGCTTGCGGGTGATCGATGCCGACCCCGCCAATGTCTTCGATCGTGCGGTGGAAGAGGCCGTATCGCAGTGGCGGTTCCCGCCGGCCGACGACGTACGGCGCGCCACCCAGCGTATCCAGTTCCAGTTGGAGGGCTGATGATGAGTTCGACGACGGTGCGGCGGCTGGGCAAGCCTTGCCTGGCGCTGGTGGCAGCGGGCCTGATCGGCTTCGGCGGCGTTCCGCTGGCGCAGGCGGAGGGACCGGCGCTGCGTCCGGACATGGTGCGAACGCTGCAGTCCATGCAATCTCAGCTCGAGGCCGGCGACGATGCGGCAGTGGCCGCGCGTGCCGCGGCATCCGCCTCGCGGCTTGAGGGCGGTAACGCTGCCGACCGCTGGGCGCGGGCGCTGTTCCTGCAATTGGCTGCCACGGCCAATGCCCGTGGTCACCAGGACGCCCGGGCGGCGGACCAATTTGCCGAAGCGCGGCGGATCGACGGCGTCCCCGCCGCTCGCCGGCTCGCCTGGCTGCAGCAGGAAGCGCGTCTCCGGCTCCGCGCCGGCCAGACACGGCAGGGCGCGGACCTGCTGACCGCCTGGGTCGAGCGCAGTGGTGGTGACGATGCCTCGCGCTGGCTGCTGGTCCAGGCGCGGGCGTCGCTCGATGACTGGAGCGCGGCCAGCCAGTCTCTCGATCGCCTGCGAGAATCCGGAACCCAGGGCTGGAGTTCGTCGCAGCGTCAGTTGGCGAGCACGGTCTATCAGCGGAGTGGGCGTTTCGACGATGCTCTGGCGCTACTGGGCGATGACCAGGATTCGCCGGATGTCTGGCGTCGCGCCGCGAGTCTGGCCCAGCAAGCCGGCGATAGCGGTCGGGCCGCGGCGATCTGGGAGAGCGGCTGGCGACGTGGCGTGCTGGTCTCGAAAGAGGATCTGCGGCAACTGGCCAAGCTGCATATCGCCGGTGGTACGCCGGCTCGCGCCGCCGAGCACCTCGCGCAGTGGCTGGGTGACGGTCGGCTGGACACCAGTGCCGACAACCTGAAGCTTCTGGCGCAGGCCTGGACGGCAGCTCGTAACCACGACGAGGCCCTGTCGGCCTGGCGAGCGCTGGCGGAGCGGACCGGTCGCGGGCAGGATTGGCAACAGCTGGCGGAGATCGCCTACGGCTGGGGCGAGTGGCAGAAGACGCTGGATGCGCTCTCCAGCCTGCGCCAGGCGGGTGGCGAGGTATCGGGGCGCGACTGGCTGCTACAGGGAATCGCGGCCGCCCAGCTCGATCGGCGTGACCTGGCCCGAGAAGCCTTCCGTCAGGCCAAGGCCGCCGGCGTGACGCAGGCGCAGCAGTGGCTGGATTCCCTGGGCTGAAAGGCGGATTCCCGACGACGCCCCGAGCTTCGGGGCGTCGTCGTTGCTACCGATGCCACTCAGGTCGACATTCCCTCAGTCGAGATCGAACTCGCTCCATACCGGTGCGTGATCGGAAGGCCTTTCCATGCCGCGCAGGTCGTAATCGATCCCGGACCGCCGAGTCGCACTCGCCAGGGGCTCGGTCACCAGGATGTAGTCGATCCGCAGGCCGCGCTTGGGCTCACGGTCGAAACCCTTGGAGCGGTAGTCGAACCAGCTGAAGAAATCGGTGCTATCGGGATGGCAGCGCCGGTAGCTGTCCTCCAGCCCCCATTCCTTCAGGCGGGCAAGCCACTCGCGCTCTTCCGGCTGGAAACTGGTCTTGCCCTCGCGTAGCCAGCGTTTGCGGTTCTCTTCACCGATGCCGATGTCGATGTCCGCCGGGGATATGTTGAAATCCCCCATGATCGCCACACGTTCATCGGGCCGATGGCGTTGCTCGAGCAAGGCGTTGAGGCCGGCGTAGAACGCCCGCTTGTTGGGATACTTGGTGGGGTGGGCGATATTCTCGCCCTGGGGAAAGTAGCCGTTCCACACCGTGATGGGCTGGCCATCGTTCATGGTCAACGTCACGCCGATCAGCCGGCGCTGCGCGTCCTCGCCGTCGTCCGGCAGCCCGTAGTGGACGGCCGCCGGTGCGGACCGGGTCAGCATGGCGACCCCGTAGTGCCCCTTCTGGCCGTGAAAATGGACGTGATAGCCCATGGCCTCCACGGCTTGCCTGGGAAACTCGCTGTCCTGGACTTTGGTCTCCTGCAGTCCGATCACGTCCGGCGCGTGCGTCTCGATCAGCGCCTCGAGCTGGTGGAGCCGCGCCCGGATGCCGTTGATGTTGAAAGAAACCAGGCGCATCAGTCGGAATCCTTGTCGTCGTTGGCGGGCTTGTGCAGGGGGAGTGGCGGGGCGCTCTGGCGTTGGCGCTTACGCTCGGCCTGCAGCTTGCGCTGCTGGGTCTTCTTGTCGACGTAGCGGCGCGACGGCGCGACTTCATCGGGATTGTCATGGCGCCAGCGGCGGTAATCCTTGCGCTTGCCGGTGCGGATCGTCACCTTGTCGGCCAGCGATCGGGTCTTTTTTCTGCGAGTCATGCGCGCGACCTATGAGCTTCTTGGCGGGTAATCGAGAGCGAGAGAATGACGGGTAGTTTAACAGCCAGCGCCGCGCCTGCCATCGAATACCCGAACCGGGCCCTGCGACGTTGATCGACTGGGCTCGCGACGTTGATCGACTGGGCTCGCGACGTTGGCGGGCGAGACTGGTACAATACCGTCGGCTCGCGCCGGGTGGTCTCTGCGCGAGATCGTCACTCGTCGCGTCGAGAACTCGCCCAGGAGGCGTGAACACCCCTCCCGTCGCGCCGATCACGGTGCTACCGGCCACCGGCACGGACAGCGCCGGCTCTCGCGAGTCAAACCGTCAATCGATTTCGGACATTCGTCATAACTATGAGTGAGTCTGACAACACCCAGGCCCCGGCACAGAACCGCAGACCCAAGCGGCGTCGGCGCAAGCCACGTAAATCGCAGTCGCGGAACACTTCGGGCTGGTCGCTGAAGCAGTTTCAGGTCGAGCCCGTTGCCGGACGCTGGCGATTCCACGATTTCGACCTGCCGAACCCGCTGATGAGAGCGATCCAGGCCGAAGGCTTCGAGTACTGCACGCCGATCCAGGCCGAGGCACTGATGCACACGCTGCTCGGTGGCGACGTCGTCGGCAAGGCGCAGACCGGTACCGGCAAGACCGCCGCATTTCTGATCTCGATGCTGGCCTACTTCCTGGAAGAGGAAGCGCCGGATGGCCAGAAGCCGGGGACGCCGCGCGCACTGATCGTCGCGCCGACCCGTGAGCTGGCGCTGCAGATCGAGAAGGACGCCAAGGCGCTGTCCCGTTTTACGTCACTACATGTGGCGAGTGTCGTCGGTGGCATGGACTACCAGAAGCAGCGTGACCAGCTGAGCAAGAACCTGGATATTCTGGTGGCCACCCCGGGGCGCCTGCTCGATTTCCAGCAGAAGCGGGATATCGATCTGTCCCAGGTCGAGGTGCTGGTCCTGGACGAGGCCGACCGCATGCTGTCGATGGGCTTCATTCCGGACGTCAAGCGGATCATCCGCTATACGCCCAAGCGTGAGGAGCGCCAGACCTTCCTGTTCTCGGCGACCTTCACCCCGGATATCCTCAATCTCTCGGAGCAGTGGACGCAGAATCCCGCTCACGTCGAGATCGAAGTGACCCACGACAACGCTGCCAACATCGACCAGCGCGTCTATCTGGTCAGTGACAACGAGAAGCGCAAGCTGCTGTTCAACCTGGTTCGCCAGGAAGCGATGGAGCGGGTGATCGTGTTCGGTAACCGTCGCGACCTGGTGCGCGAGCTGGATCAGTTGCTGCGCGACCAGGGCATCAACGCCGCCATGCTCTCCGGTGATGTGCCCCAGAACCAGCGCATCAAGACGCTCGAGCGCTTTCGCGAAGGCGAGATCACTGTGCTGGTGGCTACCGATGTCGCTGGACGCGGGATTCACATCGAGGATGTGAGCCACGTGATCAACTTCACGCTACCGGAAGACCCCGAGGACTACGTCCACCGTATCGGTCGGACCGGCCGTGCCGGCGCCAAGGGCGTGTCGATCAGCTTCGTCGGTGAGGAAGATGCCTTCTCGCTGCCCGAGATCGAAAACTATATCAACGGCAAGCTCCCCTGCGAGCATCCACCCGAGTCCATGATGTCGTGAGCCGATGGCGCCCTCGGCCGGCGCCGTGGTTCAATCGATGTTGTCGGACGACGTGATCGTCTCATGGCAATCGCCCACTTCTCGTGGGCGATCTCACCTCAGATAGTCCGCCCCGGAAAGCGCATGCTCGACGAATCCCTCAAGCAGGAAATCCAGGAGGCTTACCGGCGTGTGCTCGAAGGACTGGAGCTCACGCCGCGTTACGGCCAGCGCCTGATGATCGCGGAGATCGCGCGCACGCTGGCGTCGATCGAGCGGGACGAGCAGGGGCGCCGGACCTCCAACGAACACGTCTGCGTGCTGGAAGCGGGCACCGGGACTGGCAAGACGCTCGCCTATCTGTTGGCGGCGTTGCCGGTGGCCAAGGCCCGTGGCAAGCGGCTGGTGATCGCCACTGCCACGGTGGCGCTGCAGGAGCAGGTGCTCAATCAGGATCTGCCGATGCTCAAGGCCCACAGCGGCCTCGACTTCGAATACGCACTGGCCAAGGGGCGCGGCCGTTACCTGTGCGTGGCCAAGCTCGATCAGGCGCTGGATGGCGCCGAGCCCAACCCGACGCTATCGCTGTTCGAGCAGACCATCGCCACGGATGCCGGCGGGGATTTTCCGCAGCTGATCCAGGAGATGGCCGATACCTACGCTTCCGGCAACTGGGAAGGGGATCGTGACAGCTGGCCGGTCGCCATCGACGACCGGGACTGGCGTCGGCTGACCGTGGATCATCGCCAGTGCACCAACCGCCGCTGCGGGCATTTCGGCGCCTGCGCCTATTTCCGCTCGCGCCGGCATCTCGAACAGGCCGACATCATCGTCGCCAACCATGACCTGGTGCTGGCGGATCTCGCGCTGGGCGGGGGAATGGTGCTGCCGTCGCCCAAGGATTGCATCTACGTTTTCGATGAAGGGCATCACCTGCCGGACAAGGCGCTGGATCATTTCTACCATCGCTTCGGGGTCAACGGCGCGCTGCGCTGGCTGCGCACGCTGAAGAAGTCGCTGACCGAACTGAATACCGCGCTGGGTGCTCAGCCGACGCTGGCGCGACTGCTGGCGGCGTTCCCGGAGCGAATCGCGGCGCTGGAACCGCGACTGGGTGACGTCTATGCCATGGGGCATCGGATCGCAGGTCTGGATGCCGGCGCCGGCGACGAGACCCAGCACTTCCGGTTTCCCAATGGCAAGGCGCCGGCGCCGCTGGCCGATCTCGCCCAGCAACTGGTGATTCCCTTTGCCGAGCTGTCGCGGGATCTCGAGACGATGAGCGATATCCTGCGCGAGAGCCTCGATCCGGATAAATCCACCGGGCTTGCGCGTGAACAGGCGGAGCCCTGGCTGCCTCTGATGGCGCTGCTCCATGGCCGCGCCCTGGAGGCACACTCGCTGTGGTCCGCCATGGCCCAGCCGGATCCGGCGGGGCAGGCGCCACAGGCGCGCTGGCTGACGTTCCAGCACTTCGCTGGGGAGCCGGAGCTCACCTTCTCGGCCAGCCCGGTGTCGGCGGCGGAAACCCTGGCCCGGCACCTGTGGGGGAGCTGCTATGGTGCGGTGGTGACGTCTGCCACGCTGACGGCGCTCAACCGCTTCGAACGGCTCCAGGAACGGGCGGGGCTGGCCAATCGCTACCGTTATCAGCGCCTGCCAAGCCCGTTCGACTACTCGCGCGCGATTCTCAGCGTACCGCGGGAGGCCGTCGAGCCGGGCGATGCCATGGCCCATGATCGCTCGATCGTCCAGTTCATCGAAGGCTTGGGTGACGATGAAGCGGTGCTGGTGCTGTTCTCGTCGCGCAAGCAGCTTCGCAGTGTCGCCGATGCGCTGGAGGAGCCGTGGGCCTCGCGCCTGCTCTCTCAGGATCGACTGCCGAAAAGAGAGCTGCTGGAGCGTCACCGCGTTGCCGTCGACGCCGCCAAGGGCAGCCTGATCTTCGGTCTCGCGAGCTTCGCCGAGGGCATCGACCTCCCGGGGCGCTATCTGACCCATGTGGTGATCACCCGGCTGCCCTTTTCGGTACCGGACGACCCGGTCGGTGCCACGCTGGCCGAGTGGATCGAGAGCCAGGGCGGTAATCCGTTCATGCGGATCTCGGTACCGGATGCGTCGATCAAGCTGGTCCAGGCGTGCGGGCGGCTGATTCGCAAGGAGAACGACAGCGGCCGCATCTCGCTGTTGGACCGGCGCGTGCTGACGCGTCGCTATGGCAAGGCGCTGCTGGATGCGCTGCCACCGTTTCGACGTCAGATCGACGGGGTGGAGGCGGGCGAGCCGGTCAGAAGCTGATCGCTGGGCGCGAGGCCTCTGCCGGTGTGAAAATCTGTCGTCGTGAAAACGCCCGATGCTGATTGCAGCATCGGGCGTTTTCGCTATATCGACCCCTGCGGGTGATCGATTGCCGACAATGGCTCAGTCGCCGGTCTGCTGGCGGTTGCGCAGCGGCGTCGCAAGCTGCTCCGCCATCTGCGTCAACGTGCGCTCCGTGGTCGGCCAGTCGATGCAGGCATCGGTGATCGACACGCCATACTGGAGCTGACTCCGATCCTCGGGCACCTTCTGGCTGCCCCAGCCGATGTTCGATTCGATCATCAGCCCGATGATCGAGCGGTTGCCGTCGAGAATCTGGTGGGTCACGTTCTCCATCACCAGCGGCTGCAGCGCTGGATCCTTGTTGGAGTTGGCGTGGGAGCAGTCAACCATCAGGTTGGCCTTCAGGCCCGCCTTGTGCAGCTCCTGCTCGGCGAGGGTGACGCTGACGCTGTCGTAGTTGGGCTTGCCGTTGCCGCCCCGCAGCACCACATGTCCGTAGGCGTTGCCACGGGTGCGAATCACCGCGACCTGACCGGCTTGGTCGATACCCAGGAAATTGTGTGGGCTGGCCACCGACTGCAGCGCGTTGACGGCGACGTCGAGGCTGCCGTCGGTACCGTTCTTGAAGCCGACAGGGCCGGATAGGCCGGAGGCCATTTCGCGGTGAGTCTGGGATTCGGTGGTGCGGGCGCCCACCGCGGACCAACTGATGCAGTCCTGCAGATATTGCGGCGAGATCGGGTCCAGCGCCTCCGTGGCCAGCGGCAGCCCGATCTCGGCCAGATCCACCAGCAGTCGGCGGGCGATATGCAGACCTTCCTCGATCTCGAACGAGTCGTTGAGGTGCGGATCGTTGATCAGGCCTTTCCAGCCCACCGTGGTACGGGGTTTCTCGAAGTAGACTCGCATCACGATATAGAGGCTGTCGCTGACGGCATCGGCCAGCTTGCGTAGGCGCCTGGCGTAGTCGCGGGCCGCGTCCGGGTCGTGAATCGAGCAGGGGCCGATGACAACGAGCAGGCGAGGGTCTTCACGATCGAGAATGCGCTGGATGGTCTGGCGGCCTTCGATGACGGTGCGTTCGGCGGATTCCGAAAGTGGGATGTTCTGCTTCAACGCTTCCGGGGTAATCAGGAGATCCTGAGAAAGAACGTTGAGATTGTTGACCTGCTGTTCCGACATGCTGGGACCCGTTGGCTCTGGTAGTGACTGCGCGTGAAGCGCGTACTATGGAGGTTCAAGGGTACAAAAATCAACTTCGCGAGCCCGGCTGGCGCCGTCTCCCGGGAATCGAGCGGAAAATTGGCGGCTTGATGGGAGGGGCCAAAACGGCAACACTGGGCCAGCTTCGCGTGCTAATCCTTCGTTTCTGTTATAAGTTGCACGCCTGTCACTGAATCGCGAGCCCCAGGGGCTCCAGGTTGGATCATGAGCGTATTGTCTCCCAGTCACCATAGTCGTCATCGTTGTTCTGCTCTAGCGCGTCCCATCCCCAGTCGTTCGGGGAGGCGTTGAATGGGTGTTCGTGAGACCGATCAGCAACTCGTCGAGCGCGCGCAGAAGGGAGATACTCGGGCCTTCGATCTTTTGGTCAAAAAATACCAGCACAAGATTCTCGGGCTGATAAGCCGCTACGTTCAGGACCACTCCGAGGTGCAGGATGTGGCGCAGGAAGCTTTCATCAAGGCGTATCGCGCGTTGGGAAGCTTTCGCGCTGAAAGCGCCTTCTATACCTGGATGTATCGCATCGCCATCAATACGGCGAAGAACTATCTGGTCTCCCGGGGGCGACGGCCGCCGGGCAGCGATCTGGACATCAGTGATGCCGAGATCGTCGACCAGAGCGGGCGGCTGTCGGATATCGAGTCACCGGAAGCTGCCATCGCCCGCGACCAGCTCGAATCGGCCGTGTTCGCGGCCATCGAACAGTTGCCCGACGACTTGCGAACTGCGATCACGCTGCGCGAGTTCGATGGCCTCTCCTATGAAGATATCGCCACGATCATGGAGTGTCCCGTGGGCACCGTCCGCTCACGAATCTTCCGGGCGCGGGAGGCGGTCGACAAACATATCGAACCCTTGCTGGAACATGGCGCCCAGAACGCTGCCAATGGCTCCTGAGTCCCGTTGGCGCAGCGCTCGAATCGATCCGGTCGGCAATGGGGTGGCTAAAGATGAATCGAAAATGAACTGTTGCCGATTTCTGTCGTCATAGGGGGGGCAGGCGATAGCCAAGGTGTCGTCGACCGGTGACACGGCAGGCGATCAGGAGTCGGTGGCGAAAAAACAAGACTGGCGCATTGCAGCGCTAGCCCGCTGCAATGACAGGTCTTCGGGTGTTGCCCTGGGTGTCGCCGTCATTCAACACGTGGCAAGCCGTAAGGCGAGTGTGAGGGTGTGACTATGAAGCAGCTACACGAATCGTTCTCCGCATTGATGGACGACGAAGCCGATGAGTTCGATCTGAGACGAGTACTCAAGACATTGGGTACCTCGTCGCAGGAATCCGATACCTGGCGTCGATACCATCTGGCGCGCAGCATGATGCGGCGCGAGCGAGATGCGATCGTCGATGTCGATATCTCCGGCGACGTGATGGCGGCGTTGGCGGACGAGCCTGTGCCGGTTCAGGAGCCTGCCGGCCAGGCTGGCAAACGCCACGGTTTCTCGATGATGGGCGGCGCCGCCGTGGCGGCGGCGGTATCGCTGATGGTGATCACCGGCGTCCAGGTGTACAACGGCCGTTTCGAGGGCGACACCACCACGGCTTCCGATGTCGCCGCGAGCGGCGGGAGCGCCTCGCGAGCCGGAGACGTTGAGACGTCGTTGGCAGCCGACACCATGTCCGGCGGTCAGGGCGGCGCCATGCAAGCTTCCATGCAGGCGCCGGTATCCAGTGGCTTGCCCTATTCGCTGGGTGGCGGCGGGCCGGGAAGCGGCAACGGTGTGATGACCGTCGGCGAGCAGGTCATGCAGCCGATGTTCCTGTCGCCTAATGCCCGCCAGTCGCCCAATGTCGATCTCGAGCAGGCGCAGACGCTGCAATCCTATCTCGAACGTCACTCGGTCGGTGCCGCCTACAGCACGGGTGACAACTGGATGCCTCTGCTTCGCACGCCCGGCTCGCTGTCCGCGCAAGCGGGCGGAGCGGGAGCCACGGAAACGCGTTGATGGTTCGGTGCTACCTAGGGGTCGCGGCGATCTGTCTGGGCACGCTGCCGGGCGTCGCGCTGGCGCAAGCGGCCGCGGAGAGTTTCGACTGTCGCGACTTGGCTTCGACAAGTGACGACCCCGCTCCTAGGGCATTGTTCCAGCGAAGCCTTTGGGCGAGTCACTGCTACAACTTCCAGGCGCGAGCGGTGCGTATCAGCTATGACGGCGTGCGCACGCTGAGCCTGATTCATCGGGTGGAGGACGGTGTCGAGACCGAGATCGCCAGGTTTCTCGACGGCCCGCCCGTCGCGGTCAGGAAGGAGGGCAGCGTCGGCCAGGATTCGAGCCAGGGCGCGCTGGATTTTACCGCGGGGATTGCGCCGGGTGCCTTGACCGCGCAGATCGCGGCGCACTACGAGCTCCAGCCGATGGAGTTGGAGCGCATCGCGGGTCGTTCAGCATGGCGCCTCGATATCGAGCCACAGGACGCACTCCGCTTTGGCTACCGGCTATGGCTGGACAGCGAGACATCGCTGCCGCTGAAACGCGAAATGATCGGCGTCGACGGCCAGATTCTCGAGACCTTTCAGATCACCGACCTGCAGCCCCCCTCACTTTATCCCCACACTCTTCGCCTCGGTCCTGGCCTGTCGCCCGGCGAGTCGCCCTGGCAGGCGCAATGGTTGCCGGACGGTTTCACGCCGCAGCCGGTCCCCCCCGATAGCCCACGCCAGCGCGCGCGAGCGGAACACCGGATGTACAGTGATGGCTTGACCAGCATCAGCCTGTTCGTCGAACCCCTGGCGGGAGATCGGCGCCCGCTACTGGCGGGTATCCATCGTCTGGGCATTTCTTACGCTGCGGTTCGCCACGTTATTCACCAGGGCACGCCTATGCAGGTCCTGGTGCTGGGCGAGGCGCCTGCGGAAGTGCTCGCGCGTATCGCCTCGAGCGTGACATGGGAGGAGAGAGAGGGCAGCGGTGCCAGTGTGATCGGCGCCTCCTCCGGAGCGCAGCAGCGCGATGGCGTCGGCCCCCCGGATCCCGATTCCTGAGTCGGCGTCTGCCACGGTCGATACCGGGCCGGCGGCCGTCGTCGCTGCAAAGAAACTTTACATCCCGTTGAACTCTTGCCGCCTTTTATTATCAATGAGAGTGTCGCCGTTGCCTGACTCCAGGTACGGCGTGGATTCGATGCGTGAGGTTCTTGCGTGACCTTTACCCCTCGGGCATCGGTCTGTTCAACGTGTGACTCCCTAAGTCTTTTTCCAGTGTTTAGGAGTGTTTAATGGAACGCATGACAAGATGGTTCGCTCCGTGGCTGTTGATGGTCGTCACCCTGTGCGCTTTCCAGGCCGCTCAGGCGCGCGAACTGCCGGATTTCACCCAATTGGTCAAGCAGGCCGCTCCCGGCGTGGTCAACATTTCCACGACCAGCAGCGTCAGCGCGCCCGCCGGGCCCTACGGCCAGCAGGATGTTCCCGAGATATTCCGCCGCTTCTTCGGAGACCAGATGCCACCGATGCCCGGAATGCCCCAGGGTGAGGAGGAGCGCAAGTCGTTGGGTTCGGGATTCGTCATCCGCAAGGATGGCTACATCTTGACCAACGCCCATGTGGTCAAGGATGCCGACGAGATCACGGTACGGCTCAATGATCGCCGCGAACTGCCGGCCAAGCTGGTAGGCTCGGATCCGCGCACCGACGTGGCACTTCTGAAGGTCGATGCCAACGACCTGCCGACGCTCAAGATCGGCAACTCGGATGATCTCGAAGCCGGCGAGTGGGTCGCCGCCATCGGTTCGCCCTTCGGTTTTGACCATTCGGTGACGGCCGGTATCGTCAGCGCCATCAACAGGACGCTGCCTAGCGAGACCTACGTGCCGTTCATCCAGACCGACGTCGCCATCAACCCGGGTAACTCCGGCGGTCCACTGTTCAATCTCGACGGCGAAGTGGTAGGTATCAATTCACAGATCTATACCCGGAGCGGCGGCTTCATGGGGCTCTCTTTCGCGGTCCCGATCAGCGTCGCCATGAACGTGGCCGACCAGCTGCGCACCGAAGGTCATGTCAGCCGGGGCTGGTTGGGTGTCGTGATCCAGCCCGTCTCCAAGGATCTTGCGGAGTCGTTCGGTCTCGACGGTACCAACGGGGCGTTGGTCTCCGATGTCAGCGACGACAGCCCGGCACAGAAAGCGGGTCTCAAGGCGGGTGACGTCATTCTCAGTGCCGATGGTGCCGATATCGACGACTCCACGACCCTGCCACGGCTGATCGGCCAAGTGGCGCCGGGAGACGAAGTGAAGCTCCAGGTCATGCGCGATGGCGACAAGCGCGAAGTGGACGTCACCGTCGGCGACTGGCCGGAAGAGATGAATGCCGATGGCGCGCCGTCCTCGCGTTCTTCCGACGACCAGACCAAGCTCGGAATCGCGATCAGCGATCTCAGCGACCAGGAGAAACAGCAACTGGATATCGACCAGGGCGCGCTCGTTCGCCGTGTCGATCCGCGTGGCGCGGCTGCGGCAGCCGGGATCCAGCCGGGCGACGTGGTCGTCGGCTTCGACCAGAAGCCGGTCGAGAGCGCCGACCAACTGATCGATGCGGTCAAGAAGGCGGATGACGATCGTGCCATCCCGGTACGCATCGTGCGCGACGGCAATTCGCTGTTCGTGGCACTACGGCTGAAGGCCAAAGGCTGACCGGCATCGGTCGGCAGCCCATGGCTGTCCGCTACACGGCCCCGCTTCGGCGGGGCCGTGTGCTTTGGGCTTGTTGCTGTCCTTGCCTCGGTCATGTCGGTACAATGCGCCACATTCGTCATCGAGCGCACGCTGGAAGAGAACGACACCATCGGCGTTTTCTCGGCAACAGTGCCACCGTGTGGACTGCGCGCGTACAAATTACCGGTAAGGCTTAAATGGCAGACGCTGCAAGCAACGAGCAACTGAAGTTCATCCGCAACTTCTCGATCATCGCCCACATCGATCACGGCAAGTCCACGCTAGCCGACCGCATCATCCAGTTCTGCGGTGGGTTGACGGAGCGTGAGTTGAAGGAGCAGGTGCTCGACTCGATGGATCTCGAGCGCGAGCGCGGCATTACCATCAAGGCGCAGTCGGTCACGCTCGACTATCACGCCCAGGATGGTAATACCTACCAGCTCAACTTCATCGACACGCCGGGCCATGTCGACTTCTCCTACGAGGTGTCTCGTTCGCTCTACGCTTGCGAAGGGGCGCTGCTGGTGGTCGATGCCGCCCAGGGAGTCGAGGCGCAGTCGGTCGCCAACTGTTACACCGCCATCGAGCAGAATCTCGAAGTGCTCCCGGTGCTCAACAAGATGGACCTGCCTCAGGCCGATCCGGATAAAGTCGCCCACGAGATCGAGGAGATCATCGGTCTCGAGGCGCATGACGCCGTGCGCGTTTCAGCCAAGAGCGGCCTCAACATCGATCTGTTGCTCGAGCGTCTGGTTCGCGACATTCCGCCACCCAAGGGCGATCGAGAGGGGCATCTGCAGGCATTGATCATCGACTCCTGGTTCGACAACTATCAGGGCGTCGTGTCGCTGGTGCGGCTGTTCGACGGCACGCTGAAGAAGGGCGACAAGATCCAGATGAAGTCGACTGGTCGCGACTGGGAGGTGACCGATATCGGTTACTTCACCCCCAAGCAGAATTCCACCGGCATCCTGCGGGCGGGGGAGGTGGGGTTCGTCATCGCCGGGATCAAGGACATCCAGGGCGCCCCGGTCGGCGATACCATTACCCACACCAAGACCAAGGACGTGCCACGCCTGCCCGGGTTCCAGAAAGTGAAGCCGCAGGTCTACGCCGGCATGTTCCCTGTCAGCTCCGACGACTACGAGGACTTTCGCGACGCGCTCGAGAAGCTGGCCCTCAACGATGCCTCGCTCGACTACGTGCCGGAGAACTCCGACGCGCTCGGGTTCGGGTTCCGCGTCGGCTTTCTGGGCACGCTGCACATGGAGATCGTCCAGGAGCGCCTGGAACGCGAATACGACATCGACCTGCTGACCACGGCGCCTACGGTCAATTACGAAATCCTGATGGACAACGGCGACCTGGTGACCATCTCCAATCCGTCGAAACTGCCGGACATGGCCAACGTGTCTGAGATGCGCGAGCCGATCGTGCGCGCCACCATTCTGGTTCCGCAGGAGTACGTGGGCAACGTCATTTCGGAATGCGTCAACCGTCGTGGGGTCCAGCTCGACATGCAGGTGCTCGGCAGCCAGATGCAGCTCGTCTACGAACTGCCGATGGCCGAAGTCGTCATGGATTTCTTCGATCGGCTCAAGTCGATCTCCAAGGGCTATGCCTCTCTCGATTACAGCTTCGAGCGATTCGACGCGGCCAAGCTGGTGCGTTTGGATATCCTCATCAATGGGGAACGCGTCGATGCGCTGGCGGTGATCATCCACCGCGATCACGCCCATTCTCGCGGCCGCATTCTGGTCGACAAGATGAAGGAGCTGATTCCCCGCCAGATGTTCGACGTGGCGGTCCAGGCGACGATCGGCGGCAGCGTCGTCGCGCGATCCACGGTCAAGGCGCTGCGCAAGAACGTGACCGCCAAATGCTATGGCGGTGACACCACGCGCAAGAAGAAACTGCTGGAGAAGCAGAAAGCCGGCAAGAAACGCATGAAGCAGGTGGGTCGGGTCGAAATCCCCCAGGATGCGTTTCTCGCCGTTCTCAAAGTGAACGAGTAGGAAAAACATTTCATGGATTTTTCGTTGTTACTGGTGTTGGCTGTCGCCATCACGGGGCTCGTCTGGCTGTTGGACAGCCTGTTTTGGCGTCGTTCCCGTCGCCAGCGCCAGCAGGCGGCCGCCGAAGCGCAGGGTAATGAGAAGTCGGCCGGCTACAAGGACCCCTGGCCGGTCGACTACGCCCGCTCCTTCTTCCCGGTGCTACTGATCGTCCTGGTACTGCGTAGCTTCGTCATCGAGCCTTTCCAGATTCCTTCCGGTTCCATGCGCCCGACCCTGGAAGTCGGCGATTTCATCCTGGTCAACAAGTTCGCCTACGGCCTGCGCCTGCCGGTCATCAATACCGAAATCGCGGATGTCGGAGAGCCCCAGCGCGGTGATGTCATGGTTTTCCGGTTCCCCGAGGATCCCTCGGTCAACTTCATCAAGCGGGTCATCGGCCTGCCCGGTGATCGTATCCGTTACGAGAACAAGCAGCTCTACGTCAACGGCGAGCCAGTGCCCAAGTCGATGACCGACCCCGATCCTGCCGAGGCTCCAGGCGAGGAGCTGTTCGAAGAGCATCTCGGCGATGTCGACCACCATATCTTCAATAACCCGCAGAGCCCCGGCCCGCAGATGCGGGAGATCGTGGTGCCCGACCATGAGTATTTCATGATGGGCGACAACCGCGACCACTCCAACGACAGCCGTTACTGGGGGTTCGTGCCGGAGAAGAATATCGTCGGCAAGGCGTTCGCGGTCTGGATGCACTGGGATGGTGGATTGCCTAGCTTCAGTACGGTACGCCAGATAAACTGATTCTTATATAACTCGCCATCGATCCTGGGCCGGGCCTCTTGAAGCCCGGTCCTGGGCTTGCTGGTCGGCGGCAGGATCCGCATGGCAGGCGACGGGGCCTTCCCGCGCCCGCCTTGCTACGGATACAGCGGCTCTTCGTTTCAAAGACAACGACTCAATGGGAATGACGTGAGTGATCCTCTGCAAGGCTTCAGTCGTCGTATCGGTCACGATTTCCGTGATCCGACGCTGCTGGAACTGGCGCTGACGCATCGTAGCGTGGGCGGCGCCAACAATGAGCGGCTCGAGTTTCTGGGCGATTCGATCGTCAATTTCGTGATCGGCGAGGCGCTGTTCAAGCGTTTCCCGGCGGCTCGCGAAGGGCAGCTGTCCCGCCTGCGAGCCGGGCTGGTCAAGGGCCAGACCCTCGCCGTGGTGGCGCGCGAGTTCGAGCTGGGAGAGTGCCTGCGGCTGGGCTCGGGCGAGATGAAGAGCGGCGGCCATCGGCGCGACTCCATCCTGGCCGATGCGCTGGAAGGCGTAATCGGTGCGATCTATCTCGATGCCGGCATGGACGTCGCGCGCAGCCGGGTGCTGGCCTGGTTCGGGACCCGGTTGGAAGCGATCGATCTGCACAATACCCAGAAAGATCCCAAGACCCGGCTTCAGGAGTTCCTGCAGTCTCGTCAACAGGCGCTGCCCCGATACGAGGTAATTTCGGTGGAGGGCGAGGCACATGCCCAGACGTTCAGCGTCGAGTGTCACGTCTCCATGCTCGCCGAGTCGCCGACGCTGGGTGAAGGCTCCAGTCGACGAATCGCCGAGCAGCAAGCCGCCGAGCTTGCGTTGTCCAGACTCGAACCATCAAAGGGCAAGCGCCAATGACACAGAGCTGTGGTTTCGTCGCCATCGTCGGGCGGCCCAACGTGGGTAAATCGACGCTGATGAACCGCATCCTGGGGCAGAAGATCTCCATCACCTCCCGGCGTCCGCAAACCACGCGCCATCAGGTCATGGGCATCAAGACGATAGATGAGGCGCAGTTCATCTACGTCGACACTCCCGGTATCCATCTGCAGACCCGCGATCGCAACAAGGCGATCAACCGGTTCATGAACCAGGCGGCCACCCAGGCGTTGCGCGACGTCGATTGCGTGGTCTTCCTGGTCGATCGTACGCGCTGGACGGACGAGGACCAGGTCGTCCTCGACAAGCTCACCCACGTGGAAGCGCCGGTGATCCTGGCGGTCAACAAGGTCGATTGGCTCGAGGACAAGACGACCTTGCTGCCGTGGCTGGAGTCGCTCTCCGCCAGGCGCGAGTTCGCCGCCATCCTGCCGATCTCGGCCAAGCACGGTACCAACGTGCCGGAACTCGAGGGCGAGGTTGCCAAACGTCTGCCGGAAGGCGTGCACTACTTCCCGGATGACCAGATCACCGACAAGAGTCAACGGTTTCTGGCCGCCGAACTGGTTCGCGAGAAGGTCATGCGCCAGCTGGGCGACGAACTGCCCTATCAGATGACCGTCGAGATCGAAGAGTTTCGTGACGAGGGCAAGGTCATCCACATCAGCGCGTTGATGTTGGTCGAACGCCAGGGTCAGAAGAAGATTCTGATCGGCGACAAGGGGGAGCGGATCAAGAAGATCGGCATCGAGGCGCGCCAGGAGATGGAGCGGGCTTTCGACAGCAAGGTCATGCTCAACCTGTGGGTCAAGGTCAAGCGCGGCTGGTCGGACGATGACCGGGCGCTCAAGAGCCTTGGCTACCATCTCGACTGACCCGCCGGTCGCTCGATCGACGAACTGACTCGAGCAGGGATTTGCGCGCTCCTCTCAAGAGGCCTTGGCAATGACGCCCCAGCCGGCTTATCTGCTGCACAAGCGGCCCTATCGGGAAACCAGCGCCCTGGTCGATGTCATTACCCTGGAGCACGGTCACGTTCGCGCCGTCGCCCAGGGGGTGCAGCGGGCGGGGAGCAAGTCCCGCGCCAAGCTGCAGCCGTTCGCGCCGCTGCATCTGACCTGGGTCGGCGACGGCGATCTCAAGCGTCTGCGGATGATGGAGACCACCCACAGCGCCGTATTGCTGGCTGGCGAGGGCCTGCTCTGCGGACTCTACGCCAATGAGCTGCTGACGCGGGCGCTGCCGGTCGGGCTGCCGACGAGTGATCTCTTCGCCATCTACGCCTGGACGATCGAACGGCTTACCCGGCCGGCCGAACGTGCCACCAGCCTCAGGCGGCTCGAGATCACGCTGCTCGAGACACTGGATGCCGAACCGGTCTTCCTCGAGACGGACGACAGCCCGCTCGATCCTTCCACGCGTTATACCTATGTCGCCGAAAGTCGCCGTTTCACTCCCATTGGCGTGCAACAGCCCGGTTGGGATGGCCGCAGTCTCAAACTGCTGGCCCGCGGCGACTGGGAGGCGCCCGGGCTGGCTGGCCTCAGCAAGGCGCTGACCCGGGCGGCGCTGGCGCCGCTGATTGGCCATCAGCCATTGCGTTCCCGGGAGCTGATGCAGCGACTCAGTCAGCGCCGTCGTCAGGGGCGTGCCTGACCCCCGGGTATCGCCGGGACGCGGGTAGCGTCCTCGACCTGGGTTGCCCCTATCCTTTCTTTACCGCTTCAAGGAGTTCCAGTTCATGATCGCTACTCGTATTCAACTGGGGGTCAACATCGACCATGTCGCGACGTTGCGCCAGGCCCGCGGCACCCGCTATCCCGACCCGGTCCAGGCGGCGCTGCTGGCCGAGGAGGCCGGTGCCGACGGTATCACCTTGCATCTGCGCGAGGACCGACGCCATATCCAGGAGCGGGATGTCGAACTGATCGCGGCAGTTCTCAACACGCGCATGAACCTGGAGATGGCCGTCACCGAGGAGATGGTCACCCTCGCCGAGCGGCTGAAGCCGGCGGATGTCTGCCTGGTGCCGGAAAAGCGGGAAGAGCTGACGACCGAGGGTGGGCTGGATGTGGTAGCCAGTCGTGATGCGGTCGCCAGCGCCTGCGAGCGGCTGCGGGCGGCGGGCTGCCAGGTGTCGCTGTTCGTCGACCCCGAGCCTGCGCAGATTCAGGCGTCGTTCGAGGTGGGGGCGCCCGTGGTCGAGTTGCATACTGGTGCCTACGCGGAGGCGACAGGCGATGCACGTCGTCTCGAGTATGCGCGGTTGACTGCGGCGGCGGAGTTCGCGAGTGAGCTGGGCTTGGTGGTGAATGCCGGGCATGGGCTCCACTATCACAACGTCGAAGCCGTCGCGGCGATTCCTGGCGTTCACGAGCTCAACATCGGCCACGCGATCATCGCCCGTGCCCTGTTCGTCGGGCTCAAGGAGGCCGTGGGGGAAATGAAGCGGCTGATGGTGGCGGGCCAGGAGTCGGGACTGATAGCCCAGATCGAATCTTTTGACCACGACCACGACCACGAATAGCGCTGTCAGTTGATGTCGGTCATCGCCTGGTCCTCGGCCCACAGGGTCAGGCGATCGCAGGCCGCTATCAATTCACGAAACGCCTCTTCGCATTCGTCGATGGCGCCATGACCACAGCGCCGCTCCAGCTCGTCGCAAGCCGCCGCGAGTTGCGGAACGCCGCAGTAGCGACAGCCGCCCCCGAGCTGGTGGACTCGCTCCCGCAGCAGGGCGACATCACGCCGTTGCCAGGCGACGTGCAGGTCCTGGCGGTGCCTTGGCAGCTCCGCGATCAGCAGGGTCATCAGTTCGACGACCAGCGCCTCGCGACCGCCGCTGCGCTCCCGGGCCTGTGCCTTGTCGACGACCGGCAGGTCGCCGGCATGAGCCAGGGAGTTCGGTGCCGGCAAGTCGGCTTCTTCCCCCGCCTGTCCCGGCTCGGCTATATCGGGCGTGATTCTCGCCGTGTCCGATTGCGGCTCCGTGTTCGGCGATTCGGCGAGGGGCAGATACCTCGCCAGTACCTCCCGCAGCAGGCGTTCGTCCAGCGGCTTGGTCAGGACCTCGGCGACCTCATCGTTCGTTACCACGTCGTGGCCATGGGCGTCTCGGCCGGCTGTCATGGCGACGACGGGCGTGCGGGCCCAATCCGCGCTCAAGCGCCGCAGGAGGTTCGCGGCCTCGAAGCCGTTGGCATCCGGCAGGTGCAGATCCATCAGCACCAGGTCGATCGAGGTTTCCGAGGCGATGGCGACGGCCTCTGCCGCGGTGCCGGCCACTACCACCTTGGCGCCAATGATGGGCAGTACCGCGTCGAGGTAGTGCTGCGAGACTTCGTCGTCGTCGACGACCAGCACGCGGGGACGGGGTGGCATGGCTCGCTGGCGGCTCTCCGCGAGCATCTTGGCTAGGGTGCGGCCCAGCATGTAGCGGGATATCGGCAGTCTGAGCACGACGCTTCCCTTCGGGAGTCGCCAGTCCAGGGCCTTCGTCGGCGCCAGGTTGGCGATCACCAGGCAAGGTTGGGGAATGGCGTCGAAGCGTTGTTGCCAGAGGTCCCGAGTTGCGGGAGCGAGTGCGTTGTCGTCGATGCCGATGATGAGTAGCTGACTCGTGTCATCCGCGGACGGCAAGGAATCCGCTGTGGCGATGACTCTCGGCAGTGCGTGCCAGCGTCTCAGGGCGTAGTCCAGCAGATGGGCCAAGCGCGTGTGGGGCTGCCACATACCGATCCTGGCGCCTCCGAGATCGAACTCTGCCGGCCGAACGTAGGGCTCGCAGGCCTCGAACCCGAGTCGGGAAACGATCGTCTGGCTCCCGCCCCGACGCTCACCCAGCGCCAGAGAACCATTCATCTCCGCCGCCAGACGATGGCAGATGGCGAGACCCACGCCATCCTCGGCGTTGGCGGAGCGGGTCTCGCCTTGCGCGATCAGCCGACGCAGCCGCTCACGGTTGGCGGGGGTGGCGTTGCCGCCGTCGCTCACGCTCAGTCGTAGTTTCACGGCGCTGCCTTCCCGGTTCTCGAGCACGATACGCGTGACGACGTCGCCCTCGCCGCCATACTTGATGGCGTTGTTGACCAAGTTGGTCAGTAGCTGACGGACGGCGATGTCGGCACCGATTAGCCGGGGCGGGACATCGTCGTAGACGATGGCCAGCAGGGTAATTCGCTTGGCCTGCGCGAGCGGTGTCTGAAGACAGAGGACTTCCCACAGCACCTCGGCGATATCGAACACGTTGTTCGTCCGGCAGCGACGGGGATCTCCCAGCACATGGTCGACGGTATCCAGCAGGCCATTGGAGGCCAGGTGAATATGGCGCAGCCACTCGCGCTGCTGCGCGTCGAGGGGGCTGTTTTCCAGCAGACGACAAAAGCCGAGCAGGCCGGAGAGTGGCGCGCGCAGTTCATGGCTCATGTAGGTCAAGTTGCTCTCCTCGCGGGCTGTCGGGAGAGGCTCGGCATTGCCGGCTAACGTCGCCTGGTCGGATTCCGGGGTGCTTCGGGCGTGCCTCGCTGCGCGTGCCGAGCGCCGCCAGGCCAGGGCCGCGGGTATCAGCAGCAGCAGCGACAGCATCGGCATCAGGGCGGGGAGGGGGCTTTGCGAATACTTACTGGCTCTGGAAGGATCGAGGGTCAGGTCCAGCCAGTAACTGCGAGACGATGACAGCGCCAGGAAGTCGCCCAGCGGTTGTATCCATCGCTGCATGCCATCCTCGTGCCAGGACATCGGGGTCGCCGGAAGCGTCGCCAGTGGCGCGGGAGGCGCGGAGCCGGTGAAGTCTCGTGAGGCGCCGCTGTCATCTCGCAAGGTGGCGTTGACGATCGCCGGATCATCGGTCAGGCGGTCCAGCAATTGATGGACTCGCGCGATGTCTTCATTCTGCGCGGCTTCGGCCAACGACGGCGTGAACACACGATTGATGCTTTGCAGGCGCCGGGAGAGCATCTGGTCGTTGACTCGATGCCAGTCCCATGCGTGCCACCCGGTGATGCCCAGCAGCAGCGCCGATAGCAGCAGCGAGAGAATGATCAGCCAGCGTGAAGCCATGAGTTTTCCGAAGCCTTTGCGTTTCCAATCGATTCTATCGGCGAATACGGTCAAAACCGTAGCGTCTGCCGTAACCGCAGTCGATCGCGGTGTAAAAAATGGCTTCAGCATCGTGTCGTAGCATTGCCGAAGTCGCGATGACCGGGTGGGGAGTGCTGTCATGTCCCCCGCCGGCTTCGATATACTGTCGCCACTCTCTACCATCGGTTTGCGGACCGAAAACGTTCAGGCTCTGGCTCTAGGACACTCACTATGGCATTCCCCACGCTTGCGCAGACCGTCGGCAATACGCCGCTGGTCCGACTCGCGCGTATCTCCGCCGGACGCGACAACACGATTCTGGCCAAGCTGGAAGGCAACAACCCCGCGGGCTCGGTCAAGGATCGCCCGGCGCTGTCCATGCTTCGCGAAGCGGAGGCCCGCGGCGACATCTCTCCTGGCGACACGCTGATCGAGGCGACCTCCGGCAATACCGGCATCGCGCTGGCCATGGCGGCGGCGGTGATGGGTTACCAAATGGTCCTGATCATGCCGGACAATGCCTCGAGCGAGCGCAAGCAGGCCATGGCGGCCTATGGTGCCAGGCTGATCGGCGTCAGCAAGGAGGCGGGCATGGAGGGCGCCCGGGACCTGGCAGACGAGATGATCGCCCGGGGAGAAGGCAAGCCGCTCAACCAGTTCGCCAACCCCGACAACCCTCTGGCGCACTACCGCACCACAGGCCCTGAGTTGTGGGAGCAGACCGCGGGGCGTATCACGCACTTCGTCAGCGCCATGGGCACCACCGGTACGATCATGGGGACCTCGCGCTATCTGAAGGAGCGCAACCCCTCGATCCAGATCGTCGGCCTGCAGCCGGCCGATGGCGCCAGCATTGCCGGTATCCGACGCTGGCCGGAAGCCTATCTTCCCGAGATCTTCGAACCGCAGCGGGTCGACAGCGTACTCGATATCGGCCAGCAGGAGGCCGAGGAACACATGCGCCGGCTGGCACGGGAGGAGGGCATTCTCGCAGGCGTTTCCTCCGGCGGTGCCCTGGCGGGCGCATTGCGGGTCGCCGAGCGAGTCGACAACGCCGTCATCGTGTTCATCGTCTGCGATCGCGGCGACCGTTATCTTTCCACCGGCCTCTACGCGCCGGAAGCCTGACCATGGCGATGCTGGGAAAGAGACGAACGCCGGCCGTGCGCCGGGAGCGCCAGGCGTCGCCACCTGCTCCCGCGGTGACTGCGGAAGCGGGCACGCTGGTTATCGAGAGGCTGGCCCACGACGGGCGTGGCGTCGCGCGCGACGAGGAAGGCAAGACGGTATTCGTCGATGCGGCCTTGCCGGGAGAGCGGGTCGAGGTGGCGATACACCGTCAGCGCAAGCGCTATGATGAGGCCCATGTCCGCGAGCGACTCAGCGATGCCGCGACTCGCGTCGAACCGCCCTGCGTCCACGCGACACGCTGCGGCGGGTGCGACCTCCAGCATTTGAACGTCGCCGGGCAGCGCGAGCACAAGCGCGAGGTACTGATCGATCTGCTCGGACGCCAGGGAATCGATGCCCCGCAAAACGTGGCGATATTGAAGGGCGACGACGCCGGCTACCGGCGTCGGGCCAGGCTCGGCGTCAAATGCGACGCCCAGGGCCGGATCCATCTCGGCTTTCGCGCGCGGGGCAGCGAGCAGTTGGTCGACATTGACAGCTGCCATGTGCTGGCGCCTGCCCTGGCGAGACTGCTGCCGCGACTGCGGGCCCAGCTCGAGACGCTCGAGGCGCCGCGCCACGTCGGCCATCTCGAGCTGCTGCTGACCGATGCCGAGATCGTCACCGTGGTCGTCCGCCAACTGCGCCATGTGCCGGAGGACGAGCACCGCTGGCGGTCGTTCGCGGCGCGCGAGGCGCTGGCCTGTGCCGTTCGCCGCGGGCGGGGGACGACCGAGCTGGTCTGGCTGAGCGACCAGCCGCGACTGGCCACGACCGTGTCCGGGTCCCGCCGGCCGATATCGCTGGCGCTGGCGCCGGGCGACTTCCTGCAGGTCAATGCCCACATCAACCAGCGGCTGATCGACACCCTTCGGGACTGGCTGGCGCCGGCACATGACGACTCCCTGCTCGACCTGTTCGCCGGTATCGGCAACTTCTCGCTGGCTCTGGCCGAGGGCGCTGCCAGGATCACCGCTGTCGAAGGTAGCAATGCGATGGTCGAACGCCTGCGGGACAATGCCAGGCTGAACGGTCTCGATGTCGATGCCCTGCAGGCCGATCTCAGTGATCCCGGCGAACTGGTGGATACCTTGATTGCCGAGCACGACACGGTGCTGCTGGATCCTCCGCGCGAGGGTGCCAGCGCGATCTGCCGGCGATTGGCGGGGAGCGGCGTGACGCGAGTGGCTTACGTCTCCTGCGATCCAGCGTCGCTGGCGCGGGACGCGGCTCTCTTGCTGGCCGGCGGTTTCGTACTGTCGCGCCTGGCGATGGCCGACATGTTCCCTCACACGGCACATCTGGAATCACTCGCGTTGTTCGAACGGCCAGCCCGTTCCGGGCGGCCAAGGCATCGAAACGAAGGCCACGACACTCCAGCTTCGGGAGGCAGGCACTAGCATGGTGAAGGTGCGAGAAAGCGAACCGCTGGTCGACGATGGCAGTGTCGATCTGGATCTGTGGGTGAAGCGGCTGCAGCAAGAGGTCGAACTGCGAGATCCCGGGCGTATCCTTCAGGCCTGCCAACTGGCCCTGCGGGCCAGCGAGCGGGACACTCAGGGTAACGAGGCGCTCGCCGACCAGACGCTGTTGACCGGCCTGGAAATGGCCGACATCCTCAGCCAGCTCAAGCTGGACCAGCAGACGTTGGAGGCCGCGATTCTCTATCGCGGCGTCCGCCGCGGACTGCTGAGCCTGGAGAGCGTTGCCAAGCAGATGGGGGAGGAGGTCGCCAAGCTGATCGAGGGCGTGCTCAGCATGGCCGCGATCAGTCAACTGCAGGCCCCCAAGCACGGATTGTCGCAGCACAACCAGCAGGACAACCTGCGCAAGATGCTGGTGACCATGGTCGACGACGTTCGCGTCGCGCTGATCAAGATCGCCGAGCGTACCTGCATGTTGCGGCAGGTCAAGGATGCCTCGCGGGAGAAGCGTCTGCGCGTCGCGCGCGAGGTCTTCGATATCTATGCGCCGCTGGCACATCGGCTCGGCATTGGCCAGGTCAAGTGGGAGCTCGAGGACCTGGCCTTTCGCTACCTGCACGAAACCGAGTACAAGTCGATCGCCAAGCAACTGGCGGAGAAGCGCCTCGATCGCGACCGTTACATCCACGAGGTGGTGGAAACCCTCGAAACGCTGCTCGAGCGCCAGGGAATCCTGCGCTACCAGGTCGATGGCCGGGCAAAGCACATCTATTCGATCTGGCGCAAGATGCAGCGCAAGCGCATCGACTTTTCCCAGGTCTACGATGTCCGGGCGGTGCGCATCCTGGTGCCCGAGATCGCCGACTGCTACACCACGCTCGGCGTGGTCCATTCGCGTTGGCACCACGTCCCCAACGAATTCGACGACTACATCGCCAACCCCAAGAAGAACGGCTATCAGTCGCTGCATACGGCCGTCATCGGCCCCGAGAACAAGGTGCTCGAGATTCAGGTGCGCACCTTCGCCATGCACGAGGAGGCGGAACTCGGCGTCTGCGCGCACTGGCGTTACAAGGGGATGGATACCGACGCCAAGAGCCGGGGGTACGAGGAGAAGATCGCCTGGCTTCGTCAGGTGCTCGAGTGGCAGGAAGAAGTGGGCGACGTGGGCGATTTCCGGGAGGGGCTGGCAAGCGACGTGGCGCCGGACCGGATCTACGTGTTCACCCCGGATGGCCACGTCATCGACATGCCGCAGATCGCGACGCCGATCGACTTCGCCTATCGCGTGCATACCGAGATCGGCCACCGTTGCCGCGGCGCCAAGGTGGACGGCCGCATCGTCCCGTTGACCTACCTGCTCAAGACCGGCCAGCAGGTCGAGATCCTGACCGCGACCAAGAGCGCGCCGAGCCGGGACTGGATCAATCCCAATCTCGGCTATGTCCGCACGTCCCGCGCTCGGTCCAAGATCCAGGCCTGGTTCAAGCTGCAGGCGCGGGAGCAGAATCTCGACGAGGGCAAGGCGATCTTCGACCGCGAGTTTCGTCGCCTCGACATCGACGGGGTCGATCTCGAGCGGCTGGCGGGGGCGGTCAACTACACCTCGGTTGAGGACATGTATGCCGCCATCGGCGCCGGCGACCTGCGTATTGGCCAGGTATTGCATCAGGCCCAGCAGCTGTTCGGCGAGAGTGACGACCAGGAGCAGCTCGATCGCCTGCTGACCAAGCCTCGTCGGCACCAGGGCAAGGAGCCCAGCGATGGCATCACCGTGCTGGGCGTCGGCAATCTCAAGACGGCAATGGCCAATTGCTGCCACCCGGTGCCCGGCGACCAGATCATCGGCTACATCACCCAGGGTCGAGGGGTCACCGTCCATCGCCAGGATTGCCCCAACGTACTCCAGCTCCGCAGTGAGGAGCCCAGGCGCATCGTCGATGTCGAGTGGGGCCAGAAAGAGCGCGCCCAGTATCCGGTGGATATCGAGATCGAAGCATGGGATCGCTCCGGACTGCTGCGCGACGTGACTCACGTGCTCTCCAGTGATCGGGTCAATGTGACTTCCGTCAACACCGTCACCGACAAGCTCGACAACATCGCGCGGATGCGGATCACGCTGGAGATCGAGGGGCTGGAAGCGCTCGAGCGCATCTTTTCGCGTATCCAGCAGTTGCCCAACGTGATTGACGTCAAACGGCTGCGGCAAGGCCACGGACAGGCATAGGAGCCGGTATGCAGGACAGCAACGCCACGACACCGCCGAACGATGGCCGCCATTCGCTCGATGACCTGCTGACGTTGATGGCGGTGCTGAGGGATCCGCATCACGGTTGCCCCTGGGATATCAAGCAGACTTGGGACACTATCGTCCCCCATACCTTGGAAGAGGCCTACGAAGTCGCCGACGCCATCGAGCGCCGAGCGTTCGATGAACTTCCCGGCGAATTGGGCGACCTGCTTTTTCAGGTGGTCTACTACAGTCAGTTCGCCAGAGAAGAAGGGCGCTTCGATTTCGACGATATCGTGCATACCTTGACGGCGAAGATGCTGCGACGTCACCCCCATGTCTTCCCGGACGGCACGCTGAATTCCCGTCGTAAAGCGGGCGACGGCACGACCCCGCCAGTGGCCGAGAGCCGGGTCAAGGCTCGCTGGGAAGCACTCAAGGCCGAGGAGCGCGAGGCCCGTGTTGCTTCCACCTCTCAACGACTCTCGGCACTGGACGACATTCCCGCGGCGCTGCCCGCGCTGAGCCGTGCCGCCAAGCTGAGCAAGCGAGCCGCCGGCGAAGGCTTCGACTGGCCGGACGAGGGTGGCGTCATCGACAAGATCCGGGAGGAGCTGGCGGAAGTCGAATCGGCGCTGGCCGACGACGACCGGGCCCACGCCCAGGAAGAGGTCGGCGATCTGCTGTTCGCTGTCGTCAATCTGGCCCGGCGGCTGGGGTGCGATCCGGAGCAGCAACTGCGCCGCACCAATGCCAAGTTCGAGCGGCGTTTCCGCCATGTCGAGGGGGCGCTGGCACGGGATGGCACCACCCCCCGTGATGCCACGCTGGAGGAGATGGAACGCCACTGGCAGGCGGCGAAACAGGAAGAGGCCACCACGGGCATTTCGTCCATGTCGTAAATTTACGACCAATGTCGCTTCCGTTCCGGTCGATTCTTTCCCCCAGATCGTTATGCTGACGCATTGAGCGATCTATCTTCGTCGTCGGACCGCCGGCCATCTACATGACAGCCGGCGTGCCGGTTCGGCCATTTCGGGAGGGAACCATGCGTTCAGAACAGGAAACGTCGCTGCATGAATCGTTGCGGGACAATGTCCGGCTGCTGGGGGACAGCCTGGGCCGGACCATTGCCAAGGATCTGGGCGACGAGTTCGTGGATCGGATCGAACGGATTCGTGCCCTGGCCAAGAAGGGGCGGCAGAGCGCCGAGGAGGCGGACCGCCGCGAGCTGATAGACTACCTCCGGGGGCTGCCCGAGGGCGAATTGTTGCCGGTCACCCGCGCCTTCAACCAGTTTCTCAATTTCTCCAACATCGCCGAGCAGCACTACCGGGCACGCTTTCGACGTGTCGAGGATTACAAGCCCGGGACCCAGCCCGATCTGGGCGAACTGCTGCAACGTGCGACGTCAGCCGGCCAGTCCCCCCGTCAACTGGTGGACGCGATTGCCGGCATGCGCATCGATCTGGTGCTGACCGCGCATCCCACCGAAGTCATTCGACGCACGCTGATCCAGAAATACGACGCCATCGACCACTGCCTGCAGATCATCGAGGACAGTGGCGACCAGCCGGAAGTGCTCCAGCGTGCGCAGGGGCGGCTCGAGGAGCTGATCGCCCAGTCCTGGCATACCGACGAGATCCGGCATGAACGCCCCACCCCCGTCGACGAGGCGAAATGGGGGTTCGCGGTCATCGAGAATTCACTGTGGAAGGCGGTGCCGACCTTCCATCGCGATCTGGATGCGCTGCTGATGGAAAGGGCTGGCGAACGATTGCCGCTGGAGGCGTCGCCCATCCGTTTCGCTTCCTGGATGGGGGGCGATCGCGACGGCAATCCCAACGTCACCGCCAGCGTGACCGAGGAGGTGCTGCTGCTGGGGCGCTGGATGGCGGCCGATCTCTATCTTCGCGATCTCGAGCAGCTCAAGGCCGAGCTGTCGATGTGGAAGGCAAACGATGCGCTCCATGCCGAGGTCGGCGACGATCCGGAGCCTTATCGGGCACTGCTGAAGCGGTTGTCGACCCGGCTGGAGGCGACACGGGCATGGGCGCGAGCGCGGCTCGATGGGGAGATCCCCGCCGATGCGGCGATCATCGAAACGCGGGATCAGCTGTTCGCGCCACTGCTGGCCTGCCACCGCTCGCTGTGTGACGTGGGTCTGGAGACCATCGCCAACGGCGTGCTGCTGGATACCTTGCGACGGGTGGCGGTATTCGGCGTCAACCTGGCCAAGCTCGACGTACGCCAGGATGGCGCCCGCCATGCTCAGGTATTCGAGGAACTGACCCAATATCTCGACCTTGGTAATTATCGGGAGTGGGACGAGGAGCGCCGTCAGGCGTTCCTGCTCGAGGAGTTGACCTCGCCGCGGCCGCTGATCCCGCCGCGCTGGGCTTGCTCTGCCGAGACGCGGGAAGTGCTCGATACCTTTGCGGTCATCGGACGCGAGCATCGCCAGGCGCTTGGGACCTACATCATCTCGATGGCGCAGCAACCCTCCGACGTGCTGGCGGTGGCGCTGCTGATGAAGGAAGCCGGCAATGGCGTGCGCCTGCCCATCGCCCCGCTGTTCGAGACCTTGGACGATCTGGACCGGGCCGGTGACGTGATCGAACGTCTGCTGGCACTGCCGGGATATCGAGAGGTCGCCGGCGATTATCAGGAAGTGATGATCGGCTACTCGGATTCGGCCAAGGATGCCGGTCAGTTGGCGGCGGCCTGGGCCCAGTATCGGGCCCAGGAGCGGCTGGTCGAGGTGTGTCGCGACGGCGGCGTCGCGTTGACGCTGTTCCACGGCCGCGGTGGCACTGTCGGGCGTGGCGGCGGCCCCGCCCACGCCGCGATCCTGTCGCAGCCGCCAGGGTCGGTGAACGGCAGCCTGCGGGTGACCGAGCAGGGCGAAATGATCCGTTTCAAGTTCGGTCAGCCCGATATTGCGCTGCGGTCGATGGAAATCTACGTCTGCGCGGTGCTGGAGGCGACGCTGTTGCCGCCGCCCGCGCCTCGGCCAGTGTGGCGCGAGGAGATGGATCGTCTGGCCGCCATCGCCCACGGTGCCTACGTGGGTGTCGTGCGCGAAGACCCGGATTTCGTGCCCTATTTCCGCGCGGTGACGCCGGAGGGCGCGCTGGGCCGTCTGCCGCTGGGGTCGCGCCCTGCCAAGCGGCGCCAGGAAGGCGGTATCGAAACGCTGCGGGCGATCCCGTGGATCTTCGCCTGGACCCAGACCCGACTGATGCTCCCGGCCTGGCTCGGCAGCGGCGAGGCGTTCGCGAAGCGGCTCGAGGAGCAGGGCGGGCTCGACCGGCTGCGCGAGATGCGCGAGCAGTGGCCGTTCTTCGGCACCTATCTGGACATGCTCGAGATGCTGCTGGCCAAGTCGGATCCGCTCATTGCCGCCTACTACGAGAAGCGTCTGGTCGATGACCCCGCCTTGACCCGGTTGGGCGAATCGCTGCGTCAGCGACTGGTCGATCTCGAGGCCGTTCTGCTGCGGATACTCGATCAGGGCGAGTTGCTCGAGAATACCCCGCTGATTCGTCAGGCGATCGAGGTGCGCAACCCTTATATCGACCCGCTCCATGGTCTCCAGGCCGAGCTGCTACAGCGCAACCGGGATGCTCAGGGCGAGATTACCCCGGAGCTTTCCCGGGCGCTGATGGTGACCATGGCGGGTATCGCGGCCGGCTTGCGTAACACGGGCTAGAGGCCTGAAAGGCGGCGAATCCTGCTATAACGGTAGTGACCGGCCCACATGGAGATGCGGCCGATCATCGATCTGTTTCCCGGGAGTGCGGCATGGAGTTCAAGGATTACTATGCGGTATTGGGCGTGGAGCGGGATGCCGCCCAGGACGAGATCAAGCGCGCATATCGCAGACTGGCGCGAAAGTATCACCCCGACGTCAGTCAGGAAGCCGATGCCGACGCCCGCTTCAAGGAGCTCGGCGAAGCTTACGAGGTGCTGAAGGATCCCGAGAAACGTCTCGCCTACGATCGGGTCGGCCAGGGCCAGCGGGCCGGCGAGGACTTCAGCCCGCCACCGGACTGGGATGCCGGGTTCGAGTTTCGGGGGGGCGGTTATACCCACGAGGGCTATTCGCAGGAGCAGCATGCCGCCTTCAGTGATTTCTTCGAATCGCTGTTCGGTCAACGTCGAGGGCCGGGCCCGGGTTTCGCAGGCTCGAGTGGCGACCCCGGCGGCAGGCGGTATCGTGCTCGCGGAGAGGATCATCATGCCAAGGTGTCGATCGCGCTCGAGGATGCCTATCGTGGTGCCGTGCGCACTCTCACCCTGCAGAGTGGCGAGCTCGACGAGCAGGGACGAGTCCGACCGCGTCAGCGGACCTTGAAAGTCCGGATTCCGAAGGGCGTGAAACAGGGCCAGCGAATTCGTCTGGCCGGCCAGGGGGAGCCTGGCATGGGCGGCGGCCCTGCGGGCGATCTCTATCTGGAGATCGAGTTCGAGTCGCACCGGCGCTACCAGGTCGAGGGGCGCGACGTCACCCTGGTCCTGCCCGTGGCGCCCTGGGAAGCGGCGCTGGGCGCGACGATCGCGGTGCCGCTACCCGAGGGCTCGGTGGAGCTGAAAGTCCCGGTGGACTCCCAGGATGGGCGGCGCCTGCGGCTCAAGGGCCGGGGTATTCCCGGCGAGCCACCGGGCGACTGCTACGTGGCCTTGAAGATCGTGCTGCCGCCCGCGACGGGTGACGAGGTCAAGGCGGCCTATCGGCACTTGGAAGCGGTGGCGAACTTCAATCCCAGGGCGACGGCGGAGGACACACCTTGACCATCCACGATCTCACCCGGGTCCCGGCCGACAATCTCGACGAGACGCCGGTCCTGACGCTGGGCGACCTGTGTCGAACCTGCACGGTACATGCCGAGTGGGTCATCGAACTGGTCGACGAGGGCGTCATCGTTCCCCACGGTCGCCAACGCGAACAGTGGCGGTTCTATGGTGCGACCCTGCATCGCGTCAGGGTCGTCCAGCGCCTGCAGCGCGATCTGGGCGTCAACCTGGCCGGCGCGGCACTGGCGCTGGAACTGATGGACGAGGTCGCGCGATTGCGTCGGCTAGCCGGCGAGTGATCCCGCGAACCGAAGCCGCGACGGCACTTCGCGACACTCGTCGGGATGAATCCGCTGAGTGTCGTTCGCCGTCCGAGTCCTGGTGTCAGTAAGTTTACGACTTTGGTTGTGTCGCTGCTGGACGACTCTCATCATCACAATGAGCGTGCTACGCTTGTCGTCACTTCCGGCTGTCCTGCGATTCCCCAATGCGTATCACCACCACCGAGACGCGGACGCTATCGATCGATATCGACCCGCCCATTCTCGAGGCCGCCCGTTGCTTAATCGATTCATCCCGACGCCGAATTCTTGGTCTCGTGGGAGCGCCTGGCTCGGGTAAGAGCACGCTCTCCGAGGCGCTTTTCGCGGCGCTTGGCGAGCAGGCCCAGATCGTCCCCATGGACGGGTTCCATCTCTCCAATCGACAGCTGGCGGCACTGGACCGGGCCGGGCGGAAGGGTGCCCCGGACACGTTCGACGCGTTCGGCTATCGCGACCTGCTCAGGCGCCTTCGCGCCAGCTATGGCGAGGAGACGGTCTACGTGCCGGGCTTCTACCGGGAGATCGAGGAGCCGATCGCTGCCAGTATCGCGGTGGCGCCACCCACCTCGCTGATCATTACCGAGGGCAATTATCTGCTACTCGGGGAAGAACCTTGGCCGCAGGTGCGGGAGATGCTGGACGAGGTGTGGTTCCTCGATGTCGACCGTGACCTGCGCGAGTCCCGGCTGGTCGCCCGCCACCGCCAGTTCGGGCGCACCGAACGGCAGGCGCTGGAGTGGGTTCGCACGACCGATGCGCCCAACGCCGCGCGCATCGAGGCCGTGGCCGGCAACGCCGACCGCCAGCTGTGGTGGAGCGGCAGCCGGATTCGATTCAAGGACACGTAGCAATACCCGTCGTCACCATTCGAGCCGGGCGACTCAACCTTCAGGACGCCCGATTTCAAGGAGAGAAGCATGAATGCAATCGCTGCCGCCGGTCGCGGCCCGAAGCGCAAGGGGCTGGTCGTGATGGTGTCGGTCGTGGCCGCACTTGGTGGCCTGTTGTTCGGCTATGACACCGGCATTATCGGCGTGGCGCTGCTCGGGTTGTCCAAGCAGTTCGCGCTGGACGACACGCTCAAGCAGCTCGTCACCGGTGCGATCATCCTCGGTGCCATCGTCGGCTGCGTGGGTACCGGACGGCTCTCCGATCGGCTGGGGCGCCGCTGGACGATCGTGCTGGTCGGCGCGGTGTTCATCGCCGGCTCGATCCTCTCGGCGGCCTCGACCAGTGTCGCCATGCTGGTCGCGGCGCGATTCATTCTCGGGCTCTCCGCCGGCAGCGCGACGCAGATCATTCCGGTCTATATCGCCGAGGTCACGCCGCCGGAGCACCGCGGCAAGCTGGTGGTCATGTTCCAGTTCATGGTGGTGTTCGGCATTCTCGTCGCCTACCTGGTGGGCTACGGTCTGGGCGAGCAGTGGCGCTGGATGTTCGGCCTGGGCACCGTCCCGGCGGTGATTCTGATGCTGGGCATGCTGGTGCTGCCGGAAAGCCCGCGCTGGTTGGTGAGCAAGGGGCGTGAATCCGAGGCGCTGGGTATCCTCGAGCGGGTGCGTGCCAGCCGGGAGGGGGCGCAGTCGGAGATGGCCGAGATCAAGGAGGTATCGGCGCGCCCCGAGGGCTCCTGGCGCGATCTGTTCCAGCCGTGGATCCGTCCGGCGTTGGTGGCCGGCGTGGGGATCGCGATGTTCTCCCAGATCACCGGCAACAACGCCCTGATCTACTACGCGCCAACCATCCTCAGTCAGGCCGGTTTCGGCGATAGCGCCTCGGTGCTGGCGGCGATCGGCGGCGCAGTGCTGATCAATCTGGCGACCATCCTGGGCATTTTCCTGGTCGATCGGATCGGGCGGAAACGCTTCCTGCTGTGGATGGTCCCCGGGTCGGCGATTGCGCTGGTGATAATGGGGATACTGTTCGTGGGCGGTGCGCCCGAGGATGCCTTCAGTCAGTACGCTCTGGTGGCCTGCCTGGCAATCTACATGGCGCTAAACTGCAGTTTCGGCGTCTGCCTGTGGTTGATCAACGCCGAGGTCTATCCGCTGTTCGTCCGCGGCAAGGGGGCCAGCATGGGCGCGTTGAGCCACTGGGTCTTCAACCTGCTGGTGACACTGACGACGCTGTCGCTGATCAGTGCGCTCGGCACTTCCGGCACCTTCTGGCTCTATGCCGTGATCACCACGATCGCGCTTGTCTTCATCGTCCGCTATGTACCCGAGACGATGGGCCGTTCGCTGGAGGAGATCGAGAGCGATCTCAAGGCGGGTGTCTTCTTTCCGGCGGACAAGCCCAGGGGCGATTCGAAGCGGTCATCGGTCGAGGCGACGAGTGCCGCCGAGTGACAGCGCCATGCCACTCTCGGATGGACAACGGGGCCGGTCGCGATGACCGGCCCCGTTGTTTACGCCACCCCGGTCTAAGCAGATGCCGCGCGCCAGAGCGCCTGGAGTTCGGGGGCATCGAGGCGATGGCGAAGGCTCGCCTCGACCAGCGGCCCGAGGATCGCGTCGTGCTCCGTGGGGCGATTGGCGAGCACATCCTGGAGCATCGATGAGTGATTGGAGGCCGTGGCTTGAATCACGCCGTCGATCAGGGCCTGCCAACCCTGCGGCGGTGGCGCGACGCCCTCGGCATGCATGATGCGTTCGATCTCGGCCACCAGCGCCGTGACGCGTGGTCGAAACGCCGGTCGGGCCAGGGCGCCGTTGGGGACGCGATGACACGCGGTCAGCGGGTTGATCACTGCGTTGACCGCGAGCTTGTGCCACAAATGCCGACGAATGTCCCGGCAGGGCGTCGCGGCAATGCCCGCCTGGTCAAGCCGGCGGGCGACGCTGGTCGCCAGCGCGAAGTGGTGGTCGGCGAGGTCGCCGATCCAGGTTGTCCCCGTGGCGGCATGTACCACGTCCGGGGATTGAGGGCCGGGAGGCGGGCGATAGGCGGCTTCGGTGGTGGAAGCGCAGAGCACCGGCCCAGCCCAGCGCTCGCTGATAGCGGGCTGCGTCCGAAATCCGTTCTGCACCAGTAGCAGCGGGGTGGCCGGAGCGAGCCGCGGTGCCAGGGCATCCAGCGCGGCCATCGCATCGTGGGACTTGGTCGCCAGCACCACCAGCGTCGGGACCGCGGTGCTGGTGCGATCGGCCGCCCAAGCTGCCGGTCGCTGGCGTGGCACCGCGATCCTTAACGTTTCGCCGTCGGGTCTGCGCAGATGGATAGGAGACTCGGCCGCCTGCCTGCCAAGCAGGACGATGGGGAACCGTCGGGCCAGTGACGCCGCGAAAAGCTGGCCCAGGGCGCCGGCACCGACGATCAGCCAGCTCCCGTCGTCAGTCGGTGGCACCGCGCGGGTTGCTCGTGATCGCGATCTCATGCGTCGGGCTTCCGGGCACGCCGAGCCCGGGTCGGCTTGCCTTTGGGAGTGGTGTTGGATGAGCCGGATGTCGACCGACTGCTGCTCGATGAGTTATGGCCCCGCGAGCGGCGCGCTCCGGCTTTACGCCCGCTGGTAGCCCGCCTGCCACGCTTGGGTGGTGGTGTAACCGGCGCCGTGCTCTGGGCCGAGGCCGCGAGCGCCTGATTGAGGCGCCCGGCGTCCGCCTGGGCCAGCAGGGCGTGGAGGTCCTCGATCAGCGCGGTCAGGAATGGTGCCGGCGCGTCCTGGTTCTCGGCGATCGCCGAGAGCCGTTGCTCCCACAGGGCGGTGCGCTCGGGGCGCGTCGCGGCCGGCGGCAGCGAGTCGATCAGTGCATGGCCGGTGCGCGTGGCCCTGATCGCTTTTCCATCGCGAACCAGATAGCCCCGCGTCAGCAGTGTTTCGATGATGCCAGCACGGGTCGCCTCGGTGCCGAGGCCATCGGACTCGCGCAGCGTGCGCTTGACGGCGGGATCCTCGACGTAGCGCGCGATGTTCATCATCGCCTTGATCAGGCTGGCATCGGTGAAGGGTTCCGGTGGCCGGGTCTCGCGAGCCTCGCAGCTGGCGTCGGTCACGCTGGCCGTTTCGCCTCTGGTCAGCGGCGGCAGGGCTGGCACGTCGTCGCGCGTCGTGAACAGCGGCTTCCAGCCCGGCTCCAGAACCTCCCGCCCCTGGGCCTGGAAGCGCTCGCCGATGAGCTCGAAGACGGCCCGGGTCTCGTAGGTCTCGAGTGCCGGGTAGAACTGGGCCAGCACGTTACGGGCGATCAACCGGAACAGGTTGGCCTCGTCGCGGCTCAGCCTGTTCAGGTCGGCCGGACGGCCCGTTGGTGCCAGCGCGTGGTGGGCCCCGACCTTGGTGTCGTCCCATGCCTTGGAACGCAGGCCGAAGTCCGCCCGCCCGACCCACTCCTGCAACTGGCCATCGAGGCGACAGGCATCGGTCAGGGTCCTGGCTGCCTCCCGGTGATGCGCGGCGGGCAGGTAACGGCAGTCGGAGCGGGGGTAGGTGATCAACTGGTGACGCTCGTAGAGCGTCTGGCAGACGTCGAGGACCCGCTTCGCCGACAGGCCGTGGCGGCGCGCCGCATCGATCTGCAGCGACGACAGCGAATAGGGCAGCGGGGCGGCCTGGCGCTTGCGCTTCTGGTCGAGTTCGACGAGATGGCCCTGGGCACCGACGAGACGCTGCGCCAGCGCCTCGGCCGGGCGCGGATCGAGCAGGCGGCCCTGTTCATCAAAACATGTGCCGTCCAACAGATGGCGTTCGCCGGGTTGCCACCAGGCTCTCAACGCGCCTCTCGCGACCTTCAGGTCGGCCCACAGCAGATAGAATGGCTTGGGCTCGAAGGCGGCGATATCGCGATCTCGGCGTACCACCAGTCCCAGCACGGGCGTCTGGACCCGACCCACCGACAGCAATCCGTCGAACCCGGCTTGGCGCCCGATCAGCGTCCAGGCCCGGGTCAGGTTGATGCCGTAGAGCCAGTCGGCGCGGGAGCGGGCCTCGGCGGCGGCGTAGAGCGGCTGATAGCGCTGGTTGTCCTCGAGGCTGGCGAGCGCCCTGGCCACCGCGGGTCGGTTGAGATCCTGCACCAGTAGACGCTGTGTCGGCCGGTTCCAGTTCAGGTGATTGAGGACTTCCTGAACCAGCAGTTGCCCCTCGCGGTCGGGGTCGCCGGCATGCACCACGCTGTCGGCCCCTTTGACCAGCTTGCGCAGGACGGCCAACTGCGCCCTTGCCTGGCTGCGGGGTACCAGCTGCCAGCGCTCGGGAACGATCGGCAGGTCGTCCAGCCGCCACTGCTTGTACCTGGGGTCGTAGCGCTCGGGGGCGGCCTGCTCCAGCAGATGGCCGAGACACCAGCTCACCACGGTATCGCCGGCCTCGAGATAGCCCTCGCGGCGTGTCGCCTTGACCGGCAGGGCATCCGCGATGGCGCGGGCGAGACTCGGTTTTTCGGCGATGATCAAACGCATGGCGCGCTCCGGTGATACTTGGGGTCAAGGCTCGATTCTGCCGTGACATGGCGTTGCGGGAAACGCCCCGGCTCGGACGGGAGCGGGCGGTGGCGACTCACTTCTCGAGGTGGCGGCGCGCGCGCACCAGGGCGCGGTACCAGTGACGGTGGGGCGTTCCCACCGCCGGCGGGGCCATGCTCAGATAGCTGACATTGGGCGTCTCGCCACGCTCCAGGTTGACGTTGGTCAGCATCTGCAGCGTGCTCTCCCGGGCACCGTATTGGCGCTGCAGGAACGCCATCGCCTCCGGTTCCAGAGCGACCCGGTAATGCTTGACCAGGGCCAGCGCCAGCGACTCCGCCGTGCGCGACAGGTCGGTCTCGATCTCGCGAACCATGGCCGATCCCATCGCCGCTTTCGCCGCCACCGAGAGATTGGGCTCGAGCTGGCCGAAGTCCGCCGCGTTGGTGCTGTTGATGGCACGCTGCACGGCCGGACGCGACAGATGCACGTGAGGCTCCAGAGCGAGGAATATCTCGACCGCGACGCGTTTGGCACTTTCGACGCCCACGCTGAGCTGAGTGTCTCGCTCGGCTTGTCGCAGCCTCTCCCTCAGGGTGCCGATGTTCGCCTTCTCGAGATAGCGCCCGAGCTGTTTGCAGACGACGGCCTTGGCTTCGTCGTCGAGGGCGATCTTGCTCTCGCGGATGCGCAGGCCTCGACGACCCGGGCCGAGTCGCAGACGGGTCGAGTTGTCGGAGAGGTCGGCGCTGACCGCGTCCCAGCGCTGGGCCATTCGCAGCCGATGTGCGTGGCTGCGGCCGACCTCGTTGTAGGCACTGGAGACGCTCTTGTAGAGCTTGATCGCGTTGGTCAGCACTTCCGCCTGACGACGCAGGGTCTGGCGGTCGTCGCTGCGCCCGGTGTGAATGGCGTGGGCCAGCGACTGGATCCTCTCGCTCAGATCGTCGATGGCGGCCACGCTATGGGTCAGCAGTGCGTCGGCGCGCTGTCCGGCGACGCTCTCGGCGAGCGGGGTCACCGAGTGCTCGATGAGATAGGTGTTCAGGGCCTTCAGGCGGGAGAGGCCGGTGGCCTGGGCGATACGGTGCCGGGCCCGCGCCTCCTCGAGGCCGTCGAACGCCCGCGCCAGCTTCCAGCGGCCCCGGTATTCGAACGAAAGCACCGGTATCTGGCGACCGCTGATCAGTTCGAATGCCAGGATCACCATCTCCTCGACGTCCTGCAGTGTCATCAGCAGGTCATTGTCGCTCTCGATCGCGGCCATGACGCGCTCGATGAAGTGCTCGTCCCGGGGAACACCGTAGCGTGGGTCCGGCGCATGGCCTCCGAAGCGCTCTCTCAGCAGCGTGATCGCGGCCGGCGCCAGGTCGTAGAGCTCGGTGAAGCGGGGTTCGATCGCGTCGCGATAGGTGGCGACCAGGTCACTGACGCGGGCATGAAGCCCGACCCGACGGTAGACGTCGATCTGGCCGATCAGGCGCGCGCTTTCGCGATCGTCCAGCAGCTCGAGCGCCGCCAGTTCGACACCCTCGGGCGAAAGATCCTGCTTGCGCAGCAGCATGGCGGCGGCCTCGCGGCGCCGCGCATCGCCTTCCAGGCTTTCGACAATCAGGTTGCGTGTGGCCAGCAGCAATTCCGGCAGCGTCTTGATGACGCGCTCGATGCGGTTCGAGGTCCGCTCCAGCCGTCGTCCGCCGGTGAGATGATGCAGCAGGTTGGCGATGATCCCCGCCGCACCGGTAATGACCGTGAACGAGATGAAGAAGATGTAGTTTTCCAGCGTCGGCGCCTTGCCGTACCCCAGCAGGTAGCCCCCCCAGGCACCCAGCAGTGTTACCGGCCCCGCGGTCCACAGGATCTGGAGCAGACTGACGGTCCACGGCACTTTTTCCACCGCCGCGGTGATCCGCCGGATTTCATTGCGGCCTTCACGTTCCAGTCGAACCTGAGGCGCATCGCTGTCCGTCGGCTGCGAAGGACGACGAAACGGAGTCGGCAAGAGCACGGGCGCTCCTCTTTGGCGGCGACGACGGGGTTTGGCGGCGGCTAAATTATCACCCCGTGGCGGCACTCGCCAGCGCTCTTGCCCGGCATGCTAGGATGGAACCAGAAAACGGAGGAATGCCATGCTGACAGCTTGGGTCGAACAACTGCTGGGCTTTGCCAGCGGTGCCCTCGAGGCGATTCGCGCCAATGAACACTACCCGACGATGATGGCATGGGCCCGCAGTGAGGGGGTCGAACACTGCGGCGGCAGCCTCGACCTGGCTCAGGCGCTTGCCCCCTTGATCTGGAACCAGACGCCGCTCAAGCGGCGTGACTTCGATACCGAGCCGCTGGCCGAGCCCAAGCGCGACGAGCCATGCTGGTGCGATTCGGGACGGCTCTACCGCGACTGTTGCGCCCGCGTCGAGATGCCCAGCGTGATACCAGGGCATCTCATGTGGATGCTGTCGCTACGCGAGTGGCGGGGAGAGACATTGAAGGCGGCCCTGGACAGCCGCAAGGCGCCGGCCCAGGCCCTGCTGGAGGCGGGCATCGTGTCGGCCGAGAGCGGCAACAACGGCCGGGCACAGCAGATCCTGGAGTCACTGTTCGCTGGCAATCGGGACTGGGAGGCGCTGAAAGAGCAGATCGAGCCGGCGTTCGAGATACTGGTCGATCTCTACCAGGAGCGTGGCTTTCACCGCAAGCGGGGCGCCCTGCTGGAGCGGGTGATGGCGGCGGGACCTGACTTTCTGCGCGGCGCGGCGTTGGAGCGGCTCTGCCTGATGCACCTGGACAGTGGGGATCTCGCCAGCGCCCGGGAGGCGTTCCAGAGCGCGCAGCGGACCCTGCCGGACTCGCCCTCCCTGGCCTATATCGAAGCCATGGTGCTGCTGCACGAGGGTAATGTCGGCAAGGCGCGGCAGCGGGCGGCCTTCTGGTGGCGGCGGCTGTCGCGCCAGCATCACCTGGACCCGGATCAGCTCGAATTCATTGCCGAGCTGGCCGACGATCCCCAGGCAGCGCTGGCGGAGCAGGTGATTCACTCCGAGGAGGCGCTGTCCGGCCCACTGACGGCGCTGCAGGCGTTGCTGCACACCCAGCAGCGGCCGCCACGCCTCGCGTTGAGCCACGCCGATGACGGCGCGCTGCTGTACGAGCCCAGCGCCCGAGAGGAGTCGCTCTACCGGGGCTGGGCCGAGGCCTGCGAAGTCGAGATCGACGAAGATGCAGCACTCGGGTTTCTGGGCGATCCCTGGATGACCGCACCGCAGTGGCTGCAGGCGCTGTGTTCGAATCCGGAATGGCTCGACGCGCCTCGCGTGATGCAGGCGCTGACGCTGGCACTGGCCAGTCGCTTCGGGAGTTTGCCGTGGATGGTCGACACCTTCTTCACGCCGCTGGCCGAGCGCTACGGTTTCTGGCTGAGCCAGCTCGAGGACGCCGGTGGGACCTTCTCCTGGCACGACGCGGACAATGCCACGCTGCTGCGGACCGGCCTCGCGCTGGTCATCGGCATGGAGCGAGGCGCCGGCCAGGAGGCGCGTCGACTCGCCCAGCGCCTGCTGGCGTTGGACGAGGAGGACAGCCTCGGTCTGCGCGAGCTGGTGATCGATCAACTGCTCCGCGAGGGGCGTGACGAGCAGGCGCTGGCGGTGAGCGAGCAGGGGCCGGAAGGCGCCGAGATGCTGGGGGTGCAGATGGGCAGGGTGCTGGCGCTCTATCGCCTGACCCGGCATGACGATGCGCTTGCCGTGCTGCGGGACGTGTACGCTTCCAACCCCTATATCCTCACCATCCTTTGCGAGGACAGGCCCCGCCCGGCGCGACTCGGCGAGGACATGCCGGAGCCGGGGACGAGGGCGGAGGCTTGGCAGTATCGCCAACTGATGCGCGACCAGTGGGTGGCATCCGACGGCGCGCTGGAGTGGCTCTCCCGGCAACGAACCTCCCTCGGCTGAAGGCTTTCGGCGGGCAGTTCAGCGGCCCGTCTCCTCGCCTTGGCGCCCGTCGGCACGCACCGGCGGGCGTGCCTCTCCCTTCTGAAACGTCGGGGCCGGGTGCCCAGCCGTCTTGCTGCCGGTCTCGATCTCTTCACCATCGAGCGTCGGCAGGCGGCGACTGAGCCACCAGGCGAGCGCCACGGCCGGCAGGCCCAGCAGGCAGACGATGCCGAAGAAACTGGCGTAGCCGAGATCGGCCACCACCAGGCCGGAGAAACCGCCGATGAACTTGCCGGGTAGGGTCATCAACGACGAGAACAGCGCATACTGGGTCGCGGTATAGGTACGCGAGGTCAGGCTCGACAGGAAGGCGATGAAGACCGTGCTGGCGAGTCCATTGGCCAGGTTGTCGCCGGTGATGGCGACGACCAGCAGTGGCAGGCTGTTGCCGCCGGTGGCGAGCAAGGCGAACAGCAGATTGGTCAGCGCCACCGCGAGCGCACCCAAGATCAGCATTCGGCCAAGTCCGTAGCGGACCACCAGCAAGCCGCCCAGTACCCCGCCGCCGATGGTCATCAGCACGCCGAAGACCTTGGTGACACTGGCGATATCGCTCTTGGTGAAGCCCAGGCTCAGGTAGAGCGGATTGGCCATCGCCGCCATCGAGATATCGCTGATCCGGTAGATGCCGATGAAGAGCAACAACCACAGCGCCAGCCGGCCGTAGCGTTGGAAGAAGTCACTGATCGGGCAGACCACCGCGGCGATCAGCCAGGCGCCGGCTTGACGTTGCCAGGCGGGCCGCTGTCGGCGCTGGCGCAGGAAGCGCTTGACCCGGGGATGAAACAGCACCACCGAGAGGCTCTGCGGACGAGGCGGCTCCGGCCGAACCAGCACGGTTATCATGCCCACCGCCACCAGCGCGGCCATGCTCAAGTAGGCGACCGCCCAGGAGGCGGCGTCGGCGATATAGAGCGCACCCGCGCCAGCCATCACGATACCGATGCGATAGCCGATGATGTAGGTCGATGCCATGGCCGCCTGGATGGCCGCTTCGCCGGACTCGATACGATAGGCATCGATGACGATGTCCTGGGTCGCGGCGCCGAAGGCGGTGACCAGGGCGAATACCGCCACCAGCGGCAGGTGGTTAGCGGGGTCCAACCCGGAGAGGCCGAGCAGGCCACCGCCGATCAGGCACTGGCCCAGCAGCATCCAGCTGCGGCGCTGGCCCAGCCAGCGCCCGATCAGCGGCAGCCTGACGCGGTCGACGATCGGCGCCCAGAACAGCTTGATCGAATAGAGCAGTCCTACCCAACTGAAGAAACCGATGGCGGCCACTTCGACGCCGCTATCCTCGAGCCAGGCGGTAAGCGTCGAGAACACCAGCAGGTAGGGTAGGCCGGCGGAAAACCCCAGGAACAGCAAGGTCATGACCGGGGCCCGCAGATAGACGCGCAAGGATGTCAGCCAGTCACGTGGCTCGCGTTGCATGCAACCTCCCAAAAACCGGGTCGACTCGCCGCGGGCGGACGAGTCGGATCGAAAATGGTACGCTAGATGGCCTGTCGCGTCTGGTCCGAATGGCGCGCTGGCGATGCCGCGATAGCAGGTGATATTGCCCCGGCAGCGGGCCAGACGACAGGGATTGTCTCTTTAGTGGCTGTGATCAGGAAGGATAGTTCGATGACCGGTGAGCCGACGCAGGACGGCGAGTCGCTACCCCGCTGGTACGTGATCCAATGCAAGGGCGGCGAGTCGTTTCGTGCCAGTGAACATCTCGACAACCAGGGCTACGAGGTGTTCCACCCGGTGCTCGAGGTCCAGAAGCGCCGCCGTGGCAAGCTCGCCTGGGTGTCCGAGCCGCTGTTCCCGCACTACCTTTTCATTCGTCTCGATCGAATGGCCAGTAACTGGCGGCCGATCCGCTCCACCCGCGGTGTGCTGCGGCTGGTCAGTTTCGGTAACGAGCCGGTATTCGTCCAGGATGCACTGGTCGAGACGCTCCGTGATCGCATCAGCGCCGACAGCCGTCGTGATCGTGCCAATGTCTACTATCGCCAGGGCGATATCGTCGAGATCACCGACGGGCCTTTCCGTGCGCTTCAGGCCGTTTTCGAAGCGCAGAAGGGCGAGGAGCGGGCCATCGTGCTGCTCAACCTGCTGCAGCAGACCCAGCGTCTCGAGGTGCCTGTGGGGGCGTTGCGCAAGCATCCCTCCTGACCGCTGTCCGAGGCATCGATGAGCGCCAGCCGCGCGAGGCACAACAGATCAATGGGCATGTTGGCCGGGCTGCCGCCAGTCGATGGTCAAGCCTGTCTGGGTGAGCGCGCGCGGGCATTTCTCGGGCCGGCGCCAGCCGTCGATCCATCGCCACAACTCTCACCCTCAACCCCGGAGTCATCATGAGTCAGCTCGCCATCGAAACGTCTCACGTTACGACCCTGCACTATGTCCTCGCGGACGAGCGAGGTCGCACCCTGGACGATTCCCGGGCGCGTCAACAACCACTCGAATATCTTCACGGCCACGGCAATCTGTTCCCGGCACTGGAGAGCGCGCTGGCCTCAAGGCGCTCCGGCGAGCGGCTGAGCGTCACGCTGGCGCCTGACGAAACCTATGGCGAGCGCGACGAAGCGCTGGTCGGCGTCAGTGCGCGCTCGGCTTTCCCACAGGACCAAGGGTTGAAGGCCGGCCAGCGGTTCCAGGCTCAGGGGCCGGATGGTCCGCGCACGGTCACGGTAGTCGCGATCGACGATGCTCGGGTCACCGTGGATGCCAACCATCCGCTGGCAGGAGAGACGCTGACCTACGACATCGAGATCCTGGCGGTGCGCGAGGCGACACGGGCCGAGCTGGCCAAGGGCCATCCGCTCCCGCCGGGTACATCACACACCGAGGTCGAGGATCGTAAACGCTAGCGGAATCGGAGGCGGGGTCAGCGATCGACCCACCACCGGCTGAACCAGGCCTGCATCACTTGCTCCGGATAGCTCGTGCGGCCCAGGCTTCCGTTGTAGCGAGCCAGCGCACGGGTCCAGTCACCTTGCTCGCGCTGGAGGTAGTGCGCGAGGATGGTGCAGCCGTAGCGAAGGTTGGTGTCGATATCGTGGAGGTCGTCCTGCGGACGGCCGATCTCGGCTTTCCAGAACGGCATCACCTGCATCAACCCCAGCGCCCCGGCCGACGAAACTGCCGCGGGCTGAAAGCGGCTCTCCACATCGATCAGCGCCAGGACCAGCTCGGGCGGCAGACCGGCACGCCTGGCTTCGGCATGGATGCGTTCGAGCAGTGCCAGCCGCCGAGGCCGGGAGGGGTAAGCCTTGGGCTGTCGTCTGGCCAGTCGCGACTGCATGTCCAGTAGCCATACCTGAGCGTCGAAGACATCCTCGAACCCGTCGGGCGCCGCCATGACCCGCGACAGGGCATCGAGCAGCGCCCGGGAGGGCGGCTCGTCGACTCCGCTTGCGGTCTGCTCCCCGGCATGCGCGCTGGCGGCGACGAGCCAGGTCGTCGTCGCCAGCACGAGAAGAGACCGTGTCACGAGCTGGCGCGTGATCAGGCGAACCTGGCGTCGAGGAAGGGGTGGAGGTCGTCCAGCGCCACCATGGTGACATCGCTGTCGCGACGCCCCTTGTACTCCAGCTCGCCCTTGTCGAGTCCGCGATCGCCGACCACCAGGCGGTGCGGGATGCCCATCAACTCCTGATCGGCGAACTTCACCCCGGGGCGCAGGTCGCGATCATCCAGCAGCACGTCGATGCCGGCAGCGGTCAGTTCCTGATAGAGCCTGTCGGCGGTGTCGCGAACCCGGTCCGACTTGTGGGCGTTCATCGGCACGATCGCCAGCTGGAAGGGCGCGATGGCGTCGGGCCAGATGATGCCGCCGGCGTCGTGATTCTGTTCGATGGCCGCCGCCACCACGCGGGTGATGCCGATGCCGTAGCAGCCCATCCACACGGTCGCCGGTTGACCGCTGTCATCGAGAACGGTGGCGTTCATGGCCCGCGAGTACTTCTGACCGAGCTGGAACACGTGGCCGACCTCGATGCCCCGGGTGATCGACAGCGTGCCCTTGCCATCCGGCGACGGGTCGCCTTCGACCACATTGCGCAGATCGGCGACTGCCGGCAGCGGCAGGTCCCGCTCCCAGTTGATCCCGAACAGGTGGTGATCGTCGACGTTGGCACCTGCACCGAAATCGCTCATCAGGGCGACGCTGTGATCGACGATCAGTCGTAGCGGCAAATCGACCGGCCCCAGCGAGCCGGGACCCGCGCCGATGGCGGCCCGGATCTCCTCCTCGCTGGCCATGGTCAACGGCGCCGCGACGAGCTCGAGATTCTCGGCCTTGATCTCGTTGAGCTGATGATCGCCACGCACCATCAGCGCGATCAGGCCACCATCGGCGGCATGCACGATCAGCGTCTTGACGGTCTTCTCTATCGGAAGATCGAAGCCGTCGACCAGTGCCGCGATCGTGCGGACGCCGGGCGTGGGCACCTGACGCATGGTTTCCTGCGGAGCATCGCGCTCGGCGCCCGCGGGCGGCAGCGCCTCGGCCTTCTCGATATTGGCGGCGTAGTCCGAGCCGGTGGAGAAGACCACGGCATCCTCGCCGGAATCGGCCAGCACGTGGAACTCGTGCGAGCCGGTACCGCCGATGGAACCGTTGTCGGCCAGTACCGGACGGAAATCGAGGCCCAGGCGGGTGAAGATCCGGACATAGGCGTCGTACATGCGCTGATAGGAAGCCTTGAGCCCGGCTTCGTCGGTATCGAACGAGTACGCATCCTTCATGATGAATTCGCGGGAGCGCATGACGCCGAAACGGGGGCGGATCTCGTCGCGAAACTTGGTCTGGATCTGGTAGAAGTTGGTCGGTAACTGCTTGTAGCTGCCGATCTCGCGCCGCACCAGGTCGGTGATCACCTCTTCATGGGTCGGGCCGACACAGTAGTCGCGTTGATGGCGATCCTTGAGGCGCAGCAGCTCGGGGCCATATTCGTCCCAGCGTCCGGACTCCTGCCATAGTTCCGCGGGCTGTACCGCCGGCATCAACACCTCCTGCGCGCCGGCCCGGTCCATCTCCTCGCGAACGATGCGCTCGACCTTGCGCAACGTCCTTACGCCTACTGGCAGCCAGGTGTAGAGCCCCGCCGTCAGGCGCCGGATCATGCCGGCTCGCAACATCAGTTGGTGGCTGACGATCTCCGCGTCCGCCGGTGTTTCCTTGAGGGTCGAGATCTGTAGTTGGCTGGCACGCATGGGGGTGTTCTTTCCTGTATTCATCAGCGTCAAGCGGAACGCGGCATATGCTCGATATGGCGAGATCTGCAGTCAATCATCGGGCGGCCAGTATAGAGAGGGGAACAGCAGGCGGGAAAGGGTGCTCGGCAAAAACCTCCTCGCCAGAGCCGCACTCCGCTCGCACCGTCTCGCTGACTCGCACTTCATCTGAGATTCGACTGTTCACTCTGACGATCTTTTCTATAGTGAGAGACAGGGCCGCATCCGGCATCGTCGGAGAGGCAAGCGGAACAGGACACCATCGACAATCCGTCGTTGGCGGCCCGCGCCGGAAGGAGGTGTTTCATGATTCATCACGTCTGGGGGCTGCTCACGCATCCCAATCGCGAATGGCAACAGATTCGTGGCGAAAACGAGACCGTGTCGCACTTCTATGGATCTCACGTACTGCTGATGGCCGCCATCCCGGTGGTCTGCGCCTTCATCGGCACGACCGTGGTGGGTTGGCACTTCGGGACGACGGAGACCGGGATGGCGAAGACGGTGAGCGTGTCGCCATCGACGGCGGTGCTGCTGGCCATCATCTTCTATGCGCTGATTCTGGGGGCCGTGTGGCTGATGGGAAACGTCATCCACTGGCTGGCGCGTCGCTATCCCGAGCGCCCGGATCTGAGCCATTGCGTCGTGTTCGCGGGCTACATGGCGACCCCCATGTTCCTGAGCGGCGTGGTGGCCCTTTATCCGCTGGTGTGGCTGTGCCTGCTGGCCGGCATTGCCGGACTCTGTTACACGGTCTACCTCGTCTACGCGGGATTACCGTCGTTCCTCGGTATCGATCAGCACGAGGGGATGCGGGCTTCGAGCGCTGCGCTTGCCATTGGCGTACTGGTGCTGGAGGCGTTGCTGGCCATTACCGTGCTGCTGTGGGGTTACGGCGCGTCACTGGTCTGAGCCAGTGGCCGGTTTTGGCCAGGCGCCCGACCGTCGCTCGGGCGCCACTTTCGAAAATACCTGGCCAGCCATGATGCCTGGACTGACGATGGGTGATGGATTAGGTTACCTTGCGTCACCATCTGTCACTGGAACCTTTCGATGCTTTCACTATTGCGACGTCTCGTGGCGGGCGCGGTCATCTCCGGGCTCATCCTCTCGCTTGCCGGTTGCGGCACGCTCTTCTATCCCGAGCGCAAGGGGCAGCTCCAGGGTCGCATCGATCCTGGCGTGGCGATTGCCGACGGGTTGGGGCTGCTATTGTTCATCATCCCCGGTGTAATCGCCTACGCGGTGGACTTTTCCAATAACACGATCTATCTGCCGGGCTCCGGCGATGCCTCGATCGATAGCGTTCACTATGACGGCCACCTCGACGGCACGTCGCTCGCCGCGCTGATCGAGACTCGTACCGGGCGCGATATCGAGGCTGGGAACCCCCCGGTGGTGGAACGTGTGGAAACCCTGGATCAGGCCTTCTCCAGAATCGAATTCGATCGTGGCGACGCGATGGACTCCTGAGTCTGCTGCATTTTGCTAATCTTCTTGTCTGGCGTGTGGAATCATTCCGCCGTCGGCCTCGCTGCGCCACTGATAGGGAGATTGGTCATGCGTACGTTCGAATGCCATCACTGCAAGCCGCCGAGTCGGCTGTTCTTCGATAATACCCGGTGCGTCGTCTGCGATGCCGAAGTTGGCTGGTGCCCTTCGTGCCAAGCCATCGCGGCGATGATCCCGGATAGCGAGGTCGGCTACCGTTGTGCCAACCCGGGATGTGGCCAGGCCCTGGTCAAATGCTTCAACTTTGCCAGCGAGGGCGTCTGCAATCGGATGCAGACTGCGGAAGATCACGCGGCGTATGGTGGGCTCTGTGACTGCTGTCGGCACAATGCGGTGATTCCCGATCTCTCGGTCGAGGGGCATCGGGCACGCTGGGCAGCGTTGGAAGCTGCCAAGCGGCGGCTTTTCTACACCCTGGACCTGATCGGCCTGCCGCATCCCGCTCCCCAGGACGGATCGCCATTGCCGCTCAGTTTCGCGTTCATGGCCGATGCCATGCCGGACGCCGGCCTCTGGCGATCGACCGGAAGCAGCGAGAAAGTCTATACCGGCCATGCCCAAGGCTTGATCACGATCAATTTGAAGGAGACCGACGACGCAGAGCGGGAGCGCCTGCGCGTCGATATGAACGAGTCCCACCGGACCCTGATCGGCCACTTCCGCCACGAGATCGGCCATTATTACTGGGATTTGCTGATCAAGGGGCAGGATGAGGAGGGGAGCCGGGCTGTCTTCGGGGATCACGACTCCCCGACCTATGCCGAGGCGCTGGAGCGCTACTACGAGCAGGGGCCCGCGCCGGACTGGCAGAGATCCCATGTCTCGGCCTACGCGACCATGCACGCCTGGGAGGATTTTGCCGAGACCTTCGCCGCCTATCAGGACATCGTCGCCGTGCTCGATACGGCCGCCAGCCTGGGCATGCGCCGGGCCGAGCACGACGGCGGTATCGATGACATGATCCTGGCCTACCAGCAGATCGGCCTCGCCTTGAACGAACTCAATCGCGAGATGGGGTTGCTGGACATCGTGCCGTTGATCATCACGCCACCGATTCGTGACAAGCTCCGTTACGTCCATCAATTGGTGGCGAGAGGCGCGACGACGACCGCCTGAAAAGCGAGTGGGGACGAAGCATACAGGCCCGATGTGCCGAGGCGCATCGGGTCACGTCGTGGCCCACGCTGGCGATTTTCTGGATGGCCGTCCTCCCGACGCCGCGTCCCGAAGCCCGCGTCAATTTTCGTCAATCGTCATCGTCGTGGTCCAGAGTCGTCTGCTCCTGGCTTTGCGACGACTTGACCGGCCGTTCGCTCACCGCGAAGTAGGCGCCGGCGATCGCTTCGTGAAGATTGTTGAAGCCAATCTGGAACTCGTCGATCAACTGGTGCAACTGATCCGGCGCGCGCGCCAGCGACTGGACGTCCGCTTCGGCAACCTCCGCGCGGACCAGGGCGGCGACCGCCAAAGGACGATCGTGGTTGGGCAGCGACTGCAGCTCCCAACTGACTTCATCCAGGCTGCGCAGCACGGACCGGGGCAGGGCGCGGTTCTGCAGCAAAAAGCGCAGCACGTCCGGTCCTCTTACCCGCAATCTCACATTCTGGCGATACATCTGGTAGGCCGTCAGCGACTTGAGCACGCTCATCCACTGCAGGTGTTCGAACGGGATCAGCTCTTCCGGATTGCGGGGGAGCAGATTGCCGGAGCGCACATCGATGATCCGCGTCGTCATGTCGGCGCGCTCGAGATGACGCCCCAGCGAGAGGAAGGTGCGGGCTTCGGTGTGGCTCAAGGTGCCCTCGATCAAGCCGGTCAGCGTCTGGCAGGCCCGGGTCACGCTCTTCAGAAACCCATCGCGCTGGCGCGGTTTCATGCCGCTCTGCGTCTGCTCGCTGATCTCCAGGTAGCAGCGGTTGACCTCTTCCCAGATCTCCCGCGGTACCACGTCGCGGGTGGTACGCAGGTTTTCCCGCGCGTTGGCCAGCGACGACAGGATCGAGCTGTCGTGCTCGCGTGACAGGCAGAGAAAATCCACCACATTGCGTTCGTTGCGTTCCTCGAACAGGGTGTCGAAGACTTCGCCGCTGCCGGTGATGTCGATCAGCGTCGACCAGCTCAGCGCCGCCTTGCCGGGCATGTCGAGCAGGAGGTTGCTATTGACGCTGATCAGTCGGGCCGTGTCCTCGGCGCGCTCGACGTAGCGCGCCAGCCAGTAAAGATTTTCGGCAACTCGTGACAGCATGGTCTCACTCCCCCTCGGTTTCGACGATCCAGGTGTCCTTACTGCCTCCACCCTGGGAAGAGTTGACGACCAGCGAGTCCTTGACCAGGGCCACGCGGGTCAGTCCGCCCATGGTGACGTGCGTTTCGGGGCCGGAGAGGATAAAGGGTCGCAGATCGACGTGGCGGGGTTCCGGAGCCCCGTCGAACAGTGTAGGTGCGGTGGATAGGGCAAGCGTGGGCTGCGCCATGTAATTGCGCGGATCGGCCTCGATGCGCCTGGCGAACTCCCGGCGCTCCTGCTCGGTGGCCCGTGGGCCGATCAGCATGCCGTATCCGCCCGATTCGTTGGCGGGCTTGACCACCAACTCATCGAGGTGATCGAGTACATAGCGGCGATCCTCATCGAGCATGCAGAGATAGCTGGGGACGTTGGGGATGGTCGGTTCCTGGTCGAGATAGTACTTGATCAGCTTGGGCACGAAGGCGTAGACCACCTTGTCGTCGGCGACACCGGCGCCGGGAGCGTTGGCCAGCGCCACCTTCCCCGACCGCCAGGCCCGCATCAGCCCCGGCGTGCCGAGCAGGGAATCCGGGTGGAAAGCCTCCGGGTCCAGGAAAAGATCGTCGACGCGCCGATAGATCACGTCGACACGCTTGAGCCCATCGACGGTATGCATGTGCACGATATCGTCGTCGTCCACGATCAGGTCGGATCCCTGGACCAGTTCGACCCCCATCTGCTGGGCGAGATAGGCGTGTTCGTAATAAGCCGAGTTGTAGATGCCGGGGGTCAGCACCACGATCTGCGGCTCGTCGCTGGGGCGTGGCGACATGCTGGCCAGCATGTCGTAGAGCTGGGCGGGATAGTCGTCGACCGGCAGGATGCGGCCGGTCTCGAACAGCTCGGGCAATACCCGCTTGGTGACGTTGCGATTCTCCAGCATGTACGAGACACCGGAGGGCACCCGCAGGTTATCCTCGAGGACATAGAGGGTCCCGTCGCTGTCGCGAACCAGATCGGAGCCGCAGATGTGGGCCCAGACGCCATGCGGCGGGTCGATGCCCATGCACTGGGGACGGAAGTTGACCGATTGGGCCAGAACCTCCCCGGGCAGCACGCCATCCTTGACGACCTGCTGGTCATGGTAGAGATCATCGATGAACAGGTTCAGCGCATCGACGCGCTGCTTGAGCCCCGCCTCGACGACTCGCCACTCCTTGGCCGGGATGATGCGAGGCACGATGTCGAAGGGCCAGGCCCGGTCGATGGTGCTGCCCTCGGAGTAGACGGTAAAGGTGATACCCATCGTCCGTATGGCCACTTCCGCGGCGATCTTGCGTTCGTCGAGTTCCTTGGAGGTGAAGCTGGCGAGGATGTCGCATAGCGGCTTGGCCGCTTCCCGGGGAATGCCGTTGGTGCTGAGCAGTTCGTCGTAGAAGTGCTGGTTCGAATAGTGCGTCCAATCCACATTGGCCATGGGGAAGACTCCTGTCGGCGGATCGAGGACGCAGTTGTTAAGTGTTATCGCGTCGCCCATTGTGGCAAAACCGTGTATATAAAGAGTCGGCATGCACGATCAAGCATAGTGAGAGGCCCATGTCGCTGTCACGTTAAATGCCTACCCTGTTAGCCTGAATTTGTTCAATCTTGTGTCACGAAGTCCACGACGAGACCCTCACTCGACCAAGAGATCGCCATGACCTTACGTGTTGCGTTGTCTCACCGTACCTCTTACGTGTTCGATCGCCCGGTCGGCCTCTCCCCGCATCTGATTCGGTTGCGGCCGGCGCCGCACTGCCGCACGCCGATCGAAGCCTACTCACTGAACATCTCGGCTCAGCCGCACTTCCTCAACTGGCAGCAGGATCCCTTCGGCAACTTCATCGCCCGCGTGGTGTTCCCGGAGCCATTGACGCGTCTCGACGTATCGGTCGAGGTGGTCGCGCCGATGACGGTGATCAACCCGTTCGACTTTTTCGTCGAGAGTTATGCCGAACGCTATCCGTTCGATTATCCGGAAGCGCTGCGCAAGGAACTGGCGCCCTATCTGGAAGTTCGCGAGCACGGCCCGCGATTGACGGAGTGGTTGGCCGGGGTGCCCAAGGGTGACTTTGCCATCGCCGATTTTCTGGTGCGGCTCAACCAGCGCCTGCAGCAGGACATCCAATACCTGGTGAGAATGGAGCCAGGTGTCCAGAGCGCGGAAGAGACCCTAGGGAAAGCCCGCGGCTCGTGCCGGGATTCCGCCTGGCTGCTGGTCCAGATTGCGCGCCACCTCGGCCTGGCGGCGCGCTTCGTGTCCGGTTACCTCATCCAACTGACGGCGGACGTCAAGTCGATCGATGGTCCTTCCGGCACCGAAACCGACTTCACCGATCTGCACGCATGGACGGAGGTCTTCGTGCCCGGCGCCGGCTGGATCGGGCTCGACCCCACCTCCGGGCTGCTGGCAGGCGAGGGCCATATTCCGCTGGCCGCGACACCGGAACCCACCAGCGCCTCGCCCATCGTCGGTTATTCCGACGAATGCGAGGTGACGTTCGATTTCGCCATGAGCATCGAGCGAATCCACGAGGATCCCCGCGTCACCCGGCCCTACAGCGATGAGCAATGGCGATCGATCGACCGGCTCGGCGAGCAGGTGGACCAACGGCTGGTGGCCGGCGACGTGCGGCTGACCATGGGGGGCGAGCCGACGTTCGTGTCTGTCGACGACATGGAGGCCGACGAGTGGAACACCGCAGCTCAGGGCGAGACCAAGCGCAAGCTCTCCGGTCAGTTGCTCAAGCGTCTGCGTCGCGCTTTCGCACCCGGTGGGTTGCTGCATTATCGCCAGGGCAAGTGGTATCCGGGCGAGCCGTTGCCGCGCTGGGCGCTGGCCTGCTACTGGCGCGAGGATGGGGTGCCGGTATGGCGTGACGAGCGCTGGCTGGCAGACGAAACCGCCGACCCCGGCTACGCCACCACGGATGCGTTACGCTTTGGCGAGGCGCTTGCCGGGCATCTGGGAGTCGACGCTGGCCATTTGCTGCCGGGCTACGAGGATGCCATCTACTATCTGTGGCGCGAGCAGACGCTGGCGGTGGATGTGGATCCTCGCGAGCACGATCTCGACGACGATGAAGAGCGCCGCCGGCTGGCCCGGCTACTGGAAAGGGGGCTCGGCACCGTGACGGGGTATGCGCTACCGCTGCGCTACGCCCCCCGGCTGGGTGGCTGGCAGAGTGGCGAGTGGCCGCTGCGGCGCGATCATCTCTACCTGATTCCGGGCGATTCGCCGATGGGGCTGCGGTTGCCGCTGTCGTCGCTACCCCAGTCGGCGTTCAGAGGTGTCGATCAGCCACGGTCGCTGTGGGCGCCGCCATTGGCCATGGCCGACCCGCACTTTGGTGTGACGCGTCGTTACCACGCAGTGAGGCATGCCATGGCGAGGCCCGACGCGGAAACCGATGGGCGGCTGGAGAGCGCCGAGAGTCTGCCTTACAACGCCTTGAGCAGTAACCGCCATGCTGCCGGGAGTGCCGAAGCCACTGCGGTCAACGACCAGCCCGACGTCATCGGTACCAGCCTGTGCCTGGAAACGCGCGATGGCCAGCTCTACGTCTTCGTGCCGCCGGTGACGGAGATCGACCACTATCTGGCGTTGATCGCGGCGATCGAGCATACGGCTGCGGAACTTGAGATGCCGGTGTTCGTCGAGGGCTATCCGCCGCCCGCCGATGCGCGCCTCAGACAGTTCATGATCACCCCGGATCCCGGGGTGATCGAGGTCAATATCATGCCGGCGCCGAGCTGGGCGGCACTGGTCGCCCAGACCGAGATCCTCTACGAAGAGGCCCGACAGACGCGTCTGGGGGCCGAAAAGTTCATGCTCGACGGCCGCCACACCGGCACCGGTGGCGGTAATCACGTGACCTTGGGTGGAGCGACACCGGCGGAGTCGCCGTTCCTGCGTCGGCCAGCGCTGCTCGGTAGCCTGGTCAGTTATTGGCAGCGGCATCCAGTGCTCTCCTACCTCTTCTCGGGATTGTTCGTCGGCCCCACCAGTCAGGCCCCGCGCGTGGACGAGGCACGTCACGAGTCGCTTCACGAGCTCGAGATCGCGCTGGGTCAATTGAGTCGGGAGGAGGCCGCGCAGCCCTGGCTGGTGGATCGGCTCTTCCGCCATCTGCTGACCGACCTCACCGGCAATACCCACCGTGCCGAATTCTGCATCGACAAGCTCTACTCGCCGGATAGCGACACCGGCCGGCTGGGGCTGCTCGAGTTGCGCGGGTTCGAGATGCCGCCGCACCCCCGCCTGAGCCTGATGCAGGGCTTGCTGATCCGTGCGCTGGTTGCGCGCTTCTGGGACCGCCCGGCATACGGCAATCTGGTACGTTGGGGCACGGCGCTGCATGATCGCTGGATGTTGCCGCACTATCTCTGGCGCGACCTCGAGGAGATACTGGTCGAACTCGGCAACGATGGAATGGTCTTCGAGCCGGAGTGGTTCGCCCCGTTCCTGGAGTTTCGTTGCCCGGTTCTCGGGCGCGTGCAGTATCAGGGCGTTGAATTGGAGCTACGTCAGGCGATCGAGCCATGGCACGTGCTTGGCGAGGAGGCCGCCGGGGGTGGCACCTCGCGCTACGTGGACTCCTCGGTGGAGCGTCTGCAGGTGAAGGTAGGCGGGATGAGCGGCGATCGCTACGTGGTGACCTGCAATGGACACCGCGTGCCGTTGAGGGCCACGGAGCGCAATGGCGAGGCGGTGGCCGGGGTACGCTACCGGGCCTGGCAGCCGCCGTCGGCGCTCCATCCCCTGATCCCGGTTCACGCGCCGCTGGTGTTCGACATCATCGACACCTGGAATCGGCGCTCGATCGGCGGCTGCCGCTATCACGTCTCGCATCCGGCCGGGCGCAACTTCGAGACTTTCCCGGTCAATGCCAATGAGGCCGAGGCGCGTCGCCTGGCCCGGTTCCAGCCTCACGGCCACCGCCAGGGCACCCATGACGTGCCCGACGCATCGATCAGTGACGATTATCCGTTCACCCTGGATCTACGTGAACGGACGACGGGGATCGGCTAGGTTCGGTTCCAGCCCATCATCCGTCGGGCGCAAGTTTTTTGAATCGAGCGTTGCTAGTCCAGCGCGTTACAGTGGAGAGAGGGGCGGCGATCTGGCCGGCCCCACGACACCGGCAGGAGCCCGGTGATGAATGGCCGCTGGGAAGGAGTCCCGGCGCATACCTAGATAAAAGACGATGGTAGTAACCGAGACGCTTCGCCCTTCCTGGCTGGAGACCTATACCTCCGGCGATGTCCACGATGCGCTGGTCGCTTCCGATGGCTCGGTGCGCCGCCGCTGGCTGCCGCTGCTCCACCAGTTGGAACGACTGGGGCGGGAGTCGCTGGTTCAGCGAGCGGAGGAAGTGCAGCACCTGCTGCACGAGAATGGCGTGACTTACAACCTGCCCAATGACGAAGCGGGCAGTCGCCGGCAGTGGTGGTTGGATCCGCTGCCTCTGGTGATCTCTCCTCGGGAATGGAAACGCCTCGAGCAGGGCTTGCGTCAACGCAGCCGGCTGCTGGCCGCCGTGCTCAAGGATATGTACGGCCCCCGCCGGATGCTGGCGGAGGGCATTCTGCCGGCCGATGCGCTGTATGCCAACCCTGCCTTTCTGCTTCCATGCGATCAACTCTTCAGCGACGACGACTCGGGCTTGCTGTTGCACGGCGTGGATCTGACCCGGAACGCCGAGGGTCAGTGGCAGGTGCTGGCCGACCGTGTCCAGTCTCCTTCGGGGATGGGATTCGCTCTCGAGAACCGTATCGCCATGGCCCGCGCGCTGCCGGACCTCTACCGCAACGCACCGCTGAAGCGACTCGCCGGGTTTCTCGGCGCGCAACACCATTCTCTGTCGTCGCTGTCACGATTCAATCTCGATCATCCCACCATCGCGCTGCTGGCGCCTGGGCCTGGCCACGACAGTTATTTCGAACACGCCTATCTGGCCAACTATCTCAATCTGGCGCTGGTGGAAGGCGGGGATCTGGTGGTGCGGGATTCACGGCTCTGGATGCGCACGCTGGGTGGCCTCCAGCCCGTCGACGTGCTGCTGCGCCATATTGGCGACGGCTGGGTCGATCCGCTGGAACTGCGTGGCGACTCGCTGATCGGCGTGCCGGGCCTGCTGGAGGCGATACGGGCGGGTGGCGTCGGAGTCGCCAACCCGCCGGGGGTGGGAGCGCTGGAGCATCCCCTGATCGCCGCCTACCTGCCGTCACTGTGCGAGCGGTTGCTCGGCGAGACGTTGCAGATCGGCAGCCCCGAACGCCACTGGTGCGGGCAACCGGAAGGGCTCGCCTGGGCGATGGCGGGCTTCGAGACGCTGGACTTCCAGCGCCTCGACGGCGATCGGAATTGGGTCTCTCCCGCCGGTCTCAGCGAAGAGGCGGCCGGACGCCTGCGCCAGTCGATCGTTGCCCAACCGGACCGGTATGTGGCCCAGCAGCCGCTGGTCGCCGCCACCGCGCCGTTTTTCAGCCGCGACTGCGCCCGCCTGGCGCCTTCGACATTCAATGTCCGCTGCTTCAGCCAGGCGGTCTTCGATGCGGACTACCGCTTCAGCGACTACGAGGTAATGCCCGGCGGCGTGGCCTGGCAGGGCGCGCCGGAGACTGCCATGCGGTCCAGCCAGTGCGTCAAGGACGTCTGGGTTACCGCCTACGAACCGCAGCCCCACGTCAGCCGGTTGCGACGTTCGCGACAGCCTCTGGTGGTGACGCGTGACGGTGCCGATCTTCCCAGTCGCGTTGCCGATAGTCTGTTCTGGGTGGGGCGTTATGGCGAGCGTCTCGATGTCCGCTCCCGGCTGCTGCGCGAAGCGCTCTACCGACTGCTCGAGCAGGATCAAGAAGGGCTCGCGGATGACACGCTGGCCGATATCCTGCACCTGATGGAGCCGGAGGCACTCTCACCCGACGAGATGTCGGAGGAACGCTTCTCCGCGTATCGCGAACGCCTGCTGGCGCTGTTCCAGCAGGACCGGGACGGCAGCCTGCCGACGCTCGTCTCACGCATGGCCAACAACTGTCGCGCGGTGCGCGATCATCTCGGTGACGATGCCTGGCGGGTCTTCAATCAACTGCGGCAGGAGTCGGGCCGCCTCCCCCTGGCGGGCATCGATCAGGGGCGTCGATCGGTGGAGACGGTGATCACGCAACTCGCTGCCTTTTTCGGGCTTTGCAACGAGACCATGCCGCACCATTTCGGCTGGCGTTTCATGGATATCGGGCGTTTCCTCGAGCGCTCCCTGGCGACATTGACTCTGCTGAGACTGGCGCTGATCGATTCGGCTCATGCCGGCGAGTCACTGTGGGACGTGGTCCTGGCCACGACCGACAATGCGACAGCTTACCGGCGACGCTATCGGAGCGAGCTTCATCCCGCAGCCATTCTCGATCTGCTGCTGTTCGACGAGGCCAACCCGCGCTCGGTAGGCTACATGTTCAAGCGCCTGGAGCGCCAGATCGAGCGCCTGCCGCAGCCCAGCAACACCCCTTACCGAAGTGAAGAGGCCCGCCTGCTGATCCAGGCGCGTTCGGCGCTGCACCTGGCCGATCTGGAACGGCTCTCGAGACTGGATGACGACGACGATGCCAGGCAGGCCCTGGCGGTGCTGCTGGATGCGCTGGCCGCGCCGCTCGGCAGCCTTTCGCTCGCCATCGAGCACAGCCATTTCAGCCACGTCGAAACGCCGCGTCAGTTGGTCCCCATGCAGGCGCCATAGGCCACGTCTACCGTTACAGGATTTCGTCATGCGTTACCGTGTCCGCCACTCGACTCGTTACGATTACGCCGCGCCGGTATCACTGTGTCACAACGAGGCACGAGTAGTGCCCCGAGCGCTCTCCTGGCAGAGGGTCGATGGCACCGAGCTCGATATCGTGCCGCGCCCCGCGGTCAGCCATCAGCGGGTCGACTTCTTCGGCAATCGGGTGAACTTCTTCAGTGTCCAGGAGATTCATATGGCGTTGTCGGTCACGGCCATCACCTGTCTGGAGACACTGGGACGGCCGCTGCCGCCGGAAGAGATCGACGATGACTGGCAATCCGCGGCGCGTCATGCCGGCCGTACGCCGGAACTGCGGCAGTTCCAGCTGGATTCTCCGTTCGTATCCCGCGAGCCTGCACTGCGCGCGTTCGCCGCGCCCAGCTTTCCGGCGGGTCGGTCGCTGAGAGAGGGTGTGGACGATCTCAACCGCAGGATATTCGAGAATTTCACCTACGATCCCGAGTTCTCGTCGCTGGCTACCCCGGTGCTGACGGTGCTGGAAGCGCGGCGGGGTGTCTGCCAGGACTTTGCGCACCTGATGATTGGATGCCTGCGCTCTCTGGGGTTGTCGGCACGCTACGTCAGCGGCTACCTCGAGACGCTGCCGCCGCCCGGACAGCCGCGCTTGGTTGGCGCCGATGCCTCGCATGCCTGGGTGGCGGTGCACATTCCGAATTGGGGGTGGCTCGAGTACGACCCCACCAACGGCAGTGTGCCGGGCGAGCGCCATCTCGTGCTGGGGTGGGGGCGGGATTACGGTGATGTGCCGCCGCTCAAAGGGGTCATGAACGGCGGCGGCGCCCACGAACTCGAGGTGGCGGTGGATGTCGAGCCGATCGAGAGCCCCGGGGAAGGCTTCCGGCAAGGCGCCTTGAGCGGTATCTGAGGTCAGGTCGGGCGCTGCGGGGAGGCGGTGATCAGTACCAGCATGCCGGCCACGAGCCCCCAGAATGCGGCACCCACGCCGAACAGCGTGACGCCGGAACCGGTGACCAGGAAGGTCACCAGGGCGGCCTCACGCTGGTGGGCCTCCAATAGCGCGCGATGAAGACTGCTCCCGATGGTTGGCAGCAGCGCGAGCCCGGCTATCGCCAGTACGAGCCCCGGGGGCAAGGCGTCGAAGAGCGTCCCGATCGAGCCGCCGAAGAGACCTGCCAGCAAATAGAATCCGCCTGCCCACATGGCCGCGGGATAACGTTTGTCGGCCTCCGGATGGACGTCGGGTCCCATGCAGATGGCCGCTGTGATGGCCGCCAGGCAGATGCTGAATGCGCCGAACGGCGCCAACAGAAGCGTTGTCAGCCCGGTCCAGATCATCAACGGCGATACCGGGGTATCGTAGCCGGCTGCCCGCAGCGTCGCCACACCGGGTGCGTTTTGAGAGGCCATCGTCACCACGAAGAGTGGAATGCCCACGCCGATCAGGCTGGACAACGAGAAAGTCGGCCAGATGGGTTGTGGCAGCGTCAGGATCAGATGGGTTCCCGCCGCGTCGATCTCTCCCAGCAGGGCGGCGACGCCGAGCGCCACCACCAGCACGAGCAGGATGGCGTACCGACGCAGCCAGTGCCGGGCGGCGAGGTAGGTCAGAAACATCGACAGCACCAGGATGAAGTCGGTCTCCATCGACGCAAAGGCGTCGAGGCCGAAGCGCAGTAGAACGCCCGCCAGCATGGCGGCGGCGATGGACTGGGGGATGATCTGCATCAGTCTGGCAAACCAACCGGTGACGCCGCACACGACGACCATTGCGGCGCTGAACAGGAAGATACCGATGGCTTCGCTCAGTGGCAGGCCGGGCAGGCTGGTAGCCAGCAGGGCCGCCCCCGGCGTCGACCAGGCCGTCAGAATCGGTTGCCGAAAGTGCAGGGAGAGGCCGATCGACGTGAGGCCCATGGCGAGACCGAGCGCGCTCAGCCAGCCACCGATCTGCGCCGGCGACGCGCCTGCTGCCGCCGCTGCCTGGAAAATGATCACCGCGGAGCTGGTGTAGCCGACCAGCACGGCGACGAATCCCGCCGTGATGTGCGAGGCGGTGAATAGAGGCGGAGGGGATTGGCGCTTGGCCGGGGGAGGTGCCATGTCAATGCTCGAAATCGAGATGGGATGTGCGTTATAACGCACATCGCGAATTTCGACAATCTCCGCTATCGCGCACGACACTGGCGAAGTGGCACAACGGAAGCGGTCCAGGGCGGCGGCCTGGACCTGGCGCCGGGGGTATAAGCATTGGGAGGGATCATGAGTCCAGATCTTGCGGCCATCGGGCAGCGCATGAGGCAGTTCCGCACTGAGCGCGGCCTGAGCCTTGACCGGGTCGCCAGGCTCTGCGGCGTCAGCAAGGCAATGCTGGGTCAGATCGAGCGGGGCGAGTCGACCCCAACCATCGCGACGCTGTGGAAGATCGCCAGCGGACTGCAGGCACCGCTATCGCGTTTCCTGGTTGGTGAAAGCGGTGTCGTGCATCGCCCGACCTCACCTCCCAGGCACCGTGATGCCTCCGGCATGATCGTCACACCGCTGTTCGCGTTCGACCCGATGCTCGGATTCGAGATGTTTGCGATCGAGCTGTCTCAGGGCTGTCTGAGCGAGTCGTCGCCGCATGCTCCGGGGGTGATCGAGCACGTGGTCGTGCTGGAAGGCGAGATGGAGCTTTTCGTCGAGGGGGAGTGGCAAACGCTGGCGGCAGGGGAAGTGCTGCGCTTCGCGGCGGACCAGCCGCATGGGTATCGCAACCGGGGGCGGGCGCCAGCAAAGGTTCACGATCTGATTCACTATCCTTTCAGTGCGTGAATTGCTGTACCCGGGCGCTGTCGACTGTCTCTTGCTTCGGCTCGAGACAGCCCCTCGGCACCGCCAGATCGGTCTCCACCAGCGCCTGTGGCCGATAGCGGGCCAGCAGCGCCCAGAGAATGGCGGCGGTCTCGTCGTCCGGTTGGCCGGCATAGCTGGCGGGTCGAAAGTGCATCTGGAACGCTCTGGTGACGTCGCGGGTCTCCTCGTCGAGGATGCCCGTCGCCGCGAGTCGATAGCCGTAGGCGCTCAGCGCGTGTTGGTATTGCGCCATGGTTGGCGAGCAGTGGGCGAAACGACGCCGATAGGTGTCGGTGTCTTCATCGTCGGGCCAGGCTCCCACGCCGGCTTCGTGCAGCCTCTTCCACGGAAAGCGCGGCCCCGGGTCGATCTTGCGCGAGGGCGCGATGTCCGAATGGCCGAGAATCGAGGTCGGAGGAAGGTCATAGCGCTGGATGATATCTCTCGCCAAGGCGATGACTGCCTCGATCTGCGGGGCCGGATAGGACTGCCACTGCCTACCCGCAGCCGTTTCGCGAGGCCCACGATTGACGATCTCGACGCCGATGGACGTGTCGTTGAGTTGAGTGCGGTCTTCCCAGGCGCTGAGCCCGGCGTGCCAGGCCCGATCGTTCTCGTCGACCAGCTGCCACACTCGGGGGCCGCCGCCTTCGGCCCCCGGGTGCCGAGCCACCAGATAGTGCGAGCTGACATGAGGGCCAAGCAGTGTGCTAAGGGCGCGAGGCGCTTCAGAATCGGTGTAGTGCAGGATCAGGTAGCGGACGCGGTGATTGTAGGCCCGCGACTGGTAGGTGTGGTCCGCCACATACCCTGGCCGGATCTCCATGTTCGATGAACCGGCACAGCCGGCCAACGCTGCCAGCGATAGCAGGGCCACAAGCGGGGCGATGAGTTGGTGCAGCGACCGCGTGCCAGGGAGCTTCATAGCACACTCAGCAGATAACGTGTCAGTAGGCCCAGTGTGAGGGTGATCGAGAAGCTCAACATCGTGCCCAACAGCACGTATTCAGTGAGCTTCCGGTCGCGATCTTCGTAGAGGTCGCCGAAACGCAGCACCGACTTGGCGGTCAGGAGAAAGCCGATCGCGGCCATCTGGTTGCTCAGCACGAATGTCAGAATGAGAAAACGCTCCAGCATGCCGATTCGGGCGCCCGCGTCGGCCAGGGTGCCACGGGTATCGACGCCCTCGCTCCAGCGACGCATGATCAGCGCGATCAGGACCGAAGACGGGCGCAGGACCAGCAGATACGCCAGGGCAGTCAGCAGCGTTGGGGGTTGCCACAACAGGCTCGTATCGATGGCGAGGGGCAGGGCGCTGCCACCGATGACCCACCACCAGACGACGACCAGAACCAGAAGGTGGAGAAGTTGGTCGAAAACGAAAAAGCTGACGCGGTGGGCTGGCATGTAGCTTTTCAGCGTGTCGATCATCCAGTGGGTCAAACCCACGATTCCCGTGCTGATCAAGGCCTCACGCAAGGGAATGCCAAAAGCGATCAGGATGGCCAGGCACAGCAACATGTGAATGCCGACATGCCAGTAGAGCGAGCGCGCGCGGAAATGGTGTTGCTGCTTCTGGCGCGCCCAGGCGTCACTCTGCAGAATGAAATCGGCGACGGTGTGCGACAGCAGCAGCGCCAGGAGCAGCGACAGACCGTTCTCGCTCATTTCATGGCCTCCAGGCGTTCCCGGGTGAACTCGAGAAAGGCGTGGATCAGCGACCAGCGTGCTGCGCTCAGGCGGCGATTGATGGTCGGTTGAGAGCGTTCCAGGCGTTTGGCCAGTTCACTTTGGGAGTGATCGGAGGTTAGGCTCAGGCGAACCACTTCCGCGGCGTTGTGGCTCCAGTGACTGATGATGTCATCGGCAAACTGGATCAGCAGATTCAGATCCGGTTGGGGTGATGGGAGGAACAGGCCCAGCCGTTGATGGCCTTGGCCCAACGCGTCCAGGCCCTGACCGGAGCGCACGAATGCCTCCCCATCCGCATTGATGAAGTCGTCCGGCGCGGGCACTTCGCCCTCGCCGATACCGATGGCGATTCGTGCGTCCCAGGTCTGGCGTCGAGAAGGAGAGTGCTCGAGCAGGCTGGCACGCATGAGAACGGCCGCGAAGATGGTGTCCTCGATCCTCGGAACGGCCAGTTGAAAGGCGTCGCCACGGAACCGCGTGCCCACCGCGTCAAACGTCTGGCCGAGCCGCTCGATACCGGTATCGATCGCGCCGCGCAACTTGCGTTTGTCGGCAATATCGCGGGAAGCCACGATGTCTCCACTGAGCACGCCGATCGATGTCATGAGACTCCTTATCGATATCCAGCTTAGGTGGTTAGATTATAGTATAAAAAAGCTATTTTTACGCTTATGCATAAAAAAAGCTATTAGCGCAGAGCGCTGAAGATATCAATAAGATGAAGGTAAACGAGTACTGGATGTCTATCCAGTACATGCTTGTAAATTTTGTTATCCCTCCGATGGCCGAGCGACCGGCTCGACGGCGGCGGTATTCGCTGCCGGCGTGTTGTCGGCACCGATCAGTCTCGCAGCCACCCGATTTCGTCCGTGTTCCTTGCAGTCGTACAGTGCCTGGTCTGCGTGATTGATCATTTCGTCGATATCGATCAGCAAGCCATTGGGACTCGTGACTACGCCAACGCTGACGGTGACGACAGGGGCAACGGGGGAGTACTCATGTGGCAATCCCAGCGCCTGGATCATGCCTCGCATCGCGTCTGCCAAAGCCCGGGCTTCTTCATTGCCGGTATTGATCAGCAGCACCAGAAACTCTTCACCACCGAGACGCACCACGACATCGGTATCTCGACGAAAAGTATCCCTCAACACCCCGGCAATATCCACGAGGCAGCTGTCGCCTGCCGGATGACCATAATTGTCGTTGTATGCCTTGAAGTGATCCACGTCGACCATCATCGCCGATACCGTACAGCTCAGCCGGCGACTGAGCGGGACCAGCATATCCAGGCGCTTTTTCAGCATTCGACGATTGCCGAGTCCCGTCAGCGGGTCGTTGAGGGTCTGCTCCAGCAGCGCCGCGTGGTGGCTTCTCGACTCCTCGATCAAACGCTGCAGTTGCCGTGCCAGCAGACCTACGGCATCGGCACGGCTGGAGAGGTCGAAGGGCATTTCACGAGGCGTGGTGCTGAAGTCATGTTCGAGGCGGACATGATCGGCCATGCGTCTGACTGGCATCAGCAGTTGCTGGTTTATCAGCCACAGCGTGGCCGCCAGCCCCGCGAGCCCGACAGGTAGGCCGGCCAGTACGACCGTCACGAACGTCCCGCCAGCGGTCGTCACGAGCCAGGCCGCCGTCAGTGTGCCAAGCGAGCTGCCTATCCAGATCCCGGCGAGGACCCCCAATGCCCGGATCGATAAGTGATTTTTCATTTTCGGCATGTCTTGAACCGATGTCCTGGTTGCCGAAGACCGCAGTCCGTCGTCGGGTGAGTGAAACGCGCACCCATTCGTGCCGAGGCGGGAATACGCGTGGTCTCCAGTTCAATATCGACGTTCCGTGGGCTAACTGTAGCGCTATCGCCGGAACCATAAGTAATTAGATGTCATTGATTTAGCGAGCGCTTATCCAGATTTTGCAGGCTGGTAATCTTGAGGGCTGCTTGTTCGGATAAAGTCTTAACAATCAAACTGGCACCGAAATATCCCTTGTGCTGTTTTTTGCCGAGACGAATATGGCGCCGAGTTTGGCGATGGCGTTTTGATCTCATGGCAAATGCTGGTCCGTCATAGCCTGGAGTCGGTTCGCGGATATGAAGTGAAAAGGATCGTGAGTTAATAAATATCGGTAATTGGGATGCGTAAAAAAATCATCCCGACAAGCCTTGCAACTTTGTAAATATCGGCAATAATGTCTTCGCTTAAACCAATCCGCAACGGAACGACGAATGTCTCTACTCAGCGATTATGTCAAGAAAGAACAGCTTCTGAAGCAGCTTGAAGAAGAGCTGAAACGCATGGAGGGTGATCAGCGCCTGAAATCCGAACTCGAGTTCAAGGAGAAGCTCGAGGCACTGATGGCGGAATACGGCAAGACGACGCGGGACGTCATTGAGTTGCTGAGTCCTGCCGAGGGCTCCCAGGCCTCTGCAACGCCGGCGAGCTCCGCGGGAGGACGCCGCAAGCGCAAGCTAAAAATCTACAAGAACCCCAAGACGGGTGAAGTCGTCGAGACGCGTGGCGGCAATCACAAGACCTTGAAGGCCTGGAAGGACGAGCACGGCGGCGATACCGTCGAATCTTGGGTCGTCAGAACGGAAGACTAAACATTTACCATTGTTACTGCGCTTGGTCGAAAGAGCCCTCTGCCATCGTTTTGGTGGAGGGTTTTGCTTTCTAGGCCTTGGAACTGATGCCGCCGAAGCCGCCATGTCGGGATTGGCCGCTTGGCCCATAGACGCTGCCACCAATGGCCCGATTCAGGAAATCGATAGCCTGTTGGTTATGCTCCAGCCGCTGGGAGATGATATGGCCGTTGAGCCGGTTGGTTTGGCGAACCTGCTCCGCCAATCGTCGAATCCGCTGCCAGGTCTCATCCATGCCGGTCGCATTGGCGAACTGGGCCGCGCCTTGGCTGCCGACGCCAAATCCCTGCGACCGTTGCTGCTCCCTGCGTAGCGCTTCAAGTCGATCAAGCTCGCTCAGTTGCTTTTGCTTCGACGCCGCCAGCGTGCTGAGGCGTTCGCCATCGGCGTTACCCGAGCCGAGGCAAGTGGCCTCGGCATCCAGCGTTTCGGCGAAAGCTTGCAGCAGGGCTTGTTGTTCGCGGAGCAATTCGGCTGGCGTCATGGAAGATTCCTGAGTCCGGACCTGAAGTCAGTCAGATGATTAACGCTCACCCAGCATGTCGCGGACGCTCTGGATCAGGCCGTCGGCGATCTTGCCGGTATCGAGTTCGAGCCGGCCCTCGGAGATGGCCTGGCGAATGTCGTTGACGCGAGCAGTGTCGATGTCGCCGCTATCGTCAGAGGTCGGGATCTGGCTCAACGTCGTGGTCGAACCGGCCGCCGTCTTGGCGTTTCCCAGCGATTCAACACTCTTGCGCTGCTCGGCGGCTTCGTTCTGCGTGGGGCGAGTCAGCGGCTGTGTCTGGTCGATTTTCAAAGTCGTTACCTCATGGCTGGATGCACGATGACGGGGTTTCCTACGTTATCGGCAGCGCCCGCGGAAGCTGAAAGCAATTAAGGAAGAGTTTTGTTAAGAAATTTATCCGGGCACGCTAGAAGTCGACCCGCAGTCGATCCTGTCCCGTCACTCGCCCCTGAAGGATCTGATTGTTCTCGGTCTTGAGACGAATCGTACTCCCCAGCCCACCGTTGTCCAGTGCCTCGACGTTACGACTCACACTAAAGCCCTGGCCGACGGCGGTGAGCACCACCGTGTCGCCACGTTTCACCATCCAGGGCTTGCGCACCATGCTCTCGGTCAGGGTGGTGCCCGGCGGTATGCGACGGGTGGCGACCATGCCGGCCGCCTCGGCGGGATCGTCCAGATAGCCACGGCGGAGACGGGAAATGTCCGTCTGCTGCCAGTCCAGCGCCATTGCGTCGATCCTTTGCCCCGGCTCGATAGGTTGGCTGGCCACCAGATGACGGACGACCGCGGAAACCGTTGCCTGCACATAGCGGGTGCGGCTGCTGTCGCTGCCGCAGTGCACGCCCACGGTTACCCGGCCTTGGGGGACCCCAGGTCGAGGCAGAAAAGGTTGGGGCGTCGGACAATCCCCGAGATCGGCTGCTCGATCCTGAAGCGCTATCTTGACTTGATCTCCGAGAGACGCGGTTTGCTGTTGAAGGAAGTGCGTCACACTCGTGCTGATCGCATCGTCCGGTGGGACCTGCGTATCCGCCTGCGATATCGAGGGTATTGGCAACAGCGACAGCGCGAACAGTAGCGCCATCAGCGTCATGGCTGTGGTCCAGGCGACCCGGCGCAGACCGGGGCGGCACTTCGACCGGGCGCGCTGAAACGTTTCGGACGGATCTGCTCGCATGGCATGGACCTCGGTGGCTGGCAGGCTCGCGGTGTACTGCGTCGATCGACGGAATTCCCCATAGTGGAAGCGATTTTAAACGGGCCCGCCGCCAGGCATTGATAAAAATGGCGCGCAATTAAGGGTCTGTTTACACAATTGCCACGAACATCCCGCCGCTATTCTCCACTCTGTCAATTTTCCAGCGAACGCCACTCGAGGTGCACGGCATGTTCGACAAGTTGGATAACGCGCTGCGCTTCCAGCAGGAGGCCATCAACCTTCGTGCGGAGCGCCAGCAGGTGCTGGCCAATAACATCGCCAACGCCGATACGCCCAACTTCAAGGCCCGGGATTTCAATTTTCGCGCCGAGTTGAATCGGGTGATGGAGCAGGGCCGCAGCGAGGCTTCCGGTGGGCTGTCACTGGCGCGGACCTCTGCCCGGCACATTCCCGGGCAGGCCGTTGGCGGGACGGGCGTCCGATATCTGCTCTATCGGGTGCCGGATCAGCCCAGCCTTGATGGCAATACGGTCGACATGGATAGGGAGCGCTCGGCCTTTGCCGACAATTCGTTGCGTTATCAGGCGGATGTCACTTTCGTCAGTCGCAAGATCCAAGGGCTGAAGAAAGCCATGCAATCGGAGTAACACGATGTCGATGTTCAGCGTATTCGAAATTTCCGGCTCGGCGCTGTCCGCCAATTCACAGCGGATGAACGTGACGGCCAGCAACCTGGCCAACGCGGATAGTGTCGCCGGTCCTGACGGGCAGCCTTATCACGCCAGGCAGGTGATGTTCCAGGCGATGAGCCAGCAGGGCGGCAGTGCCGGCGGTGTTCGCGTCAACGGCGTGATCGAGGACAACACCACGCCGATGCGGATGGAGTATCGGCCGGGGCATCCTCTGGCGGACGACCAGGGCTACGTGACGATGCCCAACGTCGACCCAGTCAACGAGATGGTGGACATGATCGCCGCCTCTCGCTCCTACCAAGCCAACGTCGAGGTCATGAACACCGCCAAGACGCTGATGACGAAAACACTCACCATCGGCGAAGGCTGATCGGTGTCGGTCCATAGCGAGGAGATGTCATGTCCAGTCCGGTGATCGGCAACAGTACCTTGGCCAACATCAATGGTGCGGCCACCAAGAGCTCTGCCACGGGGGTCGACTCCGGCAGCGAGCTCAATGATCGTTTCATGACGCTGCTGGTGACGCAGTTGAAGAACCAGGATCCGACCAGCCCGATGGAAAATTCGGACATGACGGCGCAACTGGCTCAGATCAACACCGTCAGCGGCATCGAGAAACTCAATGACAGCCTGTCCGCGATTACCGACCAGATCGACGCGGGCCAGGCGTTGCAGGCCACGGCGTTGATCGGTCAGGGCGTGATGGTGCCGGGAAACAGGATCCTGGTGGGATCTTCCGATGACGCCAATGGCGTGGTCACCACGCCGATCGGCGTAGAGCTGGATAGTGCCGTCGAGGATCTGCAGATCGATATTCGCGGTGCCAGCGGCGAGATCATCGACAGCTTCTCAACCGGGCCCCTGGCCGCAGGCGTCCACAGCTTTACCTGGGATGGCAAGTTGGCCGATGGCTCCAGCGCCGCCGTCAACAGCACCTACACGGCTTCCCTGACCGGCATCGTGGGGGATGAGACCTACGCGCCGGCTGCGCTGAACTACGCCCTGGTCAACGGGGTGATTCAGGGGGCGAGCGGCGCCCAGCTCGACTTGGGATACGCTCAGGATCCCGTGGCGCTCTCGGAAGTACGTCAGATTCTCTGAGTGAGTTTCAGTAACGACATCAACCGTTCTAGCGGACGCAACCGATAAACGTAGGGGATCAGTCATGGGCTTTTCGCAGGCATTGAGTGGCGTCAACGCCGCTTCCCAGCAGTTGGATGTAATCGGCAACAATATTTCAAACTCCCAGACCAAGGGGTTCAAGAGCGGATCGGTCCAGTTCTCGGACGTATTCGCCAATAGCGCCGTGGGCCTGGGTACTCGGGTCTCCGGCGTGCTCCAGGACTTCAGCACCGGCAGCCTCGAGTCCACCGGACGCAACCTGGACATCGCCATCAGCGGCGACGGCTTCCTGCGCTTTCAGCAGGAGGGCGAGGTCGGCTACTCGCGCAACGGCCAGTTGACGCTGACCGCCGACGGATTTCTGGAAAACGCCCAGGGCGCCCGGCTGATGGGCTACGGCCTGGCGGATGCCACCAACGTCAACTCCGGTGTTGTCGTCGGTGGCCAGCCGCAGGTGCTCAACGTGCCGGCGGCAGACATGCCGGCCAGCGCTACCGGTGCCACCGGAACGGGGATCAACATTCAGTTCAACCTGGATGCTTCCACCGTGGCCGACGACTCCTCGACCGCCGTGCTCTACGACAATCTCGCGGCCAAGACGGCGGAAGACACCACCCAGCAGACATCCATCGCCTACAACTATTCCACCAGCTTCACGGTGTACGACTCGCAGGGCGCGCAGCACAACGCCACGCTGTATTTCCAGAAGACCGGAGACAATGCCTGGAGCGCCCGCACGGCGCTGGACGGCGTGCTCACCGATCAGACGCTCACCGCGACGTTCGATAGCGCCGGCAAGCTGGCCACCATCGACGGTGCAGACGCCACCGCCAATCCGGTCAATTGGCCGAACCTGGCATTCACCGACAACGAGCTGGGCGACGGCGTCGATCCGATCAGCGCGACCTTCAACATGGCGGGCAGTACCCAGTTCTCCAACGACTCCACGGTCAAGAGCCTGGCGCAGGATGGTTACGCGTCCGGCGCCCTGGTGGGCGTCAGCTTTGCCGATGACGGCTCCGTCGTCGGCAGCTACTCGAACGAGAAGACCGTCGATCTCGGTCAGATCGCGTTGGCCACCTTCCGCAACCCCGAGGGGCTGTCGCCTTCTGGTGGGAACCTGTTCGCGGCGACCGCCACCTCCGGCAACGAACTGCTGGGTATCGCCGGGACGGGCACGCTGGGATCGATCGAGGCCGAGACGCTGGAAGCTTCCAATGTCGATCTGACCCAGGAACTGGTCAACCTGATCATTGCGCAGCGCAACTACCAGGCCAACACCAATTCGATCCGTACGCAGTCCGAAGTCATGGATCAGATCGCCCAGCTGCGCTGACAACGGCTCGCTGCCGGTCATGTCTTGACCGGCAGCCACCTCGCATCCAAAGGGTTTCAGCATGGACCGGATTCTCTATACCGCCGGGGGTGGCGCAAGCCAGACCATGGCTCAGCAGTCGGTGGTCAACAACAACCTGGCCAACGTCAGTACCCCTGGGTTTCGTGGCGAGCTGATGGCTTTCCGCGCGGTGCCCGTGGAGGGCGACGCGCGCCTGCCGACGCGCATCGCTTCGATGATGACCACGCCCGGCGCCGATTTCACGCCGGGCACCATCAGTACCACCGGGCGCAGCCTCGACGTCGCGCTGCAGGGCGGCGACACCTGGCTGGCGTTGCAGTCGCCGGACGGCGGCGAGGCCTACACCCGGCGCGGCGATCTCCAGGTCGACGCCACCGGCCTGCTGACGTCGCTCGGCAACCCGGTCCTCTCCGACAATGGCCAGGCTATTGTGGTGCCGCTCGGGGGCGACGTGACGATCGCGGCGGACGGTTCGATCAGCGTGCTGGAGCCGGGCCAGAACCCGGACGCCGTGGCACCGCTGGCGCGCCTGAAGATGGTGGTTCCGGGCAATGACAATCTGGTGCGCGGGGAAGATGGCCTGTTCCGCAGGGTGCCGGCAGAAGGCGAGGACGTCGCGGCCCCGTTGCCGGCCGACGATACCCGGCGGCTGGTTCCCGGGGCGCTCGAGGGCAGCAACGTCACCCCGACCGACGCGATGATCTCGATGATCGACAGCGCCCGGCGCTACGACATGCATATGAAAGTGATCGAAAGCGCGGACGAGAACGAGCAGCGCGCCAACAGTCTGCTTTCGCTGACCAGCTGATGCCAATTTCGACCAGCGGTGCCGGCCCCCGCGCTAGCGCACCGATAGTGAGGTTCCTGTCATGATCAAATCTCTATGGACGGCCAAGACCGGTCTGGAGTCGCAACAGGTCAAACTGGATGTGATTTCCAACAACCTGGCCAACGTCTCGACCAACGGCTTCAAGCGATCTCGCGCGGTGTTCGAGGATCTGCTCTACCAGAACGTGCGCCAGCCAGGCGCTCAGTCGTCGGTAGTCGATACCTTGCCCTCCGGCATGCAGGTGGGTACCGGTGTTCGCCCCGTGGCGACCGAGCGACTGCATACCCAGGGTGGCTTGCAGAATACCGAAAACTCCCGCGACCTGGCGATCAACGGCAAGGGGTTCTTCGCCGTGCAGATGCCGGACGGTACCACCGGCTACACTCGCGACGGCAGTTTCCAGGTCAACGAGAACGGCCAACTGGTCACCGCCAGCGGCTATCCCGTCGATCCGCCGATCGTAATCCCGCAGAACGCGCTCTCGATCACCGTCAGTCAGGACGGTGCCGTATCCGTCACCCAGCCGGGAACGTCCCAGAGCAATGAAGTGGGGCAGATCATGCTCTCCACCTTCATCAATCCGACAGGACTCCAGAGCATCGGCCAGAACCTGTACCTCGAGACCGATGCTTCGGGTCCACGTACCGACCTCAACCCGGGCCTGGATGGCGCTGGCAAGCTCTACCAGGGCTATGTCGAGACCTCCAACGTCAATGTGGTCGAGGAGATGGTCAGCATGATCGAGACGCAACGTGCCTACGAGATCAACAGCAAGGCCGTCGAAACGTCCGATCAGATGCTCCAGCGTCTGACGCAGCTATAAACCGGGGAAGTCGCGTGTTGCTGACCGCAGAACTAGCCACGACGTGGCGCAGAGTGATGATGCTGATCAGCCTGGGGCTGGCGCTGGTCGTGGCGGGCTGTGCGCAGATCCCCAGGCACTCCGTGGTCGAGAATTCCGCACCGGTGGAAATTCCCTCGACGCCGCCGGCCCAGGCCAACGGCTCCATCTACCAGGCGCGCTTTGGTTTCCAGCCACTGTTCGAGGATCGGCGCCCGCGCCAGGTCGGCGACATCATCACCATCGTGCTCGACGAGCAGGTCAGCGCCAGCAAGAACTCCGCCGCGAACGCCACTCGCAACGGATCCACCACCTTCACGCCGGGGGTGGTGCCCAACCCGATCGACTTCCTCGAAAGGTACGGCACGGATCTGGCGGGCGAGAACGTGTTCAACGGTTCCGGGGGGGCAAATGCCAACAACACCTTTACCGGGACGATCACCGTGACCGTTTACGACCTGCTGGCCAATGGCAACCTCAAGGTCCGGGGGGAGAAACAGATCGCGATAAACCAGGGCACCGAGTACATCCGGTTCTCCGGCGTGGTCAACCCCCGGGCGATCACCGGTGCCAATACCGTGCAGTCGACCCAGGTCGCCGATGCCCGCATCGAGTACATCGGTGACGGCTATATCAATGAAGCGCAGACCATGGGTTGGCTGCAGCGCTTCTTCCTCAACGTCTCGCCTTTCTGATGCCTATGATCCGCCTGTTTCGTTCTATCCGGTCCTGCCGCCCGTCGCTGGCGCAAACATTGGTGCTGGTGACGATGCTGCTGCTCAGCCTCGGTGCGCAGGCCCAGCGCATCCAGGATCTCGCCAACTTCTCGGGCGTGCGTGACAACCCGCTGGTCGGCTATGGATTGGTGGTCGGTCTCGACGGTACGGGAGACCAGACCACCCAGGCCCCGTTCACCGGCCAGAGCATCACCAACCTGCTGTCGCAACTGGGGGTGACGATTCCGGCTGGCACCAACATGCAGCTGCGTAATGTCGCCGCAGTCATGGTGACCGCGAAGTTGCCACCGTTCTCGCGCCAGGGGCAAGAGATTGACGTCACCGTCTCTTCCGTCGGCAACGCCGACAGTCTGCGGGGCGGTACGCTGCTGATGACACCGCTCAAGGGCGCGGACGGTCGTGTCTATGCCCTGGCCCAGGGCAACGTCTACGTCGGGGGCGCCGGTGCCCAGGCGGCCGGCAGCAGCGTGTCCGTCAACCACCTGGCGGCGGGACGAATTCCGGGGGGCGGGCTGGTCGAGCAGGAGGTGCCGGTGCGCCTGGGCGACGCCAGCGGCACGCTGGACCTGTTCCTCAAACAGTCCGATTTCGAGAACGCACGCCGGATGGTGGCGGCGATCAACCAGGAGTTCGGCGCGCCGGTGGCGGCCGCGCTCGATGGGCGGACGGTACAGCTCAAGCTACCGGCCAACAGCAACGATCGCGTCACCTTCCTGGCCCGGGTGCAGGGGGTCAACGTCACCACCGAGCGCGGCCCCGCCAAGGTAATCGTCAATGCCCGCACCGGCTCCGTGGTGCTGTCGGATACCGTGACGTTGAACCGCGCGGCGGTCGCCCACGGCAACCTGTCGATCGTCATCGACTCCAATCCACAGGTCAGTCAGCCCAACGCGCTGGCCGGTGGCGATACGGTCGTGGTGCCGAACGCCGATATCAGCGTGCAGCAGGAGGGTGGGGCACTGCAGGTGGTCCAGACCAGCGCCGACCTGATGGATGTCGTCAATGCACTGAATGCCCTGGGGGCCTCGCCACAGGATCTGATGTCGATCCTGCAGGCGCTGAAGTCCGCAGGTTCGCTCAACGCTGAACTGGATATCATCTGATGGCACTGGGCAACGATCTCTCCGGCCAGTTCGCGCTCGATGTCCAGAGCGTCCAGCGGCTCAAGTACAGCGCGGCGAATTCTCCGCAGGGCAGCCTCAAGGAAGCGTCGCGCCAGTTCGAGGCCGTCTTTCTGCAGATGATGCTCAAGAGCATGCGCGATGCCAGTCCCAAGTCCGGGCTGCTGCAGAGCCATCAGATGGACATGATGCGATCGATGCAGGATCAGCAGTGGGCCCAGCAGTTGGCGGGAAAGGGGCTGGGACTGGCCGATCAACTCATGCAGCAACTCGAGGGTAGCGGTTTGCCCGGGACATCGGCGCTGCCGACCGCCAGCAAGGGGGATGACGCCTCGACCTTGATTGCCGGTATCCCCCGCGGCACGCCGCGGCTGCTGCACGGCGGCCTGCGTACCCCCGGATTCGCGCCGGACGTGTCCCGGCACGACATGGCGGTGCCCGGGTCCTCCGGTGGCGGCGCGACCGCCAGCGAGTTCGCGGCTGCAGGGACAACCGGGATGTCGGGCGCCGACTTCGACGACCGCCCGGCCCACGTTCGTGCCTTCCTCGAGCAGTTGGCTGGGCCGGCCCAACGCGCCGAGCAGTCCTCGGGTGTGCCGGCCCAACTGATCCTCGCCCAGGCCGCACTCGAGACCGGTTGGGGGCAGCGTGAGATCCCCACGGCAGGGGGTGGAAACAGTCACAACCTGTTCGGCATCAAGGCCGGCCGGTCCTGGCAGGGCGCCACCACGGAAATCACCACCACCGAATACGTGAACGGCCGGCCGATCAAGATGGCCGACCGGTTCCGCGTTTACGACTCCTATACGGAGGCGTTCGCCGACTACGCCAGATTGATCGGAGACAACCCCCGCTATCAAGGGGTGGTGGCGGCTTCGTCGCCCGACGAGGCGGCCCTGGCGTTGCAGCAGGGCGGCTACGCCACGGATCCGCGATATGCCACGAAGCTCCAGGCGATCATGGCGCAATTGGGCGGATTGGACGTCATCCCTGACCGCGGGTTACTGGCGGCCGCCGCCAGCGATGACGACAACCCCTTCGGTCCGGATACGTTACCTTCCGCGATTTTCTAGGACTTGTCCGAATGGCGGTGCGCAGTAACAAAACGTTGCGAAATCGCCCCGGCCAGGATTCAAGAAATGGCGGATACAGCCGATAGAAATCATAACTTTGCACGGATCCGCGCCGGACTCTTGATGGCGTTTCACGGGATAGCGATATGAGCCTGTTTTCGATTGGTCTCAGTGGGTTGAGCGCAGCACAGAACGCGCTGTCCACCACCAGCAACAACATCAGCAATGTCTATACCGATGGCTATAGTCGACAACTGACGTTACTGGGCCAGAATGCCAGTGGCGGCGGCGCCGGATCCGGCGTCAGCGTCGACGGTATCCAGCGCCAGTACAACAGCTATATCAGCTCGCAGCTCAATCAGGTCAACAGCCGGCAGTCGGCACTGGAGACCTACCAGAGCCAGGTCAATCAGATCGACGATCTGCTGGCGGACAGCGACTCTGGCCTGACGACGCTGATGCAGGGTTTTTTCTCCAGTGTCGAGGATCTGACCGGTTCGCCGGCAGATGCGGCGGCTCGGGAAGGTGTGTTGGGTACGTCTCGCAGCATGGCGGCGCAGTTCCGTGCCTATGACGGCTATCTCAGCGACATGCGCGAGGGCATCAACGGCCAGATTGGCGACGTGGTCACTCAGGTCAACAACCTCAGCGACCAGATCGCCGATCTCAACAAGCAGGTGACGCTGGCGCGGGCCCGTAGCGGTGAAGAGCCCAATGCCCTGCTCGATCAGCGCGACAAGCTGGTCAGCGATCTCGGCGATCTGGTCGACGTCAACGTTCAGGTGCAGGACGGGTCCACTTACCAGGTATCGCTCTCCAACGGCATGCCGTTGGTCGCGGGCAACAAGTCGTTCGATCTGGTGGCGATGAAGGACAATGAAGATCCCTCGTCCATCACGCTTGGTTATGAAGATGGCGGTGGAACGCGCTCTGCGCTCAAGGAATCCGTCATCAAGGGAGGCGAGCTGGGCGGATTGCTCAGTTTCCGTAGCGAAACCCTCGATAGCGCCCAGAATCAGCTCGGCCAGCTGGCGGTGACGCTGGCCCGCAGCTTCAACGCCCAGCATGAAGCCGGGGTGGATCTGAACGGCGATGCCGGCGAGGCGTTCTTCGCCATCGGCAGCCCGACCGTCATCAGCAGTGCGGTCAATAACGGAACCGGTTCGCTGGCCGCCGAGTATGGTGATGTCAGCGAGCTGACGGCTGACGATTATCGGCTCACCTATCAGGCGGACGGCAGCTATTCGGTAGAGAACCTCGGTAGCGGCGAGATCCGTTCGGTATTGCCAGCGGGAGATGGCACGCTATCCGTCGGTGGCGTGACCCTGACGCCGAGTGGCACGCCCGCCGAGGGTGACGTTTTCATGCTCCAGCCGACGCGCAACGCCGCGGGCGTGTTCGAGGTGGCGGTAGCCGATACCGACAAGATTGCCGCCGCGGATGCCGACAGTGGCGGTAGCGGCGATAACCGCAACGCCTTGGCACTGCTTGACCTGCAGAATCAGAGGTTGGTCGGCGGCAGCAAGACATTCAGCGGGGGCTACGCCTCGCTGGTCAGCGATGTCGGTAATCGGGCCGCGATCACCCAGGCCAACCTCACCACGCAAACGGGGTTGAGCGACCAGCTCTTCGCCTACCAGCAGGCCGACTCGGGCGTGAACCTGGATGAAGAGTACGCCAACTTGCTGCAGTACCAGCAGTACTACTCGGCGAACGCCAAGATCATCGAGGCGGGCTCGACCATCCTGGATACGATCCTGGGCCTGCGGGCCTGATCCAGTGATCGCCAAGAGCCGACCTCGCGTCGTTATTGAATAGCCATTGAGTGCGCCGAGTCGAGGCGCCTTCGAGGAGAGAGCCGTGCGTGTCAGCACCGTGATGATGTTCGAGCGCAGTGTCAGCTCGATGAACCGCCAGCAGGGCGCCTTCATGCAGGTGGGCGAACAGATCGCCTCCGGCAAGCGCGTGGTGCGTCCCTCCGACGATCCCCAGGCCGCCTCGCGTGCGGTCGGCGTGTCGCAGTCGTTGGCTTCCAACGCCCAGCAGAATGACAGCCGGATCACCGCACGCAACTCGCTGAGCCAGGAGGAGAGCGTTCTCAACAGCGTCTCCGACTCGCTGTCCCGTGCCAAGGAACTCATGATCCAGGCCGGCAACGGCACTATGAGCGATGCGGATCGCCAGTCGATGGCGACCGAGATGCGCGGCGTCTACGAAGCGCTTCTCGGCCAGGCCAACTCGACCGACGGTAACGGCAGCTATCTGTTCGGTGGCTATCAGGACGGAGCCGAGCCTTTCGTCAAGGATGCTTCCGGCGCGGTGCAGTATGCCGGCTCCGATCAGGTTCGCCAGCAGAAAGTGGATTCCTCGCGCCTGATGGAAGTGGGCAATACCGGCCGGGACGTATTCCAGACCGTGGCGGGAGGGGCCGGCTATGTCGCCAGGGCCGGCGCCGATAACGCCGGGGCACTGACGTTCACTGGCCCGCAAGTCGTCGATACCACTGCGCCGGGGTATGGTGACGATTACGCCATTTCGTTCAGTGCCAATGGCGATGGCACTTTCGACTACACGATCAGCGGACCGGATGGCGACACCACCGGCAATTACGACGGCACCAGCGCCACCCTGGAGTTCGGCGGGATACGTCTCACCCTGGAAGGCACGCCGGCAGATGGTGATGCGCTGGACGTCCGCACCGCGAAGAACATGAATCCGGATGTCTTCACCACGCTGGAGAACATGCTCTCGGCGCTGGAGAACCCGCTCGATTCCGACGCCGACAAGGCTGCCTTCGCCAATACGCTGTCGACTTCCAGCCGCGAGATGGACAACGCGCTGGATAACGTGCTGACCGTTCGGGCTTCCGTCGGCGCGCGCCTCAACGAGTTGGACACACTCGATACCGTGGGCAGCGATCGCAAGATCAGCTACACCCAGACCCAGAGCGATTTGATCGATCTCGACTACACCACCGCGATCTCCGATTACGTGCTGCGCCAGGTCGGGCTGCAGGCAGCGCAGAAAGCCTTCGTCGACCTCCAGGGAACGTCGTTGTTCGAGATGATGTGAGCATACAGGCGCTCCGGCGGCCGGTTGGGGTAGCGGTCGAGGGCGGGAGCGGCAGGGCGATAGCAGCAAGAAGGGCGCATCCAGTGGGTGCGCCCTTCTCGTTGGTGTCTTTCGACAGTGGCATCGTGCCCATGGGGGCGATGACTTTCGGGCCGACCCCGTCGTCTCAGGGTGTACCCCCCATCTGCTCGATCATGCCTTGCATGAAGCGCAGTTGCTGGGTGAACAGGTCGTTCCAGAACCCGCCAAGATCCGGCATGAGTGCGGTGATCAGTACCAGGCCGGCAGTCAGCGTCATCGGGAAACCCACGGAAAAGATCGACAGCTGCGGAGAAGCCCGGTTGAGGATGCCCAGCGACAGATTGATCAGCAGCAGAGCGGTGACGATAGGGATGGCCATCAGCAGGCCCGAGGAGAAGATGGTGCCTCCCCAGCGGGCCAGGGTCTCGGCAAAGCTGGCATCGATCGAGGTCGCGCCGACGGGCAGCGCCTCAAAGGTCCAGGCCAGGATCTCGATGGTGATCAGGTGCCCGTTCATCGCAAGGAACATCAGCAGTGTCAGCATCTCCAGCATTCGCGACAGCACCATGGTGTTGGTACCGGCATCCGGCTGATAGAACGTGGCGAATGCCAGCCCCATCTGCATGCTGATGAATTCGCCGGCGGTCTGCACCACGGCGATCATGATCCGCAGCACCATCCCCATGGAAATGCCAATCAGGATCTGCTGCATCATGATGCCGAGGCTTTCCAGCGAGAACAGCGGGATCGTCGGCATCGCTGGCAGTGACGGCGCGATAGCGATGGCGATGGCGGCGCCGAACAGGGCCTTGACCGGCGTGGGTACGCTGGGAAGGCTCCATAGCGGAGAGGCCATGAAGAACGCGAGGATGCGAACGGTGGGCCAGAAGAACAGCTGCAGCCAGCCCAGCCACTGGTCGGAGGTGATGTCGATCATCGCCGGCGGCAGCGTCTCAACTGACCATCTGGGGAATGTTCTGCAGCAGTTCCCGGGTGAAGTTGACCAGCAGTTGGATGATCCAGGCGCCGGACACGATCAGCATGGCGAAGACACCGAGGATCTTGGGGATGAAGGAGAGGGTCATCTCGTTGATCTGCGTCGCGGCCTGGAACAGGCTCACCAACAGGCCGATCAGCAGCGCGGTCAGCAGCAGCGGCGCGGCCATCATCAGAGTCACCTTCATGCCCTGATAGGCGAGGCTCATTACCATCTCGGGAGACATTGCTCACCTCCTTGCGGTCCCGGGACATGCCATCACGACGCGATTCATGTCAGGAACTCAGGAAAAATAGAAGCTCTGGGTCAACGAACCGATCAGGAGCTGCCAGCCGTCGACCAGCACGAACAGCATCAACTTGAACGGCAGCGAGATCGTGGCCGGTGGCACCATCATCATCCCCAGCGCCATCAGCACGCTGGCCACCACGAGATCGATGATCAGGAACGGAATGAAGATCGTGAAGCCGATCTGGAATGCCGTCTTCAATTCGCTGGTGACGTATGCCGGTACCAGGATCCGCATCGGAACGTCCTCCGGGCCCTGCATTGCGCCGATGTCGGCGATGCGGGCGAACATCGCCAGGTCGGCCTCGCGGGTCTGCGCGAACATGAATTCACGGAATGGCTGGCTACCCCGGTCGAGTGCCTCCTCCAGTGAAATCTGCTCGGCCGAGAAGGGCTGCCAGGCCTCGTCGTAGACCCGGTCGAGCACCGGCGACATGATGAAGAAGGTGAGAAACAGCGCAAGTCCCAGCAGGACCTGGGTAGGCGGTGCCGACGGCGTGCTCATGGCCGTGCGCAAAAGCCCCAGGACGATGATGATTCGGGTGAAGCAGGTCATCATCAGCAGCATCGCCGGCAGGAAGGCGAGCGACGACAGGAACAGCAGGGTCTGCAGGCTCAGCGACCAGCGCTGGCCGCCATCGGGCATTGGCTCACTGACGATGCCGGGCAGGGCCTGCGCCAGCGCCCACTGGCTTGCGGTCATTGCCAGCGCCGCCACCAGGCCGGCGGCGAGGTGGCGTGGGTTGAGTCGGAGCGTCATCACCACTAGCTGCCGTCCCGTCCATTCTGCCGGCCGCGAACCGCGCCCCGGGCATTCTGCTTCAGCGCCTGGGCGAAGCGGCTGGCGAAGGAGCCGCCAGGCGCTGATCCCGGGGGCTCGACGTCGGGCGTCGTCGGTGGCTCGAGAGTGTCCAGTCTGGTCACCTGTCCGCCTCCGACCCCCAGCACCAGCCAGCGATCCGCGACGGCGACGATCACCACGCGTTCGCGCTGTCCCACCGGCGTACTGGCCACCACGCGAAGATGCTGGGTACCTGCCCGCCGATTGGGGCCTAGGCGCTTGAGCAGCCAGGCGCAGGCCAGGATGATCGCGACGACAACCAGCAGGGAGACCGCGGTCTTGCCCATCATCAGCAGACCGATGCTGTCACCGCCGCCGCCCTGGGTAGCCTGCTGCAGGGTAGCTTCGTTCATCGGTTCAATTTCTGGACGCGCTCGGACGGCGTGATGATCTCGGTGATTCGAATCCCGTACTTGTCATCCACGACCACCACTTCGCCCTGAGCGATGAGGTAGCCGTTGATCAGGATGTCCATGGGTTCGCCGGCGAGACCGTCCAGCTCCACGACCGAGCCCTGGGCGAGCTCCAGCAGCTGCTTGATGGTGATGCGGGTTCTGCCCAGCTCCACCGAGAGCTTGACCGGGATGTCCATCACCACGCCCAGGTCGCGGGGCTGGCGAGTATCGCTTCCCCCCTGATCGAAGGACTGGAAGATACCGGCATCCACCGAGCTTGCCGTCGCGGGCGTCGATTTCGCCTTGGCGTCGACATCGGGTGCCTGGGCGGGCTCTGTCTCGGCAGCCTGCGCTTCAGTCTCTTCGGTCTCGGGCTCCACGCCCTGTTCCGCCATCGCCGCGGCCCACAGATCCTCGGCTTCCTGCTGGCTGTCGCCGGCCGTGTCGGAGGCTCCCTTCTGGGATCCCGGTTTTTGATCGTCACTCATTGTCGAAGTCCTTCATGGCGGAGTACGTACCATGGTCGATAAGATGTTTCACCCGCAGTGCGCGCTGGCCTTGTCGGTTACCGTACTCGCAGGTCATGACCGGCACACCGTCGACGCGCACGTCGATGGCCTTGGGAATGTCGATGGGAAGAACATCCCCGACCTCCAGCGACAGCACGTCGCCAATGGTCGAGGGGATCTTGACGAAATCGGCGATCAGCTCGACCTGGGTCTGCTTGATCTCGCCTGCCATGCGCGATTCCCATTGCGTATCGTCACTGTCGAGCGTGCCGATCGGGCTGGAGAGAATGTCCCGAATCGGTTCGATCATGGAAAACGGTATGCAGATGTTGAAGTCGCTGGCCAGATTGCCGACTTCGAGATGAAACGTGCTGTTGACGACGATCTCGTTCGGCGAATTGGTGATGTTGGCGAAGCGCACCTGCATCTCCGAGCGCATGTAATCGATCTCCAGGGGATAGATCGATTTCCAGGCATCGCTGTAGCCCTCCAGTGCCAACGACATCAGGCGCTGGATGATCCGCTGTTCGGTGGCCGTGAATTCGCGACCGTCCGACTTGGTCAGGAATCGCCCGTCGCCACCGAACAGGTTGTCCACCACCATGAAGACCAGGCCCGGCGGGAACACCAGCAGAGCCGTTCCCTTCAGCGGCCTGAGGCTGATCAGGTTGAGGTTGGTCGGTACCGGCAGGTTGCGCGCGAACTCGCTATAGCTCTGGTAGCGCACGCCGGAGACGGTGATGTCGGCACTGCGTCGAATCAGGTTGAACAGCGCGACCCGAAACAGGCGCGCGAAACGCTCGTTGATGATGTCCAGCGCCTGCAGGCGCTCGCGAACGACCCGATGCTGATTTGCCGGATCGAAGGGGCGGGTGCGACGCTCGCCTTGCGGCTCGTCGGCGGGCTTGTCGTCATCGCCGCTGACGCCGTTGAGGAGGGCATCGATCTCTTCCTGCGATAACAGGTCGTCTTGGGACATGGTTGGCCTGGCGTCCGCTTACTGCACGATGAAATCGGAGAACAGCACGTCACTGATGGATAACGTGGGCTGTGGCGTGGTGATCGGGTCGTCGAACAGACCGAGAATCTGCTGCTTCAACTTGATCTTGCCCTCGGGCTTGATCAGCTCCTCCGCACTCTTGCCGGACAGCAGCATCAGCAACCGGCTGCGAACTTCCGGCATGTGCTGGGTCAGAAACTCACTGGTCTGATCGTCGTTGACGCGCAGCGACAGACCCACGTAGAGCAGTCGGTCGCCGTAGTCGCTCTGCAAGTTGACCGTGAACGGTTGGATGGTCACGAATATCGGCATCGGAGGTTCGGTCGGCTGCTCCTCGACGACATCGGTCGCCTCGCTGCCACCACGGGCGTCGAGGAAAAAGTACACGGCGATCGAACTCGCGATCGCCAGCAGGACGATCAGGAGCCCTACCACGAGTAGGGATCGACTTTTACGGGGTGCGGCCATCGCTTCTGCCATTACGGGTCATCTCTGGAAGTTGCAGCGGATTATGCGGTGGCAGGAGACCTGGCGATCGACGGAAAAGACGCCTTCCGGTCGGTCAACTTCCCCTTTCGTGTCACGGTGCTACAGGGAGGGAAGCTGCGGTCGTCGGCTCACCGCACGACGTGGTGTCACGGCTGGCACGGGCCAACCGTCATCCGTGTTATCGGCAGCGCCGGTCAGGCGTAAAGGTTGATGTTGCCATTGCCGGTCAACGTGATACCGCGCGCCGTGACGTCATCGACCGGCTCGATGCCCGTCGCCGTCAACAAAGAGCCGGCAGCGCTCCCGCCGCGGTTCGGACGGTCATCGCCGGAGGAGTGACCCTGCTGGAAGTGGCCTTGATCGCCCACCATCGTCTCGCCCAGCGCGATGCCGCTATCGGCCAACGCCTGACGCAACTGGGGGATTGCCGCTTCGACGGCGGCGCGAACTGGGGCGTGCGTCGACAGGATCTGAAGCTGTGCCTGCTGATCCTGGACCGTCAGGGAGACGCTCAGTGGCCCCAGTTCCTGGGGATGAAGGCGAAGCGACATCTGCTGGTCGCCGCGCTGGTGCATCTGCAGTACCTGTTGGCCGAAGGACGCTGGCCACTGGGGAGACTGTACCGGGGCATTGATCAAGCCGGGCGTCGAGGAGCCCGCCGATGCGGGGCTCGCCGCGCCGGTCGGTGACGTAGTGGCGTTCGCCAACGAGCCGAAATCCGAGCGGGGCGTCGGAACGGGGCCGGCATCCTGGGTATTTCGCTCGGGCAGGCTGATCGATGCGGCATCGCCAATCTGGCTGGCCGTGGCCACGGCCGCGCTGTCCGGCGCGCCGGGAAGGACGGGCGCTTGACCATTCATGGCGGTAACGCCGGGATTGGCCCCTGGCATGGTGCCATCGCTGCGCCGGCTATCGACGGCTGACAGCAACCCCCCGAATCCTGGCGGGCTGGTCGGTGCCTTGGCGCGATCCGGGGTTCCAGCCTGATCGACGTCGACGGGTGATGCCTCGAGTGCGGCGGGACCATCGGCCGGCGATGCAGTGGCGGTGGCCTTGAGGATCTGCTGTGCCAGGGCCCGTTGCCCAACGTTCGGCAAGGCGGGCCCATTGCCGCTCGCGGCATTCGGTGGCTGCGACACCACGGCGAGCGGCAAGCCGGCGACCATGGCCGCCAGAGATTCGGCATCGAGCGGGCTCGACTCCCCATCGATCGCTTTCGTGTCCGACGGATCGTCGGCAGCGGGCGAGAGGCTGGCCAGGATGGCCCGAAGGTTGGACATGTCCTCCTCGTCGAGCCCCCGCAGAACGGGAACGGCAGGCGCGACCGGCGGCGCGCTGCCGGCCTCGGCCTCCTCGGTGGCAGGCGATTGTGCCGCCACGGCGTTCGCCAGATCACCGCTCGCCCGGCCATTGGCGTCCGAATTTGGTGCCTTCGCGGCGCTCGCGCCGGCCTGTGCGGCCGGTCGCGGTGATTTTTCGGCCGTCGCCCGCTGCAGGGAGTCGGCGAAGGGGGCGCTCTCGCTGGAGGCCCTGTCTTTGGTACTCGCGCTACGATCCGGGGGCGAGGTCAGGGCAGTGATTGCAGAAAGTTCCATGGGCGGGGGCCGTCGGTTTCGTGGTCGGGTGACGCTTCGGATCAGGCCTCGATTCGGTGCGCCGAATCTCTAATTCAGCTTTGCTGCGAGTGTCGGGCGTCTTGCTGGCGACGTAGCAGCTGCGCGGCCATCTCGTCGCTGTGACGCTGCTCCTGGCGAGCCTGACGATAGGCGGCATCGCGCTCTCCCCGAGCATGCAGCGTCTCATAGGCGTTGAGCTTGCGGCGTTCGCCCTGCCAATGCTGCCTGCCGCTGTCGACCCGCGTCTGGTGCTCGCCGAGCCGTCGCTGCTGCTGTTCGATCGCCTTGTCGAGAGAGCCGATGAACTGTTGGTAGTCGCGCCACTGGCTGGAGGAAACGCCTTGCGTCAGGCTGTCGTGCAGCTTGCGCTGGTACTCTTCCCGATAGCGCTGGAGTTGACCCAGTTGGGTCTGGGCTTCCTGCTGCTGACGCTGTAACTGGCCGAGACTCTCCACGGCCTTGTCACTACTGCGTTGTGCCAGGTCTCGGAGCATCTCCATGGCTTGCATGTTGGCCAAAGCGTTACCTCCTATCCATTCGTCCGTCATCATGGCGACGGGAGAATTCAACGGCTCTCATTGTGACCGCGCCGATGCCACCCCAAAGGTTCGATAAGCGCTAAAAAAAGCCACTATTCCCGTTCGAGATCAGGGGGTAGGGGACGATGCGCCAGGATCACAGGTCAGTCGTTGATCGGGATGAGCCGGTCGAGCTCGGTGTGGGTATGGTCGATTCCAGCCGTCTCGTTCATCCGTTGCTGCAGGAACGTCTCCAGCCTTGGATAGAGGGCGACGGCGCGGTCGAGTTGAGGATCCTGGCCGCTGACATAGGCGCCGACGTTGATCAGGTCGCGGTTGCGCTGGTAGCGGGAGATCATCTGCTTGAACCCCTGGGCCTGACGCAGACGCCTGGTATCGACTACCGCCGGCATGGCGCGGCTGATCGAGGCTTCGATATCGATCGCGGGGTAGTGGCCGCTCTCCGCCAGCTGCCGCGATAGGACGATATGGCCGTCGAGGATGGCGCGAGCGGAATCGGCGATCGGATCCTGCTGGTCGTCGCCTTCCGTCAGGACGGTGTAGAACGCGGTGATCGAGCCGCCGCCGCGCTTGCCGTTGCCGGCTCGTTCGACCAGCGCCGGCAACTTGGCGAATACCGACGGGGGATAGCCCTTGGTGGCCGGAGGCTCTCCGATCGCCAGGGCGATCTCTCGAGCGGCCATGGCGTATCGCGTCAGCGAATCCATGATCAGTAGCACGTTGCGCCCCTGGTCGCGGAAATCCTCCGCCAGGCGCGTGGCATAGGCGGCGCCTTGCATGCGTTGCAGCGGCGAGGTGTCGGCGGGGGCCGCCACCACCACGGCGCGGGCCAATCCTTGCTCTCCGAGGATGTTCTCGATGAAATCCTGGACCTCGCGCCCGCGCTCGCCGATCAGGCCGACGACGATGACGTCGGCGTCGGTGTAGCGGGCCATCATGCCCAGCAGTACGCTCTTGCCCACCCCGGAGCCCGCGAACAGGCCCATGCGCTGGCCGCGACCCACGGTCAGCAGGCCGTTGATGGCGCGAATCCCGACATCGATGGTGGTGTCGATGGGGGCTCGGGCCAAGGGGTTGATGGGGGGTGTCTCGAGGGGGGCGTGTGGCAACTGCTCGAGGGGGCCGTGGTCGTCGAGAGGGCGGCCATTGCCGTCGACGACGCGCCCCAGCAGCCCGTCGCCCAGCGGAAAGCGTCTCGCGCTGGCAACGTCTAGGCGGTTGCCGCTGAGTGCCAGTACGCGGGCGCCGGGGAGCAGGCCGCTGGTGTCGGCCAGTGGCATCAGGAACAACTTGTCCCCGGAAAAGCCGACGACTTCGGCTTCCGCAAACCGTTCGCCCTCGCCGTTCCCGGTGCCGGCAGAGAGTTCTATCAGGCAGGCGCTGCCCAGGGGAAGACGGATACCTACGGCCTCCAGCACCAGTCCGGTGGCGCGGGTGACCCGCCCCTCGTAACGGTAGTGGGAGAGCGATTCGACCCGCTGGGTGACCTTGTCAAGCGCCAGGCGCCAGCGTTGATGATGGGAGGCCACTTCCGGTGCCTTTGACGACTGGCCGATGTCACTCACCGGGCGCTTCTCCGTCATCGGAATTTCCCTTCACGAGCGTTGACTCCGTGGAGGCCGAACCGGTTCGCGAGCGTCGGCGCTGATCGAGAATGGCCTTCCACTGGGTGCTCAGGCTCGCATCCAGGCCGCCGCCGGCGCTGGTGGCGCGGCAGCCGCCACGCTCCAGCGTCGGGTCGGCGTGGCATTCCCAGCCGCTGGCCTCGAGCGTATCGCTCATCGTCGACTTCACCAGTTCGAGATCCTGCGGGTTCAGCCAGAGCCGAGGCTTGCCGTTCAGCGTGGTGTCGGCATCGAGCAGTTCCCGCACCACGCTGAGGATATGTTCGGGCTTGGCAGCCAGCGATTCGCCGGCCAACTGGCGACCGGCGATCAGCGCCAGTTCGACCAGTTGGTCCGCGATCTCGGCGTCGAGCGACGCCAGCGCCAAGCGAAAATTGTCGGCCAGGCCGGCGAGTGGGGCCAGCGACATGTCCAGCCGCTTGTTGAACTCCAGCTCGGCGGCGGCGTTACCCTCCTTGACACCCCCGCTGTAGCCAGCCTGGTAGCCTTGCTCGTGTCCCTCGCGGTAGCCCTGCTCGAGCCCCTCGAGTCGGGCTTTTTCTGCGATGCTCCGGCGTGCCTTGGCCTCGGCATCCTGACGCTGGCGACGCCGGCGAGCGTCGGCATGCGTGGCGGACGGCTCGGAAGCGGGCGGGTAGCCCAGCTCCTCCATCTGCCACCGGTGCCACTCGCCATGGGCGCCGGACGTGGGGTGGCTGTCACGATCAGACGTAGCCATCGTCGCCACCGCTCAGGGCGATTTCGCCGGAGTCCGCCAGTCGCCGCACGACCCCGAGGATCGCTTTCTGTTCGTTCTCCACCTGGGATAGGCGCACCGGCCCGCGATTTTCCATGTCTTCGCGCATCAGTTGTGCCGCACGCTGGGACATGTTGCGCGTGAACTTGTCGATCAGCGCGTCCTCCGCGCCCCGCAGCGCGATGACCAGCGAGTTGGTCTCGATCTCGCGTAGCACCAGCTGGATGCCACGGTCGTCGATATCCAGCAGGTTCTCGAACAGGAACATCTCGTCGATGATGCGTTGCGCCAGATCTTCGCTGTGGGCGCGGACCACGTTGATGACCTGCTCCTCCTGCGCGGAATTCATCAGGTTGAGAATTTCGGCCGCGGTTCTCACGCCGCCCATCTTGCTGCGCTTGAGATTGGTGCCGTCCAGCATCGAGCTGAGCACCTCGGTGAGCTCCTGCAGTGCCGCCGGCTGCACGCCGCTGAATGTGGCGATGCGCAGCATGATGTCATCGCGCTGTTTCTCGTCGAACAGCTCGAGGATATCGGCAGCCTGGCCGCGCTCCAGGTGCACCAGGATGGTGGCGATGATCTGCGGATGCTCGTCGCGGATCAGTTCTGCCACCATCGACGCCTCCATCAGATTGAGCGAATCGATACCGGAGGCCGTGTTGGAGCTCTCCAGGATGTCCTCGATCAGACTGCTGGCGCGCTCGCTGCCCAGGGCCTTGGTCAGTACCGCGCGGATATGATCGTTGGAGTGCAGGTTGATGGCGGTGAACTGCTCGGTCTCGTCGTGGAACTCCCGCAGAACGAGCGCCATCTCCTCGTGGGAGACCTGCCCCAACTTGGCCATCTCCTGGCTGATGTCCTGCACCTCGCGGCTCGAGAGGTACTTGAATACCTCGGCCGCGCTATCCTCGTCCAATGAGAGCAGTAGGATGGCGCCACGTCGGGCGCCGGTCATTGCCGTCGTCATGATTTATCCATCCAGCTTCTGACGACCATGGCGACCAGGCGCGGGTCTTCCTGGGCGATTTCACGGACGTCCTTGAGATCCTGCTCGTAACTCGAGGCACCGCGCCGGTTGCGATCTCGTCCACGCGACGCACCACCGGTGCGGCTCGCGCTGTCGACACCGGCGCCCCCGCCGACACTCTGGTAGCTTGCCGCCGCGGCCGCCGCATCGCTGGCGGACATCGGCGAAGCCGCTTGTGCCGGCACCGGTTCGCGGGTCTGGCGACGAATCAACGGCTTGACCAGCTTGAACCACAGGAACAGTGCGACCAGCGCCACGACGAGATATTTCAGCACGCTCTTGGCAAGGCTCCAGACCTCCGGCGTCTGCCACCACGGCTGCGTGTTGAACTCCGGCGCATTGGCCTGGAAGGGGCTGTTGACGACCGCGAGGTCGTCGCCGCGTGCCTCCGAGAAGCCCATCGCCTGCCGCACGAGGCCACGGATCTGGTCCATCTCCGTGTCGCTCAGGGCGACGCGGGTCGGGTTGCCCGCATCATCGACGCCGTCGCGATAGTTGACCACGACCGCGACCGAGAGACGGTCGATGTCGCCACTATGCTGCTTGACGTGTTCGACGGTGCGATCCACTTCGTAGTTGATCGTACTGTCACGATGCACTTGGCCAGTGTCGGTATTGCTCGCGGTCTGGGTGTCCGTGCCCTGGGTGTCCGTTGCCTGACCGTCGGCCTGGTTGCCGTTGTCGTCGGCGGCGTTCTGATCCGGGTCCGGAGCCTGGGTTGCCGCAGCGTTGATCGGCGAGGCGACGGTACCCGGCGGCTGGTTGCTCAAGGCACCGGGGATGCCCATGGCGAGATCGCCGTTGCTCTGGAACGAAGCGCTGCTCTGCTGGCTGCGAACCGCTGCCTCGTTCGGTGCCTGATTGGGACCATAGCGTTCCGCCGTCTGCTCCCGCTGGGAAAAGTCGACCTGGGCGGTGACCTGTGCCCGGACGTTGCGCGCGCCGACGATGGGAGCGAGGATCGCCTCGATGCGATCGGCATACTGGTTCTCGAGGTTGCTGACGTAATCGAGCTGGCTGCCGTCGAGTTGGCTGGCGTTGCTGGCGGGGCGGCTGAGCAGGTCGCCGTTCTGGTCGATTACGGTGACATCGTCTACGGCCAGTTGGGGCACGCTGCTGGAAACCATGTGCACGATGGCATTGACCTGACCCTCGCCCAGGACCCGGCCCGGCTGGAGATCAAGTACGACGGAGGCGGTGGCGGGCTGACTCTCGCGGACGAATACCGACGGCTTGGCCATGGCGAGATGGACGCGGGCCCGGGCGACGCTGCCCAGCGTACCGATGGTGCGGGCCAGTTCGCCCTCCAGCGCGCGCTGGTAGTTGACCTGCTCGGCGAATTGGCTGATGCCGAAGGCCTGATCGTCCATCAGCTCGAAGCCGACGCCGCTGGCCTCGGGCAGACCCTGCTCCGCCAGCTTGAGGCGAATGGGCCTGACCTGGTCGGCGGGGACCAGCAGCGCCTGACCGCCTTCGCTGAATTGGTAGGGAACGCCCATGGCGTCGAGCTGATTGATGATGCGACCGCCGTCGGCATCGGTCAGGGTAGAGTAGAGGACGCGGTACTCCGGCGCGCGAGCCCAGAGCAGCAGCGCGATCACGACGGCGACGGCTGCGGCGCCGGCCACGATGAGCGGTATGCGCGGGTTTCCCTGCAGCTTGCTCAACCAGTCGCGTCCGCCAGCGGCAGTCTCCGACGCGGTTTGCCGGGTCGATGGCCGTGCGGACGAATTACCTGGGCTTGTGGTGTCGTTGGGCGACGTGGCCGTGCTCATGTCGTGCTCCGATCATGGCACGTGGTGCAACTCGACAACATGGCAGTAGTCTGCTCCCTGCAACGCGTCTGCTCATCCGTACCTCGACACGCTCGGGATGCTGCTCCGATGTGGCTCTGGCCGGGGCGTTAGTTTGATGGCAGCCATTATGTGTCGGTCTGTTAACGCTGAAGGTGGGAAAAGCCGGTGTTTTCGCACGCATTTACCGCGATGGTCGTAGTCACGCTGTTGATAGGCTGCCAGCGTCGATTACCACGACGGCTCCCGGCATCATGACCGTGAGCATCGTCATACAGGGACCCCAAATGAGTGCTCCAGCCATTCAAGCAGCGCTTCAGCAGATGCAGGCGCTATCGACCCAGGCAAGCGGCCAGGCCGCGGCATCGCCGCAAGCACTGACCGAGAACGGTGGCAGTTTTGCCGGTGAGCTCCAGGCATCGCTTGGACGAATCAATCAGATGCAGCAGGTCGCCAACCAGCAGGCGATGTCATTCCAGGCCGGGGATCCGAACGTGGCACTGAATGACGTGATGATCGACATGCAGAAGGCGAGTGTCTCCTTCGACATGGGGGTTCAGGTGCGTAACCGCCTGGTAACTGCCTATAAAGAGATCATGGGTCTGCAAGTCTAGCGCTCGGTGATGTCTGCCCTGCGATCTTCCGGTTCGTGCCCAGGCACCGCCGGCCCCGGGTGGGCATCCCTGCCGCGTTCCCCCGCGGCGGAAGTCGACCCGGGGCATTCATCCCGCCACTCGATCGGGGCCATGGGCGAGAGCCTTGCGATGGCTCTGCCACGCCCCCACCGAGTAGAGCCCGAGGCTGATCCAGATCAATGCAAAGGTCAGCAACTGAGGCCAGACGAGGGGCTCGCCGAAAATCCACAGCGCCAGCAGAAACTGCAGCGTGGGGTTGAGATACATCAGGAAGCCGATGGTGGATAGGGTCAGGCGCTTGGTGGCGCCGGCGAAGGCGAGCAGCGGCAGGGTGGTTACCACGCCGCTGACGATCATCAGCGCTGTGACATCGAGGCTGGCACCGAAATGGGACTGCCCGTGCCATGCCAGCCAGGCCAGGGTCGCCAGACTCAGCGGCAGCAGCAGGCTGGTCTCCACCAGCAGGCCGGATAGCGCATCCAGTGGCACGCGCTTGCGCAGCAGACCGTAGCTGCCGAACGTCATGGCCAACACCAGGCTGATCCAGGGCAGGGTCCCCAGCAGGACGAGTTGCAGTATCACGGCCGCCAGTGCCAGCCCTATCGCCATCTTTTGCCAGCGGCCGAGCCGTTCGCGCAGGACCAGCATGCCCAGTGCGACGTTGACCAGCGGCGTCATGAAATAGCCCAGACTCGCCTGCAGCACCCGATGCGTTTCCACCGCGTAGATGTAGAGCCCCCAGTTCAGCGCGATGAGCAGCGCGCAGCCCAGAATCCAGCCCAGCCCGCGGATCGTTTCCCGCTGCCCCGGGAAACCGCTGCGGATGGCGGGCCAGCGCCCCATCAGCGTGACCACGACGATCAGGAAGATGCAAGACCAGAGAATTCTCTGGATCAGCACCTCGAAGGCCGGGACCCCGTCGAACAGCGAAAAGAAGAGCGGAAAGCATCCCCAGAGGGCGTAGGCGGTAACGCCGTAACCGACGCCGCGACGGGCCTCGTGGCGTGGGGCATCGGTCACTGGCTTCACGTTGCCTGGCGGGGTCTCGTCTGAGGGGGATGCCGACATGTCGCGACTCGTGGTTCTCGGGTTTGGAGGCCGGGTAATCTATCATGACAGCCATTCGCATTGACGAATTGATGGATCCCGACAGGCGGCAGGAGGAAGTGCCATGAACGAGCTACGAGTCAGCCTCGTCCAGAGCGAGCTCGAGTGGGAAAGTCCCGAGGCCAATCGGCGGCTGCTGGATCACCGCATGGGCACGCTGGACGGCAGTCGCACGGACCTGATCGTGCTGCCGGAGATGTTCGCCACCGGTTTTACCATGAATGCCGAAGGGATGGCGGAGCCGGCCGAGGCAAGCCCCACGCTCGACTGGATGCGACGCCAGGCGCGAGAGCGTGATTGCGCGATCGCCGGCAGCCTGGCGATTGCCGATGGTGGCGCCCGATACAATCGGCTCTACTGGGTGACACCGGATGGCGGTGTCGAACACTACGACAAGCGCCATCTGTTTCGGATGGGTGACGAGCCGTTGCACTACTCGATGGGGCAGGCCCGCAAGATCGTGGAGCTGAAGGGGTTTCGGCTGCTGCTGTCGGTCTGTTACGACCTGCGGTTCCCGGTCTGGCTGCGGCAGCGACCGAGCGCGCCCGAACCTTTCGAATACGATGCATTATTGTGTGTCGCCAATTGGCCGGCGCCGCGCAGACGGCCCTGGCGGACCCTGCTCCAGGCCAGGGCGATCGAGAATCTCGGTTACGTCATTGGCGTCAACCGCGTGGGGCGGGACGGCAACGGGCTGACGTATGCGGGTGACTCGATGGTCGTGGACTTCAAGGGCGAGCTGATGATCGATCATCCGACCGACACGCCGTTCGTGGAGACGGTAACCTTGTCGGCGGCGGCGCTGTCATCGTTTCGCGATACCTTCCCTGCCTGGAGAGACGCGGATGCCTTCGCGTTGATCGACCTCGACGATCACCTGCCATGAATAAGGATGGGCAATGATCCGCACCTTTCGCCTCGACCAGACCGATTTTCAGGAGCTTAGCGACGGCGCCATCGCCGAACGCCTGCTGGAGGCCAACTGGATCGATGCCTACGACCTCGGTGATGATGACCGCGAGGCACTGAAACCGTTCCTCGCCGAGGAGCTGCCGGCCAACACCGATATCGAGGAGATCGAGTCGTCGGCGCGTTTCTTCACCGATACCGACGGCCTGCACGTCCACTCGCTGTTTCTGTCCCGCAACGAGGGCAAGCATCAGACCAACACCGTGGTCTTCATTCTCCAGTCTCAGCGGCTGTTGTCGCTGCGCGAGGACGACCTGGCCGATTTCCGCCTGTTCCGGTTGCGCGCACGGCGCGGTCAGACCGAGGCTCATTCACCACAGTCGCTGATCGTCACGCTGTTCGAGCAGAAGGTCGAGAACCTTGCCGACAGCATCGAGGATATGCACCGCGACCTCGAGCAGGTCAGCCATATGGTGCTGGAGATCGAGGATGCTGACCTGGAAGAGGCGATCGATCGACTGGCCAAGGTCGAGGACAGCGTGGGCAAGATCCGCCTGTGCCTGATGGATACCCAGCGCTCGCTCTACTTCCTCATTCGCCATCTGCGCTATCACGCCGAGCTGCAGGAGCAGGCCAAGGAGGCGCTGCAGGACGTCGAGGTACTGATGTCGCACAGCACTTTCCTGTCCGACAAGGTCAACTTCCTGATGGATACCACGCAGGGGTTCATCAACATCGAGCAGAACCAGATCATCAAGATCTTCTCCATCGCCTCGGTGGTGTTTCTGCCGCCGACCATGATCGCGAGTATCTACGGGATGAACTTCGAGGTGATGCCGGAGCTCAACTGGAGCTTCGGCTATCCGTTGGCGATCGGTCTGATGGCGCTGTCGGGGATCTCTCCCTATCTCTACTTCAAATATCGCGGTTGGCTGTAACCTGCCGCCCATCCAGGAGTGACTCGAACCCATGCGGTTGGACCGATTTCTCAGTGAAGCCACCGAGCTGACGCGCAGCCAGGCCAAGCGTGCCCTGCGCCAATTGGAAGTCAGCGTCGATGGCGAGACCGTGCGCGACGCCTCGCGCCAGGTATCCGATACCCAGGACATTCGCTGGCAGGGGGCCGCGCTGACACGGATCGGCTGGCGTTATCTGATGATGCACAAGCCGGTCGGAGTGGAGTGCTCGCTGCGCCCGGCCCACCATCCCTCGGTGATGAGCTTGATCGAGATCGAGCAGATCGAGCGCCTGCATCCGGTAGGGCGGCTGGATGTCGATACCTCGGGACTGCTGCTGATCAGCGATGATGGCAAGTGGACCCATCGCGTGACCTCGCCCAGCCACGCTTGCGAGAAGCGCTACAGGGCGACACTGGGCGAAATCCTGTCCGCCACCGACGCGGCGCGCGTGGCGAGGCAGTTCGCGGAGGGAGTCATGTTGAATGGCGACGAGAAACCGACGAAGCCTGCGACTTTCGAGGCCGTTGGCGAGTCCGAGGTTATCGTCGGAGTGACCGAGGGACGTTACCACCAGATTCGCCGGATGCTGACGGCGGTCGGTTATACGGTGGTGACCTTGCATCGTGAATCCATCGGCCCCTTGGTGCTGGATCCGGAGCTGGCGCCGGGGGAGTGTCGCCATCTACGTCCGGAAGAAGTCGCGGCCTTCGAATGATCGCGTCAGCGGCCGATAGATTTATACCGTTATCTTTGTCTTTCAACTCAAAATAGACGGTCCAAGCGTTATCAGGTCAGCGAAGAGGCTTCGATGAGGGCTCGCGTATAGGTGGTTTGGGGCGAGCGGAGCAGCGTTTCGCAGTCGCCCTGTTCCATGACCTTGCCATCCTTGAGCACCAGAATCCGATGTGCCATCGCACGTACCACGGCGAGATCGTGGCTTATGAACAAGTAGGTGAGGTCATGCTTCGCCTGGACGTCACGCAACAGCTCGATCAACTGCTTCTGTACCGTTCGATCCAATGCCGAGGTCGGTTCATCGAGGATCAGCAGTCTGGGTTTCAGGATCAGCGCGCGGGCAATGGCGATACGCTGGCGTTGACCGCCGGAGAATTCATGAGGATAGCGGTGGCCGCAATCCGCCGGCAGGTCAACGTCGTGAAGGGCCTCGGCGACACGGCCCGCTACCTCCGGCGGCGCCAGCTCGGGGTGATGAAAGCGTAGCCCTTCGCTGATGATGTCGGCAACCGACAGGCGCGGCGAAAGCGAGCCGTAGGGATCCTGGAACACGATCTGGAGCGCTCGCCGCTGGCGTCGAAGTGCCTCTCCGCCCAGCTGGTCCAGACGCTGGTCGGCGAAGTGGATTTCACCGCTGGAGGGCAGTAGTCGAATGAGTGCCGAGGCCAGGGTCGACTTGCCCGATCCGGACTCGCCGACCACGCCGAGCGTCTCGCCGCGGCGGAGTTCCAGCGACAGTGGTTCGACGGCGACGAAAGCAGGGGGGCGGGGCCGCAGCAGCGGCTTGGCCCGCTTGAACGTTACGCTGAAATCGCTGGCACTCAGCAGCAGCTCACTCTGCGGTGGCAGCGGCCTGGGGCGGCCAGAGGGCACGGCATCGATCAACTGGCGCGTATAGGCCGCCTGCGGTGTCTCGAAGAGTGTTTGAGCCGGGCCGCTCTCCACCTGCTCGCCCTGTTGCATGACGACCACCCGGTCGGCGTGGCGCCGGACCAGATTGAGATCGTGGCTGATCAACAGCAGGCCCATGCCGAGGCGCTGGCGGAGCTCGTCCAGCAACGCCAGAACCTGCCGCTGCACCGTGACATCCAATGCCGTGGTCGGTTCGTCGGCGATCAGCAGCTGTGGCTCGTTGGCGATCGCCATGGCGATCATGACCCGCTGACGTTGGCCCCCGGAGAGCTGGTGAGGCCAGGCAGCCATCAGCTCGTCGACTCTGGGAAGCTCGACCTGCGTCAGCAGCTCCCGGGCGCGTCGCGTCGCAACGTTGCCACGCAACCCCTGGTGCAGACGCAGCGTTTCCCGCAGTTGCTTGCCGATAGTGTGCAGTGGATTGAGCGAGGTCATCGGCTCCTGAAAGACGAAACCGATGCTGCCGCCGCGAAGCTCGTTCCATTCGCGCCGGCTCAACCGATCCAGGTCGCGGCCGGCGAAGGTGCGCGTCCCCGTCACCTGACTCCCGGGCGGGAGCAGCCCCAGCGCGCCGAGCACACTGACCGACTTGCCCGAACCGGACTCGCCCACGATGGCCACGGTCTCGCCGTGATCCACATGCAGATCAAGCTCGGACACTGCCTGCGCCTCACCGAAGTGGACCGAGAACCGACGCAGTTCAAACAGGGGCGTTTCACTCATGGCTGGCTCTCCTGTGCGTGGGTCGTTGCCGCTAGTGGAGGTCGCGCCGTAGTCGTCGACGTCACGATATGGCGCGGGTCGAAGGCGTCGCGAAGGCCTTCGCCGATGAACACCAGCAGCGACAGCATTACGCTGAGGGAGAGAAAGGCGGTGATGCCGAGCCATGGCGCCTGCAGGTTGTTCTTACCCTGGGCCACCAGTTCGCCCAGCGATGGCGAGCCCGGTGGCAGGCCAAAACCGAGAAAGTCGAGCGCAGTCAGGGTGGTGATGGCACCGGTGAACAGGAACGGGATGAAGGTGAGGGTGGCAACCATGGCGTTGGGCAGCACATGGCGCCGCATGATCAACCGGGACGGCAGGCCCATGGCTCGGGCCGCCTTGACGTACTCGAGGTTCCTGGCACGCAGGAATTCAGCACGCACGATGTCGACCAGGCCCAGCCAGGAGAACAGCAGCATGATGCCGAGCAGCCACCAGATGTTGGGTTCGACCAGGCTGGCCAGGATGATCAGCAGGAACAGCACGGGCAGTCCCGACCAGATCTCGATCAGGCGCTGGCCGAACAGGTCGATCTTGCCGCCGTAGTACCCCTGCGCGCCGCCGATGAGGACGCCGAGCAGGATCGATCCCACGGTCAGGGCCAGGGCGAATGTCACCGACAGGCGGAAACCGTAGAGTACCCGCGCGAACACGTCGCGCCCCTGGTCGTCGGTTCCCAGCCAGTGGCGTGCCCCCGGCGGGGAGGGAACCGGGCCTTGAACGTCGCGATCGAGGGTCTGGTAGGAGAAGGGGACCGGTGGCCAGAGCATCCAGCCGTGGCGCTCGATCTGCTCGTGCACGAAAGGGTCGCGGTAGTCGGCGGTGGTGGGGAGAAACCCGCCAAACTCGGTCTCCGGGTAATCCACCAGCATGGGGATGTACCACTCGCCCTGATACTCCATCACGATCGGCTTGTCGTTGGCGACCAGTTCCGCGGCGAGGCTGAACGCGAACAGTAGTCCGAAGAGCCACAGCGACCAGTAAGCGCGCCTGTGACGCCGGAACACCTGGAGCCGGCGCCGGGTGATCGGCGAGAGTCGCTGACGTCGATTCGGTGTCATCACGACTCCCGGGTAGCAAAGTCGATGCGTGGGTCGACCCAGACATAGGTCAGGTCGGAGACCAGTTTCAGCAGCAGGCCGATCAGGGTATAGAGATAGAGCGTACCGAAGATCAACGGATAATCACGCTGCATCACGGCTTCGAAACCAAGCAGCCCCAGGCCGTTGAGCGAGAAGATCACCTCGATCAGCAGTGAGCCGGTGAAGAAGATGCCGATCAGTGCCGCCGGCATGCCGGCGATGATGATCAGCATGGCATTGCGGAAGACATGGCCGTAGAGCACGCGCCGGTCGGAGGCGCCCTTGGCGCGCGCGGTCAGCACATACTGCTTGTGGATCTCGTCCAGGAAGCTGTTCTTGGTCAGCATCGTCAGCGTGGCGAAGCTGCCGATCGCCGAGGCGGCCACGGGCAGCGTGATGTGCCAGAAGTAGTCCTGGATCTTGCCCAGCAGGGACAGCTCGCCGAAATCGACCGAGGTCAGCCCGCGCAGGGGAAACCAGTTGAGGTAGCTGCCCCCCGCGAATACCACGATCAACAGGATGGCGAACAGGAAGCCAGGGATGGCATAGCCGACGATCACCACCCCCGAGGACCAGATATCGAAGGCGCTGCCATGGCGTAGCGCCTTGCGAATGCCCAGAGGGATCGAGATCAGGTAGACGAGCAGGGTGGTCCAAAGGCCCAACGAGATCGACACCGGCAGCCGATCCAGAATCAGGGCGGTAACCGACTGTCCCCGAAACAGGCTGTCACCGAGATCGAACGTGGCGTAGTCACGTAGCATGAGAGCGAAGCGCTCCCAGGCCGGTTTGTCGAACCCGAACTCCTCGGTCAGCGTCTGGCGCAACTGGTCGTTGACGCCCTGGAGGCGCCGAGAGTCGTTGCCGCCGACGCTATCTCCGCCACCGCCCTCGAGGCCGGTGCTCGCGGTGCTGCTCAAGCCCTCGAAGCGGGCCATCATCTGATCGATGGGGCCGCCAGGCGCCGCCTGGACGATGATGAAATTGAGCAGCAGGATTCCCAGCAGCGTCGGAATCATCAACAGCAGACGGCGAACGACATAGCTGGCCATGATCGGCAATCACTCCTGTCCGCGCTGACGGGCGGCAATGGCGCCAGCCCGTTCGGGGTCGACCCACCAGACCGAGAAATCGGGCGTATAGCGCGGGAAAGGTCGGGGATAAGCGAATTTGTTCCACACCGCGACGCGGGTACCATCGAAATTCCATTGCGGCACGACGTAGAAGCCCCATTGCAGGACGCGATCCAGTGCTCGCGAGGCAGTATCCAGTTTTTCGCGACTGTCCGCACGAATCAAATCATCGACCAGGGCGTCGACGACTGGGTCTCGCACGCCGGCCAGGTTTCGGCTCTGGGGGACATCGGCGTATTCGCTGGTCCAGAAATCCCGCTGCTCGTTACCCGGATTGGCCGACTGCGGGAAGTTGCCGACGATCATGTCGAACTGGAAGCGTCTCAGCCGGTCGAGGTATTGATTGACGTCGACCACCCGAATCTTGCTGCGGATACCGAGCCGTTCCAGGTTACGGACGAAGGGCTGGGTGATACGTTCCCACTGGCTATCGTAGAGCAGGAACTCCAGGGTAAATGGTCGACCGGTCTCGAGGTTCACCAGAGTGCCGTCGCGCACGTCATAGCCAGCTTGACGCAACAGCCCGAGTGCCTCCCGCAGGCGCGGACGGAGCGCTTCCGGTTGCGATATCGGTAGTGGCTGATCGAACACCGCGGCAGGCAGTTGGTCGCGATACGGATCGAGCAACGCCAGTTCCTCGTCTCCGGGCAGCCCCCTGGCCGCCATCTCCGAGTTCTGGAAGTAGCTCTCGGTGCGCTGATAGGCGCCGTAGAACAGGTGTTGGTTGACCCAGTCGAAATCGAACGCGAGGCCCAGCGCGCGGCGGACCCGTGGATCGTCGAGCTGCGCTCGACGGGTGTTGATCACGTAGCCCTGCATGCCGGCGGGCTGCCCATCCGGGACGATCACCCGCTGGATGGCGCCATCCTCGACCGCTGGCGTGTCATAGGCCGTCGCCCAGTTCTTGGCGCTGCTTTCGATACGCATGTCCAGTGCCCCGGCCATGAAGGCTTCCAGGGCGACCGACTGATCACGAAAATAGTCGTAGACCAGGCGGTCGATATTGTAGCGGCCCCGGTTCAGCGGCAGGTCGCGGCCCCAGTAGTCGTCGACCCGTCGGTAGACGATGCGCCGGCCGGGGTCGATCTCGGCAATCTCGTAGGGACCGGAGCCCAGAAGCTTGTCGAGCGTGGGCCGCGTGAACTCGCGCTCCCGCCAGTAGTGCTCCGGCAATATCGGCAGTTGACCCAGGATCAACGGCAGCTCTCTCGACTGGTTGTTCGAGAACTCGAATCGCACCGTTCGTTCGCTCACCGCCGAGACCGACTCCACGCTGGCGTAGTAGGCGCGATAGAAGGGCGAGCCCTTGTCGCGCAGCAGCTCGAAGCTGAACACCACGTCCTCGGCGGTGACGGGATGGCCGTCGTGAAAATGCGCTTCGGGGCGTAGATCGATCTCCATCCAGTGGCGATCCGGGTCGAGCCGTATCCCTCCGGCCAGCAGCCCATACATGGTGAACGGCTCGTCGGCGCTGGACTCCATCAGTGTGTCGTAGATCTGATTGAGCCCATCCGCTGGCGTGCCCTGGATGATGAAGGGATTGGTCGAGTCGAAGCTGCCGTTGGCCGCGCGGCGCAACGTACCGCCTCTGGGCGCCTCGGGGTTGGCGTATGGCAGATGCTGGAAGCCCGGGGGCAGTGCCGGATCGTCGTAGAGCGCAATGGCGTGCACGGTCGGTACATTGCGATGCGCTTGCTCGGTGGCATCGAGCTGGCCGTCGTCGGCTAGCGCCAGCGGAGCGGCCAGCGTGATGGCCACCAGCAGCCATCGAAGTCCAGCCATTGTCGACATACTCCAGTCGGTGCGGCGGTCTGCACGGGTACCTGGCGTTCCATTACGTTTCATCGGCAACGACCGTGATGTCACAGTACTTGCTCCGGGGGGCTAGCGTCTGGCGTCGCCGTTCTGGGCCAGCGCCATGGACGGGACGGTCAACGCCTGTCCGATGCGAATGGTGCTGCCGTCGAGGTCGTTTTCGCGCTGAATCTCGCCAACACTGACCCCGAATTGCGCGGCTATGGCGGAGAGCGTGTCGCCGCGGCGAACCACATAGCGGTTCAGCACCGTGCGCTCCGAGTCGGGTAGTGTGGCGAGATTGGCCAGGAAACGTTGCTTGGCCGCCGCCGGCACCAGGATACTGGCATCGTCGCGCGGTCGTGTCGACGACCGTTTGAAACCCGGGTTCAGCGCTCGCAGGGTCTGCGGGTCGACGCCCGCGAGATCGGCTGCCATCGAGAGTGTCAAAGGCCCTTCGGTATCGACCTGGGCGAACTGGACCTTGTCCGGGATCGACGGCAGGACCACGCCGTACTGCTCTGGCTCGGCGATGACTTCGGAGAGCGCCAGCAGGCGCGGAATGTAATCCATGGTCTCGGCGGGCAGTCGCAGATGCCAATAGTCGATCGGGTCTCCGCGATTGGCGGCCGCTTCTCTGGCGGCGTTGACCGTGCCCGCGCCAGCGTTGTACGCGGCCAGCGCCAGCGGGATATCGCCATCATACCAGCGGTCGGCCTGCTGCTGGATATAGCTCATCGCCGCGTCGGTGGCGGCGACGACGTCGTGGCGCCCGTCGTACCAGGCGGTGCGCGACAGGCCCATCGCATCACCGGTCGCCGGCATGAACTGCCACAATCCAGCGGCGCCACCGGGGTTGGTGGCCGTCGGGTCATAGCCGCTTTCGATGAACGGCAGTAGCGCGATTTCGCTGGGCAACCGATGGGACTCCAGCTGCTGCGTCACCCAGCGCAGCCAGGGCTTGGCCTGCGATGCGACCCTTTCGACGTGCTGGGGATGGGCGCGATACCAGTCGAGCCATGCGGCGACCCGAGGGTTGGCCTTCTCGTGAGATAGCCGAAAGCCGTTGCGTAGCCGGGTCCAGGCATCGGGGGCGCGACGACTTTGCAAGGCGAGAGCGGACCAGAACGAGTGCCGGGAGGCACTGCTGGCGGTAGCCGAAGCCTCCTTGGCCACTGCCGTGAAGGGGAGCGTCGACAACAGCAGGCCGCCCGTGAGGCCGACGACAATCCGACAGCGTCGGGTTCGAAAATTCATGCGTTCAAAATCCTTGATGACACCGGCGGCCAATCGACGCGGCCGACGGTGGATACCTCCGTCTTCGACGGTGACGATCAAAAGCGGTCCTTCCAGGCTCGCAGCGTGGCAAACGCCGACGCGTCGTCACCAACCGGCCCCTGCCGACGAAGCGTTTCGAGAAGACCTGGGTTGCCGATGCGCAGGAAAGGATTGATCTGACGCTCCCGGCCCATGGTGGTCGGCAAGGTCGGGCGATCGAGATCGCGGGCCTTCTGGCACTCGCTCCGGTAGCTGTCCCGAATTGCGTTGTCGGGCTCGGCAGCAGCGGCAAAAGCGAGGTTGGCCAGTGTGTATTCGTGGGCAGCGAACACCAGTGTGTCCTCGGGCAGGGCGTCGAGCTTGGCGAGCGATTCCTGCATTTGCAGGGGGCTGCCCTCGAACAGTCGCCCACAGCCGCCGGAGAAGAGCGTGTCACCGGCGAACAGCAATCCTGGTGTGCCGGGGGCGTGGAAGGCGATATGATCCAGGGTGTGGCCGGGAACGGCGTAGACCTCGAAGCGCCGCCCCAGGACCCGACATTCATCGCCCTCGCCGACGCGGTGGAGAACACCGGGAATGGCGTCGTTGGCGGGACCGTAGACCTGCGGCGCGTAGCGCTCGGTCAGCGCTTGCAGCCCGCCTGTGTGATCCTTGTGGTGATGGGTGACGAGGATGGTGTCGAGGGTCAGGTTCTCCTGCTCCAACCAGGCAATCACGGGATCGGCGTCACCGGGATCGACAACGGCGACACGATCCTGGGTATCTTGACGCAGCACCCATATATAGTTGTCCTGGAGCGCGGGAATCGGCATCACGGTCAACATGTGGCATGCTTCTCCGGCAGGTTGGTCTCGAGATTCGGATGTCGGGGTTCGAACGTCGTTGTGACCCGCACGTCGGCCGCAGGTTCACCGAGGCGATCATCGTCTGGGCGCGAACGTGTGACGTGGAGAGCCGCTTCGAATCATCGCCAAAAAGCGCTAACCTTGGGGAGTAAAGTCGCCCGTGTCAATCTCGTCGCCCGTTCAGAGCTTGCAGTCCGCCGTCCGGGAGGGTCGCCGGTTCTGGGAATCGGCATCAGGTCTCTCGCTATGGCGAGCCGAGCGCGCCTGCCTTGGGCCGCACTGTGAACAGCACCGCGGCATCGTGAGCCTGCAGTTGGGGATGGCGCCCTTGATGAGCGATATGTGCCCCATCCGACACGCTCTGGATTGGGCGCCTTCCCCCGATCTCGTCCGCACCCGAAACAGCTTGATATGCCTGCCCGATAGCCTGCCATTGGCCGACGACAGCATCGATCTGACGCTGTTGCATCATCTGCTGGAAGCGGTGGAACGGCCGCATCACGTACTGCAGGAAGCCGCTCGCGTCACCCGCGCCGATGGCCGCTTGCTGGTGTTTGGCTGGCATCCGTTCGGGCCAGCCGCGGCCCGCCGGGGCAAGCGTCCGGCGCCATGGCAGAGTCAGTGGCGGACGCCGGGACGGCTGCGCGACTGGCTGGCGTTTGTCGACTTCGAGATCGAGCGGGTAGACTACTGCGGCTTTCGATTGCCTGGCCGGGCGATTGGAAGCGATCGGCTGGAAACGCTCGGTCGCCGCTACAACGTGCCGTTGGCGACTGCCTACCTGCTGGTGGCACGTCGGCGCAATATACCCGTCCAGCCCATCAAGTTGCGTGAGCCGGTGCTCCAGGGTCGCCGGTCGGGCGCCTGGCTCGGGCTGGCGAAGGAGACCGGGCCCAGTCGGTCGCGCGATCGCGAGGCGTCGAATCCGACGCCGGTCAGTGCCAGGTGCCGGGCGACCTCCGCGCCCTTGCCGTGGCCGCCGGGCAACGATCACGAGGGTCTGGAAGCCGCATCGAGGCAGGAGCGACGCGAACCGCGTGCCACCATGCGCAACGGCTCTTCCCGTACGATTGCCTGAGCGGGATACAGACCCGATCGCATCGATACCGATAGATACCCAAGATCGCCTGACACTGAGAGAGTACGTCTTGTCCGCCCCGACCTCTGAATCCCCTACGATGCCTGCCGTGACGATCTACACCGATGGTGGGTGCCGCGGTAACCCGGGCCCCGGTGGGTGGGGGGCCTTGCTGGTCTCCGGCCGACACGAGAAGCCGATAAAGGGCGGCGAGGCCGAGACCACCAACAACCGCATGGAACTGATGGCCGCCATTCAGGCGCTGCGGGCGCTGGACCGGCCGTGCCGGGTCTCCCTCTGGACCGATTCCCAATATGTCCGCAAGGGCATCACCGAATGGATCCACGGCTGGCAGAAGCGGGGCTGGGTAACCGCGGCGAAGCAGCCGGTGAAAAACGCGGAACTCTGGCGGGAGCTGCTTGCCGAGACCCGCCGTCACCGCATCGAGTGGCATTGGGTCAAGGGCCATAGCGGACATCAGGGCAACGAAGCGGCCGACCGGCTGGTCAACGAGGCGATCGATGAAGTGGTCGCCGGGCGTCGCGCGGCCAGATAGCGATTTACCGTCCGCAACGACAGCAATAGCGCCAGACAACAGCGAGGACAACCATGCGCCAGATCGTCATGGATACGGAAACTACCGGCATCGATCCGCGTGAAGGCCATCGCATCATCGAGATCGGTGGTATCGAACTGATCAACCGCCGGTTCACGGGGCGGACCTATCATCAGTACGTCAATCCGGAGCGGGACATCGAGGCGGAAGCCGTCGAGATTCACGGTATCACCAACGAGCGGGTCGCCGACGAGCCAGTGTTCGCGCAGATCGCCGACGAACTCTGGGAGTTCATGCGGGGCGCGCAGTTGGTCATCCACAATGCGCCTTTCGATGTCGGGTTCTTCGATCATGAATTCAAACTGCTGAAAGCAGCGCGCGGCGAACCCGTGCTGGGGCCGGTGGCGGAGCACTGTAGCGTACTGGATACGTTGAAGATGGCGCGCGAGATGCACCCGGGGCAGCGCAACAGCCTCGATGCGCTCTGCAAGCGTTACGACATCGACAACGGTCAGCGCGTGCTGCACGGCGCACTGCTGGACTCCGAGATCCTTGCCGACGTCTATCTCGCCATGACCGGGGGGCAGACCGCGCTGTCGCTGGCAGGCAACGACGAGGGCGGCGATCGCGAGGCGGGCGGTGCCAGCGGGCTGCGGCGTATCGACCGCGAAGGCTTGACGCTAGCGGTCACCCGACCCAGCGAGGCCGAGTGGCAGGCTCACCATCAGCGTCTCGAGCAGATTCGGCAGGCGGCCGGCGAGTGCCACTGGGATGCGCTGGCGGCGGCGGAGACCCAGCACTGATGCTACGGCGGGAAATACCCCCGATGGACGTCGTCGGCGGCTGGTTGCTGCGAATGAACGGCACTGGGGTGGCGCCGGCCGAATCGAGCAGCATGCTCGGTTACTGCCGGCGGTGGCCGGACCAGGCGCTGCGGCTGGGATACTGGGAGGGCGAGCCAGTCGCCGTCGTGGTCGAGGCGGACGGCGATGACTGGCCAGGCTTCCGTGACTGGTTGGCCCAGGTGAGCGTCACGCAAAGCGAGCTGCTGGCGACCGCGCTGCAGGTCACTCGCTGGGATCGCGACCATCGTTTCTGCGGGCGGTGCGGCCACGCCACCCGGCGCTTGACCCATGAGTTCGCCATGCAGTGCGATCACTGCGGCTTGCGCGGTTATCCGCGGATCTCGCCCTGCATCATCACGCTGGTGACCCATGGCAGGGATATGCTGTTGGCGCGCGGCCCTCGCTTCCCGCCCCAGCGGTATTCGACCCTGGCGGGGTTCATCGAACCCGGGGAGGCCGTGGAGGCTGCCGTTCGCCGCGAGGTCATGGAGGAGGTGGGCGTGGACGTCGGGCGGGTCAGCTTTTTCAAGAGCCAGTCCTGGCCATTCCCGCACTCGCTGATGATGGGCTTTTTCGCCGAAGCGGCCAGCCGGGATATTCATATCGATGGCCAGGAGATCGTGGATGCGGCCTGGTTCAGTCCGGCGACGTTGCCGCAACTGCCTCCGGCGTACTCGATTTCCCGTCAGTTGATCGAGACCCACCGCGGCGCAGTCGCGATGCGTTGACGCGCGGCCTAGTGACTGGACTTGGCGAAGAGCTTGGGCAGGCGGCTCGCAAGGCCAATATCGCCTTTGACCTTGACCTTGCCCGTAAGCAACGCCTGCATCGAGTTGAGTTCCTTCCTGACCAGCGCCATCAGCGTTGCCGTGTCGCTGATGATGGTGACGCCGGGATCCGGATGGCGGCCAGGCTGGATGTCGAGCGAACCGTCGTCGATGGTCATGTGGTAATCGTCGACATCGTCGAGATCGAACTGATAGACGGCCGAGACACCTTCGGCCGCCTTGGCGTCGAATCGGGCCCTGAGTTTGGCGATCAATGGATCGTCGGTCATGATGACATCTCCCGTGACAGAAGCGCTAAGCAGATCATTGCCGGTATCGGCACGCAAGCGCCGGAGCAGCTTAATCGCCTCTGGCGAGTTGCTCAAACCGAAGAAGTTTCCGAACCAAGGAGTGTGACGTGATCGAATGGCTGGCCGAGTACGGCCTCTTTCTGGCGAAGACAGTAACGTTGGTCGTCGCCATCGGGATCATTCTGGCGCTGATGGCTCACGGGCGGCGTCGAGGTCGGGGCGATAACGAAGCCAGGTTGACGGTCACGGCGCTCGACGAGCGGTTTCAGCGCCGGTCTCGACAATTGCGCCTGGCCGCCGAGCCCAAGGCACGTCGCCGACAGCTGGCCAAGCGGCTGCGTAAATCCGCCAAGCAGGCAGACAAGCAGGAGACATCGCAGGACACGGAGCGAGTGTGGGTGCTCGATTTCGACGGCGACCTCAAGGCCTCGGGCACGCCGGCGCTGGCGGAGCTGGTATCCCTGCTGCTGGAAGAGCTTCGCGATGGAGACGAGATCGTGTTGCGCCTGCAGTCCGGCGGCGGGCTGGTGCACAGCTACGGGTTGGCAGCGGCACAGCTGGATCGCCTGCGTGATGCGGGAGCGCGGCTGACGGTGTGCGTCGACAAGGTCGCGGCCAGCGGCGGCTACATGATGGCCTGCTGCGCCAACCATCTCATCGCGGCGCCTTTCGCCGTGATCGGTTCGATCGGCGTCGTGGCGCAGATACCCAACGTTCACCGTCTGCTGAAAAGGCACGACGTGGACGTCGAGCTCCTGACCGCGGGGCGTTACAAGCGGACCCTGACCGTCCTGGGGGAAAACAGCGAGGAAGGCCGGACCAAATTCATCGAGGACCTCGAGTCCACCCACGATCTGTTCAAGCGTTACGTGGCTGCCCGTCGTCCTTCGCTGGATATCGAGCAAGTCGCGACCGGGGAGATCTGGTACGGGAGTGAAGCCCTGGAAGCGGGACTGGTCGATGCGGTGGGCACTAGCGACGCCTATCTACTGGCGCGACAGGGCGATCGAGCGCGAATACTGAAGGTGTCGCTGGCATCTCGTCCCGGCCTGCTGGGAAGGCTGGGCAAGGGGATGGAAGGCGGTATGGAAAACTGCATCGATCGCGTGCTGCAGCGGGTCGACGACCTGCGCTGGGAGCGTCGCTAGCAATCGCCAGCTACGCGATATCCAGTTCCCCGAGCGTCCGAATCAGACGCTCGGCCACGTTGCCACGCAGCGAGTAATAGATCACCTGAGAGCTGCGTCGTGTCGTCACCAGGCGCTCCTGGCGCAGCACGGCAAGATGCTGGGAGAGCGCCGACTGGCTAAGCGTCATCTCCTGATTGATCTGGGTAACGGAGCGCTCTCCATGCATCAGAAGACAGAGTATGCGTAGCCGGCTCTCGTTGGCGACGGCCTTTAGCGTGGCGGTCGCTGGGCCAATCTGGTGGTCTCCCAGTGGGGCAGCCATTGTCGTCATAGTCAAAATTCCCAAGCACGCTGGGCGGATCGCCGCTGCTGAACCTCATGTTCAGGCGTTTCTGATATTAGCCTAATGTAACTTAAAGTTACAATGGTTTTTGATGTGTCTCTCGATGGCAGGGCTGGTGCTTGCGCGCAGGGATCCCTATAATTCGCGCCCGCTGCTGATCGTCTGAATCACTCTTTATCACCCAGAGGGTTCCCTAACCCCTCGGCCTGGCTCCGGTAGATGGCCCTCCGTAGCGCCACGGCAGACGAAAAAGGTTTCTCATGCTTGCACTCGACAACCGTCAATTCCGCTTCGCCTTGCTCTGCCTGGTGAGCTTTCACTTGCTGGTGATCACGGCCAGCAACTATCTGGTTCAACTCCCTTTCACCCTGTGGGGCTTGCATACCACCTGGGGCGCTTTCAGCTTTCCATTCATCTTCCTGGCAACCGATCTGACGGTGCGACTGTTCGGCAAGCCAGCGGCGAGAAGAATCGTCGCCGGGGTCATGGTGCCCGCGCTGCTGGTTTCCTATGCGGTATCCGTGCTGTTCCAGCAGGGGCGTTTCCAGGGCCTCGAGGCGCTGACGGAGTGGAATCTCTTCGTGGGACGCATCGCGCTGGCGAGCTTCATGGCCTACGTGCTGGGTCAATTGCTCGATATCCACGTGTTCGACCGGCTGCGCAGGCTTCGCGCCTGGTGGGTCGCACCGACCTTGTCCACGATCGCCGGCAATCTGGCGGACACCTTCGCCTTCTTCGCCATTGCCTTCTGGCAGGGCCCGGATCCCTTCATGCGTGAGCACTGGGTGGAAATCGCCTGGTTCGATTACGCGGTGAAACTATCGATCAGCCTGGTCTTCTTCCTGCCACTCTACGGCGCCCTGCTGGCCTATCTTGGCCGTCGCCTGCTGACGCGGGGCGATCAGGCCAATCTGCCGGGCATGTCACGCGGGCGGGGATAACCGGCTGCCTTTGTTATTCTAGGGAGGGAAGCGGTGGCCGCTCCGGCTGCCGGATCGGATCTCGGGAGGAATGACATTGCAACTTCACTGTATCGACACCGGCGCATCGGACGGGGAGAGCCCGGCGTTACCGCTGGTCGTGCTGCATGGACTGTTCGGTAGCGCGGACAACTGGCGCTCCCATATCAAGCAGTGGCAGAACGATCGTCGCGTGGTTGCGGTTGACCTGCGCAATCATGGCCGCTCGCCCCACGTCGAGGGAATGCGGTATGCGGCGATGGCATCCGATGTCATCGCACTGCTGGACGATCTCGGCATCGAGCGATTCGATCTGCTGGGCCACTCGATGGGCGGTAAGGTCGCCATGACGCTGGCCCGGTCGACCCCGGCGCGGGTGGCGCATTTGATCGTCGCCGATATTGCGCCTGTCGCCTACGACCACGGCCACGATGACGTCTTCGCCGCGATGCGACGGGTCGAGGCGGGTAGGCCGACCTCGCGGCGCGATGCCATGGCGCTGATGCAGGAAGAGATCGACGATGCCGCCACCTGTCAGTTCCTGGCGACCAATCTGCTTCGCGGTGACGATGGCGTCATGCACTGGCGCGTCGGCCTCGACGAAATCGGTGCCGGGTACGAGGATATCATCGCGCCACCAGACGGCGACCGGCCTTTCGAGGGCCCGGCGCTGTTGATTCGCGGTGGTGCCTCGCCCTACGTTCAGGACCGTCAGCGCGATACGGTCGAGGCGGTGATGCCCAACGTCGAGTGGCAGACGCTGGAGGGCGCGGGGCATTGGCTTCACGCCGAACAGCCCGACGCGTTTCGGGACGCCATCAATCGGTTCATCGCCAATTCGTGATAGCGCGGCTCTCCGGCCGAACCGGCATCATGTCGTGTCGATCTCGCCATCGATCGGGATCGGCTCGATCCTGCCGTCGGGCGACGATAGGAAGCGGTTGAGAATGCGGTAGGTGTCGATGTCGAAGCCACGGGCGTCGGGGAGGGCCTGCAGGTTTTCGAGCCGCTTGACGCTGCCCTGATAGTGCCAGTGGTCGACGACATGAAGCCCGACGTCGCCATCGGGCCCGCTCTCCCGGAAGGCGACGCGACCGGGCCACGGCCAGTTCTCGATACGCAGCCGTTCCATCGCATCGCGTGCTCTCCGGGTGTGGGTTTCCCGAGGTTCCGCACCACAGCATGCGCCCAGACAGCGGCTGATCTGGTAGCCGAAACAGCGACCCGATCCCTTTTCCAGTCCCAGTACCTGGAGGCAGAGCGACTCCTGGTTGGCAATGTCCCGTAACGTCATCTGGGCATCGCGACGATTGCGAAACAGGCCATGGAACCGTGAGCGCGCCGTGACCACCCACTGGCCGTCGGTCAGCGTCGGCTGTGCTTCGCCCAGGGGCCAGTTCCAGCTCACCATGCGCGTTCGCTTGCGAAGTTGCCGGTTGTAGAGCGGTATCCAGCGCTTGATCAGGTCCGCTTCCAGGAGTTGGGCCCCAAGATCGCCGCTGGTGCGCAGCCAGGCGATACGCTGGGTCTGCGCTACCACCTGAGCGTGCCTTCTGGATACCGGTTGCTGGACGTGGCTACGGACACGGCTGCGGATGTCGACGCTCTTGCCGACGTAGAGCGGCAGTTCATTGTTGCCGAAGAAGACATAGACTCCCGGGCGCGCGGGTAACGCGCCCAGGTCCTGAAGGGTCGTGCTGGGCAGGATGCGGCTCGGATCCTGCCGAGGGTCGTAGAGTAGCGGCTCGTAAGCTGATGATCTTGAAGTCATATCATCAATCTAGCCGATTTTTCTCTACGGCGCGTTGAGATCCACCGCCAGGCGAGAGACGGGGCTCTGTGCCTTGACCTGGGCCCGCTCCAGCAGAAATGCCTCGAAATCGCGATAGCGCTTGGCGTCCAGCGCGGCAGGGCGCAGCGCGAAACGGGGCAGGGTCGCCTTCCAGGCAGCGGCATTCAAGGGGGTGTCCAGTGCTGGATCGTAGCTGATGAAGCTTTGCCAGGCCTGATCCGGATGATTGATGATCCAGGATGTCGCTTCGCCGATGGCATCCGTGAATCGCCGATCCGCATCGCGGTGCTGGTCGAGGGTTTCACGGTTGGCCACGAAGATCAGTTCGTCATAGTCGGGGACACCCTGCTCCTCGATATAGAACGCCTTGCCCTCGACGCCCTCCTGTTTCATCTGGGCCGGTTCGAAGTTACGGAATGCCCCGGTCACGGCATCGACCTTTTCGCTGATCAACGCCGGCGTCAGCGAAAAGTTGACGTTGACCATCTCGACGTCATCCAGGCTCAGGCCGTTGTGCTCCAGCATGGCCGCGAGCAGTACCTCCTCGACGCCACCGACCGAGTATCCGATCTTTTTCCCCTTGAGCTGGGAAATATCGTCGATACCGCTGTCCGCGCGCACCAGCAGCGCATTCAGCGGTGTCGCGATCAAGGTGCCGACACGGACGACGGGGAGCCCTTGATCGACCTGGAGATGGAGCTGGGGCTGATAGCTGACGGCGAGATCGATCCGTCCGGCGGCGACGAGCTTGGGCGGAACGCTGGGATCGGCCGGGGCCTGAATGTCCACATCCAGGCCACGTTTCTCGAATAGCCCGCGCTGCTGGGCGATGATGATCGGCGCATGGACGGGATTGACGTACCAATCGAGCATCACGCTCAGCGGGATCATCCGCGGTGGCGCGAGATCGTCGCCGGTCTCCTGCGCCAGTGTGGGCGGAGTCGAGGCCAGGGCGAGCAAGGCCAGGCCCGTCGCCAGGCTGCGGCGCCATAGGTGGGAAAACGTCTTCGTCATTGCCTGTTCCTTTTATCCATTGCTGTTTATTCAGCCGTTTCGGTGCGTGGCGGTCGGCGGCGTTCGTCTCTCATTGATCGGGAGTCGTGCGATCCCGCTGCCAGGGCATCGCCACTCTCAAGGCCGTATCGATACCGAAATAGAGCAGTACGGCGAAGGTGACGAGAACCACCAGCGCCGCGAACATCAGGTCGATCTGCAGGCGCGCGTTGGCGTTGAGCATCAGGTAGCCCAGCCCTTGGCTGGCGCCTACCCACTCGCCGATCACCGCGCCGATCGGCGCCGCGCTTGCCGCCATGCGCAGGCCGGAAGCGAGTGCCGGCAGGGCGGCCGGCAACTGGACCTTCAGCAGCTGTTGCCGCCGGCTCAGGCCGAAGGTGCGGGCCAGGTCGAGCCAGCCCTGGGGCGTCTGGCGCAGGCCGTCGTAGCCGGTGGAGGCGACCGGGAAGTAGATGATCACCATCGCCATCAGTATCTTCGGGCCCAGGCCGTAACCCAGCCACAGCATCAGGATCGGGGCCAGCGCGAACAGCGGAATGGCCTGACTGATCAGCAGCAGCGGTAGCAGTGTTCGACGAAGTGCACGGAACCGGGCCAGTGCCAGTGCCGTCGTCAATCCCAGCAGGATGCCGCCGATCAGCCCTGTCACGATCTCGATGGCGGTGATGGCGGCGTGATGAGCCAGGAGCCCGCGGTGTTCGAACAGCGCGTTGGCGACAGCCGCCGGCGAGGGCAGGATGTAGCGCGGGACCCCGGTCACGGTCAGCACCAGTTGCCAGATCGCCGCGAGCGTGACGAGTGCCAGCAGCGGGCGTGCCAACCGTCTCCAGAGCGCTCGATCAGGCATGCGCCATCTCCCGCAGTTCGGCCACCAGTTCAGCCTGGCGACGCGGCAGCTCGCTGTTGTCGAGCGAGCGGGGGCGACGGCCTTCCGGTACAGGCATCGATACCAGTCGAGCGGGTTCTCCCTGCAGGATCAGGATTCGGTCAGCCAGTCGCAACGCTTCGAGCGGGTCGTGCGTCACCACGATCACGGTGCGCCCGTCCAGAAGCCGACTGGCAAGGTCATGAAGTTCCAGTCGGGTGATGGCGTCGACGGCGGAGAAAGGCTCGTCCATCAGCACCACACTGGCGTCCTCGAACAGGGTCCGGGCAAGGGCGACCCGCTGGCGCTGGCCGCCGGAGAGTTCATCAGGCCAATGGCTGGCCTTGTCGATCAGACCGACCTGGGCCAGCAGTCGCTTGGCGCGCTGCCGATCCCGAGCGGTGGGGCGGCCACGCCAGTGAGCGCTGAGCATGACGTTGCCGATCACCCGGTGCCAGGGAACGAGAAGGTCCTGCTGAGCCATCCAGGCTAGCCGCCCCCCTAGCGGGGCACCGTCGCTGGTATCGAGAACGAGATGGTGGTTGTCTGGCAGCCTCAAGCTGGCGATCATTCGCAGCAGCGAACTCTTGCCGCTGCCGCTACGGCCCAGCAGGCAGGTCCAACTGCCGGCGTCGAATCGCGCCTGGAGGGCTTGAAACAGCGGGCGGTCGCCGAACGTCAGCGAAGCATCGCGGACGATGAGTCCGGGCGGTGGCATGACAGCTCCCAATGGGGCGCGGGCGGAGTCATGCGAGAACTGCTGGCATTTCCTCCGCCGGTATTAGCCGGTTCAGGTTCCAGGGTTGTGCATGGCACTCTCAGCCCGTTGACCGGGCACCCCTATCCAGTGCAGTGGATTGTACGCCGACCAGCCCCGCCTGCCCACCGGCAGGGGGCTCACCGAGATGAGGATAATGACCATTGCGGATCGACGATGCCCCCCTTCAGGCGGATCCCGAGCTGACTCGCCGAGTCTCTCGATTGGCCGGCAGGTCACTGATACCCTTGCCGCTGCGGTGGCAGGACAGCGCCAACTGGCTATGGCGGAGCGAAGAGGCGTCACCGCAGTTGTTCAAACTGGCCAGGAGATCGCCGGCGAGCGATGGCTTCTGGTGGGGGATCCAGCAGCTTTTCGGTCTCGATCGCTGGAGAACGCCCGAGGCATTGACCCGAATTCCCTCGACGCTGCCGGCTCGCCTGCCGCTGTCGCCATTGCCGATGGTCTTCGTCGGTCGGCTGGGTAACGCGCCGCTCTGGAGCCTGCCTTGGTGCTCTGCCACGCCACCGCCGATGAACGAGGCGTTGGCCGCACGGCTCGGGACGCAACTGGCACGACTGCATCGGCAAGCGCTGCCTGGCTTCGGGCATCCCGCAGGCGACGTCTTCCCGCTGTCGAGCTGGCCTCGGCGGGCTCGGAATTTCATGGAGACGCACCCCAATCGTGGCTGGCTGGCCGACCTGCCGTCGTGGCCATTGCCGTCGAAGGTCGTCTGGTCGCTACCGGATCTGCGCAGTGATCAGTTTCTGGCCGGGACACAGGAGTGGCGCTGGAGCGACTGGGAGGCGCTGGTCTGGGCACCGCTGGAGTGGGACCTGTGCCTGCTCGAGTTGGTGCTGGAGAGTGGCGCCCAGCGAGACGCGTTCTTGGCGACCTACCGGCGCTATCATGCCATACCGGATCTTTCCGGCTATCGTCCCGGGATGCGTTCCCTGGCACTGCTGCTGGCGCTCCATGGCGAGCGGGCAACGGCCCGGACCCTCCATCATCCTCACTGGCTAAAAGATTAAATTTGCAGCCCTTTTTCGCCACGCAACGGTATCCGTGCATGGCATACTAAGGCATCCCCAATTGATAACCGATGGTTGATTCTTGGACTCGATCAATAGCCTGTTCCTTGTCTGCGGGGCGCTGATAGCCCTGAGTATCCTGGCCAGTCGCGTATCATCGCGGATTGGCGTGCCTCTGCTTGTGCTGTTCCTGGGCCTTGGCATGCTCGCCGGCGAAGAGGGCGTGCTGGGGCTGAAGTTCGACGACTACTCCCAGGCTTTCCTGATCGGCCACCTGGCATTGGCGATGATTCTGCTCGATGGCGGGCTTCGGACGCGGTTGCGAACGTTCCGCGTTGGGCTGAAGCCGGCGCTATCGCTGGCGACCGTCGGTGTGTTCCTGACCAGTGGCATCATGGGGCTGCTGGCCATGTGGCTGCTTGACCTGTCGCTCACAGAGGGCCTTCTGGTCGGTGCGATCGTCGGTTCTACCGACGCCGCGGCGGTGTTCTCGATGCTGAAGGGGCAGGGCGTCAATCTCAACGAGCGAGTGGGCGCGACGCTCGAGATCGAATCCGGTACCAACGATCCGATGGCGATCTTTCTTACCATCACGCTAGCCGAGTTGCTGACGGGCGCGGTGGGGGGCATCGGGGAGACGTTGATGCGATTTGCCCTGCAGTTCGGGCTGGGACTGGCCGTCGGACTGGGGGGCGGTTGGGTCTCCGCCAAATTGCTGCGCTGGCTGGATCTTGCACCCGGGCTCTATTCGCTGCTGGCGCTGGCGCTGGGGTTCTGTATCTTCGGGGCGACCAGCGCAGCGGGCGGTAGCGGCTTTTTGGCCATCTACCTCACAGGCCTGATGATCGGTAACCAGCCGGGACGCCACCTCAACCATATTCTTCCCGTTCACGATGGGCTGGCGTGGTTGAGCCAGATAGGATTGTTCCTGGTGCTCGGTATGCTGGTCACGCCATCGGAAATGATCGATTACGCAGTGCCGAGCGCTATCCTGGGGATCGCCCTGATCGTGCTGGCACGTCCGGTCGCCGTCGTCGTTTCGCTGGTCCCGTTCTTCAGCTTTCGCTGGCGAGAGGTTTGCTTCATCTCCTGGGTCGGGCTGCGGGGCGCGGTTCCCATCGTGCTGGCCATCTTCCCCGTGATAAGCGGGGTCGAGAACGCGACGCTCTATTTCAACGTGGCGTTCTTCGTGGTCCTGATCTCCCTGTTGCTGCAAGGCTCTACCTTGGCTCGCGTCGCTCGCTGGATGCGCGTGGTGCTACCGGAGACCACGACGCCCGATCGTCGGGGGCAACTGGGCGTGCTCCCGGAGAACGACTACGAGATGTTCGTCTACAAGGTCGAGAACGAATCGCTGGATGACGTGCCGATCCGCCTGCTGCGTCTGCCCTCGGGGACCCTGATCTCGGCGATCTTCCGCCAGCATGCCATGTTGCACCCGAAGGGCAGTACCCGTTTGCGGTTGGGAGACGTTATCTGCCTGATCGGGCGCACCGGTGATCTGCCAACTCTCAACCGGCTGTTCAATGGGGAGGCGAAGCTCAAGCGCGAACGTGCCTTCTTCGGTACCTTTACCCTGGACGGCGAAGCGCTCATGCAGGAAGTCGCCGGCGCCTATGGTTTGACCCTGAGCCCGGGGGAGCAGGAGATGACGCTGGGTGAGTTCGTAGCGCTGCGTGTCGGCGGTCATCCCGTCGTCGGGGATGACGTCGACTGGCATGGCTTTCACTGGGTAGTCAGTGAGATGGAAGGCAATCGTGTGACGAGGGTGGGGTTGCGCCTCTACCACTGAGGCCGAAGGCCGGCGTCACTCGACGTCGGCATCGTCGGTGGGATTGTCCAACCGCTTGCCGGTTTCGCGGGAGGTCATCCTGTTCATGCTGTCGGCTCGCTTTTTCGCCTCGGCGGCTTCCGCGAAATGGCCCAGGCTGCCTCCCGTATCGCCATCATAGACCTCATAGCATACCTGCTCGGGCTTGCCGGGCTTGTGCGTCTTTCTTATCTCGACGAATGGCTCTGCCATGATCGAATCCTCCTGAAGATGCATCGGCTGTCGGGTTGGCTGTGGTGCCGACGTGGTACGGCAAGGGATGGGGCTATTCATTGCGAAAAAAGGTCAGTCCGGGTCCAGGTCCCACTGCAGACCGAACTGAAGGCCGTTGATCGCTTCATCAATGAAACCCGCATTCTGATTGTCGCGGCCATCATCGGCCTGTTCCAGCGACGCCTGCGTCTGAGGATCCGGCCATCCCAGACGTGCCATGCACAATTGATACTCCGGCTCGCCGGCGATCTGGTGCGTCTGGCGTTCACAGGTGTTGCTGTCTCGCAGAAAGTTCGTCGCCGTCAGTCGTGGCGTCGCCGACACACAGCCAGCCAAGACAAGGGGGGCGACGAAATAGATTAACGCTCGGTGCATTGTCGACATCACTGAAAGCTAGATGCAGCGTAGCACTGTTTGCGAACGCATCCGCCCCTTTGATGAAAATTTCGCCGCGCGTCTTGATCAAGGTCGTCAACCTTGGCTCACGAAGCCAGTCCGGTGGTGGGGAGTCGCCAGCTCAGCAGAATGTCGTGATGGGTGATATGGATGACCCGAACCTGATCACTGTCGTCGAACTGTTCTACGAGACGCTCCCATTCGCGGATGGGTTCGTGGACGCCTCGGCTGATCGCGACCTGGTGGAAGTGGTTGGCGTGCGCTTGCGAAATCAACTGCTCGATACGCCGGACGAGCCGTCTCTCGGGCGTCGGGAAGGGGATGATCATCGATCGCTCCGCAATAACTGTTCATACATACAGTATCCGCGACAGATGGCATCAATACAACCGTCATCGGGCCGAGAGAAGAATCCCGCGAGCGTTTCTAGGCCTATTGCGGATGGCTCTCCATGTACGACTGAATGGCAGTCATGGTGGTCTGCATGTCGTCGCAGAATGACTGGGAGGGCTGGAACGCCGCGCCGCTCGCCAGCTGCTTCATCTCATCATCATGGCTGGAGACCTGGCCGCTCTCGCGCAGCCCTCTGGCCATGCTCGTCAGCGCCTGTTGCGTTTGCTGCGGGTTGTCGCTGTTCGATATATAGGCGTCGATTTCCCGAGTCTGCTCGCTGACGTGCTTCATCAAGTTATCCGACGAACACTCGAACGGCGCGGCCGTGGCGCTCGCTGACATGATGGCCATGGCCAGTAGTCCGGCAACGGCGAGTTTTGCGGTGTGACTCAAGTCGGTATTGCTCATCAGATGATGCATCTCCTTCACTGAGCTAGCTGGGCTGCGGTCTCCGCCAAACCCCGAGATAGGGGCGGGGAAGGGGGCATTCCCAGGATCTATGGCGCTATCGCGACACGGATAATGCCTGGTTCGCTATCGGCGATTTCCAGGTTGGTACCTCGGATCGCCGTCCCGAACGCTTCACGGATGGACATCGTCCCGTGAATGCCATTGATCCGGCTGTCTCGTCAAATCGCTGCGCAGGCATATCGTAGCGAGCGACCTTGCCACAGGCGTCCGTCGAGGTGACCGAGGCGTACTGACCCGACCCTGGCTCTAACACCCGGCCAGGACGGTTGGCACGAACGCCGTCAATACAGCTTCCATCCCCTCCCTCCCTGCTTGCCGATGCGATCCTGGGAGTCACGAGAGTAGCGACTAACGATCGAGGTGAATAGGCGCCGATGTCTCTCTGCCACGGCCCGGAGAAGCTGGGCTGATCCTGCGCCGTTATACGGTACAAGGTTCAGGGAGCGCACGTGATCCGGTCCTTCAAGGACGACTGGCCTGGGGCGGTTTGACGGGGTCAGAAACGAAAAAGCCCCGCAGCGATAAAGCTGACGGGGCTTTCGAATGTAAGGTGGCGGAGGGACAGGGATTCGAACCCTGGGTAGGCTATTAACCTACGCCGGTTTTCAAGACCGGTGCATTCAACCGCTCTGCCATCCCTCCGGCTTACGGCGGGGAATACTACCAGCTTATTGGGGCGCGTCAATAGGTTCTTTAGCTTTCAAGGAGTTATTTCGCTTTGCCGCGAGCGTATAACGCTTGTCAGGGGAACTTTGCAAGGGCATTCTGGTCTATGAGTGAGTTTCAACAGAACTGAGGGGACGACAAATGGATTACCGAACGTCGCACGACATCACCGATCGCCGATCGAGTGCGGTCAGCACCAACAAGGTGTTGCGCAACACCTACATGTTGCTGGCCATGACACTGCTATTCTCCGCCGTGACCGCCGGCGCCGCCATGGCGATGGGCGTCACGCAGCTCAACATCTTCGTGTTCTTCATCGGTGCCTATGGCCTGATGTTCCTGGTCCACAAGACCGCCAACTCCGGTGCCGGCATCGCGGCGATCTTCGCCTTCACCGGTTTCATGGGGTTCACGCTGGGACCGATCATCGACCTCTACCTGTCGATCCCCAACGGGGCGCAGCTGGTGATGACGGCGCTGGGCATGACCGCGGCCACCTTCCTGGGGCTGTCGGCCGTGGCGCTGATCACGCGCAAGGACTTCAGCTTCCTGGGTAACTTCATGATGGCGGGCGCCATCGTGCTGGTACTGGCCATGGTCGCCGCGCTGATCTTCAACATCCCGGGCCTGGCGCTGGCAGTCTCCGCCGGTTTCGTGCTGTTCTCGTCGGCGGCGATTCTGTACCAGACCAGCGAGATCGTGAATCGCGCCGGGGAGACCAACTATATCCTGGCAACCGTCACGCTCTACGTCTCGATCTACAATCTGTTCATCAGCCTGCTGTCGATCCTGGGCGTCATGTCTCGCGACTGATCTCCATGGCGTGGTACCGACGCAGACGAGGCCCCACTACGGTGGGGCCTCGCCGTTTGATACCATGAGCATTGACAGACTTCTCCCGGCAGCTTGCACGGAATCATCGGTTGTCATGCTCAATTACGCATTACTGCTACATGCCGCGCCTTACAGTCACCAGGCGGCGTTGTCGGCGCTACGCTTCGCCGATACCGTCGTGGCGAATGGTCATCGAATGAAAACGATCTTTTTCTATCACGATGGCGTCCACAACGCATCGGCCCTGATGGCGCCGCCGCAGGACGAGGTCCACCTGGCCGATGGCTGGAAGCGGCTTCATCAAGAACATGGCACGGAACTGCTGGTCTGCGTGGCAGCCGGGTTGCGCCGTGGGCTGCTGGACGTCAGCGAAGCCAGCCGCCATGGTGTGATGTCGCATAGCCTCGAAGCGCCCTTCGAGTTGACGGGGGTCGGCCAACTGGTCGATGCCATGCTGACCAGTGATCGAATGATCACATTCGCGCCATGATCGACGTTTCTGACTCCCGCCCCGTACCGCAGGATCTGCTGGTGGTGCTGCGCCATCCGCCCCACGGTACCCATTGGCTGCGCGAGGGTCTGGATGTGGCGCTGGTTGCGGCGGCGTTCGGCCAGCGCGTCGGTCTGCTGTTTCAGGGGGATGGCATCTACGCGCTGTTGAAGGGGCAACAGGCCGGCCCCCTGGGCCAGAAGGGCACCCATCCGCAGCTCGCCATGCTGGAGATGTATGACATCGACACGCTGTGGGTTAGCGCCAGGGGGCTGAACGAACGCGGTCTCTCGGCGGACGACCTGATGTTGCCGGTGGTACCCTTGGAAGCCAGCGCCATGGTGGAGCTCCTCCAGCGCCATCCCCACACCTTGATTTTCTAGGCTCGGAACGACGTTCATGATGCTGCATCTGCTCAACCGGTCCCCTCGTTCGACCGCCACCTACCAAGATGTGAGTGAGGCTTTCGGCTCGGACGATCACCTGCTGCTGATCGAGGATGCCTGCTACGCGGCGCAGCCTTCGGCCGGCGCTGCGCTCGAACCCTTTGGCGGGCGGGTATCCGTGCTCCAAGAGGATCTGGTTGCCCGAGGGCTGGCCAAGCGGGTCGATCCTTCCGTCGAAGTCGTCGACATGAACGGCTTCCTGGCGCTGACGGAGACCCACGAACGCTGCGTGAGCTGGTTCTGATGGCAACCAGGACGGCAAGAACCTTGATGGTGGAGGGGCATCCCGTCGCTCTCGATCCCGAGGGCTATCTGGTCTCGCTCGACGACTGGTCGGAACGCGTCGCCGAAGCGTTGGCCGCGGACGAGGGACGCGAGCTGACACCCGCCCATTGGGAGATCATCGGCGTGCTGCGTGATTTCTACCAGCGCTTCGAGGCGGCGCCAGCCATGCGCCCGCTGGTCAAGGCGGTGAAACAGGCCCTGGGTGAAGAGAAGGGCAACTCGATCTATCTAATGCGGCTGTTTCCCGACAGCCCGGCCAAGGTCGGTGCCCGCCTGGCCGGCCTGCCCAAGCCGACCAACTGTCTCTAGTGCTTGATCGCCAACGGTTCCCGCCATGAACTTTCTTGCCCACGCCTGGCTCTCACGTCAAGGCAGTGACGATTTCCTCTACGGCAACCTGGTTGCCGACGGGATCAAGGGCGCGCACCTGGCGTCATGGCCGCCGGCCGTGGCCGCGGGCATCCGTCACCATCGCCAGGTGGATGCCGCCATCGATCGTCATGCGGAGGTACTGCACCTGCTGCGGATGGCGCCGCAGGCCCAGCGGCGTTTTGCCGGAATTGCGCTGGATCTGGTCTGGGACCACTTCCTGGCCAGCCGTCACCCTGACGCCAGCCTGGTCGAGCGCTGCTATCGGGTGCTCGGAGCGCGGCCGGCGCCCTCGCGGCTCGAGGGCCTGGTGCCGGCGATGATCGATGGCAACTGGCTGCAGCGCTACGCCGACTTCGACTTCACCTGCCGTGCCATCGCCGGCATCGGCCAGCGGCTGCGCGGCCCTAATCAACTCGCTGCGTTGACGCCTTGGTTGCGCGACGAGTACGCCAGTCTCGAGGCCGCTTTCGTCGCGCTCTGGCCCGACATGCAGCAGCGCTTCCGCGAGTAAATCGGCCCTAGCCTGGCAGCCAAAGGCAGTCGACCCGGTCACCGGGACGAATATGGCTGTCGGCCGGGATGACGGCAAAGGCATTCGTCTCGGCGCAGGAGGTCAGGACCGCCGAGCTCTGTTCGGGGTAGGGCGTGGCAAGGATGCGCTCACCGTGAAACTCGAGATTGGCGCGCATGTAGTGACGTCGACCCTGGGCGCGGGTCTCGAACTGCGCCTCGGCGCTGATCACCGGAAGCGACTCCTGGTCGGAACAACCCTGGAGCCTGCCCAACAGTGGCCGCAGGTAGAGCCAGGCACCGACATAGCTCGATACCGGGTTGCCGGGCAACCCCACCAGGCGCGTGGAGCCGATCGTCCCCAGCGCCAGTGGCTTGCCCGGTCGCATCGCCAGTCGCCACAGCGAGAGCGTTCCGAGCCGTTCCAGCGCCGGCTTGACGTGATCTTCCTCGCCGACGCTGACACCGCCCGTGGTCACGATGACATCGGCAACGGACGCGGCTTCCTCCAGGCGTGCCAGGGTAGCGCCGAAATCGTCGGCAACCTGAACCTGGCTGACCAGCTCGCCACCGAAGCGTCGGATCAGCGTGGCCAGCATCGGGCCGTTGCTATTGTAGATCTGTCCGCGGGCCAGGGACTGGCCGGGCTCGACGATCTCGTCGCCGGTGAGCAGCAGCGCCACTCTCGGCCGCCTGACCACGTCGACCGTCGAGTAGCCCTGGCCAGCGAGCAGTCCCAGCGCGGCTGCGCCCAGGCGCGTGCCGGCGCCGAGCAGGGGCTGCCCCATGGTCACGTCCAGCCCACGACGCCTCACGTTCTGTCCAACCTGGGTTACCGGAACGATCGCGGTGTCACCGACCCGTTCGACATTTTCCTGGATCGCCACGCAGTCGGCCCCGGCCGGTATCTCGCTGCCGGTAAAGATCCGCGCGCAGGTGCCGGGCGCCAGCGGCTGCGCTGGCTGGCCGGCGGGAATGCGCTGGGAGATCGGCAGTTGCCTACCACTGTCCGCGCTGGCCAACGCGAATCCATCCATGGCGCTGTTGTCCGCCGGCGGCACGTCAATGGCGGCAAGAACGTTGCCCACCAGCACGCGGCCATCGGCGTCCGAACAGTCGATGCGTTCGCTTTCGAGCCGTGTGACACCCTCAAGCAGTGCTTCCAGGGCACGTTCGACGCTTTGGAGTCCACTCTGGTTTCTCTCAGCCATGATCCTGCGTGCCTCGTCCCGGGATCACCAGATTGGCGAAGTTACAGGGGCGGTGACGGCTATCCAGCTGCTCTTGGAGAATCCGGTCCCAACCGGTGCGGCAGGCACCGGTTGAACCCGGCAGGCAGAAGATCACGGTCGCGTTGGACAGCCCGCCCAGGCAGCGACTCTGCACGGTCGAGCTGCCGATCTCCTCGAACGAGAGCTGCCGGAACAACTCGCCGAACCCTTCGATATGCTTGTCGAGCAGCGGGGCGACGGCTTCGGGCGTGGAGTCCCGGCCGGTGAACCCGGTGCCGCCGGTCGTCAGCACGACCTGTACGTCATCATCGGCGATCCATCCCGCGACCACGGCCCGAATCCGATAGACGTCGTCAGGCACGATGCGTTTCTCGGCGAGGCGATGTCCCGCCGCTTCGAGGCGGTCGACGAGGGTCTGCCCGGAGCGATCGCTAGCGTCGTCCCGGGTATCCGAGATCGTCAGTACCGCGATCGACAGTGGAATCAAGGACGAGTCGCTCATGATCCTTCCCGGCTGCCGTCGGCTCCGGCCTTGCGTGCCTGACGCGCTTCCAGCGCGGCGAGCTGCTCGTCGGTCGCCGGTGCCTGGTGGTGAGCCTTCCATTCGGCGTAGGGCATGCCGTAGACGTGCTCGCGTGCCGTTTCATAGTCGAGCTCGGCGCCTCGCGTCTTGGCCGCGCTGACCAGCCATTTAGAGAGACAGTTGCGGCAGAAATCCGCCAGGATCATCAGATCGATGTTCTGGACATCCTTGTTCGCGTCCAGATGACGAAGCAGCCGGCGAAAGGCGGCCGCTTCCAGTTCGGTGCGGGTCTGCTCATCAAGGTGTTGCATAGCAGAAACTCCTGTCGTGGAAGATGAGTGGCATTCAGGACCGGATGGCCGGTGCCGTTTCGGTCAATCGCCATCGCCGGGCGTGCAGACGGAGAGCACCACGGCATCGTTCGGACTCGTGGAGACCAGGGCGTGGCCCATGTCGCTGTCGAAATAGAGCGAGTCGCCGGCCGCCATCGCCAGGGGTTCGTAGAGTTCCGAGTAGATCAGAATCTCCCCTTCGAGAATCATCAGGAACTCTTCGCCGTCGTGACGAACCCACTCCTGGAACTCCTCGAAGTGACGCGCCCGCACGATGGTTTTGAACGGGATCATGCGCTTCTGCGCCAACTGGCATGAGAGCAGTTCGTGCTCATAAGTCGGTGTGGGGTGGCGCTTGCCATCGCCACGCGGGGTGATATCGCGTCGTCCGCTGGACTGGCGCCTGGGTTTGGTCGGCTTGAGAAGTTGGGGGAGATCGATGCCCAAGCCGGTAATCAGCTTCTGGACAGCGGTGAACGTCGGCGAGATCTGATCGTTTTCGATCTTGGACAGCGTCGATCGGGCCAGGCCGGTACGCGTGCTGACGTCGCCAAGTGTCCACTGGTTCGAGAGCCGTATCTCCTTGAGCCGCTCGCCCAGGCGCAGGGGCTCGACGAAGGCTTTGCGACCGGCGGCGATTCGCAGTGCGGCATCCTGATCGTTACTGGCGGCCATGAAACTCTCTGTCGGGAGCGTGGAGTGTCGAGTCGTTGTCTCGTGTCGTAGTGCAAGAATATCACAGCGTGAGGCGGCGGCTCTGCGTCCAGAACGACCTCTCCGACACCTCAGACCGAATAGCCGTGGCCCAGCAGCGCGATCAGGTGCGCCTCGACGCTCAGTGGCAAGGTCTTGAGGTGATAGCCACCCTCCAGCACCGAGACCAGCTTGCCGCCGGCGTGACGGCGAGCGACATCCATGGCCAGCGTGGTTACCCAGTGGAAATCCTCGTGATCGAGGGTCAACTGGCCCAGCGGGTCGTCGCGGTGAGCATCGAACCCGCTGGAGAGGAGCACCAGTTGGGGGCGATGACGCTCCAGCGCCGGTAGCCAGTTCCGCTCGACGGCGGCTCGGAAACCCAGGCTGCCGGTGCCGGCAGGCAAGGGGGTATTGACGATGTTGGGCCACGCCCCGGTCAGGTAACGCCAAGGGTAGAATGATTCCTGGTAACTGCTGCAGACCAACACCGCCGGATCGTCATGAAAGATATCCAGCGTGCCGTTGCCCTGATGGACATCGAAATCGAGAACGGCGATCCGCTCGATGCCATGGGCGGCTCTGGCGTGGGCGGCCGCCACGGCAACATTGTTGTAGAAGCAGAAACCCATCGCCAGCGCACGCTCGGCGTGATGGCCAGGTGGCCGAACAGCACAGAACACGTTGTCGGCGCGGTTGCCGCAGACCAGATCGACACCGCGGACCGCCGCGCCCGCCGCGAGCGATGCCGCAGTCAGCGAGTAAGGCCCCATGCGGGTGTCGCTATCGAGTTGCTGGAGGCCGCTTTGCGGTTGCTGGGCGTCAAGCGCGCTGAGGTAATCTGGGGCGTGCACTCTCTCGAGCTGGAGCAACGATACCGGGCCGGGTTCCGACTGCATCGTCTGCTGAAGCACCCCGCTGAGCATGAGTCTGGCGCGAATGGCCTCGAGCCGCATGGGAGACTCCGGGTGATGGGAGCCCATGTCGTGCAGCGTGATATCGGGGTGAGTGAGATACGAGGTGATCATTGAGACTCGCCGGCCGGTTCGAGGTAGCTCCATTCTGAGCGAGGCCGGCGCAACAAGTCACATTGTCTCGCCTCGACTTTGGTCTAGGGTCTGAACCTCGATGACGTGACCGTGTAGGGTTGAACGCATCCTTGTCGACGTCGTGAGGTTCACGGTGGCCACACAATTCCTGCGCCGTTTTTTCGCGCCGAGATCACTGGTGGTGATCGGCGCCTCCCCCAAACCGGAATCGATGGGGGGAATCGTCCTGCAGAATCTGCTGCAGGCCGGCTTTGCAGGGCCGGTATGGGCGATCAATCCCCGGGGATACCAGGAGGTTCATGGTGTGACTTGCTTCCGGCGCATCGCCGATCTTCCCGAGATTCCCGATCTCGCCGTCGTCTGCTCTCCGCTGAGCGGGGTCCCGGCGGTGCTGGAGCGGCTGGGGCGCCAGCAGGTCAGGGCCGCACTGATTGTCTCGGGTGGCGCATCACTGGAAGACGATTCCCGCGACGGCAAGGCATTGCGCGCGCGACTGGAACGGGCGACATTGCGCTCCGGCATGCGCGTGCTCGGGCCGGAATGCCTGGGCGTCGCGGTCCCCTCCATGAAGCTCAATGCGACCTATGCCAGCCAGCCGATCGGCGATGGCAGCGTGGCCTACCTTGGCCAGTCGGGGATGCTGGGGAACGCGATGATCGATTGGGCAGCCGGTCGCGAGGTGGGTTTTTCCCACCTTGTCACGCTGGGCGACAGCCTCGACGTGCAGTTGCCCGACCTTATCGACTATCTGAACCAGTCCGGTCGCTGCCGGGCGCTACTGCTTCACCTGGAAGCCTTCGGCAATGCTCGTCACTTCATGACGGCGCTACGGGAATCGTCGCGCAATCGACTGGTGCTGGCGATCAAGAGCGGGCGTACCGCCGAGGCAACGCTCAGGCCGGTGCCGCCGACGGCGGGTGTCGATCGCCGAGACGCCATCGTCGATGCCGCACTGGCCCGGGCCGGGGTCGTACGGGTCGGTGATTCCGACGAGTTGTTCGACGCCCTGGAGACGCTGTCGCGGCTCAAGCCGCCGAAAGGCGACCGGCTGGCGATCGTCTCGAACGGTGTGGGCCCTGCGCTGCTGGCGATCGATAGGTTGATCGATGGCGGGGGGCGGCTGGCAGAGCTCGGCGAGGCGGCTGCCGACGCGTTGATGGAGCGCCGGCTGGATGTCAGTAGACCGGGACGCAACCCGGTTGACCTGGGCGGGAGGGCGACCCCGGACGACTATCTGAGCGCGCTGGAGATCGTGACCCGGGATCCCAATGTCGACGCGGTTCTGGTGCTTCACGCGCCGACGCGGCTAGCGCCATCGCTGGATACGGCCAACGCCTTGATCGATGCACGCCAGCGCTTTCGCCACCGCCTGCTGGTGAGTTGGATGGGCCTGAAAGAGGCGCTCGAGGCACGTGCGGCCTGCAATCGCGCCGGCATTCCCAGCTACGTGTCGCCGGAAAAGGCCGTCAGGGCCTTCCTCCACCTGGTGCGCTATCGCCAGGTTCAGCATCTCCTGCAGGAGACGCCTCCCTCGCTGCCGTTCGACTCCAGTACGGGAAGCCGGCAGCGCTGCCATGCGCTTATCGACGACGCCCTGGGCCGCCAGCGAGACCGGCTGACGCACCAGGAGACCGGCGAGGTGCTGGCCGCCTACGGCATCGAATGCGCGCCCAGCGAGTACGTGTTCGATCTGGAGCAGGCGGAGCGGGCCACCGCGCGACTGCGGGGCCCCTGGGCCGTCAAGATCATCCATCGCGACAACTGCGAGCCGTTTCGCTACTGGGGCGAGTCGCGGCGGCAGGCGGCCTCGCTGATCCAGGATCTGGAGCAGCCGGGCAGCGTCGTGGACGCCGTCGTACGGCTGGAGGCACGCGTCGGCGAGACGCTGCCTGACAGCCCCATCTATAGCTACTGCCTCCAGACCATGCAGCGCGGCAAGGGGTCGCTGCAGCTATGCGCGGGCATCACGCGGGATGCGGAGTTCGGCCCGGTCATCGTGTTCGGTATGGGAGGCTACAAGGTCGACGTCATGGCCGACCGCCAGACGGCACTGCCGCCACTCAACATGCGCCTGGCGGAGGAGCTGATGGACCGTACTCGGGCGGGCCGCTTGATCCGGGAGCACAGCGAGGACCCGGCCAGCGCCGTCGACTGGGTCGCCCGGCTGCTGGTCAAGCTGTCTCAGATGGCTTCGGATCTGCCGCGCCTCAAGGGCCTGGAGATCAACCCGTTGCTGCTCAATCACGAGGGGGTGATGGCGGTCGACTTCGCGCTCGACCTGGGCCCGGCGTCGACCCAGGCGATCATGCCCTACCCGGAGCAACTGCGGGAAACCGTGACATTGAGCGGCATGGAGATCGAGATCCGGCCGATCCGTGGCGAGGATGCGCCGTTGATCACCCATTTCCATACCTTCCTGTCCGAGCAGAGCATCCGTTACCGCTACTTCCACCACAAGGCCGTGCTGTCACCCCGGGAGCTGTCACAACTGAGCCAGATCAACTACGACCGCCAGATGGCGTTCATCGCGGTTCGTGGTGTCGAGCAGTCCGCTGGACAGGAGAGCAGGGCAGCCGGCCCCGCTTCGCCCTCGGAAGAGATGCTTGGCGTGGTGAGGGTATGGAACGACTCCGACAACATCCGCACCGAATTCTCGATCATCGTTCGGGACGATCTTCACGGAAGCGGCCTGGGACGCCGACTGATGCGGAAGATGATCGACTACAGCCGGCAGGTGGGGACACTGGTCATGGTGGGCACGATCCTCAGCGACAACCTGCCGATGCGCCGGCTACTGGTCTCGCTGGGTTTCGAGTTGCGCACCAATGTCGAGGAGGGCGCCGTGGAAGCCACGCTGAAATTGAACGAGCCGCAGAGCGACTGGCAACGTCATCGTCTCGATGCGGCGATGGATTGACCCGTGAAGAGGGGGGGACGGGAGTGATTTGAACGCCCATTCAATTATAGGATATTGTCGTTTGAAGGGATATCGATAAAACCGTATGATACGAAACCTAACAACACCAACAGATACCGTTCGACACGTATCCTGACGACGGCGTGAAGAACATTTTCTGCTTTGCCAACCTAGGCCTGACATGACCGACACACAGCAAACCAAGATTCAAGTGCGGAACTTGAGCAAGGTGTTCGGCGACGACGCCAAGAAAGCACTCAAACTACGCGACGAGGGCCTCAATCGTGCCCAGATCCTCGAAAAGACCGGGCAGACACTCGGTCTCTCCAACATCAATTTCGATGTCCGGGAGGGAGAGCTTCTCGTCATCATGGGGCTCTCCGGCTCGGGCAAGTCGACGCTGATCCGTTGCCTCAATCGCCTGATCGAGCCCACCGAGGGCGACATCATCATCGGCGGCGAGAACATTCCTCAGCTCGGTGACAAGGCACTGCTGCAATGCCGTCGCCGGCACTTCTCGATGGTGTTCCAGAACTTCGCGCTGTTTCCACACCGGACCGTACAGATGAATGCCGAATACGGTCTCGAAATTCGCGGCGTCGACAAGGCCGAGCGAGCCGAAAAAGCCAAGAACTCTCTCAAGCAGGTCGGACTGGAGGGGTGGGAGCATGCCTATCCCAACCAGCTTTCCGGTGGCATGCAGCAGCGGGTCGGGCTGGCTCGCGCGCTGGCCAACGATGCCAGCGTGCTGCTGATGGACGAGGCGTTCTCCGCCCTCGATCCGCTAATCCGGCGGGACATGCAGCAGGAATTGATCGAACTGCAGCACCGGATGAAGAAGACCACGATCTTCATCACCCACGATCTCGATGAAGCCCTCAACATCGGCGACCGCATCATTCTGCTCCGTGACGGCGAGATCGTGCAGATCGGCACTCCTGAAGAGGTATTGACGTGCCCGGCGGATGATTACGTCGCTCGTTTCACCGAGGGCGTGGACCGCTCCCGGGTCGTCACCTCCCGCCGGGTGATGCGTCCGGTCCGTGCCACCGCCCACTACGACGACGGTCCGCGTACCGTGCTGCGCAAGATGAGCGAGAATACGCTGGACTCCATCTACGTCGTCGACCGCGAACGCAAGCTGCTGGGCATCGTCGAAGTCGATGATGTCGATGAGGCGGCGAGGGCTGGCAAGGATTCGATACACGAGCTTGTGATCACGGACTTTCCCCACATCGGGCCCGATGAGCCGCTGGCGACGCTCTACCCCATGTTCCAGGGTAAGAGTTATCCGGTGGCAGTCATCGATGACCAGCAACGCCTGCTGGGCGTGATCGTCAAGGGTGCCGTACTCGAACAACTGGCTCAGACGGGAGAACAATAATGGATTTCGATATTCCGAGAATCCCGCTGGGCGACTGGATCGAGAGCGGGCTCGATTTCCTGACCACCGAGTTTTCCGGTGTCACCCGGGCGATCTCGCGAGGGACGCAAAGCGGCATCAATTTGCTCAACGACGGGCTGATGTGGTTGCCTGAATGGGCGCTGATTGCCCTAATCGTACTGTTGTGCTGGAAACTCAGCGGACGGCGTCTGGCGATCGGCGGCTTGGCCGGCCTGGCGCTGATCTGGAATCTGGGCCTGTGGAATCCGATGATCCAGACCCTGACGCTGGTGGTCATCGCCACACTGGTAGCGATCGTGATCGCGTTGCCACTGGGTATTCTGGCGGCGGTATCCGATCGGTTCTATCGGGTAATCATGCCGATACTCGACTTCATGCAGACGATGCCGGCGTTCGTCTATCTGATTCCGGCGATCCCGTTTTTCGGCATCGGCTCGGTCTCCGGCATTTTCGCCACCGTGATCTTCTCGATGCCGCCGGCGATCCGCTTCACCACGCTGGGCATTCGGCAGGTGCCGAAGGACCTGATCGAAGCGGCGGACGCCTACGGTTCGACACGCAGTCAGAAACTGATCAAGGTCCAGTTGCCACTGTCGCTGCCGACCCTGATGGGCGGGATCAACCAGACCATCATGCTGGCGCTGTCGATGGTCGTCATCGCGGCGATGATCGGTGCCAACGGCCTGGGCAGCGAGGTCTGGCGAGCCATTCAACGCCTGCGCCCCGGCGAGGGCTTCGAGGCCGGCATTGCGGTGGTCATCATGGCGATGCTGCTCGACCGGCTGACACAGTCCCTCAGCGGGGGCAAGAAGACGAAGTGAAGCAGGGTGGAGCCTGCTGTCGTCGAAGCGCTCGTCGACAGCAGGCTCGCGGTACGTAAACCACAAGAAGGGGAAAGTCGATGACACGCAACGCAATGTCGCAAGCCGTTCGCTATGGTGCCTTGATGATGGCCGCCGGCCTCAGCATGACCGCCGGTGTCGCCCAGGCGCAGGACAGCAAGGGCACCGTCAAGCTGGCCTATGTCGAGTGGGCCTCGGAAGTCGCCTCCACCAACGTGGTGCGCGCCGTGCTCGAGCAGCAGGGTTACGACGTCGAAATGGACTCGCTGGGCGCCGCGGTGATGTGGCAGGCGGTGGGTACCGGTGATGCCGATGCCATCGTCGCCGCCTGGCTGCCGACCACGCATGGCGACTACATGGCCAAGGTAAAGGATCAGGTCGAGGACCTCGGCCCCAATCTCAACGGCACCAAGCTGGGGTTGGTCGTCCCCGCGTATACCTATGAGAAGGTCTCATCGATCGCCGATCTCAACGCCAACGCCGACCTGTTCGACGACAAGATCGTGGGTATCGACCCCGGTGCCGGCCTGATGGCGCAGACCGAAGATGCCATCGACGAGTACGGCCTCGACGACATGCAGCTGCAGTCGAGCAGCGGTCCCGCCATGACGTCGGCACTGGCGAGTGCCATTGATGACAAAGCGGACATCGTGGTCACCGGCTGGACGCCGCACTGGATGTTCGCGCGCTGGGATCTCAAGTATCTCGACGATCCGAAGAAAGCCTACGGTGATGCCGAACACATCGATACGGTCGTGCACAAGGGGTTGAAGGAGAGATTGCCGGGAGCCTACGCCATTCTGGATAATTTCCACTGGACGCCGGACCAGATGGGCGAGGTCATGCTCATGAACCAGGAAGACGGTTCGGATCCGTACGAGAATGCCAAGAAGTGGGTCGAGGAGAACCCTGATGTCGTCGCCGAGTGGACCGACGGCACGGCCCAGTAACGCCGCTCATTGGAGTTCATGGCAAAGCGCCCGGTCATCTGACCGGGCGCTTTGCATTGGGCGAAAAGCCCGCGGGCGGATCAGCCGATGTGGCTGTTCAAGGCGCCAGGCGGGTGCGATGCCACTCCTGGGCGTGTTCGTCGCGGCGGGTGTAGCGCACGCGATCATGCAACCGGCTGCGTTGTCCCTGCCAGAACTCCACCGCCAGCGGCGCCAGAAGATAGCCGCCCCAGTGCGGTGGCCGTTCGACATCCTGATCCGAATAGACCTGTTCGAAGCGCGACAGCCGCTCTTTCATCCAGTCGCGATTGGGAATCTCGACGCTCTGCTGGGAGACCCAAGCCGCTAGCTGGCTCTGGCGGGGCCGGCTGGCAAAGTAGTCGTCGGACTGGTGGGAGTCCACCTTCGAAACGCTTCCCTCGACGCGAATCTGGCGCTGCAGCGCCGGCCACCAGAACACCACGGCGGCGTTGGGAACGTGGGCCAGTTCGTTGCCTTTCTGGCTCTGGTAGTTGGTGTAGAAGCGGAAGCCGCTGTGATCGAATCCCTTCAGCAGGACGATGCGGGCGTGGGGATGGCCCGCACTGTCGACCGTTGCCAGTGTCATGGCATTGGCATCCAACCCCTCGGTCTCGATCGCCTTTTTCAGCCAGCCCTCGAACAGGGGAAGCGGTGAGTCGGGCGTGTTCTCCGGGGCCAGGGCGTCACCTTCGTAGTCCCGTCGCATACCGGCGAGATCGCTCATCAGTTGTTCTCCATGCGAATGCGATGAATGGCCATCATTGTAGCGCGCCAGGCCAGTGTGATGGTCAACCCTCTCTCAGTCATTAGCCTAGGGTATCGACCTCTCCCGCCTGGCCGCGCTGGACACTCAACCACCCCTGATGCGGAATCGGGTCAGACCGAGCCCGCGTGAAGCGCCAGCACCAGGCCGCAGCAGCCCCAGCCGAGAACGGCATAGGGGAGATTCCAGCGCAGCATGTCGCGCACGGCAATCCGGTAGCGCACACAGATCGCCAGGTTGCTGCCGGAAAGGGGGCTGCTGCCGGTCCCCAGTGCCCAGCTCATGAGAAACAGCATGCCGAGCAGGGTCGGGTCGGGGTGGAGCGGCGCGACCAACGGTGCCAACGTGGCGATACCGATCAGGGGGTGAATGCCGGTAAAGGAGACGACCACGATGATGCCAAGGGCGAACCATGCTTGCCAGTGGCCGAAGTGATCTATCGGCAGGTCGAGCCCGTCCGGCAGGCTGGCCAGGAGTGCCGCCAACCCCGTCGAGATGACGCCAGCTCCCAGGAACAGGGCAAACTGGGGGGCCAGGCGCTGTAGACCCTGGGTGAACTGGTGGTGCATGCGCTCGCGCCGGTTGTCGCGAGGCATCAGCAGAAAGGAGAAGAGAGGCGCGACGATGGCGATGATCAGCGGGATCGAAAGGCCGGGTGAGACCAGGTGCAGCCCGATCACCACGATCGCCAGCGTGCATGGCATCAACAGCGCACTCTTTTCGATGGGGTAACCGATGAATGGCGCGTTCAGCCGCCGGACGTCAAGCCAGTTGAGCGCCAGCAGCGCCGCTGCCGCCAGCAGCCCCCAGGGCAGCAGGCCGAGATAGTCGAGGCCCGGCGCGTAGGTCAAGGCCACACCCATCGCGACGAAGAACGGCGACCAGGCCGCGGCGGCGGTGAATCCCCGGCCGACGATGAGTGCCTGGGCGCGGGAGAGCCTTCCCTCGCGCTGCATTCGTTCGCCGAAAAGGAAGACCACGGAAAGATTGATGGCGGCGCCGAACAGATGCGCACCCAGCATGGTCCCGAGCATACTGCCCGACTGCTGGCGGTCGGCTCTGGCCTGCGGCGTGGCCATGGTCAGGAAGCTGACGCCGGCAAACATCATCAGCAACGACTGATTGATGGTCAGCGCGTTCAACGGCGAATAGGGAGTGCCGCGCACCAGCGCTGCCGCCCACAGCAACGAACCGGCCGCAAACAGCGTTCCTGCCTGGCGGCGAGAGGTCCGGGGCAGGGTGCGGAACAACCGCAATGTCGCCAGCCAAGCCAGTATCGCGGCTGGCCAGATCGGCCAGCCAAACAGGTTGCTGGCCACGCTCAGGGCCAGCATGGCCAGAATGAGGACGCTGGAAGGTCTCATGCCGACGGTGAGTCGAGCCGACCGCGCAGGCGAACGTAGCGATAGGCCGTGAAGGCCAGGGCGCCGGCTGCCAGGATTTCGGCGCCGACCAGCACCGAACCGCCACCCTTGGTCACGATCATGATGCCCTGGACGACGTAGAGCACGCCCAACGCCGTTAGCCAGATGTGGCCACGTCGACGTCGCATCAGAAGTGTCGGCAGGAACAGCACCAGCGGCAGGATCCTTACCAGTAGCGCGGCGACTTGCGCGTGCTGCTGGAGATAATGCCAGATACCGCTCACCACCAGCAGCGCCAACAGTGCCGAGTAGGCGATCCACACGCCGCGCCGGGCCGTGTGGAGCGCTTCAATGTTGTGCCGTTGCGAAGAACGTTCGTTCATGCACGCGCACTCCGCATCGAGGTGAGCGCCAGGGCGAGCTCGGCCAGTCGGCGTCCCTGGGCAAACGCCAGTCTGCGCTCGTCGGCATCGACTTCGCGGTCGCCATTGGGGCCGGCCAGGTGGCTGGTGCCGTAGGGCGTTCCTCCGCTTTGGGTGCTAAGCAGCGTCGTCTCGCTGTACGGCACGCCAGCGTAGACCATGCCGTGATGCAGCAACGGGATCAGCATGGTCAGCAGGGTACTCTCCTGGCCGCCATGCAGGCTGGCCGTGGAGGTGAACGCGGTAGCCGGCCGGTCGACGAGCGCCCCATTCATCCAGAGCCCGCTGGTGGTATCGAGAAAATACTTGAGCGGCGCTGCCATGTTGCCGAATCGGGTCGGGCTGCCCAGCGCCAGGCCCGAACAGTGGCGCAGGTCCGCTTCCTCGACATAGATCGCCCCCTGGTCGGGGATCTCCGGGGCGGTCGCCTCGGATACCGGCGAGACCGCCGGCACGGTGCGCAGTCGCGCCTCGATGCCGGAGACGCTCTCGACGCCGCTGGCCAGCTGCTCAGCCAGTGTTCTCGTTGCCCCCTGGCGCGAGTAGTAGAGCACCAGGACGTAGGGCAGGATCGGGCCACTGGAGGCCGTATGGTCGGTCATGACTTCTCCTCGGAGGGGACGATTTGCATCAAGCGCGCTCGTCAGGCCTTGTATGAAAAGTCGGCAGGCGATGACCAGGCAAGGCAAGAATCAGCGAAAGCGGACCGGAGTGACGCACCGGCTAACGGAGTGCAGATGAATACTTTGAGCTGATTTCTAATGCCGTATGGCCGAGCGCAGGCATTTTTCGTACAACGCCTAGATCAGTTGCAGGACAGCCTGCGGCGGGCGCCCGATGACCGCGTACTCGCCGTCATCGGCGATCGGTCTCTGCATCAGGCGGGGATGCTCGACGATAGCGTCGATGATTTGCGCTTGGGTCGGGTCAACGATGCCTCGCGCCCGCCATTCGGGCTCTTCGCGGCGCAGCATCTGGTCGGCGTCGTCGCCCAGTCGCCTGGATAGGCCTTCCAGCTGTTGGCGAGACAGCGGGTCATCGAGATAGCGGCGTTCGGCGAACTCGACCCCCCGCGACGCCAGGAGCGCCAGGGCCTCGCGTGACTTGGAGCAGCGCGGATTGTGGTAAAGCGTGAGCGTTGACATCGGTATGGCGGAACCTTCTATGGCTGTGCGACGCGAGGTGTTGCTGGCCATCGATCGACGCGGGGCAGCGCAACGGGGTGGAAGCGGTATTGTAGCGGCTGATCAGCGAAGGTCTCAATCGCCGCCGACGACGGCAAGCACCGTCGGGTTTATTCCGGCAACCGCTTGTAGACCCAGGCCGTCGTGCCATCTTCCAGCTTGACGCTCTCCCGCGTGTAACGAACGCCCAGGCGCTCGTAGCGATCCAGCGCCCTGAGTGCGGCAGGGCCGACGGTCAACACCTCGCCGTGCACCTCCCCATCCGGCTGCGGGTGAATGTCCAGATCCCGTTTTCGATAGCCCTTCAGCGTCGCCTTCCGCGTCTCGATCGGCGTTCCCATGATGATCCAGCGCAAGCCGTCGTGACGCAGTGTCCCGTAGACGAACACGTCCTGCTCGGCAATTCGCTCATCGATGATGGCGGGCTCGGCGGGATGATAGCCGTAGGGGCTCATGAAGATGTACCAGAAGCCGCCGCCGGCGAAAATCACCGCGGCGACCAGCAGAATCGACAGCCACTTGGCGAATCGTCGCATCATTGACAACCTTGCTCTGCGTCATGGAATTCGAGAAACATGCCCGTCAGCTTACCTCAGGCGCGGGCGTCGCACGCAGGCACGGGTTCCGAAGAGGCCATTGAGGCGTCTCCTGTACCCCGTGCTAGCATTCGAAGTCGAAGCGTCAACGATGTCAGCGACGGAGGAGCGCCATCATGAGTCACGCCGCCAACGACTTCCAGGCATTCCGCGAAGCCTTGGGCACCGATGTACGGCCGATCAGCAAGGGGCGGGACAAGGCTGCGGTTGCCAGGCCCCAGACGCCACCCTCCGACGCCCAGCTCGCGCGTCGCGAGAGTGCCCAGCAGGCCCGCGACGACGAACGGGACTTCCTGTCCGACCAATTCGTCGACCTGGTCGGTGCCCACGATCCGATCGAGTTTCGTCGCGACGGCATCCAGGTCGGCGTGCTCGAGCGGTTGCGTCATGGCGGCTATCCCGCCGAGGCGCGATTGCACATCATGCGCATGCCGGTCATAGAGTGTCGCCGCGCCGTGTTCGGTTTTCTCCGCGATGCCTATGAACACGACCTGCGCAGTGTGCTCATCGTCCACGGCCGCTCGCGCGAGGACGACGGTCACCCCAACGTCGTGCGCTCCTACCTCGGCCACTGGCTCCAACAGTTCGAGCAGGTCCAGGCCTTCAGCTCGGCGCCAGCCCAGCAAGGGGGAATCGGGGCGACTTTCGTGATGCTGCGCAAGTCGGAGCGCGCCAGGTCGCGCAATCGGGAGCGCCAGCAGAAGCGGCGCGGTTGAGTTGCCTAGTGCCGGGTACACAAGCACTGAGATCGTTGGCCCAACGCAATGACCCCAGCCTTGGCTGGGGTCATTGCGTGGAAAACCGGCTCCGAGCCGATATCAGCGCTCCCGCAGGCGGCGGGCGAACAAGGGTTCATTCAGGTCCACGGCGGGCTGGTAGCTGACGCTGAAGGCGGCGAGCGCCTTGAGGGCCGGCTCGAGTTCCTGATCCTCGCGCAGTGCCAGGGCGTCGAAGCCGCAGCGCGTCATGTAGTAGAGCTGGTCGATCAGGACGTCGCCGATCGCTCGCACTTCGCCGGCATAACCGAAACGTTCCCGCAGCAATCGCGCCAGCGTATAGCCTCGGCCATCGGTGAATGCGGGGAAGTCGATCGCCACCAGCGGGGACTTCTCCAGCGTCGCCGCCAGTTCCGGGGTCAACTCGGTGTCGCTTGGCAGCCAGGGCGACAGCCCGTCCTGATCCGCATGCCGCTGCCATAAGGCGAGCGGCACGATGGCGGGGCGAGCCTCGGGCAGGCTCTCCGCGTCGCGGGAGAGCCCCCAGGTATCGGTGACCGGTTTGCCGAGCTTGATCAGCGTACTCGTGGCGGTCGCGGCCTCCGGCGTTTCTTGAAATTCCTGTTCAGGCTGCATAGACCCGCTCCTTGAAAGCCTGGTGACCGACACGACGATAGGTATCGAGGAAGCGCTCTTCGTCGAGGCGCTTTTCGACGTAGACCTGCAGAACCTTGTCGATGACGTCCGGGACATCCTCGCGATAGAAGGAGGGGCCCAGGATCTTGCCCAACGACACGTCGTCGTCGGCGTTGCCGCCCAGCGAGATCTGATAGTACTCCTCACCTTTCTTGTCGACGCCGAGGATGCCGATATTGCCGACATGGTGATGCCCGCAGGCGTTCATGCAGCCGGAAATGTTGAGATCGATCGGACCCAGGTCATACAGGAAATCGAGGTCCTCGAAGCGCTCCTGAATCGCCTGGGCGATGGGGATCGAGACCGCGTTGGCCAGCGAGCAGAAATCACCGCCCGGGCAGCAGATGATGTCATTCAAGGTGCCCACGGTGGGATTGGCCATGCCCAGCGCATCGAGCTGCTGCCACAGCGCCTCGATCTCGTCGACGGGTACGTCCGACAGCACCAGGTTCTGCTCGTGGGTGACGCGTAGCTCGCCGAAGCCGAAGGTCTCCGCGAGATCCGCCACGGCGTCCATCTGATCTGCGGTGATATCGCCCGGGGCTGCCTCGCGACGTTTCAACGACAGCGTGACCGCCTTGTAGCCAGGCACCTTGTGATCCATGACATTGTTGGTCACGAAGCGGGCGAAGGCGCGATTTTCCTGGCGAAGTGTCTCGTAGGCGACGATCGCGGATTCGGCGACCGGGCGACGCGCCGGTTCGGGGAAGTGCGTCTTGGCTTCGTCCACCGCCCCTTCGTTCAAGGTCTGCGGGCCATCCTTGAGATGGGCCCACTCGGCTTCGACGCGACGGGCGAACTCCTCGACGCCCAGCGCCTTGACCAGAATCTTGATCCGCGCCTTGAACTTGTTGTCACGGCGACCGAACTGGTTGTAGACCCGGACGATGGCTTCGAGGTAGGTCAGCAGATGCTGCCAGGGCAGGTCCGCGCGCACCACCTCGCCGATCATCGGCGTACGTCCCATGCCGCCGCCAGCGAGAACGCGGAAGCGCAACTCGCCAGCGTCGTTCAAAAACAGTCGCAGGCCGATGTCGTGGACGTGGATCGCGGCGCGATCTTCGGTGGCGCCGGTGACCGCGATCTTGAACTTGCGCGGCAGATAGGCGAATTCCGGATGCAGCGTGGACCACTGGCGAATCAGCTCGCACCAGGGGCGCGGGTCGACCACTTCATCCTTGGCGATGCCTGCGAACTGGTCGCTGGTGGTATTGCGAATGCAGTTGCCGCTGGTCTGGATGGCGTGCATCTGGACCTTGGCCAGGTCAGCTAGGATATCGGGCACGTCTTCCTGCGCCGGCCAGTTGAGCTGGAGATTCTGGCGAGTGGTGAAGTGGCCGTAGCCGCGGTCGTAGCGCCGGGTGATAGTTGCCAACGCGCGCAACTGATCACTGCTCAACATGCCGTAGGGAATGGCGATGCGCAGCATCGGCGCATGGCGCTGGATATAAAGACCATTCTGGAGTCTGACCGGACGAAACTCCTCTTCGCCGAGCTTGCCGGCGAGATAGCGATCCATCTGGTCGCGAAACTGCGCAACGCGCTCGTCGACGAGCGTCTGGTCATAAGAGTCGTAGCGATACATCGGGCCTGATCCTGCTAGTCATGGATTGCCAATGAGAGCACCTTACCGCGTGCGCTTTATTCTACAAAAGAATAAATACTCATAATTTCTTGCTTTATCGTTATGACGACCGCGCCATCACGAGGCCAGCGCGGATCCGGAGTCGCGTTCGCCGTCAGCGGCTGCTGGTCGCTCCGGATCATAGGAGAGCACGGGCGACAACCAGCGCTCCAGTTCCGCGAGCGGCATCGCCTTGTGCCGGGCCAGCGCCTCGACCTGGTCCCGACCGATCTTGCCGGTGGAGAAATATTTCGCTGACGGGTGGGCGAAATACCAGCCGGAGACCGCCGCCGCCGGCCACATGGCAAAACTGTCGGTCAGCGAAATGCCGGTGCGTGCGGTGGCCTCCAACAGGCGGAACAGTGTGGCTTTCTCGGTGTGATCGGGGCAGGCCGGGTAACCGGGAGCCGGGCGGATCCCCTGATATTTTTCGGCGATCAGGGCGTCGTTGTCCAGCGCCTCCTCTGGCACGTAGCCCCAGAACTCCTTGCGTACGCGCTCGTGGAGGCGCTCGGCAAAGGCTTCCGCCAGACGATCGGACAGCGCCTGAACCAGGATAGCGTTGTAATCGTCGCCGGCGGCCTCGTAGCGCTTGGCCAACTCGTCGGCACCATGGCCGGAAGTCACGGCGAAACCGCCGATCCAGTCGAGCTTGCCACTTGCCCTCGGAGCGATGAAGTCGGCCAGGCTATGGCACACGCCGTCGCGCCCCTTGGTACTCTGCTGGCGAATATGGTGGAGGCGTTCGATCACCGTTTCGCGACTGTCGTCAGCGTAGACCTCGATCACATCGTCGTCGACGCTGTTGGCCGGCCACAGCCCGATCACGCCGCGCGCATGAATGTGGCGCTCGTCGATCAGCTTGCGCAGCATGGCCTGGGCATCGCGAAACAGATTGCGCGCCGCTTCGCCGACGACCTCGTCCTCGAGTATCCGCGGATACTTGCCCGAGAGCTGCCAGGTCATGAAGAAGGGCGTCCAGTCGATGAACTCGACGAGCTCGTCGAGATCGTAGTCGTCGAACACGGTGATCCCCGGCTGGATAGGCCTGACCGGTTGGAAGTGGTTCCAGTCCACCTTGAAGCGCCGCTCCCGAGCCGAGCTGTAAGGTAGATCGGACGCCTTGGGGCGGCGTTTGGCGTTGCGCTCGCGGACCTGGTCGTACTCCTGCCGGATCTCGGCGAAGTAGGTGGGTTTCTGGGTCGGCGAGAGCAGTCGGCTGGCAACGCCGACGGCGCGGGAGGCATCGCTGACGTAGATCACCGGCTCGTCGTACTGGGGCGCGATCTTCACCGCCGTATGCGCCTTCGAGGTGGTAGCGCCACCGATCAGAAGCGGGAGCTGAAAGCCCTGACGCTTCATCTCCTTGGCGACGTGGACCATCTCGTCCAGCGACGGCGTGATCAGGCCGGAGAGACCGATGATATCGGCGTTCTCGTCTCGCGCGGTCTTGAGGATCTTTTCCGTCGGTACCATCACGCCGAGGTCGATCACCTCATAGTTGTTGCACTGGAGCACCACGCCGACGATGTTCTTGCCGATATCGTGAACATCCCCCTTGACCGTGGCCATCACGATCTTGCCCTTGGACTGCACATCGCCGGATTTCTCCGCTTCGATGTAGGGGATCAGGTAGGCGACGGCCTGCTTCATCACCCGCGCCGACTTGACCACCTGCGGCAGAAACATCTTGCCGGCGCCGAACAGGTCGCCGACCACGTTCATGCCGTCCATCAGGGGACCCTCGATCACCTCGATGGGGCGCGCGGCGGCCGCCCGGGCCTCCTCGGTGTCAGCTTCGATATAGGCGGTGACCCCCTTGACCAGGGCGTGCTCGATCCGCTTGTTGACTTCCCATCCTCGCCATTCGAGATCTTCTTTCTTTGCCGCGCCGCTGCCGTCCCCACGGTACTGCTCGGCAATCTCCAGCAGCCGTTCGGTGCCGTCGTCGCGGCGATTGAGCACCACGTCCTCGACCGCCTCGCGCAGCTCGCTCGGCAGATCGTCGTAGACCGCCAGCTGGCCGGCGTTGACGATGCCCATCGACATGCCGGCCTTGACCGCGTGATAGAGAAACACCGAGTGGATCGCCTCGCGCACCGGATTGTTGCCGCGAAACGAGAACGAGACGTTGGAGACCCCGCCCGAGATCATCGCATGAGGCAGGTTCTGGTGGATCCACTGGGTGGCCTCGATGAAATCGACGGCGTAGTTGTTGTGCTCCTCGATCCCGGTGGCGATGGCGAAGATATTGGGGTCGAAGATAATGTCCTCGGCGGGGAAGCCGATCTCATCGACCAGCAGACGGTAGGCGCGCTGGCAGATTTCGGTCTTGCGGGCGAAGGTGTCGGCCTGGCCCTGCTCGTCGAACGCCATGACCACGATGGCGGCGCCGTGGCGCCGACACTCGTTGGCCTGGTGGCGAAACGACGCTTCGCCTTCCTTCAGCGAAATCGAATTGACGATCGCCTTGCCCTGAATGCACTTGAGACCGGCTTCGATGATCTCCCACTTGGAGGAGTCGACCATGATCGGCACCCGGGCGATATCGGGTTCGCCGGCGATCAGGTTGAGGAAGCGCACCATCGCCTCCTCGGACTCCAGCATGCCCTCGTCCATGTTGATGTCGATCACCTGGGCACCGTTCTCGACCTGCTCCAGGGCGACTTCAAGCGCGGTGGTGTAGTCCTCTTCCTGGATCAGGCGCTTGAAACGGGCCGAACCGGTGACGTTGGTTCGCTCGCCGACGTTGACGAACAGTGAATCGGCTTCGATGTTGAAGGGTTCGAGACCGGACAGCCGGCAGGCGGCGGGACGCTCGGGTACGGGCCGGGGCGAAACGCCGTCGACGGCGCGCTTGACCGCGGCGATATGCTCCGGCGTCGTGCCGCAGCAGCCACCGATGACGTTGATCAATCCGCTGTCGGCAAACTCCCGGACGATGGCCGCCATCTCTTCGGCGGTCTGGTCGTACTCGCCGAATTCGTTGGGTAGCCCCGCGTTGGGATGGGCGGAGACGAAGGTGTCGGCCTTGTTCGAAAGCTCCTCGAGATAGGGCCGAAGCTCCTGGGCGCCGAGTGCGCAGTTCAAGCCGACGGAGAGCGGACGGGCGTGACGTACTGCGTTCCAGAACGCTTCCGTCGTCTGGCCAGAGAGGGTGCGGCCGGAAGCGTCGGTGATGGTGCCGGAGATCATCACCGGCAGACGTTCGCCGCGGGACTCGAACAGGGCCTCCAGGGCGTAGATGGCAGCCTTGGCATTGAGTGTGTCGAAGATCGTCTCGATCAGGATGATGTCGGCACCGCCATCGATCAGCGCGGTGGCGGCCTCGATGTAATTGTCACGCAGTTGATCGAAGGTGACATTGCGCCTGGCCGGATCGTTGACGTCCGGTGACAGCGAGGCGGTGCGCGATGTCGGACCCAGCACGCCTGCGACATAGCGCGGGACACCGGTCTCCTCGGCGACGGCATCGCAGACCTCCCTTGCCAGTCTGGCTGCTTCGCGATTGAGCTCGACGGTCAGCGACTCCATGCCGTAATCGGATTGGGACAGCCGGGTACTGTTGAAGGTGTTGGTCTCGACGATGTCGGCCCCGGCCTCCAGGTAGGCGCGGTGGATCGATTCGACGATGTCCGATCGCGTCAGCGTCAGCAGATCGTTGTTGCCCTTGAGTTCGCTAGGCCAATCGGCAAAACGCTGACCGCGAAAGTCGGCTTCTTCCAGGCCATAATCCTGGAGCATCGTCCCCATGCCGCCGTCGAGGATCACGATACGCTCGCCCAGCGTCTTCTTCAGCGTGGCGAGCGAGGCAGAGGCGGTAATGGCAGTCATGGCGGTGACTCTCCAACGGCAGGTAAACAGGTCGCGTCCCTCGCGAGACACCGAGGGGCCGCATGGTATCAGAAAGGCACGAATGGCGGGACTTGGACGACAAGCCTGACTAAATCACTCGGGATTGTCTTGGCGCGCGCTTTTTCCTACCATAACGGTACATCTCAAGCAGAGTCCCCAGTCTCATGAGCCAACCGATTCAGATCACCGAAAGCGGCCAGGAATATCTGGCCGAGTTGCTGGCCAAGCAGAACGTCGACGACATCGCCGTGCGCGTCTTCATCACCCAGCCTGGTACCCCGTACGCGGAGACCTGCCTTGCCTACTGCCGTCCTGGCGAGGAGGAGCCCAGCGACGAGCGGGTGGAGCTGGAGAAGTTCAGCGTCTATCTCGACAAGAACAGCGTGCCGTTCCTGGAAGAGGCGGTGGTCGATTTCAATGCCGACCGCATGGGCGGCCAGCTCACCATCAAGGCGCCCAACGCCAAGATGCCGAAGGTCAACGCCGACAGTCCGCTCGAGGATCGCGTCAACTACATCCTCTATAGCGAGATCAATCCTGGCCTGGCATCGCATGGCGGCGAGATCCGCCTGATCCAGCTCACCGAAGAGCAGGTCGCGGTGCTGCAGTTCGGTGGCGGCTGCCAGGGCTGCGCGGCGGTCGATCTCACCCTCAAGGATGGCGTCGAGAAGACCCTGATGGAGCGCATCCCGGAGCTCGCCGGCATTCGCGACGTCACCGACCATACCGATACCACCAACGCCTACTACTGAAACCGGCCAGGGCTTGCAAGCAGCACGCTTGCGACTCACGGCCCCCGCGAAGAGCGCTCATCAGGGCGCTCTTCGCGTTCTGGCGATCGCCCGGCAACCACCGGACTTGCCCGGATTTCAGCTTCTGCCGCCGCAGCCGATAACCTGGATGACAGCAACCTGCCTGTGCTGGCCGGTTTTTGCGGTGACAAGAGCGGAGGCGCCCATGCCCACGAAGCGGTTTTACTTCGGTTTTCTGGCCTTGGCCTCGCTGCTCTGGTCTATTCCGACATGGGCTAACTCGTCCATCGTCATCGGCACGGGGGGCGCATCCGGGGTCTATTTCCCCACTGGGCGCGCCATCTGCCAGCTCTACCAGCAAGCGACCGGCGCCACATGTCAGGCCCTGCCGACCGGGGGCTCGTTCTATAACGTCAATAGCGTTCGCAATGGAGATCTAGATTTCGGCATCGTCCAGTCGGATATTCAGTATGCGGCCTTCGAAGGTATTGCCCAGTTCTACGACAACGGCCCCAGCCCCGATTTGAGAGCCCTGTTCTCGCTGCATGCCGAAGCGTTCACGGTCGTCGCCAGGTCAGCCGATATCCATGAGTTCGACGACCTGCTGGGAAAGCGTGTCAACGTGGGCAATCCCGGATCCGGCCACCGCGCCACACTGAACGCCTTGCTGGCAGTCAAAGGCAAGACGGAAGGGGCCTTCGCTCTGGCCAGTGAACTGAAACCCGAGGACATGACCCGGGTCATGTGCAGTGGCAAGCTGGACGCGTTTTTCTACGTCGTCGGCCATCCCTCGCAAGCCATCGACGAGGCAACCCAACGTTGCGGTGCCCATCTGGTCGACGTTTCCGGGCCCGACGTCGCCCATCTGATCGAGGCCGCGCCTTATTACAGTGTCACTGTCATTCCGGGCGGCACCTATGCCAACACGCCCGATGACACGACGACCTTCGGCGTCAGGGCGACCCTGATGACACGTTCGGACGCCGATGACGACGATGTCTATCGACTGGTCAAGGCGGTGTTCGAGCATCTGGGGGCACTGCGTCGCTCGCATCCGTCACTGGCGCAGTTGGCACCAGCCAGAATGGTTGGCGAGGGAATGACCGCGCCCCTCCATCCCGGAGCGCGTCGTTACTACGAAGAGGTGGGACTGCTGCCGGCCGAGAATTGACCGGCGTGCGATATCAACTGGCGGTGGGGGGCAGGGCAGCGCGAGACAGCCTGTCGTGCAGTTCACGATTGGCGGCACGGAGATTCTTGAGCTCGCTTTCCAGGCGCTGGCGCTCCTGCTGCATGGACCTGACCCGGTCGTCGCTGACGCGCTTCTCGCTCTCGGCCTGCTCCATGTGGACCTTGTCGGCGCGCAGTGACTCCTGGAGTTGGCCATACTGCCGGCGCTGCTCGGAAAGATCGTGCTGCAGGCGTTCGCAGCGTTGATCCAGCGACGCCAGGCGTTGCTCATACTGCTTCTCCTGCTTCAAGCGCTCCTGACGAGCATCCTCCAGTAGGCCCATCAACCGCGACTCGGCGGATTCGTGGCGTTTCTCTTCCTGGGCGAGTTTGGTCTGGTTGGCTTGGTGTTGCTTGGCCATGGCGTCACGATGCTGCTGTTCCGCCTGCTCCAGACTGGATTGATGGCGCTGGCAGGTCTGCTCGAGCTGGACGATACGCTTCTGTTGCTGGCTCTGGGCGGATTGCAGCGATTGCAGTTCTGCCTGGAGATGGGCGGCTTCCGTGGTCTTGTTCTCGAGACGCTCCTGGACGCGGAGCATATGCTCGTTGAGCGCCTGCAGCCGCTGTTCGGCATCCTCGCACTGGCGTCTTGCCTGGTGGCTGGCGTCGTCGGCCTCGCGGATCTGCTCGTCAGCTTCCTGACGGTAGACGGCCAGTTTCTCGTAGGCGGCTCGCTGCGCCTTGTCCCAGATATCGGAGACCCAGGCATCGAGTCCCTCGGGGCGCTCGAGGTTGCGCGGAATGGCCTGTACCGAGTCTCCGCTCTGGCGCAGTCTCCATTCGCGCAGATGGTCGCTGATGGTGGTGTAGCTGCCGGTACCGAGAAATTCCCGGACCTTCTGGACGCTGATCGCTTCTCCACGCTGCTGGAGTGTATCGATCGCACGACAGACGTCATCGTAGCGGATTCCATTGCGTGCCATGTCTGATTCCCTTGCGTTGCCAATGATACCGGAGCTTCTGGTGGCTCCTGGTATCCAGCATAGGCGATTTACGTAAGGTGTATACGTAAAAATCTGTATGTAATGAAAGGAATCAGACTCTGGGGATCGGATCCTGCAACCTTTATAATACGAACCAGAGACTAGGGAGACGCTAATGAGTATTGAGCAGGCCCAGGCCGAGCTACTGGATGAATTCTCGATCTTCGACAACTGGATGGATCGCTACCAGTACATCATCGATATGGGACGCCAGTTGCCGGAATATCCGGAAGAAGACAAGGTGGCGGATTACAAGATCGAGGGCTGTCAGTCCAACGTCTGGTTGCGCGCCACGGAAGAAGCGGGGCGGTTGAGATTCCGCGCGACATCGGATGCCGCTATCGTCAGCGGGCTGATCGCGATCCTGATGCGGATCTATGATAATCGCGAACCCGAAGAAATTCTGAATGGGGAACCAAGGTTTCTGGCAGAGCTGGGGCTGGACAAGCATTTGTCGCCGACACGCAGCAATGGACTGCATGCCATGATCGAAAGCATCTACGCCATTGCCCGCGAGACCCAGGGGAGCCGATCGGTTCACTGACCGGGCGACCCGGCTCCTACTTCTGGTGATTTGCCTGATGACATGGGCATTTCCGGTGATGGGAGGCGGGCACCGGGTCAACGCCGCCTGGATGAAAAGGGTGGCATTTGAGCAGTCGGCGAATGGCCAGCCACGTCCCGCGCCAGGGTCCATGCAGGTTGATGGCCTCCAGCGCGTAATTCGAGCAGGTTGGCCAGAATCGGCAACGTGGTCCGATCACCGGGCTGATGCCATAACGGTATAGCTGTATCAGCCCGATAAACAGCCATGTGGCTATCTTGGCGATCACGATGGGTCTCAGCGCTTCTGGCCGTATAGCGTTTCCGGTGAAACCAGGGGGTCGCTGTCGACCTCGCCGAACTCCGGGGTCAGACGCAGATAGAAGCAGTGACGTCGGCCGGTATGACAAGCCGGTCCCGACTGGTCTACCTTGAGCAATAACGTATCGCCATCGCAGTCGAGGCGGGCCTCGACGAGATGTTGCTGCTGGCCCGATGTCTCGCCTTTGCGCCAGAACGCCTGTCGGGAGCGAGACCAGTAGCAGACACGTCCGGTGGCAAGCGTCTCTTCCAGTGCAGCGCGATTCATCCATGCCATCATCAGGACCTCGCCGCTATCGTGCTGCTGCGCGATGGCGGGAATCAGTCCGTCGGCATTCCATTTGACCGCCGAAAGTAGATCGCCGATAGCGACGCGAGCGCCAGATGAAGAACGCTCGAGATCGTGGAAAAGGCCGGACATGGGTGTCACCGTAGGTTGAAATCAGTCAGACGAGGATGAGTCTTTCTCGAGGCAGGCATCACAAGCGCCGAGCAGCTCGATGGTCTGGCGCTGGATCGTGAATCCGCGCTCCCTTGCGGTCCGCGACAGCATATCGCCGACGACTTCCTGGTGAAGCTCTTCGACACGGCCGCAGTGCCGACAGATCAACAGCTGGAAGCGGTGCACGTGTTCGGGACACGGGCAGGCGATATAGGCGTTGAGCGATTCGATTCGATGAACCAGGCCTTGCTCGATCAGGAAGTCCAGCGCCCGATAGACAGTCGGTGGGCGCGCGGAAGCGTGCTCATCCGATAGCCGATCGAGCAGATCGTAGGCTTTCAGGCCTCCCGGCGTGCTGGATATCATCTCCAACACGCGGCGGCGAATCGGCGTAAACCGGACGCCACGTTCCTGACACTGTTGATCTGCCTGTCTCAGCAGCACATCCGAATCGAGCATCGAATTTCCCGTTTTCATCGACAGCAGCACATTCTACGCGCTCGCGTGGCACGGAGCCACCGGCGAGGCTGGCCGGCAGGGCCTGGGTATTCGCCAGCGTCGGCTTGAGATAGCCTATTTAACATAATATATATTATGCGAATGATTGGAGTGCGCCACGGCGCGCACGTGCAGGACGAAAATTCTGAGATCGCCACCGAGTTGGGCTACGCTGATCCAGATGGCCAAAAACGGGTCGCGACGATCTGCGACAAATCGCCACACAGGCGGAGAGTTTCCCGCCACCCTCTGATCAGAAGCCAATTTTTCGGTACAATGCCGACCGCGAAATCCCTACTTCGTTGGCGACGTCGGATGCTCGGTACGCCATTGCGCGTCGTGTCAGAGTTGTCAGCCCTGGCTAGCGGCGTATGATGCAGGCCGCTAACCGATTGTTGCAGGGCCGAAAAGCTTTCCTCCACTGGGGTCGTGAGATGAGAAAAAGGAACTCCCTCAAGTATTTGAGTGTGATGACGTGGCTAACCACGCCACTGCTGTTGAGTGGTTGTGGATCAGCACTCATGGATCCATCCGGCCAGATTGGCCAGGGTCTGAAGTCGTTGATCATCACGGCCTTTGGCTTGATGTTGATCGTGGTAATCCCGGTCATCGTGATGACCATCCTGTTTGCGTGGAAATATCGCGGGACCAATCTCGCGGCCAAATACACGCCGAACTGGGAACACTCGAATATCATCGAGGTATTCGTCTGGGCAATTCCGTGCGTCATCATCTTCTTCCTCGCCATCCTGACATGGCAGACGTCGCACTCTTTCGACCCACACAAGCCTATCGCCAGCGAAGATGAAACCATGACGGTCGACGCGATCTCGCTCGACTGGAAGTGGCTGTTCATCTATCCCGACGAAGGTATCGCCACGGTCAACGAGCTGGCCATTCCGGTGGACACCCCGATTCACTTTCGGGTCACCTCGGGCACGGTCATGAACTCGTTCATGATCCCGAACCTCGGGAGCCAGATCTACGCCATGGCCGGCATGGACAACGACGTCTATCTGGAAGGCAACGAAGTGGGCACTTTCCGTGGTCGCTCGACGCACTACAGCGGCGAAGGTTTCTCGGAGATGCTCTTCGACGCGCACGTGACGTCGGATGCGGATTTCCAGGCGTGGGTCGACAAGGTCAAGCAGTCCCCCAAGAGCATGATGTTCCCGGCTGACTATGACCAGATCGCCAAACCCTCCATTGCCAATCCGGTGGAATACTTCTCGCAGGTCTCGCCCGACTTCTACGGCGATCTGATCAAAAGTTATAAAGCTGGTCACGGCGGTACCGATAGCCATGGCGAGCACAACGAAGCACGGGAGTCTTCAATGCCCATGAGTGCGCAGGCAGCGGAGTAACGTCATGTTCGGAAAACTCAGTTTAGATTCGATTCCATACCATGAGCCGATCATCATGGTCACCGCGGCGGTCATCGGTATCGTCGGTGCCCTGGTCCTCGGCCTGATCACCTACTATCGCAAGTGGGGTTATCTCTGGACCGAGTGGGTCACGTCCATCGATCACAAGAAAATCGGTGTGATGTACTTCCTGGTCGCGCTGGTGATGCTGATCCGCGGTTTCGCCGACGCCATCATGATGCGGTCTCAGCAAGCCATCGCGGCCGGCGGTGCCGAAGGGTTCCTGCCGCCCCACCACTATGATCAGATCTTCACCGCTCACGGTGTGATCATGATCTTCTTCGTCGCCATGCCCATGGTCATCGGTTTGATGAACCTGGTCGTACCGCTGCAGATTGGTGCCCGCGACGTCGCCTTCCCGTTCATGAACAACCTGAGCTTCTGGCTGTTCGCGGCGGGCATGATCCTGGTCAACGTGTCGCTGGTCGTCGGTGAATTCGCCAAGACCGGGTGGCTGGCCTATGCGCCACTGTCTGAACTCCAGTACAGTCCGGACGTCGGTGTCGATTACTGGATATGGGCGTTACAGCTATCGGGAATCGGGACGACGCTGACGGGTATCAACTTCTTCGTCACCATCCTCAAGATGCGCACCCAGGGCATGACGCTGTTTCGCATGCCGATCTTCACCTGGACAGCGCTCTGCACCAACGTCCTGATCATCCTGTCGTTCCCGATCCTGACCGCCACCATTGCCATGCTGACCCTGGATCGCTATCTGGGCATGCACTTCTTCACCAATGACATGGGCGGCAGCCAGATGATGTACGTCAATCTCATCTGGGCCTGGGGCCATCCGGAAGTCTACATCCTGATCCTGCCGGCCTTCGGCGTCTTCTCCGAGGTCATCGCGACCTTCACCAAGAAGCGCCTGTTCGGCTACAAGACCATGGTCTGGGCGACGGCCGCGATCACCGTGCTCTCCTTCATCGTCTGGCTGCACCACTTCTTCACCATGGGCGCTGGCGCCAACGTCAATGCGTTCTTCGGCATCATGACGATGATCATCGCCATCCCGACCGGGGTGAAGATCTTCAACTGGCTGTTCACGATGTATCGTGGTCGTATCCAGTTCACGACCCCGGTGTTGTGGACCATCGGTTTCATCATCACCTTTACCCTGGGTGGCATGACCGGCGTCATGCTGGCCGTGCCGGGTGCCAACTTCGTGCTCCACAACAGCCTTTTCGTCATCGCCCACTTCCATAACGTCATCATCGGCGGCGTGGTGTTCGGCATGATGGCCGGCTTGTCCTACTGGTTCCCGAAGGCGTTCGGCTTCACGCTGAGCGAGAAATGGGGCAAGCGCTCCTTCTGGTGCTGGCTGATCGGTTTCTACATGGCCTTCATGCCGCTCTATGCCTTGAGCTTCTTTGGCGCCATGCGTCGCATGCAGTCCTACGAGCAGTCCGAGTGGCAGCCGTTGATGATCGTCGCCTGGGTAGGCGCCGTGATCATTGCCGCCGGTATCGCCTGCATGGTGATCCAACTGATCGTCAGTATTCGCGACCGTGAGAAAAATCGCGATCTGACCGGTGACCCGTGGGATGGTCGCACGCTGGAGTGGTCGACCTCTTCTCCGCCCCCGAACTACAACTTCGCCTATCTGCCCAAGGTCGATTCCATCGACAGCTACTGGGAGATGAAGCAGCAGCCGGGTGGCTTCAAACGGGAGCTCGCGACCAAGTTCGAGGACGTTCACATGCCCAAGAACACCGCGGAAGGGCCGATCATGTCGCTGTTCAGCCTATTCTTCGGCTTCGCGCTGATCTGGCATATCTGGTGGCTGGTCGGCCTGGGCGCGATCGGCATGTTCGTGACGTTCATGTTCCGTATCTTCAACAAGGATACCGACTACCACGTCAGCGCTGCCGAGGTCGAAGAGACCGAGCGTGAATACCACAAACGGTTGGAGATGCAGGCTTAATCATGGCAACCGACACACTCAAGCAGCACGACGCTCATGCCCACGACGGGCATGAGCACCACGACGCTGGTGCAATGAAGGTCTTCGGGTTCTGGATCTACCTGATGAGCGACCTGGTGATCTTCGGCACCCTGTTCGCGACCTTCGGCGTGCTGGCCACGGCCACCGCCGGTGGCCCCACGTCCCAGGAAATCTTCGAACTGCCCTTCGTGCTGGTCGAAACTTTCCTGCTGTTGATCAGTAGTTTCACCTTCGGTCTAGCCGTCCTGGCGCAGAATGCCGGCGATCGCGGTGCGGTGCTCAAGTGGCTGGCCGTCACCTTCCTGCTCGGCTTCGGCTTCATCGCGATGGAGGTGTACGAGTTTCATCACCTCATCGCCGAGGGCTATGGTCCGGATCGCAGCGCCTTCCTGTCGGCCTTCTTCACTCTGGTCGGTACCCACGGCCTGCACGTGACGTTCGGTCTGATCTGGATCGCGATCATGTTCTTCCAGATCTCCAAGCAGGGTCTGGACAGCGTGACCAAGCCGCGCATGCTGTGCCTGAGCCTGTTCTGGCACTTCCTGGACATCGTCTGGATCTGTGTCTTCTCCTTCGTCTACCTGATGGGAGCCATGTGATATGAGCGACATTCATACTTCGCACGACGGCGCCAGTCACGGCAGCTACAAGTCATACACCATCGGGCTGGTTCTCTCGATCGTGCTGACACTGATTGCGTTCGGTGTCGTCATGACCGGCAGCTTCAGCCTTCCGGTCATGATGGTGACAGTGGTGGTCACCGCCGTGATCCAGGTGCTGGTGCAGCTGGTCCTCTTCATGCACCTGAATACCAAGGCCGAAGGCGGCTGGAACGTGATCTCCTTCGTGTTCACCATCGGCATCTTGACGCTGATCGTTGGTGGTTCGCTTTGGATCATGCACAACATCCACGTCAACATGATGTTGGGCTAGCCTGCAAATGGCCTTGAAGCCCTATTTGCTGCTTACCAAGCCCGGCATCATCTTCGGTAACCTCGTCACAGTCATCGGCGGCTACTTTCTGGCCGCCGGTGGCCGTTTCGAGCCGTGGTTGTTTCTGGCAGCGGTGCTTGGCACATCGCTCGTGGTCGCCTCGGGATGCGTCTTCAATAACGTGATCGATCGCGATATCGACGGGCATATGGCCAGAACGCAGTCCCGCGCCATGGTGACCGGCGAGATATCGATTCCGATCGCCCTGCTGCTCGGCTGCATGCTGGGTCTCGTCGGATTCGGTTTACTGGCGTGGATGACGACCCCTTTGGCGACGGGCTTCGCCGCGTTCGGGTTCGCCATCTACGTCGGTGCCTACAGCCTCTATCTCAAACGGCACTCGGTCTACAGCACCCTGATCGGAAGCCTCTCCGGCGCCTCACCGCCGGTGATCGGTTATTGCGCGGTAACGGGGCAGTTCGACCTGGGCGCCCTGCTGCTGCTGATCATCTTCAGCATGTGGCAGATGCCGCACTCCTACGCGATTGCCATTTTCCGATTCGACGACTACGCGTCGGCATCGATTCCGGTTCTACCGGTGAAATGCGGCATCGCCGTGGCCAAGCGGCATATCGTGATCTACACGGCGCTGTTCGTGATTGCGTCGGTGATGCTGTCGGTATCCGGCTATACCGGCTGGGCTTACGCCATCGTCGCCGTCGCCGTCGGGGCCTACTGGTTCGGCATTACCCTCAAGGGATATCGCGCCACCAACGATGGAGCCTGGGCTCGCAAGGTGTTCGGTATCTCGATCCTGGTGGTGACGGCCCTGAGCGTGATGATGTCAGTAGACAGCCGTATGCCGATGACCGAATCGCTGGTCTCGTTCGCCTTGCGCTGACAAGGCAGTCTCGAGCCAAAAAAAGACCGCTTCGGCGGTCTTTTTTCTTCTGCGGGTACGCAGGCCCATCGGCTCGCTGTCACTGTCAATCGTCGGCCGGCGCGTAGGAACCGTCTTCGCGGTGGACTTCGCGGCCGGTCAGAGCCGGGCTGAAGACGCAAGCCACGGTCATGCCCTTCTCCTTGCCACGCAGCCAGTGCTCGTCATGCTGATCCAGCAGGTACATGTCGCCCGCCTTGATCTTGTGGATCTTGCCATCGGCAATGGTTTCCACCTCACCTTCACCCTCGTAGCAGAACACCGCCTCGATATGGTTCTTGTAGTGGATGTGGGTTTCCGTACCCGGATGAATGCGGGTGATATTGAACGAGAAACCGCAATTATCATCGGCCAGCATCATCCGAGTGCTGTCCCAGTTGCCGTTCTCCGCCTTGACGAAACGATCGGTTTTCCGGCATTCCTCGAGATTACGTACAATCATCGATAACGACTCCTTGGTGGGTGATTGCTGCTGAAAAATGGGAGAGCGGCCCAGGAGCCGCTCCGTAACGTCGATAATCGAGACTCAGGCAAAAGCTTCCCTGGCGCTGCGCTCCAGAATGTCCAGCCCTTCCAGCAGATCCTCGTCAGTGATGACCAGCGGGCAGAGACACTTGATGACCTGTCCATCCTGGCCAGCGGTCTCGATGACCAGACCATTTTCGAAGGCTTTCGCCGTGATCTTGTCGGCGATGTCGCCATCGCCCACATCGATACCGCGCATCAGGCCACGGCCACGCTCGCTCGCGGGGTAACCCATCTCGGTCAACGAGGCGGCGATTCTGGCAAACCGCTCCTCGACGATGCGGCCTTTGCGCTGGACGTCACGTTCGAACTTGTCGTCACTCCAGAAATGGCGCAGTGCCGCGGCAGCCGTCACGAACGCCATGTTGAAGCCACGGAAGGTGCCGTTGTATTGGCCCGGTTTCCACTTGTCCAATTCGGGACGCATCAGCACGTGGGCGAACGGCAAGCCGTAGGCCGACAGCGATTTCGAATTGGTGACGATGTCGGGCACGATCCCGGCATGCTCGAAGCTGAAGAACTTGCCGGTACGGCCGCAGCCCGCCTGGATATCATCGACGATCAGCAGGATGTCGTGGGCCCGGCAGATGCTCTCAAGGCGTTTCAGCCAATCCAGGCCGGCCGGATTGATGCCACCCTCGCCCTGGACCGTCTCGATGATCACGCCGGCGGGTACGTCCAGCCCACCCGACTTGTCACCCAGTAGTTTCTCGAAATAGTCGAGCGTGTCGGTGCCTTCACCGAGATAGCCGTCGAACGGCATGAAGCTGGCGCCCTGAGTCGGGATGCCACCGGTCGCTTCACGGAACTTGCGATTTCCGGTAGTCGCCAGCGCCCCCATGGTGACGCCATGGAAGCCGTTGGTGAAGGTGACGATGTTGTGGCGACCCTTGGCAACACGAGCCAGCCGGATGGCCGCCTCGACCGCGTTGGTCCCCGTCGGGCCAGGCAGATGGACCTTGTAGTCCAGCCCGCGCGGCTTGAAGATCACTTCCTCCAGGGTTTCCAGGTAGTCGCGTTTGGCCGCGGTCCACATGTCGAGGCCATGGACGATGCCATTCGATGTGATGTACTCGACCAGCGCTTGCTGGAGTTTCGGATGGTTGTGGCCGTAGTTCAGCGTGCCGGCGCCGGCGAGAAAATCGATGTACTCGCGGCCATCTTCCGCGGTCAACCGTGCGCCCTGCGCCTTGGTGAAGACGATGGGAAAGGAGCGGGAATAGGTCCGGACTTCGGACTCCATGCGTTCGAGAATCTGGGTCTGCATACAACCTCCCTGGTTAGCGATGCGTGGTAGGGCGCGGATCGCGATCCGCCCTAGATGCGTTGCGGGTCGAACGGGCCGATTCGGACGAGATTCTCCGGATCGTGCTCGCCGCCCAATTGGTCGGTCGAGAAATATTCGCGGCTGATGAGCGGCGCCTGCCAGCGGTCCGCAAGACGCTTGAACAATCCCCATGAGGCCTGATTGTCAGGGGTGATCGTGGTTTCCAGATGATTCAGGCTGGCGAGTTCCGGGCGGGTCAGCACGGCTTCGACGAGGCGTCGCGCCAGGCCGGTTCCACGTGCTTTCTCGCCAACCGCAACTTGCCACAGGAAATAGATGTCCGGCGCGGCGGCCTTGACGTAGCCGGAAACGAACCCAACGATTTCACCCTCTTCCGTCGTGGCGACGGCACAGCTGTCGCGGAACTGGGTCGCGAGCAGTAGGTAGGCGTATCCCGAATTGACATCCAGCGGCGGGCAGGCCTTTACCAGTTCATAGATTCCCCACCCGTCTTCCGTCGTGGGCTTGCGAATGAACAAGGGCATGTCTGGCTTGCCCACGACGGCATCGGCAACCGTCGGTCGAGCCAGATCTGCCGAGGGGGTAAACGCCGGATTGGGATTGGTCATCGTCATCATCGTTATGGCGAAATTGGGAACAAGGATAACAGCGCGCCGGAAATGCTTCAAACGGCAGGTTATTTTTCAGCACTGAATCAATAAATATTATTTATACGGGTGATTCTAGCCCTCTCGCTACTGAGTCTAGACGAGAAGCTGAAAAAAGGTGCGGTAAAGCGGGTCTCGGTGCCAAAGAGGGGGAGCGATCCGACAGACGGCACATCGGTGAGGACGACCTGAGCGGCGACAAAGGGCGCGGTCATGCGGGTTCTGGTGCCAACGCTGCGGGAGCGATCCGGCAGATGGCCCTTCGATGAGAACGATACGAGCGACGGAAAGGGTGCGGAAAAGCGGGTTTTGGCACCAACTCCGGGGAGGAGCGGCAGGCAGTCCTGCCGTGGAACGACAATGACCGCCTCAGCGGCGGTCATTGAAAGGCAGCCGATTCGAGACGATCAGCGTCGCGTCACGCTTCGCATGGTGACGAACTCCTCCGCCGCGGTCGGGTGAATACCCACCGTGGCATCGAAGTCTGCCTTGGTCAGTCGGGCGCGCACGGCAATCGCGATACCTTGAATGGTCTCCCCTGCCTCGTCGCCAACCATATGGGCCCCGACGACGCGATCGCTGGCGTCATCGACCACCAGCTTCATCAGGCAACGCTCGTCGCTGCCGGAGAGCGTATGCTTCATCGGGCGAAAATCGGCGCTGTAGACGCGAATTGCATCGAACCGGGCCCGCGCCTCCTCTTCGGAGAGGCCGACGGTACCGATGTTGGGATGGCAGAACACCGCTGTCGCGATGTTCTCGTAGTCGAGCGGCGGCGGCGTCTTGTCACCGAAATGGTGTTGAACCAGGTGCATCGCTTCGGCCAGAGCGACTGGCGTCAACTCGGGTCCCCCTGTGACATCCCCCAGCGCGAGAATCGAGGGTACGGAGGACTCGAAACGCTCGTTGACCTTGAGCGTGCCGTCGGTGTCGAGCTGGACACCGAGCGCTTCCAACCCCAGACCTTCGAGATGCGGCCGGCGACCCGTGGCGGCCAGCACCGCGTCCACCTCGAGCCGTTCGCCGTTGGTCAATGTCACTTCGAGCCCGCCCTCGACCCGGCGAATGCGTTCGATGTTGGTCTCGAAGTGCAGATTGACGCCTTTTTTCGCCATCTCGTCACGGGTGAACTCGCGCACCTCCTGGTCGAATCCCCGCAGGAACAGCTCGCCGCGATAGATAAGGTGGGTATCCGCACCCAGCCCGTTGAAGATGCTGGCGAATTCGACGGCGATATAGCCACCGCCCAACACCAGGAAGCGTCGGGGGAAACTGTCGAGATCGAACACCTGGTTGGAGTTGACGGTGAGTTCGCTTCCCTCGAACTCCGGTGTCCACGGCCAGCCACCGACCGCGACCAGTATCTTCTCGGCGGTGATACGCTCGCCGTTGACCTCGACGGCGTTGGTATCGACGACCTTGGCGCGACCGTTGATGAGCTTGACGCCGGCACCGTCCAGCAAGCGGCCGTAGATGCCGTTGAGACGCTTGATTTCTTCGATCTTGTTGTCGCGCAGCGTGGCCCAGTCGAACTGCGGCGCCTCGGGAATCGTCCAGCCGAAACCGCGGCTATCCTCGAAGGCATCGTGGAAATGCGCGGCGTAGGAGTACAGCTTCTTCGGCACGCAACCCACGTTGACGCAGGTGCCGCCGAGATAGCGGTCCTCGGCAACGGCAACCCTGGCGCCGGTCGCTGCAGCCGTACGCGCGGCGCGGACGCCACCCGATCCGGCTCCTATCACGAAAAGGTCGTAATCGTAATTCGCCACTGTGAGACTCCTCGAGAAAATAGTGGGGCGATGATACCAGCCCGGCGTCGACGTCGGAAAAGCCCAAGGCTATCGGTGTGATATAGAAAATGCTTTGGTGTTATGGGGCTAGCGCTCGCGTGGTCGACCGGGCGACTTCGAAAATGGCGGCGGATGGCCTAGAATCGCTGATTCGATCGCGAACCAGTGGTTCGTCCCCCCCCCATTATCAGGTTACCGTCATGAACGATATCCAGACTCTTCTCGAGCAGAACCGGCGCTGGGCCGACGGGATTCAGCTGCGCGATCCGAACTTTTTCGCTCGACTCTCTCAACAGCAGAACCCCGACTATCTCTGGATCGGTTGCTCCGACAGCCGGGTCCCCGCCAATCAGATCGTGGACTTGCCGCCCGGCGAGGTGTTCGTGCACCGCAATGTCGCCAACCTGATCTATCACAATGACATGAATGCATTGTCGGTCATCCAGTTCGCCGTCGACGTGCTCAAGGTCAAGCACATCATGGTTGTCGGCCATTATGGCTGTGGCGGCGTCAAGGCCGCGATCACCGGTGGCGAGCATGGCATCGTCGATTACTGGCTCAACAGCGTCAGCGAACTCTACCAGCAACTTGGGCCGGAGATGGAGCAGCTCTCACTGGACGAGCGGGTCGACCGACTTTGCGAGCACAACGTGCGGCTTCAGGTCGCCAACTTGTGCCGCACCAAGATCATCCAGCGGGCGTGGGAGCGAGAGCAGCCGTTGTCGGTGCATGGCTGGGTCTACGGGCTCAAGGATGGCCGCGTCAACGACCTGGGTTGCACCGTATCCCGTGCCGATCAGACCGGGACCATCCGTATCCAGCCAACCATTCCCGCCCAGGGCTGATCGCTCCCTGCCGGGCCGGCGTGGCGCGCCGTTCATTGCCGCTATTCATCCACTGAATGGCGCGTAACAACATTTCGATTGGGCTGGCCGACCATCCATCAGTAAGGTGGTGATCGACAGGCTCGGCTTCAGCCCGATCGATCCGGTAACGACGTTCAATAACAATAGCGGAACCCGCAATGCGTCTCACAACGTTCCTGCTCGGCCTGATGGTCGGGGGGCTGCTGATGCCTCTTTCGATGGGGGCCGCCCTGGCCGACGACAGCCCCATCACGCTCAGGGTCGCCTACGATACCGACCCGGTATCGCTGGACATCCACGAACAGCTCTCCATTGGCATGCTTCAGCTGTCGCACCTGGCCTTCGATCCGCTGGTTCGCTGGAATCGCGAACTCGATTTCGAACCTCGCCTCGCCACCCGCTGGGAGCAGCTCGACGATACGACGATGCGCTTCCATCTACGACACGGCGTCACCTTCCACAGCGGCAATGCGTTCACCGCCAAGGATGTCGTCTGGACGCTGCACCGACTGCAACGAAGCCCGGACTTCCGGGCCATCTTCGCGCCGATAAGCCGGATAGAGGCCGTGGACGCGTTCACCGTGGATCTGGAAACGCGCCAGCCTTACCCGCTGTTGCTCAACCTTGCGACCTATATCTTTCCGATGGATAGCCAGTTCTACTCCGGCACCTCGGCCGAAGGTCTCGACAAGAGCGATATCGTCAAGAACGGCAATTCATTCGCCTCGCGCCACCTGTCGGGCACCGGCCCCTTCGAGGTCGTGAAACGCCAGCCCGGCGCCAGGATCGAGTTCGAGCGGTTTCCGGACTACTGGGACACCGGCTCCCCCGGTAATGTCGAGCGTCTGGTGATGACGCCCATCGCCGAGAACGCCACCCGCGTTGCCGCCCTGCTCTCCGGCGACGTCGATTTCATCTCCCCGGTCCCGTTCAACGCGGTCCAGCGACTTCGTCACGCCAAAGGGGTCAAGCTGGTTACCATGCCCGGCACCCGTATCACCATGCTGCAGCTCAACGAGCAGCGGGTAGCGGCTTTTCGCGACCGGCGCGTGCGCCTCGCCTTCGCCTACGCGGTCAACCAGACCGCCATTGCCCAGCGCCTGCTGAAGGGGTTTGCGACCCCCGCGGCTCAGATGTCGCCCCAGGGATACGCGAGTCATGTTCCGACGCTGACCCCGCGTCACGATCTCGCCAAGGCTCGCGAGCTGATGCGCGAAGCCGGCTACGGCGACGGATTCTCGGTCACCCTGATGGCGCCCAACAATCGCTACGTCAACGATGCCCAGACCGCCCAGGTGGCGCTGGCGATCGCCGCGATGCTGGCCAAGATCAACGTCACCGTCGAGTTCGAGACCTTACCCAAGAACCAGTACTGGGCCGAATACGACAACCGCGCGGCCGACATGATGATGATGGGGTGGTATTCGGATACCGGTGACTCCGCCAACTTCTTCGAGTACCTGACCTTCTGCCCCGACGCCGAGACCGGCGCGGGTCAGTACAATGCCAGCGAATACTGCAATCCACGGATCGATGCGCTGGTGGCGCGGGCAAACCTCACCATGCAGCCGGCGGCGCGAGCCGGCCTGCTGCAGCAGGCCGAGCTGGAGATTCACGACGAAGCCCCGTTTATCCCCCTGTACTGGCAGAATCTCGCCTGGGCGGCGGCCGATCGCGTCGATATCACCCCGGTGCTCAACGTGATGAACATGCCTTACCTGGGTGACGTGGTGGTCCATCCCCGATGATACTCTTCTTGATGCGCCGGCTATTGCAGGCCGTGGCGGTGATGTTCGTCATCAGCGTGGTCGGATTCGCCATTCAGGACGGCTTGGGAGATCCCGTCCGACAGATGCTGGGGCCGACGGCGACCGACGCCGAGTCGACGGGGCTGCGGCACTCGCTCGGCCTGGATCGTCCGCTGTGGATGCAGTACCTGCATTTCGCCGGCGACGCTGTGGAGTTGAACTTCGGCGACTCCTATTTCTTCCACGAGCCCGCGCTCGATGTCATCGCACGCTACCTTCCAGCCACCCTGGAACTGGTTGCGGCCAGTGCGGTGATCACCCTGCTGCTGTCGGTGCCGATGGGCATCTTCTGCGCGATCCGGCCTCGCAGTTGGCTGGCGCGAGGATTGATGGGACTATCGCTGCTCGGTATCTCGGTACCGGTCTTCCTGAGCGCCATGGTACTGATCCAGCTCTTCTCGATCGGTATCCAGGTGACGCTGTTCCCCACGGGCACCGGCTGGGGGCAGTGGCTCAACCAGTTGCTCTCCATTCAGGGCGGGATGCCGGCCTATGGTCGTGGCAACCCCGTCCATGTCTGGGGTGTCTGGTACACCAACTTCGCCTCGTGGCAGGGACTTCTCTATCTGCTGCTTCCTGCCCTCTCCCTGGCGTTCGTCATGCTGCCGCTGTTCGTCCGTCTCATTCATGCCGAGATGCTGGAAGTGCTGGAGTCGGACTACGTCAAATACGCCAAGGCCAGAGGATTGCGGCCGTCGCGGATCTACTTCCTGCACGCGCTCAAGAACACTCTCCTGCCCGTGGTAACCCTCGGCGGGGTCCAGATCGGCACGCTGGTGGCCTACACCCTGTTGACGGAGACCGTGTTCCAGTGGCCCGGCGCCGGACTGATGTTCCTCGATGCCATCGAACGGGCAGACATGCCGCTGATCGTCGCCTACCTGATGGTGGTCGGGCTGATGTTCGTGGTGACCAATACCCTCGTCGACCTGCTCTATCGGGTCCTGAATCCACGGATAACGTTGAGCGGGAGGTCGGCATGAGTTTCGAAAACGGCTCCTCATCCACGGCATGGCGACGCTTCCGCGACTCCCATTTTTTCTACCGGCTGCAGCGAGACCGGCGTGCCCAGGTCTGTCTCCTGCTGTTCGGGTTGCTGATGATCGGATTGTTGCTGACCCCGTGGATCGCCCCGAGCAACCCCTACGACCTCGCCCAGATCAATCTACTCGATTCCGAGCTGCCCCCGTTCTGGATCGACGGCAGCGAGCCTGGCCATCTGCTGGGGACCGATGCCCAAGGGCGGGATCTGCTGTCGACCATGCTATACGGCGCTCGCGTCTCGCTGGCGATCGGCTTCGGGGCGGTGCTCGTCCAATCACTGCTGGGGACGGCGCTAGGCCTGCTCGCGGGTTATCGGGGGGGGATCGTCGATGCACTGCTGATGCGGATGGCCGATATCCAGCTATCCTTCTCGACCCTGATGATGGCAATCGTCATCGGCGCCGTGGTCAAGGCGGCCTTCGGCAGCGCGTTCTACGGCGACTATGGCATCGCGATCCTGGTCACGATCATCGGCCTGAGCGAGTGGCCGCAGTATGCCCGCACGGTGAGAGCCAGCGTGCTGGCGGAGAAGCGCAAGGAGTACGTCGACGCTGCTCGGGTACTGGGTTTCTCCAGCTACCGCATCATGTGGCGGCACATTCTGCCCAATACCCTGTCACCGATCCTGGTGCTCTCCACGGTCCAGATCGCCAATGCCATCATGGCCGAAGGGGCGCTGTCGTTTCTCGGCCTGGGCATGCCCGAGACCGAACCGTCGCTGGGGTCGCTGATCAAGTCTGGGTTCGACTACCTGCAGTCCGGCTCCTGGTGGATCACGCTGCTACCCGGCCTGTTTCTGGTGATGCTGGTGCTGGTCGTCAACCTGCTGGGGGACTGGTTGCGCGATACGATGAATCCCCGCGTTTACAAGGGTTGATGGCATGGCGCTGCTGGAAGTGGAGCATCTCGATGTGCGTTTCCCGTTGAGACATGGTGAGATCCGCGCGGTACGCGACGTAAGCTTCGCGCTCGATCGCGGTGAGCGGCTGGGGATCGTGGGCGAATCCGGCGCCGGCAAGTCGGTGCTCGCCTTCAGCCTGTTGAGACTGCTCTCCCGCCCGGGGCGCATCGCCCGGGGCCAGGTTCGCTTCGAAGGGCAGGAACTGACCCAGCTGTCCGATCGCCAGTTGCGCCGGATCCGGGGCAACCGGGTGGCAATGATCTTTCAGGATCCGCTGACGACGCTCAATCCGGTGCTGACCATCGGCCAGCAGATGATCGAAAGCCTGAAGGCGCACCGTCGGATCTCCTCCCGTCGCGCCAGGAGCGTGGCCCTGCACAAGCTGCGCCAGGTCCAGGTCTCGTCTCCCGAGCAGCGCCTGGCGCAGTATCCGCATCAGCTGTCCGGCGGCCTTTGTCAGCGGGTCGTCATCGCCATCGCACTGCTGCTCGACCCCGACATCATCATTGCCGACGAACCCACCACCGCGCTCGATGTCACCATCCAGGCGGAGATCATCGCCCTGCTCAAACAGCTGTGCGAGAAGCACAATGTCGGCCTGATCGTGATCTCCCATGACCTGGGGGTCATCGGTAGGCTGACTCAGCGGCTGCTGGTGATGTACGCGGGCCGCATCGTCGAGCAGGGACCGACGCGAGAGATCATCAACGACGCCCAGCACCCCTATACCCAGGGCTTGATCAACGCCCTGCCCCAGATGGCACTGCCGCGGCAACCACTGGCACAGATTCCCGGCAACATGCCGAGTCTTTCCCAGGTGCCGGGAGGGTGCGCCTTCCATCCGCGTTGTCGCTACCGTTTCACGCCTCAGGGCCAGCCTCGCCGGGATTGCAGCGAACGGGTTCCCGAGGCCGTCGTGTCGGGCGATAGCCAGGTCGCCTGTCACTGGGTGCGGGAACTGATAGCCACCCTGCCCATCGAGAAGGAGACGACATGACACCGGCCGATTCGTTGCAGACGCTGGGTCGTGCCGCCGATACGCCGACGCCGCTGCTCAGGGTCCAAGGGCTCAGTAAGCGTTTCGCGCTGCATCCGGAACGCCTGCTGCCGTGGCGGTTCGACAAGCGCTCCCGTGCCTGGCGACGTCAGCGAATTCATGCGGTCAACGGTGTAGACCTGGAGATTCAGCGTGGCGACGCGCTCTGTGTAGTGGGCGAATCAGGATGCGGCAAATCGACTCTGGCGCGCCTGATCACGGGGCTGCTGACTCCCTGCAGTGGCGAAGTGCATTACGACGGCCAGCGTGTCGATCATCTGACAGCGAGTCAGTGGCGCCCCTATCGTCGACGCTTGCAGATGATCTTCCAGAATCCCTTTGCCTCGCTCAACCCTCGCTTGACGGTGCGGCAGGCGCTCGAGGAGCCCATTCGCCTTCATCACGGCGACTGGCCGCGTGCCCGGGTGCGCGACAGCGCCGATGCGCTGATGACCGACGTGGGAATCGACCTTGGCTGGAGCGAGCGCTTTGCGCACGAGTTCTCCGGCGGCCAACGGCAACGTATCGCCATCGCCCGGGCTCTCAGCGTGGACCCGGAGTTCATTGTCGCCGACGAGCCCGTCTCCGCCCTGGACGTCTCCGTGCAGGCCCAGATCCTGAACCTGCTCATGGATGCCCAGGTGGAACGTCGCCTGACCTATCTATTGATCACCCACGATCTGGCGGTCGTCGAGCACTTCGCCACCCGAGTCGCGGTGATGTATCTGGGCACGATCTGCGAGCTGGCGGACGCCGATACGCTGTTCGCCAATCCCCGGCACCCCTACTCCCGAGCGCTATTGGCGGCTAGCCCCAGGCTGCAGGATGGGCACGCCCCGCCACTGCGCCTGAACGGCGAAACCTCGATGCCGATCGAACCGCCGAGCGGTTGTGTGTTTCGTGCCCGCTGTCCGCATGCCAATAGCCGCTGCCAGCGCGAGCGGCCATTGCCGCAGAGGCTCTCCGAGGGTCATCGGATCGCCTGTCATGCCGTCGAGGAGGGTCGAATCTGATGGTGGTCCCCAATAGGCGGCCTCGGGCCCATCGGGTAGGCTGTCCCGGATCGACGCTACGCGACAGCAACTCGCCGCCCGATGCCTCGCAACAGCAGGATCCACGATAGAGAAAGCCATGGAACTACGTTGGCTAGAGGATTTCATCGTCCTGGCCGAAACGCGTCATTTCTCCCGCGCTGCCGATCAGCAGAACGTCACCCAGCCGACCTTCTCGCGACGCATCAAACTGCTCGAGGAGTCGATGGGGACCACGCTGATCAACCGCCAGACGCTGCCGCTCAGTCTGACCCCGGCCGGCGAGGAGTTCCTGATCCTGTGCCAGCAGATCACCGAGCGGGTGCGGGTGACACGGGAGCGACTGAAGAACCTCGGCCATGAAGACGCACGCCGCGTCAAGCTTGCTGCGCCGCAGAGCCTGATCACGCATTTCGTCCCGGGCTGGCTGGAGGCGCATGCCCTTCATGCCCAAGTGGAACCGTATCTGCGAGCCACGAGCTGGTTGATCGGGGAATATTTCCAGGCGCTCGAACGCGGCGAGGTGGATCTGGCGCTGTGCTACTGGCCGGAGGGCCGTACGGCGCTGGAGCTCGACCTCGGCGGCGTACGCTATCTCGAGATCGGCGAAGAGCGCCTCGTGCCCGTCAGCCTGGCCAATCTCGACGGCCAACCGCGCTTCATGCTGCCGGGCAGCAAGCGTGAGCCGGTACCGCATATCGCCTACCACCCTAGCGGTCTGATTGCGGCGGCGCTGCAGGCACATTGGGGACGTTCGCGACAGGAAGTCCACCTGGCCACGCTCAACGAGAACATCCAGACATCCAACATTCGCGAACTGGTACAGCAAGGCTATGGGCTCGGATGGCTACCCTGGCGCACGGTTCGCCACCTACTCGAGGCCGGCGAGCTGACTCGGGCCGGCGATCAGCGCTGGGATGTGCCGCTGTCGCTGCGCCTCTATTTTCGTCACGATAGCCGACACCCCTCACTGCCGGGGCTGCTGCAGCAGCTCGCCACCGGCTCGACCGCAACGTCAACGACAGGATACGCGCCATGAGCTCTCAAACCGCTAGCGCCGAGACGCGCCAACGCGCCCATCTGGAACGCCTGGAGGCTGCCTACGCCAATATCCTGGCCACCCAGGGGTTCGACGCCGTGCTCATCTACAGTGGCCATGCCGGCGTTCATTTTGCCGACGATCAAGAGACGTCCTTCAGGAGCTATGGACACTTCGTCCACTGGACCGGCGCGAGCCACCACCAGCATGACTGGCTGTTGATCCAGCCAGGCAGCAAGCCCCGCTGGTATTACTACGCCCCGGCGGACTTCTGGCATCTCTCGACGCCAGCGCCGACGGGCGTGCTGGCGCAGATGATGACGCTGGAGCCGTTACGTGACACCGGCTGGCCGCCGCCACGCCAGATTTCCGCGCGGCGACTGGCGGTGATCGGCAATCTGGATGCCTCGGCGATGCCACTGGGCGCCGAACTCAACCCACCGGCACTGCTGGCGGCACTGGATGACCTCCGCATGCGCAAGGACGATCACGAGCGCCACTGCCTGTTCGTCGCCAACCAGTGGGCCTTGGCGGGCCATGAGGCGGCCCGCGCTGCCTTCGCCGATGGCGCCGGCGAGCTCGACGTCCAGCTCGCCTACCTTGCCGCGACCCGTCAGCGCGAATCCCAGCTCCCCTACCAGAACATCATTGGCATCAATCACCACGCCGGTACCCTCCACTATCAGCACTACGACCTGGAAGCCCCCGACGTGCCGCGGTCGCTGCTGGTCGACGCAGGACACGCCCATGCCGGTTACGCGGCGGATATCACCCGTACCTGGGCATCCGCCCACGCCGACCCACTATTCGAGCGCCTCGTCGAGGGCGTCATCGACTATCAACAGCGCCTCATTGCCCGCCTCTCTCCAGGCCTGGCGTTCGTCGATCTACATCGGGAGATGCATCGTCATCTGGCCGAGCTGCTGGTGGAGACAAGGCTGGTAACAGTTAGCGCCGAAGCGGCGATAGCGTGCGGACTGACCCGGGCGTTCTGCCCCCATGGACTGGGGCACAGCCTGGGGATTCAGGTCCACGACGTGGCTGGGCGCCAGAGCGATGACCGGGGAACGTCGCTACCACCACCGGCGGAGGATCCCGCCCTGCGCCTGACACGAACGCTCGACACCGGCATGGTCGTGACCATCGAGCCCGGGCTCTACGTGATCCCGATGCTGCTGGAGCCGTTCCGGCATGGCGCCCAGCGAGATGCGGTCGACTGGTCGGCCATCGATCGCCTGCAGGATCATGGCGGCATCCGTATCGAGGACAATGTGATCATCACTGCCGATGGTCACGACAACCTGACCCAGGGCAAACCCGTCGTCGAGGGCTGAGCTCGCCATGGCAAGCACGATCGTAGCGGCTGACTTCCGGGCGCCGGCGGGATTGCGAAACGCCCACATCCAGACGCTGCTGCCCCGGATCCTGCCCGGGCAGACGCTGGCGCGCGAGACCGAAATCGTCGATCTGCCGGATGGCGATTTCGTGGAGCTGGCCTGGGCCCGACCGGCCCCGCCGCGAGACGATGCCCCGATATTCCTGCTGTTTCACGGCCTGGAGGGATCCTTCGACTCGCCCTATGCCCGCGAACTGCTCCACGCGGCGGCGGCAATGGGATGGCGCGCCGTGCTGATGCATTTTCGCGGTTGCGGTCAGACACCCAATCGGCTGCCGCGGGCCTACCATTCGGGCGATACCGCTGATGCCTACTGGATCGTGGGGCAACTGGCACAGCGCTATCCCCAAGCGCTGATGGTGGCCGCCGGCGTTTCGCTGGGCGCCAATATGTTGCTGAAACTGGTCGCCGAACAGGGCGGCGACGGCCTGCCGCTGGCAGGGGCCATCGCAATCAATGCGCCGCTGGATCTGGCGGCGAGCGCGGACACCCTCAACCGCGGCATCTCCCGTCTCTATCAACGCTATCTACTGCGCCAGCTCAAGCACAAGGTACTGACCCGACTGCAGACGACGCCGCTGCCGCTCAAGATCAACGCGGGCCAGATCCGTCGACTGAACAGTTTCTGGGCCTACGACAATGACGTTACCGCCCCGCTGCATGGATTTCGTTCCGCGAGCGACTACTACCGCCGGGCATCGGCGGGCCCGCTGCTGGGCGAGATCGAGCTGCCGACGTTGATCCTGCATGCGGCAGACGACCCATTCATGCCGGCGGACCTGTTCTCGCGACTACCGCCACCCTCGCCATCGATCCGGGTCGAGATCGCCCGCCATGGCGGACATGTCGGTTACGTGGAGCGACGCGGTGGACGCCTTCGCTCCTGGTTGACGCGCCGCATCGAGGGGCAATTGCGTCAGTGGGCGCCACGCCAGCTCGCACGGGCGGCGCCCTCTCACCTGCCCTACCCGTAGACCGGGTGAATAGCGGCGCCGAAGGCTGGCGCTGGCGCCCGGTCCCGATCAAGCCGGGATCGGGCAACTGACCCCGGTCCCCTTCAGGCCGCAATAGCCATTGGGGTTCTTGGCCAGATACTGCTGGTGATACTCCTCGGCATAGTAGAACGTCTCCAGCGGTCGGATCTCGGTGGTGATCGTTCCGAGCCCCTGCGACCGCAGCGCCGCCTGGTATTCGTCTCGGCTCTGCTCCGCGGTCGCCCGCTGCGACTCGTTGGTGGAGTAGATCGCCGAACGGTACTGGGTGCCGAGATCGTTGCCCTGACGCATGCCCTGGGTCGGATCATGGGCCTCCCAGAACGTGCCCAGCAGCGACTCGAGGGTGATCCGTGCCGGATCGTAGACGACCATTACGACCTCGGCATGCCCGGTCTTCCCGGTACAGGTCTCTTCGTAGGTCGGATTGGGGGTGATGCCGCCGGCGTAGCCCACCGCGGTGACGGTCACGCCATCCAGTTCCCAGAACAGCCGCTCGGCGCCCCAGAAGCATCCGAGCCCCAGCACGATCTGTTCGGTGCCGGCCGGGAAAGGCGGCAACATCGAGGCGCCTGTCAGCAGATGTTTTCCGCTGATCTCGAGGGGGGTATCGCGGCCCGGCAGCGCCGTCTCCGCGGTCGGCAGTGAATCGGAACGTCGTTGAAACATGGCTTGCCTCCGAATGATCGAGGCCGGCGTGCGCTGAGGGCGCACGCCGGAAGTGTCGATTGAGCGGGTCAGCGGCTGTTGGCGCGACCCAGGCTAAAGGTGTAGATCAGATCGACGGCCTGCGCCGCCCCGGAAACGGCCTGCAGGTACAGATTCTGGATCAGGCGGTAACGCAGGGTCAGCTCGGCAATGGGAGAGAATATGCCGACACCATAGCTTACCTTCAAGTCGTCGAAGACGTAGCCGCTGACCACGACCTGGCTGTCATCGCCCGATCCCGAGGCTTCGAGGCTCAGGTCCTGAACGCCGAACGCCTGGCCTACCTGGCCCACCGCGCTGCCGGTCTGCGAGAGCGAGAGTCCGATCAGCGCCGAGGTCAGGGCGTCGTCTCCACTACCCGAGTCCTCGGGTGCCCGGCCTCTCAAGATGTAGGAGAGCGCCCGACTCTCGGTCATCGCCGGCTCGGAGAAGATCGTCAGGCGCGGCGCGGAAGCGGAGCCCGTCACCCGCAAGCCCGCGATCACATCGTCTTCGGTGGTGTCCGGGTTGCGAATGGCTTCGAACTGCAGGCTGGGCTGCGACGCCGGTCCGCTGAACAGCACCTGCCCCTGCCGGATGATGAGATCCTGGCCGAAGGAGGTGTAGGTGCCATCGACCAGGTTCACGTCGCCATACAATTGAACCGGGCCGGTGCCCTGGCGAACCTGAAGTTCGCCCCGCAGGCCGGCTTCCAGCCCATAGGCCTCCAGCTTCATGTCGGGCCCCAGGTGCAGATTGACGCGAACGTCGAGCTGCATCCCTGCATCGGCCAGGGCCTGGGCGGTGCCGGCGCCCTCGTCGTTCTGACGAGCGGCGGCGGCAGCCTGCTGCTGGCGGTCCTCCTCTTCGGTAATCACGACGGTGTCGCTGCTGGGCGCCTGGGCGGACGAGGGAATCTGGCCAATCTCCAGGCGGGCCCAAGGCACACTCACGTCGCCCCGGACCTGCAGGCGCTGCGGCATCGCCCGGATCTGCAGGTCCGGCGCTATCCGCAGACGCCCGTAGGCCGGCATCGCGACCATGAGCGGGGCCTGGGTGCCATCGATATCGACATTGGCTCTCCACTCGTCGGGCTGCTGCCAGTTGGCATCCCCGGTCAGGTCAAGCCGACCATCCTCACTCTGGACGAACCCCTGCAGTGTCGATGACTGGCCCTGCAGTGCCAGCGTCAGTTGGCCATCGGTCACCGCCACCGGAGACACACCCCCCCTGACCCTGACGCCGTCGATCGTGACGTTGCCATTCAAGGCCGGCATCGCCACCTTACCTCCCAGCGAAACGTCGCCATTGATGGCACCTTCCAACTGGTCGATCCCGGATATCAGTGGCCGATAGGGGCTGAAACGAAGATCGCTCATCTGCAGGCGCCCCTGCAGGTTGCCTTGCCCCGCCGGGTCGTCGATCCGGGCCTGCAGCTGCACCTTTCCGGCATCCTCCAACTGAAGGTCGAGTTGCGTCTGGGCGCGCTGCTGGTCGGCGTCCAGTGACAGGGAGATCGTCGCCGCCGGCACCTGCCAGGGCGCCCCCCTCGCGTCGACACCGCTGACATCGATGCGGCTATCGATATCGGCCGTGGCGGCCCAGGCCTGACCGCCGCGTGACCAGCTGGCAACCACGTTACCGCCGGTCTGGCCATCGACTTGCCACCCGCTCGGCATGAAATCGTCGAGCAGCGCCATCGGGACGTCATCGATCGAGAGCGCAGCGCGTCCCTGCGCGGCCGACGCGTTCATGCGCTCGGTCAGGCAGAGCGCGCCGCCCTGGTGGCGATCGAGACAGAACGGCGAGATCGTCGCACTGGCGTTGGTCAGGTTGGCGCTGAAGTCCAGCGAGTCGCGCAGGGCGATGTCGCCGTAGTCGGTCGATGCCGAGAGCCGGGAGAATGCCCCCCGATAGTTCTGGAACGCGCTGTCCAGGCCGCCCTGCAATCTCACCGAGGCCTGCGAGACCGGCAGGCCCTCGCCGCCACTGACGTCGAGTGCCAGTTGATGTCGCGACAGTCGCCCCTGGAGGTCCAGATCGACGCTCCGAAGTTGCTGTCCGCCGGCCTGGACGCCGCTGGCGTTCAAGTTGACGTCGAACTGCGGGTCCTGCGTACCGGCGGAGTTGGCCTTCAGCACCAACTGCTCGAGACGGTTCTCCGCGTATCCCACATTGCTGCCTTGCAGGTCGACCGCGATCTGCGGCCTCGCCAGCGTGCCGCGCCCTTGGAACTGGCCGCGCAGCGCGCCCGAGAGGTCCGGCAAAATCGTGCCCAACGCCGGCGCATCGATCCGGCCATCGATCGCGAGATGATCGTCGACGCGACCGCTGGCGGTCACGCGATTGTCACCCTGGCGAAAGTCGAGTGCCCGGATGTTCCACTGGTTATCACTGTTGCCGTCGAGGCGCGCATTCAGCTTGAGTGCGCGCTGCTGCAGCCGGCCATCGATCGCCAGTTGCGGCACCGATAGCTGCCAGCCGCCGTCGTCGCGCATGGCGAAGGCCGCACGGGCCTGGCCGTTCAATTGCCCCGTCACGGCCTGGGTGAACGCCTCCAGCGGAAGCTGCTTGAAATCCAGGTTCACGCTGGCCGAGAGAGCCGGGGTCCAGCGTAACGTGCCCTGGCTGTTGAGCTGGCCGCCCTCGGCTGCCAACCGCATCGGTTGCCAGCGGAAGTGATCGAGGTCCCCTTCGCCGGCGACACTTAGTGTCACCGGGGGCAGCCCCTGGCCCTGACCAGCGAGATCGACGCTGGCGCGGTAGTCGTCGAGTCGGCCCTCGACAGCCAGCGTCAGGTGGTCAAGCTGGTACTGCGCGGGGGGCTGCTCGATCTCCTTGATGCCGTGCAGCTCGCGGGCACTCAGGATCGCGACCTCATCGAGCCCGCCTTCCACGTCGGTGAGCGGCGCGAAAGGCCGCGCGGCCAACGGCCAGCGCAGCCGCCCGGCGTTGACGTCCACCGAAAACGGCAACCCTGGCGCGAACGCCTGGAGTCGCCCATCGACCGCCGCCTCGGCGTTGCCGGCCGTGCGTAGCCGGATATCCAGGTCGGCCAGGGTACCGTTGGCGTCAAGCGATAGTGTCTGGCCATAGACCGGTGCTCGGGTAACGCGCCCCTGCAGCGACAGCGAGAGCGGAACGTCCCCCTGTAGCTCGGCACTGGCGGTGAGTTCGGCGTGGCCATCGGGCGCCTCCACCATCAACCGGCGAATCTCGATCCGGCGGTCGACCGCGGAGGCCGACAGCGTCAACCGGTCGAGGCGCTGCGGGCTCGGCCCTTCGAGCCGCAGGTCGCTGACCGTCAGATCCGGTATCTCGACCTCCAGCGGCAGCTGGATATCGGGCAACCGATCCCGGATCTCCCCGAGACTCTGCTCGATACGCTGGACCCGCGCATCGGTCCGCTCGGCACTGCCGTCGGCGACGTTGGCCGCCGCCGCCAGGGTCATTGGCGTCAGCGCGATGGCGACCGGGGTATCGGGGACGGCGGCCAGCGCTGCGGCATCCGTCAGCGGCGTGGAGACCTTGGCCTTGCCGTCATTGCCGCCCTCGCCATTGGCCGTGTTGATGGCGACCGACAGATCGATGGCATCCGGGCTCAAGACGCCGCTGCCCAGGTCGGGCATTGCCAGCGCCCGGCCCGGCGTCTCGGGAAGTGCAATGCGAGTCCGCTCCAGGGTCGTTGGCAGCAGTTTCAGGTGATTGCCGGCCATCTCGGCACCGGTCTGGAAATGATCCCAGTGCACGTTGGTACCGTCGGCGAGCTGAATGCCGACATCGTCCAGGCGCACCTGGCGAATCTCGATGGGCAGCGGCACGGAGATCGACGGCATGCCACCCCCTTCGGCCGCTTCCGGCTCGGGGGGCGGCTGCGATGCGCTCTCGTCCAGTCGAATTCGCGCCCCCGTGATCGCAAGATCATCCAGGCAGACCCGCCCCTTGAGCAGGCAGTCATCCGCCCAGGCCAGGTGGAAATGATCCACGGACAGGTCCAGTGCGCCGGCAGACAGGCGCAGACCTTCGATGGTCAGCTCATCGAGCGGCGCACCTTCGAAATGTTGTGCCTCGACCCAGCCTCGAGACTGGGCCTGCTCGAACAGCCATTGGCTACCCCAGGGGGACAATCCCAGCCCGGCCAGCGTCAGAACCAGACCCAGCAGCCACAGGATCAGGAACAGCAGTAGCCGAATCAGAACTCCGGTCCGATGGAGAAATGAAGACGCCAAGAGTCCTCCTCGTCGTCAAACGGGTGGGCGATATCGAAACGGATCGGCCCAACGGGTGAAATCCAGCGCACGCCGACGCCGGCGCCGGTCTTGAGTTCATCGGGCCACCACTCGTCGAAGGCGTTGCCGGTGTCGACGAAGGTCGCGCTCCAGAAATTGCCGGTCAGATGGCGTTGATACTCGATGCTGCTGGTCAGCATGTGCTGCCCGCCAAGCAGCTCGCCATCGTCGTTTTCCGGTGACAGGCTCTCGTAGGAGTAGCCGCGTATGCTCTGATCGCCACCGGCGAAGAAGCGCAGCGAGGGAGGGATCTTGTCGAAGGTGTTGGTCGCCATGGCACCACCACCGATACGCCCGACGAAGCGGTTCTCGCTGCCGAGCATCCGCACCCACTGGGAGTTGAAGGTGGTACGCACGAAGCGGGCATCCGATCCCCACGAAGGGTCGGACCATTCCAGGGTGAGTTCCTGCTTGTCGCCCCAGCTCGGGAAGATCGGGTTGCGTTTGCGCGTTCGCGACCAGCTGATGCCGGGATAGAGCAGCAGCACCGCGTCGTCCTGATCGGCCTGGGTGAAATCCTCGTAGGTGGTCTGCCAGTAGAGATCCTGGATCCAGCCGTTGGAAAACTCCCAGTGGCGAGCCAACTGCACCGAGCTCTCGAAACTCTTGGTGTCCTCGTTATCGACATTCTGCAGGCCGTAGCGAACCCGGTAGCTGTCTCTCAGCGGGTTCTCCAGCGGGATCCTGTACTCCCCCGAAAAGCGCTGCTCCGGGGCCGAGAGATAGAGCGAGTTGGTCAGGCTGTGCCCATAGCGATTGAGCCAGGGCATGGTCCAGGAGAACTGGGTCCGCGGACCCACGTCGGTGGCGTAGCCGACACCGACCTCGAACTGATGGCGGTCGGCCGGGGTCAGCTCGATATCGACAGGTACTACGGTGGGCCGGCTATCGGTCAACTCGCGAGCCATGCTTAGTCCCGGGCCGCCGAGCACGCTGGACGGGTCGGCGGTGGTGTCGCGCCCGGTCGACTCGCTCCACCACTGGCTGGGGGCCGTGGATGCGGCCTCCTCGTTCACTCTTGGGCGCACCGCTACGCCGGCAAACCAGTCGGTCTGGCCGAGGTTCTGGTTGAGCGTGGCGAGGTCGCCCGCGAGATACGGATCGCCAGGCTCGAAGGGAACCATGTTTTGCAGCCGGTGCGGTTCGATCTGGCTCCCTTGGAAGTGCACGTGTCCGAACCGATAGCGCGGGCCACTATCGAGATCGAGAAAAATGCGGGCACTCTCCTCCCAAGGCCGAACCTCGATCCGTTGTTGACGGAAACGGGAGTTGAAGTAGCCGCGTTCCAGCGCCAGGGTCGACATCTTGCTCTTGAAACCGTCGTAACGAGAATGCAGTAGCGGGTCGCCGACCTTGAGCGGGTTCGAGCGCATCACCTTCTCGAAAGCCTCATCCTGCCTGGCGTCGCCCTCCAGCGAAACGTCGACCTGGGTGATCCTGGTACGCTCGCCCGGCTCGACATCGATCACGACCCGCCGATTGTCCGCGTCGGGGTAATGGGTGGCCAGCTTGGCGTTGTAGTAGCCAAAGGCCTGTAGCGCCTGCTCGGCACGATTCCTCACCACCCCGTCCAGACGTGCCCGGGTCGCCTGGCTGTCGGGCTCGAGCTCGGACAGGATGTTGACCACATTCTCCGCCGGAGGTCCGCTCAATCCCTTGACCGTTACACCGAGTGCCCAGGCATGGCCCGCGGCGGGCAGCGCCAGACAAATGAGTCCCATCCGTAGGACCTTGACTTGCCGCATGAGATCAACCTCCGCCGCGCTGCAGGTTGGAAACGTCCGTGATCAACGAGGCCACGCGGCTCGTCAGTTGCGAACGGCTGGCCTCGAGGGACCCCAGCCGTTCCTTGAGTTCGCGAATCTGGTTCGCACTCGCCCCCGTTGGCAGCGCATTGACCCGCGACTGCAGCGATTCGAGACCGGCATTGAGAGCCGTCTGGCCCTGGCGAAGTTCCGTCACCGAGCTACGAAGCTGATTCACGGCGTCCGTCGATGGCACGTCCTGCTGGGCAAGCGTCTCGACCCGGGATTCGAGATTCGCGATGGCGGCACCCAGGTCAGTCGAGTCGTTTCCTTCGACCTGGCGAGAGAGCGCCTGTTGGGACTGACGCAACTCCTCGAGCGAGGTGGTGAGTTGCTTCGATAGTGCCTGGCGCTCCTGCTGCTGCTGATCGAGCGAGTTGGACATCGAATCGAGGCGACCTCCCTGCTGATCCTGGCCACTCTCGAGCGAGGCCAGCTTGGCAGCCAGCGCGCCGCGCTCATCCTTGCCGGTGCTCTCGAGGGCGTCGAGCGAGGATCGCAGCGTGTCGACCAATCCCTGGAGATTCTGATCGGTGTCCTGCAGTTTCTGGATCTGCTGAGTCGTCTGGTCGTTCGACCGGGAATCCGCCACCCGCGTCTCCAGGCTCCCCACCGCCGCTCGCGTGGCCTCCAACTGGTCACGTAGGCGATCGAACTCGGCCCTCAAGCTTTCTCCGGAAGCGTCCAGGGTCGAACCGGTCGCATCCAGACGCTGGTTGAGCCGGTCGATCTGGGCGTGCTGCACGTCCAGCCGCTGCCAGAGCAGCCAGCCTCCCGCGAGCGCGCCGGCAATGAGCAGCAGAATGAGAAACCACAATGGCCATACCCGGGCGCGGCCGCGTCCGGGAGAACCTTGATAATGAACCGCTCTCGAGCGGCGTGTCGTCATGTCGTCTCGATCAGGAACGATGGTTGGGGATGCGCGATGCTCGTCCGATTGTGATGGCATTGCCGTCGTATACCTTGCCAATAGTGATGCGGATGGTGCGTAACACAGGAACTGCGCTCGACCTCCAGGTCCTGGAGCCCGGAAGTCGGTTCCGACGCCTCGGCCATGGATGCCACTATGCCACGAAAAGGGGCTCGAGCGGCTGACGGGATCACGTTACGTGAAAGCCGGTGCAAAGCCCATACTTGGTCGCAGCCGGCTCGCGCAATACTGAACACTGAAGGCCCGTCGTCGCCGAGTTGGCGATGGCGGGCGCGATCGCGGTAGCATGCCCGCTTCCGATGGGCCGTAATGTAGCCCTCTCCAACCACACTCGTCGATGAGCCAGATGCCTGAATTTGCTACCCGATTCGAGTTGCCCGCCCTGCCATTCGAGCGCCATTCGCTGGAGCCCGAGGTATCACGGGCTCAAGTCGACCTGCTCTATAGCCATTACCATCGCCGCCATATCGATGCACTCAACGCTCGAGAGCCAAGGCTACCCGGGCGCTCTTTAGCAAGCCTTGCCGAACACGACGAGGACGAGATTCGCCGATCCGCGCAGGAGGCCTGGAATCTGGTGTTCTTCTGGCACGGACTCAGTGGCGTCGGCGTCGCGATGCCCGACGGCCTGGCGCGAAGAATCGATCAGGCTTTTGGCGGTCCCGGGGCGCTGCAACATCGATGGCGGGCCAGCATTCAAGACGTCTCGGAGGGGTGGTCCTGGCTGGCGGTCGATGCCGACGGCAAGCTGGAACTGCGGCATTCGCCCACTGGAGCGCGCCCCCCCGAAGTGGCACCGCTGCTGGCCATTGCCCTGAACGAGGACGCCTACCGAATCGATTACCCTCAACGCCGAGGCGAATATTTCGATGCGTTGTGGCCCCACTTGAACTGGGAATACGCGCAACTCAACATCGAGGCGAGCGTCTAAACCCCGGCCACGGGCCAGGATTCAGGCGCTCGCCGGAGGCGGGACTAGGCGCGGCGGCCGATCCCGCGATAGACCAGTCCGCGGGAAGCCACGTAAGCGGGGTCGTAGATGTTGCGGCCATCCAGGATCAGCGGCGTCTTCAGCGATTGCAGCAGCCGACGCCAGTCCGGATTCCAGTAGCACTTCCACTCCGTCACCAGCATCAGGGCATCTGCATCCTCGCAAGCGCTGTAGAAATCGCCCTCGCACAAGATCAGTTGCGGATGGTCGGGATAGAGTTCACCCAGCGCATGCAGTGCCGCCGGATCGTGGACCTTGACCGTGACGCCCTGCGCCCACAGCGCTTCCAGCAGCGTCAGGACCGGCGCATGATCGATCCGCGCCGTTCCCGGTTTGAAGGCGGCGCCCCAGATGGCCACGGTGCGGCCTTCCAGTTCCCCCTTGAAGTGGTTCCAGAGCTTGCGGAACAGCGTCTCTTTCTTGCTCTCGTTGATGTCGAGGACGTGCTCCAGCAGATGGGATTCCCGCCCGGTCGAGTGCTGGACGTCGGCCAGACGCATCAGGTCCCGCGAAAAGTTGGGGCCGCCGAAGCCACAGCCGGGATAGAGATATTCGAAGCCGATGCGGGTATCGGCCCCCATCCCCTGGCGCACATACTCCACGTCCACGGCGAGCGAGTCGGCAAGGCCTGCCAGCTCGTTCATGAAGCTGATCCGCGTCGCCAGCATGCCGTTGATGGCCAGCTTGGTCAGTTCGGCGGCACGCCGGGGCATCAATTGGAACACCTCGTGGCGCCGATTGAAGGCTCGCAGCAGCTCGCGAATCTGCTGGGTTCCCCACTCGTCCTCGCTCCCCAGCAGCCAGTGCGCGGGTCGGGTGAACGTTTCCCAGGCACGCCCCTCCTCGATGCGGTCGGGCAGCGCCACGGCCACTTGGCCGGCGTGACCCAGTAATGCTTCGAGTTTCTCCGTTTGTCCTACCGGGAACGTGGAGTTGTTGACGATGATCAGAGGTGTGCTCTGGCGCCCCGGCACCTGCCGGACGTAGCTTTCCGCCGACTCGCGTTGATCCGGGGAGAGTGCCAGCCAATGGACGTCGGCGTCGGCGTCCGCCGGCACCTCGTCCACGATCGCCAACTGGCCGGACTCCTCGCCCACCAGAATCTGGTCCTTCAGTCCGGGCTCGCTGATCAGCCAGTCGGCACGCGCCAGGCTGTCCCAGCGAAATTCGGCATGTGGCATCCAGGTAACCTGATGCCCAACCGAGCACAATGCGGCGGCGGCGGTTGCCGCGGCCAGTTCGCTACCATGTACGACCACGCGCATCGACTTAGTCCTCGGCCGCGTATTGCTGGATCAACTGACGGAAGCCCTCACCGAGGGTCGGATGTTTCCGCCCCAGCGCCAGGGTCGCTTCGAGGTAGCCGAGCTGGCTGCCGCAGTCGTAGGTCTGGCCCTGCATGCGATAGGCCGCCGCACCGCTGTTCTTGCGCAGGGTCTCGATGGCATCGGTCAGTTGAATCTCGTTACCCGCACCCGGGGGTGTCTCGGCCAGGATCGGAAAGATCTCGCCCGGCAGCAGGTAGCGGCCAATCACGGCCAGCGTGGAGGGTGCCTCCTCGACCTTCGGCTTCTCGACCATGCCGGTCAGCGGCGCGCTCTTGCCGGCGGCGGGCTCGTCACCCTCGAGAGCCACGATGCCGTACTTGTACGTCAGCTCCTTGGGAACGGTTTCGACCATGATCTGGGCTTTGCCGGTCTCGTCGAATGCCTTGATCATGCCGGTGAGATCGTTACTGGCCATGCCGTCGTCATCGATGACCACATCGGGCAACAGCACGGCGAACGGGTCATTGCCGATGACCGGGCGGGCGCACAGGATGGCGTGTCCCAACCCCAGCGCCTCCGGCTGGCGTACGCTGATGATATTGACGTCGTCCGGGATGATGTTGCGAAGCTCTTCGAGCAGTTCGTTCTTGCCCTTGGCCTCGAGCTGGGTCTCGAGTTCGAAGTGCTTGTCGAAATGGTTCTCGATGGCGCTCTTCGAGGAGTGAGTGACCAGGACGATCTCCTTGATGCCCGCCTTGACTGCCTCGGTGACCACGTACTGAATCACCGGTTTGTCGACGATGGTGATCATCTCTTTGGGGATCGCCTTGGAAGCGGGTAAACAGCGGGTGCCGAATCCGGCGACGGGCAGTACGGCCTTGCGAATCATCTTTTAGGTCCTTCCCTTCCTGGGTATGAAATCAACGATTGCCGGTGTCCCGACAGCGTATCCTTCTGCTAGCTTAGCGGGCGAGAAGCCGAAAGCACAGTCGCAGAAAAGCGACAACTCGAGACACTGCCCTACCGATTCGCTTTTCGCCGACATGGCCTCCAGACAAGCTACCGTCCATAGTAGAATATCGTAAAGCGATGCACCGCCATGCGCTTGGCCGGCCGTCCCCGCCTGACGGTGTACCGACATTCCCGGAAAGGAAATCCGTTCATGACATCATCACCTCACGACGCCACCTCCTTGCATCACAACGTCGACCATGCCGAAATCGCCAAATTCGATGCGCTCGCCAGCCGCTGGTGGGATCGGGAAGGCGATTTCAAGCCGTTGCACGATATCAACCCGCTGCGCCTGGGCTTCATCGACGCCCATGTCCCTCTGGCCGGCAAGCGGGTCATCGATGTCGGTTGCGGAGGCGGGATCCTGAGTGAAGCCATGGCGATGCGCGGCGCCGAGGTTACCGGGATCGATCTGGGAGAGGCCCCCCTGGCGGTCGCAAGGCTGCACCAGCAGGAGAGCGGCGTGGAGGTCGATTATCGCTGCGTCAGCGTGGAAGCGATGGCGGAGGCGCACAGTGGTGAATTCGACGTGGTGACCTGCCTCGAGATGCTCGAGCATGTGCCGGATCCGGCGTCGGTCGTCGCGGCCTGTGCCAAGCTGGTCAAACCCGGCGGCCATCTGTTCTTCTCGACGATCAATCGCAATCCGAAATCCTACGCCTTCGCGATTGTCGGTGCCGAATACGTGCTGGGCCTGCTGCCGAAGGGCACTCACGACTACCGCAAGCTGATCCGTCCCTCCGAGCTTTCCGGCTGGTGTCGGCAGTCGGGCCTGCGACTGCAAGACCAGACCGGGCTGACCTACAACCCACTGTCCCGACGCTACCGGCTGACCCCCAACGATGTCTCGGTCAACTACATGGTGCATGTGCGCCCCGAGTGGACCGGTAGCGGCAACGACAAATGACCCCGTATACCCTCCCGAAAGCGCTGCTGTTCGACCTCGACGGCACCCTGGTCGACACCGCTCCCGACCTGGCCGAAGCCACCAACCGATTGAGGGAGCATCATGGCATGGAGCGGCTTCCCTATCCCGTCATCCGGGCCCAGGTCTCCAATGGCGGGAGCGCCCTGGTGACCCTGGCACTGGACCTCGCCAGCGATCACCCGCAACACGCTGGCGCCCGTCAATATCTGCTGGATCGCTATGCGGAAGTCGTGGCCGACAACAGTCGCGTCTATCCGGGGTTGGCAGACCTCATCGCGCGCTGGGAAGCGGAAACGCGGGGTTGGGGGATCGTCACCAACAAGCCCAGGGCCTATGCGGAACCGCTGATCGAGGCGCTCTCGTTGCGTCCTGGGGTGCTGGTCTGTGCCGACGATCTGGCTGTCAGAAAACCCGAACCGGAACCGCTGTGGTTCGCCGCTCGTCGACTGGACGTGAAACCGGAAGAGTGCTGGTATGTCGGGGACCACCGCCGGGACATGGAAGCTGCGGAGCGGGCCGGGATGACGGCAATTGCCGTTCGTTACGGCTATATCCCGGCCGAGGAGCCGCTCGGCGACTGGCCGGCGCAGCGTTGGTTCGACACCTCGGAGTCCCTGGCCGACGAACTGCTGGCGTTACTGGCGTCCCGCTAGCCGGACTCAGCGCTTCGGCGGCTGGGCGTCGAAGGCCTCGCCACTGATTCCTTCGCTATCCCGGCCCATCAGCCATAGATAAGTCGGCATGATCTCTTCCGGTGTACGAAGACGCTGAGGATCCTCGTCGGGATAGGCCGCCTGACGCATGGCCGTGCGCGTGGCACCGGGATTGAGAGAATTGAAACGGATGGCCGACTCGTGGTGCTCATCGGCCAGAATCTCCATCAGTCCCTCGGTGGCGAACTTCGAGGTCGAATAGGCGCCCCAGTTCGCCCGCCCCCGTCGTCCGACGCTGGAGGAAGTGAACACCACCGACGAACTGGCGGATTGCCCCAGTAGCGGCAGCAGGGCCTGGGTCAACCCCAGTGTCGCGGTGAAATTGACCTGCATCACCTTGGCCCAGAGTTCCAGGTCATAGGATGCCACCGCCACCCGATCTCCCAGAATGCTCGCATTGTGCAGCAATCCGTCCAGGCGTCCGAACTCCTTCTCGAGCTTGGTCGCCACCGCCAGATGATCCTGGGCAGTCGCGCTTTCCAGATTGAGAGGGAAGATCGCCGGCTGCGGAGCCCCCACGGCTTCGATGGCGTCGTAGACCACCTCGAGCCGGCTGACGCTACGCCCGAGCAGAATAACCGTGGCGCCGTGGCGGGCGTATGTCATTGCCGCAGACCTGCCGATGCCGGCGCTGGCGCCGGACACCAGCACGACCTTTCCGGCGAGCAGATCCGCAGGCGCCTGGTAATCGATATGGCAGGTCATAAGGGGAGATCCTGAGTCGCGGCGCCGGCGGATCGTTAAACGATCCGGTCAGCCCATCTGATTGAGAAAATCGCCCGCCATCTGCGCGGCGTTGCTATCGGGATAGTCGCTGCGCACCCGCTGCAGCAATTGCCGACTGCCTTCCGCATCGCCCTGACGCGCCTTCAGCAGGCCCAGCTTGTACAGCGCATCCGGCACCTTGTTGCTTTGAGGATAGTCGCTGATGACCGTATCGAACGCATCGGCGGCTTGATCGAGCTGTGACTGTGCCGAGTAGAGCTCTCCCAGCCAGTAATGTGCGTTGGGTAGCAGGCTGGACTGCGGATAGTCGGAAATGAAACGCTGAAAGGCGTCGATGGCAGCATCGAACTGCCGGGACTGCACTTGCTGAAATGCCGCCTGATAGGCCTCTCGCCCCTCACCGCCCGTGGCGCTGGAGGCGGTCGAACGGCCTGCACCGGTGTTAGCTTCACTGGCAGTGCCACTATTGGCTGCCGCGGAAGCGCCGGCGGCGCCGGAGACCTCACTCGCCGAGCCACTGTCGACGTCGGTTCCACTCGGATCGCCGCCGGCATTCGCCGCGCCGCCCGAGTCCATTCCGCCGCCGGAGATACGGTCGTCAAGATCCAGATACTGTTGTTGGGTCTGTTGCTTGAGCTGATCCAACTGGTAACGCAGCTCTTCGACCTGGCCGCGAAGCTGCTGGATCTGCTGCTTGTTGTCCTGCAGTTGATTGAGGATCGTCAGGGTGCCGCCGCCGCTTTGGCGGGCTTCCGTCTGACTGTAGAAGCCGTTCGACTGACCGGTAAGGTCATCGATGGCAGGTTGCTGAGCCCATACGGACAGCGGGAGCACCAGGGCTCCCGCGCCGCACAGTCTTTTCAGACCGTGTTTCATGCTTTTCTCCGTCGCAGCTTAGTACGCGAACACGACACGACGGTTCTTGGCGTACGCTTCTTCGGTGTGGCCCTGAACTGCCGGACGCTCTTCACCGTAGCTGACGATCTGGATCTGTGACGGGGAGACGCCCTGAACGCTCAGGTACTGCTCGACCGCCTGCGCACGACGCTCGCCGAGGCCCAGGTTGTATTCGCGAGTACCGCGCTCGTCAGCGTAGCCCTGGAGGGTCACGTTGACGTTCGGATTGGCCATCAGATACTGGGCGTGGCCGCGCAGTACCGATTCGAATTCGGGGCGAATTTCTTCGCTGTCGAACGCGAAATAGATGGTATCGACGCTAGGACGCTGATCGTTGGCGCCCATCTGCGAGCCCGAGGTGCCCTGTCCGGAAGTCATGCCCTGTCCGGACATGCCACCGGAAGTGCCATTCATGTCCCCTTCCTGGGTACCGCCACTGCTGGAACAACCAGCCACTACGGCTAGCGACAGCGCGACTGCTAACGTCTTGGCGTAGGTCTTAATTTGCATTGTCATCTCCTTGCTCGGATGTCGAATGACACAATGACTGTAGTCGTTTAGTTCAAAAACGGCGACCACGCGGGTTCGCGTACGTCACCCTGCGCCGAAGGCAGCCGGAAAGACGCTCGTCCATCCGAAGAAACTGCCCCCAACACACCTTGCGCCCCTTGCTGGGTAGCGAAGATTACCATGGTGCCATTCGGCGCGACACTGGGCGATTCGTCCCAACGTGAATCTGTCAGAACCGTCACCCGACCCGTGTCGAGTTCCTGCTTCGCCACGTGATAGCCGCTGCCATCACGAGTCACCATGAACAATGTTTTTCCATCCGGCGAAAAGCGTCCATCGGAATTGTAGTTGCCGGTGAAAGTTACCCGCTCGGCCTGCCCCCCTGTGGCCGACATGCGGTAAAGCTGCGGCGCCCCGCTGCGATCAGAGGTGAAAATCAGGGACTGGCCGTCCGGGGACCAATCGGGCTCGGTCTCGATGGCCGGATTGGTGGTCAGCCGGGTCAACTGACGAGTTGCCAGATTCATCACGTAGATCTCGGGCTGTCCATCCTTGGAGAGTGACATCGCCAGCTTGCGGCCATCAGGCGACCAGGCCGGCGCCCCATTGATGCCGCGGAAAGAGGTCAGGCGGAGCCGCTCGCCGGTGGAGGCATTCTGCACGTAGATGGCCGAGTTACCGGATTCGAACGAGACGTAGGCGATTTTCTGGCCATCCGGCGACCACGCCGGCGACAGGATCGGATCGTCGGACGACAGAACCTGCTGTCCGTTGTGTCCATCGGCATCGGCCACGTAGAGCGCGTAGCGCGCGTTGTCACCGGTGCCGCTGGCCGCGACGTAGGCAATGCGAGTGGAGAAAGCCCCCCGGATACCTGTGATGGCCTCGAAAATCTGGTCGCTGATGTAGTGAGCACTGGCACGCAGGTTGCCGTCTGACGAAGTCAGCGTCTCGCCCAGCATGCGCTTGCCCCCCAGGATATCCATCAGTTCGTACTGGATACGATACTGATTGCCCTGGGGCTCGATTTTTCCGACCACGAGATAGCGGGCGTCGACCCGCTTCCAATCGTCGTAGAACACGTCTTCGCTGCTGCTGGGCAGTGACACGAGGGCGCTACGGCTCAGTGGCGAGAACTGGCCGCTATGTTCCAGGTCATCGCTGACGATCTGCGCCACATCCTGTGGCAACCCGCCTTGTCCACTGAATTCGAACGGCACGATAGCGATGGGCGTCGCCTGATCGCTGCCGCGGGTGATTTCGATGGTCAGGTTCTGTGCTTGGGCCGTGGTCGCGAGACACGCCAGCGACACCAGCCAACCAGCGGCCAGGGCTTTCCATCCTTGAGACATCCATCGTTTCATCACTGTATATCCCCGGGGGTGAATTTGAGATTGAAATCGCGAAACCGCCGCTGCAGACCGGCGTCCAGTTGCTGCAGCTCACGGAACGGCGCCGCGGCTTCCACGGCCTGCGTGGCCGAGCGATCGAAGCTGGGGTTACCGCTGCTGCGAGTGATGCTGGCTGCCAGCAATTCACCCGAAGGCCCTAGCCTCACTCTCACTTGCGCCACCAAACCATTGTCCACGTTGGCCGGCAAGTGCCACCGGTCCTCGACGGCCCGCTTGACGAGGTTGATGAAGCTGTTCGAGGCCTGGTTGGACTGCTCGGCATTGGCGATACGCTCCTGTTCGTTGGCAATAGAGTCGCTCAGAGCCTTGGCTGCCGCTTCTTTTGCCGCCGCCTCGGCCGCGGCTTTCTTCTTGGCCTCTGCAGCCTGGCGTTTCTTTTCCGCTTCGGCTTCAGCTTTCTTCTTGGCCTCTTCAGCCTGGCGTTTCTTTTCTGCCTCGGCTTCAGCCTGTTTCTTGGCCTCTTCGGCCTGGCGTTTCTTTTCCGCCTCGGCTTCGGCTTTCTTCTTGGCCTCCTCGGCCTGGCGTTTCTTTTCCGCCTCGGCTTCAGCCTGCTTCTTGGCTTGTTCAACCTGGCGCTGCTTTTCCGCCTCGGCTTCGGCCTGTTGCTTCTCTCGCTCGGCCTGGCGTGCGGCTTCGGCCGCCTTCTGTTGCTCTTCTGCCTCGGCGCGCTCAGCCGCCGCCTGCTGCGCAGCCTGCTGGCGCCGCTCGGACTCAGCCTGAGCCTGTTCCGCGGCGGCCTGGCGTTGGGCGGCTTGCTGCTGGGCCTCTTCCTGGGCTTGCTGTTCCGCCGCTTGCTGCGCGGCTTCCTGGGCCTGTTGCTCCGCTGCCTGCTGGGCGGCCTCTTCCGCTTGCCGCTGCGCAGCACGTGCCCGCGCTTCCTGGGCGTACTGTGCCTGATCCGTGGCAGTCACGTCGCTGACAAGCGTGGCCTGGACTACCGAGGATGAGCTGGGCGTAGGCTCGCTATCCGGCAGACGCAGCATCGTCAACAACAGTGCCACCACGTGAACGGCAATCGCCAGGACGACGGGCAAGCCGTAACCGACACGGCGGTTTTGCTTCGCCATGCTGACTCCTTACCCGTCGTTGCCTTGCGGCGGCTCGGAAATCAATCCGACGTTCGCCACACCTGCCATCTGTAGCGTGCTCATCAGTGTCACGACCTGGCCGTACGAGGCATTCCTGTCGCCACGCACCATGACCGGTGTGTTGGGCTTGCGCTCGAGAATCGCCACTACCTGGTCGCCCACGGTCTGCAGCGTGACCGCCTTGTCCTGTTCGCCCAGCGAGATGAAGTATTCGCCCTGACTGTCCACGGAGACGATGATCGGCTCCTGCTCGTCGGTATCGATCGGCTCCGACGTGACCTGCGGCAGATCGACCTGCACGCCTTGGGTCAACATCGGGGCGGTGATCATGAAGATCACCAGCAGTACCAGCATGACGTCGATGAACGGGACGACATTGATTTCGCCCATCGGCTTGCGCCGATGATGGCGGCTATAGGGTCCACCCATGTTGAACCTCCGCCTCAGGCCGCCGGATTGCCGCCGCGACCTTGCAGGTTACGGTGCAGAATCGAATGGAACTCTTCGGCGAAATCCTCGTACTCGCCGAGCAGACGGCTGGCGATGGATGACAACCGGTTGTAGAAGATCACCGCAGGGATCGCCGCGAAAAGGCCCATTGCGGTCGCCACCAGCGCTTCCGCGATCCAGGGAGCCACGGTCGAGAGCGTTGCCTGCTGCGCCATCGACAGGCTCTGGAAGGAGCCCATGATCCCCCAGACAGTGCCGAACAGGCCGATATAGGGGCTGGCCGACGCCACCGTGGCCAGCAGGGTGAGCTTGTCGTTGAGGTTGTCTTCTTCGCGTGACAGCGCGACTCGCTGGGAGCGTTGCACCCCGTCCAGCACTGCTTCACTGCTGCGTGTCTTGGGCATCAGCCGATTGAACTCCCGGAAGCCGGCACGGAACACATGCTCAGAGCCCTGCGCTTCGTGGTTCTCCGGCACGTCACGATAGAGTTCGTTGAGATCGACGCCTGACCAGAAACGCTCGTCGAAGGCCTTCTGCGCCTTCCTGGCTCGGCTCAACGCGAAACTGCGTTGAAAGATGACGACCCAGGAAGCGACCGAGGCAGTCAACAGCAGGAGCATGACCAGCTGGACCACCAGACTGGCGTTCATGATCAGATGGGGGATGGACATGGAGTCGTTCACGAAAATCCTCGAATCACTGGCTAGGAATGGCGGATGTCAGCGCCGCGTGTAGATTGCTGGGCCAACGTCTTGGTTTCAGGCGTTGCGCGTCGACACACGCAATATCGACCGACGCTTCGCATAATGTATCCCCGTCGTACCGAACTGCCTGCGCGAATCGCAACGTGCAGGCGGCCAGGCGGTCGATGCTGGCGGTTACCTCCAGCCGGTCATCGAGCCGTGCCGGGCGTGCGTAGCGACACTGAAGCGAATGTACCACCAGTTGTACGCCCTGCTCGATCAGTCCACGTTGACCGAACCCCAATGCGTTCAACCACTCGCTTCGAGCGCGCTCCATGAATTTCAAATAGTTAACGTAGTACACGATGCCGCCGGCGTCGGTGTCCTCGATATAGACCTTTACCGGCAGGATGAATTCATTCATTGCCGGGCCCATCATGGCTGGATGGTTCGCTTCGAGGCGCTTGATCGCTGGGCACGATGCCGAAATGGTGATAAGCGGAGCGGGTGACGACACGGCCACGGGCGGTTCGCATCATGAAGCCCTGCTGGATCAGATAAGGCTCGATGACATCCTCGATCGTGTCGCGCTCCTCGCTAATGGCAGCCGCGAGACTATCGACGCCCACGGGACCGCCATCGAATTTCTCGATCATCGCCAACAGCAGACGTCGGTCCATATGATCGAGACCGTGGCTATCGACGTTGAGCATGTTGAGCGCCTGGTCGGCGATCGCGGCGTCGACACTACCGTCGCCCTTGACCTCGGCGAAGTCGCGTACCCGCCGCAGCAGGCGATTGGCGATGCGTGGCGTTCCCCTGGCCCGCCGCGCGATTTCCCGGGCCCCGGCAACATCGGCAGGCACCTCGAGCAGCCGCGCCGAACGAGCGACGATCTCGGTCAGCTCGTCGATGGCATAGAACTCGAGCCGCTGGACGATGCCAAACCGGTCGCGCAGCGGCGAGGTCAAAAGGCCGGCTCGCGTGGTGGCACCCACGAGGGTGAAACGCGGCAGGTCGAGCTTGATCGAGCGTGCCGCCGGGCCGTCGCCGATCATGATATCGAGCTGGAAATCCTCCATCGCCGGATAGAGGACTTCTTCCACTGCGGCCGGCAGGCGGTGAATCTCGTCGATAAACAGTACGTCACCAGGCTGCAGATTGGTCAGCATCGCGGCCAGATCTCCAGCTCGTTCCAGTACCGGGCCGGAGGTGGATTTGATATCCACCTCCATCTCGGCGGCGATGATATTGGCCAGGGTCGTCTTTCCCAGCCCGGGCGGGCCGAAAACCAGGGTGTGATCGAGACTGTCCCCGCGTTTACGTGCCGCGGAGATGAAAATATCCAACTGCTCGCGCACCCGCGGCTGGCCGATGTAATCATCGAGCCGACGGGGACGGATGGCGTGGTCGACCTGCTGCTCGCCCTGCTGCGGCGGCGCCGCCACCAGGCGGTCGGGTTCGATCATGGGCGCGTTATCCAGCCAACTGACGTGACAGCGCTGCTTTGATCAGCGCCTCGGTCGGCAGATTCTTGTCCAGGCCGGACAGCATGCGGGAAGCCTCGACAGGCTTGTAGCCCAACGTCACCAGCGCCGCCTCGGCATCCGCCTGCGGATCGGAAGCGGGTTGCGCGGCAGCACGGGGAGTGTCGAGCAGCGACTCCTGCCCCTCCTGCCAGTGCGGGAAACGGTCGCGCATCTCGACGATCAGGCGATCCGCCGTCTTCTTGCCGACACCGGGCAACTTGGTCAGGGCCTTGCTGTCACCGTCCATGACGCAGCGGATGAAAGCGTCGGTATCCATACCCGAAAGAATGGCCAACGCCAGCTTGGGGCCAATGCCATTGACCTTGATCAGGGCCCGAAACAGCTGGCGCTCTTCGTCGCGAGCAAACCCGTAGAGCAGATGGGCGTCCTCCCGCACGCTGAGGTGCGTGTAGACGCGCACCTCTTCCCCGGCGCCGGGCATCGCAACCAGCGTGGTCATCGAGGTCTCGAGCTCGTAGCCCACGCCGTTGACATCAATGACGATCCAGGGGGGGTGTTTCTCCAGCAGCGTGCCGTGCAAACGTCCAATCATGCCATCCGTGTCCTTACTCTGACCGCGTCCACTATACGCATCGCCGATTCAACTGACTAGCTGCCACCACCCGGCTAAAGATCCGGCTCGAAGTCGCGCCACCGCCCGCCTCGCGACGGTTTACCACGACGTTTGGGCGCAACGGCCAGCAACCCCTGTCGGGCGTATGCGTGGGTCAGTGCGATGGCCAGCGCATCGGCGGCATCGGTCGGTGGTGGGGCATCCAGCGAGAGCAGCGCCGTCACCATATGCTGGATCTGCGCCTTGTCGGCGCCGCCGTTACCGGTAATCGCCTGCTTGACCTGGCGAGCGGCATACTCGTGCACCGGAAGGCCGTGATTGGCTGCACAGACGACCGCACTGCCTCGCGCCTGGCCGAGCTTTAGCGCCGAGTCGGCGTTTTTGTCCATGAACACCCGCTCGATGGCGAACTCCGCGGGTCGATACTCGCCTATCAGCTCGCTGATGCCAGCGTATATCCGTGCCAGCTTCTGGGCCAGATCGTCCCCCTGGATACGGATACAGCCACTGGCGACATAGCGCGGCTTGGCGGTGACGTCGATGACGCCGTAGCCGGTGATTCGCGAACCGGGGTCAATGCCCAACAGAATCAAGCGCTGGCCTCCTTTGGCCGCCTTCCCCACCGGTCTTCCGGATGACGGACCCACTGTGACGATGGAACTTGGCGGACGACCAGCATTCGCGGGCCTCGCCGAACCCCTGAAGGCAAGCCGGCGCCCACCTGGGGCGCCGGCGTCGTCGTCTCCAGCCCGCCTACTCGCCGGCGCTTTCCGGCTGCGCCTTCTGGCGCAGCCGAATATGCAGATCGCGCAGCTGCTGGTTGGTGACCTCGCCAGGGGCATCGGTCATCAGATCCGCGGCGCTCTGCGTCTTGGGGAAGGCGATCACGTCCCGAATCGTGCGCGATCCGGTCATCAGCATCACCAATCGATCGAGACCGAAGGCCAAGCCACCATGGGGCGGTGCGCCGTACTGCAGGGCATCGAGCAGGAAGCCGAATTTCTCTTCCGCCTCGTCCTTGCCGATGCCGAGCACTTCGAACACGGCTCGCTGCATGGCCTGGTCGTGAATACGGATGGAGCCGCCCCCCAGTTCGGTACCGTTGAGCACCATGTCGTAAGCGCGGGACAGCGCCGTCGACGGTGACGACTGAAGCGCTTCCGGCGAGCAGGATGGTGCGGTGAACGGATGATGCAGCGCCGATAGCCGGCCATTGTCGTCGGCTTCGAACATCGGGAAATCGACCACCCACAATGGCGCCCACTTGGCGGTATAGAGGTCGAGGTCCTCGCCCAGCTTGACGCGCAGCGCACCGATTGCCTCGTTGACGATGCGAGCCTTGTCGGCGCCGAAGAAGATGATATCGCCATCCTCGGCACCCACCCGATCCAGCAACTGCTCGACGATCCCTTCCATGAACTTGACGATCGGCGACTGCAGGCCTTCCAGCCCCTTGGCACGTTCGTTGACCTTGATCCAGGCCAGCCCTTTCGCGCCATAGATGCCAACGAACTTGGTGTACTCGTCGATCTCCTTGCGTGACAGCTTGGCGCCACCGCTGACCTTCAGCGCGGCGACCCGGCCATCGTCGGCCTTGGCCGGGCCGGAAAAGACCTTGAAGTCCACCGATTGCATCAGGTCGTCGACATCCACCAGCTCCAGCGGGATCCGCAGGTCCGGCTTGTCTGAGCCGTAGCGCTGCATGGCTTCGCTGTAGGGCATGCGCGGGAATTCCGGCAGCGCCACCTCGAGCACGTCCTGGAACAGTTGGCGCACCATCTTCTCGGTAGTGCCCATGATCTCCTGCTCATCGATGAACGAGGCTTCGATGTCGATCTGGGTGAACTCCGGCTGGCGGTCCGCGCGCAGATCCTCGTCACGGAAACACTTGGCGATCTGATAGTAGCGATCGAAACCGGACACCATCAGCAGTTGCTTGAACAGTTGCGGCGACTGCGGCAGCGCGAAGAAGTGCCCATCGTGGGTCCGGCTCGGCACCAGATAGTCACGCGCGCCCTCCGGCGTGGCACGGGTCAGGATCGGCGTCTCGATATCGAGAAAGCCGTGCTCCTCCAGATAGGCACGCACGCTGTGGGTGATGCGCGAGCGCAGGCGTAGCTTTTCGATCATCTCGGGGCGGCGCAGGTCGATGTAGCGGTACTTCAGACGCACCTCCTCGCCGACCTTGCCATGCTCGTCGAGCTGGAAAGGCGGCGTGGCGGCGGTATTCAGCACCTCGACCCGCTTGGCCAGTACCTCGATCATGCCGGTGGGCATGTTGGGATTCTGGGTGCCCTCGGGGCGGAGCCGAATGCGGCCGACGATACGCAGCACATACTCGCTGCGCGAGCGATCAGCGTTGGCGAACGCTTCGGCGGTATCGGGATCCACTACCACTTGAGCGACACCGTCTCGATCGCGCATGTCGAGGAAAATGACACCGCCATGGTCGCGGCGGCGATGGACCCACCCGCAGAGCGTGACTTCGTGATCGATCAATGACTCGTTCAATTGGCCGCAATAATGACTGCGCATGCTGGATCCTAAGATTGTGAAGCTAAAAAGGGTGAAGACGGTATTCAGGCCGACGCTTTGCTCTCGCCGCTCGCCTTGCTGGCGCCGTCCGACTTGCCGCCGCTATCGCAGGAAGTCGCCGGTTTGGCGCTATCGCCAACGAGGTTCTTCTTGCTGCCCGATTTGAAATCGGTCTCGTACCAGCCGCCACCGGCCAGCCGGAAGCCGGCCGCGGAGACCAGACGGGACAGTTCGGCACGCTCGCATGCCGGGCAATCGGTCAACGGCGCCGCGCTGATCTTCTGGAGCTTTTCCAGACGATGACCGCAAGCCTTACACTCGTATTCATAGATGGGCATGATGTCGTCACTCTCTATGAGTGCCAGGGTCGCCTGCCGGTGATCGGAGGGCTCGCTGGCGATATCCAGGCGCGCTTCTCCCGACGGGCGTCGCGCCATGCTTTAGTCGATTTTTCGTTCGTCGTTCGTCATGGCCGGTGGTCACGCGGACCTTCCCAAGCCAAGCTCGAAAGCCGCATAGTATAGCGCGTAGCGGCCGGTCGCAGGCAATATTACCGGCTGACAATGCCGATGTCGTCGTCCGCACGCCAGCGACCGCCAGGCGACGACAGCCGGAACGGAAAAGAAACAAGGAAAAGACGCATGAAAGCCGTATTTCTGGATGCCGCTTCGCTCGGTGACGACGTCGACCTCGCGCCGATCCGCACGCTCGTCGACGATCTCGTGATCCATCAGCTAACAGCCATGGACGAGAGGCTCGACCGGCTCGAGGGCGCCACCATCGCGTTGACCAACAAGGTCGTCATCGATGCCGAGTTGATCGATGCCCTTCCCGACCTGAAGCTGATCTGCGTGCTGGCCACCGGCACCAACAACCTCGACATGGTCGCAGCCGAACGGCGCGGCATCATCGTGCGTAACGTCTCGGCCTACGGCACCGCGAGCGTTGCCCAGCACACCCTGATGCTGACGCTGGCGCTGGCCGCGCGACTGCCGCTGTACCAGACCGACGTGCGCGATGGCGCCTGGCAGAGAAGCGACATCTTCTGCCTGCTCGACCACCGCACCCTGCAACTGGCCGGCAAACATCTGGTGATCGTCGGCAGCGGAGAGCTGGGCTCGGCGGTGGCCAGGCTGGGGGAAACCTTTGGCATGCGTGTCAGTTTTGCCGCCCGCCCCGGGAACGAGGCAAATGATGCTCGCCCCAGCCTGACCTCGCTGCTGGGTGATGCCGACGTGCTGAGCCTGCACTGCCCGTTGACGGAGGCGACCCGGGGCCTGATCGACCGCGAGGCGCTGGCGACGATGAAGAAGGAAGCGCTGCTGATCAACTGTGCTCGCGGTGGGATCATCGACGAGGACGCAGCGCTGGCCGCCCTCCGCGATCGGCGCCTCGGCGGACTGGCCGTCGACAGCCTGCCTGTCGAACCTCCGCGAGAGGGGCACCCCCTGCTCGATGCCCTGCACGAGCCGCTCAATCTGATCGTGACGCCGCACAATGCCTGGATCACACCGGAAGCGCGCCAGCGCGTCGTCGACCTGACCGCCGACAATCTGCGCACCTGGCTGACCGAGGAGCACGGATGATGGCGACCGAAATTCCGAGGATCTACAACTACGGTTCCATCAACATCGACCACGTCTATCGGGTTCCACACCTGGTGCGCCCGGGCGAGACGCTCTCCAGCACCAGCCTGCATCAGGTACTGGGTGGCAAAGGTGCCAACCAATCGCTGGCCCTGGCGCGTGCCGGCGGGCGCGTTGCTCACTGGGGCCGCCTGCACGAGGGCGACCGGTGGGCGCTGGAGCCGTTGACCCGTGCCGGCGTCGATACCGCGGATATCGAGCTGATCGATGGCGCCAGTGGCCACGCTCTGATCCAGGTCGACGACGACGCCGAGAACGCGATCATCCTCTACCCTGGCGCCAACCACGGCTTCGACGACGGTCGCCTCGAAGCGCTGGTCGGCTCGGCCGCCCCCGGCAGCTGGATCCTGCTCCAGAACGAGTGCAATGATGCCGGCAAGATGCTGCGCCTGGCGGCCGACAACGGCCTCTCGATCGCATTCAACCCGGCCCCGCTGTCCGCGGAGATCGCCGGCTTGCCGCTGGATCTGTGCCAGCTCCTGTTCCTCAATCGCGGCGAAGCGGCGGCGCTGGTCGGGGAGGAAGAGTCCGTCGATTCCGGCACCCTGCTCGAGGCGCTGGCCACGCATCTGCCGGACGTGGAGATCGTCCTGACCCTGGGCGGCCAGGGGGCCTGTCATCAGCATCGCGGCGAGCGCGTCACGTTGGCCGCCCACGAGGTGGAGGCCATCGACACCACGGCCGCCGGCGATACCTTCATCGGCTACTTCATGGCGGCACGGCAGCGCGGCGACGAGGTCGAACAGGCGCTGCGCCTGGCGACGACCGCCTCGGCGCTCTGTGTCCAGAAGGCTGGTGCCGAACCCAGCATTCCCGATGCGGATGCCGTCGAGAAGGCCATGGCCACCCTGCCCGCTCTCCCGGCCGAGCGTTCGACCCTCTGAACCTCTTCATCGCCGCCGCGCCGCCATTCCGACGGTCGGCGGCGCGTCAACTGAACCGACTCTAGGAATTCTCATGCCGACGCCCATCATTTTCGACACCGACCCCGGAGTCGACGACGCCCAGGCCATCGCCATCGCGCTGGCCCATCCGGATATCGAGCTACTGGGCCTGACTACCACCTTCGGCAATGTCACGATCGAGGTGGCCACCCACAATGCGCTGCTGCTCGCGGAGCTCGCCGGTCAGTCGATTCCCGTTGCCCAGGGGGCCGCCGGGCCGCTGGTCAAGCCCAAGAACCCGCCGCCGGGGCACATCCACGGCGACAACGGCTTGGGCAACATCGAATTGCCACAGGTCACTACCCAGGCGCTGAAGCAGAGTGCCGCCCAATTCATCGTCGATCAGGTCAACGCCCGGCCGGGCGAAGTCGTGCTGGTCGCCGTCGGCCCGCTGGGCAATCTCGCCGCCGCGTTGCAACTCGACCCCACCCTGGTCGACAAGGTCAAGCGCGTGGTCGTGATGGGCGGATCGATCCGCGAAGGCGGTAACGTGACGCCCGTCGCGGAAGCCAATATCTTCAATGATCCCCATGCCGCAGCCCGGGTATTGCAGGCCGACTGGCCGCTAACGCTGGTAGGGCTGGATGCGACACACCGCTGCGTGCTGGACCCGCAGAGCATGGCGCAGATCGTCGAAGCCCAGGGGCAACTGGGGAAGGTGCTGGGCGAGAGCTATGCCTTCTACCGCGCCTTCTACCAGCAGGCGCTGGGCATCGATGGCTGCTGCCCTCACGATAGCTGTGCGCTGGTGTGGCTGATGCGCCCGGACCTGTTCCGCGTCGAGCGTGGCTACCTGAGCGTGGTCACCGACGGTCTAGCCGAAGGCCAGACCCTGATGGCCCCCGAGCGGCGCGAGTTCGTCGATCCCCGCTGGTCCCAAGGCAACGTGGCGGAGGTCTGCATGAACGCCGATGGCCCGGGCGTCATCGACTGGATCGTCGATACGCTGGTCACTCCGCCCGCGCGCTGAAACCGGCTCGCCCGAGCGTCATGGAAGCGATCGGGCGAGATTCCACTGCGATTCGATACCACCGGGCACTACCTGCACGCCATCCGGAAAACGCCCGCACGCCCCCGACACAACGTTAGCAACCGACTGCCTCGCCAGCCGGGCCTGTTCCGCGCTGGTTCCTGCCTTGTCTGCCGTCGCTCGTCGATTCCCACACCGTGCTTGGCTCCCGGGTCTCAACCGGTGGTGAAACTCGCGGGTGCCGCGATCGTCGCCTCCTCGACCGTGACATCGGTAACGTCCGCAGACGGAGAGCCCTCCCATAGTTGATCGATCAGCTCGGCGATGGCGATGGCCTCGCCATGGGCGGTTACCTCGACGCGCCCATCCTCGAGATTGATCGCATGACCGGTGATGCCCCAGCGCTCCGCGTGACGACGCACATGTTCACGATAGCTGACGCCTTGGACTCTCCCGCTCACCCAGGCCTTGATCGTCCGATGAGTCATGAGATGCTTCCTCCTTTCTGATCACTTCATGGCGCACTGCCACGGCCGTATTGCGAGGAATGATGCTGCCGCCCTTGGCCAGGACATGGGTTCGGGTGAACGCCGCGCCGAACAGCAGGATCAGCGATGAGTAGTACACCCAGAGCAAGACCAGCACGACCGAACCCGCCGCCCCGTACGTCGAAGCCGTTGCCGTGTGCGCCAGATAGGCCGCGATCGCGTTACGCCCGATGATGAACAGCACCGCTGTCACCAGGGCGCCCAGCAGCACGTCGCGATAAGAGAGCACGACATCCGGCAGCACCTTGAAGATGGCGGCAAAGAACAGCGTGATCACCACGATGGACAACGCGTACTGAGCGATCTCGAGCAGAAACACGCTGCCGGGAACCCAATCCCCGGCATAGCTGAACGTCGCCTGCACGATGATGCCCAATATCAGCGACACCAGCAGCACGAACCCGATTGCCAGCACGACGGCCATCGACAGCAGACGTTTCTTGGCAAATAGAAAGATACTGTTGCGGTCCGGGTTGGGCGCGACACCCCAGATGGTATTGAGTGAAAATTGCATCTGACCGAACACCGTCGTCGCACCAATGAGCAGCGTGACGAAGCCCGCCACCGTCGGCAGGATGCCCGAGGCCTGGATGCTCGATTGCGCCACGGCACTCTCGATCGCACTGGCCGCCGAGGGGCCGAGCGTATCCTGCAGGCGGTTCACGATCTCGCCCCGGGCGGCATCCTCACCCAGCCACAGTCCCACGACGGTAACCGCGATGATGACCGTCGGTGCCAGCGAAAAGAGCGTATAGAACGCCAGTGAGCCAGCGTAGCTGAAGGCGTTGCGGTCGAGCCATAACTTGATGGAATCGCGAATGACAGCGAACCAGTACTGGCAGAAAGAGACGGCTTTGGAGTAAAGGGCTATCAAGTTGAGTTCCCTGTTGTCTGCTGTCACCGAGGGCGGCAAAGATGAACGTCAACGCCTCGACGGTGCGAGGCCTGTTGACGACACACCAGCAGTCTAGACGAGATTTCCGCATTTCCCGTGCTGGTTGGCGACACGCTACCGGTACCGGTTCACCTCATGCCCGCAGGAAATCGCTGGGGAGCTTCATCATGCGACGCCACAGCTTCTCGACACCGGGCTTGTGGACCAGCGAGCATCGATACAGGCGAATTTCCAGCGGAATATCCCAGTCGCTCTCGGCGGCGCGCACCAACTTTCCGTTCGCCAATTCGTCACGAATACAGAAATCCGGGATCCAGGCCAGCCCGACGCCCTGCAAGGCCATGCCCTTGAGCCCTTCCGCCATGGCCGTCTCGTAGACGGTCTTGAGACGCATGCGGCCGGGCTCGTTCTTGAGCAGCATTCGGACGCTGCGGCCGAGAAAGGCACCTTGGGTATAGGACAGGAACGGAATCGGCCCGTCGCCATCGAACGAAAACCTCGGTTCGCCCCCCGGATCCGGAACGCTGACGGGGATCATCTTGACCTGGCCGATGGAGAACGAGGGAAATATCTCGGCGTCCAGCTGCATGGTGGCATAGGGATCATGGTAGGCCAGCATCAGGTCGCAGTTGCCCTCCCGCAGGACGTGAATGGCATCGCCCACGTTCATGGCGACCAATCGGGTCGGCAGTTCCCCGACACCTTTCTGCAGGCGCGATATCCAGGGCGGATAGAACGCCAGTGCCAGCGAATGGGCGGCAACGATGTCCAGAGCTTCGTTGTCCATGGCGAGACCGCGGAGGTGCGCCAGGCTATCGTTGAGCTGCTCGACCATGTTTCTCGCCGTCACCAGAAAGAGCTGCCCTTCCGGCGTCAGACTGACTGGAGTCGTCGAGCGGTCCACCAAGGTGGCGCCGACGGCCTGTTCCAGCGAGCGGATGCGCCGACTGAACGCGGGTTGCGTGACATGCCGCTGACGCGCCGACGCCGAGAAACTCCTCGTGTTGGACAAGGCCACGAAATCCTCGAGCCATTTGGTTTCTAGATTCAATGGTGCCTCCCGGCAACCCTTCATGCGTTGGTGACGGCGGCCGCCATGTCAGCGGCAGTGCTACTGCACGGGCGACAGCAGGTAAGTGGCGCGCGATACTAGCTTGCGCCACAGCGGCCGCTCCTCGAGTTCGCGCTGGCTGACCTGCCGGCTGCTGGCAAAGTCCTGCTCGAGCATCTCGAAAACCGACGCCGCGAAGACCTTGTCGGGAATATAGGCGGTGACTTCGAAATTGAGCCGAAAAGACCGATTGTCCAGATTGACCGTGCCCACCATCGAGGTGTGATCATCCACCAACAGAACTTTTTGATGTAGAAAACCGGGCTGATAACGGTATATCTTGACCCCGTTGCGGATCATTTCCGGCAGGAACGCAAAGGCGGACAAGAAAACCAACAGATGATCCGGGCGCTCGGGAATCAGTACCCGGACGTCGACGCCCCTGAGCGCGGCCAGGGTCAGCGCGTCCTGGACACCGTGGTCGGGAACGAAATACGGGCTGGTCACCCAGAGGCGATGGCGCGCGCCGTGAATGGCGTGCTGAACCAGGAGACTGGCCGTTTCCCGCCCATCTGCAGGACCGGAAGGCACGATCGCCACGTGCTGGGACGCATCGGGAATTTGCCTCGGCTTCCATCCGAGCGCCAGAATGTCGCCGGTTGCCCAGTACCAGTCTTCCCAGAACGCTTCCTGCAGCGCCAGCACGCTCGGGCCCTGCAACTTCAGGTGAGTATCGCGCCAGCGTCCGTAGCGCTCGACCCGGCCCAGATATTCATCGGCGACATTGAGCCCGCCGGTCCAGCCCACGCGGCCGTCGGCGACCACGATCTTGCGATGATTGCGGAAGTTGATCTGGAATCGGTGACGCCAGCCGCGCGAGGAGTTGAAGGCAGATACCCTGACTCCGGCTTCTTCCAGATCCCTCAGATAGCCGCCGGGCAATCCTCGACTACCGATCTCGTCATAGAGAAAATAGACGTTGACGCCATGCTCTGCCTGGAAGATCAGCTTGCGCTTGAAGGCCAGGCCAATCTCGTCGGCGCGCACGATGAAGAACTGGACCAGGATATAGTCCTCGGCTCGATCGATTCCCTCGAAAAGGCTGTCGAAAGTGGCATCGCCATCGATCAGCAGCTCCGCTCGATTGCCTCGGGTCATCGGCATGCGGGCCAACTCCTCGACCGCTCGAATGCGGCCGCTGACGGCCTCCGGGCGCGAAATGAACGACTCCATGTTTGGTCGATAACGCTGAAGGACCTGACGCAGCACGGTGTCCCGCTCGCCCCGCGCCGAGACATAGCCGTAGAACCTCGGCCGGCCGAATGTCCAGAAAATCGGCACGGCAATATAGGGAAAACTGATCAGCGTCACGATCCAGGCAACGGCACCCTGCGAGGTGCGGCTGGACATCAGCGCCATGATCGCCGTGGCGATTCCAGCCACGTGAGAAACGAACAACAGCCAGCCGATCAGCAAGGTCATGTCCGACATCTTCCGCTACGCTGCATTGTCGTCTTCTCCGCCAGAAATCGTCAGCCTAACCAACATCATACCGAAAAAAGGAGAGAGCCCCACAGGGGCTCTCTCCTTTACGCGTCCTGCTGACGCAATAGCGGCCGACTACCCTCGCCGACGGGCTCCGTCACTGACGTTCAGACCCGTTCGGCGATGATCTCCTGCCACTTGGCAGGCCCCGTCTGGTGAACCGATGTCCCCAGATGGTCCACGGCCACCGTGACGGGCATGTCTTCGACCTCGAACTCGTAGATCGCTTCCATGCCCAGGTCGTCGAACGCGATCACCTCGGCCTTCTTGATCGCTTGGGCCACCAGGTAGGCGGCACCACCGACGGCCATCAGATAGACTGCCTGATTGTCGCGAATCGCCTCGATAGCCAACGGTCCGCGCTCGGCCTTGCCGACCATGCCCAACAGGCCGGTCTGCTCGAGCAGCGTCCGCGTGAACTTGTCCATCCGGGTCGCCGTGGTGGGCCCCGCCGGTCCGACCACCTCGTCACCCACCGGATCGACCGGGCCGACGTAGTAGATGAAGCGATTCTTCAGGTCCACCGGCAGCGACTCGCCCTTGGCCAGCATGTCTATCATTCGCTTGTGTGCGGCATCCCGCCCGGTCAGCAGCTTGCCCGACAGCAGCACGGTATCGCCGGGCTGCCACTCGCGCACGGCTTCCGGGGTAATCTCGTCGAGATTGACTCGCCGCACGCCCTCGCCCACCTCCCAGGTAATCTCGGGCCAATCGTCGAGTTTCGGTGCTGGCAGCACCGCCGCGCCGCTGCCATCCAGCGTGAAGTGCACGTGACGGGTCGCGGCGCAGTTGGGGATGATCGCCACCGGCTTGTTGGCGGCGTGAGTCGGGTAATCCTTGACCTTGATGTCGAGCACCGTGGTCAGACCGCCCAGTCCCTGAGCGCCGATGCCGCTGCGGTTGACCTTGTCGAACAGCTCCAGACGCAGCTCCTCGGCCCGATTGTTGGCACCGCGCGCCTGGAGCGCCTGAATGTCGATCGGGTCGAGCAGCGCTTCCTTCGCCAGTTCCATGGCCTTTTCTGCAGTGCCGCCGATGCCGATGCCGAGCATTCCCGGCGGACACCAGCCAGCGCCCATCTTGGGTAGCTGTTCCAGCACCCAGTCGACCACGTTGTCGGAGGGATTGAGCATCGCGAACTTGGATTTCGCCTCGCTGCCGCCGCCCTTGGCCGCGACGTGAATCTCGACCGTGTCGCCCGGCACCAGCTTGTGATGAATCACCGCAGGCGTATTGTCGCCGGTGTTCTTTCGCTTGCCATCGGGGTCGGCCAGCACCGACGCGCGCAGCACGTTATCGGGCAGCAGATAGGCGCGGCGTACCCCCTCGTTGACCATCTCGTCGAGACTCAGGTCGGCTTCCCAGCGAACGTTCATGCCGACGTGGACAAAGACCGTGACGATGCCGGTGTCCTGGCAGATCGGCCGATGGCCGGTGGCGCACATCCTGGAGTTGATCAGGATCTGGGCGATGGCATCGCGCGCCGCGGGATTCTCTTCCCGCTGGTAGGCCGCGTGCATGGCATCGATGAAATCCTTGGGGTGATAATAGGAGATGTACTGCAGCGCATCGGCCACGCTCTGAATGAGATCCTCCTGGCGGATCACGGTCATCATCGGTCTCCTGCTGGTCACGGTAACTGCCCGACGGATCGATCGTCCGCGGGTCGGTAGCTTCGAGGGGGCCAATCATACCCCAGCGAATGAAAATTGGCAGGTTGAGCTTGGATCAGTCATGCAAGATAACGGTATAAAATCGAGTGCCCCTGCTAGCCCAAAGCAATAGGGCCTGCCTATCATTCCGGCTGACAGACGGGGCAGCGATAGAGGCGCCGGGAGGCAACGGCTTCGCGAACGATGGTCGAACCACAGGCGTGGCACGACAGGCCCTCGCGGTTGAAGACGGCGAACCGCCACTGGTTGCGATGCTCCCCGGCCCGCTGCAAGCGCCTGCGCCATGCGGGACGATTGGTGACGCCGGCTTGTCGATAGGCCTGCTGGATCGTGGCCAGGATGACGCACGCCAGTTGCTGGCGCTGCTCGGACGTCAGATCCCGGGGACGCTTTCCCGGCGACAACCCGGCGTAGAACAGGATCTCCGAGCGAAGGTAGTTGCCGATACCGGCGTAGAAACCCTGATCCAGCAGCAGCCCGCCAAGCCCCCGGCCCGCGAAGCCGGAGTCCATCAATCGCGCCTCGATATCTCCCGCCGAGATGTCGTGAGTCAGCAGATCCGGCCCCAGGCGGGCCAGCAATGGCTGCTGCCGAATGGTCTCGGTGGTCCAGAGCGAGATGTCCGAGGCGCTGTAGAGACTGGCGGCGTGGGTCGCGGTCGTCAGCCGGGCACGTAGCGTCCGCCCCGAGGTCGGCGCGTGGCCGCGACGGTGAATACGCCAGACGCCATAGAGCTGGTTGTGGGAGTAGAGCACGTGCCCATCACTGAAGGTGATCAACAGCGCCTTGCCCCAGCAGTCGACCGCCGTCACCCGGCTTCGGCCCAGGCGCCCGGCCATGGACGCGATCTCGGCAAAGGCGAACCAGGTGTGGATCAGCGGTCTGCCGACCAGAACCTTGCCCAGCCGATCCGCAACGCGACGTATTTCCGGTCCTTCCGGCATTCGAGCGCTTCCTGACCTCGCCTATCCCAGCTCCAGCAGCCTGGACTTGAGCGTCTGCAACTGGTCGCGCAGCTTCGCGGCCTGCTCGAATTCGAGATTCTGGGCCGCCTCGTGCATGCGATCCTCGAGCTTGCTGATCTCCTTGGTCAACTGCGGCGCACTCATTTTACCCAGGGCCTCGCGGGTGTAATCGCCCGGGGCTTCCGCCACCAATTGCTCGGTGCGCTTGCGTCCCCCCTTACGGCTGCCGGGCGCCTGTGCCCCTTCCATGATGTCGGCCACCGATTTGGTCACGGTCTTCGGGGTAATGCCATGGCGCTCATTGTGCGCAATCTGCTTGTTGCGGCGGCGTTCGGTTTCATCCATCGCCCTCCGCATCGAATCGGTGACTCGATCCCCGTAGAGAATCGCCTTGCCGTGGGCGTTACGTGCCGCCCGGCCGATGGTCTGGATCAACGAGCGCTCGGCGCGCAGGAAACCCTCCTTGTCGGCATCGAGAATGGCGACCAGCGACACTTCGGGAATATCCAGCCCCTCGCGCAGCAGGTTGATGCCGATCAAGACATCGAATTTACCCAGGCGCAGGTCGCGGATGATCTCGACCCGCTCCACCGTGTCGATATCCGAGTGGAGATAGCGAACGCGAATGTCGTGTTCGTCGAAGTACTCGGTCAGGTCTTCCGCCATGCGCTTCGTCAGAGTGGTGACCAGTACTCGCTCGCCGACGTCGACGCGCAGCCGGATCTCGGAGAGCAGGTCATCGACCTGGGTCGTGGCCGGACGCACCTCGATCTGCGGGTCGACCAGGCCGGTCGGGCGCACGACCTGCTCGACGACCTGCCCTGCGTGCTCCGCCTCGTAGGGGCCGGGCGTGGCCGAAACGAACACCGTCTGCGGCACGATGCCCTCCCACTCCTCGAAGGTCATCGGCCGATTGTCCAGCGCCGACGGCAGGCGGAAACCGTACTCCACCAGCGTCTCCTTGCGCGACCGGTCACCGCGGTACATCCCGCCGACCTGCGGCACGCTGACGTGGGATTCGTCGATGAACAGCAGCGCGTCGTCCGGCAGATAGTCGAAGAACGTCGGCGGCGCATGGCCGGGTGGGCGTCCGGAGAGATAGCGGGAGTAGTTCTCGATACCGTTGCAGTAGCCGAGCTCGAGCATCATCTCGATATCGTAGAGCGTGCGCTGCTCCAGCCGCTGCGCCTCGACCAAGCGTTCGTGCTTGCGCAGGTACTCGAGTCGATCCGCCAACTCCTGCTTGATCGATTCGATCGCGCCAAGGATGGTATCCCGCGGCGTCACATAGTGACTCTTGGGGTAGATGGTCATCCGCGGCACCTGCCCGCGTACCTCCCCGGTGAGTGGATCGAACAGCCGGATCGAATCGATCTCGTCGTCGAACAACTCGACTCGCACGCCTTCATCCTCGGCGTCCGCGGGGAAGACATCGATGACGTCGCCGCGGACCCGATACGTGCCGCGGCGGAAGTCGGCATCGTTGCGGGTGTACTGAAGTTCCGCCAGCCGGCGCAAAAAGCTGCGCTGGTCGATCTGCTCACCCCGATTGAAGTGCAGCCGCATCTTCATGTACTGCTCGGGGTCGCCCAGACCGTAGATCGCGGAGACCGAGACCACGATCAGTGCATCGCGACGCTCCAGCAATGCCTTGGTCGCAGACAGCCGCATCTGCTCGATATGGTCGTTGATCGAGGCGTCCTTCTCGATGAAGGTGTCGGAAGACGGGACATAGGCTTCCGGCTGGTAGTAGTCGTAGTACGAGACGAAATATTCGACCGCGTTGTCCGGGAAGAAACTCTTGAACTCGCCGTAGAGCTGGGCAGCCAGGGTCTTGTTCGGCGCCAGCACGATGGTCGGGCGCTGCAGCGTCTCGACGACATTGGCCATGGTGAAGGTCTTGCCCGACCCGGTGACGCCGAGCAGCGTCTGATGCGACAGCCCGGCACCCAGGCCGCGGACCAGCCCCTCGATGGCGGCCGGCTGGTCACCGGCCGGACGATACTTGGATTGAATCTTGAAAGGTTTGTTCATGATGACTAATTAGGGTCCAAACGATCGTCATTCAAGGGCAACATGTGACTTCGAGTGCCATCGCTCAGGACGAGCCACGATCACCGTGCGCTAAATCCCGATTTCAGCGCCTCCACTGCCGCGATCAGCGCGTCGCGGCTGGCACGACCTTCCACCTCGGCCCATTCCCGGCCGATATCGACGCTTTCGACACCATCCACCATCATCAGGGCGGTGGTGACGCGATTGAGGTCTTCCGGCGTCGATACGCCGCTCAGCGTGAGGTTGATATGGGGCATGCGAGACTCTCCACGACGGTCTTCCACGGCGATATTCAGGCAGACAAGCATAGCCTAGGGCCCGCTCGCACGATACGCCGCGAGCGTCGTTGCTGCGTCAAAGACGTTCAGGCAACGCCGCTAAGTGCTGTTGCCTTATCCCGTCCCGCAACGAAGACTGAGCGTATTCGACGAGCACCCCGAAGATGCGGGCCGCGTGGAATAGTCGAGAACAGACCCTGCACGCCATTTGCGCGACCTGGCGTTGCAATAGCCGGATATCGCCGCCATCTTGAGGCGAGACAACACGCTCTGGTACCGCCCACGCCGGTACCGACAACCGCTTCACAGGAGGCATCGGATGGACGATTGGCTGGCATATCTCACGGCCTTGGGCGGGCGCCAGTCGAATGAGCACGACTGGGTGTTTCCGAGCGACGATCACGGCTCCGCCAGTGACAGTGCGCATCTGGTACCGCTCACCCACTTGAGCATTCTCGAATGCGACGGCCCCGATGCGGCTCGCTTTCTGCAGGGGCAGACCAGCGCCAACGTCGAACACGCGGATGGCGACTTCGCGCCCTTGACCGCCTTCTGTACGCCGAAGGGGCGCATGATCGCCAATGCCGAGGTGCTCAAGGTCTCCGCCGAGCGCTACTGGCTGCTGCTGCACGCCTCGCTGGCCACTCCGCTGGCGACGCACCTCGAAAAATACGCCCCTTTCTATAAGGTGAAGCTGAGCCATCGCCAGGATCTGGCCCTGATCGGCATGATCGGGCGCCCCGAGCCGTGGGCGACCGCTGCCGGCCTGCCCGACCTGCCCCGTCTCGACTGGCACATGACCCAGCAGGACGGCATCGTCGCCTTGCGCCAGCCCGCCGACCAGCCCCGCGCGATGCTGACCCTGCCGGCCGCCGAGGCCGCAACACGGTGGGAGTCGTTGAGCCGGTCCGCCAGCGCCGCGAATACGGTCCTGTGGCGACGTGCGGATATCGGTGCCGGCGTCGCCTGGCTCACCGCCGATCACAGCGACGCCTTTCTGCCGCAGATGATCAACTGGGAAGCCTTGGGCGGCATCAGCTTTCGCAAGGGCTGCTACACCGGCCAGGAAGTGGTGGCAAGGGCGCATTTCCGGGGCCAGGTCAAAAGGCGCCTGCGGATCGCCTCGCTGGAAGGCAGCTCGCTGCCCGCCATCGGCGAGGAGATTCGCAACGCCGAGGCCAAGCGCGTGGGCGAGATATTCCAGGCAGTCAACGACGACGACTCCGATTCATGCGCCGTCCTGGCCGTCCTCAACACCAGCCAGGACGAGGAATCGCCACTGTTCGTCGGCGAGCGTGACCTGGTGCTGCGCGAGCTGCCCTATCCGCTCGAACGTCTCGATCCCGAGTCCGTCGTCGGCGGGACCGCGACCGCCTGACGACGACAGCGCCCACTCAGGGCGACGCCGCCTCAAGCCGGAAGATCCGGTGGGTATTGTCCCAGGCGTTGGCGGCGACCCAGTCTCGATCCTGGCTCCGCAGCAGCGCGACACGGGCCAGAATCTCGTCGAGATGGGCGGGCTCGTTGCGCTGCCCCTGACGCCCGGCCAACGGCATGTCGGGGCTATCGGTCTCGAGCACGAAGCCGTCGTCGGGTATCGCCCTTACCGCCCGATGCAAGCGCTTGGCGCGATCGTAGGTGACGCCGCCGCCGAGCCCGAGCCGGTAGCCGAGATCCACGAAACGCCTGGCCTGTTCCGGGCTGCCACCGAAGGCGTGAATCAATCCGCGCGCCGGAAGATCGAGCTGCTTCAGCCGCTTGGCCACTTGATCATCGGCGTGGACGCAGTGGACGATGACCGGGAGTCGATACCGCTTCGCCAGTTGCAGCTGCGCTTCGAACAGCTCCCATTGATGCTCCAGCGTCGCCTCGAATCTGGCGTCGATCCCGCACTCGCCGATGCCGACGAGTCGATCGCCACGCGCCACGACCTCCTCCAGCGCCTCGAGATCAGTGGCAGCGTGCTGAGCCACGAAATAGGGGTGCAGCCCGAGCGCCACGACCACGTCGGCGCGCTTCCCCAGGTTCAACACCGCCCGCCAGCGATCACGCGTCGTGCCCGGCACCATGAAACGCGAGACGCCGACCGCGTGGGCACGTTCGAAAACGGCTTGGCGATCGGCGTCGAAACTGTCGAAATCGAGGTGACAGTGGGCGTCGAACAGCATGACTCAGGTCGCGGCCGTTCCTTGCGGCTCGACGTCCGACACCGGCAGGTCGGCGGTACAGTGGCCACATTTGGTCGCCTTGACCGGAATCGTCATGAAGCAGTGGGGGCAGGCCTTGTCCGTCGGCGCCTTGGGAGCAACGGCCTCCTCGCGCTTCATCCGGTTGATGCTGCGCACCAGCAGAAACACCACGAAGGCCACGATGATGAAGCTGATCACAGCGTTGAGAAACAGACCGTAGTCAAGGGTGACGGCGCCGGCTTCCTGGGCTGCGGCGAGCGAGGCATAGGGCCCCGCCGTCCCGCCTTCCTTGAGCACGATGAAGAAGTTGGCAAAGTCGACGCCGCCGATCAGCAGCCCCAGGATCGGGTTCATCACGTTCTTGACCAGGCTCTGCACGATCAGCGTGAACGCACCGCCAATGATGATACCCACCGCCATATCGACGACATTGCCCTTGACGGCAAACTCTCGGAACTCCTTCAGGAATTTGGAAGCCATCGACATTCTCCTTTTCTGGTCGATCGCACGACGCTTGTGAGGGGGGCCGCTGTCCACAGGGCCGCGACGCTAGTCAGCATGGCCCAACCGCCCGGGAGCGGCAAGATGAAATCGCCTCGCCCGGGCAGTGCCAAAACGGCCGTATCTCAGTGCTCGCGGGTGGCCCGGAACTCGATCTCCGGCCAGCGCTCCTGGGTCATCTGGAGATTGACCCGGGTCGGTGCCAGGTAAGTCAGGTAGTCTCCGCCATCCAGCGCCAGATTGGCGCTACCCTTGCGCTTGAACTCGTCGAGTTTCTTTGCGTCCGGACAGTAGACCCAGCGAGCCGTGTTGACGTTGACGGGTTCGTAGAGGCAGTCGACCTTGTACTCCTCCTTGAGCCGATGCGCGACGACATCGAACTGCAGCGTACCGACCGCACCGACGATCAGGTCGTTGTTGTCCAGCGGCAGGAAGACCTGGGTCGCGCCCTCCTCCGAGAGCTGCTGAAGCCCCTTCTGCAGCGCCTTCATCTTCAGGGGATCGCGCAACCGCACCCGGCGGAACAGCTCCGGCGCGAAGTGCGGAATGCCGAGGAAGCGCATGTCCTCGCCGGCGGTGAAAGTGTCGCCGATCTGGATCGTGCCGTGATTGTGCAGACCGATGATGTCGCCGGGCCACGCCTCCTCGACATGGGCACGGTCGGAGGCCATGAAGGTCAGCGCATCGGCGATCTTGACCTCCTTGCCGATCCGGACGTGACGCATCTTCATGTTGCGTTCGTACTTGCCGGAACAGATTCGCAGAAACGCCACCCGGTCCCGGTGCTTGGGATCCATGTTGGCCTGAATCTTGAACACGAAGCCGGAGAAGCGGCCATCTTCGGCGACCACTTCCCGCGTATCGGTCTCCCGCACCTGGGGCGTCGGTGCGAACTCGACGAATCCGTTGAGCATTTCCCGGACACCGAAATTACCCATCGCCGTGCCAAAGTAGACCGGCGACAGCTCGCCGCGACGGTAGGCTTCCAGATCGAACGGATGGGACGCGCCTCGCACCAGTTCGACCTCCATCCGCAGCTCTTCCGCCGCGCTCTCGCCCAGTACCCGGTCGACCTCGGCACTGTCCAGCCCTTCGATGCGCTTGTCTTCCGGGATCCGGTTACCCTGGCCCTGGGTATAGAGATGGATAATGTCGTCGTAGAGGTGATAGACCCCCTTGAACTGCCGGCCCATGCCGATCGGCCAGGTCATTGGCGCACAGGCGATGTTGAGGACCGTCTCGATCTCGTCCATCACCTCGATGGGATCCCGGGTCTCGCGATCCATCTTGTTGATGAAGGTCAGGATTGGCGTGGTACGCAGCCGACAGACCTCCATCAGCTTGATGGTACGGTCCTCGACACCCTTGGCCGCATCGATGACCATCAGCGCCGAATCCACCGCGGTCAGGGTGCGATAGGTGTCCTCGGAAAAATCCTCGTGCCCGGGGGTGTCGAGCAGATTGACGATGCGCCCGTTATAGGGGAACTGCATCACCGAGGTGGTGACGGAAATGCCGCGCTCCTGCTCCATCTTCATCCAGTCGGAGGTGGCGTGGCGCTCCGCCCGCTTGCTTTTGACCGAGCCGGCCAGTTGAATGGCGTTGCCGAACAGCAACATTTTCTCGGTAATCGTCGTCTTCCCCGCGTCGGGGTGACTGATGATGGCGAAGGTGCGGCGTAGGGCCGCTTCCTGGGCGAGCTGAGCATCGGACATGAAAGGCTTCACTGACTGGGGCGACGCTCGTACGGCATGGCCGGGAGGTCGCGGGGAATCGAAGATGGCGGCGATTGTACGCGCTGATCCCGCAGAGTTGTAGCCGCCTGGCCTGCCAGACGCCGCCCGCCGGCCCTGCGACAAATGGACACTGCCCTTGCCATCCCGCCAGCCGTGTCCGGGCTCACGCCGCTTCCCGGCATTGCGTTAATATGTCGACGACGCTGGCGGCGCTGCCGAGCCGGCCCATCGTCGCTGCTGGCAACCTCGACGCCGTCACCCGACTCGATCCCGGAGAGACCATGCTGCAACCGCTTCCGCTCTCGACGCCGAACCGCAACCTGGTTCGCCTGACGATCGTCCGCGGTATCACCTGGACCGGTTTCCTCGCCGCGATCATCTTCGGCATCGAGGTGCTGGGGTTCCAGTTGCATGTTCTTCCGGTCATCAGCGTCATCGTGGCCATGGGCCTGTTCAACGTGGCGACCTGGTGGCGGCTGGGCCGGCCCCGCGCGGTCACCGATACCGAATACCTGCTGCACTGGTTGGTCGACATCGCTGGCCTGAGTCTGCTGTTCTACTACACCGGGGGCTCGAGCAATCCCTTCATCACCTACCTGCTGGTACCGCTGGGGATCGCCGCCGCCACCCTGCCGTGGTCCTACGCCTGGGTCATCGCGATAGCGGCCACCGCCAGTTACACCACCATGATGCTGGTCTATGAGCCGGTCCCGCAGTTGACCAACAGCACGGTCGTCTTTGGCGTCCAGTTGCATACCCTGGGCATGTGGCTGAACTTCATCCTGTCCGGCAGCCTGTTGACCTTCTTCATCTTCAAGATGGCGCATACCCTGCGTCGACGCGACCTGACCCTGTCGCGCACTCGCGAGGCGGCGCTGCGCAACGAGCAGATTCTGGCCGTGGCGACCCAGGCTGCCGGCACGGCGCATGAGCTCGGCACGCCACTATCGACGATGGCGGTTCTACTCAAGGAGATGCGCCACGAAGCCAGCGACCAGCCATCGCTGGTGGAGGATATCGACCTGCTGCGCCATCAGGTCGATACCTGCAAGCAGCGCCTGCAGACCCTCGTCGCCAATGCGGACCGACGGCGCCTGGAGAAGCCCGAGACGCTTCGCGCCACCCCCTGGCTCCAGAACCTGATCCAGCGCTGGCTGGTGCTGCGCCCCGACGTCAATCACCGCCTGGAAGTACTCGGCAAGCGCGGTCAACCGACCATCGCCGTTGACGCCACGCTGGAGCAGGCGATGATCAACCTGCTCAATAACGCCGCCGATGCCAGCCCCGACGCCGTCGTCACCAGCCTCGACTGGAACACCGACGAGGTAGTCATCGACATCCGCGACTGTGGCCCGGGCGTGCCGATGTCGATCGCCGACCAGCTGGGCGACACTTTCATCTCGACCAAGAGCAAGGGCATGGGAATCGGGCTGTTCCTGACCCACGCCACCGTCAACCGGTTCGGCGGCGGCGTGAGCCTCTACAACCACGAGGAAGGCGGCACCCTGACGGAGGTCAAGCTCCCCCGCATCAAGGTCGGCGAGAGCGTGTAGCGCTGCTGTCGATCGTCAATCATTCGCCAAGGAGAACCACCGATGAGCGATCCGGAACGTCTACTGATCGTCGACGACGACGAACAACTCTGTTTCGTCATGGAGCGCGCCATGCGGCGCCGGGGCTACGATGTGGTCGTCGCCCATACTCATGACCAGGCCCTGGCGGCAGCGAAGGAGGCTCCACCCGCGCTGGCGACGCTCGATCTGAAGCTGGAGTCGGACTCCGGCCTGAAGCTGCTCCCGGCACTGCTGGAAGTGGCGCCCGCGTGTCGCGTCGTGGTGCTGACGGGCTACTCGAGCATCGCCACCGCCGTGGAAGCGATGAAACTCGGTGCCGTCAATTACCTGTGCAAGCCAGCCGACGCTGATGAGATTCTGCAGTCGCTCGAGCGCGAGAGCGGCGACGTCGACGTGGAAATCGCCGATAATCCCCCCTCGGTGAACCGGGTCACCTGGGAGCACATCCAGAAAGTGCTGCATGAACACGATGGCAATATCTCCGCAACAGCCCGGGCCCTGGGCATGCATCGACGGACCCTGCAGCGTAAACTCCAGAAGCGCCCGGTACGCCACTAACACGTCGCGGCCCGCCGTCACCCCGGCATCGCGCTGCGCCGACCGGGCTCACCGTATGGGTCCGGTCGCCGCCGCCATGCAGACAGGTTTTCCGTTCGTCCCGGCGACTCCATCGATCGCCGGGATCACGCCATTTCCCCGACAGGAGTTCAATGTGGACCACCCCCAACGCCTCGACTCGGTGATCCGTATCGCCCGACAGGCCGGCGACATGATCGTCCAGGCTCGCCGGAAGCAAAACTTCTCCCACCAGTACAAGGGTGGTGACGAGTTGGTGACCGAAATCGACGTCGCTGTCGATCGCATGATCGCCGGCGAGCTGGAGGCTCTGTTTCCGGGAGAGGCACGATTGACCGAGGAGCTGACCCCGGACCGCAGCCAACTCGAACAGGACGGCCCGCTGTGGGTCGTGGATCCCATCGACGGTACCGTCAATTTCGCCTATGGCCACGCCCATGTCGCCGTGTCGATCGCCCTGGCGTTCAACGGCGAGGTCCAACTCGGCGTGGTTCACGCCCCGTTTCTCGGTGAGACCTTCACCGCCGTGCGTGATCAGGGCGCCCACCTCAATGGCGAACCGATGGCGTGCAGCCAGTCGGAAACCCTCGAGAGAAGCCTGATCGGGACAGGCTTTCCCTACGCTCGCGACAAACGTGGTCCACTGGTCAAGCGCTTGAACCATGTCCTGCAAGCCTGCCGCGACGTGCGCCGCAACGGCTCCGCCGCGCTGGACCTCTGTCATGTCGGCTGCGGCCAGCTCGATGCCTACTATGAAAGCGTCTCGCCCTGGGATTTCGCCGCCGGACTGCTGATCGCCCGCGAAGCCGGCGCGAAGACGAGCCACCTCTACGAATGCCCCCGGAATCTACCGGTGGAACTCTACGGCGAAAACCTGCTGGTCACGGCGCCGGGCATCCATCGGGCGCTGGGGGATCTGCTGCGGGATGCCGACGCCGGACGACGTCTCGAACCATAGCGGCTTGCAATGATGAACGTAGAGAGACTCTATTGGGCCGAGCGGGTTTAATACGAAAGAATAACCCCCATCTTTTTCCAGGCCTTACACCCATCCAATTGCCTTTCCCAGCAACAGGAGACATACGATGCTGACTGTTATTTTCGGCCGTCCCGGCTGCCCTTTCTGTGTTCGCGCCAAGGAGCTGTCGGAAAAACTGAAGGAAGCGCGAGACGATTTCGATTTCCGCTACATCGATATCCATGCGGAAGGCATCACCAAAGCCGACATGGAAAAGACCATCGGCAAGCCGGTAGAGACCGTGCCGCAGATCTTCGTCGACCAGACCCACATCGGCGGCTTCACCGAGTTCGACCAGTACGTGCGGGACAAGGCGCTGATGCCCGAAAACGCCTGACGGGAAACGGCGCCCGACGCCACGACAGACACTTCAGAAGCCGGCATTCGCCGGCTTTTGCCGATTCGGCTCGCGAAAGGCACGCGCCTGCGGCGACCCTGCAAGCTCATGCCGGCTGCAGTTCGGACTCTTCCTGTGCGTCTTCCAGCTCCCCTTCCAGATTCAACTCGTACTGGTGGGGGCCATACCGCGGGTCCAGCTCGTTGATGTAATGCGTCGATTCCACCATCGGTACCAGCGGCGTGTACGGCTCCTGCTCTTCCGGCGCCTTGACCGGCTCGCGTCGCCACAATCGGTAGGCGATGAACAACGCCAGACCCAGCGCGGCCGCGCCGAGGAACAGCCAGAGGCCATCCGGCCCCACGCTATGCATCAGTAGCGACGCACTGAACGGCCCGACGATGGAGCCCACGCCATAACACATCAGGACTTTCGCATTGGCCTGGATGGTCTCTTCGGGCTCGAGCCAGTCATGGGTGTGGGCCAGGCTCAACGAGTAAAGGGTGTGCAGCATCGCGGTGTGGAAGCTCGCGACGAAGACCAGCAACCAGTAACTCGATCTTGCGGCAAACACGATCAGCACGCCGGATATCGTCATCACCAGCGCCATGCACAAGATGACCTTGCGGCGGTCGAAGCGATCAGAGACCCTTCCCAGCGTCCACTGCGCGATGAGCGCCACCAGCGTGGTGATCGACATGAATTTCGCGGTCTGGGCGGTCGTGAGGCCGATCTCCTGGCCATAGTAGGGGGTCATCGCGAAGAAGGCCTGGACCATGAGCCCCGCCACGAAAGCCCCCACCAGCCCGACCGGCGCCCGAGCCAGCAAGGTACGCAGCGAAATCTTGGCGGACACGTCGTGACTGCTGCGCAACGGCCCCTGGATACGATGGATCGAGAGCGGCACCAGCGATAGCGCGAACAGGACACCGGCCACCGAAAACAGCACGAAAGTGGCCGGATCCGCCATGTTGAGCATCCACTGGCCGCCCGCCAGGGAGAGCGTCGAGATCACCAGATACCAGCCCAGTACCCGCCCCCGGTTCTCGTTGGTGGACTCTCCCGAAACCCAGGATTCCATTACCATCAGCAGCCCCGCGGTCGCCGCGCCGCCAAACAGCCGCCAGACCAGCCATGCCCAGGGATTGACCCAGAGTCCATGGAGCATCGCCGTCGCTGCCAGTAGCGCAGCGCAGGCAGCGAACACGCGGATGTGGCCGACGCTGCGTATGCGCTTTTCCAGCCAGTAGCTGCCCGCGACGAAGCCCAGCGAGAAGCAGGACATGAGCAGACCCGCCATCTGGGAAGGAAACGCCTCCAGCGACATGCGCACACCGAGCAGCGTCATGATCAGTCCGTGCCCCAGCAGGAAGCTGATTTCACACAGGAATAGGATCGGCAGGGTCGCGGGTAGTGAACGCAACGAGGTTCTCCATGGTTCGACGGCAATAGGTGAAACCCGACGCATGGGCATCGACTCGAGTCGAAGAGCGCCGAATTTCGAGAGCAGAAGGCAACGGCGGCGGCAGTCTATCAACTCGAAGCGGCTCTTGCCGAGACCACTCGTCCAGCCAGCATTACCGGGGGCCGACACGAATTATTCACATCTTCTGTGGATAACACTGTGCATTTCCGGTGACCGATGGCGATGGCTGCCGACCCTACCGACACCGGTCTTAGATTGGTTAGTTTTTCGGCAATGATGGATCTCAACCTTCTCGAGATTCCGTCGCGGGGTTCGCCTCGACCGTCATGTGGCGTCGGGATCCCCGCCGAAGCGCTGTGCAGCCTGGCGACATTCCAGTAACATCGAGCCAAGTCATTGATGGAGAATGGCATGTCGACCCTGAAAGGGTGTGTCAGCGTCCTGCTGCTGGTCCTCAATACGCTCTTCTGGGGTATGCCTCTGGTGGCGCTGACGATACTGAAACTGGTCACCCCCACCCGGCGCTGGCGCCTTGGGGTGCTCGGCGGTCTCCACTGGATCGCCCTCGCCTGGGTAAAAACCAACAATGTCTGGATTCGTCGCTGGATTCGCCCCACGATCCACGCCGACCTCCCCGACTCGCTCTCTCCACGCCGGTGGTGGCTGGTCATGGCCAATCACCAGAGCTGGACCGATATCATCGCCCTGCTCTACGTGCTGACGGGTCGCCTCTCGATGCCAAAATTCTTTCTCAAGCGAGAGCTCATCCTGGTGCCGATCGTCGGACTGGCCTGGTGGGCCCTGGAGTTCCCGTTCATGCGTCGCTACACCCGCGAGAAGCTGGCTCGGAATCCCAAGCTCGCCGAGCGGGACCGCCAGGCGACCCGGCGCATGTGCGATCATGCCCGCGAGATGCCGATGACGATCTACAACTTTGTCGAGGGGACTCGCTGCAGACCCGAGAAGCAGCGCCTTCAGAAGAGCCCCTACCGCCATCTTCTGCGACCCAAGGCCGGCGGCGTCGCACAGGTGATCGGGCTGCTGGGACCGCGCCTGGACGGTATCATCGACGTCACCCTGCACTACCGTCGGGGCACACCCAACTTCTGGGACTTCCTGTGCGGGCGCGAGGCCGACGTCGCGATAGTCGCGAGATGTCTCGACAGGCCGCAGTGGATGCTGGACGGGGGCTACGACGATGCCCAATACAAGGAACGTTTCTACACATGGTTGAATGCACTGTGGCAGGAAAAAGACGCGGCGCTCTCCTCCTACTCCTGGGACTGATGCTCTTGCTCGCGGGCTGCGCGAGCGGGGGCGGCGGCCAGGCACGCATCGCCGATGGCGGTGGCTGGGTGACGGTGCAGCGTGGCGACACGCTGGGCAAGATCGCGAACCAGGCTGGCATACCGCTGCTCCGGCTCCAGCGCTTCAACCCGGGCGTGGATTCGCGCCGCCTTGCGGTCGGCCAGCGTCTGCTGCTGCCCTCGCGACAGGAGCGTGCGCCTGGCGGCGGCCCCTACCGCTACCAGGTGAGACGAGGAGACTCCCTCTATTCGATCGCGCGATACTTCGGCGCCAATCCGCAGCGTGTCCAAGCCGCGAATACGGGCATCGATCCCTCGCAGCTGGCCGTCGGCCAGTTGATCCAGGTACCCCTGGCCGGCGGCTCGACGGGCCGCCGGCCATCATCCCCAGCGCCGGCGGCCTCCCGATCGCTACCCGACCCCGGCCCGCTCCCCTCGTCGGCAAGCGGCTGGCGCTGGCCCCTGGAGAACTACACCATCGAGCGCCGGTTCGGACGGGATGCCCACGGCACGCTGCAGCCAATGATGCTGTCGACATCCTCGCCTGCCACGGCCAAGGCAACCACCTCGGGCAAGGTCAGATTCGCCAGCGGCATGCGCCAATTGGGCCAGGTCGTCATCCTTCACCACGCCGACAATATGCAGAGCGTCTATGCGTTCTGCGACAAGTTGATGGTGTCGGAGGGACAATCGGTATCCGCCGGCGGCCCGCTGTGTGAGATCGGAAAGGAGAGCGGCAGCAACCGCTATCACCTGCTTTTCGACCTCCGCCATGGCGGCAAGCCTGTGGATCCCGCGCGCGTGCTACGCTAATCAACGGTGTCATGAATTCGTCATCACCGTGACGCATTGGCGTCATCGGCAGCCCGCAGTATCGGAGACCGGTTCGGACACGGTTGGCGATCGGGCTGGACTGCTGGAGAGACTCGCTGGCGTGGAAGGAGTGGTAAAGATGCGTGTAGCCCTGGTCAGTGAAACCTGGGCGCCGGAGGTGAACGGCGTGGCTCATACCCTGAGCCAGCTCGCCAGCCATCTGGCATCCAAGGGAGTCCTGCTTCAATTGATTCGTCCCAGCCCGGTGAATAGTGAGCGCGACGCCCTGGCCGAACGGGACATTCACGTCAGGGGAATCGCCCTTCCCATCTATGCCGACGTGCACATCGGCTTGCCATGCCGCCGCCGGCTGATTCGACTCTGGCGACAGGAGCGCCCGGACGCCATCTACATCGCGACCGAGGGCCCCCTCGGCTGGTCAGCGTTGAATGCGGCTCGACACCTTCGGATTCCAGTGGTCAGCGGCTTTCACACCAACTTCGACCAGTATGCCAGTAACTATCATCTTGGCTGGAGCATACCGATCGCTCGCCGGGGACTCCGGTATTTCCACAATCGCTGCGAGGCGACCCTGGTACCCACCGCGGCACAACAGCAAATGCTCGAGAATAGCGGGTACCGACGGGTCTCGGTACTCGCCCGGGGCGTCGATGCCCAACGCTACCGCCCCTCGCGTCGGGACGTCGAGCTGAGGCGCCAGTGGGGAGCCGGTCCGCACCAGCCGGTGGCGCTCTACGTTGGACGACTCGCCAGCGAGAAGAATATCGACCTTCTGGCCGACACGATGTCAGCGATGCAGCGCGTCAATCCCGCGCTGGTACAAGTACTGGTTGGAGACGGGCCGGCACGCAAAACGATCGCCAGACGCCTGCCGGAAGCCATATTCACGGGTTTCAAGACGGGCGAATCGCTGGCACGGCACTATGCCAGTGCGGACATGTTCATCTTTCCCTCGCTGTCGGAGACATTCGGTAATGTCGTCCCGGAGGCCATGGCCTCCGGCCTGGCCGTGGTCGCCTTCGATCACGCGGCGGCAGGAGAATTGATCACCGACAACGTCGATGGCCGGCTGGTGCCGCCGGCAGATGGCCAGGGCTTCATCCACGCTGCCAGCGAGCTATGCCGACAACCTGCAATCTACGCTCGACTGGGCCGCCAGGCTCACCAGCGTGTCTCGAGCCTGAGCTGGAGCCGCATTGGTGATCGCTTTCTTGCGCAGTTGATTCAAGTTCAGGGGACCCAACATGCCGCCACGCACTCAACGTCTCACGTTTGAGCGACTGGATCGCCTCGAGAGCCGGCTCAGCCACCGTCTGGCGGAGCTTTCTCGCCACGCCCCGACACTCTGGCTCTTCCGCTGCGTCAGCCGATTGGGAGACTGGCCGGCCTGGGTGTGCCTGGCTCTGTTGCAGCCAGTGCTCCAAGGCCATCAGGGCTGGTGGCTCGCGGTTCAATGGGGCCTGACGGCCAGCGTCGCCGCCCTGCTCTACCGGCTGCTGAAGACCCGCCTGTGTCGCGAGCGACCCTATATCACCTTCACCACGATCCGCTGCACCATGCCGCCCGTCGATCGCTATAGCTTTCCCAGCGGCCATACCTTGCACGCGGTCATGTTCACCAGCCTGACCGCTGCCAGCAGCCCGCAACTGCTACCCGTGGTCTTGCCACTTGCCGGCCTGATCGCCATCTCTCGAGTGATACTGGGACTTCACTACGTCACTGACGTGATCGTGGGGGCGCTGATCGGGGCCGGCCTCGCCTGGTGCAGCGGCCTGCTGGCGCTGATGGTCTGGAATTGAAGCGTTCGTATGCCCCATCGTGACCGCTGGCAATGCATCGCTACTTCCCCGCCGTTGATGCTGCTTCCCGATTTCATTGCCGCCGCCGAGGCCGCCGCCATTCAACACCAGCTCGAACGGGAGATCATGTGGTCGTCACCGACCCTGTCGCTCTACGGCAAACGACATGTGATTCCTCGCTCCCAGTGCTGGATGGGCGATGAGGGGACGCGCTATCGCTACTCCGGTCGCGCCCTGCAGCCCTGGCCCTGGCACCCGCTGGTGGCGGATCTGCGAAACCGGGTGATCCAAGCGCTCGAGACGGCAGATCTACCCTGCCAGGACTTCAATAGTGTGCTGCTGAATCGCTACGAGAGCGGCGAGCAGAGAATGGGATGGCACAGCGACGACGAGCCCGAGCTGGGGGAAGATCCCATCGTCGCCTCGGTCTCGCTCGGCAGCGAACGCCCGCTTCGCTTCCGCGAGAAAACCGTCAGCGCCCGTCGAGCCTTCAATGTCTGGCTACCCCATGGCAGCCTGCTGCTGATGGGTCCTGGCGCGCAATCCCGATGGCAACACGCGCTGGCGCCACGCGCAATCGACGGCGCCCGGATCAACCTGACCTTCCGCCGAATCCGGTAGCTAGGCTCGATCTTGCGAGACGGACAGAAAAAGCCCCCTGAGTCAGGAGGCATGCAAGATAACGGTATAAACCTGGAGCTATGGACTGGATCAGCCGCGATGGTAATTGGCGGGTACGAAAGGCATCGGAGTGATCACCATCGGCAAGCGCTTGCCGCGGACGTCGGCATAGAGCGTGGCGCCTTTCTCGGCGGCTTCGACCACGACGTAGGCCATGGCGACGGGGGCACCCACGCTGGGTCCGAAACTACCCGAAGTGACCTGCCCGACCATCTGGTCATCCGCATCAAACAGCCTGGCGCCCTCCCGGACCGGCGCTCGACCTTCTCCCAGCAGGCCGACACGTCGGCGGCGGTGATCCTTGGCCTGCAACTGATGCAGAACCCTGTCCGCGCCAGGAAAACCGGCTTCCCGCTCTCCGCCGACGCGCCGGGGCTTGCCCACTGCCCAGGAGAGACTGGCTTCGACAGGGGTGGTAGTCGTGTCGATATCATGCCCGTAGAGGCACAGCCCCGCCTCGAGGCGCAGCGAGTCGCGCGCCCCCAGACCGATGGGCTCGACCTCCGGCTGATCGACGAACCAGCGTGCCAGCGCTTCGGTCGCCTCGGAAGGCACCGAGATCTCGAAACCGTCTTCGCCGGTATACCCGCTTCTGCTTACCCAGATCTCGTGGCCCATGACCTCGAACCGGTCATGTTCCATGAAGACGAGATCGCAGGCCGCGGGACAGAGCCGCTGCATGACGGTCGCGGCATCAGGGCCCTGCAGAGCCAGCAGCCCGCGGTCGAGAACCTCGACATCATGATTCGCCCCGAGCCCGGTGCGCAGCAGCGCGAGGTCCTGATCCTTGCATGCGGCATTTACCACCACGTACAACGAATCGCTCTGATTGACGATCATCAGGTCATCCAGGATGCCACCTTCGCTGTTGGTGAAAAGGGCGTAGCGCTGCCCTCCTTCCGCCAGTCCGACGACATCGGCGGTGACCAGGGTCTCCATCGCCTTCGCTGGCGCGGGCCCGGTCACCATCAGCTGCCCCATGTGGGAAACATCGAACAACCCACAGGCCCGGCGCGTGTGCTCATGCTCCTTCTTGACGCCAAGCGGATACTGCACGGGCATGCTGTATCCGGCGAACGGCACCATCTTGCCACCGAGCTCTTGATGCAGCGCGAACAGCGGGGTCTGTTTCATGTCGGACATGGATGTCTCCAGATCAGGGCAGGTAGAAAAACGTTACGCTTTAGGATCGCGACCTTCCAGCGCTTCTCCCGGCAGGACCGTCTTGCCGGCGAAGTGGTCCCGGGTCAGCTTGAACACCACCGGCGACAGCAGCGCCAATGCGATCAGGTTGGGAATGGCCATCATCGCGTTGAAGGTATCCGCCACCAGCCAGATGAAGTCCAGCTTCGCCATGGCACCGACCGGCACCGCCAGGACGAACAATATGCGATACAGCATAATCGCGCGGTCGCCGAACAGATACTGGAAGCATTTCTCGCCGTAGAACGACCAGCCGAGAATGGTGGTAAAGGCGAATATCGACAGCGCTATCGCCACGATGTGCTGCCCAATGCCGGGCAAGGCGCTATCGAAGGAGAGCGAGGTCAACCCCGCGCCACTTTCGCCGTCGAGCCAGTGGGTCGAGGTCAAAATCACCAGCGCGGTCATGGTGCAGACCACCAGCGTATCGATGAATGTCCCCAGCATCGCGATCAGCCCCTGACGGACCGGGTTGCGGGTCTGCGCTGCGGCATGTGCGATGGGCGCGCTGCCCAGGCCGGCCTCGTTGGAGAAGATCCCCCGGGCGACGCCAAAACGGATCGCCGCCGCCACTGCCGCGCCGGCAAAGCCACCACTGGCTGCAATCGGTTGGAAGGCGTGGGAAAAGATCGTGCCCAGAGCGCCACCGATCTGATCGGCGTTCAACACCAGCACGACTACGCCGGCCGCGAAGTAGGCAACGGCCATCAACGGCACCAGCTTGCCGGCGACGCGGGAGATGCGCTTGATCCCGCCCAATATCACCGCGCCGGCCAGCACCATGATGATCAGGCCGGTCAGCCAGGCCGGCACCCCGAACGAGGTTGTCAATGCATCCGCAACGGAGTTGGATTGAACGGTATTGCCGATGCCGAAGGCCGCCACCGCACCGAAGAACGCGAACAACCCGCCCAGCCAGGCCCAACGCTTGCCTAGCCCGTTGCGGATGTAATACATCGGGCCGCCGACATGATTGCCGGTCGAATCGGTCTCGCGGTAACGGACAGCCAGCACGGCTTCGGCGAACTTGGTCGCCATCCCGACCAGTGCCGTCAACCACATCCAGAACACCGCGCCCGGCCCACCGAGCGCGATGGCGGTGGCGACGCCCGCGATGTTGCCGGTCCCGATGGTCGCGGAGAGCGCTGTCATCAATGCGTTGAAGGGTGAAATCTCCCCCTCGTCGCGGCTATCGGCTTCACTGCGTCGTCCCCGCCACAGCAGACTGAAACCGAGGCCCAACTTGCGAATGGGCATCAACTTGAGCCCTAGCTGCAGGTAGATACCGACCCCAAACAGCAAAATCAGCATCAATGGTCCCCAAACAACACCATTGATGGCACTGAAAACCGCATTGAGTTGCTCCACGTCGACCTCCATTATCACGTTGTTGTAGCTGTCGAACGGGCCAGAACGGCCAACCGTCGCCACGATCGATCATTAATAAGTCAAAGCGTGGCAACAATAGAGGATTCAACTACGCGTTCACAATTATTCCAAAGCATTCATCCAACAACCCCACGCCCCCTCATGTGACATGGGCGCTACACCTTAGCGAAAAGCGCCTGGTGTTTCCAATAAGAAACTTTTTCTCCATGGCCATTCCGGATGCTCGACCCTACCTGAGCGATCGCCTGCGACACGGCTGGCGGCACGGAGCGATCGAGGTCGGTGGCGTATACTCCGGGGCTCTGCGGAGATCGTCTCCCGACACTGGACGTTTCGGGGATCTGGGGTCAACCTAGGAGTGCAATCCGCGCATAGGTGCGCCGGAGACGCTCGAGACTATGCCAATCGATCCCGCATTCGTGCATAATGCTCACCAAAATTCCCCATACCGAAAACTGTTTCGTATAGGAAACTCCCATGAGCGACATCCCCAACAACCTGCTGTACACCGATAGCCACGAATGGGTGCTGGACAACGGCGACGGCACCGTGACCGTCGGTATCACCGATCATGCCCAGGAAGCCCTCGGTGACGTGGTCTTCGTTGAACTTCCGGATCCCGGGCGGGAGCTGGACGCCGGCGACGAGTTTGGCGTCATCGAGTCGGTGAAGGCCGCCTCCGACCTCTACTCCCCCCTGGCGGGAGAGATCGTCGAGGTCAACGAGTCGCTGGAGGACGCGCCGGAAACCGTCAACGATTCACCCTATGGTGACGGCTGGATTCTCAAGCTGCAATTGGCTGACCAGGGCGATCTGGAATCGCTGATGTCGGCGGACGCCTACCGCGAACTGGTCGCCGCCGAGGAAGATCAGGACGACTGATCGCCGCCTCGTCCTTACCCGCTCGGCCGTTCGCTGCCATCGTCGTCGAACGGCCGCCCCTTTTCCCGCCAACCTCGCCGGATAGATCATGCCCACCGAGACTCGCCCTCTGACTGACCTGGCCAATCACGCCGACTTCATTCAGCGTCACAATGGCCCGAATCCTCTCGACGTCACCGAGATGCTCCAAGCGCTCGACCTGTCGTCGCTGGAGACGCTGATCGACCGCACCATTCCCAAGGGAATCCGACTCGGCCGGGAACTGGATCTGGATGGCCCGCGCGGCGAATCGGAAGCGCTGGACTATCTACGCGGCCTGGCTCGCCAGAACAAGGTCTTCAAGAGCTACATCGGCCAAGGCTACTATCCAACGCACCTGCCGGCCGTCATTCAGCGCAACGTGCTGGAAAACCCCGGTTGGTACACGGCCTATACGCCGTACCAACCCGAGATAGCCCAGGGACGCCTGGAAGGGCTGCTCAACTTCCAGCAGATGGTGATGGATCTGACCGGGATGGCGATCGCCAACGCCTCGCTACTCGATGAGGCCACGGCGGCGGCGGAAGCCATGGCGCTCTGCCGGCGCGCCAACAAGAAGCAGAAGAGTCAGCGCTTCTTCGTCGCCGACAGCGTACTGCCCCAAACCCTGGACGTGCTCCGCACCCGGGCAGCCTACCTCGGATTCGAGCTGGTCGTGGCACCCGCGAGCCAGCTGGCGCAGGAAGACGTTTTCGGCGCGCTGCTGCAATACCCCGGTGTCGACGGCGACATCGTCGATATCGAGAGCCTCGTTGCCGAGGCCCGCTCGCGCCAGATCATGACCTGCATCGCAGCCGACCTGATGAGCCTGGTCAGGCTGAAGGAGCCCGGCGCCATGGGCGTGGACATCGTGCTGGGCAACTCCCAGCGTTTCGGCGTGCCGATGGGTTATGGCGGCCCGCATGCCGCCTTCTTCGCCGCCAGTGAAGGCCTCAAGCGCTCCCTGCCCGGCCGGGTGATCGGCGTGTCCAAGGACAGCCGTGGACGCCCGGCGCTGCGCATGGCGATGCAGACCCGCGAGCAGCATATCCGTCGCGAGAAGGCGACCTCCAATATCTGCACCGCGCAAGCGCTGCTGGCGAACATCGCCGGGTTCTACGCGACCTATCATGGTGCCGACGGACTGCGGACCATAGCCGACCGCATTCATCGCCTCACGACCCTGCTCGCACTGGGCCTGAAGCAGCATGGGATCGCGCTCAAGCACGACAGCTGGTTCGACACGCTGACGCTGTCCGGTGTCGACAGTCACCGGATTCAGGGGCGCGCATTGACGCGGGAGATCAACCTGCGCTACCCCGCCGACGGGGAAGTCGGGATCAGCCTCAACGAAACCACCACCGCGGCCGACCTGGCGGAGCTGTTCGATGTGCTGATCGGCGAGGAGCACGGCCTTTCCGTCAGCGAGCTCGACCATCAGGCCGTCGAGCGCAACGCCTGCGGAATCCCCGCCGCCTACCGCCGTCAAAGCGACTTCCTGCAGCATCCCAACTTCCAGCGTTTCCGCAGCGAAACCGAGATGCTGCGCTATCTCAAGCGCCTGGAAAACCGCGATCTCTCGCTGACCCAAGCGATGATCCCGCTGGGTTCCTGCACCATGAAGCTGAACGCCACCAGCGAGATGATACCGATCACCTGGCCCGAGTTTGCCAACATCCATCCTTTCGCTCCCGCGGCGCAGACCACCGGTTACCGTCAGATGATCACCGAGCTGAGCGACTTTCTGATCGAGATCACCGGCTACGACAGCATCTCGATGCAGCCGAACTCGGGCGCCCAGGGCGAGTACGCCGGGCTGGTCGCGATTCGGCGCTATCAGGCCGCGGTGGATGACGGCCATCGCGATATCTGCCTGATCCCCAGCTCCGCCCATGGCACCAACCCGGCTTCCGCGGCCATGGCCCAGATGAAGGTCGTCGTCGTCGAGTGCGACCGCGATGGCAATATCGACATGGCTGACCTCGAAGCCAAGGCGGCGAAGCACAGCGCCAATCTGTCGGCGATCATGCTGACCTACCCGTCGACCCACGGCGTGTTCGAGGAGAACATTCGTGACGCTTGCCGGATCGTTCATGACCACGGCGGCCAGGTCTACATCGACGGCGCCAACATGAACGCCCAGGTCGGGCTCTGTCGCCCCGGTGACTACGGCGGCGACGTCTCCCATCTCAATCTGCACAAGACCTTCTGCATCCCGCATGGCGGCGGCGGTCCGGGCATGGGTCCCATCGGCGTCAAGGCACATCTGGCACCACATCTGCCCAATCACGTGATGACCCCGCAGGAAGGCATCGAGAAGGATTCCGGCGCGGTCTCGGCAGCCGCCTTCGGCAGCGCTTCGATCCTGCCGATCTCCTGGGCCTACATCAAGATGATGGGCGCCCGCGGGCTACGTGAAGCCACCGAGCTGGCCATCCTCAACGCCAATTACATCGCCAGGCGGCTCGAGACGCATTATCCGGTGCTGTATCAGGGCGCCAACGGTACCGTGGCGCACGAATGCATTCTCGATGTGCGCCCGCTCAAGGCGGCATCCGGCATCAGCGAGGAGGATATCGCCAAGCGTCTGATGGACTATGGCTTCCATGCCCCGACGATGTCGTTCCCGGTGGCGGGCACGCTGATGGTGGAACCCACCGAATCCGAGTCTCGCTACGAGATCGACCGCTTCTGCGATGCCATGATCGCGATTCGTGAAGAGATCGCCAGGGTCGAGTCCGGGGAGTGGCCGAAGGACATCAACCCTCTGGTGCTGGCACCGCACACCATGGCGGATGTGGCCGAGGAAGCGTGGAATCGCCCCTACTCCCGGGAGACAGCGGCGTTCCCGACCGACGCCGTGCGCGAAGCCAAGTATTGGCCGGCGGTCAATCGGGTCGACAATGTCTTCGGCGATCGCAACCTGATCTGCAGCTGTCCGCCGATCGAGGCTTATCGAGAGGCTCTCTGAAGCTTGGCGAGGACCCGACGACAACGGCCGCTCAATGAGCGGCCGTTGTCGTTACGCCATGGACGATAATGTGAGGACGACTTCGTCGAGGGATCGCCTTCCCGGGCTCCGGGCGCTGCTTGAAAAATCGCCGAGCGAAGACCAGGCCGGGGTCGCTAGCCAAGGCAACACTCGGTAAAGGAGGACCCGGCTGGCGCCCCAGTCACCCGGTGTCAATGAGCCCATGACCGGCTCCTCCCGCCCTTCGGATGGCCTGAACATGGTTCAGTGAGACTGATTTTTAACGTCAAATGGGCAAGCGCGGGCAATACCAGACAATGCCCTAGCTGGGTTCCATGGCGGGCAGTTCACTATAGCCATACAGCGAGTTGAGCCGCTGCTGGCGAAAGGACTCGAGCAACTGGCGGTAACGCTTGGGCAATTCGACATCGGTTCGCGATACCAGGTGCAATGTCTCATGGACCGGTTTCGATAACGAGACCTCCTTGACCTGGCGCTGCCATGGCGAGGTTTCCAGCACCGGGCGCGACACGACCGTGAAACCCAGCCCCCTGGCCACCGCATCCAGAACCTGCCCCACTTCATTGGTGAAGCCCTGGCGCGGGAAATGGCTCATGCTGCGAAACTCGCTACCGAAGTTGCTCTTCAGCAGAAGGCTCGCGTTGGTATTGCCGTCGTTGTAGTTGACGAACCCCAGCGCGAGCAGTTCACCGAGACTGGTGCCGGCGAAATCGGCCGGTACCACCAGACACAGGGGCTCCTGGTGCCATGCCTCGTAACTCAAGTCGGGATGCTTGCTGATCTCGGTCACGATACCGACATCGTAACGGCCTGCCACCACATCCTGGGCAATCTCGTGGTTGAACGCGAAACTGTAGTTGACCGTCAGCCCCGGGTGCATCTGCTGATATCCCAGCAGGAAGGGATAGAACATCAGGCCGACACTACCGGGCGAGGCAATGCGACATTCGCCGCTGTCCGGTGAATCGTCATCCAGTGAATGACGAAAATGCTCATGTTCGGCGAAGAGCTTCACCGCATAGTCGTAGGCCCGGCGCCCCGCGTCGGTCAACGAGAAGCGGCGGCCATGCCGATTGAGCAGCGAGCGGCCGAGATACTCCTCGAGCTTGCGCACGTGCTGGCTGACGCCCGGCTGCGTCATATCCAGCTTGCCCGCGGTCTGGGTAAAGCTACCCGTCTCGACGAGCATCATGTAGGTGCGGAAATACTGGGCGTTGAACATGGAAACGCGGATCACTCACGCTGTACGCAATTAAAGCGCTTCGATTCGATGGCCTGGATCTGCCGAGAGTCGATAACGCCTCGTTGTCGCCTGTGGACTTTCCAATCATAACAATTTATGCCCGGACTCGCACCGTCACGTCTGATAAAAGCCCGGCCGGGCCCTGGCCCTGCTCCTCGATTCCCGGCCTCGACACACCGCCGAACCCGAGCGACGCCACAACGGCCAGGATCTGTCCTCCCGCGTCACTGCGATAGGTACTAGCGCCTATGTTAGCATTGGCGGGCTCTCACTCAGGATTGAAAAACGCTATGTCTGATCCCTTTGCGCAGCGCGCCAAGGCCGTGCAACAAACGCTTCTCGCGATGGAACAACGCGCCGATGACAGCGAGCTTTTTGCGCTCGGCTACATGATCCCCCAGATTGGCCTGGTGCAGGAAATGGCCGAATACGATCCCGCCGATGTCGAAGCGGAAGACTTCGACGCTACCTACTGGCAATGGCTCGAGAGCACTTTCGCACAGGACAATATGAGCGAAGCCGATCGCGAGCAGATCGCGGGACTCTGGCAAACCGCCGCCGCGCGGGCCGAGCACTGAATCACCGAACCTATTTGCACGAGGATGCCGTCCATGCCTGAGACGCTATCGACCATCGTCTCCCCCGAGGGCAGCCTCGAGGTGCTCTCTCAGTCCGAAGTCAATCGACTCAGGGACACCTCGACCAGTGGCCTTCACGATCTGGTGCGCCGTTGCGCGCTGGCCATATTGAATTGCGACACCCCCACCGACGATGGTCTGGCGGTGATGGAGGCCTACAAGGACTTCGACATCGAAGTCCTCCAGCAGGATCGCGGCATCCGACTCAAACTCTCCAATGCCCCCGCCTGCGCTTTCGTCGACGGCCGCATGATCCGCGGCGTACGCGAGCAGTTGTCCGCCGTGTTGCGTGACATCGTCTACGTCTACAACGAGATACAGAACAACCCCAAGTTCGACCTGGAGACCAACGAGGGAGCCACCAACGCGGTTTTCCACATCCTGCGCAACGCCAGCACCCTGCGCACGGCGCATGAGCCAAGCATGGTGGTCTGCTGGGGCGGGCACTCGATCACCCGCGAAGAGTACGACTACACCAAGGGTGTGGGATATCACATGGGGCTGCGCGGGCTGGACATCTGCACCGGGTGCGGTCCCGGGGCCATGAAAGGCCCCATGAAGGGCGCCAATCTCGCCCACGCCAAACAGCGGCGCCATGGCAGTCGGTATCTTGGGATTTCCGAGCCCGGCATCATCGCCGCCGAGTCTCCCAATCCGATCGTCAACGAACTGGTGATCATGCCGGACATCGAAAAACGTCTGGAAGCGTTCGTGCGTATCGGGCACGGCATCGTGGTCTTCCCCGGTGGCGTGGGGACGGCGGAAGAGATTCTGTATCTGCTCGGGATCCTGATGCACCCCGACAACCGCGACATTCCCTTCCCGGTCATTTTCACCGGCCCGGAAAGTGCCCGGGACTATTTCCAGCGTATCGACGAATTCCTGTGCTATACGCTCGGCGAGTCGGTCCGCCGTCACTACCGTATCGTCGTGGACGACCCAATCACCGTCTCCCGCCTGATGCGCGACGGCATCCAGAAGGTGGCGGAGTTCCGACGCGAGCAGAACGACGCCTTCTACTTCAACTGGCGGCTCAATATCGAACGCGGGTTCCAGCAGCCCTTCGAGCCGACTCACGAAGCCATGGCGGCGCTGGCCCTGCATCACGATCAGCCGAACCACGAACTCGCCGCCAACCTGCGCCGGGCGTTCTCGGGTATCGTGGCCGGCAACGTCAAGGAGCCGGGCGTACGCGCCATTGCCGCTCGCGGCCCCTTCCGCCTGCACGCCGAGCCCGAGCTGATGGCCCGCCTGGATGCGCTGTTGACATCGTTTGTCGCCCAGGGCCGCATGAAGCTGCCCGGCAGCGAGTACGTGCCCTGCTACACCCTGGGCTAGCGTCGACTGCTACCGTCCTGGACCGGGTCACGATCAGGCCTGACTGATCGTGACCCGGGTTCTTATCGAGTGGAAACGCTATCGAATCGGAAATCGCCGGGAAAGAGAGAACCCTGACGGCCCCCTCTCCGGTTCTCGGTGCAGCGACGATCGCCGGATGGCGTGCCGGACACGGTGGCGAGCTCCAGTCCTAAAGGACGAGAAAAAACAGGCAGGGCCCGACCGGGTTCAGCGCCGTCGTCGCCAGAGACGCAACACGACGTGTATCAGCAGCCCCAGGGCCGCTCCCTGCGAGACCACCACGGCCCAATAATCGACCGCCACGTCGACCCAGTGCCAGGCGGAGATCAGCAACCCACCGATCGCGAGACAGACGAGCAGGTGCCCTACGGCACCGCGGCAGCGTTGACGCTCGGCGACGGCCATTAGACACCACAACGCTATCAACGCGACGGTGACCACGGCAGCCAGGATGGCCAGTAGCGATAGCCGCGTCGTGTCATGGAGTAGCCAGTAGCGTGGCAGAGAGACCAGCATCACCACCCACAATCCGAGCAGCGTGCTCCAGCGCGTGGCGGTCAGTGCCCGCGACGCCGCCGGCCCCTGTACCGTCACCCCTTCAACCCCTGCGATGCCAGCCACTCCTCCACCCACGGTAGCGCGGCATCATCCGCCATGAATGTCTCCATGGCATCGATCTCGAGACGCTCTCCCAGTCGCTTCCCTCCCAGATCGGCAAGCATCTCGTCGAGTGCCCGGCCGGAGCCGCAGAACGTATCGCCATAAGAGCTGTCGCCCAGAGCGATCAGACCATATCGCAGGGCCGCGAGACTCGGCGACCGGGTCTTCAGCTCACGGACGAATGGCACGAAATCGCCGGGAAAGTCACCACTCCCCGTGGTCGAGACACAGAACAGTGCCAGGTCGGGCATATCATCGGTCAACGCTCCCAGCGAGGGCTGCTCGACGATAATGACGCCGTAGCCGGACTGTTCGAACAAGGGAGAAACCTGCTCGGCGACATCAAGCGCACCACCGTAGACGGTACCGACAAAAATCTTCAGCTTGGACATAACACTCAGTCGACAGTTGATTTGCGCGGGAGCTTAGCACACACCGACAGCGGGGCTCACGCGCCGGAAATGAAAACGCGATCGCCCGCCAGTATGCTGCTGGCAGGCGATCGCGACATCCTTGGGACCACATCCTTGGGACCAGCCCGGCGGCTTACTCTTCCTGCAACTCACCGTCGAAGCTTTCGACTCGAGCCTTGAGCTTCTGGCCGGGACGGAAAGTTACGACTCGCCGGGCGGAAATGGGGATCTCCTCGCCGGTCTTGGGATTGCGTCCAGGCCGCTCCCGCTTGTCTCTCAGGTCGAAATTGCCGAACCCGGAGAGCTTGACCTGTTCATTCTCGCGCAGACATCCGCGAATTTCCTCGAAGAACGTCTCTACCATGTACTTGGCCTCTCGCTTGGAGAAGCCAAGTTCGGTGTGAAGATGCTCCGCAAGCTCAGCTTTCGTCAGCGCTCCCATGATCGCTCCCTTCGCGCAGGATGACAGATCAACTCCGCAGCCTGGCACCGAAGCGCGCTTGCGCCGCCTGTACCACGTCTGCGATTAACTGATTGATTTCCTCATCATTGAGAGTGCGCGAAGGATGCTGCCAGGTCAAGCCCAGGGCAACGCTCTTGGTGCCCTCTTCGACACCGGCACCCTGGTAAACGTCGAATAGCTGCCAGCGAGTCAACCACTCGCCGGCCTGGGCCCGAATCGCTTCGACCAGCGGTGTGACGCCGACCCCCTCATCCACCAGGAAGGCCAGATCGCGGCGGACTTCCGGATATCGCGACAGCGGCGTGAACTTTGGTATGACGCCACGCGTCAGGGCTTCCTGCTCGACCTCGAACACATAAACGTCAGGCTTGATATCGAGCTGCGAGCGAACATCCGGATGCAACGCGCCCAGCCACCCGACCGGCACACCGTCTCGCTCGAGACGGGCAGAGCGCCCCGGATGCAGAGCGGGATGTGGCGCAGGGACGAATGTCCATTCCTCCATGCATCCAGTCATGGCCATCAGGCTCTCGAGGTCACCTTTCAGATCGAAGAAGTCGACACCCTCGCGACTGACGGACCACCCTTCCGCGCTGCGCGGCCCACAGATCAAGCCTCCGAACATCGGGGTCTGGATCAGGTCGTCCAGCGCACCCTGAAACACCAGCCCGGTCTCGAATAGCCTGACGCGCTGCTGCTGACGATTGAGGTTGTGGGTGAGCGCCTTGATCAACCCCGGGAACAGACTGTGACGCATGACCGACATGTCGCTGGAGATCGGATTCGCCAACGCGGGAGACACACCCTCCGGCACGATCAGGGACTGCAGCTCGGGTGACACGAAGCTGTATGTCACGGCTTCCTGGTAGCCTCTGGACACCATATGACGGCGGAGACGCTTCAGCGGCTGGGTCGCCTCGTCGTCGGCCTTCAGCCACAGACGGGCCTCGGGTCGCGTGGCGGGCAGCCGGTTGTAGCCATGGATGCGCGCCAACTCCTCGATCAGATCCTCCTCGATCGACACATCGAAGCGCCAGCTCGGCACCTGCACATGCCAGGTCTGCCCCGACACCGAACTGGTCATGCCGAGCGAGCGGAAGATGCGCTGAATCTCCTCGTCCGCCAGACGTACGCCCAGGCACGAGGTCAGGCGATCACGGCGTAGCTCGACGCTACTCCGATGTGGCAGGGTTGCGGGATTTCTCACCTCGGTGATGGGCCCGGGGGCACCGCCGACGATCGAGAGCAGCAACTCGGTCGCCCGCTCCATCGCGGTGCGGGTGATATCGGGGTCCACCCCCCTTTCGAAACGGTGCGAGGCGTCGGTATGCAGCCCGAAATCCCGGGCCTTGCCGGCGACGGCCAGGGGCGAAAAGAAGGCAGCCTCCAGAAACAGATGGCGTGTCCGAGGCGTGACACCGGAAGACTCGCCACCCATCACCCCCGCGATCGCCAGCGGGCCGCTGCGATCAGCGATCACCAGCGTGGAGTCGTCCAGCGTCACTTCCTGCCCATCCAACAAGGTCAGGCGCTCGCCGACAACCGCGCGGCGAACCTCGATGCCGCCCTCCAGCGAGTCGAGGTCAAAGGCGTGCATGGGCTGGCCAAGCTCGAGCATGACGTAATTGGTCACATCGACCGCCGGATCGATGCTGCGGATGCCACTGCGCCGGAGGCGTTCGCGCATCCACAACGGGGCCTTCGCGCTCACATCGACGTCGCGAATGACACGTCCGAGATAGCGGGGACACCCTTCGCCATCACGCACGCTGACCGGGAACTGGGCGTTGTTTCGGGCCACGACGGTGGAGACGGTCGGCTCGCTGACTTTGGTACCGGTGACACTGCCCACCTCGCGTGCGACTCCACGCAGACTGAGACAGTCACCTCGATTGGGCGTCAGGTCAACGTCGATGGCGTGGTCGTCGAGGCCCAGCCAAGTTCGGAAATCCTGCCCGGTGGGCGCGTCCGGCGACAGAACGTAAATCCCCTCCGAATGCCCCTCTTCCAAGCCAAGCTCGGAGGCCGAGCAGATCATGCCGCGAGATTCTACACCACGCAGCTTGGCTTTCTTGATCTTGAAGTCATCGGGCAGCACCGCCCCCACACGGGCGAACGGGACTCGCTGCCCTACATCCACGTTGGGGGCGCCGCACACCACCTGCACCGGCTCACCCGAGCCGTCATCGACCTGACAGACGTTGAGCTTGTCGGCATCGGGGTGCGGCGACTTGTCGATCACCGTTGCCACCACCACGCCATGAAAGGCTGCGGCGACAGGCTCGATGGCGTCGACCTCGAGCCCCGCCATGGTGATCGCATCGGCCAAGGCCCGCGTCTCCAGCGCCGGTGATGCCCACTCGCGCAGCCACGCTTCGGAAAACTTCATCTTGACACTCCTTGACTGGGCGGTGGACTCAGTTGAACTGACTCAGAAAACGCAGGTCGTTATCGAAGAACAACCGGAGGTCGTTCACGCCATAGCGCAGCATCGCCAAGCGCTCGGCCCCCATTCCGAAAGCGAAGCCGGTGTAGCGCTCCGGATCGATGCCCGAGTGACGGAATACTGCCGGATGCACCATGCCGCACCCCATCACCTCCAGCCAGCCACTCTGGGAGCAGACTCGACATCCCTCGCCCCGGCACATCACGCACTGGATATCGACCTCGGCAGACGGCTCGGTAAAAGGGAAATAGGAGGGTCGAAACCGCACTTCCAGATCATCACGCTCGAAGAACGCGTGCAGGAAATCGGCAATCGTGCCCTTGAGGTCGGCGAAGCTGACGCCCTCGTCGACCAGTAATCCCTCCACCTGATGGAACATCGGCGTGTGCGTCAGATCGGAGTCGCTACGATAGACACGACCGGGACAGACGATGCGGATCGGCGGCTCCTGAGACTGCATGGTGCGCACCTGAACCGGCGAGGTGTGGGTTCGAAGAAGACGTGTCGCATCGAAATAGAATGTGTCCGCCATACCGCGAGCGGGATGGTGGGCCGGGATGTTGAGCGCTTCGAAGTTATGGAAATCGTCCTCGATCTCCGGACCGACGGCGACCTCGAAACCGATATGCTGAAACAGCGACTCGATGCGCTCCAGCGTTCTGGTCACGGGGTGCAGCCCGCCGCTGATCTCGCCCCGCCCCGGAAGCGTGACGTCGATGCGTTCGGTCTCGAGCTTGGCCTGCAGCGCAGCCTCATCGATCACCTGCTTGCGCTGATCGAGGTCCGCCTGCAATGCCTGCTTGGCTTCATTGATGCGCTCCCCGGCCGCCGGGCGCTCTTCGGCGGAGAGCCGACCCAGCCCCTTCAGCAACGCCGTGATCTCGCCTTTCTTGCCCAGAAAACGCACGCGCACCTGGTCCAGGGCTTGGGCGTCTTCGGCAGCGGCGATCGCCGCTCTCGCCTCGTTGACCAGGGCAGGGAGATGATCCATCCGTCGAGCTCCGCTTGTCGTTCGGCATGCCGCGCCGCCCTTCATGGGCCACGCAGCAAAACGGTATAAAAAAACAGGGGAAGAGCAGCTGCTCTTCCCCTGGATCGGTCATACAACGCATTGCCCGTCAAAGGCAAGACATGACCCGCTTATGCAGCTTTGGCTTTCTCGACGAGCGCCGTAAAGGTCGCTTTCTCGTGAACTGCCAGATCAGCTAGCACCTTGCGGTCGATCTCGATGCCGGCCTTCTTCAGACCCGCGACGAAACGACTGTAGGACATGCCATTGACGCGAGCCGCCGCATTGATACGCGTAATCCACAGAGCGCGGAATTGACGCTTGCGCTGGCGGCGGTCGCGATACGCATACTGGCCGGCTTTGATAACGGCCTGCTTGGCTACGCGGAAGACGCGCGAGCGCGCACCGTAATAGCCCTTGGCCTGCTTCATGATCTTCTTGTGACGACGACGTGCGACGACACCACGCTTGACGCGAGACATAGTACTCTCCTGACGTTAAAGACTGACGACCAAGTGTTACAGGTTGGGCAGCATGCGGGTGACGAGCTGCTTGTCGGCAGCGTGTACCTGCTTCATGCCACGCAACTGACGCTTACGCTTGGTGGACTTCTTGGTCAGGATGTGACTACGAAAAGACTGCTTGTGCTTGAAGCCGTTGCCAGTCTTCTTGAAGCGCTTGGCAGCGCCACTGTTGCTCTTGATTTTCGGCATGGGAAAAACTCCACTCCGTTTTATTGAGAAAACCCGAGGCCAGGCGTGATGAGTTCGCACTCGTCACGCCCCGTTCGACTTGCCAACGGATCACTTCTTCTTGGGCGCAAGGATCATGATCATCTGCCGACCTTCCATCTTGGGAAAGGACTCGACAGCGGCCAGCTCTTCAAGATCGGCGGCAATCCGTTCCATCAGTCGACGACCGATGTCCTGGTGTGCCATTTCACGACCCCGAAAACGCAGAGTGACCTTGCCCTTGTCGCCACCTTCGAGGAAACGTATCAGGTTCTTCAACTTCACCTGATAGTCGCCCTCGTCCGTGCCAGGCCGGAATTTGACTTCCTTGACCTGGATCTGTTTGGTCTTCTTCTTCTGAGCAGACTTCTGTTTCTTCTGCTCGAAGAGGAACTTGCCGTAGTCCATGATTTTACAGACGATGGGATCGGCGTTGGAAATCTGAACGAGATCCATTCCGGCTTCCTCGGCGCGTGACAGCGCCTCTTGCATGGGAACGACTCCCACCTGTTCGCCCTCGGCATCGATAAGGCGAACTTCATCTGCACGAATACGGTCATTGATGGGCGCGCGCTTTTCCTGAGGGCGCCCGCGCTGATTATTACGCTTGATCGTTAGATCTCCGTTTGGCGATTAACGTTGCTGCTCAGTGCCTGTCCGGCTGGTCGTCTCGATGGAGCTGCGCCAACAGCGCATCCACCGATAGCGACCCAAGATCCTCACCGGACCGAGTACGCACTGCAACGGCACCCGATTCGACTTCCTTATCGCCGACAACCAGCAGATAAGGAATCTTCTGCAGCGTATGCTCGCGGATTTTAAAGCCGATCTTCTCATTCCTCAAGTCCGACTCGACCCGGAAACCCGCTTCACGCAAGCGTTTGGCGAGTTTTTCGGCATAATCACGCTGAGCATCCGTGATGTTGAGCACCACAGCCTGGACCGGGGAGAGCCACAACGGCAAGGCCCCGGCATAATGTTCGATCAAGATACCGACAAAACGCTCCATCGATCCCACGATGGCACGATGCAGCATGACCGGCACCTGACGCGAGCCATCTTCGGCGACGTACTGTGCTCCCAGGCGACTCGGCATCATGAAGTCGACCTGCATGGTTCCGACCTGCCACTCACGCCCCAGGCAGTCCTTCATGTGGTATTCGATCTTCGGGCCATAGAATGCGCCCTCGCCGGGCAGTTCCTGCCACTCGACGTCGCAATTGCCCAGCGCTGCACGAAGAGCATCCTCCGCGCGGTCCCATGTCTCGTCACTGCCGAGGCGCTTGTCGGGCCGCAGCGCGATCTTGACGGCGATATCCTCGAAGCCGAAATCACCGTAGACCTCGAGCGCCTGGCGATGAAAGGCAGTCACCTCGGGCTCGATCTGCCCCTCGGTACAAAAGACATGCCCATCGTCCTGGGTGAATGCCCGAACCCGCATGATACCGTGTAAGGCGCCCGAAGGCTCGTTGCGATGGCAGCCACCGAACTCACCATAGCGAATCGGCAACTCCCGGTAGCTGCGCAAGCCCGAATTGAAGACCTGGACATGACCCGGGCAGTTCATCGGTTTGAGCGCATACTCGCGCTTTTCCGACTCGGTGAAGAACATGTTGTCGGCGTAGTTGTCCCAGTGGCCGGACTTCTTCCACAGCGACACGTCCATGACCTGAGGACACTTGATCTCCTGGTACCCGCTACGCTTGTAGACGCCTCGCATGTACTGCTCGACGACTTGCCAAAGCGTCCAACCGCGAGGGTGCCAGAAGACCATGCCAGGCGCTTCTTCCTGCATGTGAAAGAAGTCGAAACGCCGTGCCAGCTTGCGGTGATCGCGCTTCTCGGCCTCTTCCAGTCGCGTCAGGTACGCCTTCAGCGCCTTCTTGTCGCCCCAGGCCGTACCATAGATTCTGGTCAACATGCGCTTGGACGCGTCGCCGCGCCAATAGGCACCGGCCAGCTTGGTCAGCTTGAACGCCTTGAGATGGCGAGTGTTCGGCACGTGGGGGCCGCGACACATGTCAATGTATTCCTGATGGTGATAGAGACGGATCGTCTCGTTCTCAGGAATACCTTCGACGATTTCCTGCTTGTAAGGCTCGTCTCTCGACACGAACACCGACAGTGCTTCAGAGCGATCAACGTACTCCCGGACGACATCGTACTCCTGCTCGATGAGTGACTTCATCCGAGCCTCGATGGCCTCCAGATCCTCGGAAGAGAGCGAGGCCTCAAAATCGATATCATAGTAGAAGCCGTCGTCGATCACCGGGCCAATGGCCATTTTGGCGTCCGGGTACAACTGCTTGACCGCATGCCCCAGCAGGTGGGCGCACGAGTGACGAATGATCTCGATCCCTTCTTCATCGCGGGCGGTCAGAATCGCCACTTCGGCGTCACGGTCGATGACGTCGGCCGCGTCGACCTCAACGCCATCTATCTTTCCCGCGATGCACGCCTTGGCCAGCCCCGGGCCGATGGATTCGGCCAGCTGCATCACGGTAATGGATTCTTCAAACGTTCTTTGACTGCCGTCGGGCAGTGTCACAATAGGCATCAAAACATCCTTACGTTCAGTGGTGGTCCACACCAAAGACCACATGAACTCGATCATTCAAAGTAACACCCCCTCCATGCGACAGGACCTGCATACGGGCAGGCCGACCGGTACGCGAGGGAAGTGGATTGGCATCACCGTTCGGCGGATGCGGGGAGCGGTAGACTAGCAGCGGCTAAGCCGCTTTACCATCCGCGGGCAATCAAGCGACGCCGGGATCAACCATTTCGACACTACAAACATTGAGGGCGCCCGAAGGCGCCCTCAAAATCACGTCATTAGCGTGTCGGGAAGATGCTTATTCCCACTCACCCAGTTCGACGCGACGGTTCTGAGCACGACCTTCAGCGGTATCGTTGCTGGCGATCGGCTGCTCTTCACCGTAACCGATAGTGGTGATGTTATCGGCGGAGAAGCCCTTGTTGACCAAGTAGGCCTTGACGGAGTCGGCGCGACGCTGCGACAGCTCCTTGTTGTAGGCCGCGGGGCCGACGGAGTCGGTGTGGCCTTCAAGACGGATGCGCAACTGGTCGTTGGCCATCAGCTTCCCGGAGATCCCATCCAGGATGGCTTCAGCGCTTGAGGTCAACTTGGCCGAATCGAATTCGAAGTTGACGTCACGCAGCACGAGGTCTTCCTCGCAACCCAGCGAGTTGACTTCCGCGCCAGCCGGGGTATTCGGGCACTGGTCCTGATAGTCCGGCACGCCGTCGCCATCGGAATCCAGCGGGCAGCCCTGAGCGTTGACTTCAACGCCGGCCGGAGTTCCCGGGCACTGGTCCATATAGTCCGGCACGCCGTCACCGTCGGTGTCGAGCGGGCAACCCACGGCATCAACCGCTACGCCAGCCGGGGTATTCGGGCACTGGTCGCGATCGTCGGGCACGCCGTCGCCATCGCTATCCATGACGTTCGAAGAATAGTCGGCACAAAGCAGAGCACCGGCAGTTGCGCCGGCAACGCCGCCGACCGCAGCACCGGTATCTTCGTCGGAATCGCTGCTGGTCGCGTAACCGATGCCGCCACCGATCAAGCCGCCGGCGATGCCGCAGACGAACGGTGACTGATACCAAGCCTGGTCTGACGAGCTACCGGTGGATTCCATACCGGAACTGGCACAACCAGAGAGACCGACTACCAGAGCGGAACCCAGTAGCAGGCCAGTCGTTGATTTTTTCATGTAAGACTCCTTCTTAACACAGCGCTAGTCGTAACGGGCGTTACCCAGCGGCTTCGAGTATAGAAGCCGAATTCGTCAAGAGAAAGGTGTTCCTTCCCCAACGACAAAGAAATCTCTCGGCGACCGTCATTCGCGTCGACTTGAGCAGTGGTCAATGTTCCCATTGTCCCTTTTCTTTGCAGCTCCGTAACAGCATTATCGATTCCAGCCCGAGATGCAAACCCGTGTCGGGAAACACTGTTCTTTTTTAGCATCATTTCCAAGATTGGCAAAGTGGATTAGCGAAAACTTCGCTTTTTAATCTCTATCCTTTCGCATCAAGGAGAGATCACGCGCCTGTTCTACTTTCGTGCCGTAACCGAATAACAAGTGTCAGTGGTCGTGAGCTCGGGATCTCAGTTCACGACGGGAGAGGTGTCGCCCCCCGACCGCTCGAGGCAGAAAGCCTGCAGCGCCAACGCGGCATGATGAAGGCTGCGCTCGTGCCGGGCCGCAATGGCTTCGCGTTCCCTGTCCTCCCGGTGACGGTCTTTCGGCGACAGTTCGCGCCGGGCCTGGTGGGTATGCAGATGCTGCGCTTCAGCCTGGACTTCGCGGAACACTTGCCAGCCATCCCGCTCGGTCAAGCGGTGATCGATGATGTCAAGCAGCACTTTACAGCGTAACGCGCCCTCCACCATGTCGACCTGGCGTTCGAGCATGGCCTGAGACAGCGCCTGCAAGCTCTCGATGCAATTCCGATTGGCGCGCGCGACTTCCTCCTCCCGACGCGCTTTCCGCCGTTCGACCTCACGCCAAAGTCGCCATGCATAGATGGACAGCGCAGTGATGACGAGAATGGCCAGGAGTGAAAGCCCTACCGCAAGAGACAAGGACATGAGAGAGACAGCCGCCTTCTGGTGATGTGGTCATCGAGGTTTCCGAGACACCGGTTCCACGACGCTTTCGTGACGGCGCCCCGGGTTTGAGTCAATCCGGCCAGACGTCCCGCCATGCGCCGTCCAGGGAGGCGCAGGCCACGAAGGCCGGGTTCAGCAGGCTATCCCCGGCGTTGTAGCGCAGCGCTTTCCAGGACTTGCAATCGACAAGATGTCCGCCGGCGCCTTCCAGCACGGCCTGCGCCGCGGCAGTGTCCCATTCGCTGGTTGGACCGAACCTAGGATAGAGATCGGCCAGGCCCTCCGCCACCCGACAGCACTTCAGCGAACTGCCCAGTTCCTCGACTTCGACATTGCCCAGTGACTCGATCAGACGGCGGGTGCTGGCACCTCGGTGAAAGCGGCTGACGACGAGACGCAAGGGGCTATGAGAGCAGACCTGCAGCGACTCCCAGGCCCCGCCCTCACTCGGCTGATACCAGGCTCCCCGGGCCGGCTCCCCGACCCATATCTCGCCGGTGCGTGGCTTCCCGACCACCCCCAGGACGGGAAGATTGCCGTCGATCAGGGCCACATTGACGGAATACTGATCCGAGCCGCGAATGAACTCCTTGGTGCCGTCCAACGGATCGACCAGCCAGTAGGTGGACCACCGGCGACGCTCCGACCATGGAATGGAGGCCGACTCCTCGGACAGGATGGGCCAGTCGCGAGAACCAATCGACGGAAGCCCCTCGACGAGCACCTGGTGAGCGGCCAGGTCGGCGGCCGTGACCGGGCTGTCATCCGCCTTGCGCTGCGTATCGAAGGCGCCATCTCCGACCGCTTCGATAGCGGCCCCGGCTTCCCTGGCCAGGGCGACGAGAGGGTCGATCAAGGATTGCAGCGATACGTTCATCAGTCAGCTCTTCTAACAGGAAAATCGATTGGTGATCGGGCCAGCCGATCATCGTTGGCGAAGCGAATGACCATTATCACCGCGCCACCGACTTAGACCAAAGACTAAGGCCCGGCAGACTCGGAGTTATCTACGTCTTAAGTAGAATGGAGATAATCCCGCCCCTGGAAAAGGAATTCACACGATGACGGAAGCATCCGAAGCGCCTTCGATGGCCGCCCGGGTCGGCCTGGTTCTCGGCCCGCTCTGGGTCGTCGCGACACAGCTGCTGCCAGCCCCCGCCGGCATGGAACCGGCAGCTTGGCATTGCGTGGGCCTGGCGCTGCTGCTGGCGACCTGGTGGGCGACCGAGGCGATCCCGATTCCGGCGACTTCGCTACTCCCTATCCCGCTGGCTCCCGCGCTTGGCATCGCCGATCTCAAGGGAACGGCCGCCAGCTATGCCAATCCCACCATCTTTCTGTTTCTCGGCGGTTTCCTGCTGGGAATCGCCATGCAGCGGTGGAATCTACACCGTCGAATTGCGTTGCGCATTCTTGACGTCGTCGGCCAAAAACCCAGGCAGCAGATCGCCGGCTTCATGCTGGCCACCGGGTTCATCAGCATGTGGGTCTCCAATACCGCGACCGCCATCATGATGCTGCCCATCGGCATGTCAGTGGTATCCCTGTTCGCCGACGCCGAATCGGACGACGTGAAACGCTACGCTACCGCCCTGCTACTGGCCATCGCCTATTCCGCCAGCATTGGCGGCATCGCGACGCTCATCGGCACCCCCCCCAACGCCATACTCGCGGGCTACCTGTCCAGCGAGCAGGATATCGAGCTTGGGTTCGCGCAATGGATGGTGATCGGCCTTCCCGTCAGCGCGGTAATGATGGCCGTGGCCTGGTGGTGGCTGACCCGGGGCGGCTTCGAACTCAAGCTCGCTGGTGACAATGGCGACGTCATTGGCGACGAACTGGCCAAGCTCGGCGAGATGAAACCGGCCGAAAAACGCGTCGGCGCCGTCTTTCTCCTGGCCGCTCTGGCCTGGGTCACGCGACCGCTACTCAATGACTGGGGCGTCGAATGGCTCTCGGACACCTCGGTGGCGCTGCTGGCCGGCGTCGGGTTGTTCCTGATCCCGAGCGGCAGTGAGCGACATCGTCCGCTGCTGCTGTGGGAGGACGCCCGGGATCTTCCCTGGGGGATTCTGCTGCTGTTCGGCGGAGGCCTTGCCCTGGCCAGCTCGATCAGCAGTTCCGGCCTGGCGGACTGGATTGCCAATCAGCTCACCGTCTTCGGCAACTTGCCGCTTCTTCTTCTGATCGGGGTGATCACACTGGTGATCATCTTCCTTACCGAACTGACGTCGAATACGGCCACGGCCGCCGCGTTCCTGCCGCTTCTCGGCGCCCTGGCGATATCGCTGGGGGTCGATCCTCTCCTGATTACGGTGCCGGCTGCCATCGCCGCCAGCTGCGCCTTCATGATGCCCGTGGCCACTCCGCCCAACGCCATCGTGTTCGCCACGGGCCGAATGACGATCCAATCGATGATCCGTGCCGGCTTGTTCCTGAATGTCGCAGGAACCGTGGTGGTCACGCTGATCTGCCTGGGATTGATCGAACTGGTCTGGTTGTAGGCGCACCGAAGCCGATGCCGGCATCATGATCCCATTGCGATGCCGGCCCCCAAGCAAAGCAAGGCAACGAAAAAAGGCCGACGGAGATTGTCCGGCGGCCTTTTTCTCGTATCTGGTCGGAGCGACAGGATTCGAACCTGCGACCTCTGCAACCCCATTGCAGCGCGCTACCAAGCTGCGCCACGCTCCGATTTCGCCAGGGCCACCAGCGGCAGTCCCCGTGAAACGCTGCGTATACTACCTTGCGTCCCCGCAAATGAAAAGCGCTTCTTAAGGCTTTTTTTTCAATCGGTTGCGAAAACCTCCTCGACACAGTCAGGCATGGCATCAAGGCCATCGCTACGCCCGCGACATGCGCCTGGCTGGATCATGGCGCTGAGCTCAGGCCTCGTCTCCACGGCAAGCCATGGGTACAATTCACCGACATCGAGACCAAAGTCTAACAAGGTGGCGTCATGTCGTTGATCATCGGTATGTGCATTCTGCTCGGCTGCCAGTTTCTGGGGGAAATCATCAGCCGGGCGCTCTCCCTGCCCGTTCCCGGGCCGGTCCTGGGCATGCTGGTGCTGTTGATCGGCCTGTTGATCCGCGGCAGCGTCCCCGCCAGCCTGAGGACGATGGGTGAAGGTCTGCTCAAGTACCTGACGTTGCTGTTCGTGCCTGCCGGCGTCGGCTTGATCCAGCACTTCGGCCTGATTCGCCAGGAGATCTGGATTCTGATCGCCACCCTGATCGCTTCGACCTCGGTGACGATCCTCGTGACCAGCCAGATTCTCCAGCGCACCGCCCGCCAGCGCCCGGCCGGCAAGGAGGAAGAGGCATGAACGCTCTCGGGCTAGAGCAGATATGGGTCTATCTCTCCGCCTCCCCCCTGCTGCACCTCTTCGCCACGCTGCTGGCGTTCATCCTGGCCACCTATATCAACCGCTGGGCAGGCGGCACCCCGCTGCTACACCCCGTCATCGTCACCATCGCACTGCTGATCGGTTTCCTGCTGCTCACCGGTACGGACTACGCCACCTACTTTCAGGGCGCCCAATTTCTGCATTTCCTTCTGGGGCCGGCTACCGTGGCACTGGCCATTCCGCTCTACGACCACCGGGAGCGAGTTCGCCGAATGCTCCGGCCTATCGTCGTCGGCACGATCACCGGCGTGGCCACGGCGGTGATCTCCGCCGTGGGGATCGCCATGGCCCTGGGCGCCGACCCCGAAACGATATTCTCGCTGGCGCCGAAATCGGTCACCTCACCGATCGCCATGGGCATCGCCGAGAAACTGGGAGGCATCCCATCACTGACCGCCGGGCTCGTCCTCATCACCGGCGTCATCGGGTGCATCGTCGGCCCCTGGATCTTTCGCCTGACCCGCGTTACCGATCCCACGATTCAGGGATACTCCATGGGACTGGCGGCCCACGGCTTCGGTACGGCCTACTGCTTTGCCTCGGTGGGTGCGGTTGCCGGCGCGTTCTCCGGCCTGGCGATGGGGGTGTCCGGATTGACCACCGCGTTCCTGCTGCCTCCGCTGGTCCATCTACTCGGGCTCTGATCCATGCCCTCGAACCGGCCTTCCTCGGCCCGTCGTTCGGCGCCTTTCAGGGGACTTACCCAATGCGCCATCCCCCTTACAAAAGAACAACGCTTCGCTAAGGCATCGTCCATGTCGAGCCCGGATAATGCGACTAACGGATTAGGCTCAGGCGCACGATGATATGGAATTGAAAACCTTCTTTGCCCAAGGAACCGACGGCCGAGTCATTCCCCACGCCCGGGTCACCGTGTATGCCCTCGAGGATGGCGATCCGGTGGCGACGCTCCGCAACGCCGGTGGCGACCCGCTCGACAACCCCTTCTCCGCTGGTGACGATGGCCAGATCCAGTTCGCGGCACCCAACGGACACTATCGAATCGAGGTTCGGAGTGACGACAGCCACCAACGCCTGAACACACAGTTCTTCGATCAGGGAGAAGTTCACTCCGCCTCCGGCCAACAGTCCTTGACCGAGGCGCTAGATCAGCGGCTGCTGGTCATCGACTCGGTCGATACCCTCAGGAACTGGCCCGCGCATCGCGTACCCGACGGCTGCGCGGTCATCTGCCGCCGCTTCCACCACGACCTGGCCGACGAGGTCAATGTCGAACTGAAACGTTGCGTGGCCCGGGACGATCCGTCACGCGCCGGTCAACGAGCCTGGCTGGCTGGCGATGACGAGCGCGCCGACTATCACCATTTCACGCTGTGGGCGGCTGATGGCGCGGCGTATCAACACGACAGTCACGACGTCCACCTGCTCAAGGTTGGGTTTCGCGCCGATTACGGCCTCGACGACAATGGCCGCGCCGGCACGGACGAATCGGCCTGGCTCCAGGAAACCCTCGACAAGACACCCTATCGCACCAAGTACCTGCCCAGCCTGCCCGCAGAGCGCGGTCTCTACGTCGGCGAGCAGCGGATTCGACTCTGTTCCGGCACGCGCATCATCGGCGATGGCGCGCTCGCCAACAGTCGAATCGTCAGCGACTACGTCGGCGCCTCTTTTCGCGACGGCCTGTTCTGGCTGCGCGAACCCCATGTGGTGAAGGCCTGGGCCGAAGGGCGGCCCGTCGGCGATGTCGACCTCGGTTTCAGCCACGACATCGAGCTGCGGGGGCTGACCTTCGAGGCCAGCGACTTCGCCAGCGCCGCGGCCACCCTGGTCTGCGTGCGCGGCGTCGACTACCACGACAATCATCACGTCCGCTGCGGCGGCATCAAGTTCTTCCATGAACTGGAGCTCAACCGCCGCTATTCGCTGGCGCACGAGGACGACCCCACCACCGACAACGCCGTCATCGCGGGCTTCGATCCCGATACCCCGGACGATCTCAACCAGGGCATTCGCATCAGCCACCTTACCGGGGGCACCGATCGCTACAGCTATACCCCTGGAGACGGCAAGGCAGCCGTGGCCGTGCGGCTCAACTTCGTGAGTGACTTCAGCATTGCCCACGTGCGCATGGACTACTGCAACATTTCCGGCTGGGGAGGATCGGCCAGGCCCGGCAAGGGGGGCGAACTACGCTGGATGCGACGCCTGCGGGACGGCTATATCAGCGACGTCCACTGCACCCGCTCCAACGGCGCGATCTATTTCAACAACGCCCACAACGTCAAGATCTTCGGCTGCAGCGCCAGGGACGTGAGTGATACGGCGTTCGATTTCGAAGGCTGCACCTACTGCCTGTTCGACGGCATCCACTCGGTCAATGCCGGCAATTTCGGCATCTCGATCTTCTACGCGACCCGCGGCAACGTGATCAAGAATTTCCATGCGCGGCAAACCGCTGAAGCGGCGCGACTGCGCGAGCGCTACGCGACGAAGCGTTTCAAGCCGGGGCTGGGGAAGACGCTGTTCAGGCGCCTGGCGGGATTCGAGGATCCGGACTTCGAACAGGATGTGGTGCTGGATACCGGATCGTTCGTCTACGAGGGGGAAGGCTTTGGCCTGGTGGCGGTCGACTCCTGGGTCAATGTCACCTACCGCAACGTCAACCACCACAACGTCGTGATGGACCTGCGCGCGCACAGCAACGCGCGGGAACAGTACCTGCAGGACAATCGTTTCACATTCACCAAGCCGGCGTCGGACGGCGACGCCCTCGTGGCCATCGGCCCCAACAGCGCAAGCTACGCCCGCTGGCAAGGAGGGGTCATCGAGTCGACGGTCGACCAACCGTCGGGGGTGATACCGCTGTTGGCCCAGGCGCGCGCCTACGGGGGCGTGACCATCGTCGACATCATCGAGTGTCGAATCGACGTGCCTGGCGTCGACACCTCGATCTTGATCGGCGACGCCCGCCGCTCGGGCCGCTCGCCAGGCCACGCCTTCCGTCTACACGGCAACCTGGTGACGAAAGGGAGTCGGATGGCGGCACTGAATATCAACCAGCGAGCCGGCGGTGCGGCGCTTCAGTTGGAAACCCTGAACAACCGAGACCTGAGCTTTTCCCCCGTCGACGTCGAGACCGACCAGAACGAAGGCATCGCACGCTACCGCGAGCTACGCGTTGGTCTCAAGGCAACCCGCCCGCGCTGAACCGGACCTCGGTGGAATCGGGTCGACACGGTCGCGAACCGTTTCACTTCAGCGCAAGCCGCCCACCGTCCTTCTCGATGTCGGGCTATCCCAGCACGATAAGCCCCTCCGCCTGGCGGAGACGGATGGCACCCTGGGATGGGGTTTGCTTAACCTGCCCTGCCGGGTTCGGTGGCCTTGACGATGACTTGGATGATTTCCCGCGGGCTTCCATGGCCAGGGACGGCATGGCGACGATCGCCAGGCTGCCAAGTCCCGCGGCCAGCACTTGACGTCGGCTTGGCATGACGCACTCTCCTGCAGCTGATGGGATCGATGGATCGATAAGTTGACGCGCACTGACGAGTTGGGCACGAGGATGACTCGCCGGCAGTATCCTGCCGGCGCCTTGCGTTTCAACCTCCTCGAGGTGGGTCGTCGAATGTCGACTCCGCCCGATGCAGCGCCGCGATGATGCGATCCGCCGCCAGATAGGAGAACGTGTTGGTAATGTGATGATCATCGCGGTAGACCAACACGTTGTCCCGCAGCGGCGAGCAGCGCCGGTCGTCGCAGAAGAGATCGCTCAGGTCGGCGAACTGGACGTTCGGCAGGTGAACCTGGTCGGTGGGCGATTGCGCCTTCAACACCGAGCGCCTGGGGATGGAACACGCCACGCTCGGATTATCCTGGAGGTCGACACACTTGGGCACGTCGAACCCGTACCAGGGGTTGTCGCGAATCGCGAGTACATCGATGTCGTCGTCGGCCAACCGCTGCCACGCTTGCCGATACCCCTTGGGCACGCGCTCCTCCGGCCCCTGTCCTCGAGTCGCCGTGGTAAATACCAGGTCGGGTTTCAACTCGCCAAGACGCTCGAGTGCCTCTCGATTCCATGCCAGACAGGATGGGTTGACCTGATAGCGGGCATGCGGATCGGTCGATAGCATGCAGGCCCCCTTTGTCATCGAGATCAACCGGAACGCCTCGCGCTCCGCTGCGACCTTCAGTGCCGCCAGCCAGTGCTGGGCATGGGAGCCGCCCGCGAGCACGACCGTATAGTCCGCATCCGGATCGCCATAAGTACACTCTCTGACCTCGGGCTGCAGATAGTTCTGATGGCAACCATCGAACGAGGATGCGGGCAGATCCATGCTGGCGATCAGGGTCGACGGCTGGAGATCGTCATCAGGACCATCGGGCGCGCGCAGGAACGCCGCGAGTTCCGATCTAGCTGCCGCGCTACGCCCCTGATAGTCCTGATACCACATTGCCAACGAGGCAAGGGGAAATGCCATCAACAGCACGCAGGCGCCATAGGTGTGAATGCGCCGACGAGACAGCAGCGTCGAGCGCCGCACCGGTGTTTCGAGGCCCCATGTGGTCAGGAAGGCGAGAACGCCGGCCCCGCCGATGATCGCCAGCCCCGGAAGGAGGCCGACATCGAACGATCCGGTGACATAGCGATAGAAAGAGAGCAGCGGCCAGTGCCAGAGATAGAACGAGAACGACATGTCCCCGAACCAGACGACGAATCGGTTGTTCAGCAACCGCATGTCGCACCGGTTCCGCGCCGCGATGACGATTCCGATCGCGGCAAGCACCGGCACCAGGGCGACGACGCCGGGGAACAGGGTCGAAACGTCGAGAAACAGGGCGAAGGTCGTCAGCACGACCAGCGAGATCCAACCCAGCATCTTCGCAGCGGACGGTGACAGCGAGACCCGCGATATCCCGAGCGCGAGCAGCCCGCCAAGGGCGAATTCCCAAGCCCGGGCAAAGGTATCGAAATAGGCCCAGGATTGATTCTTCTCGGTAATGTAGATGCTGTAGCAGAGCGACAGGACGGTGATTGCCACCAGCAGCAGCACGCAGGAGCGGTTGTCCCCACGCCCCCGGCGTGAATCGAGCTTCAACCCTGCCCAAAGCAGCAGCGGAAACGCGAAATAGAACTGTACCTGAACCGCCAGTGCCCAGAGCTGTTGAAACGGCGACGGCGGTGCCCCCTGCTGGAGATAGTCGGTGGCAGTCAACGCCAGCGACCAGTTCTCCAGAAACAGCATCGACGCCATTGCATGCTTGATCTGGTTGCGCCACATCGAGTCCGGCATCAACCACATTGACAGTAGAATCGTCGTGCACACCACCAGCGCCGCGCTCGGCAGTAGCCGCCGTAGTGTCTTGCCGTAGTAATCCAGCACATCGGCCAACGACAGCGGCACCCGACGTGTCAGCGATCCCACGACGAAGAAGGCGGCAACCACGAAGAAGACATCGACGCCGCCCGAGACGCGCTGAATCCAGATGTGATAGACGGCGACCATCAGTGCCGCGACGGCTCGCAACCCCTGGATCTCGTAGAGATACTTCTGTTCCTTACCCAACGAATGGCTCCTTTCCATTCCCTAAATACCTTCCCGCGAGACGGCGAACGCCCGGCGCAAAGCGCTATCCATGCCCCCACCGACAATCGGCGGGCCTCCCCGATCAACTCCCGGCCAGGGGAGTCAGGCCCGGCTCCCGACCCGAACCTGACGCCCCTTCAGGTTGTAGGCGAACAGGAATCTGACCGCGGCCCAGCGCTGAGACATACGTGCCAGAACACAGCAGCAGATAAAGGTCACGACGAAGAGCAGCGCGAACACCAGGTTGGCATTCGAATCGGGCATCGCTTTCGACAGGACCGTGACGATCACCAGAATGATCGGCATGTGGGCAACGAAAAGCACGATCGACTGGCGTCCGCACCACTGCAGCAGTGTCGTGCAGCGCTGCACCCACCCAAGCATGGCGAGACGCGCCAGCGGCACCAGCGACGCCAGGGAGATCAGCAGATAGACCGGCGAGAATGGATGCAGCGGCAGCAGGTAGCCAGCCAGGCAGATCGCCACCAGCAGCCAGACCACCAACGGATTCAGCCGCGCGAGCCCCTCGGCGAATCCGCTCAGGTTTTCGCCCAGCCAGCCGCCGAGCATGAAGAAGACCGCATAGAAGACGATCTTGGTCGGTAGCGTCGGCACCATCCGGCCGTCGTCGTCCGGCACCAGCAGCCAATCCGGTGCCAGGTGCTGGGCCAGGTAGAAATAGAGCAGATAGCCGACCAACGTCACCGCGACCGCACCCTTGGCACTCAACTTGAACAGGAAGAAAGCGAGGATGTAGTAGATGAAGAGGCAGTACAGGAACCAGAGATAGTTGTAGGGCAGGATCAGCAGCGGAAACAGCTCATCCGGCATGGGCTCGTTCATCAGCACCCAGCGCAGTGAATAGAGCACGAAGGCCACGAGCGTCCACACCACGTAGGGGTGGGCAATGTTCTTGAGCTTTCCGGTGAAGAACCGCCGCGGCCCTTTCCGGAGTGACCGCGCCACCATCAGGCCCGACAGGAACATCAGCACCGGCATCCTGAACGGTGCCAGATATTCAGACATCAGCGGGAGCCAGGACCAGAGTCCGTCATAGCGAATCGAAATCCCGTACTGGGAATGAAGCACGATCACCAGGACGACTGCCGTCCCTCTGACGAGATCGATCCATCGATAGCGTGCTGCCGTCGTCTGTTCCACGAGAGCTTTCCTTGGGCATTGGGTTGAAGCGCGCCGCACTTGTCCCGCCGACGTCACAGCGGATGAGAAGGCAGCGGCGAGATTGCGTTTGATACGAGAGGACTGCGGCGGCCAGCGGCGGCCGAAGACAGGAAAGGATCAGTAGGCGTTGTTGCCGGTGAAACCCTTGAAGACCGTCAGGAAGATGATCTTGAGGTCCAGCAGCAAGGACCAATTGTTGATGTACCAGAGGTCGTGCTCGACGCGGTGCTGCATCTTGTCCAGCGTATCGGTCTCACCGCGGAAACCACGAACCTGGGCCCAGCCGGTAATCCCCGGTTTCACCATGTGCCGCTGCATGTACGACTCGACCAGGTCCTTGTAATACTCGTTGTGCGCCAAGGCATGGGGCCGCGGGCCGACGATCGACATGCGCCCCTGAATCACGTTGATGAACTGCGGCAACTCATCCAGCGAGGTACGGCGCAGAAACGCGCCGACCCGCGTGATTCGAGGATCCCGCCGCGTCGCCTGGGCAACCTGGCCGTTCTCCTCCTGATGCAGTTTCATCGAGCGAAACTTGTAGACCTGAACGTCTTGGCCATTGGCACCGGTACGCAGTTGCTTGAACAGCACCGGGCCGGGGGATGAGAACTTGACGGCGATGGCGCAAGCCGCGCAGACCGGCGCGATCAGCAGCAGGATCAGACCGCCGATGACGATGTCCTCGAGCCGCTTGACCCACAATGCACTGCCGGCTATCGGGCTGACGCTAAGGTCGATGGCATGGGTGCCGGCGATATGGCTGACGCGATGGTTGAGCAGCGGGATGTCGGCAAAATGGGGAATGAAGCGAATTTCCAGCGGCAGATGGCGGAGGTTGTACATGATCGCCTTGACATGTTCGCCCTCGGAGACGGACAGGCAGATCCACACCTCATGGGCACCCGACTTCTCCACCCGGCGAGCCAGGTTGCGCGGCGCCTTCTCCGCCCGCAGCACGCGCCCGCGGCAGACGCCGGCGATCGCATACCCCTGCTCCTGATGCCGACGCAACGAACGCGCCACATCGAGCAGATTCTCCTCAGGCCCGACCAGGAACACCTTGCGTCGATTGCGAATGCTGCCGTTGTGGTACATCGTCAGCATCATCAGCAGCGCCCGGGAGGCGGCGACCAGACAGAACGACAGCATGAAGGTGAACACCAGCCACTGGCGGGACACCTCGTCCGACAGCTTGAGCAGGAACATCAGGATGCTCACTGCCGCGAATACCGCGGCCCATACCCACAGCAGCCGATAGATCCGGCTGCGTAGCCGGGTGGAGCGCCACTTGCTGTAACCGCCGCCGGACAGGTTGATCAGCACGACAGCCAGCGCCATCACGATCAGCACCAGCGCATTGACGCTCTCCAGTTGCGTCGTCTGGAACCGGATCCCGTTGGCGAGAATCCCCGCCAACACAATCGCCATGACGTCGATCAACGGTGCCAACCGCCTGACAGGATTCAGACTTCTCATATTCGTTCTCCCGATATCATCCTGATGACCCTTGACATAGCTGTTGTTGAAAACTGCTGCCGGACCTCATCCTTGAAGGTCATTTCACACTCCGTCATCGAGATCCATCCTTAAAAGCGTCCGGGAAATCACGTTCAGGTCTCGGCGGACAGCCGCCCGAACCCGCCCGCTATTTCTGGAAAACCCCCACCAGCCGGTCATTGTCGAAAACCAGCAGGGCATTGATTTTCCTGGACTCCATCATCGCCAACGCATCCTCGACACGGGCCGTCGGGGCAATTCGCGACGCCTGCGGCGTCATGAAGTCGTAGGCCTTCTTGGAAAAGACGTATTCGCCGTATTTCTCGATGGCACGGCGAATGTCACCATCGGTGATGACCCCCCAACTGTCGTTGTGCTGGACCACCGCCATCCCCAACTGTCCGCGCGACATCGCCTGAATCACATCGAGCACCTCCGCCTCCGCCTTGACCACCGGCAGGTTGTCGCTGCGCATCTCATGCTCGACCCGGCTCAACAGGCGCCGCCCGAGCGAGCCCCCCGGGTGGAACCGGGCAAAGTTCTCGGGTTGGAAATCCCGCGCCTTCATCAGCGTCACCGCCAGCGCGTCCCCCATCGCCAGCGTGGCGGTGGTCGACGATGTCGGCGCCAGCTGCAGCGGACAAGCCTCCTCGACGACACCGATATCGAGATGGCTATGGGAAGCCCGCGCCAGCGTCGAGCTCCGGTTACCGGTCATGCCGACCAGGTAGTTGCCGTTGTCCTTGAGATAGGGGATCAGCTTGACGACCTCCTCCGTCTCTCCCGAATTGGAGATCGCCAGGAAGACGTCGTGAGGCGTCACCATGCCCAGGTCGCCGTGGTACGCCTCACCCGGGTGCATGAAGAAGCTCGGGCTGCCGGTGCTCGCCAGCGTCGCCGCTATCTTGCGACCGACGATGCCGGATTTGCCCATTCCGCAGACAATCACCCGTCCCGGCGTCTGCAGGATGGCGTCGATGGCGGCGCTCAGGTCGTTGTCGAGCTTGCGGGAAACCTCCAGAAGCGATTCGGCTTCCTTGACGAAGACCTGTCGGGCCGTTTCCAGATATTCCAGATTCATTCACTGCTCCTCCCTGACACGGGTAGCTGTCAGACCGGACTGGCTGACTGCCGTCGGCGGACCGATGACGCCGCACCGACGGCATCGAGGCCCATGATTCGAGCGCGCGCTGACGCGCGACTTCGCGATAAGAAAGATATCGATAGGATCGAGAGTCGAAGGCCGAGCCTCCGAAACCTGAGGGCTTCAGGGATCGAGGACCAGGGCCTCGACAGGGTCACCGGCCGGGCGGCCGGTGACTCGGGCGCCGGAGGGGGAGTTCGGCGACTTGAGACATGGCGGGAGGTGCGAGCGCCCTCCTCCCGCCGGCGTTACTGGACCAGGCGACGCAGCGCGTCGTCATCTCCCAGCATGTGCGCGTACATCCCGGCCAGGTCGAGGCCCCGCGCCAAGAGCAGGTCCTCGGCAATCTCGCGTGCGACACCACGACCGCCGGCGGTCGTCATCACATGGTCGGCAGCCTCGAGAACCAGCGGGTGGGCGTCGGCCGGGGCATAGGCCGCGGCGACTTTCCGCATCACCGGGATATCGATGATATCGTCACCGGCGAACGCGATACGCTCGGCGGCAATGCCCTGCTCCTCGGCGATCTGCTGGATGGCTTCGAGCTTGCGACTGAAGCCGATCTTGATCACGTCCATGCCCAACTGGGTAGCTCGCGTCAGTAGTGGCTGGCTCGACTTGGCCGACAGCACGCCGCTCTTGATGCCATGCTGCTTCAGCAGCCCGATCGCGACGCCATCACGCACGTTGAACGGCTTGAGCGATTCGCCCTCCGGGCCGATCAGCAGCGTTCCGTCGGTCAGCACGCCATCGACATCGAACAGCACGAGTTCGATCTGGTCACGAAGATCCGGACGGAGCATCAATCGATCTCGACGGCTGGCAGGCTCTTGACCAGATCGTCCACCGCCTTGATCTGGGCCAGGAACGGTTCCAGCTTGTCGAGCGGCAGCGCGCTGGGACCATCGCAACGCGCGTTGTCGGGATCGGGATGCGACTCGAGAAAGAGCCCCCCCAGCCCCACCGCCATCCCGGCGCGGGCGAGTTCGAGAGCCTGGCGACGACGCCCACCCGAGGCCTCGCTGGTCGGATCACGGCGCTGCAGGCTATGGGTCACGTCGAAGATCACCGGCGCGTTGCTGCTGACGTTCATCATCTCGCGGAAGCCCAGCATGTCGACGACCAGATTGTCGTAGCCGAAGCAACTGCCGCGTTCGCACAGGATCACCTGCTCGTTGCCCGCTTCGGCGCACTTGTCGACGATGTTCTTGACCTGCCCCGGGCTCAAGAACTGCGGTTTCTTGATGTTGATCGGCTTTCCGGTCCGAGCCATGGCCACGACGAGGTCTGTCTGGCGGGCCAGAAACGCCGGCAGCTGGATCACGTCAGCGACCTCGGCGACGGGTTGGGCCTGCGCTACCTCATGCACGTCGGTAATGACGGGCACGTCGAATTCGCGCTTGACCGCCTCGAAGATTTTCAGCCCCTCGTCGAGACCCACGCCGCGAAAGGAGTGAATCGATGAGCGGTTGGCCTTGTCGAACGACGCCTTGAACACGTAGGGAATACCCAGCTTTCCGGTCACTTCGACATAGGCCTCGCAGGCCCTCAAGGTGCTGTCGAGGTCCTCCAGCACGTTGATGCCGCCAAACAGCGTGAAAGGCGCGTCGTTGGCCACTGCCAGCCCGCCGACCGATACGGATTTCATCAAGCCACCTCACTTCTATCCATTGAATGCAATCTTGCGCGGTCCATTAGCTTAACGAAATTCGCTTCGCTGAAGGGAGTATCCTGAAAGTAGTCCTCGTTCACCAGATAGTGATCGATGTAGGCCGCCAGACGACGCTCGCTGAAGTGGGCATAGAAGGTATTGCCCAGAAACGTCACCTTCTTGTCCAGTAGCTTGGCCTCGAGACCCACCGTGGAGTTGATCGTCACCACCTCGACCGCCCGATCCAGCAACTGGAAGGTATTCTCGTTGACGATGAGGAAACCGTGCTCCGCCCGCAGCCCGGCCAGAATCGAAGGGATGGCCTGGTTGATCTCCGCCGGATGTGGCTTGATCACCAGCCTCAACCCCTTCTCCCTGGCCATCGCGATCGCTTCCTTGAGACCATCGATCACGCTGTTCTTGTGGTAATTCAGGATGATCTGGGCGTCGGTACTCACCTGCATCGGAAAGAACAGGTAGGGCGTTTCCCAATCCATCTCGTCGAGGGCGACCTCATCCGCCTTGCGGAGCTTCCTGAGCTCGTCGAAGCCGTAGGCGTTCTCGCCGGCGTAACCCAGGATCGCCTCGAGGCGGCATCCCACCACCTGGACGAACTTCTGGAACACTGTCTTGAAATCGAGCTTTCGCGCCTGCCCGATCACGTGCCGCTTCATGCGCGCGGCGGTGTACTCGCGCTTCCACCGGCGAAAGGCATCGAGATCGACCGGGTAATCGTCGAGGACCTCCACATGCTCGTAGAGATAGGACTGCATGTCGGTACCCTGCGGGTCCGCGAAGGTCTTGTTGCCGATATTGCCGTAGCCGGTGTAGAGCACGTCGATGCCATTGGCTCGAGCATGATCGGCCAGTGCCGACTGCGACGCGAGGCGACCGCTCGGCAGAATGTAGAGGTCCCACTGGCGCTTGGGTTGCTCTCGCTCGATGAACTCCGCGAAACCGGAATAGACCCTGTCGGCCTGCGCGTGGGTCAAGCGACCGGTCAGGATGCTGAAGTTGTTCTCGCGGCAGGTACGACCGCGGCCTCGGCGCGGCATGAACACCGTCTCGCGCTTCAGCGTCAGGTAGACATACATGATCAGGTTGTTGGCCACGAACTCGACACGACAACCCTTGGCGCCGGGGGCGGCGAAGACGCGCTTGAAGAAGCGATAATCCTCGGGATTGGAGATGTTGATCAGAACCTGACTATACATAGCACTGCCCACTAGGCTGGTAGAGTTTCAAGAGTTCGGTATTCATGCTCGCCGGCGAGAAATCCCGCTCGTAATGCTCACGGCAGCGCCGGCCCATCGCCTGCCGGTCGCAGCGGTCGAAGGACGTCATCGCCGCGCAGAGAGAGGCCGAGAAGTCGTCGAAGTCGAAGACGAAGCCTGTCTCGCCATGACTCACCAGCTCGGGCAGTGCACCGCGATTCGAGCAGATCACCGGGGTGGCATTGCGGTACGCCTCCAGAACCACCAGCCCGAATCCCTCCCAGCGGCTGGGGACAATCAGTGCCTTGGCCCGCGCGATCAGCCCGTCGAGGGCGGTATTGTCCTGCCACCCGAGAAATTCCATGTTGTCGCGGGCGGTAAACGTGGCATCGGAATCGACGACGTTGCCGCCGACGATCTTCAGCGGCGGGCGATCCTCGCCCCAGAACGCGTGGAGCTGGTCGAACCCTTTCTGACGATCGAAACGCCCGATAAACAGATAGAAATCCTCCTTGCGCCCCTCGCCGATCGCCTCCCGAGTATCGCGCACGCAGTTCTTGATCAGCAGCGTCTTGTCCCCCATCCCAGCCGCTTCCAGCAGTGCGCGCTCATACTCCGAGATGGCGACGACACCGTCGGTGCGTCGGTACAACACTCTCTCCACCCACTCGATGCCATGTTTCTTGAGGCCGGAGATGCGATGTGGGTCGAACGCGACCCCATGAGGCTGATAGATCAACTTGGCGCCGTGGAAAGAGACCGGCAATGCGCGGCAGAGGAAGCCGGCGAAGGTACTGTGGACATGCACCACATCGGGGCGTGCCTGGGACACCGCGCCGCGCAGACGCAGTGCAAGATGCTTCAGTCGCTGGATCCGGCCGTCTCCCTCGAACCCGACGATATGGATCTTGCCCTGCAGCTCGTCGATATCGCCCAGGTTGATCTCTTCGAGCTGGGTGAGCGGCAGCAACACCGACACGGCCTCGACTTCCGGACGTCGCGCCTGCTCCGCCACCACATTGTTCAGATACGTGGCGATGCCGCCGGTCACCGTCTCGCACACATGCATGATTTTCATGAATTCACTCGCTGAAGGAGAGCATTACCAGCAGGCAATAGATGATGAAGGTCGGGACCAGCACCAGCGCGGCATCGGAGAAGGTCGCGACCCAATACATCACGCACCCGATCGAAGCGGCGCGACTGATCGGCCGGGTCGCGTCGAAGAGACTCCGCGCCATCACGATGTTGGCGAAGAACATCAGAAAAGGGATCAATCCAATCAGGCCGACGAACTCCGCGATGGAGACGTAGGGGATCTCGTAGGACCAGTAGATCGGCGTACTGGAGATCAGACCGGCATCGAAAAAGTACTCCAGATAAGCCGCCCGGCCGCCCAGATTGCTGTCGAAAAGGAACGTGACGTCCTTGCCCATCATGCCCAGCAGTCCAATGATGCCCGGTACCACCAGGCACACCGCCAGGCAGATCACGATCAGTTTCTTGACCGATATGGCCTTGTTGAAGATCAGGTACTCGAACGCGCAGTAGATCAGCAACAGTGCCCAGGCGGTGCGCGAGAGCGTCAACATGATCGTCAGCATCAGCGCCAGGAGCCACAACCGGTTCTTCTCGATGACGGCGTAGACCGGCAGCAGCATGATCATGCAGACCGCGTAGATATTGCCGTTGTTGTAGGTCGAGAACAGCTTGTAGATCCCGCCGCGATCGTTCATCCGGGCCTCGAGGGTCCGCTCGGCGCCGAAGGTCGTGGTCAGTGCGGGGATGGAGAAATATTGCCCGGTTCCGATCTTGAGAACGAAGAGGAAGAGACCGAAGGCGACTGCGAACCGAGTGCAGTTGCGCAGACAGACCAACAGATAGCGAACGTTCTCCGCCGACAGCCGTTTCGACCATAGGTAGAAGAAGATCGGCACCACGATCAGCGCCATGATGTAACCGAAGTAGATCCCGACGCTGGCAATACCGTTGAGCAGCGTCACCGTCAGGAACAACGCCCAGAACGGCATCAGCAACCAGATGTAGATCGAGTAGCGATCCTGGCGGCCCAGCTGGCCCGTCCCCAGGATCGCCTTGATAAACAGGATCGGGAACGAGAAGCAGATCAGCAGATAGATGGTATTGAGGGGGATGCCGCCCACGGCGACCCCCGATTTCGGTAGCGCGATGGCGAAAACGATCGCCATTGCCACGAACAGCCGTTTGGCGTTGATTACCAGCATGTCTCTCGCTATCCATTAACCGCCGACGGCAATCCGTGGCCTGCGATTTCGATCAAGGTAAGGTGCCGAGCCGGAGCCGGTCCGCCCCCGGCATCCGTGGCGGTTCAGCGCCGGATCGGCAGCATGACGATGCCCATCCGACGCCAGACGAAACATGCCGCGACCAGGTTCTGCATCCCCAGCACCATGGCGAGAGAGATCGCGGCACCGACCGCCCCCCATAGCGGGATCAACACCACGAAAGCCAACAGTCCCAGAGCGCTGCAGACCAGGGAAATATTGCGCATCACCTTCTCTCGCCCCGTCATCGTCAACAGGAAACCCACCGAGCCGAACGACACGTTGACGAGGTGGCCGATGACGACGATACGCAACAGGCTCGCCGCCTCGCGGAACTCCGGCCCGAACCAGCCCAGCACCCACTCCGGGAAGAGCAAGCAGACGATCGCCAGCGGCGTTGCCATGCCCGCCGCGACCATCGAGCTCTGGCGGGCCAGCCGCCCCAGCGCCTCGTGCTCGCCACGATGGAAAAGCTGCGCGAAACGCGGCGGGAAGACCGCGTTGATGACCAGCAGAATGAAGCTGATGACCATGCCGACTCGCTCGGCGGACTTGAACAGCCCGAGATCGGCGTGACTCAGCAGCGCCCCGGCAATCAACATCGCCACCACCTGCTGGAGAAACATCGACAGGTTGAGGACGATGAAGCTCTGCGCGGTGGCGAAGAACTCGCCTCGATGAGGCAGCGCCTCGGTATTCCCCCCGTCGGTACGCTGCACGGCGGGATGACGGCGCAACCACAGCACCATCTGGAGAGTCCCCTGCAGGCATACCAGCCAGGCCGACAGACAGAATGCCCAGCCGGCCTGCGGCAGCGAGCGGGAATCGGTGACGAAAACCGTAGCCAGGATGCAGAGTGCGGCCAGCAGCGATATCGAGCCGTTCTCCTGCAGACTCGCCCTGGCTGGCATGTTCACGCCTTTCAGGAACCCCGCCAGCACGAACGACAGCGTGAAGGCCGGCGTCGCCACCGCGATGCTGATCAGCAGCGACGAGAGCTCGGGCGAACCAAAGGCCTCGGCGATCTGACGGTGCAGCAGGCCGATCCCGCCCCCCAGGAGCAGGCTCAGCCAGCCCGCCCGCACCAGCGCCCAACGCAGGTAGCGCAGGATGTAGGGGCTGGCGTTGTCCTGGCTGATGTAGCGCATCAGCGACCCATTGAGGCCGTAGCAGGCAATGATGCCCGCACCGAAGATGACGCTCTGGGCCAACGCGAAGACCCCCACGCCCTGGGCACCGTAGAAGCGACCCAGGACGACCCCCAGCAGGATCGTCCCCAGCGCGGCGATGCCCCTGGCGGCGAAGGTGCGGCAGAGGTTGACGAACAACTCGCCTCGCAATCGCGAAACGATCCGGGCGTGTCTGCCGCCCAGCAGAGAAAGCGTCATGAGGATAGTCCCGGAGTTGGATCAATCCATCGGGATTCGAACGGTCGGGTGGCCATCATTTGTAGCTGTAGTGGTAGTAGCCATAGCCGTACTCGGTAGCGGCCTTGCGCTCCACGGCATTGAAGATAGCGCCTCGGGGCTCGACGCCCGCCGTCCTCAGCCGGCCGATCGCCAACTCCAGCTCCTTGACCGGGTTGGTCTGGAACCGGGCGAGCATCAGCGTCGTGCCCATCTGCTTGCCGATGATGGCCGCGTCGGTCACCGCGAGAATCGGCGGAGAATCGACGATGACCAGGTCGAAGCGTTCGCTGACCTGAGCGAGGAATTCGCTGAAACGCGGCGTCATCAGGAGTTCGGACGGATTCGGCGGCGCCATGCCACGGGCGACGTAATGCAGATTGTCCACCTTGTCGACCGGGCGAATCACCTGCTCGAGCCCCTGCTTGCCGGACAGCACATCGCTCAACCCGTTCTCGGAAGCGGCGCCGAAAGCGCTGTGGATCTGCCCCTTGCGCATATCGGCATCGACGACGAGCACGCGCTGTCCCGCCTGGGCACACACCGTCGCCAGATTGACGCTGACGAAGCTCTTGCCCACGCCCGGGCTGGGTCCAGTGATCATCAGCCGATTGTTGCCCGCCTCGAGCATGGCGAAGTGAAGACTGGTCCGCAGCCCACGCAGCGCCTCGACCGAGACATCGGCGGGATTGCGCGCGGCCAGCAGACCGCTGGGATAGCTGCGGGCGTACTCCTTGCCGGAGCGCTTCACGCGTCGATTCAGCTTGCCCTGCTCGTCCGACAGCGGAATGGTGGCGTAGACCGGCAGCCCCAGATCCTCGATCTGCTCCTGGGTTTCGATACCGCGGTTGAACAGCGCCCTGAGGAAGACGGCGGCAACCCCGACGATCAAGCCGACGATGATGGCAACGGCGACCAGTAGTGGCTTGTTCGGTGCCACCGGTGCCGGCAGAACCTCGGCACCGTCCAGAATCCGCACGTTACCCACCGTGCTGGCCTCGGCTATCTTGGTCTCCTGCACCTTGTTGAGCAGTTGGACGTAGATCTCGTTGGTCACCTCGACGTCCCGCTGCAGCCGCAGGATCTCTTGCTGAGTCTCCGGCAACCCCTTGACCTGCTTGTCGAGATTGTCCCGCTCGCGCTGGAGCTGCGCCTTCTTCTCCAGCAGCGCCTGATAGGTCGGGTGACTCTTGGTGAAACGCTGCGAGATCTCCGCCTCGCTCATCTCCAGTTCGTTCAACTGGGATTCCAGATTCACGATCCGCTCAAGGACCGATTTCGTCTCCAACGAGAGGTCGACACTATCCTTGGACTCACGATACTCGTTGAGTTTTTCCTCCGATTCGTTCAACTGGCTACGGATCTGCGGCACCTGAGTATTCAGGAACTCGAGGCTCTTGCGTGCCTCTTCCGATTGCCGTTGAACGTTCTGCGAGTAGTAAATGTCGGCGATCGTATTGAGCGTCTTCTTGGCGGCATCCGGATCCGGGCCAGTCAGGCTCCAGCTGAGGATCCCCGTCTCGCTGCCGGCCTCCCCGACCTCGAAGCGCCCCCGCAAGCCGTTGATGGCTGCCAGTCGGGGCACGTGTTGGACGGTGAACTCGGCGCCGGCTGGTGCCTGGATCGAGGTGACCCGCATGGCAACGTCACCGTTCAGGAACGTACTCAACTGGCCGACCTTGCCCGACCCCAGAGACTCCCCGTCGGCATCCCGCAAACGGTAGGTGTAGCTGTCCTGGACCTCGAGGGTGAACGTCTTGCCGAGATAGGCATCGGCCATCGGCATCTCACTGACAGCGATGGTCTCGCCGCTGAACGCATAGCCCCAGCCGCTGGCGAACCCGGGCCGCCCGATGCCTTGACGCTCGAAGAACGCTCCGATGATCGGCAGGGTAACCGGCGCAACGTTGATGTCGAGATTGAGCAGGTCGACCGCCTGGCCCAGCACCATCCGTGACCGAATGATCTCGATCTCGGAGAGCGTCGGCGGCTTCTCGCCCAGCAGACTCGTCACCTCCTGGAGCGGATTGTTGCCCGGCGAATCACTCTCGATCTGCACCAAGGCATCGGCCCGATAGATGGGTGTCGCCAGGCTGGCGTACACGATTCCGATCAACGCGAAGCCCAGAACGCTCGCCATCACCCATTTCTTGTGATCCAGCAAGATCCCCAGCAGCCGACGAATGTCTATCTCTTCGTGGTTACTCGCTGTCGATGTCGTCGATGTGTTGCTTGTGGTCATGTGGGGTTTTTGCATCCTTTCAGCGATCCGGCAACTTGCCTACCCAGGCATCTGCAGCTTGTGTCAGCAAACGATGAACGTGTTCGAAAGCGCTCCGACTCTTGCGATAGGGATCGGGCACCTCGCCCTCCCCGGTCCACCGAGTGAGAAGCATCGTCTTGCCACTGGCGGCGGGATGCAGCTCCGTCACCGCTCGACGCTGACCATCGGACATCACCAGGACCAGGTCGGCGGACTGCAACATGCCGACATCGACCTGTCGCGCGACATGGGCGGACAGGTCCAGTCCCTCCCGCTCCGCCAGTTCCCGGGCCGTGGGGTCCGCGCCCTCGCCGACCACCGCCCCCAGCCCCGCGGAGTCGATCTGCCTGCCGGGGAATCGCTGCCTCAGCAGCGCCTCGGCCACCGGGCTGCGGCAGATATTGCCGGTGCACAACACCAGTATTCGATCGAACATGTCAGTTGCCGTCGCGAAGTTCGTCGAAGTCACGCGTGGCTCGTGTCACCTGATAGACGGAACTGATCGTCGGGGTCAGTTGGTTGATGACCCGGTTCCAACGACTCAGCGGCGCGGCGGTGACATAGACGATATCGGTGGGCTGCAGCATGAACTGCGCCCCGAGCACCAGCGCCGTCGTATTGCGTGCATCGAGCTGATAGACCGTGGCCAGCTTGCCGCTGTCCGGCGCGGATTGACGGATCACGAAAATGCCCTTCGCGTTGGCCTGGGTCTCGTCCATCCCGCCTGCCTGGGACAGCGCATCGGTCAGCGAGAGGCGCGAATTCCCCATTGGCAGCGTCACCGGGTCCATCACTTCGCCCATGACGAAGACCTTCTGACTGCCAATATCGGATACATGGAGCACATCCCCGTCCCGAAGCAACTGGTTCTGGCGCATATCGCCGTTCTGAAGCATCGAATAGACGTCGATATGCGTTTCGACGCTGCCTCTCGACAGCACCACGTCGTGCCAGTTGGCTTCCCCATTGAGGCCGCCACCGAGATTGATGGCATCCAGCACCGTCATCGGAACGTTGGTGACGGGCATCACCCCGGGATTCTCGACCTGCCCGGTGACGTACACCTTCTGAGAATTGAAGCCCACGACCTTGACATCGACCTGGGGTTCGGTGACGTAGGTCGCCAGGCGCCGCTGAAGCTGGGAGCGGACATCCTCCACCGTGCGTCCGGCCACCTGGATACGTCCCACGTAGGGATAGAAGATCGTTCCGTCGCTGTAGACCGTATTGCCCGTGTCTTCCGTCGGCCGCTCGCTTCCGGCAGGTATGGTCAACTCCGGGTGGTCGTAGACGATGATCGACAGCACGTCACCAATGCCGATGTGATACTCGTAGCGGTCGTCCAGCGCCGGGTCATCGTGGGAAGCGACCGCCGCCCGCTGCAGGTCGGCATCTTCGCCGCTCCCACCTCGTAGTGACGTCGTCGCCTGCTGTGTCCGGACCAGGCCCAGCGTGATCGGCTCTATATCGACCAGATCATCGATAGGGGCAGAATCCGTGTCATAGTCGATGTGTCCCCCGGGCGCAAAGGCGCAGCCGGAGGCGGTAACGACCAGCGATAACGCCAACACGGGCAAACACCATCGGAAAATAGAGCGACTGCAACCTTCGCGAGTTTTCATCATCCCTGTCGAACACCCTTTATTTCGTCCATATAAAGCCCTGACTACTATGACCCGTGAATGACATCCGCTGTTAAAATAAATTTTAAACACGCTACCGCCCCGGGATTTTAACGGCATTCCCCGAAGCCCTGATTATCGTGTCGAGTTCTCCATAGAAAAGAATGGCGCATCATCGACGCCCGCCGATCACCGATGCGCAACATTTGAAGTCGAGCAATCCTTGACTCAGCCTCCTCGCAAATCAACCAATGCCAATAGCGTGCCAACTTTTCAAATCAAACAAAATAGCTAACCCCTGAGTTACAAAAACGGTTTTCAAAGTGTGCAAGAACCAAGAATTCCACGAACCCACATGGATCTGACCCCTACTGATAACGATCCGGTGTGACGAATTCGCGACAGCCGGAATTATCAACAAAAGCAGAAAGTTACCATCAACCCTTTAAAACACACATCAAGTGACACAGGAAACCCAATGAAACAAACCCGGGCATTGGGAGTGCCTGCTTTTGATTTTCAATAACTTATAGGACGCTTCGTGTGAAATCGCCTCACAGCACCGGGCTTTCGGCCCAAGCGAGGTGCCATGCGCCTAGCGCTTCTCCCTGCCAATCGGCCAATTTCCGCGATTCGTGAACCTTACAAATGGTTCAGCTGTCGCCATTATTAGACAAATAAAACTCGATACTCACACTAAAGACAACTAATGTTTCATAAAAACACATTATAATTTTATTGCTTTATCGTGCAGCGCTTGCACCATAATGGAGATGACTAACTATACTTGATGCCATTCAGTGCAACGACCCGGGTGTCTTTTTTTTGACACACTACAACGTCAGAAAATTGAAAGTTATAATTGCTCAGATACGTGATATTGGTAAGAATACAGGTGGTCTTCGGACCACATCGTTGGTTTAACCAACACGTTAGGAGGTACTTATGAAGAAACTGGCCATAATGGCAGTCGCGTTAATGGCTGTCTCTTCACTCGCCGTCGCCCAGGAAGTTGCAACGGGCAGCGCCGCCGGAGCCGGCACCGCCGCTAGTGCATCGACAGCGTCGTCTGTCGGCACCAGCACCGCGGCATCGTCGGTCGGTGCGCTGGCCGCAGCAGGGGGCAGTGACGGCACTACCGGAACGACCGGCACCACCGGTACGACCGGGACCCGGTAATGACAGCAGCACGTCATTACCGCCTGGAAGACCGCCCTCGGGCGGTCTTCTTTTGTCTCGCCATGGCCAGCCTCATCCTCTCAGGCTGCTCCCTGGGCAGTGGGCGCTCCCTTGATGGCCTGGTCCCGGGATCCGCCACCGGGGGCGTGTCCGACCAAGCCGCCGCCACTTCCTACGCGTCGCTCGACTTTCACGTCGGGGGGCATGGCGGACTGGTGATCCTGGCGAGTCAGGTTGGAGACATGACCTACTGGCAGTTCCGCGACTCGGCCACCGTCGCCCTGAAGGATGGCTACCTGCACAGTAGCGCCGGTCTCGAGCAGAACTTGATCGACACCCGACTCATCGACGCGAAAGGCGAGATTGTCGGCGAAAGCCCTTGGAGAGGGATCTCCTCATCGATCGCCTATCGTCTCACGCGGGAGTGGCAGACGGCGGATGGCGAACTGCACCACGGCCAGGCGACAGCCCTGCTCGAGTGTGACGCGACACCTTCCCGAATCGAACTGCCGCTCATGTCTCGAGCGTTGCAGGTCTGCCATGAAACCGTGAACTGGCAGGATGGCAACGTCACTCACGGCACACTTTGGCGAGCGCCGGAAGATGGTCGCCTGTGGGCTGTCGAAACCCAACCGTGGCCCGGGGCGCCGGTATTCGACTGGCAGGTCGCCCGCCCTTGGTGACCCTGACACCGTCGCCCTGCGGCGAGAGCGATACAGGGATTTTCGTGAAGTGCAGCAAGGACGAGATCGACACATGGTGACCCCCCGTTTCCCGTATCATCGGCGCCAGCCATGGCGTAGTACCTGTCACTGGATCGCCATCGTACTGTGCGGTCTCGGCCTGGCCGGCACCGCCGGAGCCCAGGACGACAGCGCACCGACCTCGACCGTCACCATCGATATCGAGGGACGTCGACCGCCGTCGCCTTCCCCTTCGCTGCTCGATGCCTGGTTGACCGTGGAACGGGAGACCACGGTCAACTGGTCGCGTGCCTTCGTGGCTCGAGATGACGCAACGGCCGAGGACCGGCAGCGCCAACGCCGCCTCGACGCCGAGCTGGAGGGGCTTGCGATGCAGGCCCGGCTACTGGCGGCGCCACGGGTCGATAACGGCTTGGAGGCGTGGCGGGAGGCGATCGGCAAACTGGACAAGAGTCGGATACCGGGGCGCGTCGATCCGACCTGGCTGATGGCGCATCTGCGTCAGGTTCCCCAACTCGAGGATGTCGATGCACTGGGCTGGTGCCAGACCCCCGACTGGATCGAGGCCTGGACGCCCCTGGGCGTTACCAGACTGGCATGGGAGCCGGGCATGACCACCGATACGCTGCTCGCCCGACTCGACGGGGACGCCTATACCGGTGCCGATACACTGCAACTGGTGAGCCCTCAGGGCGAAATCCATCGCTTGGGCATCGCCGCCTGGAATCACCAGCGGGCCCCACTGGTTCCGGGCACCCGCGTGGTGGTCGCCCTGCCCCTGGATTCCGTCGGCGCCCAGTGGGTCGATATGGCCCTACCCCAGTTTCTGGCCACACGCTTGCCCGGCGACGAATGCATCACGCTCGATCCAGCCCATCTCTATCAATAAGCCATGCTCATGACGATATTCGCAGATCGCCGCTGGACGCAGCTGCGCCTTTTTACCCCGGTCATGGGAGTCTCGCTCCCGATGCTGATGGCGCACGCCCCCATCGTGCAAGCGGACCTGGGCCAGGCCCGCACCGATTTCGGCGGTATCGGGCTGATGCAGACGCCAACGGCACGCATGGCCCCATTGGGGGACATCTCCCTCAATCACAGCCATGTGTCGCCTTACCTCCGCTACAACATCAGCTTTCAGCCCATGGACTGGCTGGAGGCCGGCTTTCGCTACACGGCGATCACCAACCAGGACTACCCGGCCTCCAGCGATCCCGGGCGCGCCTATCTGGATAAGGGGATCGACTTCAAGTTCCGGCTGCTCGAGGAGGACCGCAATACGCCAGCCGTGGCGCTGGGCTTTCGCGACTTCGGTGGTACCGGCCTCTTCGGCAGCGAGTATCTGGTCGCCAGCAAGCGCTGGTACGACTTCGATTTCACGCTCGGGCTGGGCTGGGGCTATCTGGCCCATGGCGGCGGCATCGGCAATCCGCTGTCGGCAGTCTCGGACCGCTTCGACGAGCGCTCCACGGAGAACCCCGATGAAGCCGGCGACTTCGAGTTCGGCGACATCTTCAGCGGCGACGTCGGACTGTTCGGCGGTATCGAATACCAGACCGGCTGGGAGCCTTTGACCCTCCAGCTCGAATACGATGGCAACGACTACCGGAACGAACCGTTCGAGACCACCCTGGATCAATCCTCTCCGGTCAATCTGGGGGCCCGCCTGAGCCTCAACGACAACGTCTCGTTGAGCGCCGGATGGGAGCGCGGCGACACCGCCATGTTCGGCATCACCTTCCGAGGCAACCTTGCCGGCCTTGCCCAACCCAAGACCGATGACCCCAGCCCGGTGCCGATCCAGGCGGCACCGGAGCGGACCGCGCGGGACTGGCAAGCCGTCAGTTCGGAACTGCAGGCCAATGCCGGGATGCGCGTGCGGCGTATCACCCGCGACGACGATGAGCTGATCGTCGAGGCCGAGGCGACCAAATATCGCTCGATGCTGGAAAGCGAAGGCCGCGCCAATCGCATCCTCAACAACCATACCGCGGAAGATATCGGCACGTACCGCTACCGCTGGCAGAGTGTCGGCATGGGACTGCGCGACGACGTCCATGATCGCCAGGCCTATCTCGACGCAGCCGGTTCCACGTCCTACGACCAGCAGTATCACTACGGTCTGTATGCCTCGGCGTTGACGCAACCCGGCGACACCCCTCCCGCTGGCGAGCTGCTCTATCAGAACAATCTCGATCAGTTCACCTGGAGCCTGTCACCGGGCTTGAATCAGAACTTGGGAGGCCCCGACGGCTACCTCTATCAGGTCTATGCCAAGCTCGACGCCGAATACCGCACCGACCCCAACGGCTGGTTCAGCGGCCGCGCCGCCCTGAACCTGGCGGACAATTTCGATGACTTCGACTATGTCGCCAATTCGAGGCTGCCTCGCGTTCGCACCAACATCAACCGCTATCTGGATGAAACCAGTCTCGGTATCTACAACCTGCAGTACACCCGCACCCTGCGATTCGGCCAGGACTGGTACGGCATGGCCTACGGCGGTCTGCTCGAGATGATGTATGCCGGCGCCGGTGGCGAAGTGCTCTATCGCCCGTTCAACAGTCCGGTAGCGTTCGGCGTCGACCTCAACTGGGTCAAGCAGCGGGATTTCGACCAGCGCTTCGACATGCGCGACTACGACACCTGGACCGGCCACGCGACCGCCTATATCGAGACCGGAATCGAGGACGTTCTCGCTCAGGTCAGCGTGGGTCGCTATCTGGCCAAGGACCTCGGTGCGACGTTCGATCTCTCCCGCCAGTTCGATTCCGGGGTGCGGATCGGCGCCTGGGCGACACTGACAGACGCCGGCGACGACTACGGCGAGGGCAGTTTCGACAAGGGGCTCTACGTCTCGATCCCGCTCGATGTCTTCTTCTCGGAATCGAGCCGCAGCAGCACGACCATCGCCTGGCAGCCGCTGACCCGCGATGGCGGCGCTCGTCTCTCCCGCCGCTACACGCTGTATGGCCTGACCCAGGATCGCGACATGGGTCACTACTGGAATGACTACGACAGGCTCTGGGAATAGCGACGCGCGCGATCTGCCAGCCTCGCTCTCGAACGGCGCCTCGCAGGCGCCGTTCTTGCCTCGACTCGACGATCCGATATCCTCGCCGTGGCAATCATTGAGTGCCGGATCCGGCCGGCCCCGCCGACTCGTCCCGCTACAATGAGGCCGAGACGATGATCAGGACACGCCCCCATGCTCGACCCTCAGCAATGCCGCAGTGCCCGACTGGCCCGGGACGCCCGCTTCGACGGTCGCTTCTTCATTGCCGTGGAAACCACCGGGATCTTCTGCCGCCCGATCTGCCCGGCGACGCTCCCGCAGGAGCGCCATGTTCGCTATTTCGAGTCGGCGGTCGCCGCTACCCGCGCCGGTTTTCGCCCCTGCCTGCGCTGCCGTCCGGACAGCGCACCGGACTCTCCCGCCTGGCAGGGTCCCCAGACCACGCTGGCGCGGGCCATTCGCCTGATCGATGCCGGCGCGCTGCAACAGGGCAATATCACGGCGCTTTGCGACAGGTTGGGTATCGGCGAGCGCTATCTGCGCCAACTGTTCCAGCGCAGGTTCGGGGTATCGCCCAAGGCGTACGCAATCTACCGCCAGTGCCTGTTCGCCAAGAAACTGCTGCATGAGACGACACTGCCGGTGATCGACGTCGCCCACGCCAGCGGTTTCTCCAGTCTTCGGCGTTTCAACGATGCCTTCAAACGACAGATGGCGCTGGCACCCAGCGATATCCGACGGCGCAAACGCAACAACGCTGCCCTGACCGTCAAGCTCGCCTATCGCCCGCCCTACCAGTGGGAACGCCTGCGCCATTTCTATGCGCTTCACGTCATCGACGGCCTGGAGTGGGTCGACGAACATTCATTGGGGCGGACCCTGAGACAGGGGGAGACCACCGGCTACTTCGAGGCCAGGCACGACCCCGAGCGACACCAGTTCGTGGTCACGCTGGTCCTGAGCGAGCTCGGCGACCTCAGTGCCATCGTGGGTCAGATCCGGCGGATGCTGGACCTGGATGCCGACACCGCCACCATCGAAGCCCACCTGCAGCGGCATCTACCGGATCTACCGCTGACCGAAGGGCTGCGCCTGCCGGGATCCTGGAGCGTCTTCGAAGCCGGCATCCGTGCCGTGCTCGGCCAGCAGATCTCGATCGCCGCCGCCAATCGCCTGATCCAGAGCCTGGTCGACCACCTCGGGGAGGCCGATACCGGCGGACGCCGGCGCTTCCCCACCGCCAACGCCATCGCCGTCAGCGATCTGGCTTTCCTGAAGCTGCCCGCCAGCCGCCGGGAAACCGTCCGGCGGCTGGCGAACGCCCATGACCGGGGGGACATCGGCGACGACCCACGGCAGTGGCTCTCGCTCAAGGGCATCGGCCCATGGACGGCCAACGTCGTCGCCATGCGTGGGAACGGCGACCCCGACATCTGGCTGGACGGCGATGTCGGCCTGCGCCGTGCGCTGGCGCGTCAGCCGCAACCACTCGACCCCGCCCGTGCCGCGCCCTGGCGCAGCTACCTCACCCTGCAACTATGGGACACGGTGATATGAACGCTCCGCTTTCTTTCTTCGCGCCCTGCCCGCTCGCCGGCCGCACCGAGGCGTGCCAGCGCTACACCCCGCCCGCCGGCGTGCCGCTGGGCGAGATCGAGATCCGCGCCAGCGAGGCCGGTCTAACCTGGATCGGCTTCGTCACCAGCGCCAGCAGCGATGCCCGGCCGAGCGCCCTGACCCGCCGCTGTGCGCAGCAGCTTGGTGCCTATTTCGCAGGCGAGCTCACCCACTTCGAACTACCACTGGCGCCCGCCGGCACCGAGTTCCAGCGCCGGGTATGGCTGGCGCTGACCACGATCGCCTTCGGCGAGACCCGCTCCTATGCCGAACAAGCTGAAGCCATCGGCCGCCCTACCGCCACCCGCGCGGTGGGGGCGGCCAATGGCCGCAATCCCTTGGCGATCGTGGTGCCTTGTCATCGGGTGATCGGCGCCAACGGCCGCCTCACCGGTTACGCTGGCGGGCTCGAGCGCAAGTGCTGGCTGCTGGGCCATGAGGGGCACGCCGTTGTGCGCTAGACACTAGATATCAGCGGACTGCGCTCGCCCCATCGGCCCCCTGGCAGACCAATTGCCCCGTGCAGAATTTCCGACAACGATCGCCTGTTCTCACGCCTGAGAGAAGATCCAACGAACACTTTGTTAACAAGTGTAAACATTGGAGAAAGCTAGTCGACTAACGATGGAAACGGGCCTTACCTTCCTGCTTATTATCCACGCAGGGGGCCTACGCCATGTTGGAAAAACTACACCAGATCCGAGTGAAATATACGCTGGCTTTCTTGATGGTGCCTATCGCACTGATCATCCTCGGTGCCGCGGATTATCGTCTCATCGAAGCGCTGAAATCCCGCCTCATGGAGTTCAGCGATACCTTCAACGGGGCGACGAATACCATACTCAATGCCGACAGGGACATCTATCAGGCAAGGGCAGCGGAACTGGCCTATCTCTTGGTGTCACCCAGCTCGCCTCGCGCGGAAGAACTTGAGGCTTCTTATCGAGAGAACGCCCAACAGGTCGAGGACAGAATGCTCGCTTTCCAGAAGCTGATGCATAACTATCCGGACGTCGTCCAGTTGACACAGGATTTCAGTGAGCGCTATCAGACCTGGAAAACGGCATCCGCGGAAACGTTCAAGCTGCACGGGGGAAATGACGTAGAGGCTGCAAGAGGTCAGGCGGACAACGCTTCTATCGTGGCACTGGATGCCATGAGAGAGATTCTCGACGTGGCGGAGGGCGCCACACTCAAGAAGGTCCACGCCGTCGAAGATGAAGTGCTGGGTTGGGCTGACGCCCAAGGCATCTTCGTGATGATATTCAGTCTTGTCATTCTGGCAGGCGCCGTCTCGCTGGCCTTTGCGGGGCCGGTACTGATGTCCAAGGCGTTGCGCAAGATCACAGCGCGGGTTCGCGAAATTTCCGAAGGCGATGGCGACCTCACCGCGCGTATTGCCAGTGAAAGAAAGGATGAAATCGGCGATCTCGCCAACTGCGTCGATGACTTCATCGCCCGTATCGATGGTGTCCTCCAGGAGGTCAGAAGCAGCACCGAGTCGGTCAATGTCGCCGCCGATGAAATTGCCAATGGCAGCACCAACCTGGCTGCCAAGACCGAGCAGGCAGCGTCCAATCTGCAGCAGACATCAGCCTCGATGGAGCAGATCTCCGCCACGGTCAAGAACACCGCGGATTCGGCCCAGCAAGCCTCTCGATTGACCCAGGACACCGTCGACAACGCCAGGGCCGGTCAGAACACGATGCAAGCGGTGATCGCCACCATGGGCGACATACGGGATTCATCGAACCGGATCAGCGAGATCATCGCGATGATCGACAGCATCGCCTTCCAGACCAACATCCTCGCGCTAAACGCGTCAGTGGAAGCCGCACGCGCAGGTGAGCACGGTCGTGGCTTTGCCGTCGTCGCTCAGGAAGTCAGGGTTCTGGCAAGTCGCTCCAGCGAAGCCTCCAACGAAATCCGCACGCTGATCGACACCTCCGTCGCCCACGCGCGCAGCGGTGCGGAGCTGGTGGATCAGGCGGGAAGCGCGATGCAGGACATCGTCAAGAGCGTCCAGCATGTCAATGATGTGATCAACGAGATCAGTGCTGGCACCAAGGAGCAGAGTATCGGCATTGGCCAGGTCAACACGGCCGTATCCGACCTCGACAGCATGACCCAGCACAACGCCTCGATGGTCGAGCAGTCGCGCGCGGCGGCGGCAGAGATGCGCGATCAGGTACTGCGGCTGGACGAACTGCTGTCGAGTTTCAAATTGAGTGACACAACAGATGAAGCCGCCACACCGGAGTCTCGGCACCCACCGGCGACGGCCATCGCCCCGGAGCGGGTCACAGCGCGGGTGACAAAAAGCCCCGCCAGGGCAAACGACGAATGGGCCGCCTTCTGATATCTGATATCGCAACCGGCAGGCATCCTTATCTCTTGATGCCTGCCACAGCTCGGCCAAGAGACCTCCATCATGAGCAAACTTGCCTTGGTCGTCGATGACGACGCAGACATTCGCTATCTTTGTGAACACCTGCTGAGTCAGCGGGGCTATCGCGTAGACACCGCCGAGGGCCTCGAAGAGCTGGCAAGATGCCCTCATAGACTGAATGTCGATTTGATACTGTTGGACTTCTCCCTGGGCGAATTTACCGGGCTCGATATTCTGGAGTATCTCTTCGACCTGAAGATCGATGCCAGTATTCTCGTTATCAGCGGGTGCAGCCATGACGTCGCCGATCGCATCATTCGCTACGGCAATCAGCACAGTCTCGACATGCTCGGTTTTCTGCATAAGTCGAAACTCGTTGCGGAGCTGGATCGCTGGTTGATACCGGCCACCGGCAAACCCCATGCCCCCACCGCGGAGGATCTGGCACGTGGATTGGCTCAAAGAGAACTGTTTCTGGTCTTACAACCGAAGTTCGATCTGGGTCTCAACCGCGTGGTCGGCGCTGAAGCCCTCGTGCGCTGGCAGGAGCCGAGTCGTGGCGTCCTATCGCCCGATGTCATCATCCCTCTAGCAGAACGCCACGAGATGATCGTCGAACTGACCTGGCAAGTGCTCGGTCTCGCCTGCCGTCAGTTGCAACGCTGGCGGCGAGCGGGCTGGGATCTCAGTCTCTCGGTCAATGTGCCAGCAGCGTGGATCAAGTCTGCCGATTTGTTCGAGGATTTCGATAGCTTGATCGATCAATACGACATCGCGCCCCGCGATCTCATCCTGGAGGTCACGGAGTCCACCACGCTGGGGTGTCTGGGCTATGCCAGACATATTCTCGCCGGGCTGCGTCAGCGGGGCTGCCGCTTGTCACTCGACGACTTCGGCACCGGCTACTCTTCTTTGATGCAACTCCATCGGCTCACGTTCGATGAGTTGAAGGTCGACCGTAGTTTCATCTCTCGTATCGAACAGGACAAACGGGCCGAAGCGATCGCGCTCTCCATCCTCGACCTGGGACATCGGCTCGACATGGCCGTGGTGGCGGAAGGGATCGAAACCCCAGAGCAGCACGCGCTGCTCAGGGCCGCCGGCTATGATCTGGGACAGGGTTTCTGGCTGGCCCGTCCGCTCTCCGCAAAGGACTTCAGCCACTGGTACCAGCAGCTCGTCAAGCTGATCACACCCGCTCTATAGTAGCGGTCTCGAGATTGGGAGCGAAATATCCAGGCGGGAGATAACCGCAGCCTGTGAAGGCTCTCCACTGGCGATCAACGCCAGGATGGCCTCGGGCAATTTTGTATCATAACGCCGCTTTGCCAGACTTTCGCAGTGGGCAGCGAGCATGGAGAGTGCCTGACACCCGAGCGCTGCCGCCGCCCCCTTCAGGGCATGGGCTTCATGCTGAACCGTGGCAAAATTCTGTGCCTCGATGGCGCGGTTCAGCTCTGAGAAACGTGCCGGTAGGCGCTGGAAGAACTGAAGATATAGCCGCTCGATCGCGTTCAGTGACAGTGAGGCCTGCAGCTCTTTCAGGACCGACGTGTTCAAGAGCGGCACCGGCCGAACGCTGGCATCTGGCACCGATGCCAGGTGCATCGTCCGGTCACCGAGTGCCGGTGCGCTATCGTCTGCCGTGCGCGCATGACGGTTAGCGAGATATTTGGAGAGGTCTTGCAGCAGGCTCGCACGAGTGAACGGCTTGGTGATGACACCCTCCATACCGCTGTCGAAACAGCGCTGATGGTCTTCGGGCATGACGTTGGCAGTCATCGCCACGATCGGCAAACGCCGACCCTGCTCGCAGGCACGCCAGCGGCGCGTGGTCTCCACGCCGTCGAGCACGGGCATCTGCATGTCCATCAAGACCAGATCGAACGGCTCATGCTGGTTGGTCAACAACAATAGTGCCTCACTGCCATTGTTGGCCAGTGTCACCCTCAGGCCCAGCGACTCCATTAGCCCCTTGGCCACCTGCTGATTGATCGGATTGTCCTCGACCAGTAGAACATGGCAGAACTGCAGTTCCATCGGTATGAAGTCGACCTTCTCGGCACGCTCGCCACTCGCCTCGATCAGCGGCAGACGGAACCAGAAACGACTCCCCTCGCCTTCTCGGCTCTCGAAAGCGATCTCCCCCTCCATCGCCTTTACCAAGCGTTTGCATATCGCCAGTCCCAGCCCGGTACCTTCATGACGCCGGGTGATCGAACTATCGACTTGCGAAAAAGGCGCGAAAAGTCGATCCCGATTCTCAGCAGGAATGCCACAGCCGGTGTCACTCACCTCGAATCGCAGCCAGCTTGAGTCCTCTCTACTCACGTTGAGTGTAATCCGGCCTGACGCCGTGAACTTGAAAGCGTTGTTGAGCAGGTTCGTCAAGACCTGCCGCAGGCGTGTCACATCACCCACCACCTGCCCGGGCAATTCGGGGGAGAGTGTTGCCGCGAATGCCACGCGGGTGTCACCGAGACGATAGGTGTCACAGATCTGGGACACGAACGCTTCGAGATCGAGGGCACTACGGTCCAGGACCAGCGTGCCCGCTTCCAGCTTCGAGTAATCGAGAATGTCGTTGATGATGACCTGCAGGCCAGCAGCGCTCTGCTTCAAGGCGGCCAGATAACGCTCTCCCTGAGACGAGCCCACTTCGCGATCCAGCAAATCCGCCATGCCGACGATGCCGTTGAGGGGCGTGCGTATTTCATGGCTCATCATGGCCATGAATTCAGACTTGACTAGACTGGCGGACTCCACTCGCTCGAGCGCCTCGTTCAAGGCCGCGCGCTGGATCTCGAGTTCACGCAGCTGTTTCCGGCTGTCGCTCGCCTCGCGGCACAGCGCTTTGATCAGGACGACAGCGGAGAGGACGGTCATGACCAATTGGAGCATCACGAACGCATAGAGCTGAGACAACTGACGGTGGTCGGAACGGTGCAGCGACTCGACCCGAGCGTGCACGCGCCTCACCTGATCCTCTGAAGCCCCCAGGATGGGGGTAGCCGTACGGAGTAGTTCGGGTATCGCCGCCATACGGCGGGCCTGCGGCAGTGACGAGAGCGAGGAGAGCTCTGTACGCAGCCGCTCCACCGCCTGGCCGAGCGCCGCGCCTGCCTGATCAGCGACCAGCACATCGCCCGCTTTCTCTTGAACCGGCCGAGACAGGCTAGCGACCTGGTTTGACAGCCCCTCGACGTCTCGCCGCAAAGAACGCCAGTCGGCTTCAGAGGTAAGGGTTGCGATCTGCAACGCAATCCGATGGCTCTCTCTATTCAACCGATGAACGGCCCATGTCAGCTCATCGAAAGACTGTTCTCCAGCGGCATGCTGTCGCACCAGAATAATGCCACCCGTGGTGACCGTGCTGATGAGGAAGAGCACTGTGACCACGATCACAGCGGAGAACCGCCGGGTCAGAGGTAGAACGTCTTTCAAGCTTGGCATCACCGAGTCCTGCAGCAAAACGAGCGACCTTCGGCACCCGGTGAACAACGCCCGGGGCCATGGCGGAACAGGCGCTCCCACCCGGGCTGAAGAGGCGTCAACCCGTGTCGACGCCCAGCCAACTCTCTTCGCGTCCATTTTTTTGCCTCTCAGGCAGCGTGCCGATACGCGCATCGCGTCGCGCTTTGGCTACCCAATACTGTTATCGGCATCTTGCCGACGAAAATTTAAACAGTAGCGCTGGGGCGCTATCCAATTCCGGCTGGGAACTTGCATGTCGCTGAGGCAGACTGGTCCAAGCGGCGAATCACCATTCGACGGCCAGGGGACCTCATGACCACATCCATGCACATCGGCGTGCTGGAGGACGATCCGGATCAGCAGGCTTTCATCGAAATCTGCCTTGACGGCGCGGGCCACCGGCCGCGGATGTTTTCCCGCGCCAGCGAGTTCCGCCGAGGACTGCAGCAGCATCATTTCGATATGATGATTCTCGACTGGTATCTGCCGGATGCCAGCGGCATGGACGTACTGGCGCAGCTTCGACAGCACGATGGCTGGCAGGGCCCGATCCTGTTCGTGACGGCCAACCAGGAGGAAGAGACCGTGGTCAAGGCGCTGGCGCTGGGCGCGGATGACTTTCTCGGCAAGCCGTTACGCCCACGGGAGCTGGTCGCCAGGGTCAACGCATTGGCGCGACGTATCAGCTCCCCCCAACCCCGTGAACGCCATCGACTCGGCGATTACGAGCTCCACGCCAGCCAGCGCCAGGTCTCGCTGGCCGGGGAATCGATCCCGCTGACGGAAAGAGAATACCGCTTGGTCAGCCTGTTGTTCGCTCACGCTGGCGAACTGCTCTCCCGAGCCCATCTGTTGGAAATCGTATGGGGCCATAAAGGCGACATCGCCACCCGCACGGTTGACACCCATGTCAGCCGACTGCGGCGTAAGCTGGAACTGGATGGCCGCCACGGCATCAAGTTGCAGAGCATTTACCAGCATGGGTACCGCCTCGACGTCCAGCTCACGCCTCCCTGACTGCGGCAGGTGCGGCAGGTGCGGCATAATTACACACCCGGGCGGTCATGATTGGCGGCCAAACCGCCAGCGCGTAGAGTTCCCCTCTGACGACGGCGTCCTGGATGAGATATGACGCATTTCTGGCATCGCTGCTACCGCCCGCTGACCGCGCTCGCGCTGTTCGCCATGCTGATGGCGTTCACGGGCCCGTTGATCAGCCAGATGCAGCGCCTGATGGAGATGCCGGCCCACGGCGGCATGATGATGGCCACGTCCCATCACGCGGCAGCCGTCGACGACCATCGAATGCCGTCGTCCGCTCGGCCCATGACCGCAGACGACCATTGGCATATGGCCGCCTGCGGTTACTGCGAGCTGTTTCTCCACACGCCCGGCATCGCGCCGCCGCGTGTCACACCACCGGTAACGCCGCCACCGTCGGCCGTACATCCGCTGGAGGTCGTCGCCCCGCCGTCGCCGACGCCGATCTACCCCCGCTACGCGTCCCGCGCACCGCCCCTGGCCTGAATCAGTTCCCCGCTCCGCATGCCCACCGCGACCCGATGCGTACTGGGGACACGTCATGCTCGTCCGACGACCGTCGTCGGGCACTGCCATCCGGTTCAGGACTGGAGTTCACCCATGGACACCGTTTCATCGGCGGCCGATCGCCGCCAGCAACCCTTGTGGGTTGCACTGATCACTCGTCTTCACTTCTACGTTGGCCTGTTCGTCGGGCCTTTCCTGCTCATCGCCGCGCTATCGGGGATTGCCTACGCGCTGACGCCCCAACTCGAGAGCTGGCTCTACCATGACGCCTTGACCACCCAGAGCGAGGGCGAGGCACAGCCACTGGCACGCCAGATCGCCGCCGCCCAGGTCGCCGCAGGAATCAGCGCAGCTCCCGCCGCGGTGCGCCCGGCGCCGGCCGCGGGCCAGACCACGCGAGTAATGTTCAATGACCCCAGCGTGGCTGAGTTCCAACACCGCGCACTGTTTATCGACCCGGTGACGCTGGTGGTACGCGGCGATCTGCCGGTCTACGGCACCAGTGGCGTGCTGCCGCTGCGCACCACCATCGACCAGTTCCATCGCAGCCTGCTGCTGGGAGAACCCGGGCGCCTCTACAGTGAACTGGCCGCCTCCTGGCTATGGATCGCGGCACTGGGCGGCGGCTTCCTGTGGTGGCGCCGCCGTCGGATCCGCCGGCAGGCGGCCGGACCGCAACGCCTGCGCCAGCGTCACGCTACCCTTGGTGCGGTAGCGCTGATCGGGCTGGTGTTCTTCTCGGCGACCGGTCTCACCTGGTCGAAGTGGGCCGGCGGCAATATCGCCGAACTGCGCCATGCCTGGGGCTGGGGCACACCAGGTGTCTCCACGGTGCTCCAGGGACAAGACGCCGCGGCCGCCGATCCCCATGCCGAGCATCATCACGCTGCAGGAAGCATGGACATGGGCGCGGCACAGGTCAGCGACACCGACTTCGACCGCGCACTGGCGGCGGCCCGCCATGCCGGCCTGCACGCGGGCAAGATAGAGCTGCTGCCGCCGGTGGCAACGGATCGCGCCTGGCAGGTACGCGAGATCGGCCGCGAGTGGCCCACCGAGGTCGATCAGGTGGCGCTCGACCCGCGCAGCTTCGCGGCACTCGACCGTACCGATTTCGCCACCTTCCCGTTGGCGGCCAAGCTCACCCGCTGGGGCATCGACCTGCACATGGGCGTACTGTTCGGACTGCCCAACCAGTTGGCGCTGATCGCGTTCGCCTCTTGCCTCGTCACCCTGATCTGCTGGGGCTACGCGATGTGGTGGCGTCGGCGGCCCGCCGCTTCCCGCGAGCCGCAGACCTTGACCGCCATCTTCCGGCTCATGGACCGGCGATCGCGGCTGGTCGTCCTCTTCGTCACGGCCGCCTTCGGCTACGCCCTCCCGGTAATGGGCGCCAGCCTGCTGCTGTTCGTCGCCGTGGATTACCTGCGCTGGCGGGCTGGCGTTCGCCAGCGAGTGGCACAGGCGGCCTGATCCTGGGCCCGTGGCGAGCGCCTGTGTTACAACAGGGGCTCGCCACCGCCACGATGCCGCCATGACCCGAACCCACCACCCCTCGCCACGCTTTCAGCTTCGCCTGGTCGCCGACCGGGAGATCGTCGTCGGACCGGGCAAGATCGAGCTGCTGGAAGCGATCGAGCGGCATGGATCGATCGCCGCGGCATGTCGCGAAATGGACCTGAGCTACAAGAAGGCATGGCAACTTCTCGACACCATGAACCGGCACCTCGCCGCGCCGGTGATCGACACCGTCACCGGTGGTACCCGGCGTGGTGGCGCCACCCTGACAGCAGCGGGCCGCGCCCTGGTCGACGACTATCGCCGGCTGCTGGCCGATCTCGACTGCAACCCTCATGGTCAGGCCCTGCTGGACCGTCTCTCCCCGCGAGACTCCGTCGATATCGACGGCCGCATTGCCGGAGCACCGAAGTCCGGCGTCGACTCCGACTGACCCTGTTGCTCCGTCCGAATTCCCCCTCGACCACCGCATGACCGGTGGCTATAGTGATTCTCCGTTATTTCCATTCATACATAGCGAGAAAATCTTGCTTCCATCGATACGCAACACCTCACTCTGCTTGCTGGTCCTGGCCGTTTCCGTTCCGCTTTGCGCCCAGGCCGCCGACACTCACACAAAGGTCCAGCTCTACGCCGCCGCCTCGATGACTGACGCCATGGACGCGGCGATTCAATCGTATGAAGCCGACCACGATGTCGATATCGTTCCGGTCTACGCCTCTTCATCGACGCTGGCGCGCCAGATTGCCAGCGGTGCGCCGGCGGACGTCTACATCTCCGCCAATGAACAGTGGATGGACTGGCTGGCTGAACAGAAGGTACCGATCAGCCAGCGTGTAGACCTGCTCAGGAACCGGCTGGTGTTGATCGCGCCGACGACCAGCGATATTGACGGTTTCACCCCGGGCGACGGGACCACGATCGTCTCCCGGCTGGGCGACGACCAGCGCCTGTCGGTCGGCGAGACCAGCCACGTGCCGGCCGGCATCTACGCCAGGCAGGCGCTGCAGTCGATCGGCGAGTGGGACGCGCTGCAGTCGCGGCTGGCCAGTGGTGATAACGTCCGCGCCGCCATGGCGCTGGTGGAGCGCAACGAGACGCCGCTCGGCATCGTCTACCAGACCGACGCCGAGGCCAGCGAACGGGTCAAGCAGATCGGTGTGTTCCCCGACGACAGCCACGACCCGATCACCTACCCGCTCGCCGTGGTCAACCCGACGCCGAGCGATGCCACCGAGGCGTTCCGGCGATGGTTGACGGGTGACGACGCCTTGGCGATTTTCGCTCGCTACGGCTTCACGCCGGTCGAATCCGACTGAGTCGCGGATGTTCGAGGCGATAGCGCTCTCCGACGCCGAGTGGCAGGCGATCACTCTCAGCCTGAAGATCGCCGGCAGTGCCGTGGGCTGGATTCTGGTTCCCGGCGTCGCCGTGGCGTGGCTGCTAGCCCGACACGACTTTCGCGGCAAATCCCTGCTCGACGGCCTGCTCCACCTGCCACTGGTGCTCCCTCCCGTGGTGGTGGGCTACCTGCTGCTGCTGTCGCTGGGACGCCATGGCTGGCTGGGGCAGTGGCTCTATCAAGGCTTCGGCCTGTCGCTGCCGTTCACCTGGCAAGGCGCGGCCATCGCCGGCGGCGTGATGGCATTCCCGCTGCTGGTCCGCGCCGTCAGGCTCTCGCTGGAGGCCGTCGATCCCAAGCTGGAGGCGGCCGCGGGCACCCTCGGCGCCAACCGCTGGCGGGTCATGTTCACGATCACCCTGCCCCTGGCTGTGCCGGGCCTGCTGACCGGCACGGTCCTGGCCTTCGCCCGCGCGCTGTCGGAATTCGGCGCTACCATCACCTTTGCGTCCAACATTCCGGGCGAGACCCGCACCCTACCCCTGGCGCTCTATACCCTGATCCAGACGCCCGGCAGGGAGGCGGCCGCCGCCAGGCTCTGCGTGCTGTCGATCGTCATCGCCATGCTGTCGCTGATGGCTTCCGAGTGGCTGGCGCGGCGAGCCAGAAAGCGCCTGGAGGAGCGCGACCGATGAGCAGAGACATGTACCACTTGCCCCCCGGCGTACCTCCCGCCGCCGAGGACAATGCGCTGGAGTGTCGGCTGCGCAAACGCCTGGGCGGCTTCGACCTGGATATCGCGCTGACGGTGCCCGGCCGGGGCGTGACCGCGCTGTTCGGCGAGTCCGGCAGCGGCAAGACCAGCCTGCTGCGACTCGTTGCCGGGCTCGATCGTCCCGATGCCGGCTATATCCGGCTCGGCGAGCGACTGTTGACCGAAGTCGTCAGCCGTACCCATGTGCCGCCTCACCAGCGCCACCTGGGCATCGTTTTTCAGGAAGCGCGGTTGTTCCCCCACTATCGGGTTCGCGGCAACCTCACCTACGGCATGCCAAGGGCAGCGCGTGCTCAATTCGACGACCTGGTGGCATTGCTGGGGATCGGCCATCTTCTCGAGCGCCTGCCCGGTACCCTCTCGGGTGGAGAGGCGCGCCGGGTCGCCATCGGCCGTGCGCTGCTGACCCAACCTCGCCTGCTGCTGCTGGACGAGCCGCTGACCGGGCTCGATGGAGAACGCAAGCGGGAACTGTTGCACTATCTTGTCCGTCTGACCCGGGAGATCGACCTGCCGGTGCTTTACGTCAGCCACGACACGGCGGAGATCGCCGCGATCGCCGACCATCTCGCCCTGATCGAGCAGGGCCGGTTGACGGCGCACGGCCAGTTGGACGCACTGATGATGCGGCTCGACCTTATCGAGCGACTGGGTGGATTCGATGCCGCCACGCGACTGAGTGCCCGGGTTGTCGACCACGACCCCGCCTACGCCTTGACCCGGGTCGTCCTCGACGATGGACAGACGCTTCGCATCCCGGCGCTCGATCACCCACCCGGGACGCCGGTACGTCTGCGCGTGGGCGTGCGCGACGTTGCCCTCGCCCATGCCATGCCCGAGGGCACCAGCTATCGCAACGGGCTCGCGGTGGTGATCGACGCGATCGAGCCTTCGACCCAGGAATCCAGCGCCAATGAAGTACGCCTGACGATTGGGCACCAACAGCTGCGCGCCCGACTCACCCGCCAGGCCTGTGACGAAATGCAACTGAGTGTCGGCAAGCCGATGGTCGCGCTGATTCGAAGCGTAGCGTTCGACTCCCGATTCTAGCTGGGAAACAATCACTTGAGCTCACGCCACGGCGAGTCCGAGCCCAAACGTATCGCTTTGTAACTTAACGCTTTTTAGCGATTTTCCCTTCGCCTTGGCGATCGAGTCTCATATACACTGCCCGTGGCAGGATGCCGCTGCCGCAAGGAAGCCCCTTCAAGGACGATGCGACGACGCACGGAACGCGATAGGGACAGCATCCAGGGATCGACAGCAGAGCAACAGGACGTTGCCGGCCCTCAAGGTTGAGACTCGACAGGAAGTTGAGCGCGAAAGGACTCGCTTCCGTCATCGGGTCGCACACCGAAACGGTCAGCCGACCTCCCCCAGCCCCTCCCGCTTCGACGACATGCCGCTGTGATTCATCACCGACCTAGACCGCGCCATCACGCCTTCGGACACCACACCCCTTGATGATCACTTGGCACAGGAAATCGCCAGCCGACTGGAAGTCTCGTTCGTCGAGCTTCTCACGATGCGTGATGCCCACGATCTGGGTCTCGAAATCGGCATAGTGCTGGGTCGCCGACCAGATCAGAAAGATCAGCCAGACGGGATCCACCGGATCCATCAATCCGCGCTCCGCCCAGTGGCGGAAGACCTCGGCGCGGGCTTCCACCCACTCCCTCATCTCACCGAACAGCGACTCCTTCAGGAACGGAGCGCCCTGCAGTATCTCGTTGGCGAAGAGCCGCGAACTTCTGGGATGGGTCTGGCTCAGCCGCATCTTGCTGCGAATGAACGCCTCCAGCACCTCCGCCGGATCGTCATCGACGCTGATATCGCTCAGCATCGCGTTCCAACGCCACATCGTACGCTCGAGCAGGGTGATATAGAGGCGGCGCTTGCTGCCGACATAGTAGAGGACGTTGGACTTGGGGATCCCGGCAGCCGCGGCGATCGCCTGGATGCTTGCCCCCCGATAGCCGTGTCGTGCGAAGACGCTTTCCGCCGCCTCGAAAATCCGCTGCTCGTTACGTTCCCGGGCCGTGGCTTCGGGAAGATCGTGATTATCCACCTGAACTCCTTTTACCCATCAATCAGACTGGAAGCGCCCGCTGCCACGCCCCCGGCGCGCCTACTCAGTGGCTCCCGATGCCGATGCTATGCTGAATCATGAGGGTTGTCTGCCGGTGGACCCGTTTCGGCCCCGGTAGAGAGCACTTGCCATCACGGCCGGAATCGAAGAGGCTATACAAAGCTGACCGATCGGTCAGGATTTATCCTGCAAGGTTGCCGGCAGACGGCACCCCGCACAATGACAACGGCAGGCTCCCCATGATCGAATTCTTCCTCAACGGCCAGCATCGGCGGCTGGCCGCCGCGCCCGGCACCAGCATACTCGAGCTGTTGCGGGGTCCTCTCGCGCAGCATGGCACCAAGGAGGGTTGCGCTTCCGGAGATTGCGGCGCGTGCACCGTCGCCATCGCCCGGCCCGACGACGAGGGCGCGATGGCCTATCACACCTTGAATGCCTGCATCACCCCGGCCCATCAGTTGCAGGGCGCTCATCTGGTGACCGTGGAGGGCCTGGCTCGGGGCGATGCGCTGCATCCGGCCCAAGCGTCGATGGTAGCGTGCCATGGCAGTCAATGCGGGTTCTGCACCCCCGGCATCGTGATGTCGCTGTTCGCGCTGCACGAACAGCAGCGGGTGCTCCCCCGGCAAGAGCTGGACGATCACCGGCTGGAAGCGGCACTTGGCGGCAATCTGTGTCGCTGTACAGGCTACCGGCCGATACGCGACGCCGCCCATAGCATGGGTGAACGCACCGACACTCGCCCACCCTGGGCGGAGGATCCCGCCTTCGAGCGGGTAATTCACGATCTCTCCCCGACAGTGACCGACGGGGACCAGAGCGGCTATTTCACGCCGACGACGCTCGCCGAACTCATCACCGCCATGCAGCGCCATCCCGAGGCCAGGCTGGTCGCCGGCGCCACCGATCTCTGGCTCGAAATCACCCAGCGGCTCGCGCGGTTCGACGCCGTGATCGATCTGCGCCAGGTCGACGAGCTGCGCCAGATCGAGGAAGTCGCGGACGGCTGGTGGGTGGGTGCGGCAGTCACCTATCGCGAGTGGGAGCCGCTGCTGGAAGCCCATTATCCCGCTTTCGCGCATCTCCTGACCCGACTGGGCTCGGCCCAGATCCGCAACCGGGCCACCGTCGGCGGCAATATCGCCAACGCATCCCCCATTGGCGATACGCCGCCCGTGCTGCTGACACTGGACGCGACCCTGCGTCTCGCCGGACCGAATGGAATTCGGGAGATCCCGCTGGCGTCGTTCTTCCTCGACTACAAGCAGACCGCTCTCGCTCCCGGCGAGTGTATCGCCGCCATCTTTTTCCCAAAACCCGGCGACGGCTACGAACAGCGCGTCTGGAAGCTCTCCAAGCGGCGCGAGGACGACATCTCGACACTACTGGGCGCCTTTCGTTGGCGGTTGCAGGACGGCGTGCTGCGGGACGTCCGCGTCGCCTACGGTGGCATGGCGGCGATCCCGCTGAGAGTCACTGCCGTGGAGGCCGCACTGGAGGGCAAGGCGCCCGACAAAGAGAGCTTCGACGCCGCCAGGCGGGCACTCCACCAATCACTCACGCCAATGAGCGACGCCCGTGGCTCCCGCGACTACCGCTCCACCGCCGCGGCCAACCTGCTCGAACGTTGGCGACTGACACTCGCCCGAGTCGACCTGGACGAACCGACGCAGGAGGTGACACTCGATGCGTACGCTCACTGAAAAGCGATATCGATCGGCGCGCGCCGCCTCCGATGCCGTGCCGGATGCCCTGGCCGATTCCGACCGGGCGAAAGGCGCGGAGATCGGCCGGCTCGAAGGCGACGAACCGGTTGCCCGCGACACTGTCAGCCCACAGCCGACACGAGAGACTGCCCGTCACTCCCAGGCTCACGAGAGCGCCATCAAGCATGTCACCGGACGCGCCCGCTATATCGACGACCTGCCGGCGCCCGGCGATACGCTGCACGCCATGGTGGGACTGAGCGAGGTGGCCCATGGCCGGGTGATCCGTCTCGACCTCGACGCGGTGCGAGAAATGCCCGGCGTCGTCGACGTGATCACGACGCAGCATATTCCCGGGCATCGCGATATCGGTCCGGTATTTCCCGGCGACCCCATGTTTGCCGACGAGGAAGTCAGCTATGTCGGCCAGCCGCTGTTCGCCGTGGCCGCCACCAGTTACCTCGAGGCACGCCGCGCGGTAAAGGCGGCAGTGGTCGAGATCGAGCCGCTGCCGCCCCGCTTCGATCCCGTGGCCGCCGCCGAGGCCAGCGAGTTCGTGCGCCCCACGCACCGGCAGATCAGCGGGGATTGGCAGCAGGCGCTGGAGCGCGCGCCCCATGTGCTCGAGGCCGAACAGTTCGTCGGCGGCCAGGAACACTTCTACCTCGAGGGCCAGGCCTGCCTGGTCGTGCCCAGCGAGGATGAGGGCGTCGTCGTCCATACCTCCAACCAGCACCCCAGCGAGACCCAGAAGCTGGTCGCCGAGGTGCTGGATATCCCCTTCCACGCAGTGACGGTGGAAAATCGCCGCATGGGCGGCGGCTTCGGCGGCAAGGAGACCCAGGCCGCGCCCTGGGCTTGCGTCGCGGCACTGCTGGCGAGGCGAACCGGCCGCGCCGTTCGCCTGCGCCTGCCGCGTGCCGACGATACCCGCGCTACCGGCAAGCGCCATCCGTTTCACAATCGCTATCGCCTGGGTTTCGACGACGACGGCGTGATCCTCGGCGGCGACATCACCCTGATCGGCGACTGCGGCCACTCGCCGGATCTCTCCGAAGCGGTGGTCGACCGCGCCATGTTCCACGCCGATAACGCTTACTCGCTGGGGGCCGCACGCGTGACCGGCCATCGGGCGCGTACCCATACCGCCTCGAACACGGCGTTTCGCGGTTTCGGCGGCCCCCAGGGGATGATGGTCGCCGAACTCGCGATGGACGACATCGCCCGCCATGTCGGCCAGGACCCGTTGACCGTGCGCAAGCGCAATCTCTATCGCAGCGGTCGCGACACCACCCACTACGGCCAGCAGGTCGACCAGCATCCGTTGATGCTGGAGATCATCGAGCGTCTGGAGCGCAGCAGCGACTACTGGCGGCGCCGCGACGAGATCACCGCGTTCAATCGCGAAAGCGCCGTGATCAAGCGCGGCCTGGCGCTGACGCCGGTCAAGTTCGGCATCTCCTTCACCGCCAAGCACCTCAACCAGGCGGGTGCCCTGCTTCACGTCTACACCGACGGCAGCGTGATGATCAACCATGGCGGCACCGAGATGGGCCAGGGCCTGCACACCAAGATCTGCCAGGTGGTTGCCCGCGAGCTGGGGCTCGATTTCGACTCGGTACGCATCAGCGCCACCCGTACCGACAAGGTACCCAACACTTCGCCCACCGCGGCCTCCAGCGGTGCCGACCTCAACGGCATGGCCGCCCGCGACGCCGCCGCGCAGATCCGCCAGCGTCTGCTCGACTTCGCCGCCGACCACTATCGCCTGGATCGCGAGGGGCTGCGTCTCGTCGATGGCGAACTGGTCTCCGGCGTCGGCGACGTGCATCAGCGGGTAGCGTGGGGGGACCTGGTGCAGGCGGCTTATCTCGGACGCATCTCGCTATCGGCAACCGGGTTCTACGCCACGCCCCTGATCCACTACGACCGCGACACCGGCCAGGGCCGGCCTTTCTACTATTTTGCCTACGGCGCCGGGGTCAGCGAGGTCCGCGTCGATACCCTGAGCGGGGAGTATCGGGTCGAGCGCGTCGATATCCTTCACGATGTCGGCGACTCGCTCAATCCGGCCATCGATCTGGGTCAGGTCGAGGGCGGTTTCGTTCAGGGCATGGGCTGGCTGACCAGCGAGGAGCTGAAGTGGAACGACGACGGCAGGCTGCTGACCGACGGCCCCGCCACCTACAAGATCCCGACCTTCGGCGACCTGCCACCCATCTTCAATGTCGAACTGCTCGAGGGCCATCCCAACTCCCAGGCCAGCATCTATCGCTCCAAGGCCGTGGGCGAGCCGCCATTCATGCTCGGCATCTCGGTCTGGTCGGCGCTGCGCGATGCACTCTCGAGCCTGACCGGCTATCGCGCCAGTCCGTCGCTGGATACTCCTGCCACGCCGGAGCGGGTACTGATGGCGGCCGAGGCGCTACGCGCCGCGCAGGTGAACGCCGGGATTCCACGATGAGCACCGACCAGGCTCACGACGCCCGAGACCACCACGAAAGCTGGCACGCCGCGCTGCACCGCCTGCAGGAGTGCGGCGTCTCTCACGTGCTCGCCAGCGTCGTCGGCGCTGCCGGCTCGACCCCGCGGGAACCCGGCGCCAAGCTGGTGGTTACCTCGACGGCGGTCATCGATACGCTGGGTGGCGGCCATTTCGAGCAGCAAGTGATCGAGACCGCCCGGCGGCATCTGGCGGCCACCCCCGTGGCGACAGGCACCCATCTCGAGGCGTTTCCGCTGGGCGGCCGCTCCGGGCAGTGCTGTGGCGGGTTCGTGCATGTCTTGATCGAGGTCTTCGCCGGCGCCGAAAGCCACCTGACGCTGTTCGGTGCCGGCCATGTCGGCCAGGCCCTGGTCGAACTGCTCGCGCCACTGCCCTGGCGAATCGACTGGTACGACAGTCGCGCGGAGGCGTTTCCGCCCCGGCACCCTCACGACCGCTACCCTGACCGGGTCCGCCCCCTGACGCTGGCGGCGGATGCCGAGGGCGTGGCACGGGCCGTGGCGGCTATCCCCCCGAATGCTCACGTGCTGGTGATGACCCACGACCACGCCCAGGACCGGGATCTTGTCGCGGCACTGTTATCCCGAACGAACTCGGGCGGCGGGGCATTGCGCTCGATCGGCATGATCGGCTCGAACAGCAAATGGGCCAGCTTTCGCTCGCGCTTGACCGCCGCCGGATTCGATGACGCCACGCTGGCGCGGATTCGCTGCCCCATCGGCCTGGTCTCCACCGCCAGCAAGCGCCCTCGCGAGATCGCGATCAGCGTTGCCGCCGAACTGCTGGCCGACCAACGCCCGCCGGAAAGCGTACCGGTACAACGGGGCGCGGCGCCGGACCGACTTCGGTCCGCCTTTTCAAGCGCCGAGCCGATCGACACCGTCCATTCGAGAGATTCCGCCAGAGAATGACCATGAAAAATCATCAACGTCTGCTTCGCGGTCCGCTATTCACCTGCCTCGACGACCCCGGCGAGGATGCCGTGCCGTTGACCGGCACCACCCGCTATCTCGAGGACGGCGCGATCTGGATCGTCGACGGCCACATTCACGCCGTCGAACCCTTCGATGTGCTCGCCGATCGGTTACCGGCCGGGGTCGAGATCGTCGACTACCGCGACAAGCTGATGATGCCTGGCTTCATCGATAGCCACGTCCATTACGTTCAGCTCGACATCATGGCGTCCTATGGCCGCGAGTTGCTCGACTGGCTCAACGACTACACCTTTCCTGCCGAATGCCGGTTCGCCGACGCCGGACACGCCCAGGCCGGGGCCGAGCGTTTCCTCGACGAGATGCTGCGGGTCGGCACCACCACCGCGCAGGTATTCTGTTCCTCGCATCCGGTCTCGGTGGACAGCTTCTTCGCGGCGGCCCAACGTCGCCAGTTGCGCATGATCGCCGGCAAGGTACTGATGGATCGCCATGCGCCGGACGCCTTGACCGACGACACCCTGGGCGGCGTTCGCGACAGCGAGCGGCTGATTGCCGACTGGCATGGACGCGACCGTCTCGCCTACACCCTGACCCCACGGTTCGCCCCGACCTCGACCCGCGAGCAGCTCGACGCCGTGGGCGGCGTGCTGCGCAATGCCCCCGATCTCTATCTGCAGACCCACCTGTCGGAGAATCGCGGCGAGATCGCCTGGGTGGCCGAGCTGTTTCCGGAAACTCGTGACTATCTCGATGTCTACGAGCGCCATGGACTCGTCGGCCCGCGCAGCACCTTCGCCCATGGCATTCATCTCGACGAGGGGCAGCGCCGACGGCTGGCGCAGGGTGGCGCCAATATCGCCTTCTGCCCGACCTCGAACCTGTTCCTCGGCAGCGGGCTGATGGATCGCCTGGCCTGCCGCGATGCCGGGCTGGCCACCTCGCTGGCCAGCGATGTCGGCGGCGGTACCTCGCTGTCCGGCCTCGGCACGCTGCAGGGGGCGTATCAGGTGGGAGCGCTGCTGGGCCAGCCACTGACCGGTTGGCAGGGGTTCTACCGGCTCACTCTGGGCAATGCCCGGGCGCTGCACCTCGATGACAAGATCGGCTGCCTGCAGCAGGGATTCGAGGCGGATATCGCCGTTCTCGACCCCGAATCCACCCCGTTGATGGCGCGCCGGCTATCCCAGGCCACGACCCTGTCCGAGCGCCTGTTCGCGCTGATGATGCTGGGCGACGACCGTACGGTGGCGGCGACCTGGGCCAACGGCCGCCTAGCCCATCAGCGCGACGCGGCAGCGGCCTGACGGCGCTCAGCCGTTGGCGGTCTCCGGCAGCGGATAGCGGCGATCCGAGGTGCCGGCCTTGACCACCTGACCCGGCACGTCGTGGCCGATCATCGCCGGCAGCAACTCGGCGGCGGCGATCAGCCGATCGAGGTCGACGCCGGTCTCCACGCCCATCTGCTCGAACATGTGGACCAGGTCCTCGGTGCAGACGTTGCCGGTGGCCCCCGGCGCGTAGGGACAGCCGCCCAGGCCACCCAGCGCGGCATCGAAGCGAGTGATCCCGCTCTGCCACGCGACCAGGGCGTTGGCCAACCCCATCCCACGGGTGTTGTGGACATGAAGCGTCACCGGCAGCCACGGCCAGCGGCTCAACGTCTCGCGGCTCAGATCGGCGACCTGGCGCGGATTGGCCATCCCGGTGGTGTCGCAGAGAGTGATCCCCTGGACGCCCAGCGCCAGCAGCTTCTCGGTGATCGACAGCACCCGCTTGAACGGCACCTCGCCTTCGAACGGGCAGCCGAATGCCGTCGAGATCGAGGCGTTGACGAAGACGTCGCTTCCCCTGGTGATCTCCAGAATGTTGGCAAAGCGCTCGAGCGACTGTTCCGCGGTCATGCGAAGGTTGGCACGGCCGTGGCTGTCGCTGGCGGACAGCACCAGGTTGATTTCGTCGACCCCGCAGGCGAGCGCGCGCTCGGCCCCCTTCTCGTTGGGGACCAGCACCACGTAGTCGACTCCCGGCACCCGCTCGATACCGCGCATGACCTCCTCGGCATCGCGCAGATTGGGAATCGCCTTTGGCGAGGTGAACGAGGTGGCCTCGATCTTTGCCAGGCCGGTACGGGAAAGCGCGTCGATCAGCCGAATCTTCTCCTCCGTGGGAACGAACCGCGATTCGATCTGGAGACCGTCTCGCGGCGCCACGTCATTGACGGTAATGCCGGACTGTGTAGGCGTCGTCGTCATCAGATCACTCCTCGTTCGCGCATCTTCGCCTGGGTCTCGCGGTCGATGCCGAGCTCGTCGAGCACGTCCCGGGTGTGCTGGCCCAGTGCCGGGCCGCCGCCCTGGATACGACCCGGCGTCCGGCTCAGCTTGGGCAACACGCCAGGCACCTTGAGCGATTCGCCATCGCCCAGCCGAATGGTCTCGATCATCTCCCGGGCCAGGTAGTGAGGGTCGCTGACGATATCCTTGGCGGTGTAAGGATAACCCACCGGTACGTGAGCGCTCTCCAGCACGTCGAGCACGTAGTCGCGACGGTGGCGTCGGGTCCAGTCGGCAATGGCCCCATCGATCAGGTCGGCGTGTCGACTTCGGCCATCGTTGTGGGCGAAGCGCGGATCATCGGCCAGGTCCTGGCGGCCGATCGCCGTCATCAGGCGCTTGAAGATACTGTCGCCGTTACCGGCGATCAGCACGTACTCCTCGCTATCACCATCGCCCGACGCACAGGGATAGGCATTGGAAGGCGTGATCCCCGGCAAGGCGCTGCCGCTGGGTTCGCGGATCACCTCGGCACCGTCGTACTCGGGAATCAGGCTTTCCATCATCGCGAAGACCGATTCGTAGAGCGCCACATCGATATACTGCCCCCGGCCACTGCGGTGGCGCTCCTGCAGGGCCAGCAGGGCTCCGATGATGCCGTAGAGCGCCGACAGCGAATCGCCGATGCTGATGCCGACCCGCACCGAGGGCTGGTCGGGGTGCCCTGAGAGATAGCGCAGCCCGCCCATCGCCTCGCCGATGACGCCGAATCCCGGTCGATCGCGATAGGGGCCGGTCTGTCCGTAACCGGAGATACGCACCATGATCAGGCCGGGATTGCGCTCGCTCAGCGTTTCCCAGCCCAACCCCCACTTCTCTAGTGTGCCGGGACGGAAGTTCTCGATCACGATATCCGCCTCGTCGACCAGCCGACGCACGATCTCCTGCCCCTCCTCCGAGCGCAGGTCCAGCGCCAGCGATCGCTTGTTGCGGGTCTGCACGTGCCACCACAGCGAAGTGCCGTCCTTCAGCACGCGCCACTTGCGCAGCGGGTCGCCCGTGCCCGGCGGTTCGATCTTGATCACGTCCGCACCGAATTCGCCGAGCAGCTTGCTGGCGAAGGGCCCCGCAATCAGTTGCCCCAGTTCCACCACCTTGAGTCCCGCTAGCGCCTGCGCGTCGTCGCTGGCAGCCATATCGCTCTCCTCCGTCACGTGCATCGGCACCGCCTCGCTGGAATCGCTGCCATCATGATCGTTTCTCGATAGCGGCAGCGTGACCCAGCCCACGGGCCGCCACAATTAGGCGATCGTCAAGCTAGGCTTCGTCCATCGCGAACGCTAGAGTGGCCACATCCCCGTCGCCAAACGGACATCCTCATCATGAAGCGACTCGACTTCATTACACTCAAGCTGTTCGTCGCCATCGCCGACCTGCGGAGCCTGACCCGCGCCGCCGAACGGGAGCACCTGGCCCTGGCGGCGGTGAGCAAGCGTATCAGCGACCTTGAGACCCAGCTCTCGACCACCCTGCTCTATCGGCGCCCGCGCGGCGTCGAGCTAACACCCGCCGGCCATGCGCTGCTCCACCATGCCCGTCACATGCTGGATAGCCTAGACCACCTCAACGCCGATCTCAGCGAGTACAGCGTGGGAATCCGCGGGCACGTGCGGCTGCACGCCAACACCTCTGCGGTGATCGAGTTCCTGCCCGACGACCTGAGCGACTTCACCTGGCGCTATCCGCAGATTCGCATCGACATGCAGGAGCGCCTGAGCCACGAGATCATCACGGCCGTTCGCGACGGCCTCACCGACATCGGCATCTTCTCCGCGCACATTCCCGCCGACGGCCTTGCGATCCAGCCCTACCGGCGGGACCGGCTGGTGCTGGTCACTGCACGGGACCACCCGCTGGCGAGCCGACAACGGCTGGCGTTCGCCGAGACCCTGGATCACGACTTCATCGGGCTGGAGCAGGACTCGTCGCTCCACGCCCTGCTACACCAGGATTCCCAGAGACTGTCCCGGCCACTGCGAATGCGCATTCAGGTACGCAGCTTCGAGGGCATCTGCCGCATGATCGACCGAGGCATGGGAATCGGCATTCTGCCCGCCCGGGCCGTCGCCGCCTATCGAGAGAGCCTATCCCTGGCGACGGTCCCGCTGATCGACGAGTGGGCAGAGCGCGAGCTGGTCATCGGTGTCCGCGACCTGGACGCTCTGCCGCTGATCGCCCGCCAGATGGTCGACCATCTGGTCGGCGCAGGGACCAGAGAACTCGAAGCCAGCGAGACCCGAGCCGGCACGATCATTGCGACGAAGGTGTAAACCCTTCGAAAAGCACGAAGCCTTGCTTGCCCAGAAACCAATTTTTCCCATCGGCGCCCCTCGCTACAGTCCTTCACCGTCTGCTGTCATTCCTGCCCGCCCGGTGGCCAGGCACAGCAGACAGGTTTCCCCCTGCCGATCGATAACAAGATGAAGAGGAACGCGCCATGATCAAACCTCAACTCAAGACGCTCATCGTGGGCGGCTTGCTCTGGAGCGCCGCCAGCGCCTCCCAGGCTTTCGAGCAAAGCGGAAAGGTGGACTGCATCGCGCCCGCCAACCCCGGCGGCGGCTGGGACTTTACCTGCCGCTCCGTGGGGCGAGTGCTCAGCGACCTCGAGCTGGTGGACGGCAACGTCCAGACCACCAACATGCCCGGTGCCAGTGGCGGTGTCGGTTTCTCCCACGTGGTCCAGAAACGTGCCGGCCAGGAGAACCTGATCGTCGCCGCCAGCACCGTGACCACGACCGGCCTGGCTCGCGGCCAGTTTCCCGGGATGGACGCCAGCATGGTCAACTGGATCGGAACGCTGGGCGCGGACTACGGGGTCATCGCCGTCGCCGCCGATTCGCCGTACCAATCACTCTCCGACGTCATGAAGGCGCTGAAGGAGAATCCCAGGGCACTGACCTTTACCGGTGGCACCGCGACCGGCGGCTGGGATCACCTCAAGCTGCTGATGGCGGCCGATGCCGCGGGCGTCGACGATCTGGCGCGCATCCCCTACCTCGGTTACAACGGCGGCGGCGAGGCGGTGACCCAGACCCTGGGAGGCCACGTCGATGCCTTCACCGGCGACATCTCGGAAGTGATCAGCTTCATAGAATCCGGTGACCTGCGGCCCCTGGCGATCCTCTCCGAGGAGCGCCTGCCCGGCAAACTGCACGAGTGGCCAACGGCGCGTGAGCAGGGAATCGATACCATCGCCCCCAACTGGCGTGGTTTCTACATGCCAGCAGAGGTTTCCGACGACGCCTACGACTGGTGGGTCGACACCATCGACACGCTTTACAACAGTGATGAGTGGAAAAGCGTCATGACACAGAACGGCCTGATGCCGTTCGAAATGCATGGCGAAGCCTTCACGACATTCGTCAACGACCAGATCGCCCAGATCGACGACATCTCGCGCCAGATCGGGCTCTCCCAGTAAACTGGCGGACGTCCGGCGCTCGCGGGAGCCGCCGCGCGAGCGCCGTTCGCCGTATCGCCAGTTCAGCGACGGTCCTATCGGAGAAAAGTGCATCACCCGACGAAAGTTGTAGCCAGAACGCCTAAGCTGGAAGAAGTCGACAACAGCAACAACAGGCTCCTCCATGAAGGCATCAGTCATCGATACGACGATGGCGGCGTGGCTCGATGCGCTGCCATTCTGGCTCACGGCGGCGATCATCATCGCCGTCACCATCGCCGCCCATGCCTTGCTCAAGTATGTGCACTTCCGGCTGCGAAGACTCGGTGACAGCCGCTACTCCCTACTCGGCACCACCGCCAAGGCCGTCCATCCGCCGCTGGTGGGCGTGCTCTGGGTCTACGGACTCTTCGGCGCGGCCCGCTTTCTGGTTCCGAACGGCGTCGAGGGCCACGCGCTGATCATGACGGTGGCGCACTTCTGTGCCGCACTGCTCGGCGTCTGGCTGTTGATTCGCCTGTGCCGGCGACTGGTCGCCACCATGGATCGCTGGGGGAATTCGCGGACCTCGATACTGGAACGTTTCCTGGTGCCGTTCATGGCGCGCTGTCTGGCCGCACTGATCCCGATCTTCGTGCTGTTTTCGCTGTTCCCGGTCTTCATCACCTCGGCCAGCCTCGATGCGGCGCTGCACGACCTGACCAGCCTGATACTGATCGGCAGCATCGCCGGCGTGCTGATTCACGGGATCAACATCAGCGAGCGGGCATTGAGCGAGCGCTACAAGTTCGATGACGAGGACGCGGTCGCGCGCAAGGTGCACACGCAGATCACCGTGCTGCGAAAACTGATCAATTTCATCATCGTCATTCTGGCACTCGCCTCGATGCTGATGGTGTTCGAGAAAGTCCGCCAACTGGGCGCCAGCATCCTCGCTTCCGCCGGGATCCTGGGTGTGGTGCTGGGTTTCTCGGCGCAGAAGGTACTGGGCAACCTGATCGCCGGCATACAGATCGCCCTTACCCAGCCGATCCAGTTGAACGATTCGGTCATCGTCGAGGGCGAGTGGGGCTGGGTAGAAGAGTTGACGCTCACCTACGCGGTGGTGAGGACCTGGGATTGGCGCCGGGTCGTGTTGCCGATCACCTATTTCGTCGACCACCCCTTCGAGAACTGGACCCGCCGCGACAAGGACCTGATCGGCGTCGTCATTCTCTACGTCGACTACCACATGCCGATGGAGCCGCTAAGGGCCGAGTGCCAGCGAATCGCCGAGGCCTCGCCATTCTGGACCGGACGCGTCTGCAAGGTACAGATGCTGGAGATGACCGAGCGCAACAAGCAGCTACGTGTACTGATCAGCAGCAGCGGCGGCCCCAATACCTTCGATCTGCGCTGCGAGATCCGGGAAGGCCTGATCGACTTCATCTGCGGGAACTACCCCGAGTATCTGCCGACCCTGCGTCTGGACGTCCCCCAGCGCGATGGCGGCAACAAGCCATCGGACCCGGCGACAACGAGAACCGCGGGGGCCGACGACCAGGGCAGCAGGGCCGGGCCGGCCCAGTGATCACTCCCGGCGATAGACGTCGTCGAAGCGCTCGATATCGTCCTCGCCGAGGTAGCTGCCACTCTGGACTTCGATCAGCTCCAGCTCGATCTTGCCGGGGTTCTCGAGACGATGGACCACCCCCAGCGGGATATAGGTCGACTGATTCTCCTCCAGCAGGAAGGTCTCCTCGCCCCGCGTCACCCGCGCCGTACCACGCACCACGATCCAGTGCTCAGCGCGATGAAAATGCTTCTGGAGCGACAGCCGGCCACCCGGCCGCACGCTGATCTGCTTGACCTGGTACCGCTCGGCGGCATGCACGCCATCGTAGCTGCCCCAGGGACGGTGGACCCGGCGATGCTGGTCCCACTCGGTACGATGCTGGCGCTTGAGCGTCTCGGCAACGCGCTTGACCGCCTGTGACGCGTCGCGATGCGCCACCATCACTGCGTCCGGCGTCTCGACGATCATCAGGTCCCTCACGCCGATCGCCGCCACCAGACGGCTCTCGCTATGGATCAAACTCCCGGTCACGCCGTCGGCGATCACATCCCCACGCAGCGCGTTGTCATCCTCGTCCCTGGCAGAGATTTCCCACAGCGACTGCCAGGAGCCGACATCCGACCAACCGGCATCCAGCGCCACCACGCTGGCGTCCGGGGCGTCCTCCATCACGGCATAATCGATCGACTCGGCCTCGCAGGCGCTGAAGGCGTCCACCCCCACCCTCAGGAAATCGAGATCGACCTGACGTGCTTCCCAGGCCGACTTCACCGCCGATAGCATGGCCGGCCGCTGGCGCTCGAGGGCTTGCAGGTAACGATCCGCCCGCATCAGGAACATGCCGCTGTTCCAGAGATAGCGGCCACTGTCGAGGTAGGACTGCGCGGTCTTGGCATCCGGCTTCTCGACGAAACGCCGAATCGGCACCGCGCTATCGGCACTTGGAGTCTCCGCGGCCTCGATATAGCCGTAACCGGTTTCCGCCCGCGTCGGCGACACGCCGAACGTCACCAACCTGCCCTGCTCCGCCGCTGTCCGCGCCGGCGCGATCGCCGCGATCAGCGCCTGCGGGTCGGCCACCGCGTGATCGGCCGGCAAGACCAGCATCAGCGCATTGGCGTCCCGGTCAATGGCCTGTAACGCCGCCAGGGCAATCGCCGGCGCGGTATTGCGCAGCGCCGGCTCGAGCAGGATATCGCCGGTCATACCCGCCTCGCGCAGCTGCTCGGCCACCAGGAAGCGGTGCGCATCCTGGCAGACGACGATCGGCGCCGCCGGTGACAGCGAATCGAACCGCGCCAGTGTCTCCACCAGCATGCTGCGACGCCCGGTGATGGGCAGAAACTGTTTGGGGTGACTCGCGCGGGACATCGGCCACAGACGCGTGCCGGCACCGCCGGCCAATACCACGGGTATGAGCATCCTTGCCTCTCCTTCGCGCTCGCTTGTGGGGCTGGGCATGGTCAGGCGCTCAATGCGCCGGACGGCCGCTGATGCGTAGCGAATCACCACGGCCCACCGCAAAATAGAGCAGGCCGGCGGCACGCACCTGCTCAGGCTCGAACAGGTTGCGGCCATCCACGATGACCGGGGTCCGCAGCGTGCGCTGAAGATGAGCAAAATCCACCGTCCGGAAGGATTTCCATTCGGTGCAGATCACCAGCGCATCCGCTTCCTGCAGCGCCTCGTCGCGCCCCCCGACCAGCGTCAGATCGTCGCGCTCGCCGTAAATGCGTCGACACTCCTCCATGGCTTCCGGGTCGTACGCCCTAACCTTGGCGCCAGCGGCCCAGAGCGCTTCCATCAGGTGGCGACTCGGGGCTTCGCGCATGTCGTCGGTATTGGGCTTGAACGCCAGCCCCCAGACCGCCACCGTCTTGCCGTCCAGTTGCCCGTCGAACGCCTGGCCGAGCTTGTCGAACAGGGTCGACTTCTGGCGGTCGTTGACCGCCTCGACGGCATTGAGCAATTGCGGATCGTAGCCGATCTGGCTGGCGGTCCGCGCCAGCGCCTGGACGTCCTTCGGGAAGCAGGAGCCGCCATAACCGCAACCGGGATAGATAAAGTGGTAGCCGATCCGCGGGTCGCTGCCGATCCCTCGGCGAACCTGTTCGATATCCGCCCCCAACCGCTCGGCGAGGTTCGCGATCTCGTTCATGAAACTGATCTTGGTCGCCAGCATCGCATTGGCGGCGTACTTGGTCAGCTCCGCGCTGCGCACGTCCATGAACATCAGTTTCTCGACACGCCGGTTATAGGGCGCATAACACTCGCGCATCAGCGTTTTGACCCGCTCCGAGTCGGTACCCACGACGATGCGGGCGCCATGGGTGAAATCCTCGATAGCGGCCCCTTCCTTCAGAAATTCCGGATTCGAGCAGACATCGAAGTCGAGCGCGACGCCGCGCTCGCCCAGGGTCCCGGCGATGGCCTCGTGAACCCGATCCGCGGTACCGACAGGCACCGTGGACTTGTCGACCACGACCTTGTACTCCTCCATGTGCTGGCCGATGGTCTTGGCCACCGCCAGCACGTACTGCAGGTCGGCACTGCCATCCTCGTCCGGCGGCGTGCCCACGGCAATGAACTGCAGCGTGCCGAACGCCACCGCTTCCGCGGCGTCGGTGGTGAACAGCAGCCGCTGCTGGCCAACGTTCTCGGTGACCAGCGTCTCCAGCCCGGGTTCGTAGATCGGAATCTCGCCCTGCTTGAGCCGGGCGACCTTCTGCTCATCGATATCCATGCACATGACGTCATGGCCCGCATCGGCCAGACAGGCTCCGGTGACCAAGCCAACATATCCGGTACCGAAAATCGTGATTCGCATTGCTGTCCCTTCAACCATCGGATGAAAAAAGCGCGAGCCGCCACATCGCCTTCCTGCCTATGCATCGCACTCGCCACTATACGATTGTGGCCTATGGTAATCGGTTTTCGACGACGCGGCTCGGGTCGGCTGGTGAACGCCAATAAAGCGTGACCAGTCCCCCTACGATCAGGTTATGGACATAAATGCCGGTCCAGAACGAGAGGTAAGACTCGAATTGATTGACGATCAGCCAATAGCAGAAGAACGCCACCGCAAACAGCGCCACGTCGCTGGGCATATCACCCCGTGACCAGGCTCGCCAGGTGATGGTTCCGACCCAGGCTATCAATCCGATCATGCAGGCGAGCCCCAGGAAGCCGTAATTGACCAACGTCTCCAACAAGAAATTGTGAAGATGACCGAAGTGGGTTTTCACGTACTCCGGCAGCCATGGCGTGTGCTCGATCACCAGCTCGCGCCCGTTGCTGCCCCAGCCGATCCAGGGCCGTTCGCCGATCCACTGGGTGGCCGCGACCCAGGAGTGGATGCGAATGCCGATGCTGCTGTAGGGCAACGTGTCCAGCCGCCCCGACAGCAACTGCGCAATGATCTGGTCTTCCGCCAGCGCCCGGTCGGTCAGCACATGGCCGAACAACATCGTGACGATCGCACCCGCCAGAAGCAGCCCGGCGCCGATGCCCACGGTCAGCCGGTTCAGCAGCCGGACCCGATAGCGTTTCTTGGCGTAAACCCCGAGCACAAACAAGACCACGACCAAGGAGAGTAAAAGCGCCAACCAGACGGCCCGGGTCTGGCCGAACAGAATCCCCACCAGCACCATCAGGGTCATCCCGGCCCAGAGGCCCGCGCGGCCCAGACGAAACCCACCCGACCAACAGAACCGCCGGGCAAAGATACAGAGCCCCAGCAGCGCGACACCGAACAGCATCGAGGCATGCTGATTGTTCTGGATACCGAACCCAACGCGCTCCCCCTGCAAGCCGAGGACCCATGATTCACGCCCCTCGGGGTAAACAACCGTCGTCAGCAGAAAGGCCACCAGCGCGAGGCCCCACACCCAGAAGAGATGACGCAGGTTTCCTTTCAACCACCAGGCGATGGCGACGAAGATGAACAGCTTTGCCATTCTTTCCGTATCGGGGTTGGGCCTGGCCCATTGTGGATGATCGGCGATGGCGAGCCACCAACTGACGACCTGGACCAGGCAGATCGCCACCAGCAGGACCAACGCCCCGCTTTTGCGCCGCCAACCTCCGAACACCAGTAACGACGCCAGCCCCAGGAACGCCATGTAAGGCTCGATGACATCCTTCAGCGAATGCGCAGCGATTCCCAGGGCGGCATAGACCAGTACCAATGAAAAGCCCAACCACCAGAGTCCCCTAGGGCAGTACCAACCCATCCCTTTCCCTCATGCCTTTCACTTGAAAAAGAAAACGCCGCAGCGGCGGCGTCACAAACTCACCCATCTCGAAACGACCCTTCACGGGTATCTCGCCAATCGACCGGCCTCAATAGGCGTGGGGATTCGTGAACCCCCGGAAGAACGTCAGCAGAATGATTTTCAGGTCGAGCCACAGCGACCAGTTCTCGATATACCAGAGATCGTACTCGATCCGCTTGTTGAGATCCGTGTCGCCACGCCAGCCGTTGATCTGGGCCCATCCGGTAATGCCGGCCTTGACCATGTGCTTCTGCATGTAGCCCGGTATCTCGTGCTTGAATCGCTCGACGAATATCGTGCGCTCCGGCCGCGGACCGACGATGGACATGTCTCCGCGAAGCACGTTGATGAACTGCGGCAGCTCATCAAGGCTGGTCCGCCTCAATAAGGCCCCGAAGCGGGTCGTCGACTTGTTCCTCGCCCCGCCCCAATCCACACCGGATTGCTCGGTATCGACGTGCATGGAGCGAAACTTCAGCATCCAGAACGGCCGCCCATTCCAACTGACACGCTCCTGCCGATAAAAGATCGGCCCCCGGGAGCTGACTCTCACCCCCAGCGCCAGAATCAGGAGCAGGGGCGCGATCGTCACCAGGATCAGACTGGACAGCACCACATCCAATATGCGCTTCTTCATGCGCCGCCATCCTGTCATCGGCGAACAGCACACGTCGATGAGATGCTGCCCGGCGATGACCGATGTGCTGTGATTGATCAAGCGCAGATCCGACAGGTTCGGCATCAACCGGATATTGGCAGTGACCGTATCCAGCGCGTCGATGATGCGATGCGCATCATTCCCACGTGACAGTGGCAGACATACCCAGACTTCCTCCTCCTCGACCGTGATACGTCGTCCGAACTCGTAGTTATCGACGACGCCCTGGTATTTCTTGAGTCGCCGGCGGAGGCCGTAGTCCAGGACCAGAACGCGAGCGACATCGAACCCTTGCCCGGGGTCCCTGCGCAGCGCATAGAAAGCGTTGCGACACGAAGAAGCGTCGCCGATCAGCAATACCTTGCGCTGGTTCCGGCCATGCTTGCGCAGCCGGGTGATCAACGGATAGGCGATCCCGCGGGCGCTCGTGGAGAGCGCGAAGGCCAGCAACATCCATCCCAGCAGCCAGATACGCGAGTAGTCGAACAGCTGGAACGCGAACATCACCACGGCAAGTGCCACGCCCCAGGCCAGATAGCCCGCCAGGAGCTTGGCGACCATGGCCAGCCAGCGACGTCCCCGCCAGGAGCGGTAGAGCCCGAACAGCGGGAACAGCCAAAGCTGGATCAGGCCACCCACCAGGAGCGCCCACTGGTATCGTTCGTAGTGGACGACCACGCTATCGAATCGCCACGCGTAGGCGATCCACCCGGCCAACAGCACGGCACAGAAATCCGCCCCGCGAGACAGCAGGGCCATCAACCAGTCGTGACCTCGGGGCCGCGACCTCTCCTCTGCAGGCGACATTATCCTCTCCCCATCCTCACAACTTCCGATGAGAACAGCGCTCATCTGTCAGTCGCCGTCACTGGTGACCGACAGCCAAAACTCGGCCGCCCCGCCTAAAATCCCCGCCTCATCTTCAAGGCACCCCATCGCTCCAGAACGAACGCCTCCATTTCCCGATCGAATCGTTCACGCGAGAAGCTCTCGGCATGCTGCCGGATTTCGGAGGCGCCGAATGATACCCCTTTTGTCTCGAAATTTTCGACCGCTTCACGGATTGATTGCGGTGTCTGGCGATCGAAGTGGATGCCCGTCTTACCGTTCTGAACGGTCTCCAGCGCGCCACCGCGCGCATAGGCAATCACCGGCGTGCCACAGGCCTGCGCCTCGATCGGCATGATGCCGAAATCCTCCTCGGCGGCGAACACGAAAGCCTTGGCACGCTGCAGGTAACCACGGAGCTCCGCAAAAGGCTGATGGCCGAGGAATGTGATATTGGGGGTCAGCATTCGCCGAATCTTGTCCTCCTGATCGCCCTCCCCGATCACCACAAGCTGACGGTCCGGCATCTGGGAAAACGCCTCGACCACCAAGTCGATCCGCTTGTAGGGGACCAGGCGTGACGCCGCCAGGTAGAACGACTCCTTCTCGGGCACCAGCGAAAAATCATTGACGGCGACATTCGGATAGATGACATCGGCATCCCGGCCGTAGACCTTGCGGATGCGCCGGCCGATATAACGGGAATTGGCGATGAAATGGTCGACGCCATGCGCCGTGCGTACGTCCCAGATTCGAAACCGATGCAGCAGATAGCGCGCGAGCCAACCTTTCGGGCCGCGCCCCATCCCCGACTCGTTCAGATACTGGTGTTGAAAATCCCACGCGTAACGAATGGGGGTATGGCAGTAGCAGATATGAAGCTGATCCGGCCCAGTGAGAACCCCCTTGGCCACTGCATGCGAGCTCGATATCACGACATCGTAGGCGGACAGGTCGAACTGCTCCACGGCCAGCGGCATCAGCGGCAGGTATTTCTGATAATGCTTCAGCGCACCAGGCAATCGGGCGATGAACGACTCCGTCACCCGGACCTTTTCGAAGCCGGTTCCCTTGAATGCTTCGCGATTGAAGACACAGGTAAAGACATCGGCTTGAGGAAACAGCCCCAGAATGGCTTCCTCGACCTTCTCGGAACCGGCGTACGAGACGAGCCAGTCCGATATCAGCGCAACTTTCATTGGGAACTCTCTTTTTCAGTCATCTCATGCCTGACAAGATCCAGCATGCTCGACGTCCTGGATTCGTAGGTATATTCGCGGGCCAATCGCTGACGAGCATCGATACTCTCGTCGCGGTTCTCGTCGAGGGCACGGTCGACCTGGCGTACGAAATCCCCTTCTCCTTCCGCCATGAAGACCATTTCCTGGAATTCGGATAGCGCTTCCAGCCTCGTCGCGACGACCGGTTTCCCTGCAGCCAGATACTCGAAGAACTTCATCGGGAACATATTGGCGGTGTAATCGTTCAGCAGGCTGGGCAGGATCGCCACATCGAATCCCTTGAGGATGCCAGGCAGGTCGGCATAGGCCGCCGGCCCCGGGAAGTGGACATTAGGAAGCGCTTCGAGGCGGCTGATATCCGTGTAGGGATCGCCCTCCCCGATCTTGCCCACCAGGACGATCTGGTAGTCCGGGCGGGAGAGCGCCAGATGCTCGAGCAACGGGAAATCCACCTTGTAACCACTGATCGCCCCGACGAAACCTATCACCGGCTTGTCGAGGCGCGCCACGACGGGAGAAACGGGCGTCGAGGGCTCGCTCGCCCGGGAGAAGTGACGATAGTCGGCCACGTTGGGGAAGAACCACGTCTTGTCGTTCCACCGCTGCCGGGTCTCGAAGAGCCTGGGCGCGGTGACGAACACCACGTCGGATTCCTCCACCAGTCTCTTCTCGGACTCTTCGAGGATGAGAACCGGCATATCCGGCTGCGCCTTGATCTCGTCGACACAGTGATAGATGAGAAATCGGTATCGGGAAATATCCAGCAGGCGCAGCGTCAGCGGATTGTATGTCCAGAGCACGGGGTTCCGAAATCCATGACATCGCGTCAGAAGACGAATCATCAGCCCCAGAGAGAGCCGATTGATGCGGCGCACGAGAGAAAACCTCTGCAATGGTATGACGATCGGCGACCAGACGATCACGTTCTCCTCGACATGCCTGGGCCGCGAGAAGAAAGACTTCAATCTGGCGGCGATACGCTTCATGTCGGAGCGATTGAAACTGGGTTGGCGCAATCCCAGCGAATTGATGTAGAACACCCGATGCCCTCGCCTCGCCAGTTCACGAGCGACATGCTGCTTGTTGGTCCAGAACGGATTGTCCCAGTCTGCTGTCGACAACATCACAATGTCGAACTTCTCCATGACCACTCAACTCCTGACTTTACGTTGCCGGATCAGATCGACGATGCACTGACGGAAGGCAGGTATCACTAAGACGACGATCGACCAGTAGATAGCCGCGAACACCACGTTGCTAAATAGGTGCGACAACTCATGGTCGGGAGCCGGAATCCACTGGCCACACAGAAGATATCCGCAACAGGCGATGGCCAGGATCGGCAAGTAACGCCCGATCGATTTCACGAGACCACAGGCCCAGACCGTTCCGAGGAACAGCAGCAGGCCGTAGACGGCGTTTCCCAACCCCAAGGTCCAGGCGCCCAGCCATCGGTAGAGCAGCAGATTGGTCATCACGTTGCCGAAAAGCGCAGCCGCCATGATCCAAAGGACCTGGCGATTGCGCATTTTGGCGTTGAGCGCCTTGATCAGCACGTAGCCCACCACCTGGGCCCAAAGCCCGATCGCGGCGCCTTGCAGAATGGCCGCCGTGGTCGTGGACGAGACCGCATCGAACGCTCCCCGGGCGTAGACGACATCCACGATCGAAACCGCATTGTCGTAAAGAAACAGGCTGCCGGGCACCGCGATCAGCAACAGCAGCATCGTGACCCGCCGGAGTTGTCGATCCAGCGCCTCTCGACCCAGCACGCTCCAGCTCGACAGGCCAACGTAGGCGATCGGCATAGCGAGGAGCAGGATGATCGTCTCGGTGACGAAGCGCGAGTAGTCGATCGCCGCCACGGCGGTCAGGCTGATCATCGAGGCGACGGCCCGTTCCGTCACGATATTGCCCTGAAGCATGACGGGCAGCAGCAACAGCGGCCTCAGAGTGAGCCAGAACGCCCGTGCGACCTCACGCAACTCACCCCGCTGCCACGCCTCCGACCATCGAAGGCTGCGGGTGACGACCGCCCGATACAGGCTCCAGCCAAAGAGCCCCATGTAACTCGCGGTGAACCCCCAGGCCAACCAGCTGACGTGGCCAGTGAAATAGGCCAGCAGCACACCCGCGATCATGCCGAGATTCTGGACGGAGGGTCGCAGCGCCATGGGCACGAAGTCATCATGGGCCATCGCCTGGAAGATGAAGATCATGCTCCAGAGATAGAAAGGCACGCCCAACGCCATGATACGCAGCAACTCGACGGCAGTGGTCGTGGCGACGGAACCGAGCCCCGGCGCCAGCGTCTCCACCCAAAGGGGGGCCAGTACCGCAAGCCCGTAGCCGATGGCGACGGACAACAGCGTGAACAACCCGAGAATTTCCCAGAGCAGGACGATCGCCTTGTCGGGGGACTCGACAAGATAACGCTTGTAGAGCGGGATGAACGCGGCATTCAGGCTGTCACTGGTGAAGAAGTTGACAGGGACCAGCGTGCCGGTCTGAGCCACCCGGTAAGCACCAGCCGTCGCGCCGGTTCCGAAACAGGCTGCCGTCAGGACTTCACGAACCGCGCCCAACAGTTTTGAAAGGAGGTTGCCGCTGAAGACTTGAACAATGGCTCTCATCATGCCCAGTCCCCCTTCCACCAAACGCAAACCGGTATGTCATAGGTTAACAGGAATTTCATTTTACTGCCGGTTCGCTCTGTTGCGGTTGTCGCAAATAATTTTATGAAAGAGAGCAATATAGGAATCAGCCACACTCGACCAAGCGTACTGCCTTGCCGTCGATATTGCCTTTTCACCCATGCGACTCACAGCAGAGGGAACATCAATAAAGTACTTCACTTTGTCAGCTATATCTTTTGGATCTCGAGTTATTTCAAAACCATTATGACCATCGTGCAAATATTCAGTTATCCCACCAACCGGGCACATCAAAACCGGCAGGCCACAAGCCATGGATTCAACCCCAACCAATGCCCAAGTCTCATAGAAAGATGGCAGAACAAAGAGATCACACATATTTAGCAAAGCAGCGACATCCGACCTCTGCCCCAAAAACTTGACCCGATTTTCGACAGCCAATTTTTCCGCAATCTTCTTGTATTGGTCTATTTTAGACTGAGACCCGCCTCCCACCACGACAAGCTTAACGTGCTTCGGCAACAACGCCAAAGCTTCGACAACCAGTTTCAACCCTTTCCTATCAAACTCATGTCCAACAAAAATCAAACATAGGTCTTCCAAATCCAACCCAAAACTCAGCCTCAGGCCACAATTATCCTGGGGCAGGCCAGGCCGGTAAACATCCAGGTCGATACCATTGGGTATCACCACTACCTCACTCTTTATTTTTGGATAAACCTCAAGAAGCTCTCGTTTTTCGCGATCACTAAAACACACAATGACAGAATGAATATTAAAATAAAATCGAAGCCACTCCCTCAACAGCAAAAATAAATGAAAAGGATTTCTAACAATAATCCTAAACCTATTCTCTGAGCGCCTCAACATGGCCAAATGGAGACCATGGTTTACGTAGACGTCGCCATAAAGCACATCGGCATGGCACAAAACAACAGATTGGTCACTTGATTTCAAAAACTGCCTTCTTGCCCGCAACGTACCAAAAACTGTAAACTGGACAACCTCCTTCATTAGCTTTATTTTGCTAAAAAAAATCGACCTACCCATCGACTCTTTTTTTGCTTTTCCGAGAGTAAGATTCTGAGCCTCTATTCCTTTTCTTTTAAATTGAATACCAAGATTGTAGGCAACGCCATTGATTCCTCCACCAGGCCCTACATCCCTGACAACTTGAACGATCGACAACGGCAGCTTAGAAAGATTCATAAATCACCAATAAAAGGCAGCGGTACCGCTCCAGAAGATGAACCCACAATTAAAAACAATATCAACAAGCGCCTTTTAGAACTGATTCATAAATCCGTTCAAGAACTTTAGACTGGCACTTTATTTCAAACCTGTCCTGTACCATGACCTTCGCATTCAGTCCCATGCGGACATTGGTGTCATCGTCCGCGACTAGCTCTAGAAGGTATTTCTTGAGGTTCGTGACGGATTTTTCCTCGACGAGAAAGCCCGTCTTTCCATGAACGATTACCTCCGGTATACCACCATGATGAGTACCAACTAGCGGAATCCCCATTGCTGCCGCCTCGAGCAGCACCATTCCGAGACCTTCCATGTCCCCGGATGCCGCCTGGACACTGGGCAGGGCAAGGACCGAAGCACTGACTAATCTTGAGAGGACGGCATCGTGCGGAAGCGACCCCAGGAAATTGACCTTCCCGTTTAGCTTCAAGGAGTCGACGAGATCCTTGAGGTCCTTTTCCAAAGGGCCCTCTCCGATGATTTCCAGTTCGCAACCCGGCATTTTCCGGAGCAACTCATTGAATGCCTGAATGAGATAACGCGTCCCCTTCTTTTCCACCAGTCTTGCAACGTGAACTATCTTCTTGCTTCCGGCGGCGGGCGCCCTGGGCGGTATCATGGCAGAGTCGATCCCCGTGTAGTGGACGAAGGTCTTCTCTTCGGGAAAGCCCAGTTCCAGCACGCGCTCTCGGATATAGTTCGATACACAAAGAAAGACGTCGCCATCTCGGGCCAGCTGCTTTCGAAACAGCAAATAGTGGTACCAAGCGGGAGAGCCGGATGTCAGGAGCCCTCTTCTGCTGGTCGTGGCATCAAACCCATGAAACGTGGTGACTAGCGGGACGCCAAGTCTTCTAGTCAGTGGTAGCGCGTAGACGGCATCCACGCCGAAGTGGGCATGAATGATGTCGACCGGCTCATCCCTCAGAAGTCGAACGTACTCACCGGGGTGGCGAGTCAGTGCATTGACCGTTTGATTCCCCCGCGCGACGGTTCCCTGCGAACGATCCAGCGATAGATACCTTGCGCCCTCCGGCGCTCTACCCAGCAGCTTCCTGCCGATATAAACCGGTTCGAAATGGGTTAACGCCTGTGCCTGCTGAGTTATGAAAGGTTCGGAAAACTTAAACAATTGATTCCGAAATATGCCCACTCGCTTAAGCTGCACTAGCGCGCTTCCTTTCTGATAGATTGTCGATCCCGGCAATGACGAGCGCCAGCAGTGTCACCTGATGAGCATCGCCAAGGAGCCCGGTATTATCCCCCATGCCATGCACGGTCAACCAGACCCACGCCCCCGTCAACGCCATCGCCATCCTAAGGCCATGTTCTTTTTCACGATTTTTGCCGATCGCTGAAAGAGAGATCCCGCTCCAATGCCATAACAACAGGATCGCAAAAACAACCGACAGTGCCCCGCTCTGGCTCCAGAGATAGATAAAGGTATTATGCGGAGGAAAGCCATCGCGCAACTCGACCCCCTCCTCGCCCAGTCTCTTGACATAACCGGAAAACCCTTCCTGCCATCCCCCGTACCCTTGCCCGACAATAGGCTTTTCTTCGAATGCCTCTAGGCCGTATTGCCATATCAGCAGTCGACTGCTCAGCGAATCTTCAGCATTATCCAGTGCCGCACCTCGCGGGTTCCGTTCGTCAGAAATCGCGGTTGGCGCGGAAACCTGGCCGATATCTTGACTCGCGATCGTCTCAAAGAACTGTTGTGGAATCGAGCTGTAGAACAATATCATCATCGACGCCGTGATCGCTCCCAGTACCAGGGCCATTCTGGCGGCCTGGAGGTTTTTCAGAACGAAAGCAGCTGCCAGATAAACAATGGTCAGGCCGATCAAGATAACCGTCGCCGTCTTCGATCCCGTCGAAAAAACGGCGACGAGCAGTGGAAGGCTGATGCCCCAAGCCAGCCGAGGGCGCTTGATACAAGCCAACGCACAGAGTGAAAGCATACCCAGGTAGCAGCTTGCCACGTTGGCGTTGACGAATATGCCGCCAGCTTTCACTGGGTCGAAAACATTGTTACGGATGCTGCCATCGGCCAACCCCTGCTGAACATTGGGGTTGATGAAAATACCACTCCACTCGGATAACAGGAAGGCGTTCTCCAATTCCGGGAAGATACGACAAACGACAATGAATCCCGCTAACAGATAGCACCCTAGGGCAAAAGCCCATGTGGCTGGTTGCCTTCTAAGCTTTTCCCAATCACTATGCTTTGCCGCTGAGAACACGACGATAAAGATCGCCTCATAAACAATGAATTTTATCCCCAGTGCTTTATCAACTGACCATGCAAGAGCAAGGCATTGTGTCGCCATCAGCGCTATCAATAGTAGAACTGTTCTATCTCTGGCCAGTTTCTTGTATCGAATTATTAACTCAGGAAATAGCAGAACAACGGCTACGAGAGCCAGAGGAAGCCACATCCCCATCACTTTAATGACGAAAAATTGAGGTAATGACAACAGTAAAACAAAACCCAGCCGGCTTTCGAGGCTAATCGAGGGCGTCATGAGCGGAATCCTTTCCACTACGGGGTTGAATTGAGGTTAGAAGCAACCGGCCTAACTTCCAGCTACCGCTCATGCCATACAAAGACAGGTAATTTTAAAAACACAAAAAAACTACGACAGCGTCATTCAGACGTCCATTCTCACGATATTTTTTTATATTCCATCAGCGTGCTCAACATTTTATGCACGCAGCGCTGACTCAAAGCATATTCTTGCATCAGATGTTGCAAGCGATCCTTGAAATCGGAATCTTTTTGACCTACCGATACTTTCTCGGCTCGCCGGGGCCTGCCATCCAGCTCGCGCAGGGCTTCGGCAAAGGCATCATCAAGTTCACGAAACTTACGAAGCTTCTCACGTTCATTCATGGTGCGTGACATAGTGATTTATCAAGGAACCCTATCAAGAAAAAGAGAAATCCACGCATCGTCAGCGGTGCTGCCTTCTGGTCAGCACGGAAAGAGTCACTGTTTGCCGACAGGAGATTCAGCATTTTGCCATTGACACGGACTGGCTCAGTCTAGCGAAAGACACCCGAAAAATCACCATGCCCGCGCTTGACCAGGCCAGGGACCGGAAAAGCGGGTGAGCGTGGGAACGACCGAATCAATAGTGGTGTTCGATAGTGACCTGGAATGATCGTGTCCAGCGTCGCCAAGAATGGCTCCGGCATCGTCGTGGCCAGTCCCACCACGACCAGCACCCGCACCCGCACCCGCACCCGCACCCGCACCCGCACCCGCACCCGCACCCGATTCGACCCTACCGAGGGCGTCTCGAACATCGATCGCCACATAATCCAGATGCCAGGTCAATGCGCTCCCCGATGGATAGGAAACGATGGCGTAACGACGCCGGGGCCCGCGCAGCGCGCGACGAGCAGGTTCGCCCGTTTCGCTCAGGATGCGTAGGTAAATATCACACGCTCGTATTGGACCGGCACTCACTCCACGGCCTGGAGCCCGTTGCGACCTCGCTTGCCCGAATCCAACAAACTCGATGAGGAAGCCCAAAAAGGTAACAACAGGTAACTTATAGAAGACTTTTGTTTCTCGGCTTTTTGCCGTCAGGTCTCATACAGTCACCATATTCCCCACAACCATGCGGCCTCACATGGTGGCGCTCTTGCCAGTCCCGAACCACGTACGTCAAAAATTTCTCAAACGAGGCTAAAGCGACATCGGGGAGCGCCGATAACTGGAACAACGGCGACGGAGCCGTTGCAGCAAGATCCGGCAACACCTGCCATGAGCGCAGCGGATCAGGCCCAAATTGCCCTCTCAAGTGAGAAAGGAATACGACAATGGCAGTTATCAATACCAACATCACCTCCCTGATCGGTCAGAACAACCTGAACAAGTCTCAGGGCCAACTTCAGACTGCGATGGAGCGTCTCTCCTCCGGTCTGCGCATCAACAGCGCCAAGGACGATGCTGCCGGCCAGGCCATCGCCAACCGCATGACCTCTACCGTCACCGGCCTGACCCAAGCCAGCCGTAACGCCAACGACGGCATCTCTCTGGCCCAGACTGCCGAAGGCTCGCTGGATCAGATCAACGACAACCTTCAGCGTATCCGTGAACTGACCGTACAGGCCCAGAACGGTACCAACAGTGCCCAGGACATCGACTCCATCCAGAAGGAAGTCAACCAGCGCCTGGAAGAGATCAACCGCGTTACGACTCAAACGTCCTTCAACGGGACCAACGTGTTCAAGACCAACGCCAGCGATTCTTCCTTCAGCATCCAGGTCGGTTCCAAAGACGGCGAGACCATCAGCATCACCATCGGCGGCGCCAGCGCTTCCGGTACCTCCAGCACTGGCACCTCCGGCTGGAACATGTACACCAGCACCGCTACTGCGGCCGCAGCCTCTGTCAACGGCGAAAGCCGCGCTGTCAGCACCAACGGCTTCGACGTGCTCGCCAGCAGTGCACTCGCCATTCTGGACAACAAGCTCAACAACGTCGACAACGAGCGTAGCAACCTCGGTGCGGTCCAGAACCGTTTCGAGACTGCTATCGACAACATCACCACGACCTCGACCAACCTGTCCGCCGCACGTTCGCGCATCGAAGACGCCGACTATGCGGTCGAAGTCTCCAACATGACACGCGCCAACATCCTGCAGCAGGCCGGCACCTCGGTCCTGGCCCAGGCCAACCAGTCTCCGCAGAGCGTTCTGTCACTGCTCCAGTAAGCACGCCAAGGCAGTAAAGGAGGCCGGCAATATGCCGGCCTTTTTACGTTTCGGTTCGCGACGATAAAAGGCTTGGAGTGACATCACTTCGTCGCTTCGAATCTCTTCGAGTGTGGGAAGCTGATCCAATCCTCGTCAGCACCACATCGGAATACGGATTCTTATGAGCCAGAGTCTTCAAGCCCCCGCCTCCCGTCAGAAACAATTCATGGACCTCTATCGGCAGGGCAAGCACAAACTCGCCATGACGGAAGCCGAGAAACTGGTCCAGAACTATCCCGAGGATGCTTTCGGCTGGAAAGCCTTGGGCAACTGTCAGCTGCAGATTGTCCCCGATGAGGCCAAAGAGACACTGGAAAGAGCTTACTCGCTCGATCCCGATGATCCCTTGACGCTGACGGCACTGGCACGAGCCTGTTTCATGTCGGGAGAGAAGCAGCGGGCCCAGACATTGCAGGCCCGTAGTATCGAACTCGATTCCGGCAACGCCCAAGCCCATTTCAACATGGGTCATATGCTTTACCAGATGGGCTCCTATTCGGAGGCAGAAAAGTTTCTGTCGAAAGCCGAGGAGCTAGGTCACTCTCCTGCAGAAGTCCTGGCCATGCGCAGCGTGATCCTCTCGCTCCATTTCAAGTTCAAGGAAGGGCTGGAGGCCCTGAATCGTCTTTATACGTTGAGACCTAAAGACCCTACCGTGCACAACACCCTCGGCAACTACCACAAGGATATGGCGGACTTTAAAAAGGCCGAGTGGCATTATCGAGAAGCCCTGCGCTTGAGACCCGACTATTCGGGTGCCTACTCCAATGAGATTCTGACCAAGCACTATGATCCAGAAGCCTCGGCAGAGAGCATCCTTCAGAAGTCGAAAAAATGGAGCGCGCGTTTCAAGCCGCCCCAAGTCTTCGATCACGGTGAGAAGGATACGTCCCCGAATCGCCGGTTAAGGGTGGGCCTGCTGTCGGGGAACCTGCGCGCCCATCCGGTTGGCTGGATGATCAGTAGCGCCCTCGAGCAGCTCCCGGACGATATCGAAATTCATGCTTATTCCGATACCGACGCCGGAGACAATGATCCTATTGCCAAACGCATCAAGCAGGCCTGCGAGTGGAAGCCCGTCTATCACTTGAATCATCGCCAACTCGCCGAGAGGATCTTTGAGGACGATATCGATATTCTGATCGAGCTTGCCGGACATGGCGGTCTCAACCGATTGCCGACCGTCGATACGAAACCGGCCCCCGTTGTTGTCAAATGGGTCGGCATGCAGATCAGCAGCATGGGTATTGATGCATTCGACTACTTCCTGAGTGACAGCTATGAAACCCCGGCGGGCGTCGACCACCTCTATACCGAAAAGCTCATCCGCCTGCCGGACGACTATATCTGTTATCAGCCACCGAGCTACAAACCGGCCATTACCGCTCTCCCCTCTCTTAGCAATGGCTACATCACCTTCGGCTGCTTCAACAATCCCGCCAAGGTCAACGACACTCTGCTGGCCGAGTGGGCAATTCTCCTGCAACAGCTGCCGGGTAGCCGCCTATTCCTGAAAGGCGGTCAGTACAGCAGTGATGAGGTGTGCGAGCGCGTACTCACGACGCTGGAAAAACACGGCGTCGAGCGGTCGAGAGTCCTACTGGAAGGTCCATCGCAGCACAAGGAGCTACTGGAGAGCTACAACCGTGTCGATATCGCGCTGGATACCTGGCCGTACTCCGGCGGCCTGACGACATGTGAAGCCCTGCTAATGGGCGTTCCCGTTGTCACTCACACCGGCCCTACTTTTGCCGGCCGCCATAGCGCGACCCACCTGTGTAACGCCGGCATGCCGGAATTGGTGACGGATAACTGGGACGACTACCGCAAGCGTGTTCTCGACCTCGCTTCGGACCTACCGAGTCTGGCAGTGATCCGAGCTGCGCTACGAACTTATCTGGAACAGTCACCCATCTGCGATGCCCCACGCTTTGCCCGGAATCTGCACAAAGCGATACGAGCTATCTGGCAACGCCACTGTGAAGACAAGGCACCGGCAGCCCTGACTTTCAACAAAGGCGGCCAAGCTTGGTTCGAAGATGAAGTCAAGCCCGTCAAAATACCCGCGACGCTTCTAAGGGAGTTCGATTGGGGTCTGGAGAGCCCAATCACGATTCTGGAAAATGGCTGCAATATCGTCAACCGTGGCGACATCAAGAGCCTGCTCGGTACCGGCCACGTGGCAATGCTGGTCTTCGATCCCGCCTGTGGGCTCGATAATGCGAGTGAGCTTTCTCAATATGGCGAACTGCAGCACCTACCCCAGGTCACCCTTGGAGATGGACGTCCGACCCCCGTGATACTCAGTGATACGGGAGAAGAACCTGTCACCCTTGAGCCATTGAAAAGACCTGATGCCATCAACCTTGAGACATTCGATATCGCCAGCGTTTCCTTGAACGGTATCGAAGGGCTGGAGAGCATCGATTTGCTGGCGCTCGATGACCGGCACGACAATCTAAAAATTCTTGACCATGGTTCTCAGGCGTTGGCAAATACGCTTGTCCTACAGATTAAGATAAGATTCAACCCAATCTATAAAAAACAAGCAGAACTAGGCGATTTGATTCGGTGGGCCGATGAAAACGGATTTCAATTCTATCGTTTTCATTCGGCCTCATATGCCGCCAGTGCACAGGACACAGCCTCGAAAGCCGACTTTCGAGCGTCTCAACTGATCAGTGCCGACGCACTATTAATACCAAATGACGCCCGCCTATCTACCTTAAGCGAGACTCAGAAAAAGAAGCTGGCGTTTCTTGCATACAGCCTTTACGGCATTGAAGATTTCAAGGCGCTATCAGCTTCACTTAACGAAGAAAGCAATGAGAACTCCAGCCTCGATGCGCTGAAGGACAGTAAAGGAGATCTTCTCACTTACAACGATATTATTTCGTTGATAAGTAAAGAAAGCCCCCTGGATCAAGAAAATGGTGCTGTCATAGTCGGCCTGACAGACAACCTGAATCGATTCGATAAAAGCGCAATCGATGGTTTGGTTGAAAGCTGCAAAGACCTACTCGAGTGGCAACAGAGCAATAACGCCGCATTTTTCATTCTCACTCATGCGCTACTAGAACAAAAAGAGAGCTTAGCGACCAGTGAAAAAACAGAACATCTAAAAAGTCGGTTAGCAAGGGTAAACTGGGAGCACAAAAGGCCGCTCTACGATTACTGGCTATCTCAAGAAATCGTGAAAAACCATCGGGATGATTTCGATATATCGGCTATTGTTATAGCAAATCGATTCAAACCAGAAATCGTGAAAAACCTCTCAAAACTTCGCGAGGAGGGCGGAAAAAGCTTACAGATCGTTTTTGTCAACAACGGTTGCCCAAACGAGGAATTCAAAGCCATAGAGCCTTGGGTAGACACTTGGCTAAAAACTTCTGGAAACGCGGGTGCATATCTGGCACGCAATATTGGCGCGCTATACAGCGACGCTCCTCTCCTTTTATTCGTAGATGATGATGGTATTCCTGAACCGGGTTTCATTAGCAGCCACATTGTGGCCCATAAAAAATGGGATATTATTTCACTGCGGGGCGTTTATCGTCAGCCGTCAGGGTCGACTGGACCCAGCCACTATTATCCCTCCGACAAGCCGTTCCCGGCTCCTCCGGAGCTGGAGGGTAATGCCTCATTTGCAGCAAAGCCATTCTTCGAAATAGGAGGATGGGGAGACTACATACTGTTCGGCCATGGCGGTGTGGATATCTCGCATAGACTAATTCAAGCGGGATATTCTGCCCGCAAACAGGCTTACGACCCTGGCCCGGTGTTGATCCACGAATATATTCGTGGCCAGGATCACGCCAGAGAAAAGTTTCGCAAGCAGGCCGACTCATTGGTGTTGCTGAACGCTTTTCACTCCCAAATATCAAGGCATTTTTCTCTTCTCCAGGAGGCCAAGAACCAGGGACTCATCAGTCGGGACCCTGCTGCCCGTGAATCATACGGAGAAGATAGTCGCTTTTCTCCGAAAATCGATAGAAAGATTCCAGAACAGCAAAATGACAGCCGGAATGCACTGGTAGAACCTAAGGTCACCTTACCTCCAGAGGTAGAAAGTTACATTACCGACCTATATCAGAAAAGCTCTGTCATTCTCGAATACGGGAGTGGGGGCTCTACGATCATCGCTGCTAAAATGTCCAACAAGCACATTACTTCAGTGGAAAATGATGCTGCTTGGGCCCGTAACATGGACCGCTATATCGAATCCACCGATCTCTTGTCGCGCCCAAAAATTATGCATGTCGATGTCGGCGAGACTGGTCTTTGGGCAAAACTCAAGAATGACGCAAAGTGGCGCAATTTCCATCGATATCCGACTCAAGCATGGCATCGCGATGACTTCGTGCACCCAGATGTGGTTCTGATAGATGGTAGATTTCGGCGAGCGTGCTTTATAACGACCTTCTTGATGATCGAGAAGCCCACCATCGTGCTTTTCGATGATTATACAGATCGGCACTACTACCATGAGATAGAAAGATTGGCAGAGCCAACCGAGACCGTGGGTAGAATGGCACGCTTTGATCTGGAGCCTAACTCGCTACCGAGAAAACATTTGGCATGGATATTGGAAAATTACAACAAAGTTGCGCATGAAAGATCATAGTAACGATAAAGACGTTTCTAGCATGCTGATTTGATGTCAGTTCAATAACCCAAAGCCGGCTCCGTGCAGCCGGCCGGGTTCTATTTATAAAAACGGCGTCCATTATTATTCATAAACCGCTAAATTTAATAAATCTCAGGCTATAGCTAAATATCAAAGAATGACGATTCATACCGCTCGCTTATATTTGGCGCATCCACTATTTTTCACTTCAGGCCCCTGAGGCTGGCGCGCTCCGGTCATCCGCCGGGGAGGTACCGGCTTCTGCAACCGGAGACGGCTCCGCGCCGAGGCGAGCCGACTCCGGGGCCGTTGATTCGGCGCGTGCCGTCCCGGTCTCGAAGGCATCCCTGAGCTCATTCTGTTCCGGCTCCATGTCGATGTTGCCGTGAAATGCCGCGCCATCTTCCAGTACCAGGCCGGGAGAGTGAAGTTGGCCATTGACGACGGCCCCTGCTTTCAGCGTGATCTTCTCGGCGGCGATCAGGGTGCCATCCACTCGTCCTTTCACCGTAAGCTCCCTGGCTACCATCCGGCCTTCCACCACGCCCTCGGCGCCGACGGTGACGGCGTGCTTCCGAAACAGGACGTCGCCCAGGATCCGACCCTCGATAAGGAGGTCCTCTTCGCCACTGATATCGCCTTGTAGGGTCGTCTTGCCCCCGATTCGAGAGAGGCCGTGAGTGGGAACGGGGTTGCCGCCAGATGACGCCGGGCTGTCGCTGTCACGGGATGGAGCCACCGGCTGCCGATTATTGTGGTTGGATTTTTGAAACATATCGCAGTTCTCTGTCGCTGTCGGAAGATGGCGGGTTCAGCCTGAAGCTGGGTCACCCTGTGTGATGATAGATCGGCAAGGAACGAGGCATCTTTATCTCCCCTCGATAACCGCCGGCAATTCTCACCTTCAGATATTTTCCGCAGCGCCGATAGCTATCGATATGTATCGCCCAACCATCGCCGAACGATCTATTCGGCATGGGGGTTGGAGCCGCTTTGGGAATGAAATCTATGGACTCGGCAGAATGGCTTCTGCTCGGCGGACTCATCTGCTGCGCCCTGCTGCTGCTGGATGGGTATCGCCGGGTAACAAGGCGGCAACGCCTGCCCGCAGGAACGCCGGTTGACGCCGCCCTTCCAGATAACGGGTCATTGCTCGGTCATGCGACTCCCACCCCATGCGCATGTGAGTCACGACCAGGGCAGACGCCCACTTTCACTGAAGGCAGCCTGATCGGCCGAACGGTCAACGTGCGGGGTCGTCTCGAGGCGCGCGAGACGCTTTGGATCGAAGGGAAGGTAGAGGGAGACGTCGCGGCCTATGGTCAACGGGTCATGGTCGGCACGGGTGCCTGGGTAGCGCCGTGGCTCGCGGCTCGCGAACTCCGTCTGGCGGGAACCTCTCTGGGCCGGCAGGAAGTATCGGAGCATGTCGTCGTCGAGATGGGGGCGCGGCTGGAAGGTCAGCTCTCCACGGCGAGCCTGCACTGCCACGAGGGTGCATGGCTCCAGGGAAATTTCGATATCGGCGGCAGACGAACTGTCCCTTCTCATCCCACCTCTCCCTGCCTTGCTTCACCCTGTATTGACTCCGAGTCCAGATAGCGATGACGAAACCTGGACGTTTACTCTCCGTGTTGACTGTTCGAGGAAGATGGTCATGCCTACCCCCATCGATCTGGCTTCGCTCTCTCTCAGCTCAAGCGCCGACGGCTCCCCCCGTCAAAGACTGGAAATGTTGCTGAGCCAGGCGGGGTTGGTTCCGCCGCCCCCCATCGTGGCGCCTCCCTCACCGACAGCAGACGATTCGACCCCGGGAGTCGGTTATCTGAGCGATCGGCTTCACTCGCTCAACGGCGTCATGTCCCAGTACGGACTGCGTTTCGAGTTGAGCGAATTCGATAGTCGAGTCATTACGCAAGTCGTCGATCGGACGACGGGAGAAGTTATCCGCCAGATTCCCGCCGAAGAGATGGTAAGAATCGCCGAGGCGTTCGCGGAAAATCAGGGGCGGCTGGTCGACGCTTCCGTCTGATTCACCATCGCGCCTCCTTCAGCCACGATTCGCGCAATGGGCAGTGACCTCGTACGCTGAACTCACCAGACACGAATCAGGGATGCGCGTGAATGCCAATCCGAGTCATGAAACCGCTGGGGCACTGGCTGCCGGCGGTCCTCTCCTGCGCTCTCTTTGCCGGCTGCACCACCTACGTCAACGCCCCCGAGAGCGATCTTCCCCCGGCACAGCAACAGCCCCGCGACCTCGATTATCGCGTGGTCAAGAATCGAACCTATACGCCACCGGATTGGCCCCAGCCGCTGCAGGCGGATATCTACCTGCCGGCAACCGCCGGCGCGGCGCGGCGCCCTGCCGTGATGATGGTCCACGGCGGCGGCTGGGAAGGCCGTTCGCGGGATGACATGACCCCGATCGCCAAGCGGTTCGTGCGTCGGGGTTATGTGGTGGTCAACGTAAGCTATCGTTTCGCGCCGGAGTATCGTTTCCCGGCCCAATTGAACGATCTGCAGGTCGCCCGCCACTGGATCGATGACCACGCCGGCGAATGGCGTATCGATTCGCAGCGCATCGCCGGTCTCGGCTACTCCTCCGGGGCCCATCTCGTCAGCCTGCTGGCGCTGGTGGCTGGCACGAGCAGCAGCCTGGACGCCCCCTACGGCGGAAGCGACACCGGCTTCGCGGCGGTCGTTTCCGGCGGCACGCCGGCAGACCTGCGGCTTTGGGACAGCGGTCGCCTGCTGATCCAGTTGATGGACGGGACCGAGGCGGAGCGTCCGACGGCCTATGCCGAGGCCTCGCCGGTCTTCCACGTTCACCCCGATTCGCCGCCCTTCTTTCTGTTTCACGGCAGCTGGGACGATCTCGTGCCCCCCGAGCAGGCCGAAACCTTCATGCAGGCGTTGGAAGCGAAGGGCAACCACGTGGAACTGCTCTGGATGAATGGCCGCGGCCACATCACGACCTTCCTGTTTCGCGGCAGCGCCGAGTCCGCAGCGCTGGATTTCCTGGCGCGGGAGATGCCGGCGCCGAACGCCTGAAGGCACACCGACAGCCAGGCCATCACGCGTGCCCCATCGTCGCACGCGGGGATACGTCGGAACGCTCGTCGGCTTGCACACGATCCGGAGTGCGCGCACCATTTACCGCCCTGATTATCCTTTTTGACGATAAGCTTATTACCGGGAGCCTGACGAGACGATGAGCCTTTGGCGCCGATTGACGGGAACCGATACGCGAGAACAGATCCACTTCCGTGCCCGTCTGGCACGCTATTTCCCGATCATTAGTTGGGCGCCCTACTACAACCGTCACCTGTTCAGCGAGGACCTGGTAGCGTCCATCATCGTCACCCTGATGGTGATCCCCCAGGCCCTGGCCTACGCCATCCTCGCCGGGCTGCCGGCGATCACCGGGCTCTATGCCAGCATGCTGCCGCTGATTCTCTATTCGATCTTCGGCACCAGCCGCACGCTGGCAGTGGGCCCGATGGCGATCGTCTCGCTGATGACCGCCGCCGCCCTCTCGCCCCTGTTCGTCAGTGGCACCCCGGCCTACAGCCAGGCTGCAATGACGCTTGCCATGCTCTCGGGCCTGATTCTGGCCGTCATGGGCCTGCTGCGGCTGGGGTTCTTCGCCAATTTCCTCAGTCATCCGGTGGTTTCCGGGCTGCTGACCGCTTCTGGCGTGCTGATCGCCGCCAGCCAGTTCGCCAGCCTGATCGGTATCGGCGGCTCGGGATTCACGCTGATCGACCAGATCGGCCATCTGCTGAGCCATCTCGGCAGCCTCCACTGGCCGACGCTGGCGCTGGGCGCGTCGGCACTGGCTTTTCTGCTGGTGATGCGTCGAGCCGGGCCGGTGCTGCAGAAGATGGGGCTGAGCGCCGGGAAGGCAACCTTCATCGTACGCCTGGGCCCGGTCATGGCCGTCGCCATCACTACGCTGGTCTCATGGGCGTTACAGCTCCCCACTCATGGTGTCAACGTGGTCGGCGACATCCCCGCACACCTGCCACCATTGAGCCTGCCGTCGTTCGAGCCGGGCCTGCTGCGCGACCTGCTGCTGCCGGCGTTCCTGATCAGCGTGGTCGGGTTCATCGAGTCGGTGTCGCTGGCACAGATGCTGGCCGCACGGCGACGTGAGCGCATCTCCCCGGATCAGGAGCTGGTCGGCCTCGGCACCGCCAACCTGGCGGCGGCCTTTACTTCCGGCATGCCGGTGACCGGCAGCCTGTCACGCACGGTGATCAATTTCGACGCCGGCGCCCGCACCCCGGCTGCCGGGGCATTCGCCGCACTGGGCGTCGGCCTGGTGATCCTGTTCCTGACGTCGCTGATCGCCTACCTGCCGATCGCCACACTGGCCGCCAGCATCATCGTCTCGGCGATGACGCTGGTCGACCTTCCCGGCCTCAAGCGAACCTGGCACTACTCCCGAAGCGATTTCGCCGCGATGCTGATCACCATCGTGCTGACCTTCGTCGAAGGGGTGGAGGCCGGTGTGATGGCCGGCGTGGGCGTCTCGCTGGCGCTCTACCTCTACCGCACCAGCCGTCCCCATACCGCGGAAGTCGGGCGCCTTCCGGGCACCGAGCACTTTCGCAACATCCGGCGTCATGAAGCGGAAGTCGATGACGAGATCGCCCTGCTGCGGGTGGACGAGAGCCTCTATTTCGCCAATGCGCGCTATCTGGAGGATACCGTCTACGGGCTGCTCGCCGACCGTGAGAACATGCGACACCTGGTGCTGATCTGCTCCGCGGTCAACCTGATCGACGCCTCGGCCCTGGAGAGCCTGGAGGCGATTAACGCCCGCCTGAAGGATTCGCAGGTCACCCTGCACCTGGCCGAGGTAAAAGGGCCAGTGATGGACATGCTCGGCAACAGCGACTTCCTCGATCACTTGACCGGCGAGGCCTATCTCAGCACCTTCGCGGCCTGGACCGATATCCGTCATCGCCTCGACGACGAACGTGCGGCGCTGCTGGCGGCAAAAGAGGCAGCGAGCGACGACCCTGCCGAAGAACCCGATCCGGATCCGGCCGAAACGCCGTCAACAGGCGGGAAGTCATAGCGATGCCGTCACTCCGCGCTCGCCGTGCTGGCGCCGCATGATCGGCAGGATGTCGTAGCAGGCGGAAAGATTGTGGCAGTCGGTCTTGGGCGCCGGGCTTTTCTCCCGCGAATAGCGTCGGTTGTCCGGGGTCAGGATGCGATACCAGCCGCCGTGCTCGTGATCGATCATGTGCTGCCAGCAGTAGTTGGCGATCTTGTCGTACCAGCGCCAGTAGCGCGCCTCCCCGGTCAGATCGCCGAGCATCGCGGCGGCCGCCAGGCTCTCGGCCTGAACCCAGTAGATCTTGTCCCGATTGAGGGGCAGGCGGTTGAAATCCACCCCGCCGATCAAGCCGCCATACTTGTCGTCCCACCCCTTTTCCACTGCCTCGATGAACAGCCGGCGCGCCGTCGGGAGCAGCCAGGCCTCAACCGGACGATGGTGATGGAGCCGCAGCAGCAACCTGACCCACCCGGTCTGATGACCGATCTGGAACCCCCAGGGTCGGAACTGGTCATCGGGACGGTCGCGGTGATAATCGAAATCGATATGCCAGTCGCGGTCGTAGTTCTCCCACAGCCAGCCATCGCCCATGGGGGCGAGCCGATGCCATAGCGTCCGGGCGATACCCAGCGCACGGTCGAGAAAGGCATTCTCGCCGCTGGCATCGAACGCCGCGATCAGCGCTTCGCAGCTCCGCTGGTTGACGCTCTGGCCACGATAGCCGGTCAGGTGCCAGTTCGCGTCCGCTTCGGCGGCGTAGAGCTGCGAATGGGACTCCAGGAACCGTCGGTCCATCAAGGCACGGACCCGATCGAGCCCGATTCGCGCCTCGGCAACCCCGGCCTTCAGCGCCGTCGCATAGGCCAGCATGACCCAAGCCAGCCCGTAGCAGTGATGGTTGGCGTCTTCCGCCTTGCCATGGTCCAGCGTCCAGGCGAACCCCTGGGTACGGGTCTGGTAGTGTTTCTCCTCGATGAACTTCAAGCCGTGGCGTGCCCATTTTAGGGCTTCGGGGGCGCCGGTGTGCATCGCGGAGCGGGCGTAGATGATCACGTAGCCGGCGCTGGAGACGAGATGTCGATGATGGCGGTTGTAGCGATGCCCGTCGTCGGTGAGATAGTGGTAGAAACCCGCCTGGGGGTCGATGCAGCGCGGGTGATAGAACGCCATGGTCCGGGCGATGTGCTGTTCGATCTGGTGCGGCGTGGTGAGCGGCATGGCGAACCTCGCTTCATGACGGATGCCGATGCACGAAGGATCCGGTACATGGCGACACCGGACGGATGCCGGATAGCGCCGAGGGTTTCGAATTCATTCTGGTCGGCATCGCCGACGGCCACAATGCGCCTCTCGTCGGATACCGGTCGGGCAACACAGGTGTCGATATTTTTCCTCAACATCGACAAAATTGACCAACCGACACCGATCGACCCCGACAGGGCCTGGCGATGACCGCAACTTCCGAACGATCCCCTACCGCGCTCGACGTCTACCGGCGCCTGAAAGCGGATATCATCCGCGGCGCCTATGCACCGCAGGAAAAGCTGCTGATGAGCCGGCTGAAGGCGGGCTACGCGACCGGCGTCGGCCCATTACGGGAGGCCTTGACCCGACTGATCGGCGAACGTCTGGTCACCGGTATCAGCCAGCGTGGCTATCGCGTGGCGCCGATGTCGGTGGCCGAACTGGCCGCGATCTACGACGCCCGCGCCGAACTCGAGGGCCTTCTGATCCGCCTGGCCATCGAGCGCGGCGACGATGACTGGGAGGCCTCGATCCTGGCCCGGGTCCATACCCTGGCCAAGGTCGACCGTATCAACGACGGCGAGGAGATGCTCGAGCGCTGGGACCGGCGACACCAGGCGCTTCACGATGCCATGGTCGCCGGCTGCGACTGCCTGCCGCTGCTGCAGTCGCGGGCGGCCCTGTTCGATCAGGCCCAGCGCTACCGCCATCTATGGCTACGCCGAACCGTATTCTCCGATCAGGCGTTGGCCGACAAGCACCACGAGCATCAGACGCTGGTGGACACGATTCTGTCACGCGATGCCACAGCCGCCAGCCGAATGATGCGCGAGCACCTGATGACGCCGGTGCCGATCATCCGCGAGCGGCTCGAGGAACGGGGCTGGGTCTAGTGGGGTGTCTCGCCGGGGCCATTGCGTGATATCGCCGCCGGGTGCCGCCGGACCGCATCGCTAGACCCCACCACGTCGTCCAGCATCACCCCGCGTCGCGGCTTGCCTGGCACCATCGCCTCCCCGATGCGGCTTCACGTAAGTCGCGGGCCATCACGCTGGAGGACCGGCAACCGGGCCATCGATCAGGCAATCGCCCCGTCGCGACGCAGATCCGCCAGCGCCTCGGCGTCCAGCGCCAACCACTCGCGCAGTACGCATGCCGTATGCTCCCCCAGACGTGGCGGCGACTGGGGCGACGTCATCCGACAGCCATCCAGCGTGATCGGGTTGCCCACCAATCTGGCACGGCGTCCATCCTCCATGGCGCTCTCGTGGGACATGCCACGATGACGTACCTGGGGATCGTCGAAGACCTGGTCGAGCGTGTTGATGGGCCCGCAGGGCACGCCATGGGCCTCCAGCAGCGCCAGCCATTCGTCGCGCGGCCTGGCGATCAACCGCGCCTCCAGCAGGGCGACCAGCACCTCGCGATGGGCCACCCGCTGGGCATTGGTGGCGAAACGCGGGTCTACCGCCCACGCTGGCTCGCCCAGCGCCTCGCACAGATGGCGAAACTGACTGTCGTTGCCCACGGTGACGATGAGATGCCCATCGGCAGCGGCAAACGCCTGGTAGGGCACGATGTTGGGATGCGCATTGCCCATGCGCTGTGGCGTCTGCCCGCTGGTGAGGTAGTTGAGCGCCTGATTGGCAAGTACGCCGACCTGGACATCCAGCAGCGCCATGTCGATGTAGCCGCCCTCGCCGGTGGCATCCCGGCGGCGCAGCGCCGCCAGGATCGCGTTGGCGGCATAGAGTCCGGTGAAGATGTCGGTGATCGCGACGCCGACCTTCATCGGCTCGCCGCCCTGCGCGTCGGGCGCACCGGTCAGGCTCATCAGCCCGCCCATGCCCTGGATCAGGAAGTCGTAGCCGGCGCGGCCGGCGTAGGGCCCGTCCTGGCCGAACCCGGTGATCGAGCAGTAGATCAGGTCCGGTTTGAGTCGCTGGAGGCTGGCGTAGTCGAGACCATAGGCGGCCAGCCCGCCGACCTTGAAGTTCTCGATCAAGACATCGGCCTTCGCCGCCATACGCCGAACCAGCTCCTGCCCCCTCGCAGTCGACAGGTCGATGGCGACCGAGCGCTTGCCGCGGTTGGCACTCAGGAAGTAGGCGGACTCTTTCATCCCGGCACCCGATTCCGGGCTGGTGCCCGACGCCGTGCCGACGCCGTCGAGCCACGGCGGGCCCCAGGCCCGGGTATCGTCGCCCCGCCCCGGTCTCTCGATCTTGATCACCTCGGCGCCGAGATCCGCCAGTTGCTGCGTGCACCAGGGACCGGCGAGCACCCTCGAGAGGTCCAGCACCTTGAGGCCGGCCAACGGTTTGGATAGCTCACGCATCGTCTTCAACCGAACGCCTGGATGCCGGTCTGGGCGCGCCCCAGGATCAGCGCGTGGACGTCGTGCGTCCCCTCGTAGGTGTTGACCGTCTCCAGGTTGATCATGTGGCGGATCACGCCGAATTCCAGCGAAATGCCGTTGCCGCCATGCATGTCTCGGGATACGCGGGCAATGTCGAGAGCCTTGCCGCAGTGATTGCGCTTGATCAGCGAGATCATTTCCGGGGTCGCCTGGCCGGCGTCCAGCAGCCGCCCGACCCGCAGACACGCCTGGAGGCCCAGCGCAATCTCCGTCTGCATGTTGGCCAGCTTGACCTGGACCAGTTGAGTGGCGGCAAGGGGCCGGCCGAACTGCTCCCGATCCAGGGTGTACTGGCGGGCGGCGTGCCAGCAGAATTCCGCCGCCCCCATGGTGCCCCAACCGATCCCGTAACGGGCCTTGTTGAGACAGCCGAATGGACCGCTCAGCCCGGCAGCGCCGGGCAGCAGCGCCTCCTCGTCGACGAAGACATCATCGAGCACGATCTCGCCGGTGACCGAGGCCCGCAACGACGCCTTGGCCTGAATGGTGGGCGTGGAGAAACCAGCGGCGCCACGGTCGACCAGAAACCCCTTGATCTTGCCTTCGTGAGCATCGGACTTGGCCCATACCACGGCGACGTCGGCGATGGGGCTGTTGGTGATCCAGGTCTTCTGGCCACTGAGGCGATAGCCGCCATCGACCTTCCTGGCCCGAGTCTGCATGCTGCCGGGGTCAGAGCCCGCATTGGGCTCGGTCAGACCGAAACAGCCCACCATCTCGCCGCTCGCGAGTTCGGGCAGATAACGCTGCTTCTGCGCTTCGCTGCCATAGGCCTCGATCGGGTGCATCACCAGCGACGACTGCACGCTCATGGCGGAACGATAGCCGGAATCGACCCGCTCGACCTCGCGCGCGATCAGGCCGTAGGCCACGTGGTTGGCGCCCGCCCCACCGTAGGCCTCGGCCACCGTGGCTCCCAGCAAGCCGAGTTCGCCCATCTCCCGCAGGATCTCGCGATCGAAATGGTCGCGCTCGAAGGCCTCCAGCACGCGAGGCTGCAGGCGCTCCTGGCAGTAGTCGCGGGCCAGTTGCTGAATCTGGCGTTCCTCGTCACCGAGCTGCTGGTCGAATAGTAAAGGGTCATCCCACTGGAAACCGGACATGGTTGGCGCTCCTGACATCGATGGAATCGCCCGGCTTCGACGGCACGGACGAGCAAGATATGCTCAGGGTACCGTCATATTGAATGTCGACACTATTGGATGAATGTCTACATTTTTTCCAAACAGCGCTCGCCGACCCGTCCCGTCTGAGCCGGCATCAGCCGCCAGCAATCGTCACAGGCTGGCAGCGCCTGGCGATCATGGCCCAGCAGTAGCGCCGTGCGTCCTGCCAACCAAGCATCCAGTGTCGACTTGATCGAGGCTGCCGTTTCGGCATCCAGCCCGCTCAAGGGCTCATCCAGGATCACCAGCGGCGAATTGCGCAACATCACCCGCGCCAAGGCGACTCGACGCGCCTGGCCGCCGGACAGCTGGCGCCCCTGCTCGCCGACCCAGGTTTCCAGGCCGTCCGGCAGCGATCGCGCCCAGGCCCCGAGTTCGACACTGGCGAGCACGGCCCAGAGTTCGGCATCGCTGGCATCCGGGTTTCCCATACGCAGGTTGGCAGCCAGGGTGTCGTGGAACAGTTCGCTGCGCTGGGTGAGATAGCCGATTCGCGCTCGCAACGAGTCGGGCGCCAGCCGGGCGATATCCTGGGAGGCGAATTCGACGCGCCCCGCCTGAGGGTCGAACGCGCTTACCGCCAACTGCGCCAGTGTCGACTTGCCGATCCCCGAGGGGCCGATGATGGCGACTTTCCTGCCGGCTCCGATGACCAGATTCAGGTCGCTGAAAACGGTTCGCGCGCCGTGGCTGACCGCGACGTCCCGATAGACCAGCGATGGCGCCGCCCCTCCGGATGTGAGCCGGTCTCCGGCCAGCGGCGTCTTGAGCTCGGCCTGGCCATTGAGCCGCTCGGCGGCCCGCACCGTGGCCCCCAGTTGGATGAATGCCATCGGCAGATTACCCAGTCCCTCGCTGACCGCCAGCGTGCCCAGCGCCAGCATCACCATCACCGGCCCGCTCACCTGGCCGCCGCGATAGGCCTCGAGCCCCACCAGCAGAACCAGCAGCGTCGCCAGTTGGATGCCGAGCGTGACAACGAGATTGCCCGTGGCAGTTCGACGGCCGAGTTGGCGCTGGTCGTCGATCAGCGCCTGCTCCTCGCGGCGCCAGAGCGCGCGATGTGTCTCCAGGGCCCGATAGCTGGTCAATTCGGCCAGCCCCTCGACCTGCTCGATGGCGCGTGTCCGCAGCCGTTCCTGCCGATCGATCCGGCGATGGCTGGCGCGCCAACCCCACCAGCCGCAGCCGACGGTCGCCGTTACGCCCAGCGGCAACAGAATGGCCAGCAGTACGATTCCGGCAACGGGCAGGAAGGCGCAGGCGAAAGCGGCGAATGCCAGCACGCTGATCAGAGCCACCAGCGGCGGCGCCAGCAGGCGTAGATAGAGATTGTCGAGCGTGTCGATATCCGCCGTCAGTCGATGGAGCCACTGGGAAGCGCGGGCCCGTGCCAGCGTGCGCGCATCCAGGGTGACCAGGCCAGCGAATACGCGCCCGCGAAGGTCCGCCAGCAGTCGCAATATGGTGTCGTGGTTGTAGAGCCGTTCCAGATAGCGGCTGGCGGTGCGAGAGACGGCGAAGAACCGGATACCGCTGCCGGGCGTGAACACGTCCAGGTAACCGATTGCGCTGACCGCGGCGATCGCCGTGGCGGTGATGAACCAGCCGGACAGCGAGAGTAGCCCGAGTGCACTGAGCAGCGTGGCAAGCATCAGCAGCGCGCCGATCAGAAGCCGGCCGCGACGCTCGGCCAGGACGCCGAGCCATGGCCGCAGTGAGAGCAGTGCTTTCATGAGTGCGCCTCCCGGGAGACATCCGGACGCTCGACCGCGGACAGCCTGCCCGCTTCGATCGCGAGGACGCGACCGGCCATGGCCATGATCGTGGGGTGATGGGTCGCGACGATCAGGGTGCGACCGCTGGCGGCCAACCGGGTCAGGCCCGCGATGACCTCGCGCTCGGTCTCCGGATCGAGGGCTGCCGTCGGTTCGTCCAGCAGCACCAGCTTCGCTGGTGAGAGGAAGACCCTCGCCAGCGCCAGCCGCTGCCCCTCGCCGCCGGAAAGTCCGAAGCCGCGCTCGCCCAGAGACGTATCGAGACCTGCCGGCGTCGAGGCGAGCCACGCCTGAAGCCCCGCCTGCTGCAAGGCGTCGCGCAACGCCTCGTCGCTGGCGTCCGGCGCTACCAGCCGCAGGTTGTCGGCCAGCGTCCCCTGGACGATTAGCGGTCGCTGGTCCAGCCACGCGATTGCTGGGGTCGGTGTGGCCCGAACCCTGCCCGCGCTGGGCGCGATGAAGCCCGCAATCAGTTGCAGCAGACTCGACTTGCCACTGCCGGAGGGACCGATCAGCGCCACGACCTCGCCGGGAGCGATCTTCAACGACACCGGCCCGAGAATTCGCTCTCGCCCGCGATGGCGCAACTCGACAGCGTCGAGCGCAACCGCGCCAGGAAGCTGTCGCGGGGTCTCGTCCAGCCCGGTTTCACCGTCGATTCTTCCCGGTGCGACCTTCTCGTCGGCCTCCGGCTCCAGCAGCGCCACCAGCCCTTCCGCCGCGCCAAGGGCGGAAGCCCGGTCATGGTAGTGCTGGGAAAGGGTGCGCAGCGGCTGGAAGAACTCCGGTGCCAGCAGCAGGATGAACAACCCGCTGAACAGGTCAAGCTGGTCGGCGGGGCCGTACTGGATATAGCCCAGCAGGCCGAAGCCAATGTAGATCGCCACCACCGCGACGGAGACCGCCGCGAAGAATTCGAGCACCGCCGACGACAGGAAGGCCACCCTCAGCGTCTTGAGGCTTCGCCGCCGATAGTCGTGGGCGACCTCGCTCACCTCCTCGGCGCTGCGCTCGGCCAGACCGAACAGCTGCAGTGTGGTGATGCCCCGAACCCGGTCGAGGAAGTGTCCCGAGAGCCGGGTGACCGCCTGGAACTGCGCCTCGTTGAGGCGCTGCGCGCCCATCCCGATCAGCGCCATGAACAGTGGAATCAGCGGTGCCGCGATCAACAACCAGATCGCCGCCAGCCAGTTGAGCCAAAACACCACGGCGAGGTAGATCAAGGGGATCAGCGCCGCCAGCACCATCTGCGGCAAGAAGCGGGCGTAGTAGCCCTCCAGCGACTCGACCTGGTCCACCAATTGGCTGGCGAGACCGGCGCTATGCCGCGACGCCAGCCGCACCGGCCCCAACTGCTGCAGACGCGCCAGCAAACGGGCACGCACCTGCTGCTTCACCCGCAGCCCGCAGGCCTGGCCGCAGACTTCCTGCCCCCATTGCGCCAGTGCCCGGGCGGCAATGGCAGCGACGATCATCGAGATCCCACCGACGACCGTCTCGAGCGAGGCGCCGTCCGAGATCACCCGGTCGACGACCCAGGCCAGCGCGCCCATCTGGACCAGCGTGGCAACCCCCACCAACAGGCCACAGCAGACGGCGCCTCGATACCAGGGCCGGACAGCGGCCGTCTGCTGCCTCAACCACTCGCGTGACGGGTTCGCGGATCGCCTGGCGGCACTCAATGGTAGCCCTCTCCGACGCGCACCTTGCCGCGGAAGACCCAGTAGGACCACGCGGTGTAGGTCAGCACGATCGGCACCACGAACAGCACTCCGATCAGGATGAAGAACTGGGATTCCGGCGCCGAGGCGGCGTCCCAGAGCGTGTAGTCCGGCGGGATCACGTAGGGCCAACGGCTGACCAGCAGTCCGAGGTAGGTGAAGATGAACAGGCCCAGCGTCAACAGGAACGCCAGCCCTTCACGACGACGGCGAGTGGCAAGGTAGATGCCCGCCGCGCAGAGCAGGGCCGCGAACGGCAGCAGCCAGATCACCTGCAGATGGTCGAACCAGCGGTCGAACACGCCCGGATCGATCCAGGGTGTCCACAGACTGACGATGACGAATATCGCCAGTACGCCGATCAGCAGCCCGGGAATCAAGCCACGCGCCCACTCGCGAACATGCCCTTCGGACTTCAGCACCAGCCAGGTCGCGCCCAGCAGGGTGTAACCGACCACCAACCCGATTCCGGTGAGCACCGAGAACGGCGTCAACCAGTCGAACGCCCCGCCGGTATAGACGCGATCCGCGGTTTCGAAGCCCTGAATGTAGGCCCCCACCACACAGCCCTGGGCGAACGCCGCGACGAAGGAACCGCCGGCGAAGGCCGCGTTCCACCACCCCCGCGTCCGCTTGGACTTGAAGCGAAACTCGAACGCCACGCCACGGAAAATCAATCCGGCCAGCATCAGGAATACCCCCAGGTAGAGCGCCGGGAGCAGGATGGTGTAGACCAGCGGGAACGCCGCGATGAGACCGGCACCACCGAGCACCAGCCAGGTCTCGTTGCCGTCCCATACCGGTGCGACGGAGTTCATCATCACGTCGCGGGCATCCTCGTCGGGGGCGAACGGAAACAGGATGCCCAGGCCCAGGTCGAACCCATCCATCAGCACGTACATGATCACGCCGAAAGCGATGATGACGGCCCAGATCAGCGACAGATCGTACATTTCCATGGCTCAGCTCCTGGATGATGCGGTGGTGCCGTCGAATGGCACGTGGGTGGCGGACAAGGGACGCATGGGGCGATCGACATCATGGACTTCCTCATCCGCACCGAGGTCGTCCAGCCCCTGGCGAACGACCTTGAACAGGTAGTAGATACCCGCCCAGAAGATCACCGCGTAGACCGCGACATAGCCGATCAACGTCGCCAGCACCATGCCGCCCGTCAGCGAGGGCGTGACCGCGTCCGCATAGGAGAGCACGTTGTAGACCAGCCAGGGCGAGCGCCCGATTTCGGTCACGAACCACCCCGCCAGTACCGCGATGAACGGTGCCAGGCTCATGCCCTGCAGGCCATGCAGGAACCAGCGCGAGGTATATAGCCTGCCGCCACGGCGAAGGACCAGCCCGGTGACCGCAAACGCGATCATCAACAGTCCCAGGGCGACCATGACCCGGAAGCTGTAGAAGACGATCCATACCGGCTGCTGCTGATCGACCGGGATTTCCTTGAGCCCTGGGACCACGCCATCGACATCGTGACGCAGAATCAGGCTGGCGCCGTTGGGGATACCGATCTCGAATCGGTTGGCCTGGAGCTCGCGGTCCGGTAGCGCGAACAGCAGCAGCGGGACATTGGACTGGGTCTCCCAATTCCCCTCCATGGCCGCAACCTTCATCGGCTGGTGCTCGAGGGTGTTGAGACCGTGTTCGTCACCCACGAACGCCTGGAGCGGTGCCAGAATCAGCAGCAGCCACATGGTCATGGAAAGCGCCCGCTTGTGCGCCTCGACATCGCGTCGTCTGAGCAGGAACCAGGCACTGACCCCGCAGACCACGAAGCCTCCGGTCAGGAAGGCCGCCAGCGCCATGTGCGCGAATCGATACGGGAAGGATGGCGTGAACATGGCCTCCAGCCAGGAGGTCACGTGCAGGACACCCTCGCGGATCTCGTAACCCTGCGGCGTCTGCATCCAGCTGTTGGTGGCCAGGATCCAGAAGGCCGAGATGAAGGTACCGATGGCGACCATCAGCGCGGCGAAGAAATGCACCGACGGCGAGACACGATGGCGGCCGAACAGCAACACGCCAAGGAATCCGGCCTCAAGGAAGAACGCGGTGATCACTTCGTAGCTCAGCATCGGCCCGATGAAATTCGAGGCGAACTGGGAGAAATTGCTCCAGTTGGTGCCGAACTGGAAAGCCATGACGATGCCGGAAACCACGCCCATGCCGAAGACGACGGCGAAGATCTTGGTCCAGAACAGGCCCAGACGATCCCAGACCGCGTTGCCGGTCGCGACGTAGAGACCCTGCAACACCGCCACATAGGAAGCGAGCCCTATCGTGAACACGGGAAATATTGCGTGAAAAGAGACCACGAAAGCGAACTGCAATCGTGATAGCAGGATAGGATCTAACGCCATGGCTGACTCCTCGCAAGCGCCAGGGCAGCGGTTCCCTCATGCCCCGACGGCAGCTGTTTCATCTGACTGTTTGCTGTTTGTCCTTCGCCCGGCCATTGCAGCCGTTCGATGCGTCCTATCATAAGCGCGACCCTCGGCCGGGCCGCCGTGTCCGGTTGTCGCAGGCCCGTGTCGCGCGGTTGCGTACAACGCTCTAGACAACCTAGGCAATGCTGCCGAAAGTCGCCAACCACAAGGGTTCCCAAGCCTCCGCGCCACTCAGACACCCGGCTTTCATCCCGGTGGATTCCAGGACATCTGCGACAATATGCCTGCCTGACATTTCATGACGATCGGGGCCGCCTCGCGTCGCCACGCGACAAAAGGCCTTGGTCAAATGGTCATACAAAGTCAGATCGCGTAAGGTTCGAATGACATACAGGCTAATGGCTATCCCGCTATTGGATCTCGCCTGACTCTTCTCTCCCTGCTCACGAGGCGCTTCGTGACCGACCCGACCACCTCGACCGCCCGACCGGCTTCCCCGGCCCAGACGACAAGGGCTGGTCCCGTGCCGGCCCTGTGGATGCTGGTCATGATTACCCTGGCCGGCACGCTGGCCATGCACATCTTCGTGCCGGCGCTGCCGATCGCCGGAGAGGCGCTGCACGCCGACAACGCCCGAATGCAGTTGACCATCAGCCTCTACATACTGGGTCTGGCGCTCGGCCAGCTCTTCTATGGCCCGCTTTCCGACGCGCTGGGGAGACGCCCGGCGTTAATGCTCGGCATGGCCATCTACAGCATCGCGGGCGTCGTCGCCTGGCAGGCGCAGAGCGTCGAGATGCTGATCGCGGCGCGTTTCTTCCAGGCCTTCGGCGGCTGCGCCGGGCTGGCGCTGGGGCGCGCCATGATTCGTGACACCGCGGCCCCGGATCGAGCCGTGCAGCGGCTGGCGGTGCTCAATCTGGTGGTCGCCATCGGCCCGGCCATGGCACCGCTGATCGGCAGCCTGCTGACGTCGACGCTGGGTTGGCGAACCGTGCTGCTGGCACTCTGCCTGATGGGCGTCGGCAACCTGCTGTTCGTCTGGCGGCTGATGCCGGAAACGGCACAAGCCACCGGCCGCATCAACCTGCCCAATCTGGCCCGCGAATATCGCACCCTGCTTCACTCTCCCGCGTTCATCGGTTACGCGATCGGCGGGGGTTGCGTCACCACGGCGATGTTCGCTTTCGTCGCCTCGGCACCGTTCATCTTCGTCGAACAGCTGGGCAAGCCGGCGAGCCACGTGGCTTATTACCTGTCGCTGCTGATCCTCAGCATCTCGCTGGGCAACTTCATCACCAATCGCGCCATCCACCGCATCGGCCTGGTTCGATTGATGCTGTCCGCCAGCCTGCTGAGCCTGGCGGGTGGAATCTCGATGCTGGTCATCGTGCTGGCCGGCTGGGCTTCGGTGGTCACCCTCGAGGCCTCGGTTCTGCTGTTTACCTTCGGGGTGGGAATGACCGGGCCGACCGCGTTGACGCTGGCCGTGGGAATCAATCCCAAGGTGGTCGGTTCCGCGGCCGGGCTCTACGGATTCGCCCAGATGGGCATAGGCGCCCTGTGCACGGCGTTGGCCGGCCTGGGCGACAACCCGGCCCTGGGAGCGGCCGTGGTACTGGCCACGGCTGCCGTGATCGGCCAGATCGCGTTGAGGAGCGCGCTGCGATTCGATCGCCAGCCACCGGGTTGAAGCCGCCAGCGGGACGTCTCGGGTCTCTCCGAGGCCGCTCGCGCGCCTGATGCGTTCGTCTAACGGAGCGCCCTCCCGATCTTCGGTAGTGTAGGCATACCACGACAACGCAGGTGGCCGTGCTCCGCCACGCCCACCGGAACGGTCTAGGGGATGCCCATGAACGCTATCTGGATCGCCCTGTTCGGTACCGTGTGTTTCGTGATGGGCTATCGGTTCTATTCGAAGTTCATCGCCGAACGCATCTACCGACTCGAAGCCGATTTTCAAACGCCGGCGCACACCTATCGCGACGGCGTCGACTACGTTCCCACCAACAAATGGATTCTGTGGGGCCACCATTTCACCTCGGTGGCCGGGGCGGCGCCCATCGTGGGGCCTGCCATCGCGATCTACTGGGGCTGGCTGCCGGCGATCCTGTGGGTGGTACTGGGCACCGTCTTCGCCGCCGGCGTCCACGACTTCGGCGCGGTGGTACTTTCCAACCGCCACAAGGGCCACTCGATCGGGACACTGGCCAACCGGCTGATCGGACAGCGTGCCAAACTGCTGTTCCTGTTCATCATCTTGATTCTGGTATTGATGGTCAACGCGGTCTTCGCCTGGGTCATCGCCAAGCTGTTCATCACCTTCCCGGCCAGCGTGCTGTCGGTCTTCATCCAGATCCCGCTGGCCGTGTGGATCGGCTATCGCGTCTATCGCCATTCGGGCTCGATGCTGTTGCCGTCGGTGATCGCTCTGGCGGTGATGTATGGCGCGGTGCTGGTGGCCAGCGAGGTGCCACTGCTGCAGTTCGACCTGGTGAACTGGTTCGGTGGTGCCGACGCGCCGGTCGTCGGCGGCTTCAACGGCACCTCGATGGCTTTTCTGGTCTGGATCGTCGTGTTGATGGTGTACGTCTACATCGCCTCGACGCTTCCGGTCTGGAAGCTGCTGCAGCCGCGCGATTACATCAATTCGCATCAGTTGGTGGTTGGCCTGGCGCTGCTGTACCTGGGGCTGCTGTTCGGCGCGCCGGAGATGACCGCGCCCAGCATCAACGGCGAGGCGGAAATCAGCTGGTACCCGCTGCTGTTCATCACCATCGCCTGCGGCGCGATCTCCGGCTTCCACGGCCTGGTCGCCTCGGGCACCACCTCCAAGCAGCTCGACAAGGAGACCGATGCGCGGATGATCGGCTATGGCGGCGCCCTGGGCGAAGGCATGCTGGCGATGATCGCGATCATCGCGGTGGGCACCCTATTCGCTTCAGGCGCCGACTTCACCGCCACCTACTCGAGCTTTTCCGCGGCCGGCTCCAACGGCCTGGGATCGTTCGTGCGGGGCGCTGGGCAGCTCGCCGGCAATCTCGGCATTCCCGAACACGTGGGGTCGACGCTGATCGCGGTCATCGTGGTGAGCTTCGCCGCCACCACCCTGGATACCGCCGTGCGCCTGATGCGCTACATCATTGCCGAACTGGGCAATGAGTACGGCATGCCGGTCATCGCCCGCAAGCACGTCGCAACCAGCATTGCCGTGGTGACCAGCGGTGCGCTGGTCATCCTGCCGGAAGGTCCCAACGGCTTCGGCTCCGGCGGCTACCTGCTGTGGCCGTTGTTCGGCACCAGCAACCAACTACTGGCCGGCATCACGCTGATGCTGGTCTCGGTATGGCTCAAGCGCCAGGGCCGTCCGGTGATCTTCACCCTGGCCCCCATGCTGTTCCTGCTGGTCATGACGCTATGGGCGATGGGGCAGCAGGTGATCTTCACCTGGTCGGGTTTCGGCGATGCCGACCGCAACTGGCTGCTGTTCATCTTCGGAAGCCTGATCATGGTGTTCACGCTGTGGATCCTCCTCGAGGCATCGCGCAGCTTCCGCCAGGGTGAAGCAACCCCTCAGGGCCAGGCGCTGAGTTCCGATGAATCGCCCTGACAAGGAAGGCTCCGCGGTTGCCTTGTGGCGATCGCGGTTGCATCGCGCGATCCAGGGATACGACGCGGTCCTGAGCCTGCCGCACCGGCGCGAAATCGCCCGGGAGCTGCAGGATGAGGAGGATCTCTTCATGCTGCTTTGCTTCTGCGACATGATGGGGATACCCAATCCCGTCAGTGACATGACTCTGGAGCTCTACCCGCACATGCTAGATCGCTTCCATGAGTGGCACACACGCCAGGGCATGCCGCGCTCGCCCCTGGCGGGCTTCCGCTGCTGCTAGGCGGGCGCATGTCGCACAAGGAACCCAGCATGGCCAAGAGCCTCTTCTTCGGTGGCAAGGGCGGCGTCGGCAAGACCAGCTGCGCCACCGCCTATGCGTTGAGCTGCGCGGCAGCCGGCTGGCGCACCCTGCTGGTCTCCACGGACCCGGCCCACAACCTGGCCGATCTTTTCGGACGCTCGCCGGGGCCGAGCCCAACGCGCATGCAGGCCGGTCTCGACGTCGTCGAGCTCGATCCCGACCACGAGACGCATCGTTACCTGGAACAGGTCAAGGCCACGCTGCGTCCCCTGGTCAGTGGCGAGCGCAGCGAAACCGTATTTCGCCAACTCGACCTCGCACGGCACGCTCCCGGCACCGAGGAAGCCGCCCTGTTCGATGCCTTGGTCGGCCTGTTGCTGGATACCGGCGAAGCGTACGATCGGTTGATCTTCGACACCGCGCCCGGCGGACACACGGTACGTCTGCTGGCGCTGCCCGAGATCATGGGCGCCTGGGTGGAGGGGCTGATGCAACGCCGCCGCAAGGTGCGCAGCGACTACAAGGCGTGGCTCGGCGACGGCGAGGTCGTCGACGACCCCATTCAGGAGACGCTGATGCGCCGCCGCGGACGCCTCGCCGCGGCCCGCGAGCACCTGACCTGCCCCGCGCACTCAGCGGTGATCCTGGTCGCCAATCCGGAACGCCTGCCGGCGCTGGAAACCGCGCGCACCCGCGAGTTGCTCGAGAGCCACGGGCTGCACGTCGGCGCCGTGGTCATCAACAAGTGCCTGCCTGCCGAGGTCGACAGCCAATGGCTCGCCAACTGGCGCGACGAGCAACGCCCCTGGATCGATCATCTCGAAGCGACCTTCCTAGACCGCGAGCGCATACGTATCGATCACCAGTCCCATGCCCCGGCCTGCTGTGATGATCTGGTACCCCTCCAGCAAGCGCTGAGCGGGTTGGCACCCTGGCATGCTCAGCCATGACAGTCGGGTGGCCCGAATCGATTGCCTAGCGCGTGCCGATCACGCCGTAGACCAGCCACGCGGTGTAGGCCACGAAACTGATCAGCAGCACGGCACCTTCCAGCCGATTGATGCGGCCCTGCCCCTTGATGCCGATGCCGAACACCAGCAGCGCCAGCGTCAATGCCGCCATGACCGGCCAATCCCGGATCAGCACGTCGGGATCGACGTCGATGGGATGTATCACGCCGGCCAGGCCGACCACCGCCAGGGTGTTGAACAGGTTGGAGCCCACCACGTTGCCGATCACCAGATCGTGCTCGTTCTTGCGCACCGCGCTGATGGAAGACGCAAGCTCCGGCAGCGAAGTGCCGATGGCAACCACCGTCAGCCCGATGACCAGATCGCTCACCCCGAACGCCTCGGCGACCGTGACCGCGCCCCAGACCAGAAAGCGCGAACTGACGATCAGCATCAGCAAGCCGACCAGCGTCCAGACCACGCCGCGCTTCAGCGACATGGCGTCTCCTGCCGCGTGCGTCTCGACATCGGCCTCCAGCGCGTCGCCGTGGGTACGGCTTGCCCGCCAGATGCTGTAGCCGATGAATCCGAACAGCAGCGCGAGCAGGACGACCGCATCGATGCGCGAGATCACGCCGTCATGCAGGCACCACAGTGAAATCAGCGTCATCCCCCCGAGCACCGGCAACTCCTGGCGGATCACTTGAGAGTGCACCGTCAGCGGGCTGATCAGCGCCACCAGTCCCACGATCAGGGCGATATTGGTAATGTTCGAGCCGTAGGCGTTCCCCAGCGCCAGGCCGGGATTTCCCTGGACGGCTGCCAAAGCCGAAACCATCAGCTCCGGAGCCGAAGTGCCGAAGCCGATCACCACCATGCCGATCAACAATGGCGGAAGCCCCAGGTGACGGGCCGTCGCCGCCGCGCCATCCACGAACCGATCGGCACTCCAGACCAGTACCACGAGTCCGGCCACAATGGCCGCCAACGCCATCCACACGTTAGGATCTCCTTTATGTTCGTACGGCCCCGGCAACCGATGACGGGGCGGCGGCAGAGCGTTCGGATGCGCTCCGGCGCTCGCCAGAAAGCGCCTCTACCACTCATGTAAGCGATTGTGCTTCTTCGGCAAAACGGCCTTGGCCTACTATAGTATCCAAGCGGCTGAACTATCATGACTTTTCGACAACGACGTCAGCGTCTTCAAGTGCATCCAGCAAACATGCACGGACGTATGTATTCCAGTAACATGCTGACGTAAAGCAGCGTGGTACGCCTCTCATCCAGCTTTCGCATCGGGTACGGCTTTGGCAGCAGGCAAGAGTGACTCCGACATCGACAAGGCGACCTTCCTGACGCCTCGACGGACGCGTCGTCGTCTTCGTGCCTGCCACGAATGCGACTTGCTGGTCGCGCTTCCGCCCCTGCATCCCGGCGAGCGAGCGAGTTGTCCACGCTGTGGCCATACGCTGAGCCACCGTCATTGTCGCCCCGCCGAACGCAGCCTGGCATTCGCCATCAGCGCCTTGATGGCGCTGGCGGCGGCACTCTACTTCCCGTTCATCAGTTTCGAAGCGCGCGGTGTCAGCAACGCCATTCATCTCGCCGACACCTCCGCCAGTCTCGTCAGGTTTCACGAGCCTTTCGTCGGCATGCTGGTGCTGCTGACGGTGGTGGTGCTGCCCATGGTCTACCTTGTTGCCGTCATCTGGCTGCACCTCGGCCTCCTGCAACGACGTCCGCTGCCGCGGAGCTACCGCATCGCCCGCGCGCTCTCCCATCTAGGCCCCTGGATGATGGCGGACGTGTTCGTCATCGGCGCCCTCGTCAGCCTGATCAAGATCGCCGGCATGGCATCCGTCGACCTGGGCCTGTCATTCTGGGCGTTCTGCGTCTATGCCCTGCTGCTGCTGCTGACCACACGCTCCATCGACACCGACTGGATGTGGTTCTCGCTGGTGGGTGAACCGCTCGCCCCCGAGGGGAGCCGACCGGGCCAGCCGGCCGCCGAGCAGAAGCTCACCGGCTGCCCGACCTGCGGCCTGGTCAACCGCCTTGGTCATTTCGGACGCGGGCGCTGCCAGCGCTGTGGCGAGCCGCTACGCTTCCGGAGTCCTCACAGCCTGCAGAAGACCTGGGCACTGCTGATCGCGGCGACACTCTGCTACATCCCCGCCAACCTCTACCCGATCATGACCACCACGTCGCTGGGCAACGAAACGCCCTCGACCATCATCGGCGGCGTCATGATCTTCCTCAGTCATGGCGACTGGCCCATCGCGCTGGTCATCTTCACTGCCAGTGTGGTGGTGCCGATCGGAAAGGTCTTCGCACTCGGCTGGCTCTGCATCACGGTCGGACGCAGCGGTGAATCCGAATTCAAGCACAAGCGCCAGAAGCTGTACCGGATCACCGAGCTGATCGGCCGCTGGTCGATGATCGACGTCTTCGTGGTCGCCATTCTGGTGTCGCTGGTCCACGCCGGATCGCTGCTGTCGATCACGCCAGGGCCAGCAGCGCTCGCCTTTTCCGCCGTGGTCATCATTACCATGCTGGCCGCGATCAGCTTCGACCCACGCCTGATCTGGGACGCGCGCAACATGCAGCCTCACATGCCGGCCGCGCTCAAACGCCAGTCACCCTATTCGCCTGTCAAGGAAGCCGACGATGCCTGATTCGATGCAACGCGCCAAACGAGTGTCGCAATCGCGACTCTCGCCGATCTGGATAGTGCCTCTGCTGGCGGCGCTGATCGGTGCCTGGATGGTGTGGGACAACATCTCCAGCCGAGGGCCGTTGATCACGCTCAACATGGACAACGCCGAGGGGATAGAGGCCGGCAAGACCCTGATCAAGACGCGTAATGTCGAGGTCGGCCATGTCGAAGCCGTACGTCTGTCCGACGACCTGTCGCACACCGTGGTGACGGCACGCATGTCCAACGATGCGGCGAGAATGCTCAATACCGAGACGCGCTTCTGGGTAGTCAAGCCGCGCATCGGACGCGAAGGCATCAGCGGTCTCAATACCGTGCTGTCCGGCGCCTACATCCAGCTCGCGCCGGGCAAGAGCGATGAAGCTCAGGACAGCTTCGATGTCCTCGAGCAGCCGCCGGTCGCGCCGCCGGATGCGCCTGGACTCAGGGTCAACCTGGTGAGTCAGGTTGGCAATTCACTCAGCGCCGGCGACCCGGTCACCTATCAGGGCTACACCGTCGGTCGCGTGGAGAGTACCGACTTCGACCCCGAAAAACGGGAGATGCGCCACCGTATCTTCATCCAGTCCCCCTACGACAGCCTGGTGACCGATACCACGCGTTTCTGGAGCTCTTCCGGTATCGACGTACAACTGGATTCGGAGGGGGTTAACGTCAATCTGGACTCGTTCGAGACGTTGATCAGCGGCGGCGTGACCTTCGGCGTTCCCGAGGATATCGCCCGCGGCAACCCCGCCAAGCAGGACGCGACCTACACCCTCTACAACAACGAGGAGAGTGCGCGCGAGGGAACCTACGACCAGTACATCGAATATGTCCTGCTGGTCGATGACACCGTTCGTGGACTCAGTCGCGGGGCGCCGGTGGAGTATCGTGGCGTGCGCGTGGGCACGGTCGTCAGTGTCCCCTGGCACTTCACCGCCCCGCAGCCCGATACCCTGACCCAGTTCGCGATCCCGGTACTGATTCGGATCGAGCCCCAGCGGCTGGAGAGCAGCGAAGACGTCAACGAGGACATCGACGACCAGGAAGTCAGGGATCGTTTCCAGACCATGTTCAAGGATTATGGTCTGCGGGCGACGCTGAAGGCCGGCAACCTGCTGACCGGTGCCCTGTTCGTCGATCTCAACTTCAGCCAGGACGCCGATCCCTACAAGTCGCTGACGTTCGACGGCAAGCCCGTGTTCCCGACCGTTTCCGGTGGTTTCGCGCAGATCGAACAGAAGATCTCGAACCTGCTGGACAAGCTCAACGACCTGCAAGTCGAGCCGATTCTCGAGCGCCTGGATCAGACGATGCAGACCTCCCAGCAGACGCTGGAGCAAGTGCGCCAGATCGCCGAGTCGGTCAATGCCATCGTCTCCGACCCCGCGACGCAACAGCTACCGGGCAGTCTCAACGACACGCTCCAGGAGTTGCAGAATACGCTGAACGGCTTCTCTGCCGGCTCCTCCGGGTACCGTCAGTTGAATGACACCCTCAAGCAGCTGGAAATACTGATGCGCGACCTGCAGCCGGTAGCCAAGACCCTTCGCGAGCAGCCCAATGCGCTGATCTTCGATCGCGAAGTCCAAACCGACCCTGTGCCGAGAGCTCCCCAATGATGGCCTCAACCATGTTCCGCTGGCGCCAGTTCGGCGCCACGACCCTGCTGATGATCGCGACCGCGGCCCTGGCCGGCTGTGCCGCGCAATCGACACCGGCCAATCGCTTTACCCTACCAGAGATCGAGAGTCCGCCGTCGCCAGCCTCAGCGATCTCCGCGAACCAGCAACTCAGTGTCAGCCCGGTCGAGGTGGCCAGCTATCTCGATCAGGAAGGTATCGTGATGCAGACCAGCGATATCGAGCTCAACGCCGCCAACCAGAATCTGTGGGCCGAAGAGCTGGGCCACCAGTTGACACGCCAGTTGCGCCAGTCGCTCTCTGCCGAGCTCCCGAGCGTGACAGTCGTCAGCTCGGCTCAGGGTGGCGCTGGGGCGCAGCGACTATCGTTGAGCGTCGATCAGTTCCAGGGTCGCTACGACGGTCGCGCCGTGGTCTCCGGGGAGTGGCAACTCCACGACGGTAACCGATTGGTGATGCAACGGCATTTCGATGTGACCCGGCCGCTGGAGAATGACGGCTATCCGGCACTGGTGCGTGCGTTGGGTGCGGTGTGGAAGGACGTGGCGCGGCAGGTCGCGGCGGCGATTCGCGCGGCGCCAGCCGCCGAATGAAGGGCGCCAGTTCGACGGACTCGTTCGGACACTGATTGGCATCGGCCCGGGTCGCCCTCCCGTCCCCGGGTGGATGAATCTGGCAAACCCTGTGGGTCTGGGTCATCCCGGCCGCTCGACCGGCCGGGACGCGATCAGTGATTGAGCCGGCTTCTCAGCCGGGACACCGCCTGGCTGTGCAGTTGGCAGACCCGGGACTCACTGACGCCGAGCACAGCGCCGATCTCCTTGAGGTTGAGCTCTTCCTGATAATAGAGCCCCAGCAGCAGTTTCTCGCGTTCCGGTAGCGCATCGATCGCCGCCATGACGTTGGCCCGGTTATCTGCGTCGAGGAGCGCCTCCAGCGGCGATGGCGGGCCCCCTTCGGAAACCGCCGTTACGCCGTTCTCGCTATCGCTCTCGTCGTACGCCAGCAGAAATCCGTTGTTGGCGTCCGTCAGCAGTTGATGGTATTCGTCGCGGGATATCCCCATCTCGCGAGCTATCTCACGCTCTTCCGGGGCACGGCCGAGCTGCTGCTCCAGCCTTCTCACCGCCTGATCCAGGGCTCTGGCACTACGCCGCACGCTCCGCGGCATCCAGTCACGACTGCGGAGTTCATCGATCATGGCGCCGCGAATTCGCTGATTGGCATAGGTCGAGAAGCTGGCGCCATGGGCATCGTCGTAACGGCCCATGGCATCCAGCAGGCCCAGCATTCCTGCCTGGATGAGATCGTCGAGCTCCACGCTGGCGGGCAGGCGCACTTGAAGGGAGAGCGCGTGGCGCCTCACCATCGGCAAGTACTGCTCAATCACTGCGTGCTGATCGATTTTGCCTTGTGCGGTATACATCGAATGGCCTCGTCCAAAAACCCACGGTCATCGAAACGCATGACCCAATGACATCATTATGCCGCCCGCATGCCGAGCCAAGACGGCAAACTGCCCGTTATCCGGCGGCTATTTCGGTTGTTTATCGGCGCTACCCACGATAATCGATGATCAACTGGCTGGCCGAGACTCTTACCCTGTCGACGCCGTGATCCGTGACCGGCAGCTGGAACCGCAGCCGAAACGGGCTGGCGGCCGAACGTCCCGAGAAGCGCAGCGTTTCCCCCTGACGTCCGACGAGCGGCAGGCAGAACGTCTGCTGGCATAGCCAGGCCTTCAACGCCGGAGCAGGCGTATCGGTATGGAACGTCCAGCGGACACGATCGATACTCGCCTCCGCGAGGGATGGCGGCGGCTGGATCTCGACGCCCGCCAGCGGGCGCTCCGACATCACCACGGTCTGGCCTGGCAACGGCACCACCCAGGTCCCCTGGGCAGCCCAGGCCAACGCGATGGGCCATGCGACGATCGCGCCCAGCACGATGCGCCATGATGCTAGCGCGCGTCGACGGTTCATGACGGTGCGCCAATGGTGGTGGTGACCCGCAGATTACGATCGTCTGGAATCTCCGCTTGCGAGAGCACCACCAGCGACTTGATCTGGCGGCGCAGGAAGCGTGAAAGCAACGCGCGCAACCCATGCTGCACCACCAGCACGGTCGGTTCGTCCCGGCTCTGCTGGCGCTCGACCGCGGCAGCCGTCTGCTGCATCAGGGTATCGGCCAGCCCCGGCTCAAGCGCACCGCCGTTGTTGAGCGCCTGGGTAAGAACCTGCTCCAGCCTGGGCTCGAGACTCATGACATGCATCGAGTCGCGACCCGGGAACCACTGCTGGGTGATCGCTCGACCCAGCGCGACCCGCACCAGGGCGGTCAGCTCGTTGGCATCCGACTGCTGCGGCGCGTATTCCGCCAGCACATCGAGAATCGTGTGCATGTCGCGAATCGGGACATCCTCGGCCAGCAGATTCTGCAGGATGCGCTGGAGCGACGTCAGCGGCAGCAGCTTGGGCACCACGTCTTCCACCAGCGATTTCTGGTGTTCGGCAACCTTGTCCAGCAGTTGCTGGACCTCGGCCCGGCCCAGCATGTCGCCGGCGTTTTCGTGCAGCAGGTGATTGAGATGGGTCGCGATTACCGTACTGGCATCGACGACGGTATAGCCGTAGATCTGCGCACGCTCACGCTGGGCCGTCTCGATCCAGTAAGCCGTCAGCCCGAATGCCGGATCCTGGGTACGACTGCCCTCGATGGCACCGGAAACCTGGCCGGGGTCGATGGCTAGCCACTTGCCCGGGAACGCCTCCGCCCGCCCGACTTCCACCCCCTTCAGGGTGATCACGTACGCATTGGGGTTGAGCTCGAGATTGTCGCGGATATGCACCACCGACGGCAGAAAGCCGACATCCTGGGCGAACTTCTTGCGCACGCTTTTGATTCGCCCGAGCAGTTCTCCCTTCTGGCGCTGATCCACCAGCGGGATCAGACGATGCCCTACCTCCAGCCCCAGGGTATCGACCAGTTGCACATCGTCCCAGCTCGCCTCGGGCGTCTCCTGCACTGCAGGTGGCGCTCTCTCCTCCACCGAGCGGACCGCCTGGACCTGTTCACGCCGAAGGATCCACCATCCCAGCGCTGCCAGCACGACGGCAAACAGCAGAAACACGACGTTAGGCATACCGGGGATCATGCCGAGCAGCCCCATCACGCCGGCAGCGAGAAACATCACTCGCGGGTTGTTGAACAATTGGCTCAGCAGTTGCTGGCCGACGTCCTGGTCGGTGTTGACCCGCGACACCGTGACACCCGCCGCGGTCGAGATCACCAGCGCCGGAATCTGGGCAACCAGTCCGTCTCCCACCGTCAGCAGGGTATAGGTCTTCACGGCCTCTCCGAAGGGCAGGCCATGCTGGGCGACACCAATCATCAGCCCGCCGATCAGGTTGATGACCATGATCAAGAGCCCGGCCATGGCATCACCGCGAACGAACTTGCTCGCACCATCCATGGAGCCGTAGAACTCCGATTCCTGATTGATTTCGGTACGGCGTCTGCGTGCCTCTTCCTCACCGATGAGGCCGGCGTTGAGATCGGCATCGATCGCCATCTGCTTGCCTGGCATGGAATCCAGCGTGAAGCGAGCCCCGACCTCGGCGATACGCCCGGCGCCCTTGGTGATGACCATGAAATTGATGACGACGAGAATCAGGAACACCACCAGACCGACGGCGAAATTGCCCCCGATCAGGAACTCGCCGAAGGCCTCGATCACCTTGCCTGCGGCATCGCCGCCCTGGTGCCCTTCCATCAGTACCACGCGGGTCGAGGCCACGTTCAGTGACAGCCGCAGCAGCGTCGAGAACAGCAGCACCGCCGGGAAAGCCGCGAAATCCAGCGGTTTCTCGGTGAACATACTGACCAGCAGCACCATGATCGACAGCGCGATGTTGAAGGTGAAGAACAGATCGAGCGCGAATGGCGGCAACGGCAGGATCATCATGCTCAATATCATGATGATCAGTACGGGGCCCGCGAGCACCTTGTACTGCGTGTCTGCCGGCCACTTGCGCTGACCGAACCACTGGCTGAGCGCGTTCATTCACTCTCCTTGGATGAATCCGGTGCCGCATCATCGAGCGCTGTTGGCACGGGTAAGTCACGAGGGGCCGCCGGCACCTCTCCACCATCGCTTTCGACCTGCTTGAGGCGGAACGCCCAGGCCAGGACTTCAGCTACCGCGGTATAGAGATCGCCCGGAATTTCCTGGTCGAGATCGACATGATGGTAAAGCGCGCGAGCCAGCGGCGGGGCTTCCAGGCGTGGCACGCGATTTTCGTCGCCGAGTTCTCGGATTCTGGCAGCCACCTGATCGGCACCCTTGGCGATGACGATCGGGGCGGACATAGCATCCTGTTGATAGCTCAGCGCGACCGCATAATGAGTGGGGTTGGTCACGATCACGTCAGCCGTGGGCACCTTGCTCATCATCCGCCGCCTTGCCATGGCCTGCTGCTGCGAGCGGATGCGCCCCTTGACGTGGGGATCCCCCTCCGTCTCTTTGTGCTCCTGCCGAATGTCCTCGCGGCTCATCCGCAATTTCTTGTTGTGGCTCCAAATCTGGTAGGGAACGTCGATCAGGATGACCAGCAGCAGCGACGTCACGATGAGCGCGCACCCCACGGCCGCCATCCTCATGGCCGTCGCCAGCGCCTGCTGGATCGGCATCTCCATCAGGGCGAGCAAGGTGTCGCGCTGTGTCCACAGATAGGCCACTCCCACGCCACCGACCAGGACCGACTTGGCGATTGCCTTGGCCAGCTCCGCCAACGCCTGGGTCGAGAACATTCGCTTCAACCCCTTGAGCGGGTTGAGCTTGCTCAATTGAGGCTTGAGGGACTTGGCCGACAGCAACCAGCCGCCCAACATCGTCGGGCCGAGAATTGCCGCCACCGTGAACAGCAGGAAAAGCGGCAGCAAGGCGATCAGGGTATGTTCGCCCATCGACCAGACATGGCTCAGCATGCGGGCCGTGTCGAACGCTAACCCGTGGTCGAAAAGAAAGGCCTGCTCCATGACGATGCCCAATTCGTCATAGAGGTTGTTGCCCATGATCCAGAGTCCGAGCACGCCACTGACCAGCAGCAGGAAGGTGGCGAGCTCGCGAGAGCGCGCCACCTGCCCCTCCTCGCGCGCTTTCTCGATGCGCCGGGGAGTCGCTGGTTCCGTCTTTTCCTGATCGCTGTCGTTCTGTTCGGCCAAGCGCGCGTCCCGCCCGGGAATGATTGGATGGACGCTATTTTGCTCGGTGAGAGTACAGTTCAAAGGGCGAAATAGCAGCGCGTTCGCCCTGCTATTTCGGGGGGAGAGAATGTGGGAAGGATGAAACGCCCGGTAGCGCGCGTGGTCGCCGTCAGAATCCCAGGCTGTCGAGCAAGTCGTCCACCTGGTCCTGACTGCTGACCACATCGGCGGCTTGGGGGTTGATCTGGGGCCCGTTCAGCAGAGAGTTTGACTGTGACGATGACAGCGCGGCCTGTTCCCGGCGGTCGGATCCCTCGGGAGCGTTGTCGATCAGGACCTGGAGCAACTGCTGCTCGATCTCGTGGATCACCTCCATCATTCTCTTGATGACTTGACCGGTGAGGTCCTGGAAGTCCTGCGCCATCATGATCTCGAGCAACTGCGCATTGGTGGCACTGGTCTGCTTCGGCACGGTCTGCAGGTAGGAACGGGTGTCCTTCACCAGCATCTTGGCTTCGTCAAGCGCCTTGGGTTCGGCGAACCAGGCATCCCAGCGCTTGTCGAGCGCGACCGCCTCGCTCTCCAGCGTGTTCTGGATAGGCTGAGCATGATCGATGGCGTTGAGCGCGCGCTCCGCGGCCTGCTCGGTCATCGACGCGACGTAGCTGAGCCGATCGCGGGCGTCGGGAATGGCCTGGGCCGCTTTTTCCACTTCCTTGTCGAGACCCAGCTCGCGCATGTTCTCACGCAGCATGCGGGTCAGGTGACCAATTCTGTGGATCAGGTCGTCGGGCGCCACGCTTTCGGCAACTCTGGCTTGAGGATTGGCACTACTCATGGTCTCCCCTCCCGAGGCGTTATTTGCCCAACTTTTCGAAAATTTTATTGAGTTTTTCTTCGAGCGTCGCGGCGGTGAACGGTTTCACGACATAACCATTGGCACCCGCCTGGGCAGCCGCGATGATGTTCTCTTTCTTGGCCTCGGCCGTCACCATCAACACCGGCAACGACGAAAGCTTCGGGTCCTGGCGAATCTCCTTGAGCATCTCCAGACCGTCGAGATTGGGCATGTTCCAGTCGGAAACCACGAACTCGAAGCCGCCGGCCCTCAGCTTGGTCAGGGCTTCCTGACCATCCTCGGCTTCGTCCACGTTCTCGAACCCGAGTTCCTTGAGCAGACTGCGGACGATCCGACGCATGGTCGGGAAATCGTCCACTACCAGAATGCTCATGTTCTTGTCAGCCATCGTCTGTCCTCATCGAATCGTTTGGCGGGCCTGCTGAGAATTATCGGCAGCGAGCCCACTTGCTTTATACGCGCTGCGCGCGCCCCGCTGCGTGCATCTGCTGGACCAGATGACCCGCGATGTCCTGCAGCCCGATGGTTTCGGTCGCGCCGCCCAGCGCAATGGCCTCCTTCGGCATGCCGAATACCACACAGCTTGCCTCGTTCTGCGCCACCGTGTGGGCGCCCGCCTCGCGCATCTTCAACAGGCCCGCCGCCCCGTCACGCCCCATCCCGGTGAGGATGACACCCAGTGCATTTCGACCCGCGCAGGTCGCCGCGGATTCGAACAGCACATCGACCGAAGGGCGATGCCGATTGACGGGCGGCCCGTCGTCGAGCGCGATTACGTAGTTCGCCCCCGAGCGAGTCAGGCGCATATGCCAGTCTCCCGGCGCGATGTAGACATGTCCCGGCAGGACCCGCTCGCCGGCTTCGGCTTCCTTGACCGTGACTCGGCAGAGGCGGTCGAGCCGTTCCGCGAAAGAGCGGGTGAAGCCACCCGGCATGTGCTGGGTGATCAGCACCGCCGGGCTGTTGGCCGGGAGCGGCTCGATGACCTGGCGAATCGCTTCGGTGCCGCCGGTCGATGCGCCGATGATGATGATCTTCTCGCTCGAGAGCATCGGCGCCTTCAGGACTTCCCGGGGCGCGCCGGACTCCATCATTCGCCCCTGCTGTCGCGGGCGCGCCTGGGCGGCAGCCCGGATCTTGTCGGCGATCATTCCCGCGTATTCCATCATTCCCTCGCGGATGCCGACTTCCGGCTTGGCCACGAAGTCGACCGCGCCCAGCTCCAGCGCCTTGAGGGTGATTTCGGAACCGCGTTTCGTCAGGGAGGAGACCATCAATACCGGCATGGGCCGCAGCCGCATCAACCGTTCCAGGAAATCCAATCCGTCCATGCGCGGCATCTCGACGTCCAGCGTCAACACGTCGGGATTGTGCCGCTTGATCAGATCGCGTGCGACGAGGGGGTCGGGCGCCGTGGCAACCACGGTCATGTCCGGTTGGTCGTTGATGATCTTGGTCATCAGATCCCGTATGAGCGCCGAGTCGTCGACACATAGCACTTTGATCATCGGTTTCACCGTTCAATCCTCGCATCAGGCACGACTCGCGATGACGGCGATGCCAACGTATAGACGGTCTGCCCTCGCAAACGGAAAGCCTGACTCAGGAAGGAGAAGTTCTCCGAGTGGCCGGCGAACAGCAACCCATCGGGTTTCAACTGGGCGGCGAAGCGGCGAAGGATCTCGGCCTGAGTCTCCTTGTCGAAGTAGATCATGACGTTACGACAGAAGATGATGTCGAACGGCCCGTTGATCGACCAGGACCCGGTGACCAGGTTGAGCGGGCGAAAGTCGATCATCGCGGCGAGTTCCGGACGCACCCTGGCCTTGCCGGCACGGGCACCGCTGCCGCGTTGGAAGAATTGGCGACAGCGGGCCTCGCCAAGCTTCTCCACCGTTTCCAGCGAATACACACCGGCCCGCGCCGTGTTCAACGCCTCGGTATCGATGTCGGTCGCCAGGATCTTCACCTGGGAGGCAGCCGCGCCCAGTGTCTCCTTTACCGTCATCGCCAGCGAATAGGGTTCTTCGCCGGTCGACGCCCCGGCACACCAGATCTTGATGCCGGTGCCGCGACGACGTATCTCTTCGGCCAGCGCCGGGAAGTGATGCGCCTCGCGGAAAAAGGCAGTCAGGTTAGTGGTCAGCGCGTTGGTGAAAGCCTCCCACTCCTCGGAATCCGAACGGACTTCTAGCCTGTCGAGATAGTCACCGAAGCGAGTCATGCCATGCAGGCGCAAGCGCTTTGCCAACCGGCTATAGACCATTTCACGTTTGTTTTCCGCCATGACGATACCGGCACGACGGTAGATCAGGTCCCGGACCCGCTCGAAGTCGCGTGGGGTAAAGTCGAGATCTCGAGTGAAACGTACGGCACCCTCGTCGCCACCATCACGCTTGCCGGGTGCTGAGAACATGACCGCCTCGGTTTTCAAAATGCCTCCCACTCCTCGTTGTCATCCTTCACGTTATGCCGATCGGCACCTGGCAACTTGGCAGTAACCGGGGAGGGCTTTGCCAACTGCCGCTCAGGGTGTTTGCCAAGCCGGGAATCAACGCGCTTCGTCACACGCTCCTCGCCACCGCCCGCCAGCCGGAAGACCGCGATCGAGAGAGAGAGATGTTCGACGCTGGCGCGCAGCTCTGCGGCGGAAGAAGCGGTCGTCTGCACCCGCTCGGCGTTCTGCTGGGTCACCTCGTCCATCTGCGCGACAGCCTGGCTGATCTGCTGGATGCCGCTGGTCTGCTCTTCCGAAGCCGCGGAAATCTCGCTGATGATGTCGTTGACGCGGGTCACCGCGTTGACGACCTCCTCGATCGACCCCTCTGCCTGGCGCACCAGATCCGCACCATGTCCCACTTCCTGGCTGGAGCTGTCGATCAGGTTACGAATCTCCTTCGCGGCGTCGGCACTGCGGCTGGCCAGGTTGCGCACCTCGTTGGCCACGACTGCGAATCCTCTCCCTTGCTCCCCCGCCCTTGCCGCTTCGACGGAGGCATTCAACGCCAGAATGTTGGTCTGGAACGCAATCGAATCGATGACCCCGACGATATCGGCGACCTTGCGTGAGCTATCGGTGATCCGCCCCATGGTCCCGACGACCTCGCCCATGACCTGGCCACTACGGCGCACGGTATCGGTGGCACCGTTGGCGAGCTGGCTGGCCTGCCGAGCATTGTCGGCGTTCTGTTTCACCGTCGCCGTCATCTGCTCCATGCTGGTGGCAGTCTCCGCCAGCGATGCCGCCTGCTGCTCGGTACGCGAGGAGAGATCCTCGTTGCCACTGGCGATATTTTGGGTCGCCGGCACCACCACGGCGACGTTCGAATTCACGTCGCCGACGATCGTCCCCAGGCTCTGGCGCATGTTGTTTAGCGCGCCGATCAGACGGCCGATTTCATCGCTGCCACGTTGGCGCAGCGTCGCGCCCAGGTTGCCCGAGGCTATCTGCAGCGCGAAGTCCAGCGCCTCGCGCACCGGTTTGAGCGTTGCCCGAATGGTGGTTATGCCAACGATCAGCAGCATGATCGCCCCTGCTGCCAGCAGCGAAAGCAGGATGGCCATCGTGGTGCGCTGAGATTCAGCAGCGTCGACGGCCATCGCCGCGCCATTCTGCCGCTTTGCCTCGACCAGCGTGTTGAGATCGCTGCTGGCCTTGTCGCTGTTGGCTTGCAGCACATCGTTGTAGGCCACGTAGGATTGATAGAAGTCACCACCGTTGAGCGCCTCCATGACTCCCTTCAGCCCGTCGTCCCGATAACTCTCGAGGTCGGCGGCAAAGGTGTCAGCCGCTGCCGTCTGATTGATCGGCCGGTTCTGATAATAGGCGTCCCAGGTATCGTTCAATTCGCTGATGAGCGCATCGACTTGCGCGTTGATTGGCGCCAAGTCGGCGGCCATCGGATTGCTGACCGGCTTGGAGACGAGATCCCGGCCTTTCGACATCAACTGGTCGATCTTCTGCAGTCGAGCCAGGTCCTCGAGGCCATTGGCGGTCAACGCCTGCAGACGTTGGCCGTTTTCATGCAGGGCATAGACCGAGACACCGCCACTGACGGCCAGCGCGATCAGCGCCAGCGCCATCATCGAGATCAGCCGCCCTTTCAGCGAGCGCAGGCTGAGACGCCGAAGTGCGGGAATGACTCCTCGAGGCTTCAATTCTCCCCGGTCGAGCCGGACACTCCGCTTGCGACCCGCCAGCAGCATCGGGTAGTGCTTTTCGGCGAGCCGGCGACGCTGGTCGGCCACCTTGGTGCGAACGGAGGTGTAGCCGGCAATCTTGCCGTCCTCGGTGATGGGGGTGACCGTGGACTGGACCCAGTAATGAGACCCATCCTTGCGACGGTTCTTGATCACCCCCGACCAGTTTTCGCCCTTCTCGAGGGTCTTCCACAAGTCCGCGAATGCCGCAGCGGGCATGTCGGGATGACGGACAATGTTATGGGGCGCACCGATCAGTTCTTCACGACTGAAACCGCTGACCTCGACGAACGCCGGATTGGCATAGGTAATCCGGCCCTTGAGATCGGTTCGCGAGATCAGGTAAGCGGAATCGTCGATCACGAATTCCCGGTCAGTCACTGGTTGATTGTTTCGCATCGCAGCATCCCTGGTGTTGTTATGCCCAGTCAGGGTCCGCCGGAGGGCACCCGGCGGACCAAATGTGATCGTTGCGAACTGTTATCGGCCGATCGACCACGCTCTTGAGCCTTCCTTCTCGACGACGCCCGCTCAGGCAAGCTGTTCCAGATCCTGGCGCTCCCGCTCGCTGCTCGGCCGCCACTGTGTCAGCCCCGGGTTATCGTCGCTGTCGGCTGCCGCCACGCGATAGTGCTCCAGTGTCGATTCAAGCTTTCGCGCTTGCCCCACCAGCGACTGGGAAGCACTGGCGGTCTGTTGCACCAGCGCGGCGTTCTGACTGGTGACCTGGTCGAGTTCGGTGATCGCCTGGTTGACCTGCTCGATCCCGCTGCGTTGCTCCCGAGACGCGTTGGCGATCTCTTCCATCAGACCACTGACGCTGGCCACTGAAGAAACGATCTCCTCCATCGCCCGGCCCGCCTGCTCGATCAGGGCTGCCCCGCTGTTGACCTGCTCCCCGGAGCCGGTGATCAACGTTCTGATCTCCCTGGAGGCCTCTGCGCTGCGGCTTGCCAGGTTGCGCACTTCCTCGGCGACGACGGCGAACCCTCGACCGGCGGAGCCAGCGCGCGCGGCCTCGACGGAGGCGTTCAAGGCCAGGATGTTGGTCTGGAAAGCGATGTTGTCGATCATGTCGACGATCTCGGCCATCTGCCGTGATCCCTCCTGAATCTTCGACATGGTGGTCTCGATGTCGCGCATCATCTCGCCCCCCTGCTGGGCCCGCTGACGAGTCTGCATCGCGGCCTGGGTGGCCGTATCGGCATTATCGGCGTTGTGACGAACCGTCTGGGTCAGTTGCTCCATGCTGGAGGCCGTCTCGACGATCGCAGCGGACTGCTGATCCGTTCGCACCGCCAGATCCTGATTGCCACTGTCGATCTGCCCGGCGCCGACGTTGACCCACTCGGCGCTGGCTCGAATATCGGAGAAGGTCTTCGACAGGCGCTGGCGCATACTTTCTATCGCGAAGAGAAGACTGTCGGTGTCCTTGGACTTGAGTTCCAGCGGCTGGGAGAAGTCGCCTTCGGCGATTTTCTGGATGCTCTTGCGCGCATGCCCCGGATCGCCACCCAGACGCCCGAGCACGTTGCGAATGACCCAGGCCACGATCAAAGACAGCAAGCCACCGATAGCGGCGATAAGTGCGAGGTAGACCGCGGCGCCATCGGCCAGCACGGCATCGATATCGTCAACGTAGACACCCGTGGCGATCTGCCAGTCCCACTGCGGGACGCGCATCACGTAACTGAGCTTGTCGTACATCTCGTCGCCATCGCTGCGACGGGAAGCGTAAGGCACCAGACCACCGTCGGGTTTCTGCGCGGCGGCGAACATTTCGCGATAGAGATAGACACCGTTGGGGTCCTGGTAATCCCGCATACTGTCCCCCACCGCACGCCTTGGATGCTCGACGATCTCAAGATTCGAATCGAAGACGAAGATATACCCGTCGGCGCCGAATCCAAGATGCGAGAGCGCATTACGGGCCTGCTGCTTGGCATCCGCTTCGCTCAGCTCTCCACTCTCCGCTTGGCTGACGTAGCTGTCGACCAGTTGCTTGGCGCTGCCGATGAAGTACTGCAGGCTCTGGATTCGCTGCTCCATCAGGTTTTCTCGCATGGAGTAAAGCGACCAACCCGCCACCATGATCAGGCCGATCCACATCAATCCCAATGTCGCCCACAACTTGCGACGCATCGTCCACTCTCGAAAATTCAGCATGGCATTCTTACCCAGGTTGCTCGAACAGTTGCTTGATGGACGCCACGCCCGCTCTTACTGAAGCTGATCGTCAGCGCGACAGCTATCTTATCGGCCTTCGGGAGGCTTCCTTTATCGTCGTCAGACTAAAGTCCCAAGCATCGGCGAATCTCGCGGCGCATAAAAAAACCGCAGCCGAAGCTGCGGTTTTCGCCTGAGTCAGGGAAGGGAATCAGGCGCTTTCGGCCGTCCGCTCCACCAACTGCATCTCTTCATGGGTCAGCAGCTTCTCGATGTCGACCAGTACCAGCATGCGGTCCTCGAGACTGCCGATTCCACTCAGATAATCCGAGGAGAGTGTCACGCCGAACTCCGGTGCCGGCTTGATCTGGTCCGGTGCCAGGCTCATCACGTCGGAGACGCCGTCGACGACGATGCCGACGATGCGATCATCGACGTTGACCACGATCACCACCGTCTGTCCGCCGTACTCGACCTTGTCGAGGTGAAACTTCAGTCGCAGGTCGATGATCGGGACGATGACGCCACGAAGATTGGTGACCCCCTTGATGAAGTCGGGCACATTGGCAATGCGGGTGACGTTCTCGTAACCACGGATCTCCTGCACCTTGAGGATATCGACGGCGTACTCCTCGTCGCCCAGGGAGAAGACCAGATATTCACTGCTCGCTGTGTCATTGGCGAGGGCGTTCGTGTTCGCTTGTGCGCTCATGCTAGCGATACCTCTTGCAGGTTTTGATGTTTCGCCTCGTAACGCTGCTGCGACTTGCGTCGATCGAGACGATGAAGATCGGCAATGTCGAGAATCAAGGCCACGCTGCCATCACCGAGGATGGTGGCGGCGGAGATTCCCGGCACTCTGCGATAGTTGGTTTCGAGATTCTTGACCACGACCTGTTGCTGGCCGACAAGGTCGTCCACCAGCAGTGCATAGCGACGCCCCTCGCCCTGGACGATGACCGCGATGGCCTCGGTCAACTCGGTCTTGGCGCCAGTGACGTCCAACGTGTGATGCAACGCGATGATGGGAAGGTACTCGTCGCGCACCTTGAGCAACTGGTCGTCGCCGGCCATCGAGTAGAGGTCCTCGGCCTGCGGCTGCAGAGACTCCAGCACTGCGTTCAACGGCAACAGGAAGGTTTCGTTGCCGCATCGAATCGACATGCCATCCAGGATCGCGAGCGTCAGCGGCAGCACGATCCGGGTCGTCGTGCCCTGGCCCGGCTTGCTCAGGATCTCGACGTGCCCACCCATCTCCTGGATGTTGCGCTTGACGACGTCCATGCCCACGCCCCGCCCGGAAACATCGCTGACCTGCTCGGCGGTGGAGAAACCCGGCGCGAAAATCAGTTGCCAGACATCGTCGTCGCTCATGGAGTCGGTAACGGGCAGACCGCTGGATTTCGCCTTGGCCAGGATTCTCTCGCGATTGAGCCCGGCACCATCATCGATCACTTCGATCAGGATGTTGCCGCCCTGATGCTGGGCTGACAGGGTCAGACGCCCGGTCGGTGATTTGCCGGCGGCTTCACGCTTGTCCGGCGACTCCAGGCCATGGTCCAGGCTGTTCCTCACCAGATGGGTCAGGGGATCGATGATGCGTTCGATCAGGCTCTTGTCGAGCTCGGTGGACTTGCCCTCGGTCACCAGTTCGACATCCTTGCCCAGCTTGGCCGCCAGGTCCCGGACCAGGCGGGGGAAGCGGCTGAACACGTAGTCCATGGGCATCATGCGAATCGACATGACCGATTCCTGCAGATCTCGGGCGTTGCGCTGCAGCAGGTTCATGCCGTTGACGAGCGGCCCGTGGGACACGATATCCAGGTCGCTGGCCGTCTGCTCCAGCATCGACTGGGTGATGATCAACTCGCCGACCAGGTTGATGATCTGATCCACCTTGTCCACCGGTACCCGAATGGTGCTGGATTCGCTGCCCTTGGCGCTTTTCCCGCCTGATTTGCCGGGCGCTCGCGATGGCGTTGCGCTGCCCTTCGGCTCGACTTTATCCGGTTCGGGGAGATCATCGGGCGCCACCGCGGAGATCGGTTCACTCTTGGGCATCGCCTCGGAGGCTGCCGGTGCCTGAGGCTCCGCAAGATCCGCGCCACCCCCCGGGGCTTCCACTTCTATCGACAACTGCTCCGGCTCGATGATGAAACAGAGAACGGCTTCGATATCGTCCTTGGATTCGGTGCTATCGAGCAAGACTCGATACCGGGCGACATCGCCGGACTGCGAGGCGATCGTCCCGAAGTGCTGAAGCTCCTCGACCAGCAGCTCCCGGTCATTGTCGCTGACGCCGCTCAGTGTGATCGAAAGCTGTCGTCCAGCGGTCTCGCCGGCGCCATCGCGATCGGCCTCGGCCACTTCGCTGGTCTCCGGCGGAGGTGTCGGTGCCGGCACCGGATCTGGTGTCGCCTTCCCCTTTACCGCTTCGCCCTGCCCCAACTCGTCAAGCGCCATCTGCTGCAGCACGCGGGAGATACGCTCGAACGCCTCCGCGTCGGGCTCGCCACCATTGCGATAGGCATCCAGTTGGTCATGCAACATATCTTTGGTTTCCAGGAACGTGTCGACGATATCGCGCCGCAGTTTGAGTTCGCCTCGCCGCGTATGGTCCAGCAGGTTCTCCAGCAGGTGGGTCGTTTCCTGCAGGACGGTAAAACCGAAGGTACCTGCCCCTCCCTTGATGGAGTGTGCAGCGCGAAAGATCGCGTTGAGATCTTCGCCATCCGGATCGTCGACATCGAGATCCAGCAGCAGGCGTTCCATGTCCGCCAGCAGCTCTTCGGCTTCTTCAAAGAACGTGTCGTAAAAATCGGAAATGTCCATTTGCGGCGTGCCTATACCATTGATATATATGGACTTGAAAAGCCTGCTTCAGAATGCTTCCTCACAACCTCACTCACGATGGCCCGAGCTCGCATCCGATCGCTGCTTACGATGTCCTCACTATCGGCAGCGTCTCTCGACCTCTTTAATCAATTCTTAGCCTGGCGGTACGTGCGGTCATGCATCCGGGGCGCCTCCACCGACACACGACTGTCAGATTGAACCATCTCGGACCAAGAAACTGGCGTCTATAACCGGCTCAGGGCTCACCAACGACGAGGACTAGGCCAAGAGCCAACGTTGTTTCATTTCCAACCCATCTTGCGCGCGGAAGGGGTGGGGAACCGACGGGTGTCATGAACGCTGGTTGCAGACCATGAGTAAAAACAAGCAGGACGAAAAAATCGCAGTTCCGTAGAAACTCGAGCGAATATACCTACCAAACACCAGCCGCAGTGCCCCGTACAAGCTGCCGATCGCCCACGGCCACGCCGACCTCATTCCAGCCCCCTACCATCCTCATCAGTCGGGAAGCCGGCATTGACAGCGCTGATTGGCTCACCTCTGAAATCGAGGACAGCCTCGACGACAGCGGCTACTGTTCCCGATAGCGATGTATTCAAAAGGCCTCGATAACAACCCCGGTAAACCGGGGTTGGCAAACGGCCAGTGCAGCTTCGTCTAAAACGCGGCCCACTCTTCTTCAACCGCTGGATCAGTTTTCGGTGCTTTGCCGGATAAGGCAATGCTGGTCTTTCCCTCGCTTTTGACGATCTTCTCCTTCACTGGAGGTGAGAGGCCATATTTCTCATCGACCTTAAATTTGGCGACCAGACTGGCAAGGTGCTGAGCTTGAATTTCGAGAGAAGTCGAGGCAGTACTGGTCTGCTGGACCAATGACGCATTCTGTTGCGTGACGGAATCCATCTCGCTAACCGCAACGTTGACTTGCTCAATGGCGCTAGTTTGCTCACGCGTCGCGGTTGAGAATTCCTTCATCAGTCCCGAGATTTTACGAACCGACTCGACGATCTGAAGCATGGTTTTGCCGCTGCGTTCAGCCTGTTTTGCACCATCGGCGATATGAGTGGAAGTCAGCGCAACCGTTGCACGGATCTCCTTGGCGGACAAGGCACTACGGCTCGCCAACGCCCGAACCTCATTGGCAACGACCGCGAAGCCTCGCCCCTGCTCACCGGCCCTGGCTGCTTCGACAGACGCATTCAACGCCAAGATATTGGTCTGGAAGGCAATAGAATCAATGACCTCTACCAATTCATCGATTTTTTTCGAGCTACCCGCGATAGTCTGCATGAGCTCTATCGTGAGTTGGATATCCCCGTTACCTATCTCCGCCGTATCGGCAGCACTCGTGGTGAGACGATGCGCCTCGTCCGCCGACTCCGCATTCTGTCGGACCGTCGAAGTGATCTCCTCCATGCTCGCCGCCGTTTCCTGAAGTGCCGAAGCCTGCTGTTCCGTACGGGAAGACAACTCCTCACTGCCGACAGCCATCTCGTTGGCGCCTGTATAGACTTCCCCACTGCTAGCACGGAGAGCGCTCACCAGCTCGCTGAGATTGTGCTGCATCTCATTCATCGAGCCGAGCAGCATCGCCAACTCGTCCTTGCCCTTAGGCTCGACGCTAGAAGTCAAATCTCCCTCCGCCACGCGCCTCGCCAACTCGACGGCCTTCCGTAACGGCAGGACAATACCGCGAGTTATCACTACCGCAAGAATGCTCGCCAGGGCCAACGCCGCCAGAGCCGAAATAATGAGAGACCAAAAGGCAGTCGTGTATTGAGCATCGATCGTCTCGTCAGTTTGCGCCACCCGCTCCTGAACCGTCTCATTGATACTGGTGGCGATTTTCTCCAACTGATAGATCGATTGTTTGTACTCGCCCAGTGCCTCGTTGGCATCAGCCGTCGATATCAGTTGGCCATTCTGGATTTGCTGCACTACCGCGGTGTAGCCAAGTTCATAACTCCTCAGAGCCTCCGCCCCGTCGCGATAGAGTGCCTCGATGGTAGGCGTCTGCGTCACCTGCAGCCCCTTTTCGAGCGTAGCCTGCAGGTTTTGATAAGACGTTACCCATCGATCATGGTAGCTCTTGACCTGATCGGAATTCCCGAGGTTGATCAAGGTATCTTTCTCGAAACGCCGAAGCTCCAGCGCTTGTTTTTCCACGTTTGCTGCATTGAATCCCAGCGCGACATCGCGGTCGAGCGCGACTTGGGCAGTATCCTGAATCGACTTCAAACCGATGATACCGGCCCCCAAGGTTGCCAGTAACAGCAGAAGGATGAGGCCGAACCCGATACCGAGTCTGGTTCCGATCTTGAAATGTGAGAGCATGGCGCGTTCCAGTGTAGGAGATTTCTTACACAATATCGGCCCCGAGCCCGTTACTTGAAGTTACAAATGTTACAAATAATACACTTTAAGAAACATATCGCCTACCTGCCCGCCACATCCGGCAGCATTTGCTCTCAAGCGAACAGCGACTCCCGACCGTACAGCGGGACCAATCGCACTCTATCGCCGATTCACGGATTCTCGCCGGCAGATCTGGCAAAGCCTCTCCCTCCATTTCACCATCACCGGTACCCAGCGCAATCCCTGTGGCCTGCGCAACGCCTGACCATGGTTAACGATCGTCTGCGCGGCCAATGAGAGAGTATCCACTCATCGTGAGTCCGTTCGGCGTGTGGTAGCGGCGATAGCGACATCGTCGGATCTTCGATTCCATGGGCTGGACTCTTGGGTAGAGCCCGCCGGCGTTCCCCATGGATTGAACTTCTTGCGTGGTTTCGCCTTTTTGGATCTTCGTGTCGGTCAGAGCAGTGGGGAGTTTTGTCCGTGAGCGATGCCTGGGAGGTTACTCACTTTTTCTCTGATCTTGAGGAGCGCGCGGGCGATACGAGAATGAACGCTACTGAACTGTCAAAGCCGCTGGATCAGCGGCTTTGTTTCACATGGGAAGGATTTGAAATAACGCGGGGCAGCGATCACAGGAGCCGAGATTTTCATGAGTCACTGACGCGGAGGCTTACGTAGAGGGCGCGGCCGCATCAATTCGATGATTCCTGGCCGAATATTGCAATGCGGCCATCGCCATCGGCCGCTGGAGCGGGAGCCTGGTCCGGAAACGGCGCCTGCTCCTGCTGCTCGATGGCCCGCGCTGCGCGGTTGTCCAGTACCACTATGCTGATACGGCGATTGACATCGTCACTGGGCTGCGTGTTCGGCAGGGTGACCCGGGACCCCATGCCAGCCACCCTCAGCAGCTTGTCGGGGGAGAGGCCGGCCGCGATCAGCTCTCTTCGGGAGGCATTGGCACGATCGGCGGAGAGTTCCCAGTTACTGTATCCTTTCTCGCCCCCGGCATAGGGAAGATCATCCGTGTGGCCACTGATACTGATCGGGTTGGGCATCTCGTTGAGGACCGGTGCGATTCGGCGGAGGATCTTCTGCATGTAGGGCTCCAGCCGATCGCTGCCGAGTTCGAACATTGGCCGTTTGTCGCTATCCACGATCTGGACACGCAATCCCTCCGGCGAGAAGTCCATACGCAACTGCGACCGCAGTTCCTTGAGCTGGGGATCACTCTGGATCACGCTTTGCAGACGATCGCGCAGATAGCGCAGATTGCGCTGTTCGTCGCTTGAGCGCGTCTGTTCGCGGACATTGGTCCGGCGCACTTCACCGTCGGTCTTGGTAGGGTTGTCGCCGCCACCGGGGATGGCGCTGGTACTGGCCGTGGTCTTGTCGCCACCCGTCAACGCCACGGCGAGAGGCGTGCGGAAATATTCGGCAATGTGCTCCAGCTGGCTGGGGCTGGCCGTGGAGAGAATCCAGAGCACCAGGAACAAGGCCATCAGCGCCGTCATGAAATCGGCATAGGCGATTTTCCAGGACCCACCATGGTGCGCTGCCGCCTGAACTCGCTTGCGCTTGATGATCAGCGGGCGCCGCTCACCGCTACCGCTCATGAGCCATCCGTCCCCGTGCCGCGCAAGGTCTGACCGCTGGAGCGTACGTGCTCCTCGAGCTCACTGAAGGAAGGTCTCAGGGCGGTAAACAGCGCCTTGCGACCGAACTCGACGGCCAACTGCGGTGCCAAGCCGTTGAGGCTCGCCATCAGCGTGACGCGGATGCATTGCAGCATCTTGGTCGCTTCGCCCACCTGAAGATTGATGTGATGCGCCACCGGCGTGACGAATCCGTATGCCAGCAGGATACCGGCAAAGGTGCCGACCAGTGCCTGCGCGATCATCTGGCCCATCACCCCGGCGCCCTGGTCTGCGGCGCCCAGCGCATGCACCACCCCCATGACGGCGGCGACGATCCCGAACGCCGGCAAGCCATCACCGACCGCCGACAGCGAGTGAGCCGGCATCTCCGCCTCGTGCTGGAACGTCTCGATCTCGTGCTCCATCAGCGCATCGATCTCGAACGGGTCCATGTTGCCACTGACCATCAGGCGCAAGTAATCGGTCAAAAACGCCATGATCATCGGGTCGGAGAGAATCTTCGGGTAATCGGCGAAGATGGCGCTATCCTGCGGCGAGTCGATATCGCGCTCGATCGCCAGCATGCCATCTCGACGAGCCTTGGTCAGAAGCCGGTACTGGAGCGCCATCAACTCCATGTACATCATCTTGTTGTAGCGCTTGGTGCGTTTGAGTTTCGAGAATGAACGCAGAGTGGCCTTGATCGCCTTGCCGTTGTTGGCACAGACGAAGGCACCGAGCGCTGCGCCAATGATCATGACGAACTCGGCGGGTTGGACCAGCGCGCCAAGATGACCGCCGATCGCGACGTAGCCACCGAACACGCTGCCTAAAACGATGATGTAGCCGACTAAGATCAGCACGGAGCGACTCCCGTATACATTACATGGCGAACCTGAAGACTGTATCGGCAGCGGACCCGGTGGGCTTGAGGGTGGGAATATCAGAAAAACGTCATTCGCCGAAAGCTTACGACGAATGGCTAATCCTCAGATGACGACAGGCACAAAAAAAGCGGGCGATGAAGCCCGCTTCGGCAGCGCGTTGCCGTTAGATGGCCAGGCGTTTCGCCAACGGTATCTCGACGGGGGTGAAGGTGCGCTCCAACGGCTTGGCGACCCGTTTTGCCTTGCGCGTCTTTCCTGCCCGAGATGGCGGCTGGCAGATCCCACAGACGTAGTCATGTGCGGGACTATGAGCATGGGCAACGAACTGGCCGTGACAGCCTTTGCAGCGGGACAGCTGCAGGAGATCGCTTTCGAAGAACCGAACCAGCGTCCAGGCACGGGTCAGCCCCAGTGTCGCTTCCACGCCATCCAGTGACACTTGCTCCAGATAGAGCCGGTAAGCCTTGACGAAGGCGCTCATCCGCTCGCATCCCAACTCACCATTGAGACGGCGATAGATATTGTAGAAAAGCGAGGAATGAATGTTCGGCAGCCAGGTCACGAACCAGTCGGCCGAAAACGGCAGCATGCCTTTCGGCGGCGACATCCCCTTGACCTCCTTGTAGAGCTTGATCAGCCGCCCACGACTCAGGTCGGTCTCCGTCTCAAGGACCTGCAATCGTGCGCCCAGCTCGATCAGTTCGATCGCCAACTGAACCTGAAACATCTCCGCGACGAGACTCTTATCAGCCATGACTCAGCTCCTCTGCTGCACGGAGGACGGAGCGCGGCCCGCGCCGGCCATCAACAGCGCCGCATGGGTCTGCTCGAGCCCCTGCGCCCGAGGATTGTGTACCAGCAGGTTCAGCTTGTCGGCGTCGGTGAAGCGCAGGTGACAAAGCAGCTGGTTGGTGCGAGATAGCTGCGTCAACTGTTTGATCGACAACTGCCCGATGGTGTCGGCCAGGTCGGCATTGAGGTCGAGCCGGAACATCGCGGACTCTCGATCCTCGTTGAGCAGACGCTGGACCAGCAGCAAGTAGGATAGATTGAGATCCTGAATGTCGTCGAGAAGACTGTTGGAGTGCATCACTAGATTCCCTGCGTATGGTTTTATTGGCACCAGTTGATCAGGTGCTCCGGGTTGCTACTGTTGGCGCTATACATCAGCTCTTCATGATGAACCAAGTTTGCTACTTTTTGATGAAAAAAAGCAAGCAGTGTTACAAAATATGTCCATAGGTAACTTGACCTTTGGTTGCCGCCATGGACAGAGTTATCTAAACGATTGATCTATATCTCAATATCTTCAATGGATCGGGCGAAAAACCTAATTAGAATTCGGCCTCCGGCACCGGGCAGTTACACAAAAAATGCCGAATCGTTGAATTGTGCAACCGGAAATAAACGCTAATTCGACTTTTCCGTACCCAGGGAACGGTCGACCTGCTCAATCCAGACCAGAAGCTCGGCGATGACTTGATAGAGGGACTCCGGAATCCGAGCATCCAGATCGACCTGCATCAGAAGCGCGACCAACTCCGGTGAGTCATGCACGAATATCCCTTCCTGGTTGGCAAGCTCGATAACGCGCTCGGCGAGGTTCCCGTACCCCTTGGCGACGACGCGCGGTGCGTCGTTACGCTCGCCGCTGTACGCCAAAGCCACGGCCCGCCGTCGCGCGTCATGCTCCCCATCACCACTCATGCCCGCCTCCCAAGCGCCAGATCCACCTCCAGGCCCAGCGACGACAATCGCTCCCGAAAGGGCGAAAGCTCGACCTCCATGAACTCCCGGGCCGACGCCTCGGCGGGGGAGATTTCAACCTGCAGGGAGGCGTCGTGCCGCGTGCGAAAGACGATATCGATAACGCCCAGGGAGGGTAAGCGAACCTGAACCTCGGCACGCCAGTCGCTGGCGCCCCCCTCCTCGCTTTCCTGCTCGCGGCCGCCCCGCGCCCCCTCCTGATCGTCGTCGCGCACGATATTGGGCGGAATCTCGCTCAAGACCATCACCATGGGGACGCCCGGCAACAGCTGACCCTCCCAGCGAAGACTGGGGGCGGCGATCACCTCCAGCTGCTGGCGAACCAGCGACTGAAGAGTGTCCGAAGGAGACTGAGATAGCTGATGGGCACGCGTCATCGACGCCGAGACCTGCGCATCCGGGTCGCCTTTCGTGGACATCGTCATGGCATGCGTGGCACCAGCAAGTCGTGCGGCACTCGCCTGGCCGGGCGTGTCACCAGGCAATGCCGCGACACCACCCTTCGAGACTCCCGGCAGATTGGACGCGCCACCCCGGCTCGCGCCTTGGGGCGCGAGGCTCCAGCCGTGGAGGCTGGGCGTGGGCGAAGACGGCGAAGTGAAGGCAGGACGGAACGTCAGACTCAGCCAAGCTTGTGGTTCCCGCATCAGCGCGGCGCGAGGATACTGCCCCGCCATCCAGCGCAGCAGGTGAGACTCATAGAAAACGCCACTTTCCCTGACGCTCTGCGACAGGGCCGCTGCCAATGCCTGCGGACTATCGCCGGGCTGGAGCAGCAACGAAAGGAGTGGTCTGATCGATGGCGACTGGGTGGAGGGAAATCGCGCAAGGATATCCGCGATCTCGTTCGCGGCGTGACTCAGGTGCAGCTGTGTCGATGAGGCATCGATTCTGCCGGTCGCCGCGGGAGAGCCAGACGCATTGCCGGCGGCATTGCCAGGGAGCGGCACGCTCTCCCTCGCACCCGTCTGCTGATGCAATCTCGAGTCGCTGCGCGCGGGCTGGATGGCATCGGACGAGGTGGCCGCCGATACCGGCAAGGGCTGATCCTTGATGATCGGGGTATCGACACGCTTGCCAAGGACTTGATGCAGCAGGGTGTCGAGTATGGGAGTGATGCCGCTCACGGCCGCTCGTCTGGCGGTACCGAGCGCAGTCGCGAGGCGATGCTGCCCCTTCCAGCCTGATAGACCTCACCTAGAGCCTGCTGTCGCCGGGAACTGCCAATGAGATGGCTCAATTCTTCGCGCCTGGCTTCCAAGGCACGCCGGGTCTCGGCATCCTGCTCGAGGATGCGCGCGAGCAGCGCCATCTTCTCCTTGCGCTCTGCATCGCTCGACGGCTCTTCACTGTCCTCGCTGCGCAGGCGCTCCAGCGACACCAGGTAACCGGCTTCGCACTGTACCAGCGCCTCCCAGTCCTGCTCCCGCGCCAGGCCAAGCATCCGACTCGACGTTTCAAGCAACTGACGGTACTGGTCGACGACCGACACGGCTGATCTCATTCGATCACACTCCTGCCAACGACGATGCGGCGGGCGAATGCCGAAGCTCGCGCCAGCCGGATCCAATATTGTCTAGCAGTGATGCCGCCTGGTCCAGCTGGTTCACGTCGTCACGCAAATTGGCCTGCACCAGTTGCCGAGCGACATAATCGTACAGTTGCGCAAGATTCGCGGCGATTTCACCGCCACGCTCGTGATCCAGAGCGGCCGCCAAACCGTTGTTGACGATATCGATCGCCTTGGAGATGGCCAGCCCCTTGGCCGAACGGTTGCCATCCTGCATATGCAGCCGGGCACTGCTGATGGCGGCCTGCGCCCCATCGAACAGCATGACGATCAGTTGGTGGGGGTCTGCGGACATCACCGCCGATTCGACGCCGACCCTGGCATAAGCGCCGGCACCCTGTCGGGAATTCATCATCGTTGCGACCTATTACTGGTTGAGCTGCGCGTTCAGGGCATTGAACTGCTGGGTCAGGTAATCACTGGTGGAATTCATCTGGGAAACCAGCGAGTCGAGGCCAGCGAACTGGGAGCGATAACGAGCGACCGTTGCATCGATGGACGTCTGCATCCGCGTATACCGGTCGCTCAAGCGCTCGAGCGAGGTATCGATACCGTCGGTGGCAATCTTCAGCAGCCCGTCGTCATCCAGAATCGTCCCCATGGTGTCGTCGACGCTGGCAGCGAAGCCGCCCTCACCCTCGATACCGGCGAAGAACTGGCTGACAGCTTCACTGTTGTTGGACATGACGTCGGCGAGCTTGTCGTCGTCGACCTTGAGCGTGCCATCCAACTGACGCTCGATACCGAGATCCGACAGCATCGAGAATTCGCCCTCACCACCGCTGTAGCTGAGCACGCCACGAAGGCGCGACTCGATGCTGCGCATGGTCGAATTGCCCAGTAGCACGCCGGCCGTATCGGAGTCCGAATCGTAGGAGGTGAGAGTATCGGCGGTGTCCTGGAAGCTGTTGTAGGCAGCGACGAAGTCGTTCACCGCCTTTGTCATCGACTCCGTGTCCTTGGACACGCTGAGCGTCTGCGCGCTTTCCGTCGTCGATGTCAGGTTGAAAGTGACGCCCTCGAGGGCCCCTTCGACGGTATTGGATTGGCTAGTGATCGAGATCCCGTTGACTTCGAGTTTTGCATCCTGCGCCGGCACCGTCTCGCTGAACCCGAAGAGGTCGTCGTTGTCGGTCACCTGGATCGATGACTGGGTTCCCGTCTCCGCGGACGTCAGCGTCAGTTGATACTGGGAGCCGTTGAACACGATCGATGCAGTGGCACCGGTATCGGCCTTGTTGATGGCGTCCCGAATATCTTCCAGCGAATCGTCACTACCGATGGAGATGTCGACCGACTCGTTTCCCCCGACACTGAGCCCCAACGTGCCGGATTTGCCGAGCGCTTCGGTCTTGTCGGTGGTCAAGCCGCCCGATGCCAGGGATTGGGCCTGCGCCAATTGTGAAACATTGACCTGATAACGCCCCGAGACGGCGTCACCGCTGATGTTGGCGGTCACGCCATCGCCAGTCATCGAGCTGGTGACCGCGGTGAAGGTTTTCGGATCACTCAATTTGCCGACGGCGTCGCGCAGTGCCGTCAACGAACTCTCGAGCGTTCCGAAAGCCGACAGTTTGGTCTTGTAGCTTTTCTGCTGGGTGACGATCGGCGTAAGCTTCTCGTTCTCCGCCGTTCTCAGGTCATCGAGCAGCCCGCTCAGGTCCAGCCCGGAACCGATCCCCAGTGACGATATGGTAGCCATGTAACCTCTCTAAGCCTTGACGCCATTTGTAACACGCCGATCGCAACGGCAGACGCCGATTAGGCGCACTTTCACGCGTCAATTTGCTCATCGGCTGCTGAAGGGGGAACTTTAGCGTCGCCTGATCTTCTTTTTCTTCCCGTTCGGGAAGACAGCCACCTTGGGTGGCCAGACGACCACTGGATAGGCGATCATAGGCCACCGACAATTTGCCACTCTCTGGAGAAGACATGGACGCGAACTCCCTGCATGCCGATTATCGATTGTGGCAGCGCTTTCAACGGCAGGAACAACTGGGGCGCGAGCATCAGGCAGCCCTGCGCAAACTTGCGGATACCGGCGCCATGGCGTCACGGGTCACTGAAGCCTATCGCAGCATGGCGGACCGCGCTGCCAAGGAAGGCGCCAGCTATCGAGCCCTGTTTCAACGACGGCGTGACAGTGGCGAGAATCTCGCCTGCGAAGGCTGGTTGTTCGTGCGTCGTGTATTGGCGGAAGGCGGGACCACCCGCATCCGGGCCACGCTGTTCGAGACGTTCACGCTGGAAGAGGGGGATATCACGCCTTCCGCGGAGAGACCGATAAAGATCACGCTGGATATCTATGACGAACTCCTGGTCCAGAAAAGCATGAAACTGGGTTGCCGCACCGACCGTCACGACGACGAGAGAGATACGCGCTTCATCACTTTCCTCGATAGCGTGCGCGGCGATCTTCACCAGTACCTGTAACGGTTTCAGTCAGGCTCGATCCGAGCTTGATCAACAATGAGCCTCAACCGACCTAGGGAGACCTCTCCATGGCCAATCCTCTCCACCCGTCAAAAGTCCATTTTTCCGCACTGCCCCTGGAAAACCTGGATGGCGTCAGCGGTATCGTTCAGCCTGTGACACAGACCCAGTCGGTGACGCTGGAAAGCTCCGCCGCGATGCTGGTCACGGATTTCAGCGTCAGTCATCCCTATACCCTGCCGACCGGGAGCTCTATCTCCCAGGCGCTGGAAACGATGAAGCAGGCCGGTGTCCGGCTACTGATGCTGGTCAACGCCAGCGGCAACTTCACCGGCGTGATCAATGCCCGCGAGTTGATCGGCGGTCGCCGTATCACGCTGGCGATGCAGAAACACCAGATCGGTCGGGACGAAGTGACTGCCGAGATGATCCAGACGCCACGCAGCGAACTGCATTCGCTCTCCTACTCCCGGATTTCTCATGCCAGCGTGGGCGATCTGGTGGAAACGCTGAAGACATCGGGTGACCAACACGTGCTGATCACCGAACCGGATGGCAGCGGCGCTTCGAGGATTCGCGGCATCATTTCGGCATCCAATATCAGCCGTGCGCTGGGGGTCGATTTCAACCATCCGCCGGAAGCTCGCACCTTCTCCGCGATCTGCCACGTCATCCTTGGCCACGACCTCTAGACGCATCATGAACTCCGCGACCGACAACCATGCCCTTCCCATTCTGGTCATCTACACCGGTGGAACCATCGGCATGCGTGAAAGCGACCGGGGTCTGGTGGCCGCAGGCGATTTCGAATCCCGCATGGCGGCGGCGCTGTCGACGTTGCCACCCGACAGGCAGCGCAAGCTGCCACGACATGTCCTGTGGGAAGCGGCCAGCCCGATCGACTCCAGCAGCGCCACGCCCGTCGACTGGGTGGCTCTGGCGAGCATGATCGCCGAACGATATCGGGATTTCTCGGGGTTCGTGGTGCTGCATGGAACCGATACGCTCGCCTGGTGCGCGACCAGCCTGGCTTTTCGACTCCAGGGCCTATCCAAGCCGGTCATCGTGACGGGGGCGCAAAAACCGCTGGAAGCCGCCGATAGCGACGCGCTCGACAACCTCGAGGCAGCGTTGCGGTTTGCGGCGGAGAGCGTTTTGAGAGAGGTCTGCGTCAGCTTCGGCGGTCGCCTGATGAGAGGATGCCGTGCACGGAAATGGTACACGGAGTCCAGTCTTGGATTCGAGACGCCGAACTGGCCGCTGCTCGGCGAGATGGTGGATCACGCCCCTGTCCTGTACTCCTCACGCTGCTGGCAACACCGAGGAGCACCGCAATTCGAGCTAGCCGCCACGCCACTTCCCGACGTCGTGCGCCTGCTCCTGTGGCCGGGCATCCGCGCCAGGGACGTGGCTCGGTGGCTGGACGACGACCAGATCAAGGGCGTTGTCATCGAGTGCTGGGGGAGTGGCAATCTACCGGAAGATACGGAGCTGATCGGCGTGCTGGCGCGCGCCGCCTCGACGGGCAAGACCATGGTCGCCATCAGTCAATGCCCGGTCGGAGGGGTGAATCTCGACGTCTATGCCACCGGTCGGACACTGACGGAGATTGGCATCTTGTCCGGCGATGACATGACGCCGGAAGCCGCGCACAGTAAACTCGCCCATCTGCTGGCCCAGGCGTTGTCACCGGAGGAACTCAAGCAGCGTTTCCTGACGCCCCTCGTCGGCGAACGAGGCGCCTTCGCGACATAGCCTCGGGTGGCGCCAAATCCTATACCAGTCCGATTGCCCTGCCACAGGTTGACAGCATGACATCCTCGACTTCTCACTCCCCATCCGAGCCGGCCGTGGTCATATACTCCGGTGGAATGGACTCCTACACCGTCCTGCATCGCGCCATCCGCGACGGGTACACGGTCCATGCCTTGTCGTTCGACTACGGTCAGCGCCACGCTCGTGAACTCGACGTCGCCCGCCGCGTGTGCGAGGAGCTGGGAGTGTCTCACCGGGTCGTCGACATCCGCGCCATCCACCAGTTGATCGGCAATTCGGCACTGACGGATAGCAGTCGCGCGCTGCCCAGGGCGGACTACGCCGAAGACAATCTGGCCGATACCGTGGTACCCAACCGCAACATGATCCTGCTATCGCTGGCAATCGGTTATGCGGTCAACATCGAAGCCGCTGTCTGTTTCTATGGCGCACATGGCGGTGATCACGTCCTGTACCCCGACTGCCGACCGGCGTTCGTCGACCGCATGAACGACGTCGCCGCCATCGCCAACTTCGAATCGGTCAGAATCGAAGCGCCGTATCTACATAGCGACAAGGCGAGCATTCTCAGCGACGGGATCGAGATGGGACTCGATTATGCCCGGACCTGGACCTGTTACCTGGGCGGAGAGACCGCCTGTGGCGAGTGCGGCAGCTGCCGAGAGCGACTCGACGCCTTCGCCCGCGTCGGACTGGAGGATCCGATTCCCTACGCACTGCCAGACCGGCACTAGGGGGGGTCGAAATTGCTCGCGCTCGAAGTCGGCACGAGAGGCACATTCACACCGCGTCAATTCCGCATTTTCGCCGTCTTGCCTTATCCTGCCTTCGCTCGCCGGCTTGCGGTACAAAATCCAAGCAGTCTACCGTCGTCGCGACACGCCCCGACCCGCCAAGCCCGGGCGTAGCCGGCTCGACGGCCAGCCCGCATGAACCTAGCACGGAAGTTTGCATGTACAGCGTCAAAGAAGCCTTCTATACCTTGCAGGGAGAAGGCGCCCAAGCCGGTCGCGCCAGCGTCTTCTGCCGCTTCACCGGCTGCAACCTCTGGTCCGGCCGAGAGGGTGACCGCGCGAGAAGTCGGTGCACCTTCTGCGATACCGATTTCGTCGGAATCGATGGTCAGAATGGCGGCCAGTTTCTGGATGCCGCCGCTCTGGCAGCCCACCTGACGGCACTCTGGCAGGCGCCCGATCAGGCCAATGTCTCGCGCTACGTGGTCTTCACCGGTGGCGAGCCCCTGCTACAGCTGGACGAGGCGCTGGTCGACGCCATGCATGCGCAGGGATTCGAGGTCGCCGTCGAGACCAACGGCACGCTGCCGGCACCCGCGGGCATCGACTGGATCTGTGTCAGCCCGAAAAGCGATACGACGCTACGCCTGACCCGGGGCCACGAGCTCAAGCTCGTCTATCCCCAGGCGGGCGTCGATCCGGCGAATTTCGCCGGGCTCGATTTCACCCATTTTTTCCTGCAGCCGATGGATCTCAACCCAGGTGCCATCGTCAGCGATGGCGACCCGATGGCAGCAACCGTCGGATATTGCCTTCGGCACCCGCAATGGCGTCTCTCGCTGCAGACTCACAAGATCGCAGGAATCGATTGATGACCCTGTTCGTGAATAACCTGACCAACATCGACGCATCGATCTGGTCTCCCCAACGCGGACTGAGCGGCGCCAGCTGGCACGTCGACGTGGAACTCGACGGCGAGCTGGGGGAGGACGGCATGCTGTTCGACTTCGGCGAGGTCAAACCGTGGATCAAGTCGCGCCTCGATGCGGGCCTGGATCATACGTTGCTGGTGCCGACCCAGGCAGCCGGCGTCAAGATCGAGGAGTGCAGCGAAGGTCTCCACCTGGCGGCCGAACTCCCCTTCCCGCTGGAACTTCGGGCGCCCCGCCAAGGCTTCACCTTATTCCCGTGGGGAGAGATCACCTCGGAGCGCCTGGGTGCGCACCTCAGCACCGAACTCAGCAAACGACCGCCACCTCGGGTCGAAGCGATCCGAATTCGCCTTCGCGAAGAGCTGGCCGACGGCGCGATCTATCGTTACAGCCACGGTCTCAAGCACCATAAGGGCAACTGTCAGCGCATCGCCCACGGCCATCGCTCGCACCTGCGAATCTGGCGGGACGGCAAACGCGATTCCGAACTCGAGATGCAGTGGGCACAGCGCCTGGATAATGGCTATCTCGTCGACGATGCCGATATCGTCGGCCCCCGCCGCGGTGATGACATCATGCGAGTCCGCTATCGATCGGAACAGGGAAAGTTCCAGCTGCATCTGCCGAGAGAGCGCTGCCACACACTGCCCGCGCCCACCACCGTCGAAAACATCGCGGCCTGGCTTGCCGAGCAGATTGCTTCGTCCACCGGCGCCCATATTCGGGTGCAGGCATTCGAGGGGATCGACAAGGGTGCGCTCGCCGAGAGCCGTGGCACCAGGACGACGGGCTAGAAAGGCATGAGTTGCAGAGCCGGCTGCGGTGCTTGCTGCATCGCACCATCGATCACCACTCCCATCCCCGGCATGCCGGAGGGCAAGCCCGCCGGCGTTCGCTGCGTACAACTCGACGACGATAATCTATGCCGGCTATTCGGGGAGGCAAGCCGCCCGACCGTCTGCCGGCGCTTCGAGTACGATCGGGAGCTGTGCAGCGATGACCGCGAACAGGCGCTACGTATTCTCACGCAATGGGAGCAAGCCACTCGCTGAGTCGCACACCCCCGCTGTCGCCATTGCCAATCGGAAAAGCCTGGCCCTCACCAACCATCCTCCCTGACGATAAGAACCCTCCCGGCTGACGGCAAATATACCGTCAGGCCAGGGAGGGTTCGGCGAGAATCAGGCAAAGCAGCACGCCTGGCTGGCGGGGGATCAGTTACGCTCGATGTCCGCCTCGTCCTGCAGCGTCTGGGTCAGTCCCTGAATGACGATCTGGGCCTGCAGACGTTGCGCCAGACGTGTCGCAAAATCTGCGTCACCGGAGTCGGCATCGCCCGACTGCACCGACTCGACCCCGACGATGGCAACGCCATCCTGACTGTCGATGTGCCCCCAGGCCGTCTGGCCATCCTCGGGATGAGGAAGACGGAAAGCCTCTTGGAGCACGGCATCCGGCAAGCCGTCGGCATCCCGGGTGACACTGTCGGCTTGCTGCCAATCGATATCCGCTGCCGCCTGACCGCTGCGCAGCGACGCCAGGGTCGCGGTCGCGAGCTCCTGCAATCGCTGTCGAGTCTGCTGCGTCTTGACCGCGCTTTCGACCTGGGTCCGGACTTCGTCGAGCGGCAATGTGCTGGCTTCACGGTGATCGACGACACGAAGCGCAACCCGCTGCTGGTCGTCGGTCTCGATCACATCGCTGTTATAGCCGTCCTCGAGCACATCCGGGGAGAACGCAGCGGCGGCGACATCCGGATTGGAGAGCACTCCTTCGCCACCCGCGTCCCGAGAAAACCAGTCACTGGTCATCACCTTCAGTCCAAGCTCGTCGGCGACGCTGGAGAGATCTTCCGCCTGATAGACATCATCGGTCATCTTCTGCGCACGCTCATTGAAGAGCGACTGAGACTGTTCGAGTTTGACCTGCTGAGTGAGGGCTTCGCGATCGTCCTCGAACGACGGGATATCGATCCCCGTCACCTTGATCAGGTGCAGGCCATACTGCGTCTGGACGATTTTCGACACCTGTCCCGGATCCAGTGAGAAAGCGGCCTCATCGAAACTCTCCCCGAAGAATCCTTTCTGAATCGCGCCGAGATCCCCGCCGTTGCTGGCAGAGGAAGAGTCATCGGAATATTCTCGCGCGAGATCGGCAAAGTTTGCGCCCTGCGCCAGCTTGGACTGGACCTCGGCCAGGCGCTCCCGCGCCTGCTCTTCCGTGCGATCGTCACCGAACGTCACCAGGATGTGGGATACCTCGCGCGGGGCCTCGGCTCGTGCCTGCTCGTAGGCCTGGCTCAACTGGTCGTCGCTGACCTCGATGTCCTTGGCCACGTCCTCCTGATTCAGAACGATATAGTTGACCTTGACCTGCTCGGGGCGACGATAGTCCTGCTGATGCTGGTCGTAGTACTGCTGAAGATCGGCATCACTGGGAACCACGGGTTGCTCGAGGTCCGCCGCTGACAATTGCGCATAGCGGAATGTCCGCTGCTGATGCTGCAGCGACGCCAGCCGTGTCTTTTCGAACGGCAGCAGGAACGTGGAGGCCGCAAGCCCCTGCTGAACCTGGCGCCGCAGCGTATCGGCTCGGAGTTCGCGACGGAAGGATGAAGGCGTATAACCGGCCTGGGCCAGGCGATTGGTGAACAGATCGTTCGAGAAGCGACCGTCCTGATCCTGAAATTCAGGTAGCGACACGATCAGCTGGTCCAGCTGGCTGTCGGAGATGTGCAGTCCGCCCTCGCTGGCGTACTGATCCAGGGTGCGTTGCCGAATCAGCTGATCGAGCACCTGGCCTCGGAACTGGCGCTCCTGGCTGGCAGGAACCTGGCCCGACCGGATGCCTCGCTGAACCTGCGTCTCGACGGCCTGGCGGCTGATGGACTCACCGTTCACGGTCGCCGCATCATTGCTTCCGGCAGAAAAGTAACTGACCAGAGACTCCGCGCCGAAAAGCGCAAAAGTGACGATGATGGCTCCCACGATGACTTTCGCCACCCACCCCTGAGAACCCTCACGAATTCGTTGCAGCATGCTGTCCTCGCATGTCGTTGACCCAAATTTGCGCCCGTATCGTACACCGCCATGCCACCGAGGCGCACCCGGGGACGGATCACTGGCGACGGCACCTGCGGAAGCCGATTCATTGCAGCAGGCAATAAAAAAGCGCACCGCTGAGGCGATGCGCTTATGTGCTACGGGCTTTCAACGGCCTAACCGCCTAGGCCTTCCGACGCTTAGCGAAGCGCCAGCCCGCGACAGAGCGAAACTCAGTTCACCGCGTCTTTGAGTGCCTTACCCGCCTTGAAGCTCGGCACCTTGGCAGCGCTGATGTTGATCGGCTTGCCAGTCTGCGGGTTACGGCCGGTACGCGCAGCACGTTCCTTGACCGCAAAAGTCCCGAACCCAACCAGTGCTACGGAGTCGCCTTTCTTCAGGCTGTCTGATACGGACTCGATCATCGCGTCGAGTGCACGAGTAGCAGCGGCCTTGGGAATATCGGCAGACGCAGCAATGGCTTCAATCAGCTCGGATTTATTCACACTTCACCCCTTGACTGTATACGAAATTAACAGGACATCGATGCGCAATCAGAGACGCGGTCACGATCACAACAAGTGGGCATTTTATAGCAATGCCAAGATTACCCTGTCAATCGAGATCCTCAGAAAAACCGCGTCATATCGGGCTTGGCGCACGAAATTTGCTTATCGACAAGATCAATGTGTGCTGACATTGGTTTGCGAAGAAGTTACATCTTCGACAAGTTTGTCATCCTCGTCGACATGATTCGTCAACGCCGCTGACAACACGTCATCAATCCACTTTACCGAGCGAATGTCCAATGCATTCTTGATATTGTCGGGCACCTCTTTCAGATCCCGACGATTATCCTCCGGTATGAGTACGATCTTTATACCACCGCGTCGGGCAGCCAGCAATTTCTCCTTCAACCCGCCGATCGGCATGACCTCGCCTCGCAGGTTGACCTCGCCAGTCATGGCAACGTCACATCGTACCGGGCGCCCGGTGTAGGCGGATACCATGGCGGTCACCATGCCGATACCGGCACTGGGACCATCCTTGGGCGTGGCTCCTTCAGGGACGTGGATGTGCAGGTCCTCTTTCTCGAAGCGCTCTGGATCGATGCCGAACTGACTGGCTCTGGCCCGCACCACGGTGTGCGCCGCGCTGACCGACTCCTTCATGACGTCGCCCAGCGAACCGGTCTTGTTGACGCGGCCCTTGCCCGGCGTGACCACGGATTCGATGTACAGCAGTTCGCCACCCACCGAGGTCCACGCCAGGCCGGTGACTCGCCCAATCTGATGCGCCTGATCGGCCAGACCGTAACTGTATCGACGCACGCCGGCGTAACGCTCGATATCGTCGGCCGACAGCTTCAATCCCGCCTGGGCCCCCTGACCTTTGCCGGCCTCGAGGCGCTCACGCAGCACCTTGCGGCTGACCTTGGCAATCTGGCGCTCGAGTTCACGCACCCCAGCCTCGCGAGAGTAGTAGCGCACCAGTTCGAGGATGGACTCATCACTGAAGGTCAGTTCCTCCTCCTTGAGGCCATTGGCCTTGAGCTGCTTCGGGACCAGATAACGCTTGGCGATAGCGAGCTTCTCGTCCTCGGTATACCCAGGCAGCCGAATCACTTCCATGCGGTCGAGCAGCGGTCCGGGGATGTTCATCGAATTGGCGGTGCAGATGAACATCACGTCCGATAGGTCGTAATCGAGTTCGAGATAGTGATCGCTGAACTTGTCGTTCTGCTCGGGATCGAGGACCTCGAGCAGTGCCGAGGAGGGATCTCCCCGATGATCCATGCCGATCTTGTCGACCTCGTCGAGCAGGAACAGCGGGTTTCGCACCCCTGCCTTGCTCATCCGCTGTATCAGCTTGCCCGGTAGCGAGCCGATGTAGGTTCGGCGGTGGCCACGAATCTCGGACTCGTCACGTACGCCACCAAGGGCAAGCCGGACGTAGCGGCGGTTGGTGGCGCGCGCGATGGACTGCCCCAGCGAAGTCTTGCCCACGCCAGGCGGTCCCACCAGACAGAGCACCGGCCCTTTGAGCTTCTTGACCCGCTTCTGCACGGCGAGATATTCCAGAATTCGCTCTTTGACCTCTTCCAGCCCGTGGTGATCTTCGTCCAGGACCTTGACCGCGTGAGCCAGGTCGTGCTTCACGCGGGTGCGTTTTTTCCAGGGCACAGACAGCACCCAATCCAGGTAGGAGCGCACAACGGTCGCCTCCGCCGAAGTCGGAGACATCATCTTGAGCTTGCCGAGTTCCTGCGTGGCCTTGTCGACGGCCTCCTGCGGCATGCCGGCTTCCTGGATGCGCTGCTCGTACTTCTCCGCTTCGTTGGGGACGTTCTCGAGCTCGCCCATCTCTTTCTGGATGGCCTTCATCTGCTCGTTGAGATAGTACTCGCGCTGGGATTTCTCCATCTGGTCCTTGACCCGCGAGCGGATGCGCTTCTCGACCTGGAGCAGATCGATCTCCGACTCGATCAGCGCCATCAGGTGCTCGACCCGATCACGTACGCGATCCATTTCGAGCAGTTCCTGCTTGTCATCGATCTTCAACGACAGATGCGCACAGATGGTGTCGACCAATCGGCTGGGATCCTCGATCTCCTGCAGCGAGGACAGGACCTCGCTCGGCACTTTCTTGGACAGCTTGACGTACTGCTCGAACTGATTGAGCAGGACGCGAACCAGCGACTCCTGCTCGCGTTCGCTCAGCGGTTCACTGTCCCGCGCAACCGCCTGCGCGCTGATGAAGCCGTCCTCATCCTCCAGGACTTCCTGGATATCGGCCCGAAAACTGCCTTCGATGAGAACCTTGACGGTGCCATCGGGCAGTTTGAGCAACTGCATGATGTCGGCGACCGTGCCGATACCGAACAGATCCTCGACGCCAGGATCATCGTGAGCGGCCTCGCGCTGCGCGACGAGCAAAACCCGCTTGTCGTGCTCCATCGCCGTCTCCAGCGCGCGGATGGACTTTTCACGCCCCACGAACAGTGGGATGACCATCTGCGGATAGACCACCACGTCACGCAGCGGCAAGAGCGGAAGCTTGAGTGTCTGGTCAGAGCTCTGCGCCATTACAGCATTTCCTCGACAAACTTTCGGATGGGTGAGCCACCAGAGCGGCAATAGGGAAGATACGTGGGGGCGCCACCGCTCAGATGCAAGAGTGATCGACGCGGGCGATAGCCATAAAAGCGAGGGGGCCGTCAGGCCCCCTCGTCTAGGCAGGTAACAACGCGGGCTCGATCACCCGTCCTTGTTGGCGACGCGGCTCTCTTCCTGCTTCGAGTAGATCAGCAACGGCTCGCTGTCACCGGAAATGACGGAGCCATCGATCACGACCTTGGTCACGCCATCCAGCGACGGGACATCGTACATGGTCTCGAGCAGCACGGATTCCAGGATCGACCGCAGACCGCGAGCGCCCGTCTTGCGCTCCATGGCCTTGTGGGCCACCGCTCGCAACGCATCCTCTCGGAAGTCCAGCTCGACACCTTCCATTTCGAACAGATGGGCGTACTGCTTGACCAACGAGTTCTTGGGCTCGATCAGAATCTGGACCAGCGCGTCCTCGGTCAGCTCCGTCAACGTGGCGATGACCGGCAGGCGTCCGACGAACTCAGGGATCAAGCCGAACTTGACGAGATCTTCCGGTTCGACGTCGGCGAGAATATCGCCAACCCCCTTGTTGCTTTCCTTGCTCTTGACGGAGGCGTTGAAGCCGATCCCGCCCTTCTCGGCGCGGTCGCGGATCACCTTGTCCAGGCCGGCGAAGGCACCGCCGACGATGAACAGGATATTGCCAGTGTCGACCTGCAAAAACTCCTGCTGGGGATGCTTACGCCCCCCTTGCGGCGGCACGGAGGCCGTCGTGCCCTCGATCAGCTTGAGCAAGGCCTGCTGGACGCCTTCGCCGGAGACGTCGCGAGTGATCGACGGGTTATCCGACTTGCGGGAGATCTTGTCGATCTCGTCAATATAGACGATACCGCGCTGAGCCTTCTCGACGTCGTAGTCGCACTTCTGCAACAGCTTCTGGATGATGTTCTCGACATCCTCACCGACATAGCCGGCTTCCGTCAGCGTGGTGGCGTCCGCAATCGTGAACGGCACGTTGAGCAGGCGCGCCAGCGTCTCCGCCAGCAGCGTCTTGCCGCTACCGGTCGGGCCGATCAGCAGGATATTGGACTTGCCCAGCTCGATGCTGTCGCTCTTGCCACCACTACTGCGCAGGCGCTTGTAATGGTTGTAGACAGCCACCGACAGCACCATCTTGGCGCGATCCTGGCCAATCACATAGTCGTCGAGCGTATTGCGGATCTCTCGAGGTACGGGAAGACGGTCTTCATCGCTCTCGGCGTCGGCTTCCAGAACCTCTTCGCGAATGATGTCGTTGCAGAGATCGACACACTCGTCACAGATATAGACGGACGGCCCGGCGATTAGCTTGCGAACCTCGTTCTGGTTCTTGCCACAGAACGAGCAGTAGAGCAGCTTGCCGTTGTCGTCTTTGCCTTTACCGTCGGCCATTCGTGTACCTCGTCAGGACGGCGACGCGGGGCGCCGCCGTGTGAAACCTTGACTCAAACGCTATCAGGATACCGGACGCTTATCCAGCATGGCGTCGATCAGGCCATATTCAACGGCCTGTTCGCCATCCATGAAGTTGTCCCGATCGGTGTCCTGAGCAATCTTGTCGATATCCTGCCCGGTGTGCTCGGCCAGAATGCGGTTCAGCTTCTGGCGAATGGTCAGGATTTCCCGGGTGTGGATCTCGATATCCGCAGCCTGACCCTGATATCCCCCAAGCGGCTGGTGAATCATCATCCGCGAATGCGGCAGACAGAAGCGCTTGGATTTCGCACCGCCGGCAAGCAGCAGCGCACCCATGCTCGCCGCCTGGCCGATACAGACCGTGGAGACATCGGGCTTGATGAACTGCATGGTGTCGTAGATGGACATGCCTGCGGTCACCGAGCCGCCCGGCGAGTTGATATAAAGGTGGATGTCCTTGTCCGGATTCTCGGACTCCAGGAACAGCAGCTGCGCCACAACCAGGTTGGCCATGTAGTCCTCGACCTGGCCAACCAGGAAGATGACACGCTCTTTGAGCAGACGAGAATAGATATCGTATGACCGCTCGCCGCGCGCACTCTGCTCCACCACCATCGGGACCAGGCCACCGGCATTACTGATGTCGAACTCGTTACGCATCGCGATTTCCTTACATCTGGTGATTGTCAGGCCCATCGACTAGCGACCCGGCCGGAACCGGGTCGTCTCGCTTACCAAGCACCCGTCATGCTTTGGAATCGCTTTCCTCGGCTTCGTCCTCTTCGCCCGCTTCCTCGGACTGCTGGGCGGCCTGCAGCACTTGCTCGTAGCTCATGCTGACGTCGTTAACCTGAGCCTGCTCGAGAAGCTTGTCAACGGCCTTGTCTTCCAGCACGGCAGACTTGACCTGTCCCTTTAGCTCATCGTTCTGCATGTACTGGTCGACGACCTGCTCCGGCTGCTGGTACTGGGTTGCCAGTTCCTCGGCACGGGCACGGATTTCGTCATCGCTGGCATCGAGCTCGTGCTGCTTGATGACTTCCGCCAGCAGCAGGCCGATCTTGACACGGGTGCGAGCCTGCTCGGCGAACAGCTCGTTCGGCAACTGGCTGACGTCGAAGTCTTCACCGAGGCCGAACTGCTGGGCGGCTTGACGCTTGAGCCCGTCGGTCTCCTGCTGGATCAGCGACTGCGGGACCGTGACGTCGTTGGCTTTCTGCAGCGCATCGAGAGCCTGCTGCTTGACCCGGTTACGGGCCGCCTGGCGGACTTCGCGCTCCATGTTGCCCTTGACCTCGGCCCGGAACTTGTCGGCATCGCCGTCTTCCACGCCGAACTCCTTGATGAAGTCGGCATCGACTTCCGGCAGCGCCTTGGCAGAGACTTCATGAACCTTGACCTTGAAGGTCGCCTCCTGACCCGCCAGGTGTTCGGCCTGGTAGTCCTCCGGGAAGGTCACGCTGATGCTCTTCTCGTCACCGGCCTTGGCGCCGATCAACTGCTCTTCGAAGCCCGGAATGAAGCGATTGGACCCCAGCTCGAGCTCGTGCCCTTCGGCGGAACCGCCCTCGAACGGCTCATCGCCGAGGAAGCCCTGGAAGTCGATCTTGACCTTGTCGCCCTCTTCCGCTGCGCGCTCGACCGGCTGGAACTCGGCCCGCTGTCCGCGCAGGGTCTCGATCATCGTGTCGATATCGGCCTCGGCGATCTCCGCCTGCGGGCGCTCTATGGGGGTGCCATCGATGCCGCTGAGCTCGATTTCCGGATAGACTTCGAGCGTGGCGACGAACTCCAGGTCCTTGCCCGTCTGATCGACCTTCGGCTCGATCGAGGGGTAGCCGGCCGGGTTCAGGCTCTGCTCGGTGATTGCCCGCACATAGTGCTGACGCATCAGCTCACTGACGACTTCATTGCGGACATCCTTGCCGTAACGCTGGCGCACGACCGCCATCGGGATCTTCCCTTGACGAAAGCCATTCAGACGAACGCGCTTGGCGGTGTCTTGCAGGCGAGTCGCAACCGCTTCATCGACCTCGGCTGCGGGAACCTGAACAGTGATGCGACGTTCGATCTGGGATGTCGTCTCAACGGAAACTTGCATAGATGATCCTCTACCGACGGGGGCGTTCTGTGAATGCAACTCAAAGACTGTGACTTCAAAACTGTCATTTCAAAGCAAGGGGGCGATTTTAAGAACCCCCATGCCTACTGGCAAGCTGACTAGCGCGGTAAATGGTACCGATCGGGGCAAAATACAAGCCTGATGCGGCAAAAATCGACTTTAGGAGGATTCTCGATGCACTCGAGCCATCGATCGACGACGCCTGGCCGCATAGTGAAGCCGACAGCCGGAGAGAAAAGCCATGAGAGGAAATAGACTAACGAAGGGAAGAAATGGGGTGGATGATGGGGATCGAACCCACGACCACCGGAGCCACAATCCGGGGCTCTACCACTGAGCTACACCCACCATTTCTAGAAGCTTGATCGGTAATGGGGTGGATGATGGGGATCGAACCCACGACCACCGGAGCCACAATCCGGGGCTCTACCACTGAGCTACACCCACCATACCGATTCTGCATCGAGCGGGAACGCGTCACGCCGTGTTGAGTGGCGCGCCCAGCAGGACTCGAACCTGCAACCTACGGCTTAGAAGGCCGTTGCTCTATCCGGTTGAGCTATAGGCGCATTCCAATACCGGCTGCATTTCCATCGACACGCGAAGACGACAGCTTTGGTCGGGGTAGAGGGATTTGAACCCCCGACATCCTGCTCCCAAAGCAGGCGCGCTACCAGACTGCGCTATACCCCGATGCCGCGTTTTTCGTGGCCGATGACTCTACGAGCCCTTCGATGCGCTGCGTATTCTACGGATCCTTTCAGCGGGGTCAAGCCTTTACGTGCACTCAGGCCCGATTCGTCAGGCAGCGAGGAAGTCACCGTCGGACCCGAATCCCACTTCCCCGTCACCGTGCGTTGACTGCATCGCTGGGCGTGCGAAAATTGCCCACCTCCTCCGGCGACCCGCCGGCCTTCAGGACTCAGAAAGGAAAGTCGATGACCGCTCAGTTGATCGATGGCAAAGCCATTGCCGGCGCAATTCGCAGTCAGGTAAAAGCCGACGTGGAACATCGTACCCAACAAGGGCTGCGCCGCCCGGGGCTGGCCGTCATTCTGATCGGTCACGACCCGGCATCGGAGGTCTACGTCAGCCACAAGCACCGGGGCTGCGAGAACGCTGGCATCCTCTCCTTCAGCCATCGGCTCGAGACCACCACGACCCAAAAGGAGCTGGAAGCGCTGATCGACCGGCTGAACGCCGACCCGACCGTCGATGGCATTCTGCTGCAACTGCCACTGCCAGCCCATCTCGACGCCAACCCCCTGCTCGAGCGCATTCGTCCGGACAAGGATGTCGACGGGTTCCACCCTTACAACCTCGGGCGCCTGGCACAGCGACTTCCGTTGCTGCGCCCCTGCACCCCTAAGGGCATCATCACCCTGCTGGAGCACAACCGAATCCCGCTGCGAGGACTGGACGCCACCATCGTCGGCGCCTCCAACATCGTCGGTCGACCCATGGCGCTCGAACTACTGCTCGCCGGCTGCACCACCACGATCTGCCATCGCTTCACCCAAGGGCTAGAGGATAAGGTCAGGCAGGCCGACCTGCTGGTGGTCGCCACCGGCAAACCCGGACTGATCGATGGCAACTGGGTCAAGCCGGGGGCGATCGTCATCGACGTGGGCATCAACCGCCAGCAGGATGGCACGCTGATCGGAGACGTCGATTTCGACACCGCCGCCGAACGCGCCAGCTGGATCACACCGGTACCCGGCGGCGTCGGCCCAATGACCGTCGCCACGCTGTTGCAGAACACCCTCCAGGCCGCCGAACTCCACGATGCACAGTGAATCATCGACCGCTCCCATCAGGACAATGGATCAACCCATGCAGACTCTCGGTATCATCGGCGCCATGGAGCAGGAAGTCGCCCTGCTCGCGTCCCGCCTGAACAATCCCCGCACCGAACGCCACCCTGGCGGCATCTTCCATTGCGGCGAGCGTCACGGCCTCCAAATCGTGCTGCTCCAGTCCGGGATCGGCAAGGTCAACGCCACGGTGGGCGCAACCCAACTGATGACCCACTACCGCCCGGACGCCATCATCAATACCGGCTCCGCTGGCGGCTTCGGCGCGGCGATGGAGGTAGGCGACGTGGTCATCTCCAGCGAGGTACGCCACCATGACGTCGACGTCACGGCATTCGGCTACGAGATGGGTCAGGTCCCCGGGATGCCCGCCGGCTTCAGCGCCGATCCGGGATTGATCGACACGGCCCGCGCCTGCATCGAGACGCTCGGAGCCCTGCGCGTCCACGAGGGGTTGATCTGCACCGGCGACAGTTTCATGGCCGACCCGGCGCACGTCGACGCCGTGCGCAAGCACTTCCCCCAGATCCTGGCCGTGGAGATGGAAGCCGCCGCCATTGCCCAGACGTGCCACCTGTTCGGCTGCCCGTTCGTGGTCATCAGGGCGCTATCGGATATCGCCGGCAAGGAGTCCAGCCTCTCGTTCGACGCCTTCTTGGAACAAGCCGCGACTCATTCCGCCGAAATGGTCGAGGCGATCATCGCTCGCCTGGCCAGCGCCTGAGACCGAGCCGAGTGCCATAACGACGAACCCCGCCAATTGGCGGGGTTCGTCGTTTCAGGACAGCATTGGGGCTCAGGCTGGCGGCGCTTCGAAACTCCAGCGCGTCCCCTCGCGCGAATCCTTCAGCACGACGCCCAGCGCGGCCAGTTCGTCGCGAATTCGGTCGGCTTCGGCGAAGTCCCGCTGACGCTTGGCCGTCGCCCGCGCTTCGATTCGAGATTCGATCTCGGCCTCGCTCAGCGGCAGCTCGGCAGCACCAGCCTTGAAGAACTCGACGGGTGCACGCTCAAGCAAGCCCAGCAGATTCGCCAGCCGCTTGAGTTCCTGGCCGAGCGCACTGGCGTGAGCCGGGTCGGTGTCTCGTAGCCGATTGATCTCCCGCGCCAGGTCGAACAGCACCGACAGGGCTTCGGGCGTATTGAAATCGTCGCTCATCGCTGCCGAGAAGCGCTCGGCATAGATGCCCTCAACGTCACCGTGAGCCGGCTCGACGCCGTCCAGGGCATGATAGAAACGCTCGAGCGACTTGCGGGCTTCGCTCAGGGACTCCGGTGCATAGTTGATCGGACTGCGATAGTGACTGGCGACCAGCAGGTAGCGCACCACTTCCGGATCGTGAACTTCCAGCACCTCTCGAATCGTGAAGAAGTTGCCCAGCGACTTGGACATCTTCTCCTGGTTGACCCGTACCGCGCCGGCGTGCATCCATACATTGACGTAGGGCTTGCCGGTGGCCGCCTCGCTCTGGGCGATCTCGTTCTCGTGATGCGGGAAGGTCAGATCCGGGCCGCCGCCATGAATATCGAAGGTCTCGCCCAGGCAGCAGGTCGACATCGCCGAGCACTCGATATGCCAGCCTGGTCGGCCTTCGCCCCAGGGCGAGGACCAACTAGCCTCGCCCGGCTTGGCCGCCTTCCAGAGTACGAAGTCGAGCGGATCCTCCTTATGTTCGTCGACGTCGACCCGGGCACCCGCGCGCATGTCGTCGAGATTGCGGTTGTTGAGCTTGCCATAGTCGGCAAAGCGGCGAACACGGTAGTAGACGTCGCCGTTGGCGGCCGCGTAGGCATAGCCGCCTTCGATCAGGCGCTCGATCATCGCCACGATCTCCGGGATATGCCCTGTGGCGCGAGGCTCCGCATCCGGCCGCAGAACCCCCAGCCGCGCCTCGTCCTCGTGCATGGCCGCGATCATGCGCTCGGTCAGCGCCGAAATCGACTCGCCGTTCTCCTCCGCGCGTCGGAGAATCTTGTCGTCGATGTCGGTGATGTTGCGAACGTACGTCACGTCCAGACCGGTCTGGCGCAGCCAGCGCGTGATCACGTCGAACGCCACCATCACCCTGGCATGACCCAGGTGGCAGTAGTCGTAGACCGTCATCCCGCAGACGTACATCCGCACCTTGCCGGGCTCGATCGGATCGAGTTTCGCCTTGCGGCGCGTCAGCGTGTTGTAGATCTCCAGCCCGCTCATGTTCTCGTTCCTTCAGCCCTGCTTCTTCTGAATCTTGGCCCAGCTGTCCTTGAGCCCCACGGTGCGATTGAATACCAGCTTGCCATCGCGACAAGCGTGACGATCGGCGCAGAAGTAACCGACCCGTTCGAACTGGTAGCGCGCTTCCGGTTCGGCATTCGCCAGCGAGGGCTCGGCGATGCCCTGCACCGTGACCAGCGACTCCGGGTTCAGGTGATCGAGGAAATCGGCATCCTTGTCCCGATCCGGCGCCTCGTCGAGGAACAGGTTGTCGTAGAGCCTGACCTCCACCGGTACGCCATGCTCGGCGCTGACCCAGTGGATGACGCCCTTGACCTTGCGCCCTTCCGGATTCTTGCCCAGGGTCTCGAAGTCGACACTGCAGTGGAGCGCGACGATCTCGCCCTCGTCGTTCTTGATCACCTCGTCGCAACGAATGACGTAGCCATTGCGCAGGCGAACCTCCTTCCCTGGTGCCAGACGGAAGAACTTCTTCGGTGGCTCCTCCATGAAGTCTTCGCGATCGATCCAGATCTCGCGGGTCAGCGGCAGCTGGCGGGTGCCCATGTCCTCCCGCGCCGGGTGCCCCGGCACCTCGAACACCTCGCCGTGGTCCGCGGGAAGGTTGGTCAGCACCACCTTGAGCGGATCGAGCACGCACATCGCCCTCGGCGCATTGTCCTCGAGATCCGAGCGGATGGCGAAATGGAGCATCGCGATATCGACTACGTTGGCGGCACGGCTGACCCCGGTCATGTCGCAGAACTTGCGCAGCGAGGCCGGCGTATAACCGCGGCGGCGAAGCCCGGAGATCGTCGGCATGCGCGGGTCGTCCCAGCCATCGACCACGTTCCGGTCGACCAGCAGCTTGAGCTTGCGCTTGGAGGTGACCGTGTAATTGACGTTCATCCGCGCGAACTCGGTCTGGCGCGGCAGGGAGGGCACCGGCAACTGCGCCAGGAACCACTCGTAAAGCGGGCGGTGATCCTCGAATTCCAGCGTGCACAGCGAGTGCGTGATGCCCTCGATGGCATCGGACTGGCCGTGGGCGAAATCATAGGATGGATAGATTTTCCAGGCATCGCCGGTCTGATGGTGCACGGCATGACGGATGCGGTAGAGGATCGGGTCGCGCAGGTTGATATTCGGCGCGGCCATATCGATCCTGGCCCGCAACACCTTGCTGCCCTCGGCGAACTCGCCCAGCCGCATGCGCTCCAGCAGATCCAGATTTTCCTCGACACCGCGCTCCCGATAGGGGCTCGGCCGGCCCGGCTCGGTCAGCGTTCCCCGGTATTCGCGAATCTCGTCCGGGGAGAGGTCGTCGACGTAGGCCTTGCCCTCACGGACCAGATGCTGCGCCCAGGCATAGAGCTGGTCGAAATAGTCGGAGGCGAAGCGCACCGAGCCGCTCCATTCGTAGCCGAGCCAGCGGATGTCTTCCTGGATGGCATCGATATAGGCCTGCTCTTCCTTGGCCGGGTTGGTATCGTCGAAGCGAAGATGGCAGCGCCCACCGAACTGCTCCGCCAGGCCGAAGTTGACCCAGATCGACTTGGCGTGGCCGATATGCAGGAACCCATTCGGCTCCGGCGGAAAGCGGGTCACGATCGTCGTCGCCTGCCCCGACTCGAGCTCGTCGCGAATCTGGTTACGCAGGAAATTCGGCGCCCCTTGCTGGGTCTCGGCACCGGACTGGGCTTCGGAACGATCGTTGGGACTTTCGGCGCTCGTGTTGCTTTCGACGCTCATGGAATGCAGGCAACCTCTATGATTCGGATGATCGGCCGACGATGCGGCCCTGATGACCGCAGGTTAACACGCGCGGACAGCGGTTTCTCCCGGCGACCCAAAGCCGCTATTATAGCGCGACGCCCGCGGCCGGCGCCAAGCCGCCTGCCGTCTCACGACAGCCAGAATCAGCCAGGATTTCCGATGATCGTTTTGCACACCAATCACGGCGCCATCAAGCTCGAACTCGACTTCGAGAAGGCCCCGAAAACCGCCGCCAATTTCGAGCAGTACGTTCGCGACGGCCATTACGACGGGACCCTCTTTCACCGCGTGATCGATGGGTTCATGGTTCAGGGCGGCGGCTTCGACACTGACTTCGAGCAGAAGCCGACGCGCACCACGATCGAGAACGAAGCCGACAATGGCCTCACCAACCAGAAAGGCACCGTCGCCATGGCGCGCACCCAGGATCCCCACTCCGCCAGCGCCCAGTTCTTCGTCAACGTCTCCGACAACGACTTCCTCAACCACCGCGACAAGAGCGTGCAGGGCTGGGGCTACTGCGTATTCGGGCGCGTGGTCGACGGCATGGAGGTAGTCGACCAGATCCGCCAGGTGGCAACCGGACGGCGTGGCATGCACAGCGATGTCCCCGTCGAAGATGTCATCATCGAACGTGCCGAAGTCACGGATTGACCTTCCCCCTCACGGGCCGACCACCGACAGGAACCACTCCCCGCATGCAACTGCTGATCGCCGATCTCCATCTTCAACCCTCGCAGCCGGACATCGCCAAGGGTTTCATCGACTACCTGCGCGGGCCGGTCCGACAGGCCTCGTCGCTGACCATTCTGGGCGACCTGTTCGAGGCCTGGATCGGCGACGACTACCGGGGCGAGTTCGAGCAGCGGATCATCGCCGAGTTGAAGGCCTGCGCCGAAGCCGGTACCCGGCTGGCTTTCATGCACGGCAACCGGGACTTTCTGATCGGCGAGGCGTTTGCCGCCGATAGCGGCTGTGCCCTGCTCGACGACCCCACGGTGATGGAACTGGGCGGACAGCGGGTCCTGCTGATGCACGGCGACAGCCTGTGTACTCGCGACGAGGCTTACATGGCTTTCCGACGCCAGGCTCGCGACCCCGCCTGGCAGGCACAGATCCTGGCGATGCCGGTGGATGAGCGCATGGCGCTGGCCAGGAAACTTCGGGAACAGTCCGGCGAAGCCAACACCAACAAGGCCGAGGACATCATGGATGTCACCCCCGAAGCCGTCGTCGAGACGATGCAGGCCCATGACGTGAGCGTCATGATCCATGGTCACACTCACCGACCGGCCGTGCACGAACTGAACGTCGGTGGGGGGCCGGCGACGCGTTACGTGATCGGCGACTGGCGCCCCGGCAAGGGTTGGCAACTGAGAGTGGACGACGACGGCCTGACACTGGAGTCGTTCCCGATCTGATCGTGCCCGGTGACTCACCGACCTGCCCGCACCAAGCCTAGAGCTGGAAGTCGGCCGGACGGGACGAGGCGGCGCTGACGTTATCCAGCAGCGTTCGCCAGCGGGTCAGAACCGGCGCATCGGACAGCGCCACCTCTCCCAGCCGATAGCGCAATGCGCGCTGCTTCTCCCGGTCGCCGGGATCGACCAGGGAGAGCCACATCTCGAGGCTTTTCAACTCCATGTGGGGGCTGCCGGCTTCGACGGCCCAGCTTCTCGACGCTTCGATGAGGGACGCCACGCTCGCCATGTCGTCGCCCCGGCGATGCTTGACCCGGGCCATCTGCAAGCCGATTTGGGGCATCATCAGGGAGCGCCGTGTCAGCGCATGCTCGAGACAGGGCTCGAGATACGCCGCGGCGCGCGCCACATCGTTGAGCGCCAGGCAGGCGTCGCCGTACCACAGGAACGGCCGTTGCCAGGGCTCCCTGCCCGTCAACTCGCTCAATCGGGCCACGCTGGACTCGATTCTCTGCAGGCCCCGCGCCTCTCCGGCCAGCGACTGACTCCACCCCAGCACGCACTCCGCCTCCCAGTGCCAGCGCTGGAGATCCGCGGTACGCGTCATCTCGTGGGCGCGACGGCCACGTTCGGTCGCCAGATGGATATGTCCCAGTTGCCGGTAGAGGGACGCGGCGAATATCAGCGCCATGGCCAACGACCCCGGATGCCGAACGGACTCCGCCAGGCGAATGGCGGCTTCCATCTGCTGCTCCGCGCGTCGATAGTCACCCCGCAGGCAGAGGGTCCAGCTCTGATAGCAGGCCGCGGCTACCTGCGGATGATCGGAGTAAGGCAACCACTCCAGAACCATGGGCCAACTCAGCGGATCGACCTGATCGAGGTGCTCGTAGGCCAGCGAAATCCGGCCGCTCCAGTATTCGCCATGGGCGCGGGCATAGAGCGCCAGACGCTGGTAGCGCGGATCGTCGATGCGTCGCGCCAGATCGCGCAACTGCAGGGCCAGCGACTCCGCCTCTTGCGTGGCGTGGCGCTGGCTGGCGCCCACCCAGAGCCCCCAGGTCACCAGAAACGCCTGATCGTCGGCTTCATCGTCATCCGGCAGCGAGCCTTGCCACAGACTCTGCGCCCGAAGAAAACTCTCCTGCGCCGCCGGGGAGCCATGCCCTTCCAGCGCGTAGCACGCCTGTCCTTTCACCGTCAGCAGACTGATCTCACGCTCGGCACCACCGCCGGAAGTCACTTTCAGGCAGGCAAGACCGGACTCGGCCATTTTCAATGCCGTGCGGTTAGCGCTGACCTTGAGCGCACTCCTTGCCGCCATTTCGAAATAGCGTGCGGCCCGCGCCGGATCGCCACTTCGTCGCAAGTGCTCGGCGAAATCTCCGGGATGACGGCTGATCCACGCGGGGTAACTGGATTCGATCAGCGTCACGACCTGCTGATGCAGCACGATCCGCACGTCCTGTGGACACGAAAGATAGGCCGCCTCCTGCAGCAGCGGATGGCTGAACTGGAAGTCGTAGGGCGACATGTCACAGGGCTCGATGATCTCGAGCCTTCGCATCTGCTCCAGGGCCGCCTTGAAGAGATCATCACCGATGGCCAGACCGGCCCGCAGCATGCCGGCTTCGAACTGACGACCCAGCGCTGCCGCCATGTGGGCGACATGGCGATATCCCTGCAATTGGTCGATGCGGCTGGCGAGCAACCCCAGCAATCCGCTCGGCAGGCTGTCGGCGTCCAGGCGCCTGCCCTCGCGCCGGTCGATCTCGAGCCGGCGGCAGATCTCCTGCAAGTAGAGAGGAACCCCCTCGCACCGCTCGATCAACTGTTCGCGCAATCGCAGGTTCAGCTTGAGTCGATGCCGGCGGGCCAGGTAGTCCAGCATGTCAGCGGACTGTTCCGCGTCGAGGCGCCCCAATACCACCTGCTGATCCCAGTTCAACCTGACCGAGGGAACCTCCCGATTTTGATGAGAGGCAACCAGTAACAAGGCTGTGTGAATCGGCAGCCGGGCCTGAAGGTTCTGCAGGACTTTCAGTGACGGCTCGTCCAACCACTGCAGATCGTCGACGATGATCACCAGCGGACGGCGAGAACTGGTGGTCTCGAGAATCAACGCCTGGGTCAGTTGAGTGACCAGTTCCACCGCCTCGTCGGCGTCCTCCCTGGCCAGCGACGCCCGCCCAAGCACGTCGATCAGCAACTGTCGACGCTCGGTCCCGACTCGCTCCATCGCGGGAGTTCGGTCGACCAGTTCCCTGATCGCGGCGTCGTCCGGCTCCGCTTCGAGATACCACCCCAATAGCGCCTGGACCAGCCCGTAGGAGGTCTGACTCGACAAGCGAGTCGTGGGCCGCCAGAAAACCGCCGCGTCTTCTTGTTGCAGATATTCCCGGAAGTGGATCATCAGGGCGGACTTGCCGATACCCGTGTCACCCAGTACCAGCAGACTCTGTCGCAGCCCGAGGGAGACCCGGGCCAGCGCATCGCGCAGCTGGCGGAGTTCGGCCTCGCGTCCGGTGAGACTCGGCGGCAAGGCCTCGCGACAGGAAGACTCCACGCCGAGCACCAGTCCCCGTCGCTGAACCCGACCATCGCTGCTGATCAGGCGGGGGGTCAGGCGAGATTGCAGGTCGAAAGCCGGCGGCAGATGCTGGCTGGCGTTGAGCGAGATGACCAGCTCGCTGCTCTTGGCCGCCACCATCATGGCCAGCGCCACCTGCGTCACATCGCCGAACGGATCGATCGAGTGCCGCTCCGGAAGCCAGATCACGCGACCGCTATCCAGGCCGGCCGTCAGCGTGAACCGGGGTGGCGCCTCCTCGCCCTGCCACAGGTTATCGAGTTCGTGAGTAAGCCCTTGGCGACAATGCTCGAACAGCGCCACCAGTTCGGCCAGTTGATGAGTTGGGCCGTGGGTGCCAAAGCAGGCGAGCCCCACGCCACTCCCCACCGCGGCCTGCCAGAAACCCCCAAGATGGCGACACTGGGTCTCCAGCCATCGGAACAGCTGGTCCTGAGCCTTGAGGCAAGCCAGCGCCCGGCCGAGATCGTTTCCGGCGTCCGCCGGTCGGAGCGCAATCGCCATGACCGTGACCTGGCGATAATCGATATCTTCCGCCGAGTATCCCGGTGCCTCCCGCCGCCCCTGGGAGGTATCGGCGCCAATGCCGTTCGGCCAATCGAGGTGAACCTGTCCCGGCTCCGGCCCCTCCGACCAGAATCGCGCCAATTGCAGGAAGCCGGGCTCGGGCTGCTGGCCGGATAGCGCCAGGTGTTGCAGAAAGGCATTGAACTGTTCCCGGGCGGCGGCGAACTGTCCGTGCTCGGCGAGCTGTCTCACCAAACGCTCGTGGAAAGGACCAAAATCCGGGATTCGGTGGATCAGGGTTCGCAGCAGCCCCTCGGGCAGCGCCGAGCACGCCTCCAGCACCCGCTCCGCGTATTCGGTCAAGCGCTGTCGCCACTCGCCCCGCGTGCGCACCAGCCACTGCTGGAAAGCAACGCACTGCCCCAGATGCAGTTCGGACAGCAGGTCGCCACGATAGTAGTCGAGCAGCCGCTCGAGAACATCGATGGTGGGCGGTTCTCGCAGCAGGCCGTCCACCTCGCGAAGATCCCAGTGAACACTGGACGGCAGATCGAAGGAGATGGTCTGTCGGGTGACCGTCAGGGACGACTCGGCGAGATCGCCGAGGCTGTGCCGGAGGCAGTGAAGGGCATGGCGAAGATTCGTGCGCCCCGACTTGACGCCCTGGTCCGGCCATAGCATTTCGGCCAGCGCGGCGCGGCTCGCCGGCGCCTCCTGCATCAGCAGGTAGATCAGCAGCGCCTTCACCTTGTCGTAGCTGAAATGCGTCAGCGCCTGATCACCCTGCCGATACCCGAAATGTCCGAAGAGCGCGATTGTTGTTGTAGCTCGACCTGAATTCATCGTTTTCCATTATCCGATAGAAGAAGCGACCACACGCAGATCATCGCCAAGCCGGTTGACACGAGCCCCTGGTCGACCTGGGCCGGCATGATCGCTGAGGTTGCGACGACTCACGGCGAGGTCGCACTCGGCACGCCGCTATGAAAGCGGAACATGGCGTCTTCGCCTTCGATCAACGCTTTTTCGTGAGCGGCGAAGCGAACCACGCGTTCGGCCACGGCGGCCTTGCCGCCATAGCGTTCGGCGAGTCCGAGGTAATCCTCGAAATGACGCCCCTCCGAACGCACGAGGGAGCGATAGAACTTGGCAAGCGGCTCATCCAGATGAGGAATCAACCGCGCGAAACGCTCACACGAGCGCGCTTCGATGAACGCGCCCACGATCAGGATATCGATCAATCGATCCGGCTCTTCTCGTGCCACGTGTTCACGCAGCCCCTCCGCATAGCGCGACGCCTGAATATGGGAGTAGTCGACTCCCCGCTCCTGCATCAAACCGACCACCTGCTCGAAATGGAGAAGCTCTTCGCGCGCCAGTTGAGACATCTTGGTCAGCAGCTCGGGGCGATCGACATACCGGAACATCAGGCTCATCGCGGTAGAGGCAGCCTTCTTTTCACACTGCGCATGGTCGATCAACAACAGCGCCGGGTTCTCCAACGCGGCCTCGATCCAGCGCCCAGGCGTGGCACAAGGTAGGAACTCGAGCAGCTCGACCGGCAGCAAGCGGCCGATGTCGACATCGGTATCATCGATCATTCGTTCAGTAGTCATTGACGTTCTTCGGTCGCTCGGCAGACAACTGCCAAACCCGTTCACGGATGGAAGACATCGGACCGTAGCGAGACATGGCGTATTTCCCGACCATCGTTCATCAGTCATTCGAGATCAGCGTCGCGTCCACGGTCCGGAGAACCTCTCATGGACCTCGACCACTCGATACGTTGAATCAGAGTGGATTCGAGTCCAATAGGCTCATGGTAGCGCCTGCCCGACGAGACTTCGATAGCCATTTCCACGACCATGGTGACATTGACGGCAGCCCCGAAGAGGCGGAGGCCCGGCGGCGGCGTGGCCTCCTTAACATTGTCGACAGTTTCACGTAGACTTCGCAGCGCCCACCGCAGCCGATTTCGTGACAGCCATGTCAAGGGTCGCCAGACGAGCCTGGCTTGCCGAACGACGAGACGTTCCGTGCCTGCCACGTCATGGCCCGGATTCCGTCTCGCTGATGCGGGCTCTAACTCTAGATGAGGGTCTCCACCGTGCTTGAAGCTTACCGCCAACATGTCGAGGAGCGCGCCCAGGAAGGCGTGCCGCCGAAACCGTTGACCGCCGAAATGACCGCCCAACTGGTCGAGCTGCTCAAGCAGCCGCCCGCCGGTGAAGAGGCGTTTCTCCTCGAACTGATCACCGATCGCGTGCCGCCCGGTGTCGACGAGGCCGCCTACGTCAAGGCCGGCTTCCTCACCGCTATCGCCAAGGGCGAAGCGACCTCGCCGCTGATCGACAAGATCCATGCGGTCAAGCTGCTGGGCACCATGCAGGGCGGCTACAACATCGCCACGCTGGTCGAACTGCTGGACGATAGCGAGCTGGCGCAGGAAGTCGGAGAGCAGCTCAAGCACACCCTCCTGATGTTCGATGCCTTCCACGACGTCGCCGAGCGGGCCAAGAACGGCAACGCCGTCGCCCAGGCCGTGCTCGAGTCTTGGGCCGAGGCCGAATGGTTCCTGGCCAAGCCGGCACTGGCCGACAAGATCAGCATCGCGGTGTTCAAGGTACCCGGCGAGACCAACACCGACGACCTGTCGCCGGCGCCGGATGCCTGGTCGCGCCCCGACATCCCGCTCCACGCCAACGCCATGCTCAAGAACCCGCGCGACGGCATCGAGCCGGAAGTGGCGGGCAGCAAGGGCCCGCTGGCCCAGATCGAAACGGTCAAGGCCAAGGGCTTCCCGGTCGCCTACGTCGGCGATGTGGTAGGCACCGGCTCCTCGCGCAAGTCCGCCACCAACTCGGTGCTGTGGTTCTTCGGCGACGACATTCCCCACGTGCCCAACAAGCGTGCCGGCGGTTTCTGCTTCGGCGGCAAGATCGCACCGATCTTCTTCAACACCATGGAAGATGCCGGCGCCCTGCCGATCGAGATGGATGTCGACAAGCTCGAAATGGGCGACGTCATCGATGTCTATCCGTATGAAGGCAAGGTGACCCGTCACGACAGCGACGAAGTCGTTTCCACCTTCGAACTCAAGACCCAGGTGATCCTCGACGAAGTGCGCGCCGGTGGCCGTATTCCCCTGATCATCGGCCGCGGATTGACCGAGAAGGCGCGCAACGAACTCGGCCTGCCGGGCTCGGATATCTTCCGCAAGCCGGAACAGCCGGTCGACACCGGCAAGGGCTTCACCCTGGCGCAGAAGATGGTCGGCAAGGCCTGCGGCATGGACGGCGTCCGCCCGGGCATGTACTGCGAGCCGAAGATGACCACGGTCGGCTCCCAGGACACCACCGGCCCGATGACTCGCGACGAGCTCAAGGACCTGGCCTGCCTCGGTTTCCAGGCCGACCTGGTGATGCAGTCGTTCTGTCACACCGCCGCCTATCCCAAGCCGGTCGACGTCGAGACCCATCACACCCTGCCCGACTTCATCATGAACCGTGGCGGCGTCTCGCTGCGACCGGGCGACGGCATCATTCACTCCTGGCTCAACCGCATGCTGCTGCCGGACACCGTCGGGACCGGGGGTGATTCGCACACCCGCTTCCCGATGGGCATCTCGTTCCCGGCAGGTTCCGGACTGGTGGCCTTCGCGGCGGCCACCGGCGTCATGCCGCTGGACATGCCGGAATCGGTGCTGGTGCGGTTCAAGGGTGAGCGTCAGCCGGGCATCACCCTGCGCGACCTGGTCCACGCGATCCCCTATTACGCGATTCAACAGGGTCACCTGACCGTGGCCAAGTCCGGCAAGAAGAACATCTTCTCCGGCCGCATCCTGGAGATCGAGGGCCTCGAGGATCTCACCGCCGAGCAGGCGTTCGAGCTCTCCGACGCCTCCGCGGAGCGCAGCGCTGCGGGTTGCACCATCACCCTGGGCGAAGATCGCGTCACCGAGTACCTGAACTCCAACGTCACCCTGCTGAAGTGGATGATCAGCGCCGGCTATGGTGACCGCCGCACGCTGGAGCGGCGTATCGAAGCCATGGAAGCGTGGCTGGCCGACCCCAGCCTGATGCGTGCCGACGCCGACGCGGAGTACGCTGCGGTGATCGAGATCGACCTGGCCGAGATCGACCAGCCGGTGCTTTGCGCGCCCAACGACCCGGACGATGCCCGCCTGCTCTCGGAGGTTGCCGGCCAGAAGATCGATGAAGTCTTTATCGGCTCGTGCATGACCAACATCGGCCACTTCCGCGCCGCCGGCAAATTGCTCGAGAAGCAGCCGGCAGGCAGCCTGAAAACGCGACTGTGGCTTGCGCCGCCGACCAAGATGGACCAACATCAACTGACCGAGGAAGGCTACTACGGCATCTACGGCAAGGCTGGCGCTCGCATGGAAATGCCCGGCTGTTCGCTGTGCATGGGCAACCAGGCCCGCGTTGCGCCGAAGTCAACCGTGGTATCCACCTCGACCCGTAACTTCCCCAACCGTCTGGGTGACGGCGCCGATGTCTATTTGGCATCGGCAGAGCTCGCGGCCATCGCTGCCGTCGAAGGCCGCCTGCCCACGGTCGAGGAGTACAAGGCTACCATGGGTGAGTTCAATGCCATGGCGGGTGAGATCTACCGCTACCTGAACTTCCATGAGATAGAGGATTTCCAGAAAGCGGCCTCGAGCGTCATTCCGGTCGCCCAGGAAGCCTGACACGTCTCTTCCGATGCTCGCGCTTCATGAAGAGGTCACCGAAACGCCCCGCCATCGCGGGGCGTTTTTTTATGCCGGGCCTCGATGATAGATCGCTTGCGTCTGACCGGGGCTAATCATAAAGTCTGAGCGAGTCATGAAACGCTGTTCGCCAGCGTCGAAGGTCCGTGCACGTCCGTTGCCAAACGTTATCCGCATGGCAATGTGCCGATGAGGCGACGGAATGCCTGTCCGGACGCATTCAAGGGAGATTCACGATGAAAAAGAAGATCTGGCTCGTCATTCCGATGACGATTTCCCCATTGCTGCTGGCGCCGACGGCGCAGGCGGCCAACGCCGACGGGCTCTATCTCGGCATCGGCGGCGGCTACGGTGAGGTGGCGAGCAGCGACAGCGAGATCGGCAAGTTTGCCGGGGCCAGCGGCGAGAACTATCGCGTCGACGATGATGACAGCGTTTACAAGGCGTTCGTCGGTTACGAATACAACCCCTACTTCGCCACCGAGGCCTTCTACGCCGATCTGGGCAAGCCCAACCTGATCCGGGGCGGCAATGTCGTCGACCTCAAGAGCAAGGCCTACGGCTTGAGTCTGGTCGGCAAGCTGCCGGTCGGCGCCGGCTTCGAGCTGTTCGCCAAGGCAGGCATGGCACGTTGGGAAACGGAGGCCAAGGGCGAACTCAGCGCCACCTCGGATCTCGATGACAACGACGGGATCGACCCGGTCTATGGTGCCGGCGTGCAGTTCCGCTATCAGCACCTTCTGCTGCGCACCGAATACGAGCGCTACGACTTCGACAGCGACTTCAAGGTCGATACGTACACCGCCTCCGTGGGCTGGCAATTCTAGACCAGCAGTTGACGGTGCCGCGTCCAGGCCGCCTTCGAGCGGCCTTTTTCGTCAATGGTCGGACGAACTTGCAAAGATGACCGTTTGACGACAACACTGAATGGCACGCCTTGCCGCGACCATTCGTCATCGAGACCACCTGGCCCAGGAAGGGACACCGCCGACCACTCCATGCTAGCGCCCAGATCACTGATCCAAGACATCGCCCGACAGATCCGCGCCCACCTGCGTTCGTTGATCGCCTTCCACCTGTTCTTCACCTTGCTCGCCTCGGCGGTGTGGGTGCCGCTGTCGGCCAACACGCTATCCGGACTTCTTCACCGCATCGGCCGCCCCGTGCTCAGCAACGGGCAGATTCTGGATGTCGCCTTCTCGCCCTGGGGCCTGCTCTGGCTGCTGGTGGCGATCGGACTCAGCTTCCTGGTGATCTTCCTTCAGCAAGCGGGGATGATGCTCGTCGTCTCGAGCCAGGCCGGGAATCGATACCGGGTGGCCATGGGTTCGCTGTGGCATGTGCTGCGCCGTTTTCCGGCCTTGGTGACCCTTACCCTGCTCCAGGTCGGAAGCCACCTTCTCCTGGCCGCGCCTTTCGCCATCGGCCTCTCCCACCTCTACAGCGCCATGCTCGGCGATATCGAGCCCTACATTCTGATCCACCTGAAGCCCCCCGCGCTGTGGGAATTTCTCGCCGTGGCGACGCCGATCGTTGTGGTTCTGGTGCTGCTCAGTGCCGCCCTTTATTTCCGCTGGTTCCTGGCACTGCCGGCGATGATGCTCGACGGCCTCAAGCCGATTGCCGCGTTGAAACGCAGCCGCGAACTGACCCAGGGACGTCGCCTGCGGATGGCCCTGGCCGTCGTCGGCATGGCGCTGCTGGTGGCGGCCATCCCGATTGTCTTCACCCTGACCTTCAACACCCTGGGCGGGACGTTGCTCGGGTATCTGCCGGAGCGCAACAGCGTGCTGATTCCGGCGATGCTGACCTATCTGGCGCTATATATCGTCACCACGATCGCACTCACTTTCCTGGGCATCGCAGCCAACAGCCTGGTGGTTATCACGCTATATCACCGCGCCACTGGCCGGGCACCGGTGTTTCGCCCTGCCGCGACGCCGCAGCGCTCAGGGGTGATCGCCTGGGGTGCCGAGATCCTGCTGCTGGTCTTTGCGCTGGGCCAGGCGGGTTGGATACTGCATGGTTTCGAGATCAACGACCACGTCGCCATCACCGCGCATCGCGGCAGCTCGCTGGTGGCGCCCGAGAACACCATGGCCTCGATGAACCAGGCCATCGCCGATGGTGCAGACTACCTGGAACTGGACGTCCGACTGAGCGGGGACGGTCAGGTCGTCGTCTCCCATGACAACAATCTGAGTCGATTGACCGGAGTCGACCGCAACATCAGCGACATGACGCTGGCAGAGATCGAACAGGTCGATGTCGGCTCCTACTTCGGCGATGCCTTCGTCGGCGAGCGCATTCCCACGTTCCAGCAGATCCTGGACAATGCGCGGGATCGTATCGGGCTCTACGTCGAGCTCAAACCGTCACCAGGCACTACCGAGGAGCTGGCCCGGAAGGTCATCGCCCAGTTGAAGGCCAGCCAGATGACGGACCACGCCGTGATTGCCTCGCTGTCACCCGATGTCATCGAGGTGGTCAAGAGCCAGGACGAGGAGCTGCGGACCACCCTGTTTCTGCAGTTCGTCCTGCCTGGCGCACTGCATACCACCGACGCCGACATCATCGGCCTGCGCCATACCCAGGCCACGCCGAGCCTTCTCAGGACCATTCACGATACCGGCCGGGGGGTGGCAGTATGGACCGTCAATGGCATCGGCGACATGTCGCGCTATCTCGACATGGGGGTCGACAACATCATCACCGACAGGCCCGATGCCCTCGCCAATATCCTGCAGGAGCGACGGGCCATGTCCGACGGCGAACTGCTGCTGGTGAAGCTACGCAACTGGCTGCGTTCGTGAGCGTCCCGGCGGCGGCGCAGTCGCCGACGTCTCGTCACCCCGTCAAAGCCAAAAAGCCGGCGCGATGGTATCGCGCCGGCCCTTGCACCGCCCAATGACGATCAGCCCAGCGTTTCACCCGCCAGCATGAACCAGGTCTCGAGCACGGCATCCGGATTCAATGAGACCGAATCGATCCCCTGCTCCATCAACCACTTGGCAAGCTCCGGATGGTCTGATGGCCCCTGGCCGCAGATGCCCACGTATTTCCCTTGGGCCTTGCAGGCCTGGATCGCCATCGACAGCAGCTTCTTGACCGCCGGGTCCCGCTCGTCGAACAGGTGGGCAATGATCGCGGAGTCGCGATCCAGACCCAGCGTCAACTGGGTCAGGTCATTGGAACCGATGGAGAATCCATCGAAATGCTCCAGGAACTCGTCGGCCAGCAGCGCGTTGGAGGGGAGCTCGCACATCATGATGATCTTGAGCCCATCGTCGCCGCGCTTGAGACCGTTGGCCTCGAGCAGATCCACCACCGCCTTGCCTTCGGCCGGCGTACGCACGAACGGCACCATGATCTCGACATTGTTGAGCCCCATCTCGTCGCGAACGCGCTTGAGCGCTCGGCACTCCAGCTCGAAGCAGGCGCGGAAGTCGTCGGAGATGTAGCGCGAGGCACCACGGAAGCCGAGCATCGGATTCTCTTCGCCCGGCTCGTAGAGCTTGCCACCGATCAGGTTCTCGTACTCGTTGGACTTGAAGTCCGACAGCCGCACGATCACGCGCTTGGGATAGAACGCCGCCGCCAGGGTGGAGATGCCCTCGACCAGGCGATCGACGTAGAAGCTGACCGGGTCGTCGTAGCCGGCGGTGCGCAGGTCGATGGTCTGCTGCAGGTCGCTGGAGAGCTTGTCGTAATCCATCAGTGCCCGCGGATGCACGCCGATCATGCGGTTGATGATGAATTCCAGCCGCGCCAGGCCGATGCCTTCGTTGGGCAGCCCGGCAAAGGCGAAGGCACGATCCGGGTTGCCCACGTTCATCATGATCTTGAACGGGATCTCCGGCATGGCGTCGACGCTGGTGGTCTGGCAGTCGAACTCCAGCTTGCCTTGGAAGACGTGCCCGGTGTCACCCTCGGCGCAGGAGACCGTCACCTCGACGTCGTCCTGGAGCAGCTCGGTGGCATCGCCACAGCCGACCACGGCGGGAATCCCCAGTTCGCGGGCGATGATCGCCGCATGGCAAGTGCGGCCACCGCGATTGGTGACGATGGCGGATGCGCGTTTCATGATCGGCTCCCAGTCGGGATCGGTCATGTCGGTCACCAGCACGTCGCCGGACTGCACCTTGTGCATCTCTTCCGGTGATGCCACCAGCTTGACCTTGCCTTGGCCGATCCGCTGGCCGATGGCGCGACCGTCGACCAGCACGCGGCTCTTGCTCTTGAGCGTGAAACGCTCCAGGGTACCGCCCTCCTGGTTGGACACCACCGTCTCCGGCCGGGCCTGGACGATGTAGAGCTTGCCATCGTCGCCGTCGCGGGCCCATTCGATGTCCATCGGGCGGCCGTAATGTTGTTCGATGGTCACGGCCTGGCGTGCCAGCTCCATGACATCGTCGTCGCTCAGGCAGAAGCGCTGGCGGTCGGCATGGCCGACATCGACCGTCTTGACCGAACGGCCGGCCGCCGCGTCATCGGTGTAGACCATCTTGATCCGCTTTGAACCCAGCGTCCGTCGCAGTACGGCCGGACGGCCGGCAGCCAGCGTCGGCTTGTGAACGTAGAACTCGTCGGGATTGACCGCACCCTGGACCACGGTTTCGCCCAGGCCCCAGGCACCGGTAACGAACACCGCGTCGCGATAGCCGGACTCGGTGTCCAGCGTGAACATCACCCCGGCCGCCGCCGTCTCGGAGCGCACCATCTTCTGAACGCCCGCGGAGAGCGCGACGTTCTCGTGCGGGTAGCCACGGTGCACGCGATAGGAGATGGCGCGATCGTTGAACAGCGAGGCGAACACCTCGTGGACGGCACGCTTGACGTTGTCGAAGCCGTCGATGTTGAGAAAGGTCTCCTGCTGCCCGGCGAAGGAGGCATCGGGCAGATCCTCCGCGGTGGCCGATGAACGCACCGCCACCTTGAGGTTGGGATGGCGAGCCTGCAACGTCTGATAGGCATCACCCAACGCATCCTCGAAGGCGGGGGGCAAGGGCGTATCGATCACCCATTGGCGGATCCTCTCGCCCACCTTGGCCAACATCTCGGTATCGTCGACATCCAGCTTGGAGAGCTCGGCATTGATGCGGTCGTTCAAGCCGTCATGGGCCAGGAACTCACGATAGGCATGGGAGGTGGTGGCGAAACCGCCAGGCACGGTGACCCCGGCGTCCGCCAGATTGGAGATCATCTCCCCCAACGAGGCGTTCTTGCCACCGACGCGCTCGACGTCGGACATCCCCAACTGCTCGAAAGTGATAATGAATGGTTCCAAAGTCGTCTCCTGATCGTCTCGGCCGGCCACCGCTGATGAACCGTGGCGCATGAAACGGCGCGCTCCGCTGCGCCTCGATGGGGCCAGAAGCTAACAGGCGACTTTCGGCTTAGCCAGAAGTTTAAGGGCGTAGAGTTTGGAGTATTTCTACAGGAATTCGCACTTTTCGCGCATTCCTGTAGTTCCGCGACGCGACGCGACTTCCCCACCCGACGACGAGTTGCCCCGGCCGCGGATTTCGGCCGACAATGGGCGATCGACATCTACGGATCAATGCCATGCCCCGCACCGCCTTCTTCATCTCCGACGGCACCGGCATCACCGCGGAGACCCTCGGTCGCAGCCTGCTCTCACAGTTCGAGAATACGGATTTCATCCAGGTCACCAAGCCCTACATCGACACGCTCGACAAGGCCCGTTCGCTGGTCGGCATCATCGAGGCCACCGCCGAGCGCGACGGAATCCGTCCCATCGTCATCGACACCATCGTCGACCAGTCGATCCGGAGCATCGTCGCCGAGGCGCCAGCCTTCAAGGTCGATATCTTCTCCACCTTCCTCGCCCCGCTGGAGGAGGAGCTGGAGACCCACTCGACGTATACCGTCGGCCGTACCCATGCGATCGGCCGCGATGATGTCTACATGCATCGCATCGAGGCGGTCAATTTCGCCCTGGACAACGACGACGGCGCGCGAACGCATCAGTATCAGGAGGCTGACATCATCCTGATCGGCGTGTCACGCTGCGGCAAGACGCCCACCTCGCTCTATCTGGCGCTGCAGTTCGGCATCCGTGCCGCCAATTATCCGCTGACCGAAGACGATCTGGACGAGAACGGCATTCTCAACCTGCCGCCGTCGCTGGCCAACCATCGCCACAAGCTGTTCGGCTTGACCATCGATGCCCGCCGTCTGTCGGCCATCCGCACCGAACGCCGGCCAGACAGCCGCTACTGCTCGATGGACCAGTGCATGCAGGAGATCGGCCAGGCGGAAGCGCTCTATCGCCGCCACAACATTCCGTTCATCGACACCACTCGATTTTCGATCGAGGAGATCTCGACGCGCATGATGAACGAAACCGGCCTGCAGAGACGTTTCAGCCCGCGCTAGGCGGGCTGAAACGAGACTCGGGGCGCCAGCAGTGGTTGGCTCACAACCCCTTGGGCGCGAAGATGCCCAGCGCGTTGCGCCAGTATCCCTTGTAATCCATGCCAAAGCCGAACACGTAGCGATCGACGACCTCCAGGCCGCAGTAGTCGGCCTTGAGATCGGGCGACGACTTGCGATCGTGTCGCTTGTCGACCAGCACTGCCGTCGAGATGCTCGCCGCTCCGGCCTGGCGGCAGTACTCGAGAATGGCCGCCAGCGTGGCGCCCTCGTCGAGAATGTCATCGACGATCACGACATGGCGGCCAGCCATGGGAATTTCCGGCGACACTCGCCAGAACAGCTCACCGCCGCGAATACCGCCGCGATAGCGGGTGGCGTGCAGATAGTCGACTTCGAGCGGAAAACCGAGCCGCGTGAGCAGATGGCCGGTGGTGATCAGCCCGCCGTTCATGACGCAATAGAAGACCGGCAGCTTGTCACCCAACTGGCGCGTGATATCGGCCGCCATGTGGTCCAGCGCCTGTTCCACCTGCGCCTGATCGATAAGGCAATCGGCGTTGTCCATCACTTCCTGCATCGAGCTCAAGGCGTCGATCGAAGGGGGTTGATTCATCGTCTACGGTTCACCATGCAAAGAGCGACGGCCAGGGTCACCACCGGCCGTCGCGGGAAAACAGGGGATCTCGGCCCGTCATTCGGACTCGTTGAGCGATTCGAGACGGGCATGGGTACGCCGCCAGCGGGAGATCGCGGCGAGCGACGCCAGCGTGGGACGGGCACGGGCGTAACGCAGCTTGGCGATACGTTGGGCCTGACGGCCCTCACACGCCGCGACGACCTCGCGCGCCGCGGCGGGAGCATTGCAGATGACAGCCATGTCGCAACCGGCCCCCCAGGCCGCTTCGGCCCGCTCGCTGGGTGACCCGGCCACATGCGCCGCCGTCATGGTCAGATCGTCCGAGAAGATGGCGCCCTTGAAACCGAGCTCTTCGCGCAGCATTCCGAGCCAACTGGGAGAGAACCCGGCAGGCCGATCGTCGAACGCGGAGTAGATGACGTGAGCCGGCATGATGCCATCCAGCTTGCTGGCCAGCCTGGCGAAAGGCACCAGGTCGTGTTCGCGCAGTTCCGCCAAGGAGCGCGGGTCCTCGGCAACTCCGAAATGGGAGTCCTGCCGTGCCCCCCCGTGGCCAGGAAAGTGCTTGCCGACCGCGACCATGCCCGCCTCGTGGAGCCCCTCGATGAACGCCCCCGCCAGCGCGGCGGTCACCTCCGGATCCGGCGAGAAACTTCGCGAACCGATGGCGGGAGACTGGTCGTCGTCGAGATCGAGCACTGGCGCGAAGCTCAGATCGAAACCGCAAGCGGCCATTTCCATGCCCAGCAGCCAGCCGGCATCCTGGGTCAGGGTCAATGCCGACTCGGGGGATTCCGCGAAGTGGTGACCCAATACCGCCATGGGCGGTATCTGCGTCACGCCCTCCTTCAAGCGCTGCACCCGACCACCTTCCTGGTCGATCGCAACCAGGATGTCGGGCCGACACTCGCGAATCTGGCCGATCAACGCCTGGGTCGTGGCGACGTCCGGGGTATTCCTGGCAAACAGCAAGACACCACCGACCTCCGCTCGCGAGATCAACTGGCGCTCTTCGTCACGTAACCGGGTGCCTTCGACATCCAGCATGACCGGGCCGAGAGGTTGAGTCATAGCTAACACCTGAGACCATTGAGCGCCCGATTCTAGACGACAGCGGGTTCCCATGACAGAGGCCGAGGGTGCCAGGAGCCATCCCCTCACTCGACAGCCGAACCGACCTTATCCAGGGACGGGGGCAGCGGCGCCTGCATGCCGGCCACCACGACCGGACGCAGGTGACGGATCAGTTCCCTGACCGACATGTGCTCCTGATACTCGCTGTCCGCGATATCCCTCAGCGCATCGAGCCCGGACAGGGTGAAGATCACGGTGCCCAGCATGAAATGGAGTCGCCAGAATCGCTCGGCGTCCGGCAGGTCCGGCGTCGCCAGCCGCAGGCAGCGGACGAAACGGTGGAACGTCTCCCCGTAATGCTCCTGGATGTAGCGCCGCAGATGGCCTTGGGCCTGCGTATAGGCCAACCCCAGCAGCTTCATGAAGACCTTGAGGCTGTTGCGTTCGGCGGGCACCTCGAGGACGCTGGTGGCGAGCTGCTCCAGCAGTACCTCGAGCGGCACGCCCTCCTTTCGGTAACGCGCCTCCAGCCCATCCAGCGCCAGATTCAGCCGCTCCGAGAACGGGTCGAGGTAGCGGGCAAACACGGCCTGGATCAACGCTTTCTTGGAGCCAAAATGATAATTCACCGCCGCCAGATTGACCTTGGCCCGAGTCGTGATGTTGCGCAGCGAGGTTTCAGCGAACCCCTTTTCGGCAAAAAGGACCTCCGCCGTATCGAGAATACGAGTAACGGTGTCGGGTCGGGCCATGTCATACCTCGCGCCTGAGAACAACGACTTAGAACGATTATGATTCTAATCATTCCCACACAAGCCACACAATCGAGCATTTCGTCGGACCTGGCGCTCCGGGCCTCCGAATCGGAGCGCGAAAGACTTCCCTCATCGCGAACGACTGGATACAATTCCAGCCTGTATGCATGAACACGCCCGGCTGCGGATCGGACGCGACGCAATCCGATCCACGTTCAGCTGGATAACGCCTGGCGATCCGAGCAGGCCCCAAACCGCCTGATTGACCCTCAAGGCCCGGGAGAGACCGATGGCGCGACCGCTCACCGCACGACAGCAGAACGTCTATGATTTCATCGTCAAGACGATGGGCGAATTCGGCTACCCGCCGACACGAGCCGAAATCGCCCGCGCGCTGGGGTTCCGCTCCCCCAACGCTGCCGAGGAGCACCTGCGCGCACTGGACCGCAAGGGCGTCATCCGCATGATACCCGGCACCTCCCGCGGGATTCGACTGCCCGCCAGCGGGCAGGAAGCCGAGCCTACCGACACCGCCATCGAGGGCTTGCCGGTGATCGGCAGCGTCGCCGCGGGTAGCCCGATCCTGGCCACCGAACACATCGACCGATACTGCCCCCTGCCCGCCGACTATTTCACGCCCAGCGCCGACTATCTGCTCCGGGTTCGCGGACTGTCGATGAAGGATGCCGGAATCTTCGACGGCGACCTGCTCGCCGTTCACCGCACCCAGGAGATTCGCAACGGCCAGATCGTCGTGGCAAGGCTCGAAGACGACGTCACCGTCAAGCGCTTCCAGCGCCAGGGCAGCCGGGTCACACTCATCGCCGAGAACGCGGACTTCGAGCCCATCGTGCTCGACCTCAAGCATCAGCACCTGGAAATCGAGGGGCTCGGCGTTGGCGTCATTCGCGGTGGCAACGGCACCGGCCTTCACTGAGGCCATCGCCCGGCGCCATGCGCAAGATTCTGCACGCCGACTGCGACTGCTTCTACGCTGCCGTGGAGATGCGCGACGACCCGTCGCTTGCGAATACGCCACTGGCGATCGGCGGAAGTGCCGAGCGACGAGGGGTCATCGCTACCTGCAACTACCCGGCGCGGCAGTTCGGCGTGCACTCCGCCATGCCCACGGCGCGGGCGCTGCGCCTCTGCCCCGAGTTGAAGCTGCTGCCGCCCGACTTCAACAAGTATCGGGACGTGTCGCAGCAGATCCAGGCCATCTTTCACGAACTGACACCGCTGGTCGAGCCGCTGTCTCTCGATGAAGCCTACCTTGACGTGACCGAGGTCACCCGATTCCGGGGCAGCGCCACCTGGATGGCTCGTTGGCTCAAGGACGAAGCCCTGGCGAGAACGGGCATCGTCATCTCGGTCGGCGTCGCTCCCAACAAGTTCCTTGCCAAGATCGCCAGCGACTGGGACAAACCCGACGGCCTCTTTGTGATCCCGCCGACAGAGATGGAGTCTTTCATTACCGACTTGCCGGTCAGGAAACTCCATGGCGTCGGGCCAGCGACGGCGAACAAGCTCGACACCCTTGGAATCGCCAGTTGTGCCGATCTCCGAGCCCAGCCGATGGACAAGCTGCTGGATCAGTTCGGCAAGTTCGGTCGCCGTCTGCACGAGCTGGCGCACGGCATCGACGACCGCCCGGTCAACGTCTCGCGTGAACGCAAGTCCGTCAGCGTCGAGAACACCTATGACCGCGACCTGCCCCACCTGAGTGACTGCCACGAAGCACTCGAGCCCCTGATCGAAAAACTCCACGATCGCATCGCCCGCCATGGCGACCCTGCCATTGCCAAGCAATTCGTCAAGGTACGCTTCGACGACTTCTCCAGCACGACACAGGAAACGGGAGCTCGCGGCATCATCGACGCGCGCTTCCATGAGCTGCTGGAGAGCGCATGGCGACGAGGCGAACGCCCGGTCAGATTGCTGGGTGTCGGCGTGCGGCTAGTGCCGGAGCAGGAGCAGCGCCAGCTGGGCCTGTTCGACGCCGACGAATCGACGACGCATTGAAGCCCAAGTGGCGCGAATCAGGAGAACACCACCGTCTTGTTGCCGTGAATGAGCACGCGATCCTGTAGGTGCCATCGCAATCCACGCGCGAGTACGGCCTTTTCCACATCGCGCCCGAGACGCACCAGATCCTGGGGGGCATGGCAATGCGACACGCGCTGGATGTCCTGTTCGATGATCGGCCCCGCATCGAGCTCCTCGGTGACATAGTGGCAACTGGCACCGATCAGCTTGACGCCACGCTCGAAGGCCTGATGGTAAGGCTTGGCCCCGGCGAACGACGGCAGGAAACTGTGATGGATATTGATGACCCGGCCTGCGTACCGCTGGCAGAGATCGGGTGGCAGAATCTGCATGTAGCGCGCCAGTACCACGCTATCGGCTTCGGCCGCCGCGATCAGACGCTCGGTCTGGGCAAAGGCCGACGCCTTGTCGCCGGGCCCCACCGGAACGTGATGGAACGGAATCCCGTACCAGGCCACCATCGCGCGCAGATCGTCATGGTTGGAAATCACGCATGGAATGTCGCACTCGAGCTCCCCGGCCGACCAGCGATAGAGCAGATCGGCCAGACAGTGCGACTCCTTGGAAACCATGATCACCACCCGCTGGCGTCGGTCGGAGTCGCTGAGACGCCAGCTCATCTCGAACTCTTCGGCGATGGGCGCGAAGGCGATTCGAAACGCCTGGGCGCTCAACGCATTGGCCTGGATGTCGTAACGCATGAAAAAGCGCCCGGTAGCCAGGTCGGAATGCTGGTTGGCCTCGATGATCGAGCCTTTCTGGGAAGCAATGAAGCCCGACACCCGCGAGACGATACCGACGCGGTCGGGACAGGAGACGATGAGACGATAGTTGTGCGACATAACTCTACGGACACTCTGTTAACGCATAAGCGCTTTAGGAAAGAGCCAGGGATGTAAAAAGCGCTCGAACTGACCATTCGGCCCGGTCGCGAAACCGAACCCGATGCAGCGGCATCACCTCAGGAGAAGCGGCGCATCGATGGCCCACCGCCATGATGACCCGCAAGAGGAACCACCGGCGGCGGCACCAGCCCCGGTCACAGGTAACGCCGCTTACCGACGAACGGCACATTGTACCCTACCCATCAGCGCCGACCAGCGTCTCCGCCCGTTTGAGCGCGCCGAGACGCATGACTTATAGTGGGACGAGATTTCCTCCTTCAAGGATGCCGATGTTCCGTCCGCGCGCACAGATCCGACCTCGCACTTATCCGCCGCTGCAATTCCATCCCTTGGGGGGATGCGGTGAAATCGGCATGAATCTGTCGCTCTATGGCTATGACGATCACTGGATTGCCGTGGATTGCGGCATGACGATTCGCCAGGATCTGCCCGATCAGCCCCTGCAGATTCCCGATGTCGACCACCTGGCAGCGAATGCGATGGTCCCCTCCGCGGTGTTCATCACCCATGGCCATGAGGATCATCTCGGCGCCCTGGCCTGGATATGGCCTCGCTGGAACTGCCCGGTTTACGCCACGCCTCTGGCCATCGAGATGTTGCGGACCAAATTCTCGGAGCAGGGCCTGAGGGTCGATGCGCTGAAACCTATCCAGCCCGGCACCCGGGTAGCTGCCGGCCCTTTCGGTGTCACCTTCCTGCCGGTGACCCACTCGATACCTGAGAGCTGCGCTCTCTCCATCATCACGCCACGCCACAAGGTGCTGCATACCGGTGACTGGAAACTGGATGAACGCCCCCTCATCGGCGCGCCGTTCTCCGCCGCCCAGTTCCAGGCGCTGGCTCCGGTGGACCTCGTCGTGGCCGACTCGACCAATGCCGACGTCGAAGGGCATTCCCGAAGTGAAGCGGAAGCGGCCGAGGCGCTGGAGTCGGTCATCCGGGAGTGCCGGGGACGCGTCGTGGTCAGTTGTTTCGCCAGCAATATCGCTCGCATCAAGGCGCTGGGCGCGATCGCCGAGCGCACCAATCGTCGCGTGGCGCTGCTGGGACGCTCGATGGAACGCATGGTGTCGATCGCCACTCAACTGGGCTATCTCGACGATTTTCCACCACGGGTCCCGGCGCATGACTTGGGTTACCTTTATGCCGAGGAGGTTCTCATCATCGCCACCGGAAGTCAGGGCGAACCTCGCTCGGCACTGTCTCGCCTCTCCCAAGGACGACACCCCGCTCTCGACCTGCTGGCCGACGACGACGTCATCTTCTCGGCTCGCGCCATCCCCGGCAACGAGCGCCCCATCGCGCATCTCAAGGCCGGCTTCAAGCGGCTTGGCGTCAATGTCCATGACGAGCACACCGATCCCGCGCTTCACGCCTCGGGGCATCCGGCCCGCGAAGAGCTGCGTCAGCTCTACCGGTGGCTAAGACCGAAAATGCTGTTACCGGTCCATGGAGAGGCCTCCCACCAGCAAGCGCACCGCGAGCTGGCTTCGACCATGGACATTCACGTTCCTCAACTGGCCAAGAACGGTGTCGTGCTATCTCTGGATGCAGAAACCCTGGTCACTCGCGGTACACACCACCTCAGACCTCGGTTGATCGCCTCCAGAATGCGCCCTGGGGAGCGCGCCGATCCGGTGTCGGCCCGGCGCCATGACACGTCACTGTCGATTGCGTTGAATGTCCTGCCGACGGCCACCGGATGGACCCGCATCGGGCAGATGATATGGGACAGCGAGACATCCCTTCCGCTGGATGAAGATGCCTTGGCCGACTGGCTGGATGAGCGCATAGACGCCATTGCGGCGGAGACGCTGCTCCAGCTCCGCCAGCAACTCTTCGGCCCGTTGCGCGAGTGGCTCCACGAACGCCTGCCGACCTCGCTGGAGATTCATCTACAACTGATGCCCGCCGATCCGCAGCCGGAGTATGAAGTGCGCACGGCCCCCTAGCGCACAGGGCATCGATTGAGGAGAAAGCCGTCTCCGACCTGGTCGGCTTTTCCGAGCCACGATGCGCTTCGGGGCGCACCAAACGGCGGAGCCAGAAACCGGAAAAGCGCGTCCTGCCATTCGGCAGACGCGCTTTTCCGGGAGCACCCGGACGGGATGAAGCTAGGTCGCGCCGTCCGGGGATCGTGGCATTTTCTCAGTTCTTGCTGGCGTTCTTGGGCGGCCGACCGCGACGCTTGCGGGGCTGTTCGCCGACCAGATCGTCCATCGACAGTCCGGCGTTGTTCATCGCCTCTCGAATCTCGGCCAACTTCTTCTGCTTGTCGGCTTCCTCTTTCTGTCGCTCATGATCTTCCTGCTGCTTCTGCTCGATCACTTCCCCGATGACTTCCGACAGTTTGTGCAGTTGTTCCATACTCAACTGACGCGCGGCGGCACGAGCCACATTCTTATTGCGAGCGATGCGTTCCAATGACTCGGTGGACATCGTCCTCTCCTTGCTGGATTCCAATACGGCATTACACCGGTTGTTTTGATGAAAGTATATTCTTACCACCCTTGTTGGCAAGAAATTAAATCAAAAAGGCACGCATAATTTGCGTGCCTTTATTCTCACAACTAACCCTAGGACCGGTGTGAATGCGTGTTAACCGCCCGTCATATTCATGAAGCGAACGACCTGTACATCGCCGTCCGTGGAAAAATGATGGCGCTCCGGCTTCAAATCCATGGCCGCTACAATCTGCTCCTTGAGCGGCTGCAGTTGACCCGGATAGCGCCGCAGGGTTTCGCGCAGATCCACGGAATGCTCGTTTCCCAGACATAATAACAATCGGCCTTCGACGGTGACACGAACCCGGTTGCAGGTACTGCAGAAGTTGTGGCTATGGGGCGATATGAAGCCGACACGACAATCGCTGTCGGCCATGCGGAAATAACGTGAAGGACCCAGCGTCGTCTCGGGCGACGGCATGAGAAGATAGCGGGATTCGATTCGCGTCTGAACCTCATCGCTCGAGTAGAAAGTTTCTCCCCGCGAGTGATCCGACACGTCGCCTAACGGCATCTCCTCGATAAAGCTGATATCCAGCTTTTCATTACGGGCGAACTCCACCAAGTCGAGGACTTCATCGTCGTTACGACCACGCAGCACTACCGCATTGAGCTTGATTTTCTCGAAGCCGGCGTCCTGAGCCGCGTGAATCCCGTCGATGACCTTTTCCAGGTCTCCGGTTCGTGTCAGCCGCCTGAATCTTCCGGGATCGAGAGAATCCAGGCTGACGTTCAGGCGAGTCATGCCCCCGCTGTGAAGCGCCTGGGCGTGGCGGCGCAGTCCGGCACCGTTGGTCGTCATGGCGAAATCCTTCAGTCCCGGCAAGCTGCCGATATCGGCAACCAGATCGCCGATGCCTTTTCGCACCAACGGTTCGCCCCCGGTCAACCGGATCTTCTCAACCCCGAGCTCGGTGAAGGCACGCGCTACCTGATAGAGCTCCTCCAGCGACAGCACCTGGTCCCGAGGCAGGAACGTCATCTCTTCGCTCATGCAGTAGACGCATCGAAAATCGCATCGATCCGTCACCGAGATTCGGACATAGCGGACGGGACGTGAAAACTTGTCGATCAAATCGGTCATGAAAGCTCCCAGCGATTCGCGGCCTCGTGATCGCTTTGCCGCTCGGACACCCAGTAAGAGCCATTGTCGGTGTGCTCTTTTTTCCAGAAAGGGGCCCGCGTTTTCAGGTAATCCATGATGAAATCACAGGCGTCGAAGGCGGCGCGACGATGCGGACTGGCCGTCATGACCAGTACGATGGCGTCCCCGGGCTGGAGACGTCCGACGCGGTGAATGATGGTAACGGCCTGAAGCGTCCAGCGCTCTCCGGCCTCCAGCGCGATTTCATGGAGCGACTTTTCCGTCATCCCGGGAAAATGTTCCAGCGTCAGCGCGGTGACGCCGGGTCGCTCGTTGGTATCCCTGACCCGACCCGTGAAACTGACCACGGCACCGATATCGAGACGCCCCGTCGTCAACCGACACTGCTCCGCTTCCGTGTCGAACGTCGCCTTCTGTACGCTAATCGCAATCTTCATGGCGAACCCTCTACACTCAGCCCCCGGTGACCGGCGGGAAGAACGCGATCTCGTCTCCCGGGGCAATCACGGTGCCGTCCTGGCTCATGGCTTCATTGCGGGCGCAAAGCACGCGCTGGCTCAGGAGCGCCTTGAACTTGGCATCCCGCTCGATCAGCGCCAGCTTGACGCCAGCGATATCGGCCGTGGGGAGTTGCTCCCACGCCAGCGTGCACTCGGCGATTTCGAAACGCTCCCTGAGTTCCGCCAGGAACTGCACCTTCAGCGTTCCGGTTGGCGAGATGGCGCCCTTCTCCCCGGTCGTTGCCAGCGACGTTTGGGCCACAGCCTGCCGCGACCACTCCCCGGAGCGGCCGCCGCTCTTCTGCTCGAGGCGGACTCCATCGATGATCATGCCCCTGTCGACCGCCTTGCACATGTCGTAGAGCGTCAGGCAGGCCACGGAAACCGCTGTCAGCGCCTCCATCTCCACGCCGGTGCGCCCATTGAGGCGGCAGAATGCCTCGACGTGCACGCAGCTTTCCTCAATGTCCAGGGTGAACTCGAGGCTGACTTTGGACAAGGCCAACGCGTGGCAAAGCGGAATCAATTCATGGGTCCGCTTCGCCGCCTGGATGCCGGCGATTCTCGCCGTGGCCAGCACGTCGCCCTTGGGCAGATCGCCGTCGGCCAGCAGCGCCAGGGTCGAAGCCTGCATGCGAACCGAACCTCGGGCTCGGGCCTCACGCCGCGTCTCCTGCTTGTCGGCAACATCGACCATGTGGGCTTCGCCACGCGCATTGAGATGCGTGAGTGTCATGCTGAACTCGCCTCGTTTTTCCATCATTGAATCAGATATCAAGTGTAGCGTGATCGCCGCCACGGTGCCTGCCGCACCGCCCCCACCAGGTGCAGACGATGCCGCGATGCGCGCGGTGAAGATATCGGTCGTTCAGGGTCGTGCCCTGGGCCGCCAGGCAGCGGCCCAATCGATGATCCAGGCCAGAATCGCCTCCGGCTCGTCCAGATCCAGACGGGGCAGCGTCGACGGCAGGCGGGCAAGTGTCCCAGGGGGAACCTCGCCAGGCTTGTAAGCCACGGCCTGCACCCAAGGATCCTGTTCAGCCGCCCACGCTTGACCGGACTCGCCGCGATACAGTTCCAGCTTCGGAATCGGCCAGGTCTTGAATCCCTCGACCAGAATCAGCTTCGGCTTCAAGCTGGCGACCTGCGCCACCAGTGTCGGCAAGTCCGGCTCCTGCTGCCCTGGCGTTTCCATCATCAGCGCGAAACGCCGACCGGAGGCCACCACCATGGGGGTCGCTCCCGCCGCACGCAGGCGATGACTGTCCTTGCCGGGCTTGTCGATATCGAAGTCGTGATGAGCGTGCTTGATCACGGCCGCTGGCCAGCCCCGCGCTCGAAGCAGGGGCAACAGAATCTCCAGCAGCGTCGTCTTGCCGGTTCCGCTCCAGGCGGCAATTCCCAGCAGGGGAATGTCGCAGGCGAGCGTGTCGACGGCGTCATTCATGGCAGCTATCCGGCGGGCTGGCGTGACCGGCCTGGGCGCACGCCGCCAGCGCCACCTCATGGGGGGTGTTGAGGTTGGTGAACTGCGCATCCTGGCCGGGAAAACCGACCTCAATCCAGTCGTGCCGGTCGTACCAGGTGACGACCCGGCCGCCACCGGCCGCCAGCCAGTCCGACAGGTCCGCGCCCAGAGAGCTGCGTATCAGTGCCACCAGGGGCTGCAATCGCCTGCCATCGTGGGCGACCGCGATATCCGCCCCGCCGATCGCGCCCGCAAGCCTGGCCAAGGTGTCGACGGGAAGCCAAGGCATATCCACCGGGGCCAGCAGTATCCATGGCGTGGAAACCTCCCGCAGAGCACCCAGCGCCCCGGCCAGTGGCCCCGGATGGCCGGGCAGCGAATCCGTGACGACGGCGTGACCCAGTCGGCGATAGCGGTCGAGATGACGATTGGCGCTGATGACGACGCGATCGACCTGGGACGATAGCCGCTGCAATGCCTGCGCGACCAGCGGCCGGCCATCGAGGTCCACCCACCCCTTGTCCACGCCGCCCATCCGCTGGCCGCGGCCACCGGCCAGCAACACCCCCGTGACATCGGCGCGTTCGATCACCGGGTGCCGAAGATCTTGTCGCCGGCATCGCCCAGTCCCGGCACGATGTAGCCATTCTCGTCGAGCCGTTCGTCGATAGATGCCGTATAGATCTCGATATCGGGATACGCTTTCTGGACCCGCTCGATCCCCTCCGGAGCCGCGACCAGCACGATAACCTTGATCTGCTGGCAGCCCCGCTCCTTGAGCATGTCCAGCGTCGCCACCATCGAACCGCCCGTGGCCAGCATGGGATCGATCACGATCGCCAGGCGCTCGTCCAGGGCACTGACGAACTTCTCGAAATAGGGTACCGGCTCCAGCGTCTCCTCGTTACGGTAGAGACCCACGACACTGATGCGCGCACTGGGGATCAGATCGGTGACGCCATCCAGCATTCCCAGACCCGCGCGCAGGATGGGAACGATGGTGACCTTCTTGCCCTTGATCTGTTCGACCTCGATCGGGGAGCCGTTCCAGCCCTCGATCGTCGCCGGCTCCATCTCCAGATTCTGGGTCGCTTCGTAGGTCAGCAGCTTGGCCACCTCGCAGGCCAGCTCGCGAAAGCTCTTGGTGCTGATGTCGGCCGCCCGCATCAGTCCAAGCTTGTGTTTGACCAGGGGGTGGGAGATGGGGTGCACACTCATGATCGGCGCCTTCGTCAGAATGGGATAACCGCGATATTGTACGCGACCTGCCCGGGGTCAGGCGACGCTGGCGGGCAACTGCCAGTCGATGGGCGTGATACCACGTTCGGCGAGGAAGGCATTGGCCTGAGAGAAGTGGCGTGTGCCGAAGAAACCGCGATGGGCGGAAAGCGGTGACGGGTGCGGCGCGTGAAGCACGAGATGCTTGCCGCGATCGACAAAGCTCGCCTTCTTCTGGGCGTAGCTGCCCCAGAGTAGAAACACCACGCCATCGCAGTGCTCGTTGATGGTCTGGATCGCCCGGTCGGTCAACGTCTCCCAGCCGCGATTGCGATGGGAACCGGCGTTGCCCTGCTCGACCGTCAGCACACTGTTCAGCAACATCACCCCCTGCTGCGCCCAGCTCTCGAGAAAACCGTGGTTCACCGGCGTGGTGCCAACGTCGGTGGCCAGCTCCTTGTAGATGTTCTGCAACGACGGCGGTGTCGGCACCCCGGGGCGTACCGAGAAACAGAGCCCGTGGGCCTGGTGGGGCCCGTGGTACGGATCCTGACCGAGGATCACCACCTTGACCCGCTCCAGCGGTGTCAGCTCGAAGGCGCGAAACCAGTGGGAGGAATGAGGATAGATGACCTTGTGGGCCGCCTTCTCCTGGGCGAGGAACTCACGCAGCGCCTGCATGTAGGAGGCGCGAAATTCGTCGCCAAGATGGGCGTTCCAGCTATCGGGTAACGGCGACTGGGCCATGGATGCACTCCGCAGCGGTCAGGTTTTGGGTGGACGGACCTGATCGACCAGCGGCTCGACGTAGGCATGCCCCAGGTCCCATGGGAACTGGATCCAGCAATCCTGTGCCACTTCGGTCAGATACTGATCGACCAGCGGTCGCCCCTCGGGCTTGGCGTAGACGGTGACGAAATGAGACTTCGGAAGCATGTCGCGCACGGCACGCGCCGTCTTGCCGGTGTCGACCAGATCATCGACCAGCAGCCAGCCGTCGCCATCGTGCTCGACGCCCTTCATCACATCCAGCTTCCCTTGCGACTGATCGTCGTAGCTCTTGATGCAGACAGTATCGATCAGGCGGATGTTTAGCTCGCGGGCGATCAGCGCCGCCGGGATCAGGCCGCCGCGCGTGATCGCAACGATCCCCACGAAGTCTCGCTCGACGAGTCGATGGCATAGTGCCCTGACGTCGCGGTGGATCTGGTCCCAGGAAACGGTGAAATGATGCTGGTAACGATTGGCGGTCATGACGGGTCCAGTCAATGGGTCGGGCCGCCATCGGGCGATGACGGCATCGTGGCTCGCGTTGGGTGACGAGCGGCCTATTCGTCCTCGGTGAAACTGCATACCGCGAAGACGCTGTAGCCCGCTTCGCGAATCTTGGCCGAGCCACCCAGCTCCGGCAGATCGAGGATGGTCGCGGTCTCGACGACATGGCCACCGCTGCGCTGGATCAACGAGGCGGCCGCCAGCATGGTACCGCCGGTGGCGATGATGTCGTCGATCAGCACGATGCGATCCTGCTCGCGAAAGGCATCGGCATGCAGTTCGACCGTCGATTCGCCGTACTCCAGCGTATAGGTTTCGCTGATGGTCCGGAATGGCAGCTTGCCCTTCTTGCGCACCGGCACGAAGCTGCAGCCCAGCTCGTAGGCCAGCGGCGCACCGACGATGAACCCTCGCGCGTCGATCGCCGCGATCGCATCAACCTCAAGTTCCTGGTAACGGTGCACGAAACTGTCGATCAGCTTGCGGAAGGCAGCGCTGTTCTGGAGCAGTGGCGTGATGTCTCGAAAATTGACGCCTGGCTGGGGCCAGTCGGGCACGGTACGAATGACCGACTTGATATAGTCGCCGTAGATGCTGCTGCTCATCGAAGAAACTCCATTGACCGAACACGGCGCGCCCGAGGGTGCCCCTCGCGGAACGGTAAATCCTGGCGCAAAGGCGCCCATGTTACCCAAGCCAAAGCCGCCGCGCGACCTGCGCGGGGCCAGCGATGGCGTTGGCGCCGGGGAGCGGCGCCGTCAGCCAGGCCGGCCGGTCAACCACGGCTGGCCAGTACTCGCTCCACCGTCTCCACGATCGCCTGGGTCTGGGGATCGATCTCGATATTGACCCGGTCACCGGGCAGGCGCTCTCCGATCGTGGTCCTTGCCAGGGTCTCCGGGATCAGATTGACGCAGAAGCGCCCGGCCTCGACAGCGCCGACCGTCAGGCTGATCCCGTCGATCCCGATATACCCCTTGTCGAACACGAATCGCGCCAGATCGGGCGACAGTTCGAACCACAAACGGCGATTGTTCGGCGCCTCGTCGATTTCCACCAACCGGGCCATCGCCATGACGTGACCGGACATGGAGTGACCGCCGATCTCGTCGCCGAAACGCGCCGCGCGCTCAAGGTTGATCCGATCCCCGGGCGCCAGGTCCCCCAGGTTGGTCAAGCGCAGCGTCTCGCGCATCAGATCGAAACTGACGTTTTCGCCCTCGATCGCCGTCACGCTGAGGCAACATCCGTTGTGGGAGACCGACGCACCCAGCATTAGCCCCTCGCGCATCGCCGGCGACATCGACACCACGTGCGTGTGCAGTTGCTCACGCGTCTCGATCGCCACCACGGTTCCCACATCCTGCACGATCCCGGTAAACATGCCCCCTCCTGGCCTCAACGGATGACGTGCCGACGGCGACAGAGACCCTCGCCCTCGGCGGCAGAGATCGAGAATTCTAGCACGTCGTCCAGGCAAGCCATGAAACAGGGCTGCCCGCCATGCATCGCGCCGAGCGGTTCCAGATCGCAGGCGGGCCGGTGGTCGGACAGTGTCGCCAACAGGATGTGTCCGGCGTTGACGGCCACCCGAATGGACGGCCTGGTTTGCCGCATGACTCTCTCGATCAGTGGCCCCGGCCGCGCTAGCTCAGCGAGGCTCGATCCGCGCGCGGCGACTCGTATCGCACGTCCGGGGTCCTGTCCAACGCCTTGCCCGCCACGAAATAGACGAGCGCGCCCAGTGCCGAGCCGGTGAACCACCCGTAGTCGTAGAACCACTGCCAGAAGCCCGTGGTCAACGAGATCAGGGTCAACGTCACGGGGATGCCGAAGGCGATGAAACCGGCGATATTGATCGCGGGATAGCGACCGCCATCACGATAGAGGCTGATCAGGTCCAACTGCTGGCGTTTGATCAGGAAATAGTCCACCGCCATAATTCCGGCGATCGGCCCCAGCAGGCTCGAATAGCCCAGCAGCCAGTTGGAGTAGAGGCTCTCGAGCGTCACATCCGAGATGATCATCCCGGCCTTCTGCAGCAGGTCGTAACCCATCAACAACGTGCCAACCAGCCCCGTCAGCAGCACGCCACCGGTGCGATTGATCAGCTTGGGCGCGATGTTCTGGAAGTCGTTGGTCGGCGAGACGATGTTGCCCGCGGTATTGGTCGAGATCGTGGCGATCACGATCAGCACCATCGCGATCGATACCCACACCGGACTATCGATATGGCCGATCAGCGTGACCGGGTCGGACACGGTCTCCCCCACCAGCGTCGCGGAGGCGGCGGTCATCACCACACCCAGCGCCGCGAAGAAGAACATTGTCAACGGCAGTCCGATCACCTGGCCGACGATCTGATCCTTCTGGCTCTTGGCGAAACGGCTGAAGTCGGGGATGTTCAGCGACAGGGTCGCCCAGAACCCGACCATCGCCGTCAGGCCGGAAAGGAAATAGGTCGTGACCGACGCCCCCTCCGGCCGTGACGGCGGCTGCGCCATCAGCTCGCCGAGAGAGACGTGAGGCAGCGCCCAGACCATCAATCCCACTGCGACCAGCAGCAACAGCGGCGCCGACAGGGTCTCCAGCCACTTGATCGACTCCGACCCGCGGATCACCACCCAGAGATTCATTGCCGCGAAGATGAAAAATCCGGCAACCTGGCCCCATCCGCCCAGGGCCTGCCATGGCGGCACGATCGTCGACAGCAACAGATGAATCGCCAGACCGCCGAACATGGTCTGGATGCCGAACCAGCCGCAGCCCACCAGGGCACGAATCAGGCATGGTACGTTGGAGCCTCGAATCCCGAAAGACGAGCGCAGAAGCACCGGGAAAGGAATGCCGTAGCGCGTGCCGGGAAAGGCATTGAGCGTCAACGGGATCAACAGGATCACGTTGGCGAGCAGAATGGTGACCAGCGCCTCGCCGACGCCGAGGCCAAAGTAGGCCGTCAATACACCGCCTAGCGTATAGGTCGGCACGCAGATCGAGAGGCCAACCCAGAGCGCCGCAATATTCCACTTCGACCAGGTTCGCTCGCCCGCCGCCGTCGGCGCGATGTCATCGTTGAAACAGGTACTGTCGCGGACGTCGTCGCCGAGCATGAGTTCGACCTTGCCGTCACGTTCGACCATGCGAGAAACGGATGTCGTCATTGTTGTTCTCCCGATTCCGTTGGACTCTTTCACCACCCGCGCTCGGCCCGGGACCGAGTTGCGACCGCTGAGGCGACGGTGCCGTGTTCGATACCGCAGCTCGAGCGATGACCCGATAGCGCTACCGGCTCGGCAGCCGATGATATTGTCGATCGAAGTAGAGCAGGCGCTCGCGGCCGTCGCAGCTCGACATCGCCTCGATCTCGCAGAACAGCACGTCGTGGGTCCCGACCGCCACGCGCTGGCTGACACGGCATTCGAAGTGAGCCAGTGCGTCGACCAGCACCGGCGCGCCGGTGGCTTGTGTGGTCCACTCCGCCCGCGCAAAGCGCTCCGCCATCGGCGTCTTGCCGCCGAAGGCATTGGAAACCGTCTCATGCTCGGCACCCAGCGCGTTGACGCAGAGCAACGCATTGTCGGCAAAGGCCGCATAGGCCGAAGCGCGGCGATTGATGCAGACCAGCAGCGTCGGTGGATCATCAGTGACACTGCACACCGCCGAGGCCGTGAACCCGGCGCGACCTCCCGGCCCGTCCGTGGTGACCAGATAGACCGCGGTGGGCAGGCAGGACATCGCCTGGCGAAACGCGACCGCCGAGACTGACGGCGGCGCCTCCGAGTCGACATCGCGGCGCTCGGCTTCCGGTCTGTGGGTCGATACGTGTTGCTGTCCTAATGCCATGCGCCTATCTCCACTGGGCCGCCTGTCGCCATGGTGGCAGAGTCACGCCGTCAGAAAACGCGTCATGGCGGCATTGAAGGCTTCCGGCACGGTCACCGTCAGACCGTGTCCGCCGTAGTCGAACATCTCCAGGCGCGCATGGGGCAGCGCTCGAGCGAGACGTTCGGAACGCAGGTACGGCACCAGCAGATCGTCACGCGAGGCGATCACCAGTGTCGGCGCATGGATTTCACTCAGTCGCGAGTCGATATCGAAGCGCGACAGCGCGCCGATACGCGCCAGCACGTTGTTCTCCCCCGGAAAATGCTCCAACGCGTGGGCCTCTTCCGCCAGCAGCCGATCATGGTTCGCCGAGAGCCAGTCCGCCGGGTAGAGAAACAGCGGCTGCGCGTGCAGATAAGGTTGCACACCACACTCCTTGAGCAGCGCGATACGCACGCGGAAACAGCGCTCACTCTGCACATCGACCCGGCTCCAGCCGTTGATCACGATCAACCGATGAAGACGAGCGGGCTCCAGCAGGGCCATCTGGAGCCCCACCAGGCCGCCCAGCGCGTGCCCCATGAAATCGACCCGTTCGATACCTAGATTGTCCAACAGCGCCAGCGCCTCACCCGCCATGTCGTCGATGGCGTAGCCGGCAGGCAGCTCGGCGGCGCTGTTGCCGGTGCCAAGGTGGTCATAGATCACCACTCGATGCGTGGCCTCGAGCGCGGCCAGTTGCGGCTCCCAGAAACGGCCGGCGCCACCCAGTCCGGCGGAGAGCAGAATCGTCGGCGCGTCAGGGTCATCGCGTCCCAGAATTTCGTAGTGCATGGTCAGGCCTATGATCAGCGCGGCAGTGGACAGTGACTTCGCTTCATCGGGGCAGATGGGCCACCGAGGCGATTTCGATCAGTGCGTCCGGCTTCACCAAACCGCACTGAATGCAGTAGCGCGCCGGCTTTTCGCCAGGGAAGAATTCCGCGTAAACCGCATTGATCGCCGCATAGTCGTTCCAGTCGCGCAGGAAAATCGAGTTGAAGGCGACGTCGTCCATGCTACCGCCGGCGGTCTCGACCACGCTTCGGATCAATTCCAGCACGTGGCGGGTCTGCGCTCCGGCATCGCCGACGTGAACCACGTTGTTGTCCTTGTCGAACGGCAGCGTGCCGGACACGTACAGGATGTTGTCGGCTTGACTGCCTGGTACGAATGGCGCCAGCGGTACACCGGAGCCGGCGGGAATCACACTGGTCTTGGGCATGATTACAGTCCTGTTGTCGAAAGAGAGGGGGTCGTGCCAATGGGTTGGGTCGAGGCATCGTTGGCACAAGCGGTTTCGAAGGCGTCCACGGAGGAAACCCAGCCGAAGAAAGTCTCGATATTGAAGATGGCGGCGCTCTGCGCGGCTGGCGGGCCGGCCTGATAGGTGGCGTCTTCCAGCACGGTGCCGAAGTACTCGAGGAAGAAGCCGTCCCGCAGCGTCGACTCGACGCAGACGTTGGTCGCGATGCCGGTGAACAGCAAATGGTGAATACCCCGCGAACGCAGGATGCTATCCAGCGGCGTGTTGAAGAAGCCGCTGTAGCGGGGTTTGGGCAGCACGATGTCGCCAGCCTGGGGCTTCAGCTCTTCCACCAGCGCATAATCCCAGCCACCCTTGGCCAGCAGCTTCCCGTGAAGTTCCGGGCGCTGGCGCATGGTCTTGAGCGCGTTGGACTTGTGCCAGTTGGGGGAACCCGGGCCGCCCGCTTCGACATAGGCCGCGTCCCAGCCGTTCTGAAAGAAGATCACCGTGATCCCCGCGGCCCGGGCGATGCGTATCGCTCTGGCGATACGCTCGATCACGGGCCCGGTCGCCGAGACGTCGAAGCCGGCCAGATCGAGATAACCACCCGGCGTGGCATAGGCGTTTTGCATGTCGACGACGATCAGTGCGGTTTCAGCGCGAGGCATGGCGATCGCCTCGGGGCGGCCGGCCAGCACGATCTCGTCTGCAGCGGCCATACCGCCGCGCCGAACAACAGGCGTGGCAGCGCCGGCAGGCTCGAGCTCGCTCATGCCAATGCCTCCGGTACCGGCGCCGCCACATCAGCGACGCCCACCCGCGTCTTCATCAGCGGCTGTACCCGCTGACCAAACGTATCGAGCCCCGCAAGGAAGTCGTCGAACGTCAACATCACGCCACCGACCCCCTCCACCGTATCGATCTCGTCGAGCATGCGCGCCACGTTCTCGAAGGAGCCAACCAGCGTTCCCATATTGAAATTGACCGCCGAGGTCGGATCGGTCATCTGGCGCACGTTGGTATCCTTGCCGGAGCTCTTGTCCTGGCTGCCCTGGTCGGCCATCCAGTCCAGCGCTTCCTGATCGGCACCTGCCTTGTAGTGGTCCCAGCGTGCCATGGCAGCGTCGTCGGTCTCGTCGGCGATCACCATGAACAGCACATAGCAGGCGACCTGGCGACCCGTCTCTTTGCCGGCAACCGCGAGACGCTCGGCCGTTGCCGCGAACGCGGTCGGGGTATTCAGCCCCTTGCCGAAGCAGAAGCTGTAGTCGGCGTGTTTGGCGGTGAACGCCATCCCGGCGCTCGACTGTCCGGCGCAGACCATCTTCACGCCCTTTTCCGGACGCGGGCTCAGTCGGCAGTCCTCCATCTGGAAGAACTCGCCCTCGAGATCACTGTGGCCCGTTTCAAGCAGCTCCCGCAGTACCGTTGCGTACTCATCGAGATAGGTGTAGCGCTTGGCAAAATAGTCGTCGCCCGGCCATAGCCCCATCTGGCTGTACTCCGGCTTCTGCCAGCCGGTCACCAGGTTGATACCGAAACGTCCCGGCGCAATCGAGTCGATGGTCGCCGCCATCCGCGCGGTAATGGCCGGAGGCATCACCAGTGTCGCCGCGGTGGCGTAGAGGTCGATCTTCGAGGTGACCGCGGCGAGCCCCGCCATGAGAGTGAAGGATTCCAGGGCGTGCTCCCAGAACTCGGTCTTGCCGCCGAAACCGCGCAACTTGATCATCGACAACGCAAACTCGAAGCCGTAACCCTCGGCCTTCTGCGTCACCGCCTTGTTGAGCTCGAAGGTCGGCATGTACTGCGGCGCGTTTTCGGAAATCAGCCAGCCGTTGTTGCCGATGGGAATGAAGACGCCTAGTTGCATGAGCCACCTCGTCGTCGTATCGGAGCGAGTTGTCGGCCATCGCGGCACTGCGATGCTGCCGACGCCTTGATCAATCCTTTACAACCGACGTGCCAACCCGAGCTTATCCATCCGCTTTCAAGAGCTTGCCGGTCACGGACGACAAGCCACCGGACCAATTGGTCTGAAAAGGATGTCGGAATGCGCAACCATGATGCGTGACGCGTGGCGCCCGCGCCGTTTCAGTGCATGTGACCAGAGGCCATTGCGCACATGAGCCGGGAGCATCGGGTAGATGAAGCTAGCGACCTGGGGGCGTGATAAAATCCCAGTCCCTTGAGACCGCTCTTACATACGCAGCCGCGACATGCCAGCGAAGCCCCGTTGGCCGGTCGCGGGATTCACGAAGGTTGATCATGACGTCCATCACCCCCGCAGCCCCGATCGGTAATCGCGCCGCCGCCAGCGAAGCCCGCAAGCAACGGATTCGGGATGCGGCCCTGGCGCTGTTCTCCCAGTTCGGCCTGCGCGGTGCGAGTCTGGACGCCATTGCCGATCAGGCCGGCGTCTCAAAGACCAACCTGCTCTACTATTTTCCTTCCAAGGAGAAGCTCTACGTCGCCGTTCTTCAACAGATCCTGGACACCTGGCTGGAGCCGGTACGCGCCATCGATGCCGAGCAGTCTCCCGAAACCGCCATCGGCGACTACATCCGAATCAAGGTCGAACTGTCGCGGGATCATGCCCAGGCATCCCGACTGTTCTGTCTGGAGATGATCCAGGGCGCGCCGCTGCTGCGGGAGGATCTGCAGAGCAACCTGCGCCTGCTGGTGGAGGAAAAATCGAGAGTGATCGAGGGCTGGATCGCCCGGGGAAGTCTGCGGCCGGTCGATCCACACCACCTGATATACCTGTTGTGGGGGACCACCCAGCACTACGCGGACTTCGCCGTCCAGATCGAGGCGATTTCCGGCAGAACGCTCGCCGATCCGGCCTTCTTCGAGGCAACGGTGGAGAACATCACGCGCATCGTGCTGGGTGGTTTACTCCCCCGGACGAACGCCGACAGCTGAGTCGCGGCCCGCCCGGCGGTCGGCTTCAAGCCAGTTGGCACGCCTCCTCGAATGCCAGGCGTGGCAGGCGTGGCTTGAGACCTGCCTCATCCCCGTAGCCCAGATTGACCAGCATGTTGGCGGTCCAGCCGGTGCCGGCGAAGAACGCCTGGTCCACCGCCTCGGGATCGAAGCCCGACATCGGCCCGGTATCCAGCCCCATCGCCCGCGCCGCCAGGATCAGGTACCCAGCCTGCAGCGAGCTGTTGCGCAGCGCCGTCTGCTCGGCAAATGCCTCGCTACCGGTAAACCAGCTACGGGCGTCGGTGTGGGGGAAGAGCGTCGGCAACTGATCGTAGAAGCGCTTGTCGTAGGCGACGATGACCGTGCAGGGGGCCGTTGCCGTCTTGTCGGCGTTGCCGGCGGAAACGCACGGCAGCAGCTTGTCCTTTCCCGCCGTGGAGCGGACGAAGACAAACCTTGCCGGACAGCAGTTGGCCGAGGTCGGCCCCATCCTGACCATGTCGTAGAGCCTGCGCAGGGTCTCCTCGGTAACGTCGCGAGGCTGCCACGCATTGTGTGTACGCGCTGTCCTGAACAACTGATCCAGTGCCTGATCGTCCAATGTCTGCATCATCTGTCATCTCCTGGTGGCCATGCATGAAGTGGTACCAATAGAAGCCTCGCGCGAGCAGCGCTCGCAAGTTCGCCGTGCCCCACCGATACAAGCAATGCGCTGACGGAATGGCAACCCTTGACTGCGTGGGCCGTCACGCCGGTCCGACCTCCAGCCCTGATCGTCGCCGGGTTTTCATGACAGCGGATGCCACCGGCTCGGCCGCAATGTGATACGCCCCACGGCCGCGGTCGCTCCGGCCCCGCGAGATCCGTATACTATCGCGCTCATCGACGCGGGGCCGTTGCCGATGGTGCGCTGAAATCGTGCCGAGCCGCCCCGCCGCCCCGACACCCACACAGACGCTTTCGACACGCCCAATGATCACACTGGACAACGTTTCCAAGACCTACGGCAGCGGACCCGGGGCCGTGCAGGCGCTGAAAGAGATCGACCTGCAGGTTCCCAAGGGCACGATTCACGGCGTCATCGGCCTCTCTGGCGCCGGCAAGTCGACGCTGATCCGCTGCGTCAACCTGCTGGAGCGTCCGACCGCCGGCCGCGTCATCATCGACGGGCAGGAGCTGACGGCGATGGATGCGGCCGCGCTGCGCCAGGCACGACACCAATGCGGCATGATTTTCCAGCACTTCAACCTGCTGACCAATCGCACTGTCTACGACAATGTGGCGCTGCCACTGGAGCTGATGGGCCAGTCTCGCCAGGTCATCCGCGAACGCGTGCTGCCGCTGCTGGACATGACAGGACTGGCGGACAAGGCAAAGCAGTACCCCGCTCAGCTCTCCGGCGGTCAGAAACAGCGCGTGGCCATCGCCCGTGCCCTGGCCAGCCGACCCAAGGTGCTGCTGTGCGACGAGGCGACCTCGGCGCTCGATCCGCAGACGACGGCATCGATCCTGTCGCTGCTGCAGGAGATCAACCAGCAGCTTGGGCTGACCATCCTGCTGATCACCCACGAGATGGAGGTGGTGAAGACCATCTGCCATCGCGTGGGGTTGATCTCCGACGGACGCCTGGTCGAAGACGCCGACGTGGGCGACTTCTTCACCGCGCCCGCCACCCAGCTGGGGCGGGAGTTCCTCAACGACTTTCTCAAGCTGGAAGCGCCGCAGGCCCTGATCGAGCGTCTCGAGCCGGAAGCCGGAACGAACACGCACCCGGTGGTACGGCTGACGTTCTCGGGCGACAGCGTCGCCACTCCACTGATCTCGCGGCTGGCGCGGGAACACGGCATCGACGTGAGCATTCTGCAGGCCAAGGTCGAATCCATTCAGGGACGCACGCTGGGCCTGATGATCGCCGAGCTGATGGGGAGCGACGTGCAGACACGTGAAGCCCTGACGACCCTCGAATCCTTTGATCTGCATGTGGAGGTACTGGGCCATGTCCAGCGCACTGATTGATCTCGTCTGGCAGTCCACGCTCGAGACGCTATACATGGTGGCCATCGCCGGCATTCTATCGGCACTGGCCGGGGTCCCGCTCGGGGTGCTGCTCTACGTGACGCGACCGCGCCAGATCCTGGCGCAGCCAGTGGTCAGCACGGTGCTCGGGGTGGTCACCAACGTTGGCCGTTCGGTACCGTTCATCATCCTGCTGGTGGCGATCATCCCCTTCACGCGGATGATCGTGGGGAGTTCGATCGGCACCAACGCCGCCGCCGTGCCGCTGACCATCGCCGCGATCCCTTTCGTCGCTCGCCTGGTCGAGGGTGCCCTGAACGAGGTTTCGCCCGGCCTGGTCGAGGCGGCACAGTCGATGGGCGCCACGCCGATGCAGATCATCCTCAAGGTGCTGTTGCCGGAGGCCCGTGGCGGTATCATCAACGGCCTGACGATCACCATCGTGGCCCTGGTCAGCTACTCTGCCATGGCCGGCGCCGTGGGCGGTGGTGGCCTGGGCGACCTCGGCATTCGCTATGGCTACAACCGCTTCAACCCGACGGTGATGCTGATCACCGTGGTGGTGCTGGTGGTCATGGTCCAGCTGTTTCAGAGTCTGGGGGATTATCTGGTGCGCAAGAGCGATCACAAGTGATCGTTGCGCCCCACTAGACTAATAACCAGAATGAATTACCGTGATTGCCTTTATTCCGTTATATTCCGGCATCACCGGACGCAGGAGCCGCGTCCACGTCTCACTCAACAGGGGGAATTTCGCCAAATGCCGATTTCACTGACACGCACGCTGAGCGCCGCCGCGCTCGGTCTCGGCCTGGCCGCCGGTGCCGGGTACGCCACCGCCGATACCATCAAGGTCGGCACCATGGCCGGACCCGAGACCGACGTGATGCAAGTGGCCAAGCAGGTCGCCAAGGAGAAGTACGACCTCGATGTCGAGATTGTCGAATTCACCGACTACGTGACGCCCAACGCCGCGCTGGCGGACGGCAGCCTGGATGCCAACGCCTACCAGCACGAGCCCTATATGCAGTCAATGGTCAACGATCGCGGCTACGACTTCGCCATCGCCGGCAAGACCTTCGTCTACCCGATCGGTGCCTACTCCGCCAAGTACGACAGCATCGACGACCTGCCCGATGGTGCGACGATCGCCGTACCCAACGACCCGACCAACGAAGGACGGTCGCTGATCCTGCTCGACAAGCATGGACTGATCACGCTCGACGATGCCGAGAATCTGGAAGCGACGCCGATCGACATCACCGAAAACCCGCACGACTACTCGTTCAAGGAGATCGAGGCCGCCCAGATGCCGCGTGTGCTTCAGGACGTCGACATGGCCTTCATCAACAGCACCTTCACCCAGCCGGCAGGTTTGACACTGGACGATGCGCTGATCAAGGAAGGGCCGGACTCCCCCTACGTCAATCTGATCGTGGTGCGCGGTGGCGATCAGGATCGCGAGGCGATCCAGGATCTGGTCAAGGCGTACCAGTCAGACGCCGTTGCCGACAAGGCCCAGGAACTGTTCCAGGGTGGCGCCGTTCCCGGCTGGAAGTGACCACGTCATTGTCACGCGCATGACGAGACACGCTCATGACCACCATGAAAACCAGCGCCGAGGCGCTGGTTTTCGTTTCCGTCTCGCCCTCGCCGCACCCATCCCCGCAGGAGATCCAAGATGACCGATTACGACTCCCTGGAACGTCAACTGGCAGCGCTTCTGGACACCCGCGACTGGCTGACCAATGCCGCCCAGACCAGCGCCTTTCTGATGCAGGCGCTGGACGACCTGAACTGGGTCGGCTTCTACCTCCAGCGTCAGCCCGAGACGCTCATCCTCGGCCCCTTCCAGGGCCTGCCAGCCTGCAACCCGATTCCGTTCTCGAAGGGCGTCTGTGGTGCCGCTGCACGCTCGCGCCAGACCCAGCGCGTCGACGACGTCCACGCCGTCCCGGACCATATCGCCTGCGACGCCGCCTCACGTTCCGAACTGGTGGTGCCGATTGTCGTCGGTGAAGAGCTCTGGGGAGTGCTGGATATCGACAGTCCGCTGCCCGCGCGCTTCAGCCGCGAGGACCAGGCCGGCATCGAACGCCTATGTCGAGTGTTCGGCGCCGCCAGCGACCTGGCGAGCGCCCCGGCTGTCTGAGATCGCTCGCCATCCTCTTGCCAGGCATGGCAGCCGGTCTCAATCCAGGAAGACGCCCAATTCATCGTCCGAGCGCACCAGTTGCAGGATGTCCTCGTAGAGTGCCAACAGGTCCAGTGCCAAGGGCCGACGAACCTCACGCGGCATCTCGCCCAAGGCGTGCTCCTCCCGGCGCCCGCTGGCGATGTTCTGGTAGAGTCCGATCGCCAGGTGCACGGCAGCGGCATACGGCGAGAAAGGCACGGCATCCAGAGGCTTGTCCTGGTAGGTCAGCGCGTTGCAGATGGTCTCCGGGAAGCGCCAGCGACGGCCCAGCTCGGCGCCCACTTCGCTGAACGTGTAACCGAATCGATTGGCTTCCAGCTCGGTGCGAGGGGCTCCCTGGGCAACCAGCGCATCGATGCGCTGCATGACATCCGGATGGGCGATATGCATCAACGCAGACCCCACGTGATGCAGGATACCGCAGGTAAACGCCGTTTCCGGCGCCAGATCGCCCAACTGGCTATGACGAACGATCGTGCGACTGAGATTGGCGACCATGAATGACTCGCGCCAGAATGCCTTGCGATCGAGCCCGGGCACTTCCTTGAGCATGCCGACCATGCCAGAAGCGATGACGAGCGTGCGCACGCGATCGAAACCCAGCAACAGCAAGGCGTCGTCGATCGTTGCCACGTTGCGCCCCACGCCGTATCGCACCGAGTTGGCGGAGCGAAGCAGCTTGAGGCTCAGGCTGGGATCTTTGTGAATGGTGGCCGACACCCGATGAATGCTGATCCTGTCGTTATCAAGGCTGGCGATCAGTTCACCAACCACGGCGGGTACGCTAGGTAACTGATGGATGTGTTCGAAAAGCGAATTCAGTGACATGTTCCACTCCTGCTGTCCCCCCATGTTATCTATCGCCCGGCCAAAAGTCGTGAGGCCGGGTCCAGAATACGCCCGCCACGGTTCGCGCCGACAAAAAAAATCCCGCCGGAGAACCGGCGGGAGGGTCGCCGCCCAGGCGACAGCCATCATCCCTGTGAAGTATCGGCTTCTACCCTCAGCTCTCCTGCCAGGATTTCACCATCTCGTCGTAGGGTACGGTCTTGCCTTGGGGCTTTTCGTTGTCGAGCTTGGGCTTGGGCGCGCCGGGCTGATCCAGCCAGTACTGCGCATCGCGCGGCTCATTCAGCTTGGGCCCGCATTTTGGCTGGACATTGGCCCGCTCCAGACGCTCCATCATCCGGTCCTGAGCATCCGCCAGCCCATCCAGGGCTTGCTGCGCGCTGGTCTCGCCACTGACCGCCTGGGAAATATACTGCCACCATAGCTGGGCCAGCTTGGGATAGTCCGGCACGTTGGTGCCGGTCGGTGACCACTGCAGACGCGCCGGGCTACGATAGAACTCGACCAGCCCCCCCAGCTTCGGTGCCGCATCGGTCATCGCCTGGGAGCGAATGTCGGACTCGCGGATCGGCGTCAGCCCCACCAGCGTCTTCTGCAGCGAGACCGTCTTCGAGGTCACGAACTGGGCATAGAGCCAGGCGGCGAGTCGATTCTTTTCAGGGGTCGAATTCATGAAGGTCCAGGAGCCCACGTCCTGATAGCCCTTCTTCATGCCATCCTCCCAGTACGGCCCCACCGGCGACGGCGCCATCCGCCACTTGGGCGTGCCATCCTCGTTGACCACCGGCAGCCCGGGCTGGGTCATGTCGGCGGTAAACGCCGTGTACCAGAAGATCTGTTGGGCGACATTGCCCTGCGCCGGCACCGGTCCCGCTTCCGAGAACGTCATGCCCTGGGCTTCCGGCGGCGCATAGGCGTGCAGCCAGTCGATGTACTTCTGGGTCGCGAAGACCGCGGCCGGGCCGTTGGTGGCGCCACCGCGGGTGACATTCGAGCCCACCGGCCGACAATCCTCGACCCGAATCCCCCACTCGTCCACTGGCAGGCCGTTGGGAATCCCCTTGTCGCCAGCCCCGGCCATGGAGAACCAGGCGTCGGTAAATCGCCAGCCCAGCGAGGGATCCTTCTTGCCGTAATCCATGTGGCCATAGACACGCTGGCCGTCGATGTCATGGACGTCGTTGGTGAAGAAGTCCGCGATATCCTCGTAGGCCGACCAGTTCACCGGCACGCCAAGTTCGTAACCGTATTTTTCCTTGAATCGCGCCTTGAGATCGGGGTCGTCGAACCAGTCGGCGCGGAACCAGTAGAGATTGGCGAACTGCTGGTCAGGCAGTTGATAGACCTTGCCGTCCGGCCCAGTCGTGAACGAGAGCCCGATGAAATCGTCCAGATCCAGCGTCGGCGAGGTCACCTCGGCGGCATCGCCTTCGATCATGTCGGAAATCGGCACCACCTTGCCGTAGCGGAAATGGGTACCGATCAGGTCGGAATCGTTGACGTAGGCATCGTAGATGTTGCGACCGGACTGCATCTGGGTCTGCAGCTTCTCGATCACGTCCCCTTCCTGAATCAGGTCGTGCTTCAGCTGGATGCCGGTAATCTCGCTGAAGGCGCTGGCCAGGACCTCGGATTCATACTTATGGGTGGTGAGCGTTTCCGAAACAACATTGATCTGCATGCCACGGAACGGTTTGGCGGCGTCGATGTACCACTGCATCTCGGCCATCTGCTGCTCGGGCGTGAGCGTCGAGGTCTTGAACTCGTCACTCAACCAGCGTTTGGCGGCATCCTGATACTGGTCGGCGATCGCAGTCCCCGAGACGGCCATCAGCCCTGCAAGGCCGACTCCAATGCCGATGCCCAGTGGCGTCCGGCGGCGCGATCTGGCGTTCTTGATATCGAACATAGCGTTAACCCTCGTTGTTATGCTGCGTTTCCTGTCTTGGCGCTATCCGAAGAGCAATGATCCCTGGTCGATTCGTTACCCCCATTTCATGATGATTGTCATGCCTGCCACGCAGATCGCCGTCGCGATCCAGAGCGGCCAGTCGGTCAATGCCAGGACCAGCAAATGGCCATATGCCGCCGCCAGCAGACCAATGAACAGCCGATCGCCGCGAGACGTGGAGATCGGCAGGAAGCCCTTGCGCTCCCGGCCCGGCGACACGGTCTGCCAGACCGTCATCACGACCAGCAGCGCCGCGATTCCGGCGAAGAACAGTGCCGTCGGTAGTGTCCAGGCCATCCAACCCATGGTGACTCCCCCTCTCTCTGGACGAACGGATCAGACGCGTCCCAGGGCGAAGCCCTTGGCCACGTGGTTGCGTACGAAATAGATCACCGCGATACCGGGCAACAACGCGACCACGCCAGCGGCCGCCAGCACGCCCCAGTCGATACCCGAGGCCGAAACCGTGCGGGTCATCTGCGCCACGATCGGCTTGGCATCGACCGAGGTCAGCGTCCGCGCCAACAACAGTTCGACCCAGGAGAACATGAAGCAGAAGAACGCCGTGACGCCGATGCCGGGCCGAATCATCGGCAGGAAGATCCGGATGAAGAACTTGGGAAAGGTGTAACCGTCGATATAGGCGGTCTCGTCGATCTCCTTGGGTACCGACGACATGAAGCCCTCGAGAATCCAGACGGCCAGCGGCACATTGAACAGGCAGTGGGCCAGCGCCACCGCGATCGGCGTATCGAACAGCCCCACCGCCGAGTAGAGCTGGAAGAACGGCAGCAGGAACACTGCCGGTGGTGCCATTCGGTTGGTCAGTAGCCAGAAGAACATGTGCCTGTCGCCCAGGAAGCGATAGCGCGAGAACGCATAGGCCGCCGGCAACGCCACCAGCAACGAAATCAGCATGTTCATCGAGACATAGCTGAGGGAGTTCAGGTAGCTCATGTACCAGGTCGGCTCGGTGAAGATGACCCGGTAGTTGTCCAGCGTCGGCGCCGCGGGCCAGAGCGACAGCCCGCCGAGAATTTCCCGGTTCGACTTGAACGACATGTTGACCAGCCAGTAGATCGGCACCAGCACGAACAGCAGATAGACCAGCATCACCAGGCTCTTGCGCAATCTCATGGCGGCGTCATCCCTTGTCGTCGTTGTGGGTCATGGCGGTGTAGAACACCCAGGTCACCAGCAGAATGATCAGGAAGTAGATCAGAGAGAAGGCCGCAGCCCGGCCCAGGTCGAACTGGCCCAGCGCCATCTGGGTCAGCGTCTGGCTGAGGAACGTCGTGGCGGTGCCCGGCCCGCCACCGGTGAGCACGAACGGCTCGGTGTAGATCATGAAGCTGTCCATGAAGCGCAGCATGACCGCGATCAACAGCACGTTCTTGAGCTTGGGCAATTGAATGAATCGAAACACCGCCCAGTGCGAGGCACGATCGATCCTTGCCGCCTGGTAGTAGACGTCAGGAATCGAGCGCAGCCCGGAATAGCACAGCAGTGCCACCAGCGACGTCCAGTGCCAGACATCCATCACCAGCACGGTGATCCAGGCATCCCGCGGGTTGGAGGCGTAGTTGTAATCGAGCCCCAGACTGTTGAGGGTCCAGCCATACAGGCCGATGTCCTCCCGCCCGATGATCTGCCAGATCGTCCCAACCACATTCCAAGGCACCAACAACGGCAGTGACAGCAGAATCAGACTGAACGGCACGCCCAGTCCCCGCCGGGGCATCGATAGCGCCACGACGATGCCCAACGGCACCTCGATGGCCAGCACACAGAAGGAGTAGATGAACTGACGCACCAGCGAGTCGTGCAGCCTCGGATCCGCCAGGATCTCCCGATACCACTCGGTGCCGACGAAGTAGCGCGTGCTCGGGTCGAAGATGTCCTGTACCGAATAGTTGACCACCGTCATCATCGGGATGATGGCGCTGAAGGCCACCAGCACGAATACCGGCAGAACCAGCCACCAGGCCTTGTTGTTATAGGTCTTCATCAGCAGCCTCCACCAGATGGTCATCGATATAGAAGCGCTGCCAGGCTTCGGGGAAATGGACGCCGATACGCCCATCCGGCACGGGCGCCTCCTCCTCCAGCCGCACCTTGATCACCGGCGCCGACGGCGTATCGAGTCGCACGTCGACGATCTTGAAGGTGCCCTGGTCCTGGACCAGGTCGACATACCCGTGCAGGACGGCATCCGCCGATGCCACGAGCTGCACGAACTCCGGCCGGATGCCCAACTGCAGGCGCCCCTTCTCGTGCTGCCGAAGCCGGGCGACGACCGCATCGGGCACCGCCAGCGCACGATCTTCGAGCTCGATGCCCGACGCACCCAGCGCGATATCGAGCAGATTCATGCCGGGGCTGCCGATGAAGTAACCGACGAAGGTGTGTTGCGGGTTCTCGAACAGCTCTCTCGGGGTGCCGAACTGCACGATCTGGCCGTTGTACATCACCGCGATCTTGTCGGCGAAGGTGGACGCTTCCAACTGGTCATGGGTGACATAGACCATCGTCACGTTGAAGCGCTGATGGATCTCCTTGAGCTTGCGCCGCAGGCGCCACTTGAGCTGCGGATCGATCACCGTCAACGGCTCGTCGAACAGGATCGCTGCCACGTCGTCGCGCACCAGGCCGCGCCCCATCGACACCTTCTGCTTCTCGTCCGCGGTCAGGTTCTGCGCCTTGCGATTCAATAGCGGCTCGATCTCCAGCGCCTCGGCCACCTCTCTCACCCGGGCATCGATGCGCTCCCGGGTTTGCCCCTGGTTGCGCAGCGGGAACGCCAGGTTGTCGTGAACGGTCATGGTGTCGTAGACCACCGGAAACTGAAAAACCTGGGCGATGTTGCGCTGCTGCGGGGTGAGATCGTTGACCGACTTGCCGTCGTAGAGTACCCGTCCCTCCGAGGGCACCAGCAGGCCGGATATGATGTTGAGCAACGTGCTCTTGCCGCATCCCGAGGGCCCCAGCAACGCGTAGGCTCCGCCCTGCTCCCAGACATGGTCCATCGGCCGGAGTGCATAGTCGGCCGGATTTGAGGGCGCGCCGTGATAGCTATGGGCCAGCTGTTCCAGACGGATCTCGGCCATCTAGTGATCTCCTCGCCCGTCGGGCACTGTCGATCGCGGTGAAGGAGGTGACAACACCAGGTCGCCCCCCGGCTCGAACACGAAGAGCTGGCGAAAAGGGACCTGAACCTCCAGCGCCTGATCCACGCCGAACTCGTGGATGCCGATCAGGTGCGCGACCAGCTCGATTTGATCGTGTGACAGGTGCAGAAAGGTCTCGGAGCCACTGATCTCCGCCACCCGCAAGATCGTCGGCAAACGTAGGGCCGGCTCCGAGAGCGGCTCCAGCGACCAGTGATGGGGGCGGATACCGATCTGGTAATCGCCTTCGGACAGCGACTCCCAGACCCCGGGCAGTGGTTGGCGCTGGTCGGCGATACGGCATTCACCGGCCTGGATCGTCATCGGCATCAGGTTGATGGGAGGCTCGCCGAACAGCGTCGCCGCCTCACGATTCCGGGGATGGCGATAGACTTCGTCGCCGGGACCACTCTGGACGATCCGGCCTTGGTGGAGCAGCGTCGTCGTGCCTCCCAGCGCCAGCGCCTCGGCCGGCTCGGTGGTGGCGTATACCGCGATGGTATTGCGCGATTCGAACAGCTTGCGCATCTCCACCCGCAGCGCCTCGCGCAGCTTGTAGTCGAGATTGACCAGAGGCTCGTCGAACAGCACCAGATCCGCTTCCTTGACGAGTGCCCTGGCCATCGCCGTGCGCTGCTGCTGCCCGCCGGAGAGTTCCTGCGGGTAGCGTCCCAGCAGGTGCTGGATTCCCAGCATCGCCGCGGTTTCCTCGACCCGCCGGGTGATCTCCTGCCGCGAGACCCTGGCCTGCTTGAGCGGCGAAGCAATGTTGTCGAAGACCGTGAGCGTCGGATAATTGATGAACTGCTGATAGACCATCGAGACATTGCGCTGGCGAACCGGCACATGGGTCACGTCACGGCCATCGAGGTAGACCCTGCCATGGTCGGGCCTGTCCAGCCCGGCCATCAGCCGCATCAATGTGGTCTTGCCCGCCAGCGTGTGCCCCAGCAGCACATTGAATGACCCCGGTTCCAACGTCAGGCTGGCATCGCTGATATAGGTCTCGCCTCGCACCGACAGTGTCACGTTGTCGAGTTGTAATGACATGAGTGGCACCGTTCCCTTTTTTCTCTTTCGAGCATCGTAGAACAGTCGCTACATAAAGCTATACGACGAAAAAAGCAGACGGGACCAATGACAAACAGGCACTCATAACGCCATGATTTAAAACGGTTTAATTATATTAAAACCTTAGTCTTAACCACTAATGTCCAACACTCGGGACAAGTTTCGGGATGGTAACTCGGCTGAAAAAGGTGTTTTTTCGACAGGATTTGTTCGAAAACCAACATCGCTTGCGATGAAAAGACGCGAATGCTGATGGCGCAGGCCGACGTCAGTGCGCGGGGCACGACCAGATCGCCGAAACAAAAAACCGTCGGGAGCAGTTTTCGAGGCCTCGGGCGGCCCGAAGGGTGGCCGCCAGGGATGACAGGCCACAAAAAACCCGAGCCGAGGCTCGGGTTTCGAATCTGGTAGGACCAAGCGGATTTGAACCGCTGACCTCCACGATGTCAACGTGGCGCTCTAACCAACTGAGCTATGGTCCTGAATGGTGTTGGCACGATGCTGGATGCAAACTGGTAGGACCGAGCGGATTTGAACCGCTGACCTCCACGATGTCAACGTGGCGCTCTAACCAACTGAGCTACGGTCCTGCATCGATGACGGCGGGCTCGCCGTGACAACGGATGCGAATTTTACCCAGGCGGGCGCGGAATGCAACCCTCTGCACCTAAAAAAATCACGCCAACTGCCTGTCGCGCCGAGACAATTCGCCTGTGATTACCGCCGGCGCCGGGCGTCCCCTCGGTTGGTAGATACCTCCACCCTCAACAACACAGCGATTTTATCGCCACCACGAGAGCGATCCCGACTCCCCTCCCGGCCCGCCGCGGTCACGACCCCGCCGAAGTTGCTGATTTGCAGCGCTCTGGGCGGCTCATTTCACGCCAATGCCAATGCCGCTCAGCGTGAGAATCCGGTCTCTTGGTCGCCCGAGAATATCCGGCGCCACTCGACCGATGCCATTTGCCGATGCCGACCATGGACATCGCTGTTGCGGAGCATCGGGCTACCGGCAGTGCCGGAGGGTCACGCCGAACCGAGACGCTGTCCCGAAAATCTAGACCATGGTCGTAGTCATGAACGGCCCGTTACCGCCTCCCGAGCCAACGTCAAGCCATCCAGCTTTGATAGACTGGCCTCTCGAATCAGTCAAAGAACCGTCAACGGAACGCGGCAGGAAACCACCATGACACAGCAGGAACGTCACGAAGCCATCGTCGAGCTGGTCAAGCGGCAAGGCTATGCCTCGATCGAACAGCTCGCCAGAGACTTCGACGTCACGCCCCAGACGGTGCGCCGCGACCTCAATCAACTGGCGGAAGAGGGCATCGTCAAACGCGTCCATGGTGGCGCCGGCCTGGAATCGAGCACCGTCAACACGGCCTATCATACCCGCAAGACGTTGAATCTGGACGCCAAGCGCCGAATAGCCGAAATGCTGGCGAGCCATATTCCCGATTCATCGTCGCTGTTCATCAACATCGGCACCAGCAATGAATTCATCGCCGAAGCGCTGTGCCAGCACAGCGGACTCGAGGTCATCACCAACAACCTCAATGTGGCAGCCATTCTGCAGCACAAGACCGACTTCAATGTCATCGTCGCCGGCGGCCAGGTCCGCTCGCGGGACGGCGGGATCATCGGTGAAGCCACCATCGACTTCATCAATCAGTTCAAGGTCGACTACGGCATCATCGGTATCAGCGGCATCGATGGCGATGGTTCGCTGCTGGAATTCGACTACCAGGAAGTCCGAGTCGCACAAGCCATCCTGCGCAACTCCCGCCAGGTCTTCCTGGCGGCGGATCATTCGAAATTTCACCGCAATGCCGTGGTACGCCAGGGCAACCTCAGCCAGATCAACGCCTTTTTCACCGACCGGCAGCCACCCGATGGACTGCGCCGGCTGATGCGGGAGCACGATGTGGCGCTCTACGTCGCCGATCCTTCGATATCCGCGGACATCGAGCCCCTGCCCGCCCACGCGGGCTGAAGTCCGACCGCCCATGCAACAGCCGGCCACGCGCCGGCTTTGCTCTCCCCGATGATGGATTGCCTCCATGCCTTCCCTTTTGGTCGAGGAAACTGCCTGCGGCCATTGATGTTCGGAAATGATTAGTCTATGTTCGAAACCGAACATGACCGAATCATCACCTTCCGGAGAGCGGTATGGCCTCAACGACACAGCGTCACGTCCATGACCTCATCGTCGTCGGTGGCGGCATCAATGGTGCCGGCATCGCCAACGACGCCGCCGGCCGGGGCCTATCCGTGCTGCTGTGCGAGCAGTCGGACCTGGCCAGTGCCACCTCCTCCGCCAGCAGCAAGCTGATCCATGGTGGATTGCGCTATCTCGAGCACCGCGAGTTTCGCCTGGTGCGCGAAGCGCTGAAGGAACGGGAGGTCATGCTGCGCAAGGCTCCGCACATCGTCTGGCCATTGCGCTTCATCCTGCCCCATCAACCGCACCTGCGGCCCGGCTGGATGATCCGCGCGGGGCTCTTTCTCTACGATCATCTCAGCCACCGCGACAGCTTGCCCAACGCCAAGCGCCTGCGTTTCGGTTCGGAAAGCCCGCTGGTACCGGCGATCAAGCGTGGTTTCGAGTACTCCGACTGCTGGGTGGACGATGCCCGGCTGGTGGTACTGAACGCGATCCAGGCACGGGAAAAAGGCGCCGATATCCGGGTCCGCACCCGTTGCGTCGAGGCTCGCGAGGAGCAGGGAGAGTGGGTGGTCATTCTCGAAGACCTGGATAGCGGGCAGCACCAGGAACAGCGGTGCAAGGTGCTGGTCAACGCCGCCGGCCCCTGGGTGGAGTCCTTCGTCAAGGGCAATGCCAAGCGCGACTCCCGCTACGGCATCCGCATGATCCAGGGCAGCCACTTGGTAGTGCCACGCCTCAACGATGACGACCGTGCCTACATTCTGCAGAATCGCGACGGCCGTATCGTCTTCGTGCTGCCCTACCAGCAGCGCTACAGCCTGATCGGCACTACCGATCGCCGCTATCAGGGCGACCCCGCCCAGGTCGCCATCAATGACGAAGAGATCGATTACCTGCTCGACGTGCTCAACGCGCACTTCACCAGGCAGCTCGGTCGCGAGGATGTGGTCGCGACCTATGCCGGCGTGCGCCCGCTGTGCGACGACGAATCGGAGAACCCCTCGGCGATGACCCGGGACTATACCCTCGACCTCGACAGGCACGGCGCGCCAATGCTGTCGATCTTTGGCGGCAAGATCACCACCTATCGCAAGCTCGCCGAGGCGGCCATGCGCAAACTCGAGCCACTGCTGCCTGCCATGGGCCAGTCGTGGACGGCCGACGCCCGGCTACCCGGCGGTGACATCGAGTCACGCCAGGCATTTACCGATCGAATCGTGGATGAATATCCGTTTCTCGGTCGAGAGCGGGCCGAACGATTCGCTTCCAGCTATGGCTCGCTGTGTCTCGGCTTCCTCAACGATACGCAGAGCCAGGAGGATCTTGGCCAGCATTTCGGCGGCGGTCTCACCCGTGCCGAAGTCGACTATCTGATCGAGCACGAGTGGGCACGCACCAGCGATGACATCCTGTGGCGACGCAGCAAGCTGGGTCTTCGCCTGTCCAGTGACGAGCAGCAGACGCTGGCGCGCTACCTCGACCAGCACCCAATCGCCGGTCAGTCGCGCCCACTATCCAAAGTCTCATGAGGAATTAGCTGCCACGAGGTTGCCGGGAAGCCATACTGCCGTGGGTACGAAACGCGTTTCTGCTACGCTTGGCCCAGCACGGCGTCCTACCCCGACACAAGGAACCCTCCCTTGCTGCAACTCCTTTTTAGCTGTCTCGGCTGCCTCACGCTGCTGGTCACCCTGGCGCCTTACATGCGGATTCGCCATTGGAGCGTTCGCAGTTTCGATTTCCCGCTTCTCCAGATAGCCATCGCCGCCACCGCGCTAGCGCTGATTCAGCTCGCATTCGAACCCGAGCGCTGGTGGCACTGGGCCGGTGTCGCCGCCAGCGTGATCGCGGCGGTCATCCAGTGGGCGCGCATCTACCCCTGGACCCCGTTGGCACGCTGCACGGTGGTCAAATCCAATTCCCAGGCGCCGGAACACGAACTCAAGCTGCTCGTCTCCAACGTCCTGACTCCCAATCGCCAGGCATCGAAGTTGATCGACCTGGTCCAGGAGCACGACCCCGACATCCTGCTGACGTTGGAGTCCGATCAATGGTGGGGGGATCAACTGGATGCCGCCATCGGCGAGTCGATGCCGGAAGCGGTGCGCATCCCCCTCGACAATCTCTACGGCATGCATCTCTACTCCCGTCTGCCGCTGGAAGATGTCGAGGTCAAATGGCTGATTCAGGATGATATCCCTTCGATTCATGCCTGGGTAAGGTTGAGGGATGGCAGTCGTATTCGTTTCCACGCCCTGCATCCGCGGCCGCCCGCCCCCTCGGAAAGCGATGAATCACTGTGGCGCGACGCGGAACTGCTGCTGGTGGGCCAGACCATTGCAGAGCGCAATGACCCCACCGTCGTTGCCGGAGACCTCAATGACGTTGCCTGGTCACCGACGACGAAACTGTTCTGCAAGATCAGCGGCATGCTCGATCTTCGCCGCGGTCGCGGTCAGTACAGCACCTTCCACGCCAAATATCCGATGCTGCGCTGGCCGCTGGATCACGTCTTCGTCACCGAGCATTTCACCCTCGTCCACATGGAGCGGCTGCCGGAAGTGGGATCCGATCACTTCCCCATATTGGTGACGCTCCGCCACAACCCGACCCGGGCGGCCGAGAACGAGCCCGAGAAAGCCGATAGCGACGAGCGGGAAGTGGCGGAGGAGACGATCGAGGAAGCGCAGGATCGCCATGGCGAGGAGCCGGTCTGAACCCGCTTCGCCTGGACTGACCATGCTTGACCACGACGCCACCCGAGCGGGTGGCGTCGTAGTATCGGCCACCAACTGGAACCATTGATCTCAGAATCTGGCTACAGATGGCGACCGGAAGGGAGAGCGGACCCTACTCGGGGATTCCTCCCTCGGTCAGCTTGGCCGGATCGAGCAGGCGTTCCAGTTCCTGGCGCGATAGATCGGTCTCCTCCTCGGCCACGTCGATGATCGGCCGGCCGGCCTGATAGGCTTTCTTGGCGACCGCTGCTGCCGCGTCATAACCGATCACCGAGTTGAGTGCAGTGACCAGAATCGGGTTCTTCGAGAGCGGGCGCTCGATGTTGTCGCGACGCACATTGAACGTGGCGATGGCGCGATCCGCCAGCAGCCGGCTCACATTGGCCAGCAGCTTGATCGAGCCCAGCAGGTTGTGCGCGATCAGCGGCAACATCACATTGAGCTGGAAATTACCGCTCTGTCCGCCCACGGTAATGGCTGCATCGTTACCGATGACCTGAGCGGCAACCTGGGCCGCCGACTCCGGGATCACCGGATTGACCTTGCCCGGCATGATCGAACTGCCCGGCTGCAAGGCCTCCAGTTCGATCTCGCCGAGCCCGCCCAGAGGACCGGAATTCATCCAGCGCAGGTCGTTGGATATCTTCATCACCGCGACGGCATAAGCCTTGAGATGGCCCGAGAGCTCCACCGCCGCATCCTGGGAAGCCAGACTGGCAAAGAAGCTGTCGTTGGGCCGAAAGTCGAGGTGGGTATCGCTGGCCAGGCGCGCTGCCACCTTCTCGGCAAAATCGGGATGGGCATTGACGCCGGTACCGACGGCCGTGCCACCGAGTGCCAGGCGAGTCACCCGCTTGAGCCCGTCCTCCAGGCGCTCCATCGACTGTCCGATCTGGCTGGACCAGCCGCCGAGTTCCTGGCTTAGGCGAACCGGCATCGCATCCATCAGGTGGGTGCGTCCGGTCTTGACCACGTCATCGACCTCCTTCGCCTTGTCGTCGATGGTCGCACGCAGATAATGGAGCGCCGGCAGCAGGCGCTCGCGAACCTGCGTCGCCGCGGCGAGGTGAATGGCCGTGGGGATCACGTCGTTGCTCGACTGCCCCATGTTGACGTGATCGTTGGGGCGGACCTCGAGACCCTCCCGGCTGGCCAGGTGAGAGATCACCTCGTTGACGTTCATATTGGTCGACGTGCCCGAGCCCGTCTGGAACACATCGATCGGAAACTGATCGACGTGCTTGCCGTCGATGATCTCATCGGCCGCCGCCACGATGGCCTTCGCTCGGTCATCGTCCAGCAACCCCAGTTCCCGGTTGACCTCCGCGGCAGCGCGCTTGATATGGGCGACCGCGGCGATGAAAGCCGAGGGCAGCGGTTGGCCGCTGATCGGGAAATTATTGACGGCACGCTGGGTCTGCGCGCCGTAAAGAGCACTCTCGGGAACGTTCAGCTCGCCCATGCTATCGCGCTCGACTCGTGTCTGAGCCATGACCTTCTCCTATCGATGACGGATGAAATGCCAAGGAACCCATGGAGATCGGCACGCCGCCGATCTCCCGGTTCTCGTGGGGCGCTCGCTGAGAAAGCGGCGTGCGATGGCCAAACGAAGCAAAAATCAGCGACAGATCGTCAGGATCGACGATGGGGACGGCGCCGCTGCGCAAAGTGCGAACGACCAGGATATCGCGCGTCGAAAGCGGACCGGGCTGGTGTACCGGGCAACGAGGCCCGAATGAGCCTGTGACCCGCGGCGCTCGCCCTCCTTCGGACGTTCCGAACCCAGTAAGTGAGCTGATTTCTAACGTCATCCAGCCAAGCGCAGGCAGTTTTCAGACAGCGCCCGGACTCAATCAAGACTAGCAGTCGGTCGTCACACTGCATCCACTTCGCGCGGCGGATGTCGGGAGGCGGCCATGATGATACACCAGGCACACCTCCTCTGGGTGGCTGAGCGCGCTCAGTCAAAGTCGATGATCTGGCGAATCGCCTCTCCGCTGGCCAGACGGTCGAAGCCGAGGTTGATCTCGTCCAGTTTCAGACGATGGGTCAAGAGCTGCTCCACCGGCAGCCGGCCCGCGCGATAGAGCGCGATATACTCCGGCACATCCAGCGACGGCACGTGGCCGCCCAGGTAGGAGCCCTTGAGCGTACGCTCCTCGGCGACCATCCGGGTGGGGCTGATGGCGAAACGTACGTCCGGATGCGGTAGCCCAGAGGTCACCGTGGTGCCGCCGCGGGCGGTACACTCGTAGGCGAACTCCAGCGCCTTGGAGACACCGGCAAACTCGGCGGCGATATCCACCCCGCCGCCGCTGATCTCGCGCACCTGGTCGATGGCGTCGGCATCGCCACTGTTGACCACATGGGTGGCGCCCATCGCCTTGGCGGTCTCCAGCTTGTCGGGGGCGATATCGGCGGCGATCACATGGCGAGCGCCGCCCCCGGCGGCTCCCATTACCGCCGCCAGGCCGACCCCACCGAGGCCGACCACCAGCACCGACTGCCCCAGACGCAGGCCGGCGGTGTGAACCACCGCGCCGACCCCGGTGAGCACGGCGCAACCGAACAGCGCCGCGATATGGAACGGCAGATCGGCATCGATCCGCGTCAGCGACCGTCGCGAGGCCACCGCGTACTCGGCGAAGCCGGAAACCCCGATATGGTGATAGATCTTCTGCCCGCCCCGGTGCAGGCGCATGCCGCCGCCCAGCAGGTGCCCGGCGCCATTGGCCACCTGCCCCGGCGCGCACAGCGCCGCACGCCCGGAGAGACACGAAGCGCAGGCGCCGCAGCTGGGAGCGAACGAGAACACCACATGATCGCCGGGCGCGAGATCCTCGACGCCCTCGCCGACCTCGACCACCTCGCCGGCGGCCTCGTGCCCCAGCACCATCGGCAGCGGCCGCGGCCGATCGCCGTTGATGGTGGAGAGATCCGAGTGGCACAGCCCGGCGGCGCGCATGCGCACCAGCACCTCGCCGCGCCCGGGCGGGTCGAGCTCGACCTCCTCGATCGACAGCGGCTGCGACTCCCGGTACGGGCGTGGCTTCTGCATCTCGTGGATCACGGCTGCATGCATTTTCATCGCGACTTCCCTATTCGATGGATCGCCCCGGCACGCCTCATCATGCCGGGTGCGCCTGGCGTTGATGTGCCAGGCCCGGCATTCGACACGCCAGGCCCGGCACTCCGTCTGTCAGAAAAACTCGGCCTGTCAGGAGAATCTCGGTCTGTCAGGAATAATACTCGGGCGCGTGACGGAAGGTCGGCCACGCCTGCGGGTCGTGGCCGGTGACCACCAGCGCCCCGGTCTTCTCGGCCAGCGCGTGCAGCTTGCGCACGGAGCGCACCGTATCCACGGTCGAAGCGAGAAAGCCCGGTAGCGCCTTCTCCTCCCAGTGGTCGGTGGTGTAGGCCGCATCCACCGCCAGCAGCACCGGGCCGGTCTCGGGGAGCTGGAGCAGAAAGCTGGCATGGCCGGGGGCGTGCCCCGGGGTGAAGATGAAGCGGATGCTGCCGTCGCCGAAGACGTCGTAGCCGTCGTCACCATCCTCGAGCAGATGCCACTTCAGCCCGGGACGATCGAAATCGGCGCGGATATAGCCGCCGGCGGCGAACCAGTCCGGCGCCATCGCATACTCGTATTCGCGTCGGCGGACGATATGCGTGGCATTGGGGAAGCGCCCGGTGGCGCCGGTGTGATCCAGGTGCAGGTGGCTGTGCAGGACATAGCGCACGTCCTCGGGTTCGATGCCGAACGTCTTCAGTGCCTGAACGCACCCCTCTTCCTCCCGCATCACCGGCCAATAGACCGCGGTGATATCGCCCCAGTGCTTCTCCGGATCGCTGGCGCACTCGACGGCGCAGCCACCATCGATGACCACGTTTCCCTCCGGATGCGTAATCAGATACCAGGGCACGGGGATCTCATACTCATCCAACCCCGCATTCATCTTGATATTGCACACCCGGCACTTGAGCGTGCCGGTCTGGAACATGTACAGACGTGGGGTAGTCATGACGCACTCCTGATTTGACGACATCGGGTTCGACGACATGCAGACGACATTGCCAATGACTTGCCTCTCACTTGCCAATGACCGCGGTAAACGTACGGCGCCAGGTTCGACACCCGCCAGCGGCATCGACCCTCGCCGCTGGGCGCTCCGGCGTGTCAGAGTAGGACACCGCCGAACGGCCTGACTAGCGGACTTTGGTCCCAGGCATGCACTCTCTCAGCACACTCACGGAGACGTCTCAACCATGTGGCACCGTCAGCAATTCACGCTCTCCGCGCGCCCGCGCGGCTTTCATCTGGTCACCGAGGAGGTCCTGGCGGCACTGCCGCGGCTGGCCGAGATCCGCACCGGTCTGCTCCATCTACAGCTGATGCACACCTCGGCCTCGCTGACCCTGAACGAGAACGCCGACCCCGACGTACGCCATGACATGGCGCTGTTTGCCGCCCGGATCGCCCCAGAACGGCTCGACGGCCTGCGCCACACCCTCGAGGGCCCCGACGACATGCCCGCCCACGTGCTGGCCAGTCTGTTCGGCACTCAACTGACCCTGGCCGTGGACAATGGCCGCCTGCTCACCGGCACCTGGCAGGGCATCTGGCTCGGCGAGCACCGCCAGAACGGCGGCGCGCGCCGAATCACCGCCACCCTGACGGGCGAGTGACGACCGCCGCGCTAGCACCTCAGTGCGAGTGCCGTGGCACCTCGGCGCCGCGACAGCCGCGCAGGAAGTCGAAGTCACAGCCCTCGTCGGCCTGCAGCACCCGCTCGATATAGAGCTGGCGATAGCCGCCGCTGGTGGCGATCTGACTCGATGCCGCGGTCGGGTCGGCGGCAGCCAGGCGGCGGGCGATCTCGGCGTCGTCGACCTCGAGTTCGAGCTTGCCGTTGTCGCAATCCAGGCTGATCCAGTCGCCGTTCTCGACCGCCGCCAGCGGTCCGCCCGCTGCCGCCTCCGGGGCCACGTGGAGGACCACGGTGCCGTAGGCGGTACCGCTCATGCGGGCGTCCGAGATACGCACCATGTCGGTGATGCCCTGCTCGAGGATCTTCGGTGGCAGACCCATGTTGCCGACTTCCGCCATGCCGTGATAACCCCGTGGGCCGCAGTGCTTCAGGACCAGGATGTCGTTGGCCTCGACCTCAAGCTCGGAATCGTTGATGCGCGCCTTGTAGTCGTCGAAGTTCTCGAACACCACCGCGCGACCGCGGTGCTTCATCAGTTCGGGGCTGGCCGCAGAAGGCTTGAGCACCGCGCCGTTGGGCGCCAGGTTGCCGCGCAGAATGCAGATGCCGCCGTCCTCGCGCAGCGGGTTGTCCAGCGGACGAATCACCTCGTCGTTATAGTGCGGGGCATCCTGCACGTTTTCCCAGATCGTCCTGCCGTTGGCGGTCAGCGCGTCCTTGTGGGGCAGTCGGTCGGCTTCGCCCAGCCGGCGCAGCACGGCCGGCAGACCGCCCGCGTAGTAGAACTCCTCCATCAGGAAGCGCCCGGAGGGCTGCAGGTCGACGATGGTCGGCGTGCCGCGACCGATTCGGGTCCAGTCGTCCAGTGGCAGGTCGACACCGATGCGCCCGGCGATCGCCTTGAGATGGATCACCGCGTTGGTCGAGCCGCCGATGGCGGCGTTGGTTCGTATCGCGTTCTCGAATGCAGCGCGGGTCAGTATCTTCGACAGTTTCAGGTCCTCGTCGACCATCTCGACGATGCGGTTGCCGGAGAGATGGGCGAGCACGTAGCGCCGGGAATCCACCGCCGGGATCGCGGCGTTGTGCGGCAGCGATACCCCCAGCGACTCGGCCATGCAGGCCATGGTCGAGGCCGTACCCATGGTGTTGCAGGTGCCGGCCGAGCGCGACATGCCGGCTTCGGCGGCCATGAAGTCATGAATCGATATCTTGCCGGCCTTGACCTCTTCGGAGAGCCTCCAGACCACGGTTCCCGACCCGATGTCCTCGCCTTCGTGCTTGCCGTTGAGCATCGGCCCGCCGGTCACCACGATCGTCGGAATGTCGCAGCTCGCCGCGCCCATCAGCAGCGCCGGGGTGGTCTTGTCGCAACCTACCAGCAGCACCACGCCATCGATGGGATTGCCACGAATCGCCTCCTCGACGTCCATGCTCGCGAGGTTGCGGGTGAACATCGCCGTGGGGCGCAGGTTGGACTCGCCGTTGGAGAACACCGGGAACTCCACCGGGTAGCCGCCGGCCTCGAGCACGCCCTTCTTGACGTGTTCGGCGAGCTTGCGGAAGTGCGCGTTGCAGGGCGTCAGCTCCGACCAGGTATTGCAGATGCCGATGATCGGCTTGCCCTGGAATTCATGGTCCGGAATCCCCTGGTTCTTCATCCAGCTGCGGTACATGAAACCGTTCTTGTCGGCGGTACCGAACCACTGGGCCGAGCGCAGACGGCGCTTGTTGTGGGGGCTATCCGATGAATCGCTCATCTCTCTCTCCTCGAACCCTAGTCATTGGATGACGGCCACGGCAGTCGTCCAGGATGTTGCCAACCGGTCGTCGGGCAGCGTCACAGCAGGGAAAACACAAGCCATGCCAGCCCGAACGACATCAGCGAAATACCGGTGGAGATCACCGTCCAGGTCTTGAGCATGGTCTTGGTGTCGACACCGAGGAACCGACCGACCAGCCAGAACCCGGAGTCGTTGACATGGGAATAACCGATCGCGCCCGCGACGATCGCCACGGTGATGCAAGCGGCGGGCAGTCCGGCAAGGCCAGGATCGCCCAGTACCACCGGCGCCATGATCCCCGCTGCCGTGGTCCCCGCGACCGTTGCCGAGCCCTGGGCGATTCGAATCACCGAGGCGATCACGTAGCCGGCAAGGATCACCGGCAGCCCGAACGCCTGCAGGCTCTCCGCCAACGCATCGCCGATACCGCTCGCCGTCAGCACCCCGCCGAACATGCCGCCGGCGCCGGTGATCAGGATGATGCTGCAGACCGGCGACAACGCCTGCTCGACGATCTCGTTGATCGAATCCATCGCGCCGCGCTCGCTGGACCGAATGACCAGCAGCCACATCGCGATACAAGTGCTGATCAGCAGCGCGATCGGCGTCTCGCCAATCACCATCAGCGCGGAGACCAAGGGGTTGTCGCCATCGATGACGCCCCCTTGGCCCAGCGTCGACAGACCGGTGTTGAGGAAGATCAGCGCCAGTGGCAGCAGCAGCACCAGCAGCACCGTGCCGAAGGCCGGACGCTTCTCCGGCGGGAGCTCCTCGCTCTCCCCGCCCATCAGGTTGGGCACCGCCTGGAACGGCGAGCGATTGGCCAGGATCAGCGACAGCCGATAGCCCATCGCGTACCAGGTCGGTAGCCCCACCAGCAGGGCGACGAACAACACCTGGCCGATGTCGGCGTGCAGGAACACGGCAGCGGCGACGGGGCCGGGATGCGGTGGCATCAACGCATGCATGACCAGAAACGCCCCCGCGGCCGGGAGGCCATAGAGCAACAGCGACGCCTTCAGTTCGCGGGCCACCGAGTAGATCACCGGCAGCATCACCACGAAGGCCGCGTCGAGAAAGATCGGAAAACCGAATAGTAGACAGGCGATCGACAGCCCGAGGGGCGCCCGCCTGCTGCCGAAGAAGTGAATCAGCGTGTCGGCCAATACGCGCGCGCCGCCCGACACTGCGACGAGGCGGCCCAGCACGGCCCCGAACCCGATCAGCAATGCCACGTTGCCGAGCGTCTTGCCGAACCCTCCCAGCAGCGTCGGCAGCAGGTTGGCAACCGAAATGCCGGTCGCCAGCGCGGTGCCGATACTGACGATGACCAGGGCGAAGAATGGATGCAGCCGCACCCGGATGATCAAGATCAGTAGAATCGTGATGGCGGCAACGGCAATCCCCAGCAAACCCAAGGTGGGGAGGCCGGCCGCCGCTTGTGTCGTGTCTTGCATGGCGTCCTCCTGACTCCTGCCACGGCGCCAGCGTGACAGGCTCGCCGTGGGTTGCCGCTACGTTAGCGCCAAGATTCGATAACCAAGAAATGTCAAATATCCGCACGATTGATATATATATGGTTATCAATAGACACGTCTTGAGCGCGGCGCCCCGGGTTCATCACGCAAGGCGGTTCCGTCGACTCGACCAAAGTTGCAGCTTTCTCTCGCTCGCCCCGTCAGCCCCCGGCGCGACGCGTCTGTTTCCAACGGTCGAACATGACCGCCAGCAGCAGAATCGCCCCGCGCACCAGATACTGGTAGAAGGTGGGCACGTTGAGCAGCCCCATCGCGTTCTGCACGCAGCCCATGATCAAAACCCCGACCAGCACGCCGGTGATCGAGGCGACGCCGCCGGAGAGCGAGACGCCTCCCAGGACGCAGGCCGAGATGACGGCCAGTTCCAGACCCTGCGACGTATTGGGATCGCCCAGCCCCATGCGCGAGGTGAGCAGGACGCCGGCGATACCCGCCACCAGCCCCTGGAGCGCGAATACCATGATCTTCAAACGCCGCACGTTGACGCCCGCCAGGCTGGCCGCTTCCGAGTTGCCCCCGGTCGCCAGCGTGTTGCGGCCGAACGCCGTCATGTTCAGGACGACACCGAAGACCAGGAAGCAGCCAATCATCGTCCACACCGGCAGCGTCAGCCCCAGAAACGACGCACTGCCAAGGTCGAAGAACCCCGGCACGGTGATCATTACCGCATCGCCGCCGGAGGTGATGTAGGCCAGGCCGCGCACGAACTCCATCGCCGCCAGGGTGGCGATCAGCGAGTTGATGCCGAAGCGGGCGACTACGAAGCCGTTGAAGGCGCCCACGGCGGCGCCCGCCGCGATCCCGACCAGTACGCCGACCGCCACGCTGCCACTGGTGGACGTCACCATCGCCGCCACGACGCCGGAAAAGGCGACGATGGAGGCAACGGACAGATCCACCTCTCCCAGTGCCAGCACCATCATCATGGTGGTGGCGATGGTGCCGATCAGCGTCACCGACAGCAGCAGGCCAACGATGTTGCGCCCGGTCAGGAAGTCCGGCACCAGCACCGAGAGGCCGATGAACAGCAGGATGAAGACGGCGATCAGCCCCGATGTGTCCAGCAGCGTCCGCAGCGGTTTGGGAAGTCCCCTGCGCCCTGCGACGGGCAGCGTCGACTGGGCGGCAACTTTATCGTTCATGTTGTCGAATCCTCTTGCGATTCAAGACTCTCGTGGAAATCCGTTGCCAGTCTCAGGCCGGTAGCGCCAGACCCAGCAGACGCTCGGGCGTCGCCTCTTCGCGCGGGACGATGTCGATGAGCTCACCGTTCCGCATAACCCCGATGCGATCGCAGATGGAGCTGACCTCCGCCAGATCGCTGGAGATGACCAGCACCCCCTTGCCCCGCTCGGCAAGGTCGTAGAGCAGCGAGTAGATGTCCCGACGCGCGCCGACATCGATCCCGCGGGTCGGCTCGTCCATCACGAACAGGTCGATCTCCTCCGCCAGCCAGCGCGCCAGGATCACCTTCTGCTGGTTGCCGCCGGAGAGGTTGGCGATGGGGGTCTTGGGGCCGGGCGTCTTGATCCGCAGTTGGCGGATGTAGTCGTGGGTGTTGCGGGTCTCTCGCGCAGGGTCGCGAAAGCCTCCCCAGCGCTTGAAGAAGCGCCGGCAGCTGATATTGAGATTGTCGGACACGCTGGCAACGGGAAAGATGCCCTGGGACTTGCGGTCCTCCGGGCACATCGCGATGCCGGCGCGGATCGCCTGACGGGCCGAGCCGAATCGGCGGCTGGTTCCATCGAACGAGACCTGGCCGGCGGTGGCGCGCTCGACCCCGCAAACCAGCCGCATCAGCTCGCTGCGACCCGCGCCGACCAGTCCGAACAGCCCCAGCACCTCGCCGCGATGCACCTCCAGACTGACCGGCGCCCTCACGCCTCGCCCCTCGATCCCCTCGAGGCGCATCAATACCTCGCCGCGTTCCCGCGGGCGGTAACCGTAGACATCCTCGATCTCGCGGCCCACCATCTCGCTGACCAGGGTGTCGTGATCGAGTCCTTCGAGGGTGTCGTGGGTGCGGATGTGGCGGCCATCGCGGAACACGGTGACCGCATCGCACATCTCGAACACCTCTTCCATGCGGTGGGTCACGTAGAGCACCACGCGCCCCTCGTCGCGCAGCCGCGAGACGATCCGCTTGAGATGGCGGATCTCCTGGACCGAGAGCGAACTGGTCGGCTCGTCGAAGGCGATGATGCGGGCATCGCGCAGCAGCGCCCTGCCGATCTCGATCATCTGCTGCTGGCCGATCGACAGATCCCGCACCTTGGCCGAGGGGGGAATACTCCCCTCGCCCAACTCCTCCAGGATCGTCATCGCCCGTTCGCGCAGCCGGCGCCGGTCGAGAAAGCCGTGCTTGACCGGCAGTTGCCCCAGCAGCAGGTTCTCCGCCACCGAAAGGTTCGGCGACAGCGTCAGCTCCTGGTAGATGATCGAGACCCCACGGCGCAACGCTTCCCGCGCGTTGGCGAAAACGATCGGCTCACCATCGATCCAGAGCTGCCCGCTGGTGACCCGGTTGACGCCGCTCAACACCTTGAGCAGCGTCGACTTGCCGGCCCCGTTCTCGCCCATCAAGGCATGGACTTCCCCTCCCCTCGCCGCGAAGCTGACACCCTCCAGCGCCCGGACGCCGGGGAATTCGACGGTAATGCCGTCAATGCGAAGATAAGCTTCCGCCATTCCAGTCTCCTCAGCGATGGGAGCGCGGTCTCGCGAGTAGGCCTACAGGCCCAGCTCTTCGCGAACCTGCTGCCAGTTGTCGCGCGTCATCAGCGTGCCCGTGGTCTCGGTGTTGGCCGGTGGCTCCTTGTCCTCGGTGATCCAGGTATAGAGATTCTCGGCGCTCTGGCGACCGTGCATGGTCGAGCTGACGGCAATCGTGCCGTAGAAGCCGGTCGGCTTCTCGCGGGAGAACTCGGCGAAGGCCGCGCCGGAGCCGTTGATGCCGACGCCGATGACCTGGTCGGGAGACAACCCGTACTGCTCGCTGGCCCTGACGCCACCCAGCACGCTCTCCTCGTTGAGTGCGAAGATCACCCAGTGCTCGAAGCGGCCGTTCTTCGACAGCACCGGAGACGCCGCCGCGAAGGCACTGCTGGTGTCGGTGTTCTGTTGCGGCGCGTCGAAGATGTTGTCCTTGACGAAGCCGGCTTCCAGCAACGCGTCAGTGGCGCCGTCGGTGCGCTCCTTGGCGGTGGGCAGCTCGTTGTTGCTGATGCGCAGGGCTGCCACGCTTTGCGGATCCCAACCCCGCGCCTTCATCTCCTTGGCGATCGTCTCGCCGACCTGCTGGCCGATCTTGTAGCCCGACATTCCCAGGTGCGGGACGGAAGCCATGGGTTCGCCATCCGCGCCGAGGAACTGGTCGTCGACGGTCACGACCTTCATGCCGTACTGCTTGGCGCGATTGACGATCGCCGGCCCGAGTCGCACGTCCGGCGGGCAGATCACGAATCCCTGCGCGCCCTGGGAGTTCAGGTTGTCGATGGCACTGAGTACCTGCTGGCCATCCTCGCCGGCCAGCCGCACCACCTCGAAACCCTCCTCCTGGCCGAGCTTGGTCGCCGCATCCTGCTCGTTGATGAACCACGCCTGTTCGGGCTTCTTGACGATGAACCCGATCTTGACCTCGTCTTGGGCCAGGAGCGGCGCGGAGGCGACCCCCAGGCCGGTCACGCCGAGTACGAAGAGTGACGATTTTAGAAAGCGAATCATTGGCGGCCTCCAGCCCCTCGGGGGACATCGGGTTTGTTATTGGGCAACGTTTGCCACGACATGGCTGTCGTGACACTAAGCCGTTGTTCGATAACCGGCTAATAACGATCCAACGGCAAACCGATATATGATTTGCTATCAGCAAACCGGGAGGACAACAGGCAGGCGGGGCGAACCACAGCGGACGAACCCGCCGGGCCGACTAAAGTCGTTTTTCGACTTTGGTTAAAACAGGCGTTTCAGTCTGCCGGAGCCGCCATGGCGGCGGCTCTAGCGGGACCCATGGGAGAGTCGCGGCCGACTCTCCGGGCAGGACTCAATCCGTGGCGGGCCGGTTTTCCGATGCCGTCGTCGAAAAGCGATAGACGGTCTGCGAGTGATAGGTCTCGTCGGGCCTCAGGATCGTCGAGGGAAAGTTCGGCTGGTTGGGAGAGTCGGGGAAGTGCTGCGTCTCCAAAGCCAGGCCGGAGCGGTGGGTGTAGGGACGTCCACTCTTGCCGATGAGGCTTCCGTCGAGAAAATTGCCCGAGTAGAACTGGAGGCCCGGCTCGGTGGTGGCCACCTCGAGCACCCTGCCGCTGCGGGGTTCGATGACTCTAGCCGCCAGCGTCGGCGTGTCGTCCTGTCCGGGACTTTTGCTCAGCACGAAGTTGTGATCGTAACCCTTGGCATAGGCCAACTGGGTATTCTTCTGGCCCAGGCGGGCGCCGATGGCGGTCGGCTCGCGAAAATCGAACGGCGTTCCGCTGACATCGGCGATCTCGCCGGTCGGGATCAGGATTTCGTCGATCGGCGTATAGGCGCTGGCGTTGATCATCAGCTCATGGTCCAGGATGCTGGGGCTGCCTTCGCCCTTCAGGTTGAAATAGCTGTGCTGGGTCAGGTTGACCGACGTGGCGCGTGTCGTCCTGGCGCGATAATCGATGGCCAGCTCGTCGTCGTTGGTCAACGTGTAGCTGACTCGCGTCGAGAGCCGTCCGGGAAAGCCCTGCTCGCCATCCGCGCTGGTGTAGGTCAGCACCAAGCCTCGCCCTTCGGCGGAGGAGAAAGGCTCGGCGTGCCACAGCCGCTGATTGAACCCGACATCGCCGCCATGCAGCGTATTCGGTCCATCGTTGGTCGGCAGATGATAGGTCTCCCCGTCGAGCGTGAAGCGACCGTTGGCGATGCGGTTGCCGTAGCGCCCGATCAAGGCACCAAAGTAGGGGTTGGCCTGACGATAGGTGTCGGAGAGATAATCGCCGATCGAATCGAAGCCCAGCACGATGTCATCCATCCGCCCGGCCCGGTCGGGGGTCTTCAGCGACACGATGATGCCGCCGTAGTTGATGACCCGCATCTCGATGCCGTTGTCGTTGGTGATGCGGTAGCAGTCGACCTCGCGGCCATCCGGCAGTTGGCCGAACGAGGAGCGCTCGATTCCCGGCGGCATGGCCGAAGACGAGGTGGTCGACACCGTTTGTGCCTGGGCTTGCAGAAAGGCCGGGCCGATCATCATGCCCAACAGGCCGATGCCGAGACATCGGTGAACAGCAGAGAGATGGCGAGTCATAGCGAACTCCTGTCTTCCATTTGAGCTTCACGTCCCGAGGGTCGTTGCTGACGTTCCGGCCGGCTCCTTTCCGCCGACACGATCGTTTAAACCCTAGACCGGGCGCCCCGATCTGACTACGCGAGAACAGCGCAACATGCCTTATAAAAACGTCGAATCCATGCGCGGGATGGTGGCATGAAGTCTCACTCCAGCGAGTTGCTGCCACCGGACTGGTTCCTGCGCGTCAGGCTCAAGTTTCGTCATCTACAGCTGTTCGTCGCCCTCGACGACTGCCGCAACCTTCATCGTGCCGCCGAACGGCTGGGCATGAGTCAACCGGCAGCATCCAAGCTGCTAGGCGATCTCGAGCACCTGCTCGGCGTCTCGCTGTTCGACCGGCATTCACGGGGGGTGACGCCCAACTGGTACGGGGAGAGCCTGATTCGTCATGCCCGCGGCATGTTGACCTCGCTGGCGCAGGCCAGCGAGGAGATCAATGCGCTCAATGACGGCAACGCCGGGACGGTTTCCATCGGCACGGTTCTCGCGCCGGCCGTGACGCTGCTGGCCAGCGCGGTGGAACGCGTCCACCGCGACAGCCCGCACCTGGAGGTCAATATCGATGTCGACGTCAGCCGCAACCTGGTACCGCGGCTGCGCGATGGCAAATTCGACTTCGCCATCGCCCGGATCCCCAGCGGAATGCCGGCCGGCGATTTCGTGTTCGAGGAGATCGGGGAGGAAGCGCTGTGTTTCGTATGCCGGGCGGATCACCCGCTCACCGCCCGTGAGACCTTCGATCTGACGCCGATGCTGGACTACCCATGGGTGCTCCAGCCCCCGGGGGCGCTGATGCGCCAGCGCGTCGAGCACCTCTTCCTGCACCACAAGGTGGCTCCCCCCCAACGCATCATCAATACGCCGGACATCTACATGGCGCTCGCCATGGTCGACAAGTCGGATGCGGTCACCGTAACGACCCGAGAGGTCGCCGACCTGCTGTGCACCCAGCCCCGTTTTACGATCCTGCCGTCGACGGATGTTATCAGCGTCCAGCCGTTCGGCCTGATCAGCCTGCGCGAACGACGCATGTCACCCGGTGCCGCGAAGCTGATGAGCACGCTTCATCAGTTGATCCGCGAGCGCAGAGCCGCCGATGACGGGAGCCAGGCCCGGGCGCCAGCCCATTACCGGGATGTAACGCTCTGAGCGGGGGCCGAACTCGCCTCCGACTCCGTCAGCCGTCCTTGCCAGCGCAGCGCCACGCTCCGGGCCCGCGAAAGATCCCGGCAGTACGTCAGCGTGCCGGTTCTGCGGATGCCGGCGCGGCGTAGCTTGACGATGATGCGGGCGGGCAGGCCGACCAGAATGATGGCGACCTGCTGGCGCCTCATCGCCTCGACCAGGGCCTGAAATGCCACGATGGCGGTGCCATCCATGCTCGGGACGCCCCCCATGTCGATGATGACGATGCGCACCTTGGGATCGACGCGATGCAACGAGGTCAGCGCCTTTTCGGCAACCCCGAAGAACAGCGGGCCATCGATGTCGTAGACCGCGATCTCGGGCGGCAGGCCCAGGGTTGCGGGATGGTTCTCGACATCGACACGATCGGTATGCGTCAGCAGCGCCATTCGGCGAATGAACAGCGCCGCCGCCAGGCCGATACCGACCGCCACCGCCAGCACCATGTCGAAGAGGACGGTCAGCGCGAAACAGACGACCAGGATGGCGACGTCGCCGGGGGGAGACGAACGCAGCACCCGCAGGACGTGTCGGGCCTCGCTCATGTTCCAGGCGATGACGAACAGCAGCGCGGCCAGGGATGCCATCGGCACCAGTCCGAGCAGCCCCGCCAGTGCCATCACCGCGAGCAGGACCACGCCGGCGTGCACCAGCGCGGCAATCGGGGAGCGCGCACCGCTGCGGATGTTGGTGGCCGTTCTCGCGATGGCGGCCGTGGCCGTGATTCCGCCGAACAGCGGCGCCACGATATTGCCCATCCCCTGCCCGATCAGCTCGGCATTGGGGTCATGCTTGCTCCGGGTCAGCCCATCCGCCACCACCGCGCAGAGCAGCGACTCGATCGCGCCGAGCATGGCGATCGCGAGCGCCGGTCCGAGCAGCGAGCGGATCAGGTCGAAGCTCAGTTCGAGGGGTTCGCCATCGGCGCCCGGCAGCAGCCAGGGAAGCGCGAACGAAGGCGCGATGGGCGGAATCCCGCTTCCGCTTGCCCCGTTCGCTGACCAGCTGAAGCGTGAGGCGATGGTCTCGACGTCGGCGCCCGCCCAGCGATTGGCGCAATAAGCCACCAGCGCGCCGGCGACGAGACCGATCAACGGCGCGGGAACGGGGATCCTGGCGCGTGGCCACAACAGCATGACCGTGAGCGTGAAGATGCCAATCCCCGTCTCCAGCGGATCGAGGCTCGGCATCGACAGGGCGATCCTGGTCACGTTGTCGAGGAAATGTTCACCCAGCCCGGCGCCGGAGAGGCCCAGGAAGTCGGGAATCTGGAGTATCGCAATCACCACCGCGATGCCTGCCGTGAAGCCCAGCACCACCGGATAGGGGACGAATTCGATCAGCCGCCCCATGCGGAGCGCACCCAGCACCATCAGGATGATGCCCGCCATCATCGAGGCGATCAGCAGGCCGCCCAGGCCATGCTGCTGGACGATCGGGAACAGAATGGCGACGAAGGCGGCGGTGGGTCCGGATACGCTGAAACGGGCGCCCCCGGTCAGGGCAATGACGGCACCGGCGACGATCGCCGTGTAGAGCCCGTGCTGCGGAGCCACGCCGGTGGCGATCGCCAGCGCCATGGACAATGGCACGGCCACCGTGCCGACGGTGATTCCCGCCATCACATCCTTGCGAAGGTCGGCGATGCCGTAGCCTTCACGCCAGACCGCGCGCATGGCGGTGGCGATCCCGGGTGGGTCCAGCGCAAAACGACGACGAGCCATGATGAATCCTTGAGTCGAATACCCGCTACCGGGGCCCGGTATTGGTGTCAGAGGTGGGCGCTACGGGACGCCGGCCGCGCGGGCCGGCTCACCACTCCAGCGCCTGCTTGACGAAAGGAATGGTCAGCTTGCGCTTGGCAGACAGCGACGCGCGGTCGAGCCGCGAGAGAATCTCGAACAGCGGGTCGAGCTGGCGCGGCCCGCGATGGAGGATATACCGCCCCACTTCCGCCGGCAGTTCCATCCCGCGAACCCTGGCCCGGAGCTGGAGAGCGGCCAGCCGCTGGACGTCGTCCAGCGGCTGGACATGGAACACCATCCCCCAACTCAGGCGAGAAGCCAGGTCCGGCAGCTTGACCTCGAGTTGGCGCGGCGAGCGGTCGGCAGCGATCACCAGCCGCTTGCCGGCATCGCGCAAGCGATTGAAACCGTGGAACAGCGCCTCTTCCCAGCGCTTGCGCCCCACCACCAGTTGCAGGTCATCGATGGCCAGCAGATCGAGCCGTTCCGGCTCTTCGAGAATGTCGGGCGGGAAGTGTCCCAGCGTATCCAGTGGCAGATAGAGCGCGCGCTTGCCCTGGGCATCCGCCTGGTGGCAGGCCGCCTGCAGCAGGTGGCTGCAACCCACGCCCTCGCCGCCCCACAGGTAGAGGAACGACTCCCCACCCTCCTGCAGTTGTCCTGTCAGGTGCGACACCAGCGACGCATTGTCGCCAGGCAGGTAGTTGGCGAGCGTCGCATCATCGCGAAGACCGACCCCCAGCGGGAGTTGTGACGGCCCGACGCTCATGCGGATCCACTCCCCCAGCTTGGGCCCCGGGCGACGTGGACGTTTCTCGCCCGGCCACGAAGCGGCAACGGCCCGCCCATGGCGGCAACGACGATTCTACCGATCGCACCATCGCACGCCGGCGGGGAGACCGGCTCCGGCAGGGCAGACAGCCAGATCGCCGGCGCGCCCCCGATCACGCTCCAGATTTGCAGTGTTGTCATCGCGCTCTCGTCGCCCTTCGGCTGTTCCCTCAATGAAGCAATGCTACAATGCGCCCCGCCGAACATCATCCCCATTCAGAAAGGTCCTCCCATGACGCGCTCCTCTTCCGACACTCCGAACGCGCCCGGTTCGTCTGGCCGGCATTCCTTGACCTATCGTGACGCCGGCGTCGACATCGATGCCGGCAATGCGCTGGTCGAGAGAATCAAGGGCGTCGCCAAGCGCACCTCGCGTCCGGAAGTCATGGGTGGGCTCGGCGGCTTCGGCGCACTGTGTGAAATTCCCAGTGGCTACCGCCAGCCGGTACTGGTCTCCGGAACCGACGGCGTCGGCACCAAGCTGCGCCTCGCCATGGATCTGGGCCGACACGACACCATCGGTATCGATCTCGTCGCCATGTGCGTCAACGACCTGATCGTCGCCGGTGCCGAACCCCTGCAGTTCCTCGACTATTACGCCACCGGCAAGCTGGACGTCGATATCGCCGCCGACGTGGTCACCGGTATCGGCGAGGGCTGCAGCCAGGCCGGCTGCGCGCTCGTCGGCGGCGAGACCGCGGAGATGCCGGGCATGTACGAGGGCAGCGACTACGACCTGGCCGGCTTCTGCGTAGGCGTGGTCGAGAAATCCGAGATTCTCGACGGCAGCAAGGTCGGCGAAGGCGACGTGCTGCTGGGGCTGGCCTCGTCGGGACCGCACTCCAACGGCTACTCGCTGATCCGCAAGATCCTCGAGGTCGGTGGCGGCAAGCTCGACGAGACCCTCGACGGCAAGCCGCTGGCCGACCTGCTGATGGCGCCGACCCGCATCTACGTCAAGCCGCTGCTGTCATTGATTCGCTCCAGCGGCGTCGACGTGCACGCCCTCTCTCACATTACCGGCGGCGGCCTGCTCGAGAACGTGCCACGCGTGCTGCCGGACGATCTGGCGGCCCGGATCGACGTCACCCGCTGGCAGCGTCCGGCCATCTTCGACTGGCTGCAGCAGCAGGGCAACGTGGAAGAGCGTGAGATGTACCGGGTACTCAATTGCGGCATCGGCATGGTCATCGCGGTCGGCCGCGACCAGGTCGACCAGGCCATCGCCCATCTCGAGGCCAGCGGGGAAACGGTCTATCGGCTGGGCGATATCGTCGCCCGCGGTGACGGCGCCGAGGCCGTCCAACTGGAGAACCTGCCGGCATGAGCGGTGACTATCCTTCACAACAGCACGACACGTTGAACGACTTCGAGGCCGCCGCGGCCGAGAAGCCGCGGGTGGTGGTACTGATCTCCGGCAACGGCAGCAACCTGCAGGCGCTGCTGGACGCCCAGCAGCACGAGGAGCTCGGTGGCGGCGAAATCGTCGCCGTGGTCGCCAACAAGGCCGACGCCTACGGGCTCAAGCGAGCCAGGGATGCCGGGGTCGACGCGGTGGCCCTGCCCCACCGTGAGTATGACTCCCGCGAAGCCTTCGACGCCGCGCTGATCAAGGTGATCGACCGCCACGAACCGCACCTGGTGGTGCTGGCGGGTTTCATGCGTATTCTCACGCCGGCTTTCGTCGATCACTACCGTGGGCGCATGCTCAACATCCACCCCTCGCTGCTGCCGGCCTACCAGGGCCTGGACACGCACCGGCGCGCGCTGGCGGACGGCGTTTCGGAGCATGGCGTCAGCGTGCACTTCGTCACCGAAGAGCTAGATGGCGGGCCGGTAGTGATCCAGGCCGTGGTCAAGGTCGAGCCCGAGCAGGATCTCGACGCCCTGATCGAGAAGGTCCATGCCCGCGAGCACCTGATCTATCCCATCGCGGTACGCTGGTTCCTGGAAGGCCGAATCAAGCTGTCGGCCGACGGCAAGGTGACGCTGGACAACATGCCATTGCCGCCCACCGGTCTGCGCATGTCCCATGCCGATGCCGCCGAAGAGCTCGACGAAGACCTCGACGACTGAGCCCGCGCGCGCCGGATGCCGGCGCGTGCGAGCCATGCCGTTGCCACCGGCCTCTCTCCTAGGCTTGCCCTGACGCCAATCTTTGCCAGACTGATACCCTGCAGCGCCCGGCCCACTGCCGGGCGACTCTCATTTCCGTCAGCGCAGCTTTCAGCAACCAAGGAGGAGAAGCGATATGGATTATCGTCCGCTGGGCAATTCTGGTCTGATGGTATCGACGTTGACCCTGGGCACGGTGCCTTTCGGCGGTGCCAACGGTTTCGAGAAGGCAGCGAGCGTCGACGTCAAGGGTGCCAAGAAGCTGCTCGACATCGCCTTCGATGCCGGCGTCAACCTGATCGATACCGCCGATCTCTATTCGCTGGGCCTGGCCGAGGAGATCACTGGCAAGGCGCTTGGCAGCAAGCGTAACGACATCATCCTCGCCACCAAGGGCAGGAGTCCGCTGGGCGACGATCCCAACGCCAGCGGCGCCTCGCGCTACCACCTGATTCGCGCCGTCGAAGCCAGCCTCCAACGGCTGGGCACCGACCATATCGATCTCTATCAACTGCACAACTGGGATGGCGTCACCCCCATCGAGGAAACTCTGGAGGCGATGCACCATCTGGTCTCCAGCGGCAAGGTACGCTACTGGGGCACCTCCAACTATACCGGCTGGCAGATGATGAAGACCCTCGGCAAGGCCGAACTTCACGGCTTCAACAAGCCGATCAGCCAGCAGATCTACTACACCCCGGAATCTCGTGAAGCCGAGTACGAATTGATGCCGCTGGCGCTGGACCAGAACGTTGGTTCGCTGATCTGGGGGCCGCTGGGCGAAGGCTTTCTGACCGGGAAGGTCCGTCGCGGCCAGCCCACGCCGCCGGACACCCGCCAGGGCAACGGCTGGCCGGAGCCCTACATCCACGACATGGAGCGCGCCTACGATATTATCGAGGCGCTGGCCGCCATCGGCGAGGCCCACGACTGCTCGATCCCGCGCGCCTGCCTCGCCTGGCTCAAGGATCGCCCGGGCGTCACTTCATTGATCGTGGGCGCCCGCAGCGAGGAGCACCTTCGCGACAATCTCGCCGCCGCCGATCTCGAGCTGAGCCAGGAGGAGCACCAGCGCCTCGAACGGCTGACCCGCCCAGCACCGCTTTACCCCTACTGGCATCGGGTGGTCTCCGGCATGGATCGCCTCGATCCGGCCGAAAAGCCGTTCCTGGATGGCTTCGGTGAGACCATCAAGAACCGCACCGATGACCGCTCGGCCTCATGATAATCAACTAACTACCGAAGAACGTCAGCGAGGCAGGCAAGACAAGGAGAAAACGGCCGAAAAAGCGCAGTTTACGAGTTTGTAAATGAGCATTTTAAGGCCGTTTTTGACGCAGTATTGTCAACGCAGGTAGTTCTTTCAGGTGCGCGGTAGCGTTACGCCGCGCTGCCCCATGTACTTACCGCCACGATCCTTGTAGGAAACGTCACAGATCTCGTCGGACTCCAGAAACAGCATCTGCGCCACGCCTTCGTTGGCGTAGATACGGGCCGGCAGATTGGTGGTATTGGAAAACTCCAGGGTGACATGCCCTTCCCACTCCGGCTCCAGCGGCGTCACGTTGACGATGATGCCGCAACGCGCGTAGGTGGACTTGCCCAGGCAGATCGTTAGCACGCTGCGTGGAATACGGAAATACTCCACCGTACGCGCCAGGGCAAACGAGTTGGGGGGGATCACGCAGGCATCGCCCTTGATATCGACGAAACTCTTCTCGTCAAACGCCTTGGGATCGACAATCGCCGAGTGGATATTGGTGAACACCTTGAACTCGTCGGCGCAGCGCACGTCGTAGCCGTAGCTGGAAGTGCCGTAGGAGATCACGCGCTGGTTGTTCACGTGGCGGACCTGATCGGCTTCGAACGGCTCGATCATGCCCTCCTGCTCCGCCATACGGCGAATCCACTTGTCGGATTTAATGCTCATGCAGGCGTCCTTGAGACAGGGGCAGACGTCGTCACGACGTCATGAAATCATCGGGGAAACTTCTCGGTGGGCGACATGATAGCGGCCCGCTTCCGTGAAGGAAACGACGCGTCCGAAAACAGCATTCAGGCTGGCCGGCCGCGAAAAATGGCGGCAAGACGCGTCTCCGCGGCGCGCGCCAACCCCGTCCGAACGAGGCTGGCGACGGCTCGTGCGCTGGCCGGGATCAGTCGCTGAACGAGATCGAGGGCCCACCGGTATCCTGCCCGGCGACACCGCTGACGACCGCGCGCGCCATGGCACGAAACGTGGCGGCGACCTCACCATCCGGCTCGGCCACCACGCTGGGCTTGCCACCATCGGCCTGCTCGCGGATCGACAGCTGCAGTGGAAGCTGGCCCAGCAACTGGGTGTCGTACTGCTCGGCAATGCGCTCGCCCCCACCGGCACCGAAGATCGGCTCGCTGTGGCCGCAGTTCGAACAGGTGTGCAGGCTCATGTTCTCGACCACGCCCAGCACCGGCACATTGACCTTGCGAAACATCTCGATGCCCTTGCGGGCGTCGAGCAGCGCGATGTCCTGCGGCGTGGTGACGATCACCGCGCCGTCCACCGGCACCTTCTGCGCCAGCGTCAACTGGATGTCGCCGGTGCCCGGCGGCATGTCGATGAACAGAAAATCGAGATCGTCCCACAGCGTCTGGTTGAGCAACTGCTGGAAGGCACCGGAAACCATCGGCCCCCGCCACACCATGGGCTGATTGATGTCGACCATGAACGCCATCGACATCGCCTGGATGCCGTGCGCCATCACCGGCTTCATGCTCTTCTCGTCGATCACTTCGGGCCGGGTATTCTCCGGCAGGCCCAGCATTCGGGCCTGGCTGGGACCGTAGATATCGGCGTCGAGAAGGCCCACGCGGTAGCCCTCCGCCGCCATGGCCAGCGCCAGATTGGCGGTGACGGTCGACTTGCCGACCCCGCCCTTGCCGGAAGCGACGGCCACGATATGCTTGATGCCCTCGATCACGAATCTCTCCTTGCAACGGTCACACCATGATTTGGCGCCCAGTATAACGAGACGTGGGGCCGATACCCTAGCGGCGCGGTCGGAATTGCTGGCGCGCCACGCCAGCAGTACCGGCGGGCAGGTGGTAGAGTAACCCGAGACCCGCCCGCGCTCGGGCGCCCCGTGACAGCCTGGAGACACAGGGATGTGCCCCACGACGCTCGCTGGCCAATCCGCGGCTCACGCCACCGCGACCTCTTCCGCCGTAATGCCCTCGCCCGCCACTCCCTGGTGGCGAGCCCCGTTCGCGGCGCCAATGGCCGACGGCCGGATCGACGCCATCGACCTGGCCCGTGGTTTCGCCGTCGTGCTGATGATCCTGAGCCACGGCATCAAGGGGCTGCTGCCATTCGATCAGTTCCCCGACTGGGGCATCGTGCCGATTCATCTGGTCACCAAGTTTTCCTCCTCGCTGTTCGTGATCGTGTTCGGTATCGCCCTGGCCGTGGTCTTCCTGCCCCGCGTGGGAGAGCCGGACTGGCCACGCCGACGCTGGGGCCTGATCAAGCGGGGCGTGGTCGTCTGGATCTGGTACAAGATCCTCACGATCGTCGAGATGAGCCACCTCTATCCGACGGCGGATATCCTCGACGCGCTTCGGTACCAGCGCTTTCCGAGCTTCGTCGAGATACTCGGTTTCTACGCCATCGCCCTGCTCTGGATGCCGTGGTTCCTCTCCGCATGGAAGCGATTTCCCGGCTGGCTCCGACTGGCCAGCCCGATCCTGCTGGCCGGATTCGGCCTCTGGCTCGCTCGCGAGTTCGATTTCTGGGAGCTGCCGCAGCTACAGGCGCTGGTCGTCGAGCACCAGGACTACTACGTCTGGGGGCAGCTGACCCGCGGCCCTCTGGTACTGCTGGGCCTGCTGATCGGGGAGTGGATGCTCTACGGCTTCGCCAGCCCCGCTGTTCGACGGGTCCTGATCGCCTCGCTCGTCGTCGCCTCTACAACGCTGTTCGCGCTGTTCTTCTGGCTCGCGCTGCCCACCCTCGACGACACCCTTGCGGCCCTGGCCCGTAACGTTGGAAAGCACCCGCCGGCCCTCGACTTCATGCTGTTCAGCGTCGGTGGGGCTCTGGCGCTGCTGGCAATCGCCGTGGTCGGCGGAAAGACGCTGGCGACATGGCTCAGGCCGGTGACCCTGATCGGCAGCGATGCCCTGCAGGCGTTCATCTTCCATATCAGCGTGATCTTCCTGCTGTTCCGCATCGCGCTCGGCTACTGGCACAACATCGACTACTCGACGGCTCTCGGCCTGACGCTGGCCCTGATCGTCGCCACGGCCGGATGGATCCGACTGGTCCACTGGCTGACATCGAGACGGGGCGCTTCATGATCCCTCATCGCCGACGACGGGTACTGATCGGGTGCCTCAGCGTCCTGATCTGGGCGCCACCGACCTTGGCCGACGCCTGGCAGGCTCGGATCGAGAAGCAGCTGGCGGTGATCGATCAGCGCTATCACGACCGCACGGGCACCGGGGAGATAGGCGTTCACGTTCGTCGACTCGATGACGGAGAACGAGTCGGATGGCGCGACGCGGAGCGCTGGTATTGGGCCTCGCTGGTCAAGGTACCGGTGGCGGTGGAGCTGCTCAACCGGATCTCAAGGGACGGTGCCGATCTCGATGACACCATGACACTCCACGCCAGCGACTACGTCGACGGCGCGGGCGCCACCAACTGGGCCGCTCCCGGCACCAGGATCTCCCTGCGGACCCTGCTCGAGCGAATGCTGATCGACAGCGACAACACCGCGACCGACATGTTGATGAGACGGGTGGGACTAGAAGCGGTCAATCGCCGGGCGAGATCGTTGATGGACGAAGGAATCGGCCCGATTACCACTCTGATCGACGTGAGGCGGCATCTCTACGGCGTCTTCACGCCCAGGGCACAATCGCTGACCGGCAGGCAACTGATCGACCTGCGACAGGCCGACTTCGGCGAACCGCGCCTGACCCGGCTCGCCCAGTTGACCGATAGCCGACGGGAGCAATTTCCAGCGCTCGATCTCGCCGCGGCCTACCAGCGCTATTACGCGACAGGGCTCAACTCGGGTAGGCTGGATCGATACGCGGACATGCTGGAGAGGATCGGCAAGGGCGAGGCGCTGCCCGCCGCAGCCACCGCCACCCTGCTATCGATCATGCAGCGCGCCGACACGGGCCATCGGCGCCTATCCGCCGGGTTTCAGCGGCAGTGGCCCTTTGCCCAGAAAACCGGAACCCAGTATGCACGCTTCTGCGATGCCGGCATCCTCGCCCCCGGGACACCGGGTGCGGTTGTCGTCGTCAGTTGCCTGCGCGGCGCGCCCTCGCGGCGGGAGGCCGACCGCACCTTCCAGGCCATCGGTCGCGCGGTCGAATCCAGCGGCGTGCTGGCGCGCGAGGACTCCGCGGAAGACCAGTGAATTTCCGTCACCCCCGCTTCAGTTCCTCCTGCACCGCCAGCTTGGTGCGAATGAAGTCACTGTGGGTCACATAGAGCAGATCGGCCAGGCGGCGAATCCGGTGCTCCTCCAGGGCCGCCAGCTCATGGTCGGCGTAGGCCAGACGCCACATCGCGGCAATCAGCGCGACACGCTGATCGTAGTCGTAGCGCTCGTTGAGCAGCGAGACGTACTGAAAGTGGTCCACGGCCTCATCGACCTGCCGCTGCGCCTGCTCGACCAGTTCGTCGACGGCGACCTCGTCCAGCGAAAACTGCGTCATCAGCATCCGACGCAACATGGCCAGCTCTTCGGGATCGGTTTCGTAGTCGGCGCGAAGAATCTCGCTCAACAGCGCGGCGACCGCCAGTTGCGTCGTGATCACGTCTCGGCTGTCGGACTGCGGCGTGGCGAGAACGCGTTGAAAGAACTGCTGAACGGTATCGAGCATTGGTCAATCCCCCTGCGATGAACGGCGAACAATCGGGTAACGTTTTGACACCGATTGCCCCAAAGGTTCTTCCGGACGGGTCGCGCCGACGAAAAAACCCGCAGCCAGGGCTGCGGGTCCGATACGTTGTCAGCACTCTCGCGACGGGCCGGAAGGCGAGCTCGTCACGTCCCGTGGGCGGCGAGAAACTCCTCGGTCAGCTTGAGTTCGCTGTTGGAGTTGACGCCGATCCCGCGGGTGGTCACGTTCCTGGCGATCTGCTGCGCTTCATCGAGGGAGTGCATCTCCGCCGTGCCACACTGATAGATGTTGAGTTCGGGAATCGACTTCTGGTCCCTCAGCGCCAGCACGTCTTCCATCGCGGCGTTCCAGGCCGCGCCCACGGTGGCTTCGTCGACCTGTCCGATCAGGCTCATGTAGAACCCGGTACGGCAGCCCATCGGCGAGATGTCGATGATCTCGACGCCGTCGCCATTGAGATGCTGGCGCATGAAACCCGCGAAGAGATGCTCGAGGGTGTGAATGCCCCGCTCGGACAGAATCTCTTCGTTGGGAATGCAGAAGCGCAGGTCGTAGACGGTGATGTTGTCACCGCCCGGCGTCTTCATCTGTTTGGCGACCCGCACCGCCGGTGCATTCATCTTGGTGTGGTCGACCATGAAGCTGTCGAGTAATGGCATACCTTGCCTCCTTGTTGACGTGTCCGGACAGGTACCTACTTTAGCACGCTAACCGGCGCTGTCATGCGCCGGCGCCTCGCGCTCACCCGTCCAGTTCGGGGTAATGACGGAATATGCCGCCCTGGTTGAAATCGAGCCGTCGATCCGAGGTGAGATAGGCGGAGAGCGTCGGTCGTTGACTGACACGATCGACCAGTGCGGTCACTGCCGGTATTTCCGGTTCCAGTCTCTCCATCGCCCGCGGAAACGCATAACGCAGCCCCGTCACCACCTGGAACAGCGACAAATCGACATAGCTGTGCGCCGTTCCCACCAGGTAGGCTTCGTTACCGGCGTTGACGGCCAGCACACGTTCGAAATAGTAGAGGAACTTGGGTAGCCGCTCCTGCACGAAGACCCTGGCACGTCGTTTCGCCTCGTCCTGCTGATCCTCGTAGTAGAGCGAGCTGCCAATCGGGTGATGGGTATCGTGGATCTCGGCGACGAAATCCGTCAGCGTCAACTGCAGTCCGTTGGCCCAGACACGGGCGGACTCATCCTCCGGCACCAGCCCCAACCGGGGGCCAAGAAACTGCAGAATGTTGGCGACGTGGGAAATGACGAGTCCGCCGGCCTTCAACACCGGCGGCGCGAAATGCGGCTGCCCCAGGTCGCTACCGTGGATGAATTCACTGACGGCACCCGCGCCCCCACCCTTGTCGGAAGACCGCTTGCCGACATCGATATAATCCGCGCCGGCATCCTCCAGCGCCAGGCGGACGAATTCACCACGCCCGGGAATGCCCGGCCAGTAGTAGAGCTCGTAGGTCATCCGTTTCCCTCCCCTCTTCGGCACCGTTCGCGTGCGTGCCGGCTGTTGGGTACATGGCGACGCGATCGTCGGCAGACAACCCCAGGCGAGCGTGATCCACCGATCGAGCACGCCCCTCAGCATAGGCCAAAAAAAGCTCGAACCCGTTAGGGTTCGAGCCTCTTGTACCGTGCCGCTGGCGACGACCCGCGAGCAGCCGACCGAAGGCCGAAGACTCAGTGGCTCAGCGACACGCCACCGCCTGGCGCAGCGTGCTCTTCACCCACAGACGCTGACCGTCCGGCGTTTTGCCCTGATCGTTCCATTGTTGGGTGGTCTGGACACAGAACGAGCCGAGATCCTCGACGGCTGGGGCAGCGGCGTCGGGGCGCTCGCCACCGATTCGCAGGACATCGGTATTGTTCGACTGGTAATTGGGCGCAAAGGTGTTGGAGGCGCAACCGGCCATCGCCACGACCAAACCGGACGCCATCAGAATACGGCGAAATGCCATCGTGAATGATTCCTCGAGGGGCACCCGGCACCGCGCACCCACGTGCCCGGTTGCCTGGCGCAGCACCGGCACGATTGCCGGCAGCGCGTATTTAGCACCGCGGCCGAAGGCTGTCAATTGGCATCTGGCGTCAACGGCCTCCGGCGGGGGCAGGGCATCGAGGACGTTCAGAAAAGCCCCAGTTGGCGACCGGTGAGCTTTTCGAAATCCTCGCCCACGAACGGCAGGATGCCGTCGGCGACCGGTTGCAACTGACGACTGACGTAGTGTTCATAGTCGATCGTCGAACGCCGATTCTCCAGCGGCTCCGGGCCGGCGACCGTGATCACGTAGCGTATCCAGCCGCCATTCTGGTACTGGAGCGGGCGCGCCATCTGGCGATTGAATGCGTCGGCCAGGCGTGCCGCGCGCACGTGGGGCGGAACATTGCGCTGGTAGTCGTCCAGCTTGCGCCTGAGTCGCTTGCGATACACCAGTTGATCGTCGTTCTCCCCGGCCAGGGTCAGACGCACGATCTCGCGCACGTACTCACGGTAGGGTTCACCAGCGAAAATCCGCCGGTAGAGTTCGCGCTGGAATGTCCTTGCCAGCGGCGACCAGTCGGCGCGCACCGACTCCAGCCCCTTGAACACCAGCCGTTCGCTGCCGTCCGCCTCGCGGACCAGGCCGGCATAGCGTTTCTTGCTGCCCTCCTCGGCACCGCGAATGGTCGGCATCAAGAAGCGGCTGAAGTGCGTCTCGAACTGAAGTTCCAGGGCGCTGTCGAGCTGGAACGCCTCTTGCAGATGGCGCTGCCACCAGCTGTTGACCTTGGCCACCAGCCGACTGCCGATCGTGTTCGCGGCGTCGGCCTCGTGCGCCCCGCCCAACCACACGAACGTCGAATCGGTATCACCGTAGATAACGGTATAACCCTCATCTTCGATCAACTCCCGGGTACGGCGCATGATCTGGTGGCCGCGCATGGTGATCGAGGAGGCCAGTCGCGGGTCGAAGAAGCGGCAGCCCCGCGAGCCGAGCACGCCATAGAAGGCGTTCATGATGATCTTCAACGCCTGGGCCAGCGGCGCGTTGCCCTCGCGCTTGGCCGCCTCGCGCCCCTCCCACACTTGCGCCACGATCGCCGGCAGCGCATGCCGGGTGCGTGAGAAACAAGCTCCCAGGAAACCGGGCACGGCCTTATCGGGCGTGGGATCGGCTAGCCCCTCGACCAGCCCCACCGGGTCGATCAGAAAAGAGCGGATGATCGAGGGATAGAGGCTCTTGAAATCGAGCACCAGCACCGAGTCGTAGAGTCCCGGGCGCGAATCCATCACATAGCCACCCGGGCTGTCGTCGCCATCGCGACTGCCCAGCGTCGGGGCAACGAAGCCGAGCCGGTGCATGCGCGGCAGATAGAGATGCGAAAACGCCGCGACGGAACCACCGCTGCGATCGGCGGAGAGCCCGGTGACGCTGGCCCGCTCGAGCAGGAAGTCGATGATCCGGGTATGCGCGAAGATCCGCGTCACCAGCTCGCAATCCTTGAGGTTGTAGCGGGCGAGCGCTGGCTTGTCCCCAGCGAACATTCGATTGATGTCGGCCATGCGCTGGTAGGGATTATCGATCGCCTTGCCCTCGCCCAGCAGGGTCTGGGCGACGTTTTCGAGGCTGAAGGAGGGAAAGCTCCAGGTCGCCGAGCGTAGCGCTTCGATACCGTCGATCGCCAGCCGCCCCGGAATGGTGACGAAATAGTGGTTGGGCTGGTGGCCATGGGCCCGCCACTCGACCGGCGCTCCGCCTCGCCCCAGCCGCAAGACGACATTCAGGCGGTCGGCGTGACGCTGCAACTGGCGCAGGTCGAACTGAATCACGCTCCAGCCGATGATCGCATCCGGGTCGAAGCGCGCGAACCAGGCGTTCAGCGCGTGCAGCAGGTCGGCGCGGGAGTCGCAGTAGACCAGCTCGAAGTCGCGCTCGCGATCCGCCTCGCTGCCCGCCCCTGCCGGCGGGCCCAGCATGTAGACGATGCGCTGGCCGCAGCCGTGCAGGCCAATCGAGTAGAGCTCGCCGCGCTCGCTGGTCTCGATATCCAGCGAGCAAAGCGCCAACTGCGGCCGATAGTCCGGCGCCGGCCTCAGTTGGGCATCGATCAGGGAACCGTCGGCCGCCTGGGTCGCCACCACCTCGACCGGTGCGGTGATGAAGCGCTCCATCAGATAGCGGTCCGGTGGCCGGATATCGGCCTCGAACAGCTCGACACCGACGTCGGCGAGACGTCGTTCCAGGTTCATCAGCTGACGATGCTGCCGACAATAGAGGCCGAGCACCGGACGGTGATCGAAGTCCTTCAGATCGAGCTCACGCAGTTCGACATCGCGCTCCTGGCGAATCGAGCGTTCGGCCCTCTCGCGCTGATCGGCCGGGACGAAAGCCACCGATGTCTGTGGCGGCAGGCGCACCCATTTCGGCCCGTCATCGGTGGCCAGCCAAAGCGATACCTCGGTACCGGTCGGCGTATCCTGCCAATGCCGGGTCAGGATGAAGCCCCGTTGGGTCACGCTGTTCGATTGCACGTCGATCGATATCCGTCCCATTCCGTTCGAAGAGCACTCAGAAGGAGAGCACCCACGGCAACGCGAACCCGAGATAGACCGGTATCAGCAAGGGCGCAGCCAGTGTGGTGATCAGCACGGCGATGGCGCCCTTCTCGGGACGAATCTCCAGTTCCATGGCGATGACCACGACATTGGCGGCCATGGGGACGGCGCCGATGAGCAGAAAGGCCAGCGCCAGCGAGTCCGAGATTCCCACGCTCATCCGCAGCAGCAGCACCATCAATAGCGTCGCCAGCGGCCAGACGACAAAGCGCACCCCCACGCAGCCGGCAACGAAACGCAGGTCTAACTCCCGCCACGTCACGCGTCCCAGCGTCATGCCGATGATCATCATTCCCAGCACCGTGAAGCAATACTTGAAGTAGTCGAGCCCATCCGCAACGACATCCGGCACCTGCCAGCCCAGCGCGCTGACCAGCATGCCGGCGGCGAAGGCGTAGATCAGCGGCAGCCTTGCCAACCGGGCGAGGCTCTCTTTCACCGAGAAACGTCCCCGGGCGCTGACATAGAAGCCCACCGTGAACTCGTAGAGGGAAACGCCCAGCATGCAGAAGAGATAGAGCGTCACCCCCTCCGGCGGCAGCAGCACCAGCGCGATCGGGAAACCGAAGTAGCCCGTGTTGCCGGTACCAGCGGAAAAGGCCAGCAGTGCCCGCTCCTGTTCGGCAAAGAAGCGGCTGGCCACCCTGTTGACCATGATACAAAGGCAAGTCGCCAGCAACAGCACGCTGGCCGTCAGGACCAGCTTGTCGGCGCTGGGCTGCCCCTGGGTCAGGCCATGGAAGAAGGTCAGTGGTGAAATGATGTAGACGAGCAGCGTCGCTATCGGCCGCGGATCGACCCTCAACCGTCGCGCCGCCAGCCAGCCCAGCGCCACGAAGAAGAGCAGCATCCAGAGTGACTGGGAAAGATCGATTTCGGCCATCCGGGATTCCTTGAGCGACAGTCGGCGGTAACGGTTTGGCCGCTAACTGTAACACTGGAAGGTACCGTCGGTCGGCCCGGAGCGAAGGGGTCGAATGCCCGCCATGCCAGCCATCAGGGGCTGAGCGCTAGACGCTCGTCGACCAGCTTTCCCGCCACGAATCGCAGAAGGTAGCGCGCGCCATACCTGGGGCCATATACCCAGCGCTCGACGGTTACCGCGCCTTCGATGACATGGCCGCCGCGCCGCTGCGGCAGTTCGATCACACGCGATGCCGGTGCCCCGCACTTCCGCAGAACCTGTTCGGGGGTATCGCCGTTGGCGGTCAGCCCATCCTGGCATCGCATCGCGATCACCGGATTCGCGACACTCAGCAACAGGATCACCAAGCCGATCGACGTCGCCTGGCGGCCACCCCGCATACCTGCACGACAACCCGAGCGCGCCACGGTCATTGGCCATGCGACTCAGTGGTGAAACCTGGCAGGCGCTTCTGTGTCGAGGCCACGATGCAGAACAGCAGAAACACCTGGAACGGCAGCCGCCAGAATAGCAGCCACTCCGGGACCTGAGGGAACAGCTCGGGGTGCAGCCACATGTAGACGTTGGCCGGCGTCACGCAGATCGTCAGCGCCACCAGCCCCCAGCCAGCCAACGCACGAAAGCGTGGCAGCAAGATGCCCACGGCCCCCAAAAGCTCGAAGAATCCGCTGATCAGCACCGCCGCTTCGGGCCAGGGCAGACCCGGAGGAATGATTGACGCAAAGGCGTCCAGCATCACGAAATGACCGATTCCACCGATGGCGAACCAGATGAAGACGAGAGAGAGCCCGGCAATACGCCAGCCAGGATGATCGAGAGCGATGGGAATCACCTCCATGAAAGGGTGGAGAGTCAGAGCGAAAGACGGCCCATTACCAGCAGCATAGAACAGAAGCGCCCCCTCCCGCCCCGAAGGCAGCCACCGGCATGCAACCTTGGCAATGCCCATCTCCACGCGCGCACCAGACGCAAAGCCCCAGCCATCGATGCTACAATCGGCGACCAAGTTTTCAGCCTATCCATCCCGTGGCGTCGATGCCATCGGTACGCCGCGGGTTTCGTTACGGGAATGTTCCAGTCGCCATGTCGAACAACGCCTCGCTTTCGCGCCAGATCCTCGTCACCAGCGCGCTGCCGTATGCCAACGGCTCGATCCACCTAGGCCACCTGCTGGAGTACATCCAGACCGATATCTGGGTGCGCTTCCAGAAGAGCCGCGGCCACGAGTGCCACTATGTCTGCGCCGACGACGCCCACGGCACCGCGATCATGCTGCGTGCCGAGCAGGAAGGGATCACCTCCGAGCAGTTGATTGCCAAGGTCAGCGAGGAGCATCAGGCGGACTTCGCTCGATTCGGCGTGGCCTTCGACAACTACCACTCGACCCATTCCGAGGAAAACCGCCTCCACAGCGAGCGCATCTACACCGCACTGCGCGATGCCGGCCATATCAGTACCCGCGACATCGAGCAGATGTACGATCCGGTCAAGGGGCTGTTCCTGGCCGATCGTTTCATCAAGGGCACCTGCCCGAAATGCGGTAGCGAGGACCAATACGGCGACAACTGCGAAGTCTGCGGCAGTACCTACACGCCGGCGGAGCTGATCAATCCGGTGTCGGCGATCAGCGGTGCGACGCCGGAAGTGCGCACCTCGACCCACTACTTCTTCAAGCTGCCCAATTTCGAAGACTTCCTGAAGCAGTGGACGCGCTCCGGCCGGGTCCAGCCCCAGATCGCCAACAAGCTGCAGGAGTGGTTCGAGGCTGGGCTCAACGAGTGGGACATCTCCCGCGACGCGCCCTACTTCGGCTTCGAGATTCCCGACGCGCCGGGCAAGTATTTCTACGTCTGGCTGGACGCGCCGATCGGTTACCTGGCGAGCTTCCAGAATCTCTGCGATCGCGAAGGTCTCGATTTCGACAGCTACTGGAAGGCGGACTCCAACGCCGAGGTCTATCATTTCATCGGCAAGGATATCGTCTATTTCCACGCCCTGTTCTGGCCGGCGATGCTCGAAGGCGCCGGCCTGCGCACGCCGACAGGAGTCAACTGCCACGGTTTCGTGACCGTTAACGGGGCCAAGATGTCGAAATCCCGCGGCACCTTCATCAAGGCCCAGACCTACGCCGAGCACCTCAATCCGGAATACCTGCGCTACTACTTCGCCGCCAAACTGACCTCCCGGGTCGACGATCTCGACCTCAACCTCGAGGATTTCGCGGCGCGGGTAAACTCGGACCTGGTCGGCAAGGTGGTCAACATCGCCAGCCGCTGTGCCGGCTTCATCAACAAGCTGGGCGACGGCCAGCTCTCGGCGACGTGCGCGGCGCCGGAACTCGTCGCCAGGTTCATCGCTGCCGGTGACGAGATCGCCGCCGATTTTGAAGCGCGTGAATTCGGCCGCGCCATGCGCAAGGTGATGGAGCTTGCCGACGAGGCCAACACCTATATCGCCGACAAGGCGCCCTGGGTACTGGCCAAGGAGGGCGGCCGCGAGCAGGAGGTGATCGATATCTGCTCGGTGGGCATCAACCTGTTCCGCACGCTGATGGTCTATCTGCAGCCGGTGGTACCGGCAATGGCCGAGCAGGCTCGCGTCTTCCTGCAGGTCGACAGCCTGCACTGGGAGAGTCGCCAACAAGTGCTCGGAAGTCACGCCATCGGGAAGTTCAAGCCGCTGATGACCCGGGTCGAGAGCGACAAGATCGATTCGATGATCGAGTCTTCCAAGGAAGTGCTCGAGGAGGAGAAGAAACTGACTGGAAAAGCCCCCGCCGATGCCGAGTCAGACGACGCACCCGCCATCGAACCAATCGCCGACGAGATCGCGTTCGACGATTTCATCAAGGTCGACATGCGGATCGCGAAGATCGAGAAAGCCGAGTACGTCGAAGGCTCCAACAAGCTGCTCAAGCTGACCCTGGATCTCGGTGGCGAGACCCGCACCGTGTTCTCCGGTATTCGCAAGGCCTACGCGCCGGAAGCGCTCGAAGGCCGGCTGACGGTGATGGTCGCCAACCTGGCGCCACGCAAGATGCGCTTCGGCGTCTCCGAAGGCATGGTGATGGCCGCCGGCGATGAAGACGGCATCTTTCTGCTGTCGCCGGATAGCGGCGCCAAACCGGGTCAGCGTGTGACCTGAAGACCGGGCCCCGGCCAGCGTGACACCTTGCCCACGAGCGCGCGACCCCGGTCGCGCGCTTTGCGTTGATCACGGACGAGCCGTCTGCTGCTGCGAGATGGCCAAGATTGGGAGCGGCCACTTCGAGCGTTTATAATGGCCGGCTTCGAGCGCCCCGCGCCGCCCATCCGAGGCGGTGAGCAGGCCATGTGTGCCAATGGAGAGTCATCGCTTGTCTCACCCCGCCACGATCACCGTCGAGCTTATCGATGCCGAACTGCCGCAGACCCAATGTGGCAAATGCGGCTATGACGGCTGTCGTCCCTATGCCGAGGCGATCGTGGAGGGAGAGGCCGTCAATCGCTGCCCGCCCGGCGGGGAAGCGACACGGGATCGACTGGCCGCGCTCACCGGCCGGCCGCCTCTCGAGTTGATCGAGCAGCCCCAGCCCCCGCTGCTGGCCGTGATTCGAGAAGCCGAGTGTATCGGCTGCACCAAGTGCATCCAGGCCTGCCCCGTCGATGCGATTCTCGGTGCCGCCAGGCAGATGCATACGGTGATCGAATCGGAATGCACCGGCTGCGAGCTGTGCGTGGCGCCCTGCCCCGTCGACTGTATCGACCTCGTCGGGCATCCTCGCTGGGTGGAGGCGAACAGTGATGTCGAACGGCAGCGGTATCTCGACTGGCGCGCCCGTAACGGGCGCCAACGATTCGAGGCCCGCAACCAGCGCCTGACCCTCAAGGCCGAACGGAAACGTCGCAGGCGCGAGCAGCGCCGCGCCGCTGCAGCACGGCAGGTGACCGCCCCCCCCACGGCATCACATGAACGGCCTGCCGATATCGACGTAACCGCTCTGAAGGCGCAGGTAGCGACCCTGACCGCACGTCGAAAACGCCTGCAGCGTCAGTTGGCTAACGCCGAAGAGGCGCTGCGCCCCGCGCTTCTCGAGCGCCTGGCGGGGTTCGAGGAACAGCTCGGCACCTTGACACGACAACTCGAAGCCGCGCCATCACCGAATCGGCACGCCGCACGCGATCACCGTCACATCGCCCTGGCGGCAGCGGAGCAGGCGATGCGCAAGGCGCGACAGGAGTTGGAGCATTACCGACGTCAGGGCGACCAGGCCGGCATCGCGGAGGCCCAGGACAAGATACGCGAGGCGGAACGGCTGATCTCCCTGGCCAGCCGATCGCCCGCCAACCAGCCTGCCAGTGACGCGGGCGACCATCATGGAACGAGCTCATGAATGCCACCAAGCGAGAGCAGATCTTTGCTCGCCTCAAGGCGCACAACCCCGAGCCGACCACCGAGTTGAACTGGTCGACGCCGTTCGAGCTGCTGGCAGCGGTACTGTTGTCGGCCCAGGCGACGGACGTGGGCGTGAACAAGGCCACGGCGAGGCTGTTCCCGGTGGCCAACACGCCGCAGGCAATCATCGATCTCGGACTCGACGGGCTGAAGGCCCATATCAAGACCATCGGCCTCTACAACACCAAGGCCGAGAACCTGATGAAGACCTGCCACATCCTGGTCGAGCGCTACGCAGGAGAGATCCCGCGCACCCGCGCCGAGCTGGAAGCGCTGCCCGGCGTGGGGCGCAAGACCGCCAACGTGATTCTGAACACGGCATTCGGCGAACTGACGATGGCGGTCGACACGCATATCTTTCGCGTCGCCAACCGCACCCGCATCGCCAAGGGCAAGAACGTGCTCGAAGTTGAGCAGAAGCTGCTGCGCCATGTCCCCAAGGCTTATCTCAAGGACGCCCACCACTGGCTGATCCTGCACGGCCGCTACACCTGTCTGGCGCGCAAGCCGCGCTGCGGCAGCTGCGTGATCGAGGATCTGTGCGAGTACCCCGACAAGGTCGAGATCGGCTGAAACCGACGACGGCGGTCAGGGGCTCGATTCCGGCTCTTGGGCGTTATCCACGCTTTCCTGCTCCTGTGTCGGCACCGTGCCCTCGCCCATGGACTCGGGCGCAGTGGGCGCGGCCTCCGGCAAGCTGCTGCCATCGCCGTTCGCGGCACTATCCGGGGCATGGGCAGAGGATGCCTCCGTTTCCGGTGTCGTGACGCTCATCTCGGTCGCGCCGTCACGGCTGTAGACGATCTTGCGTGTGCCGCCATCGCAACTGCCGACCACCTCGGCGCCGGCGAAGGCTTCACCCTCCTTCACCACACCGTCGTCGACCTGGGCGTTGTCGACGATCTCGAGCAGGAAGTGACGGGCACCATTGTCGCGGATGGTCTGATCGATCTGTGCCTTGAGCCTCTCGCAGGCCAGGCGCGTCTCGGGTTGCTGGTCGAACGGCGACTCACCCTGCTGCGCCTGGGCCCAGGCAAATGACGATGCCAGGCAGGCACTGCTCAACCCTGCCAAGACGGCGAACTTCCAGGTAAAAACACGCATAGACACTCCTCACCCATGGCAATGCACGAACGGCGGACAGGACCGTCGATTCGCGCGAAAAGTACCGAGCCGATCCTCCCGCCCCACCCAACAGGGAACCGAAGGGTCTCACAATCGAAACTCGCCGCCTCTCTCGACCGCTCGCTGATAGGCCGGGCGTTCGCGCATGTTCTTCAGCACTTTTTTGATATTAGGACGTTCGGAGAGATCGGCACGACTTTCGGCCGCCAGCAACGGAAAGCTCATCTGAATGTCGGCCGCGCTAAATTCGTCCCCTGCGAACCACGGGTGCTGACGCAGCTCACTCTCCCAGTAATCGAGATGCATCTCGAGTTGGGGATCGAGGAACTTCTGGCGGACCCCGTTGGCCAGCAGCCTGCCGATGGGCCGAATGACCGCGGGCACGGGGGGCTTGCCCAGTTTCGAGAAAACCAGCTTCATCACCAGCAGCGGCATCGCCGAGCCTTCGGCGTAATGTAGCCAGTAGGTGTAACGCAGCCGCTCCGGCGTATCGGCCTCCGGCACCAGCGCGTCACCGTCATAGCGGGAGACGAGATATTCGATGATCGCGCCGGATTCGGCGACGGTATAGGCGTCATCGGTGATGATCGGTGACTTGCCGAGCGGATGGATCCGCTTCAGCTCCGCGGGCGCCAGCATGGTCTTGGGATCGCGTCGATAGGTTCGAACCTCGTACTCGACACCCAGCTCTTCCAGCAGCCACAGGATACGCTGCGACCGGGAATTTTCGAGATGGTGAACAGTGATCATGTCAACGCTTCCTTGCCGGTTTCTTCGACTCCCCCGGCCGCCAAGGTTTTCAGCGGCCTCCGGGAACGCTCTTAACCATAGGAAGTTATCGTTGAAGCCGCCACTGACGAAAACGGCGCCCTGCAGGCGCCGTTATCGAGATCGATCGATGGTCTTCAGTGCTGCTGCTCGAACATCTCGTCACCGATGTCATCGATATAGCGCTGACTCTTGGCGACGGTCAGTTCCACGCAACCATCTTCGCCCGGTACCACGTCCGAACGCTCGAAGCGTCGCTCCAGGGTCTCGCCGCCTTCGACCGGTTTGCGAATCCATCCGCTGACCCGATACTGGCCACCGGCATCCTGCGGCTCGGGCACGATCAGAAACCCCTTGTACTCGACCGGCTCGCGCTCTTGCTTGGGCGTGGCGGATCTGGCGTCGCCACCGCCCAGCAGCCCGGAGAACAGTTTCTTCAACATACGTTGCTCCCGATTCGGATGCCGACATCGCAGATATCGGCATCGAGGGTTGGGTCGAGCGCTAGCTCGCGGAGCGGCCCTTGCCGGCCGCGATGCGCAGGCGCAAGGCGTTGAGCTTGATGAAGCCTTCGGCATCCTTCTGGTCGTAGGCGCCGGCATCATCCTCGAACGTGGCGATCGACTCGTCGAACAGCGACTGCTCGGACTTGCGCCCGACCACCGTCGCGCTGCCCTTGTAGAGCTTCATCCGCACCACGCCGTTGACGAAGGTCTGGGTTTCGTCGATGGCAGCCTGGAGCATGCGCCGTTCCGGACTCCACCAGTAACCGTTGTAGATGGTCTTGGCATACTTGGGCATCAGCTCGTCCTTGAGATGCGCCGCCTCGCGATCGAGCGTCAACGACTCGATGGCGCGATGCGCGCGCAGCAGGATGGTGCCGCCCGGCGTTTCGTAGCAACCGCGGGACTTCATGCCGACATAGCGGTTCTCGACGATGTCGAGACGACCGATACCATTGTCGCCACCCAGCTTGTTGAGCTTGGCCAGCACCTCGTGCGGCTTCAGCGGTTCGCCGTCGATGGCGACGACATCGCCTTTCTCGTAGGTCAGCTCGATGTAAGTCGGCTTGTCAGGCGCGGCTTCCGGCGCCACGCTCCAACGCCACATCTCTTCTTCCGCTTCGGCCCACGGATCCTCGAGAATGCCGCCCTCGTAGGAGATGTGCAGCAGATTGGCATCCATCGAATACGGTGACTTCTTCTTGCTCTTGGAGAAATCGACCGGGATGTCATTATCCTCGCAGTAAGCCATCAACTTCTCGCGAGAGTTGAGATCCCACTCGCGCCACGGCGCGATCACCTTGACCCCCGGCTTGAGCGCGTAGGCGCCCAGCTCGAAGCGCACCTGGTCGTTGCCCTTGCCGGTCGCCCCGTGAGAAATGGCGTCGGCGCCAGTCTCGTTGGCGATCTCGATCAGCCGTTTGGCGATCAGCGGGCGCGCGATGGAGGTGCCCAGCAGGTACTCGCCCTCGTAGATGGTGTTGGCCCGGAACATCGGATAGACGTAATCGCGAACGAACTCTTCCCGCAGGTCCTCGATGTAGATCTCCTTGACCCCGAGCGCCTGCGCCTTGGCTCGCGCCGGCTCGACCTCTTCGCCCTGACCGATATCGGCGGTAAAGGTAACCACCTCGCAAGCGTAGGTTTCCTGCAGCCACTTCACGATCACGGAAGTGTCAAGGCCGCCGGAATAGGCGAGGACGACCTTTTTGACATCGGACATGCGACAGCTCCTTAGCAAGTTTGAATTGATGAGCAAGGTATGTGGTTCGTTGACGTGCGGCAATCGGCGAACGATGCGGTCCGAAATTATAACGCTCCCGGCCCGCCACGAACACCGAGCGACGGGACGCCAATGACCGAAACTGCTAGACTCTACGCGGTTTCAGGACCACGGTTTCCTCTACACATTACCACTACCACACCAAGGGAATGGGAGTCATTGCATGTCGGACGCCAGCACGAAAGAGCTGATGGCGCAGCGTTTTCGCGGATATCTCCCGGTCGTGGTAGACGTCGAAACCGGCGGGTTCAATTCGGCAACGGATGCGATCCTGGAAATCGCCGCCGTGCCGCTGACGATGGACGACCAGGGTAACCTGCTGCCACTGGATACCATCGCCTTCCACGTCGAGCCTTTCGAGGGGGCCAACGTCGAACAGTCCGCCCTGGATTTCACCGGCATCGACCTCTCCAGCGCCTTCCGCAAGCAGATCGCCGTCAGCGAGCGTGAGGCGCTGGACGGACTCTTCAAGCCGATTCGCAAGACCATCAAGTCCCACGACTGCTCCAGGGCCATCCTCGTCGGCCACAACGCCTCATTCGATCAGGGGTTTCTCAACGCCGCCGTCAATCGCTGCAATATCAAGCGCAACCCCTTTCACCCCTTCTCCAGCTTCGACACCGCGTCGCTGTCGGCCCTGGCCTACGGCCAGACGGTCCTGGCGCGGGCCTGTCAGGCAGCCGGTATCGAATTCGACAACTCCTCGGCCCACTCGGCGAGCTACGATACCGAACGCACGGCGGAGCTATTCTGCGCCATCGTCAACCGCTTCAAGGATCTGGGCGGCTGGAATCTGGCGATGAAGGAGCAGGGTCTCGACGATGTCTGACCGCTGAAACGAAAGGCGCCCGTCCTGGGACGGGCGCCTTTCATGGCAACGACAATCGGCGACGTGACGAATCAGCTGTCGCTGGAGGCCTCGGCAGCCTTGGCCGCAGCGGCCTTGACCATGGGCTCCAGTTCGCCGTTCTGGTACATCTCGACGATGATGTCGCAGCCGCCTACCAGCTCACCGTCGATCCAAAGCTGGGGAAACGTCGGCCAGCTCGCGTACTTGGGCAGTTCCGACCGAATGTCCGGATTGTCGAGGATGTTGACGAAGGCGAACTTCTCGCCGCATGCCATCAATGCCTGGACCGCCTGGGCCGAGAAGCCGCACTGGGGCAGTTGGGGAGACCCCTTCATGTAGAGCAGGATGGCGTTGTCACTGATCTGCTGCTTGATCGCTTCGATGGTATCGCTCATGAGACGTCCTGTAGCGGGAAGAGAGAGCCGCTGGCCCACCCTTCGCGTGTGCGCGAATATAAAAGACCGTGAGACCATTCTACTGATGACACCGGCCGAAAACACCCCCGCCGACCCGTGAAGGCAACCCGCGGCGTTGCGCCGCTCACGGGGTCTGGTTAGGATGATTGGCTTTCGCACGGATCGACGCTGGCCGCCGACGCCCGCTCAGGGCGCGGTTCCCCATCGCAGCGATCCTGGCGCCGTCTAGCGAAACGCCCCACCGGGCGCTTCGCCCGCGGCGCTTTTTTCTTTTTCTGGTGGCAGTCGCCATGGCGGGCATAGCCACCGATCGAGTTTTCAGTGCGGCGCGCCGGGATGATGCCGCATGCCTTGAAGCCCATGTCTCAACGTCAAGACACGACAGGAATCCGCCCATGAGCGCACGCCACTTTCTGACCCTTCTGGATCTTTCCGCCGAAGAGCTCGATTACCTGATCCAGCGCGGGATCACGATCAAGAACCGGCTGAAGACCAACGGCCCCGTCTACACGCCGTTCAGCAATCGTACCCTGGCGATGATCTTCGAGAAGTCCTCGACGCGAACCCGGGTCTCGTTCGAAACCGCCATGGCGCAGTTCGGCGGCCATGCGCTGTTCCTGTCATCGCGGGATACCCAGCTCGGCCGCGGGGAGCCGATCGCGGATACCGCGCGGGTACTGTCGGAAATGGTCGATGCGGTGATGATCCGGACTTTCTCCCATGCCGGCCTCGAGGCGTTTGCCGCCGCCAGCGCCGTGCCGGTGATCAACGCCCTGACCGACGATTATCACCCCTGCCAGCTGCTGGCCGACGTCATGACCTGGACCGAGTGCCGTGGGCCGGTCAAGGGCAAGACGGCGGTGTGGATCGGTGACGGCAACAACATGTGTCACTCCTGGATCAACGCCGCACGGCAGTTCGATTTCCAGCTGCGCATCTGCTGTCCCGAGGGCTACGAGCCGCGCGAGGATATCGTCGCGGCCGCCGGCGACCGGGTCACGATCCTGCGCGACCCACGCCAGGCCATCAGCGGTGCCGACCTGATCACGACCGATGTCTGGGCCTCCATGGGTCAGGAGGAAGAACAGGCCAAGCGCGAGCGGGACTTCGCCGGCTTTCAGGTCACCGAAGCGTTGCTGGATCAGGCCACCGAGGAGGCGATCTTCCTGCACTGCCTGCCGGCGCATCGCGGCGAGGAGATCAGCACCACCTTGCTCGACGACCCACGCGCCGTGGTGTGGCAGGAAGCCGGCAACCGACTCCATGCCCAGAAGGCGCTGATCGAGTTCCTGTTGCTGGGTCGGGTCGCCTGACGCCCCGATGGAAAAACGCCGCGATCCATCGTGGATCGCGGCACCAAGGGTTTCATTCCGCTTCTGTCCGGCCCGGTCAGGACCCTGCCGGCCGCGAGGCTCTGCGCCGCTCCCGATAGCCTACCGCCATCTTCAGTGTCACGACGGCCAGCGCCACTAGCGCCATCGCGACGAGTATCTGGCCGATATTGCCCTCCAGTGCCGACTTACCCAGTACCACGAACGCCACGGCATATGGTCCGGTCGTCATCAATGCCACCGTCAGGTAGATCGATCGGGGAACGCCGGCAATCCCCAGGGCGTAATGCTTGATGAACATCGGCACCCCAGGCACCAGCTTGATCAGGAAGGTGACTCGCCAGGCATCGCCCCGGGCCTGATCGAGACCCGCCAGTGCCGGGAAGCGCCGTTCGATGGCACGACTCAGAGTCGGCCGCAGGCGGCCATGGGCAATGGCGTAGCAGAGCAGGAGATTGAGCAGCGTGGCGATGGCGGAAAACGCCAGCCCGCCGGGAATGCCGAACCGCAGTCCGGCGATGACGTAGAACGGCGTCATCGGCAGGCCCAGCGCCGGCAGCAGTATCATCGCCGCCAGCAGCGGCAGTGGATGCAGCGTTTCCAGCGACTCGAGTGACAGCCCAGCCCAGGCCACGAAGCCTGCGGTCAGCGTGACGAATCCGAATAGCGCCGACACCCGGAGCCACCAGCGACGGCCGGGGCGTGGTGACGAACCGACATGAAATCGAGGGGAATCGAGGGGAGCGCGTCGCATGCTCCCAATCTAATCGGGTTCCGATGAAGAATCGATGACAAGCGCGGGAAAGATCGAAGCTCCCTCCCGCGGCCGCTTACTCGAGGTTGTCGAGCCCTTTCTCGGCCATCGCCACGGCCCGGAACAGCGCACGGCGCTTGTTGAGCGTCTCGTTCCACTCGTCGTCGGGGTTGGAATCGGCGACGATGCCACCGCCGGCCTGGACGTGCAGCTCGCCATCCTTCAACACCGCCGTGCGGATCGCGATCGCCATGTCCATGTTGCCGTGCCAGGAGAGATAGCCAACGGCGCCGGAATAGACGCCACGCTTGACCGGCTCAAGCTCGTCGATGATTTCCATCGCCCGGATCTTGGGCGCGCCGGAGAGCGTGCCGGCCGGGAAGGTGGCCCTCAGCACGTCCATCGCCGACATGCCTTCGCGCAGCTTGCCGGTGACGTTGGAGACGATGTGCATGACGTGGGAATAACGCTCGATCGCCATCTTGTCGGTGAGCTCGACCGTGCCGATTTCGCTGATGCGACCGATATCGTTACGGCCCAGGTCGATCAGCATCAAGTGCTCGGCGATCTCCTTGGGATCGGCCAGCAGCTCCGCCTCCAGCGCCTTGTCCTGCTCGGGCGTGGCGCCGCGGGGACGCGTACCGGCGATCGGGCGAACGGTCACTTCGTCCCCCTCCAGCCGAGTCAGAATCTCGGGGGACGATCCGATCACGTGATGGTCGTCGAGATTCAGAAAGAACATGTAGGGCGACGGATTGAGACTGCGCAGCGCCCGATAGAGATCCAGCGGTGGCGCCTGGTAGGGAATCGACATGCGCTGGGACGGCACGCACTGCATGACGTCGCCGGCCAGCACGTACTCCTTGATGGTCGCCACCGCGTCCTTGTAGCCCTGTTCGCTGAAGCTGGCGTGGAAGTCATCCTCGGCGACGTCCGCGCGGCCGGTACCCGGACTCAAGGTGTTGAAGGTCGCGCTGCGCAGCTTCAGTTCCAGGGTCTCGAGCCGCTCGACCGCGTCGGCATAGGCGTGGGGCGACTCCGGGTCGGCGTGAGTCCACAACTGGAGTCGACCGGAGAGGTTGTCGAAGACCACCAGCTCGTCGCACACCATCAGCAGGATGTCCGGCACGCCGATGGGATCGGGCTTCTCGGCGGCGAGCGCGGTGCGCAGTTTCGGTTCGATATAGCGAATGGTGTCGTAGCCGAAGTAACCCACAAGGCCGCCATCGAATCGTGGCTGGTCGTCCAGGTCAGGCACCTTGAACTTGGCCTGGAACCGCTCGATCCAGGCCAACGGGTCCTCGACCTGACTGGCGCCGACCTCTCTGCCATCGACGATGTGCCGGACAGTCAGGCCCCGCACCTCGATCCGCTCCCGACTCGGCAACCCGATGATCGAGTAGCGCCCCCACTTCTCCCCTCCCTGAACCGATTCGAGCAGGAAGGTCCAGGGCGCATCGGCCAGCTTGAGATAGGTCGACAGCGGCGTATCCAGGTCGGCCAGCACCTCTCGAGTGACCGGAATACGGTTGTAGCCGGCTTGCGCCAGCTCGGCAAAGCGATCGGGGGTCATCATGGGACCGGGCTCCAGCAGTGAGAATCAGCAATCGGCAAACGAAACGGTTCGACTGACGATCACCATCGCCAACGCGTCACGTGGCGCATCAACACGCTGGGGCTGGAAAGGCGTTGGATATCCGGTCGCATGTCAAAGCTCGGTCGAGGGAAAACGGAAAGATCGGGAGGTGCGCAAGAACGGCGCCACAACCGCCATGGCGCCGATCAGGAAACCCTAAACGAGTTCCCCCAGCGATTCAACCACGCCATCCGGATGGCTCGAGGTCACCGGCTCGCCATGGTTGTAGCCGTACGGGACCGCCAGCGTGCGGTAACCGGCCCGTCTTCCCGCTTCCACGTCGTGACGCGAATCCCCTACCATCAGGCACTGCGCGGGAGCGACGCCGAACTGCGCCGCCAGATGAAGCAGTGGCGCGGGGTGGGGTTTCTTCTCCGCCAGCGAATCGCCGCCCAGCGTCATGCGGAAATAGCGACGCAGCCCCAGCGCGTCGAGGATCGGGGCGATGAACGCCGCGGGCTTGTTGGTGACCAGCGTGACAATGATTCCTTTCATCTCGAGGGATTCGAGGGCCTCGCGGACACCCGGATACACCCGGGTGCGCTCGCAGGATGCGGCGTGATACGCCCGCAGGAAGCCGTCATGGCTCGCCATTACCTGGGCCGGGTCTGGCTCCTCGCCGAGTACGCTGGCCAACGCCCGCTCTACCAGCTTGTACGAGCCGTTGCCCACCCAGTCGCGCACCTTGGCCTCGCCCACCGGTGCCAGGCGCTGCTCGCTCAGCATCGTGTCCACCGCCGCCGCCAGATCGGGCACGGAATCGATCAAGGTGCCGTCGAGATCGAAGGCGACCAACCGGATGTCCTGGAGCGACGGGTGCATGCGGGAATCCTCGAGTGAACGGTTGAAAAGATGACGCATCGCGCAGCAGCTTACCCAAAACGGCGTAAGTTTACGCAACCCACGGATGCCAAGTGTCGACGATCGGCGTATCCTCGGGCACATCTTTCGTCGCATCGACGGGTGCTCATTTCCGTGAACGTGCAGTCTCGCAATCCGATGTCGTCATCACTCGGCTCTCGGTGTGCCTGCCATTCACCAGCCATCCTTCCCGAGCCCCCCTCGAGACACCCGGACCGACGATCCCGGTTTCCCCGGCTGTACCCTTCTCATTTTCCCGATTTTTCGATTGGAGTTTTCCCATGACCACACCACGCATTGTCGTGGTCGGTGGCGGCGCGGGCGGACTCGAGCTGGCAACCCGCCTGGGTCGCAAGCTCGGCAAGTCCCAGCGCGCCGACATCGTCCTTGTCGACCGCAACCCCACTCACATCTGGAAACCGCTGCTGCACGAGATCGCGACCGGTACGCTCGACTCCGGACTCGACGAGGTCTCCTACCAGGGCCACTCCAAGAGTCACGGCTACCGCTTCCAGCGGGGTACGCTGAGCGCCATCGATCGTGACAACCGCACCCTCACGCTGGAGCCGATCCACGACCAGGACGACGCCGTCGTGCTGCCGGCCCGTGAGCTCGAGTATGACTACCTGGTGCTATCCGTCGGCAGCGTCTCCAACGATTTCGGCACGCCCGGTGTGGCCAGGCACTGCCACTTCATCGATAGCCCGCAGCAGGCGGAGAGTTTTCGCCGCAACATGCTCAACACCTTTCTGCGCTACAGCGATCCGGAGCGCCGGACACATCCCAAGCTGACCGTCGGCCTGGTCGGCGCGGGCGCCACCGGCGTCGAGCTGGCCGCCGAACTCTTCGGTGCCTCCCGGATGCTGCACAGCTACGGGTTCACGGCGCTCGACAGCGGCAAGCTCGAGGTTCACCTGATCGAGGCGGCACCGCGCATCCTGCCAGCCCTGCCCGAGCGGATCAGCCGCGCGGTACACGGTGAGCTCGAGCGGCTCGGGGTCAAGATCCATGTCGACACCCGGGTCACCGAGGCCAACGCCCATGGTTTCATTACCGCCGACGGCGAGCCGCTGGAGACGGACCTCAGCGTCTGGGCCGCCGGCATTCGCGCGCCGGAATTCCTGTCGCAGCTGGGGCTCGCCACCGAGCGCAACCACCAGGTCAAGGTCCACGAGACCTTGCAGAGCCTCGACGACGAGCGCATCTTCGCCTTCGGTGACTGCGCCTCCTGCCCGCAGCCCGGCGACAAACGCGTGCCACCCCGGGCCCAGGCGGCTCACCAGCAGGCGACCCACTGCTACCACAATCTGCGTGCCGCCATGGACGGCAAGCCGCTCAAGCCGTTCGTCTACCGTGATCGAGGCTCGCTGATCTCGCTGGCCCACTTCGAGGCGGTCGGCAGCCTGATGCGTGGCGCCTCGGCGCGCAGCCTGTTCATCGAGGGCCGGCTGGCCAAACTGTTCTACGCTTCCCTCTACCGGATGCACCAGATGGCGATTCACGGCATCTTCAAGACGGGCATGACGGTCATCGTCGATGGCCTCAACCGCTACATCAGGCCGAAGATGAAATTGCACTGAGGCATCGACCCCGAAACGTCAGCGGAGAGAGATCATGGATCGTTTCTATAACGCCCCGGGCGCGGTCGTCGACGAGATTCTACGGGCGATGGCGGCGACCGCCCCAGTGCGGGTCGCCGAGCCGGAAAGCGGCCTGCGGATCCTGATTCGGCGCGATTGGGACAAGGCGGATCAGGGCCAACGCCAGGTGGCGATACTGTCCGGTGGTGGTGCCGGTCACGAGCCGGCACACGCCGGTTATATCGGCGAAGGCATGTTGACCGGCGCGATCTCCGGCAGCCTGTTCGCCTCGCCCAGCGTCGAGGCGGTACTCGCGGCCATTCGCGAAGTTTGCGGCGCGGCCGGCTGCCTGCTGGTGGTCAAGAACTACACCGGCGACCGCCTCAACTTCGGTCTCGCCGCCGAGCGGGCCCGGGGCGAGGGGCTGGACGTCGCCATGGTCATCGTCGCCGACGATGTCGCCATCGAGGACGCCCCCCAGCCTCGAGGCATCGCCGGTACCGTGCTGGTGCACAAGCTGAGCGGTTATCTGGCGAGCCGGGAACTGCCGCTGGACGTGATCCGCGAACGGGCCGAAGCGCTGTGCCAGCGCATGGGGTCGCTGGGCATGGCGCTGAGCGCCGCGGCCCAGCCGGGCCAGGCGGCGGCCGAACGCTCGCCGGAGCTGGGCCTGGGCATTCATAACGAGACCGGCACGCGGGAGGTCGACCCGCACAGCGCCGACGAGGCGATGCAACTGGTACTCGAGCCGCTGCGTGACGCACTGTCCGAGCGCCAGTTGTCCGGCCCCTGGATCGCGATGCTAAACGACCTGGGGAGCTGCTCCATCCAGGAGATGGGGGTGCTCGCCGCCAGCCTGTTCAACCAACTGGGCGTCGATCAGATAGCCCATCTGATCGGCCCGGCACCGCTGATGACCTCGCTGGACATGCACGGCTTCTCGCTCACGCTGCTGCCGGCCGACGACGAGGTGGTGGAGGCACTGACGGCTCCGACGACGGCGCCGGCCTGGCCAGGGCTGCACGCCGCCCGGGTTCCCGCCCGCTTTTCGCCGGATACCCGCCAGGATCATGAGGCGCTGGCCGACGATGCCCCGCAGGATCCCGCCACTTCCGCCCTTCTGGAGCGAGTCATCGCGACCCTGCGCCAATCACGCGCGGAACTCGATGCGCTGGATGCCAAGAGCGGCGACGGCGACGCCGGCGCCAGCATGGAGAGCGGCACCGAGTCGATCGCCAAGGCGCTATCGGCCCGGCGGCTCAACACCGAAGCCCTGCCATTGATGTTCGCCGGCATCGGCCAGCTCCTTTCGCGCGACATGGGTGGTTCCAGCGGCGTCCTGCTGTCGATCCTGTTCACTGCAGCGGCGGCTTCGCTGGACCAGCGCGGCGACCTTCAGAAGGCACTGGCCGCCGGTGTCGAGAAGATGCAGGCCTACGGCGGCGCCAGGCCCGGCGATCGCACCATGCTCGACGCCCTGGTGCCCGCCATCGAATCGCTGCAGCGGGGGGAGACGCTGTCCCAGGCAGCCCAGGCCGCTCGCGATGGCGCCCAGGCTACCGCCCAGCTCGTTCGCGCCAACGCCGGTCGCTCCGCCTATGTGCCGGAGAGCGCGCTCAGGGGCATCGTCGACCCCGGCGCCGAAGCCGTGGCGAGAGTGTTCGAGGCGTTGACCCATGACCGAGATGCCTGAAGTCGAATCGACCGCCGACCGGGAGATCATCATCCCGCCGGGCATGGAGCGATTGGCAGAGCGGGCGGGCTACGCGCCGGCCATACGCGTCGGTCGCATGCTTTACTGCGCGGGGCAAGTCGGGCGAACGCCGGCGCTGGAGGTGATATCGGACCCCGAAGCGCAGTTTCAAGCCTGTTGGGAAAATCTGCGCAGTGCCCTTGCCGCGGGCGGTTGTACGTTCGATGACGTCGTCGATATGACGACCTATCACGTGGACTTGCATCGCCACCTGGAAACCTTTCGCAAGGTGAAGGACACCGTATTCCCCAAGGGCACCTGTGCCTGGACCGTCATCGGTGTCGTCGACCTGGCCCTTCCCGGGCTACTGGTCGAAGTCAAGTGTACCGCGGTGCAGCCCGCTCGCTCCGACGATTAGTCGAGACTGGCGGTTGGCCACCAGTCCGGCAGCAACGCCCGGGACTCGCGCCGGGCGAAGCGGTCGTCCAGCAGGTGGATCACACCCTCGTCCTGCGGCGAGCGAATCACGCGTCCGGCGGCTTGCACCACTTTCTGCATGCCCGGGAAAAAATAGGCGTAATCGTAGCCACGACCGTAGAGCGCCTGCAGCCTGGCGCGCATCTGCTCGTTGACGGGGTTGACCTGGGGCAATCCCAGCGTCGCGACGAAGGCGCCGATCAGGCGATCGCCGGGGAGATCGATGCCTTCGCCGAAGATCCCGCCGAGTACCGCGAACCCTATCCCCACGCCGCCGCTCTCGAAGCGTGCCAGAAACGCCTCGCGATCGGCGTCATTCATCCGCGCGGCCTGTCGCCAGAGCGGCAAGTCGGGATGGCGCTCGGCCACGCGATCGGCGACCCGCTCGAGATAGGCGAAGCTCGAGAAGAATGCCAGGTAGTTGCCGCGCCGTTGACGGAACTGGGCGGCGATACGATCCGCCAGCGGAGTGAGCGAGGCCTCACGATCGGCATAGCGCGTCGACAGCGATGCGGCAACGTGTACCGCCAGCTGCGAGTCGTGGAACGGCGAATCCAGCGATAGCCAAGGTGTATCCGGTGCCACGCCGAGCAGATCGCGATAGTAGGCTTCCGGGGTCAGCGTGGCAGAGAACAGGGTGCCGCCATGCGCCGCGGCAAATCGCGGCGCCAAAAACGGTGCCGGCACCACGTTGCGCAACGTCACCTGCGCCCCTGCCCGGCGCTGGCGCCCGCGGGGCGCCTGGCGGGTCACGTCACAGATCGAATGCTCGCCGAAGACATCGGCGACCCGGCAGAAGTGCTGGGCGTCGAAGGCGAATCGCTGCAGTTCGCCGTCGAGCGCGATCGGCTGCTCGCTCTGATACTCGACGACCTGCGAGACCACTTGCTGCAACGCCCCGATCAGCTTGCCGGGCAGCGTCTCGATGACCCGATAGTCCGCTTCGCTCTCGTCCGCCAGCGCCTGCCAGAGGGCGGCCACCCGCGAGAACGGCCGCTTGAGTGGCGCCGGCAACGTCGGCTTCAGGCGTCGGAAAGCGCCGTGGTCCAGCGTCGCGCTGTACATGCCGCGCCCGCGTTCCACCAGGTTGTGAGCCTCGTCGACGAGCACGCCGACCCGCCACTGCTGCTGCTGGCTCAAGGCGTAGAGCATGGCGTGAAAATCGAACCAGTAGTTGACGTCGCCGACGACGACATCGGCCCAGCGCGCCATCTCCTGGCCGAGGTAATAGGGGCAAATGTCGTGGGCGAGTGCCGTGTCCCGCAGGCCGGCACGATCGAGCCAGCCGCGTTCGACCGCCGCCGCGCGGGCCGCGGGCAGGCGATCGTAGAAACCGGCGGCCAGAGGGCAGGAATCTCCGTGACACGCCTTGTCGGGGTGCTCACAGCTCTTGTCGCGGGCCGTCAGCGTCAGCACCCGCAGGGGCAGGACCCCGGTCTCGTCGGGCACGGGGACACGCGACTCGGCTGCGCCGTGGCGACGATGGCCCGCGCCCAGCGTATGCAAGGCGTCGAGGGCGAGTCGCTGCCCGGTATTGCGCGCCGTCAGGAAGAAGACCTTGTCCAGTGGCTCGCCAGGCATCGCCTTGAGCAGCGGAAACAGTGTCCCCAGCGTCTTGCCGATGCCGGTGGGCGCCTGCAGCATCAGCCAGCGGCCGGTGTGAATGGCCTTGTAGACGGATTCGGCCAACGGCCGCTGGCCCTCGCGGAAATCGGCATGAGGAAAGCGGAGCGACTTCAGGGCGTCGTCCCGGCGGCGGCGGTGCGCCAGCTCCTGCTGCGCCCAGGCCAGAAAAGCCTGACAGAGGGTCTCGAACTCGGCCCGCAGGGCCCCGGCGGAGCACGGTTCGCTCAGGACCGTCTCGCGCTGGCTGACGATGTCGAAATAGACCAGCGTCACCGTGAGTTGGTCCAGCCCGCGCTCGGCGCACAGCAGGTGTCCATAGGCCCTGGCCTGAGCCCAGTGCAGCGCACGCTGATTGGCCGGCTGGCGAGCGAGATCGCCGCGATGGGTCTTGATCTCCTCCAGCCGATTGGCGTCGGGGTCGTAGCCATCGGCACGCCCGCGCACCTCGAGATGATGATAGCTACCGGCCAAGGCAATCTCGCGCTCGTATCGCTCCCCGCGGCGCTCCGCGACGAGCTGATGGCCGGCGATCCCCTCCTGTGCCGAGGGCGACGGCGTGAAGCGCAGATCGAGGTCGCCTCGCTTGGCCGCGAACTCGCACAGCGCCCGAACGGCGATCCGATAGCTCAAGAGTCGCTCCCGGCAACGGCCGTATCGGGACCGGGAAGGCCTGGCGCCTCGATATCGTCCTCGGGGTCCCAGGTGACATAGCAGACACTGACCGGCATGTCGTGTCGGGCGCAGAACTCCAGCCAGCGCTTCTGGTTGTCCTGCAGGCGATCGCCAGGGCCTTTCACTTCGATCATGCGATAAGCCGGCGCGGTGGCGTCCTGCGTCGCCTGGGAGGGATCACCGCCCTGCGGCCAGAACTGGATCAGATCCGGCATCCCGGCGCGGTTGGCACGGACGTCGCCGAGCAGCCGCTCGAACCAGAGCCGCAGGTGGCGCACCGGGATGCACTGGAGGGCCAGCTCCAGCAGGTGCTCGTCGAGCGCCTCCCAGAACACGAAGGGTGACTGGGTCCCCCACTTCTCCCGGTAGCGTCGACGGATGATCGCGGCGTGGTCGCCCGTCTCGAGCGCTGCCAGGCAGTTGTCGAACCGGTCGCGCCGGCGCGCCTGGAAGTCCGCCTCGAACAGATCCACCGGCCCTGAGTGAAACGGATGAAAGAAGGCGCCGGGCAGTGGCGCGAAGATCGCTTCCCAGCAGAGCAGCCCGAACAGGCCATTGACGAGCGCGTTCTCCACGTAGCAGACCGGCGCCTCGTCACGGCAGAGATGCTGGGCCACCGCTCGCTCGACGCTGGAGGCGCGGGGCAGTACCAGGTCCAGACGGGGCGGCTTTGCCGCTTCCGGCCGGCGACCCGGCGCCTGACCGAGCTTGCGACGAAGCCGGGGCAGCACGCGTTCCAGCGCTTGATGCTCCGCCGCGCTGACGGGATTGGCTGCCGCCCGTTCCGCCAGCGCCAGCGCCTCTGACGTCGCCTGCTGTACCTCCAGCACTCGAACCTGGCGAAGCCGCGCCTCCGGTGCCGAACTTTCCCGGTAGAGACTCAGCGCCTGGTCGAGCTCACCCTGGCGCTCGAGGCGGTAGGCCAGCTTGTAGATCAACCGCCCCCGGCGCCGCTCCAGCCACTCATTGGTAAACGGCTCGCGTGGAATATCGGCCAGCAGCGACGCCATCGCCTCATCGGCCTCGAAGCGTTCCCGGCAGCGGTGCAGGTGATGATAGGCCTCCAGTTCCTGGCGTCGGGAAAACGCCCGCGAGGTTGCCTCCAGTTCGACGGTCTCGAAACGGTAGACGCCGAGCTCCGCCAGCACGAACTCCGACCACTGCTGACGCAGATTGCCGAAGAACATCAGCCGAAAACGCTCGCACATCGCGTCGACGCCCAGCCGGTAGTGACGGTCCTCGAGCTTGGGGGCCCACTCGGCCAGGGGGCGAGGTTCGGGAGACGCCGACTGCAGCACCGCCAGCCACGCCCCCTTGGCGGCGCTCCGGGAGACACCGAGTGTCGCCAGCCAGCCGCCCAGGTGCGCAGCGATCTCCGGCCGGGTCGTCAGCGCGAACAGCGCCTCCGGCGACAGCGGCGCCCCCTCCTCGATCCAGCCGGCCGCGATCAGCGGCCCGGCCGCCGCACGCGTATCGCCGATCTCGACATAGTCGAGGCGGCTGGCACGAAAATCGACGCCCCGACGCATGATCATCCTGACCAGCAGCGCCTGGGAAGGCTGGGGCAGGCGTTCGAAATCATCGATGAAAGCAGCTTCGTCGACACTCAGCACGTCGGCGTAACGCGACGTCAGCCAGTCGAGCACGCGGCGAAAATTGGCGAGATAGTAGAGCGGATCCTCGAGCGTCGGCAGCGCCATGGCGTCCCCAGTGTCGGACTCAAAACACTGGCTAAGTATACAGACCTGTCACTGCCGTTCGAAGTCTTGCAACCGATTAATCCTCCAGCCCTGCCTTGAGTTCCCGCCATAGCCGACGGTAGGCGTGGGTGGCACGACTGCGAGGCGCCAGGTCGGCCAGCGGACTGCACTCCAGGCTCATGCGCTCGACGTCGCTGGCGTAGGGAATCCAGGTTTGCATCGGCGTTCCGATGGCGGCCGGCGGTGCCTCGAGCCATTCGCGGTGCAGCGTCCGACGTCGGTCGACCAGATTGAAGAACGGCGTGAGCCGCTGGCGCTGGCGCTTCTTGAGGTCGAGATGATCGACCATGCGCGAGAAGGCCTGGACCGACAGCGGGCTGGGAATGGTCGGCACCAGAATACGATCGGCGGCACGGACCAGTTGTTCGGCCAATGTGGAAAGTCCCGGCGGGCAGTCCAGCACCATCAGCGCATACTCCTCGCTGAACGGCGCAATCAGTCGCTTGAGGTGCTTGCCGCCATCGGCGTTGTCATCGAGCAGGCGGTCGAGATCACGCAGTCGAATATCCGCTGGCAACAGGTCGAAGCGCTCCCACGGCGTGTGCTGGACCTGCTCGCCCAGCGGAGATTTCCCCGCCAGCAGCTTGCCAACCTTGCGGCTCATGCCGTTTTCCCCGCCGAGTATCCAGGTGGCGGCCCCCTGCGCATCGAGGTCCCACAACAGAACCGGCAGACCGTCGCGATTGGCTTCCCGAGCCAGATTGACGGCGGCCGAGCTCTTCCCGACGCCGCCTTTGAAATTATGCAGGGCCACCACTTTCATGATCGAGACATTCCCTGAGTCGCCGGTTAGTGTCTCGGATTCTACGGCGTGGGCGGATCCGCGGAGATGACGTTTCGATGACAAGATGATGACAGCGCCTGACGCTCGAGCCAGCGACGTTTGCCGGCCGCGCTGAGTCGCTTGATCGCGGCCTCGAGTCTGAGCGCGTCACCGTGACTGCCGACCGCCTGGGCGTGCCGCAGGGTCAGCGGCCCCTTGCCGCGCAGGGCGCGTGCGCCTTTGCCACTGACGTGCTGGGCAAAACGCCGCTCGATATCGGTGGTGATGCCGGTATAGAGCGAACCGTTGGCCATCTCGACGAGATAGAGATACCACTGCCGTGACTGCGCGCCCGTTGCCGGGTCGGCTGGCATCGACACTGGCGATCAGAGCCCGGCCAGCGCCGAGCGCATACTGCCGATCACGCCGTCGTAGCGGTGGGCATCGTCGAGGCTACGGGCCTTGAAGATTGCCGAGCCGGAAACGAAGGTATCGGCCCCCGCACCGGCGATCTCGGCAATGTTGTCCGGCCCCACGCCACCATCGACCTCCAGCCGGATCGGCAATCCGCTGGCGTCGATACGCCGACGCGCCTCCCTGAGCTTGTCCAGCGCGGCAGGGATGAAGGACTGGCCGCCGAAGCCGGGGTTGACGCTCATGATCAGGATCATGTCGACCTTGTCCATCACGTAGTCCAGGTAGGAGAGCGGCGTGGCCGGATTGAACACCAGTCCCGCCTTGCAGCCGTGGCTGCGGATGAGCTGCAGCGAGCGGTCGATATGCTCGGAAGCCTCGGGGTGGAACGTCACGTAGCTGGCACCGGCGTCGATGAAGTCGCCGATCAGCCGATCCACCGGCTTGACCATCAGATGGCAGTCGATTGGCGCGGTGATGCCGTGCTTGCGCAACGCCTCGCATACCATCGGCCCCATCGTCAGGTTGGGCACATAGTGGTTGTCCATCACGTCGAAATGAATGATGTCGGCCCCCGACGCCAGCACGTCGTCAACCTCCTGCCCCAGGCAGGCGAAGTTGGCGGAAAGAATCGAGGGGGCAATCTTGAAATCGCGCATGAGCGGGGAATCCTTGTGCTGGCTGGCTTCTGTCGCCCATTCTAGCGCACGTGCCTCGACGTTTGGCGGGCCGGACGCAAAACCGCCTCGCTGGCGACGCCAGCGAGGCGGTTCGGTCGACCTGGCGGCGACGCTTCAATCCACGAAGTCGGGCTTGCTGCTCTGGCGATCCTCCGGCAGCGCCTTGCGGACCTCCGCGACCTGGTCGGCGGTCACCTTGCCGCCGTGGTTGCCCCAGGCACCGCGAACGAAGGCCGCCAGCTGCGCAGCCTCCTCGTCGGAGAGCCGCCAGCCGAAGTCCGGCATTGCCAGCGCTTCCGGCTTGCCGGGCGTCGATGGCAGACGCGCCCCGGCCAGAATGACGTGGACGAGCCCGGTGGGGTCGTCGGCGTTGACCAGTTCGTTGTCAACCAGCGAGGGGAAGACCTGGGGCGCGCCCTGACCGTTGGCGAAGTGACAAGCATTGCAGTTATCCAGATAGAGCCGCGCTCCCGGCTTGCCCTCGACATCGGCGGCGGTAAGCATCTTCTCGGTCTGTTCCGGCGTCGTCTCGCTCCCGGTCTTTTTGTCACCGTCGGCTGCACGCGGCAAGGACTTGAGATAGGCCGCCATCGCGTGCAGGTCCTCGTCGCCCAGATGCAACGTGCTGTTAGCGACGACCGAGGTCATCTCGCCGGTCACCGCGCTATGATCGTTACGCCCGGTGGCGAGGTAGGCGACGATGTCGTCGGCGCTCCAGTTCTGCAGCCCTCGCCCGCCATTGTCGTCGCCACCACCGCCACGCAGATTGGGGGCCCACCACCCCTCCAGCGTCTCGCCGGTCAGGTAGGCATCGTCGCTGTCATCCAGCGCTTTCTCCTGGAAAAGCACGCCACGAGGCGTATGGCAACTGCCGCAGTGCCCCAGCCCCTGGACCAGGTAGGCACCACGCGCGACCTGCTCGCTCTGACCTGACGTGGGCGCGAATGTATCGGCGTCGGTGAACATCCAGTTCCACAGGCTGATGCCCCAGCGCTGGTTGAACGGGAAGCTGACATCGCTCTCCGGCGCCTTCTCGGCGACAGGTTCCACGCCCTGCATGAAGTAGGCATAGAGGGCGTCGATATCGTCGTCGGTCAGCTTGGCGTAGGAGGGATACGGCATCGCCGGATACAGGTTGGCGCCATCGGCGCGCTTGCCCTCGCGCAGCGCGGCGGCGAACTCGTCCCGCGAATAGTCGCCGATGCCTGCTTCCGGATCGGGGGTGATATTAGTCGAGACGATCGTGCCGAACGGGCTCTCGATCTTCAGCCCGCCGGCAAAGGGCTTGCCTTCCGGCGCCGTGTGGCAGGCCACGCAGTCACCCGCTCGCGCGAGATACGCTCCCCGCTCGGCCTCGCTCTGCTGCGCCGCCATGGCGACCGCCGCCGTTCCCAGCACACCGCACCCGACGAGTGCGGGCATCCAGTATCGATGAATCATGATCGCACTCCTCAGGCTTGAACCAGTGGTCCGGGATTGGGCAGGTACTGCTCGCGGATTGCCTTGGCCGCCCAGTACGTCAGCCCCCCGACCAGGCCGGTCGGGTTGTACTGGATGTTCTGCGGGAAGGCACTGGCGCCCATCACGAAGACGTTGTGAACGTCCCAGGTCTGCAGGTAGCGGTTGAGCACGCTGGATGTCGGGTCGGTCCCCATGATCGCGCCACCCACGTTATGGGTGGTCTGATACGGCCGGACGTCGTACTGGGAGTTGAAATCCTTGAACGACAGCTTGTAGTCGTCCGGCTTCAGGGCCTTGGAGAGGATATCGATCTTCTGCTTCATGAACTGGGTCATGCGCACGTCATTGTCCTTCCAGTTGAAGGTCATGCGCATCAGCGGGCGACCGTGATCGTCGGTATAGGTCGGATCGAGATCCAGGTAGCAGTCGCGGTAGGACATGTTGCTGCCGTGGGAACCAATGGTCATGGTATGACCGTAGGTCTCCTGGACGGCCTGCTTCCATTGCGCGCCCCAGCTGGGAGCGCCCTTGGGCAACGGCATGTTGCGAATCGGCTGGCCGTTGGTCATGGCCGCGCTGAAGTAGGATCCGCCAATGAAACCCGCCTGACCGAAATCGATCTGCTCGACGCCGAAATCGTTGAGCACCTCGGCGTTGGCACCCGCACCGATGAACGGGTTGAACTCCTTGTCCTTGAAGTAGAGCGTGGCGCCGCCGTTCATCTGGTAGGCGTAGTTCTTGCCGACAACCCCTTCGCCGCTGATGGGGTCGTAGGGCTTGCCGATGCCGGAGAGCAGCAGCAGATGCACGTTGTGCAGCGAGTAGGCGCCCATGATCACCAGATCGGCCGGCTGAATCACTTCGTCGCCGTTCTCGTCGATGTAGCTGACGCCGGTGGCAGTCTTGCCGTCACTGGCCAGGTTGACCTTCATCACCTCGCAGTTGGCACGATAGGCGAAGTTCTTGCGTTGCTTGAGCGCGCCCAGCACGCAGGTCTGCGGCGACGACTTGGAGTAGTTGAGGCAGCCATAGCGCTCGCAGAACCCGCAGTAATTGCACGGTGCCAGCTGCATGCCGTATGGGTTGGTGTATGCCTCGGAGGCGTTGGCCGCGGGCATCGGGAACGGGTGCAGCCCCTGCTCGGTGGCCATGTCGCGGAACAGGGTGTCATTGAGGGTTCGCTTCATCGGCGGCATGGGATACTCGTCGGAGCGCCAGCCTTCGAAGGGGTTGCCTCCCTCCTGGATCTCGCCGTTGAGGTTGCCGGCCTTGCCGGCGATGCCGGCGACTTTCTCGAAGAAGTCGAAATGCGGCTCCAGTTCGTCGTAGCTGACCCCGAAGTCCTGAATGGCCATCTCTTCGGGAATGGTATCCGCGCCGAACGTCTCCTCGACGTAACTCTTCAACCGCAGCTCCTGCGGTTGCGGCCGCCAGGTATGCCCGTTCCAGTGGGTGCCGGCGCCGCCGACGCCGTTGCCCGGCAAGAACGACCCCAGACTGCGATACGGCACCGCCAGGTCCCTGACCCCGTGGCGGACGGTAAGCGTATTCTTGGCCGGGCGTTGCATCAGTTGATAGCGAACGCCGTAGGTCAGTTCATCGGCCATCTTCGGATAGGCGAAATCGGGCACGGTGTCCTGATCCGGGCCGCGCTCCAGCGCCAGCACGCTGAGGCCTTCGTCGGTCATTTCCATGCCCATGATCGAATTGGTCCAGCCGAGGCCGATCAATACGACATCCACATGCGGGTTGGTCTTGGCCATGATCTATCCCCTCTCTCCGGTAAGGCTGACCGGACCGAGCGGATAGGCCTTGTTGTGTTGTTCGACCCACTCCAGGTAGGAGGCACGCGCGCCGGGGAAGCCGATGAACTTCCACGACGCCATGTGCTTGTTGCCCCCATGAATCGGGTCGGCGAAATAGCCTTCCTTGGTGTTCTGCAGCAGAAACGCAAAGAACTGCCCGGACGACACATCGTCGAACTCGATCTCCCCTTTCTCCAACTGCGTCAGTATCTGGGTCTGGGTGTCGACATCGAGCGCTGCGAACCCCTTGCCGTGATTGTCCTGGCAATAGCGCCCCGTTGCCGCGATCCCCTTGCGGTAGACCTCCCGCGGCGCCAGTGGCGACTGATAGCCGAACAGCGGCGAAACCCCCGGATGAAACGGCCCCTTCATGTACCAGTCCGCCGCATGGCCGAATTTGCCCTCCATCTGCTGGTCGATGAAGATCGGCACATTGGTCTCGAGCGCCCCCGGACCTTCGCCATCGCTGGGGATCAGACGGTCGCAGGCGGCCAGAATGAATCGCCACTCGTCGGCATCGAAAAACGTCGGCTGGTAGTCGTCGAGATTGGCGGGGGGCTCCGCGGCCGCGGCGGTCAGCGATACGCCACCGCCGACGGTCACCGCCGGAATCATCATCAGCGATCCCTTGATGAACCCCCGACGCGATGCGTTCTTGAGCTCTGAGCTCATGGTTATCTCCTTCACAGTCCGGGTGAAGCACAGCGGTCGGCTCGTTGGCTCCGAGCCTTGTTATTGGCGGACGGCGGTCAGGCGCCGTCCTTCAGCACGACATAACCGGCGGTTATGTACTCATTCATTTCCATTTGGTGCGACAAACTACCACACCCCAAACTTGTTAGCACGGAAATCAAATACCCGAAGAGGACATCGGCGACGAATAATTTCTATACTGCCCAAGGCGTTAATCGTGGTCCCGACAGGTTTCACGATTCAGCTTTCGCCACCACAACAATCGGATTCCGAGGGTAACCGCATGCCGAGACTCACTTCTGCCAAACGCCATCCTCGCCGGGTCGCCGGACTCTGCGTTCTCTGCCTGACATTGGCGTACTCGGTGACCTCGATGGGTCAGTCCGCCATTCTCGAAGGCGAGCGCTTCCACCCCCAGCTCGGCGAACACGGGATGGTCGCCACCAGCCATTACCTGGCGTCGCAGATCGCCCATGACGTTCTCGAGGACGGCGGCAACGCGGTCGATGCCGCCGTTACCGCCGGTTTCGCGCTAGCAGTGACACAGCCCCGATCCGGCAATATCGGGGGCGGCGGATTCATGCTGATCTCCGACGAAAAGAGCGACAAGGTCATCGCCATCGACTACCGCGAGAAGGCGCCCGCCGCGGCCTACGAGACCATGTTCCAGAACGAACAGGGCGAAGCCGTCTCCGAACTCTCGCGCTATACCCACAACGCCTCCGGGGTGCCCGGCACCGTGGCCGGCCTGGCAGTGGCGCTGGACCAGTACGGCACGATGTCGCTTGCCGAAGCGCTGGCACCCGCGATCAAGCTGGCGGAGGAGGGATTCATCGTTCCTCCGCGCTTCGCGGAGGGGCTCGAGCAGTCCCAGGATCGGCTCAAGCAGTGGGATTCGACGCGCAAGGTGTTCTACAAGCCGGACGGCTCGCTCTATCGTCCCGGCGAGCGGTTTCGCCAGCCCGACCTTGCCGCAACGCTCAAGCGCATCGCCGAAAACGGCCCGCGCGAATTCTACGAGGGCGAGACGGCACGCCTGATCACGGCGGAGATGCAGAACCACGGCGGCCTGATGACGGCACAGGATCTCGCCGACTATCAGCCCACGATTCGCGAGCCCGTGCACGGCAACTATCGCGGCTACGATGTCTACGCCATGAGCCCGCCCTCCTCCGGCGGCGCGCATATCGTGCAGATGCTCAATATCCTCGAGGGCTACGACATCCACGCCATGGGCTTCAACTCGGCGCGCACGATCCACGTCATGAGCGAGGCGATGAAGCGTGCCTACGCCGATCGCGCCGAATACCTGGGCGACACCGATTTCGTCGATGTCCCGCTGCAAGGCATCACGTCCAAGGCCTACGCCGAATTGCTCCGCCGCCAGATCGATCTCGACCGCGCCACACCCAGCAGCGATATCGCCGCGGGAGATCCGCTGCCGTACGAGTCCAACGAGACCACCCACTTCTCGATCGCCGACGATAGCGGCCTCGCCGTCTCCAACACCTACACCATCAACTTCAGCTACGGCTCGGGCATCGTCGTCGACGGCGCCGGATTCCTGCTCAACAACGAGATGGACGATTTCTCCGCCAAGCCCGGCACGCCCAACGCCTATGGACTGATCGGCGGGGAAGCCAACAAGATCGAACCGGAAAAGCGAATGCTCTCTTCGATGACGCCGACCATCGTCAAGAAGGACGGCAAGAACTTCCTGGTGACCGGCAGTCCGGGCGGCTCGCGCATCATCACCACCACGCTGCAGGTGGTGATGAACGTGATCGACCACGGCATGAACATTCAGAGCGCGGTCAGCGCCCCCCGGATTCACGACCAATGGTTGCCGGACGAGATCCGCATCGAGGACGGCATCAGCCCGGATACCATCGCCCTGCTCGAGGCCATGGGCCACAAGGTCAGTCAGCAGGAGGCGATGGGCGCGGCACAGTCGATCCTGATCGAGAACGACGGCACCTTCACCGGCGGTGCCGACCCGCGGCGCTCGACCTCGTCGGCGATGGGCATTTGAGCCATGAGAGATGCCAAGCCTCGGATCGGCTTCTTGCTGCATCGAGCGGATGACGCCGGGCGGTGGCCATGCTGACCGCACCCGCTCGGCACATCCTCTGTCTATTGGCGATCGCCGTCATGCCATTTGGCGCCGCCGCCCAACCGACGAGCGGCGAGCGCATCACGCTCGCCGCCAGCGACCCCGAACGCGTGATCGAGGCTCGGCTCAGCGGCGACCAGACCGCCGAGTACCGCGTCGCCGCGCAGCAGGGCCAGATCCTGTCCGTGGACCTGGACGCCTCCCGCGACAGCGTCTACTTCAATATCAAGTCGGCCGACGGCGGTGAGTTCCTGTTTGCGGGGATGATGGCGGGCAATGTCGCAGATGTCGCCCTGCCAGAAAGCAGCGACTATCTCGTTCAGGTGTTTCTGGTCCGCGCGGCTGCACGGCGTGACGAACAGGCGAGCTATACGCTGACCATCGGTGTCGATGAACCGCGCGATGCCACGACGGCCGATGCAAGCAGGCGCAGCACCGGACCTGCAGAAACCAACCGGCCCGATGACATGGACGGGCCAAAATACTGGCAGGTGGCGCTGGAAAACGCGACGACCAGGCTCAACGTTCGGTCGGGTCCTGGCCAGCAGTACGCCATTGCCGGCCAGTTGGCCAATGGCGAAACGCTCGAGAATCTTGGCTGCCGTCTGAGCGGCGCCGATCTCTGGTGCCATGTTCGCGCCACGGGCTCGGGGCTCCGCGGCTGGGTCGCCGGGCGATTTCTGGTCGAGGGAAGCCCGCCGTCGGCATCGAGCCCCTCGAGAGGCAACACCGAACTTCAAGGCCTGAAGAGCAGCGACCACGACTTCGATGCCACGGGTACGGTCGACTGCGTGCTGGAACCGGGCCAACCCGCCCAGCCATGCCCTTTCGGCGTGATTCGCGACGGGCCCGGCAATGCGGGCATCTGGATCGCCATGCCTCCGGGCCAGGATTCGAAAGACTCGCTGCATATCCTGTTCGAGACCGGCATGGTGACCGCAATCAGTCATGGCGGTCATGGCGGTCATGGCGGTCATGGCGGCGCGGATTACATCGCCCGAAAAATCGACGATCACTACCAGATCGATACGGGCATGCGCCAATTCGTGATTCCCGGGGCCGTCGTCTACGGCCAGCAGGCCAAAGCCAATGACGACAAGATTGACGAGGATGCGGTTGATGACGGTGTCATAGAGGGCGATGCGGTTGATGGCAATGCCATTGATGACAGTGCCGGAGATGACCATGTCGCCAATGATCCTCAAGGCAGCGACTAGCCGCTTCGGAAGGCATTCCAGATGCCCATCGTCCTGATCGCCATTGCCGAATGGTTCGGTACCGCCCTGTGGTTCACGCCCAATGCCGTGATCGGCGACCTTCAGGTCGCGTGGAATCTCGCGCCAGCCGACCTGGGCTGGCTGACCGGCGCGGTCCAGATCGGCTTTCTGGCCGGTACGCTCGGGATCGGCCTGAGCGGACTTGCCGATCGCGCCCCCGCCAGCCGCCTGTTCGCACTGTCGTGCCTGATCGGCGCGCTTTCCAATGCGCTGCTGCCTTACGCTGGCGGACTCTGGCCAGCCGTGGGATTGCGCGTGGTGACCGGGCTGGCGTTGGCCGGCATCTACCCCATCGGGATGAAACTGATGGTGGGCTGGGCGCCCGGACGCGCGGGGCTCGGCCTGGCGTGGCTGGTCGGCATGCTGGTCCTGGGCACCGCGATGCCCCATCTGCTGGCCGGGATCGAGTGGGGAGGCAACTGGCGGGCGACACTGTGGTTCGCTTCCCTGCTGGCGCTGCTGGCGGCGGCCATCGTCTGGCAGTTGGGCGATGCCGCTCCCCTCGGACGGAGTGCCCCACAGCCAAGGTCACGCCTGGCCGGACTGGCCGCCTTCGGCATCGCCGATTTTCGCCGCGCCGCCATTGCCTACTTCGGGCACATGTGGGAGCTCTACACGCTCTGGACGCTCATCCCGCTGCTGCTGGTCGCGGCGAACCCCGAGCTTTCCCCGCGGATGCTGTCGATGTTGTCGTTTGTCCTGATCGCCGTCGGCGCCCCCGGCTGCTGGCTGGGCGGCTGGGCAAGTCAGCGCCTCGGGAGCCGCCGGGTCGCGGCCCTGGGGCTGGCCGGCTCGGCGATGGGCTGCGCGCTATATCCATGGCTGGCGCCCCATCTCGGCTTCGTCGCCCTGATGGCGTACCTGGCGGTGTGGAGCCTGCTCGCGGTGATCGACTCACCGCAGTTTTCCGCCCTCTCCGCCAACGCCTGCCCGCCTGCGATGGTCGGTAGTGCGTTGACGCTCCAGAACGCCATCGGCTTCGCCATCTCCGCCCTCTCGATCGCCCTGCTGGTACCTTGGCTCTCCGCGCTGGAAGCGACGATTGCGTGGTGGCTGCTGCCCGGCCCGCTGCTGGGACTGATCGGTCTGCGGCGGTTGGGCCGGCCATCCGGCCGGGGATGAGCGCGCCGCCCCCTGCAGTGAGCGACGGGTCGTCCGGCTTGCCGCCACGGGAGCTTATAGAGTTACCGCGCAAAGTTATAATAAAATCTTCTAAGTAAACGAATTGTCATTCCATTAGGATTTATCTAGCCTTGCCGGCATCGCTAATAATCGTAGGGAATAGACTCATGCTTGGGCTCTCCAGACCTCGCTCGCTCTTCGCGGCATCCACCATTGGCCTGGCATTGACGCTGGGCGCCCTGTCGTCGGCTCAGGCCCAGGATCAGCCACGCGAACTGCTCAACTCCTCCTATGACATCGCTCGCGAACTGTTCGCCGCGATCAATCCGAAGTTCATCGACTGGTGGCAGGAACAGCACGACGAGACCGTCGGCGTCAAGCAGTCCCATGGCGGCTCCTCGACCCAGGCCCGTTCGATCATGCAGGGGCTGCGCGCCGATGTAGTGACGTTCAACCAGGTCACCGATGTCAATGTGCTTGCCGATGCCGGCCTGGTCGCCAAGGATTGGCAGGATCGCTATCCGAACAACGCCTCGCCCTACTATTCCACCACCGCGTTCCTGGTGCGCAAAGGCAACCCCAAGCAGATCGAGAACTGGGACGACCTCGCCCGTGATGACGTCTCGCTGGTATTCCCCAATCCCAAGACCTCGGGCAACGGACGCTATACCTACCTGGCTGCCTGGGGTTACGCCGACCAGGCCTTCGATGGCGACGAGGCCAAGATCGAGGACTACATGAAGACGTTCCTCGGCAACGTCGAGGTGTTCGACACCGGCGGCCGCGGCGCCACGACGACCTTCGTCGAGCGTGGAATCGGCGACGTCCTGATCACCTTCGAGTCCGAGGTCAACAACATCCGCAACGAGTACGGCAAGGACGACTACGAGGTGGTGGTGCCGCCCGTCAGCATCCTGGCCGAATTCCCGGTGGCCGTGGTAGACGAATACGCCCAGCGCAACGGCAATGAAGACCTGGCCAAGGGCTATCTCGATTACCTCTACACCGAGGAAGCGCAGCGCTTGCTGGCCGGATTCAACTACCGCGTCAACGACGAGAAGGTCGCCGCCGAGTTCAGCGATCAGTTCCCGGAAACCGAACTGCTGCGCGTCGAAGACGTCTTCGGCAGCTGGCCCGAGGCAATGGAGACGCACTTCTCGAGCGGCGGTGAACTGGATCAGCTCCAACGCCGATGATCGCCCAGGCCCTCATGCGGCGCCGCGAACGCCGGGTGCTCCCCGGCTTCGGGCTCTCCCTCGGCATCTCGCTGACCTTCGTTTCGCTGGTCCTGCTGCTGCCCCTGACCAGTCTGGTGGGGCAGCTTTCGCAGCTGAGCTGGTCGCAGTACTGGTTCCTGATCACTGACCCGCGACTGCTGGCGAGCTACGCCGTCACGCTGTTCGGTGCCGGCGTCGCGGCGCTGTTCAACGCGGCGTTCGGCTTGCTGATGGCGTGGGTGCTGGTGCGCTACGAATTTCCCGGCAAACGCCTGGTCGACGCGCTGATGGACCTGCCGTTCGCGCTGCCCACGGCGGTGGCCGGCATCACCCTGGCGACGCTCTACTCCAGTAACGGCTGGATCGGACGGCTGCTGGAACCGTTGGGGATCTCGGTTTCCTACACCTGGGTCGGCATCGCCCTGGCGATGGCATTTACCAGCATTCCCTTCGTGGTGCGCACCGTGCAGCCGGTACTGGAGGACCTTCCCGCCGAGGTGGACGAGGCCGCGATGACGCTCGGCGCCAGCGATGGGCACGCCTTTCGGCGCGTCATCCTGCCCTACCTGTGGCCGGCGCTGGTCACCGGCACCGGGCTCGCCTTCGTGCGCTCATTGGGCGAATTCGGCGCGGTGATCTTCATCGCCGGCGGCAAGCCCTACGAAACGGAGATCACCTCGCTGATGGTCTTCGTCAAGCTGCAGGAGTACGACTACGCCGGCGCCTCGGCGGTGGCGTCGATCGTGCTGGCCACCTCGCTGGCGCTGCTACTGGCGATCAACCTGTGGCAGGGCCGCTTCATCAAGCGACTGCATGGAGGGCGCGGCTGATGATTCGTATCGGTGATGCACCGCGTGTCCGCCGCCTGCTGATCGGCGCGGCGCTGGCGTTGACCGCGCTGTTCCTGCTGCTGCCGCTGGTGGCGATCTTCGCCCAGGCACTGATGAGCGGCATCGACGTCTACTGGCAGAATCTGAGCAGTGTCTACACCCTCTCCGCCATCGGCCTGACGCTGCTGGTCGCGGCGATCACGGTGCCGGTCAACCTGGTCTTCGGGGTGTTTCTGGCCTGGCTGGTGACGCGCTTCGACTTCCCCGGCCGGCGCCTGCTGCAGACGCTGATCGACATCCCGTTCGCCGTCTCGCCAGTGGTCGCGGGCCTCGTCTACCTGCTGCTCTATGGCCGCAACGGCTGGCTTGGCGGCTGGCTCGACGCCCACGACATCCAGATCATGTTCGCCTGGCCGGGCATCGTGCTGGTGACGCTGTTCGTCACCTGCCCATTCGTCGCTCGCGAACTGATCCCGCTGATGCAGACGCAGGGGTCGCGCGAGGAAGAAGCCGCCGTCACCCTCGGCGCTTCCGGCTGGACGATCTTCCGTCGCGTCACGCTACCGAACATCCGCCACGCCCTGCTCTACGGCGTGATCCTGACCAACGCCCGCGCCGTCGGCGAATTCGGCGCGGTGTCGGTGGTCGCCGGGGCCATCCGTGGCCAGACCAACACCCTGCCGCTACAGGTCGAACAGCTCTACCAGGACTACAACACCGTCGGTGCCTTTACCAGCGCATCGCTGCTGGCATTGCTGGCGCTACTGACGTTGGCCGCCAAGGCCGCACTCGAATGGCGCGCCGCGCGCCGGGAGACCGCGACATGAGTATTCGCATCTCACAGATCGACAAGCGCTACGGGCGCACCCGCGCACTGGAGCCCATCGATCTCGACATCCACGATGGGGAGTTGATCGGGTTACTCGGCCCCTCCGGTTCCGGCAAGACCACGCTGCTGCGCATCGTCGCCGGCCTAGAACAGGCCGACGGCGGCTCGATCCACTTCGGCGACCGCGACGTGACCCGGGTCCACGTGCGCGACCGGCGCATCGGCTTCGTGTTCCAGCACTATGCGCTGTTTCGCCACATGACCGTGTTCGACAACGTCGCCTTCGGTCTCACCGCCATGCCGCGAGCCCGGCGTCCCTCTAGCGGCGAGATCCGCGGCCGGGTCATGCAACTGCTGGAAATGGTCCGGCTGCAGGACTTCGCCCAGCGCTTCCCGGCTCAGCTTTCCGGCGGCCAGCAACAGCGCGTCTCGCTGGCCCGCGCCCTGGCCCTGCAACCCGACGTGCTGCTGCTTGACGAACCGTTTGGCGCACTGGACGCCAAGGTCCGCCAGGAGCTACGCCGTTGGCTGCGTCACCTCCATGAAGAACTCCACTTCACCAGCCTGTTCGTGACCCACGATCAGGAAGAAGCACTGGAGCTGTCGGATCGGGTAGTGGTGATGAGCAACGGTCGGGTCGAGCAGATCGCCACGCCGGATACCCTCTATCGCCAGCCCGCCAACCAGTTCGTGTTCGAGTTCCTGGGCGACGTCAACCGACTTGAAGGCGATGTCGAAGACGAAGTCCTGACCTGCGGCGACGCTCGCGTTGCGGTACCCGGCGTCGAGAATGGCCGCCAGGAGCTGCTGCTCCGGCCTCACGAGATCTGGCTGGGGGAACAGCCCGATGCCCGTGCGCACCTTCCGGTCAGCGTCACGGCTGTCGTTCCGGTCGGCGCGGAAGTCCGGCTCGAGCTGGAGGCCGACTGGCTCGGCGAACCCTGGCTGGCCACCATCGGTCACGCCGAGTTCGAGCGCCTGGACGTGAAACGAGGCAAACGTCTTTTCGCCCAGCCCAGCCGCCTGCATCGCTTCGACACGCCACGACCGCAGACCCTGGCACCGCTGGCGACTTCCTGAACCGAACCGGCGAGCGGAGCGATGCGGCTACTGGCGTTCCGGAAACGGACGAGCGGTGTCTATAATGGGCCTTGTCCGTTTCCATGATTCGAGAGGTTCACCGTTATGCGTCAATGGTTTGCACTCAAGTGCACGGCCACAATGTTGTTGCTCGGCCTGCTGACGGCGTGTGCGCAGAGTCCACAGATCCTGTCCGTGAATCCCAAGGTGAGCGGCGACTTCCCGCACACCGGCAATGGGCAGGCGGTCGCCCTGGAAGTGGTCGACGGACGAGACAGCAGCGTCATCGGCACCCGCTCGGGAACGGCCTCGGCGACATCGACGATCACCGTCGAAGCCCACGACGTGATGCCCAAGATTCGCGCTCAGGCCGAGAACGCCCTGCGCAGCATGGGATTCAATCCGACCAGCCAGAACAGCGGCGGCCCTGCCCTGACGCTGACCCTGTCGGAGCTGAACTATGCTCGTGGCACTGCCGAGCAGCCGCTGCTGGGCGCCTCGCAGTTGCAGGCGATCATCCAGGCGGAAGTCGACAACGGCGGCAACACCTACACCGGCCGCTACACCGCCAAGCGCTCGCAGAGCTACGCGCTCAAGCCGGACTGGGATACCAACAACCGCATGGTCAGTGAGCTGTTGAGCAACGCCCTGGACCGGACGTTTCGCGATCAGCAGCTGGCCAACCTGCTGGCCCGCTGACCTTCCCCCGCAACAGCGCCTCAGCGGCGTGCCGGAACGACGAACCGCCTGTCACGGTAACGTGGCAGGCGGTTCGTCGCTTACGGGTGTTCGTCGCGGGAGCGGGCTGGGCCGCGCCGGGTCAGTTGCCAGACGCTCTCGGCCAGGCCGTCGGCGGCGGTGGCAACATCGCAGAGCACCAGTTCGAAGTTCGGCGCCATCAACGTCTCGACCTCGGCGTGAGTCACGCTGAACGGCGGGCCTCGGTCGGGATCGTCATGGGTCAGGGTAACCAGCAGGCCGCGCGTGCCGGGCAGCAACAACTGCCCCAGGTGGTGGGCGTAGCGTTGACGCGTGGCGGGCGGCAGTGCAATCAGCGCGGCCCGGTCGTAGAAAGCGGCGAGCTCGGCGGCCTGCTCCACCTGGAAATGGAAGAAATCGCCACACCACAGCTCGACACGCCCCAGGCGGGTGCACTCGAAGCCAGACTGGCGATAACGTAGCGCCGCCCGCCTCTTTCCCGCGAGGCACGGCTCTTCCGCAATGAACTGTTCGATGGCCAGCGGCGACAGCTCGATTCCCAGCACCGGGTTGCCATGCTCGACCAGCCAGTGCATGTCCTGACTCTTGCCGCACAGCGGCACCAGAACCTTGGCGCCGGCGCGCACCCCGAGCCGGTCCCAGAACCCCTCCAATGCCGGGTGTGGCGCCTGACGATGGAATCCGATGCGTCCCTGCCGCCAGCGCTCCAGCCAGTCCGCCCCGCTCATGTCGTTCCCCTTCGGAAACTCAGAACCAGCGGTCGCGCTTGCGACGGCGGCGCGGCAGGTGCGGGACGATCAGACCCAGAATCAGGCCTGCACCGGCGACACCGCCACCGTACATGAAGTAGCGCATCAGCAGGTCCTCCTCCTGGGTATCCAGACGCGCCTGCATCTCGCGCATCTTGCTTTCCGCCTGGGAGTAGGCCTGGTTGAGCTGGTTGTTGGTAGCCTGAAGCTCATCGACCTGCGCCTGGCGGTCCTTCAGGTCGTTGCGCATATCGGCGACCCGCTGGTTCCACTCATCGTCGATGCCGTCGAGACGTGTGGTCAACTGATCGACCTTCTTCTGCAGCGCCGGCAACTGCTGCTGAGCGCTGGGCTGGTCCTGGATGAACTGGGACTGTACCCACACCTCGTCGCCATCCGGCCCGCGGACCTGGGTGTAGTCCCCCTGGGTCTGCAGCACCGTCACGGGATCGCCACTGGTGAGCGTCCCGACGATACGATAGCCGTCGGTCGGACCGCTGCGCACGAAAGTGGTCAGGGAATCGCTGACCCAATGACCATCCTGCGCCAGAGCGGAAGCGGAGAACAGGGCGGCGCTCAAGGCGCAGCCCATGACTAGATTTCGAATTTTCAACATATCGTCGTGATCTTAAGTGGCTAATCGATAACGGTTGGGCATCTCTTCACGCAACGATGAATCGGGCGACGATGAGACCACACCTCGCGTCCTGCGAGGGCGGTGATCCAGTCATCCACACTTTCTGTGGATAACCATTTGGACAACTTGCGTAACAGTGGCGCCATTCGCCGGCTACCCCGGCATTCGCGACAAACTGATGAAAAACTAACCAATTCATGAAGTTTCGAGTTGCCGTCTCAGCTGTCGTCCCTGGGCGGCCAGGCCATGGGCCGCGGAAACTCGGTAACGTTGCCTTCGGCCTTGACCGCCTTGGCCACGCCTCCACGCTCCACCTCATCGATACGCACGATCGCACTGTAGGGTATGTAGCTGCGATTGACGCCATCGAAGGTTCGGCGCAGTTTTTCCGCGCCGGGATCGACCACCACCTTGGACTGATCCTCGAACACGAAAGACTCGACCTCGATGAATCCCCACAGATCGCTTTGGAAGATCTCCCTGGCGTAGAGTTCCCACACCTCACCCTGATTGTGAAACACTACCCGATAGATCGGCTTGCTGGGCATAGACGAACGGCTCTCTCGATAACATCGGCCACGCTCGCGAGCATTCGTTCCCGGACCATGGCATCGCAAATAGGCGCAAGGGTACCACAGCCGCCACGCCATGCGAGCGACACGGGTTGGCTGTATCGCCCCATCGCCCGTATAATGCCGCGTTCTCGAGGAAGCACGGCCCGGCAGCGACTCCACGCCGGCAGCCGGTTCCAGCTGTTTTTCTCATCCTCCACGGGGCATCGGTGACGCGCGCATGGCCGCAGCAACGCAACCTATGACGAAGAAGCTGTTCATCAAGACCCACGGCTGTCAGATGAACGAGTACGATTCCGCCCGTATCGCGGACCTGCTCGGCGAATCTCATCGTCTGGAACTCACCGACAAGGAGGGCGAGGCTGACGTCATCCTGCTCAACACCTGTTCGATTCGCGAGAAAGCCCAGGAGAAGGTGTTCCACCAGCTCGGGCGCTGGAAGAAGCTGAAGGCCGCGAACCCGGACCTGGTGATCGGCGTGGGCGGCTGCGTGGCCAGCCAGGAAGGCGAGAACATCCGCAAGCGCGCGCCGCATGTCGACATGGTGTTCGGCCCGCAGACCCTGCACCGGCTGCCGACGATGCTCGACGCGCGCAGCAAGAGCGCCACGCCGATCCAGACGGTGGACGTCACCTTCCCCGAGATCGAGAAGTTCGACCACCTGCCCAAGCCGAAATCCGACGGCGCCACCGCCTTCGTCTCGGTCATGGAAGGCTGCTCCAAGTACTGCACCTTCTGCGTCGTCCCCTACACCAGGGGCGAAGAGGTCTCGCGCCCCTTCGAGTCGGTGATGGAAGAGGTCGTGCATCTCGCCGAACAGGGCGTTCGCGAAATCAACCTGCTGGGGCAGAACGTCAATGCCTACCGCGGACTCGACGCCGAGGGCGACGAGATCGATCTGGCGGAACTGATCGCCTGCGTGGCGGCGGTGGACGGCATCGACCGCATCCGCTTCACCACCTCGCACCCGGTCGAATTCTCCGACAGCCTGATCGAGGCCTACGGCGAGATCCCGGAGCTGGTCAGCCACCTGCACCTGCCGGTCCAGTCCGGCTCGGATCGCATCCTGGCGGCGATGAAGCGCGGCCACGGGCGTGACATGTACATCGACAAGCTCGAACGCATCCGCGCCCTGCGCCCGGACATCAGCTTCTCCTCGGATTTCATCATCGGCTTCCCCGGCGAGACCGATGCCGACTTCGAGGACACCATGGACCTGATCCATCGGATCGGCTTCGATGCGTCGTTCAGCTTCATCTACTCGAAACGTCCCGGCACGCCCGCCTCCAGCCTGCCGGACGAGACGACGCAAGAGACCAAGAAGCAGCGTCTGGCGATCCTGCAGGACCGACTCAACCAGCAGACCCAGCAGATCAGCCGGCGCATGGTCGGCAACCGCGAGCGGATCCTGGTGACCGGCTTCTCGCCCAAGGACCCCGGGCAGCTGTCGGGGCGGACCGAGAACAACCGCGTCGTCAATTTCCGGGCCGAGGACCCGACCTCGCTGATCGGCTACTTCGTCGATGTCACCATTACCGAAGCGCTGCCCAACTCGCTGCGCGGCGAGCTGGCCTCTCCACAGCGACATTGACCCGGTGTGAGGATAAGGCGCGGACGTCGCGCCTTTCCTCATGCCCGGCCGCCGTTCTCGCATCGCTCGTCGCACTGGCTCATCTCCGGCTGAGCGATGTCGATCCGACTTGATCACGATCATTGCCCCGACCGGAAGCGGCGCAGTAAGCTGACGACACTTACCCACTCCAACGGATCTCTTTGCGTTGACCCAAGACCAGCAGTCCGACAACCGCGTCGTGTCCCTGACACTCGAACCCAACGACCCCATGCGTCTGGCCAATCTCTGTGGCCAGCGCGATGAGCACCTGAAGCTCGTCGAGGCGCGCATGGGCGTGACCCTGCGCAATCGCGGCAACGTCTTCCAGCTCGCCGGCCCGGATGCCGGCGTCAAGGCGGCGGCGAACGTACTCGAGCATCTCTATCGCGAGACCGAAGCCGACGAGCTGACGCCGGACACGGTCCACCTCTACCTGCAGGAGTCGGGCGTCGAGGCGATGGAGGAGGAGACCGGTGATATCGAAGCCGGCGGCCTGCTGATTCGCACGCCGCGGACGCTGATCAAGCCGCGCGGCTTCAACCAGCAGGGGTATGTCGCCAGCATCCGCCGCCACGACATCAATTTCGGCATCGGCCCGGCAGGCACCGGCAAGACCTATCTCGCGGTCGCGGCGGCGGTCGAGGCGCTGAATCGCCAGGAAGTGAGGCGCATCCTGCTGGTGCGCCCGGCCGTCGAGGCCGGCGAGAAACTCGGGTTCCTGCCCGGCGACCTGGCCCAGAAGATCGATCCCTACCTGCGCCCGCTCTACGACGCCCTCTACGAGATGCTGGGCTTCGAGCACGTCAACAAGCTGATCGAGCGCCAGATCATCGAGATCGCACCGCTGGCCTATATGCGAGGACGCACGCTCAACAACGCCTTCATCATCCTCGACGAGAGCCAGAACACCACGCGCGAGCAGATGAAGATGTTCCTGACCCGTATCGGCTTTGGCTCGACCGCCGTCATCACCGGCGATGCGACGCAGGTCGACCTGCCGCGCGGCTCGAGCTCGGGGCTGATCCACGTCCTCGAGGTGCTGCGCGATACCGCCGGTATCGGTATTACCCAGTTCGCGCCCAAGGACGTCGTCCGCCATCCGCTGGTACAGCGGATCATCGAGGCCTACGACATCCACGAGGCGACGGAGGAAGCGGCCCAGCGACAGCGCCGCGAGGACCGCCGCCAGGCGCGTCTCGATGCCGAGACCCAGCGGGATCACGACGACTCATGACCCTCGAGATCGATCGCCAGGTCGCCGTCGGCGACGGGGCCGAAACCGAATTGCCCGAGGCAGCCGACCTCGAACGCTGGATGACGGCAGTGCTCGAGCACGAGGCGGATCCGCGCAGCGAATTGACCGTCCGTTTCGTCGAATGCGACGAGAGCCGGCAGCTCAACCACGCCTATCGGGGCAAGGACAGTCCGACCAACGTGCTCTCCTTCCCGTTCGAAGCCCCTCCCGGGCTCGAGCTGCCGCTGCTCGGCGACCTGGTCATCTGCCACGAGATCGTGGTGCGAGAAGCGCGGGAACAGGGCAAGTCGACCCATGACCACTACGCCCATCTGGTAATACATGGTGGCTTGCATTTGCTCGGCTATGACCATATAGATGACGAGGAAGCCGAGCGAATGGAGGCGCTGGAGCGTGCGCTGCTCGCCCGGTTCGGCATTGCGGACCCCTATCGCGACACCGATCCGATACCCGAGGCCTAGACTTCGACACACAACTCCGACACTCAGTGCCATGCCGACACCGACGAGATCTTCCTGCCTTCACTGGGAACGATCCAGCGAGACCCCGGCCCCGACGGCCGAACAGCCCGACGAGCCTCCGCCTGGCCGCCTCCGGATTGCGGACGGCCCCCTCTGGATATCGATCATCGATTCGATGCGTCCCGCTATCGGGTATGCGCGTGCCGTGGCGTCTTCATCACCCAGCCGGACGCCCCGGAGCGATATCACTTTCCCCTTCCGTGCGTCATCCGAGGACAAGAGACCACAGTCATGAGCGAAGACCGATCGAGTAGCCAGGGCAGTCGATCCTGGCTTGAAAAACTCATCAGTACCTTCTCCAGCGATTTCGATGAACCCAGCTCCCGTGAGGAGCTACTCACCTTCCTGCGCGAGGCTGGTCCCCGCCTGAACCTGGATCAGGATGCACTGACCATCATCGAGGGCGCCTTCCAGATCAGCGACCAGCAGGTGCGGGAGGTGATGATTCCTCGCTCCCAGGTGACCGCCATCAGCGTGGCCCAGCGACCGGAGGACTGCCTGCCGGTCATCCTGGAAACCGCGCACTCTCGCTATCCGGTGATCGACGACAATCTCGATGATGTGCTCGGGATCCTGCTGGTCAAGGACCTGCTGCCGTTGCTCAAGGGCAACAGCGAGGAACGCGAAGCCTTCGAGCTGCGGGACGTGCTGCGCCCGGCGATGTTCGTGCCGGAGTCCAAGCGGCTCAACAGCCTGCTCAAGGAGTTCCGCGATACTCACAACCACATGGCGATAGTGGTCGACGAGTACGGCGGGACCGCCGGTATCGTCACCATCGAGGATATCCTCGAGCAGATCGTCGGCGATATCGAGGACGAGCACGATACCGATGAAGAGGAAGACATTCGCGACATGGGCGACGGTACCTACGCCGTCCGCGCGTTGACGCCGATCGAGGACTTCAACGACCACTTCGATACCGAGTTTTCCGATGATGAGTTCGATACCGTCGGCGGACTGATCATGCAGCGTTTCGGCCATCTCCCCGGCCGCAACGAACACACCGACCTCGGCGCGTGGCGGTTTACCGTTCTCAATGCCGATAATCGCCGCATCCGGCTGCTGCAAGCCAAGCCAGTACCGGCCGAGGTCGAGAGTGAGCCCTCGCGCCAGATCGAGGGCTGATCGATCCCGCCCTCGCGGGTCGCAACCAGCTGGCGCATTTGAGCGGCAACTTTGATATAAGGGGCACTTTTCATCAGGAGTGCCACCGACATGCCGCAAGCCAAGCCGTTGATTTCCGCCCGCCGCCCGTGGCCTGGCTATCTCGCTGCACTGGTCGCCGGCGGGTTCTCGACGCTCTCCTTCGCGCCCTTTCATCTATGGTGGCTAGGGCCGGTCGCGGTGGCCCTGATGTACCTCGGCCAGCACCGCCTGAGCGTCGGCCAGGCGGCACTCCGCGGCTGGCTGTTCGGCGTCGGGCTATTCGGTACCGGCACGTCCTGGGTGTACGTCTCGATCCATGACTACGGCTACACCGGCGTGCCCCTGGCGCTGTTCCTGACAGCGCTGTTCGTCGCCACGCTGGCGCTGTTCCATGCCTTCATCTTTGGTCTCTATCGCCGCTTCACCGCACCCCGATTCGCCTTTCTCAGCTTCGCCGGCGTCTGGGTGCTGGGGGAAGCCTTCCGCAGTTGGGCCTTCACCGGCTTTCCCTGGCTGCTGCTGGGCAGTGCCCAGGTCGACTCCCCCTTGGCGCCGTGGGCGCCTGTCGGCGGCGTCTACCTGCTGTCGTTGATCGTCGCCCTGACGGGAACCCTGCTGGTCGAGTTCTGCCGTCGGCGCTGGTGGGCGATCGCCCCCATCGCCATGCTCTGGCTGGCACCGCTGGCGCTGCCCGGCCAGTGGACCACCCCGGCGGCCGATCCGCTGCGGGTGGCGCTGCTGCAGGGCAATCTACCCCAGCTTTCCAAGTGGAGCGCCGAAGGACAGCGCAACGCCGTCAATACCTATACCCGCATGACCCGCCAGCAACCCGACGATGTCGACATTATCATCTGGCCGGAGACCGCGCTGCCGATGTTCGAGCGCCAGGCCCGCCCGTTCATGGCCCGCCTGCAGTCGACGCTGCCACCGCAGACCTCGCTGCTCACGGGTATCGTTCAGCGTGACGAGGCAGGGCGTTACTACAATGCGATTACCGGCGTCGGCGATGTCCGCGGCGAATACCGCAAGAGTCACTTGGTGCCGTTCGGCGAATTCCTGCCGCTGGATTTCCTGCTGCGTGGGATCATCGACTTCTTCGACCTGCCGATGTCGGACTTCGCAGCGGGTGCCGACTCCCAAGCGCCGATCCTGACCCATGGCGTCGCTATCGGCAGCGCCATCTGCTACGAGATCGTCTACCCCGACCTGGTCGCCGAGCGGGCGCGAGATGCCAACGTCCTGCTGACGGTCTCCAACGATACCTGGTTCGGCCGCTCGATCGGTCCATTGCAGCACCTCCAGATGGCACGCCTGCGTGCGCTCGAGAACGGTCGCTACGTCGTCCGCGCCACCAGCAACGGCGTCACCGCGATCATCGACGATCAGGGCCATCTGCGAGAGCGCGCACCGCAGTTCGAGGCCGCCAGCGTCGTCGGTGACGTCGTCCCGATGACCGGGCTGACGCCGTTCACACGCACCGGTAGCTGGCCGACCTGGCTACTCTCCCTGCTGCTGCTGGCGCCGGCGCTGGTCTGGAAGACACGCCAGCCATCTTGAGGCGATTCGTCGGCGATACCGCCATCCACGGGATTCCCTCGAATCCGGCGGGTGGCGGTGTCGTCTTTTCGAAACGATCCCCCCACACCAGCCATTCCGCGCTTCCCTCTTCCCCCTACACTCTCTTCCGCTTTTCCAATATGCGACGCACGTTTATCGATTGGTTCCGAGCCGACGCTTGCCACTTGCCTACAGCAGACCGATAGCGTTGGATGGAGGTCTTCACTCCCGGTCATCGAGTCCGTCATGACACTGCCACTGGTCTCCCCCGACGATATCCGCAGCGCCTTCTCGCAAGCCATGTCCGACATGTATCGCCAGGAGGTGCCGCAGTATGGCGACCTGCTGGAACTGGTCGCCGACATCAACCTCGAGGCCCTCGCGGCAAACCCGGCGCTGGCCGCCCAGTTGGGTGCCCACGACGAAACGTCACGCCTGGACGTCGAGCGCCACGGCGCGATTCGGGTAGGCACCGCCGAAGAACTGTCGATGCTCAGGCGCGTCTTCGCACTGATGGGCATGTTCCCGGTGAGCTACTACGATCTGTCGGCAGCCGGCGTACCGGTTCACTCCACGGCGTTCCGACCCATCGACGAGGCAGCGCTCAAGCGCAACCCGTTCAGGGTATTCACCTCCCTGCTGCGCCTGGAACTGATCGAAGAGGACGGGCTGCGCCGCCGGGCCGCCGCGATTCTGGCCGAGCGCGATATCTTTACGCCCAAGGCCAGGGAGCTGGTCGCGGTCGGCGAACGCCAGGGCGGTTTCGACCGTGACCAGGCCGAATGCTTCGTCAGCGAAATCCTCGAGACGTTTCGCTGGCATCGCGACGCGACCGTCGATCACGACACCTACCGGGCGCTGCACGACGCGCACCGCCTGGTGGCCGATGTCGTCTGCTTTCGCGGCCCGCACATCAATCACCTCACCCCGCGAACGCTGGATATCGACGCCGCCCAGGCCGCGATGCCGAGCTATGGCATCACGCCCAAGGCGGTCATCGAGGGCCCGCCACGGCGCCACTGCCCCATCCTGCTGCGCCAGACCAGCTTCAAGGCACTGGAAGAGCCAGTGCGTTTCGCTTCCAGTGACGAGAATGGCACCCATACCGCCCGCTTCGGCGAAATCGAGCAGCGCGGTGCGGCGCTGACGCCCAAAGGCCGGGCGCTCTACGACGAGCTGCTGACCCGCTCGCGGCAGGCACCGGCCGCGGCCGACAATACGGCGCATCAGCATCAGTTGAGCGAGTGCTTCTCGGCGTTTCCCGACGATCCTCAGACGCTGCGACGCGACGACCTCGCCTACTTTCGATACCGCGTCAGCGATAGCGGCCGCCAGCGGCTGGCCGGAGGCGAACCGGTCCCCGTCTCTCTCGACGCCGCCATGGCAGCCGACTGGATCGACGCCACGCCGATCACCTACGAAGATTTCCTGCCGGTGAGCGCTGCCGGCATCTTTCAGTCGAACCTGGGCGATGCCCAGCATCACGCCTATGCCAGCGAATCCAACCAGAGCGCCTTCGAACTGGCGCTGGGCAGGCCGGTCCACGATCAGTTCGAACTCTATGGCCGGCTGCAGACGGACTCGCTGGAGCGGGTCCGACAACAGCTGGGGCTGGAGGCGTGAGGGCCACCGCACAGGAGGCGTCGTGGCCAGAACACTTCTCGTCGCCTGAATGGCGATAGCCATTCGTCGGTCGCCCTAGGCTGAGAGCTTCGCTCGACATCCATGGAGACTGGCAATGGCAACGGTCAACAATAACAATGCGACCGCTTCGGCCCCGACCGACATCGATCTGGCCACACTACGCAAGGTGATCGCAGCATCGGCGATCGGCAATTTCGTCGAGTGGTTCGACTTCGCCGTCTACGGCTTTCTGGCCGTGATCATCGCGCAGCATTTCTTCCCTCCCGGCGACGATTCACTGGCACTGCTGCAGACATTCGCGGTATTCGCAGTCTCGTTTGCGCTACGTCCGCTGGGCGGCATCTTCTTCGGCATGCTCGGCGACAGAATCGGACGCAAGCGCATCCTCTCCGTCACCGTGCTGCTGATGGCCGGCGCCACCACCCTGATTGGGGTATTGCCGACCTACGCCAGCGTCGGGCTGTTCGCCCCGCTGGCGCTGGCGCTGGCCCGCTGCGTCCAGGGTTTCTCCGCCGGTGGCGAATATGCCGGCGCCTGCGCTTTCGTGATGGAACACGCGCCGCGCACCCGCAAGGCCCGTTACGGCAGCTTCGTGCCGGTCTCGACTTTTCTCGCTTTCGCTACCGCGGCGGCACTCACCTACGCCATCAGTGCACTGCTGTCCGAACAGGCTCTCAACGCATGGGGCTGGCGCGTCCCCTTTCTGATCGCGGCGCCGCTGGGGCTGGTGGGGCTCTACATGCGACTGCGCCTGGACGAATCCCCTGCCTTCCAGGCCCTGAAAGCCCATCATGCCGTGCCGCAGGCACCGCTGAAGGAGACCGTCCGCACCCATGGCGCCACCATCGTCAGCCTCAGTGCCTTCATCTCGGTGACGGCGCTGTCGTTCTACATGTTCACGACCTACTTCACGACCTACATGCAGGTGGTCGGCAACGCCTCCCGCACCGTCGCACTGCTGGCCAGCCTCGTCGCGCTGCTCTTTGCCGCGGCGTTGTGTCCGTTCGTCGGGCGCTACGCCGATCGGGTCGGACGCCGCAAGACGATCCTGACCGCCGGGGCGTGCCTCATCGGAGCGGTCTTCCCCGCCTATACCCTGGCCGGCAGTGGCGAGTGGTGGGCATCGCTGATCGGGGCGATGCTGATGGCGGTGGGCGCGGTGATCTGCGGCGTGGTGACGGCGGTACTGCTGTCGGAGCAGTTCCCGACGCGCGTTCGATATACCGCCTCGGCGCTCTGCTACAACGTCTCCTACACGATCTTCGGCGGCACCGCGCCGCTGGTGGCGACCTGGCTGATCGAGCGCACCGGCAACAACCTGTCGCCCGCGCTCTACCTCATCGCAATCACGCTACTGGCGATGTGGGGCGGGCTGCGCCTGCCGGAATCCTCGCACCGGGCGCTGGACGCCGACGAGGCCAAGTGGCAGCGAACCCCCAAGCCAGACGCGCAACCCGCTCTCTAGACTTCTCGCTCGCAAAGCGCGCACTCATGGCTGACGGGCATAGACTCTTGCCCGCCAGTCGGCCACTTCGTAATCCGTATCGAAGTGACAGCCCCCATCGTAGACACTGGCTTCCCGCGTTTCGCAGTAGCGGGCGATCGCCTCCGGGGTGGGCTTGCGGTCGTGCTCCACCCAGCGGTCGAGGGCCTCGAGCGCGGCAGCATACTGCGGCGTCGAGAGCTTGCTGTGCACCGCTTCGTCGGTATAGATCTGGACCAGGCTGTCGGCAGTCCCGCTATCCTCACGTGCCCGCCGATAGAGCCACTCGTTCTCCACGAAGATGATCGGATCGTCGATCGCGTGCATGGTCACGGTGGGGATATCGGTCATCCCGGTGAGCCCGGCATCCTCGCCCAGCTTCTGGACCGCACGGGCATCCTCGTCGAACCGGGAGATCCCCGCGTTGAGCGCATCATCGTTGCTGGAGCCGCGGTAGCGCACGCCGCGGTTCGAAAACGGGCTTGCCCCATCGAGCCGCTGCTCGACCATGTCCTGGAACAGGAACGTCGACCAGCGCATGTGCGCCTTCAGCGTGCTCGGCGGGATCCGCACGACATCGACGATATTGTTCAGCGTCTGCTGCTGGACGAGGGTGCGCTGCTCGGCCGGCAGCCCGGCGCCGGTGCACGCGTCGACCCGCGCGTTGAGCGCTTCCGGGGTCATGTCGCTGCCTTCCGGCAACCCTTCCCACAAGGGATATTGCCGTTCTCCGGGATAGGGATGGTTGGCGCAGTAGTACTGGTAGACCGCCCGCAGGTCGGCGCGGAACTGGTAAGCCTGGGCACCGCCCCCCAGCACGCCGCTGGTCAGCAGCGCCCCGTCGTAACGGTGCCGGCCCGCCTCGTCAGTCCCGTAGAGTTCCATGGCCTTGGCGGCGACGTTGCCCCCCCACGACTGCCCGTGGAGATAGATGCGATCGGGTCGGCCGAAGCGCTCGACGAAAAGCTGGCGCAGATAATCGGTATCCTCGGCCGCCATTCGCACGCCGTAGCCGCCCCGCCGGTAGCTGGAGCCGGCCCAGGCATAACCCTCCCGGAGCATCACGTCGTACTGGCGCAGATCGATATCGAGCGGATCGTCGGGTCGAGGCGCGTTGGGGCGCGGACCGCCGTGGCTGTGAAGCACCAGCTTGTGGTTCCAGCCGTCGGGGATCGCGATCCAGTAATAGGCGCCATGGGCATCCTGGCCGCTAAAGCAGCGTGTTGCGTCGGGCAACCAGCCAGGGCAGCCGGCGCTCGCCATGGACTCGGCGTCCCGGGCCAGCGCATCGGCGTGGAGGGGGCCGCAGATCCCTCCCAGCAGGCCGACGGCCAGCAGGCCCCGTTGCCACTTGTGGATTGACTTCGGCACGATCCGACCCCTCGTCGATTTCAGCGTGGAATGCCGTTACGACTTATGTCGATGCCGAATGTTCCCCGGCATCTCCGGCTTCGCGCCAGCCGTCGGTGATCGCCCGTTACGGCTGCCCCGGATCGGATTCGGTCCGAGCGGCGCCCGAATCACGCTGGAAGTAGCGGTGGCCGCAGGCGTGACACGCATCCAGCCGCGACACCTGATCGAGCAGGACCACCGCGCCACAGTGGACGCAGCTCATGCGCCCCGGCAGCGCCACCTCGCCGGCCGTATAGTCGGCACGGGCCGCCTCGAGGTCGTCATCGAAGCGTTCCCGATCGATGGTGGTGCGATCGGCGATCGAGAACAGCGCCTCGCTGACCCGGCGCGACAACACGTCGAGATCGATGCCCAGCCAGGTCGCGACACCCTCGCCCCCCTTGGCAAGGAACTGGCGGAAGTCGCGCATGTCGCGCTCGACCCAGGCCCTGAGCAGTGCCATCTCGTCCTTGGTGAACTCCTCGAACTCGGACTCGAACGCCACCGCCTCGTCGAGTTCGTGCTGAAAGCTCTCCCAGGAGAGTTCCCCGCCGCCATCCTTGAGGCGAGTCAGGATACGTTCGTAGGCCTCACTGAGCCGCGAACGCGATTCGGGTCGTGACTGTTGCTCATCCATGGCTATCCCCTTCTCTGGCGTTGGCGGAATTCGATGTCGATCGAACTCCGTGCTGCATGCTGCAGAACCTCGTTGCAAGCGCCTCGCCCCCAGACCCTACCTGCAACAGCGGGTCTGGGGTATGCTTGTGGGCCTGAAAAATCAAGCCGGCCCCGCGCTTTTCGTCTGCGATGAGTATAGCTTTTCGCGGGGACTCTGGCGCTCCCACACGCCGAACGCAAGGTGCCTGACCGAACCGATGGACGCACAGTACAACCCGCAAGCGATCGAAAACGCCGCCCAGCAATACTGGAACCAGCATCAGAGCTTCAAGGCCGTCGAGGACTCGGCGCGCGAGAAGTTCTACTGCCTGTCGATGTTCCCTTATCCCAGCGGCAAGCTACACATGGGCCATGTGCGCAACTACACCATCGGCGACGTGGTGACGCGCTTCCAGCGCATGCAGGGCAAGAACGTGCTGCAGCCGATGGGCTGGGACGCTTTCGGCATGCCCGCCGAGAATGCGGCGATCAAGAATCGCGTCGCGCCGGGCAAGTGGACCTACGAGAACATCGACTACATGCGTGGTCAGCTCAAGGCGCTCGGCTTCGCCTACGACTGGAACCGCGAGTTCGCCACCTGCGACGTCGACTACTACCGCTGGGAGCAGTGGTTCTTCGCCAAGCTGGTGGAGAAAGGCGTCGTCTACAAGAAGATGTCCACGGTCAACTGGGACCCGGTCGACCAGACCGTACTCGCCAACGAGCAGGTGATCGATGGCCGCGGCTGGCGTTCCGGCGCTCGGGTCGAGCGCAAGGAGATCCCGCTGTGGTTCCTCAAGATCACCGACTACGCCGATGAACTGCTGGCCGATCTCGACGAGGTCGAGTGGCCCGAGCAGGTCAAGACCATGCAGCGCAACTGGATCGGCAGATCCCGCGGCGTCGAGCTCTCCTTCGACGTCGACGGTCTCGACCAGCACCTCGATGTCTACACCACGCGCCCCGACACCCTGTTCGGTGTGACCTACGTCGCCGTCGCCGCCGGCCATCCGCTGGCCAAGCTGGCCGCCGAGGGCGATCCGGCCATGGCCGAGTTCCTGCTCGAGTGCCAGCAGGGTGGCAACTCCGAAGCCGAGCTGGCGACCATGGAGAAGCGTGGCCGCGATACCGGTTTCCAGGCCATTCATCCGCTGACCGGGCGCCGAGTGCCGATCTTCGTCGCCAACTTCGTGCTGATGGAGTACGGCACCGGCGCCGTCATGGCCGTGCCCGCCCACGACCAGCGCGACTGGGAGTTCGCCACCAAGTACGCGCTGCCGATCGAGCCCGTCATCGCCGACGCCGAGGGACAGGCACCGGATCTTTCCGCCGCCGCCTTCGCCGAGCACGGCAACCTGATCAACTCCGGCGAGTTCGATGGGCTCGACTTCGAAGCCGCGTTCGATGCCATCGCGGCCAGGCTGGAATCGCTCGGCCGTGGCAAGACCAAGATCAACTACCGCCTGCGCGACTGGGGCGTCGCCCGCCAGCGCTACTGGGGCGCGCCGATCCCGGTCAAGTACGGCCCCGAGGGCCAGACCGTGCCGCTGACCGACGACGAACTGCCGGTGGCGCTGCCGCTGGAGGTCGAGGTCGACGCCTCCGGCTCGCCGCTGAAGAAGATGCCGGCATTCTACGACCTCGGGGACGGCTGGACGCGGGAAACCGATACCTTCGACACCTTCATGGAGTCGTCCTGGTACTACGCCCGTTTCTGCTGTGCCGACAACCCGCAAGCGATGCTCGACGAGCGTGCCGACTACTGGCTGCCGGTGGATCTCTACATCGGCGGTATCGAACACGCGATCCTGCACCTGCTCTACGCCCGCTTCTTCCACAAGCTGATGCGCGACGAGGGGCTGGTCCACAGCGACGAGCCGTTTCAGCGTCTGCTGACCCAAGGGATGGTGATCGCCGAGACCTTCTATCGCGACACCGCGAATGGCGGCAAGGAGTGGTTCAACCCGGCCGATGTCGAGGTCGAACGTGACGACAAGGGCCGGCCGATCCGGGCCAGGTTGTCCAGCGACGGCGAGCCGGTCGAGATGGGCGGCATCGAGAAGATGTCCAAGTCGAAGAACAACGGCGTCGACCCGCAGGCGATGATCGATCGCTTCGGCGCCGATACCGTGCGCCTGTTCATGATGTTCGCCGCCCCGCCGGAGCAATCCCTGGAGTGGTCGGATTCCGGCGTCGAGGGGGCGCATCGTTTCCTCAAGCGGCTGTGGAAACTGGTCGCCGATCACCTCGCGACCGGAACGCCGGTGCCGCTGGAAATCGGCAAGCTGAACGACACCCAGAAGGACCTGCGTCGCAAGACCCACGAAACCATCGCCAAGGCCGGGGACGACATCGGCCGCCGGACCACCTTCAATACCGCCATCGCCGCGGTGATGGAGCTGACCAACGCGCTGGGACGTTTCGACGACACCTCGCCGCAGGGTCTCGCCGTCACCCGCGAAGCCATCGAAGCCTGCGTCTTGCTGCTGGCGCCGATCGCACCGCATGCCTGTCATGCCCTGTGGCTGTCACTGGGGCATCAGGAGCCGGTCATCGACGCGGCCTGGCCGACGGTGGACGCGGACGCCCTGGTCAAGGCCAGCGTGGAACTGGTGGTGCAGGTCAACGGCAAGCTGCGGGCGCGTCTCGACGTGCCTGCCGACGCAGACAAGGCCAGCGTGGAGTCCATGGCCCTGGCCGAGGAGAACGTCCAGCGTCATATCGAAGGCAAGACCGTGCGCAAGGTGATCGTCGTTCCCGGTAAACTGGTCAATATCGTTGCCAACTGAAGTGTCGCCGGCTGCTATCCCGATAGCGTCGGCTGCCCCCACGGGGCGACACCGAGCCCTATCCGGCACTGCGAGAGCAGTGCCGCCATGCAAACAGGAGCTTTTCATGATGCGTCGCACCGCTCTGGCCGGCCTGATGGCCGTATCGCTGACCGTACTGGCCGGCTGCGGCTTCCAGCTCCGTGGACTGCATCAGCCGGCTCTGGGCATCCAGGAGCTGAGCCTCAACGCCAACATCTCCCCGTTCAGCGAGGAAGTCCGCCGCTCGCTCAAGAGCGCTGGCACGCGGGTGGTCGAGAATGCCGACCTGCGCCTCAACCTCGGCGACGAAAGGATCGGCGAGAATCGACTGACGCGATCCGATTCCGGCAGCCGGGAGACCTCGATCACCCTGACCGCCCCGTTCTCGGTACAGCGTGTCTCGGACAGCGCCTACCTGCTCAATCAGCAGCAGCTCGAAGTGTCGACGACGGTGCTGCTCTCCACCGATGACATCTATTCCGGTGAGGAGGCACGCACCGACGCCATCGAGCAGTTGCGACGCGACGCGGCCACTCAGTTGATCGATCGGCTGGACGCACTCGAGACACCATGAAGGTCTTTCCCGACAAGCTGGAAGAGTCGCTCAACAAGCGCCTGCCGCCAGTGGTGGTGATCGCCGGAGATGAGCCGCTGATACACCTCGAGGCGTGCGATGCCGTTCGCCGCGTCGCCCGTGAGCGAGGCGTCGAGGAGCGGGAAGTCATGCACGTCGAGTCCGGCTTTCAGTGGACGCAGTTGCTGGAGTCCGCATCCAGTCTCTCGCTGTTCACTTCGAGCAAGCTGATCGAACTGCGCCTCGGAGGACAGTCCCCCGGTCAAGAAGGCGGCAAGGCGCTCGAGGCCTACGCCGAGCAGGCCGGCGACAGCGGCAACATACTGCTGCTCTCCAGTCAGCGACTCGATCGCAAGGCGCAGTCGAGCAAGTGGTTCAAGACGCTCGACAAGCTGGGGCTTTTCGTTCCGGTATGGCCGGTGGATCACCAACGCCTGGGGTTCTGGATGCGCGACCGAGCCAATCGCTATGGTTTCAGCATGGACATGGAGGCGGCCCGCCTTCTCGGCGAGCGCACCGAAGGCAACCTGCTCGCCGCCGACCAGGAGCTGCAGAAACTGGCATTGCTGCTGCCCCCGAATGCCCGCCTCGATGCCGCCGCCATCGCCAGCGGGGTGGAGAGTAGCGCGCGATACAACGTCTTCACGCTTTCCGATGCCTGCCTGAAGGGCGATCGCGACCGGGTCGTGCGGATCGTCCGCGGCCTGCGTCAGGAAGGGGTCGAGGCGCCCGTCATCCTATGGGCGCTGACGCGAGAGCTGAGAATTCTGCTGTCGATCTTCCAGCACCTGGATCAGGGCCAGAGCCTGGAACACGCCTGCAAGGCTCAACGACCGATGATTCCCGAGAAGCGCCGTCCCGGCTATCAACAGGCACTCAAACGGCTGCCGCAACGACGCCTGCACAAACTGCTGCTGTTCTCCCAGCGTATCGACCTGGCCATCAAGGGAGCCATTGCGCTCCCCATCTGGGACTGTCTCCAGGATCTAGCCCTCACCCTGTCCGGCGGTCGCGGCATTCTGGCCGAGATGCCCCACGCCTACCGGTCAGGCTAGCCACCGCAGGCCGGGCAAGTGCCCGGCCGATCGGCGCCCGGGGCGCGTCAGGCAACACCCACCGTATCCGGGTGGTCGACACCGGCCACGGCGACGTCGTCGCTGGAGACAACCCCGTCGAACGCCATGGTCTGCATCAGGCTCGAATCCTCCTCGCTCGCCATCCTCGTTGCCATCGGAGCAGCGGCCGCCACCGTGTTCTCCGGGGTCAGCGTGAATGACTGCAGGTTCATCGCGCCCCCGTTGAACGTCAGCCGGAGCGTCTGCTCGCCGGCGGCAAGATCCAGTTCGATGCCGTTGTTGGCCTGATAGTTGCTCCATCCACCGGTATTGGTCACGGCATGGGGGGCGGCACTGGTATAGGTGGCGCCGTCCTGCTCGACGCTGGCCGTGACGGTGCGGCCGTTGGACATCGTGGCAGCGGCAAACGAGAGCTGATAAGTCCCCGCAGCGGCGACATCGATGGTGTACTCCACCCACTCGCCGTCGGCGATCCAGCCGATCGAATTGCCGTTGTCACGCAGGTCGACCCCCTCGTTCCTGGCATTGATGCCCAACTGCTCCTCGCTGCTGTCGTGGTAGGCAACCTCGGCGCCGCCATCATCGTAGAGCCCGGCGTTCAACGTCAGCCCATCCTCGACGGCCCACGGTGTTCCCGACGCGTTGAAGGCAGACTGGGCGGCGGGCGCGAGGCTGAACGACTCCAGGTTCTGCGAGCCACCGTTGAACGTCAGTCGCAGCGTCTGGGTACCGGCTTCCAGCGCCACCTGCTGGCTGTCGGTCGGGACGAAGGTGTTCCATCCCCCCGTGAAGTCGACACCGATGGTAGCGACCTCGTACACGCCGGCGCCGTTGTCGAAGGTGGCCGTGATCGATCGCGCCGCGCCGGTCTGCGCCCCCAGCGCCGAGAGGAAAGAGAGGTCGTAGACGCCGGCCTGGTCCACTTCCAGCGTGTATTCGACCCACTCCCCATTCTCGATCCAGCCGATGGCATCGCCATTGCCGCGAATGTCCACCCCGCCTTCGCGGAAATTGGTACCCATCTGGACCTCGCTGGAATCTTCGTAGGTCAGGTAAGGCGCGCCCTCGTCGAACAGCGCCGCATCCAGCGTGAGCCCGTCCTGATCGACGGCCCATGGCGTACCGGTCTCGTTGAAGGGAGTTCGGGTTGCCGGCTGAATGCCCTCGATCAGGAAGACGTTGTCGTTATAGTCGTAGTTGATCCCGGTGTAATCCATGGCCACGAAATAGGTGTTGGCGATGGCGTTACCGGCGGTGTCATAGGCCTGGAACACGCGTACGGTATAGCCACGTTCGATGCCGGCATCCTCCGCCGGCGGCGTGCCGCCGCCGGATGGATTGAGCGACGGATCGGTCGAGAGGTTGGCGACCGAGATACCGAAGATGTCGTCGCCGGCCCAGGCATCGGGGATCCGGCCTCGATTGAAAGTCGCTGTCGCGTAGTCGCCATTGGCAACTTGCGGCAGGAACGACTGGCTGTAGAGGCTATCGTGATTGCTCAGCGCGGTCCGGGCCGACTTGTCGCCAGGCGCGTGCAGCGCCAGCAGCGCCCCGCTGTACCCGTGCAATGCCGCCAGTTGGGTGACGGTTGCCGATTCGACACCGTCGGCGATCTGCCAGTAGCGAGATAGCACTTCCTGGTCGTTGACGGCCTGGTAGAGATCGAAGTTCTGCAATACCGATTGGCCGCCACCATCCAGCGTCGAGAGTCCATCGATGTGATTGCCGAAACCGAACACTCTCCAGATCTCGTTGAGGTTGGGTTCCCAGCCACCTTCGTCCCGTGCGGCCCAGAAGCCAGCCAGCTGTATCTCGGTCACCGGCTGGTCGACGTCGTCGGAGGTGATGGTCATCACCCCTTCGAACACGCCATCGGCAGCATTGCTGGTCGGTGGCGTATAGGCGGCGCGATTGAAGAGCACACCCACTTCGACGGATTGTCCCGGTGCCAGTCGGAGATCGTCCAGCGCATCCGAGTCCGCCAGCATGAAAGGGCCACTCAGCGTCACACTGCCGATCGACAGCTCGCCGGTGCCATTGTTGGTGATGATGACCGAGCCACTGTCCTTGTACTCGCGGGGAACCGGAGAGGAACTGGTGGCATCGTTGTCCTCGAGATAGTTGAAGGCGATGCGGTCGCTGAAGAAAGCCGGATCGGTGCTGACCACACTGATCTCGCCATTGCCGGCATTGGCCAGCGGCTCGTCAGGCACCTCCAGCGAATCGATGTCCGGCCCGACGCCGTTGGGGGCGATCACCGTGATCGAGTTGCTACCTTTCGTCAGGTTCATCTCGACGGTCTGATAGACCCAGTCGCTCACCGTCTGGCTCTCCGCGGGGAAGTTGACGGTCGGATAGTTGACGCCATTGACCGTCAACCCCAAGGGACGGTCGGCTTTACCCGTGGTCAGCGAGTATCGGAAAGCCACCTCGTAGATACCGCTCTGGTCGACATCCACGTTCCAGGTGATGCTCTGGTCACCGCTGCCGACGAAGTCCACGAAACCGGAGCCGGAGGCGTCGCGATCCGTCTGGGTCTCGGGCACCACGATGGCGCCGCCCTGCAGCACTGCCGTCTCGGCTTCGTAAACCGCGTAACCCGGGGTCGTGTCCTCGATCAGGACTTCCAGTTGATCGATGTTGGGGCCGGTATTGGTGATCGCCTGCAAACGGACCGAGTTGGCACCAGCCAGCAGCTCGGCCGGAATGTCCAGCGTCTGCCAGGTGTTCCAGGCCGCGTTACCGCTGACGCCGACCGGCGGTGCAAAGGCGAAGATGCCCACGCTCTCGTCATTGACGAAGACTTCCAGTGGCCGGTTTCCCGTCCCGCCGTTGGCGTAGCGCACCCTGAGCACTGCATCGCCAGCGTCGGCGGCGCTCACATCGACGTTGAAGGTGATGAAATCGGCAGTGGTCGAACCGAAATCGGCGTAGCCGCCCACGGTGCCGTCGCTATAGTCGGTATTGCCGTCCATCCCGAAGGCGCCCGGCCGGATACCGTAGGGTGGATTGGTGGGGGTGGGCTCCGGCGTGTCTCCATCACGAATCACGATCTGGGCACCGGCGCCGGAGGCGATGACGGCCAGGGACTCGTCCTCGGCCTGGATGGTGGCAATAGTGGTCAATTCGACATCTCCTTCACCGGGATCAATGATATCGCCAGGCACTGGATCCAGGCGTACGACCTGGCTCTCACCCGTGCTGCGATTGAGGGTCATGAGGTAGAGCTGGCCAGTCAGCGGGTTCTCGATGATGTCCAGCGGATCGACATACTTGATGACATTGCCGTTCACGTCCCGTAGCACGTTGTCGCTCGACACGTTGCCGTTCTCATCCAGCGAGATCCATCGAATATCGTCGCCCCCGGAGTATTCGACGAAGAGCAGACTGCCATCGAGCGTTGCGCCGAACACGTTGCTGGTGTATTCGATCGCCCCGTTGGGCGAGCGATTGGTGCCCAGGGAGTAGGCGTCGTCGAGTCGGTAGTTGCTGTCGGGGTTCGTGCCGACGACGTACTCGTCCTTCTCGTTGGGATCGGTGCCGGCGGTCGGGTTACCGCCGTTGAGGATGTACTCATCGTGCAGCGGGTTGGGATGTCCGTAATATCCGCCCTGCTCCACGCGGAACAGCCAGTCGTCCTCGATACCGACGTTGATCAGCCCCTCGTTATAGCCGGTCGAGGGATCATCCGGCGTGGTACCGCCGGCGGCGGAGCCGTTGGTCGGCGCGTACAGGTTGCCGTTCGAGTGCCAGACCAGATCGTAGGCATTGCGAATGCCGGTCGCGTAGATCTTGAGCACGGCGTCCGGGGCGAACGGATCGTAATAGTCGATCAGTACGTTGCCGTTGGCGTCCTGCATCGTCGCGGTGCCGTTCTCGGCAAAGACCAGATACTGGCCGCCCCCCATATCGATGGGACCGTTCTTGAGGTCGCCATCGTCGTCCTCGTAGCGGGTATTGGAGCCGTCCGTCGGCAGTGGCTCGGTCGACACGTCGAAGCCGCCCGCCGGTGCATCGCGATAGGGGTCTATCTCGAGCACACCCGCGTTCAGCAGCCGCTCCGGACGATTTCCCCAAGCGCTGTCATCGCCCCCCATGGCGGTATTGGCCCCTTGCGAGACATACATCAGATAAGGCGGCACGTCGGGGTTGGTCACGGCATCGAACGCCGGGTTGGCGTGGAACACCAGGCTATTGGTGACATGATCCCCGTTGGAGCGCGGCAGTCCGGTGATATAGGTTTCCGCCGAACCGGAGAACGTCGCGTCGGTGTCGTCGATGGTGATCTTGCTGACTCGCCCGCTGAAGTCCGGCACACCGTTGTCGCGCCCGGTCAGCGGGATGGGATAGTTGTCGGTCACCCACAGCACGTTGGGATCGGTGGGATCGAAGCTCAGGCCGACGATGCCGCGGGCGCCGGCATCGGTCTGGAAATAGTCCAGCGCCAGGGTCTGTTCGTTGGAGAGCCCGCCGGTGATGGGGTCGACGTCGAATCGCTTGACCTCGCCGCCCAGCGTCGAGACATAAATCTTGGTGTAGTCGGGAGACATGGTAATGGAGCTGAACAGATAGGCGCCGTCTTCGGCGCCGTTCAGCTCCACGTGCGTATCGAAGCCCACTTCGCTGTCCTGGACGACAGGTTCGGCGCCGGTGACGAAGGTCGTGGTGAACTTCTGGAACTCCCTTGTCGGGGCGCTGGGATCCTCGTTGTCGCCGCGGTCCTGAAAGCCATCGATCACCAACGTGTAGCTGGTGTACTCGTCCAGCGCCTCCACCGGCGAGATGGTCAGCGAGTCGAAGCCGCCAGTGGTGTTGATGTTGAAGGCCACCGCCTCACCGGTCACGGTGTTGAAGAGCTTCACCGAACCGTCATTGAGACTCTCCAGCAGTGCACCGCCGCGCCCTTCCACGACCGAGATACCGATGAAGAAGTCGGAAGTAGGGTCGATACCGACCGGCAGGGTGCCATCGTCGGCCTGGAGATGAACCTCCACCTGCTGCTGCCCGACCCCGGCCACCGCTCTGGGATCGGTGAAGAAGGCATAGTCCGCCGGGGCTTCACGATCGTCGTCCGGCGTCAGATCCGGTAGGGACTGGATCTCGATGTACTGGATCTCGGTGTTGTCGCTGCCGACGCCGATCGAATCCAGGGTCAGGCGGCCATCGGTCACCTGCACGATTCGCGTGACCAGACTGGAGCGATAACCATCGCTGTCGTCGGAGGGATCGCCGTCCGCCGGGAAACCGTCCGGCCGCATCGAGGCGAAGGGCGTGTTGAACGCTTCGCCCTCGGCGTTGATGAGGTTGACGCTGTCGTAGGCGCCGCCGCTGTCGCCGATGGAGATCGTGACCTCGTAGTAACCGTCTTCCAGTTCGATCTCCCAGCCGGCGGCCTGGCTGTATCCGGGTTTGTCGAATCCGGCATAGGTCGCCTGCAGCGGGTCGACCCCGGGCAGCGTACCGCCACGGTTGCCGAGGGCATCGGCGTCCTGCCCGGCGATCGCCATCGGCGTCGTGCCATTGGCGGTGCCGTCGGCGATCGATGCCGCGGTTACCCAACCGTACTGGAACGTCTGCCCGTTGACCTGCAAGGCCTGCTGCCCGAAGGCTTGCCCGGTATCGGCGATGTAGCCCTCCGGTGTTGCCGCCCCGCCGGGCTGGAAATTGATCTTGACCTCGAACCTGTCTCCCGGCTCCGGAACCGGATCGCCGCCGCTGTCCGGCAGCGTATGAATCGACAGATTGTCGATGTTGGGCCCGAGATTGCCGATGTTGGCGAGCCGAACCAGATTGTCGCCGGCGCCGAGCTCGATCTGAACCGTGGTCTCCGTCCAGTTCTCCCAGCCCGCGCTACTGAGTCCCGTTGACGGAAAAGCGATGGTGCCCTGCAGATCGCCATCCACCGACAGCGCCATCGGCCGGTCGTTCGCACCGCTTGCCGCGTAGCGAATCGTCAGCAGATAGGACCCCGCACTGGCGACATTGACCGTGAACGATCCTGCGTCGCCGGTCTGCCCGCCCATGTCCAGATAACCGGTACCGGTAAAATCCCCCCAGAGCCGGTCGGCTCCACCACCAGTCGGCTCGGGGTTACTCGCGTCGCGTACCACGGTATCGGCGGCTGATGACCCGTCGTCGATCGTCAACGCCTCACCTTCGATCGAGAACACCAGTGTGGGGTCCGCCGGGAGCGCTTCGACATAGTCGAAGCCGATCTGATCGATATTGGGGCCATTGGCCACGCCACCCTGCGCGGCCGACGGCAGCGTCAAGGTCAGCGTGTTGTCTGCCTGCGACAGAGGTACCGATATGCTGACCTCGCTCCAGTTGGACCAGGAACCCGTCGGCGGAAACGACACCAGGGTCGGCTCAGCACCATTGATTGACACCAACAACGGGCGATCGCCGGTGCCGCCGTTGACATAACGAATGGTGGCGTTATAGACGCCGACATCATCCGGTGAGACATGAAAGGTGACCGCATCCCCGGCGTCGGTGCCAAAATCGACATACCCCCCACCCAAGGCCCCCGCTCCCACGTTGCCGAGCGCATCGGGGTGCTCGCTATCCACCACTCGTGTCAGTGCGCTGCTACTGGTGGAGCCGCTGTCGACGATGGAGACCCGTTCGGGATCCTCAGCCTGAATGATCAGCGACGCCGGCCCATCGTCTCCGGCTATCGCCGTGAGCGTCAGACTATCGATATTGGGCCCACCCCCCACCAGGTTCTGCAGGCGGATGAGATTGGCCCCGCTCTCCAGATTCAGGGTCAGCGTGGCGTGCTGCCAGGTCTCCCATCCCGCCACGCCGGAGCCGGTAGAGGGAAACGTCAAGTTCCCCTGCGCGACCCCATCGACAAGCACCGCCATCGGACGCGAGGCGCCGCTCGCACTACTTCCGGCATACCGGACATCCAACTCGTAGGTGCCGGCTGTCTCGACCTGCACCTCGAAATAGGCGGCATCCCCGATCTGTCCCCCCATGTCGAGATAGCCCGGGCCGCTCGAGCCGTTCCACAACCCATCGGGCCCGGCGGCCGCCGTGGTTTCAGGGTTGGCCGAGTCGCGAATCACGGTATCGGCGACCGAGGCGCCATCGTCGGGTATCAGCGATTCACCCTGCAAGGTAAAGACATCGCCCGACCACCCCTGTTCGTTGACGATCTCGATATCGGTCGACTGCTCGCTCCCGGCCAGCAGCTGACCGTTGTCGTCCTGAGCATCCAGCATCAGATTGGTCAGCCCCCGGTCCAGATCCGAGGGCAGGAGAAACCGGTAGGGGCTCTCGGTGGCCATCAATTCCAGTGGAGTGCCCGTGGAGTCGGTTATCGTCAGCGAGACGGCCGCGACATCGCTGGCGTCGAAGCTGCTGCTGCCGATAGGCGTCGCCTCGAGCCAGTAGTCCTCGCCAAGGAGGGCGCGAGTCACGGCCGCGCCCTGCGCCAGCGACTCGACGATAGCTCCGGTCTGGGCATCGATGATGGATAACGTGAACATGTATAGAGCCCCTACGCGTTGTGATGGTGGTTATGTGACGAGTCCCGGGCGATCGAAACCCGCCAGGCGCGTGCAGACACGATGCCAGCGTCCCGTAAATAGACTGACGGGAAGTTCCTGTCGTGGTTGGTATGGATAACGAGACTCAGGACCAAAGTCTTATCGGTCGCAAGCTATCGTTTATCGCTGTCCGCGCAAAGTTGAAACTTCTCAAACTTCGGAAACGAGTTTGACGAGAAAAACTTGGCATCTTTACTGGCGGCGGTCTATTTCCAGCGCACTTTCATCGACTTGCCAATTTCTCGCCGGCTGTTGCATAGCAATGAAAATTACAAAAAATTTCAACAACCAAAAATATCAGGAAAAGGTATTAAACACAGACCACCACCCTTCATTAAAAATGCGTAGACCCTATGCGGTTCACATTTCCATTTTTATTGACCCATGTTTTTCAAGACACATGGAAAATCCGAAACAAAACACATCAACTATCTGATATTATTAAATAAATGCTGATAGCAGTGGATCAGAAAGCAAATCCAACGGAGAAATACCGACCGAGAACGCGCTTGTAAACTTGTTCACAATTTCCGCATGCTAAAAGTGACAACACCCTCCGACGCCACTTTCCAAAATGACGTTACAAGAGTACAGCACCGTGGCCCAACCCGACGACAAGACCGATCTTCAAAAGGCGCTCTCCAGTAGTCGCCGTTCTTTTCTGTATATTTTATTGTTCAGCATGTTCATCAACTTGATGATGCTCGCTCCGTCGATTTATATGTTACAGGTCTACGATCGCGTCATCACGACGCGTAGCCCCGAAACCCTGCTGATGTTGACGCTGGTCGTGATATTTCTGTTCGTCGTGATGGGCTCGCTGGACCTGGTGCGCTCGCGCATCCTGGTACGCGTTGGTAACCGGCTCGACATGCAGATCAATGAACGTCTCTATCAGGCTACGTTCAAGAGAGCCCTGCTGGTACCGGGCAAACCCTCGGCCCAACCGTTCAACGACCTGACGACCCTACGCCAGTTCCTGAGCGGAAACGGGCTGTTCGCGTTCTTTGACGCGCCCTGGATACCGGTCTATATCGCCATTCTGACCCTGTTTCATCCGTGGTTCGGTATCTTCGCCGCCGTGGCCGCCGGCATACTGCTGGCGCTGGCCTGGATCAACGAGAAGAGCACCCAGTCACTGCTGAACGAAGCCAACCGCGAACACGTGCAGTCCCAAGACCTGGCCCAAAGCAACCTGCGCAATGCCGAGGTGCTCCAAGCCATGGGAATGCTTCCCCATCTCCTCGCCCGATGGCGGGAAAAGCACCACGACTATCTCGTCAACCAATCGCGCGCCAGTGATCGGGCCGGTGTCCTCAGCAACGTGTCGAAAACGCTAAGGGTCCTGTTCCAATCGCTGATTCTGGGACTCGGCGCCTTGCTGGTGATCGAGGGCAGCCTGACCGGCGGCATGATGATCGCCGGCTCCATCCTGATGGGCCGGGCGCTGGCGCCCATCGACCAGATGATCGGCGGCTGGAAAGGCTTCGTCGCGGCACGCACTGCGCACGCCAGACTCCAGGCGCTACTCGTCGCGGTGCCAGGCGATCCCCAGCGTATGCCATTGCCACCGCCTGTCGGGCGGCTGGCGCTCGAAGCGGTGACAGCCGCCCCGCCCGGCGACACCCAGCCGACGTTGTGGGAGCTCAGCCTGACGGTCAACCCTGGCGAGCACATCGCCATCGTCGGGCCCAGCGCCGCAGGGAAGTCGACGCTGGCCCGCGTCATGCTAGGCGTCTGGCCGGTTCAGAGCGGCTGCGTCAGGATCGGGGGGACCGACATCGGTCAGTGGCCACGAGAACGGCTGGGACCATTCGTCGGTTATCTGCCACAGGACGTGGAGCTGTTCGACGGTAGCATCAGCGAGAATATCGCGCGCTTCGGTAACATCGATCCGGCACGTGTCATCGAGGCAGCGCAGAAGGCCGGGGTGCACGACATGATCCTGCGCCAGTCGGCAGGATACGACACTCAGATCAGCGGCAGCGGCGGCGTGCTCTCCGGCGGACAGCGCCAGCGCCTCGGCCTGGCCCGGGCCCTGTACGGCAACCCGGTGATGGTCGTGCTCGACGAGCCCGATGCCAACCTCGACGCCAGTGGCGAACGCGCGCTGCTACATTGCCTGCGGCAGCTCAAGTCCCAGGGCACCACGATATTCATCATCAGCCACGCACCGGCCATTCTCGATCATGTCGATCGTGTGCTCGTCCTCCAGGAGGGCCGCATGGTCTCCTGCGCCCCATCGCGAAAGCCGATGGCGAAGGACCCGGAAGTCCAGCAGGCGGGCAGCGCCGCCGTCCATTCGATCCGGATGCGCGCCCGCGGCAACGCCGGCGACGCTCCTTCTCTCCCGCCCCTGTCACCGGAGCCGCCGACGCCATGACGCCAGCCTCTTCCACACCGATCTCGCTCGGCGCCCCCAAGCCCCAGTTGCCGACCCGTGACGATGCCAGCCGCCGTTGGGGCCTGGGAATACTGGTGTTCGCGCTTGGCGGCTTTGTGCTCTGGTCGCTGACCGCCGACCTCGCGGTTGCCGTCGTCGCACCGGGATCGGTTGCCGTCGAGACCTCGACCAAGAAGGTGCAGCACTTCGAGGGCGGCATCGTCAAGCGCATCCTGGTAGCGGATGGCGATCAGGTCAGCGCAGGTGATCCCTTGATCGTGCTCGACGATACCCAGCCGCTGGCCAAGCTCTCCATCGCCGAATCGGAGTATCGCATTGCCCTGGCCAGCGAGGTCCGACTGCTGGCCGAACAGAGCGATCGCGACACCATGACGTTCCCCGACGCCCTGCTGGGCGACGTCCCTCCTCGCGTCCAGGCGGTGGTCGATGTCCAGAAACGACTGTTCCAGGTTCGTCGCCAGTCCCTGAAGGATGCGCTCTCCGCGCTCGACGAAAAGGCCCATCAGATGCAGGAGCAGATTGCCGGGCTCGAGCGGCTGCGCCAGGTGAACCAGTCCAAGATCAACTCGCTGTCCGGGGAAGCGGCCGACTACCGCACGCTGTTCAAGGAGGGGCTGGGGGACAATCAGCGCCTGCGTGAGCTCGAGCGCCAAGTGCTCCAGTATCAGGGGGAAAACGCACAGCATAGTGCCGAGGTGGCGCAGTTGCGCTCGCAGATCAGCGAGAACGGCTTCCAGAAGGAGATTCGCCTGCAGGATTACCACCAGGGCGTGGGCGAGGATCTCAAGGATGTTCAGTCCCAGGTCACGGATGCCGAAGAGCGGGTAACCGCCCTGCGCGACCAGGTGCAGCGAACCGCCATCGTGGCCCCTGTTTCGGGCACCGTCGTCGGCCTGCAGGTTCACACCCAGGGTGCGGTCATTCGCTCCGGCGACACGATCCTGGAGGTGGTCCCGGCCAACGAAGCGTTCGTCGTCGAAGCGAGAATTCCCGATCGCGACATCGACAATGTCCATGCCGGCCAGCCCGCCGAAATTCGATTCAGCGCCTTCAACCAGCGTCTTTCGAACGTCATCGAGGGCGAAGTGAGCCATGTCTCGGCGGATAGCTTCGAAGACCAGGCGACGCGGACGCACTATTACAAGGCACGCATCAGAGTGACCGACGCGGGGCATGCCGAGATGACCTCGTCGATGCAGTTGCTGGCCGGCATGCCAGCGGAAGTGATGCTGAAGACAGGGGATCGCACCTTCGCCAGCTACATGTTCAAGCCGTTCAGCGACATGCTGGCAAGAGCGATGCGAGAAGAGTGATGCCATCCATACGACCCTTGATACTGGCCGGATGCCTCGCCGCGCTGACCACCCCGACACATGCCCAGCCACTGGAGATCACGCCGCCGACCGACGCACCGACCACTGCCGCCCCGGCGCCGCTACCGTCGTTGTCGCGACTCGTCGCACTGGCATTGACCTACGACAGCGGCCTGCAGAGCCAGCGTCTGGACAGCCAGTCGGTGGCGCAGGAGGTGCCGATGGCGGAGGCCGGGCTGCGTCCGCGACTCGACGCCACCGCAGCGTATCGCTACACGGACGCCGACAACATCTATACCGAAAACCCTGACGACTATCCGGACGAAGTCTACGACGACCGCGTGGCGGGCAAGACCCGGGATACCAGTTGGGAACTGCGCATGACACAGCCGCTGTTCAGTCTCGAGCGCTGGCGCCGGGTCGGCAAGGCTCGCGCCCAGATGGACGCCGCGACGTTGCAGGTAGCCGTCGCCGAAAGGGATCTGGCGGTCAAGGTCATCGAGACCTATCTCGATGCCTACCAGGCATCGCGCAAGCTGGGCCTGCTGATTGCGCAGCGGGAATCGCTGGTGCTCCAGCAGCGCCAGGCGCAACGTGCCTACGATCTGGGTATCGGCGACCGAATCAACCTGCTGGAGTCCCAGTCGCGCCTGGATCAGGCCGTTGCCGACCAGACCTCCGCGGAGAACGACCTGGCCAATGCGTCGAGCGATCTCGAGCGACTGACCGGCACGCCGCTGGTATTCGATCCAGTGCTGATCGAGACGCCGGAGAGTCTCTCCATCGCCCCGGAATCGATGCCCTTGGAGAGCTGGCTGGCGCTGACTGGCGACAATCCCCAGGTCCAACTGGCCGCCGAGCGTCAGCGCGTCGCCAGAATCGACACCGACGTGCGTCGCGCCTCTCGCTATCCCGAACTCAACTTGGTGGTCGGCTACAGTGATGTCGACAGTAATGATGCGCTGCGAACCAGCAGCGACTTGACCGCCAGCGTGGAAATGAACCTGTCGCTCTACCAGGGCGGATATACGACCGCCAGCATTCGTCAGGGGGAGCTGACGGCGCTTGCCGGCACGGCATCGATGGAGAACGAGAGTCGCCTGGCCAAGCAGGAAGTCCGCAAGCGCCTGAGAAGCATGCAAGGCGACCTGCGTCAGATCGAAGCCCTGCAGCGCTCGGTGGATTCGGGCAGCCTGTTCCTGCAGGCGGCGATTCGGGGCGAGTCGTTGGGCCTGAGGGATCTGGTCGATGTGCTCGACGCGCGTTCCTCGCTCTACGATCTGCGCATCCGCCTGGTCGAGACGCTATGTCTCTATCTCAAGGATCGTACCTACCTCGATGCGGCCGTCGGCCAACTCGACACATCGACCCTGGAGGAGGTCGCCGGCATCCTCACCCGCATCGAGGAGGGCGCTACCCCTGCCACCACGGCGCCGGCCAGTCGCTGATGTCCACCATCCACGTCATTTGGCAATGCCTGATCGCGTTCACGTACACCGTCATGACGACTACGATGCAAAATCCCCGGCGGAGCGTTGGGCGCGTGCCACTGTCACGCTCGGCGATGGCCGGGTGGCCGCCAGCGAGCCTTGCGAGGCTCGTGACAATCCCACCAGTCCCCTCAGCGACATCGAGACCAAGTATCGCCAGTTGACGGCGCCGGTGCTCGGCAAGCGGGCGGGCCCCTCCTCAAGATCGTGATGACACTGGAGCAACGGCCGGCAGGTGATCTGCTACCTTGGTTAGGAGCGACGGAGTCGCGTCGCAAACGGGAGCCGGTCGAGAGGATGATGATGAATCTGCCGCTATGGTGCCTGCTGATAATCGCCCTGCTGCCGTTCTGGCTGGCCTTCTGGGGTAGCGCTGTCAGACGGCGTGAATTTGGGCGCATCGACAACCAGCACCCGCGCCAGCAGTACGCGCGGATGGAGGGCAAAGGCGCCCGTCTATGGGCCGCACAGCAGAATGCCTGGGAAGCCCTGGCCCTCTTCACCGCCGCCATCGTGGCCACCATGACGGTGGGGAATGGTGGCTGGTTGGTGGATGTCGCCTGCGTCGTCTTCGTATTGGCGCGGGTTGGCCACGGCCTTTGCTATGCGCTAGATCTTCCCACCCTGCGTTCGGCACTCTTCGTGGTGGGTTTTCTCGCGGTTCTGGGCCTGTTCGCCATTGCCCTATTGTAGGGACCGGCCCCGACAAGGAAGCGCTCGCGATCATGAGTGGAGGCAAAAGCGCATAAGCCACGCCCAGGCATCAAGTTCTCGCTGAATGCGCCGATACGATCTCCATTACGCCGCGGGATTGCATTTCGCCATTCAGCGCGATCGAGATCTCACTTCATGCCCATCGATGACGATCCACAGAGTGACCAACTCCCCGATGACGGAAAAGCGATCGGAGAGACGACGCAGACCTCGGTATCGTCGGGACGCGCGATGACCGGGAGCGAAACCCATCGTCGCTGGCTGCTGGAGGCGACGACAGCCGCTCGGACCTCCTACTGGCGCTGGTCGTCTCCCGATCGTGGCTTTCTGTGCGGCACGGCCGTGGGCGATACCATCGAAGCGCACGAGCAGATGCGGATCGACTGGTGGTCGCTGCTGAAGACGATGCCATCGACCGAACGCCGCCGTGTTGTCACGCTCTGGCGGCGTATCAACGGCGGAGAGCAGGATGACATCGACCTGCTGATACGCCCCGACACCCGCCAGCCCAAGACCTGGTGGCATGTCCGCGGCGCGGTGGTGACCAGAGACGAAGAAGCCGCCCCACTCATCGCCACCGGCACCTGGGAAATCATCGACGACCCTCACGACCACCTTGCGCGCAGCAGTGTCAGAGCTCACGCCTTCGCAGCGTCTCGCGATCCGATGCTGGTGGTGGACGAGCGCTGGCGCATCCTGGAAACCAACGACGCCTTCATCGAGCTCGGCGGTCGACCGACAGGCGAGATACAAGGCCAAGCGCTGCAGCGCTACATCGAGGCCGAGGTCCTGCGAGCCGATCCGGCGGCAACCGCGGGAAGCGACCGGGCCCAGCATCACGAGGGGCTCTTTCATGTCGATGGAGAGTCCCCTATTCCCGTCGAGCTGACACTCAGCCATTTCACGCTGGGTGACACCGGACAGACCCACTACATCGCCGCCCTGCGCGATATTTCGGCCCGCAAGCGGTCCGAGCGAGAGCTGGAGCATCTCGCCAGAATCGACACGCTGACCCAGCTCCCCAATCGGGCGACGCTTCAGCAGACCCTGAACCGGCGCCTGCTCCAGCTCGCCCCGGGGCATAGCCTGGCCTTGCTTTTCGTCGATCTCGACGGTTTCAAGCACATCAACGATTCGCTGGGCCACCAATCGGGTGACATCCTGCTGAAGATCATGGTCAAGCGCCTGCGTGCCACGCTACGGAGCAAGGACCTGGTCGCACGCTGGGGCGGCGATGAATTCGTGGTGGTGATCGATGTGGGCAGCGATGGGCAACTGGCCGACAAGATCGCCAGGCGACTGCTCGAGGCGCTGGCTCATCCCATGGTCATCAGCGGCCACCAGATCAGTGTCACCGCCAGCATCGGCATCGTCCATGCCCCCGACAACGGTCGCGATGGCGAGACCCTTCTCAAGCACGCGGACGTCGCCATGTACGCGGCCAAGGATAGGGGCAAGAACGCCATCGTCGCCTATCACCATGAGCTGAAACACCACAATCTGGAGCAGATATCGATGCTCTCGCGGCTGCGCGAGGCGATCGCCAAGGATTCGCTCGACTTCGTCGTCCAGCCCAAATTCGACAGCGGCAGTCGCGTGATCGGCGCGGAGCTGCTGGCACGCTGGACCACCGATGAGTATGGCCAGGTCCCACCCAGCGTGTTCGTGCCATTGGCGGAACATAACGGCATGGCATCATCGCTGGGGAATCTGGCGATCGAGAGAGCCGCCCAGTACGCTGCGCTTCTCGCCGCGACCGGCAGCCCCTTGCCAGTCGCAGTCAACATCTCTGCGTTGCATGTCATGGATGACGATTTGGCGGCCACCCTGCGGCGTGCCTGCCAGCGCCACCGGATCACCACCGACCAGATCGAATTGGAAGTGACGGAGTCCGTCTTCCTGGAGAATACGCGGGCACCGGAAGCCCGGATCGAGCATCTCAGGCGCCAGGGGTTTCGGGTGGCGATGGATGACTTCGGCGCAGGCTACTCTTCGCTGGGCTATCTCAGGCGGCTTCCCTTCGACACCATCAAGATCGATCGCAGTTTCATGCATGACCTGGAGACGGACCAGCGTTCACGCCATCTACTGGCGGGCATCGTCGGCCTGTGCAACCTGCTCGGAATGGAAACCGTCGCCGAGGGTGTGGAGACCGAGGAGCAGTGGCAACTGCTGCAGACGCTGGGAGTCAAGCAGTACCAGGGCTACTTCCTGGGTCGACCGATGGACATGGATCAACTGATCGCGCGTCTGGCGGAGCGGCCATGACACGAGAAACCCGCCGCCCCGCTCCGATCCGGCCCAAGGTGTTACCCGGCCAACAGCGGGTCGCTGAAAGGATAGCGTGACCATCTCGCAATACCGGTATCGGTGATCAACACCTCTCCTTCGAGCTTGACGCCGTCAGCTGCCCCGCTCCCCCGATGTAGCTCTCCTCCGATACCACCATGCCTGGCTCGAGGATGCCATCCTTAGAATCGGTCGAAGTCCATGTGGTGGGCGACCAGCGGGATCTCGCCGTGCACGCCCACGCCATGAATGACCGGCGGATAGCGGCGATCCAGAAACCGTTGCGGAATTTTCCATGCCCGTTCGGCGATCTCGCGATAACTCATTCCCGGCTCGAGAATATCCATGTCGTGATGAACCTGATCGTCATCCATGCGATAGAGGCTGCGCTGATAGGCCGAGAACGTCCCGGGGCCGACGTGGAAGGTGCGCGAGCTCGGCGAAGCGTTCTGCCTTGCCTGATCGGCATCGTGACTTAGGCGGGCTCGATTCAGGAAATCGAGTCGGTAGCCTCCCAGGCGGCAGTGACGTAACGTATCGGACTCCATTTGCCTTCAACGAACCTGCGACGACGCTCCCCCATGTCAATGACGTTCAGCCTGATAGCCCCGGCATCGTTCACCCGCCCCGAGATACTGGACCAGGCCGAGGAAGCCTTGCAGCAGTTCGGCATCGCGGTGCGTTTTCCCGCCCAACTGCAGAAGCGGCACCGCTACCTGGCCGGGGATGTCGACCACCGCCTCGAGACGCTCTACGCGGCCTACGCCGATCCCGACGCCGACGCCGTATGGGCCGTTCGCGGCGGCTACGGCTGCGCGCACCTGGCCACTGAGATCGACTGGCGCCGGCTGGCGCCCAAACCGTTGATCGGTTACTCCGACCTCAGTGTGCTGCTGGATCAGTGCCACCGCCATGGATTGCCGGCGATCCACGGCCCGGTCATGAAGGAGGGCGTGAAGCTCACGGCCGATGATCCCGCCCTGCGTGCCGCGAGCCAACGCGATTTCAGCGCGCTGCTCGCGCTGCTCGAGGGCCGACCTGCCGACAGCGTGGCGTTGACGCCCATCACGGCCACCACCTCCACCATCGTCGAAGGGCCGCTGGTGGGTGGTAACCTCTCGACGCTGGCCAGTGTCGCCGGCACCCCCTTGGCGTTCCGGGCACCGCCTGGCGCCATCGTGATTCTGGAAGACGTCGGCGAGCCCTTCTATCGGCTCGAGCGTGACCTTTGGCAACTGGTCCACTCCGGTGGATTGGATGAGGCGGCTGCCGTCTGTATCGGCACTTTCGAAGAGTGCGTGCCCTATGGGGACTTGAGAGTAGAGACGCTGTTCGACACCTGGCTGACTCCCCGTGGCCTGCCGCTCTATGCCGGCCTGCCCATCGGCCACGGCCGTGACAACCTGCCCTGGCGCTATGGAGCCACGGCCCGAATCGCCGATGGTCAACTGCAGTTTCGCGCCTGAACGGCGGGTAGCGGCCAACGAAAAAAGCCGCCTCGCATAGGCGAGGCGGCCGTGGTCGATGGAAACCCTACCCGAATTCGACCCTATACGCGTTCGAAGACCGTGGCGACCCCCTGCCCCATGCCAATGCACATGGTGGCCAGCCCCAGCGTGGTGTCCTGCTGACGCATCACGTTGAGCAAGGTGGTACAGATACGCGCCCCGGAACAACCCAGCGGGTGGCCTAGGGCGATGGCGCCACCGTGCAGGTTGACGGCGTCGTCGAGCCGGTCGAGCAGTTCGAGATCCTTGAGCACCGGGATCGACTGGGCGGCGAAGGCCTCGTTGAGCTCGACCGTCTGAATATCGCCGATCTGGAGCCCGGCGGCCTTCAGCGCCTTCTGTGACGCCGGCACCGGGCCGTAACCCATGATCGAGGCATCGCATCCGGCGACGCCGGTCGATACCACCTTGGCAAGAGGCTTCAGCCCCAGTGACTTGGCCCGCTCGTAGCTCATCACCATCAGCGCCGAAGCGCCGACCGAGAGTGCGGACGACGTGCCCGCGGTGACGGTGCCGTTCTTGGGATCGAACGCCGGCTTGAGCGAAGCCATCTGCTCCAGCGTGGCGTCTTCTCGCACCACTTCGTCGTGCTTGATCAAGCTACGGTAACCCTGCCCATCGTGACCTTCGATCGGCACGATCTCGTTGTCGAAATAGCCCAGGCGATTGGCCTCGCTGGCGCGCTGATGGGAGCGCAACCCGAACTGATCCTGCTGCTCGCGGGTGACGCCGTGCATCTTGCCCAGCAGTTCGGCGGTCAACCCCATCATCATCGCCGCCTTGGCGGTGGTCTTGCTGGCCGCCGGATTGACGTCGACGCCGTGGGTCATCGGCACGTGCTCCATGTGCTCGACGCCACCGATCAGATAGCAGTCGCCCATGTCGGCACGGATATTGGCCACCGCGATATGCAGCGCGCTCATCGACGAGCCGCACAGGCGGTTGATGGTCTGCGCCGGCACCGAGCGGGGAATGCCGGTCAGGATGGCGGCATTGCGCGCGATGTTCATCGACTGCTCGAGGGTCTGGTTGACACACCCCCAGAGGATGTCGTCGACACCCGCGGGGTCGAGCTTGTCGTTGCGGGTGAACAGCGCCTGCATCACCGCAGCGGAGAGATTCTCGGCGCGAACGTGACGGAAGGCGCCGTTCCTGGCTTTGGCCATGGGCGAGCGCACGGCATCGACCAGCACGGCATCTCTAGCGTTCAAACTCATGACTTTGACTCCGATTGGTGGTGGATTCAGCGATCGCTGGCGTCAGGGTAGAAACGCTCGCCGCTGGCGGCCATCTCCCTGAGCCGGGCCGTCGGCGCATACAGCGCACCAAGCTCATCGGCGAGCTGTTCGGCCACCGCCACGAACTCGGCCACGCCCATCGCGTCGATGTAGCGCAGCGCGCCGCCGCGGAACGGCGGAAAGCCGATGCCGTAGATCAATGCCATGTCCGCCTCGGCGGGCGACCCGACGATACCCTCCTCGAGACAGCGCACCGTCTCCATGCAGAGCGGCACCATCATTCGTGCGATGACCTCGTCGTCGGAGAGCTCGCGCGTCTCCCGGACGACCTCGGCCACCAACCGGTGCGCCTCGTCATCGTGGACTTTCTTCGGCTTGCCCTTCTTGTCTTCCTCGTAGGCGTAGAAGCCCTTGCCGTTCTTCTGACCGAGGCGCTGGTTGTCGAGCATGATCTGGATTGCCGACTTGCCCTCGTGGGCCATGCGATCCGGGAAGCCCTCGGCCATCACTTCGCTGGCGTGAACGGCCGTATCGATGCCGACGACATCGAGCAGGTAGGCGGGGCCCATCGGCCAGCCGAAGCGTTCCATGATCTTGTCGGCGCGCTCGAAGTCGACGCCGTGCTCGACCAGGCCGCTGAAGCCGCCAAAGTAGGGAAACAGCACACGATTGACCAGAAAGCCCGGGCAGTCGTTGACCACGATCGGCGTCTTGCCCATCTGGCGAGCGTAGGCGACCGTCGCGGCGACCGCGGTGTCGGAGGTTCTGGCGCCGCGAATGACTTCGACCAGTGGCATCCGGTGCACCGGATTGAAGAAGTGCATGCCGCAGAAATTTTCCGGCCGCTTGAGATCGGCTGCCAGTCGATCGATGGAGATCGTCGAGGTGTTCGAGGCCAGGATGGTCTCTTCCGAGACGCTGGCCTCGACCTCGGCCAGTACGGCGGACTTGATCTTGGGGTTCTCGACCACCGCCTCGACCACCAGATCGACGTGATCGAAATCGCCGTAGGAGAGCGTCGGGCGGATGTTGCTCAGCACCTCCGCCAGCTTGGTCTGGCTGAGCTTGCCGCGCTCGAGCTGTTTGGTCAGCAGCTTGCGAGCCTCCTTCAGTCCCAGCTCGATCGCCTCCGGCTTGATATCCTTCATCAGGATGGGCGTGCCCTTGTAGGCGCTCTGGTAGGCGATCCCGCCCCCCATGATGCCAGCGCCGAGCACCGCGGCCCGAGCCACTGTTCCGGCACTCTTCTCGTACTGCTTGGCCTTCTTCTTGACCGCCTGATCGTTCATGAACAGGCCGACGAGGTTGTAGCAGACATCGGTCTTGGCAAGCTTTGCAAACGCCTGGGCTTCGATCGCCTGCGCTCGCTCCCGGCCCTCGCCCGCCCCTTTCTGGATGACCCGGATCGCCTCGATCGGTGCCGGATAATGCGGCCCCGCCTTGCCCGCGACGTAGCCCTTGGCGGTCTCGAACGCCATCATCTGCTCGACCGCATTGAGCTTGAGTGGGGTCCCCTTTTCGGTGCGACGAGCGCGGTAGTCGAAATCACCGGCAGTGGCTTTGTCGAGGATGTCCCGGGCCGCAGCCATGAGCCTTTCCTGAGGCACGACATCGTCGACGGCGCCCACCTTGAAAGCCGTCTCGGCATCGTTCTGCGAGCCACCCGCGATCCACTCGATGGCATTGTCGGCACCAATCAGACGCGGCAGGCGGACGCAGCCCCCCCAACCCGGCACGATACCCAGCTTGGTCTCGGGCAACCCGATCTGCGCGGTTTCCGCCATGACACGGAAATCGGTAGTCAGACTGAGTTCGCACCCGCCACCCAACGCCAGCCCGTTGAGTGCGGTGACGGTGGGAAAAGGCAAGTCTTCGATGCGGTTGAACAGTGCGTGGATTCGCGTGTTCATGTCGACCAGGAACGCCTCGTCCTTGGCGAACATGGCATGAAATTCAGTGATATCGGCACCGACGATGAATACGTCCTTGGCGCTGGCGACGATCAATCCCTTCAAGCCGGCTTCGGCTTCCAGAGCCTCGACGGCCAGCGACAGCTCGCCAATGACCGAAGACGACAGCTTGTTGATCGCTTCATCCTTGAGGTCGAGCGTCAGAAGCGCTATACCGCCGTCCTGGACCTCGACCCGGATGGCATCGCCTTGATAGAGCATGGGAAACCTCCGTGCCATGACTGCGAAAATGTCCCTCGCCATCGACGACAGGACAAATCATACGACTGTTTGAATATCGAGAGCTTGAGGTGCGCGACGAGGCTCGTCAAGCTCAACCAAAGTCTCGCTCCACCCTGTTCACCCCCAGGTTGGCGCAGCCATTACCGGAAGCGAGAAACCCGTGTTCGGTGCCGTCGCGCAAAATCGATCCCCAACCGCTAGAATGTGTCGCCCATCGGCGGTCCGGGACTTCTTCCTCCGGATCATCACCCGACCGCCCCCGTGAACCGATTCGAAGGAGCCTGGACCGTGGCCGAGAAAGAGACCATGACGCCCTCGATACTGGCCCGGCTGGAACCGCTTGTCACTCGTTTACGTCGCTATCACTGGGCCTGGCCACCCATCGCCTTCGTTCTGGGGCTGCTCGGCTTTTTCCTGGTCAATCGACAACAGTGGCTGGGTGGCCTGCTGGCGCTGGGCCTGGTGCTGACCTGGGCCCTGTTGATCATCGAAAGCATTGCCAGCAAATGGCTATCGCGGCGGGGGCGAAACGCGGCCCTGCCTCGCGCGGCGGCGACTTTCATCGCGCAGATGGTGCATCAGGAAACCCTGTTCTTCTGCCTGCCGTTCTTTCTCGCCACCACCATCTGGACCAGCGGTCAGGCGGTGTTCACCGGGCTGCTGATCGTCTGCTCGATCCTCGCCATCCTGGATCCGCTGTACTTTGGCCTCTCCAATCGGCATCGATGGCTTTACTTCCTGCTCCACTCACTGTGCGTGTTCGTGGTGATGCTGGTCACGCTGCCGATCATGCTGAGCCTGACCACCGGCGAGAGCCTGATACTGGCGATCCTGGCCATGATGTTCTTCAGTCTGCCCAGTGTCCTTGGGCTCATCAGACCTGGCGGCATCGCTCGCTGGCTCGCCATGGTGGGACTGCTGATCATTCTGGGCGGCATCGCCTGGACCGGGCGCACCTGGATACCGCCAGCGACCTTGTGGCTATCCGGCAGCGCACTCTCCCCCGGCTTCGATACGGCGGCCCGGACGCCCACCGGCAGCATGACGCTGACCCCCCAGGCGCTTCGCTCGCGAGGACTTTACGTCTACACCGCAATCCGGGCCCCGCGTGGGCTGCGCGAAAAGATCTATCACGTCTGGCGTCATGACGGTCAGGTCGTTGAGCGCATCGCGCTGGTCATCCATGGCGGTCGTGATCAGGGCTACCGGGCCTGGACCCACAAGCAGAATTTCTCCGGTGAACCGGAAGGACGCTGGCAGGTGGACGTGATCACGCAGACCGGGCAGCGTATCGGCAGCGTGCGATTCACGGTGGCCACGAACGATGACGCGACGATCGCCGATGGCAGGATTCAGCGTCCGCCAGGGATCCCCGGATGGAATATCCGCCATGTATTAGGGAATAACGGTAAACAGGGCGACTAATCGCCAACCATTGTGGCTTGCATTATCCTGCGGTGCTTTGGAGAATGTTAGGACGTTCACGATTCAGGTAATCCGCTATGGCACAGCATATCGGCTTTAAATTGGCACGTTTGCCGCGACTCTGGCGCGCCGTCATCGATGAACGCCTGGCACCACTGGGCTTGACTCAGACACGCTGGGTGACACTCTGGAATCTGCGCAACATGGGGGGAGGCCAGGCCCAGTGCGATCTGGCGCGAGCCATCGGCGTGGAAGCCCCCTCGCTGGTGCGGACGCTGGACCAACTCGCGGAGCAGAACCTGATCGAGCGTCGCCCATGCGCCGAGGACCGCCGCACCAAACGGCTGCATCTGACCCACGAGGCGACACCGCTGCTGGAGAAGATCGAGAAGATCGTCAATGAAGTGCGCGACGAGATGCTGGGCGGCTTCACGCCGGACGAGATCGACCTCTTCGAAGGCATGCTGGACCGCATCGAGAAGAATGGTCTGGAGCTGCAACGCCAGTCCGAGCAGGCCAAGGCCAGTTGATGACTCGATATCGGTGCCGAGAGGGCTCGCGCGCCGCTATATCGCGATGCCACCCGAGCGGGTGGCGCCATCCATCATAGCGGCCTGGTGGGCACTTCGGCCTTTTTCCCACTTCCGGCCAGGCTGTCTCGCATGGCCAGCCAGTTTGCCCAATTCTGCTGAAAATCCTCCAGGCTCATCGCCTCCTGCCACCAGACGCACATCGTGTGCTTACCGGATTCGACGATCAGCGCATCCTTCGGCAAGGTATCCAGCCACTGCTCGAGAAATCGCAATCGTTCGGCATTCAATGGCGGCAACGGTGCCTGGCGCCACCGCCACTGGGGGGTTGCCGCCTCCAGTGCGTCACTGGCGACGTCATTGCGTATCAGCGTGAAGTCACTACCCGACGCCGTGCCCGGGTAGCGCAATCGATAGCCCGTCAGGGCAACGTTAGGCAGTGCCAGCGGTGCCTTGGTGAAGTTCAACTCTCCACCATTGGCCTTGACGTACCGACGTAATTGCCCCCGCAGCGTCTCGCCGCGGCTTGGCCGCAGCCATACCATCGGCGAGAGCATCAGCAGGAACGCGACCAACAGAAACCCCAGTACCGCCATAAATTCTCCTATTGTCCCGCCCTCGGCTCTTGGTGATCGCTATAAACCCGAACATCGAACGATACATCGTACCCTGATGGTGACATCGTGTTGCGTCACGCCAACGCATGTTTGATGATCGGCTGCGGCGCCTGACCGCAGGGCGCTGCCGAAAATAGCGTTGTGCCGTTCATGAGGCACGCTTACAGTTATCCATGTTCATTCGCCGGACGGGGGATTACCCGATGAGCAACGAATACCATCACGTGCTGGTTGCCGTGGATCTGACCAAGGATTCGCACAAGGTACTGGAGCGAGCGATTCCCATCGCACGCCGCAACCAGGCCAAGCTCTCGATCATCCATACGCTGGAGCCTCTAGGGTTCGCCTATGGTGGCGACATCCCCATGGACCTGACGAGCATTCAGGACCAGCTCGACGAACACGCGACACAGCGTCTGGCCGATATCTCGGACCCTTACGACATCCCGCGGGAAGATCAGCATATCGTGGTCGGAATGCCGGACACCGAGATCCAGCGATTCGCCAAGGACCACGACGTCGATCTGATCGTCGTGGGCTCCCACGGCCGCCACGGCTTCGCCTTGCTGCTGGGCTCGACGTCCACCGGCGTGCTGCACGGCGCCGAGTGCGACGTCCTGGCGGTCCGCGTCGGCAAGGATGGTGAAACCGAAGAGTGAGGCCGATGCCTCTCGCTCACCGCCCGCCCATGGCGGGCGGTGAGCCGATACTCTGCCGCGCCGTCAGCCGCTGCCTTCCGCCATCGCTTCCAGTTCCATCCACCGCTCCATGGCCCGATCCAACTCCGCCTGGGTTGCCGACAGCGCTTCGATGGCCTGACTCACGGTCTCACCATCCTGCTGATAGAAATCCGACGCTCCCATCCTGGACTCGAAGTCGGCGATCCGTGCCTCCAGCGTCTCGATCGTAGCGGGCAGCGTATCCAGCTCGCGCTGCAGCTTGTAGGAGAGCTTCTGGCGACGCTTGTCGCCGTCCGCCTTGTCTGCCGACTGGTTCGGGGTAGCCTGTCGCTCGGCCAGTTTCTGCTGGGCTTTGCGGGCCTCGGCCAGCTCCCAGGGCGCTGGCGGGAGCCGGCCACCCTGCCGCACCCAGTCGCTGTAACCGCCCACGTAGCTGCGCACGACACCGTCGCCCTCGAAAGCCAGTACGTCGGTGACGACATTGTCCATGAAGGCGCGGTCGTGGGAGACGAGCAGTAGCGTTCCCTCGAAATCGAGCAGCAGCTCCTCCAGCAGTTCGAGCGTCTCCACATCGAGGTCGTTGGTCGGTTCGTCGAGGACCAGCACATTGGCCGGCTGGGTGAAGAGCTTGGCCAGCAGCAGACGATTGGACTCTCCGCCGGACAACGCCTTGACCGGCTGCCTCGCGCGCTCGGGGGTAAACAGGAAATCCTGCAGGTAGCTGATGACGTGCTTGTCCTTGCCCCCGACCGTCACCTTGTCACTGCCCTGGGCGACATTGTCGTAGACACTCTTGTTCGGCTCGAGCCCGGCCCGCAACTGGTCGAAATAGGCAACCGCAAGGTTGGTGCCCATTCTCACGTTGCCCTCGCTGGGCTCGAGCTCGCCCAGCAGGATCTTGAGCAGCGTCGTCTTGCCGGCACCGTTGCGACCGATCAAACCGATACGGTCGCCGCGCTGAATCTCCAGCGAGAGATCGCGAATAATGCAGGCATCGGCGTAATACTGCGTCACATGCTGCAGTTCGACGACACGCTTGCCGCTACGCTCGCCGCTGTCCACCTGAAACGATGCCTTGCCTTGGCGTTCACGACGCTGGGAGCGCTCGTTGCGCATCTTCTCGAGCGCTCGCACGCGCCCCTCGTTACGGGTGCGGCGCGCCTTGATCCCTTGGCGAATCCAGGTCTCTTCCTGGGCCAGCTTCTTGTCGAACTCCGCCCGCTCGCGAGCCTCGACTTCCAGCTCGTGCGCCTTCTGGGCCTGATAGGTGGCGTAGTCACCGGGATAGCGCCCCAGCCGGCCGCGATCGAGTTCCAGAATGGTGGTCGCCAGCTTCGACAGGAAGGCGCGGTCGTGGGTAATGAACAGCACCGCCCCATCGAATGCCAGCAACTGCTCCTCAAGCCAGGTGATGGTATCGATGTCGAGATGGTTGGTCGGCTCGTCCAGCAGTAGCAGGTCGGGCCCCGAGACCATCGCCCGTGCCAGCGCCACGCGGCGGCGCCAGCCCCCCGAGAGACCGCTCATCATGGCATCGGCAGGCAGGCCAAGGCGCGTCAGGACGGTATCGATACGCTGATGAAAGGACCAGCCGTCCTGCGCTTCCAGTCGTGTCTGCAACGTTTCCAGGCGTCGCATGTCCGGTTCGGCCATCGCCACCAAGCGATGATACTCGGCCAGCAGCTCCCCGGTCTCGGGCAGCCCCTGGGCGACGACTTCGAAGATCGTCGCCTCGTCGGCATCCGGCAGGGTCTGCTCGAGCACACCGATCTTGAGCCCCGGGGCGCGCCAGATATGGCCGTCATCGGCCTGATTGTCGCCCGAGATCAGCTTCAGGAGGGTCGACTTGCCGGTACCGTTTCGACCCACCAGTGCCAGGCGCTCTCCTTTCTCGATCTCCAGGTCCGCGCCATCGAGAAGCGTATGGTGGCCATAGGCCAGTTGCAGTTGTTCAAGGCGTAGCAGAGCCACGTGGAACCTCGCGATCGTGAGTCTTCGAAATGACGGAAGTGGGTAGCCCGGTGGCTATTCTGGCTGAACCTGTCGTCGGCCCGTATTGTACCTTGCCAGCCCGCGCTCGCCGAAATGGATTGGCACATGCTTCGCCCCTGGCCCCGGGCGCTTTACAATGTGTGCCGATAATCTTCCCCTCGACTGAAAGGAGTGCCGCGTGAGCGACACGCCACAGCAGCAAGCAGCCGGCGACGAATCCCCCCTGCCGGAAGCACTACGCATCACCTCGCCGTCACCGCTGGTCGATATCGGTGCCAATCTCACTCACGAGAGCTTCGAACAAGACCTCGAAGCGACGCTGGCTCGGGCGGCCCACGCCAATGTCACGACCCTGGTGATCACCGGCGCGGACCTCGAAGGCGCCACCAGGGCGTCTCGGCTGGCGACCCGGTTCCCCGGTCTTCATTCGACGGCCGGACTGCATCCCCATCATGCCTCCGATTGGTGCTCCGAGCTGGAGCAAGCCATGCGCCATCTCCATCGGCACGATTCGGTCGTCGCCGTGGGAGAGTGCGGTCTCGATTTCCACCGCAACTTTTCCTCGCCGGCGGACCAGGAGCGCGCCCTGGAAGCGCAACTCGCGCTGGCGGCGGAGTCGGGCCTGCCGGTCTTTCTTCACGAGCGCGATGCCGGGCGACGCATGCTGGAAATCCTGAGCGACTGGCGAGACCGCCTCAGCGATGCCGTGGTCCACTGTTTCACCGGAGATAGAGCGACGCTCCACGGCTATCTCGATCTGGACCTGCACATCGGCCAGACCGGCTGGCTCAGTGACGAACGCCGTGGTCACCATCTCCGTGAGTTCGTCGCCGACATCCCCGCCGAGCGGCTAATGGTGGAGACCGACTGCCCCTATCTGCTGCCGCGCAATCTGCCGGCGAAGATAAAGGGGCGCCGCCACGAGCCGGCTCTGCTACCTTGGATAGTCAGAGAACTGGCTCACTGGCGCGGCGAGAGCGAAGCCGATCTGGCACATCGAACCACGCTGACGGCCAAGCGCTTCTTTCGGCTGAACGAGGACGCTGGCAAATGACCGACTACCCGGGATTCATCGCCGTCGAGACCGGCGACGACAATTCGCTGCCATTGGCCATCGCGTGGGCGCTACCCAACGGTCAGATCAAGCACACCCTGATTCAGCCCGACGATGAGTGGCTGGACGACGAACTGTTGTCCCTCGGTGGCTACGATCTGGACGAACTCCGACATCTCGGCATCAGCCCATTGGACGTGCTCCGGGAGCTGGAGAACGACCATTTCAGCGAGACGCTCTACACGGCGGGCGTTCAGGATGATGAAGCCGCGCTGTCGATGATGTTCGACGACTTCGGTGTCGACCCTTTCGTCGAGCTTGCCCCGGCGGCCAACCTTTACCCGGAGCTCGATGCGGGTGACTGGTCACGGGCTCGCAGCGAACTGTTCGGAGAGATGGGGCTGGAGCCCCTCCGCCCGGAGCACGAAGTCCAGGTCATGCTCTATCTCCATCAGCGTCTCGTCCAGCGCGACGCATAGAGGCTCCCATCTCCAGCCGTCGCCGTCCTGCGGCGATGGCTGCCTGAAGCCCAGCCTCTTCGCGGTAAAAAATGGCGAGCGCATCGATGAGTGCCTGCGCCCGCCTGGGGATTCCCTCGCGTCGGTATCGTGCCACCCGCGCAGCCACCTTCGCACTGAACGCCCACCGGTCCACCTCGACCCCATCGAGATTGTCGATACTGACCTCGAACGGCTTGCCACAGGCGGCGCTGAGTAGTGACTCGAGCGCCTGGGGCGCGGTCTCGACACGTTCGAAGTCGGCCTGTCGCTCGGCATCCCGCCCGTCTGGCTCGTACCAGTAGCCGTAATCCTCGAGCTGCCGCCGTGCCGCACCGGCGATGCACCAATGGCTGATCTCATGCAGCGCGCTGGCGAAAAAACCGTGGGCGAAGACGATCCGATGATGCTCGTGACAAGCGTCGGCCGGCAGATAGATGGGTTCGTTTTCCCCACGCACCAGTCGAGTACGATAGCTATCGGTAAAGATACCGTCGAACAGCGCGATCAGGTCTTCGATGTCGTGTGTCATCAGGGCCTCCGGAACTGCGCCGGAGTATACGTAAGTTCACACCTGCCGCCGAGCGCTTCCCCGCGACTCCTGCTAGAATCGCCGCCCTGTCCGTTCGGTCAAGGAGCATCCCGTGTCGTCGACCGTCAGCCATCTTCACCGCTGCCGCCGAGAAACCGGAAGCCTCGTGCGTCTGAGCCTGCCGATCTGCGGCGCGCAATTGGCTCAGGCAGGCATGAGCGCGTCGGATGTCATCATGTCGGGCCGAGCCAGCGCCATCGACCTGGCGGCGGTCTCTGTCGGGGCCAGCTTGTGGGTACCGCTGATGCTGCTGATGACCGGCACCTTGATGGGGCTCACTCCCATCGTGGCCCATCGAATGGGTGCCGGAAACCACGACCAGGTCCGCGGCAAGGTCCATCAGGCGCTCTGGGTGGCGCTGCTACTGGGCGTTCTCAGCGCTCTTGCCATGACGCTGGGCGCCAGCGTCATTTTTCGCCTGATGCAGATTCCCGACGATGTCGCCCGCCTGGCTACCGCCTACTTGAATGCCGCGGCCTTCGGCATTCCCGCGATCGCGATATACCAGGCGCTGCGAGCCTTCTCCGACGGCATGCATCACACTCGGCCGGCGCTGTGGATCAGCCTCGTCGGTCTCGCCGTCAATATCCCCGGCAACTTTCTGTTGATCTATGGCGGCCCGGGACTGGTCGGGCTATTCGGTAACGAGATCCCTCTTTTCCTGCAGCGGCTGCCCGCGCTGGGCGCATTCGGCTGTGGTATCGCGACCGCCATGTCGATGTGGGCCATGTGTCTGGGAATGATCTGGTACACCACTCGCAGCCGTGCCTACGCCCCGGTGGTCCTGTGGGCCTCACCGACCCCGCCGCGTCGACAGGATATCGCGGAGCTCCTGTATATCGGCCTCCCGATCGGCCTGGCCATCTTCTTCGAGGTCACGCTGTTCACCGTGATCACGCTGCTGGTGGCCTACCTCGGCGAGGTCACCGTGGCGGCGCACCAGATCGCCCTCAACGTCACGTCGATACTGTTCATGCTGCCGCTGTCGTTGAGCATGGCCCTGACCGTCAGGGTCAGCAACCGACTCGGGGCGGGGAATGCCGCCGAGGCACGTTTCGTGGCCTGGAACGGTATCGGCGTCGGCCTTGCATTGGCGCTGCTCAACAGCGCGCTGATCTGGATGCTGGCGGCACCGGTCGTGTCGCTCTACACCAGCAATACCGACGTGCGTACCCTGGCCATGTCTTTGATTCTGCTGGCCATGCTGTTTCAGATCTCGGATTCGCTCCAGGTCAACCTGGCTGGCGCCCTGCGTGGCTACAAGGACACCCGGGTGGTGATGGGCATCACGCTGTTTTCCTACTGGCTCGTCGGCCTGGGGTGCGGACATCTGCTGGGGCGCGGCCTGGAAGATGCGTTCGACGCACTGGGCATCTATGGCTACTGGATCGGGCTCAATGCGGGCTTGACGACGGCAGCGGCGCTACTTGCCTGGCGGCTATGGCATGTCGGCAGCCGACGATTGGCGAAAAGCGGAAATTATCGTCACTGAGGGTATCGCGGGGCTTAACATGCCCTTCATGGCTATGCTAATACTGGCGTCATGCCTCAAGCCGAGACATTGCCGACCAGGAGGGTAGCCATGGGTGTCCCACTTTCCCCTCGATCCGCGCAGATCATCGATCTGGAAACCATGAGGCATCGGCTGAGAGCCAGGAAGCGGTTGGTCCGGCTATCGCCCGAACTCGACGGCCTGGAGATGCTCTACTTCCTCGCCTCCGACCCCGACACGCTCTACGGCCTGCCGCTGCTGGCGTGGGGCCTGCGTGAAGATGACGAAGTCGTCGGGCTGGTGCCCTGGATGGAATCGCTGGCGCCTTGCCACGAGCTGGACGATCCTGAATATGGTCATTTCGTCGGCTACCGCGACCCCGAGACCCACGAGATATTCCACGATGCGCCCGAGCACAAGGTCGCCGAGCTCGAGCATGCGGCGGCCTATTTCGATTATGAGGAAACCCAGGACGTTTCGCTGACTCAGCAACTGCCGGAAACCCAGGGCACCCACGCACTGTGCATGGACGAAGATGGCAAGCCCTGGCAGCTCAAGCAGATCTTCGGATGGCATCTCTACAGCAATGGAACAGTCGATGCGATGCTGGCCGACGACACACGGGCCACGTCACTTCCCGTTCTGTTGGGGGACGACTGCCTCTATCCTGGTCGAAGCCGCCACCGCACGCTCTATTTCTTCCAGCGCAATATCGCCAACCGCATCCGGAACGAAGATCCGGATACGTTGGAGGCGCTGGCGCTGATGGTGATGCCGGGAAACTGACTCGGTCAGGTGAAAAAGTGGCTGACCGGCCTGCCCTACCGCTATCTCATCCCAGTTGGATGCGATAGCGGTATTCGTCGCCATCCTGGCTCTGGTCGACGAGCCGATGCCCCAGGAAATTGCAGAACTTGGGGATGTCGCGGGTCGTCGCGGGATCGGTGGCAATCACTTCCAGAATGTCACCGGTTGCCATGTCACGCACCTTGTTGTGCATCAGCATGATCGGTTCCGGACAGTAGAGCCCCCGTGTATCCAGTATTTCCCCCGGCTGGAGCCTAGCGTCGTTCATGGCTGCCTCTCGCAAGCTATCGTCATTCATCCATCCAGTCTCACATGGACGGTGACCTCTTCACGGTCATGATACAGGTGGCGACAAGCGATGCTAGCGCTCACGCCCGCTGCCTTCAACGCGTTCTCGAGCCGTATCAGACAGCGCCGAACCTCGTCCCACCTTTTCTTCATCGGCAGCTTGAGGTTGAAGATCGCCTCGCGGCACCATCGCTTGATCAGCCAGCGCTCGACCATGTCGATCACTCGCATCGGCTTGTCGACGATATCGCATACCAGCCAGTCGAGCCGGTACGGCGGCTCCCAGACAAAGCCGTCTTCGCGCAGGTGCTCGACCTGGCCCGTCGCCATCAATCCTGGCGCCATGGGCCCGTTGTCGATGGCATAGACGAACATGCCACGCCGCACCAGCTGGTAGGTCCAGCCGCCCGGCGCGGCCCCCAGGTCCACGGCTTGCATGCCGTCGTGAAGACGCGCCTCCCAGGCCTCTTTCGGCACGAAGGTATGCCAGGCTTCCTCGAGTTTGAGCGTCGAGCGACTAGGGGCATCGGCCGGATGGCGGAGACGCAGGATCCCGCCCGGATGATCACTCCTATTGCCCGGAAAGCTGATCCCCACCTGGATCGCATCGCCGGCCAGCCAGAATAGATGCAGCCTTCGCCCGCCGGCCTTGCGACGCAGGCCGCCGCCTCGCTTCAGCGCACTCTCCAGCGGGCGGCTGAGTGACTTCGCAAGGCGTCCGAGCGTCTTGCCGTCATTGGTGTCCGGGGTCTCGTGCCAGATCGACTCGAAATTCCAGCCGCTCTCCTTGATCAGGTTCGCGATGGGCGAGATTCGGTCCTCGCGAGAGAGCGCCAGCGGCTCGAACGCGACGAGCGACTGTCTCGCGAACACCAGTGACCTCAACGGCAGCTCGCGATGGATGTTATTCGCGGGCTGAAGGTCATGACTTTGCCAGCGTATGAAACCGCTATTGGGCTCTGCCATGACTACCTGCCCGAACTCGCCGATTTCGGACGCGCGCTCCGTGACCTCGGCCGCGAGATCCGGCTCGAAACCGGCCCGGCAATACAGCAGCCACTCATTGGGCACTCGATTCACAACCACCTCGCTACTGATACTTGCTCGAAGTCAATCCGCCATAAAAAAACCCCAGCCTCTTTCGAAGCTGGGGTTTGGGATAGAAGCCTGACGATGCCCCGGGCGGCGCTCCGCTACTCTTCAGGGAGAGACCCCTAAACGAATGAACCCCCGGCCTGAGCCGGGGGTTCGGTATAGGTGCCTGACGATGACCTACT
>NZ_PZJW01000005.1 GCF_003206615.1 Salinicola acroporae | reverse complement strand
GTTTTTTTATGGCGGCACTCTCGGAAGAGAGACAGGGCCGTCCTTGACCCGTGGGGCCGCGGCGCGGCCCGCGTGACAATCGCAGAGCGCCGTCCGGATACCCGTCAGGCTTCTATCCCGAACCCCAGCTTCGAAACGAAGCCGGGGTTTTACTTTGTCCGGAGGGTCATCGTCACGAGCCACGAGAGCGGCTCGGCAACTTATACGGTAATCCCGCTTCTGCGCTGTCAGCGTACATTCACTGGCAGGGGACCGGTGAGGACCTTCCCGTTCTTCCAGTTATGGGATTCGTGACGCCTCGTTTGTCTGCTTGCTGTGTGTGGTTAGAATTAACAAGAGTGGCGACGCTAAAGGCAGACAACTTTAGATTGCCCATCGAGCAATTAGGATGAATTGGGGAAGGTGCGTTTGCCGTTGGATGATTGTCCAATCAACGGCTATGTTGAGTGGGCAATACATGGAAGCTGTTACCAAGGAGAAGATTCGATGCGCACCGAACTACTGAAAAAAATGGCGATGGCAATGCTGGTAGGCTTTATGGCCTTTGGCGTGGTTGCTTGTGATAACGACGAAGGTCCGGCCGAAGAGGCTGGAGAGTCAGTCGACAATGCCGTGGATAATGCTGGCGACGCCATGGAAGACGCGGGAGAAGACATTCAGGACAAAGCGGAAGACGCACAGAATTAATATCGCCATGAAGTAGCGATGGTCTGGTAACTGAAGACCGACTGCCGCCTCTTCGGAGAGACTGAACCAGCGGGACGGTCTCAACCTAGAAGCCCGAGTCCCATATCTGTGGAACTCGGGCTTCTGCCATTTAGGGTTGTCGCAATAATGGTGGCCTGGAACATCCTGCCCGAACCTCGCCCAGGCAGGATGACCCAGTCAGACAATCAGGAGCCTTCACCTTCCGGCAGTGCGTAGGCGATCACGTAGTCCCCGCTGGGAGTCTCCATGAAATGGTGGCCCGTGGCGACGATGACCACGTATTGACGGCCGTTGGCTTCGTAGACCATCGGATTGGCCTGGCCACCGGCCGGCAGCGGTGCCTGCCAGATCGTCTCGCCGCTCTCGATATCGATGGCACGGATCAGGTCGTCGGTGGCCGCGGCAATGAAGATCAGCCCGCCAGCGGTGACCACGGAGCCGCCGTTGTTGGGCGTCCCGATGTCGATCGGCAGGCCCGAGCGGATCCCCCAGGGACCATTGGCCCGGGCAGTGCCCAGCGGTCGGTCCCACAACGTGTCGCCGCTCGCCAGACCGATGGCGCGGATGTGGCCGTACGGCGGCTGCTTGCACAGCATGCCGGTGTACGGCACGCGCCAGCCGGCGTTGACGTTGATCGCGTAAGGGGTATTGGCTTGGGGATCTCCGGCACCTTCCGCGCCGCCGCTGTCTTCCTTCTGTTCTTCGCGTGGCACCCAGCCGAGCTTGTTGGCCACATCGCGCGGCACCAGCTCGTTGTAGTTGGGCATGTCATTATAGTTGGCGATGATCACACCGCGATGCGGATCGATCGCCACGCTACCCCAGTCGGAGCCACCATTGTAACCGGTGTACTGGACCCACGGCTGTTCGGCGGTGGGCGGCGTGTACATGCCTTTCCAGCTTGCCTGGCGGTACTGGATCCGGCAGAACAGTTGATCGAACGGAGTCATGCCCCACATGTCCTTCTCGTCGATATCCGGCTGACGCAGCGTCGCGTAGAGCGAAAATGGCTGGGTCTCGCTGCGCTGCTCCGGTTCGGCACCACCTTGGGGGACCGGACGCTCTTCAGCGCCACCGCCGAGCAGTTCGCCTGTCTCACGATTGAACACGTAGATGTCGCCCTGCTTGGTCGGCATGACCAGCGCCGGCACTTTGCCGTTACCGGTGGGGAAGTCGATCAAGGTCGGCTGCGAGCCGGGATCGTAATCCCAGACATCCTTGTGCGCCGTCTGGAAATGCCACTTTGGCAAGCCCGTTTCGACATCGAGAGCGACCATGGAGCTGGCCCATTCGTTCTCTTCCGGCGTCCGCGAGCTGCTCCAGTAGTCGGCCGCGCTATTGGCCATCGGCAGATAGACCAGCCCCAGCTTGCTGTCGCCGGCGGCGGTGGTCCACATGTTGGGGGAGCCACGGACATAGGTCTCATCGCCCGTCAGGGGTTCGCTCTGATCCGGTCGCCCGGCATCCCACGCCCACTGCAGCTCGCCAGTGACTGCGTCAAAGCCCTTGATCACGCCGGACGGCGGATAACGCCGCTGGCCGTCCAACACCTGGTGGCCGGTAACAACGATGTCCCGCACGACGACGGGAGCCGAATTGATCGACACGTAGCCATCCGGCGTTTCGCCCATGTTGCGCTTGATGTCGACCTGGCCGTTGTCGCCGAAATCGGTGCAGGGTTCACCGGTAGCGGCATCGACCTCAATGATGCGGCCGTCGAGGGTGCCGGAGATGATCCTGGCACGGCAGGTTTGATCCTCGTTGGCCGCGACGGCCGGCTGCTGCGGCGTGTCGTCGCCCGGTGCCCCGTCGTCGCCTTCCTGCGTGTCCGTCGCCGCTGTCTGTCCGCCCTGCTCATCGGCGGTCGCGGATTCGGCGGATGGGTCGAGGCGATCTTCCGGCACTTCGTAGTAGGTCACGCCACGGCAGGCAGCGGTATAGGGAATCGCATCCTCAGAGACGACTGGATCGTAGCGCCAGTTCTCTTCACCGGTCGCGGCATTCAGGGAAATCAGAATATTGCGGGAGGTGCACAGGAAGACGTCATCACCGACTTTCAGCGGTGTGGTCTCGGCGCCCCAGCGGTGATCGAGAATATCGCCGGTGCGGTACTGCCACGCGACTTCCAGGTCGCCCACGTTGTCCGGGGTGATCTGATCCGCGGGTGAGTAGCGGGTCGCTGCGGAGTCTCGACCGTAAGCGGCCCAGTCTTCATCCGCTGGCACATCGGCAGGCTGGGCATCGCCCACGTCCGTCGAGAGCGATTCGTCGGCGACCGCCGGGACGTCCTCGAGGTGTTGATAACCGCGACCGGGAACGAATGCCAAGGCGCCCGCGACGACCAGGCCAAGGAACAGAACGCCCGCGAGGGAGAAGCCGGTCTTGCGGGAAGGTCCATCTTTGAGCGCCGGCGTGACGAGCGCTACCAGGATGGCGAGAATCAGTACGACATCCAGGCGCGGAATCCAGCGCCAGTAATTCAGTCCCGATTCCCAAGCGGCCCACAAAAACGTCCCTACGAAGACGACAGCGTAGATGGCGGCACCGGAAACCCTGCCGCGAAACAGTTGGATGCCGGCAATCAGCATCAAGACACCGGCGACCAGGTAATACCAGGAGCCGCCCAATGTCGCTAGATAGGCACCGCCGGCCCCCAGAGCTAGACCGACAAGCGCAACAATGATCCCGACGAACTTGGCAAACACGCTGCCAACTCCGCCGGAAGAAGTCGTAGTGGCCACAGAACTCTCCCTTGAATGACTCATTGACTGCCGAGTGACCGCATACTCCGATACGGTCAATGACCCCATGCGACAAGCTGTCACATAGGATAAGCGTAGTCATGGTAATGGAAGCTGACGATGAATTCAGGCCGAAAACCGGCCGATTCGACGCCATTTGCCGTGGAAAACTCCACGGTAGGAGCCATGCTGCGGGAGCGCCTGTACGCTGTCGCTGGTGGCGAGGCCGAAACGCTGACGGTGGTGACGGCCTCTGCCTTGCCAATGCGCCAACCGGAACTCGCATGATGGGGATTGTGGGAAACCGTGGGTATGGCCGGCCCAGCCGTCCGGCGGTGACGGCCTGATGTGCGCGCTGCCGTGCCTCGGCGTTGGCGAAGAACCCATGTGCGAACGGAGGCTTCGATTGGCGCCCAAGCCGCTCTTCATGTCTCTTGTATATTTTATACGAAGAGCCTAGTGTCGACGAAAAGCTCGGTGTCGAAACGTAATTTTTCGTGGCAGGATGAATCAACGTCGCTGAATCGCGGCCTCGAACGGAAGGGCGCAACGCCCGACCCCTTTGCAGTATGAACAAACAATAAGCGCAGAAGGGAGTGATCGTTGTATGAACAAATTTCTCAAGCTGGTCACCGCTACGACCGTCCTGAGTCTGGCCGCGGGGTCTATGGCCATGGCACAGGAAGGTCCGATCGTCATCGGTGTGCAGGCGCCGACGACCGGTTCCGAGGCGACCTACGGCAAGGACATGTTCAATGCCATATCGCTGGCCGCGGACGAGATCAATGCCGATGGCGGGCTGCTGGACGGTCGCCAGATCGAGCTGATCTCCGGGGACACCGCCTGCGACCCCCAGCAGTCGGTGAACGCAGCCAGTCGACTGGCGTCTCAGGAGGTGGTGGGTGTCGTGGGCGGTTACTGCTCCGGCGCTACCCAGCCGACGCTCAAGACCTACGGCGATGCCAATATTCCGTTCGTGATCGTGGCGGCCAACTCGACGCAATTGATCCCGGCCAACCCTGGCAACGCGGTGATGATCAACTCCACCGGTGACGACCAGGCCAAGACCGCGCTCGATTTCTTCGAGGGCAAGGGCATCGAGAAATTGGCCATCGTCAACCAGGGTGATGCCTATTCGCAGGATCTGGCCAACCTGACTCGCGATGCCTGGACCGGCGCGGGCCATACCGTCTCCGCCTTCGAATATGTCAACAAGGGGGAGCAGGACTTTTCCGCCCTGGTGAACAAGATCCGGGGCTCCGGCGCCGAGGCGGTATTCTGGACGGCCTACTATGCCGATGGCGGCCTGCTGATTCGCCAGCTACGTCAGCGCGGTTTCCAGGGCACCATCGCGGTGGGTGACGGCTCCAACTCGCCGGAGCTGTTCAATATCGCCGGCAAGGCCGCCGAGGGCGTGTTTGCCTTCTCCAACCCGACAGCCGACTTCCTGCCGGCTGCCAAGCAATTCGCCAGTGACTATCAGTCGAAATTCGGCAATGCGCCGGGACCCTACGCGCCGCTCGCCTACGATGGCATGCAACTGATGGCCTGGGCCATCGACAAGGCCGGCTCCACCGATGGCGATGCCATCATCAAGGCGCTCAACAGTGCCGATGGCCAGGAATGGCTGGCCGGTCCGATCTCCTTCACGCCACAACACACTCTGGCGCGAAGCAATTTCGTGGTGCTCGAGGGGCAGGGCGGCAAGTGGACCCGCTACGAAAAATGACGGCTGCATCACCGGTTCGGGCTTCCGCTCGAGCCGGTGGTGTTGGAACGCCTCGTAGAGTGTGACCTCCACGTCGCGTTCGTCTTCCTCATCCGCTGTTCGCTGGCCAGAGACAAACGCCATGACCTGGTACGATTCTTTTTTGCAGCAGCTCGTCGATGGGCTGGTGCTGGGCTCTTTCTATGCCCTGGTGGCGCTCGGTTACACCATGGTGTTCGGCGTCATCAAGCTGCTCAACTTCGCCCATGGCGATCTCTACATGACCGGTGCCTTCGCCGGGTTCGGCGGGTTGTCACTGGTATCCGGCTTTCTCGGGGCCGGCTGGCTCGGCATCTTCGTGGCCATGCTACTGGCGATGCTTGCCGTCGGCTGCCTCGGGGTGGTGATCGAGCGGGTGGCATATCACCCGATGCTTGGCGCGCCGCGGCTGTCGATATTGATTACCGCACTGGCGGTGTCGTTGGTGCTGCAGAACGCGGCGCTGGCGCTGACCGGCGGCCAGTACACGGCCTTCAGTACCGATCTCGGCTTCGGCGGCATCAGTCTCGGCAATCTTTTCCTCTCCTACAACCAGATCGTGCTGGTGGCGGCCGCTGCCGTGCTGATGATCGCGCTCGAACTGTTCGTCTCCAAAACGCTTTACGGACGGGCGATGCGCGCGGTCTCCATCGACAAGGACATGTGCCGGATGATGGGGATCAACGTCTCCGCCGTCATTGCGGTAACCTTCTTCATCGGCTCGGGATTGGCCGCCGCCGCGGGGACGATGGCTGGCGCCTATTACGGCAGTATCTGGTACTTCATGGGGTTCCTGATCGGACTCAAGGCGTTCACCGCCGCAGTGATCGGCGGTATCGGCAGCATCACCGGTGCGATGCTGGGTGGCCTGATCCTGGGGTTGCTGGAGTCGTTCGGTACCCATATTCCGTTCATCGGCAGCGAGTGGAAGGATGTCTTCACCTTCTCGATCCTGATTCTGGTACTGGTGTTCAAACCCACCGGCCTGCTGGGCAAATCCGAAGTGGAGAGGATGTGACATGGACAAGCATTCGCCACCGACGCCCACCGATGTCGACGAGCACGACGCCGGCAGGGCGAAACCGCGCCATCCGCTTCAGAAACTCTATGCTGCCTTCGAATCGCCGGGGCGGCGGCGGGCGCTTCATCTCACGATTCTGGCGATCCTGATCGTCACCCCGTGGATCTCGAGCCAGTACACCACCGTCATCCTGACCAACGCCCTGCTCTATGTCGTGCTGTGTCTTGGACTGAATGTCGTGGTTGGCTACGCCGGGCTGCTCGATCTCGGCTATGCCGCCTTCTTCGCAGTCGGTGCCTACACCGTCGGTATCCTGACCCAGCAGTTCGGCGTCAATTTCTGGGCCGCGATCCCCTTTGCCCTGATGGCAGCGGCGCTCGCTGGCGTCATCATCGGCGGGCCGACCTTGCGCTTGCGCAGCGACTACCTCGCCATCGTGACCCTGGGGTTCGGCGAGATCGTGCGTTTTACCGCGCGCAACCTGGAGATCACCGGCGGCGCCAGCGGGCTGTCGCATATCCCGGAGCCGTCGCTGTTCGGCTGGCACATCGATAGCTCGATCGACTTCTATTACGTGTTCGTGGTACTGGCGGTGCTTGCCTATATCGCCAGCCAGCGGCTGTTCGACTCCCGTCTGGGCCGGGCATGGCTCTACGTGCGCCACGACGAGGATGCCGCCGAGGCGATGGGGATCAACCGGGTGGCGACCAAATTGGCGGCCTATGTGACCGGCGCCATCTTCGGGGCGATCGGGGGAATCTTCTTCTCGGTCAATCTGGGCGCCATCTCGCCGGAGAGCTTCAGCTTCCAGCAATCCGTACTGATTCTGCTGGCGGTGGTATTGGGCGGCATGGGCAAGATACCCGGCGTCATCCTGGGCGCGTTCATCGTCGTACTCGGGCCCGAACTGCTGCGCGATTTCGGCACCCTGCGACTGCTGATCTTCGCGGTCTTGCTGCTGCTGATCATGCTGTTCCGGCCGAGCGGTATCTGGCCCGAGAAACGTTCATAGGGGAACGCGATGCTGCTGCAACTGAAACAGGTGTCGCTGAGCTTCGCCGGCAACACCGTACTGCACGAGGTCGACTTCGGTGTCGCCGCGGGGCGTATCCATAGCCTGATCGGCCCCAATGGCGCCGGCAAGACGTCGATGTTCAACGTCATCACCGGCTTCTATCGACCCCAGCAGGGCGACATCACGCTGGATGGCGAGCGGATCGTCAAGTGCAAGCCTCATGCCGTCACCCGCCTGGGGATCGCCCGGACCTTCCAGAACGTGCGGCTGTTCCGTGAGATGTCGGTGCTCGAGAACGTCATGGCGGGTCAGCACTGTCGCAGCAAAGCCGGTGCCTTGGCGGCCATTCTGCGGCTGCCGAGTCAGCGCGCCGAGGAGCGGCGGATTCTCGAGACCAGCCTCGAGTGCCTCGATTTCGTCGGTCTGATGGGGCACCAGGACCGGCTGGCGACCAATCTTGCCTATGGCCACCAGCGCCGCGTCGAAATCGCCCGCGCCCTGGCCACCGAGCCCAAGCTCCTGTTGCTTGACGAGCCGGCGGCGGGCCTCAACAGCGGCGAGAAGCAGGCACTGATCGAACTGATTCGGCGTATTCGGGACGAGCGCGGCGTCGCCGTGCTGCTGATCGAGCACGACATGAGCCTGGTGATGAATGTCTCCGAGCGTATCAGCGTGCTCGATCACGGCAGCCTGATCACCGAGGGCGACCCCCACTCGGTGCAGAACGATCCCAAGGTGATCGAGGCCTATCTCGGCCAGGACGACGAGGAGCTGGCACTTTGATACAGACCATTGACCAGACCGACGCGCCGGCAGTCGGTTCGCGCCCGGGCAAGGTGCGTCTCGGCATCCGCGATGTCGAAGCCTTCTACGGTCAGATCCAGGCGCTGCGGGGCGTCTCGCTGGACGTCCACGAGGGCGAGATCGTGACCCTGCTGGGCAGCAACGGGGCCGGCAAGTCGACCACGCTCAAGACCATTTCCGGGCTGGTCCGGGTGCAGCGGGGCGAGGTCCAACTGGAGGGCGAGTCGATCGCCAGGCTGGCCGCTCACGAGATCGCCCGGCGTGGCGTGGTTCACGTGCCGGAGGGGAGACGCATTCTGCGTGGGCTGACGGTCAAGGAGAACCTGGAATTAGGCGCGTTTACGGTCAAGGACAGCGGGTTGCGCCGGCAACGACTGGACGAAGTCTACGCACTCTTTCCGATCCTTCACGAGCGTCGCCACCAGGATGGGTCGCTGCTTTCCGGCGGGCAGCAGCAGATGCTAGCGATGGGGCGCGCGTTGATGCATGGCCCCAGCGTGATGCTGCTCGACGAGCCCTCGATGGGGCTGGCGCCCAAGCTCGTGACCGACATCATGCGGATCATCAAGCGGCTCAACGAGGCCGGCACCACGATCCTGCTGGTCGAACAGAACGCGCGGCTGGGATTGCGGCTGGCGCATTACGCCTATGTGATCGAGAACGGCGAGATTCGGATGCAGGGCGCGGCTGCCGAACTTCGTCAGGATGAATCGATCGTGAAGGCCTACCTGGGGGTGGGCGAGTAGCGCAACGCAGGAGGGGGCCATGCAGACGAGCCGCGTGATCCACGTCGTCGGCTGTCACGCCGAGGGCGAGGTGGGGGATGTCATCGTGGGCGGCGTGGCGCCGCCGCCTGGAGAGACACTATGGGCGCAGTCGCGCTGGATTGCCCGCGACCGGACCCTGCGTGACTTCATGCTCAACGAACCGCGCGGTGGTGTCTTCCGCCACGTCAACCTGCTGGTGCCGGCCAAGGATCCCCGCGCGCAGATGGGCTGGATCATCATGGAGCCGGAAGACACGCCGCCGATGTCCGGTTCCAACAGTCTGTGCGTGGTGACTGTGCTGCTCGAGACCGGCATTCTTCCCATGCGGGAGCCGGAGACTCATCTCGTGCTCGAGGCTCCCGGTGGCGTGATAGAAGCCGTGGCCCGCTGCGGGAATGGCCGCGTCCTCGACGTCACCGTGCGCAACCTGCCTGCCTTCGTCGATCAGCGGGATCTGCAACTGGAGGTTCCGGGGCTGGGCACGCTGCGCGTCGACACGGCTTTCGGCGGCGACAGCTTCGTGATCGTCGACGCCGAGGATCTCGGCTTCCGGCTGGTGCCGGACGAGGCGCGGGAACTGGTCGAGGCCGGCATTCGGATCACCAATGCGGTCAACGAGCAGTTCGGATTTCGCCATCCCGCCAATCCCGATTGGCGGCACGTCTCGTTCTGCCAGATCGCTGCACCGCTGATACGGGAGGGTGACGCCTGGCTGGGACGCAATACGGTGGCGATTCAACCCGGCAAGCTCGATCGTTCGCCCACCGGTACCGGCTGTTCGGCGCGCATGGCGTTGCTGCACGCCCAGGGCAAACTCGGCTTGAATGAAACCTTCATCGGTGAATCGATCATCGATTCCCGTTTTGTCTGCCGACTCGACGGGACGACTCGCGTCGGCGACGTCGCGGCGGTAATGCCGCTGATCCGCGGTCGCGCTTTCATCACCGGCACCCACCAGTACACTCTCGATCCGCAGGATCCATGGCCTGGTGGCTACCGGCTTGCCGACACCTGGCCACGAATCGGAGTACGGTGAAACGCCGGTTCGCCGTTCGAGGTCAGGATGTCGCGGGCTCGGCCTGGCGGTCGGGCTTGATACGTGGCCGCTCGGCCATGATGCGTCCCAGCCGTTCCAGCGCCAGTTCGAGACGCTCGATCAGCCCCTCCAGTAGCACCCGCCGATCGGCGGCGACGTCGCCATGCTCGGCAATGGCCTCGTCCAGGCGCTTGCCGGCCTCGCGAATGCCCTGCGGCTGGCGACCATTGGCGCTCTCCTCGAAGCCGCTGGCCAACGCCCGCAGCAGCTGGCGATGGGCACGCCGGATCACGGGATGAGGGGCGTCATCGAGCCGATCCCGCAGCCGCAGTGTCGCCGTTCCCAGGTCCAGCCCCGTCAGGCCGAGGATGAACAGGTGGCGCTGGTCTTCTGGCAGCATGTCGTCGTGCTGCGCCAACTGCAGTATGCGATCGGCCATGTGGCCACTGAAGCGGGTTTCGGCATCGCGTATGGAACGTCGCCGCAGGTGGTGTATATCCCGGGAGATGGCATTGATCAGACGGCGCCGGCGCAGCCGCGTGCCCAGTCCGGGCAGCAGCCGGAAACCCATCACGACGCAGGTCAGGCCGATGATTACCGCCACCGCCCGGTTGGCGAAGCTGTCGAAGGAGAAATCCATGTTGTTGCCCGGCATGGTCAGCAGAATATTGAAAATCGTGAAGGCCAGGCAGTAGCCCATCGTGGCCGGGTTGGTCGCGCCCAGGAGCCCCAGGAACAGCGGCGTGCCGAACAGCATCGCCAACATCGGGAAACCGTTGGCCTGCGACAGCAGCACGTGGCCGAACAGGAACGCACTGGGAATGGCGGCGAGCATGCCCTTGTAGAACATCATGGTGATCGCTACCGGATTGTCGCGGCTGGCGAAGAACGACGAGAACAGTGTCCCCAGCAACATGGCGACCATGGCACTGTTCCAGGCGGTGAGAATCCAGAAAATGGCCAGCGTGCCGAAGACCAGGCCGGAGCGCAGCGCGTTGATGCCAGCGGCGAGATGATCGCGATGCCAGGCCAGAGACGTCGAACGCAGCTTGTGCGTGCCGGGTGACGCAATCGCCTCGCGGGCATCCAGCATCACCATGGCGTGACCGATCGATTCCCGAAGCCCCAGCCGGGCGCGGCGGTCCAGGGGTGCCATGCCCGCTTCGTCGCTCTCATGCACGAGGTGGCGAAGTTCCTGCAATTCCTGCCGCGCCTTGGGAACGCCCTTGACGTGCTCCGCCTCGCGAAAGCCCTGGGCGACCTGCCGAGCGATCTCGATGCTGCGGGGGTCCAGCTTGTCGGCATGATCGTGCAGCATCTGGTGCAGCGCCTGAAGGTTGGCCAGGAAGCGCAGCGTTCGTCGGGTCAACACGTGGGTAGCGCGGATGCGTCCCGGCCCCTCCGGCCCTTCGAAGCGAGCCGCCTGGCTGTCTGTCTCCAGCACCGTCAACGGGCCGAGGCTACCCCGCAATGCCTTCTGCATGGCAGGAATGTCGCCGCTCGCCTCCAGGCGCAGGGCGGCATTCTCGAACGCTTCGTTGATGACGGAGTCGGCCTGCGACGCGAGGTGCTTGCCGACCCGCGACGGCCACAGCAGCGAACTGACCAGGGTGGCGCAGATGGCGCCCAGGCCCAGCTCCGATAGTCGCGCCACCGCGATGTCGAAGATGCCGCCGGGCGTGCTGCCATTGGAGATCACCACGATCAGCATGGCGGTGACGGCCGCCATCAGGCAGCCGTAGGTGTAGTTGTTGCGCCACAGCGAGCCGACGTAGGTGCACAGCATGATCCATAGCGTCAGGGTGATCAGCGCCGGCACCCTGGCCTGGGCGAAAAGCGCCATGATAGCGATGCCCGTCACGGCGCCGATGAAGGTACCGCTGATCTGACAGAACCCCTTTTCGATCACCATGCCGCTCATCGGCCGGATCTGCAGAAAAGCCGCCGAAATCAACGCCCAGTAGGGACGATCGAGATTGAACCAGAGCGCCAGGTAGAGCGCGATCATCATCGCCACCGTGGTCTTGATGGCGAACTTGACTGCCGAGGCGTCGGGCATCAGGTATGTCTTGACGAGCGGTGGCATGGTACTCACTGCGGCGCTTCGGTTGCGTTCCCTGCCGGTGTCTCGGCGGTCGACTGCGACTGCGCCGTCGGCCGGCGATCGGCAGGCAGGCTGCGCGGCGTGGCGGTGCTGGCGGGTTCACCGGCGGGTTCGGACGGATGATCGCCGTCCGTGTGCTGAACTTTGACCGTCGCGGTCATCCCGGCGCTGAGCAAAGTGTCGTCCGGGATATCGTCCAGCGCGATCCGAACCGGAATGCGTTGAGCCAGCCTCACCCAGTTGAAGGTCGGCTGGACCTGCGGCAACAGTTGATTGTTGAGCGTGGTGTTGGTGTCGGCGATGCCGCGGCCGATACCGGCCACATGGCCACGCAGATGGGTGTCGCCGTTCATCAGGATGACTTCCGCCGGATCGCCGACGTCGATGGAGGACATCTTGGTCTCCTCGAAATAGCCCATGACGTAGTAGGAGTTCGACTGCACCAGCGCCATCACCGGGGTTCCACGAGTCACGTAGTTGCCGGCGGCCAGTTGCAGGTTGAGCACGTGGCCGCTGATCGGTGCCACGACGCGGGTGCGCTCGAGGTCGAGCTTGGCACTGGCGAGGTCGGCCTGGGCCTGCTTGAGATTGGCGGCGGCGACGCGGCTGTTGATCTGGGCGATCTGGCGATCTTCCGCGCTGATCGAGCGGCTGCTCAGCTGGTTGCGACGCTGGGCTTCCGTCTGGCGCAATTGGAGGGTGGCCTCGCGGTTCTCGACCGTGGCCTGGGCTTGTTCCAGAGCCGCCTGGTAGCGCGCGGGGTCGATCTCGAACAGGGTGTCGCCCTGAGCGACGAACCCGGTGTCGTTGACATTCAGCGTGCGGACCCAGCCGGAAACGTCGGGGGCGATGGTGACCACCTCCGCGCGCACGCGGGCATCACGCGTCCATGGCGTGAAGAGGTAGTAGTTCCACAGCCAGATGCCGGCGGCCACGGCGATCGCGACGACGACGAGGGTCATGAGGATACGTAGCGAATTGCGCATCAAGTACTCTCGAGCAGGAAGGAGAACAGAAAAGTGATACCGGCAGTGAACAGCACGAACAGCGAGACATCGAACCAGGCTTCGTACCATAGCGCGCGCTGCCCGACCACCCAGTGCAACAACGAGCGAAGGACGATGGTCGCGATGAAGCCGAACAGGGCATAGATCAGCAGAGGACTGATGAAGATCCCGCCGACGGCGATTTCCTGTAAACCCATATTTTCCCTGTGGCGGTGGCGTGACGAACGGACAATATTAGCACGCTATTGAAATCGTTGTCAGAGACATGAGCGTCGCGTCTACCGAGCAGTCTAGCCGGAAACCGAGGACCCGAGCACCAACCGGCGATGTTCGACACCGTTCGGTCGCCCGGGGCGTCGAGCGATACTCGGTGAAGCGATCGTGGCCGGCCTTTCAAGCCTCGTCGAGCGCCGGGGGCGCCAGTTCCACCGCAGGCAGATGGCAACATCGATTGCGACCTTCGGCCTTGGCCTGGTAGAGCGCACGGTCGGCCCGCATCATCAGGCTCTTGAGGCTATCGCTCTCGTGACGCTGGGTCAGGCCGATACTCAGCGTCATCGACAGCGTGACGGCGTCGTTCACCACCAACGGGGTATCGGCGACGGCGGCGCGCAAGCGTTCGGCCACCAGCGCGACGGCTTCGGGGGACATGCCGGATAGCACGACAGCGAACTCCTCGCCACCGATGCGCCCGAGCAGGGCATCGTCCTGCATCAGCTCGTCGAGCTGGCGGGCCAGCGCGCATAGCGCCTGATCTCCCACCGGATGACCATATTCGTCGTTGATCCGCTTGAAGTGGTCGATGTCGATCAGCAGCACGCTCAGCGGGGCGTTCCGGTCCCGGCGCAACTGCTTCACCGCGGCACGCCACAGTGCACGCCGGTTGTGGAGGCCGGTCAGGGCATCGGTGGAGGCCAGTTGCTGCAACTTGTGCTCCATCGCCTTGCGCCGGGTAATGTCGAGGCTCCAGATCATCCACGCGGATTGCGCGTGGATGTGCAGTGGCCTCGCGCTTAGCAGGGCCCAGTAAGGCGCGCGAGGAGCGAGCCTCACCTCCATCTGATGCAAGGTCTCCCCGCGGCTCAGTCGCGCGATGAGTTGTCGATAGTCATCACCATTCTCGAACAGGGTCTCGAGATGAAAGTCCTCGGCTCGCCGGGTATCCGTCTGGGTCAGCAAGTCCTCACTGACGTAGAATACCCGGCGCTGGTCGGCGCTGATCAGGGTGACGTCGCTCGGCGTCGAGTCAAGAATCGTACGCAGTAGCGCCTCGCGTTCGTGCAGCAGGCGCGTGCGGCTCCGGACGCGCCGCTCCAGCGAACTGTTGAGCGCCTGCAGCTCGCCGGCGAGATGACGAGAGCGCCGCTGCGAACTCAGGATGCGCAATGCCAGCACGAGGCAGCCGCAGGCCAGCAGCACCAGCGTGACGGTGAGCCAGTGGAACGTTCGCTGCAGCGATTGGCGTTCCCAGTCGAGTTGCGCCGCGACCGCGATATTGGAGACGACGATCAGGTCGTGCGCCGGACGCAATTGCCCCGGCAACTCGGCCAGCATTTCGGCGGCCACGCCCCTTGCGACGGCCTGGTCGTGCCAGTCCAACCGCTGCATCCAGCCTGCGCTGAGCGAGTCGAGATGGGTGATCGTCCGGTGTACTTCGGGCCTGGGTTGGGGCAGGTAGTCGAAGATACGGGTGTGACAAAAAGGGTCGAGGGTGTTGCGCATGACCCCCAGGCGCAGGATCAATGCGGCGGCACCTGCCTGGCCCTCCTCGACGGCATGGGCGGTGTCGAGCAGGCGCTGGATCTCCGAGCGCAACTGATAGCTCTGCCACACCTCGGTGTGCAGGCCGGGCGAGGCGTAGTCATCGCCTTTCTCCGAGATCAGCTTGAGTCCCGCCAGCGCGGCGACGATCATCGCCCCGGCCAGCGCGATCAGCAACATGACCGGCCAGCGCCGGCTCCTGCCGGCTCTGGTGACGTCTGGTCCGGTCACCGGAGCTGCAGTTCGCTCAGTTGCCATACGGTGCGGCTGTAGTAGGTGCGTTCGTGGAGTTCGGGATAGTCGCTATAGGGGTACATGACAACCAGCGGTCCATAACGGTCGACGGCGAGATAGTGGCCGTTGCGGCGGTAGGCGACGACGGGGTCGTAGTGCTCCAGGTCCGAACGGGGAATGATATCGCTATAGTCGTCGAGGCCCACGGCGAGCATCCTGTCGGGCGCGGCGATCGACTGGCTCTCCAGCAGGACGTTCATCGACACCCCCGACCAGCGAGCTTCGGGATCGCTGGTGTCCGGGATCGAGCCCGTGACTTCGCGGCTGGGCAGCGCCTCCAGGCTCGCCAGCGTGAACGACGCCAGCACATCGCCGTGGGAATCGACGAGCGTCAGCAGCGGCATATCCCTGGGATAGGGCGGCTCGTCCGCTTTCGCCGCCAATGACGATATCGCGATCAGTATGCCGACGATGAGTGGTCGTAACATGAGGGGTCTTCCCGGTTTTTCTTGTGTTATCGGCGTGGCGACGGTTTTCTGGACTGCTCTCGTGCCTTCGCCACCCTGCCTCAGGCGTTGGTGTCTGCGACCAGCACGCGAGAGAACTTGACGATCTCGTCGCGGCGATCGTCCCATCCTAGATGATGCCAGAAGCGGTGGGCCTGGTGATTGTCCGCCAGGGTGTCGAGATGCACCTTCTCGATACCCACCGCCAGCAGTGCCGCCAGACAGCGGTCGACCATCGCTCGCGCCAGTCCCAGGTGGCGATAGTCCGGGTCGACCATGACATGCTGCAGGTAGCCGCGGCGACCGTCGTGTCCCGCCATGGCGCAGCCCACGATGCCGTCCCCGACGGCCGGTCGCGCAACGAAACTCAGGCCGGGGTTGCGCGCAAGATAGCGCTGCGTCGCCGCATAGCCATCGGCGCTTCTGAGCACCACCCCGGGGGTGCGCGACATCATGGCGGCGAAGTCCGGGTGGTCGTCGATGGTCATGGGCAGAATGTCGGGCATGGGGCTGGAGTTCATGGCGTGGGCCTCGGTCTACGGTGGCGGCTGAAGCGAATATTGATGACCGCCAGCCCGGCGACGACCATGGCGCCGCCGGCCATCTTGTTGATACCCAGCGGGTCGTCGAGCAGCCATACGCCGAGGATGACGGCGAACACCGGCATCAGCAGGGTCAGCGGCACGACGCGGCTGACGGGATGCTTTTGCAGGAGCCGATACCAGAGTCCGTAGGCGGCGATCGATGACATAACGGCGGTGTACACGACCGTACCCCAGCCGGCCAGGCCGGCATTCTGCAAGGCGTGCCACTGATCGTCCTCGAATAGCCAACTGCCTGCAGCGACCAATGGTATCGCGAACAGCGAGATCCAGCCGGTCATGGTCAATGGGGCGATCGGCGGGGCAAGCTTGATGATCATGGTCGAGACGGCCCAGAACAGGGCGCTGGCAAGCAGCAGGGCGGTCGAGACCGGCGGCGGCAGTGATGGTCCCCCGGCCAGGACGACGACACCCCCGAAGGCGAGAATCAGGCCGAAGATTCGCCGCGGGCCAAGCTTCTCCTTGAGGAAGATCGCGGCCAGCAGCGTGGCGAAGGGCGTCCCCATCTGCACCAGCAGCGCGCCGGTCCCCGCCTCCGAGTGCTGGAGGCCGAGGAACAGCAGCGGAAAATGCAGGCCGCCGAAGGTGACGGCCAGCATCAGGAGCCAGCCGAGCTGCTGGCGCGAGATTCGAGTGAACGGCACGATCAGTACGGCGACCAGCATGAAGCGGAGTACCGTCACCAGTAGTGGCGGCAGCTCCTCGATACCAAGCTTGATCACGATGATATTGAAAGCCCAGATGGCAATGATACCCAGGCCGATCAGCAAGTCCTTCAGGGGCACGTGTAGCACTCGTCAATGGAAGGCGTCGTCGAAAGTGGCGCCGGACTGCCCATTGTCTCAGCGACTCCCGCGAGAGCAAGATTATTTTGAAGTGTCGTCTTGCCGGGGCTTTGGCGCAATCTGCGTTTCTTCACTCGGGGAATGCGCTACTCTACTTACAGCCGACCGATACTTCGCCGCCACGTCGGGGATCTTTGCACTCGAGAGTCCAATCCATGATCAAGGGAATCATCTTCTGCGTCTGCTTTCTCTTCGCCCAGTTGTTCGTGCTGTCCTATATCGATCACCGCCACGGAAGCGGTGAATCCGCGACGCGCCAGGCGACCACAGCGCAGAATAGCCAGCGTCAGCGCGAGGACGACGAGGAGGAGCAGGCTTGACGGGCGGCCTCGCGATCCGGGAGGGAAGGGCGTGCAGTCCCGAGCGTTGATTCTCGCCGCGTGGCTCGCGTCGGCGCTGGTCACGATGCCGGCCTGGGCGGGAGCGCCGCCTCGCCACGCCCTGGTCCTCGACGATGGCGAGCGCACGCACACGCTTCAGGTCGAGGTCGCCGAGACCCCGCAGCAGCGTTCAAGAGGTCTGATGGAGCGCGACTCGCTTCCTGTCGATGCCGGAATGCTGTTCCTTTACGGCACCGAACAGCCGGCGACGAGCGCCTACTGGATGTATCGGACACGAATTCCTCTGGATATCGCCTTCATCGACGAAGGGGGCGTAATACGCTCGCTGAAGACCATGTCTCCCTGCCATGCCGAATCATCGAGTCGATGCCCCGTCTACCCGGCGGGGGCGCGCTTTCGCGCTGCGTTGGAAACCAATGCCGGCTACTTCGCCGAACGCCGGATCGAGGTCGGCGATCGTGTCGAGCTTGCGCCATGGATTGCGTCACCGTGAAACGCATTCGCTTCCGGCATGAGGCATGCCGATAATGGTGACGACGAGGTGGCCCATCGGCTTGGGGACACGGGAAAAGCGCATGGTGGCGGTGTCCATGGCTTGACCGATAGGTCAAGTTCGCCCCGTATGGGACGGGCTTCCCGCGCCCCGCCGGTTTTGCCGGCCAAAAACTCGCTATATGATGGCGCGCCGTCGGGGATAAGTTATGTTGCAATGGGTAAGTCACGGGCACGGTGCGATCTGAATGACACCCCGACGCACGCCGGCCGGCCTGTTGTCTTCGCGATCGGAACGCCGATCAACACAATAAACGGGAAAAATTCGAGGTATGCGCATGAAACGCCACGCATTAACCGCAGCCGTTCTCTCCTCCGCCCTGATGGGCGCCCTGTCGATCTCCACGCCAGCCATGGCGCAGGATCAGCAATACATCACCATCGGCACCGGCGGTCAAACCGGGGTCTACTACGTCGTCGGTCAGTCCGTCTGCAGGATGGTCAATCGCAGCGCCGAGGAGAGCGGCATTCGGTGTAACGCGCCGTCCACCGGGGGTTCCGTTGCCAATATCAACGGCATCAAGTCCGGCGAACTGAACATGGGGGTGGCGCAGTCGGACGTGCAGTACAACGCCTACAACGGCAAGGCGCAGTTTGATCAGCCGATGGAGAACCTGCGCTCGGTCTTCTCGCTCCACGGCGAGCCGTTGACCATCCTGGCGCGCAAGGATGCCAACATCCAGTCGGTGCAGGATCTGAAGGGCAAGCGGGTCAACATCGGCAACCCGGGTTCCGGTCAGCGTGCCACCATGGAAGTGCTGATGGACGCCGAGGGGTGGGACACCAGCGTCTTCTCGCTCTCTTCCGAGCTCGGTGCCGCCGAGATGGCCTCCGCGCTGGCCGACAACAACATCGATGCCATGGCCTACGTGGTCGGTCACCCCAATGGCGCCATCCAGGAAGCGACCACTACCGTCGCCTCCAACCTGGTCCCGTTGAACGACGATGCCGTCAAAGGGCTGGTCGACGAGTTCCCCTACTACAGCATGTCCACCATTCCGGGCGGCATGTACGAGGGTAACCCGGACGACGTCGAGACCTTCGGCGTCCGCGCGACCTTCGTGACCTCCGCCGACGTCGACGACGAGGTCGTCTACCAGACGGTCAAGGCCGTGTTCGACAACTTCGATCGCTTCAAGCGCCTGCATCCCGCGTTCGCCAACCTGACGCCGGAAGACATGATCAGCCAGGGCCTTTCCGCCCCGCTGCATGAAGGAGCCAAGCGCTACTACAAGGAGCAGGGCTGGCTGTAATGGCTCGACGTCATTCTCGATAGAAGGCGTTGACACTCTGGCGCGGCGGTTGCCTGCAACCGCCGCGCCGTTGGATCGAATCCCCGCGACGGTGATCGTCGCATCGAATCAGGCGTGAACCGATGTCGTGTCGACGTCGGTCCACTCACCGGCCGCCAAGGGCGCCGGGCCCTTTCTCGAGTGAGAGAGTTGGGGGCACTGTTTTGCACAACAGCGAACGGAACACCGAAGGCGAGATATCAGCACGCGGCGGACAAGCCTTGCCGGTCTGGTGCTCCGGGTTTTCGTTGCGCAACGATTCGCTCGCGCAGGCAACGATTCCGTGTTTCCTCATGTCAGGATCTGCTCATGACCGATAACAAGACTTCCGGCCCCGATCAGGCCAAGCTGGAAGAACTGGCCGCGACCGATACCGGTGGTCGCAAGTTGACCGGAGCGCCAAACCGCATCCTGCTCGGAGTGGCGGCGCTGTGGTCGCTGTTCCAGCTCTGGATCGCTTCGCCGCTCCCCTTCATCGTCGGGTTTGGCGTCTTCAGTGCCACCGAGGCACGCTCCATTCACTTGGCTTTTGCCGTTTTCCTGGCCTTCATGGCCTACCCGGCGTTCAAGCGCTCGCCGCGAGAGCGCATGCCGATCCTCGATTGGGTGATGGCCTTGGTCGGGGCGTTCTGCGCGTCCTACCTCTATTTCTTCTACGCCCAGCTATCGCAGCGCCCCGGCGCGCCGATTCTGCAGGATGTGATCGTCGGTGTGGTGGGTATCGTGCTGCTGCTCGAGGCGACACGCCGGGCGCTTGGTCCGCCGCTGATGATCATCGCGCTGGTCTTTCTGGTCTATTTGCTGGCAGGCCCCTACATGCCGGGAATCCTGGCCCATCGTGGCGTCAGCTTCTCCGGGCTGGTCAACCACCAGTGGCTGACCACGCAAGGGGTGTTCGGCATCGCGCTGGGGGTCTCCACCAGCTTCGTGTTCCTGTTCGTGCTGTTTGGTGCGCTGCTCGACAAGGCGGGTGCCGGCAACTACTTCATCAAGGTCGCGTTCTCGCTGCTGGGACACTACCGCGGTGGCCCGGCCAAGGCCGCCGTGGTCTCCTCCGGTCTCACCGGCCTGATTTCCGGTTCCTCCATCGCCAATACCGTGACCACCGGTACCTTTACCATCCCGATGATGAAACGCGTCGGCTTCAGTGCCACCAAGGCGGGTGCCGTGGAGGTCTCCTCGTCCGTCAACGGCCAGATCATGCCGCCGGTGATGGGCGCTGCCGCGTTCCTGATGGTCGAATATGTCGGGATTCCGTATATCGAGGTGATCAAGCACGCCTTCGTACCCGCCGTGATCTCCTATATCGCGCTGCTGTACATCGTCCATCTCGAGGCGCTCAAGGCGGGCATGCAGGGGCTGCCCAGCGGCAACCCGCAGCGGCCCTGGCTCAACAAGATCCTCGGCTTCCTGACCGGGCTGGTCGGCATCATGGCGCTGGCATTCGCCGTCTACTACGGCATCGGCTGGCTCAAGCCGGCGCTGGGCGATTCGGCTTCCTGGGTCATCGCCCTGGGCGTCGGCGCCATCTATATCGCACTGCTGAAGATCGGCTCCCATTACCCGGAGCTGGAAGTGGATGATCCTTCGCAGGAGATCACCCAACTGCCGCGCACCAAACCCACCGTGATGGTGGGGCTTCATTACATCCTGCCGGTGATCGTGCTGGTGTGGTGCCTAATGGTGGAGCGCCTGTCCCCGGGCCTGTCGGCGTTCTGGGCCACCGCCTTCATGATCTTCATCATCCTGACGCAGCGACCGGTCGACGCTTTCTTCCGTGGCAAGAGCGAACTGGCCAGCGACATCAAGCGCGGTGGTATGGATCTGTGGGACGGGCTGATCGATGGCGCCCGCAACATGATCGGCATCGGCATTGCCACCGCGACCGCGGGGATCATCGTCGGCGCCGTCGCGCAGACCGGGGTCGGCCTGGTGCTGGCGGATCTGGTCGAAACGCTGTCGATGGGCAACCTGCTGCTCATGCTGCTGCTCACCGCGGTGCTCAGCCTGATTCTGGGCATGGGCCTGCCGACCACTGCCAACTATATCGTGGTTTCCGCGCTGCTGGCGCCGGTGATCGTGCAATTGGGCGAGCAGAACGGGCTGATCGTGCCGCTGATCGCGGTCCACCTGTTCGTGTTCTACTTCGGCATCATGGCCGACGTCACGCCGCCGGTGGGATTGGCCTCGTTCGCGGCGGCGGCAATTTCCGGCGCGGACCCGATACGAACGGGCTTCCAGGCGTTCTATTACAGCTTGCGGACCGCGGCGCTGCCCTTCCTGTTCATCTTCAACACCGATCTGCTGCTGATCAATGTCGACTGGTTCCACGGGATCGTGATTTTCATCGTGGCGACGGCCGCCATGCTGATCTTCGCGGCGGCGACGCAGGGGTTCATGCTGGTCAGGAGCCGCTGGTACGAAAGCCTGCTGCTGCTGCTGGTCGCCTTTTCCCTGTTCCGCCCCGGTTTCTGGATGGATATGGTCGATGCGCCTTACGAAGAGGTGCCACCGGCACAATTCGAGCAGGCGCTGGGGGAGATCGGCCCTGACGACCATCTGATGACCCGGATCGAGGGGCTCGATGCCTATGGCGCGCCGACCAGCTTCGTGATTCAAGTGCCGGCGACGGAGGGCGAGACCGGGACCGAGCGGCTGCAGAGCCTGGGGCTGCATCTGATGCAAGAAGACGGCAAGGTGCTGGTAGACATGACCGATTTCGGCAGCCAGGCGGAAAAGCTGGGCTTCGACTTCGATCAGCAGATCGTCTCGGTGCGTATTCCCACGTCGCAGATGCCGAAAGAGCTGATGTGGGTTCCGGCGCTGTTGCTGTTCGGGCTGGTCGTGATGCTCCAGCGGCGTCGCCGCAGGCCCAAGTCCGAGCGCCTGGCGACCGCCTGACGCCGGGGCGAGTCCGTGTCAACATGACGGCCGTCTCTCACGAGACGGCCGTTTTCGTGACGAGGTATCATCGCGCCGTCAATGCCTGACGGCATCATGACCGGCAGTGAGGTGATCGTGAGCTTTCCTGATGCATCCATCGATTATCGCCGGCACCCCGAGTGCTACCGGATCGGCCATGGCGAACGCGGTGTCTTTCACGTCCAACCCTACAAGGATGAGCTGCTGCCGTTGTGGGCAATTCGCAACGAAGCCGACGCCAAGCAGGCGATCCAAGACTTGAGCGCCCGATACAAGGCTTATCGCGAGCAGGAAGATTTCGTCGGCATGGACATGGCCCGGAAATATCTGCAGATGGGCTATACCCGTGCCCGGCGCTATGCGCGCTACCCTGGCGGGCGCAAGAAAGACGCCGACGGCAGTCCACGCCAGCCCGGCAATGCCGACCCGGAAAAGGCACGTATCGCCGAGCGCTATCAAGTGGCGCTCGACACGGTGCGCAGCGATGATGCCTATCTGCGTGCCAAGCGTGAATATCAACGCCGCCGCAAGGCGGACAGGCGTCGGTGACAGGCCGTCTATCGGCGGCGTCACCCCGAACGTTTTCTGACAGGAGCCCCTCCGTGCCAACGCTTTCTGCGATCTATCGCTACCCGATCAAGTCGACCGCGGGATCGTCCCTGCAGCATGCGCGGGTCGAGGAGGAGGGCGTTGTCGGCGATCGCCGCTTCATGGTGGTCAAGCCTGACGGCACCTTTCTCACCGCCCGTACCCATCCTGGGCTTCAGCGAGTCCGGGCACAGTTCGACGGCGAGCGGCTGACCTTGACCCATGACGTCCTGCCCCCGGTGGACGTGGCTCGCGAGGAGTTTTCGGGCCACTCCTTCGATACCCAGGTCTGGGCCGATCCCTTCACTGCGACGACCACTCACACCTCGCTCGATGAGTGGTTCAGTGACGTCGCTGGCGAACCGGCGCGGCTGCTATGGCTGGGGGAGCGATCGTCGCGCTATCGAGACACGATCGGGGTGAGAGTCAGTTTCGCCGATGGCTACCCGCTGTTGCTGATCTCCGAGGCCTCGCTGGAGGATCTCAATACCCGTACCGACGGCACGCACGTGATGGCGCAGTTCCGGCCCAATCTGGTCGCCACAGGCGCTGTTCCCTACGCCGAGGATGGCTGGAAACGGATTCGCATCGGCGAAGTGACATTTCGTGTCGATGCGCCCTGCGCCCGCTGCGCCATGGTAACGGTCGATCCGGCCCGGGGCGAAAAGCGTCGTGATAAGGAGCCGCTGAAGACGCTGGCGAGCTATCGACGCGGGGACAAGGGGAAGGTCTATTTCGGCCAGAATCTCGTGGCGGAGAACCGGGGAGAGATCCGTTTGCATGACGCCATCGAAGTGCTGGAGACGATCCGCTGAGATGAACCGATGATGAACCTGTCATGAATTGAAGATGAACGTAGTCGTCCGGTAACGTTCAGATAATCCGAGCTGCCGACCAGATGAGTCACGTTCATTTTCGCGCAAGGTTGTCGATCAAATTGTTACATTAGTTTTTATTAAATATTCGATGTGTCCGACCGCATGACCGATAGGCGTCGACCCCCGTGGTAGCGCCTTTCATCCAGCATGAACTTGCCATTCACCGCCCATTCATCCTTGCCTTCCAAAACCGCGCGAATCGGGATCATGTGCTGAGTCGCGATATGTCTGCTCTCCTTTTTGTCCTGTAACGGCGTGTCATTGGCGATCTCCGGCCGACATCCTTGAATCAACATTCAATCACTTGGCGTTACAAAATTTGCTGCTGGCAAATCACTTTTTGCTTGCCCGCGCCTGCTCGTCCGCTTTACGACTTTAAGCGAAGCCTACGCCTTTGGTCTCATGACAACTTTCAGCCGTCATCGAGTCTCCGGCAAGGCAGGGAAATTACGAGTTTTGGTTCATCCGTCACGCAATGGCGTCAGTCGACTCAAAAGCCATGATGGCGTCGAACGACGACCAGCCATTGGTCATCTAGGGGTGTTGGACATGCAATTCTTCGATCGTCTGCTGCTTGAGAACCGCGCCTGGGCTGCCGGTATGAAAATGGCCGATCCAGGTATCTTCGAACGCCTGCATGAGGGGCAGGCACCCGCCGCGCTGTGGATCGGCTGCTGCGACAGTCGCGTGCCGGCGGAACAAATCTGCAATGCCAAGCCCGGTGAGCTGTTCATCCACCGCAATATCGCCAACCTGGTACACGAAGACGATGCCAATGTCTCGAGTGTCCTCGAATTTGCCATCAACGCGCTGAAGGTGGATCACATCATCGTCTGTGGCCATCGTGGCTGCGGCGGTATCCAGGCGGCCGTGAGCGGTGGCGACGCCCTGCAGGCCCTCCCGTACGTCGACCAGCATCTGGGCCAGGTCAAGCGACTGGTCGCCGAGCGCGGCGAAGAGCTCGAGCGCTTTTCGCAGTTGAGCGAGAAGGTCGATCATGTCGTCGAGCTCAACGTCATCGCGCAGATCGAGCGACTGTCGACCATGTCACTGGTCACCGACAGCTGGCAGACGCGCCAGGCACCGAGCCTGCATGGCTGGGTCTACGACCTGGCGAGTGGCCATCTGGAAGAGGTCTATCGTCGCGAGCCCGATTGGGCGGAAGGCGCCTCCACCGAGCCGACCTGGCAGCGCGCCGCCGCCGGGTGAGCCGACGTTTACCGCTGTGACTCATGGACTCGAGGACACGACAATGACACAAACGACACGATCGGCGCCGTCGACCCACTCGGCATCGAATCGACATGACCGGCCCACCACGCTCTCCCTGCGCCACCTCTCGCGGGACATACCCGCAGGCATTGTGGTCTTTCTGGTAGCGATTCCGCTCTGCCTGGGAATCGCGCTGGCCTCGGGGGCTCCGCCCATCGCCGGGCTAGTGGCCGGCATGGTCGGCGGGCTGGTGGTGACGATGTTCAGCGGTTCGGCGCTCAGCGTCAGCGGTCCGGCGGCTGGCCTGACCGTCATCGTGCTGGATGCGATCGAACAATTGGGCAGCTTCGCCGCTTTCCTGATCGCGGTGGTGCTGGCCGGCGCGCTGCAACTGCTGATGGGGATCTTCAAGCTGGGCCGGATCGGCGCCTTCGTGCCGACCTCGGTGATCAAGGGCATGCTGGCCGGCATCGGTCTGATCCTGGTGCTGGGTCAATTCCCGATGGCGCTGGGACATCCGCTGGAGGACATGCCCTCGATCACCGAACCGGTCGCCCTGTTCAGTGATATCTCACCGCTGGCCACGCTGATCGCGCTGTTCAGCCTGGCGCTGCTGGTGTTGTGGGAACAGCCGATAATCAAGCGCAACCGTGCGCTGGCACTGATTCCCGGGCCACTGCTGGTGGTGCTGGGCAGTATCGCCATCGATCGTCTGGTGGGTGGTGTGATGCCCGGCTGGGCGCTGGGCACGGGGCACCACATCGATCTCGGCGGGCTGTCCGGCCCCTCGGAACTGATCGGCCAGATGACACGTCCCGATCTCGGTGCGCTGGCCAATCCGGCGGTCTACACGGTCGCCATCACCATCGCCATCATCGCTAGCCTCGAGACGCTGTTGAGCCTGGAGGCGATCGACAAGCTCGATCCGCTCAAGCGGCAATCGCCGCCGCACCGCGAATTGAAGGCCCAGGGCCTCGGCAACATGGTGTGCGGGCTGGTCGGGGCGCTGCCGGTCACCGCCGTGATCGTGCGCAGCTCCGCCAACGCCAATGCCGGCGGTCGCACCCGGCTCTCCAGCCTAGTCCACGGTGGACTGCTGCTGGTGAGCGTGGCGTTTCTGGCGGTCTGGCTCGAGTTGATTCCCCTGGCGACGCTGGCGGCGATCCTGCTGCACACCGGCTACAAGCTGGCCAAGCCGGCGCTGTTCATGGAGCAGTATCGCGAAGGCATGCGTCGCTTCATCCCCTTCACCGTGACGGTGATCACGATTCTCGCCACCGACCTGCTGATGGGCGTACTGGTGGGGCTGGTTTGCAGTCTCTATTTCCTGCTCCAATCCGGCTACCGCTCGGCGATCGCCTGTACCCGGCGCGGCGAGCACATGCTGCTGAAGTTCCAGCAGGATGTCTCGTTCCTGAACCGTGAGGAGATGCGCCAGTGTCTCGACGCCGTGCCGGACAACGGCGAACTGATCATCGATGCCAGTGGGGCGAACTACATCGACCCCGATATCCGCGAGGACATCGACCGATTCGTCGACAATGCGGCGGCACGCGGGATCGTGGTGGAACTGCGGGACGTGGAAGGCACCAATGGCACCTTCGGCCATGTCGAATCGCCTTCTGGCGCCGCTCACGCGGTATGATCGACGGCCGATGCGTTCCGCGAGTGACCGCCGCGTCTCTTCAGGGCGCGGCGGTTTGCGTTTCAGCGATCCGGTGTCGCTGGCCTTGCCGCGTCACGTCAACGACCGCGGCTCGCACGGCGCCGTGTGTCGAGCGGCGTCGCGGGTCAGAGCGACTTGCGCAGGTAGACGCGCTTCAGCCCGAGCTCTTCGGCGCGATGCGTCTCCACATAGCCGTAGCGCCGGTAGATCGCCAGATTCTCGTGCATCAGTTCCTGGGTATAGAGCGTGATGTCGCGAAAGCCCAACTGGCGAGCGTGGGCTTCCGCGAACGCTAGCAAGGTCCGGCCGAAGCCGTGGCCCTGAGCGGACGAGCTGACCGCCACGTTGTCCAGCAGCAGCGTGTCGGGCTTGGGGATCAGCACCAGCAAGCCGACGACCTCGTCGCCTGCCTGCAGTAGGTTGACGTAACCGGCATCGATATAGTGCGCATAGCGCTTGTCGTCGATGTCCTGTATCGGCCCCGGCGTCTTGCCGATGCGGGCGTTGTAGTGGCCGTAGGCGTCGCGAACCAGCGCTTCCACCGCGCTCAAGTCTTCGGTGGTGGCCACACGTAGCATGGCGTTGGTCGGGTTCATCGACGCGCCTTGTCAAAACGGGTGTCGCAGTCATCGGCGCCCAGTTGCATGACCTCGGTCGGCGCGCCCTCGGCGTCGAGTTTCACCTGGCCGATGCCGGCACGATTCCACAGTCGTTCGCCTTTCGAACTACGTTCGGGGCAGTAGGGCTCGATCAGCATGCGGCGGCGCTTGGTGAGCCAGTTGAGCGGCGACCAGGGCGCATAGAGCCAACGATTGAGGCGGTCGAACCAGTCGAGCAGGGTGTCGGGAAAGGTGTTCTTGAGCCCGCTGCTGGTGATCTGCCACATCTGTGGACTGTTGCGGCGCTGGCGAATGGTGATCGCATAGACGAAGGAGTAGTGGACATCGCCGGAGAGGATCACGTAGCGCTGCGGGGTGCGACTGTGGCGCAGGATGTTGAGCATGGTACGGGCGGCCCCGGGGTGTGCCATCCAGTTCTCGGCGTCGACCAGCAACGGCTTGCCGAACCAGGTGAACAGGCGTTGGATGCCCTCGATCAGCTTGACGCCGAAGATCGGGGCCGGCGACACGATGATGACCGATGGTTCCCCGAGCAACGCCTGCTGGAACTCGCTCAGCGCCTCCCAGTCCATCAGTCCCGACGGGTGATGCTGGCGGCGTTCGCTTCGCCAGCGCCGGGTGCGCGTATCCAGGACCACCAGGCGTGGCGTCGAATCGATGGTGTAGCCCCAGCCGGTGAAGCGCAGCAGCCGGGTCACCAGCCGATCGTGCCGTTGGCAGTCGAAGCTTCCATCGCCGGCGGCGGAGTCCAGCCATTCGCGGCTGGCGCGCAGCGGCTCGGCCAGCCCATCGGGATCATTGCCCCAGCCCTGGCAGAACAGGTACGCGATCAGGGCATTGCCCACGATCCGGCGCGAGAAGGGGTGGTCGTAGACCGCGGCCTCCCAGGCGGCGGAGAGGTTCCAGTCGTCGGTGACGTCGTGGTCGTCGAAGATCATCAGCGTGGGCAGGTGGGCGAGCAGGCGTGCCACGCCCGGCAGTCCGGTGACGAACACGTCGATATGTCGCTGCTCCTGGCGATAGCGGTCCTGCTCCTCCGCGCTGAGAGGGGGCGGCTCGACCTCGATCACTCGCCATGGCGTCGGTGACCAGACCAGCAGGTACATCGCCATCACCTCGGCGAAGGTGATCAGGTGATTCTCGGCGCTGGCGGTGGTGAAGATCGGCTTGCGCACGCCACCGAAGAACTTCTCGCGCAGTGCCTCGGTGGAGCGGATCGCCGGCAGCAGTTCGTCCCGGTGATAGTAGGTCTCGTCGCGGGCGTAGAGCTCGCTGCCGCTGGCGATATCCGTCCCTTCCAGGCATTCGTCGTAGAGGCCGAGGCGGGCGATCAATGCATGGATGGCGGCCAGCATCGGGCCGGCAACGTCGTCGGCGTAGATCTGGTCACCAGTCAGCAGCAGTGCCGCCGGCCTGGCGGCGGCATCGTCATGGCAGCCGACCAGCCAGCGGTCGGCGCGTGCCAGGCCATCCCCGCTGGCGTGGTGGGGCTTGCGACAGGAGCCATGAAGCAGGTTGTCGTGGCGCGAGCGCAGTACCAGCGTGGGGAGCGGCTCGTTGCCGTAGCACAGCGCCTGCCCCCAGTCGCCGCTCGAGTGCCATTCGGACTCGCCTCGGTAGGCGAGGTCGTAGGCAATGCGGACATCCTGGGGCAGGGCGGAATCCAGTTCGAGGTCGATCAGATGGAGGTGGGCGTGGCTGCCCACTTCGAGCCGGGTCGTTGCCGAGGCCAGCGGGTATGTCCACGACGCAGCGGCGGAGAGCAGGGTCAGCCGAAGCTCGAGCGGGCGTGATGCGGCCAGCCACAGCACCAGCCGCCGGGGCGCCGCCCGGCGGAGTATCGGGCCGGCCAGGATGTCGGGAAGGTCGTCTGACAAGTCGCGGTTCCTGAGAGTCTCGATGGGCCAAGCATACTTCAGTCGTGGCTCTCGGCCACGTGCCCGGAGAGGATCCATCACATCGCGCTCAGCGCCGTCGCTTGAGCGTCCTGTCGATTACGTCCAACCCTGGCGTGTAGTTGCCGCGGGCCGCCTGCAGGGCTCTCGCCAGCGCCTGTTCGGCGACCCGGTCGTGGTCCTGTGGCAGCGAGTTCACCTTGCAGGGCAGGAAGTCGAGCAGTCGATCGTCTCCGAAGGTGGCCAAGCGCAGGTTGGCCGGTGGCGCACCGTCCGCGAGCAGCACGTCGAGCAGGCCCTCCATCAGGGTGTAGGAGGCGGTGACGATGGCGTCCGGCAAGCCGTCGTCATCCAGCAATCGTTGCATCAGCCGGGCCCCGCTATCGCGGTCGTAGCGCTCGCCGCTGAAGCAGTAGGGACGGCAGCGGGGCTCGCTGGCCAGGGCGTCCAGAAACCCGTGCCGCCGCTCGGTGCTGATCGAGAGATCCGGGACGGCGTCCAGCCACACCACGTCGGTCACGTCGTCGGCCAGCACCGACCGGGTCAGCATCTCGCCGGCGGCACGACCGTTGGTCACGATGTTGACGAAACGCTCGGGATCCAGCGGTCGGTCGATGGCGATGACCGGCAGACCCTGGGCCAACAGTTCGACGTAGAACGGGTCCCGGGGGCTCAGGCTGCTGGCGACCAACAGCACGTCGCAGCGCTGGGCACGCAGGGATCTGGCGACTTCGCGCTCGCTCTGCGGGTCATCGTCGGAACCGGCGATCAGCAACTGATAGCCCTGACGGCGCGCGCCATGCTCGAGACGTTTGGCCAGCCGTGCATAGCTGCCGTTCTCCAGGTCCGGCACGATCAGGCCGAGGGTGCGGCTGTCGCCTCCCCGCAGTGCGGCCGCCTGGGCATCGATTCGATAGTCGTGGGCATTGGCGATGGCCAGCACCCGTGTCACCGTGGCATCGCTGATGCGTCTTGCTTTGGCCTGGCCGTTGAGGACATAGCTGGCGGTCGTGCGGGAGACGCCGGCCAGTCGGGCGATATCGGCAAGCTTCATGCAAGGCTCCTGCAAGGCTCGTGGGAGGGGGCGGCGCATTTTTCACGGTCTGAACGATACCGCGTCGGGCCCTGCCGGCCCAGTCTGATTTCGGCGGCTATGGTGCCGGCCGTGGCGTGAGGCGAAGGTCTAGCTTGCCAAACCGGTCGCCAGCGGAGAGCATTGGCCTCATTGAGGTGACACGATTCAGCTAGGGCGCTTGGCCATTTCGTCCGGCCGACCCCGGCGGCGCTGGACGGGCCACGAATCGTGCATCGAACGACCCACTCGGAGAGATCGTTATGTTGACCCTCCAGCCGCAAGACGCGGCGCTCGATTGCCACGCCGACAGTTGGCAGGAGGCGCTGGATCAGGCTGCCGCCTCGTTGCACGAGGCCGGTCTGGTCGAAGCCGGCTATCGCGATGCCCTGCATGCCCGCGAGGCGCAGGGCTCGACCTTCCTCGGCAGCGGTATCGCCATTCCCCACGGTACCCCCGAGAGCCGCGGGCAGATCCACCGAACCGGTGTCCGCCTGTTGCAGTTCCCGGCCGGGGTGACCTGGCACGACGGCAGTCGGGTATTCCTGCTGGTGGCGATCGCCGCCGCCAGCGACGAGCATCTCGACGTGCTGCGCCATCTGACTCACGTCCTCGACGACGAGGGGGTCGCCGATCGTATCGCCAACGCCGACAGCGCCGAAGCGATGGTCGCACTTCTCGCCAGATCGCCGGTCAAGGCACGCCTGGACGCCGGTACGCTGTGCCTGGGCTTCCCGGCGCGGGATCGCTTCGAGCTGGCGTTGGCGGCGGCGGCGCGGCTGCGTCAGGCGGAGTGTGTCGATGCGCGCTTCGTCGCTGCGATCACCGAGCAGGAGCCGGTCGCTCTCGGCCAGGGGCTATGGCTGGTGAGCGCTTCCCTCGGGGTCAGCCAACCGGCGCTGGGGCTGGCGACGCCGGAGCGGTCGTTCAGCGGTCCGAAAGGGGTGGTCAATGGTGTTTTCTGCGTGGCGGCGCAAGGCGATGTTCACCGGACGCTGCTGGAGCGGCTGGCGGATCTGCTGGACAGCGGCGAAGGCGAGGCGCTGATCGATGCCGACGCGGACCACGTCCTGGCGCGGTTGTCCGGCGAGTCGAACCATGCCGAGACCGCTCGGGCGACGCTGCTCAATGCACATGGCCTGCATGCGAGGCCAGCCAAGTTGCTGGTCCAGGCGGCCCGCGAACAGTCGCTGCCGGTCCGGGTACGCTTGATGGAGGGCGCGGCGGAGACGGTTTCCGCCGCCAGCCTGACCAAGGTCATCGGGCTCGGTGCCCGACGCGGTCAGACGCTGATCTTCTCCGCCGAGGGGGAGGGGGCCCAGGCGGCGCTGGCGGCGATGGTTGCCGCCGTCAAGGCCGGGCTCGGTGAATCGGTGCGCCCGCTGGCGGACAGCGGCCTCGCTGATCACGCGTCTCGAGACGAGACCGCGGCGCGAACGGCCGAGGCCGCGCAGGAGCCGATCACCGACGACACCGCGTTGCCGGCCACTGCTGCCTCGCCGGGCCTGGCGATCGCGCCGGTCTTCGTGATGCGCTCGCCCAGTTTCGATTACCCCGAGCGGGCTCGCGATCTGGCGCCGGAGCGGCAAGGAGATGCCGAACGCCAGCGAGAGCGCTTGCGTGCCAGCCTGAGCGAGGCGCGTGAACAGCTGCGCGCGCTGATCGGCACCGCCAAGGGTGGCGACGTGGCCGAGATTCTCTCGATGCATGCCGAGATGCTCGATGACCCGGAACTGCACGAAGCGGCTTTCGAGGGCATGCGCGATGGCTTGAGTGCCGAAGCCGCCTGGTGGCAGGCGATCGATACCGCCGCCCGGGCCCAGGAGGTGCTGGCGGACCGTCTGCTGGCCGAACGGGCAGCGGATCTTCGCGACGTGGGTCGCCGGGTGCTCGGCGTGCTGTGCGGCGTGAAGATGCCAGCCCCGCCGTCGCGCCCCTACATTCTGGTCACCGACGACATCGGGCCCTCCGACGTGGCGCGTCTCGATACCACCCAGGTGCGGGGATTGCTGACCGCCCGTGGCGGCGCCACGTCCCATAGCGCGATCCTGGCGCGGGCGCTGGGTATTCCGGCGGTGGTGGGTGCCGGTCCGCGGGCCCTGACGCTCGCCAACGACGATGAACTGATCCTCGACGGCGACCTCGGTCGGGTGATCGTGCGGCCCAGCGCGGAGCGCCGCGATCGCGCCGAACTACGGCTCAAGGAGCTGGAGCGGCTGCGCCGCGAGGCCCACGGCTCGCGGTTCGAGGAGGGCCGCACGGCGGATGGCCGGCGTGTCGAGGTTGCCGCCAACCTGGGCAACACCGCCCACGCCGCGGACGCCGTCGAGCAGGGTGCCGAGGGTGTCGGGCTGCTGCGCACCGAATTCCTGTTCATGGCGCATCCGGAGGCGCCGGACCTGGAGACCCAGATCGGCGAGTACCGACGCGCCTTCGATGCCCTCGATGGCCGTCCGCTGGTGGCGCGCACACTGGACGTCGGCGGCGACAAGCCGCTGCCCTACTGGCCGGTAGCGGCGGAGGACAACCCGTTCCTCGGTCTGCGCGGCATCCGGCTGGCGCTGACCCGCCCCGACGTGCTCGAGACCCAACTGCGAGCACTGCTGACCGCCGCTGGCGATCGTCCGCTGCGAATCATGTTTCCGATGGTCAAGGATGTCGACGAGTACTGCCAGGCCAGGGCGATCGTCGACCGCCTGCAGGCGGAGATCGGCGCCGGCGACGTCCAGGTCGGGGTGATGATCGAGATCCCTTCGGCGGCACTGCTGGCACCGAGCCTGGCGGCGGAGGTCGACTTCTTCTCCATCGGCACCAACGACCTGACCCAGTACACCCTGGCGATCGATCGTGGCCACCCTGAGCTCTCTTCCCAGGCGGATGGCTTGCATCCGGCGGTATTGCGGCTGATCCAGATGACCGTGGAGGCCGCTCACGCCGAGGGCAAGTGGGTCGGCGTCTGCGGCGAGCTGGGGTCGGATGCCGCCGCCGTACCGGTGCTGGTCGGCTTGGGGGTCGATGAGCTGTCGGTGTCGGTGCGCCAGGTGCCGATGGTCAAGGCGCGGCTGCGCGGTATCACCCAGGCTACGGCGCGACTGCACGCCGAGACGGCGCTGGCCCAGGCCACTAGCCAGGCCGTGCGCGATGCGCTGGAGACACTCTGATGGCGCATGTGCTGGTGGTGACGCTCAATCCGGCGATGGATCTGTCGATCCAATTGCCGCGACTCGAGCCGGGGTCGGTCAATCGCACGCGGTCGTCGCATCTGGCGGCGGCCGGCAAGGGCCTCAACGTGGCCCAGGTGCTGGTGTCGCTGGGCCATCGGGTGACGCTGTCGGGTTTCCTGGGTGCGGACAACGATACCGCATTCGTCCAGGCCTGCCGGCGCGATGGTATCGAGGATGCCAGCCTGCGCCTGCCCGGCGAGACCCGGATCAACGCCAAGCTGGCCGAGGACGACGGCCGGGTGACCGACGTCAACGGCCCGGGGCTCGAGGTCTCCGAGGCCGCACTGGCCGAACTCACCGCTGCGTTGGTCGCATGCTGCGAGACTTCGGCGCCGTCGGCGGTGGTGGTGACCGGCAGCCTGCCTCCGGGCGTGTCTCCCGCGGCACTGGCGAGGCTGGTCGAAACGCTCAAGGCGAGCGGTATCCCGATCTGGGTCGATACCAGCGGGCCGGCGCTGACGGCGGCACTGGCGGTGGCGCCTCACGCAGCCAAGCCCAACGAGCAGGAGCTGGCCGAGTGGGCCGGCGGTTCGCTGGACGAACCGGCCTCACAGCTCGATGCGGCCCGGCGGCTGCATGCGGCCGGCATCGAGGAGTCGATACTGTCGCTCGGCGCAGCGGGTACGCTGTGGGTCAGTCGCCGCGGCGAATGGCGGGCGACCCCGCCCAGCGTCGACGTTAAGAGTACGGTGGGGGCCGGCGACACGCTGCTGGCCGCCTTGCTGCATGGGGTGATCGCGGATCAGGCACCGCAGGACGCCCTGCGCCAGGCAACGGCGCTGGCGGCCGAAGCGGTCCGCCATGTTGGCGTCGGTAACCCGCACGTCGAGGATTTCCAGCAATTACTGCAACAGACGCGTGTCACTCGCTGCGGCGACGCACGTCAGGAGGGGGCATGAACGGTGAACGCATGAACGTCATTCTGATTACGGCCTGCCCCAGCGGCATGGCGACGACCTTTCTGGCCGCGAGGCGTCTGGAGCAGGCCGCGCGGCGTCGCGGCTGGCAACCCCAGGTCGAGATGCACGGCGAGCTCGAGCCGGTAGCGCCGGTATCGGCCCAGGCGATCGCCGAGGCAGATCTGGTCGTGGTGGCCGCCGAGCGGGTGCCGGAACCGTCCCGCTTCGTCGGCAAGCGGCTCTATCGTGCACCGGTCCAGCAGGCGCTGCCCGATCCCGAGGCGTTTCTCGAGCGTGCCGCCCGCGAGGCGACGGCGTTCGACCCCGCCGACGAACTCGCCAATGCCCCGGCGGTGGCCGAGCCAGACCCTTCCCGGGCCAGACGGATCGTCGCGGTGACAGCCTGTCCCACCGGGGTCGCGCATACTTTCATGGCCGCCGAGGCCCTCGAACAGGCCGGCCGGGCGCTGGGCCACCGGATCCATGTCGAGACCCAGGGATCCGTAGGCGCCCAGAACCCGATCGGTGAAGCCGATATCGAGGCGGCGGATATCGTGCTGCTGGCCTGTGACATCGAGGTCGACGATGCTCGCTTCGCTGGCAAGCCGATTTACCGCACCTCCACCGGCAGCGCCCTCAAGCAGCCGCAGCAGACGATCCAGCAGGCCCTCGCAGAGGCGCAGATAGAGTCGGCCGGCAGTGAAAAAAGGGCTGGCGGCGAGCGTAAGAGTGCGAAGGAGCGCGGGTTTTACAAGCACCTGCTGACCGGTGTCTCGTTCATGCTGCCGATGGTGGTGGCGGGCGGGCTCTGCATCGCGCTCTCGTTCGTGTTCGGGATCAAGGCCTACGAGCAGGAAGGGACGCTGGCGGCGGCGCTGATGCAGATCGGCGGTGGTACCGCCTTCGCCTTGATGGTGCCGGTGCTGGCCGGCTACATCGCCTACTCCATCGCCGACCGTCCGGGCATCGCACCGGGAATGATCGGCGGGATGCTGGCCTCCACCCTGGGCGCCGGGTTCATCGGCGGGATCCTCGCGGGCTTCCTGGCCGGCTACTCGGCCAAGGCGGTGACGCGCTACGTCAAGCTGCCGGCCAGCGTGGAGTCGTTGAAGCCGATCCTGATCATCCCGCTGCTGGCGAGCTTGTTCACCGGGCTGGTCATGATCTACGTGGTCGGCACCCCGGTGGCGGCGCTGCTGTCGACATTGACGACCTTCCTCAACAACATGGGCTCGACCAACGCGGTCCTGCTGGGCGTGCTGCTCGGCGCGATGATGTGCTTCGATCTTGGTGGGCCGGTCAACAAGGCGGCCTATACCTTTGGCGTGGGGCTGCTGTCGACCGAGACCTACATGCCGATGGCGGCGATCATGGCCGCGGGCATGGTGCCGCCCATCGGCATGGGGCTGGCCACGTTCCTGCGGCGCAGCCGGTTCGCCCAGGCCGAGCGTGAAGCGGGCAAGGCGTCGTTCGTGCTGGGCCTGTGCTTCATCAGCGAGGGGGCGATCCCCTTTGCCGCCAAGGATCCGTTGCGGGTGATTCCGATCTCGATGCTCGGCGGTGCGGTGACCGGGGCGCTTTCGATGTGGTTCGGCGTCAAGCTGATGGCACCGCATGGTGGTCTGTTCGTGCTGCTGATCCCGAATGCGGTCAATCTGGCGCTGCTCTACCTGCTGGCCATTGCCGCCGGCTCGGTGATCACCGGGGTCGGTTACGCACTGCTCAAGCGTGGCGAGGCGGAGACGGTGCCGGTCGCACCGGCGTCGCCCGATGTCGCCGGGGTGAGTCGCCAGGCCTCCTGACCTGACACGGCTCCGGTTCGCGAGCATCGGCATCGCGTCCTACATTGGGTGGAGACAAGATTGGTAACGACGGGGGATCAAGACCGCTGGCGACGGCCCGTCGCTGTCGGCCTCCGTCTTCGTGCCGATGACCCGACCGCGACCCGCCGAGGTGTGCAATGAAGATTCACTGGCAGGGCGATCGCCTGACCGTTGCCGAGGGTGATATCACCCGGTTCGAGGGCGATGCCATCGTCAATGCCGCCAACAAGAGCCTGCAGGGTGGTGGTGGCGTCGATGGGGCGATTCATCGCGCGGCAGGCCCGCAACTGCTCGAGGCGTGTCGGGAGCTGCGACGCACGACCTGGCCGGACGGCTTGCCCGTCGGTGAAGTGGTGATGACGCCGGGTTTCAAACTGCCGGCGCGTCACGTCATCCATACGGTTGGGCCGGTATTCGCCAAGTCGGAAGATCGTTCCGAACTGCTGGCCGGCTGCTATCGCAACGCCTTGCGCCTTGCCGCCGAGCATCGATTCGAGCGGCTGGCGTTCCCGGCCATCTCGACGGGCATCTACGGCTATCCGGCCGCCGCCGCCGCCAGCATCGTGGCGGCGGTGATGCGCGAGCGGCTACCCGCTCTGCCCAGCCTCGCGGTAACACTGGTGTTCTTCTCGGCGAGAGACGCCGGTGACTTCCTGAAGAGCGCTTCCCTCCAAGGCCTGTTCACATTATCCACACGGTCGTGACGGAGCCCGTTGTTTCGTGAGTCCAGGCGCGACCCTGGGGTTTTAGTGGCGCCAAGCGCCTGGCTCAGCACGATGCCTCGCGAAAAAACGGCCCGACACTTCGGGTTGCGCGTCCAATACGCCCAGGCTTCGTGGCGTGGCTGGGTGAGGAACCCCCCTTGCCGGGGCCCCGCGCCTTGCCTGAATGCATTGACGCAGCAACGCGGCTCGCGGCGTATCGCGTGAACAGGCCCTGGGGCACCACCCGGCAACCACCGCTACCGCAGGGGAAGGGGGGCCTCGCTTCCCAGGCCGGTCGCCGGCCTCACTCCTCCGGCTGGTACTTGTAGCCGACCCCGTAGACAGAGCGGATGATGTCCCGCTCGGGCCAGACGTCGGCGATCTTGCGGCGCAGTTTCTTGACGTGGCTGTCGACGGTGCGCTCCGAGACGATGCGGTGGTCGCGATACATGTGGTCCATCAACTGGTCGCGGGAGAATATTCGGCCCGGGCTGTGCATCATCACCTTGAGCAACTGGAACTCGACGGCGGTCAGGTTGAGGTCCTCGCTTCCCGCCATGGCACGCCAGCCATCCTCGTCCAGGGTCAGGTGATCCCCTTCAGGGGTCGCTTCGTCTGTGCCGGTGATGCCGTGGCTGCGTCGCAGTACGGCCTTGACGCGCGCCACGACTTCCCGGGGGCTGAAAGGTTTGCAGATATAGTCGTCGGCGCCCAGTTCGAGCCCCAGCAACCGATCCACTTCTTCGACCCGTGCGGTCAGCATGATCACAGGGATGGCGGGAAATCGCTCGCGAATCTGGCGGCACAGGGTGAGGCCATCGGTACCGGGCAGCATTAGATCGAGCAGCACCAGCATCGGCTGGTTCTCCTCCAGCCACTCCATGACGGCGTTACCGTGGTCGATGTGGTCGGAGGCATAGCCGCTCTTCGACAGATAATCGGCGACCAGGCGGGCGATCTTGGGTTCATCCTCGACGATCAGAATGGTGTCATTCATCAAACCGGCTCCCTATCGATTGGTATGGCTGCCGCTGCTACTGGCCGGCTCCCCGGCGGGAAGGCAGGGCTCGGCGGAGGATTTGGCGGGCAGGTCCAGCGGAAATGCCAGCGTCCATCGCAACCCGCCTAGTGGCGAAGCGGAGGGTGTCAGTACTCCACCCTGGGCTTCGATCAGCGCCCGGGCGATGGAGAGACCCAGCCCGCTGCCGCCGCTGCGTCGGTTACGTGAGCCCTCGACCCGATATAGCCGCTCGGTCAGGCGAGGCAGTTCGTCGGCCGGCACTCCCGGCGGCGTATCCTCCCAGACTACCTCTGCCTGGTCGTGACGTTGTCGCAGGGTGACGCGCAACGTGCCGGGGCCGTCGGTATAGGCAATGGTGTTGGAGAGCAGGTTGTCCCATAGCTGGCGCAGGCGCTGGCTGTCGGCGCGCACCCAGACGGGGACGGTATCGAGCCGAAGGGTCAGGCCGTGGCTCTCCAACCGCAACTCGCTATCCTCGAGCCGCTGGACCAGCGACTCCTCGAGATCCACCGGAACCAGATGCATGTCCAGTGCGCCAGCGTCGCTCTGGGCGAGCAGCCGCAGATCCTCGACCAGATGCCCAAGCTGGTCGACCTCCTGTTGCAGCGATCCCAGGTTGTCCGGCGACAGCGGCCGCACGCCATCCTGCATGGCCTCGATCTCGCCCCGCAGCACCGCCAGCGGCGTGCGCAGTTCATGAGCGATATCCGCGACCCAGCGCTGCCTGGCGCGGCGGTTGGCCTCGAGCGTCTCGGCCAGTTGGTTGAAATCCGCGGAGAGGCTCGACAATTCGTCGCGGCCGCGTTCGGACAGGCGCACGCTGTAGTCGCCCAGGGTCAGGCGCCGGGTGGCCAGCGTCATGAACCGGGCACGGCGCCCCAACCACCAGGCCAGCCCGCCCGCCAGCAATAGCGAGGTCAGAAACAGCGAGCCGACGATGATCGTGAGATTGCGCTGCTGGCGCTCGAGAAATATCTGGTCCATGCGCGCCATGAGGCGTTCCGGCGGGAGATAGCCGAGTTGCCCCACCAGCTTGTCGCCGCTGCGGATGGGAACGAAGTGCGGCTCCGGCGGCGGCGGGATGTCCAGATCGAGGTCCTGGGGTGGCGGCTTGAGCAGGGGTTCACCGATGACGGGGTTGCTCAACTCGTCGAGCAGCACATAGCCGCGGGCGTCGGAAAGTTGCCGATCGATCCCGGTCGGGGGGTGGCGGTCGCTCGACCATAGCTGGCTGCGGACCAGGCTCTGCCAGGCGCGGGGATTGTCGCGCAGCCACTGCCAGCTGCCGCGCTGCGTCCACTGCTCCCCCAGCGCGTTGGCTAGCGTTTCGGCCCGTGTCGACTGGCTGCGTTCCAGGTAGTTGACGAATCCCTCGTCCAGACTTCTCGAGACGAACACGAATACCAGGCCGCTGATCAGTACATTGGTGACCAGGATGATGGCGAACAGCTTGAAGCTCAGGCGTGACAGCCGCGGCCAGTCACGTCGACTGCTGAGCGATGGAGGCATAGGGGCAGGCTTTTTCACGAATGGCGACGGTTCCTAAGTGTGGCGCAACGCATGGCAGTGACGGTTCAGGCAATCGGCAAAGATTGTGGATATTGCCGCACATGTCACTGCTCTTCGAACTTCCGGCTCCGGACTTCCTGCCCCGATGCGCCGGGTTCGGGGCGCGGTAGTGAGCGGCTTCGACATCAGGTCTCGTCGCTTCGGGATATCCGTCGCTTGCCCCAGGCGAAGTCGATCGGCCGGTGGGGCTGGTGAGTGGCGTCGAAGGACGCCCACAGCGCGGCGAACGTGACGCCACTGACCGGATGCCGGTGCGCCGGCAGCAGCTCCGCCAGCGGATGGAGCACGAAAGCATAGCGGTCGATGTCTTCCCGCGGTAGCCGCCGGGTGCCGTCGCACGTGACGCTGTCGCCCCACAGCAGCAGGTCGATGTCCAGGGTGCGGGCGACGAACTTGGCTGGGCCGGCCGGTCGGCCGTTGTCCCGTTCGATCGCCTTGCAATGACGGTCGATCGTCGCCGGGGAGAGTTCGGTCTCGAAGGCCACTACCATGTTGTAGAACGGGCGCGCGTCGTCGAAGCCGACCGCCGGGCTTTCGAAGACCCGGGAGAGCTGCAGCGGGTGAGGTGCGGCCAGCGATTTCAGTGCCTCCAGCGCCCGGCTCAGATGGTGCTGGCGCCGGATGTTGCTGCCTAGCCCGAGAGCGACCAGCGGCATCAGTCGACGCTGCGCTCGATGCGCACGCCCACGGCGCGTGCCGCGGCCACCGCTCCCGGCTTGCGAACGGTCAGGCGCAGGTGACGGATGCCGAACTCGTCGAGCAGCAGCGCCGCGACGCGCTCCGCAAACGTCTCGACCAGGCCATGGGCGTTGGCGTCGGCGTAGTCGGAGAGGCGCTGGCAGATGGCGGCATAGTCGAGCGTCCGGGAGAGATCGTCGGCACGGGCCGCCGGGCGAATGTCGGTGCGCAGCTCCAGATCCAGCTCGAGGCGTTGGCGCACCTTGCGTTCCCAGTCGTAGACGCCGATCACCGTCTCCAGGCTCAAGCCTTCGATCAATACCTGATCCACGCGACCTCCTCGTCAGCGCTGATGTCCGTCAGCGTTCATCGTGCGGGCGGCTGGTCTAGGCGGACCGCCGTCCAGGGTGGCGTCGATTGTACGCGATGAGAGTGGCAGAATCAGGGCTCTCGATGATGTCCGCGCCGCGCGGTCAAGGGGAATGACGTCTTGCCACCGATCGTTGTCACCGGCCTGCTGATGGCGGCTGGCTATCTCAGTGGTTCGCTGCTCGGCGCGATCTGGGTCTGCCGGGCCTGGGGGCTGCGCGATCCGCGCTGGGCAGGCTCGGGCAATCCGGGATTCTCCAATGTCCTGCGGGCCTTCGGCTGGCGTCCGGCGCTGGTGACGCTGGTCATCGATGCGGTCAAGGGAATGCCGGTGCTGTGGCTGGCGGGTGCGCTGTCGCTCTCGGTCTGGGCCCAGGGACTGGTGGGGTTGAGCGTGCTGGTCGGGCATAGCTGCCCGGTCTGGCATCGGGGACGAGGTGGCAAGGCTGTGGCCAGCGCGTTTGGCGTACTGTTGATGCTGGCGACGCCGGTGGCGTTGGTCTGTGCGCTCTGCTGGTTCCTGCTCGCCTGGCGAGTGCGCACGGCAGCCGTGGCGTCATTGGCATCGGCGCTGCTGGCACCGCTGCTCAGCTACTGGCTGGTGCCGCCGATGACGGGCGTCATCTGCGTGTTCTCGCTGCTGGTGCTGGCACGCCACGCCTGGAACATTCGGCTGTGGCGGGAGCGGCGCCGCGAGGCGCACGAGCCGGCGCTGGCCGATCCTTTCGATGAAGAAGACGCCCTGCGTGACCGGCGCGAGGGCGATGACCGGGATTAGCGCCGGGGAGGCGTCAGCTCCGCCAGCGGCCAGCGTGGCCTCGGCTGTATCGCGTCGCTGCGCTGGCCGGCGATCAGCCGCTGCGCACCGGCGTAGGCGATCATGGCGCCGTTGTCGGTGCAGAAGCGTCCGCGCGGATAGAATGCCCTGGCCCCCAGCCTGGTCAGCGCGATGTCGAGCGTCTCGCGCAGGCGCCGGTTGGCGCTGACCCCTCCGGCGACGACCAGCCTCTCCCGGCCACTCTCCTTGAGGGCGCGCCGGCACTTGATGATCAAGGTGTCGACGACGGCATCCTCGAAGGCTCGGGCGACATCGGCCCGGGCCTGGTTGTCGAGGGCGTCCTGCTCGCGTAGCTGACGCAGCGCGGTCAAGGTGTGGGTCTTGAGCCCGGAAAAACTGAAGTCGAGCCCCGGCCGATCGGTCATCGGGCGGGGGAAGCGAAAGCGTTCGCTGCGGCCCCGCTCTGCTAGTGCGGCGACCTGCGGGCCGCCGGGATAGGGTAGCTCGAGCATCTTGGCGACCTTGTCGAAGGCTTCGCCGGCGGCGTCGTCGACGGATTCGCCCAGCAAGCGATAGTCGCCCAGGCCGCGCACGTCGACCAGTTGGGTGTGACCCCCGGAGACCAGCAGCGCGACGAACGGAAACGCGGGGGCTGTCTCTTCCAGCATCGGTGCCAGCAGGTGGCCTTCCATGTGATGCACGCCGAGCACCGGAATGTCGAGCGCGCGCGCCATGCCGTGAGCGGTGCAGGCGCCGACCATCAGCGCGCCGACCAGTCCGGGCCCGGCGGTATAGGCGATCGCGTCCAGGTCCTGCTTGGTCAGCTGCGCGTCGGCCAGTACCTGATCGATCAGTGGCAGCAGCTTGCGGGTGTGGTCGCGGGAGGCCAGCTCCGGTACGACACCACCGAATTCGGCGTGCAGGGCTACCTGGCTGTAGAGCGCATCGGCCAGCAGCCCGGCGTCGGTGTCATAGAGCGCGACGCCGGTTTCGTCGCACGAAGTTTCGATACCCAGCACGCGCATGGTCGAATCATCCGTCGGAGTCGTTGAAGGAAATGCTGAAGCGGAAGGCGCGCTAGTTTACGCCGTCGAAAAGGTATTTGCATTGGTTCATGGGCAGGACTAGAATGCTCTGCTCTGCAGGACTGGGTCGTGCGCCCTGAAGATCAGGTATGTGGCGTTGCAGACGATCGGCGAGGGAGTGAATCATCCCTCGTAGCGCCGTCTGAAACCGCACGGATCGTCTTCTCGGGCGTGCGTTCAAACCGAACTCAATTCCCAAGGTAGGTGAGTGCTTCATGCCCGCTGTTAAAGTACGTGATAACGAGCCGTTCGACGTCGCGCTGCGTCGCTTCAAACGCTCCTGCGAGAAAGCCGGAGTTCTATCCGAAGTCCGCCGTCGCGAAACTTACGAAAAGCCCACTGCGGTTCGCAAGCGCAAAGCTGCGGCTGCCGTGAAGCGTCACGCCAAGAAGTTGCAGCGTGAGCGTAAGCGTTTCGAACGCTTGTATTGATCCGTACTGCGGTGACCTCGGTCACTCCAGAGGGACGATCAAACGGCCGCCGTCAAGGTGGCCGTTTGTTTTTACCCCGCCGCCTTCACTGATGTCGGCACATGGGCAGCGTTCCCCGGCTGGTCTACCTTCATGGTCAGGCAGCACGGAACCTCCCCAGCCTCCCGTCCGATTCTCCAGAGCGCCTTGACGACATGGCCGGACAGATCTCCCAGCGCTTCATCGATGACCTGTTGGCGCGCACCGATATCGTCGATGTGATCTCCGAGCGGGTGCAGCTCAAGAAAAGTGGGCGCAACCACAGTGGCCTCTGCCCGTTTCACCAGGAAAATTCACCGTCGTTCACGGTAAGCCAGGACAAGCAGTTCTATCACTGCTTCGGGTGTAGTGCTCACGGCAACGCGCTGCGTTTCCTGATGGAGTTCGACAACCTGCGTTTCCCCGAAGCGGTCGAGCAGCTCGCGTCGCGTGCCGGGATGCAGGTCGAGCGGGAAGGTGGCGAGGACCCGGGTGCCCGCCAGCGTCAGCAGAAGCGTGAGGAAGGCGTCAACCTGCTGGAACTGGCGGCCCGCTTCTTTCGTGAGCGGCTCGCCTTGGGGGGGGGGCGTCAAGCGCGGGAGTACCTCGAGCGACGAGGCTTGAGTCAGGAGGTCATCCGGGACTTCGGCATCGGCTACGCCGAGGATGAATGGGAATCGCTCAAGCGATACCTGCTCGAGCAGGGCATTGGCGAGGCGGTTCAGGTCGAGTACGGGCTGCTGGTGCACCGCGAGGAGACCGGGCGCACCTACGACCGTTTTCGCGATCGCGTGATGTTTCCGATCCGGGACTGGAAAGGACGCACCATCGCTTTTGGCGGGCGGGTGCTTGGTGACGCTAAGCCCAAGTACCTCAACTCCCCGGAGACGCCGGTCTTCCACAAGGGGCGCGAACTCTACGGGTTGTTCGAGGCGCGTCAGGCCAACCGACAGCTTGCGCGGGTACTGGTGGTCGAGGGCTACATGGATGTGGTGGCGCTGGCGCAGTTCGGCATTCGCAATGCCTGCGCTACCCTGGGCACGGCGCTGACCGCCGATCACCTGCAGCGGCTGTTCCGGCTGGTGGACGAAGTGGTGTTCTGCTTCGACGGCGATAATGCCGGCCGCCAGGCGGCGCGTCGCTCGTTGCAGACGGCGCTGCCTTCGATGATCGACGGTCGTCAGGTCCGCTTCCTGTTCCTTCCGGAAGGGGAGGACCCCGACACGCTGGTGCGTCAGGAGGGCCAGGCAGCGTTCGAGAACCGCATTACCTGCGCCAGTCCGCTATCGGAGTTCCTGTTCGAGCAGGCGGCGGAAGGGCGCGACCTGAAGCAGGTCGAGGGCCGAGAGCGTTTCGTCACGGCCGTGCTGGAGATGCTCAAGCATCTGCCCGAGGGAGTCCTCAAGTCGTTGCTGGTGAAGGAGCTGTCGACGCGCAGCGGGATCGAGCAGTCGCAGTTCGCCGACTGGTTCGCCAGTCATGCCGTGCCAGCGCCGCGTCAGGGCGCGACGGCAGATGCCGACGGCTATGAGGCGCTGATGATGACGGCGGATGGCGACGTCGAAGCCGCTTCAGACCCGGGGGCGGCGGTCGATAATGGGAATAATCGAGCAAGTCGGCGCGGGCTCCCGGCAACTCGCGCAGGAACTGCTACGCTTTCCCTGACCATTCCGGCTCGGATATTGCATCTGCTGTTGCACGATCCAGGATTGGTCGACGGCTTGCCGGAATCGCTCGATTGGTGCCCCGCCGAGGTGCCTGATGGGCGATTGTGCCGCGAGGTGGTGCAATTGTTGCGCGCCGGGCGTTACCGCAGTCCTCAAGTGCTGCTGGCGCATTTTCATGGCAGTCCGGACGGAGAGCGGCTCGATCAGCTGGTTCGCCGAGAGCTCGCGATCCCCCGTGACGTGCGGGCCAGCGAGCTGGACAATTGGGTTCGCCATCTCGAGCGAGAGAGCGCCAGGTTGACGCCGGTCGAGGAGTACCAGCAACTGCTGGAGAAGAGTCGTCGGCCGGGAGCGCTGAGTTCGGATGAGAAACAGCGGTTGCGGGAGCTGATCGGCAAGTTGGCCGAGGGGTCGTGAGCCGCGTGGGCTCACCGGTGTCAGCGTAGGTGGGTCGGCGCATCCGAAATAAAGATCGAGACTACCGGCAGGGAAGCGTGAAGTGGTCGATCGGTGAGGTTGTCAACCGATAACCCGGTTGGAGAGGTTGAATTGGCGGCGATCGCCACCAAATAGGTAACCAAACACACTAGCACACCTGGTAGACAAGGTAATAGAAGCTGGCAGCAAAAAGCGGGGGCGCGCTATACTAGCCGGCTTTTGGGGCGTCGCGCTGTCACCCCAGGTGCTTCATTCTTCTTCGTCGAGTAGGGTTTCTATGGCTGGAAATGCACAGCAGTCACGTTTGAAGGAGTTGATCGCACGCGGCAAGGAGCAGGGTTTCCTGACTTACGCCGAAGTGAACGATCATCTCCCCGAAGATATCGCTGATCCCGATCAGGTGGAAGACATTATCTCCATGATCAATGACATGGGGATCAATGTCGTCGAGGAGGCGCCTGACGAAGACACGCTGATGATGTCCGACGATTCCACCGACGAATCGGCGGCGGAAGAGGCCGTGGCGGCGTTGGCAGCGGTCGAAAGCGATGTCGGGCGTACCACCGACCCGGTGCGCATGTACATGCGCGAGATGGGAACGGTGGAGCTGCTGACCCGCGAAGGTGAAATCGAGATCGCCAAGCGCATCGAGGAAGGCCTGCGCGAGGTGATGTCTTCGCTGGCCTATCTGCCCGGGGCGGTGGATTCCATCCTCGGTGTCTACGATCAGACCCAGGACGAGGAAGCGCCGGGACGGCTATCGGACTTGTTCTCCGGTTTCATCGATCCCGACGAAGGCATCCCCGGCGTTGCCGAGGTCGAGATGCCCGAAGAAGTCGAAGCCGATATTAGCGGCGACGACGATGAAGACGACGACGAAGACAGCGAAGAAGACGATAACTCCAGCGAAGGCGGTCCCGACCCCGAGGAAGCGCGGGTGCGCTTCGAGCAGATTCGCGAGCAGAACGAATCCGCCAAGGCGGCCATCGAGAAGCACGGGCGGGGCTCCAGCGAAGCCAACGCCGAACAGGCGCGTCTGGCCGAGCTGTTCTCGCCGATCAAGCTCTCGCCCAAGCACTTCGAACGCCTGGTCGGCCAGGTCCGGATCAGCGTCGACCAGATTCGTGGCCAGGAAAAGGCGATCATGCAGGTGTTCGTCAAGCAGGGCAAAGTGCCGCGCAAGACGTTCATCAGCTCCTTTCTGGGTAACGAGGCCTCGGGTAGCTGGTTCGATGAGTTTCTCGCCAAGCACGGCAAGTACGCCGAACGTCTCGAGCCCTTCCGTGGCGACGTGCAACGGGCTCAGCGCAAGATCAGCTTCGAGCAGGAGATGGTGCTGCTTAGCGTGGGCCAACTGAAGGAGGTCAATCGCCGCCTTTCCATCGGCGAAGCCAAGGCACGTCGGGCCAAGAAGGAGATGGTCGAGGCCAACCTGCGCCTGGTCATCTCGATCGCCAAGAAGTACACCAACCGCGGCCTGCAGTTCCTGGACCTGATCCAGGAGGGCAACATCGGCCTGATGAAGGCGGTGGACAAGTTCGAGTATCGTCGTGGCTACAAGTTCTCGACCTACGCCACCTGGTGGATTCGCCAGGCGATCACCCGCTCGATCGCCGACCAGGCGCGCACTATCCGTATTCCGGTGCACATGATCGAGACGATCAACAAGCTCAACCGCGTGTCGCGCCAGATGCTGCAGGAGATGGGCCGCGAGCCGACGCCGGAAGAGCTGGGCGAGCGCCTCGAGATGCCGGAGGACAAGGTTCGCAAGGTGCTTAAGATCGCCAAGGAACCGATCTCCATGGAGACGCCGATCGGCGACGACGAGGATTCGCATCTCGGCGACTTCATCGAGGACAGCACCATGGTGCTGCCGATCGACTCGGCTACCGGCGAAGGTCTGATCGAAGCCACCCGCAACGTGCTGGGCGGCCTGACCGCGAGGGAAGCCAAGGTGCTGCGCATGCGCTTCGGCATCGACATGAACACCGACCACACCCTCGAGGAGGTCGGCAAGCAGTTCGATGTCACCCGCGAGCGAATTCGCCAGATCGAAGCCAAGGCGCTGCGCAAGCTGCGTCACCCGTCGCGCTCCGAGCCGCTGCGCTCGTTCCTCGACGAGTAAGCGCGCGAAGCTCTATCGCGAAGCCCTACCGCGGGCATGAACGACGAGCCCCGCCAACCGAGAGGTTGGCGGGGCTTCGTTTTTGCCGCCGCTCGATTTTGAAAAAGCTGCAGGTGGTCCCTGATCAGAAATGAGCCACCTCGTGACGCCTTCCAAGCTGGCGCTGGGCGCTTGGGCCACGCGCCGGGGCTTGCGACATGGATGTCGCAAGAGGCGCATTGGGCAGGATGCCCTTTTGCGCCGGCCCGAGCGTGGCCCAAGTGATCAGGGGTTCGCAAGCTTGTGGCGTCAAAAAGGGGAGGCGGGGGTTCCCCCTCGCATTAACGTGCACGAGGGAGGTAAAGTCCCGGCAGTGGATGTGTCTTCTCTCGACAATGAGTTGGCGAAATCATTGTCTATGGATTATTGCCAAACCCACGCGGATGCCATGGGCGAGGTCGCCTCGCCAACACCGACTACTCCTCATCTCCAGATAGCCTCGCCGCTCGGCTCGCCTGCAGCGTACGCGTCATCAGCGCGCGCAGGGCGGCCGGGCGTACCGGCTTGAGCAGGATCTGGTAGCCGCCCCGCTTGATCTCCTCGGCGACCTCCTCGGTGCGGTCGGCGGTGATGACGATTCCCGGCACGGCTTGTTCGCAGAGCTCTTCCAGCGCTTCCAGCGCCATCATGCCGGTGACTTCGTTGTCGAGATGATAGTCCGCCAGGATCGCATCCGGGTCGCCGCCCATATTGCGGATCGCCGACTTGGCGCCGCCGATGGACGTGGCGGTATAGACCTCGCACTCCCAGCCTTCCAGCATCGCCTTCATGCCCTCGAGGATCAGGCGTTCGTTGTCGATACAGAGGATACGAGTGCCCACCAGCTTGTTGCTGGCACGCCTGCCAGGCGCCTTCTCCTCCGGGGTGGCGGCGCCGCGGCGGTCGGCCACCAGCGGCACGGAGACCGAGAAGACGGTGCCCATGTCGACCCGGGAGCGGACCAGGATCGGATGATCCAGCACCCGGCTCATGCGTTCGGCGATCGACAGTCCGAGTCCCAGTCCACGCTCGCTCTCCTTGTGACGGGAGGCCTGGTCGAGTCGCCGGAACTCCTGGAAGATCTCGCTCAGCTTGGACTCCGGAATCCCGGGCCCGGTGTCCCAGACCTCGATCAACACACGTTCGGCATGGCGTCGGCAGCCCAGCAGGACGCGGCCGTGCTGAGTGTAACGCAGGGCGTTGGAGAGAAAGTTCTGGACGATACGGCGCAGCATCTGGGCGTCGCTGTCGACCCACAGGCTGGTGGAGACCATGTCGAGATCGAGGCCGCGATCGTCCGCCATGACCTCGAATTCGGCACGCAACGGCCTCAGGATGTCGGCCAGCGGGAACTGGCTGCGACGCGGGGTGAGTGCGCCGGCATCGAGCTTGGAGATATCGAGCAGCGTGCCCAGCAGCTCCTCGGCGGCCTGCAGGGAGTTGTCGATATGACCAATGGTCCGGCTGTGGTCGGGTTGATCGATCTGCTGGCCGAGCGCCGAGGTGAACAGCCTAGCGGCGTTCAGCGGCTGCAGCAGGTCGTGACTGGCGGCGGCGAGGAAGCGGGTCTTGGAAGCGTTGGCATCCTCGGCGGTCTGCTTGGCCTGGCGCAGCGCCTGTTCGGCCTCGGCGCGGACCCGGTTCTCCTGGCGTAGCGCCGCGTTGGCCTCGGACAGCGCCTGGGTACGCTCGCGCACGCGCTCCTCCAGGTTCTCGTTGGTCTCGCGCAGGGCGATCTCGGCCAGGCGGCGCTCGGTGATGTCCTGGTAGAGGGCGAAGAAGCCCAGAATGCGGCCGCCTTCGCCGAAATGAGGTGTGTAGGTCACCAGCATGTAGCGGACGCCGCCGTCGCCATCGTCGAGCGATATCTCGAAAGTGACCCGCTCGCCGCCCAGGGCGCGTTTCATCCACGGCGTGCGCTGCCGTGCCGTCTGGGCCGGCAGCACGTTGTCCGCTCGCTCCCCGATCACGGCGTTGCGGTCGATCCCCATGGCCGCTTCGTAAGCGCGGTTGGTGAAGAGATAGCGGCACTCCTTGTCGAAGTAGGCGATCAGTGCCGGCACGTTGTCGGTGTAGATGCGGATGTTGCTCTCCGAGCGGATCAGCGCTTCCTCGGTGCGCTTCTGCTGGGTGATGTCCTGATAGGTGTAGACGAACCCGCCCCCGGGCATCGGGTTGCCCAGGACCTCTAGCACCGAACCGTCGGGGCGGTAGCGCTCGTAGCGGTGGGGCTGGCCGCTGCGGATGTTGTCGATCAGTTGTTCGACGTGCTCCTCCGGATCGCCCGGGCCGTATTCGCCATTGTGGGCGTTGTAGCGGAACACTTTTTCCATCGGCGTGCCGACCCGGATCAGGTTGTCCGGGAAACGGAAGATCTCCAGATAGCGCTGGTTCCAAACCACCAGGTTGAGGTTCTGGTCGACCACCCCGATGCCCTGGTTGATGTTCTCGATGGTGGCCTGGAGCAGGGCGCGGTTGAACTCCAGCACCTGGGACGCCTCGTCGACGATCGAGATGACGTCGGAGATGCCGATGCCACGGCCCTGGAGCGCCGAGTTGACCACGATTCGCGACGACGAGGCGCCGAGCACCGACGCCAGCAGGCGCTCGGTGAACTGAATGACGTCGATCGAGGCCCGGGTGTTGTTGTCCACCGGCTTGGCGTTGCGCCGGGCGTAGTCTTCGAAGGCCCGCTCGACCTGCGACTTGCCCAGGAACCGTTCGCACAGCACCTTGAGGTCGCCCATGGTGGTCGCCCCAGTCCAGGGACGGTTGACCGTGGTCTGGCGGGTCTCGATGCTGTCGACGAACAGCGAGGCCTGGATGCGCTCGACCACCCGCTGGGGCGTCAACTGCGAGATGAAGATGTAGAAGAACAGATTGAAGCCCAGCGACAGCATGGCGCCGTGGGCGAAACTGTCGGTGACGTTGAGTCCGAACAGGTGCAGCGGCGAAAGCCATTCCACCCCCAGCGGCCCGCCCACCAGCCACGCTTCCGGTAGCAACCCGGCCTGGATCAGCGCTGGCATCAGCAGGGTATAGGCCCAGATGGCGAAACCGACATTGAGACCGGTCACCACGCCCAGGCGATTGCCGCGCTTCCAGTAGAGCCCGCCCAGTACCGCGGGTGCGAACTGCGCGATGGCGGCAAGGGAGAGCAGGCCGGTGGCGGCCAGCGAGCTGTATTCGGCGACCAGCTGGTAGAAGAGATAGGCCAGGGCGAGAATGACGACGATGGTGAGGCGTCGAGCGCGCAGCACCAGACGGCCATAGTCGCGCGGCTTCTTTTCGAACCAGCGCAGCCGGAACAGCGCTGGCAGCAGGATCTCGTTGGAGATCATGATGGCGTTGGAGACGACCGCCATGATCACCATGCCGGTCGCCGCCGAGAGGCCGCCGACGAAGGTCATCATCGCCAGCCACGGCTGGTCGGCGACGATCGGCAGGGCGAGCACATAGCTGTCCGGGGCCAGGTCCTCGCCGGCGAACAGCGAGAGTCCCGCCGCGGCCAGAGGCAGGACGAAGAAACCGATGGCGATCAGGTAGATCGGAAAGAGCCAGCGCGCCCGCTTGGCATCGTCGGTATGGGTGTTCTCGACCACCGTGATGTGAAACTGGCGAGGCAGGCAGAAGACCGCCAGCATCGCCAGCAATGTCTGGGTCCAGAAGCTGGTATCGAAGTTCTGCTCGGTCAACTGCTGCTGCAGTTTCAGGTAGGTGTCGGCGCGCGTCAGCAGCTCGCCGAGTCCGTCGAACATGCCCCAGGTGACATAGGCACCCAAGACCAGAAAGACCAGTAGCTTGACCACCGATTCGAAGGCGATGGCCTGGATCAGCCCTTCGTGGTGCTCGGTGGCGTTGGTATCCCGGGTGCCGAAGAGAATCGCGAACGCCGCCATGAAGATGGTGATGTAGAAGGCGGTGTCGTCGACGATCGGTGCTTTCACCGCGTGGCCGTCGCTGGTCATGACCCGGAACGCGGTGGAGACCGCCTTCAGCTGCAGTGCGATGTACGGCAGGGTGCCGATCAGCGCGATCAGGCTGGCGAACGCCGCCAGTGACTGCGACTTGCCGTAGCGGGACGCGATGAAGTCGGCGATCGAGGTGACGTTCTGGCGCTTGGCGACGCGGATCATCTTGGTGATTACCGGCCAGAACAGCAGGAAGGCGAGCACCGGACCGACGAAGATGCTGGCGAACGACCAGCCGGAAGTCGCGGCCTGCCCCACGCTGCCATAGAAGGTCCAGGAGGTACAGTAGACGGCCAGCGCCAGACTATAGACGATCGGCCGGCGGCTGGCAGGGCCATGCCGCCTGGCATGGCGATCTCCTCGCCAGGCAATCGCGAACAGCGTGGCCACGTAGAGCAGCGCCACGATGATCAACAACCCGCCTTCAAACATGAACTCTCTCCCTTGATCTGAAGCCATCGCCGAGCCACTTCGGTTCCATGGGGCGCCACGACCCGGTGTGGCGTGATAGTGGCGCCGCGTGTTGCATCAACCCTTGGAGCATACCGTTTCGAGTTGCGGGTCGTCGTCCGAGAGATGACGCAGACGGTCGATGTCGGGCCGGCGACCATCGCCGACGAGCGGAACGCGCTCGCGGGTGCTGCAGTTGACCAGGTACGCCTGATGGGTCAGCACGTCGCGATACTGCATTTCGAAACGATAGAGAACGAACTCGACGAGGCGCTCGCCGTCGGCTTGCGATGTCACCAGTTTGTCACGATCCACCACGCTGAACGCCGTGGTCAGCGGATAGAGATAGGTCCAGGGGCGCCACGGCATCCGGCCTTGCTCGGTCGACACCACGGCCGCTGATTGGGGCAGCTGCTGGCGCTTGGCTTCATACCAGCCGTACTCGTAGCTGATCTGGTAGGCCAGCAAGCCCAGCCCCGCACACGCGGGGATGATCCAGCGAGGCAGCCTTCCACCGCTGAGAGAGCGCAACAACAGCGCTACGCCGGCGGCGCCCAGGCCGGCCGAGGCTGCCGCGACCAAATGCCATATCATGGTGATTCCTTGCGCAAAGAATCGGGCTTCCCGCTGGGAAGCCCGATTCGATTGAAACCAGTCAGCCTGGTTGGTCAGGATGGCATTGTCGCCTAGTGATCGATCGCGGCACCAGCCCCCTTGGGATAGCGCACGCTTTCCACCAGATCCTGAATCTCCTGGGGGGGCTCCTCGGTGACGCTGGAGACCAGGTAGGCCACCACGAAGTTGAGGATCGCGCCCACGGCGCCGATCGATAGCGGCGAAATGCCCAGCACCCAGTTGGCCTCGACGTCGGCCAGGTTGTTGGTGTCGGGAATGAAGAACCAGCCCTTGTAGACGAAGATGTAGACCAGGGTGAAGATCAGCCCCGAGAGCATGCCGGCGATCGCTCCCTTGTTGTTGATCCGCTTGGAGAAGATCCCCATCATCAGCGCCGGGAACAGCGAGGCGGCGGCGATACCGAAGGCCAGTGCCACGACCTGGGCGGCGAATCCGGGCGGGTTCACGCCGAGATAGGTCGCCACTACGATCGCCACGGACATCGAGATGCGCGCCGCCCGCAGTTCGCCTTTTTCGGTGATCTTCGGATTGATGGCCCCCTTGATCAGGTCATGACTGATCGCCGAGGAGATCGCCAGCAACAGCCCTGCCGCGGTGGAGAGCGCGGCGGCCAGGCCGCCCGCCGCGATCAGGCCGACCACCCAGCCGGGCAGGTTCGCGATTTCAGGATTGGCCAGTACCAGGATATCGTTGCTGACCTCGAGCTCGTTGCCCTGCCAGCCGCGGTCGGAGAAGGCGGCGGCATTGTTGTAGAGCTGGATCCTGCCGTCGTTGTTCTTGTCGTCGAAGGTGATCAGCCCGGTCTCCTCCCAGGTGCGAATCCAGTCGGGACGGTCTGCATAGGCGATGGGATTGGCGGTGGCATCCTCGTAGTTCTCGACCTGGGCAGCCATGTCCGGGTAGATGGTGGTCACCAGGTTGAGCCGGGCCATCGAGGCTACGGCCGGCGCCGTCAGGTAGAGCAAACCGATGAACACCAGTGCCCAGCCGGCGGACCAGCGTGCGTCGGCGACCTTGGGCACGGTGAAGAACCGCATGATGACGTGCGGCAGCCCCGCGGTACCGATCATCAGCGATAGCGTGAACAGCACCATGTTCAGCTTGTTGTCGACCATCGCCGTGTATTCGTTGAAGCCGAGCGCGGTAACGACCTCGTTGAGCTTGGACAGCAGCGGCTCGCCGGAGGCGCTGTGATCGGAGAACAGGCCGAGCGGCGGTATCGGGTTGTCGGTCAGCTCCAGCGAGATGAACACTGCCGGGATGGTATAGGCGACGATCAGTACGATGTACTGAGCCACCTGGGTATAGGTAATGCCCTTCATGCCCCCCAGGACCGAATAGAAGAACACGACGATGGCGGCGATGATGAGGCCGGTGGTCGCATCGACCTCCAGAAAGCGCGAGAAGGCCACCCCGGCACCGGCCATCTGACCGATGACGTAGGTGAGCGAAGCGACGATCAGGCAGATCACCGCTACCATGCGCGCTGGCTTGCTGTAAAAGCGATCGCCTATGAACTCGGGAACGGTGAACTTACCGAACTTGCGCAGATAGGGGGCCAGCAGCAGGGCCAGCAGGACATAGCCACCGGTCCAGCCCATCAGGAAGGTGGAGGCACCATAACCTGCCGAGGCGATGATGCCCGCCATGGAAATGAACGAGGCGGCGGACATCCAGTCGGCGCCGATCGCCATGCCGTTGGTGATCGGGTGGACGCCGCCGCCGGCGACGTAGAAGTCCCTGGTCGAACCGGCCTTGGCCCAGATCGCAATGCCGATGTAGATGGCAAAGGAGCCGCCGACGAAGAGAACGTTGATCGCGAATTGGCTCATGCCGACTTACTCCCCGAGGCCGAATTTTTTGTCCAGCCGGTTCATCTTCCAGGCATAGAAGAAGATCAAGCCGATGAAGACCAGAATGGATCCTTGCTGGGCGAACCAGAAGCCCAGGTCGGTTCCGCCGACGGAGATGCCGGCCAGCAAGGGACGTAACAGAATGGCGCAGCCATAGGAGGCCAGTGCCCAGACGATCAGGCAGCCGGTTATCAGGCGAAGATTCGCCTTCCAATAGGCAGCAGCTTTGGATTTATCATCTGCCATATTATCGTTCTCCGCGTCGTTGAGGGGGAGGTGGCTCTTCGTTTATGGGTATTCGGCAAAACAATCGCTCGTCTACAAACCACAGTTATTCTGCGTGATTCACAGCTGCATGAATCTTGCGCTGGGCAAAATAGCCCGTCGGCGCTTTTCGATCACACATGGTATAGCGACTAAAGTTGCACTTTGTTTGAGCTATTGGTCTTGTGGCGAGATGGATTGTCGGTATGTGATTCCCTGAATCACTTGATAGCAACATTGATTAATGAAAACAAGACGTTGGTTACCCTACCTTAGTATCGGGCGTGACAGTAAGGGGCATGTATTATTAGCTGGTTAAACATGAGCAAGGGTGAAGTCGCGGTGCCCTTGAAACATGTCAGGCATTCTGGAAAGAAAGTCTGTGTGTTCAGGGCAATAATGGTGTCAAATCCAGGGGAAAGTGATCGACAGAGGAAAGTCGTATTTACCCCTTTACGTATTGCGATGCCAAACCTGATGGTGACTCTCTGAGCGGAATTGGGGCCAAAAGTCAGTCGCGAGATGAAGAGGGTGGGATCGAGTGCCACAACAGCAAACTGATCGTTAACGTTCTCCTGGCGTTCGGTTGGCTACGCCTTTTTCAGGGGAGGGGGTTCACTTGTCCAAGATGGCGACAGCTCGAGCGGGCCATGGCGAGGCATCCCGGCCCGACCGGCAGCGCCTGAAACCGTGCCGTGATCATCACTCGGATCATCCACCGCAGGGCTACCGACCGGGGTATGGCAGCGTTGGCGCGGGGGCCACCTGATGGTCGACATCGATCTTTCCCAGTTGCCTTTTACCCTGCTCGACGACCGCGGACGCGAGCGAGTAGCGCGAGGCGCCGACATGGCCTACTTCGACAGCGACGAGGTCGTTCTCGAAGCCGGTCAGCCCGGCGAGTTCGTCTTCATCATCCACAAGGGCGAGATTGCCGAGTTCGATCCGCACGCGCCGGTCAGTCATTCGCGCATCGCCCACTACACGGCAGGCGACCTGTTCGGGGCCATCAGCATCCTCAACGGCACCAGTCGCTATCGCTTCAAGGCGGAACAGGAGAGCCTCTGCTACGTGATACCCAAGGCGCTGTTCGAGCGCCTCTGCGACGATTACCCGGCTTTTGCCGACTTTTTCCGCCATGGGCTGGTGCAGAAGACCCGGCTGCTGGCCGAGCGGCGTATCGAGAGTGGCGTGAACATGGTGGGGTTCATGCTCGCACGGATCAGCGAATGCATGCGGGCGCCGGTGATCGTCGAAGCCGTCACTACCATTGGCGCGGCGGTCGCCCGACTCAACGAGAGCCACGCGGATAGTCTGCTGGTAGGTGAGGGCCGCCGATTCGGCGTGGTGACCAAAACCGACTTGCTCAACGCGTTGGTGATGGAAGGCGCGACACAGGAGCACCCGGTCGTCACCATCGCCCACTTCGAGCTGGTCTCAGCCCGTCCCGATCAGTACTTATTCGACGCGCTGGTACAGATGACTCGGCATCGGGTGGCCCGAATAGTGGTGGTCGACCAGGGTCGTCCGGTCGGCGTGGTCGAACTGACCGACCTGCTCAGCTATTTCTCGAGCCACTCCTACATGGTCGGACTCGAACTCGAGCAGGCCGACACGGTCGAGAAACTGGCCCGCGCCAGCGCGAGGCTGCCGGGACTGATCCAGACGCTGACGGCCCAAGGGGTCAAGCTCCGCTTCGTCATGGACCTGCTGGCGGCGCTCAACGGACGCATCGTCGAGAAGGCCTTCCTGTTCCTCACCCAGCCGCGCCATCGTGCCCAGAGCTGCCTGGTGGTCATGGGCAGTGAAGGCCGTGGCGAACAGATCCTCAAGACCGATCAGGACAATGCCCTGATCGTCGCCGACGGCATCGATTGGCCGGACTGCGCCGCCGCCATGCAGCGCGTCACCGAAACGCTCTGCACGTTGGGCTATCCGCCGTGTCCGGGCAACATCATGGTCTCCAACCCGGCCTGGGTGAACAGTGAAAGCGGCTGGCGGGCGACGATCACGCGCTGGGCCGAACGTCGCGACGGCGCCTCGCTGATGAACCTCGCCATCATGCTGGATGCTAACGGCGTGGCCGGCGACACCCGCTTGCTGGAGCGCCTGCGCAGACATCTCTTTGACTGCTGTGCCCACGATGAGCTGCTGCTGTCGCACTTTGCCCGGGCCGCGCTGCACTTCTCCGCGCCGTTGACCCTGTTCGGTTCGCTCAAGAAGCCCCGGCACGGTATCGACATCAAGAAGGGCGGCATTTTCCCGATCGTGCACGGGGTCCGTACCTTGGCACTGGAGTGCCGCATCACGGCGACATCGACCCTGGCCCGGCTGGAGGCGCTTTCCGGCCAGGGGCGACTGGAAGCGGACTTCGCCGCAGATCTGGGCGAGGCGCTGGCGCTGTTCATCGAGCTACGCCTCAAGCGGCAGCTGGCGCAACTCGGCGGTCGACAGGGCAGCGACGAACCCAACCTGATCATGGTTCAGAACCTCTCCTCGCTGGAGCGTGACCTGCTGCGTGAGGCGCTGCATATCGTCAAGGACTTCCAGCAGCGCCTGACCCACCGTTTCCATCTCGAGTACTGACCGAGGAGTGCGATGATACGTTCGCTACGCCGCGCCGCCGACCGGCGCCGTCAGGCCGATGGCCGCTACGGCTGGCTGTTCGACGCCTACGCCGGCGACGAGGTGGTGGCCATCGACTGCGAGACCACCGGCCTCGACACCCGGCGCGCCGAACTGGTCTCGATTGCCGCGGTAGCCATCGAGGGCGAGCGAGTGCTGACCAGCGGAGCGCTGGATCTACGCCTCCAGCCGCCGGCCAGCCTGAGCGGCGATTCCATCAAGATCCATCGCTTGCGCGGTGTCGACCTGGACGATGGCGAGGCGCTGGGCGAAGCGCTGGAGACGCTCCTGGACTTCGTCGGCAACCGCCCGCTGCTGGGCTGGTGCATCGATTACGATCTGGCGGTAATCGATCGCCAGCTGCGGCCGCTGTTCGGCTTCGGCCTGCCCAACGCCAGTCTCGACATGGCTCGGATATATCGACGCGAGATGGATCGGACGCGGCCACAGCGGGAGCCGGTGATGAGTTTCGAGGCGGCTGCCGAGGCCCTCGGGGTGCCGGTGATGGGCCGTCATACCGCCCTTGGCGATGCGGTGACCACGGCCCTGATGTACATCCGCCTGAAGCAGGGCGCGCTGGTGGCGCGCTAGAGGCCTGCCAGGCCATGGCATCGCAAGTCGTCGGGCGCGGTGATAGCATGAGCACGCCTTCATATCCCTGCGTGTCATTCGACCCATGCAAGCATCTACCGGTACCCAGAAATACGAGTTCAACAAGCTGCAGAAGCGGCTGCGTCGCCAGGTCGGCAACGCGATCATCGACTACGGGATGATCCATGACGGCGACAAGGTGATGGTCTGCCTGTCCGGCGGCAAGGACTCCTACACCATGCTGGAGATTCTGATGAATCTGCAGCGCAATGCGCCGGTCGACTTCGAACTGGTGGCGGTCAACCTCGATCAGAAGCAGCCCGGCTTCCCCGAGCACGTGCTGCCCGAGTATCTCGATGCCAGGGGCGTGGATTACCACATCCTGGAGCGTGATACCTACTCGGTGGTCAAGGAGAAAACACCCGAAGGCAAGACCACCTGCGCGCTCTGCTCGCGCCTTCGCCGTGGTTCGCTCTACGGTTTCGCCGAGGAGATCGGCGCGACCAAGGTCGCGCTGGGCCACCATCGCGAGGACATCCTCGAGACCCTGTTTCTCAACATGTTCTTCGGTGGTTCGCTCAAGTCGATGCCGCCCAAGCTGCTGTCCGACGATGGCAAGAACATCGTCATCCGACCTCTGGCGTACTGTCGTGAAGCCGATATCGCCGAGTTCTCCCGCCAGATGGCGTTTCCAATCATCCCCTGCAACCTGTGCGGTTCCCAGCCCAACCTGCAGCGTCAGGTGGTCAAGGAGATGCTGGCGGAGTGGGAGGCCAAGCACCCCGGGCGCCTGGAAACCATGTTCAAGGCAGTGACCAACGTTGCGCCCTCGCAGCTGGCCGATCGCAATCTGTTCGACTTCGAGGGTCTGGAAGCCAAGCAGCGCCAGCAGCGTGAAACACGGATCGATGCCTTCGACCTGCTTGCCCGCGAAGCCTGAGAGGGCGGTTACCGTCTACCGGCGCCCGTCGCTCTTGCCAGCGCTCCCAGCGCGAGCCCACGAACGAGGGCGCCAGCGCTTCTGGCCCGCGGGCGATCGGCGTTTCAGCGTAACGGCCCCCCTAGAATCGTCTTGCTCATTCCCGCCATGATGTGACTGCCGTCCTCGCCTGCCAGTTCGGCGTACCACGCCTGCGTGGCGTCAGGGTCGGCGCCGTGAGTGGTTTCGGCGCGCTTGCGGGCACGGCTGACGATCTCCCCGACTCGCTCGACCCGGGCGCTGTCGTAGGCCTTCAATGCCTTCGCCACATCGCCGTCGGCATTGTCCAGCGCTCGCGCCAGCACCCAGGCATCCTCCATCGCCTGGCAGCCGCCCTGGCCCAGGTCCGGGGCCATGCCGTGGGCCGCATCGCCCAGGATCGCTGCGCGTTCGCCGACGACCGTCTCGAGCGGTTCGATGTCGTGAATTTCGACGCGGGCCATGGCTGCGGGGTCGAAACGCGCGATCAACTTCTGCACCGGCTCCGCCCAGCCGGCGAAGTGGCGTGCCAGTTCGTCGCGGTAACGCATCGGGTCGTTCGGTGTGTCGATCGGCAGGGGCACGTCGAAGAAGCAGTAGAACTCCGGGGTGGCAGGGTCGCCGCTCATCGGCATCATCGAGACGCGCTGGTGATCGCCAACGTACTGGACCCAGCTCTCGAGCGGGGCCAGGTCCGACGTTGCCGCCACGCGGACGTTCCAGTTGACGTAGCCGCAGTAGCGCCGCTCGACAGGCCTGCCGAGGGCGCGTTCGCGCAGCGCCGAGTGGGTGCCGTCGGCGATCACGATCAGGTCTGCCTGGCGCGTCGAGCCGTCGGCGAATTCGGCGGTGACGCCGCTCTCGGTGGTTCGGAAGTCGGTACATGCCAGCCCGAGGGTGACGTTGTCCTCGCCGACGGCGTCCAGCAATCGCTGCTGGAGGGTCGCCCGGGCGATGGGGCAGGCACGCTGGCCGACCTGATCATAGAGCGGCTGCAGGCTGAACCGCGTCAGCGGGGCGCCGTCCTTGCCGTGATACGCCATGGTGTCCATCCGGCCGCTGGCCTGCTCGATGGCGTCGCCCACGCCCAAGGCCTTGAGCACCTTGACGCCGTTGGACCACACCGAGATGGCGGCACCTACCGGGCGCAGTTCGGAGACCCGGTCGACCACCTCGACCCGGTGTCCTGATTGCTGCAGGGCCAGCGCTGCGGTGAGCCCGCCCATGCCGGCGCCGATGACGAGAACGTTGAGCGTCATGGTTTATCCTGGTTGTTGTCGTTGGTTCGATAAAATCTGACCGATCGATCAGGTTTTGTCATCCTACGCACAAAACCCGCTTGTTGGGAGTGCTGGCAGTGTCATTGACGGGCCATCAGCCAGGGTAGCGTATTGATTGATCCGATAAGCCAGCAGGGGGCGATACGGTGACAGTGCCGATGCAAGAGATCCAGGACATCGACAGGCTGCGCGAGGCGCTAGCGGTGGGCGATGGTGCACGCCACGCGACGTCCTCGGGAGGATTCATCGTGGAGGGGCAAGCGCCCACGTCTGCGCGCTTCGTCCTCTGTCACGGTGCGGGCGCGGGCCATGATTCCGAGTTCCTGGCGCGGCTGCGCCGACAACTGGCCGAGCGCGGCATCCAGGTCGTGGCAGTGGAGTTCGATTACATGACTGTCATGGGCCGGAGTGGCAGACGGCGTCCTCCGCCCCGAATCGAGACGCTGGTTGATGAGCTTGCCGGGTGGCGTCGGCGGCTGACGGAACTGGACGCGCAAACGCCGCTGTGGTTCGGCGGCAAGTCGATGGGCGGCCGGGTTGCCAGCCTGCTGGCGACCCGGGTCGACTTGGCGGGGCTGGTCCTGTTCGGCTATCCGTTTCATCCCCCCGGCAAGCCTGACCGTTTGCGACTCGAGCACTGGCCGAAGATCGCCTGCCCCGTGCTGCTGTTCCAGGGAACCCGCGACCCGTTCGGGCGGCGTGATGAGGTCGAGGGATATCGGCTGCCGACGCAGGTCGAGTGTCACTTCATGGAGGGTGGAGACCATGACTGGCAGGTGCTCAAACGTGCTGCGCACACGCAGTCGGTACTGATCGACGAAGCTGCCGGCCACGTGGCGCGGAGGCTCGGCGCAAGTGGATGATCCGGATGGAGAAATGCGGGGTGAAAAGCTGTTGACTTTCAACCGGTCACAGGTAGAATGCAGCGCCACGTGACCACGGGTGGTTAGCTCAGCTGGGAGAGCACCAGCCTTACAAGCTGGGGGTCACAGGTTCGAACCCTGTACCACCCACCACTGCGTTTTCGTAGTGCTCGGGTTCACGTGTTGCAAGTCGTAGTTGGAAAATGCGGACCGGTAGTTCAGTTGGTTAGAATGCCGGCCTGTCACGCCGGAGGTCGCGGGTTCGAGTCCCGTCCGGTCCGCCATTTCCGCCGACATGGGTATGCCGCAAGGTTTGCCGTGTCATCCGCTAGTCGCGTAGTTGGTATCGTTGGTCTGCGTTTCGACTCAAACCCCCGATGCATCGAGTGGACCGGTAGTTCAGTTGGTTAGAATGCCGGCCTGTCACGCCGGAGGTCGCGGGTTCGAGTCCCGTCCGGTCCGCCACGCTTCGCACTGGTATAGTTTGACGTCTGGGTGGTTAGCTCAGCTGGTTAGAGCACCAGCCTCACATGCTGGGGGTCACAGGTTCGAGTCCTGTACCACCCACCACAGCGGACCGGTAGTTCAGTTGGTTAGAATGCCGGCCTGTCACGCCGGAGGTCGCGGGTTCGAGTCCCGTCCGGTCCGCCATCGACGTCTTGCTTCCATCATCATCTCTGCGCCGCCCCGTTTCAGATGGCGGCTCCAGGCTACAAGCCTCTCTGCTTGTCTAGCGCCATCCTGTTTCGCCTTCCCCGTTTTTCGTTACGCTCCTGCTCGCTCGTTGTGGTGCCCGGTGGTGGAAATACCGCTTTGGTGCAATGGCTCTCGACGGTGGTTTGGTTACACTGATGTTCATACGCGCGTTTGAAAGCCGCTGCCGGCGGTGCGCGCCCCGACATGAGTGGATCCGATCGTGACGCACTTTCCCAACCTTTTTCGCCCATTGCGGGTAGGTTCGCTGACGCTGCGCAATCGCCTGGTGATGGGGTCGATGCACACCAACCTGGAAGAAGCGCCGGGAGGTTTCGAGCGCCTGGCGGCATTCTATGCCGAGCGGGCTCGCCACGGCGTTGGCCTGATCGTCACTGGCGGCATCGCGCCCAACGCGGAAGGAGCGGTCTTCCAGGGCGCCGCCAGGCTAACCGACGAGACCGAGGCCAACCAGCACCGGCCGGTGGTGGACGCGGTCCACGCGCAAGGGGCCCTCATCTGCCTGCAAATCCTGCACGCGGGCCGCTATGCCTACTCTCCGGATCTGGTGGCGCCTTCGGCGATCGCCGCGCCGATCAACCGGTTCGTGCCGCGGGCACTGAGTGGCGAAGAGGTCGAGCGCCAGATCGGCGACTTTGTGCGCTGTGCCGAGCTGGCACAGCGCGCGGGATACGACGGCGTCGAGGTCATGGGGTCGGAAGGCTACCTGATCAATCAGTTCCTGTGCCGCCGGACCAACCACCGCGACGACGCCTGGGGCGGCGACGCTCGGGAGCGCAGTCGGTTCGCGCTCGAGATCGTGCGCCGGATCCGCGAGGCCTGCGGCGCGGACTTCCTGCTGATCTTCCGGCTGTCGATGATCGATCTGGTCGAGGATGGCAGTACCCATGACGAGATCGTAGCGCTGGCGCTGGCGGTCGAGCGTGCCGGTGCGGATGTGATCAACAGCGGCATCGGCTGGCATGAGGCGCGGGTGCCGACCATCGTGACCAGCGTGCCGCGTGCCGCTTTCGTTCCGGTCAGCCGGGCGGTGCGCGAGGCGGTATCGATACCGTTGATCGCGACCAACCGCATCAACATGCCGGCGGTGGCGGAGACGGTGTTGGCCGAGGGGCATGCCGACCTGGTCTCCATGGCGCGCCCCTTTCTGGCCGACCCGGCATGGGTGGCCAAGGCCGAGCAGGGGCGGGTCGAGGAGATCAATACCTGCATCGCCTGCAACCAGGCCTGTCTCGACCACACCTTCAAGGGCAAGCTGACCTCCTGCCTGGTCAATCCGCGCGCCTGTCACGAGACCGAGCTCACGTTGACGCCGGCGGCGACCTCCAAGCGGATCGCGGTGGTCGGGGCGGGCCCTGCGGGCCTGGCCGCGGCCACGGCCTGCGCCGAACGCGGTCATCGGGTGACGCTGTTCGAGCGTGATCCGGAGATCGGCGGCCAGTTCCGGTTGGCACAGCGCATACCCGGGAAGGAGGAGTTCGCCGAGACACTGCGCTATTTCTCGACGCGGCTCGGGCTGCTTGGCGTGGAGCTGCGTCTCAACGTGGATGCCGATATCCAGCAATTGCAGGATTTCGACGAGGTCGTCGTCGCCACCGGCGTCAGGCCCCGCGAACTCGAACTGGAGGGAAGCGATCACCCCAGCGTGATCTCCTACCCCATGGCAATCCTGCACCCGGAGCGTGTCGGGCGTCGGGTCGCGATCATCGGTGCCGGCGGGATCGGTTTCGATGTCGCGGAGCTACTCTCCCACTCGGACGCGCCTGCCCAGGATATCGATCGGTGGTGCGACGAATGGGGCGTGGATCTATCGGTATCGACCGCGGGCGGACTGAGGTCGAGGGTGCCGCCTGTCGTGGCGCGGCAGATCACGCTGCTACAGCGCAAGACCGCCAAACCGGGAGCCGGTCTGGGAGCCACCACCGGCTGGGTGCATCGGGCAGCGCTGCGGGCGCGTCGGGTCGAGATGCTGTCGGGATGCGCCTACCACCGGGTGGATGACGCCGGACTGCATGTCAGCGTCGATGGCGAGCCCCATTCGCTGGCGGTCGACACCGTCGTGATCTGCGCCGGTCAGGAGTCGCAGCAGGCACTCTACGAGGCGATGCGGGGGAGCGGCATAGGGGTTCACTGCATCGGCGGAGCCGAGCGCGCCATGGAGATCGACGCCAAGCGGGCCATCGACCAGGGAGTACGGCTGGCGGCGAGCTTGTGAGCGCGAGCCGGGTTTGCGTTGAGTCAGCGTGAGAGGGAGGAGGGCTCGTGCTGCCGATAGTCAGGAGCAGATGTTAGACTCGGGTGTTGACCAGTGAGCGCGAGCCGGGCGACGGCTACCCCGTCGCCGACTGGGTCGCGCTTCTTGTTATTCAGGCCGCCGTGGAATCGACCGCCATGCCTGACCCTCAGAAAATGTGGACTTTGCACGCCGTGACCGGCCCGAGCCGCTTTTCTCGATGGAGGGATCGTACAAGGACCCCCAGATGACATCCGATTGTAGCCCTCGCTATCTGGCGAGCGACAACACCTCCGGCATCTGTCCGGAAGCCCTCGACTACCTGATCCGGGCCAACGCCAGCGATGATCTCGCCTACGGCAATGATGCCTGGACCCATCGCGCTGCGGACCGTTTCCGCGAGCTGTTCGATTACGACTGCGACGTCTTCTTCGTCTTCAACGGCACTGCCGCCAACTCGCTCTCGCTAGCGGCGCTGGGCCAGAGTTACCACAGCGTGATCTGTCACGAACTGGCCCATATCGAGACCGACGAGTGCGGTGGGCCGGAGTTTTTCTCCAACGGCTCCAAGTTGCTGACCAGCCCGGGTGAGGACGGCAAGCTGACACCGGAGGGCATCGAGCGCCTCGTGGTCAAGCGCAACGATATCCACTACCCCAAGCCGCGGGTGGTCTCGATCACTCAGGCCACCGAAGTGGGAACGGTCTATTCCCGCGAGGAGCTGCTGGCGATACGCACCGTCGCGGACAAGTACGATCTGCGCGTGCACATGGATGGGGCGCGTTTCGCCAACGCCTGCAGCGCGCTGGATGCCTCCCCGGCCGAGCTGACCTGGCAGGCCGGCGTCGACGTACTCTGCTTTTCCGGCACCAAGAATGGCTTGCCGATGGGCGAGGCGATCCTGTTCTTCAACAAGGAACTGGCCGAGGATTTCGCCTATCGCTGCAAGCAGGCGGGGCAACTGGCGTCCAAGATGCGCTTTATCGCCGCTCCCTGGCTGGGCCTGCTGGAATCCGGCGCCTGGCGGCGCAATGCCGATCACGCCAACGCCATGGCGCGCTATCTCGCCGACGGCCTGGCATCGCTTCCCGGCGCGTCGCTGATGTTTCCGACCCAGGCCAACAGCGTCTTCGTGAGTCTGCCGGAGCCGGTCATCTCCCAATTGCGCGCCCAGGGCTGGACGTTCTATACCTTCATCGGCGCCGGCGGGGCGCGTTTCGTCTGCTCCTGGAACACGACCTCGGAGCTGCTCGACCAGCTGTTGGCCGATGCCCGCGCCGCCTTCGAGGTGCCCTGAGGGACGCCGGCGCCCGACCCCCTCGGGCGCCGGCTGGGCCTCGCCGTCTCCGCGATGATTCGCGAGTGAATTTGTCCCGGATTTTCTATGAGTTACCGATACCTGCGTGAATCGACGCATTTTGTCGATGCAAATTCCCCGTGCATCGAAACCGGATCGTGGTAGCGTGTTCTAAAGCGTGTATTCCGACGCTGCGTTGAAAAGACTCGCAAAAAGAGTCTTCCCGACGCTTCGTGCATCTGTCTATGCTGATAGTCAGCTAGCCCGGCTGGCAGGGCGTTCGCCCTGAGCGGTTGGGGGTCACGACCAGGAGGCTTCCATGAGCATCTTCGATCACGTGCAGAGCCGTTACGAGCAGGTTCAACAGGAAGAGATGAGCCTGCAGGAATATCTAGAGCTGTGCCGGAAGGATCCCCGTGTCTACGCCAATGCCGCCGAACGGATGCTGAACGCCATCGGGGAGCCCGAGACCATCGACACGGCCAAGGACTCCCGCCTGTCGCGTATCTTCTCCAACAAGGTCATTCGCCGCTATCCCGCCTTCGCCGAGTTCTACGGCATGGAAGAGGCGATCGAGCAGATCGTCGCCTACTTTCGCCACGCCGCTCAGGGGCTCGAGGAGCGCAAGCAGATCCTCTACCTGCTGGGCCCTGTGGGCGGCGGCAAGTCGTCGCTGGCCGAACGCCTCAAGCTGCTGATGGAGCGTGTCCCGTTCTACGCAATCAAGGATTCGCCGGTCTACGAATCGCCCCTGGGGCTGTTCTCCCCGGAAGAGGATGGTGAGCTGCTCGAGAAGGAGTACAGCATCCCGCTGCGTCATCTACGCGGGCCGATGTCGCCCTGGGCGGCAAAGCGTCTCAAGGAGTATGGTGGCGACCTGTCGCGGTTCCGGGTGGTGCGCCTGCACCCCTCCCGTCTCAACCAGATTGCGGTCTCCAAGACCGAACCCGGTGACGAGAACAATCAGGACATCTCGTCGCTGGTGGGCAAGGTCGACATCCGCCAGTTGGAGCTCTATTCCCAGGACGACCCGGACGCCTACAGCTTCTCCGGCGGCCTGTGCAAGGCCAATCAGGGGCTGATGGAGTTCGTCGAGATGTTCAAGGCGCCGATCAAGGTGCTGCATCCGCTGCTGACGGCCACCCAGGAAGGTAACTACAACCCTACCGAAGGCATGGGCGCGATCCCCTTCGACGGCATCATCATGGCCCACTCCAACGAGAGCGAATGGCAGCAGTTCCGTAACAACCGCAACAACGAGGCGTTCCTCGACCGCGTCTACATCGTCAAGGTGCCTTACTGCCTGCGCGTCTCCGAGGAGATCAAGATCTACCAGAAGCTGCTCGAGCACTCCTCGCTCGACGAGGCACCCTGCGCGCCGGATACCTTGCGCATGCTGGCGCAGTTCTCGGTACTTTCGCGACTCAAGGAGCCGGATAATTCGAGCATCTATTCCAAGATGCGCGTCTACGACGGCGAGAACCTGAAGGACACCGATCCCAAGGCCAAGTCGATTCAGGAGTATCGTGACGCCGCCGGCGTCGATGAGGGCATGAATGGGCTCTCCACGCGGTTCGCGTTCAAGATCCTGTCCAAGGTGTTCAACTTCGACGCTCATGAGATCGCTGCCAATCCGGTGCATCTGCTCTACGTGCTGGAGCAGGCGCTGGAGCGCGAGCAGTTGCCGAAGGAGACCCACGAGCGCTACCTGCGTTTCATCAAGGAGTACCTGGCGCCGCGCTATGTCGATTTCATCGGCAAGGAGATCCAGACTGCCTACCTCGAGTCCTACACCGAGTACGGCCAGAACATCTTCGACCGCTACGTGACCTATGCCGACTTCTGGATTCAGGATCAGGAGTACCGCGATCCCGAGACCGGCGAGCTGTTCGACCGGCAGTCGCTCAACGAGGATCTCGAGAAGATCGAGAAGCCGGCCGGCATCTCCAATCCCAAGGATTTTCGTCACGAGGTGGTCAACTTCGTGCTGCGGGCGCGAGCGCACAACAACGGCATGAACCCCAGCTGGCAGTCGTACGAGAAACTTCGCGGGGTGATCGAACACAAGATGTTCGCCAACACCGAGGAGCTGCTGCCGGTAATCTCGTTCAACGCCAAGGCGTCGGCCTCCGACCAGCGCAAGCACGAGGATTTCGTCGATCGCATGGTGCAGCGCGGCTATACCGAGAAACAGGTGCGGCTGCTGTCGGAGTGGTATCTGCGGGTGCGCAAGTCGCACTGAACGATCGTGAGTCGATGTCAGCGGCGCGGAGTCGCGGGTCGGATTCCGTGTCTTGGGGCAGGGGCCATAGGCGGGCGGCCGCTGCCGCAGTCAGTCTGCGGGAGGTGCCATGAGCTACTTCATCGATCGACGCCCCAATGCGCGCAACAAGAGTGCCGTGAATCGTCAGCGGTTCCTGCAGCGCTATCGTTCCCACATCAAGCGGGCCGTGGAAGAGTCGGTGAATCGGCGCTCGATCACCGACATGGAGCGCGGCGAGAAAGTTTCCATTCCCGCCAAGGATATTTCCGAACCTTCGTTTGAGCATGGCCCGGGCGGTCGGCGGACGGTCGTGAGCCCTGGCAACAGGGAGTTCGCCGAGGGTGATCGACTGAGGCGACCCAGTGGCGGCGGTGGGCAGGGTAGCGGCGAGGGTCAGGCGGGAAATCAGGGCGAGGGTGTTGACGAGTTCGTGTTCTCGCTGTCCCGGGAGGAGTTTCTCGATTTCGTCTTCGATGGGCTGGAACTGCCGCATCTCGAACGCAAGCAGTTGCAGGTCCTGGAAGAAACGCGACCGGTGCGTGCGGGGATTTCCAAAGAGGGGGTGCCTGCACGGATCAATATCGTGCGCTCGATGCGCGAGGCCCAGGCCCGGCGGATCGGCATGCGGGCGCCGCTGAAGCGCGCCCTGCGCGAGGCCCAGGAAGCGCTCGACGCCGAGGAGCGCAAGGATCCGGTGCTGCGCAATCCGGCGCGCGTCAGCGAGCTGAAATCCGAGATCGAACGCCTGGAAAAGCGGATCGAGGCGATCCCGTTCCTGGACACCTACGACCTGCGCTACAACCATCTCACCCATCAGCCAATGCCGTCGAATCAGGCGGTGATGTTCTGCATCATGGATGTCTCGGGGTCGATGACCCAGGCGCATAAGGACATCGGCAAACGCTTCTTCCTGCTGCTCTACCTGTTCCTCGAGCGCAATTACGAGAAGGTCGAGCTGGTGTTCGTGCGTCACCACACCGTGGCCAAGGAGGTCGACGAGGAAGAGTTCTTCTATTCCCGGGAGACCGGCGGCACCATCGTGTCCAGCGCATTGACCCTGGTCGACAGCATCATCGAGGCGCGCTACGCGCCGGAGCAGTGGAATCTCTACGTGGCGCAGGCCAGCGATGGCGACAACTGGGACGACGACTCGTCCACCTGTCTCGAGTTGCTCGATGAGTCGCTGATGCGCAAGTTGCAGTATTTCACCTACGTGGAGATCACGCCTCACGCCCACCAGGCGCTATGGGAAGCCTACGACTCGGTCAGGGCGGCCTATCCCGAGCGCTTCGCCATGCAGCAAATCGTCCAGGCGGAAGATATCTACCCGGTTTTCCGTGAGCTTTTCCGCCAGCGGGCGAAGGGGTGATCGCAAAGGCCTGGTGACGTAACGCAGCGAGGAGATAGAGAGCGATGACGCGACGCGAGCCCATTGCCACCGGTTCGGACTGGAACTTCGAGGCGCTGGAAGCCTACGAACATGCCATTGGCGCCTTGGCGCGGGAGTATCGGCTGGATACCTATCCCAACCAGATCGAGATCATTACCTCCGAACAGATGATGGATGCCTACGCCAGCGTGGGCATGCCGATCGGCTACCATCACTGGTCGTTCGGCAAGCAGTTCCTGTCGGTGGAGCAGGCCTATCGCCGGGGACAGATGGGGCTGGCCTACGAGCTGGTGATCAACTCCGACCCCTGCATCGCCTACCTGATGGAGGAGAACTCGCTGATGATGCAGGTGCTGGTCATCGCCCATGCCTGCTACGGCCACAACTCGTTCTTCAAGGGCAACTACCTGTTCCGTGCGTGGACGGACGCTTCGGCGATCGTCGATTATCTCGTTTTCGCCCGTAAATACGTTGCCAAGTGCGAAGAGCGGCATGGCGTCGAGGCGGTAGAGCAGCTTCTCGACGCCTGCCATGCGCTGCAGAATTATGGCGTCGACCGCTACAAGCGCCCCTCGCCGGTCTCCGCCGAGGAAGAGGTGCGGCGCCAGGACGAGCGCGAGGCCTATCTCCAGACCCAGGTCAACCGTCTCTGGAGCACGATTCCGGCTCCGGTCAGTGGCCTGGTCCAGCCGCCGTCGCACGACTTCGAGAACGATCCCCTGGGGCTGCACAGACACGATCGCTACCCCAGTGAGCCGCAGGAAAACCTGCTCTATTTCCTGGAGAAGAATGCACCACTGCTGGAGCCCTGGCAGCGCGAGATCGTGCGCATCGTGCGCAAGCTGGCCCAGTACTTCTATCCGCAGCGCCAGACCCAGGTGATGAACGAGGGTTGGGCCACCTTCTGGCACTACACGCTGATGAATCGCCTGTACGACGACGGGCTGATCGATGAAGGCATCATGCTGGAGTTCCTTCAGTCCCACACGTCCGTGGTCAGCCAGCCGGGTTTCGACAGTCCCTATTTCAACGGCATCAATCCCTACGCGCTGGGATTCGCGATGTTCAGTGACATTCAGCGCATCTGTCAGTCGCCCTCCGACGAGGACCGCGAATGGTTCCCGGACATTGCCGGCAGCGACTGGCTGGAGACGCTGCATTTCGCGATGCAGAACTTCAAGGACGAGTCGTTCATCCAGCAGTTCCTGTCACCCAAGGTGATTCGCGATCTCAAGTTGTTCAGCCTGGTCGACGACGATCGTGACGACAGCCTGCAGATCGAGGCGATTCACGATGATCGAGGTTATCGTCGCATCCGCGAGGCGCTGAGCGTGCAGTACGCGTTGTCGGCCCGGGAACCCAATATCCAGGTGTGGGAAGCCGACATCCGCGGCGACCGTTCATTGACGCTTCGTCACGTGCAGGACCGGCGTCGGCCGCTGGGGCAGAGCCTGTTCCCGGTGATGCGTCATCTGCACCAGCTCTGGGGGTTTCCGATCAAGCTCGAGTCGATGGAGGAAGGTGAGGTCGTGCGTCGCTACCAGTGGCCGATTCCGGAGTCGAATCGCGAGTCGGCATGAACTCTGGGCCCGCCGCCGGGGGTGACGTCAGGACGCGCTGGCCGTCCAGCCGCTGCACCAGCCATCGCTGGCGACCCGGTGGTCGGGAAACAGACCGCACGCCTGGCTCGACGCGGTGAAGAAGTCGCAGTTGGCGCAGCGCCGACCCGTCCGATAGGCGGGATTGCCCTCAGCGTTCGCGGCGTCCTCGACATAATCGAGCGCCCTGGCTTGATAGGCATGGGGGTCCAGCATCGGCTTGTCCTGCGCCAGGGCAGGCAGGCCCCGCCAGCCCAGCAACAGCAGGCCGGAGGCGCACATGCCGTGGCGCAGAAAGCGGCGACGCCCTTCGCCGTTCGGCGACCCCCCGGCCTCTCTCGTCCTCTTTTTCGCCGGTTCCTGCATGACCCGTCTCCAGTTCGTTGCCCTGACGCACACCGCTTCTGGATGACTGGAAGTATGCGATGTGTCGTGACATTGTCACAATACATCCGCAGCCGCCATCCGCTGCCGGTCAATTTCGCCATTCACGGTGTCACCAAGGGTCGATTATGCGCTATGTCCAGTTTGTGACCGATCATGGAGAGATGATGCTGGTGGGGGACGAGCAAGGCTTGCGCGAACTGCGCCTGCCCGGGAGTTCCCGTTCCGGGACGCCGGAGTCGAGCTGGCAGGAGGACGCCGGTTTCTTTGCCCAGGCCCGGGCCGAGCTCGACGCTTACCTGGCGGGGCGACGGCGGAGCTTCAATGTCACGCTGGCGCCCGAGGGGAGCGATTTCCAGCTGCAGGTCTGGCAGGGCCTGTTGCGTATCCCATACGGGCGGACCAGCACCTATGGCGAGATGGCGCATCGCCTGGGCAAGGATGGCGCGGCGCAGGCGATCGGCGGTGCGGTGGGAGCCAATCCGCTGCCGTTGTTCATTCCCTGCCACCGAGTCGTCGCCGCCCGGGGAATGGGCGGCTACAGCGGTGGCGAGTCGCTGAAGCGCGCGCTGCTGACGCTGGAAGGCGGTTGGTCCGAGAGCTGATATACTCGCGCCGGATCATTCATTCTTGGGGCCTCGCGAAAGGCCGAACGCCGGTGGGAGAGGGAAATGCAGAACGCCGTCATTCTGATCAATGTCGAAAAGGGCCGGATACGGGGTGTCGCCGAGCGCCTGGCCGACCTCGAGGGCATCAGCGAAGTCTATTCGACCTGCGGTCGCTACGACCTCATTGCCATCGCCCGGACACGGGATTTCGAATCCCTCGCCTCGCTGGTGACCGAACGGCTGATGAGCGTCGAGGGCATCCGTGACACCGAAACGCTCAACGCCATGCAGGTGCACTCGCGCCACGATCTCGACGCCATGTTCTCCGTCGGCCTGTAAGTCGGGGTGGCGCGTCGTCGAAAGCGGGGGCTGCTGGGGCAACTGGCTCGCTCGTCCCGGATTGGCCTGATCTTCGTCGTCGTCATCAGCGGGTTGTGGTACTGGCAGGAGGGAGATGTCCGCGATCAGTTGAGCTGGATGGGCGTACCCGAGTGGCAGTGGAACGACTGGCGGGGCTGGAACCGCGTACTGCGCAACGATGGCTTCCTGTTGGGGTGGTCGGACGTTCGGGCTGGGCCACTCTGGGTTGGCTACGTGTTGAATCGGGTCGACGATCCCCACAGCCTTCCAAGGCCCGACCGGTTCGAATCCGACTGGCGCAGCCTATGGCCGATCAGCAGCAACGACTACACTCGCAGCGGCTATGACCGGGGGCATCTGGCGCCGAACTACGCGATGTCGGTCGTCCATGGGCGGGATGCGCAGATGGCCAGCTTCCTGATGACCAACATCACGCCGCAGCGACCCAAGCTCAATCGGCAGCTATGGCAGCGCCTGGAGGAGGCGGTCATCGACGATTTCGTACCCAGGTTCGGGCGCGTCTGGGTCGTCACCGGGCCGGTCTACGATGACCAGTTGCTGCATCGGGTCGGGTTTTCGCAAATTCCCGTGGGGTTCTACAAGATACTGATCGCGCCCGGGGCGACACCTCGTGCGCTGGCGTTTCTGATGCCACAGAGCGTCGATGGCAACGAGCCTCTCGCCCGTTTTGTGGTCACGATCGACGAGATCGAGGCGCGGACCGGCCTGGATTTCTTCCCTCAATTGGCCGATCCCGTCGAGCGCCAACTGGAAGGCCGGGTAGACAAGGAAGGCTGGGGGCTCGAAGCGGTCTCGACGCGGCCTGGGCGATATCGCTGAGGGCGATGTCATCTCCAACGGATCGCGGAAAATAAGGGACGTGCGGGAGTGATGGTAATACAGCGCTTGCGCGGGGAGAGTCTCAAGAGGAAACGATCATGACACGTGGTGCCCAGGAGAGGACTTGAACCTCCACATCCGTAAGGATACTAGCACCTGAAGCTAGCGCGTCTACCAATTCCGCCACCTGGGCGTGTCATGTATCGGGTGCTGCCTGGAGTTGGGAAAACTCCGCTGGAATGGTGCCCGGAAGAGGACTTGAACCTCCACATCCGTAAGGATACTAGCACCTGAAGCTAGCGCGTCTACCAATTCCGCCATCCGGGCCAAACCGGCCTTGTACATTCAAAATGACCATCGCCGAAAGCGATGGTGCCCAGAAGAGGACTTGAACCTCCACGTCCGTAAGGACACTAGCACCTGAAGCTAGCGCGTCTACCAATTCCGCCATCTGGGCCAAGGCGCGATGCATAATACCGATTTTGCATCCGAATGCAAGCGTCCGGTGACAGCGGTTGGGCTTACGCCCGAACGGGCCCAAGGCGGTTCCCATGTCTGGTCATCGACCCCGATCTTGGCCGTTTGGCAGCGCATGGTTGGGTCGAACAGGCGTGAACGCTATACTTGGAGAATGAATCCAAAAAGATTGAACGGCTCAGGCCGCCCGCCGCGTGAATTCTCTCTACCGCCTAGGCCCAGCAGGCTCAACGCAAGGACGATGGTTGCATGACTCATTGGACGTTGGATGACGATCCGCACGCGGCTCGTGAAACGGAAAAATATGACAACCCCGTGCCCAGTCGCGAGTATCTGCTGGCACGGCTGGAGAGCTACGGCAAGCCGATCACTCATGAAGACATGAGTGCCATGCTGGGGCTCGAGGACGACAACCAGTTGGAAGCCGTGCGCCGCAGGCTGGCGGCGATGGAGCGTGACGGCCAGATTCTCAAGGATCGTCGCGGCGCCTATGCCCTGATCGACAAGCTCGATCTGATCAAGGGACGCGTTCAGGGGCACCGTGACGGCATGGGCTTCCTGATTCGTCACGATGGCGTCAAACCCGACCTGGTACTGCCGCCGCGCCAGATGCGCCGCGTGTTCGATGGCGACGTGGTGCTGGCCCGCGTCAGCGGCAAGGATCGTCGAGGTCGCGCCGAGGGCACCATCGCCGAGGTGCTGGCCCGCAACACCCAGACGCTGGTTGGCGTGTTCCGCCAGAACAGTTCCGAGTTCGCGGTGCTGATCCCCGAGAATTCACGGATCAGCCAGGAAGTGATCATTCCCCACAGCGTCAGCGGTGGGGCGAAGGACGGACAGATCGTTTCCGTCCACATCACCCAGCAGCCGGAGACCCGCAAGCAGCCGGTAGGTGAAGTGGTGGAGGTTCTGGGAGAGCGGATGGATCCCGGGCTCGAGATCGACATCGCGATTCGCTCCCACGATATTCCCGCGGAGTTTCCTCCGGAAGTGGACGAGCAGATCGCCGGCATGTCCGCCGAGGTGAAGGAGGAGGACAAGACGGCGCGAATCGATCTCCGCGAGATGCCGCTGGTGACCATCGACGGCGAGGATGCCAAGGATTTCGACGACGCCGTCTGCGCCTGGAAGACCAAGTCCGGGAGCTGGAAGCTGGTCGTGGCGATCGCCGACGTCTCCCACTACGTTCGCGGCGGCAGTGCACTCGACAACGAGGCCTACATCCGCGGCAACTCCGTCTATTTCCCCGGGCAGGTCGTGCCGATGCTGCCGGAGCTGCTCTCCAACGGGCTCTGCTCCCTCAACCCGCATGTCGACCGCCTGACCATGGTCTGCGAGATGAACATCTCCCAGAACGGCACCATCAGCCGCTACAAGTTCTACGAGGCGGTGATCCAGTCTCATGCCCGGCTGACCTACAACCAGGTCGGCGCAATGCTGGAGGAGCCGGACAGCGACGAAGGGGCGGCACTTCGAGAGCGCTACCGCGAGCTGGTGCCGTCGCTGGAGAACCTGCATGCGCTCTACAAGGTCCTGCGCCAGGCGCGCGAAGTACGTGGCGCCATCGATTTCGAGACCACGGAGACGCAGATCGTCTTCAACGACGAGCGCAAGATCGAGAAGATCGTGCCGCGCACGCGCAACGACGCCCACAAGTTGATCGAGGAGTGCATGCTGGCGGCCAACGTCGCCACGGCGCGCTTCCTCGACAAGCACGACCTACCCGCGCTCTATCGCGTCCACCAGTCGCCGGCTTCTGAGCGGCTGGAAAATCTGCGCGTGTTCCTGGGTGAACTGGGACTAACCCTGGGCGGCGGTGACGAACCGACGCCCAAGGACTACCAGGCACTGCGGGAGGTGATCCAGGGGCGTCCCGACTTCGACATCATCCAGACCGTCATGCTGCGCTCGATGAGCCAGGCGGTCTACTCGCCGCAGAACGACGGGCACTTCGGTCTCGCTTACCAGGCGTACGCGCATTTCACGTCGCCGATCCGGCGCTATCCCGACCTGCTGGTACATCGCGCGATCCGATCGGTCATTCGCGGCCCGCGTCAGACCCAGACCGTGCAGCGGGCGGAGGGGGCGCCGGTCGAGAAGCCCTCGATCTGGTGCCCGTACACCTTCGAGCAGATGGTCGAGCTGGGCGAGCACTGCTCGATGACCGAACGTCGCGCCGACGAGGCGACACGCGATGTCACCGATTGGCTGAAGTGCGAGTTCCTCTCCGACAAGGTCGGCGAGGTCTACGAGGGCACCATCGCCTCGGTCACGCAGTTCGGGATCTTCGTGCGGCTCGACGACGTCTACGTGGAAGGGCTGGTGCACGTGACGTCGCTGCCGTCCGACTACTATCACTACGAAGCGGAAAAACACCGCCTCAAGGGTGAGCGCAGCGGGGTCGCTTATCGTCTGGGAGACGGCGTCACCGTGCGTATCGCTCGGGTCGATCTCGACGACCGCAAGATCGATTTCGATCTTGCCGACGCGGCGCCGCGCCACCGCCGCACGCCGCGTGGTCAGAAGCCCGGTGGCGATGTCCCTGCCGCTGGGGCACCTGCCAAGAAGCCCTCTTCACGCAAGAGTCGTCCGGGCAAGCGCGAGCGCCAGGGAGCAGCGGAGGGCGGCGACGAAGGTGGCAAGCGTCGTTCCCGCGGCCCGCGTCAGCGCGGTGGCAAGCGATGACGGCGGCCATCGGCCAGCCTTCCAGCAGGTGCCAGCCGAGATGAGTCGTCCTACGAATCGCCGCACCTCGGCGAAGCCGCGCGAGCTGCCTCGCATGCCGGACGGGCTGGAGCCCGTCTACGGCGTTCACGCCGTTCGCGCGCTATTCGAACGCGGCCAGCCGCCGAAAGTGCTGTGGGTTCAGCAAGGCCATGCCGAGCAACGTCTGGAGGCTCTCCTGCAGCAGGCCCACGCGGCGGGCTGCGAGCTGAGACGAATGGCGCGCGAGGCGCTCGACAGTGTTTCCCATCAGGCTTCCCACCAGGGCGTGATCGGTTTCTGCGAGCCGCTGGTCGCCGAGAGCGAAACGACCTTGTGGTGGCGGCTCGAGCAATGGCAGGCCAGCCGGCCGCCGCTATTGCTGATACTGGATGGTGTCACCGATCCCCACAATCTGGGAGCCTGCCTGCGCAGCGCCGACGCCGCCGGGGTCAATGGCGTGATCGTGCCCAAGGACAAGTCCGCGCCGCTCAACGCGACGGTGCGCAAGGTGGCTTGCGGGGCGGCGGAACTGGTGCCGGTGTTTCAGGTCACCAATCTCGCTCGCTGCATGGAAAAGCTCAAGCAGCAGGGGGTCTGGATCACCGGTACCGCCGGCGAAGCGGACTCGCTCCTGTACGATGCCGATTTCACCGTGCCCTGTGCCCTGGTGATGGGCGCCGAGGGCAAGGGGATGCGCCGTCTGACTCGCGAGGCCTGCGATGGGCTGGTCAAGCTGCCGATGCAGGGCGGTGTCTCCAGTCTCAATGTCTCGGTCGCCACCGGCATCTGTCTGTTCGAGGCGGTACGCCAGCGGGCCCGGGGCGCCGGTTAAACTTGCGCTGACGGGGCTTGGTCTCTACAATTGCGCGGTTCTGTGGGCAGGCTATGCTCATGGAACGCGACTCCCGCCCAGGCCTGTCCGGGCGAATCGCCAATTGGTCTGAATATCCGGGATCGTGAGCGGGCATAGCGCCGTTCCCCCGGTATCGACTCCTTGCTTCTCGTGGTGGTCATCTCTTCAGGAGCATCACCGCGCGGAAGCTGCCAAACCGCAAGGAGCTAATATGCGTCATTATGAAATCGTGTTTATGGTCCACCCGGACCAGAGCGAGCAGGTTCCGGCCATGGTCGAGCGCTACACCAGCCTCGTGACCGAGAACGGCGGTACCGTACATCGTCTCGAGGATTGGGGCCGTCGCCACCTGGCCTACCCGATCAACAAGATCCACAAGGCACACTACGTGCTGATGAACATCGAGTGCAGCGGCGAGACCCTCGACGAGATCGAGAACATCTTCCGCTTCAACGATGCCATCATCCGCAGCATGATCGTGCGCAACAAAGAGGCTGTTACCGAAGCCTCGCCGATGATGAAGCCGGCCGAAGAGAAGAGCCGTCGCCGTGACGACAAGCCCTCCGAGCGTGGCGATCGTGAGCGTTCAGAGCGCCCCGAGCGTTCCGAAACCACCGCCGAAACCAACTGATTCGATTTCGCTAAGGAGAGACTCTCATGGCACGTTTTTTCCGTCGCCGTAAGTTCTGCCGCTTCACTGCCGAAGGCGTGAAGTACATCGATTACAAAGACATCGATACGCTGAAAGCCTACGTCACCGAAACTGGCAAGATCGTCCCGAGCCGTATTACCGGTACTCAGGCGCGCTACCAGCGTCAACTGTCTACCGCGATCAAGCGGGCACGTTACCTGGCGCTGCTGCCGTACTCCGACAGCCACCAGTAAACCCTGATCCGGTAGTCCACGATCGGTAATCCATAGCGAGGCATCATGCTGGCACTGGCACGTTGGATCATGCGCGGTACGCCACAAGCGATAGCGGCGGCCGCACTGACAGCGTTGGTGCCGTGGCTGTTCTGGTTCAGCGCCGCCGTTGCCGGGTTGGTTACCCTGCGCCGGGGCATGACCACGGCGGCGCCGGTGTTGATGGCCGCCGCTCTCCCCGCCGGTTGGTGGTGGATGCAGGGCGATTCGGTGCCGCTGGCCAGCATCCTGCTGGTGACGTTGATGGCGACAGTGCTGCGGTCACGCATGCGCTGGTCCGAAGCGCTCATCGTTGGCAGCGTGGTCTGCATGGCGCTGGTGCAGCTTGGCATCTTCGTGCCGGCCGGAGGGACCGCGCCATTGCTGGCGGAACTGCGGCAGAGCTCGTCGGAGGTTGCCAGCATGCTCGACCAGCTATCGGCGCAGGGCGTCGATACCGAGTTGATGGCGACGCTGGTGATCGGCGGGGCAACCGGCCTGGTCGTGCTACTCGCCGGGATCGCCTGCCTGGCGCTGGCCCGCAGCTGGCAGGCGGGGCTTTACAACCCCGGCGGGTTTCGCGAGGAGTTTCATTCACTGAGGCTATCGCGCAAACAGCTCCTGCTGCTGGTCGGATTGATGGCGCTGGGCATGGTACTGGCCGTTCCCGCCGCCAGTCTGCTGGCCTGGGTTCCGCTGCTGGTCGCCGGCGTGGCACTGGTTCATGGGTTTATCGGTTTGAAGGGAATGAGCGGGTTCTGGCTGGTAGGCTTTTATGCCTTGCTGTTGACCACCTGGCCCACGATTCTGATTGTACTGCTGTTGGCGTTGGTAGATACCTTCGCGGATTTTCGCGGTCGACTGACACGCAGTGATTGACGAGAGGTTCACGAGAATGGAAGTCATTCTGCTCGATAACATCGGCAAGCTGGGCGACCTGGGTGACAAGGTCACCGTCAAGCCCGGATACGGCCGTAATTACCTGGTTCCCTACGGCTTGGCCGTGCCGGCAACCAAAGACAACGTCGAAGCGTTCGAAGCGCAGCGCGCCGAGCTCGAAGCCCAGGCTGCAGAGCGCAAGGCCCAGGCCGAGACTCGTGCGGCGCAGCTCGCCGAAATCGAACTGTCTCTGGTCGCGAAAGCGGGCGATGAAGGCAAGCTGTTCGGCTCCATCGGCCCGCGCGATCTGGCCGAAGCCATGGCCCAGGCCGGCATCGAAGTCGCCAAGAGCGAAGTGCGCATGCCGGAAGGCCCGCTTCGCCAGACCGGCGAATACGACATCGCGCTGCAGCTGCATGCCGAAGTCACTTCCAGCGTCCGTGTGGTGGTGGTGGCCGAGTAAATCTCGACCGTCGCCGTCGCCGAGACGTCTGGCCGAAGGCACGCAGGGTTTACGCCCTGCGTGCCTTTTTCATGGCCGGGGGGCGTGGCGATGGTGGCTGCCGACTGGGTAGAATGAGCGCCAGACTTTTGCAGTGTGTTCTGCGCGCGACACGGGATGAACGCCAAGCATGAATCAACGCGTCGACAATGATCACGAAACCGCCCAACTGAAGATGCCGCCCCACTCGCTCGAGGCGGAGCAGTCGGTGCTGGGCGGGCTGATGCTCGACAACAGCAGTTGGGACACGGTGTCGGAGCGACTGGTCGCGGACGACTTCTATCGTCACGAGCATCGCCTGGCATTCAATGCGATGGCGGAACTGGCCGAGAGCGCGCACCCACTCGATGTCGTCACGCTGTCGGAAGCGCTGGAGCGCCGCGACCAGCTCGAGAGCGTGGGGGGGCTCGCCTATCTGGCGGAGCTGGCCCGCAATACGCCGTCGGCCAGCAACATCCGCGCCTACGCCGATATCGTCCGCGAGCGGGCGACGCTACGGAAACTGATTCAGGCCTCGCGTCAGATCGCCGACAGTGCCTACTCGCCGGAAGGGCGGCCGCCGGACGAACTGGTCAACGAGGCCGAGCGCCTGGTGTTTCAGATCAGCGAGTCGCGGCCCAAGTTCGGTGGGCCGATCGGCATGAGCGACCTGCTGACCAAGGCGGTCGACCGGATCGACGAGCTGTTCAACATGAAGGGGCAGATGACCGGGATCTCGACCGGTTTTCGCGATCTCGACGACATGACCTCGGGTCTGCAACCCTCGGACCTGGTGATCATCGCGGGCCGCCCCTCCATGGGCAAGACCACCTTCGCCATGAATCTGGTCGAGCACGCGGTGGTTTCCAACGACAAGCCGGTCATCGTGTTCTCGATGGAGATGCCGGCGGAATCGCTGATGCTACGTATGCTCTCTTCGCTGGGGCGAATCGATCAGACGCGGGTGCGTACCGGCCAGCTCGAGGACGAGGATTGGCCGCGCTTGACCTCGGCGGTCAACCTGCTCAAGGATCGGCAGCTGTTCATCGACGATACGCCGGCGCTGTCGCCCAACGAGCTGCGGTCGCGGGTGCGTCGCATCGCCCGCGAGCATGGCAATGTCGGGCTGGTGATGATCGACTATCTACAGCTGATGCAGGTACCGGGGCTGTCCGAGAACCGCACCGCCGAGATTTCGGAGATCTCGCGCTCGCTGAAGGGCGTGGCCAAGGAGTTCAACTGCCCGGTGGTTTCGCTCTCCCAGCTCAACCGCTCGCTGGAGCAGCGGCCCAACAAGCGCCCCGTCATGTCCGACTTGCGCGAATCCGGCGCCATCGAGCAGGATGCCGATGTCATCGCCTTCGTCTACCGCGACGAGGTCTACAATTCCGACAATCCCGACAACAAGGGGCTGGCCGAACTGATCATCGGCAAGCAGCGTAACGGTCCTATCGGCACCGTCCACATGGCTTTCATCGGCAAGTACACGCGATTCGAGGATCTGGCGCCGGACAGCTACGGTCAGCACTACGAGTAAGTCAACGGATAGTGAAGAAGCCGGCGGTGCCGGTGTTTGGGAAAGATATCAAGGAGTCGAATCATGGCAGGTGGATTTCAGCGGGGGCGTCGTCAGCGGGTTCCCAAGATCGAGGTACGTGGCCAGCTGGAAAAGCTGGAACGGGAAGGTCCCTTCAAGGAGTGGCTGGGCATGCCCGATCTCTACCGCCATTGGCTCACGGTCGATGGCGAACTCTACAGTTATCAGACGGAAGATGCCGAGCTGCCGGTTGCCATCGGTGATCGCGTGGTGTTTCGCTACAAGGAGGCGAAGGCGGGCAGGTGGATCGACCGCAACTCTCTGGGCAAGGCGATCGACCCCTCCGCTTATCAGTAGTCGCTGCCATTTCGGGATGTTGTTGTAATTTCATGTGTCATTATTGTGTCATGATGTTGCGCTTTCATGGCATTCATGAACCCACCCTCCGCTTCCCTCGGCAACCCTTGCCTCGATGAGATCGTCGCCCGTCGAGATCTGAGCGTTCATTTCCAGCCGATCGTTTCCGTCACGACCGGCCATATTCTGGCGTACGAGGCGTTGTCCCGCGGCCCGCGGGACTCGCCCTATGCGAATCCGATCCCGATGTTCCGGGCGGCCCGCGAACGCGGCTTGCTTGCCGCACTGGAGCGCGGATGTCGAGAACGGGCGATCGAGAGTTGGGTGAATACCGGCCTCGGCGAGCTGCTGTTCCTCAACGCCAGTCCGGAAGTCCTGATCGATCCCGAGGATCTCGGCGGCCAGACGCTGGCACTTCTTCACCAGCACGGTCTCTCGCCCGAACGCATCGTCCTCGAGATCACCGAGCAGTCGCCGGGGATCGATTCCGACCTGGTGGCCGAGGCTGCCCGTCATTATCAGTCTATGGGGTTCTCCATCGCGCTGGACGACCTGGGAGACGGTTACGCCGGCCTGCGACTCTGGTCCCAGCTCAACCCCGACTACGTCAAGCTGGATCGCCACTTCGTCAGTCGCCTTGACGAGAACCCCGTCAAGCGCCGTTTCGTCCGCTCCATCATCGATATCGCGCACAGCATGGATAGCCGTGTCATTGCGGAGGGGGTGGAGCGGGAGGGGGAACTGGATACCCTGCTCGAGCTGGGGGCGGATTATTGCCAGGGGTGGTTGTTTGCGCGCCCCGATGCCGCTCCTCATCGGGTACGCGAGCCGCTCGAAGCCCGGCTGGCGTCACTGGCTGCCCACCATCGCCCGGCCACTGGCGCGACAGAGATCCGGCGCCTCAGTGTGCCGCTGCCCGCGCTGGACGCCGGTCTCTGCGTGGCGGAGGCGTCCGAGCGCTTCAGCCGTCTGCCGCATGCCAATGCGCTGGCGGTCGTCGATGGCCGGAGCCGACCGATCGGCATTCTGGGGCGTCAGCAACTGATGGCGCTGCTCGGCAAACGCTTCGGTTTCGATCTTCACGGCCGTCAGCCCGTCACCAGGGTGATGCGGACTCAAGCGCTCTGCGTGGAGGCCCACGAGCCGCTGGAGCGAGTCTCGCGCAAGGTGACGGGGCGAGAGGAGGCGTCCCGCGACGAGGATTTCATCATCACCGACGGTGGCCGCTATCTGGGTATGGGGCACGTCATCAACCTGCTGCAACTGTTCACCGAGCAGCAGGTCCAGATGGCGCGCCAGGCCAATCCGTTGACCCAACTGCCTGGCAACCGCCCCATCAGGTTGGCGTTGGAACACTACCAGCGCCAGGCTCGGGGGTTCGTCGCCTGCTATCTGGATCTCGACAACTTCAAGCCCTTCAATGATCGGTTTGGTTACGCCTTGGGGGATCGAGTGATCCTCGCGCTGGCGAATCTGGTGAGAAGCGAGCTGGGGCGGGAAGACTTTCTGGGCCATCTCGGCGGTGACGACTTCATACTGCTACTGAATGATGGGAAGGATCTCCACCGTCGGCTGGCCGGCATACAACGCCGCTTCAGCGTGGAGAGCCACGCGCTGGTTCCCGCCGACGCCAGGGCGGAAGATGGCTTTCATGCCAAGGACCGCTACGATCAATGGCGTTTTTTCCCGCTGGTCCGCCTGTCGATCATTGCGCTTCGCCTCGGTGCCGAGGCCAGGGTCGATAGCTTCGGCGATCTCTGGAGCCACTTCAAGCCGGCGGCCAAGCGCGCCGCCAACGGCCGGGTCGTGGTGGCGCTGGACCACCGTTCGGCGGCTGCCGGGGAGTGAACGATCGGCGTGTCTTGGCGTCTTAGGACCTGTTCACACACTCCACGCGGCTCGCTGGCATATCGTGTGAACAGGCCCTGGTCACAGCTTTGTCACATTTGACTGTCAGGGTATCGCGACGGGACGGCAAGGAGCGTCTCCCGATCCAGAACACGATTCCATACACCACCACAGGAGGGAACCATGGAACTCAAGGAGCTAGCGCACTATCAACGACATCACGAGAACTTCGAGATCCGCGTCATCGCCCATGCTGGCAGCCGCTACTATCAGGTCATGCTGGAGCCGCACGACGGTACCACGCAGGCCTTGACCCGACGCGGCAAGCCGATGCTGTTTCGCGCGCTCGACGATGTCTACGGCGAACTGAAACAGGCCGGTATCCATCGCGCCTATCTGGTCCAGCAGGTAGCCAACGACGAGATCGTCGGTCATGAGCCCCACTACCACGATCCGCTGCTGTCGCGGATGCCGCTGGTTTTCTGATCCCGGACCGATAGTCTCGATGACGCCAGTCTGACGTATTTTCCATTCACCAACCTGATTTCCCTCCGGCGAGTCCTGCAGTGACTTGCCATGTTCTGGAGGGAATGCTGTCTCTCTTCTCTCTTCTCTCTTCTCTCGTTTACACCGATGCCGGTCTGCCAGGCTTCGCGGATCTGCAGACTTCAGCGCCGCCGATAGCCTTCTGCGTGATCACCTTGGCCATAGGGCGCCTCGAAGTGGATCGAATGCAGGAATCGCTCTGCCTGGTCGAGGATGGCCGCTTGCTTGTCTTCCTGCATGCGATCCCAGCTCCCGTAGATCAGTTTCATGCGGTGGTTGCCCCGCAGACGCTCGCGATGACCCTCCAGAAAGTGCCAGTACAAGCTATTGAAGGGGCAAGCGTCCTTGCCGGTGACCTGCTTGACGTCATAGCGGCACTGGCGGCAGTGATCCGACATGCGGTCGATGTATTTTCCCGACGCGCAGTAGGGTTTGGAGCCGAGATAGCCCCCGTCGGCGTAGAGGGTCATGCCCAGCGTGTTGGGCAGCTCGACCCATTCGAAGGCGTCGGCGTAGACCGCCAGATACCAGTCGCAGAGCGCTGCCGGGGCGACTCCGCAAAGCAGCGCGAAGTTGCCGGTGATCATCAGGCGCTGGATATGGTGGGCATAGGCGTTATCCCGAGTCATCTCCAGGGCGCGCCGGACGCAGCGCAGATCCGTGTCGGCGGTCCAGTAGAAGTCGGGCAGCCCACGTCGGGCGTCGAGGCGGTTCTCGCGCTTGTAGTGCGGCATGCGTTGCCAATAAATGCCGCGGACGTACTCGCGCCAGCCCAGAATCTGGCGCACGAATCCCTCCACGGCGTTGATGGGTGCCGCGTCCCGCCGCCAGGCCTCCACGGCGGCATCGCAGACCTCGCGGGGAGAGAGCAGGCCGATGTTCAGCGACGCCGAGAGTCGCGAGTGAAACAGCCAAGGGTCCTCGTCGCTGATAGCGTCCTGGTAGGTGCCGAAGTCGGGTAGCGCGTGGGCGACGAAATGGCGCAGGTCGCTCAGTGCCTGGCGTCGCGTTACCGCCCAGTTGAAGCCATCCAGGGTGCCGAAATGGTCGCCGAACTGCGATTCGACCAGTGCCTGGACCTCGCGGGTGATATCGTCCCGACGATGACGTGGCGGCTCGGGGAACTGGAGGCGTTTATCGACGGGCTGTCGGTTGTCGTGATCGAAGTTCCACTGTCCGCCGGCCGGTTCGTCCTCCTCCATCAGCAATCCGGTACGCTTGCGCATTTGACGATAGAAGTCTTCCATCCGAAAGCGTCTGCGTCCCTCCAGCCACTCGCCGAACTCGGCGATGGAGCAGTAGAAACGGGTATCGTCGTAGAGTCGCCAGCGCGTGCCCCGACCCTGGATACGCTCCAGCAGCCGCCATTCGCCGGGATGTGTCACCCGGATTTCGTCGCAGCCATAGGCGTCGGCGAGTCGCTCGGCTTCCTGTAGCAGATCCTGGCGGTTGTCGTCGTCGTCGAGCCGGCTGTAGTGGACCTGATACCCTTTGTCGCGCAGGGTATCGGCGAAGTGACGCATCGCCGACAATATCAGCACGATCTTCTGAGGATGGTGAGGGACATACTCCCCCTCCGCCTTGACCTCGCAGAGAGCGACAACGGCATTGGCGGGGGCGTTGGCGAGGGGTTCCAGCTCCTCGCACAACTGATCACCCAGAACCAGGATCAGCGGACGCGGCATGAAGTTATCCATAAATTATACACATTGTGTTAATCGTATAAGATGATCGGGTAAGTACAAGCGATGTTGGTAGAATTTCATCAAAGGATGGCAGGGAAAGGAGTGGTGCTATGGCGGCCCGTTATGGAGTGCTGCTGGTCAATCTGGGAACGCCCGAGGCGCCTACGGCCAAGGCCGTGAGGGAATACCTCGGAGAATTCCTCGGCGACCCCCGGGTCATCGATGCGCCACGCTGGCTTTGGTGGCCGATTCTGCACGGCGTCATCCTGCGAATTCGCCCGCCCAAGGTTGCCAAGGCCTATGCCTCGGTCTGGCAGGAGGAGGGGTCACCGTTGCTGGCGATCGGACGGCGCCAGCAGCGCGCGTTGAGGGAATCGCTGGCCACCCGCACCGGCGAAGCCATCCCAGTGGAGCTGGCGATGACCTACGGCAAGCCGAGCATGGAGGAGGCCGGACTCAAGCTGCGCGAAGCCGGCGTGGGGCGCATCCTGGTGGTGCCGCTTTATCCCCAATTCTCGCGTACCACGACCGGCGCGGTATTCCAGCGCTTGGCCAAGGCGTTGGAACCTTGCCCGCATCTGCCGGAGCTGCGCTTCGTACGCGACTATCACGACCACCCGGACTATATCGCGGCGCTGGCAGCCAGCGTCCGCCAGCACTGGGAGACCAATGGCGACCGCGGTCGGCTGCTGATGTCCTATCACGGTATCCCCAAGCGCTATGTCGACAACGGCGACCCCTATGCCAGGCACTGCGAGACCACCAGCCGGCTATTGGCCGAGGCGCTGGGGCTCGGCGAAGGGGAGTGGTTTCAGAGTTATCAGTCGCGATTCGGCCGTGAGGAGTGGCTCAAGCCCTACACCGACGAGACGCTCAAGGCGTGGGGCGCGGACAAGACCGAGTGCGTCGATGTCATCAGCCCGGCCTTTGCGGCGGACTGTCTGGAGACCCTGGAAGAGATCGACGCCGAGAACCGCCACTACTTCCAGCAGGCCGGGGGCGGGCGCTACCGCTATATCCCGGCGCTCAACGAGCGTCCGGAACACGTTGCCCTGCTGGCCCATCTGGTCGAGCAGCACACCGCCGGCTGGTGACGCTGGCGGCGGTGCTCTCCTAGGGCAGAGGCGAGTCGCCCTGGGGGGCTTCCTCGATGGTGTGCCTGGGCTTATCGCTTTCCAGCTCGACCGGGTTGCCGCGGGTGCGGGGATCCGGCTTCAGTTTGTGGTGCAGCGCACTCTTGGCCAGCATGTGGGCCGATACCGGTGCGGTGATGAAGGCGGAGATGGTGATCAGCAGTTCCTGGATGATCGGACCGTCTTCCCGGCTGAAGTAGATCAGCGAGCCGATCAGGGTGCAGCCGACACCCAGTGTCGTCGTCTTGGAAGGGCCGTGGAGACGCATGTAGAAGTCCTTGAGGTGCGTCATCCCCAGCGAGCCGATGAACGCAAACGCGCCACCGGCAATGAGCATGAAGGCGACCGCGCCCTCGATAATCGTATCCAGCATCGTCACGCCTCCTATTCGATGATGTCGCCGCGCAGCAGATACTTGCAGATGGCGATGGTGCTGACGAAGCCCAGCATCGCGATCAGAAGCGCCGCTTCGAAGTAGTCCTTGTTGTTGACCCAGATACCGAACAGGACGATCAGCGCGATCGAGTTCATGTACATGGTGTCCACCGCCAGTACCCGATCCGGCAGGCTGGGTCCGACAACGGCGCGATAGAAATTGAGTACGATGGCGGCGCAGAACAGCGCCAGCGCGATCCACAGGGCCATGTCGATCATGATTCGAAGATCTCCATCAGGGGGCGCTCGTAGCGCTGGTGAATTTCATCGATCAACGCCCTGGTGTCCGCCACGTCCAGCGCGTGGATGAGCAGCGTCCTGCCGTCGAGCCGCAGGTGGGCGGAGACGGTCCCCGGCGTCATGGTAATGGTGCTGGCCAGGATGGTGATCGGAAAATTCTCCCTCAGCGTGAGCGGGTATTCGACGAAGGCCGGTCGCATCTGGCCCCGGGGGTCGAGAATCAACTTCGAGACCTGGATGTTCGCGGTCACGATGTCGCCCAGCACACGTAAGAAGTAGCCCAGCAGTTTCAGAGGACGCTTGATGGTCGGCTGGCGCTCCCAGAAAGGTCGGCAGACCACCGGGATCAGGATCGCCAGCACACCGCCGAGGAGCCACTGCCCCAGCGCGACGCTCTGCTGCAGCAACAGCCAAACCACAAGCAGTAAAAGGGATAGTACCGGCATCGGCAGCCAGCGAGTGGGAGGAATCATGAGTCACCTCCGGCAATGTTGCGGGACAGGATCGCCTCGGCATAGGCGTCGTGATCGAGCAGTTGAGTGGCGCTGGCATCGGTGAATCGCGTGATTGGACCGGCGAGAATCGATAATGCCGGTGACGCGCCGAGCAGCAGGATCAGTCCCGCCAGCATCGCCGGCTTCAACCTGGGGCCGTCGCTGTCGCCGCGCCCCGCCTTCCAGAACACGGTCGAGCCGCTACGCGCCATGGCGACGAGCCCCGCCAGGCTCGACAGCAACAGCAGCGACCACAGCCAAGGTTGCTCGCTCGGCAGCGCGGCATTCAGCAGCAGCGCCTTGCCGATGGCGCCCGACAGTGGCGGCAGGCCGATCACCGTGACCGCACCGATGAAGTAGAACAGCCCCAGCAAGGCCGGTTGGGTCACGCCGCGGCCGGGGACGATCCGTGCGCCAGCCTTGCCGCGCTGCTCGCCGATCGCGTCGGCCAGCAGGAACAGCCCGCCGCTGACCAGGGTGGTATGGATCATGTAGTAGAGCAGGGCGGCGAGAGGCGCCTCGCGATTCATGCTGACCCCGACCAGCAGGGTGCCGACCGAAATCAGGATCAGGTAGGCCACCTGGTTGCGCAGGTCGCGGGCCGACAGTACGCCCAGGCCGCCGAGTGCGAGTGTCGCCAAGGCGAACCACCACAGCCAGGGTTGAACGAAATTCGCCAGCTCGCCGGCACCGCTGCCGAAGATCAGCGTGTAGACCCTCAGAATCGCGTAGATGCCCACCTTGGTCATGATCGCGAACAGTGCCGCTACCGGCGCCGGCGCACTGCTGTAGGCGCGCGGTAGCCAGAAATAGAGCGGCAGGATCGCGGCCTTGAGACCGAACACCACCAGCAGCAGGAACGCGCCCGCCTTGATCAGGCCGAGCCGGTCTGGGTCGAGCGCGGCGACCTTCTGCGACATGTCCGCCATGTTGAGCGTACCGGTGGTGCCGTAGAGCACGCCGAGCGCGATCAGGAACATCGCCGAGCCGGCCAGGTTCAGCGCCACGTAGTGGAAGCCGGCCTGGGTGCGATCCTTGCCGCCGCCATGCATCAGCAGCGAGTAGGAGGCGATCAGCAGGACCTCGAAGAACACGAACAGGTTGAACATGTCGCCGGTCAGGAAAGCACCGTTGATCCCCATCAACTGCAACTGGAACAGGCCATGGAAGTTGCTGCCCTTGCGGTCGTCGCCGGCGCAGGCGTAAGCGACGCTGCCAAGGGCCAGAAAGGCTGTCAGGCAGACCATCAGCGCCGAGAGTCGATCCAGCACCAGCACGATACCGAACGGGGGCTGCCAGTCGCCCAGCGCGTAGTAGGTGATCTCGCCGCTGTCGCTCTGGATGACCAGTACAGCGCTGATCACCAGCAGTGCCGCCGTGCTGGTCAAGGCGATTGCTCGCCGAGGCAGCACGATCGAGTCTCGTTTGACCAGCATCAGCAGTCCGCTCAGGAGCGGCAGGAGGATCGGAAGCACGATCAGATGATGCATCATGACTTCTCCTCCTTCGGCTCTTCGCCGCGCTGATCGTTGACCTGATCGCTACCCTGGTCGCCGCGCACGCGCATCGCCAGGATCACCGAGAACGCGGTCATGGCGAAGCCGATCACGATGGCGGTCAGGACCAGTGCCTGGGGGAGCGGATCGGCGTAGTCGGTGACGCCTTCGCGGATGACCGCCGCGCCGTTGGTGGTGAGCCCGCCGGTGGAGAACAGGAACAGGTTGACCGCATAGGAGAGCAGGGTCAGTCCCACGACCACGGGAAAGGTGCGGCCCCGCAGTGCCAGATAGAGACCGCTGGCGGCCAGGAAACCGGTTACGGTGGCGTAGAGCGCTTCCATCAGACGGTCTCCTTTTCGTTCTCTTTGCTGGGCCGGTGTCGCGTGGTCAGTTTGCCCAGGTTGGCCAGAATCATCAGCGTGGCACCGACGACCGTCAGGTAGACCCCGAGATCGAACAGCATCGCCGTGGCCAGCTCGATCTCGCCGATATAGGGGATCGAGAAATGGCCGAAGGCGGAGGTCAGGAAGTTGTGGCCGAACAGCCAACTGCCGAGGCCGGTCAGCGTGGCGATGGCCACGCCCGTCACGGCGATGGGTTGGTACTGGAAGGAGAGGCGCTGCTGGGCCCAGTCCACGCCACGGGCGATGTAGAGCAGAATCAGCGCGACCGCCGTCACCAGACCGGCGATGAAGCCGCCGCCAGGTTCGTTGTGACCGCGCAGGAAGATGAATACCGAGACCAGCAGCGCCAGCGGCAGCAGGCTCTGTGACACGGTCGCCAGCAGCATGGGATGCAGGTCCTTGGACCAGGGACGACCTTCGCTGTCGCTCGATGGCATGAACAGGCGTAGGCGATTGAGCAGCTTGTAGATGCCGATGGCGGCAATGCAGAGCACGGTGATCTCGCCCAGCGTGTCGAATCCGCGGAAGTCGACCAGGATGACGTTGACCACGTTGTGCCCGCCACCGCCACTGACGCTGTTGTCGAGGAAGAAGCCGGAGATACTGTCCAGCGGCCGGGTCAACAGGGCGAAGTTGAGGCTCGCCACCACGCCGCCGAAACCGGCGGCCAGCAGCACGTCCCTCACCACGCGAGCGCCAGTGGACTCCTTGGGCGTGCGCTGGGGCAGGAAGAACAGTGCCAGCATCAACAGAATGACGGTCACCACTTCGACCGCCAGTTGTGTCAGCGCGAGATCGGGGGCGGAGAAGCGGGCGAACGCCAGCGACACCATCAGCCCGACGACCGACAGCATCATCAGCGAGACCAGCCGGCGGCGGTGGAGAACGGCGGTACCCAGGCCCGCCAGGATCGTGATGGCGGCGCCGGCGAGCAGCAGGCCGTCGAGCGGCTGCGGCTGGCGCGAGCCCTGCAACTGGTCGAGATCCAGCAGTCCGCTGCCGGTGAGGAACAGCACCGCCACGATCAGCCACAGCATGTAGCGCTGCAGCGAGCCGTTCTCGAGCCGGTCGATGGCGACCTGGGTCCATTGCAGCAGGCGGCGCACGCTGTGCTCGAAGATCATCAGCGCGTTGCGTTGCGGGAACTGGCGCTGGAAGCTGAACAGGTTGCGGCGCACGGCGTAGATGCCGACCCCGCCGGCCAGCGCGATGGCGCTCATCAGCAGCGGCAGGTTGAAGCCGTGCCAGATCGACAGATGAAATTCCGGCCTCGGCGCCAGGATCGTGGCCCGGGCGGCGGCATCCAGCACTCCCGATACGATCACTGCCGGGATCAGTCCGATAACGACGCACAGGCCAACCAGCAGCAGCATGGGCAGGCGCATCGGGAGCGGCGCTTCATGGGGCGCCTTGGGCAGTTCCTTCGCTTCCGGGCCGAAGAAGACATTCCGAATCAGACGCAGCGAGTAGGCCACCGACAGCACGCTGCCGAGCGTCGCCAGCACCGGGATCAACCAGGCCAGGCCGCCCAGCAGACTACTCTCCAGTGTCTCGGTCAGCATCATCTCCTTCGAGATGAAACCATTGAGCAGCGGCACTCCCGCCATGGAGGCCGCGGCCAGGCCCGACAGCGCCGCCGTCATCGGCATGCTGCGGCGCAGCCCGCTCAGCTTGCGGATGTCCCGTGTTCCGGTCTCGTGGTCGATGATCCCGGAGGACATGAACAGCGCCGCCTTGAACATCGCGTGATTGATGATGTGGAAGAGCCCCGCGACCACGGCCAGCTTGCTGTCCAGCCCGAACAGCATGGTGATCAGGCCCAGGTGACTCACGGTGGAGAACGCCAGCACGCCCTTGAGATCGTACTTGAGCAGCGCGAAATAGGCGGCGTAGATCATCGTCACCAGCCCGGTGAGGGTGACGATGTAGAGCCATAACTGGGAGCCAGCCAGCGCGGGGTGCAGGCGGGCGAGCAGGAACACGCCCGCCTTGACCATGGTGGCGGAGTGCAGGAACGCCGAGACCGGTGTCGGTGCGGCCATCGCATGCGGAAGCCAGAAGTGGAAAGGGAACTGTGCCGATTTGGTGAACGCGCCGAGCAGCACCAGCAGCAGCGCTGGCAGATAGCGCGGGTCGGCCTGGATCAGCTCGCGGCTGTCGAGCACCGTCTGCAGGTCGAAGGTGCCGACGATATGGCCGATCAGCAGGAAACCGGCCAGCATCGCCAACCCGCCCAGGCCGGTGACCGCCAGCGCCATGCGTGCGCCGCGACGTGCCTCGCTCTGGTGATACCAGTAGCCGATCAGCAAGAACGACGACAGGCTGGTCAACTCCCAGAACACCCACAGCAGCAACAGGTTGTCGGCCATCACGATGCCGATCATGGAGGTCATGAACAGCATCAGGTAGGCGTAGAAGCGCGGCATGCTGTCCTCGGGCGACAGGTAGTAGCGCGAGTAGAGAATGATCAGCAGGCCGATGCCCAGAATCAACAGCAGGAACAGCAGCGAGAGGCCGTCGAGACGGAAGGCCAGGTCGAGGCCCAGTTGCGGCACCCAGCTCATGCTTGAGTGGTAGACCTCACCGGCAATCACGCCCGGGGCATGGGCGATCACGATGCCCAGCGCGATCGCGGGAAGCAGGGCGGTGGACCAGGCATTGAGATTGCGTTGCCGGTTACTGCTCAGCAACGGTACGAGGCTGCCCAGTAGCGGCAGCAGAACGATCAGCGGCAGTGACATGAAGTTGTCGCTCTATTCTTGGATCAGGGAGGCCCGTTTCTCGATCTGCCTCATGGTGGCAGCCGGCCCGCTCGAGCTTCGTTTCTCGCCCGTCGCGATCGATCCGCGCCCCTAGCTCGCCTCAGTGTAAGCGATGTTGCCAGTCGCACGAGGCGTGCGTCTTGGGGATGGTCGACGTCGGGGACGATGATGTCCTTCTCCGCGCGAGACGAGGCGGGTGGCCCTCTGCGGACAAGCAGCGATGGCGGTACCCATGGTCTCATGGCGTACCTGTCGCCAGGTCAGGGTCGCTGGGGCGGATCGGTCAGATAAGGACGACGGACGCCGCGGGGTGCCAGCATCCAGGCAGGGGTCCGGCCCCGAAGTGTGATCGTGGCAGCGATGGATGGCAGCGTCTGGGCACCGATACGAGTCGGGGCACCAATACGACAGGTCGCGCATGTCAGCGAAAGCTGGCTAGGCATGTGGCCCGGCATGGTGTCTCTCCTCCCTTCAGTAAACGCCTGGTCATGATTCGCTGAGCGCGAAATTATTGAAAATATTAGTAAATTATGGGAACCGAATGGTGGCGTTGGTCCGACTTTACCACGCCGATATACACCTAGCCATAGGTGGCGATGGGTGGCGGCTGTCCTGGCGCGGGCAACCTGGGGCCTCCAGCCTGGTCTCGACGGAAGGGCGCAACGCCGGGGGCGGCGCTGCTTTCCGGCCCTCGCGCAGGGCGTGATGCCGTCGGCCGCGAGTCACTCCCCTGCACGGCGGGATACGCTACACTGCGGTGCAATCCGCCAGCACAACCGCTTCGGCGCCCAGCATCTCTTGGAACCACTTCAGCATAAGGATATGTCCCGTGAAGCGTTCACTACCGGTCAAGGCTCCCGCCGCACTCTCGCTCTGCCTCTCGCTGGCGCTACTGGGATGTCAGAGCGTCGCCGATACCCATGCTGCGTCGAAAGGTCGCGCCGACGAAACGGTCGCCTCCAGCGCTCCCCAGGGGACGACGTCAAGCCCGTCCGACTCCCGGACGGCGACCGAGGAGACCGACAACGGTTCCGGTGCCGCCACGGATCCCGGGCGCGTGCAGGATCCGGCCGGATTCGACGCCTGGGTCGAACAGTTCCGACAGCGGGCGGCCGCCGAGGGGATCGATCGGGCGACGCTGGCCGAAGCGTTCGATCGAGCCAGTTACCAGCCCCGCATTCTCGAGCACGATCGCTCCCAGCCCGAGTTCACCCGCCAGATCTGGAGCTATCTCGACAGCGCCGTCTCGGCGTCGCGCGTTTCCAATGGCCGCGAGCGCCTTGCCGCCAACCGGACCACGGCGGATGAGGTCACCCGGCAATACGGCGTCCCCGGGGAAATCATCGTTGCCATCTGGGGGATCGAGAGTAACTACGGCAGCAACTTCGGCGACTTCGAGACCATCGATGCGCTCTCGACGCTGGGTTTCGACGGCCGTCGCCAGTCGTTTGCGCAGGGCGAGCTGATGGCCGCCCTCAAGATATTGCAGAATGGCGATATCGACCGGGATCGCATGCGAGGCTCCTGGGCGGGGGCGATGGGACATACCCAGTTCATCCCGAGCAGCTTCCTGGCCTACGCGGTTGACGAAGACGGTGATGGCCGCCGGGATATCTGGGGCAGCATTCCCGACGTGATGGCGTCGACGGCCAACTACCTGGATGCATCCGGTTGGCAGCGAGGGCAACCCTGGGGTGTCGAGGTCACGTTACCGGACGGCTTCGATTACTCCCAGACCGAGTTGTCGGTGCGTCACCCGAGCCAGGCGTGGCAGGCCCAGGGGGTGAAGCGCCTCGACGGCCAGCCGCTGCCGGACTTCGATCAGGCCTCGGTGATCGCCCCCGCGGGTGCCCAGGGGCCGGCGTTTCTGGTCGGGCCCAACTTTCGCGTGATCATGCGCTACAACGCCTCGACCAGCTACGCGCTGGCCGTCGCCACGCTGTCGGACCGGCTGGCCGGACGACCGGGGATCCAGGGCGAATGGCCGCGGGGCGAACCGGCGCTCTCGCGTGATCGCATTCGTCGCATGCAGCAGGGGCTCAACGCCCACGGCTTCGACGTGGGGACGCCGGATGGTCTGGTTGGCCCCAACACCCGCGCTGGCCTGCGGGCCTACCAGCGCAGCATCGGCGTGGTCCCCGACGGCTACCCGACGCAAGCCCTGATCCAGCGCCTGACCAGCGGCTGACCCCACCCCGGCGCGCGGCGGGGAGCCGTTCCCGCGTCGCGCGTTCGCTGGCGACCCTCCCCCGAGGATCGCGCTCGCGTATCGCCTCGATATCGCCCAGCCTCGGAATTGGCACCGATTTGACCGCCATTCCCGGCCATGCCCGGTGCCCGGCGGCTGGCAGACTGTGACCGCGAATCTTCAGTGGCGGTCGGCGACTTCCGGCGGACTGCCCCGAACCATCGAGGAAGTCATGGGCGTCCAACGTTTCATAGCCAGTACCAGCCGCGAGGCCATGCGTCAGGTGAGATCGGCACTGGGGGATCAGGTGCTGATCCTCTCCAACCGCGCGGTCGAAGGGGGTGTCGAAATCATCGCCATGCCGGAGCAGGCCCATGAGCAGGCGCTGGCCGGTCTCGAGTCGCAGGTGAGTCCCGCGGCGACCGCCCTGCCGGAGCCTGCCGCCACGCCCACGGTGGAGACGCTCGAGGCGCTCAACCGCCGGTTGCTGGATGACGTGCGCGCGCTGCTTCGCGACAACGCCTCGTCTCCGCGAACCGGTTCCCCGTCGCTCACGGCTTCGTTACGCCGACGCCTGATGCAGGCGGGGTTCAGTGCATCGCTGGCCGAGGACATTCTCCAGGACCCGCCGGAGGAGCTGCGCGAGGAGGCGCCCGAATCTCCCGTCGTTGAGGCCTGGCTGCTGCGCCAGCTGCGCTCGCGGCTGGCATGGCTGGAGGACGAGGAGGCGCTGTTCGCCGATGGCGGGGTGTTCGCGCTGGTCGGCCCCACCGGTGTCGGCAAGACCACCACCACGGCCAAGCTGGCCTCTCGTTACGTGATGCGCCACGGACCCAAGGACGTGGCCCTGGTGACCACCGACAGCTACCGCATCGGCGCCGCGGAGCAGTTGCGAATCTACGCCAGGCTACTGGGAACCGAGGTCCACGCGCTCGAGGAGGATGGCGACCTGGGAGAGCTGGTCGCCAGACTGACGCAGCCACGTCGCGCCCTGCTGTCACGCAGCGCGGGGAAAAAACTGACGGTGATCGATACCGTCGGCATGAGTCAGCGTGACCAGCGGCTGGTAGGGGAGATCTCACGCCTGGCCGAGGGGCCCGCGCCGGCAAGACGCGTGCTGGTGCTCAACGCGGCCAGCCATGGCGATACCCTGGCGCAGGTCATCGAAGCCTGGCAGCAGGCGTCGCTGGATGCCGGGGCGCCGCTGTGGGGCTGCATCCTGACCAAGCTCGACGAGGCGGCGCGACTGGGCAGCGTGCTCGACGTGGTCATGCGGCATCGTCTCAAGCTCTGTTACGTCTCCCGCGGTCAACGCGTGCCGGAAGATCTCGAGCGGGTGGAGGCCGATGCGCTGCTCGCCGAAGCGCTGTCGCTGGCGGGAGAGTCACCCTTCGACGAGCTTCGGGAAATGGAGACGCTGCCATTGCCGCGGGCCCGCCAGCAGGCGCTCTCCCGTGGAGTGCTCCGCCAGGGCGGTGCGCTGGAGACGACGCTCGCTACCTTGAGGCAGCACAACCTGGGCATGGCGCTGCTCGAACAGGTCTGGCATCGCGCCAATCGCGTCGGGGCCGCCTCCGGCGATTTTGCGCGGCTCATGGACGACATGACTCAGCAGCGGCTAGTGGCCTCCAGTCGGCATTCCCACGCATTGTTCTGGTCCAAGAGTGGCAATGTCAGCGGTGGCGACCGGGCGATGCCGCTGGTCTCGCTGGACCACCACGGTATGCCGCAGCCGCTGGCCTGGCCGCGCCATCGGCTACCGGCCGGCCAGCGCGGGCAATTGGAGTGGGCACGGCCGCTCGGCGTCGGCTGGCACCTGTTCGCGCAGTTGCCGAATGTCGCCGAGCTCGAGGACCTCGATAGTCAGGGGCAGGGCTGGCTGGCATCGGTCACGGGAAGTCGCCGCTTGCGTCACGCTGGCGAATGGCTGGCGCTATCGCAGGCGATGGCGCTGGGCGAGAAGGTCGGCAAATGGGCGGTGCGCCATCAGGGCCGCGCGGCGGACCTTCATGTGATGCGACTGGAGACGAGCCTTAGCCAGCGTCGCCAGGATCAGCACGCTCTGCCAGTCGTGGCCTGGCATGGCGAAGTCCGCGACCGTGACGACGGCCGCCGATTGGCGAGCCGTTACTGGCTCGGCACGGCACAAGCCGGGTTCGATGCCGCCTCGCGGCTGCCCGCGGCGTTTGCCGGCGATGCCCTGCCCGGCATGACACGGCAGGCGGATCGGATCCTGGTCGATCGCGGCCTGGTGACCCACGACAGCGAGCAGCGCTGGCACCTGGCCGCGATGCTGGCAGCGCTGGCGCTACGGCTGAGCGAAGAGGAGCAGGCCTGGGCGATGGATGTCCGGGCCAGCTTGTCGGGAATTGCCCAGCGTCGCTGTGGACGGCGTCCCAAGGCGCTGCTGGAGGCGCTCATGGATACGCTGAGCGCGCATGCCGCGCTGGCGCGGGCGGGAGTGGTCACGTCTGCCGATGTGGCCGTGGCGGCGTGAGCGACCAGGCGGCCGGCTTGCGCGCCCGGTTGAGCCCCGGTGCGATCTGCCTACGAGTGGTCGGCGAGCCGGGGGACGATGCGCTGAGGCGGGCACTGGCCGCGCTGCCCGCCCCGGAAGGCAGAACCTGGCTGGCGCAGGGGGAGCACGAGACGGGGATGTCTCCGGCCGTGTGGCTGTTGTGGGTGGATACGGTCCGACTCGACGTGGCGGATCTCTATCGGCGGCTCAAGCTGGCGGTTCCCGCCGGTCGTGCCCGGGTCCCCGTGCTGTGCTGGTTGTACGACTCCCGTGACGGCACCTTCTTCCCGACGCTGGACCCGGATAGTGCTCGCCTGCTCGATAATCTCGGCGTCACCGCGGCCCGGTTTCTCGGTATCGAGCTGATTCGCGATCCCGCGAGCTGGCTGGGTCGATATTCATCGAGGGTTCGGGCATCGGCGGGTTGATGCCCTGCGCCACCGAGGCGATGGCGCCGGGACGGCGGCGCCTCAGCTTCCGCCCGTCGCCGCCGTGGGCACGGCTATCCGATGGGGTGGATCGTCGCCTCAGAAGAGTCGCGCGAGCAGCGCGGTAACGGCGGTTTCCACGCGCAGAATGCGCTCTCCCAGATGAATCCCCTCGAAGCCCAGCTCGAGGAACTTTTCGACCTCGTAATCGACGAAGCCGCCTTCCGGGCCGATCGCCAGCAGCGTCGGCTCGGTGATGGCGCGAGGGCAGGCCTGGGCCAGTCCGGGGTGCGCCAGCAGCCCACGCTGGCCCTCGAGCAGGGCTGGCAGTCGATCTTCCACGAACGGCTTGAAACGGGTCTCCAGCGTGATCTCCGGCAGCCGGGTATCGCGGGCCTGTTCCAGCCCGAGCAGCAAGTGCTGGCGGATCTTCTCCGGCTTCAGTTCGGGGGATTGCCAGTAGCTCTTCTCGACACGTCGGGTGTGCATCAAGGTCACGTGTTTGACCCCGAGCGCCGAGACGTGCTCCAGCGTCCTAGCCAGCATCCGCGGGCGGGGCAGCGCCAGCAGCAGATGGACCGGCAGTGGCGCCGGTGGCTCGCGGTCGAGGGTGACCCGGAACCGCGCTTCGGTGTCGCTCAACGCGAGCAGTTCCCCGCGGCCCATCAGGCCATCCAGGGCGCCCACGGTCAGGCTGTCGCCGGGTGCGGCGCGGTGGACGTCGACGAGGTGGCGCAGGCGGCGCGGATCACGAACGGTGGCGTGAGTGTCGTCCAGCCACTCGTCGGGCTGCAGCAGAATCAGGTTCATGAGGTAGCGGATCGGCGCATCGTGGCAGAGGATCGGGCAGGGCGATCATTCTGCCTGAAGCCGGGGAGCCTGAACACAGCGGCGAGCGCCTGGCCTTTCTGACATAATGCGCCCATGCATTCAGTCACAGTTCCAGAAGAAGGCGAGCGATGAAGGTTCTGATCATTGGCGGGGGCGGGCGCGAACATGCGCTGGCATGGAAGGTGGCGCAATCGCCGCAGGTCGAGACGGTGTTCGTGGCGCCGGGCAATGCCGGCACCGCGCGGGAGTCCGGCCTGACCAACGTGGCCATCGACGTCATGGAGAGCGAGGCGCTGATCGCGTTCGCCCGCGACAACGCCGTCGAGTTGACGATCGTCGGGCCGGAAGCCCCTCTCGTCGCCGGCGTCGTCGATGCGTTCCAGGCGGCCGGACTGGCGATCTTCGGCCCGAGCGAGGGCGCCGCCCAGCTCGAGGGCTCCAAGGCGTTCACCAAGGACTTCCTGGCGCGCCATGCGATCCCTTCCGCCGACTATCAAACCTTCAGCGATGTCACGCCCGCCCTGGCCTATCTCGAGCAGATGGGCGCACCGATCGTGATCAAGGCCGATGGCCTGGCGGCGGGCAAGGGTGTGGTCGTGGCGATGACCGAAGCCGAAGCCGAAGCGGCGATTCGCGACATGCTCGAAGACAACGCCTTTGGCGACGCCGGGGCGCGGGTCGTGATCGAGGAGTTTCTCGACGGCGAGGAAGCGAGCTTCATCGTCATGGTCGACGGCGAGCACGTGCTGCCGATGGCCACCAGCCAGGACCACAAGCGGGCGGGCGATGGCGACACCGGCCCCAACACTGGCGGCATGGGTGCCTACTCGCCGGCCCCCGTGGTCACCGAGAGCGTCTACCGGCGCATCATGGACGAGGTGATCCTGCCCACCGTTCGTGGCATGGCCAGCGAGGGGCATCCCTACACCGGTTTTCTCTATGCCGGACTGATGATCGACGCCGAAGGCGCCCCCAGGGTGATCGAGTACAACTGCCGCTTCGGCGACCCGGAGACCCAGCCGATCCTGATGCGCTTGAAAAGCGATCTGGTGGTGCTGTGCCAGGCGGCGCTCGCGCGTCAGCTCGATCAGGTCGAGTGCGAGTGGGATTCACGTGCCGCCGTCGGCGTGGTGCTGGCGGCGGAGGGGTATCCCGGCAGCTACCGCAAGGGTGACGAGATCACCGGACTCGAGGCGGCTGACGCAGCCGGCTGCAAGGTCTTCCACGCCGGTACCCGCATGAGCGACGATGGTCGCGTCGTCACCAGCGGTGGGCGCGTGCTATGTGTTACCGCTCTCGGCGAGACGGTCGGCGCCGCGGCGGCACAGGCTTACGCCGGTCTCGACGTGGTGCGCTGGCCCGGCGCCGAGTACCGGCGCGATATCGCTTATCGCGCCATCGCCCGAGAGCATCAGCCGTCGTGAAAAACCGGTCGCTCTAGAAACAAGGAAAATCCGCCATGCAGCAAGTGAGGCATCGATCAACGGTCGGAGAGCGACTCGAACGCGCGAGTCGCCGCGGCATTGTGGCGGGTTTTCGCGCTAGCCGGTCGAGCATGCTGAATGACGAGGTTCTGCATGTCGCGTGAATTTCCGATCATTGCGGTGACAGGCTCCTCTGGCGCGGGGACGACCACGGTCAAGCGTACCTTCGAGCGGATGTTCGCTCGCGAGGACGTACATGCCGCGTTCATTGACGGTGACGCCTTCCATCGCTACTCGCGGGCGGAACTGGCGCAGATCCTGCAGGTCGAGCCGGAGCGCAAGGCGGAACTGTCCCACTTCTCGGTCAATGCCAACCTGCTCGACCGTCTCGATGCGCTGTTCCAGGAGTACGGCGAAAACGGCAAGGGCACCTATCGCCACTACATTCATGCCGAGGACAAGCGCATGATCGAGGCGGGCTGGCAGGTCGGGACCTTCACCGACTGGCAGCCGATTCCCAGCGGCACGGACCTGATGCTCTACGAGGGGCTGCATGGTGGCCTGGTGACCCACGAGGTCGATATCGCCAGGCACGTCGACATGCTGATCGGGGTGGCACCGACGATCAATCTCGAATGGCTGCAGAAGATCGATCGCGATACCAAGCTGCGCGGCTACTCCCAGGAGGCGGTCATCGACACCATCCTGGGGCGCATGCACGACTACGTGCGCTACATTCAGCCCCAGCTGTCGCGCACGCACATCAATTTCCAGCGCGTACCGACGGTCGATACCTCGAATCCATTCGAGCTGCAGGACGTGCCCAACGATGGCGAATCGTTCGTGGTCATCCGGTTCCGGGATCCGGCGGCCGTCGACTTCCCCTACCTGGTCACCATGATTCATGATGCCTTCATGAGCCGCCCCAACACGCTGGTCGTCCCGGGGGCGCGCCTGTCGCTGGCGATGGACCTGATCCTTGCGCCCCAGGTGCGCCAACTGCTGGCCCAGCGTCGCTTCCGCTGAGCCTGGCCGCCGACCGATCCCTCACGCCGACATCAGGAGCTTTCATGGAACCGACACTCTTCAGCAAGATCATCGATCGCGAGATACCGGCGGATATCGTCTACGAGGATGACGAGGTGCTTGCCTTCAACGATATCGATCCGAAGGCACCCACGCACATCCTGATCATCCCCAAGAAGCCCATCGCCACCTTGAATGACATCGAGGAGGGCGATCTGGCGCTGGTCGGCCGGCTGCAGTACACCGCCGCCAAGCTGGCCAAGGAGCTCGGGTTCGCCGAGGAGGGCTATCGCGTGGTGATGAACTGCAACGAGGCGGGCGGGCAATCGGTCTATCATATCCACATGCACTTGCTGGGCGGGCGTCGCATGCAGTGGCCGCCAGGCTGACAACCGGTCTGCTCGTCCGAGTGGCGTCAACAAGGAGGTTCCGATGACTCGCAAGATTTCCCGCGCCGACAACCTGATCCACCAGTTCGATACGGTGCTGCGCACGCTGGTGCCCAAGGCGGCCCAGCCGAGCCGGCCGTCGCCGGCCAACGTCCAGCCGGCTGGCGCGCTCGACGACGAGCAGCGCCATCATGTGGCCGGGCTGATGCGGATCAACCACACCGGTGAGGTCTGCGCCCAGGCGCTCTACCAGGGCCAGGGGCTGACGGCCAAGCTGACCGAAACCCGCGAGCGCATGGAAGAGGCGGCCGCGGAGGAGATCGATCATCTGGCCTGGTGCGATCAGCGACTGCAGGAGCTCGACAGTCGTACCAGCTATCTCAATCCGGCGTTCTACGCGGCTTCGTTCGGGTTGGGCGCGGTCGCCGGGGCGATCGGCGACCGGCTCAGCCTCGGATTCGTCGCCGCCACGGAAGAGCAGGTGGGGCGGCATCTCGAGTCCCATCTGCGCAAGCTGCCGATCGACGACAAGCGCTCGCGGGCGGTGCTCGAGCAGATGCGTATCGACGAAGCGCAGCACGAACGCTGGGCGCTGGAGTCCGGCGGCAGTCGCTTCCCGCTATCGGTGAAGTGGGGTATGCGGCTGATGTCGAAGGTGATGACCAAGAGCGTCTATCGGATCTGAGCTACGAGCTACGAAGAAAGCCAGCGACAAGGGTCGCTGGCTTTCTTCTTTTACGGCACATCGCGGGCGCGGGCGGATTGTCGTGGCTCAGGCCTCGACGATCTCGTAGTCGTGGGTGATCTCCACCCCGCCTTTGCTCAGCATGAGTGACGCACTGCAGTATTTCTCGGCGGAAAGGTCGACGGCGCGCTTGACCACGGCGTCCTTCAATCCCTTGCCGGTGACGACGAAGTGGACGTGGATCTTGGTGAAGACGCTGGGGGTGCCGTCGAAGCGCTCCGCTTCCAGCGTGGCGACGCAATCGGTGACTTCTGCGCGGGCCTTTTCGAGGATCTGGATCACGTCGAACGAGGTGCAGCCGCCTAGACCCATCAGCACCATCTCCATGGGCCTCGGCCCGGTGTTGCGGCCACCGTGATCCGGGTTGCCGTCGATGACGACGCTGTGGCCGCTGCCGGATTCGGTGACGAACTGGCGGCCGTCGGTCCATTTGACTGTGGCTTTCATGGCAAGGATTCCTTACTGGGATTTGTCGTTGGATCGTTCGGTTGTCGATGGCGGCAGGATAACACTCCGGACAAGTGCTGGTGGTGTCCGGATTCGTCACCCTTGGTTGAGTCGTGCTTCCAGCTCGGCCAGGCGCTGCGGCGTGCCGACATCGACCCAGTCGCCGCGGTGGTGCCAACCACCGACGCGGCCCGCCTGCATCGCGTCGATCAGCAGTGGTGCCAGCTTGATAGCCTCTCCGGCCGGCAGGTCGGCGACCAGTTCGGGGTGAACGACGCCGAGGCCGGCGTAGATCAGCCGCGGCTCGCCATCGACATGCAGCCGGCCCTGGGCGTCGAGATGGAAATCGCCCCGCCGGTGGAAGTCGGTCGTATCCACCATCACCAGCGAGGCGAGGTCGTCAGTGGCGAGCGCGAGGCGTGCGAGCGGGAAATCCGTCCAGACGTCGCCGTTGACCAGGATGAACGGCGCTTCGCCCAGTAGCGGCAATGCCTGACGCAATCCGCCTGCGGTCTCCAGCGGCGTCCGTTCGACGCTGAATTGAAGCGAGACGCCGTAGCGCTCGCCGTCGCCCAGGGCGTCGATGATCTGCTGGCCGCGATAGCTGACGTTGATCACGATGTCGTGGATGCCTGCCGTTGCCAGCCGCTCGAGGTGATGCACGATCAGCGGCTTGCCGGCGACCGTCAGCAGCGGCTTGGGGCAGTGGTCGGTGAGCGGTCGCATCCGGGTGCCTAAGCCGGCGGCGAGAATCATCGCTTTCATGACGAGGCTTCCTGGTCGCGGTTGGCATGGTGCTGGGCCAGGCACGCTGCCATCGCCGGGCGGTAGCTTTCGCGCAGCCAGCGGTGGAACTCGCCGAGGGCGGGCAGTGCCGCCAGCCCCTCGTCGAGATGCCCGTAGAAATGGGGTAGCCAGTCGAGGTAGCGGGGTTTACCGTCGCGCAGAAAGAGGCGACAGAATTGGCCCAGAATCTTGAGCTGACGCTGGGCGCCGATCGCCTCGACAGCGGCTCGAAACGCCTCGGCGTCCAGGTCGGGGCCGACTCGCCCCGCCGCGAGGCAGCGCTGGCGAAAATCCTCGATCCAGCGGTCCATATCCTGGCGTGACCAGCGGTGATAGCGACCCCGCAGCAGGGAAATCAGATCGTAGCCCAGGGGGCCGGCCAGCGCGCCCTGGAAGTCGATGATCCAGAGCCGCTCCCGGTGGATCATCAGGTTCATGGCGTCGAAATCACGGTGTACGGCGACGGTGGGGAGCCTGGCGATATGGGCGAGCAGGTGGCGCTTGACCTCGGGCCACTGCGGTGGCGTCTCGATGCCGAGCCAGCGGGTCAGGCCCCAGTCGGGGAAGCGGTCCATCTCCTCTTCGAGAAAGTCGGTGGCGTAGTGGGGCAGCGAGGCAACCGGCGCGAGTCGTTCGATCTCGTCGAGCAGCGCCAGCGCCTGCGATGTCCCCTGACGTGTGCCGGACTCGGTCTCGAAGTGGTGGTGAAGGCTGTCGTTGCCGAGATCGTCGAGCTCGATGAATCCCGACTCCAGGTCGACGGCGTGCAGTCGAGGTACCGGCAGGCCGGCCTCGCGCCACTCGCGGCCGATGGTCACGAATGGCCGGCTGTCCTCCAGCGCCGGCGGCGCGTCCATGACGATCCGTGTCGCACCGTCCGGTAAGGTGACGCGACAGTAGCCGCGAAGGCTGGCGTCGCCAGCCACCGTTTCCAGCTGGCAGGCTTCCGGTGACAGCCGATGCTGGGCGGCGATCCAGTGGCGAAGAGCATCCAGGCGCAGGGTCATGCAGGCTTCCGCTGATAATGAGAGAGCGTGGCGGCGCACTGCCGATGACAGCGCTTGCCGCGAGTTGACGGGCCGGAACTGGCACCGCATGCTGGGCGCTAATCCGGAATCGCCGCGCCAATTTTCACGGTATCGAGCGGTGCGCCAGGAGCGCGACAGGGTAGCATCCGGCGGCCAGCGATCAATGCCGCGTTCGGACACCATCGCACTCGGCCTGGCCTCCGCCGAGGTTGCGACGCGCCCGCGCGGCGTCCAGACGGCTCAACAAGGAATGGCTTCGCGGCAACTCCCGTCGAGGTCTGTATAATACCGGCTTCACTCGGCAAGGACATAGAGGACATGGGCAAGCGACTGGTCTGGACTGCCCTCACCGGCCTGATTTCATCGACGGCCCAGGCGGCGCCCCCCGCCCCCCTACCGGCGGACCAGCTGGATTGGTCTCCGTGGGGGGATCAGGCCCCGGCTGGCGCGCTTTGCGGTGGTCGCTATATCGAACCTGGCTACCTGCTGCCCGAGGGCAAGACCCCCGAAGAGGTGCTGTCCAACTCGGGATCGGCCGAGTACGGCGATGATGGCGAGACCATACTGGGGGGCAATGTGGTGCTGCGGCGCGGCGAAAGCCAACTGGAGTCGCCACGGGTGCGAGTCAATGCTGCCCGGGACACCGCCTTCGCCGATGGCCCCCTGACGATCCGCTATCCGGGCATGCTGGTGCGCGGTGACGATGGCCAGGTCTCGCTGGACAGCGATGCGGCGCGCATCGATGACGCCCACTACGTCGTCCACGAACAGCGGTTGCGCGGGGATGCCCAGTCGATGCAACGTCTCGACGACGGCCGCTATCGCATGACCGAAGCCAGTTTCACCACCTGTGCCCCGGATAGCCGACTATGGCGGATCGTGGGCAGCGACGTCACCATCGATCGCGAGCAGGGCTTCGGCACGGCTTCCAATGCGCGACTCGAGATGGGTGACGTGCCGGTCTTCTACTGGCCGTGGGTCCGCTTTCCCATCGACGATCGCCGCCAGAGCGGGTTTCTGTGGCCGACCGTGGGGCTCTCCAGCGACGGGCTCGACTACAGCCAGCCGTACTACCTCAATCTGGCGCCCAATTACGATGCGACCCTCACGCCACGGGTCATCTCCGACCACGGCTTCATGCTGGGCGGCGAGTTTCGCTATCTGTTCGGCAGCGACCAGGGGTCCATCGAGGGCGCCTATCTGCCCAATGACAATGGCGGCGAGAACGACAACCCCAACGATCCCAACGATGCCTTCGACGGGGAGGATCGCTGGTACATCGACTACAGCCACTATGGCTACTTCAGCGACCGGCTGGATTACGCCATGCGTTACGGCGCCGCCAGCGATGGGCGCTATTTCGACGACTTCGGGCGTGACTTCGGCGAACAGGATACCGAGTACCTCGAGCGCCTGGCACGACTGAGCTATCAGGGGACCACCTGGCATCTGGATGCCCGTGCCCAGGGCTATCAGCGCATGGATTTTCCTCTCGACGAGGACGATCGGCCGTTCTACAAGTTGCCCAGCCTGACCGCCAATGCCCGCTGGCAGCAGGATAGCGGCTTCTATCAGGAGTGGAATTCCAACGCGACCTACTTCTGGCGCGATCTGCATGGCGTCGACAGCGACGGTTTCTGGGAAGACGAGGAGACCGGCGATACCCTCCAGATCCGGCTGCGCGAGGCGGCCAACGGGTCGCGTATCAACCTGACCCCGGCCATCGGCTGGCGCGCCCAGCCAAGCTGGGGCTTCCTGGAGCCGCGCTTCCAGCTGTGGCAGACCAACTACGAGCTCGACTACGGCAATCGCGACACCGATCGGGACGAGAGCCTGTCGCGCACGGTACCGGTCTACTCGGTCGACTCCGGCCTGATTTTCCAGCGTGATGTCACGCTGTTCGACAGCGATTGGAAGCAGACCTTCGAGCCGCGGCTCTACTACGCCTACGTACCGGAACGGAATCAGTCGGAGTTTCCCGATTTCGACACCGACGAGCTGCCGATCTCGTGGAGCCAGCTCTGGTCGCCCTATCGCTTCACCGGGGCCGACCGGGTGGGTGATGTCAACAAGCTCTCCTACGGCGCCTCGACGCGCTTCCTCGAGGACGATACCGGTCGCGAACGTCTGTCGCTTTCCGTGGGGCAGAGCGCCTACTTCTCGGATCGCAAGATCGATATCGAGGGTGACCCGAACACGCTGCCGAACAAGGAGACCGACTACGAGGACTGGTATCGTGCCACCCGCGACCGTTCACCGGTCATCACCCAGCTCGACTGGCGTATCAACGATCAGTGGCGCTCGCGTTACGAGTGGTTCTACGACCCCGATCGCTCCAAGACCGAAAAGGCGTCGGCCTATCTCCAGTACCTGAGTCCAGCCGGCCATGTCTTGAACCTTGGCTACCGTTGGCAGATCCAAGGGTTCGATCCGTCGGGAGACGAAGAGGATCGTCTTAACTACAGTCGCGAGGATTTCGACGTGTCGTTCGCCTACAAGGCCACCTCATCGTTGGACCTGATAGGCCGTTATCTCTACGACAACACCAATAGCCGCGACCTGGAAACGCTGGCCGGCGTCCAGTTCAACAGCTGCTGCAGCGCGGTCCAGGTGGTATGGCGTGAGTGGGTCGAAGACAACGATACCGCCAACACCATCGATGACGACTACACCGATCGAGGCCTATTCCTGCGCTTCGTGTTCAAGGGGCTGGGCGGCGTCGGCCAGGAAGCCGACAGCTACTTCGCCCAGGCGGTACCGGGCTACGAAGCGACGCAGTTCTGATGACTCGACTGTTCCGATCAATCCATGTTCACGGCGAGCTCGAACGGCTCGCCTTTCCATCAAGCAAGAGAGGTAGGCATGCGTCCTAGAGTATGGATCCCCCTGGCGCTGGTAATGCTGCTGTCGCCGTTGTCCGCGATGGCGGAAGTGGTGCAGCTGGATCGTATCGTCGCCGTGGTCAACGACGATGCCATCATGCATAGCCAGCTCGAACGGCGGGTCGCCCAGGCGCGCGATCAGCTCCAGGCCAACAACATCCAGATGCCGCCGGAACGGGCGCTGGAGCGTCAGGTGTTGGACCGCATGATCACCGAACAGATCGAGTTGCAGATGGCCGAGAATGCGAAGCTGAGCATCGACGAGACCCAACTCAACAGCACCATGCGCGGTATCGCCCAGAACAACGGGATGACCTTGGACGAGTTCGCGAACACGCTGGAGCAACAGGGCCAGACCCTGGCGGAAGTGCGTGAGCAGGTGCGCCGGGAGTTGCTGATACGAAAAGTGCAGCAGGATCGCGTCGCCAGCAGAGTCACGGTCTCCGATCGCGAGGTCGATCGTTTTCTGGCGCAGCGCGGCGAGAACAGCAATGTCGCCTACCACCTCGCCCAGATCCTGATCGCCGTGCCGCAGTCGCCGACGCCGGATCAGGTGACCCAGGCACTGGCCGAGGCGCAGAAGCTCTATCAGCAACTGCAGGAGGGCGCCGACTTCCAGCAGCTGGCCGTGGCCGAGTCCGATGACGCGCAGGCGTTGCAGGGGGGGGATCTCGGTTGGCGCCAGGCGGCGCAGATTCCCTCCATCTTCGCCGACGTGATCCCCGATCTGTCCAAGGGGGAAGTCAGCGAGCCGATTCGCAGCCCCAGCGGTTTCCACCTGGTCAAGCTGATCGACACCCGTGGTGGCGACAGCGGACAGATGACCCGGGACCAGGCCAGCCAGGCGATCTTCCAGCGCAAGGTCAGTGACGAGCTGGAAGCCTGGACGCAGGAGATTCGCGCCAGCGCCTATATCGACAACCGTCTCGACAACGGCTAATGACCTTGCCGGTATTGGCACTGACCACCGGCGAACCGGCTGGCGTCGGCCCCGAACTCGCGCTCGCGGTGGTCCGGGACTGGCGGCAACTGGCGGCGACGGTGGTCGCCGTGGGAGACCCTGACCTGCTGGCCGAGCGTTCCCGGCTGCTCGGCTGGCCGATCGAACTCGAGATCGTCTCTCCAGGGGCGGAGTTGCCGCCGCCCAGCGACGGTCGGCTGCCGGTCTGGCCGGTGTCGCTGGCGAGGCCGTCGACGCCTGGCCGGCTGGACCCCGCCAACGCCGGCTACGTGCTGGAGACGCTCGATCTCGCCATCGAGGCCTGTCGGCGGGGGGCCGCCGACGCCATGGTGACGGCGCCGCTTCACAAGGGAGCGATCATCGAGGGCGGATACCCCGGCTTCACCGGCCATACCGAGTATCTTCGCGACGCCTGCGGTGTCGAGGAGGTGGTGATGATGCTTGCCACCGAACGCACTTCCCGGCCGCTGCGGGTCGCGCTGGCGACCACCCATCTGCCGCTCTCCCGGGTAGCCGAGGCGATCACCGACGCGGGCCTGACTCGTGTCATCCGGGTCCTGGCGGCGGAGCTGACCCGGCGCTTCGGCATCGCGTCGCCCCGGATCCTCGTCTGTGGGCTCAACCCCCACGCCGGGGAGGACGGGCACCTGGGACGCGAGGAGATCGAGGTCATCGCGCCGACGTTGGCGCGGCTGCGCGACGAGGGCCTCGACCTGGTGGGGCCGCTGCCGGCGGATACGCTGTTCACACCCCGTCATCTCGATCATGCCGATGCCGTGCTGGCGATGTATCACGATCAGGGCCTGCCGGTACTCAAGTACGCCGGATTCGGCCAGGCCGCCAATATCACCCTGGGCCTGGGGATGGTCCGCACTTCTGTCGACCACGGTACTGCCTTGGATCTCGCTGGCACCGGCCTGGCCGAAGTGGGTAGCCTCCGGGTCGCGCTGCAGGTGGCTCGGCAGATGACCGCCCGCGCTCACTGAAGGAATCTTGTTGTCATGGCTACACGCTCCTCCGATCGTTCACCGATGCCTCGCGCCCGGAAACGGTTCGGCCAGAACTTTCTCCGCGACGGCGGCGTGATCTCGCGCATCGTCCGGGCCATCGGGCCCCGCAGTGGCGAGCGCCTGGTCGAGATCGGCCCCGGCCAGGGCGCCCTGACCGGCCCGCTACTCGAGGCTACCGGCGCGCTGGAAGTGATCGAGCTGGATCGCGATCTGATCCCCGGCCTGCGGGTGCAGTTCTATGACTACCCCGAGTTCACGATTCACGAGGGGGATGCGCTCAAGTTCGATTTCCATGCGCTATCGCAGCAGGATGGCCGTCCGCTGCGCGTCGTGGGCAATCTGCCTTACAACATCTCGACGCCGCTGATCTTCCATCTGCTGTCGGCCCGCGGCGCCATCCGGGACATGCATTTCATGCTGCAGAAGGAGGTCGTCGAGCGCCTTGCCGCCGAGCCCGGCGGGCCCGATTGGGGTCGGCTGTCGGTGATGACCCAGTATCACTGCGCGGTCGAGTCGCTGTTCGTGGTGCCGCCCGGCGCCTTCGTGCCGCAACCCAAGGTGGATTCGGCGATCGTGCGGCTGACGCCTCATGCCGAGTTGCCTTCACCGGCCCTCGACGAGGCCCACTTTGCCGATGTGGTGAGAGAGGCGTTCGGTCAGCGTCGCAAGACCCTGCGCAACAATCTCAAGGGGATGATCGACGCGGAGGCACTGGCGGCGCTGGGGATCGACCCGGGCCGTCGGCCACAGACGCTGCGGGTCGAGGAGTTCGTCGCCATCAGCAACCATCTCGCGGGTCTCCAGCCCGAGAACCCTGCCGCCACGGAGACGTGTTCATGAGCGAGATCGCACCCGCCGTCACCGTCGACGTCGAGCCGGCGTTTCGCGAGGACGAATCGTCGCCCGGCGACAACCGTTTCGTGTTCAGCTACACGGTGACCGTGCACAATCACTCCGACCGCAGCGTGCAGTTGCTGTCGCGTTACTGGAAGATCACCCAGGGCCACGGCAAGGTGCAGGAAGTGCGGGGCAACGGGGTGGTCGGCAAGCAGCCGACGATCACCGCCGGGCACAGCTTTCGCTATACCAGCCGTGCGGTGATCGAATGTCCCGTCGGCGTCATGCAGGGCAGTTATACCTGTATCGATCTGGCCAGCCAGGCCACCTTTGATGTCGCCATCGCGCCGTTTCGCCTGGCCGGCCCCAATCAGGTCCACTGAGCGGCGGACGATCGCCATTCACGTCCACCGCTGCGCCGGCGCGGATCGCGCAACGGAGCCGCACCACCAACACGAGGAAGCGCATGGCGACCTACGCAATCGGCGACCTGCAGGGCTGTCACGCCGAATTCGAAGCCCTGCTCGAGCAGCTCGACTTCTCGCCCTCACGGGATCGCCTGTGGCTGGCCGGTGACCTGGTCAACCGCGGCCCCGATTCGCTGGGTTGCCTGCGCAGGAGCGTCGCGCTGGACGGTGCCGCCAGCGTAGTGCTGGGCAATCACGATCTGCACCTGCTGGCTGTCGCGCGGGGCCATGGCAAGCTCAAGCGCAACGACACCCTGAGCGATATTCTCGAAGCCCCGGACCGGCACCAGATGCTCGAATGGCTGCGCCATCAGCCGCTGCTGGTCGCCGACCCCGCGCGCCGTTGCGTGATGACCCATGCCGGGCTGCTGCCGCGATGGTCGCTCGCCCGGGCGAGCGAATTGGCGGCGGAGGCGGAAGCGGTCTTGCGATCGGACGACGTGGATGCTTTTCTGAGCGTGATGTACGGCAACCATCCGGCCCGCTTCGAGCCCGACCTGACCGGCACGGATCGTATCCGGGCCATTGTCAACGTCTTCACCCGCATGCGCTTCATCGACGGCGACGGCACCCTGGATTTTGCCGCCAAGGAGGGACTGGACAGCGCGCCGGCGGGTTATGCTCCCTGGTTCACCTATCCCCGCGCCGACGACCTGATGCTGCTGTTCGGCCATTGGGCCGCGCTGGAGGGGCGCACCCCAGGGGCCAGGGTTGACGCGCAAGCGCTGGATACCGGCTGCGTATGGGGCGGGTCCCTGACCGCCCTCGATCTCGATAGCGGCGAGCGGATCTCGGTGCCGTCCCGCTCGGCAGACCGATGAGCGGTTACGCTGCCGGTCGCCTACAGTCAAGCCTTTTCAGGAGTGATTCATGACCCAGTCTTTCGCCCATCTCGATCCGACGACGCTGGCACAGTGGCTGAGCGAAGGACGCTCGTTCAAGCTCGTCGACATTCGCGACCCCATGAGTTTTGCCCAGGGCCACATCCCCGGCAGCTACCACCTCGACAATACCACGGTGGCGGAACTGGTGGACAAGACGCCCGGCGACACGCCCGTGGTGGTGGTCTGCTATCACGGTCACTCCAGTCAACAGGCCGCCTCCTGGCTTGCCGGGCAGGGCTTCGACGAGGTCTACAGCCTGGATGGCGGGTTCGTCGACTGGGCGCATCGCCGGCCCGACCATGTCGAACGCTAGCGGTCTCGCGACATGAGCATGCCCCGCGATCCCCGTCTCGACGGGCTGGAGGTCTACCTGGTGGGTGGCGCCGTTCGCGACGCCCGTTTGGGCTGGCCGGTGGGCGATCGTGACTGGGTGGTGGTCGGCGCCACGCCGGAGGCCCTGCGCCAGCGCGGGTTCAAGCCCGTCGGTCGCGATTTTCCGGTCTTCCTGCATCCCGATACCCACGAGGAGTACGCGCTGGCCCGTACCGAGCGCAAGCAGGGCCACGGCTACACCGGGTTCGAGGTGCACGCCAGCCCCGAGGTGACGCTGGAAGCCGATCTGGCGCGACGGGATTTCACCATCAACGCCATGGCCGAGACCCCGACGGGCGAACTGGTCGACCCCTATGGCGGCGCCGACGATCTTGCGGCCAGGAGGCTCAGGCATGTCTCGGCCGCGTTCATCGAGGACCCGTTGCGGGTGTTGCGTGCGGCGCGCTTCCTGGCGCGTTACCGCAAGCTTGGTTTCACCATCGCCGCGGAGACGATGGCGTTGATGCGCCAGCTCACCGACAGCGGTGAAATGCGGTATCTGGTCGCCGAGCGGGTGTGGACGGAGACGCACAAGGCGCTGGGCGAAGTCGACCCTGCCGCCTATTTCCAGACGCTGGAAGCGTGCGGGGCGCTGGCGGTGCTGATGCCGCCACTGGCGACGCCGTCGCTACCCGAGGCGCTGGCGCGACTCGAGCCGGTCCCCGACGAATCCGCTTCCCACAGCGTGGCGCTATGGCGCTGGGCGCGGCTCGGCGAGCACCTCGTGGATGAAGAGCAGACCCGGCTCAACGATGCCGTCAAGGCGCCCAACGCCTTCCGGGATGCCATGCGGCTGGCGTCCCTGTCTTGCCGATTGCGTCATCGCATCGGTGGCCAGCGGCCCGAAGGCGAAGAGGATCGTGCCGACGCGATCATGACCTGGCTGGACGGGATCGACGCCTGGCGACGGCCCGAGCGCGTCTCGCCGTTGCTGGCCCTGATCGCCCATGACGACGGCGAGCTGGCGGACGATCTGGCACTGGCCTGGCGGCTGGCCTCCCAGATCCTGCCCAAAGCCCTGCTCGATGAAGGGTTTCGTGGACCGGCGCTGGGCGAGGAGTTGTCCCGGCGCCGGGAGGCGACGGTGCGGGAGGCGCTGGCACCCCGCTAGCGAGCCCGTGACAGCGAAACGCCCGCTGCAGGGTTCGGAACCCCGCAGCGGGCGTTTTGCGTTTTGATGGCCTAGGATCGGGTCAGACGAACAGGCCCACGATCAGCGCCATGACCAGCCCGGTCAGACCGATGATCGTCTCCATCACCGTCCAGCTCTTGAGCGTCTGCGCCTCGGTGAGACCGAAGTAACGGTTGACCAGCCAGAAGCCGGAGTCGTTGACGTGGCTCAGCACCGTGGCGCCGGAAGCGATCGCGATGACCAGCAGGCCGAGCACCGGGCCGTCGAGATTCAGCGTGGTGATCACCGGTGCCATCAGGCCGGCGGCGGTGATCATCGCGACGGTGGCCGAGCCCTGGATCACGCGGACCGCGGTGGAGATCAGGAAAGCCAGCAGGATCGGCGGCAGGGCGCTTTCGGCCATGATGTTGCCCATCACTTCACCGACGCCGGAATCGATCAGCACCTGCTTGAACACGCCGCCGGCACCGGTGACCAGAATGATGATGCCGGCCGGTTCCAGCGCCTTGGTGGCGACTTCCATCACCTGCTCCCGCTTCATGCCGCGGCGCGTCCCCAGCAGGGTGAAGGCGAGCAGCGTGGCCAGGGTCAACGCCACGAAGGGGTGACCGAGGAAGGTCAGTGCGGCCAGCACCGGGCTGTCCGCCGGCAGGATCACGCCGGAGACGGTGTTGAGGACGATCAGGGCCAGCGGCAGCAGGATGATCGACAGGATCAGCTTGAAGCTGGGCAGGCCGGCGGTATCGATATCGCTTTTCGGCAGCTCCATGTAATCCGGGATCTGGGCATCGATGCGCTTGGCGATCCAGCGCCCGAACAGCGGGCCGGCAATGATCATGGCCGGCAGGCCGCAGATCGCCCCGAACAGGATCACGTAGCCGAGATCGGCACCGATCAGCTTGGCCACCGCGATCGGCCCCGGCGTCGGCGGAATGAAAGAATGCGTCACCGCGAGCCCGGCCAGCAGCGGAATGCCGTAATAGAGCAACGAGCGGCCGGTGCGGCGGGTGAGGGCATAGATCAGTGGTACCAGGATGATGAAGGCGACATCGAGGAATACCGGAATCGCGACGAGGAAACCTGTGACCCCCATTGCCCACTGCGAGCGGTTCTCGCCGAACTTGTCGAGCAGTGTGCTGGCGAGGCGGTCGACCCCGCCGGAGACCTCCAGCATCTTGCCGAACATCGCGCCCAGGCCGACCACGGTGGCGACGAAGCCAAGCGTACCGCCCATGCCCTTCTCGACCGTATCCAGCAGTTGGTCGACGTTCATGCCGGTGGCCAGCCCGACCAGACCACTGACGACGAGCAGCGCGACGAAGGCGTGCAGGCGCAGCTTCATGACCAGATAAAGCAGCATGATGATGCTGCCCAGCGCGGCGAGTATGAGAGAAGTTGGGCTATCCATGTCGACGACATTCCTTGGTGAAAGCACGCGGCGTCGGAGGCCGGATATACGCCATTGGTGGCGTTGTGCTTCGCGGTGGAGTTGGCGAGAATGGATGTTACCGGTAACAGATCGGTCCCAACAATGCGCCTAAAGGTGTAGAGACAACCTCTATCCAATCGGGATAGGCCATTGCCAGGCCGGCAAGCGCGCACGGCACCAATCACCCTGTACCAGTCACAGAGGTATCGTTTACCGATGTAGTCGCTACCTACGTAGCAACCCTGGTACCAATCGGAAGGCAACGTCATGGACGCAAAGATGAGTCGGCGCATCGTCGTAATGGGCGTATCCAGCTGCGGCAAGACCGAAGTCGGGCAACGGCTGGCAACCGCTCTGGGAGGGCGCTTCCTCGATGGAGATGACTACCACTCGCCGGAAAGCGTCGCCAAGATGTCGCGCGGCGAACCCCTCGACGACGACGATCGGGCCGGTTGGCTGGAGCGACTGGCGGTGTTTCTGGCCGAGGCCCGGGTCGAGGACGAGACGCTGGTCATCGGCTGCTCTGCGCTCAAGAAACGCTATCGCGATACGCTGCGCCAGGGCGATGAAGCGCTGACCTTCGTGCATCTCGCTGGAAGCCGCGAGCTGCTGCTGCAACGGATCCAGTCGCGCCGCGATCACTTCTTCAAGGGTGAGGCGATGCTGGACAGCCAGCTGGCGACTCTCGAGGCGCCCGGCGAGGATGAGGCGGTCACCGTCGATATCGCCGGTACCCTCGAGCAGGTGGTCAACGAGGCGGTGCTGAAACTCGAGAAGCGGTCGTTAGCCGACAGGCGCTGAGGCACCTGCCACCGCCTAGAACAGAGTGGCCGCCATCGGTGGCGACGGTCACAGGCTCCCGCCAACGCGGACCTCGAATCCCAGATTTTCGCTGGTTGGTTGTCGCGGGGCGCCCTGGAGGCGCGCCAGCAGGCGCACGGCAATGATATCCCCGATGCGCCGCCTCGGCGTCACCACCGTCGCCAGCGGCGGCGCGGTCGCCTCTACGATGTCGAGACCGTTGAAGCCGGCCAGCGCCAGCGCCCCGGGGACCTCGAGCCGGCGCCGCTGACACTCGAACAGCGCGCCGGCGGCGAGGTCGTCATTGCAGCAGAACACCGCCTCCATATCCGGCCAGCGCTCCAGCATCGAGCCCAGCATCTCCCCGCCCAGGCGGTAGGATGAGGGATGGGGCGTGGTCAGGCAGCGTTCGGTTGAGAGGCGTGTCCGTCTCATCGCCGCTTCCCATCCCGCCATGCGCAGTTGCGCACGGTAGTCCATGCGCGCACCGAGAAAGCCTATCCTCCGATATCCGCGGTCGAGAAACGCCTGCGTCATCGCCATGCCGGCCTCGTGCTGGTCGAGCCCGACATTGATGTCCAGCGGCGTCTCGGTCAGCTCCAGCGTCTCGACCACCGGCACCCGGGCCCGCGCCAACAGGCGGCAGGCATGATCGGTGTGGCGTGTGCCGGGCAGAACCAGCGCCTCGACGCCGTAGCGCAGGTAGGTCTCTATCAGCCGTTCTTCTTCCAGGATCGAGTAGCCGGTATGACCGATCAGTACCTGATAACCCGCGTCACCCAGGCCCTCCTGGATCCCCCGCTGGATCTCCGAGAATACCGAGTTGGAGAGCGAGGGAATCAACAGCGCCACACTGTGGGATCGGCCGCTGGCCAGGGTGCCGGCGGAGTGGTTAGGGATGTAGCCGAGCTCGTCGATGGCGGATTCGATGCGCAACCGCAACGCGGCCGAAACCCGGTGGGGCTCGCGCAGGGCTCGTGACACCGTGATCTTGGTGACGCCGACACGCTCGGCGATGTGCTGAAGCGTCACCCGTCCAGAGGAACGACGTGGCATGACAATCCCCGGAATCGATTCTTGTGCCCGGTGGTTACCGGTAACTTGACGGTCAGATTAGCACGTTGGCGCTGGCGGACTCTCTGGACCCATGGTCGTAGTGCATTGTGGCAAAAGTGTCGTGAATGGGTCAGAACGATAGCAACAGCAGTATCAGTGGCGGCGAGAGCAGCGAGAGCAGGAACCCGCTGACGATGGCCAGGGGCACGCAGGTGATGCCGCCGTACTGCTGGATCACCGGCAGGCTCACATCCATCGACGTCGCGCCGGCGTAGCCGATCGCCAGCGGCATGGCGCGACGAATGAACAGCGGTACCAGCAGGAAGGCGAGCAGCTCCCGGGCCAGGTCGTTGAAGAAGGCGGCGCCGCCGAGCACCGGGCCGAGCTGGTCGCCGATCAGAATGCCGGAGAGTGAATACCAGCCAAACCCCGCCGCCATCGCCATCCCCTCGTTCCAGGATAACTGGAGCAGCGGTGCCGCAATCAGCCCCGCCAGCATCGAACTCGCGAACACGGTCACCGCGATTGCCAGGCCCAGTCGATTGAGCAGGATCTGGCGCAGTCCGAGTCCGGAGTTGCGAAGCTGGCAGCCGATCAGGAAGAGCAGCGCGTACAGCGTCCAGGTCGCCAGTGTCTCCGCCAGCGAGGCCAGGTGCCATCCCAGTCCCTGAGCAGCCGCACCGACGACCACGCCGAGCAGTACCACGCCTGCGAGCTGCAGCGAGCCCAGTATCGCTTGGAGCTTGCCGGCGGGCGCCGTGTGGTCCTGGCTCTCCACCCGCGATTGACGGCGCGCCAGTCGTCGACGCGACAACCATGCCAGCGCCAGCAGATTGATCGGCGAGATCACCAGGAACAGAATCAGTGCCGTGGATCCGATGCGGGACAACTGCCCGAGCAGGTTCTCCATCCCGCCCAGACTGATGCCCATCAGCAGCAGGATCACGTAGACCGAGGCACTGACGCCGCGATCGATGGCCTGACGAATCCCAGCCTGGCGAACGGGGATCAGGTAGCCCACGATCAATGGCAGCAGTATCCACAACAACCCCAGCAGCATGACCTCTCCCGAAGCGAACCCATGAGTCACCGACAACGATGCGGCACGAAAAAAACGGACGCCGATGAATCGGCGCCCGTGATTGGCAATGAACTCTAGAGGATACGCGCTGAAGAGGGAAGAACGGCTGGCCGGTTATCCGCCGTTGGTGCTTGCCGGGGCTGCGCTGGAGGGGGCGAGCGTCAGATCGGTGAGGGTCAGGTGGCTACGTTCCTCGTCGTCGCGCACGTAGCGCATCTTGAGCAGCAGTCCGGGGATCTCGCGGTGAAAGGTGAAGTAGAGATGTCGGCCCTGTTTGTCGGGGTCCCAGGTGTCCACGGTAACGCCCGGAAACGTGCCGGCGGGCGTCTCGATGTCGCTACGATCGACCACCCGGTAGTAGAGCATCTCCGTCTTGCCCTTGTGATTCTGATAGTCGAGCTGGCAGGGCGAGACCTGAGTGCTGGCACAGCGGGCACCCGGCGCCTTGCGCGAGAGATCGAAAAGGGCGGTCTGGCGGTCCGGTAGCGCCTGCAACTGGGACCGGTCCAGATGATAGTCGTCGCCGATTCCCACCAGCGAGTAGGCACTGGTGTAGTCCAGCGCCTGCACGCGATCGCCATCGAGCTGAAATTGGCCGCGCTCCTCGCCACTGGCGACCTTGATGCTGGCTCGCATGTCACTCTCCCAGACATCGCCGGTTTGCAGGTCATTGCCCCGGTGCGAGAGCTGGTGGGTGATCGTCGCATCCGGCCAGCCGCTGATGTCGAGCCGGTAGTGGGCGGTGAACGGCGTCGGTGCCGCCAGTGCCAAGGAGCTGACGGTCGTCAGGAGCAGAGCGGCAAGGGCCTTGAGAGTCGAAATTCGGTATGACATGAACATCCTCGAAAGCGAATCGGCGATCTATCCCTTTCAGACGCCGAGCCGCCGCCGGTGTTCCCGATCATCAGGCTGGATCAGGCGACGGGCCACACTCTGCCGAGCCGCTCTACCGTGTGTTGCCACTTCGGCGTCGTCGGCTTGCAGACGGTGTTCTGGTTACCGAACAACCCCACCTCGCTGAACGCGTCGTTCCTCGCTACCGTATGGATCCAGCGCACGGGCACGAGATACTCCGCCTCCTCTTCATCGAACCCGGTTTGAAAAAGATGCGGGTACGATTCGTGCGAGAGACCAGTGTCTTGGTCAATGATCTCCGGCAGCGTTCTTCCACCTTCATTCTCGAACCGGTATTCATCGGCCCGGCAGCGCTCGCCGGTGACGATGCCGACACCGACATAACCCGTCTTGGGAATATTCACCCAGACGCGATCCCCCTCGGAAAGCATGGATAACGTCTTCGAGTACCAGGTCGCGCCGCCGCCGGCGATGAAGCCCAGTCGTCTTGCCAGCGACCATGGCCTGTCGTCACCGAACGAGGCGTAGAACTCGCCGTTCCAGGGCTCCTTGCGGCCCTTGGTGATGGCGCGCTCCTGGCTCTCGTCCGGATCGATCATCCAGGCGCGACTCAGGTAGCGGTTGCCGCCATCCTCGAACGCCGCGAAGAACAGGGCGTTGATGGACATCTGCGCGTAGTCGTTGAGATAGGTGATGATGCGCTCGGTACTGGCATCCAGCTTGGTCGCGACGACTACCATCTGATGCTGTTCGTTGACCGAGGCGTCCGACAGCGCGATGCCGAACTTGGCCTGGAACGCCTCGTCCAGCGTCTCGTGCGGGCGTGAGTAGCGTCTGGCGAAGTCGAGATAGATATCGACGATCTCGCTGTCCCCCAGGCCCGCGATCCACGAGGCGTAGTCGATGGTCTGGGCGACGACCTCGCGAGGCGTCTTGTCTCGCTTGAGTTCGATGATGATCACCGTGCCGTTGGCATCGATCGCCAACAGGTCGATCAGCTTGTCGAAGGCCGTGCGCACCTGCCGGCCGATCAGCAGCCAGTCCCGATTGAGAATCGAGACGTCCTGCATGATCTGCGCTTCCAGCAGCCCCTCATCGGCCAGCCCGGCGGGGCGTAGCCGCTGCGGGTGTTCGCCCACGCCGCTGGCCAGCTTCCAGATACCCTGTTCGATCGCCACTCAATACCCCGCTTCGGGATCGACGGTCTCGACCGCCTCGCCTTTCGACATCGCATCCAGTGCATCGCCGACCTGGTCGGCGGCGGCGCCGATCGGCGTGGGGCCTGCCATGTGCGGGGTGATCAGAATGCGCGGATGGCGCCACAGCGGGCTCTCCGCCGCCAGCGGTTCACTCGGGAAGGCATCCAGCAGCGCGCCGCGCAAATGGCCCTCGGATTCGCCGTCGCGCTCTCCACGACCCAAGGCTTCGAGCAGGGCTGGCTCGTCGATCAGCGTGCCGCGACCTGGGTTGATCAGGCTGGCGCCGGCGGGGAGCTTGGCCAGGTTGTCGCGGTCGATGATGTGCCGCGTGGCGGGGGTGTCGGGGAGCAGCGTGATCAGCGTCTTGACCTGGCGCAGCAGCGTGTCGAGTCCCGCGTCGCCGTGGTGGCAAGCGATGCCTTCGATTCGTTTGGGCGAGCGGCTCCAGCCGTGGATGGGGTAGCCATCGGCGGCGAGCATCTGTGCCACCCGCGTGCCGATCGCGCCGAGTCCCAGCACGCCCACCGGCCAGTCGGGCTTGTCGACGACCGGCACCTCGCGCCATTCGCTGTTGGCCTGGTGGCGGCGATAGCGGTCGAAGTCGCGCTGGAAATGCAGTACGCCATAGCGGGCGTAGTCGCCGATCAGTTCGCCCATGCCGGCATCGCGCAGTTTGACGATGGGGATCTCGCGGGGGAGTGCGGGGTTCTGCAGCAGGGCATCGACCCCGGCGCCGAGGTTGACGATGCCCTTGAGTGCCGTCTGTTCCTCGAAGACCGAGGCGGGCGGTTTCCAGGCGACCAGGTAGTCCACCTGCGGGTTGCCGCTGTCCGCCGCGATCAGAATCTCGGCGTCCGGCAGGCGTGCGAGCAGGGTATTGCGCCACTGCTCGGCGTCATCGTGGTAGATCAGAACTCGCATCTTGGCTCCATCGTCGCTGTTGGGTCATGTCTTGTCATCATGGCAGGTTGGCCTCGGCGAAAGAAATCACCGCGTGGCTTGGCGGGTTTGCTAACCAGTTGACACTGTTCGTGTAGCTCGTAGCTCGTAGCCTTTAGTAAGCGATCTCCAGCATTGGCGGCGGCGATTCGCCGAGCAGTTGGCTCAGCACGTCCAGGCCGCTGGCCAAGCGTGCCAGATCCGGTTCGGCCCCCAAACTGATGCGAACGCGCCTTGGCATGGCGGACGGCTCGACCAGGAACGGCTGGGCGGTAGTGATAGCGACGCCTTCCTGGCGGGCCTGCTGCTGCAGCTCTTCCGCCCGCCACGGCTCCGGCAGCGTCAGCCAGATATGCAGGCTGCTGGGGCGCGATTCGATGGCGTGCCCCGCCAGCTTGCGTGAAGCCAGTTGCTGGCGTTCCGCCAGCAACTGGCGCTGTTCGTGGGCGAGCGTGTCGACCATGCCGCTGGCCAGCCAGTAATCCGCCAATTCGAACACCAGCGGGGTGGCCATCCAACTGGTGGCGCGTAACCTCGGCAAGGTGTGGTGCATCTGGCCGCGGGGCACGCTGAGGTAGCCGGCGCGCAGCCCGGGGACGGTGGCCTTGGTCAGACTGGTGACGTGGAAGCTCTGCTGGGGCAGTCTGGCGGTCAGGGAGGTGAGGCCCGCGGGCTCCAGCAGTGCATGGACGTCGTCCTCGATCAGCCACACATCGTGACGCAGCAGGATCTCCGCCACGACGTCGCGGCGGGCGTTCTCCATGGTCGCGCCGGTGGGGTTGAGCTGGGTCGGGGTCAGGCAGACGGCTCGCGGGCGGTATCTCACGATGGCCGCTTCCAGCGCGTCAGGGATGACGCCCTGCTCGTCGATCGCCACGCCGTGCAGTTGGAAGCCGAGGGTGCGCGCCAGCGCGATCAGGCCGTGATCGGTCAGCGTCTCCGTCAGCACGATATCGCCGTGCTGGACGACGGTGGCGATCGCCAGCATCAGCCCATGGGCGGCGCCATTGCAGAGCAGCCGGTCATCGGTCTCGCCGGGGACGCCGAGGCGCTCCTTCAGCCAGACGTTGGCTCGCTCGCGCTGATGCAGCAGGCCGGCAATCGGGCGGCTGGCGCCGATGACGTCGGCGTGGGCGGATCTGGCGAGTCCCGCCAACGCTTCGCGAAAGCGCCGGTGGTGAGAGGGCGGGCAGACCGGATGGGCGATCGACAGGTCGATGGGGGCGTCGTCGCTGACCGCGGCCGGCGCCCGCAGGTATTCGTTCTCGGAATCGCCCTCGGCATCGCGGATCCAGGTGCCGCTGCCGACCCGGGCCTGGACGAGGCCGCTCTTCTCGGCCTGCTCGTAAGCCCGCGACACGGTCTGCACGCTGACCCCCAGCGTCTCGGCGAGTTCGCGATGGGTCGGCAGGCGCATGCCTGGCGAGAGCACGCCATGGCGAACTGCCTCGGCGAGGGCGCGAGCGATGGAAAGGTATTTGGGGCCGTGCCCGCCGAGGAAGGGCGTCAGGTCGATTGTCATGATGCAATAAAGCCTTTGACGGCACGCTGAGCGACGATGCTACTATCATCGTCGATGCATTGACCGATAATTGTCATGAATATTGGTAAATAAATCATGACAATTTCACACCCGGTCGGCAAGCGGCAGGACACTCGGCTCGATCCCCTCGACTGTCGAGGTCCCAACAATTCGGTCCCGTTAGTCGAGTGGCTCCATGTTTCAGGTTTCTTTGCCTTTCTCGCGTGAAGAGTACGCCAGTCGTTTGCACAAAGTGCGCGTTTCCATGGCGAGCCGCGGAATTGATGTTCTCGTTGTCAGCGACCCTTCCAACATGGGCTGGCTGACGGGGTACGACGGATGGTCGTTCTACGTTCACCAGTGCGTGTTGATAGGGCTGGAGAGCGAACCGGTCTGGTACGGTCGGCGTCAGGATGCCAACGGGGCCTGGCGCACCTGCTGGATGGATGCCGAGCGGGTGCGCTACTACCCGGATTACTATGTCCAGAATCCGGACATGCACCCGATGGAGTATCTGGCCCAGTCGGTGCTGCCGGAGTATGGCTGGCACACCGGCAATGTCGGGCTGGAGATGGACAACTATTACTTCTCGGGCAAGGCCTACACCAGCTTGCTCAAGGAGTTGCCACATGCCCGGCTGGTCGATGCCACGGCGCTGGTCAACTGGTGTCGGGCGATCAAGTCGCCGCAGGAGATCGCCTACATGCGCACGGCGGCGAGAATCGTCGAGTGCATGCACACCCGGATCATCGAGATGATCGAGCCCGGCCTGGCCAAGAGCAAGCTGGTCTCGGAGATCTATCGGGTCGGCACCGAAGGCTGGACCGACGAGCATGGCACGGTCCACGGCGGCGACTATCCCGCCATCGTGCCGCTGCTGCCGACCGGCAGCGACGCCGCCGCGCCTCATCTGACCTGGGACGACACTCCGTTTCGCAAGGGCGAAGGGACGTTCTTCGAGATCGCCGGCTGTTACAAGCGCTACCACGCGCCGCTGTCGCGGACCGTCTTCCTCGGCAAGCCGCCGCAGGACTTCATCCGTGGCGAGTCGGCTCTGCTCGAAGGGATCGACAATGGGCTGGCGGTGGCCAAGCCCGGCAATCGCTGCGCCGATATCGCGCTGGCGCTGGGTGCGGCCATGGACAAGTACGGCTTCGACCGTGGCGGGGCGCGCTGCGGCTATCCGATCGGTATCAGCTACCCGCCGGATTGGGGCGAGCGCACCATGAGTCTGCGTCCTTCCGACGAGACGATTCTCGAACCCGGCATGACCTTCCACTTCATGCCGGGCATGTGGATGGACGACTGGGGCCTGGAGATCACCGAGAGTATCCTGATCACCGAGCAAGGTGCCGAGCCGCTATGCCATTTTCCGCGTCAGCTGTTCGTCAAGTAAGCCCGCTTTGACGGGGTCGCCACGTCACTCCGTGTCTTTCAATGACGCGCCAGTCGGCCTTGTGCTCATGGCGCGTCATCCGCTTCATTGAGGAGAGTTCGCATGTCCGCATCCCTGCGTCCCAGCCCGATCAGCGCCACCGTCGACTTCGATGCCCCGGGCGTTCAGCATGGCTTTCTCAAGCTGCCGATCTCCATCGACACTTCCGCATGGGGCGCGGTGATGATCCCGGTTACCGTGGTCGCCAACGGCGAAGGGCCAACGGCGCTGCTGACCGGCGGCAACCACGGCGACGAGTACGAAGGCATCACCTCGCTGCTCAAGCTCGCCAGCACGCTCCGGGCCGAAGACGTGCGGGGCCGCGTCATCATCGTGCCGATGATGAACATGCCGGCGGCGGAAGCAGGCAAGCGGACGTCGCCGCTGGATGGCGGCAACCTCAATCGGAGTTTCCCCGGCGACCCCAATGGCGGGGTCACCTCGCAGATCGCCGATTATTTCAACCGCGTGCTGGTGCCGATGTGCGACGTGGCGCTGGATCTGCACTCCGGCGGCCGCACGCTGGATATCGTCCCCTTCGCCGCCGCACACCGGCTCGACGATATCGGCCAGGAGCGCGCGAGCCTGGCCGGTGCGGTAGCTTTCGGCGCGCCCTACGCGATGATGATGTTCGAGCTCGACGCAACCAAACTCTACGACACGGCGGTGGAGTCCCAGGGCAAGACCTTCGTTACCACCGAGCTGGGCGGCGGCGGCACCTCGACACCGGCAAGCCTGGCCGTGACCGAGCGGGGCGTGCGCAACTTTCTCGTCCACTACGGTCTGGTGGAAGGCGAGGTCGAGACGCCGACCGAACCCATGATCTATGTCGACATGCCGGATGCCAGCTGCTATGTCCAGAGCGAGCACTCCGGCCTGCTGGAATTGACGGTCTCACTGGGGGAAATGGTCAAGCAGGGCGACGTGCTGGCGCGGGTCCATGACATGAGTCGCACCGGCGCGGTGCCGGTCGAATACCGTGCCCAGCGCGACGGTGTGCTGATCGCCCGGCGGTTCCCGGCCAAGGTCGGCATGGGCGATACCATCGCTGTGGTCGCGGAAGTGGTCGAGTCTTTGGAACGTGACCAGGATCGCAGCTAGACCCAACGCCAATGAGTGAGGGCCAGACGAGGCGAGCGCTGTTGAAAAAGCAGAGTTTACGAATGAGGAATGCGCGTTTTGAAACAGCGTTCAACGAGGGATGGCCGAGCGTGATCCGTTTGGATGGTGTCTGGTATGAAGCTTGATCGCTACGACCTCAAGATCCTGGAGATCCTCAGCCGCGACGGCCGGATTACCAAGTCGCGCCTGGCGGAGGCGATCAGCCTCTCCGTCAGCCCCTGCTGGGAGCGGGTCAAGCGGCTGGAAAAGGCTGGGGTCATCGAGGGCTACAGCGCCAGGGTCAACTCCGATGCCATCGTCAAGCGCACTCCGGTATGGGTTCAGATAGAGCTGAAGCAGCACAACGCCGAGAGCTTTGCCCGCTTCGAGCGAATGGTGTCGGAAACCGATGCGGTGGCGGAATGCGTCGCGGTCGGCGGCGGTGTCGACTACCTGGTCAAGATCGCCGCCGACAGCATCGACGCCTACCAGCGGCTGATCGACGCCTGGCTGGTGTCCGACCTCGGCATCGAGCGCTACTTCACCTATATCGTCACCAAGACGGTCAAGCGCGAAGGACCGCCGGCGCTGCCCGATCCCGACGGCTGAGGGGCAGGTTCCCGGGTGTCGATGCCATGTCGGCTTTCCCCGTACGGAGAACCCGGCGCCTGTGGGGTTCTCTGCGACCGAGCGTTAGGCACCGTCGAAAAAGTACTACGCTCGCCCATGCGGCGTTAAAAATCGGCTCATCGACACCCCGTAAGCAGGAGCGCCAGCCCGGTACGTCTTCACCAACTTTTGCCTGACCTAGCCTTCGCGCATCGACTTTTCAGATAGAGCTCAAGATTCGCTTGATGAGTTCTGTTACCGAAGACCAAAGACGCACGGCGAGGGAAACTCTGGCCCTCTCGATACGGGCTGCCTGTCCAACAGACTTCAGAGACAGCCGACGAGATGGCGTTCCAGCGCAAGTTCCGGATAGTGCTGCATGACTTGACGGGTTTCGGAGCGGACCTCCTCGATCAGCCAGTCACGTACTCGCAGCGTTGCGTCGCTCGGCGGCTTTTTGCGGGAGTGGATGAAGTGACATTGCCTCTCGGTCATTATTGCGCGGGAGATGGCCGGAACCAAAGTACCTTTAGTGAACCAATGTGTCGTGACATTGAGCCAACCGATTGCCACCCCTTGGCCTAGCATGGCTGCCTGGAGCACGACGGCATAATCCGAAAAGTTGAGCGCGTGAGGCGGGGTAGGCCCCACCCCGACGAGCTCGGGAAAGAGATCGGACCAACTCGCGCGGCTGTCGCTCAAGCTGATTAGCGTCAGTTCTCTCGGCTTACTTGCCGCCGGGAAGTGCTGGGCGCGATAGGCGTCGCTGCACACCGGGATGAGAATCTCCGGCATGATCAACGCGCTGACGTGCTCTTTATCTGCCTGGGTGATGAACCGAAGACCCAGGTCGACATCCTCGACCGATCCCTTGACCGAACCCGATATCAATTGAAAGCGTAGGTCGACGGTAGGAAATTCCTGTTGCAGACGATGCATCCGCGGCATCAACCAGTGGGTAGTGAACGCAGTCGATACCGAGAGCGTGATCGTCTCCATACCGGTATGGCGAGCGCGAATTTCCTGGATGGCATCCTCGATATGTCGAAAACCGTCCTCGATGCCTCGGTAGAGAGTGTTGCCGTTCTCGGTAAGTGAAATGCCTCCCGACGTCCTAATGAAAAGCTGAACCTCCAAGTGAGCTTCCAGTAACGACAACATGCGACTGACAGCCGGTTGGGTGACGCCTAATTGAGCGGCGGCACGAGTGAAACTGCCGCAACGCGCCGCCGCCTCGAAGACGAAGAGAGCGTTGGCGCTGGGCAGTTTACGACGAAGGGTTGACATAACCCTACGTTATACCGGATGCAAATATTTCGCAATTGAGTCGTCTCCCGCCTTTTGCTCTACTGCTCTCAATAGCATGAAGACAAGAACAAGGAGCTATGCATCATGAGCCAAAATGATAGCGGCAGCGTCGGTGTGTCCATTCGCGCCGTTAGCAAGCGATATGGCCGTAATCTCGTTCTCGATGATGTCAGTCTCGACATTCAACCTGGTGAGTTCGTCTCGCTCCTCGGCCCCTCCGGTTCGGGGAAAACCACGCTTCTCGGTGCACTTGGCGGGTTCGTGATGCCGAGTTCCGGCACGGTCCATATCGGCGATCGCGATGTCACCTGGATGCCACCTCACAAGCGTGATATTGGCGTGGTTTTTCAAAGCTATGCGCTTTTTCCCCATATGAGTGTGGGGGACAACGTCGCCTTTCCTCTGAGGGCTCGCCGTCAGCCGAGATCGGGTTGGGCAGACAAGGTCAAACGGGCCTTGGCGATGGTCGAACTGGACGGCTATCAGGACCGGAGCATCGCCCAGCTCTCCGGTGGCCAACGCCAGCGAGTGGCGCTGGCCAGGGCAATAGTGTTCGAGCCGCGCCTCATTCTGATGGACGAACCTCTCTCTGCGCTCGACAAGCAGTTACGGGAAACCATGCAGATCGAGCTGCGCCAGCTGCACAAGAAACTGGGCGCGACCGTTATCTATGTGACCCACGATCAGCGTGAAGCGCTGACCATGAGTGATCGCATCGCGATCCTCAAAGACGGTCGCCTGGTCCAGGTCGACGCCCCGCGAACGCTCTACGACTCACCACGGGACGCCTTCGTGGCGAGCTTTATTGGCGATTCGACGCTCCTGCCGGTCACACGCCTCGATGATCATCATGTGCAGCTCGGAAGCCAACGGCTGGCCTGCGCTCGAGCCGTGCCGAACGAAGCTCGGCTCTATCTGGCTGTGCAGACCGAAAAATTGCTCATCGACACCGGCAACCAGCTCGACGAGGCGTACAACCGGCTCGAGGCCCGCGTCCGAGAGGTCGTCTATCAGGGCGACAGCCTGAGGCTTTTTCTGGAGCTTGGCGATGGCGCTACCGTCAGCCTGCGCCAGCCCGGTCACCATTTCGGACAGCAACAGATTCCGCCAGTCGGCGCTTCGCTCACCGTGGTCCTGCACTCGGCCGACACCGTCGTCGTGTCCGATCTGCAGAAGCGGACCGCCAACGCCGCCTGACACGCCCCCAGAAACGCTGTTATCACCCTCAATAACGTCATAACAACGGGAGTCATTGACGATATGGAACTCAGCAACTTCAAGGTGCTCACTTTCGATGTTGTCGGCACGCTGATCGATTTCGAATCCGGTGTCCTCGCCGCCGTGCGGCGCATTGGCGGCAGTGCAACGGAGGCGATGAGCGACGACGATATCTTCGAGGTCTACAAGCGCGGTCGCGACAGGTACTACGGGCGCTCCAGCAGCGCGATGGCCGATGTCTATCGATCATTGGCGGCCGAGTCTGGCCTGCCGGCCGACGACGCCTCGGCTGAGTCTTTTCAGCTGTCGGTGCTCAATTGGCCCGCCTTCTCTGATTCGGTCGCGGCACTCAAGCGCTTGCGCAAGCACTACCGTCTTGTCGCGATGACCAATGCCGATCGTACGGCCTTTTCCAATTATGCGATGACGTTGGGTTGCCCTTTCGACGACAGCGTTACCTGCGATGATACCGGGGTGGCCAAACCCGATCCGCTCTTCTTCGCGTACAACCGCGGGCGCCAGGCTGCCTACGGTTACAAGTTCGACGAGATTCTGCATGTGGCGCAGAGTCAGTATCACGATATCGGCGTGGCAAAGTCGCTAGGCTACACGACCTGCTGGATCGAACGGCGCCAGGGGTTGAAGGGATTTGGTGGTACCCCGGATCCAGAGAGCGTCACTCGACCCGACTTCCATTTTTCCACGCTCAAGGCTCTTGCCGATGCAGTGGAAGGCGTCTGAGATGACTTCGTCGGTCATCGCCAATATCCCGTCGCTGTGGCGTGAAATGAGCGGGGGCCGGTCGGAGCTACCGTCGTTGCAGAACGATCGCGATACCGATGTCGTCATCGTCGGTGGTGGCTACACCGGACTCGCGGCGGCGCATCGCCTGATCGAGAGAGGCGTGGCTACGGTCGTGCTCGAAGCCAATCGGATCGGATGGGGCGCCAGTGGTCGCAACGGTGGGGTGGTATCAGCGAAGGTGCGGCAGTCGTTCCCAGCGATCGCCGCCCAGCATGGGCTGGAAACGGCACGGTCGGTCCACCGGCTCTGCCACACGGCGGTGGACGAGCTGGAGGCTCTGATCGAGGCGCTGGGGCTGACCCAGGCGGGATTCCAACGCTGCGGTAATCTGCGCTGCGCTCATCATGAGCGAGCCTTCAAGAGTATTGCCGACGAGGCAGAGTGGCTTCAGCGTGCTTTGGGGGATGGCGACCAGCGCGTGCTCAGTGCCGAGGCGGTGCACGATGAGACGGGCTCTCGCGCCTTCTTTGGAGGGGTGCTCAGCGAAGGCGTGGGGACGCTGCTGCCGCTGGCCTATGTGGAAGGATTGGCCGAGGTGCTGGTCAAGCGTCACGGGCTTGCGCTGTTCGAACAGACACCCGCTACGGGAATTCGACGTACCGACGGCGGTGTCAGCGTCATCACCCCGGGTGGAGAGGTCCGCGCCAGGCAGGTGATTCTGGCTACCAACGCCTACAGCGGGCAGACCGAAGCCGGAGAAAGGATCCGTACCCGGCTGGTGCCCTTTCGCAGCTCGATCATCGCCACGGAGCCGCTGGCCCCGGCGGTCCAGCAGCGACTCCTGGTCAACAATCGCAGTTATGGTGAAACGCGTCGGATGATGCGTTGGTTCCGAAAGGTGGACGGGCGGTTCCTTTTCGGTGGGCGCGGCGCCTTTGGAAAACACGACTCGCGTGTCGCCTTCGATGCCCTGCAGCGCTCCATGATCTCGCTCTTTCCTGATCTCGCGAACGTGAAGGTTGCGTATCGCTGGTCGGGGCATGTCGGGATGACGCTGGACGCGCTTCCCCATGTCGGACGCTTTGATGACCGTATGGTTTTTGCGGCTGGTTACAATGGTGCCGGCGTTTCTTTATCGAACTATATGGGGCGGCTGGCGGCGGATTTTTCCCTGGGAGACAGTCCCGATGTCAGTCTTTTCGGGGCCTCGAATTTCCGCCGCGTGCCGTGCTATCCGTTGCGGGAATTCGGTATCCGACTGACTGCGGGCTGGTATCAACTATTGGACGCAATGGGGCGCTAAACGAAGAAGATTCACAAATTCAAAATGGAAGCGGAGACAACAACATGAACCAGATCCAATGCTTCACGCGAAAAGTGACTACTCAACTGGCAGCCTTCTCGATTTTAGCACTGCCATTGGCAACGACCGCTCAGGTCGCTCATGCCGACCAGATTACCTTCGTTTCGCAGGGAGGCGCCTATCAGGAAGCGCAAACGAAAGCGATTCTTGATCCGGTGGCCCAGTCCCTCGGCATCACCATCAATCAGGAGAGTGCTCCCGATGCCTGGCCGATGATTCGTACCCAGGGAGCCACGGGGCAGCCGATTTGGGACGTTGTTGATACGCCGACGTTCAACTGCATTCGTGGAGGTGAGCAAGGGCTAATCGAACCGCTGGATTTCTCGCGTATCCCCAATGCGGAATCCATGCCGGATGGTTACAAGACGCCCTATTCGGTCGCCTACGAATTCTATTCAAGCGTGCTGGCCTATAATCCGGAAACGTATGGGGATCATCCGCCCCAGACATGGAAGGATTTCTGGGATATCGATAACTTTCCAGGCCCCCGGGCGCTGCGTAACAATCCTCTGGGAACGCTCGAAGCCGCATTGATGGCCGATGGCGTGGCGCCGGATGAGCTTTATCCTCTCGATGTCGATCGTGCCTACGAGAAGCTCGAGGAGATCAAGCCATACGTCGCGACATGGTGGACTTCCGGTGGCCAGTCAGCCCAGCTTCTCCACGACGGAGAGGTCGACATGATCATGATGTGGAACGGTCGCGTCAGCTCGATCATCGATGCGGGAGCTCAGGCCGCGTTCACCTACAACCAGGGCGTGCTGCAGAGTACCCACCTCTGTGTGATCAAGGATGCCCCACATCTCGATACGGCGATGAAGTTCGTCAATGCCGCAATCGCTCCCGACGTTCAGGCCGACTTGCCGAAGTACATCGATTACGGACCGGGCAATCCGGCCGCCTTCCAGACCGATCGCATTTCGAAAGCGCGCGCCGCCGAATTGCCCAGCTCGCCCGAGAATGCCGCCAAACAGGCGTTGATGGCGTACGAGTGGTGGTCCTCGCCGGAGGGCGTGGAAGCTGAACGACGCTGGCTGGAGTTCATGCAGCAGTGAGGTCCTTGCCCGTGCGTTGCGCGCACGGGCAACTCCAAGACCGTCTGACCTGCACGGAGGGAATCCCTTGAAAGAGACGACGCTACCCAATCCGGGGCTGCAAGCGATGCCGAAGGATAATTCGGCGAGGTTTCAGCGACGCGAGCACCACCTGATGCTGGCGCTGCTGATGCCGGCGCTGCTGATCGTTACGCTGTTACTGATCGTGCCGCTGGGCTGGATGATCGCGCAGTCGTTCCAGGTGGACGGCAGCTTCAGCCTGGAGCACTACGAGCGCGTGCTGACCGACGGGGTCTATTGGCGCACGTTCGGGCTGACCTTTCGTATCAGCTTCATCGTGACGTTGGCGGCGTTGTTACTGGGATACCCCCTCGCTTACGCCGCGACGGTGCTGCCGAGACGCTGGTCGCTGATGATTCTGGCGCTGGTCATCGTGCCGTTCTGGACCAGCGTGCTCGTACGCGCCTACGCCTGGCTGATTCTTCTGCAGCGCTCAGGCGTCATCAACCAGACATTGATGGGGCTGGGGCTCACCGACGCGCCGCTGGCGCTGGTACATAACGAGTTCGGTACGATCGTCGCGACGGTCCACATTCTCCTGCCGTTCATGGTGCTCCCCCTCTACGCCACCATGCAGAAAATTCCGCGGGACTTGATGCTGGCAGGGTCCAGCCTTGGCGGCTCACCGATGCACATCTTCTGGCGTGTGTTCTTCCCACTCTCGCTGAGCGGGGTCTTGGCCGGCATGACGCTGGTCTTCGTGCTCTGTCTCGGCTTCTACATCACGCCCGAACTGATGGGGGGTGGACGCACCGTGATGGCGTCGATGCTGGTGAGCCGCAACATCCAGCTCTATGTCGAGTGGGGCGCAGCGAGTGCGGTCAGCGTGGTCCTGCTGCTCATGGTGGTGACGATATTCTATCTGGTCAGCAGGCTGGTCTCGATGGAACGCATCCTGGGGGTCAAATGAATCGATCTAGCCTAAGCCGGGTACTCTTCATCGGCTATGTCACCCTGGTACTTCTGTTCCTGGTGCTGCCGGTGCTGATCGTGATCCCGATGTCGTTCTCGGATAGCCGCTTCCTGTCATTCCCCCCGCCGGGTTACTCGCTGCGTTGGTACGACGCCTTCTTCAGCAGCAACGGATGGATGTCGGCGGCGAAAACCAGCCTTATCGCTGCCATCTCGACCGCATTGATCGCGACACCGGTCGGTGTGGCTGCCGCCTACGGGCTCAACGCCTCGACCCACTGGAGCGTGCGCTATCTCAAGTTACTGCTGCTACTGCCACTGATCGTGCCGATCATCATCGTCGCTGCCGGTGTGTTTCTCAGTTATGCCATGACGGGACTGCTACATAGCTTGCCTGGACTGATCATGGCGGATGTCATGCTGGCGCTGCCTTACGTGATCACGGCTGTCGCCGCTGGATTGCAGGGTTTCGACAACAGTCAGGAGATGGTCGCCAGAAGCCTCGGCATGAATCGTTTCCGCGCATTCATGGTCGTCGTGTTGCCGCAGATCAAGCCCAGTGTCATTACCGGTGCGATCTTCGCGTTCATACAGGCACTCGACGAGACCATGGTGGCACTGTTCATTGCCGGTGGTCAGAATCAGACCCTGACGGTGCGCATGTTCACTGCGCTACGTGACGAGATCGATCCGACCATCGCCGCGATCAGCACGCTATTGACGGCGACCTCGTTCGCCATGGTGATGTTGGTGGCGATGGCGCGACAGCGGGCGACGGCATGATCCTCCTTGCTAGCCCGGCGACTGGCTATCGACGATGTGGGCGAGAAGAGATGACGGGGTCATGACGTCCTTCGCCTACCGCGGTGATCTCCAGCGCGGACGCCTCTGGGCGCGGCTATTCGCCGAGCGCATGCCGGCGATCGATTGCCGAGTTGTGTCAGAGCTCGAGGGGGACGTCGACGCTACCGTGCATTATCTGGGGACTTGGGCACCGTTGGCGGATTACTCGCGCTTCCCCTCCCTGGAGGTGATCTTTGCGCTTGGCGCTGGCGTGGATCAGTTCGATCTCAGTCTGGTGCCGCCCGGCGTTGCGCTGGTGAGGCTGGAAGAGCCCGGCATCGTCGGCATGATGCAGGATTACGCGACGCTGGCCGTCATGGCGCTACATCGGGACCTTCCAATCTATCTCGAACAGCAGCGTCGCGGTGCCTGGTTGCCAGCGGCGGTGCTGCCTGCGGCGCGGCGCAGAGTGGGGATTCTTGGGCTGGGACAGATGGGCGCGGCGGTAGCCGCACGTCTGACTGCCCTGGGATTTCCCTGCAGTGGCTGGAGCCGGACGCCGAAAGCGTTGCCGGACGTGCGCTGTCACGCCGGTAACAGCGCCTTGGGGGCCTTTCTGGCCGAGAGCGAGGTACTGGTCTGCCTGCTGCCACTGACGGCGGCAACGCGAGGCTTCCTCAACGCGGCGCTCTTCGCCGCACTGCCGAGGGGGGCTTCGCTCGTCAACATGGGGCGGGGCGGGCATCTGCGGTTCGACGACCTGGTCGCCGCGCTCGACAGGGGGCAACTCGCGGGCGCGGTGCTGGATGTCTTCGAACCGGAACCGCCGCCGCCAGGTCATCCGGTCTGGTCGCACCAGCGCATCCTGCTGACACCGCATATCGGCAGCGTGACGAATCCCGACAGCGCCATAGAAGCCGTGATTGCCAATATCGCCCGGCATCGCGCCGGCGAGCCGATGCGCGGAGAGATCGATCGGTTCAAGGGCTACTGATGAGATAGCCAACTGGTACCAAAAAAACCGTAACTCCTGGCAGGCCTTTCGAAAGAAAACGTACGGTAAATCGCTTGGGACAAAAAAAGTACGCGCTGCAGAATCGATACCATGGTCGCACTCGCAGGATAGGCAAACCGTTCTGCCCACCGCCGACACCTTGCAGGAGGCGACATGAAACTCAACGATCCCCGGCTTTTCCGTCAGTACGCCTATATCGACGGCAAGTGGACCCATGGCAGCGAGGGGCGCGAGGAAGCGGTCGTCGATCCCGCCACGGGAGAGATCCTCGGCCACTGCGCGTTGCTGGAAGCGGCCCAGATCACCGAGACCGTGACCGCCGCCGAGAGTGCCTTCGCCGATTGGCGGGCGATCAACGTCCACGAACGGGCCGAGAAGCTCAACGCGTGGTATCGCCTGCTGCACGAGCACAAGGAAGACCTGGCGTTGCTGATGACCTACGAGCAGGGCAAGCCGCTCAAGGATGCGCGTGGGGAGGTCGACTACGGTGCCAGCTTCATCCAGTGGTTCGCGGAAGAGGCCAAGCGCGCCTACGGGGTGACCATCCCGAGTCATATCCCCAACGCCGCACTGGGCACGATCAAGGAGCCGGTGGGCGTGTCGGCGATGTTCACGCCGTGGAACTTCCCGCTGGCGATGATCACCCGCAAGGCCGGGGCGGCGCTGGCGGCCGGTTGCACGGTGATCGTCAAGCCGGCCAACGAGACGCCTTATTCGGCCCTGGCGCTGGCTGAGCTGGCCGAGCGGGCGGGCATTCCGGCCGGGGTATTCAACGTCGTTACCGGCGATCCGGCGACGGTTTCCGAGGTGCTGTGCAACGACAACCGCATTCGCAACATCTCGTTCACCGGCTCGACCCGCGTCGGCAAGCTGCTGATGCGCCAGAGTTCGTCGAGCGTCAAGCGCATGTCGCTGGAGCTGGGTGGCAACGCGCCCTTCATCGTCTGCGATGACATGGATCCGGATGTGGCGGCGAAAGAGGCGGTCGCCGCCAAGTTCCAGACCGCCGGCCAGGACTGTCTCGCCGCCAATCGGCTGTTCGTTCATCGCAAGATCTATGATGCCTTCATTGAGCGCTTCCTGGTGCACATGCAGGCGTTGAAGGTCGGCAATGGTCTCGAGGAGAGCGACATCGGTCCACTGATTCACAAGCGCGCGGTCGACATGGCCAAGGGCTTCGTGGAGGACGGTGTCAGCAAGGGCGCCCGCCAGTTGGGCGGAGAGGGGCGACCGCCCGGAGAGAACTTCTTCATGCCAACGCTGCTGGCGGACATTACCCCGGAGATGCGCGTGTTCCGCGAGGAGACCTTCTCGCCGGTCGCCGGTGTCTGCGCGTTCGACGACGACGACGAGGTGATCCGGCTCGCCAACGACACCGAGTACGGGCTCGCGGCCTACGTCTATACCCACGACGTGCGTCGTATCTGGAGGCTGATGCGCGGGCTCGAGTACGGCATGGTCAGCGTCAACAGCGTCAAGATGACCGGCGCGCCGATCCCGTTCGGTGGCGTGAAGCAGTCCGGTCTGGGCCGCGAGGGCGGCGCTGCGGGACTCGACGAATATCTCGATACCAAGTACTACTGCCTCGGCAATATGCCCTCGGCCAGTTCGTCCTGACGACAGCGGCGGCGTGTCGCTGCGAGGGGGTCGCGGCCACTCCGCCATGCTGATTGGCTGGCGCCAATCGCGCTGGCTCGGGCGGGCGCCCCGGATCAGGGGCTAGCTCGCTCGTTGACGTTGCCAAGGGCGACAATGATGCCTCTGCTCGTCTTCCCGAGATCGACAGTTATCGGCTGGAGAGGGCTCTCCAGCCGCAAGATCGCACGCTTCAAGCGGGTATAACACAAGGGTCACGGTGACCGCTGCGCCCGCCGGGAACCGCCATCAAACACCATCGCCAGTCGCAATGGTGGTTCCGCCTTCAATAAGGAAAACGTCATGACCGATACGCGTAGCCTGATCGACAACGATCGCCGCCACGTCTTTCACGCGTCCACCCACCTTCGGGACTACGCCCACGGCGACGCGCCAGGACGTATCATCACCGGCGGCCAGGGAATCTCCATCGTCGATCGTGACGGCCGCGAGATGATCGATGCCTTCGCCGGGCTCTACTGCGTCAATATCGGCTACGGCCGCACCGAGATCGCCGAGGCGATCTACGCCCAGGCCAAGGAACTGGCGTACTACCACACCTATGTCGGCCACTCCAACGAGCCGCTGATCGCCCTCTCCGAGCGGATCGCCAAGCTCGCCGGCAGCGGCTTGAGCAAGGTCTACTACGGGCTCTCCGGCAGTGACGCCAACGAGACCCAGATCAAGCTGGTGCGCTATTACCACAACGTCACCGGCCAGCCGAAGAAGAAAAAGATCATCGCGCGCCAGCGTGGCTACCATGGCTCCAGCATCGCCGCCGGTTCGCTCACCGGCCTGCCCGCTTTCCACCAGCACTTCGATCTGCCCATCGAGGGGATCCTGCATACCAAGGCGCCCTATTATTACCGGAGGGAGCGCGGCGACATGAGCGAGCGCGAGTTCTCGACCTACTGTGCCGAGCAGCTCGAGGCGCTGATCCAACGCGAAGGCCCGGAAACCATCGGCGCCTTCATCGGCGAGCCGGTACTCGGCACCGGCGGCATCATTCCGCCGCCCGAAGGTTACTGGGAGGCGATCCAGGCCGTGCTCAAGCGCCATGACATCCTGCTGATCGCTGACGAAGTCGTTAGCGGATTTGGCCGACTCGGCAGCCAGTTCGGCTTCCAGCACTACGGCATCCAGCCGGATCTGGTCACCATCGCCAAGGGGCTGACCAGCGCCTATCAGCCGCTCTCCGGGGTGATCGTCGGAGAACGCGTGTGGAAGGCGCTGGAAGCCGGCACCGGCGAATATGGCCCGATCGGCCACGGCTGGACCTACTCCGGCCATCCGTTGGGCGCCGCCGCCGCGATGGCGAATCTCGACATCATCGAGCGCGAGAATCTGGTGGGTAATGCCGCCGAGACTGGCGCCTACTTCAACGCGCAGCTGAAGAAGGCCTTCGGCGAGCATCCGCTGGTCGGTGACGTGCGCGGCGAAGGGTTGATGGCCGCACTGGAGTTCGCGCCGGAGAAGGGCGAATACACGCCGTTCGACCCGGCGCTCAAGGTCGGCGCCCGGGTCGCCGCGGCGGCGCTCGAGGAGAACCTGATCGCCCGCGCCATGCCCAACGGGGATATCCTCGGCTTCGCGCCGCCGCTGGTGATCGATCGCGGCCAGGTCGACGAAGTCATCGATCGTGCCAAGCGCGCCATCGATCGCGTGACTGACGAACTGACCCGTGAGCAGGCGCTGTAGATCGCACCGATCTTTGTCTCTCATCAGGGGCCATCGTCGTTGTCGCCATCCGTGATCTGCGGCAGGGTGAAAGCCCTGCCGCTTTATCTGCGGTCAGTCGATCGACGCAATAGCTCAGACGATCTCCTCCTAGGATCAGTTTTCCCGTCCAGCATACGGCGCTAAAAAGTTAGGCTGTTGTCAGTATCGTTTTGGTGGACAATCATTTTTTACGTGAATTATATTTTCTTCAGCTGCGGCGGCGAAGCGTGGCTGATCAAATAAGCAATAAAAAGAAACCAAATGGTAACCTAGTGTTGCCTGTTGAGGCTTTGTTCGAAGGTCTGGTGTTTACCAAGTCAGACGGCGGATAAAGCGTCTATCACGGGATCAAAAAAATGAAATTGTCTTCGATATTGGCAATTATCTCCGTTTTATCGCTGACGGGGTGTGCCAGCAGTGGTCTGATGGGCAGCGAGGATCAATTCAGCGCCAGTTATATTAAGGCGCACGTCGTCGAGGGAAAAACCAACGCCAATGACATCAAGGCACTTTACGGCGCACCGGATGATACGATTTCCTCGGGTGCCTCCTACGCTTGGGAATACGACAAGTCCAGTACGCTGAGCACGTTGCAGTCCATCAGTGGCATGATCCCTGGGGCGAGCTCGGTGTCCGGCGCTTTCAGTAGTGCCAACAGTGCGCAGGATTCGGCTCAGAATGTCTCGCACGCGGCCGATAAGGCTTCTGGCAGTACGGAACGGCGGGGCGATGAAGTCATTTTCTGGTTCGACAGCAACGATGTCGTCAGCCATTGGTCCTTGATGTAGGCGTGAATCGCAGGTTCGAGCGGATCACGACCGAGTCCTAACAACGCCCGCCTGCCGGGCGTTGTCGTTTTCGGGTGATGACAAAGCCTTTTCATGGCAATAGCCAGCGCAGCGATCGGCAACGCCAGGGCGCCGAGCAGGGCAAAGGCATAGTGCAGGCCGATCGGGTGCGAGGCGAAACCAATCGCCGCTGGATCGAGCAACTTCGCGCCGTAACCGGGTGTCGCGACGCTGGCAATTGCCTCGCCGGGAGCGATGCCGAGATCGTTGGCAGCCCGGGTAATCGCCAAGAGCATGATCAGGGCGTAGCCGATACTGAGCAGTGCGAAGCCAATTTATCGATTCGGGAGCCTGTATGTCCGACTCCGTCACGCTGCATGACATTTATCTGGCGAGAAGTCGTATCGCCGGGCAGGCGGCACGCACGCCGCTGGTGCTTTCCCAGAGCCTGTCGACGCGCTTCGAGGCCGAGGTCTATCTCAAACTCGAGACGCTACAGCCAAGCGGCGCGTTCAAGCTGCGCGGCGCGCTCAACAAGCTCGCCTCGCTCAGTGCCGAGCAGCTCGAACGTGGCGTCACCACTGCCTCCACCGGCAATCACGGCCGGGCGGTGGCATGGGCGGCCAAGCGACTCGGTGCGCGGGCGATGATCTGTCTCTCCGAGCTGGTGCCGGCCAATAAGGTCGCTGCCATCGAAGCGCTGGGGGCGCAAGCGCGGGTGATCGGGCGCTCCCAGGACGACGCCTTCATCGAGGCGCGGCGCCTGGTCGCCGAGGAAGGCATGGCATTGATCGAACCCTTCGACGACCCGCTGATCGCAGCCGGCCAGGGCACCATCGGCCTCGAGCTGATGGAGGATCTGCCGGGACTCGACCGCGTGTTGATCGGGCTTTCCGGCGGTGGGCTGCTCGGCGGCATCGGGCGTGCCGTCAAAGGCATCAACCCCAGGGTCCAGGTGACCGGGGTGAGCATGGAGAAGGGCGCGGCGATGATCGACAGCCTGGCGGCGGGCAGGCCGGTGGAGGTCGAGGAGGAAGCGTCGCTGGCCGATTCGCTCGGGGGCGGGATCGGACTCGACAACCGCTGTACCTTCGCGCTGGTGCGCGAGGTGATGGACGACCATCACCGGGTCTCGGAGCCGGCGATTGCCCGTGCCATGCTGCACTTCTTCGAACAGGAGAAGATGTTGGTCGAGGGTGCCGCGGTAGTGGGACTGGCCGCGATCGAGGAGCACGCCCTCGACATCCGCGGTCAGAAGGTGGTGTTGATCGTCTCGGGCAACGGCGTGGATGCTGAGACGCTGATGCGGGCGAGAACCCTGACCGACTATCCGGCGCGCTGAGCGGCTGAAAATGGCCTGCGCTCGGTATGCGGCCTACAAATTGGCCGCGCGCCCCGGACTGGCCGTCGCTCGCCAACTTTTCAGACTCGCTCGATCTCAACCATCGCTATGGAACGGGTTAGAAGGATTGCATATGGAACTCTATAACCGACAGCAGATTCAGGATGTCGTCAAACTCGATCATGCCGCACTGGATGCCGTCGAAGCCGGTTTTCGGGCGCTGGGAGAAGGCAACGTCGTCCAGCCGCCGATCCTGTCGATGGCGATCGAAGAGTCCAACGGCGAGGTCGACGTCAAGACCGCCCATATCCGGGGCAATTCGCGCTTCGCGATCAAGGTCAGCCCCGGCTTTTTCGACAACCCCAAGCTCGGCCTGCCGAGTCTCAACGGGCTGATGATCGTGTTCTCGGCCAAGACCGGGCTGGTCGAGGCGGTGCTGTTCGACGAGGGCTATCTCACCGATATTCGCACCGCGCTGGCCGGCGCCATCGCCGCCAAGCATCTCTCGCGGGCTGACAGCCGGCGCGTCACCGTCCTCGGCGCCGGGCTGCAGGCGGAGCTGCAGGTCGCCGCGCTCAGGCTCGTGCGCGACATCGAGACGCTCGACGTCTGGGCCCGTGACGTCGCCAAGGCCGAGGCCTACGCGGCGCGGATGCAGGAGGCCTACGGTCTGACCGTGGCGGTGCATACCGATCTCGGCGAGGCTTGTCGCGAGGCGGACATCATCGTCACCACCACGCCGTCGCGGTCACCGCTGCTTTCCGGAGAGCACCTGCGCGAGGGCGTGCATATCACCGCGATGGGGTCCGATAGTCCGGACAAGCGCGAGCTCGATTCGTCGGTGATGGAACGGGCCGATCATTTCGTGGCCGATACCCGCGCCCAGAGCGAGCACAACGGCGAGCTCAAGGCCTACGCCGGCCACGCGGCGCCATTCACCATCACCGAGCTGGGTGCGGTGATTGCCAGCGGGAGCCGTCTGCGTACTGCGGGTTCCCAGATTACTGTCTGCGATCTCACCGGGACCGGCGTGCAGGATACCGCCATCGCTGGCTTTGCGCTGGGCCGGCTGGCGGGGTGAACTTGGCGGACGGCGTTAGCGTACGCCGGGCAACTCGGGACGATGCGGCATCGATCGCAGGCATTCATGTCGACGCCTGGCGCCACAACTATCGCGGCTGGATCGCCGAGACCACGCTGGCGGGCCTGGATGTCGCCGCGCGTGCCGCGGCTTGGCGCTCGCAGCTCGAGGCGGGGGCGGTGGTCTTCGCCGGCACTCATGCAGATATCCATGCAGACACGCATACCGATGAGCTGCTCGGCTGGGTGAGTGTCGGACCTTTCCGCCAGAGCGAGAGTGCGCGGCCCGAAGTCCGGACGCTCACTCCCGGCTGGGTCGAACTCTACGGCTTCTACGTCGCCCCGCGGGCGCAGGGCCAGGGCGTCGGCAGCGCCCTGTGGCAGGCCGCCCTGGCGTGGTGTCTCGACCAGGGCTATCGCGAGGTGGGGCTGTGGGTCATCGCCGGCAATGCGCCGGCCGTCCGCTTCTACCAGCGCTGCGGCTTCCGCGACCGCGAACTCGACCAGAACTTCGAGATCGCGGGCCAGCCGCTGGTCGAAAAGCTGATGGCGCGACCGCTTGTCCCTCGACCCCGAGCCTGATGTCGTCCGTCAGCGCTTGCTCTGGGTTGGTACGGGTGCCACGCCCGGCCCCGTTGCTTCTCCTACCTTGTGCCACACGCGGCCGTCACGCTGGATCAGTTCGTGGGCACCAGCCGGCCCATCAGTGCCGGCAGCGTACTCTTCGATATCGGGTTTACCCGCCTTGGACTGCTCGGACCAGGCATCCAGGAACGGCTGCACCGCGCGCCAGCCGTTCTCGATGGTGTCGGCGCGCTGGAACAGCATCTGATCGCCGGTCAGGCAGTCGTAGATCAGGGTCTCGTAGCCGGTGACCGCGGGCAGATCGAAGAAGTCCTTGTAGGCGAACCCCATCTTGACGGTATCCATTTCCAACTCGGGGCCAGGGCGTTTGGCCTGGAAATCGAACCACATGCCTTCGTTGGGCTGGATCTGGATGATCAGCCAGTTGGAGGCCATGCGTTCCACGTCGGTGTTGCGAAACTGGGCGTAGGGCGCCGGCTTGAAGCAGATCGCGATTTCGGTATCCCGTGCGCTCATGCGCTTGCCGGTGCGCAGGTAGAAGGGCACGTCGACCCAGCGCCAGTTGTCGACCATCACCTTCATGGCAACGAAGGTTTCGGTCTCGCTCTCTGCATCGACGCCGTGCTCGTCCAGATAACCGGGCACCTGGCGGTCGCCGAGGGTGCCTTTGGCGTAGCGGCCACGGGCGGAGTAGCGGTTGGCTTCTTCGGTCGTCCAGGGGCGGATGGCGCCCAGTACCTTCGACTTCTCGCTGCGCAGGGAGTCGGCACCGAATGCGGCCGGCGGTTCGATCGCGACCATCGCCAGCAGTTGAAACAGGTGGTTGGGCACCATGTCGCGCATCGCGCCGGCCTTGTCGTAGAAGGCGGCACGCTCCTCGACGCCGACCGTTTCCGCGGCGGTGATCTGGATGTGGTCGATGTAGTGGTTGTTCCAGAACGGCTCGAACAGGACGTTGGCGAAGCGGGCGACGAGGATGTTCTGGACCGTCTCCTTGCCCAGGAAATGATCGATCCGGTAGATCTGCTCTTCCTGCATCACCTCAAGCAGGTCGGCATTCAGTTCCCGAGCGGACTCGAGGTCGTGACCGAACGGCTTCTCGACCACGAGCCGGCGATATCGCCCGTTACGCTCCTCGAGCAATCCGGCGCGCCCGAGCTGTCTGGCGATATCGCTGAAGAAGCGCGATGAGGTGGCGCAGTAGAAGAGCGCGTTGTCGCTGTCCGAGGCGGCGATGACCTCCTCGATCTGGCGGTAGACGGCGTCATCGGTGAAATCGCCCTGTCGATAGTGCAGCCGCTTCTCGAAATCCCGCCAGTGGGACTCGTCCAGGGAGCCTTCACGGCTCTCCGAGTGGTTGTCGGCGGCCTTGTCGGCGATGAAGTCCTTGAGGTGTCGACGGAAGCTCTCGTCGTCGTGCTCGGCGAGATCGATGCCGACGATCCGCATCTCCGGGGCGATCAGGCGGTCCCGGTCCAGATTGTAGAGTGAAGGGATCAGCAATCGCTTCACCAGGTCGCCGCCGGCGCCGAAGATGAACATCGTGGTGTCGTCGGCGGCAGGCGTCTGTTCGTACTTCGCTCGCGTCGAATGGGGCACGGCTCTCACCTCGTCATGTGGGTTGCCGGGAGTCGGTCGCGTGGTCCGACTTCATCATGGAAGACAATCCGACCGGGGGCCAGCGAATGCGGCGTTCGCCGGTACCGCCCGCGCCGACTTTGCGCACCCTGGCGAGCTGAGCCAGACTGAATCGACCGAAACGCTAGCCAAGACAGGGGGAGTATCACATGCGTGGTGACCGTTCGGAGATAGGCAGCACCGGCACGCAGGGTCGCGACCCGGGGCGGTCTGCTCGATCCACCGGCGTCAATCAGCGGCTGATACTGCATTTCGGTCGTGACGAGCTCATCATCCGTCGGCGTTACGAAGTGCTGAGTATCGTCAACGATATTCTCATCGGCATCTGGTTCGTCATCGGTAGCTTCTTCTTTTTCTACGAATCATTGACCTACTACGGTACCTGGCTGTTCTTGATCGGCAGCATCGAGATGCTGATTCGGCCGGTCATTCGCCTGACTCGACGCCTGCATCTCCAGCGAATGAACGCCCATGCGACATCACCGGCCGAGGCGGAACACGATTTTTGAGCGCGCAACGGGCCTCGACGAGGCGCTGCCCATCGACATTGCGCCCCGCCGTGATCACCGACTAGCCTCGGGGCAGCGTGATATTCCATACACCACAGGACGTGGAGCCGATTGTGAACGGCACAGACTCAGAAACGGATCTTGGCAACATGGATGCCGCCAAGCTAGAGCGGCTGTATCGATCCCGCGAAGCCTCCCCGCTGGAGGCGACCCGGGCGTCGCTCGAGCGTATCGAGCGTTTCAACGATGCGGTGAACGCCTACGTCCATGTCGATCACGAGGGCGCGGAGAAGGCCGCCAAGGCATCGGCCAGGCGATGGGGGCAGGGCAAGCCGCTGAGCGCCATCGACGGCATCCCGGTATCGATGAAGGACCTGGCCGAAGTGGCCGGCATGCCAGCTCGCGGCGGTTCGTTGACCTCGTCGGCGGCGGCGTGCGAAGAGGATTGTCCGCCGGCGCGCATGCTTCGGGAAGCGGGCGCCGTGATTCTCGGCAAGACCAATACGCCTGAATTCGGCTGGAAGGCGGTGACCGACAACCGGGTCTTCGGCGCCACCAGCAATCCTTGGGACACGCGCCTGACCCCGGGCGGTTCTTCGGGCGGGGCGGCAGCGGCGGCGGCGCTCAACATGGGGGTGCTGCACCAGGGGGGCGACTCCGGCGGTTCGATACGCATTCCCGCCGCCTTCACCGGCGTGTTCGGCTTCAAGCCGACCTACGGCTGGACGCCCCAGTGGCCGCCGGCCACGGAGCCATCGTTATCTCATATCGGTCCGCTGACCCGTAGTGTCAAGGACGCCGTGCGTATGCTCAACGTCATCGGTCGCTACGATTATCGCGACCCTTACGCCACCCGCGGCCAGCCGGATGATTGGGGGGCGGACATCGATCAGGATCTGAGGGGACTGCGAATCGCCTACTCGCCGACGCTGGGCTACGCCGAGGTCGACGAACAGATTGCGGCACGCGTGCGCGAGGCGGCCCGCAATCTGGAGCAGTTGGGCGCGGAGGTCGAGGAGGTTCACCCCGGCTTCGAGTCGCCGATCGATATCTTTCAGAAGCTCTGGTTCACCGCCTCGCTGGACTTCTGGTCGAAATGCAGCGATCGGAAGCGCGAGCAGCTCGACCCCGGGCTGGTCGACAACGCCCGCGCCGCCCAGCGGTGGAGCGCGCTCGACCTGTTCCAGGCGCTGGGGCGCCGGGCCAATTTCACCGAGTGTCTGGAACGCTTCAACCAGGAGTACCATCTGCTGATGACGCCGACGGTGCCCATCGAGCCGTTCGCCACGGGCCACGAAGTCCCGCCGGGCAGTGGCATGCGCGACTGGGAGGAGTGGGCACCGTTCTCCTACCCGTTCAACTTGAGCCAGCAGCCGGCGGCCTCGGTCCCCTGCGGTTTCACGGAATCCGGCCTGCCGGTCGGTTTCCAACTCGCCGGTGGCAAGCACGACGATGTGCGAGTGCTGCGTGCCTGCCACGCCTACATGCAGGCGCATCCCCCACGCTTCCCGCGAGTGCCGGATCCGGCCCAGGTGGCCTGAATTCGTCGTCGCGGCCGATTGCGGACTATGCTGGGAAGGGCGCCAGGCTTCTGCTGGCGCCGTTGTTCATCGTGATTTCACTGCCCAGTTCATCGGGCCTGTTCATGGCGGATTCGCCGACGCTCTCGATCGGGCCTCGCAGCGATTTTCGCCCGCGAAAGGAGTCGCTTCATGAGTCAGAACGTCGCCGAAATCATCGTCGAAACCCTCTCCAGTGCCGGCGCCAAGCGTTGCTACGGCGTGGTGGGGGATACCATCAACCACTTCACCGATGCCGTCCGCCGCAGCGATCTCGAATGGGTTCATGTCCGCCACGAGGAGGTCGGCGGTTTCGCCGCTGGCGGCGAAGCCTACATGACCCGCGAGCTGGCGCTGTGCGCCGGCACCTGCGGGCCGGGCACGCTGCACTTCGTCAACGGTCTGTTCGAGGCTCACCGCAGCGGTTCGCCGGTGGTGCTGATCGCTTCCCAGGTCGGCACCGCCGATACCGGCATCGGCTTCCCTCAGGATGTCGATCCCAAGCCGATCTATGAACAGTACAGCGTCTTCTGCGAAACGATCATCAACCCCGATCAGGTGCGGCGGCTGACGACATTGGCGGCCCAGGCGGCGCTGGCGAAGAACGGCGTCGCGGTGCTGATCGTGCATGGCGACCTGTTCACCCAGAAGCCGAGCCAGGACCTGCCTTATCGGACGCACCGCTTCGATCCGATCACCCGGCCCAACGCCGAGGAGCTGGTGCCGGCGATCAAGGCACTCAATGCCGGCGGCAAGATATCCATTTTCGCGGGAGCGGGCTGCGAGCACGCGCGCAACGAGGTGATGGTGCTGGCGGCCAAGCTCAATGCGCCGGTGGCCTGGACCTCGCGCGCCAAGGATTTCATCGAACCCGACAATCCCTTCGAAGTCGGCATGACCGGGGTTTTCGGCCTGGCTGGCGGCTACCATGCCGTTGCCGACTGCGACACCTTGCTGCTGCTGGGCTGCAACTTCGCCTGGACGCAGTTCTATCCCGACAAGGCGACGATCATCCAGGTGGATATCGATCCGCAGCAGATCGGCAAGCGTCACCCTGTCGATATCGGGCTGCTCGGCAGCGTGCGCGACACCTGCGCGGCACTGGCCCAGATCGTCGACGAGCAGAGCGACACGTCCTGGCTGGAACGCTGCCGCAAGAGCTATCACAAGGCGCTGGAGCACGACGCCCACGAGTCCGATGACGATGCGCTGATTCACCCGCAGGAGCTGACGCTGGCGCTGAACGAAGCTGCCCACGACGATGCGTTCTTCACCGCCGACGGCGGCAGCCCGATGGTGTGGATGCTGCGTCACATCCGCGCCAACGGCAAGCGACGCACGCTCTCCAGCCTGGTCCACGGCACCATGGCCAACGCCTATCCCCAGGCGATCGGCATCCAGAAGGCGTTCCCTGAGCGTCAGGTCATCGCCATGTGCGGTGACGGCGGCATGACCATGCTGATGGGCGATCTGCTGACCCTGAAACAGGAGAAGATCCCGCTCAAGATCGTCGTCTTCAACAACAGCTCGCTGGGCTTCGTCGAACTGGAACAGAAGGTCGATGGTCTGCTGGACAGCTACACCAACCTCGACAACCCCGATTTCGGGCTGCTGGCGCAATCGATTGGCCTGTGGGGGCGACGTGTCGAGCGCGAGCACGAGCTAAAGCACGCCATTGCCGAATGGCTGGCCCAGCCGGGTCCGGCGATTCTCGACGTCAAGGTCAATCGCATGGAGCTGGTGATGCCGCCCAAGATCGAGCCGGGGCAGGTCACCTCCACCGCGCTCTACTCGGGCAAGGCCGTGCTCGATGGCCGCATGAGCGATGTCGTCGACCTGGTGAAGAGCAACTTCTGGAAATGAGTCGTCGTCGGCCTGTCACGCGGCACTCAAGACCCGTGGCGGGCCGATGGCCGCCCCGATCGGCCCCTCAAGAGCGAATCCCATGTCCCACAAGGAATTTCGTCGTCCCGGCCTGCGCGACCTGCGTCGGCTGGCTGTCCCAGGCACCGCGGGATCGAAGGCGGTGGCGCAGTCGATGGGCATCGTCGATAGCGAGTCGCTGAGCGACCGCCAAGGGTACGACACGGCGTTTCTGGGCGACTTCGTCGTGCCGCTGCCGGCGCCCATCGGTGTGCGCGAGGAGGACGTGACGCCGGTGCCCGGACGTAACGACGGCCGGCTCGACTACACGCATTTCTCGGTCGTGATGTCGCGCTCCCGCAGGCTGGCGATCTTTACTGCCCTCAATCTCGATGGTAGCCGGCTGGAAAGCGTGCCCAGGCGCAACGACAACTGGCGTTTCGATCCCCGGATCGACGAATCGCTTCAGGTCGGCGAATCGCTCTACGCGCGCAACCCGCTGGATCGGGGGCACCTGGTTCGCCGCAGTTCAGCCAACTGGGGACCAGAGGCCGAGCAGGCCAATGCCGATACCTTTCACTTCACCAACTGCACGCCACAGATGGCGGGGTTCAACCAGCAGACCTGGCTGGGGCTGGAAGATTACCTGCTGGAGAACGCTCGCGCCGACGGGCAGCGAATCACGGTCTTCACCGGGCCCGTATTTCGTGAGGACGACCGCCGCTACCGAGGCGTGATAATCCCCGAGGCGTACTGGAAGGTGGTGGCGTTCATGGCAGATGGTCAACCTTCGGCCACGGCTTACATGATCGAGCAGGTCGAGGAGCTCGAAGGGCTCGGCTTCATGTTCGGGCAGTACAGGACCTACCAGCGCAGCGTGGCCCGGATCGGGGAGCTGGCCGGGCTCGACTTCGGCAACCTGGTCGAATTCGACGGGTTCTCCAACGAGGAGCGCGAGACAGGCACACGGATCGAGACGGAGATTCGCGGGCCCTCGGACATTCTCGTCTAGGAGCGGCGTGTCATACCCGCCCGCGCGGAAACGTCAGCAATGCCAGGGCTTCGGTGCCCGCCGCTAGTACTCGTCGCTCTCCAGCGCTTCCTGCAACCAGTCGAGCAGTGCCCGGGTGGCGGGGCGTTCCGGCGAGCCCCGTCTCGTGTAGATGGCGAGAGCCTGCGGTTGCTGCAGGCTCTCGCGCACGGGGCGAACCAGCTCGCCCGAGGTGATCAGCCGCTCGGTCGTGCGCCGCCAGCCCAGCGCCACGCCGTGGCCTTCCAGGGTCGCCTGAAGCATCAGCGGATAGCTATCGAAGGTCTTTCCGGGGAGCGGGGGAGCCAGCGAATGTCCCATCGCCCCGAGCCAGTCGGACCACTCCACCCAGTCCGGCGGCGTGGCATGGTGATGAAGCAGGTCGAACGCCATCAGCGATGCCAGCGAGCGGGGGGCATCGTGTGCCGCGGGATGCGCCGGGCTGCAGACGGGATAGATCTCGTCGCCGGCCGTGAGTGCCAGCGGATGACGACCGCTGGGCCTGCCGCTCGTCTGCAGGGCAATATCGAACGGGTCGCGATGTTCCTCGAGGGGACGCGTGGAGGTGGCCAGTTTCAGGTCGATATCGGGATGACGACGATTGAAGGCGGCCAGGCGCGGCATCAGCCAGTAGAACGCCTCACAGAGTTGGCAGAAGAGGGTGACCTGGGCGCCGCGAGCGGGGCCGCGCATGTCATTGGCTTGATCGGCCATGGCGCGCAGGGAACGAGAGACGGTCGCCGCCAGCTCGCGACCGGCCGGGGTGAGAAAGACCCCGCGATTGCGGCGCTCGAACAGCACCAGCCCGAGATTCTCCTCCAGCGCGCGAACCTGGCGGCTGACGGCAGCCTGGGTGAGGTGCAGCTCGTCCGCCGCGCGCGAGATGCTCTCGAGCCGTGCCGCCGCCTCGAAGGGCAGTAGCGTCGACAGGGGCGGCAACGATTTACCTAGCCAATTCATAACCTGAGCTCATGGATGACGACGCAGAAGTCGTTGGTCGGATGACAGGCTCCGCGGGCATGGTGAGACCCATTGCGAACCCTTGGAGATCATCATGCACCCCGAACGCCATGACAACCGTCGCCAGGGTGTGGCGCTGATCGTCGGGTCGGTCTGCCTGCTGGCGTTATCCGATGCGCTGGTCAAGTCTCTCGGCGCTGGGCCATCGCTCTGGCAGTTGCTGGCATTGGCATCGTCGATATCGATTCCGCTCCTCGCGGGATGCCTGCTTTTGCGCGGCGGCTGGAGGGCGCTGCTCCCCGAGCGACCGGGGTGGGTGATACTGCGCAGTCTGCTGCTACTGGGGATGTGGCTGCTGTTCTATGCGTCGCTGCCCCTGATCCCGCTCGCTACCGCGGCCGTGGGCGTCTATACCACGCCGCTGTTCATCGCGGTTCTCGCGTCGGCCATCGGCGAAGAGCAGCTCACGCGCGGGAGCTGGGCGGCGATCGGGCTCGGCTTCGGTGGTGTGCTGCTGGTGCTGCGACCGGGCCTGGGGGTGTTCTCCCTCGCCATGACATTGCCGGTGGCGGCGGCGTGCTGCTACGCCGGTGCCATGGTACTGACGCGTCGCCACTGCGCCAGAGAGCGTCCGCTGGTGTTGGCCCTGGGACTGAATCTCTGCTTCGCGCTGGCCGGTGTGGCGGGGAGTGGCCTGGTGGCGATGTGGGTCGATGATCAGGCACTGCCCCGGGGTTTCCTGAGTCGCCCGTGGCAACCGCTCGACCTCGCCGAGGCCGCCCTGATCCTGCTTTATGCGCTCCTGATGGTGAGCGTCAACACGGGCGTGGCGCGAGCCTATCAGATCGCTCCCTCCTCGCTGGTGGGAACGTTCGATTACGCCTACCTTCCCTTTGCCGCCGTCTGGGGCGCCCTGTGGTTCGACGAGGTTCCCGACGCGGCGACCTGGCTCGGCATGACGGTGATCCTGATCTCGGGCTGGCTGGTCCTGCGACGTTCAGGTACTCGACCACGCCTGGCAAAGCCTTGACCTCAAGCTAAGTTGAGGAGGCAGGATGATGTTTCGTTCTGGATCGGGGAGGTAGACATGCATAACACCGGTTTCATCTGCGCCACGTGTGGCCTGCAATATCCAAAGAGCGATACGCCACCGGAGCACTGCGATATCTGTGAAGACGAGCGCCAGTTCGTCCCGGTCGAGGGGCAGCGCTGGACAACGCCAACCCAGTTGGCGGCCAGTCACACCAACACCTTTCGCCATATGGCGCCCGGCCTGATGGCAATCGGCACCACGCCCAGTTTCGCCATCGGCCAGCGCGCCTTCCTGTTGCGGACGCCGGCCGGCAACGTGCTTTGGGATTGCCTGACGCTGCTCGACGAGGCGACCATCGAGATCATCGAAGGACTCGGCGGGCTCGACGCCATCGTGCTGTCCCACCCGCATTTCTTTACCACCATGGCCGAGTGGGCGCAGGCGTTCGACTGTCCGGTCCACGTTCACGCCGCGGATCGCGAATGGGTCAGCGTGCCGGACGCACGCATCGAGTTCTGGGAAGGTGCCTCGCGCGAGATACTGCCCGGAGTCACCGTGTTTAGTCTGGGCGGCCATTTCCCCGGCGCCAGCGTGCTGCACTGGGCGGAACACGGGGTCCTGCTGACGGGCGACACGCTGATGGTCACGCCGGATCGGATGGCGTCGTTCATGTGGTCCTATCCCAACAACGTGCCGCTGGACGCGGGGACGGTGGCGGGCATCGCCCGACGCCTGGAACCGCTCGCGTTCGATAGCGCCTACTCCGCCTTCTGGGGTCGCGAGATCCTGGTCGACGCCAAACGCGTCATCGAGGAGTCGGCACAGCGTCACTGCCGGGCGCTGGGGGGAGGAGTGGCGAGTCCGGATGCCGCCGAGGTCGGACGTTAGGGATGGCATACTAGGGAGATCGGGCCGCATCGCGGCCCGCAACCTGTCCCCATCGAGGCATCGGCGATCAGTTCATGAGTGGATATTCACGCCAACGCGGCGAGATGCGCTTCTGGCGCAGCGGCGAACTGCCGTTCGTGGAAGCGAGACTGACCCGGGATGGACGGGATGTGGGCTATGCACGGCACAGCCACGAGGCGTTTTCGATCGGCGCGGTGCTGGCGGGACGCAGTCTCTACGAGTACCAGGTACCCGGCGAATCGTTGCGGGCGCTACCGCTGTCCGAAGGGGCTGTGGTGGTCATGAATCCATTCGAGATCCACGCCTGCAATCCGCTCGACGACACGCCCTGGTCCTACATCATGCTCTACGTCGACGCCCGCTGGCTGGCGGCGCTGCAGCGAGAGGCCGGCATGAGCGATGGAGACTTCCGGCCGTTGGCGCTGCACATGACGCGCGTGCCAGCGCTCTACCGCGATCTGCTGGGGTTGTGCGACAAGCTGTTCGACGCCGACTGCCCGCCGGTCGCCAAGGTCGCGGCGAGCGAGTCGTTCTTCCGGCAGTTGTTGGCACGGCCAGGGGCCTATAGGGCCGAGCCACGGCGGGCCGGCTCCGCGCTGCAGCCGGTGGTCGACTTCATTCGCGACCACTGCACCGAGTGCTTGCCGCTCGAGCGCATCGCCGCCGAAGCCGGGTTATCGCCGAGTCACCTGGTGCGAAGCTTCAAGCGCCAGTATGGAATCACCCCGCATGCCTTCTTGACCGACTGTCGCGTTCGCCATGGCCAGGCCGCCCTGAAAGCGGGAGGTGCCATCGCCGATGTGGCGCTTGCATGCCGGTTCGCCGACCAGTCTCATTTTCAGCGGACCTTCAAGCGCTTCACCGCAGCAACGCCTGACCAGTATCGCCGAGTGGGACGACCGCAAGACTCGAGGCGCTGAGCAGCAGCATCAAAGCCAGGCCACGATTGATCCAGCGCACCTGGCGTGGCGTCGGCAGGCGCCTTCCCAGCCAGGCACCCAGCGCGGCCCAGCTTGCCAGGCTGAGATAGCAGATGACGAAGAAGATCAGCGCGAACAGGGCGACGGAACCGGCGCTGCCGGCGGTCGTGTAGGCGCCGGTACCCGCCGCCGAGGCCATCCATGCCTTGGGGTTCAGCCATTGCATGAGTGCCCCACGGCGAAACGACGCGCGACGAGGGCCGCGGACGCGGAGATGGCCGTCGTCGAGCGCCAGGCCGACGCTCATGTAGAGCAGGAAAAGCACGCCGCCCCAGCGAATCGCGATCATGGCGGGCGGCCAATCCAGAACCGGCTGCAGCGCCCCGCCGATCGACAGCAGCAGCAAGGTAAAGCCGCATGTGGCACCGCCCACGTGGCGAAGGCTGTGGCGAAAGCCGTAGCTCAGCCCGGTGCTCAACGCGACCAGGTTGACCGGGCCGGGAGATAGCGAGGCTGCCAGGGCGAACGCGGCCATGGAGACGACGATAGCGGATGACATGGAGGGCTCCTCTTGGCTGGGAGAAGAGGAGCGTATGTGGCGGTGGGCGGAGAATCTTGAAGAATATTGCCTTCAGCCGGTGCCGCCGACATCGATATCCACTTCCACCATCATGCCGGGACCGATCAGTTCGGTGGGGCCGTCGTCGAAGCGGATGCGCACGGGGATTCGCTGGGTGATCTTGGTGAAGTTGCCGGAAGGGTTGGGGTCCGGCAGCAGCGCGAACTGGCTGGTCGCGGCGCGCCCGATGACGGCGACATGGCCGCTGAAGGTCCGGTCGGGGAAGGCATCGACGCTGATGGCGACGGGCTGGCCGGTTCGCAGCGCGCCAACATCGGTCTCCTTGATATTGGCTTCCACCCACAGCTTCGAGGGGTCGTGCATCATCACGATCGGCTGGCCGGCGCTGACGTACTCACCTTGGTCGATGAGCGTCTTGTCGACCACGCCGTCGACGGGGCTGTCGATCTCGAGGTCGGCGATGCGCAGCTCTTCCTCCTCCAGCGTTGCTCGGGTTTCGGCCAACTGCTGGCGGGCGATCCGCACCTGCTGTCTCAACACATCGGGGTTGGGAAGCGGCATCTGCGAACCGTTGATGAAGCCGACCTCGGCGTTATCGGCCAGTGCCTGGCTGACCCGAACCTCCTGCTGCGCCTGAGCGTGTTCCGCGAGTGCGGCCTGATAGGCGTAGTAGTCCTGATCGCGGCGCTGCTCCGAGACCGAGCGTTTCTGGTAGAGCGTGTCGGAGCGCCGGAAGTCGCGCTCGGCTTCGGTCAGCCGAGCCTGGGAGGCCTTCTCTGCAGCCTTGCTCGCCTCCAGTTGACGCTGCATCAGGCTGATGCCGCCTTTCAACTGCTTCTCGGCCGTCGCCAGCCGTGCCTGCTCGTACGCCAGGCGCGCCTGCTGGGTCGCGACCTTGGCCGTCAGCGCTTCGCGCTGGCGCTGGTCGGGCTTGCTGTAGAGCGCGGCGACGGCATCGCCGCGCTGCAGGGTGGCGCCCTCGATCAGGTCGAACGTCGTCACCCAGCCTTCGAGACGACTGCTGACGGTCACCTCATCGGTCATGACGCGAGCGTCCTGGGCGCTGACATGGGTCAGGCGATGGGCGACGGCCAGGCCGATCCAGAGCAGACACAGCACCACGGCGATGGCGAGTATCAGCAGCTTGGCGCTGCGCGGCAGGTGGCGTTTGCGGGGCGGGGAAGCGTCGGCGGTCATGGTGAGAGCGGATCCTTCGTCGATCGGGTGGGCGGAGTCAGGCGTGTGGCGAACGGCGCCAGCGGCTGAGCAGCAGCGAGGGAATCACCACCAGCAGCAAGCTGGCTATCAGGATCCAGAAGCCATCCTGATAGGCGAGAATCGACGCCCAGATCGCCTCGATGCGGCCCAGCAGATAACCTGCCATGGCCGGCTGGTGAATGTCCGGTACGCCGAGGCGGCCCACCAGGTCGGTCAGCTGTCCCAGGGTCTGGAGGGCGGTGGTGTTGCCGGCGTTGACGCCGGCATTCAGGATCTGGCCGTGATAGGCAGTCTGGCGATCCAGCAGGATGACCAGCCCGGCCGTGCCCAGCGCGCCGCCCAGTTGCAGGGCGAAGTTGATCGCGCCGGAGCCGTGGCCGGTGAGGTGGCCGGGCAGGCCGGCAATGGCGTTGGAGAGCGTCGGTGGCGGGAACGAGGCCATGCCGATGGAGAGAATGCCCATCGCCATGGCGAGGTAGAAAAACGAGGTATTCCAGTCCATCTGCGCCATCAGCCATACCGAGAACAGGGTACAGGCCAGCCCCGGCAGGGTGATCCAGTGGGGCGGATAACGGTCGCTGAGCCAGCCCACCAGCGGTACCAGGATGCCGAGTACGGCAGTGGAGGGCAGGAATATCTGGCCGGCGGTGATCGGACTGTAGTGCAGCACCGCCTGCACGAATTGCGGCAGCAGGTACATGATGCCGTAGAAGGTGCCACCGAACAGGCACATCGCCAGCGTGCCGACGACGAACAGCCGGTTGCGGAAGATCGCCAGGTCGAGCAGCGGGTGGGCGATACGTCTCTGCCAGGCGATGAAGGCGGCACCGCAGAGCACCGAGGTCAGGATCAGCTCGGGCACTCGCGGATCGTACCAGCCCCAGCGCTGGCCGTTGGAGAGCGCCGCCAGCAGCGAGAAGACACCGATGAACAGCAGCACGACACCGGCCCAGTCGAACGGTGGACGAGGGCCCTTTTGCTCCCGGGTCGGCAGAAAGAACAGCCCCATGACGATGGCTGCGAAGCAGATCGGCAGGGTCACGAAGAAGACGTAGCGCCAGGTGAAGTGCTCCACCAGCCAGCCGCCGACCACGGTCGCCAGCGTCAACGGCAGCCCCAGGCACATGCCGTACATCGCGGTGGCCATGCCTCGACCTTCCGGCGGATAGGCGGCAAACAGCGCCTGCATGGCCACCGGGCGGATCAACCCGGTCATGCCGCCCTGGACGATCCTGGCCGCCACCAGCGCCGCCATGCCCTGGCCCAGGCCACCCAGGATCGAAGCCGCGATGAAGGCCAGCAGCAGCCCCACGAAGGTGGCACGCTGGCCGACCGCCGCCACCAGCCAGGGAGCGATCAGCAGCGATACCGTGGTCGAGGCGAGGAATCTGGTGGAGAGCCACTGAACCTGGGAGTCGCTCATGCCGAAGGCTCCCTTGATGTAGGGGATGGCCACGTTGACGATGGTGATCGACATGCCCAGCGCCACCAGCCCCAGCATCACCGTCAGCGTGACCCATAGTCGATAGCGAGGGCCGTAGCGCTCGAACAGCTGCTCGACCTGGGTCATGCGTCGTTGCCCTGGCTGGCGATCGTCCGGGTCATGAGAGGCAATGGAAGTCCTTGTCGGTTGATGGGCACGCCATGGAGCCAGCCCCAGCCGTCGCGAGGGGGCGATCGGTTGCTGGCTCTGGCGGGAGACGACGCCGGGGCTTTCGTGGCTGCGGCGAAAGGGGCGTCGATGAAGGAAGCCGGCGAATCGATAACACGTCTATGTTTTGCTCGCTAAGCGATTATCCCGATGTGGTTGTATGACTTTCAAGGGGGTCACGACTAAGGTCGCGCGCCTCGGGCGATGGGCGGATGGCACGCGATCAGCCAAACCATTGACCAGCCGGACCACGGATCGATGGCCCATGCCTGGTCACTCCGGGCCAGTGGTCCCATCGAAAACGCCCCTCGCGGTAGGGGCGTTTCAGGTGGTCGCCGGGGCGTTCAGGACGAGGCGGCGTGGGCGTCCCGGACCGACGAATGCGGGGCGATGACCCGCGAGCCACGGAAACCGTAGAAGGCGATGAACAGGTAGCAGATCAGCGGCAGTATGAAGGCGTGGTGAATACCAACGGTGTCGGCGATCGCGCCTTGGGCGACCGGCAGAATGGCGCCACCCACGATGGCCATGATCAGCAGGCTCGACGCCTTGCTGGTCAACGGGCCGAGCTTGGCGATGCCCAGCGTGAAGATGGTCGGGAACATGATCGAGTTGAACAGGCCGATGGCGACGATGCTCCACATGGCGGTGTGACCGGACGCCAGCATGGTGGTCACCGTGAGCAGCGCCGCCACGATGGCGAACAGGCCCAGCAGCAGGCTGGGGCGTATCTTCTGCATCAATGCCGACCCGATGAAGCGGCCGATCATCGCGCCGCCCCAGTAGTAGGCGACATAGCTGGCGGCATCGCTCTCGCTCATGTTGCCGATTTCCGGCAGCGAAATGTAGTTGATCAGAAAGCTGCCGATGGATACCTCGGCACCGACGTAGGCGAAGATGCCGATCACACCGAACAGCACGTGAGGATGGCGCAGTGCCTGGGCGGCGGTGACGTTTTCGGTGGGGCTGTCGTCGCGAGCCTGGTCCTTGAAGTTGGGCAGCTTCCAGAGGTAGATCACGACCGCGAGGATGGCGAGCACCGCCGCCAGCAGCAGGTAGGGGAGCTGCACGCTCTGGGCCTGCTGGACCTTGTAGGCCATCCGGTCGGCACTGGACATGTCGGCCAGCTCGCTGGCGCCCAGCACCGCCGCGCCCAGGATCAGCATCCCGCCGAAATAGGGCGCCAGCGTGGTGCCGAGTGAGTTGAACGCCTGGGCCAGGTTGAGCCGGCTGGAAGCGGAGCCTTCCGGCCCCAGCAGGCTGACATAGGGATTGGCCGCGACCTGCAGCATCGTCACCCCGCTGGCGAGCACGAACAGGGCAGTCAGAAACAGCGGATAGGAAGGCGCCCGGGCGGCGGGGTAGAACATCACCGCGCCCACGGCCGCGATCAGCAGGCCCAGGCTGATCGCGTTCTTGTAGCCGATCCTCGCCAGCACCTTGCCCATCGGCAACGACATGATGAAATAGGCGCCGAAGAAGGTGAACTGGATCAGCATGGTCTGGGTGTAGTTGAGCGAGAAGACCGCCTTCAGGTGGGGGATCAGAATGTCATTGAGACAGGTGATGAATCCCCACATGAAGAAGATCGTCGTGACGACGACCAGCGCGCTGCGATAGTTCGGTCTTTGCATGTCGGGCATGAGCGAAATCCTCGTGATGACAAGTCCTGAAATGAGCGTTACCGACCCGACCCCGTCGTGTCAGCGCGTTTGCTGGCGCGAGATGATGCATTAAGCGAGGTGGCTTATAAAGTAGTCGTTCATCATTAGAACGGTAAGGGAATTATTGCCTCCCACGCGCCGGACCATGGTGGTATTGACGCCTGTCGACACCTGTGCTCGAAAGTTTCGTAATCTTTATTCAATATTGCCGGTTATTACGCCGTTTCTGGCAGGATTCTTGTTTATTTAGGTAATTTAACGCCGTGTTGCCAGGCGAGGCTTTGGAAGTCTCGTGGTAAAGCCGTGAGACCATGGCACGTGCCGCCTTTCAACCTGTGTCCGGGATGTCGCTTGTGGACGACGTCGAGCGTTTCTATAACTAGGACACACCTTTGTCATCAGCCGGATCCGGATATCCGGCGCCAGTGAATCGTAAAGGAGGACGATGCCATGTTGACTGTCTGGTCCTGGGGCTTTCTGCTGCTGGGGATCGCCACCGCATTGGCAATTGCCGTTGACGTCTCGAGGCGGCCCCAGCCGATGTCGATCATGAACGTGACCTGGCCGATCACGGGGCTCTACATGCCGCTGATCGGCTGGTGGGCGTATCGCCGGATGGGGCGCGCGCCAACCGGGTCGCAGCAGGCCCGGCAGCACCACGATCACGGCCATGGCTACCAGGGGCATCATCACGGCGGCGACAAACCGAAGTGGCAGAGCGTGTTCGTCTCCGCCACCCACTGCGGCGGCGGCTGCACCCTAGGCGATGTGGTCACCGCACCGATCGCGACGGCGACCGGGTTCGCACTGCTGGGTTCGACGGTGCTGGGGCACTTCGCGCTGGCGTTCGTCGGCGCCTACCTGTTCGGGGTGCTGTTCCAGTATCTGCCGATTCGGGCGATGAGCGATTCAGGCCCGGGCGCGGCGCTGCGAGACGCGATCAAGGCCGACACGCTGTCGCTGATCGCGTTCCAGATCGGCATGTACCTGTGGATGCTGATCGCGCTACACGCCTGGCTGGGGGAGATGGATGCATTCACCGCGCCGTTCTGGTTCATGATGCAGGTCGCGATGCTGGTCGGCTTCATGACCTCCTACCCCGCCAACTGGGTGCTGATCGATCGCGGGATCAAGCACGGCATGTAGCCGCACCGGGTGAACGCGCCCTGTCCTGTCTGAACAATGTCTGTGCTCCAACCATAGGGTCTGGGTTATCCACTGGCGCGCCAGCCCGTGTAGAAGGCGCATTGGCTCGGATAAACGGGAGCGCTGGCCCGGTGCTCTCTTGACGCGGGACATCCTTTTTTGACTTGCGACATCCTTGTCGCTCGCTCTTTGCGCAGTGGCGCTGCCCCAGTCGCCAATCCTTGCGCTCTGTCGCTGATCTCCGCCTTGCCTGGCCGCCGCGCGTCGATCTCCCGGGGAGAGCTTACGCCTTGGCGGGGGACGGCTTGATCAGGCTGTCGAGGAGGCATTTCGTCTCCTGGTTGCGGGCACTGTCCCCGAGCTGTTCGTAGAGTGCCGCGAATCCCTCGAAAGCGTGACGGCCGGCGATGTTTTCGCCGTCCGGGGCGGTGGCATCCAGGAAGTCGGCGATCTCGCGCATTTCCGGGTGCCAGCGCCACGCCTTGGGCAGCATGTCCGGAATGCCATTGTCGATGCGGGCAACGACCTCCGGCAGACTGTGTTCGAGTTCCGCGCGAAGGGCACCGCCGGCGCCACTGCGGCCGGCCGCGATCAGCATCAGCGTGGTCAGTGCCGTCATGCCCTTGTTGATGCCGGCGAAACACATCTTCAGCGCCGAGGCGCTACCGGTCCCGCCTTCGAGGACACGGACATCGAGGCCGAGATCGTTGAGCCTGGCCAGCGCCGCGGCCCGTTCGCCGGCCACGTAGACCCGCGGCATGGCCCTGTCCGACGGCGGCGGGCCGATGATGCCGCCATCCACGAACGCCGCGCCGCTGGCGTGGACGATCCGTTCGACGCGAGCGAGCGTGGCGGGGCTGACGGCATTCAAGTCGCAGTAGATCGGTGGCGCCTCGCTGGCGGCCATCAGTGGTGCCAGTTGCCGCGCCAGCGACTCCGCCTCGGCGGGAGGGACCACCGAGAGCAGCAGGTCGGCGTGCATCAGTTGGGCGAGGTCGACGTCGCGCATCCCCGCGCGCCGCGCACGCTCGATGCTGCCGTCGCTGCGCCCCGCCAGGGTGGTCATGACGTCGGCGCCATGGTCGGTCAGGCGCCGGGCGATGGCGGCGCCCATGGCGCCGGGGGCGATCAATGCAAGGCTCATCGTCATCGGCTGCCGCCTTATCCAGGGTTTGTATGACAACTACTGTCGGTCAAGTCGGGCGCTCGGACCATACGCCTTCCGTCTAGTGCGTCTCCTGGCCGGCTCCTCAACGGTGGGTCGGGCGGCTGGCGTCGAGCAGGCCCTCGTCGGCCAGGCGCTCGAGCAGCCAGTCGCGAAAGGCGACCACCTTGGGCAGCCGGCTGCGCCGATGGGTGCAGACCCAGTAGCAGCTCAGGCCGATCACGTGGCCGGCACCGAAAGGTTCGATCAGGCGGCCGCTGGCGATCAGCGGGTGGGCGATCTCCTGATGCGTGATGGCAACGCCGAGCCCGGTCATCACCGCCTCGAGCGCCAGCGTATCGTTGTCGAAGGTCGGGCCGCTGCCATGGTCCAGGTGGGCGAGGCCTCGGGGAGTGAGCCATGCCCGCCAGCCCTCCGGGCGCAGCCGGGTCTGGATATGGGTCACCCCGGTGAGATCCTCTGGCGTCTGCAGCCTCTCCGCCAGGGCGGGCGAGCAGACCACGGTCAGCCTCTCGTGGAACAGGAACCGTGTCTCGAGACTGGCGGCCGGTGGCCTGGAGAGATAGCGGATCGCCATGTCGACGTCCGCCTGCTCGACATCGACGAGATCGACGGAAGTCTCCAGCCTTACCTGGTAGGCCGGGTAGCGGGACTGGAAATCGGCCAGTCGCGGAATCAGCCACCCGCTGGCGAAGAACGGCACCGTCGAGACTGTCAGCACGGGGTCCTCCGGCCTGGGGGTGACCGCGGCGACGGCTTCGCCGATGCGATCCAGCCCGTCGCGCACGCCTTCGAGCAGACGGCGCCCCGAGTCGGTCAGCACGACCTGGCGGGTGCGGCGCACGAACAGCGTGGTCTGCAGCGCGCTCTCCAAGCCGCGCACCTGATGACTGATCGCCGATGCCGTGACGTGGAGTTCTTCGGCGGCGTGATGGAAGCTTTCGTGTCTGGCCGCGGCCTCGAAGGCGCGCAAGGCGTTGAGTGACGGCAGGTAGCGCATCGGGCGTGGCCCCATGGATGAAAATAACTCATCCATTATGGCAACAAGTCTCTCTTTGTCGTCAGTCGGCCATTTGCCTAGATTGCGAGACAGGTCGGCAGTCGCGAAACCCCGAGTCGGTGATTTTTTCTCATCGACGAACAAGTCGACGGGGGATTCGGCAGCCGGGGCCGCCCCGCACTCGCGAGGCGGCAAGCTCGAGTCGTCGTTCATGGGTGGCATCATGGGATCTCTTTCTCGCAAACGCATCGTGACGCTGTCGGTCGCCCGTGGGGCACTGCCCTGGAGCCCGCTGGCCCTGCTCTGGCTGGTGGGTCTCTACATGCGGCTGCCGATTCTGATCGCGCCGCCGCTGGCCGGGGATATCGCCGAGGCGCTCTCGCTGGGAAGCGCGGCGGTGGGGGCGTTGACCACCGTGCCCTACGTGGTGCTGGCCCTGAGCATGATTCTGGCGGTGCGGTTTGCCCGGGGAATCGGCATGTTGCGAGCGTTGGTGCTGGCGCTGGTCATCGTGACGCTCGGTTCCGGCGCGCGCGGCTTGACGCTCTCCGCTCCCGTGCTGTTCTCCGCCTCGGTGGTGATGGGGCTGGGTCTGGCGCTGATGCAGGTGACCGTACCGGCGCTGTTGCGTGACTGGACACCACGCCACCTGGCGCTGGGCAGCACGGTCTATCTCAACGGCATGACGGTGGGCGAACTGATCGGCGCCGGCGCCACCCGTCCCATCGTGTTGAAACTGGCCGGCGGCGACTGGCAGGTGGCGATGCTGCTGTGGTCGTTGCCGGCGTTGATGATCGTGGCGCTACTGGTCTTGAAGCTGCGCAAGGCGCCGCGAGATACCCGCGAGGCGTCGGGGGCCGAGAGTGGCTCCCGGCGCGGTATCTCGCTGCGCTCGCGCCGTGTCTGGCTGATGGGCGTGCCGTTGGCCGCGTCGGTCGGGCTCTTCATGGCGACCAATGCCTACATGAGCAGCATACTCGATGCCCGCGGCGAGACCGACCTGCTGGCCCTGGCGCTGCTGTTCTACAATGCCAGTCCGCTGGCGGCCTCGCTCGTCATGCTGTGGCGGGGGCGACGCTGGATCGGCCGGCGCTGGCTAGTGGGCATCTTCGCCGCGCTCGGCGTGCTGGGGCTGGTCGGGTTCCTGGCGATGGAGGGTTGGCCCGCCCTGGTCGCGCTGGTGATTTCCGGTTTCGGCATCACCCTCGAGCTCACCCTGATCATGGCCTTGCCGCCTTGCCTGGAGCGCGGTGAGGCGGTGGCCTCGCTGACCGCCGGCATGTCTTTCGTCGGCTACACCCTGGCCTTCGTCATGCCGATGGTCGGCGGCTGGATGGCGGAAGCGTTCGCCCGCGCCAGCCTGTCGCTATGGCCGATGCTGGCGTTCGCGGCAGCGAGTCTGGCCGCCGTCCGGCGGATGCCGATGACGGCACGCGAGGATGACGGAACGGCGGGGTCCACCTAGGCTTCGAGAGGCGTGCCCGTCTAGAGGAGAGAGCGATGCCGGTATCCCGCCCTGAAGCCTTGCTGATCGACGCCGACGAGGCCAGTGGCTTTCCCAATTCGCCACTGCCGGTGCTGATTTATCGACAGCTCATCGATGCCGCAGGAGAGCGCGCGGCGTCGACGTTCGAGGCACTGTTCGCGGCCCATCGGTGGCCGCCCGAGTGGCGTTACGGTCTGTTCGATTTCGACCATTTCCACTCCACCGCCCACGAGGCGCTGGGCGTGTTTCGCGGCCGGGCGCGGATCCGGCTGGGCGGCCCCCACGGCAGCCAGCACGAGATCGCTGCCGGCGACGTGCTGGTGCTGCCGGCGGGCGTCGGCCACGCCAATCTCGCTTCCAGCGACGACTTCGCCATGGTCGGCGCCTATCCCCCGGGGCAGCGCTGGGAAGTCGAACGTGGCGACCCCGCTCGATTCGCCGCCGCCTGCCGGCGGGTTGCCGCTGTCGCGTTGCCGGATGCCGATCCTGTCGGCGGATCGCTGCCGTCGCTATGGCAGTAAAGGTAGCCTCTCGTGCTTGAACAACGGCGGTGTCGTCTATAGTTAGGAGCCTACACTTTATCGAGGATCTTGCTGATGTCCGATTCCCGCTCCGTCGCCGTACTGGGCCTGGGTGCCATGGGCCACGCTTTCGCCGCCAACCTGCTCGAGGCCGGCTTCGATGTCAGTGTCTGGAACCGCTCGCCCGGCAAGGCTGACGATCTGGTCAATGGTGGCGCCAGACTTGCCGATTCCGCCGCCGATGCCGTTGCCGATGCGCAGGCCGTCATCGTCATGCTGCCGGATCTGGCGATAACCCGTGATCTCCTGCTGGGCGACCACGGGGCGTTGGCGGGGATGGCAAAAGGCGCGGTGCTGGTTCAGATGGGGACGCTCGGCGTTGCCGAGACCGATCGGCTGATCGCCGAGGTGGAGGAAGCGCGAGACGACATCGTCTTCATCGACGCGCCGGTTTCCGGCACCAAGGCCCCGGCCGAGCAGGGCTCGGTGGTCATACTGGCCAGTGGCGATCGAGATCGCGCGGCAGGTATCGTCGAGCCGATCTTCGAGGTGCTGGGCAAACAGACCCACTGGCTGGGGGAGGCCGGGCAGGGCGCGCGGATGAAGGTCGTCATCAACGCCTGGCTGATCTCGATGATGCAGGGAATCGCCGAGACCGCCCACCTCGCCGATGCGCTCGGCTTCGCGGCCGACGACCTGTGGCAGGTGCTCGAAGGGGGTCCGCTGGCCACGCCCTACATGAAGCTCAAGCTGGACACGATCGCCAGTGGCGACTTCGATCCGCAGATGGCGCTGCAGTGGGGGCTGAAGGATGCTGGGCTCGCACTGGAAGCGGGAGACGACGAGGCGCTGCCGTCACTGGCCCAGATCCGCAATCTCTGGTTCGACGCGGTCAATGCCGGCCATGGCGAGCAGGATATCGCGGCGATCCACGCGTACCTGGACCGCTATCGTCGCCGATAGCGGTTGTCGAGCCTGCCAGGGCCGGACTGGACGATGGCCCCGGCGGGCGAGGTGTCAGACGCCGAGGCCCGTGGTCTCGTCCACCCCCAGATGCACGTTCATGTTCTGCACGGCGGAGCCCGCGGCACCCTTGCCGAGGTTGTCTAGCCGCGATACCAGGCAGACGCGCTCGTCGTTGCCGAACACGAACAGGTCGACACGGTTGGTCTCGTTGGCGCCCTGGACGTCGAAGAAGCCGTTGTCCAGATTGTCGAGCGCCTCGAACGGCCGTACCCGGACGAACGGTTCGTCGGCGTAGTGCGCGCGATAGGCGCCGAGCAGGTCCTCCACGTCTACGCCCGCCGGCAGCTGCGAGAGCTGCAGCGGTACGCTGACCATCAACCCCTTCAGAAACGGGCCGACGATCGGCGAGAACACCGGTGGCTGCGCCAGTCGGCCATGCTGCTGCATCTCCGGCAGGTGCTTGTGGCCGAGCGCCATGGCATAGGGGCGTGGCGCGTTCAGGCGACCGTCACTGTCATTTTGGTAGTCGGCGATCATCGCCTTGCCGCCACCGCTGTAGCCGGTCAGCGAGAAGGCAGAGAGCGGATAGTCCGCCGGCAGCAGCCCGGCGTCCACCAGTGGCCGAACCAGCAGGATGAAGGCGCTGGCGTGACAGCCGACGTTGGCGATGCGCTTGCTGGCGCGAATCCGATCGCGCTGGCCCTCGTCGAGCTCCGGCAGCCCGTAGACCCAGCTCGGGTCGGTACGAAACGCCGTGCTGGCATCGATCAGGCAGGTTTCCGGGTTCTCGACCATCGCCGCGGCTTCGCGGGAAGCCGCGTCCGGCAGGCACAGAAAGGCGACGTCGGCGGCATTGAGCAGGCGTGCTCGCTCGGCCGGATCCTTGCGCTTGTCACTATCGATGCGCAGCAGCTCGATATCGTCGCGGACCTGGAGATAGTCGAACAGGCGCAAGCCGGTGGTCCCTTCCTGGCCGTCGACGTAGACCTTGAAGGTGCGCTGGGATGAGTCCGGAGATGCCATGGGCGTTGTCCTGCCAGTGATCTTTGACGATATCGTGATCGCGCTATTGTGGGGGTTCGGGGTCAGCTTGTCATGCCGTTGAGCGGTCGGGCCGCCAGTCGGGACTCGCCCTGGCACTCCTGGGCGCAGCGCTCGATTCGCCGACATGCCTCGCGCAGGCGGTCGGCATCCACGGTCAGGCTCAGCCGCACGAAGCCCGCGGCGGAAGCGCCGAACGCCTCGCCTGCGAGCACCGATACGCCATGCTCGTCGAGCAGGCGGTCGGCGAAGGCGTGGGTGCTGAGTCCGGTCGCGCGAATGTCGATCATCATGAACATCCCGGCGGCGGGCGGCAGGGTGGCGACGGTCTCGCTGTCGTGCAGGGTCTCGACCACCGCATCGCGGCGCTGACGATAGGTCTCGCGCATCGCCTCCAGCGCTGCTGGCGGTGCGTCGAGGGCGGCGATGGCCGCGTCCTGGATGAACGGCTGGCAGCCATAGAGCATGCACAGGGCGAGGTTGACCAGATGGGTCATCAGGGGCCGCGGACCGATGACCCAGCCGAGCCGCCAGCCGGTCATGGCGTGGGATTTCGACAGGCTGCTGATCACCACGGTGCGCTCTGCCATGTCCGGCAGGCTGTCGGGGCTAAGGTGCTCGCCGTCGAAGACCAGGTCGGCGTAGACGGCATCGACGATCAGCCACAGGTCGTGATCGCGGCAGAGCGTGGCGATCGATTGCCACAGCGCCGGTGTCAGGCACTGGCCGGTTGGGTTGTGCGGGCTGTTGATCAGGATCGCCTTGGTGCGGGAGGTGATCGCCGCCTCGATGTCGGCCGATCGGGGCTGGAAGCCTTCGTCGGCCGGCAGCGGGACCCACACCGGCACCGCGCCGGTGGACTGTACTACCGCCTCGTAGGTGACGTAGGCCGGTTCGGGGATGATCACCTCGTTGCCTGGATCGAGCAGGCACTGCGCCGTGGCGTAGAGACCGCACTGTGCGCCGGCGAGAACGGCGACGTGGTCCGCGCTCGTCCCGGGCTGGCCGCCATGGGCGCGATGAAAGGCCGCGATGCGCTCGCGCAGGACCGGCTTGCCCTGAACGTCGGCGTAATGGGTCACGCCGCGCCGCAGACTGTCGACAGCGGCATCGACGATCGAGGGCGGGGTGTCGAAATCGGGATCGCCCACCGAGAGGACGATCACGTCGTCGCCTCGGGCCTGGCGTGCCTTGGCACGGAAGTGGATGTTCCAGGCGCTGGCGCCCTCGCCGGCGATGCGTCGGGTCAATTGGGCAAAGCGGGGCGACGGGGAGTGTGGATCGGTTGAACGCATGGTGGTCCCGTGGTGGCGAGTCGCGGAGTGGAAGCAGGCTGATAGTGACAGACTAACGATTCCGCGTTGCCACGAACAGCCGCCGAGCGGGGCGTGCCTGCTCGGCGGCTGTTCGCCGCCTTGTCGGCGCCCGCAGAGCGGTGCCGGCCGGGCCGAGACGTTACTGCAGGCTGGCTTTTACCGCGTCGAGTGCCGGTCGGCCGTCGCGGGTGGTGATGCCATCGAGGAACTCGGCAACGCGGTCGGGGTGATCCTGCAACCACTCCCGGGCGACCGCCTCGGCCGAGCGTTCCTGGCGGCCATAGCCGTCGATGAATTCGCTCTGCTCGTCGGCGGTCAGGGTGAACTGCCCGAGCAGTGCCATCAGGTTGGGGTTGGCCTCGGCGAACGCCTTGTTGACGATGGTTCGAACCTCGCTCTTGCCGTTGTCGGGGCCGTAGACCGACTCCGGGTCGTCGAGAATGTGCATGTCGTAGGCCGGCGCCATCCAGTGCGGGGTCCAGCCGTACCAGACGATCCAGCGCTTGTCGTTGAACGCGGTATCGACCTCCGACAGCATGCCCGGCGTCGAGGATTCGAGAATCTGCCAGTCGCCCAGCCCGTAGAGGTCTCGGTCCTGGGCGTCGTGGATGAACGTGCTGACCGTCGAGCCGGACTCGATCGAGTAGAAACGACCGCCGAACCGGTCGCGATGCGCAGCCAGGTCCTCGGCGCTGTGAATGCCGGCGTCGTAGACGTAACCGGGCACCGCGAAGCCCATCCTCGCACCGGTGACGTTGGTGCCGAGATCCTCGATCTTGCCGCTGGCCATCGCCTGATCGTGGCTCTCCTGCTGGGCCGGCATCCAGCCGGCCAGGAACACGTCACTGTCACCGGTCTGCAGCGTCTGGTAGCCGACCGTGCTGCTGACCTCCTGGGTCTCGCTGTCATAGCCGAGCGGTTCGATCAGTTGGCTGAAGACCTCGGTCTTGACCGTGACCCCGGGCCAGGGGGGGACGACGAAATTGACGCTCTCGGCCTCGTCCGGTTGCGGGCTTTGAGCGAAGGCCGCGACCGATGCGGTCATCAGCGAGAGTGGCAGCAGCTTGGCGGCCAAGAGTGCGGGGCGTAGTGTCATGATGACTCCTCGTTGTTATGTCAATGTCGGGTGCCGGTTCCGGGGCCGGGCTCCGCTCATTCGTCCCGGACCTCTGGCAGCCCGGCGCCGTCGAACGGCGGACGCCCCAGAACCCGTTCGAGTGCCGGGCGGAAATGCGCGAGCGTCAGCGTGTCGTAGTCGGGGTCGAACGAGGTCTGGTCCCATTCGTCACAGAAGCGGACCGTGCGCGCGTAGGCAGGGTGATCGCGATAGTCGTCACGGGCGTGGCGGTCCAGGCCGTAGAAGTGGCGGTAATGATAGCCTTGGAACAGCTCGTGATGACGGATCATCCACAGGTTCAGCGGGTCGACGAACGGCTCCAGGATCGCGGCGGCGATCTCGGCGTGGTTGTCCGGGGCCAGGTCGTCGCCGATATCGTGAAGCAAGGCACAGACGACGGTCTCTTCGTCGGCACCGGCGCGCTCGGCGCGCGTCGCCGTCTGCAGGCAGTGGGTATAACGGTCGACGGGGTAGCCGTGCGTGTCGCCCTCGAGACGCAGGAGATGCGCGATCACACGCTCGACCACGCCTTCGCGGTAGTCGCGAAAGTGGGCGTCGATCTCTTGCCAGTCATCCGCCTGGCTATGATCGAACCGGGTAAACGTGGCGTTCATGCGGACTCCTGCAGCGAGTGGAGTGGGGCACCGGCCTGGCGACGCAACGTCAGTCGTCGGCTGGCGGTGGTGTCGCGATCGACGTACCCCTGGCGCAGATGGCGAACGCCCTGGCTGAGCTGGAAGGCAGTGCGTCCGTGCAGCAGCCGGTAGTTGTCCATGATCAGCATCTCGCCGGGTGCCAACTTGGGCGTCAGGGTCAGTTCCGGCGCCGTGATCAGCGCGAAGAAGGCGCGCCGGGCCGCGTAGTAGCGCTCCAGTTGCTCTGGCGGCAACGGCGGGATGCGCTCGGTGCGATTGTTGTAGCGTACCCGGATCACCTTGCCACGGGCGTCGAGCTCGATCAGCGGGCCCTCGCTTTCCAGGTGGGCGTCATCGTCGACATAGCGAAATCGTGTCGAGGTCCGGGTCAAGCAGTCGAAGGCGTCGGGATCGTCCTTGCGCAGGCGCTCCGCGGCCATGAAGCCATCGGTCAGAGTGCTGTCACCGCCGCTGTCGGCGTTGCTCAGGCAGTGCAGCCAGATATAGCCGGGTATCGGGTCGCGATAGGGGTTATCGGTGTGCGGTTCGAGTCCGCGCTGCGTCATGGTCAGATCAAAGGCATCGGCGATCGACTTGACGTCGGCGATGCCGCCCCAGTTGGTTCGGCGCAACGGCCCCAGGCGCTCCACCAGCGGCATCATGCCATCGCGCGTCAGCGGCACGCCGCCGACCTTGACGAAACCGTAGCGCTCGAGCGCCTCGAGCATCTCCGACAGGGCATCGTCGCGCTCCAGCGCCTGGCTGAAATCGGCACTCGGCATGATCGCCAGTGACGCATCCCAGTGCTCATGGACGGCGCCGGCCGGCGGTTCCGGATGCAAGTCGCGCAAGGTGAAACGGGCACGATGTCCGTCGCTGAACGTCAAATCGACCGTCTCGCCGTCGCAGCCTGCGTCGGTCAGCGCCAGATCCAGCGGCAAGGTGGCCGCCTCGATCAGCCGCTGGCCGGTGCGAGGATCGAGCGTTTCCGCATCGGGGGAGCGCTCGCGTAGCCACAGCGCGTGGAAGCGCGTTTCCCGATTGCCCTCGACCACTCTCAGCTGGCGAGCGTGGTTGCCGGGAATGATCTCGACGAAAACATCCATGGCGACATCTCTCGGTGGATCAGTGTCCTGATACCCTAGGCGGTGTCGCGTGAAGGCAATTGATATTTTTGGCCGTATCGGCGACGCTTTTCGCCATGTCCGATCATTCGACGCCGGAATGGCTCTATCCCCGCCCCGATCTGCCGCCCGTGCTGTCGCCCGAGGAGGCTGATGTCACGGTCAATCTCTGGTTGCTGCCGAAGTTCTCGATGCTGACGCTTTATTGTCTGCTCGAGCCGCTGCGCGTCGCCAATCGATTCGGCCGCCCGCTGTTCGCGTGGCGGCTGTTTTCCAACGATGGTCGGCCGGTGACCGCCAGCAACGGCGTGACCGTCGATGTCGACGCGGCGCTGGGGCGAACGCCGATCTTCGACAATCTGTTCGTCGTGGCCTCGTATGAGGCCGAAGCGACGGTGGCCTCGTCGCACTGGGCGGCGTTGCGCCAGGTCGCGGCCCATGGCGGACTACTCGCGGCGCTGGAGACGGGGGCGTTCATTCTGGCTCGGGCCGGGTTGCTCGACGGCTTCGAAGTGGCCCTCCACTGGGAGAGCGCACCGGCCTTCGCGGAAGAGTTCCCCGGTCTCGCCCTGAGCGACGCCCGCTACCGGTTCGATCGGCAGCGTCTGACGGGCGGCGGCGGCGCGGCCAGTCTCGATCTGATGATGGCTTTCATCGAGCGGGAGCACGGGACCAATCTGGTCGCGGCACTGAGCCGACAGCTGGTGCACTCGCGTCTGGACCCTCGCGTCCAGGGGGATGGCGAGGGGCGAGCCGGCTCGGAGTATCGACCCCGCAGCGTGCGTCGGGCGGAGGCGATCATGGAAGCCAATCTGGCGCAGCCGCTGACGATCCCGGATATCTGCCAACGGGTTGGCCAGTCCCAGCGCCAGCTCAACCGGCTCTTTCAGCGTTATCGCGGCGAAACGGCGAAGGGCCGCTATCTATCACTGCGACTCGATCGGGCCCGGCAGATCCTTGCCGATAGCCGAACCAGCGTGACTCAGGCCGCGCTGGCGGCGGGGTTCACCCAGCCAGCGCATTTCTCCCGGGTCTATCGGGCACGGTTCGGCGAGTCGCCGCGAACCACGGCACAGCGGGGAAAAGGGCTGTCGTGAAGCGTCAATTTCATGGCGCCTAACGACAATTTTCGAGGCCCAGCGACACCCACAATGGATGACATCGACAGGCACCCGCCGGGTGCACTCATGCACTGCCGCGAACGGCCAACGAGTCGCGGCCGGACCAAGAGAGGATTCCATGAATCGCGACGTCATCCTGACCTGTGCCGTGACCGGCGCCGGCGACACCGCCGGCAAGCACCCTGACCTGCCGATCACCCCGCGCCAGATCGCCGACAGCGCACTGGACGCCGCCCGTGCGGGTGCCAGCATCGTCCATCTTCACGTACGCGACCCGGAAACCGGCGGCGTCAGCCACTCGACCGATCACTTCCGCGAGGTGGTCGAGCGCATCCGCGAGTCCGACGTGGACGCGGTGATCAACATCACCGCCGGTGGCGGCGGCGACCTGTTTCCCGAGATTCGCGACGGGGTGATCCACGGGCTCGAGGGCACTGACCTGCAGACGGCGGCGGAGCGCCACCATCCGGTAGGCGAACTGCTGCCGGAGCTGTGCACGCTGGACTGCGGCAGCCTCAACTTCGGCGATATGGTCTATCTCAACAGCGCCGATTGGCTGCGTGAACACGCGCGGCTGATCCAGCAGGCCGGGGTCAAGCCGGAGCTCGAATGCTTCGATCTCGGCCACGTCTGGTTCGCCCGTCAGCTGGTCGAAGAAGGGTTGATCGACGGCGACCCGCTGTTCCAGCTCTGCCTGGGGATTCCCTGGGGCGCCGAGGCCGACACCGAGACCATGCTGGCGATGCGCAACAAGCTGCCGGATAACGCGATCTGGTCGGCGTTCGGCATTGGTCGCCAGCAGTTCCCGATGGCGGCGCAGTCGATGATCATGGGCGGGCACATGCGGGTCGGCCTGGAAGACAATCTCTACCTGAGCAAGGGCGTCTTCGCCACCAACGCCCAATTGGTCGAGCGTGCCGCCACCATCGCCGAGAACCTTGGCGGCAAGGTGCAGACGCCGGCGCAGACCCGCGAGTCGCTGGGACTGCGCAAGCCCTGATTTCGCCTGAACTCTCCCGTTTTCCGTGAACGCGCCCGGGCTATCTCCCGAGGGCGCGTTCGCTGTCAATCCTGTTTCGCATCGTCATGGAGTGCCCTGATGACCGCTTCTGAACTTCCCCGCAACGTTGCCGTGATCGGCACCGGCGTGATCGGCAACGGCTGGATCGCCCGCGCCCTGGCGGCGGGCTGCCGGGTCACCGCTTTCGATCCTGACGCCACCGCTCCCGAACGCACTCGCGCTTTCGTCGCGCGTGCCTGGCCGGCGCTGGAGCGACTGGGGCTTGCCGAGGGCGCCGATCCCGCGGCGCTGACCTTTGTCGATTCCCTCGAAGCCGCCGTCGAGGGCGCTGAGCTGATCCAGGAGAACGTGCCCGAGCGGCTGGCGCTCAAGCACGACGTGTTGCGCCAGCTCGACGCCCTGGCCGCGCCTGGCGTGGTGATCGGCTCGTCGACCTCCGGGATCAAGCCGAGCGATCTGCAGTCGGCCTGCACCCGCGAGCCCGGCCGCGTGATCGTGGCGCACCCGTTCAATCCGGTCTATCTGCTGCCGCTGGTGGAACTGGTCGGTGGCGAGCACACCGCACCCAAGGTGATCGAACGTGCCCGGGTGCACTACGCCGCACTGGGCATGCGTCCGCTGGTGGTGCGTCGCGAGATCGAAGGCCACGTCGCCGACCGGCTGATGGAGGCGCTGTGGCGCGAAGCGCTGCATCTGGTCAATGACGGTGTCGCCACCACCGAGGAGATCGATGCTGCGGTGGTCTACGGCGCCGGCCTGCGCTGGTCGCTGATGGGCACCTTCCTGACCTTCCATCTCGCCGGCGGCGAGGGCGGCATGCGCCACATGCTGCACCAGTTCGGCCCGGCGCTGAAACTGCCGTGGACCAAACTGGAAGCCCCTGAGTTGACGGAAGCGCTGATCGATAAAGTGGCCGATGGCTGCGAGCATCAGGCCGCCGGGCGCAGCGTTGCCGAGCTCGAGACACGCCGCGATGCGTTTCTCACCGAGCTGCTCGCGCTGACCCAGAAATACTGGCCGGAAGCCGAAGGGCTCGAGGGGCGGATCTGATGGCGGCTCAGGCGGAGACCCTCTACCAGACCCGGGTGGCGGATGCCTGGGTCGACTATAACGGGCATATGAACGACGCCGAGTACGCGCGGGTGTTTTCGCTGGCGGTGGAGGCGCTGATGGATCGTATCGGTCTCGACGCGGCCGGCCGCCGCGAGCACGGCTATACGCTCTATACCCTCGAGACCCACCTCTGCTACTGCCGCGAGGCGCACCGGGGCGAACCGTTGCGGGTGGCGCTGAGCCTGCTCGATAGCGATGCCAAGCGGCTGCACGTGCTGTTCACGCTGAACAACGTGGATGGGGACGTGCTCGCCACCAGCGAGCAGATGCTGATGGGGATCGAGGTGGCCAGCGGACGCCCGGCACCGCTCCCCGAGCCGGTGGCATCGGCGGTTGCCGCGCTGCCGGCCGCGGGTGACGAATGGCCGAGCGCTGCCGGGCGGCGCATCGGTATCAGAAGAGGCTAGCCATCGACGAACCGGCGTCAGCCTCCTGACGCCACCGACGAGGCGACCCGCTCCCGGCGGCGGGCACGCTGCAGCATGCGCAGGCGGGAGCGGGCTTCGTCGCGCTCCAGATAGCAGCCCTGCAGCCAGCGACGGCCGCCCTGGCTGACATCGAAGGCGTCGCGAGCATGCAGCAGACGCCGATTGTCGAAGATCACCAGGTCACCGGGCGCGTAGCTGAAGCGCAGTGCGAATTCCGGCTCGCGCAGCAACCGCTGCAGTGTCATCAGCGCCGCATAGGCGGGCTCGACGTCGTCGAACGGCGCCATCAGCGGGCCGCGCAGGAAATCCGCGATGCGGACCTCATTGTAATCGCCTTGGGCGTCGAGCTTGATCATCGGGTCGAACCAGACGTAGTCGCTGGTCCTGGCGGTATTGGCGTAGCACCAGCGCACCCGGGTGAGCGTCGCGAAATGCTCGGGATGGCGCTCGCGCAGGGCCTCGGCCACGGCGAAGCCGTCCATCATCACCGCCTCGCCGCCAACGGTATCGTTCTCCAGGCAGTGCAGCAGCTGCAGGCCCGGCTGGTACTCCCGTGTCGGCAGGTCGACGTGCGGCGGCAGGGCGATCGAGGTGTAGGCGTTGGAGTCCGGGTCCGGCTTGGCGCGAACGTCGAACAGGTGGCCGAAGTTGGTCGGTCGCGGCGGGCCGATGCGCCGGGCGATGAGATCCAGGCTGCCCGGTTCGACGGGCAGGTTGCGCAGCCTGACCAACCCCTCGCCGATGACCGCCTCCAGCGCCTTTTCCAACAGCGGGTCGGTGCCGGTGACGGCGAGCTCGACGTCCATCCAGCCGCTGGCGTCGAGCGTGGTCGGCTCGCTGCGTTCGGCGCCACGCCAGGGTGTCGTTGCCACCAGCGGGGCTTCGGCGGCGGTCTCGTTGTCATAGTCGTGGGCGCGCAGCCAGCCGGGATGGAACGCCAGGCGGCGCCGCTCGGGCAGAAACTCGAGTGTGACCGCGCCGCAGGTTTCCAGGCGGGCTTCGCCGATGGTCGGCCACGCTCCCAACCGGGAGAGATCGAGGATGCGTTCCCGGGTCGCCGGGTTGACCGTGCTGTCGTCGGCGGCGTTCTCGCGCAACCAGATGCTGTGATAACGGCTCCTGCGGCCGTCCTGCCAGGTGATCGTCAGTTGCCGGTCGTCATGGGAGAGACCGGTGATGGCATGATCGACCGGCCAGGCGTCGAAGTCGGGCGTGGCAGGGAGGGCGTGTGACCGTGGATCCGAGGCGGCTGACATGGGGACTCCGAAGGCATCGCTGCTGGGGATCGACTCAGCGTGGCGGATGACCCGGCGCCGGGATTGCGTTTAACCGCCATTTTATTGAGGTTATTGGCCGTGATTGGCGGGTGGCGCTGAAAGCCCGTGGGGGCGCCGCGATGCGCTGGGAGGCGCCCCGTATTGCTGGCGATAGGCCCGGGAGAAGCTCGACGCCGAGCCGAAGCCGCACGCCAGACCGATACTGAGGATATCGCGGTCGGTCTCCTCTAGCAGATGACGCGCGCGATCCAGGCGCAGTTCGAGGTAGTAGTCCCGCGGCCGCCGTCCCAGCTCGTCGAGAAACAGGCGTTGGAGCTGGCGCATGGAGAGCCCGATCCGTTCGCTCACCGTGGTCATCGACAGCGGCTGTTCCAGATGGCGTTCCATCAACGCGACGGCGTCGACCAGCGGTCGGCGGTGCGTGCCGAGGCGTTTCGCCAGCGGCAGGCGCTGGTGCTCCTGGCGCGGGCGCAGGCGAGCGTGAATCAACTGTTCGGAAATGTCGTCGGCCAGCGCCTGGCCGTGGCGACCGGCGATCATGCTCAGGGTCATGTCCATGGCCGCGGCACCACCGGCGCAGGTGAAGCGGCGGGCGTCGATCTCGAACAGCGACTCGACCGCTTCCAGCGTCGGGAACCGCTCGCGAAACGCCGGCAGGCTCTCCCAGTGCAGCGTCAGGCGGTGACCGTTGAGCAAGCCCATTTCCGCCAGCAGCAGCGGGCCGGTGTCGATGCCGCCCAGCAGGCAGCCTTCACTGGCCCGGCGGTGCAGCCACTGGGTGAGTCGGCGCGGCAGATCGCGTTCGGGTTCGAAACCCGCGCACACCGCCAGCGTCGGCAGGGAGGGGGCCTCGGCCAGGCCGCAGTCGACGAGCAGGGTCATGTCGTTGCTGGCGGTCACCGGGCGGCCGTCCTCGCTGATCAGCGACCACCGGTAGAGCTCACGACCGGCAAGCCGGTTGGCGATGCGCAGCGGCTCTACTGCGGAGAAGAACGCCATCATCGAGAAACGCGGGATAAGCACAAAACCCACGGGCTCGGGAAACGGTCCCATGTAGTCCAGGCGCATGAAATGTCACTCGCTGATTACAAAATAGAACAATGATTTTGTTCGGGTTTTTTCGATTCCGTGAGCTCATGGTGACAAAAAAAGCGACATGAAGCACTTTGACCAAGGATCCGATACATGCAGACACCGGTACTGGCTTTCGATGTCTACGGGACGCTGGTGGATACCCAGGGCGTGGTTTCCACGCTTCGCGCCCGGCTCGGCGAGGAGGCGTCCCGCTTCGCCGATCGCTGGCGCGACAAACAGCTCGAATTCGCTTTCCGTCGGGGGCTGATGGGCGCGTATGCCGACTTCTCCCAGTGTAAACGAGAAGCGCTGGATCTGGTCGATCAGGAGTGGGGCACCCGCTTCGGCGAGGAGTTCAAGCAGAGCCTGATGGCCGCCTATCGCCGGCTGCCCGCTTTCAGTGAAGTTCCCGCTGCGCTCGAGCGCATCCGCAAGCTGGGCGTGCGCTGCGTGGCGTTCTCCAACGGCAGCCGCCAGAGCGTCGAACTGCTGTTCGACAACGCCGGCCTGCGGGCAATGTTCGATGATGTCATCAGCGTCGAGGAGGTGCGACGGTTCAAGCCCGATGCCGTCGTCTACGCGCACCTGCGCCGGCGTACCCACAGTCGCCCCGACAATACCTGGCTGGTCTCCGCCAATCCTTTCGATATCATCGGCGCGCGCTACGCCGGACTGCGCGCCGCCTGGGTCCAGCGCAATCCCAAGTTGCCGTTCGAGCCCTGGGGCGATCCTCCCGACATGATGGCTCCCGACATGGAGGCGCTGGCGGACCAGTTCGAGGTGATGCTCAGGCGCGAGGGAAAGCTGCAGCCCTGAGTCTCGCGACCACTGGTTAACGGCATCGACGCGGGAAACTGACTACGCTGCGGGTATGTTCCATTCGACGGGTGGTACTCGCGGATTCCCGACGCGTCGTCAGCGCCGCGCTGGTTGGCTCGTCTGCCTGCTGGTGGGCGGGCTGATGGCCATGGCGGCGCTGGTGCAGGCTTCCTCCGCCTCGCGGGCGCTGGTACTCACCCTCGATGACAGCATCAATCCGGCAACCCGGGACTACGTCGAGCGCGGTATTCGCCAGGCCGAGTCGATGGGGGCCGCGCTCCTGGTCGTGGAACTCGATACGCCCGGCGGCCAGGTCGAGTCGATGCGCCGGCTGGCCCAGTCCATACTCGTCTCCGAGGTGCCGGTCGCGATCTACGTCACGCCGAGCGGGGCTCGCGCGGCCAGTGCGGGTACCTATCTGCTATATGCGAGCCCGATAGCAGCGATGGCGCCGGGTACCCATCTCGGCTCCGCCACGCCGGTGATGCTGGGAGACACGGCTAGCGACAATGCCAACGGCGAGGCGATGCGTCGCAAGGTGGTCGAGGGTGCCGTGGCCACGATTCGCGGCTACGCGCAACGCCATGGACGCAACGCGGACTGGGCCGAACAGGCGGTGCGCGAGGCGGCCAATCTGGGGGCGCGGGAGGCGCTCGATCGCAACGTCATCGATCTGGTAGCCACGGATCTCGACGACCTGCTGGCGCAACTGGACGGCCGCCGGGTGACGCTGGAAAACGGCACGCGCACGCTCTCCACCGAGGGTATCGAGGTCGTTCGGAAACTGCCGGACTGGCGCACCTCGCTGCTGTCGTTCATCGCCAACCCCACCATCGCCTACGGGCTGCTGCTGATCGGCTTCTACGGGCTGGTGTTCGAACTCGCCAGTCCCGGCACGATCGTTCCGGGCGTGGTCGGCGCCATCAGCCTGCTGCTGGGGCTGTTCGCCTTTCAGGTGTTGTCGATCGATCTGGCGGGGCTGGGACTGGTCCTGCTCGGCCTGGTGATGATCGTCGGCGAAGCCTTTCTGCCCAGCTTCGGGGCGCTCGGCGTGGGCGGTATCGCCGCCTTCGTGATCGGTTCCATCCTGTTGATGGAGGAGGCCAACAGCGCCGTGGCATGGCCGTTGATCGGCGGCACCGCGCTGGTGGCGGCCGGTTTCCTGCTGTGGGGCGTGATACGCCTGATGGGCGTGCGCCGGCGGATCCCGTTGACCGGTCGCGAGGAGCTGATCGGTGCCGAGGCGGTGGCGCTGGAGGACTTTGCTGCCGGGCGCGGCAAGGTGCTGCTGCATGGCGAGCGCTGGCGGGCCCGCGGAGAGGCCCGAATTCACAAGGGTGACAAGTTGCGGGTGACGGCGCTGGACGGGTTGACCGTCAGCGTCGAACCGACCGGCGTCGCGTGTCCGCCGACATCGAACTGAAACCGAGGCCCCCACGCCCGTCGCCAGGATGGGCGGAAGGCTGTCCTGCAGGAAGGAGACGAGATGATGTTCGCCTATCTGGTACCCGTGGTACTGCTGATTCTGCTGCTGCTGGCGTCGGTCCGGATCTTGCCGGAATATCGCCGTGGGGTGGTGTTCTTCCTGGGGCGCTTCCAGGACGTCAAGGGACCGGGACTGTTCTTTTTGATCCCGGTGGTCCAGAAGATGCAGGTGGTCGACCTGCGCGTGATCACCATGGACGTGCCGGAGCAGGACGTCATCTCGCAGGATAACGTCACTGTGCGTGTCAATGCCGTGCTCTATTTCCGCGTCGTCGATCCGCAGAAGGCGATCATCCAGGTCGAGAACTACGTCAACGCCACCAGCCAGCTGGCGCAGACCACGCTGCGCTCGGTGCTGGGCAAGCACGATCTCGACGAGATGCTCTCCGAACGCGACAAGCTCAACGACGACATTCAGGAGATCATCGATACCCAGACCGAAGCCTGGGGGATCAAGGTCGCCAACGTCGAGATCAAGCATGTCGATCTCGACGAAAGCATGATTCGGGCGATCGCCCGTCAGGCCGAGGCCGAACGCGAGCGCCGCGCCAAGGTGATCCACGCGGAGGGCGAGCAGCAGGCGGCCGAGAAGCTGGTCGAGGCGGCCGACATCATGTCGCGCAATCCGGCGGCGCTGCAGCTGCGTTACCTCCAGACCATGAGTGACATGAGCAACAAGAACGCCTCTACCATCGTTTTTCCGCTGCCGATGGACATCATGGAAGCGTTCAAGACGATGAGAGGATTCTCCGGCGCGGTCGCCCCGAAGGAGGACGATTGATCGACGCTGGCGAACGCTGTCCGTCGCGGCGCCAGCGTGTATCCTGACGTCATCCTCAGCCGATTGAACCGGAGTCACGCTTGGCTACGTCACGACCTCTTCCGTCACGCCCGCCGTCCGCCCTGGCCATCTTCGATCTCGACGACACCCTGCTCGACGGTGACTGCACGCATCTGTGGCTCGAGTGGATCATCGAGTGCGGTTGGGTCGAGGACGGCGAAGCCCTGTTGAACCAGATGCGCGAACACGACGAGCAGTACCACGCCGGCACGCTGAACATGACCGATCATCTGCGTTTCACGCTGGCGCCGCTCGTTGGCCGCTCGCGCCAGAGCGTTCGCGAGCAGGTCGAGGCGTTCGTCGAGTCTTCGGTCCGCCCGCGGCTGATGCAGCCCGGGGTAGAGCGTCTGCAGCAGCATAGCCGGGAGGGCCATGCCACCCTGGTGATCTCCGCCTCGATGCATCACCTGGTCGGACCCATCGCCGACGCCGTCGGGGCCGACGGGGCGCTGGCCACGCTGCCCGAGCTGGATGGCCGCGACCGTTTCACCGGTGAGCCCACCGGCATCCAGACCTACCAGCGCGGCAAGCTCGACGCCTTCGCCCAGTGGCTCGACGCCCACGACACCGGCTTTGCCGAAGGCTGGGAGACCTGGGGCTACAGCGACTCCTACAACGACCTGCCGCTGCTCGAATTCGTCGATCACCCCCACGCCACCCAACCGGATGCCCGCCTGCGCGAGACCGCCGAGGCGCGTGGCTGGCCGGTCCTGCAGTGGCGCTAGCCGTGCTTGGGCATCGAGATTCGGTCCCCTCAATCGGCGCGATTGAAATAACTCATGGCTACTTACCATTGCGACAGCGGTAACTCGGGTATATCTTGTCAACCAAGGTTTAAATTGATAACCGGGGCATAATCGCGCCGGTTCGTTGACGAATTCCAGGGTTCCATCGTGTCCGACAGCGTTATCGAGTCCCGCCACGGGAGCGAGGCAGCGCAAGTTGGCGGCCGCCGTCGATCGGCGCTGTCGCGCTTTCTGCCGTTCTTCGGCCCCGCCATGATCGCGGCGGTGGCCTACATCGATCCGGGCAACTTCGCCACCAACATCGAAGCCGGTTCCCGCTACGGCTACGTCCTGCTGTGGGTCGTGCTGTGGGCCAACCTGATGGCGATGCTGATCCAGACGCTGTCGGTTCGCCTCGGCCTGGCGACGGGCAAGAATCTGGCGGAGATGATTCGCGAGCGCTACCCGCGGCCGCTGGTCTGGTTCTACTGGGTCCAGGCCGAGCTGGTGGCGATCGCCACCGACCTGGCGGAATTCCTCGGTGCCGCATTGGCCTTCAATCTACTGTTCGGCATGTCGATGCTCGAGGGGGCGCTGCTCACCGGGGCGATCACCTATGCGGCGCTCTACATGCAGCGATTCGGTTTCCGCCTGCTCGAGATCATCATCGGCAGCATGCTGATGGCGGTGGCGGCAGGGTTCGTGATCCAGATCGTCATGGGGCGGCCCGACGCCGCGCCGGCGCTGCAGGGCCTGCTGTTGCCACAGTTCCCGGACGGCTACGCGGTGTTCCTGGCCGCAGGCATTCTCGGCGCGACCGTGATGCCCCATGTCATCTATCTGCACTCGTCGCTTTCCCAGCGCCGGGTGGTGACCTACAGCGACGAACAGCGCCGCCGCGCGATGCGCTACTACCGCTGGGACGTGATCATCGGCATGGGGGTCGCCGGGATCATCAACCTGTCGATGCTGGCACTGGCGGCGGCGGTCTTCTTCGATAACGGCCGGACCAGCATCGCGTCGATCGAGCAGAGCTACCAATTGCTGGCGCCGCTGATGAACCGGGATCTGGCCAGCACCCTGTTCGGTTTCACCTTGCTGATGGCGGGGCTCTCCTCGTCGATCGTCGGCACCATGGCAGGGCAGGTGGTGATGCAGGGGTTCGTCGGCTTCACCATCCCGATGTGGCTGCGGCGTCTGTTGACCATGCTGCCGGCGATCGCGGTGATCATGCTGGGATTCCCGGAGCAGCAGGTGCTCGTCGCCAGCCAGGTCGTGCTGAGTTTCGGGATACCCTTCGCGTTGGTTCCCCTGATCCACTTCACCGCACAGCACCGGGTGATGGGGAATCTGACCAGTCGTGGCTGGGTGACCGCGCTGGGATGCGTGATCGCCGCGATCATCATCTTGCTGAATGGTTATGTGTTGGCCTTCGAGTTGCTGTAGGCTCTCAGGGATGCGCGCACAAGCGCCCGACAGACTCTCGCCGCCCATCACTTCAGCCCGTCGATGAGAACATCATGCCAGCAACGCCACGTCCACGTTATGCCCGTTTCGAGCGCACGCGCCTCGACCATCAGCAGGAGCTGGTGGAAGACTACGTGGAGGAGATCGCCCAGCTTCATCGCGATCACGGCGAGGCCCGGGCCAGCGACCTGGCCGAGCGTTTCGGGGTCAGTGCCGCTGCCGTTTCCAAGGTGATCGCCAGGCTCAAGCGTGACGGGCTCGCCGAGGCGCGCCCTTATCGTGGCGTCTTCCTCACCGCGAAGGGGAGTGAACTGGCCGAGAAGGTCGAGGCCCGCCATCAACTGGTCTTGTCGACCCTGCTGGCACTCGGGGTGCCTCCCCACGTGGCCGAGGCCGATTCCGAGGGGATCGAGCACCACTGCAGCGATGCCACCGTCGAGGCAATGCAGCGGTTTCTGGAAGCGCACAACCGCTGAGGGCTCGAAACCGACAGTGGCGCCCCCCTCGGGTGATCGCGGCTGGGAACTTTTCGACGCCAGTGGTAGACTCCTGCGCCTCGAGACAATCGATCATTCAACGACGCGTCTGCCGCGCTCGACAGGGTCCGACTCCATGCAAGCCCCTTTTGCCAACACCATCGCCGGTATGACGCCACCCTAGCGTAACGCCCCCGTCCCGGCGTGCCTCAGGCACCCGTCTGGCTGTCCCGACCCTCACGGTCGGCGGATGGCATCGTTTCGTTGCTCCTATCCCATTCAAAGATTCGCCGCGAATGCGTGGCGGTCGGCCGACAACGCCCTGTGTCCGATGTCCCCGACGATGGATGTCGACCACTGAAGTTTCGTCTTGTCGAGACGCACAGGCGAGGTCCCTGGCCGCCCGGCGTGGCTCATGACAGAGAACTGCCCATGCTTGAGCTGATCAGAAAACACTGGCTATCCAACGTCCGTGCCGACGTGCTCGCCGGCACCGTGGTCGCCATGGCGTTGATACCGGAGGCGATCGCGTTCTCGATCATCGCTGGCGTCGATCCCAAGATCGGCCTCTACGCCTCGTTCTCGATCGCCGTGGTGATCGCCTTCACCGGCGGCCGGCCGGGGATGATCTCCGCCGCCACCGGTGCCACCGCGCTGCTGATGGTGACCCTGGTTCGCGATCACGGCCTCGAATACCTGCTGGCGGCGACGCTGCTGACCGGGGTGATCCAGATCGTGTTCGGCTACCTGCGCCTGGGCGAGTTGATGCGCTTCGTGTCGCGTTCGGTGGTGACGGGGTTCGTCAACGCGCTGGCCATCCTGATCTTCATGGCACAGTTGCCGGAACTGACCGACGTGACCTGGCACGTGTATGCCATGACCGCCGCCGGGCTCGGCATTATCTATCTGTTTCCCTACCTGCCGGTCATCGGCAGAATGCTACCGTCGCCGCTGGTCTGCATCGTGGTGCTGACGATCGTCTACATGGTCAGCGGCATGGACATCCGTACCGTGGGCGACATGGGCGAGCTGCCCGACTCCCTCCCGGTCTTCCTGTGGCCCGATGTGCCGCTCAATCTCGACACCCTGATGATCATCCTGCCGTATTCGCTGGGCATTGCCGTGGTCGGCCTGCTGGAGTCGATGATGACCGCGACGATCGTCGACGAACTGACCGATACCTCCAGTGACAAGAATCGGGAGTGCAAGGGCCAGGGCGTCGCCAACATCTTCTCCGGCCTGCTCGGCGGCATGGCCGGCTGCGCGATGATTGGCCAGTCGGTGATCAACGTGAAGTCCGGCGGGCGCACGCGGCTGTCGACGCTGATCGCCGGCGCTTTCCTGTTGATCCTGGTGGTCTTCCTCGGCGACTGGGTCTCGCAGATCCCCATGGCGGCCCTGGTGGCGGTAATGATCATGGTCTCGATCGGCACGTTCAGTTGGGAGTCGGTGGTCAATCTGCGCCGTCATCCGATGTCGACCAACATCGTCATGCTGGCCACCGTGGCCGTGGTGGTCACGACCCACAACCTGGCGATCGGCGTCCTGGTCGGCGTGCTGCTGGCGTCACTGTTCTTCGCCAACAAGGTGGGGCAGATCCTCTACATCGGGAGTCGCATGGACGACGACGGCAAGACACGCAACTATGATGTCGTCGGCCAGGTGTTCTTCGCTTCCTCGACCCGCTTCAATGCCGGATTCGATTTCAAGGAGGCGGTCGAGCGCGTGACGATCGATGTCTCCCGCGCCCACTTCTGGGATATCACGGCGGTCGAGGCCCTGGACAACGTGGTGATCAAGTTCCGTCGCGAGGGCGCCGAGGTCGAAGTGGTGGGCATGAACCAGGCCAGCGCCACCCTGGTCGATCGCTTCGGAGTACACGACAAGCCGGATGCGGTGGAAAAGCTGATGGGTCACTAGACTTTAGCCACGAGCCACGAGCCACGAGCCACGAGCCACGAGCCACGAGCCACGAGCCACGAATACGGACGTCAATCGATCTCGAATCGTGCGATGCCTGTCCAGCAGACGATAGTGCAGAGGAGAACGCCATGAGTGAACGTCAGGTTCTAGCCTGCATCGACGACTCCCGCCACGCTTTCGCGGTCTGTGCCGCGGCTGCCTGGGCCGCCCAGCGTATCGGCGCGCCGCTCGAGTTGATGCACGTGCTGAGCAGGGCGCCAAGTCCTGGCGTCACCGATGCCAGTGGGCAGATCGGTCTCGGTAGCCGTGAGCATCTGCGCGAGCAGCTCACCGAACTCGACGAGCAGCGTGCCAAGATTGCCCAGCAGCATGGCCGCGAGTTGCTCGAGTCGGCACGGGCCCAAGCCGAGCGCCTGGCGCCGGGGACCACGGTTGCGACCGCGTTGCGACACGGCGAACTGATCGAATCGCTGGTCGAGCGTGAGTCCCAGACACGCCTGATCGTGCTGGGCAAGCGTGGCGAATCCGCCAACGAAGCCCTCGAGCACCTGGGCAGCAATCTCGAACGGGTCGTGCGCACGCTGCACACTCCGATTCTGGTGACCCCGCCCGAATTCCAGCCGCCCTCGAGGCTGTTGCTGGCGTTCGATGGCGGCCGGACGACCCGCAAGGGGGTCGAGATGATCGCCGCCAGCCCGCTGCTCAATGGCTTGGTCTGCCATGTCGTCATGATCGGTGCCGGCACCGACGACCAGCGAGCCCAGCTCGAGTGGGCGCTGGAGCGGCTGCGGCAGGGGCAGGTCGATGCCCAGGGCGCTATCCTGGCGGGGGACGTGGACGAAGTCCTCGCCGACTACGCGGATCGGCAAGGGGTCGACCTGACGATCATGGGTGCCTACGGTCACTCGCGGATTCGTCATCTGCTGGTCGGCAGCACCACCACCGCCATGCTGCGACACGCGCGGACCGCAACGCTTATACTGCGCTGACCGACCGCCACGGCGCATCACCGTCGCCGTGGCTCATTCATCGCCACCGGCGCTACCCGCCGCCCGACAGGAGTGATTCCATGACCATCCAGCGCCACGATCCGCAGACCCGCATGAGCCGAGCGGTGATCCACAACGGCGTCGCCTATCTCTGCGGCCAGGTGGCGGGCCCCGAAGCCCGTGATGGAGATATCACCGCCCAGACGTTGAGCATGCTCTCCCGAGTCGAGGCTCTACTGGAAGAGGTCGGTTCGGATCGGGAGCATCTCCTGTCCGCCACCATCTATCTGGCTGACGGGGACGACTTCGCGGCGATGAATGCGGTCTGGGATGCCTGGGTCCCCGAGGGGCATGCACCAGCGCGTACCTGCATCACGGCACCGATGCCGGCCCAGGCGTTGCGGGTGGAGATCACCCTGACGGTCGCGATCAAGTAGCGCGTCGATCAGGCGTCGTCGCGGGATGGCGGTGCCGGCTGGTGTTGGAGAAAGCGCGACAGCCGGTCCGCCTGGCTCTCGCCGACCTGGCACAGTTGCCAGGCGATCTCGGCGTACTGCATCAGCGTGGGCAGCATCAGCTGTAGCCGGTGAGTGTCTTTCTGGTGTCGTTCGGCCTCGGCATCGAGCCATTCGAAGAGCCTTGCCAGGCGGGTGTAATTGACGTCGCCGCGGCCACTGTTGCCGCGCAGCGCATCGATCGCCAGACAGCGCATCACGCTGCGTTTGTTGGGGTCCAGGCTCTCCTTGTCTAGCAGCGCTTCGGCGTGCTGCACGAACTGCCCCATCAACTGCGACAGCTCCGCCGCTTCCAACTGGCGACGGACCGCGTCCTGGCTTTCGATCAGCGCCTGCTGCTGGCGGGTCAGTCCTCTGACCAGAACCACCAACTGCACGCAGAGCCAACCCGCCAGCACCAGGGTCAGCAGATAGATGCCCAGCGGCGCCAGCGCTTCGGCCGGCAGTGGCCAGCGAAGTTCGCTGGCCAGCACGCCGCCAGCGGCCAGCGCCAGTAGCACGATGATGATCAGGGCGATGGAAATGCCGGATTTCATGCCGATGTCCAATCAGGGGGAGTCATTGCCGCCACGACGTTTTATCGGCACTGGACGGCTGTTTCTTGAGCATGCGCTAAAGTAGTGGTCCAGGCGCGCTTAGATCATGCCGCCATTCACCGGGATCACCTGGCGGGTAATGTAGCCGGCATCCCGCGAGCACAGGAAGCTGACGGTGCCGGCGACCTCTTCGACCGATCCGGTGCGCTGCATGGGGATCAGCTTGCGAACTTCCTCCTTCGGTAGCGCTTCGGTCATCTCGGTCTCGATCCAGCCCGGTGCAACGCAATTGACCGTGATCCGGCGCTTGGCCAGCTCGACGGCGAGCGCCTTGCTGGCGCCGATGATCCCCGCCTTGGCGGCGCTGTAGTTGACCTGGCCTCGATTGCCCGTCAATCCCGACATTGAAGAGAGCGCCACGATACGACCGGGTTGGCGACGCTGGATCATCGGCATGACCAGCGGATGCAGGACATTGTAGAAACCGTCGAGGTTGGTCCGCAGCACGCTGTCCCAGTCCTCGCCCGCCAGTGCCGGGAAAGGCCGATCCGCGGTGATGCCAGCGTTGCAGATCACGCCGTAATAGCAGCCGTGCTCGGTGATGTCCGCCTCCAGCACGGCCTGGACCGTCTCCCGCGCGGTCACGTCGAAATGGATCACGCGGGCGCGGCGGCCCTCGGCTTCGATGCCGGCCCGGACCCCCTCGATATCGTCGCCTGGGCGGCGGCAGTGCAGAACCAGGTCGAATCCGTCGCGAGCCAGGCGCATGGCGATCGCCTTGCCGATGCCGCGATTGGCGCCGGTGACCAGAATCGTCTCGGGATGTTGTTGTTCCATGAAACCTCGGTAGCAAAGCGGCAAATGAGGGAGTCGGGAGATCAGGCGTCGCCCAGTGTCGGCATCGAATCGGGCCGGTAGAGCGTCAGGCTGCCGTGAGCCAGCGGCAGTTCGCCGGTCTCGGTCCGGCGCAATTCGCCGCTGACCTGGGTAACGCCGTTGTCGGCGACGAAGTCGACGGTGATCGTTACCTGAATTCGCTGATCGAAGGCGAAGACAGGGACCCGGGCCCGGTAACGCTTGGCCCCGAGCAGCAGCCCGGGTGCCGCGGCCTCGGTCGAACCGAATGCCCGGAAGCCGGCCCAGGCGGCAACGGTCTGGGCCAGCCATTCGACCCCGACCCAGGCGGGGATGCCGTCGGTCTCGGCGAACAGGTCGTCGTGCCGCGTCCACGTCTCGGCGGTGGCGCCATCGTCGCTGGCGGCGATCAGCCGGGTCAGCAGGCACATGCGCCTGGCGTGCGGTATCAAGGGCTCGACGGCGCAGGGCAGGCTAGCCGCAATGGATGGATTCAAGATGGCAATCGCTCTCCGTCTTCGCGTCTCGTCATTCGGTTGGATGGTCCAGCGTCAGTAGCAGGCTGGCATTGTTGCCGCCGAAGGCGAAGCTGTTGCTCAGTGCCCGGCGCAGCCGGTGTTCTGGTGCTACACCGGTCGTCACCAGGGGGAGCGGAGGAAGCTCCGGATCGTAGGTGCCGTCGAAACGATGTTCCGGTAACCGTCCCTGGGTGAGTGCCAGCCAGCAGAAAGCGGCTTCCAGGGCCCCTGCGGCGCCAAGCGTGTGTCCCGTCAACCCCTTGGTCGAACTGCAGGCCGGCGGGGAGGGAAACAGCGTCGTCACGGCCGCGGCCTCCATGCTGTCGTTGAGCGCCGTGCCGGTGCCGTGCAGGTTGAGATAGTCGATCTCGGACGCGTCGAGCCCGGCCATCGCCAGTGCCTGGCGCATCGCTTCCGCTGCGCCACTGCCATCCGGGCGAGGTGCGGAGATGTGGTGAGCGTCGACGCTCTCGCCAACGCCGGCGAGCTGGACGCCGCCGCTCTCGGGCGTCACCACGAAAAGAGCCGCCGCTTCGCCGAGATTGATCCCGTCGCGATGCCGGGAGAAGGGCTGACAGGGATTGTCGCTGACGGCTTCCAGGCTCAGGAATCCATTGACCGTGAGACGACACAGGCTATCGGCACCGCCGGCGATCACCGCATCGCACTGGCCACTCTTGAGCAGGCGCCTGGCGCTGGCCAGTGCTCTGGCGCTGGAGCTGCAGGCCGTCGACAGGGTGTAGCAGGGGCCGGTGATGCCCAGACGCTCCGCGAGGAAGCGCGCCGGCGCTCCCAGCTCCTGACGCGCATAGGCGAAATCCTCCGGCAGAGGCCCCTCTCGGCCGCTCTTCGCCAATGCCAATTCGGTTTCACCGATGCCCGACGTGCTGCTGCCGACGACCACCCCGATCCGGTCGCCCGGCACCGTGGATAACAGGGCTTCCAGTTCGTCGCCCAGGCGAGCCAGGGCGAGCGCCAGCAGCCGGTTGTTGCGGCTGCGATGGTCCTTGGGCCAGTGGCTGTCGTCGGGGAGTTCACAGGCGACCTGTCCCAACGCCAGCGGACGGCCAGGGGTGTAGGTATCGCTGGTGGTCAGGCCGCGCTGGCCCGAGAACAGGGCGCGGCCGATCGTGTCCAGATCGTCGCCCAGCGAGCAGACCACGCCGGGTCGGGACAAGCGGCAAGAAGAAGCACTCATGAATCATCGTTCTCCTGCATCGGGGCGATCGTCAAGCGGTAGTGGCCCTGGCGGTCGTCCAGCATCATTGTCTCGGCGCGATCGCGCGCCGGCACCGGCGTGATGCGGGCGATCAATCGCCCCCGATAGGTGATGTCGCGACTCGCCGCGCCGTCGACGACCTGCCATGCGCTTCCCGCGAAGGCCTCGTGCAAGGCATCGAGAGGCCACAGGCTCCACTCCAGACGGGACGCCAGCCATTCTGGCGGTATCGGCAGCGGGGGTTCGCCCGGCGCATCGCCAGCCTCGAAGCGGGCGCCGTCGGCGTCGCGAACCAGCGTCGTCAGGCGCTGGCCGTAGGGCGTCACCAGCACCGCACGCAGCCGCTCCGGCTCGATCCGGATGAACGCGATCAAGGTCCGGGCTTCGCCTTCATCCGGTTCGAAGGTGAGCCGGCTCTTCAGCGTGTCGGTCGTGGTGGCGGCGGCCAGCGGTGGCGGCGGCGACACCGGCGGACTCAAGCTGCAGGCGGACAGGGCGAACGCCAGGCACAGTGGCAGCAGGGGAAAAACGCGCCTCATCGTTCGGTCTCCGGCGACGGGCCAGGATCCGGCTGACGCGCATTGGCCGTCCCTGGTCCCGGCGCCCTCGATGCTGCCTGGCTCTCGCAGATGGCGGCCAGCGTATCGATATGCCGGGCCGAGTCGGTGGCGAACGGGTTGCGACGGTCCCAGGCGTAGCCGGCCAGAATGGCGCTGATGCGCTCCTTGATGTCGCGGGGCGCGTCGGCGTGGAAGATGATCGTCTGGAGTCGGCCGTCGTACCACGCATCGACGAAGGCGCGAAATGTCTCGACGCCCGCGCGCAGCGGCTGCTCGAACTGGCCCTGCCAGTCGATCGTCTCGCCGGCCAGTTGGCGATCCACCAGCGGTGCCGCCAGGCTCGCGGATTTCAGCGCAATGGTGACACCGGAAGAGAACACCGGGTCAAGGAACTCGCCAGCGTTGCCCAGCAGCACATGACCGGCGCCATGCAGGCGGGTGACATCGGCGGAATACCCGCGGAGCTCGCCGACCGGACGGGTCGACCGCGCACCCTCCAGGAGCTGGCGGAAACGGGGTTCGGCGTCGATCAGCGCCTGCCAGCGTGTCTCGGGCGAGTGGCCGTAGGCATCTATTCTCGCCGTCTGGCCGACCACGCCCACCGAAGCGCGCTGGTCGCGGAAGGGGATCAGCCAGTACCAGATACCGGCATCGTCGGGATGAACGCCGATGAGGATCTTCTCGCGATCATGGCTCGGCTCGACCGGGCAGGCTTCGACATGGGTGAACAGCGCGGTGCGGGGAATCTGGCGGGCATCGCGCTCGAGATCCTCGAGCCGTGCCAGTACACGCCCGTAGCCGCTGGCGTCGACGACGAAGCGGGCGGTCAGCGTGCTGGCGTTGCCGGATTCATCGACGACATCGACCTCGGGTCGATCGGGGTCGGCGCGGAAGGCGGTGACGGTGGCGCCGAATTCGACCTTCGCGCCTTTCGCGCGGGCAGCCTCGATCAGCCGGTGGTCGAAGTCGGCGCGCTCGACCTGGAAGGTCGTGCCCCAGCCCGGCGTGAACTTCTCGCGGAAGTCGATCGCCGTGCTCTCGCCGCCGCGGGTAAACGCGGCGCCGTTCTTGGGTTGATAGCCGGCTGCCTGGACGGCCTCGAGGAGGCCGGCCTCTTCGAGATGGCTCATGCACTGCGGCAGCAGACTCTCGCCGATGGAAAAGCGCGGAAAATGGCTGCGCTCGACCACCAGGACGCGATGGCCGCGGGCGGCCAGCTGTGCCGCGATCGCGGCACCGGCGGGGCCGGCGCCAATCACGATGACCTCGTGGTCGGCTTCAGACATGTTCGCTCTCCCGTGGTGATGTCGTTGAATGGCCAGGTCCCGGGCGTACCCACGGGACCAGTGCCCAAACGCTGGCCAGGCCGATCAGGCAGGTCAGGCCGAGATAGTGCAGCGCGGGTGTGGCGCTGAAGGCCAGCATGCCGAAAGCCAGCAGGCTGGTGAGCGTCGATAGCGTGATCGCCAGCCATGCAGCCGGCTTGCGAGCATGCTCCACGTTGAAGATACCGGCATCCAGCCCGATTCCCAAGATCAGCAGCAGGCCCAATTGGTTGAAGATATTGAGTGGGACGCCGCCAACGGCGAAGGCGGTCAACACGATGAGCGTAGCGCCGAAGGGCGGTACCACGACACGCCAGGCGTGACGTCGATAACGCCAAAGGAGTGCCAGCGTCATCAACGCCATGGCCGTTATCACCCAGATGGCGGTGTGGCGGCGGAGCTCGCCGAGCAGGCCGCCGATGCGACTGACGCGATCGACATACTTCACTTTCGGCAACGTGTCGGCGAGGGTTGCCAGGGCCGCGCTGGTGCGGTCATCACGCTCGCCGGAGATCACCACGGTGGCGGCCACCTCGCCGTCACCCGTCTCGCCCAGCCACAGTCGCTGCTGGAGCGAGCCGATAGGGGTCTCGAGCCATTCGGTCAGGGTCAATGGTGGCGCCTGGTCCAGGCGTGCTCGCGCCTGGTCGGCGACGTTCGCCGGCAAGCCGGCCCGCTCGACCAGTGCGTCCAGCGGGGGGCCATAAAGCTTGCGTACCCGGGCCAGGTTGGCCTGCTGTTCGGTCATCGTCGGGACCGAGCCGGCCAGCGACTGGTACTCGATCCGGAGCCCGTCGGCGATGGCTCGGTCGAGAGCTCCGTCCAATGTTTCGAGCCGGGCCAGCAGCGCCTGGGTATCCGAGGCCTGAACGAGGAAATAGCGGCTGCCGGTGTCGCGGTCGAGCAGCTGTTGGACGCGCTGCTCGTCGTGCATCAGTGCCGCCGGTGAGGGATTGAGCAGTTCCAGACTGTCATCGCTGGTCAGGCGCAGGGCGCAGATGGTCACCAGCACCAGTGCGCCGGCCAGGGCGAGCCACGGCGACAGTCGCCAGCGCGGCTGGCATAGCCGCCACCAGCGTGTCGCCAGGCTGGCGGTGAAAGGGCTGGCGTGGAGCGTGAAGCGGGGCAGCCACAGTACCACGGTGAGCCAGGCGCCAATCAGCCCGAAGGCGGCGAACGCTGCCATTTGGCGTAATCCCGGCATCGGGGTCAGGGCCTGGGCCACATAGGCGATGACACTCGAGACCAGGCCAAGGGTCAGGCTCGGCATCAGCCGACGAAGCCGGAATTGCCTGCCGTCGATGACGCGATCGCACTGCAGGTGCAGCACATAGTCGACGGCGATACCGATCAGGCTGGCACCGAACGCCAGGGTCAGCAGGTGCAGGCGGCCGAAAATGCCCAGTGTCAACGTCAGCGCGAACAGCGAACCGGCCACCAGGGGCACCATCAGTTGCAGCAGCACCCGGGGAGAGCGAAATACGAAACCGATGATCAGCACGACCCCGAGCAGGGAGGCGGCGCCGATGGTGGACATCTCCCGCTTTGCCTGACGGGCGCCGGCGGCGGCGTGGAACACCAGGCCGGAGCGCAACAGTTCGGCATCGGGATGCCGCTGTTGAAACCGTTCGAGCGTGGCATGCAGGGCATTCTGCATCGGCAGCTCATAGGGGGACCCCGTCAACTCACCGATCAGCACGCTCCATTGCCGGCCCTCGGCATCCAGCGTCAACAGACCGTCGGCGGCACCGATCGGGCTGCGTGGCAGGCGTGACAGCCAGGCATCGAGCAGTCCGAAGGGGTCGGCGACGGGCTCTGGTCGCGCCGTCGGCGAGAACAGTCGGCGCAGCGCCGGTTCGACCAAAGCGCTGCCGCCGTCGGTATCGATGGCCCGTTGCCACTGCGGCGTCAGCAGGCGATAGCGCCACTGCCCCATCCAGCCATGCGGATCGGCGTCGGCCAGATCGAGCTCGCGCCAGTCGATGCCGGCCAGTTGGCCCTCGTCGACCAGCCGCTGCAACGACTGGCCCAGCGCCTGCGTCGTCGCTACGCGGTCGTCATCAGCGAGCAGCAGCAGGAAGCGATTCTCGAAACCGCGCCCCAACTCGCGGTCCGCCTTCTCAATCAGCGGCGCCTGCCGGTCGGCCGGCAGCAGGGCGGTGAGATCGGTATCGGCAGGCAGACCCTGACGCAGCATCCAGCCCAGCCAGATCGCGCAGAGCGCCAGCACTGCGAGCCAGAGCCAGCCGAGCCGACGGTAGTGCCTGCCGGTCATGAATCGTTCAGCGGGTGCTGGTCGAATAGCCGGACCTTCAGCCGGTCGCCGTCGGGGGTGCGCATGTCGAGATGATCGATGGTATCGGAACCCCGCAGCGTGATCTCGGCGATGCGCTCGCGCAGCGCGGCCTCTCTCGGGGTCAGGGCGACCTGCCAGTCATCCTGGTCTCCGGATAGCGCCAGCGTGAAGCGGGACTCCAGCGCCTGCCAGTCGCCTTCCAGCAACTGCAGGAACAGCTGGGCGACCTGCTCGCCACCGGGGGGGGCGTTCTCGCCGCTGCCATCGGTTATTGCCTGCGGTGTCAGTTCGATCCGCTCCTCGACCGGTTTCTCGAGTTGCCAGACGACGCGCTTGCCGCGCTCGAACAGGAACGTGCCCTGGCTGGAGAGCGAGCTGTCGAGGTCCGCCAGTTCGCGCTGCTGCTCGAAACTGCCCGCCAGCGAGGGCGTGGCGGCGAGCCGCCGTTGCAGGTCGCCCAGATCGAAGGCCTGGGCGCTCAGCGGCACCAGCAGCAGCAGTGTGATCCACCATCGACGAAACGGCATGGTCGGGTCCTCAGGATATCGCGTGTCTGGAATCGCCCGGTCAGGTGACGGGGCGCTCGTCCTCATGATCGGGCTTTGCGGCGTGGGCGTCTTCGCAGTCGAGCCAGAAGGGGAAGAAGTTGAACCACTGCAATGGGGTCTTTTCGCACTGTCGTGTCAGCCAGTCGACGTAGCGCCCCATGGCTCCCTCTATCCATGCCGCCCGATCTCGCCGCCTCAACGCGCTGGTATCGTCGAAGTGGTCGAAGTCGATGCGGTAGCTGGTGGCTTCGCGAAAGCAGCCGATGGTGTAGACCGGGCAGCGCAGTAGGCTCGCCAGCCAGAACGGGCCCTCTGGGAAACGCGCCGGATGGCCCAGAAAGGGGAGCGTGCGGGCGCGTCCGCTATCGCTGATCGGGACACGATCCGCGGCGATCACCACGAACCCGCCTTCCGCGATCCGGCGCCCCAGCTTCATCGCCGTCGACGGCGTGATCTCGCTGACCTCGATGATCTCGGGCGGGTTCTCGCGGTGGGTCGAGCGCGCCAGGACCTCGTCGAACTGCTGCGCGTTGCGTGTGTGCATCAGCAGGGTCGCGCGGAAGTCTTCCTGCATGTCGCTCATGGCGGTGCAGATCTCCATGTTGCCGACATGGGAGACGAGCATGATGCCGCCACGGCCACTTTCGACCGCCCGGCGAAATCGCTCCCGCGTATCGCCCTCGAAGCTGAGCGCCGGTGGGATGCCGCTCCAGGCATCGATCTTGTCCATCAGGCTCTGCCCGAAACTGCGGAAGTGGCGCAGACTCAACCAGGTCGGATGGCTGGGCGGCTGGCCGTAGCGGTGACGCCACAGCCGGGTAAGGTAGGTATGGGAGGCGCGCCGATGAAGGCCGTGGGCAATATAGTAGTAGACGATCACCAGCAGCAGCATGAACTGGAACGGTAGCCGTCCCAGCTTGCGTCGGATCCAGACCATGGCGCGGACCCCGCCGGCAGTACCGGTCTCGCGAATTCTCGACCAGTGATTGGGATTGCTGCTGATCGGTGTCATGAGAGTCGTTCCTGGCGGCGGCTCAAGAGAGCGGGAAGGCGCCTGAGCATGCCGAGTACCAGGCGCAGATGCATGCGGGCGAGCAGTACGTTGTCCCGCCACAGCTGGAAATGGGAGACGCCGTCGAGAGGGTAGCGGACACGGACGGGCAGGTTGGCGACGCGCCCGCCCTGCCAGTACCAGCGTACCGGAAGCTCGCTGTCGAACTCCATGCGATCGCCGCAGGCGTGCTCGGCAACCAGCCGGTTGACGGCGGCGACGGGGTAGAGCTTGACCCCGCACATGGTGTCGCGAAGCTCGAACGACAGCGTCGCCAGCCAAACCAGCGAATGGGTGATGTAGCGGGAGTAGAAGCGGTGCCGGGGCACGCTGGCATCGAATCGCGGGTAGCCGAGCCGCAGGACCTCGTCGTCGGCACGAAGTCCGTCGACGAAGGGCGGCAGGTCTGCTGCTTCGTGCTGGCCATCCGCGTCCACCTGCAGCACGTGGGTGAATTCGCGCTCGACAGCTCTCGCCAGGCCCGCCCGAATCGCCGCGCCCTTGCCCCGGTTGGCGGGCAGTCTGACCAGGTCTACCGTCTCGGCTTCGGCCAGGGCGTCCAGCACCCCCGCACAGTGCGCGTCGCTGCCGTCATCGACCAGGATGACAGGCAACTGCAGCAGCTCCAGTCGCGCCAGCGTCTGGCCGACCGCCTGGGCGTGATTGTAGACCGGCACCAGGACCGCGATGCGGGCGCTGTTCTCTTGCGACATTCTTCAACTCTCCCGCGCTTGCCGATGGATCAGGGCGACCCGTCCCGTCACATGTTTCCCGCGCTGGCTCTCGCATTCGAGGCGCAAGCTCTCGGTCCCGTCGCCCCGACGGTAGTCGAGGGTCATTTCGAAGCGGTCGCCGGGCAGTAGCGGCTGGGGGAATCGCAGCCGCTCGAGGCTCTCGAACTCGCCACTCAACGTGAACAGGCGGCGCGCCTGCTGCATTGCCCAGTGCACCAGGGCAATGCCGGGCAGTACCGGCTGGCCGTCGAAGTGGCCGTCTACGTAGGCACAATGCTCCGGGACCTCCAGCGTGACCTGCCAGCCGTTCTCGTGAAGTCGTTCACCCAGCCAGCGCGGCGCGCGTCGGTCCTCGAGATCGAGAAACAGGTGCTGCCGGATCTCCGCGCTCAACTTGCCCTGACTATTGGTCGGCCAGGGGGCGACGAAGCGCCAGTAGCGAGGTAACACCGGCGTTTCGAAATGGGCGGCGAGTTCCCGGCGCAGCCGCTTCACCGTGTCGCGATGGTGGCGATGATCGTGGGGGATCTCGTTCGGCGAGAGCTGGACGATGGCGGCGAGGCGAAGGTCGCGGCGTTGCAACGTCAGGGTCTGTGCCCGCTCGACGCCGGGGAGCGCGCTCAGGGCCTGGTCCATGGCCGTCAGCGAGATCCGTTTGCCACCGATCTTGACGATCCGGTCGGCGCGCCCCAGCAGTTCGAAGCCCTGCGGCGTCCGCGCGATAAGGTCGGCCTGACGTTGCCACTGGTCCGGGATCTCCAGGTGACGCGAGCGCAGCCATAGACGATGGTCTTCGTCGTGGCTCACCTCGACGCCGGGCAGCGCGGACCAGTCGGCGGCGTGCTGCTGGACGCGCCAAGCGATGCCGCCGGTCTCGGAACTGCCGTAAACCTCGTGAACGGGATGGCCGAGACGTTCGTGGACCCGGTCACTGGCGTCCTTGGACAGCGGTGCCCCCGAGCTATAGATCGTTGCCAGCGCCGCGCTGACCGGCTCCCAGTCGAGCGCTTCCGGGAGTCGGGATAGCGCCGGTGGCGCACTGACGAGAATCATCCGCTTGCCGGTCGCCTGGCAGTGCTGCAACCAGGTGTAGAGGGTTTCCGGATAACGACAGGCCCGGGCCGAGAAGGGGCTGTTCTCGCATAGCGGGCGCAGGATCGAGAACAGCAGGCCGTAAATGTGCTGGTGACTGACCTGGCTGACGACCAGTCGGCCCGACAGCGGCCAGAGCGAGGCTTGGGTGGCGAGTTCGGCATCCAACTGGTCGAAACGTTTGTCCAGCCGCTGTGGCTCGCCGCTGGAGCCGGACGTGTAGAGCGAGACGGCGATATCGGGTAGCGGGCGTGAGTGCCACTGGGGTGGGTGGTCAGGGGGGCTTCCCGCCCGGTCGCTCTCGGACCCCGGCTCGGTCGGCCCCAGCGCCACGCCCGCCTCATCCAGCGCCGACAGCGTCATGGGTTGATTGTCCGCCGGAAGCACGACGCGATCGCCGCGTTCCCAGATCGCGATCATGGCGGCACTGAATTCGATCGGGTCCGGCTCGAACAGGCGCCAGCATCCACTGGTGTTGGGCGTCTCAAGCAGGCGCTGTTGCCATGCCCCGATACGCGCATGCCATTCGGTCGCGGTCAACCAGCGCGATGGCGTATCCGCTTCCGGCGGAAGCCAGGCGATGGTGTCCGTTGTCGCGCGGTCACGCCATGGCCGGTCGGCGAGTCTACGAAACGTCATGGGACGCCTTGTGTTGCGATTGCAGGGTCGCTTCCGCTCGCCTTTTGACCCGCTGGCGCAAGCACCACTCCCCCAAAAACATGGCCAGCATCAGGCCGTAGACGATGCCGCCGTTGTACCAGGCCCAGACCTCGAAGTTGGCGAAAATCGCGGTGAACAGGGCAACGGCACCGTTGAGGGAGAAAAAGACACACCAGGCCTGGGTCACCCGCCGGGTGTAGCGCACGGCGTGGGGCGGCAGATCGGGCTCCTGGCGGCGAGCGAACCGTTCGATCAGCGTCGGCGGATGACGCAGGCCATGGGAAAAGACCAGCAGCAGGGCGACATTGACCACGACCGGCCATAGTCGCAGGCCGAGCTCTGCGCTACCGGTCGCCATCAGCAGGACAACCAGCGGCACGAGACCCCATCCCCAGCGCCGTTGCGTCGGCGGCAGTCGCCACCAGGCAGCGGCGGCCAGCACCATCAGCAGTGGCCAGGCACCGTAGTGCGGCAATAGCCAGTGCACCACCAGGGGCCAGACAAGGCCGATGATGCCTACTGCCAGCCAGAGAAGCCGGCTGCGACCGTGGGTGGGAATCGACGAGATCACGAGGGCGCCGCCACTGTCATTTCTGGCGACGCGATTCGACCAGAGCCGCCAAACTCTTCAGGTTGGCGAAATGCTGGCGGGAGGACTCCGCCTCGGATTCCAGCGTGATGCCATAGCGCTTCTGTAGCGCAAGGCCTAGTTCCAGGGCGTCGATGGAGTCGAGGCCCAGGCCTTCGACGAACAGCGGTTCGTTGGGATCGATGTCTTCCGGTGTGACGTCCTCGAGCTCCAGGGTCTCGATGATCATCTCCTTGAGTTCTTGTTCCAGCGCCGTCGTGGTCATCGGTCTTGATCGTCCTTGTGACTCGTTCGTTATCGATTACTGGCGCCCGGCCGTGATGTCGGGCGCGTTGCCGGTAGCTTGCCGGCCGGTTGCGGCGGTCATCCCGTCGCCAAAACTGGTTGTCGCGGGGGGCGGATCATGACCGAACCGGCTCGAGTTGCCAACCGCGTCGGCTGATGGGGCACGCGATTCGTCGGCGATTGCCCATCAGCCAGTCGATGATGTCCAGGGGCTGCAAGGGGGAGTCGCCTGCCGGATTCATCGTCTCGACCAGGCGCTGGGCGTCTCCAACTGGCTGGCTGCCGACCTGAAGGGTGACGGCAGCGGAGAGCGACGCGGGGGCGTACGCGGCGAATCGCTGGGGAACGGGCTGGTCGCTGAAGACGAGCAGCAGGCTCGACTGGCCATCGGCGAGGTAGCCGTGGGCCTCCGCGATCAGTGCTGCCCACTCGCTGCCGCTGGCAGCTATCGCCTGCTGGCTGCACCGGTTGCCACTGGCGATGGAGTAGACGCCGGCCGTAGCGTTGTGAACCGACAGGCCAAACCGCGCCGGGGAAAGGGGGTCGCCTTCATTGAGGCCGTACAGCATTTCCAGCGTGCGCTCACCATCGCCATGGCGCGAGGCGTGCAGCACGATGCGGTTCGTCTCGGGGTCCAGCGCGGCGAGCATGTCGCAGACGGCTCGCCCGATCAGGTTGAGGCGACGACGTAGCATCGCGGGAACGGCCTTGCCGGCAGGTTTGTCCTGGGTATCGAGTCGAGACTCCCCGTCGGCCTCGCGGTGAGGCGTCCAGGCTCGCCAATCCTGTAGGTAAAGATCCGTCATGACGTTCTTCTAACGGTCCGTATCGTAACAATTCTACGCATCATAACGGAAAACCGGGCCTGCGCAGTGCAAGCTTTGTGGATTCCGAGGAGGGTGGTCGCCATCCCGGTGGGAGCGTCGAAGCGCCGAACCGGAGTCCGGCGCACCCTCGGGAGGACGATCCCTCAGGCTCGACAAGCCTACCGCCGCGCTCTGATGAAAGACTTGATGCAGGTTAAGTCTCGACGTGTGCGGGAGGTAAAAAGCGCGCCGCGTTAACCTGGCCGCTATCGGAAGCGCCTGCCTCGATCATGATGTTCCGGGGTTTACCGGGTAGCGCTTCGACTCGATTGCGGGATCGACGAATCATCCGGGAACTTCGCCATTGCCTTCCTTGGTCTCGCCGTCCGGCAATCCTGGCCGGACGGCGATCATAGGAGCACTCCATGCCGGGGTGGCCTCAACAATCCCTGCTGATTCCATGTCGGCTATCCATGCCGACAAACGGAGATTGGCATAAACCTAAATCTTGTACAAGAGTTGTATTTTATGCGGACTCAGGGAGGTTCCCCTGTCGGATTTCAGGTGACGCGAGTGTGTGAAATTGACGTAGGACCGCCACTGGGCCAGAGGGCAGGTGACGGGGAAATGTCGTGAATCGGTGACACGCGGGCCCCTGGGCGGCAAGGTAGCCCACAAGGCAAGTGAGCGGAATCCGGCATATCCGATCAAGCAGGAAGACGGCAGTCGGATATTGAACCTTCACAGCGAAATCGAGAAGGGCTGAGCCAAGAGTTGGACGTGACGTTGGACGAATTTTGACAACTTGCCATGATTCGAGGATCGAGACCTTTCGCACCGAACCCCTGAAGGGCGATATCATCCTCTGCCGCGCCCACGTCCGCGCCGGGAAACCCGTGTCGAGGGGTAATCGCAGTGTCCTGTGCCAGACTCGATCGCCAGGATGGGGGCGTGCGCTCGCGCCATGAGCATCCCGCTCGGTCGTGGAAGAAGAGGTGAGTGAGAAGATGTTGTCTTTCGATGCGCTCGTGACAGAGGCGGAGGCTGCCGACACTGCGGGCTGGGGCTTTGAATGGTTGAGTGGGCGTGCGAGCGAGGAGCGTCCACCGTGGGGATACGCTGGGATGATGGCCCTGCGGCTGGCGGCGGTTCGCTCTGCGCTGGATCTCGATACCGGAGGTGGCGAGGTGCTGGACGAGGCGAAAGTCTTGCCGCCGGTCATGGTCGCCACCGAATCCTGGCGCCCCAACGCGCTGAAAGCACATGCCCGCCTTGCCAGGCGTGGGGTTCAAGTGGTGGAGGTCTCGGACGAGGCTGGATTGCCATTTCGTGATGGGGTGTTCGAGTTGGTGACATCGCGTCATCCGGTGGCCCCGAAGTGGGAGGAAATCTATCGGGTGCTCCGGCCTGGCGGATACTACTTTGCCCAACACGTTGGCCCGGCGTCCGCTTTCGAACTCATCGAATATTTTCTGGGTCCCCTCCCGCTCGAGCGACGCAAGCGGGATCCTGGGCAGGAGGCGAGGAGTGCCGAGGCGGCGGGTTTGACCGTGACCGATCTGCGCACGGCGCGCTGCCGCATGGTATTTCACGACGTGGGCGCGGTCATCTGGATCCTGCGGAAATGCGTCTGGTGGGTGCCGGATTTCTCCGTGAGCCGATACAGGCATCTCTTGCGCCAGCTGGACTCGGATATGCGCCAAGGCAAACCCTTCGTGGCGCATTCCACGCGTCACCTGATCGAAGCTCGTCGTTGAGCCTGGATAGACTAGCGGCTACACGGATCGTCCAGCGGCACCTCGCGAGGCCGGAAGCGGCGGGAGATGGCGTCGATGGCGATGTTGAGCGCGGCGGTGACCAGCAGCAGGAAAAAGGCCTGATCGAACATCAGGTACTGAAAGGCGGAGTCGATGTAGAAACCCTGGGTCGCGACGCCCAGCATCCCGAGCAAGGCGGTCTCCCGCATGATGACCTCCGCGCGGTAGCAGACCAGTGCCAGCAAATTGGGGTAGAGGCGGGGCAGCAGTTCGTAGGCGTAACGCCCGGATGCCGGCAGGTTGGGCATGCCAAGGGTCAGGCCGTCGGCGTGGCGCGCGACCAGGAACGCGATCAGGGCTCCGTTGTGCAGGGCGAGTGCCAGCCATGCCGGCAGCATCGATGGCCCCAGCATCAGCAGCAGGATAAAGGCCAGCATCAGTTCCGGCGTCGAACGCATGACGACCAGCAACATCCGACCGCCGAATCCCTGCCAGGGACGACCGAAATGTCGGCTGGCCAGCGGCCACAGCGCCAGCGCCAGTAGCAGGCTGCCGACGGTGCCCATGAGCGCCAGCAGCAGCGTGTTGCCGATCGCTGGCAGCAGTTCAGGTAGCCCGGCCAGCCAGGCGCCCAGCCCCGGCAGGTTTCCCTCCAGCAACGGAGACGGCCACAGGTCGTGGCTGACGAAACGCCACAGCAGCTCGCCATCCACATCCGGCCACGGGCCGAGGAAGAACAAGGCGCCGACCAGCAGTGGCACCAGCAGGCGGCGATGCCCCCACCAGTGCAAGGTGGCGACGAGCGCGTAGAAGATCCAGAGTAGCGCGCCAGCCTCGCCGAACCGTCCCTCGCGGAAGGCGCTCTCCAGATAGAACCCGAGCGTCGGCAGGCCGACGAAACCGAGCAGCACGCTGGCGCGCATGGCGCACTCGAACCGGTAGCGGGTGTAGCTGGCGAGTCGCTCCCAGACCAGCGGGAGTTCGGCATAGAGGAAGCGCGACAACCGATCGACCCCGCTGGGCAGGGCGTCACCCGGCGCTCTAGGCGTAAGCTCCAGAATCTCCGCGTAGACCTTGGCGAAGATGCCGGCATAGGGAATGGCCAGCGCGGCAAGAGCGGTGACCGCAGACAGGCCGAAGACCTGGAGAAACAGCAGTGCCCAGAACAGCTCGTGAATGGCGCGAACGAACGCGCAGAAGCTCCGCACCAGTCTCGAGCGATGAAACAGCAGCGCCAGCGGGAAGCCGAGTATCGCGCCGATGAAGGTGCCCCACAGTGCAACACTGACGGTCAGGGCGATGGCGCGCAGCGGGCTCTCCAGCGACATGAAATCGGGCCAGGCGAAACCCACGGCCATCCGCCACAGCTCGCCCCACGGGTCGACCGCAATGATCCGCAGGTCGGCGAGGGGCAGCAGTAGCAGGCACAGGAGTATCAGCGCCAGCGAGCGACGCGCCAGCGTCAGGCCGGGGCTGCGTCCCCGCAGCAGGCCGGGGGCTGGCGTCATGTCGATGCGGCGACTCCGGCCTCGTGGTGCGGTGGCCCGGCATCCGGGTAGAGGGCGTCGAGGCGCGCCAGTGTCAGCTCGCGGGTGGGGGCATCCAGCACCACCTGACCGTCCCGCAGCCCAATGACTCGATCGAAGTGATCGAGCGCCAGCCGGTGCTGATGCAGTGCGATGATGCAGGTTGCATGGCGCGCCTGGATACACTCCAGCAGCCGTCGCGCCTGGTGGGGGTCGACGCTGGCCAGCGGCTCGTCACCGAGAAAGACGTTGCGCTGCTGGTACAAGGCCCTGGCGATCGCCACTCGCTGGCGCTGGCCGCCGGAAAGCTGCGCCACCGGGCGTCGAAGCAGGCCTTCCAGGCCCAGCTCACGAACCAGGTGCTCGATCTCCTTCCAGGCCTCGCGCCGGGGCTTCAGAAGATTGATCAGGTTGGTCAGTGCCCCGTGCCGCTCCAGACGTCCCATATAGACGTTGTGATAGACCGCAAGCAGCGGCACCAGGCCGTGACCCTGCGGGCACCAGGCGGCAGCGCTGTCCAGCCGGCGCCGGATCTCGGCCAGCAGCGTGGATTTGCCGGCACCGCTCTGGCCCAGCAGGGCCACGCGCTCGCCGGATTCAAAGGTCAACGACAGACCGGGCAGCACGACTTGCGTTCCGTGGCCCAGGTCGACCCTGTCCAGCTCCAGTAACGACATCGTTGTCAGCGCAGCAGGCCGATGGATTTCCCTACCGCTTCGATCGGGGCGTAATCGTCGTTGCTGGCCGGAATGAAGCCCGAACGAGGAAAGCTCTCCAGCAGGGCCGGGTCGGTCATGTCGAGCAGTGCCTGCTGCACCTTCTGGGTGAATCCCTCGCCGTAACGCTCGTCGGCGTCGCCACGCAGGGTCCATTGGTAGTCCGGGTAGGTCGGTGATTCCCAGATCACTTCGACCTTGCTGGTGTCGACGCGGCCATCCTCGACGGCGGCTTCCCATACGGTGAAGTTCACGGCGCCGATGTCGTAGGTGCCGGACTCGACCAGCGCGATGGTACGGGTGTGGTCGCCGGAGAAACCGACGCGGGAGAAGAGCTGGTCGGGGGCTTCGTCGAAGCGCTGGCGGAGGAAGTGCTCCGGCATCAAGCGGCCCGACGTCGATGTCTTGGCGCCGAAGGTGAACGAGTGCCCGGCGACCGAGTCGGGAAGCTTCTCCTGGTTCGGCTCGATACCGGTTGCGGTGTTGGCGATGAAATAGCTGCGGAATTCCGCGTCCTCCGCGCCCTGGGCGATGGCTTTCGAGCCCGGTACCAGTTGCCGGGCCTGCACGCCCGACAGTCCCCCGAACCACGCCAGCTGCACCTGGTCGTTGCGAAAGGCGGTGACCGCGGCGCCGTAGGAGGTGACGGGAACGTACTCGACCTCGACCCCGAGCTTGTCCGAGAGATAGTCGGCGACCTTGGAGAAGCGCTCGACCAGGCGTGACTGGTCCTCGTCCGGAATGGCGGTGAAGCGGAAGGTGTCGGCGGCATTGGCGGCCGAGCAGACCATTGTCAGGACCAGGGCGAACATCCAGCGCATGAGCAGCGACCTCGGGTGAGTGAGAAGACGCACATGATAACCGCATTGCGGCACCGGGATTAAACCGCCGTGGTCGTAGGAAATGACCGATCCTTCGAGGTCGCAACAGTGGCTGGCGTCATCCCTCCTTCGGCGGGAACTTGGTTGGACGCAGGCTTTCCTTGATGGTCCTGAGGTGTGGCAGGAAGGACTCGCCTCGGCGCAGCGTCACGCCCGTCGCCAGCACGTCGATCAGCGCCATGTGAATCATGCGCGAACTCATCGGCATGTAGACTTCGGTGTCCTCCGGCAGGTCGACCGGGAGGATGTCGGTGCAGACGCTGGCCAGTGGCGATCCGTCGCGAGTGATGCCGATGACCAGGGCACCGCTTTCGCGGGCCACCTGAGCGACCTCGACCAGGTCGCGGGTCCGGCCCGTGTAGGAGATGACGACGATGACGTCGCCGGTGTGCGACGCCGCGGCGATCATCCGCTGCATCAGCACGTCGTTGTAGGCGCCGACCGGCAGATTGAAGCGGAAGAACTTGTTCTGGGCATCGAATGCCGCCGGCGCCGATGCGCCCAGCGCGAAGAAATGAATCTGACGCGCCTGGGAGAGATGGTCGACGACGCGTTCGATGCGCTTGGGATCGACGCCGCGACGGATCTCGTCCAGCGCCGCGATGGTTGCGCCGATGATCTTGTCGGTATAGGCGGCGGCGTCGTCGTCGCTTTCGACGCTGCGGCTGACGTAAGGGGTGCCGCCGGCCAGGCTTTGCGCCAACTGGATCTTGAAGTCCGGGTAGCCCTTGGTCTCGAAATTGCGACAGAAGCGGTTGACCGTGGGTTCGCTCACCGTGGCAGCCTGTGCCAGAGTGGCTATGCTCATGCCAATCGCCGCATTGGGGTCCTGGAGGATGACGTCGGCGACCTTGCGTTCCGAGCGATTCAGGTCGTCGACCCGCGAACGAATGCGGGCGATGAGATCGTGCATTGCCATGGTTGCGGGGCATCTCCTAACGGCGGAATGATGATTGATTCGTCATACAGGCCCTGCATCCTAGCCTCTGGCGACATCAGCGCCAAGCGGCGAGCGTCGAGGTCGCAGGCGCTCGCTGAAGGCTGGGCACGATATAATGGTCTGGCGGAGGTATTTTAGTTACGAAGTTGCATGTCAAAAGCCAGTCGCATGGCGTATTTTATTCGTAAATTAACGACTCTGGTGGAGGGAGGCAATGACTCGAGAGGCAACGCCCAACGTGGATTTGGCTCTGTTCGGTGCGCTCGGCGACCTGGCGCTACGCAAGCTTTACCCGGCGCTCTATCATCTGGATCGCGATGGCCTGTTGGGGGCCGAGACCCGGATTCTGGGGCTGGCCCGGCGTGAGCACGACGCCGACAGTTTCCGCAGCGTGGTGCTGGGAATGCTCAAGAAGCGGGTCAAGGCCAAGGAGCTCGAGCAGACCTGTCTGGACCGGTTCCTGGCTCGGCTCGATTACACCCAACTCGATTTCGACACCGTCGACGGCTACGAGAAGATTCGGGACTGGCACGCCGAGAGCCCGGACTCCCAGTGCCCGCTGACCATCTATCTGGCGGTCCCCGCCAGCATCTACGGGGCGATCTGTGCCAATCTCCAGGAGAGCGGCAGCCTCGATAGCGAGTCGCGGGTCGTGGTCGAGAAGCCGATCGGCTACGATCTCCACTCCTCCCACGAGATCAACGACGCCATCGGCGCGGTCTTCCCCGAGTCGCGGATCTACCGCATGGACCACTACCTGGGCAAGGAGACGGTCCAGAACCTGATCGCACTGCGTTTCGCCAACCCGATGTTCGGCAACCAGTGGAAGCAGAGCCAGATCTCCCACGTCGAGATCACCGTGGCCGAACAGGTCGGTATCGAAGGTCGCTGGGGCTATTTCGACAAGGCTGGCCAACTGCGCGACATGGTTCAAAACCATCTCCTGCAATTGCTGACCATGCTCGCCATGGACCCGCCTGCCAATCTCGATGCGGACGCCATCCGTGACGAGAAGGTCAAGGTGCTCAAGGCGCTCAAGCCGCTGGAGGGCGAGGATCTCAACCGGCACGTGGTCCGTGGGCAGTATGTTGCCGGCACCATGGAAGGCGAGAGCGTCCCGGGGTACCTGGAGGAGGAGGACGCCAACACCTCCAGCACCACCGAAACCTTCGTCGCCATGCGTCTGGAGGTCGCCAACTGGCGCTGGGCCGGCGTGCCGTTCTATCTGCGAACCGGCAAGCGCATGCCGGAAAAGCTGTCGCAGATCGTCATCCACTTCCGCCAGCAGCCGCACTACATCTTCGATCCGGATCAGCGCAACCTTGCCGCCAACAAGCTGGTGATCCGTCTCCAGCCGGAGGAAGGCATCGCGCTGCAGGTGTTGACCAAGGATGGCGGCCTCGACAAGGGCATGCGACTGCGCCCCGGTCCGCTACACCTGGACTTCAACCACGCCTTTCCCAAGGAGCGGATTCCGGATGCCTACGAGCGTCTGCTGCTCGAGGTGATGAAAGGGCAGCAGTACCTGTTCGTCCGTCGCGACGAGGTCGAGTACGCCTGGAAGTGGGTCGATCAGTTGATCGCCGGCTGGGAGAAGCGGGATATCCCGCCGCGTCGCTATCCGGCCGGATCCTGGGGGCCCGTGGCCTCCATTGCGATGATCACGCAGGATGGTCGTTCCTGGTATGAAGATTACTGAGAACGCCCGCGAGCAGATCGGCGCGCAACTGGCCGCCGCCGCCGCCCAGGCATTGACCGAGGACCTGGCCAGCCAGCCGCGCGCGCTGCTGGTCGTCTCCGGCGGTTCCACCCCGCTGCCGTTCCTGCGACGGCTGGCCGAACAGCCGGTGGCGTGGTCGCGGGTCGATGTCACCCTCGCCGACGAGCGCTGGGTGCACGAGGATCACGTCGACAGCAACGCGCGGCTGGTCCGGGAGACGCTGCTGACCGGGCGGGCCGCGGCGGCGACCTTTCACTCGCTGATCACCTCCGATCCTACGCCGGAGCAGGGCGCGGCGACGGTCGCCGCCCGTCTGGCCACGCTACCATGGCCGGCCAGCCTGGTGGTGCTCGGCATGGGCAACGACGGTCACACCGCCTCGCTGTTTCCGGACAGCGGCGAGCTCTCGCTGGCATTGAGCACGGATGACAGCGTCGTGGCCGTGCGGGCGCCCAGCGTCTCGCAGCCTCGCATCACCCTGAGCGCGGCCCGGCTTCATGATGCGCGTCGCCACGCGCTGCATCTGGTCGGCGACGCCAAGAAGGCGGTGCTGGCCCAGGCACTCAGCGGTGACGATGTTCGCGAACTGCCGATCCGTGCCTTCCTGACCTGCCCGCTTACCCTCTACTGGGCGCCCTGACGCGCCGCCCCCGCCCGCCCCCGCCCGCCCGAGGGCCGGGTACCCATCAAAGGAGCCATTCCAATATGCGATCCGAATCACAACTGCCGATTTCCCAGACCGATCGCCTCGATGCGATCTGCCGGTCCACGGCGATCATTCCGGTGCTGGTCATCGAGCGCCTCGAACATGCCGTACCGCTGGCGCAGGCGCTGGTCGACGGCGGGCTCGACGTGCTCGAGATCACCTTGCGCACCGACTGTGCGGTCGACGCCATCAAGCGCATTCGCCAGCAACTGCCCGACGTGACGGTGGGTGCCGGCACGGTACTGAGCATCGATCAATATCGCATCTGCGAGGAGCTCGGTGTCGATTTCGTCGTCACGCCCGGCACGACGCCAGCCCTGTTCGAGCACGGCACTACCAGCAGCATACCGCTGTTGCCCGGTGTGGCCACGGTTTCCGAGGTCGTCACGGGGTGGGAATACGGCTATCGCCGCTTCAAGTTCTTCCCGGCGGAAGCCAACGGTGGCGCCAAGGCGCTCAAATCCTTTGGCGGCCCGTTGCCTGAGGCGCTGTTCTGTCCGACCGGTGGGGTGACGGTGGACAACGCCGGCGACTATCTCGCGCTGCCCAACGTGATGTGCATCGGCGGTTCCTGGATGGCGCCGAAGTCGCTCATCGACCGGGAGGACTGGGCTGGCATCACGCGCCTGACCCGGGAGGCCACGCAGCGCTATCCGCGTTGAGACACGGGGCGGCGCTGATGATCAGGCAGTGTCTGAAAGCTGTCTGCGCTCGCCCACGGCGTTAGAGTCGGCTCGCTGAACGACGTCGAGAACGGCCGTGGGACGCCCCGAAAAGCGAGCGGAGCGAGTCACATGCTCGTTGACACCGCGTAAACTCCGCCTGGGACCCGCGATATCCCGGTCACTCGCGCTTCGCGTAGCTGGAACTGCCCAAATCGTCAATCCCGACGATTTGTCACCGATCCCGCCTTGCGATCCCCAAGGATGTGGGAATTGCGTTGGCCCGTCGGGAACGGGCCTGACTCTGGCCTTCGCTCGTCGACTTTCCAGACAGCGCTTAGCGCCTGGGGCGGCGATTGCCGGTTCGGGCGCGCCTCGACAGCCTGGTGACCTCATGCTGCTCGACTGGCTCAAGGCTTTCGACGGATACCCCTCGTCCTCTGACTGTTCCAGACTGCGTCTTCAGGGAATCCCTCTTCCAAGACAGGAGCGACGGCATGAGTGAACGTTCTCGAGTGGCGGTAGTGACCGGCACGACCAGCGGTATCGGGCGTGCGGTAGTGGAAAATCTTGCGGCCCAGGGCATTCGCGTGATGGCCGTTGACGCCAATCCCGCAGGCAAGGCCGTGGCGGAAGCCGTGGGTGCCACCTTTCTCGAAGCCGATCTCACCGAGGGTGAGCAGTGCGCCCGGGTGATCGATGTGGCGGTAGAACGTCTCGGCGGCGTCGATATCCTCGTCAACAACGCCGGCATCCAGCATGTCGCCGATATCGAGCACTTTCCGCCGGACAAGTGGCGCAAGATCATCGATCTGATGTTGACCGCGCCATTTCTGCTGACCCAGGCCGCGTGGCCGCATATGCGCGAAAAGGCGTGGGGGCGGATCATCAATATCGCCTCCATCCATGCCAACGTGGCATCCCCGGGAAAATCGGCCTATGTCAGCGCCAAGCATGGGCTCATTGGCCTGACACGAACTGCCGCGCTGGAAGGCGGCGAGCATGGCATCACTGCCAATGCGATCTGCCCGGCCTACGTGCGCACGCCGCTGGTGGAGCGCCAGATCGCAGATCAGGCGACGCTCAATCGGATGGATGAGTCGGAGGTCATCGAGAAGATCATGCTGAGTGGGGCCGCCATCAAGCGACTCATCGAGCCGCAGGAAGTCGCCAGCGTCGTGGCCTACCTCGTCTCAGATCAGGCCTCTGCCGTCACCGGTGCGGATTGGGCCATCGACCTGGGGTGGACGGCGCGCTGAGAGGCAGTCGTCGCAAGCGGCCAGGCGCCCCATGGGCACCCGGCCGCGCGTCGAATGGGCGTTCAGTTCCGTTCGATGGCGGTGGCCACCCCCTGGCCACCGCCAATGCAGAGCGTCGCCAAGCCGCGCTTGGCATCGCGACGTTGCATTTCGTGCAGTAGCGTCACCAGAATTCGAGCGCCGGAAGCGCCAATAGGATGGCCCAGCGCGATGGCGCCACCATTGACGTTGACCTTGTCCTGGCTCCACCCCAGATCCTTGGCCACGGCCAGCGTCTGAGCGGCGAATGCCTCATTGGCCTCGATCAGGTCCAGATCGTCGATCGTCCAGCCGGCTCGCCGCAGGCAGCGTCGAGTCGCCGGGACCGGGCCGATACCCATGGTCGCCGGGTCGACGGCGGCGTTGGCGTAGGCGCGGATGGTGGCAAGGACCGGAAGCCCAAGCTTGGCGGCACGGTCTGCACTCATGATCAGCAGGGCAGCGGCGCCATCGTTGAGCGACGACGCATTGCCGGCGGTAACGCTGCCGCTCTTGGAGAAGGCCGGCTTGAGCTTGCCCAGCGACTCGACGGTGACACCGTCGCGCGGCTGCTCGTCACGTTCGATCACGATGGGATCGCCGCGTCGCTGAGGCACGCTGACCGGGGTGATCTCGGCATCGAAGCGGCCGGATTCCCGCGCCGCCGAGGCACGCCGCTGGGATTCCGCGGCGTAGGCGTCCTGATCGTGGCGGGAGATATCCCACTGCTCGGCCACGTTCTCTGCGGTGATGCCCATGTGGTAGTCGTTGAAGGCGTCCCACAGGCCGTCATGAATCATGCTGTCGAGAAGCTCGGCGTGGCCCATGCGCAGTCCGGTACGCGCCTTGGGCAACACGTAGGGCGCCAGGCTCATGCTCTCCATGCCGCCAGCCACGATGGTTTCGGCATCGCCGCAGCGGATCGCCTGGACGGCCAGATGCACGGCCTTGAGGCCTGAGCCGCAGACCTTGTCGACCGTCATCGCTGGCACGTTGTCCGGCAAGCCGGCTTCGATGGAAGCCTGGCGCGCGGTGTTCTGGCCAAGGCCCGCGCGCAGCACATGGCCCATGATCACTTCATCGACGCCGGCGGGGTCGATGCCCTCGAGGACGCGACGGATGGCAGTCGCGCCCAGGGTCACCGCGGGAACGCTGGCAAGCCCCCCCTGGAAGGTGCCGATCGGCGTGCGCGTGGCCGCGACGATGACCACGTCGCGCAGGGTGGTCGCGTTGACATCAGCCATGGGAGGCCTCCCGCTGATCGATCAGCTCGCAGCCGGTGGCGTCGCGAATCTCCTCGATCGTGACATCGGGCGCCAGCTCGACCAGTGCCAGCCCCTTGTCGGTGATGTCCATCACGCCGAGATCGGTGATGATGCGATCTACCACCCCGACTCCGGTCAGTGGCAGATTGCATGCTTCCAGGATCTTGTGCTCGCCCTTGGCGGTATGGCTCATCAATACCACCACGCGCTGCACGCCGGCGACCAGGTCCATGGCGCCACCCATGCCCTTGACCATCTTGCCGGGGATCATCCAGTTGGCGAGGTCTCCCTGCTCGGAGACCTGCATGGCGCCCAGGATCGCCAGATTGATCTTGCCACCGCGGATCATCGCGAACGACTCGGCGTTGTCGAAGTAGCTCGAGCCGGGCAGGGCGGTGACCGTCTGCTTGCCGGCGTTGATCAGGTCGGGGTCGAGGGTTTCCTCGGTAGGGAAAGGGCCGATGCCGAGCAGACCGTTCTCTGACTGCAGCCAGACTTCCATGCCGTCGGGTATGTAGTTCGCCACCAGTGTCGGCTGGCCGATGCCCAGGTTGACGTAGAAGCCGTCCCGAAGCTCGCCGGCGGCGCGTTGCGCCATCTGTTCCTTGTTCCAGGGCATCTCAGTTTCCCTCCCTGAGCGTGCGTTTCTCGATGCGTTTTTCCGGTGTCGGGTTATGCACGATGCGGTGCACGAAGATGCCCGGCAGGTGGATGTCGTCAGGGTCGATGGCGCCGGTCTCGACGATCTCCTCCACCTCGGCCACACAGATCCTGCCGGCCATGGCGGCCAGCGGATTGAAGTTGCGCGCGGTCTTGTTGAAGCGCAGGTTGCCAGCCTTGTCGGCGACCTGGGCCTTGACCAGCGCTACGTCGACCGGCAGGCCGCGCTCCATGACGTAATGCTCGCCGTCGAACTCGCGCACTTCCTTGCCTTCGGCGATCTTGGTGCCGTAGCCGGTCTTGGTGAAGAAGGCCGCGATGCCGGCGCCACCTGCGCGCAGTCGCTCGGCCAGGGTGCCCTGGGGGCAGAACTCCAGCTCGAGTTCGCCGGAGAGGTATTGGCGCTCGAACTCCTTGTTTTCGCCCACGTAGGAGGAGAGCATCTTGCGGATCTGGCGCGACTCGAGCAGCAACCCGAGGCCGAAGCCGTCGACGCCGGCATTGTTGCTGGCCACCGTCAGGTTCTTCTTGCCGGTGTCGCGCAGGGCCGCGATCAGCGATTCGGGGATGCCGCACAGGCCGAAGCCGCCGACGGCCAGGGTCATACCATCCTCGATCAGGTCATCGAGGGCGGCCTGGGCGCTCTCGTAGCATTTTCCGTCGCGCGTCCCGGCGGGGCGCGTCTGGGTACTGGCATGCTGGGTCATGGCGAGCCTCGGTTGTTGTGTCCTGAGTAGACTATGACCGCTCGCCGCGCTGTTATTAAATTTATTTTCGCCGATAATTGTCGAGTTTTTCTCATCAATGAGGCGTTTTGATGACCATCAAGCAACTCCGCGCCTTCCTTGCCGTGGCGCAGACACTGAGTTTCGCGCAGGCCTGCGAGCGGCTGCACGTGACCCAGTCGGCGCTGAGTCTGGCGGTGAAGTCGCTGGAGTCGCAGCTCGGCGGGGCGCTGTTCTCGCGCACCACTCGCCAGGTGCGACTCACCCCCGAAGGCGAGGCGCTGCTGCCGTTGGCGCGTCGGCTGCTGGCCGAGTGGGATGATGCCGAGGATGCCATGAGGCGGCGTTTTCATCTGCAGCAGGGGCATCTGGCGATTGCCGCCATGCCATCCTTTGCCTCGAACTGCCTGCCGCCATTGATCGCAGACTTTCGCCAGCGCTACCCGCGCATCAGCGTCACCATCCACGATGTGATCAATGAGCAGGTGGTGGAGATGGTGCTGGCCCAGCGCGTGGAGTTCGGGATCGCCTTCGAGCCGCCGCGCCAGCCGGCACTTTCATTCACTCCGCTCCATCACGATCGCTTCGTGGCGGCGGTGCCGCCGACATCGCCGCTCGCCGCGCGGGCGTCGACGACCTGGTCGGCGCTGCTGGCATACCCGTTCATCACCCTGCAGCGGCCATCTCAGGTGCGGGTGATGCTGGAGCAGCAGCTGTCGCGGCACGGCATGACGCTACCGGTGGAGTTGGAGAGCCATCAATTGGCCACGGTCGGCCAACTGGTCGGCAAGGGCTTGGGCGTGAGCGCGGTGCCGGCCCTGTGCCGCGCCCAGATGGAGGCGCTTGGCGTGCGCTGTCTGGCGCTTTCCGAGCCGGCGATCGAGCGGCCGGTCGGCGTCGTGAAGCGCGCCGACCAGCAGCTTTCCTCGACCGCGAGCGCTTTTCACGCCCTGATGGAGGATTCAGCTCGGGAGATCGTGGAGGTCTGAGGTGCCCGGCAGCGAGACGAATGCGCCGGGTCGCGTCGCCGCGAAGGCGCCGCAGCGGCAGGCGAAGGCCAGGGCGTCGTTCAGCTTGGTGTCGTCGGCCAGCCAGTCGCCCAGGGTCTCGCAGGCCACCTCGGCTCGGGACAGGGACGCCAGCAGGCCACCGATGAAGGCGTCGCCAGCGGCGGTGGTGTCGACCGCCTGGACGCTGGGAGGCACCGATTGAAGCTGACGGTCCGCCAGATGGGCGGTCACTGGCCCCGGGCCGTCGGTGATCACGATCAGTCGGGCACCCTTGGCCAGCCTGGCGCTGATCCACTCCTCGGCACTGCGATCACCGCGAAGCGCATCCAGTTCTTCGGTGGAGAGCTTGATGAGATGGGCCCGTTCGAGCAACTGTTCGACCAGCGCGATATCGACATTGCCCTGGGGCCACAACATCGCGCGCAGATTGACATCGACGCTGATCAGGCAGCCGCCGCGGCGGGCGATGCTGGCGAGGTCGAGGGTGGTGCGGGCGATGGCGGCATCGGTCAGGCTGTTGCTGCACAGGTGGACCAGGGCCGGTTCGGTGAAAATGCCGGGCGGCAGGTGTTCCCGGCGATAGAGCAGGTCAGCGGCGGGAGGGCGATAGAAATCGAACCGGCGCTCTCCCTGGCCATCGCGGGAGACGAATGCCAGGGCAGTGCGGGCTTCGCGGGTTCGCACCACGTGCTGGGTGTCGACCCCGTAGCGGGTCAGTTCGTCGACCAGGAAGTCGCCGAAACGGTCGTCACCGATCATGCCCAGGAAGAGGCTGGGAATGCCCTGGCGGGCGCAGGCCACGGCGGCATTGGCTGGCGCACCGCCGGCATAGGGCGTGAAGGTCTCGGGACCGCTGTCGTCGCCCAGACGGCTGGACAACATGTCGACGAGGGCTTCGCCGAACGCGATGATGGGGGTCATGGGTTACCGACTCTCTTGTCTAACGGGAATCTGGGATGCGGGCATTGCACACATCGAACGTCATCACGGCACTCGGTGACTGCGTGCTTCCTCGAGCAGCGCGAACCACGTTGGGCGATCGAGTTCGAGATTACCGCTCAGCAGCAAATTGTCGATACGCCTTTCATTCAACGTTCCGGTCACCGGCACCGGTTTGCCGGGTAGCCGCCTCAGCCAGGCGAGCGCCAGTCCCGCCGTGGTCGAGTTGAGCTGCTCCGCGAGGCGCGAGAGCGCGGTACCGAGAACGTCCTCGAAGACCGATCCGCCGCCCAGCGGAGACCAGGCCATGGGCGCCAGGCCGTCGGCCAGAATGGCGTCGTAGAAGCCGTCGAACAGGGCATCCGGATGCGCCAGCGAGAGCTCGAGCTGGTGGACGCCGAGCCGATTGTGCATGGCGGCCTGCAGGCGACGCCACTGCTCCGGGAGGAAGTTGGAGACTCCCACGGCACCGACCTTGCCGGCGGCGATGGCGTCGTCCAGGGCTCGGGCCGTCGCTTCGGTATCCATCAATGGGTCCGGGCGGTGGAGCAGGAAGTGATCGAGCCGGTCGACACCGAGGCGCGAGAGTGAGCCATCGATGACCTGGGTGAGATGGCGTTCGGAGGTATCGTAATGCTTGACCCCGAACGGCGAGGTGTCGCGATGCGGCAGGATGATATTGCCCTTGGTCACCACCCGGACCCTCGACTTGAGCGACGGTCGACGGGACAGTGCCTCGCCGAAGCGCTGCTCGCCCAGGTGGTTGCCGTAGCTGTCGGCGTGATCGAACCAGTGCAGACCCTGATCCACCCGGGCTTCCAGCCAATCCGCGAACTTGTCGACGTCGTCGAACTCGGGCCGTTCGTGGAGGCGCATCATGCCCAGGATGAAGGGCGAGTCGAAAACCAGATCGTCACTCACGTCGATGTCGCCTCCCGCGCGATCGTGGTGGAGAGCAGATGCTGACCGTCCGGTACCAGCCAGACCGGGTCGACCCGCGTGCAGGCGGCCTCGACGCACAGAAAATGCATTCCGGCGGCGGCCGGGGTGTCGCCGGGGAGGTCGTCGCCGGGATGCCAGACCACGGTGGAATCGCTGCCCTGCTTGGTGATCGCGAGCCGGCGCTGCCCGTCATCGAGGATCACCGGACGGTTCGATTGATAGATGCGGTCGAGCGAACCGCGAATACCGAGTTCGCCCTGCTGGTGGTGCTCGGCGAAGTGTTCGAGCTTGTCCAGATAGCGTGCGCCGGCCAGTCCTTCGACACGGCACCGGTGGGTGTCGGCGACGGCGAAGTACGTATGCAGCGCGCCCGTCAGCTTGACCGGGGTGGTGCCGGTGTGGCGCGTCATCAGCTCGACGCTCAGGCGCTGGTCGTTGGCATGCACCACGGCACTGGGAACGAGCTGGTCGTGCAGTCGCTCCTCGGGGGAGAGATGGATCTCGACGCCGCTACCGGAGACGCTGTCGTCGACGGCATCGACCCGCCACGCCGCCGTGCGGGCAGGGCCATGCATGGGCCCCTTGCCATCGGGCGACTCGTCGGCGAACCACGGCCAGCACAGCGGAATCCCGCCGCGGATGGCGCCGGGCATTGGTTGCGGCGTCGGCGTGACCCACAGCCAGCCATCCTCCGTGCCGGGTGCCGGTGGGGCGCCTGCGGCTTCGGGGCCGAAAGGTAGAAAGTGGAGCACCTGGGCGCCCTGCAGCGAGATCGCCAGTTCGCCCCAGGCGGCATTGATCAGCAACAGGCGCCGGCCTTGCCACTCGGCTTCCCGCTGGCCGTCGGTCGCGTCGACCAATTGCCGCAGCGTATCGGGAATCATGTCACCTCCTCGTTGTGCAGGGCTTCCGCCGCCCCCAGCAGCCCGGTCCAGGGCGCGGTCACTACCCAAGTGGGAATGCCGGCATTGTAGGCGCTCAGGCGGCCCTTGTCGGCAAAGGCGCGGCGGAAGTCGCTGCGCGGCAGCCATTCGACGAGGCGCGGCGTGATGCCGCCGCAGAGATAAACACCGCCCAATGCACCGAGGGTGAGGGCGGCATCTCCAGCGCAGGAGCCGAGTATCTTGATGAAGCGCAGCAGCGCCTCGCGGGCGACGCGATCGCCGGCCCGTGCTGCACCGGTCACTTCCGCCGGGGTGTTGTAGCTGGCGGTGACATTGAGCAGGGCGGCGTGGGCGAGATAGAGATCGAGCAGGCCCTGGCCGCAAAGCAGGCGTTCGATCGAGACGCGTCCGTAGCGGGCGCGAAAGTAGTCGAGCAACTGCCGCTCGCGCTGATCGGTGGGGGCGAAGGTGGCGTGACCGCCCTCCGTGGTGAGCGGGATCCAGTGGCGCTGGCTGGGGATCAGTCCGGCCACGCCGAGTCCGGTTCCGGGGCCGATGATAAGGCGGGGGCGGCGGACCTCGGCCTCGCCGTCACCGATCTTGACCAGATCCTTGGTGTCGATATGGGGGATGCCCAGCGCCTGGGCGGTGAAGTCGTTGATGACCTTGAAGTTCGACAACCCCAGTTCGTGAGCGACCGCCTTCTTGGAGAAGGCCCAGTCGTTGTTGGTCATCTTGACCCAGTCCTCGTGGACCGGGCAGGCGAAGGCCAGGCACGCCTCGCGGGGCGCTTCGGCACCGACCTGCTCGAGATAGGCCCGGATGGCTTCGACCAGTCCGGCGTAGCGTGCGCAGGGCAGCGTCTCGATCGATTGAAGCTCGACGCTGCCGGGCATGACCAGCGCAAAGCGCGCGTTGGTTCCGCCAATGTCGCCGATCAGGGCGGGTGTCGTCATGTGTGCCCTCCGGGCAAGTCGGCGGCGTCGAAGCCGCCAAAGGTTGCCGCGCCTTCCTCGGCACCGCCGACCAACTGGCGGAAACCGGCGAACAGTTCGCGGCCCATTCCCTGATGATAGTGGTCCAGGTCGCAGGACGCCGGTTCGCGTTGCGCCCAGGTTGCGGCGTCGACCCGCGCCTCCAGCACGCCATTGTCGGGGTCGAGCAGCACCCGGTCGCCGTCGCGCAGATAGGCGATGGGCCCGGCGTCGACCGCCTCCGGGGTGATGTGGATCGCGGCGGGTACCTTACCAGAGGCACCTGACATTCGCCCATCGGTGACCAGCGCGACCTTGTGCCCGCGATCCTGAAGCACGCCCAGGAAAGGGGTCAACTGATGCAGCTCCGGCATGCCGTTGGCGCGGGGACCCTGAAAGCGCACCACGACGATGACATCGCGATCCAGCTCGCCGCTCTCGAACGCCGCCTTGACCTGAATCTGGTCGTCGAAGATACGCGCCGGCGCCTCGACCCGGCGAAACTCGGGCTTGACCGCGGAAACCTTGATCACGCCACGTCCCAGATTGCCGTCGAGCACGGCTAGCCCGCCGGTGGCCGAGAATGGGCGGGTTATCGGCCGCAGCACCTCTTCATCGAGACTCTGCTGTGTGCCTTCGCGCCAGACCAGCCGATCCCCCTCCAGGAATGGCTCCTGGGTGTAGGCGGTCATGTCGGTGCCGAAGGCGGTGCGCACGTCGGCATGCATCAGGCCCGCCGAGAGCAGTTGTCTTACCAGAAAGCTGACGCCGCCAGCGGCGTGGAAGTGGTTCACGTCGGCCTGACCGTTGGGGTAGATCCGGGTCAGCCCGGGTACGACCGTCGATAGCTCGGCAAAATCGTCCCAGGTGATGGTCAGGCCCACGGAGGCGGCCATCGCCACCAGGTGCAGGGTATGGTTGGTCGATCCACCCGAGGTGAGAAGTCCGACCATGGCGTTGACGATGGCGTGGGCGTCGATCTGTTTGTAGAACGGGTGGTAATCGCCGCCCTGGTCACTATTGCGGATCACCTGCTCGGTGCTGAAACGGGTGATGGCGTCGCGCAGCGGTGTACCGGGGTTGACGAACGAGGTGCCCGGCATGTGCAACCCCATCATCTCGAGCATGAGCTGGTTGGAGTTGGCGGTACCATAGAAGGTGCAGGTGCCAGCGCTATGGTAGGAGTCGGACTCCGCCTCCAGCAGCGCGTCGCGGCCCACCTTGCCCTCGGCGTAGAGCTGGCGGATTCGCGACTTCTCGGCATTGGGCAGCCCGCTCGGCATCGGGCCGGCCGGCACGAACACCGCGGGCAGATGGCCAAAGCGCGCGGCACCAATGAAGAGTCCCGGCACGATCTTGTCACATACACCGAGATAGAGTGCGCCATCGAACATGTTGTGCGACATCGCCACCGCCGTCGACATGGCGATCACATCGCGGGAGAACAGCGATAGCTCCATGCCGGGTTGACCCTGGGTGACGCCGTCGCACATGGCTGGCACGCCGCCGGCGAACTGCGCCGTACTGCCCATGCCGCGAGCGGCCTCCTTGATCAGTTCGGGAAAGTGCTCGAGCGGCTGGTGAGCGGACAGCATGTCGTTGTAGGAAGAGACGATGCCGATATTGGCGCTGTTCATCAGCTTCAGGCTGTTCTTGTCGCCAGCGTTGCAGGCGGCGAAGCCGTGAGCCAGGTTGCCGCAGGAGAGCTCCGCGCGATGGACGCCACGGCGGTGCTGCTGCTGCATCCGCTCTTCATAGAGACGGCGGCGGTCGGCAGAGCGCTCTTCGATGCGCCTCGTTACACGGTCCAGGGTAGGGTCGAGCGTCATGGGGTGCCTCATCGAGCTGTCAGGTTTATTTGGTAAACTTACCAAAAAATACCCCGTATGTTCGTGAATGCGTCTTTGGTATTAGCCTTTTGGGGTAATATTTTTTCATGCGACGATGTTCTAGACTACGTACTAGGCTATTCACAACTGCGCGGCGATCTAATCCTTTCGTTCGATCTGCTGCCGCGCCGGGTAGAGCGCAGGTGCGTCACCCGGTCGACTCAACGTTTCGATTACGCCAGCTTCAGCGTTCCAGTCACGCCATCAAGAGGAGAGCATCATGACATTGCGTGTCGCCATCAACGGATTCGGCCGCATTGGCCGTAACGTACTCCGAGCCATGTACGAGAACGGTTATCGGGACCGGATCGAAGTCGTCGCCATCAACGATCTCGGCGATCCGGCGCTCAACGCCCATCTGCTGCGCCATGACAGCGTCCACGGCCGCTTCGGGTTCGACGTCTCCCACGACAGCGATACCCTCAGCGTAGACGGGGATAGCATTCGTATCCTCTCCGAGCGCGATCCGGCCCAGCTGCCGTGGAAGTCGCTGAATGTCGATCTGGTGATGGAGTGCACCGGGCTGTTCACCGGCCGCGACGCCGCCGCCAAGCACATCGAGGCGGGCGCGGGGCGGGTGCTGATCTCCGCTCCCAGCGGTGATGCCGATGCGACGATCGTGTTCGGCGTCAACGAGGGAACGCTGAAGGCCGAGCATCGGGTGGTCTCCAACGCCTCGTGCACCACCAATTGCCTGGCACCGGTGGCGCAGGCGCTGCAGGACACCGTCGGGATCGAGAATGGTCTGATGACCACGGTCCACGCCTATACCAACGACCAGAATCTTTCCGACGTCTATCACAAGGATCCGTACCGCGCCCGCAGCGCCACGCAGTCGATGATCCCGACCAAGACCGGGGCGGCGGCTGCCGTCGGGCTGGTCCTGCCGGAATTGAACGGCAAGCTCGACGGTCTCGCGGTGCGCGTGCCGGTGATCAATGTGTCGCTGGTCGACCTGACTTTCACCGCCGGGCGTGATACCACCAAGGAAGAGATCAACGAGATCGTCACCAAGGCGGCAGCCAGCTCGCCGGTACTGGCAGTCAACTCGCAGCCGCTGGTCTCGATCGATTTCAACCACGACCCCAACTCGTCCACCTTCGATGCCAATCACACCCGCGTGAATGGCCGTCTGGTCAAGGTCATGGCCTGGTATGACAACGAGTGGGGTTTCTCCAACCGCATGCTGGACACGGCGCTGGCGATGCAGGCGGCAAGCTGAGGCATGCGCCGGGTGGTAGCGGGGCGACCGGGTTCCCGAGCGATCGAGCCCATATAGTTCCAGGGCCTTGGTAGACCGGTCCTGCCCACGATGACGACGAGGGGCGGCAGATTTTCTGCCGCCCCTCGTCTTTTGGGTATGGTATATCTCTCGGCATCGGCGGGCTCGGCCGGTCGCTTATGGATGAAGTGCTACCTATTTCGTACTCAAGTCGTTCGATCCAGCGTCGATAGAAGGCTGTATGCTACGCATCATGTTGATGGTCTTGGACTTACCCGCCCTTCGCTTCTAGTGTAAGTCTGAAGATGTCCATCTTTCACCAAGCACCGAGGTTGGCGGCGTCATGCAGGACACCATCATCAACGCACATCGCCTGATTGGCGAAACGATACAAGAGCCCGGGGAGCCGCGCCGCGGACGAATCGTTGGCGTCGACCAGTCGCGCCCCGTGCCGGTGATTTTCGTGATCTGGCAGGAGCAGTCAGGAATACACCGTTTCGAATTGACCCGCGATGAGCTGAGCCAGCTCGCCAGTGCCTGCCAGCGTCGCCAATCGGGTTGGTCGAGCAAGCCCGAGGCTGATACCCGTGATGACGGGAAGCGCAGATCCGAGGAGAGTTCCACGTTCGACTCTCACGCTTCTCCCCGGCGTCGCGTTGGTTCCCGCTAGCGCCATCCCGTATACCACCCAGCCGCACGGAAACGTCTCTGCGGCTCAATGAGGCCGGAGTGCATGGATCCAGTGGATGCCTTCGTGCATGACGACGGAAGTCCGGGCGCGGAAACGCAGAATTGGCTACAGATGCTGCCAGGTACGGTCTATGTCACCGACTCGGCGTGGTGGTTGGGTGAGCTACGCTTTGTCGGTGACTCCATCGCTACCTTGAGTCATCGGCCGGTGGAAGACCATCGTTCCCGGCCGGAGCTGTGGCTGGCGCAAATTCCGGAGCCCGAGCGATTGGTGGTGCTGGAGCAGCTTCAGCAGGCCCTGACCCAGGGAAGCCCTGCCATCCGGCTTTCCTACGTCATCGATCGGCCGGATGGCTCCCGCTGCACGATCGACGACAGCGTCAACATCCAGCGTGACGCGAGTGGCGCGGCCGTTACACTGGTTGGCCTGTTGCAGCCACGAGTCGTGGCCGTGGCCGAGAACGATGGCCCATCGCTGCCGTCTCTCCTCGACCACTGCGGTGACGTGTTCATGGCGCTCGACGAGGATCTCGATTGCCACTATGCCGCTGGTGATACCCAAGGAGCGCTTGGCGTGGCCAGCGAGTCGTTGCTCTCATCGTCGTTATTCGCGTTGATGGCGCCCGAGGATGGCTCCCGAATACGCCGCTTGCTGGTAGAGATGGCCGCCAGCGCGAGCTCTTCACTCGTGGAGTTGCGGTTAAGGCACAGGGATGGTGACTACCGCTGGTTCGAGATTCACTTTTCGCCTTACCCACTGCCGCTGACGCCGACATCCGAGCCCTCTGCCATGCCGGGTTGGATCGCCGTTGCCAGGAATATTACCCAGCGACGGCAGCAGTCGTTGCAGTGGGATGCCTATACCGCGACCGACGAGCTCACCTCGGCGCTCAATCGGGAGCCGTTCATGGGGCTGTTGCGACACGCGCTCTCCAACGGGGAGGTCGGAGCCCGATTCACGCTGATCGTGTTCGATGTCGATCGCTTCGAGGATATCAATCAGGCGTGGGGTAGAGAGGGTGGGGATCTCGTCCTCAGTTGCATCGGCGAGATGTGTCGGGCGATGTTGAGAGAACGATTCAGTTTCGGCCGGCTCGGAGAGGATACCTTCGCACTGTTGATGAGTGGTAAGTCCCTGCAGGAGACGGCCACCATCGCGGAGAGGTTGCGTGGCCGTTTCGCCTCGACCCGGGTGGAGTTCCATGGCCATTGGCTGTCGTTCTCGGTTAGTCTTGGTGTCGCCGAGCGACGCGATGGCGAGTCCGCGGAAACCATGTTGGTGCGTGCCGAAGCGGGCATGCGCGATGCCAAGCGGCGTGGCCGGGATCGCGTCCAGCAGGCGCCATGAAAGGAGCCGGCCGCGCCAGGCGTCAAGCCAGTCATAGAAGGAGAGAGAGGATGGGACGACTACTGCTGGCCTCGCTGCTCAGCCTGATGTGCGTGTCGGCCTGGGCCGATGAGGTCGAAGGCCCCCATGTTCAGGGAGAGACCTTCGAGTACACCACGGGCGGGCAGACGTACCAAGGCTATCTCGCCTACAACGCCAGCGACGATGAGCCTCGCCCCGGTGTCCTGCTGGTCCATGAGTGGTGGGGGCTGAACGACTACATCAAGCACAAGGCCGACCAACTGGCGGCGCTCGGGTTCGTGGCGCTGGCTGTCGACATGTACGGCGACGGCAAGGTGGCCCAGCATCCCAAGGATGCCAAGGCATTCTCCAGTCAGGTGATGCAGGACTGGCCCTCCGCCAGGGCGCGTCTGGAAGCGGCCATGTCGGCGCTGCGTCAGCACCCGGCGGTGCGAGAGAATCGCATGGCTGCGATTGGCTACTGCTTCGGTGGCGGTGTCGTGATGAACATGGCGTTGGCCGGCATGCCGCTGGACGCGGCGATCAGCTTTCACGGCAGTCCCACACAGGTCGTCACCAATCCGCAACCGTTCGACGGGTTGGTGCGCATCTACAACGGTCAGGACGACCCGCTGGTGGACCCGGAAGCGCTCGACAGCATGGCTGACGCGCTGAAGAAGGATGGGGCCGACGTTCGCGTGGTCCAGTACCCCGGCGCCAAGCATGCGTTCACCAATCCGGATGCCGACGCGCTGGCGAAGGAGTACGACCTGCCGCTGGGTTACAACGCGGCGGCCGATGCCGCCTCCTGGCAGGCTGCGCTGCTGACGCTGGACGAGGCATTGAACCAGTGATCGGGCTGCGTCCCTAGCCTCGAGCCACCGGTCCGAAGCCGGAAGAACGGTCAAAAGCCAGGGAGGCAGACCTTGTCCATGAGCGACGCGGTGGCCTGATTCTGGCTTCCGGCCCGGCCCGGCCCGGCCCGGCTCAGCTTGGCCGGCTGAGCGCCAGAACGCGCTTGGCCAACGCGATCATCTCGGGATCGCCAGTATGCTTGTCGGGGACGTCGGATAGTTTGATCACGGGCAGCCAGTGCTGGCCTTCCGGTCGTGCCTCGACCATCTTGACGACCATGTTCATGGGTTCGACGCCGACATCGTTGGTGAAATTGGTGCCGATGCCGAACGCCATGCCGATACGGTCCTGGCAGAAGGCCTGGATCCGCTCGACCTTCTCCGGCGTCAGGGCGTCGGAGAAGATGATCGTCTTGCTGCGTGGATCGATGCCCAGCTTTTCGTAGTGGGCGATGGTCGAGGCCGCGAAATCGATCGGGTCGGCGCTATCGTGCCTGACGCCGTCGAAGAGTTTGGCGAACTTCTTGTCGAAGCTCTCGAAAAAGGCCGGGCTGGTAAACGTGTCGGTCAGAGCGATGCCTAGATCGCCACGGTAGACATCGACCCAGTGCTCCAGGGCGAGGCTGTTGGCCATCTTGAAGCCGAACCGGGCGCCGTGGAACATGAACCACTCATGCGCATGGGTGCCGATGGGCTTGACGCCATGGCGCATCGCCAGCAGCACATTGCTGCTGCCACTGAACGCCTCCCCGCCGTGGTGGCGCAGCGCGCCGACCACTCGGTCGTGCACATCGAATGAAAAACGTCGCCGGGTACCGAATTCGGCGATTTTCAGCCCCAGCTTCTGGTACTGCTCTATCTTGGCCCGGGTGCGAGCCTCCACCGTCTCGTCGGCATCCCGCTCGACATCGCGCAAGCGGTACCAGAGTTCGCTGATCAGCGCCATCAGCGGGACTTCCCACAGAATGGTGCGATACCACAGCCCCTCGATCGTCACCGAGAGGTCGGCACCCTGCTGGCGGATGGTCACTTCCGCCGGGTCGTAGCGAAAGCCTGCCAGAAAGTCGAGGTAAGTCGGATCGAGATAGGGGCAGGTGGCTTCGAGATAGCGCTTTTCGGCGTCGCTCAGGACCAGGTTGGCCATCGCATCCACCTCGCGTCGTAGCGCGTCGCCAAACCCGTCCGGAAACTCATGCTCGCCACGATTGATGAAGGCGTAGCGGGCCTGGGCGTAGGGGAAGCGCTTGATCACGGCATTCTGCATCGTGATCTTGTAGAAGTCGTTGTCGAGAAGCGAAGTCAGCATGGGAACTCGTCATCAGCGTAGGCAGAACCCGCGGTCGTTGTTTGCCGGCGAGCGTTTCTTCAATGAAATCGGCTACAGGAAAGCCATGACACCGAACATTGTCACGATGAAGCCGCCAAACAGCAAAAGTCCCGCCAGCGACAACAGGATCAACAAATAGCCTAGTATCAAACCGGCCAGGGCCCAGCTATCGCCGGATTCCTGCTGTTGGCGAATCTGGCGTCGAGCGAGATGGCCGCACACGACGCCGCCCAGCGCTGCAGGGGGGACGAAGGTGCCCAGCACGCTCAACGCGAACGCCGCCAGTGCCATGGTATTGGTGGGGCCTGGTGGCGGTGTCGGCTGGCCGGGAGGGGAGGCGGCGGGTGTCATCGTGCTGTACATCTCGCGAGCTGGAACTGTCGGTAGAGTATCGCACGCTTGTCCGCGGCTCTCGAAGTTTTCAACATGAGCAGCGGGCGACGGGAGTTGAATGAACGATGGGAGGAAGGGAATGGCATTGCGGGTCGAGAATATCGGCAGCCTGGCTGCCGTCAGTGCGTCGCGCTGGAATGCCGTGGTCGGTGCCCGCTATCCGTTTCTTCGCTACGAGTTTCTGGCCGCGCTGGAAGCTTGCGGATGCGCCCACACCGAGACCGGTTGGGAACCGGACCATCTGATGGTTTTCGAGGGCGAGCGAGCGGTGGGGGCGCTGCCGCGCTACGCCAAGTATCACTCGCGGGGAGAGTACGTGTTCGACTGGTCCTGGGCGGATGCCTGGGAGCGCGCGGGCGGCGATTACTACCCCAAGTCGCTGTCGGCGATTCCGTTCACGCCTGCGATCGGGCCGCGACTGGCGGTGGTCGAGGATGTCGACCGGCGTGCCGTCATCGCCGCACTGGCGCCGCTGATTCGCGACACCGGTCTGCAGAGCTGGCACTTGCTGTTTGCCGATAGCGACGAGGTTGACGACTGGCAGGCCGCGATCGGCGCGCCACTGCTGGAACGCCAGGCGGTGCAGTTCGCCTGGCAGGACGACGGCTTCGGCGACTTCGACGGCTTCCTGGCGCGCATGAGTTCGCGCAAGCGCAAGGAGATACGTCGAGAGCGGCGCAAGCTGTCCGATCAGGGATTCGTGTTCGAGCGCCTGACAGGAGACCGGATCGATGACCAGGTGCTGGCGCAGTTCTATCGCTGCTACTGCATGACCTACCTCGAACGAGGGCAGCGACCCTATCTGTCGCTCGAATTCTTCACCCGGCTGCGCGACGGCATGCCTGACTGCCTGATGCTGGTGCGTGCCAGTCTGGCGGGCCGGGCGGTGGCCGCCGCGCTCTGCCTCCAGGGGGGCGACGCCCTCTATGGCCGATACTGGGGCAGTGAGGTCGAGGCTGACTTTCTGCATTTCGAGACGTGCTACTACCAGGGAATAGAGCACTGCCTCGAGCGCGGCCTGGCAAGGTTCGATCCGGGGACCCAGGGGGAACACAAGCTGACCCGAGGGTTCGCACCGGTCATCAGCCGATCGCTTCACTATCTCGAACATGAGGGGTTTCGCGAGGCGGTCGCCGAGTTCTGTCGCGAGGAGCGGGCCTACGTCCACGCCTATCTCGAGCAGTGTCGGCTACGCCTGCCGTTCAAGGACCCGCCGTCATAGCTTGGTGATGGCGGTGCCCGGTCGCATCCCCGGTTGGTGATACTCTGCACTTGGACCCACTTGGGCGGCACTCTGCCGCGACGAGGTATAGAAAGTAGATGGACTTTCTCAATGAGGCGGCCGTTCTGCTCGGGGCGGCCATCATCGCGGTACCCCTGTTTCAGCGCCTGGGACTGGGGTCGATTCTGGGCTATCTCTGCATCGGCCTGCTGACCGGCCCGTCGGTGACCGGGTTCGTATCCGAGCCTGAGTCCGTGCTGCATTTCTCCGAGTTCGGCGTGGTGATGTTGCTGTTCATCATCGGTCTGGAGCTGGAACCCAAGCGGTTGTGGTCGATGCGCAAGCGGCTGCTGGGATTGGGATCGTTGCAGATGGCCGGCTGCGCAGCCCTGCTGATGCCGATCGGGCTGCTGCTCGATCTACCGCCGAGTATCGCCATCTTCCTCGGCTTGACGCTGGCGCTATCGTCGACCGCCTTCGCGCTGCAGGTACTCAATGAGCGCCGGCAACTGGCCACGCCACATGGCCAGAGCGCCTTCGCCATGCTGCTGTTCCAGGATCTGGCAGTGATACCCCTGCTGGCGCTGCTGCCGTTCCTGGCCGGACGTGCGGATGCGGCACCGGACGATGGCTGGGTCATTGCGCGCAGCATCGGTGTGGTGATTGCCGCCATCGTTTTCGGCCGCCTGGTCTTCCCCCGCGTGCTGGCGTTGATTGCGCGAAGCGACGTGCATGAGATCTTTACCGCCGCCGCATTGTTCCTGGTGCTGGCGATGGCCCTGGTCATGCAGTGGGCGGGCTTGTCGATGGCGCTGGGCGCCTTTCTGGGCGGTGTCATGTTGGCCGATACCCCATACCGGCATGAGCTCGAGGCCAACATCGAGCCATTCAAGGGGTTGCTGCTGGGGCTTTTCTTCATCGCCGTCGGGATGTCGGTCGATCTCTCGCTGGTGTTGGGCAATCTCTGGCTGGTCATGGGGCTCGCCGTGGCCATGACCGTGGCCAAGACCGTGGTGCTGGCGATCATCGGCTGGGTGACCCGGCTGCCGCGCACGGAAATTCCCAGGCTGGCGACGATCATCGCCCAAGGCGGAGAGTTCGACTTCGTGCTGCTGACCGCGGCCGTGGCTGCCGGTGTCATCGATCAGCGCATCGCTAGCCTCTGCATCGCCGCGGTGACCCTCAGCATGGCCGCGACGCCGTTTCTCTACCAGTTGGGCGAGAAGCTTGGCAACCGACTCAAGGAGAGTCGCCCTTACGACACCGACTTTGGCGATGACACGCCGCCGGTGATCATTGCCGGTCTCGGGCGATTCGGGCAGATGGTGGGGCGCATGCTGAAAATGCAGGGCATCAACTTCACCGCACTGGACCCCAACATCACCCAGGTCGAATTCATTCGCCGCTTCGGCTCCCGCATCTTCTACGCCGACGCCACGCGTCTCGACCTGCTGCGTGCCGCGGGTATCGACAAGGCCCGGCTCCTGGTGATCGCGGTCGATAGCGAGAGCGCCGCGCTGACCATTGCCCGCCTGGCCAAGACCCATTTCCCGGAGCTTTCCGTCTATGCCCGCGCCCGCAACCGCCACCACGCCTGGCAACTGATGGAGATCGGTGTCGACGGCGTGGTGCGGGAAACGTTCGCCTCGAGCATGGAAATGAGCGTCGAAGTGCTCAAGGGGCTTGGCTATCCCAGTTCGAACGCCATCAATGCGGTACGAACTTTCCGCGACTTCGACAACCAGTTGCTCAAGGATACCTATGCCCACCGCAACGACACGGAACGGTTGATGGCGACCGAAAAGGCGGCGATGGCGGAGCTGAGGTCCTTGTTCCAGCAGGAGCTCAACCGGGGCCGTGGCAGCAAGGAGAGCGCACGCGAGGAGGCCGCTGCTGCCAATGATAGCGACGACGTGAACGAGGAGGTACGTGATGACACGGGTGCTGAGACAGCGGCTGGCGGCCCTGGAAATGCCCGTTGATGGCGCCGCGATCACACCACTCTCCGGTGGCGACAGTGGGGCGGGGCTGTGGCGGGTCGACGGCGCGACGCCCTTTATCGTCAAGCGCGATACGCCTGAGCGTGTCGCCGGCGAGGCCGACGGCCTGCGAGCGTTGGGTGCCGTCTGTCGTAAGCTCATCGTGCCGGAAGTGCTGGCCGAAGACGGCGACCTGCTGATCATGCAGGCTCTGGAAAGCACGGGGAAGCGGGACGGCGCGGCGCTGGGTGAAGGCTTGCGCCAATTGCACCGGGATTCCCGCGACGCTGATGCCGGACATGGCTGGTCGCGGGACAACGCCTGTGGCTTGACCCCGCAGCCCAACGCCCCGCTGGCCGACGGACGTGCCTTTCAGCGCGACCGTCGTCTGCTGCCATTAATGAGAGGCTGTCACGAGCGGGACGTGCTGGATGCCGCGCTCGCCGGGCGTGTCGAGCGGGCCGCCGACTCGCTGGAGCGCTGGCTCGAACAGGCACCGTCGTCGCTGGTGCACGGTGACCTGTGGTCCGGCAACGTGCTGTTCACGCCGCAGGGGCCGGCAATCATCGATCCCGCCGTCTACCGGCACTATCCCGACGTGGACGTGGCCATGCTGACGCTCTTCGGCGGGCCTGGCGACGCCTTCTTCGAAGCCTACTGGGACGGCGACCGACCCGCGGACTGGGAGCGGCGGGAAGCGCTGTTCCAGCTCTACCCGCTGCTCAACCATCTCTACCTGTTCGGTGGCACCTATCGCCATGGCGTGGCGAGGGCGGCCGATCGCATTCTGGCCGGCTGACGGAGCTCTCCGGTCAGGCGCGTGCCGGAGCGCGAATATCGGCAGGGGCGACGGCCTCGCCGATGACGTGATGCCCTCGGGTATTGAGGGGCAGTGCGTAGAGCGACGTGGTGGCGCAGACGTAGAGTCGATTGCGGCTGATGCCGCCGAAGCAGACGTTGGCCACGGTCTCCGGGATCAGGATGCGACCGAGGCGAGTGCCATCCGGGGCGTAGCAGTGAACACCGTCGCCGGCGCTGGTCCACAGGTTGCCGGCGATATCCAGGCGGAAACCGTCGAAGAGCCCGCAGTCCGACACGGCAAACACCTCGCCGCCCTGCAGGCGATGGTCCTGCTCGACGCGGAATCTCCGGATATGCCGGGGCCCGTCGGCGCGATGCGTCGCGCCGGTATCTGATACGTAGAGCCAGGTTTCGTCGGGGGAGAAGGCAAGGCCGTTGGGTTTCTCGAAATCATCGGCCACGCGACGCAGTTCGCCGCCGGGGGTAAGGCAGTAGACGTGGCAATCGAGCTCGGAGCGTCGTTTGCCACCTTCGTAATCGCTGTCGATGCCCTAGCTGGGATCGGTGAACCAGATCGAGCCATCGGACTTGACCACGACATCGTTGGGCGAGTTGAGCCGGCGGCCTTCGAAGGCATCCGCCAAGGTCGCGATACGCCCGTTGTGCTCGGTGCGAGTGACGCTGCGGCTGCCGTGCTCGCAGGTGATGAGGCGGCCGTCACGGTCCAGCGTCTGGCCGTTGCTGAAGGCAGCGGGTTGGCGAAAGACGGAGACGTGCCCGTCGTTTTCGTCGTAGCGCAGAATACGGTCGTTGGGAATGTCCGACCAGAGCAGATAGCGCCCGGCGGCGAAGTAGGCTGGCCCCTCGCACCAGCGGCCGGCTTGCCAGAGTCGCTCGAGCTGGCCATTGGGCAAGACCAGTGAGGAAAAGCGGTCGTCCTCGACGACTAGCCAGTCTGGATAGGACATGATCGAAATCCTCCGGCACAAAGACCACCCAGTGTCGAGGGTCACAACGGTGGTGTCTTTGCGACGAAAGTCTTGTTTCCGCCGCCGGACGGACTGATCGATGGCGCTGTCCGCCCGTGCGGGCCGGAGTTCAGGAAGAAGACTGGGGCGACGAGGGGCAATGGGTCGCGCATGGCGAGATGCGCTCGAAGAAGGTGTCGATCATACGTGGGCCGATATCGCCAATATCGTAGCGTGTCGGATCGCGCAGCCAGTCGTGCATCAGGCCGCCGAACATCGACATCAGCATGCGGCAGGCGATTTCGGGTTCGATGCTCGCTATCATCGTGCCGGTGCGATTTGCCTCCTCGAAGCGTTCCAGCATGGTCTCGTGGCAGTCGTCGGCGAGCCGTTGATGCAGCTCGAGAATGTTGACGTCGCTGGATGCCTCGCAGCAGTGAAACAGGATCGTGTGCACTCGCCGGGACCGAGGACCCTGCAGTCTCTCCAAGGCGTGCAGGGCGGCCAACCGTAGACTCTCCAGCGGTGCGCGCGGACGTTCGGGGTCCTCGACATCATCCAGTAACTGGCGAAGCGGCATCTTGACGCGATCCAGCATGGCGTGGAACAGGTCGGACTTGTTCTTGAAATGCCAGTAGACGGCGCCGCGGGTCATGCCCGCCTGGCGAGCGATCTGCTCGAGCGAGGTTCTCGAAACGCCGCGCTCGAGAAAGATGACCTCGGCGGCGTCGAGCAGGGCCTCTCGGGTGGCTTCGGCTTCAGCCTTGGTGCGTTTGGGCATGATGATGTCGTCGCTGGCGTGAGTGAGTCATGGCGAATGGCTTTTCTTATGGACGGGTTAAAGTCGGCAAGATGCAGCATAACGAATTATCGGCAAGTTTACATTCATGTATGTATGCCTGTAAGCTCGCTACATTCATTTAGGCACCCCTTTCCAGGACGGAGACTCATGCGCCCTAATTTCATGAATGGCACCCTCGGTTTCGGTGGGGCGATGTTGCTGTCGTTGGCCTTGGCCGCCTGCGGTGGAGACGATCAGCAAAACGCTCAGCAAGGGGGGGGGCAACAGCAGAAGCCGCCCACCAAGGCTGAAGTGATGAAGGTCGAGGCCCACGACGTCTCGCTCTCCAAGGAGTATCCCGCCCAGATTCGCAGCAACCGCGAAGTCACGGTGATGGGACGCGTGGAAGGGATCCTCGAAGCCCGCCACTATCGCGAGGGGAGCATGGTCGAGAAGGGGGACAAGCTCTTCACCATCGAGCAGGCACCCTACGAGGCGACGGTTGCGCAGAATCGGGCCGACGTGCAGAGCGCGCAGGCAGAGGTGTACCGCGCCCAGCGCGACGCCGAGCGCTACCAGCGTCTTTACAACCAGAACTCCGTCAGTCAACAGCAGCGCGATCAGGCCCAGGCGGATCTGCGGACCGCGCAAGCCGCGCAGGCCCAGGCCCAGGCGGCGCTGGACAGTGCCCAGATCGATCTCAGCTACACCCAAGTCAATGCGCCGGTCAGCGGCATGATCAGTCTAAGCGAGGTCAATGTCGGTAACCTGGTACAGCCGCCTCAGGAACTGGCGACCATCACGCCGCTGAATCCGATCGAGGTGCGTTTTTCACTGCCCGCCGATGACGCGTTCTCCCTCCGTCACCAGCGCCAGCAGGGCAATGCCGAACAAGCCGATGTCGCCGTTTTGACCGCGCCGGGTACCGAAAGTGCCAGTCACGAGGCGCTTCAGTTGCGGGGCAAGCTCGACTTCCTCGGCTCGAGAGTCGACGAGTCCACCAGCACGGTCCAGGCCGAAGCGGTGTTCCAGAACGATGACCAGCTCTTCCTGCCGGGTCAGTTCGTGCGGGTCAAGTTGCCCAACGTGATGCGTTACGACGTCTACGCCGTACCGGCCATTGCGGTGACCGAGGGACTCAAGGGACCCCAGGTCTTCGTCGTCAACGGTGAGGGCAAGGCCGAGTCACGTTTCGTGTCGCTGGGCGAGATCGCGGGAGACTGGCAGATCATCACCGAGGGGTTGAATCCGGGCGACCGAGTCGTCGTGTCGGGCATCGGTAGCGTCTCCGCCGGCGACGAGATCGACGCGCAAGCCTTCAACGGCCAAGTGCCGCAACCGCAAAACAACGCCGGCGAGAATCCTTCCCAGGAGGCCGATGCCCAGGGTGGTGAGGGTGTCGAGGGCGCTCACCTCGATGCGCAAGAGGCGAAAGACGGACAGAACGGGGCCAATTGATGAACTTTTCCAGCGTTTTCATCAGACGCCCGATCTTCGCTACCGTCCTCTCGGTCATCATCACGCTGATCGGGTTGATGGCGATGCGGACGCTGCCCATCGAGCAGTATCCGCCTGTCGTACCGCCAACGATCAGCGTCTCCGCGACCTATCCCGGTGCCAGCGCCCAGACGGTCTCCGACACGGTCGCCTCGGTGATCGCCCAGGAGATCAACGGCACTCAGGACATGATCTATCTGACCTCGAGCAGTTCGGATAGCGGTCAGATGTCCATGAGCGTCTATTTCAATATTGGCACCGACCCGCAGACGGCAACGATCAACGTCAATAACCGGGTCCAGCGAGCGCTGTCGCAGCTTCCCAGCGAGGTGCAGTCCCAGGGGGTCACGGTCGAGCAGCGGTCGTCGAGCATCCTCCTGTTCGTGGGCATTACCTCGGACTCCGATGCCTACGACTCGCTGTATCTGACCAACTACGCCAACATCAACGTGACCGATGAGCTCTCACGCCTTCCTGGCGTGGGGCAGGCGGAAGTGCTGGGTAGCCAGGAGTTCGCGATGCGTGTCTGGCTCAACCCGGACAAGCTGGCCCAGTACGATCTGACCCCGGCCGAAGTCTCCTCGGCGATACAGGCGCAGAACGCGGTGGTGGCGGGCGGCAAGCTCGGAGCCGAGCCGCAGAGCGACCCCACGCCCTACACCTATACCATTACCACTCAGGGCCGTTACGAGAGCGTCGACCAGTTTCGCGAGATCGTGCTGCGAACCAATCCGGACGGTTCTTCGCTGCGTTTGAGCGATGTGGCGCGTATCGAATTGGGCAAAAACAGCTACGGCATTCAGGCCTACGTCAACAACAAACCGATCGCGCCGATCGCCATCTACTTGCAGCCGGGGGCCAACGCGCTGGACGTGGCCAACGAAGTCAAGCAGTCGATGGCGGACCTCAAGACGCGTTTCCCGCCGGGACTGGATTTCGATATCCCCTACGACACGACGCTGTTCATCGACGCCTCCGTGCAGTCGGTAGAGCACACCTTCATCGAGGCCTTATTGCTCGTGGCGGTGATCGTGTTCCTGTTCCTGCAGAGCTGGCGCTCCACTCTGGTGGCGATGTCGGTGGTGCCGATTTCGGTGGTGGGGACGTTTGCCGGGATGTACCTGCTCGATTTCTCGATCAACCTGTTGTCGCTGTTCGGCATGATACTGGCAATCGGAATCGTGGTGGATGACGCCATCGTGGTCATCGAGAACGTCGAACGCATCATGGAAGAGGATGAGGAGGCGACCCCGTTCAGTGCTGCGCTCGAGGCAATGAAAGAGGTGTCGGGCGCGGTCATTGCGACCGCCTTCATCATGGCCGCGGTGTTCGTGCCGGTCGGTTTCATGAGCGGCCTGACCGGGCAGATGTACCAGCAGTTCGCGATCACCATCGCGATCTCGGTAGCGATTTCGGCCATCGTGGCACTGTCGTTCACCCCGGCCATGAGTGCGATCTTCCTGAAGAACCAGGATCGCCTCCAACAGTCCGGTTTCATCCGCGCCATCCGCAAGCCGTTCGACTGGTTCAACAAGATCTTCGACAAGATCACCGATTTCTTCATGGCGATCACCAACTTCCTCATCCACCAGCTGTGGCTGGTGATCGTCGGTTTGGCTGCCGCGGGCATCGTTTCCTGGCTGATCTTTGCCCAGTTGCCGGCGGCGCTGCTCCCTTCCGAGGATCAGGGCGTCGCGCTGGCTGCCGTCAATCTGCCCGCAGGATCCTCGGTGGCGCGAACCGATGCCTACGTGCAGGAGCTTAGCCAGCGCCTGCGAGACGAGGTGCCCGGGATCAATTTCGTCACCGGCATACCTGGCTTCGATATCCTGTCGAGTTCGCCCAATACCGCCAAGGCCACGGTCTTCGTGACGATGAAACCCTGGCAGGATCGTGATATCACCGTCGACCAGTTGACCCAGAAGATCATGCAGATCGGGGCCCAGATCCAGGGAGGGCAGACCGTGGCGTTCAACCTGCCCCCGATTCAGGGCCTGTCGCCCACCGGCGGCTTCACCGGCTATCTGCAATCCTTCGGCGGTGACACGTCGCAGCAGTTGTCGGAGGCTGCCGGCAAGGTGATGCAAGCCGCCGCCAAGCGTCCGGAACTCGCAGGTGTATTCACGTCGCTCGATGTCAATGTGCCGTCCTACAAGGCTGACGTCGACACGGAGAAGGCGCGCAGCCTGGGGGTCGATATTGCCGACCTGAACACCACCATGGCGAGCACCTTCGGCAGCTCGTTCGTCAACTACTTCACCAGCTCGGGCCGTAACTTCCAGGTTTACCTGCAGTCGGAAGACGACTTCCGCCGCAACCCGGATGACCTGAGCAAGGTCTACGTGCGAGGTGGCGAGGGCCAGCGTATCCCGCTTTCCGAGCTGGTCACGCTCACGCGCGACAAGGCACCCACGGTATTGCAGCGTTACAATACCTATGCGGCCGCCCAGTTCTCGGGTGGGCCGGCACCGGGCTACAGTTCCGGACAGGCGGTACAGGCGATGCAGGAGGTCGTCACCGATACGTTAGGCTCCAATTACGGGATGGGATGGAGCGGCGAGGCCTACCAGCAGGTCAACGTGGGCACGGCGGCGACACTGGCGCTCTCCTTCGGCGTGGTCATGATGTTCCTGATCCTGGCGGCCCAGTACGAGAGCTGGACCCTGCCGCTGGCCGTCGTCTCCGCCGTCCCGTTTGCGTTCATCGGTGCGATTCTGGCCGTTTACCTGGCCGGGTTGAGCACGAGTGTCTACCTGCAGGTGGGGCTGTTGGTGGTGGTCGGCCTGGCCGCCAAGAACGCCATCCTGATCGTCGAATTCGCCGAGCAGCAGCGCAAGCACGCCGGGTTGTCGGTGGTCGACGCGGCCAAGGTGGCGGCGCGCCAGCGATTCCGGCCCATCGTGATGACATCGCTGGCCTTTATCGGTGGCACCCTGCCGTTGGCGTTGGCATCTGGTGCCAGCGCGGCCAGCCGCAACCAGATCGGAACGCCGGTCGTGGGAGGCATGATCTCCATCACCTTGCTGGCCACGGTGTTCGTGCCGGCGACCTACGTATTGATCATGAAGGTCACCCATGGGTTGCAGTCGAAACTAGGCCGCGGCAAGCGACGCAACGATCGCCAGTCGATGCCGGACGAAAGTCACTAGCAAGCTGTGTCGATGTTGCCGAGAAATCGGCTTTTCAAAGGCAATCTCCCACGGAGGTTGCCTTTTTTAATGGCCGTCGCTTCGCTGGCTACGGCGGCGAGCCAAACAGGCTTTGACGCTATCCGGCCGGTGGCATATATCTGTAAGAGGGGGCAGCGTCACCAAGCGACGCTCGCCACCCGATCACGCCCGCGAATCATTACCCGGCATTTCGGCACGAGTGACCAACCGTCGGTCTTTTCTATTAACGTCGGTTATGGCCGTCACGGGCTCCCGAGGCGCAGGATGATGTGTCGACGCTGGTTAAACTTGACTGGTGGACTCAATGTTCAGGGAGGCTGAACATGACGCAGGCCGCAGTTCGTGGGAGGCAAAGTCATACGGCTGCGAGATATGGGGAGGACCCCCTTTGGCTCGCGTCGCTGTCTGGTCGAACCTCGTCCAGGGCCCCGGCGGGGGCATTGTCACGCCCGCTTCCCTCTCCGCCGATCCGTAATCGCCGTGTACTGTTCGTCACCACCGAGATCGCCGATTTCATCAAGGCGGGCGGTCTGGGCGACGTGTCCGCGGCACTGCCCCGGGCGCTGAAGCCCAACTATGACGTGCGGGTGCTGATGCCCGGCTATCGCCAACTCCTGACCGCCGGGCATCCCATCGCTCACGTGGCCAGTCTTCCCGCCCGGCACGACTTGCCGGCCTGCGAGATCGGGCGTCTGCTCTGTGAAGACGGCTTGATCATCTACGTCGTGCTGTGCCCCGAACTCTACGATCGGGTCGGCAATGCCTACGGCGACGAGCTGGGGGTGGGCTGGCCGGACAACGATATTCGTTTCGCCCGGCTGGCGATGGCGGCGGCCGAGATCGTCAATGACGCGACGCTGCTCGACTGGCAGGTGGAACTACTCCATCTCAACGACTGGGCGACTGGTTTGACGGCGGGCTATGTCCGCTGGCTTGGCAAGCGCTATGTACCTTCGGTCTACACCATTCACAATCTTGCCTATCAAGGGGTGTTTCCGCTGGAGCGCATGCCTGCGCTGGGCATCCCGGCATCCGCCTTCCACATTGATGGCGTCGAGTTTCACGGCCAGATCTCGTTCATGAAAGCGGCACTCTCGTACGCCTCCCACGTGACCACGGTCAGCAGCAATTACGCGCAGGAGATCACCACGCCCGCCCTGGGATGCGGGCTCGAGGGGCTGCTCAAGAAACGGGCCCTGGAGGGTCGGCTCAGCGGCCTGCTCAACGGCATCGATGACCGCTGGGATCCTCGTACCGATCCTCATCTGGCGCCGAATTTCGGCATCAACGACTGGCATGGCAAGCGCGCCAACATTCAGCGCGTGCGCCGCATGTTCGGGCTGGAGCCGAGCAGCGGCCCGCTGTTCGCCGTCGTCTCGCGGCTGGTGGCGCAGAAGGGGCTGGATCTCACCATACAGGTGGCGGACTCGATCGTGCGGGCCGGCGGGCAACTGGTGGTGATCGGTCGCGGCGAGTACGCCATCGAGCAGTCGCTGGTGGAGATGGCGTCGCGCTATCCCGGCCAGGTGGGCGTCAACATCGGATTCGACGAAGGCGAGGCGCGTCAGATCTATGCGGGCAGCGATTTCCTGCTGATGCCGTCCCGTTTCGAGCCTTGCGGTCTGAGCCAGCTCTATGCCCAACGCTTCGGTTCGTTGCCGATCGCGCATCGAACCGGAGGTCTGGCGGATACGATCCAGGACGGGATCAACGGCTTGCTATTCGACGACATGAGCCTGGATAGCTATCGCGCCACGGTGCTACGTGCCTTCGATCTTTTCCGGGCCACCGACCTGTTCTACGCCATGCGGCGCGCGGCGATGGCCGGGCGTCTGCACTGGCGACAGGCCGTGATTCCCTATCGACGGCTCTACGCCGACCTGCTGACCGAAACGGTCGTCCACTCCAACGAGCAGGTGCCTAGCCGATGAAGTACTCCGCAGGAACCAACGGGGCCGTCGCTGGCATGAACTCGATGCCACGAGCGAGCCTCGGGGGCGTAGGCGCTCGCATGAACGATCAGGACGGGACGCCGCCCCCCCCATCGCCAAGGGCCGGAGGCTCTGTCGGTGATGGTGAGGGTGAGGACGCGTGGTCCTGGGACGACGGAGACTGGATGCGATCGAGAGCGGGGCGTCATGGCGGCGACATGCCGTTGTCGCTCTACCGACTGTGTGGGGCTGATTGGTACGCCTCCCGCTTCCCTCCGCCCTTGAGCTGGAATCATCTCGCCCAGGAATTGGTGCCCTATGTCGCCGACCTGGGATTTACCCATGTCGTGCTCGACGAGGGGCTGATCGCGGTGCCTTACGCGGTGGTTTGCCAGTTCGTCGAGACCTGTCATGTCGCCGGCGTGGGCGTCGTGGTTCAGCGTCCTGCGTCGTTGCCGATGTCCGAGGCCGAGTTTCTCGAATGGTGTGAGCGCTGCCATCTCGATGGTATCGACGAGCGCGGCCGCGACGCCGATGGCGGCTGTCGGTTGTTCGGCAGCGACACCGTCGGGACGGCGCTGACGTTGCATCGTCGACCGCGATGGCGGGTTGCCAGCGCCGACTATCTATCTCTGGGGCCCACCGGACGGCATCGACGACACCGCGACTGGGTTGAGGCGTTGACTCCGCGCGAGAGCTCGCGTGGGTTGCTGGAGCAGGTGCCGGATGAAGGCTCGGCGCTCGGCCAGTGGCGGCAGACAGTCCATGGAGATGACTGGCAGCGTTTCGCGGCGTTCCGGGCATGTCTGGCGTTGATGTGGGCGCTGCCCGGTGACAAGCAGTTGGCGATGGGCGTGGAGCTGGGCCAGGTGCTGGCCGGCCCGTGGGAGGCGCCGCTGCATTGGCCGCTCCTGTTCGAAACCCGGCACGCAGGGATGCTGCGTCTCGTCGCCGATCTCAACCGGCTGTACGTCAACGAGCCGGCGCTGCAGATCCGTGCCGACGAGTCGCTGGGATTCGAGTGGCTGGTCGACGATGACAGCGACAATAGCGTTGTCATATTCGCCCGCCATACCGAGAGCGGTCACGCCAGCATGATCTGCCTCTGCAATTTCCAGGCGTGCGTGCATTACCGCTATCGGTTTGGCGTTACCGGTGCTGGCCGGTGGCGGGAGATATTCAACAGCGACAGCGTCTTCTACGGAGGGAGCAACGTGGGTAATGGCCATGGCGCGACGACCGAAGCGATTCCCAGCCACGGCCATGCCCAGTCGCTTGCCGTGACGGTACCGCCCATGGCTGCGTTGTATCTGCGCCACGAGACCTGGTTCGAGGAGGCGCCATGAGCGCCAGAACCGAGGGGCCCCGTGATGAGGCGAGAACACCCTGGGCGCCTTTCTACGGCGCGACGCCGATGGCCGATGGCCGCGCTTGCTTTCGGCTGTGGGCGCCCAGCGCCCGGCGGGTGATGCTGGAGTGCGAGGGCCTGGCACCGCAGCCGATGGAGCCGGTTGCCGAGGGCGGGTTCGAACTCGAGCTCGAGTGTCCCCCGCAAGTGGCCTACCGTTATCGCGTCTTCGTCGGGGATGACGAGGACGGGATGCCGGTGCCCGATCCGGCCTCGAGAGCGCTGCGGGGTGGCGTCGACGGCGCGTCCCTGCTGGTCGGTCGCGATCACGGCTGGCGCCATGACGACTGGATGGGCCGCCCTTGGGAAGAGACGGTGATCTACGAGGTCCATCTGGGCGCCTGTGGCGGTATCGACGGCCTGCGTCGGCGCCTGCCGGCACTGGTCGAGTTGGGCATCACCGCCATCGAGCTGATGCCGGTCGCCGAGTGTCCCGGGCAACGCAATTGGGGCTACGACGGCGTCCAGCCCTATGCTGTCGCGTCCTACTACGGCTCGCCGGAAACACTGAAAGCGCTGGTTGATGAGGTTCATGGGCACGGCCTGATGATCTTTCTCGATGTGGTCTATAACCACTTCGGGCCGGACGGCAACTTCCTGCCTCACTACGCCAAGCCTTTCTTTCGTGACGACCTGCAGACACCTTGGGGCGGCGCCATCGACTTCCGTCGTCCGCAGGTGCGGCGCTTCTTCATCGATAATGCGCTGATGTGGCTGCTCGAGTACCGTTTCGACGGACTCCGGTTTGACGCCGTCCACGCCATCAGCGAACGGGACTTCCTGGTCGAGCTGGGGCAGACCCTGCGCGAGCACATCGGTCCGGCCCGCCATTGCCATCTGATCCTGGAGAACGAGAACAACCAGGCTAGCCTGCTGGCACCGGGTCTGTTCGACGCCCAGTGGGCCGATGACTGGCATAACGTGATGCATGTGCTGCTGACTGGTGAGCACGAAGGCTATTACGCCGATTTCGTCGAGAACGCCACGGCGAAGTTGGCGACGGCGATGGCTGAAGGGTTCGTCTATCAGGGCCAGCGCTCGCGCAAGGGTGAGGCTCGGGGAGAGCCCAGCGGGCACCTGCCGCCCACGGCGTTCGTCAACTTCCTCCAGAATCACGATCAGATCGGCAATCGTGCCCTCGGCGAGCGTCTATCACGATTGAGCGAGCCCGACGCGCTCGATGCGGCGACGCTCCTGTTGCTGCTCTCTCCCGCCATCCCGTTGTTGTTCATGGGCGAGGAGTGGGGTTCGAGCAGACCGTTTCTCTTCTTTACCGATCATCGAGATGACCTGGCCGATGCGGTGCGTGAGGGCCGTCGTCGTGAATTTGCGGACTTCAGCGCGTTCGAGGACCCGGCACAGCGCGAGCGGATTCCCGATCCCAACGCGGCGGCGACTTTCGCGGCTTCACAGCTCGACGATCAGGAAGCGGCCATGCCCGACCACCTCGACTATCGGGCGCGTTTCGCTACATGGCTGGCGTTGCGTCACCGCTTCATCGTCCCCTGCCTGGTGGGCTGCCATGCTCTCGGCGCTCGGGTTCTCGGCGACAAGGCCGTGGAGGCCGTCTGGCGGATGGGCGACGGTCAAGTCCTGACCGCCGCGATCAACCTCTCGTCACGTCCGGTTGGCTTGGGTCTTCGTGGCGACCCGCTGGCCTGCTCGCGACCAGGTATCACCGACGCTCTCGGCGAGGGCCAATTGCCGGCCCACGCGAGCGCGGTGTGGCTTGGCCCGTCGGATGCCAAGAGGGTAGCCGATGACGTGGCGGGAGCGCCCCATTCATGACGGACCAGGGCCACCCTTTGATCGAACGTTCAGATGCGTTGCAACAGCTCGCCGAGTCGGTCGGGCTGCTGGTCGAGTGGACCGGTAGTGACGATCGGCGCCAGTCGCTCTCCGAGGCGCGCCAGCGCCGCATGCTCGAATGCCTCGGCTGGCCGGCCGCCGATGACCAGGCGGTCGCCGCCAGCCTGGCTCGCTGGCGAGCCCGCCACCATCCGGTCGCTTTCGATCAGTTACCGCCATTGCTGATCGCCGACCAGCAACGGCCGTTCCCGGTTCCGGTCGCCGAGGCGGGCGGATGCGGCTTCGTCGTCCGGCTCGAGAGCGGCGAAACGCTGGACGGTCATCTCGATGCCGGTGGCCATCTGCCTGCCGTTCACGAAATCGGCTATCACCGTGTCAGCTTCCTCACCGGCCGGGGCGACGACAGCGTCACCCGTCTGCTGGCAGTGACGCCAGCGCGTTGCTTCGCACTCTCCGATATCGCTGAGGAGCGGGGAGAGGCGCGTCCCAGCTACTGGGGAGTTGCCGCGCAACTCTACGGGCTTCGGCGTGATGGCGACGCCGGGATTGGGGACCTGGCCGCGCTCGATGAACTGTGTGGCGCGGTGGCCCAGGCCGGCGCGGATGCCGTTGCCATCAGCCCCGTGCATGCGCTGTTCGCGGCGCACCCCGAACGATTTAGCCCCTATTCGCCCTCCAGCCGGCTCTTTTACAACGTCTGGCACGCCTCGCCGGAGGGCCTGTTCGACGAAGAAATACTGGATCGGGCAAGAGCGCCCTTCGTCGAGAGCATGACGCGGCAGGAGTCGCTGGCGCTGATCGACTGGCCCGCCAGCGCCCGTCTCAAGCTGGCGATGCTGGAGCGGCTATTCCAGTATGTCGAGCATGACGAGCGCGCGCTGGAGTGGCGCTCTCGACTGGTCGCCTTCCGGCGCGACGGCGGGGAGAGGCTGGAGCGCCACTGCCGCTTCGAAGTGCTGCAGGCGCATGCCGACGAAACCGATTGGCGCCAGTGGCCCGAGGAGTGGCGTGACCCGGGTAGCGAAGCGGTCGAGGCCTTCGCCGAGCAGCACCGGGAGGCGGTCACCTTCGCCGTGTTTCTGCAGTGGCTGGTGGCAGCCGGGCTCGATCGGGTGCAGCAAAACGCGCGGCGCGCCGGTATGGCGGTGGGATTGATCGCCGACCTGGCGGTGGGTGTCGATCCCGCTGGTAGCCAGGCCTGGAGCGATCCCGCCGAGCTCCATCGGGGCCTGAGCGTCGGCTCGCCGCCGGATGCGTTCAATGCCCATGGCCAGAACTGGGGGGTGGCGGCATTCTCGCCGGAGGGGCTGGTCGATTCCGGATATCGTGGCTTCCTCGCCATGCTGCGCGCCAGCTTGGCCCACGCCGGCGGCCTGCGCATCGATCACGTGTTGGGGCTATCGCGGCTGTGGCTGGTCCCGGAAGGGGAATCGTCCCAGCAGGGGGCCTACCTACGCTACCCGCTGGACGACCTCCTGCGCCTGGTCTCGCTGGAATCCTGGCGTCACCGGGCCATCGTCATCGGCGAGGATCTGGGGACGGTGGAGGACGGGCTGCGCGACGCGCTGGCGGACCGCGGCGTGTTGGGCATGAGCGTGATGTGGTTCGAGCGCGAGGGCGACGCCTTCCTCCCGACCGGTGCATGGCGCGAGGGCACGATGGCGACGACCAGCACCCACGATCTCCCCACGGTGGCGGGCTGGTGGCTCGAGAACGATCTGCGGTGGCGCGATCGCCTGGGACTGCTCGCCGAGGACGAGACGCTGCCCAAGCTCAGGCAGGCGCGTGGCGAGGAGCGACGACGGCTGGCCGCTGTCTGCGGTCTTGGCGCCGACACCCGCCAGTCACTGGACTCCGATGCCGTGGAGGTCAACGACGTCGTCGATGCGGCGCTGGCGCACGTGGCGGGAACACCGACGCCGTTGGCGCTGTTACCGCTGGAGGATCTGCTGGGCTTGCTGGAGCAGGCCAATTTGCCGGGCACCCTCGATGAACATCCCAACTGGCGACGCCGGCTACCGGTCCCGGCGCCCCAGGCGCTCGAGACCCGGACCGTGCGGCACCGGCTGACGCGCATCGACCGCATCCGCCGGGGAGGTCGATCATGAGAGCCGTTCGCGCCACCGTAAGATTGCAACTGCACGCCGACTTCACCTTTAATGATGCCCTGCGGCAGGTGGATTACTACGCCGCGCTGGGTGTCAGCCATTTCTATCTATCGCCCTTCCTGGCCTCGAGAAGAGGATCGACCCACGGCTACGACGGCGTCGATCCGACCCGGATCGACCCGGAACTGGGTGGCGAGGCCGGCCTTGCCCGTCTGGTCGAGGGGCTGCATGCCGCGGAGATGGGGATCGTGGCCGATATCGTGCCCAATCATCTGGCGGTGGGGGCAGAGAATCCCTGGTGGCAGGACGTGCTGGCTCTGGGGCGTGCCAGTGACTACGCCCGCTGTTTCGACATCGACTGGGAACAGCCCGGTGCCGACGGCAAGATTCTGCTGCCTTTTCTGGGGGATCGCTACCTGAGGGTACTGGAAAGTGGCGAGCTGGTGCTGGCCTGGGACGCGACCCGCGGCGTCTTTTTCATCGCCTATCACGAGCACCGGTTTCCGATCGACCCCAACCAGATCGAGGCGCTGCTGGCGACTTCATCAACGGACGATCGTCAGGCAGCCGCCCTCCCGCCGAGGGAGGAACTGGCCGAGGACCACCCGCTGGTCGCGGCGGTCATCGCGGACCATGATGCCAGGACTCAGGCAGGCTGCTCGCGGCTGCACGCACTACTGGAGCGTCAAGCCTATCGGCTTCTCCACTGGCGCACCGCCAACGATGCGCTCAACTGGCGCCGATTTTTCGACATCACCGAGTTGGCGGGGGTGCGGGTCGAAGACGAGAGCGTATTCGATCTCTCTCACGCCTATCTCCTGGCACTGGTGGAGCGCGGCTGGATCGACGGACTGCGTATCGACCATATCGATGGCCTGGCCGACCCTCGTGGCTATGCGCTGCGGCTGCGCGGTCGTCTCGATGCGATCTCGGAGCGGCAGGGCGTGGGGAGCCAGCGATTGCCGATCTATGTCGAGAAGATCCTGGGTGAGGGCGAACGCCTCCACACCGACTGGGGCGTTGACGGCACCACCGGCTACGAATTTCTCGATCTCGTCTCGGGTATCCAGCACGACCCGGCAGGTCGCGAGCCGTTGACTCGGCTATGGCGGGAGGTCAGCGGTCGCAGCGCGGATTTCGCCGCCGAGGTCGAGATCGCGCGTCAGGAAATGCTGCACGGGCCGCTGACTGCCGAATTCGAGCGTTGCGTCAGGGCGATGCGGGCCCTGGCCGGCGCTAGTCCCGCCACCCGCGAATTCAGCCTGCCCGCGATTCGACGTGTGGTGGCGGCGCTGGCGATCGGCTATCCGGTCTATCGCAGCTATACCGATCGCAACGGTCGTCCCGAGGTGGATATCGGCGCGTTCGAGCATGCCATGCAGGTGGCGCGGTCGCGGTTGTCCGCCGCCGACGCCTCGTGGCTGCCGCTACTGGATGACTGGCTCGGTGGCGAGGCACCCGACGCGTTCGACGAGCCTGAGCGCGAGTTGCGCTTGAGCGCGATCACCCGCTTCCAACAACTGACATCGCCACTCGCGGCGAAGGCCGTCGAGGATACTGCCGGCTATCGCTCGGCAGTGCTGCTGTCGCGTAACGACGTTGGCTGCGAGGGCGCTCACTTCGCCTATCCGGTCCCGCACTTTCATCAGGCGAACCGGCAGCGCCTGGCGACATTCCCCCATGCCATGCTGACCACCGCGACACACGATCACAAACGTGGCGAGGACGTCCGTGGGCGCTTGGCGGCATTGAGCGAATGGGGCGACATGCTGGCCCCCAAGCTGCGCGCCTGGGCCCGGGACTCGCGTCTTTATGACAGTCACGCCGCACCCAGCGGCGGGGATCGTCTGATGATGCTCCAACTGCTGCTGGCCGCATGGCCACTGGAGTTGACGCCAGCGCAGGCGCGGAGCGAAGAGTCCGCTTCCCGCGAGCGGGAGGCACTGCATGAGTACGCCGATCGTCTCGTCGCCTGGCAGCGCAAGGCGATGCGAGAGGCCAAGCTGGCGAGTCACTGGCTGGCCCCTGACGAGCGCTACGAACAGGCCGGCGAGGATGCCATACGGCGTGCGTTGACCGGCGATGCGCTGACCCGCGAGCTGGCCTCGGCAGCGACGGTGCTCGACATGCCCGGCGCGGTCAATGGCCTGGCGCAGACGGTTCTCAGACTCTGCTCACCGGGCGTTCCCGATCTCTATCAAGGCACCGATTTCTGGGACCTTTCCCTGGTCGATCCCGACAATCGTCGCCCCGTCCACATGGTGGCGCGCCGGGAGGCCCTGGATCACGCCGAAACGCCGGTGGCGGCCTGGCGTCACTGGCGGGACGGCGCCGTCAAGCAGGCCATCTTGCAGCGGTTGTTGAATTTGCGCCGTGACCACCCCTCACTTTTCGATGGCGGGGAATATCTGCCACTGCAGGCGACGGGGACCCACGCCGACCGCGTCATTGCCTTTGCACGCAGAGCACAAGGCATGACCTTGCTGGTGGTCGTCAGCCGGCTCGCTTCGGCGCTGATGGACGAGACCCTCGAGGGGCGTCTCCAGTGGTCGGACACAGCGCTGTCGCTTGAAGCATTGAACCTGAAAGGTGTCGGTCAGGGCTGGTTGACGCCGGCGCCGGTAGCAGCCGAAGCGGAACTGCCGCTGCATCGGCATTTGTCGGATTTTCCCTGCGGGGTTTGGGTGTGGGCGTCTTGAACCCGCTATCTTGAGAGTGAGGCGCTGGTGTTGTCGGCGCTGGTGTCGAACGAATCCGATGGGGCAGGGATGCCCCTTCGAGCCACGCAAACAGAAAGGAGCGCATCATGATGACCGGTCGTGAACAACGTATACGGATGCTGGCTTATCGCATATGGGAGTCGGAGGGACGGCCCGACGGTCAGGAGGCGCGCCACTGGGAAATGGCCGAACGTATCGTCGAAGCCGAGAACGCCCGTGAGGAAGAGCAGGAGTGGCGTGCGGTGTCCGACGAGCCCTCGCCGCTGGAGGGCGAGGATCCGCCCGCCGAGCCTGACGAACTGGGTATAGACGAGCCGCGTCTGCCGCTGGACGATCCAGAGACCGAGGCGCGCAAGGAAGAGGATACCGGAATCGAGGCACCGCCGAGTCAGCCCCGACCCCGGGCTCCACTGCGGCGCAAGGCGGCGAGCGGCGACGAGAGCGCCTCGCCGGCGCGCAAACGGGGGCCGGCCAAGGCCACCGAGGGCAGCAGCAGGAAAACGGCCGCCAAGCCGCGCAAGCCCCGCGGGACGAACGACGACAAGAGCGAATAACCGACCCACACTGGGTATGACAGGGTGACAGGGATGAACCTGGCTCGCCCGGAGGGTAGTCGATGACCGATATGCGATGGGGACGGGATGGAACGATGGGGCAGGTCGTTCAGGAGGCAGGAACCATGCAGTCTCGGATTCGGGAGGGGCTTCCCTACCCGTTAGGGGCGACATGGGATGGGCTCGGCGTCAACTTCTCGCTGTTTTCGGCCAATGCGACTCGAGTCGAGCTCTGCCTCTTCGATGAATCCGGACAGGAAGAGCTGGAGCGGGTCGTGCTGCCGGAGTACACCGACGAGATCTGGCACGGCTACCTGCCGGATGCCCGTCCAGGCCAGCTCTATGGCTATCGGGTACACGGCCCCTATGATCCGGAATCCGGCCATCGTTTCAATCATCACAAGCTGCTGATCGACCCCTATGCCAAGCAACTGGTCGGCGAGTTGATCTGGGACGATGCCCTCTATGGCTACACCATCGGCCACGAGGATGGCGATCTCAGCTTCGACGAGCGTGACAGTGCGCCGTTCATGCCTCGCTGTCGCGTCATCGATCCCGCGTTCACCTGGGGGCGATCCACCGAGATCCGGGTGCCGTGGAGCGACACCGTCATCTACGAGACGCATGTTCGCGGTTATACCATGCGCCACCCGTCGGTACCGGAAGCGCTGCGTGGTACGTTCTCGGGGCTAGCCGTGCCGGAAGTGATCGACTATCTCGTCGATCTGGGCGTCTCCTCGCTCGAATTGATGCCGATTCACGCCTTTGCCGACGACCGGCACCTGCAGGAGAAGGGCCTGCACAACTACTGGGGCTACAACACCCTGGCGTTTTTCGTGCCGCACCCGAACTACATGTCGACCGAGACCGTCAGCGAGTTCAAGCAGATGGTGGCGCGCTACCACGCTGCCGGCATCGAGGTGCTGCTGGACGTGGTCTACAACCACACGGCGGAAGGTAACGAGATGGGGCCGACGCTGTCGTTCAAGGGCATCGACAACGCTTCCTACTATCGCCTGATGCCGGAAGAGCCGCGCTTCTACATCAACGACACCGGCACCGGCAACACGTTGAACCTCTCCCATCCCCGGGTCCTGCAGATGGTGACGGACTCGCTGCGCTACTGGGCCGACGAGATGCGTGTCGACGGCTTCCGTTTCGACCTGGCCACGATTCTCGGGCGCGAGGCCGATGGCTTCGACGAGGGCGGCGGGTTCCTCGACTCCTGTCGCCAGGATCCGCTGCTGTCCCAGTGCAAACTGATCGCCGAACCCTGGGACTGCGGTCCGGGGGGCTATCAGGTCGGCAAGTTCCCGCCCGGTTGGGCGGAATGGAACGACCGTTTTCGCGACGACATGAGGGCGTTCTGGCGGGGAGACGAGGGTCGACTGCCTGCCTTTGCCAACCGCCTGACCGCCTCGGCCGATCTGTTCAACCACCGCGGGCGCAAGGCGTTCTCGTCGATCAACTTCATTACCGCCCACGACGGATTCACGCTCCGTGACCTGGTGAGCTACAACAACAAGCACAACGAGGCCAATGGCGAAGACAACAAGGATGGCCATGACGATAACGTTTCCTGGAACCATGGCGTCGAGGGGGAGACCGACGATGCCGGCATCCGCGAACTGCGCATGCGCCAGATGCGCAACCTGCTCGCCACGCTGATGCTGTCCCAGGGCACGCCGATGTTGCTGGCCGGGGACGAGTTCGGCCGCACGCAGGGCGGTAACAACAACGCCTACTGTCAGGATGGGAACATCGGCTGGGTCGACTGGAACCTGTCCGACGAGGGCCGTGGTCTGCTGGCGTTCACTCGCCAACTGATCCGGCTGCGGCGCCAGTATCCCATTCTGGAACGCGGGCGTTTCATGACCGGCAAGCTGGATGAAAACCTGGGCATCAAGGACGTCGCGTGGCTCACCCCGGGCGCGGAGGAGATGACGGTGGACCATTGGCACGACGAGGAGGCCAAGGCGATTGGCGTCGTCCTCAACGGGCATGCCCAACCTACGGGTATCTGCCGCTTCGGGTCCGACGTTACGGTATTTCTGGCACTCAATGCCTCCGACCAGGATGTCGATTTCGTGCTGCCGGACGTCCCGGGGGGGAGCGAGTGGCTGAGACGCGTCGAAACCTTCGATCCAGCCGCCGGGGACGTTCGCTGTCCCATGGAGAGTGGCTACCGGGTCAAGTCGCGTAGTCTCTCGCTGTTCGAACTGATCGAAGAGGAGGCATCGGATGATTGATCGCTCTCTCGATATTTTACGGCCGGCAGGTGGCTCATGACATCGACTCACGCTCGCGGCACGGTCGGTGAGAACGATGCCGATCTTCCCGTCGCACCCTCGTCCAGCTTGGCGGGGGTGAGCGCCTCTCGCCTCGGCGTGGCGGATCTGGAATCGCTCGCGCATGCGACGCACGCCAACCCTTTCGCCGTACTGGGACCTCATGTCACGGCCGGCGGCGAGCTGGAAGTCAGTGCCTACCTGCCGGGTGCGCTGTCGGTATCGCTGGTGGAGCGCGACAGTGATCGCTTACTGGGGGAGTGTACACTCGGCGCCATCGAAGGATTTTTCGTCGGGAAAATGGCAAAGCCTTGTGCCTATCGGCTGCATATCCGGTGGCCTGACGGGGAGCAGACCGTCGCTGATCCTTACGCCTTCCCGCTGTTGCTGGGCGACACCGATCTCTACCTGATTGGCGAGGGGAGCCATCGGCGCCTGGGTGAATGCCTCGGGGCCCGCGCGATGACGGTCGAAGGCATCGAGGGCGTACGTTTCGCGGTATGGGCGCCCAACGCGCAGCGGGTGGCGGTGGTCGGTGACTTCAACGGCTGGGACTCGCGTCGTCACGGGATGCGCTGCCGTTATCCCTCGGGCGTGTGGGAGATATTCATCCCTGGGATCGGGGCCGGTGAGCGCTACAAGTATGCCTTGATCGACATCAATGGCGAGCGTCTGCTCAAGGCCGATCCGGTTGCGCTCTCCACCGAGCCGCCGCCCCTGACGGCGTCGGTGGTGGCCGACGCGTCGCCGTTTGCCTGGCATGATCAGACCTGGATGGCCGAAAGACCTGGACGCCATGCCCCCTCGGCACCGATCTCGATCTATGAGGTGCACGCCGGTTCCTGGCGCAAGCATGGCGGCGACGAGGGCAGAATCTATGGCTGGCGGGACCTGACCGAATCGCTGATCCCATACGTGCTCGAGATGGGATTCACCCATGTCGAGCTGATGCCGATCATGGAGTATCCCTTCGGTGGCTCGTGGGGGTATCAGCCGCTATCGCTGTTCGCGCCCAGTGGACGCTTCGGGTCGCCGCAGGAATTCGCGGCGTTCATCGATGCCTGCCACATGGCGGGGATTGGCGTGATCCTCGATTGGGTTCCCGGCCATTTCCCCTCCGATCCTCACGGCCTGGCGCGTTTCGACGGCACCGCACTCTACGAATATGCCCATCCTTTCGAGGGCTATCACCAGGATTGGAACACCTACATCTACAATCTGGGGCGGCGCGAGGTCCACGGCTTCATGCTGGCCTCGGCGTTGCACTGGTTGCGCGACTTCCATATCGACGGCCTGCGGGTCGATGCGGTCGCCTCGATGATCTATCGCAACTACTCCCGCCGCGAGGGGGAGTGGATTCCCAACCATCTCGGCGGACAGGAGAACCTCGAGGCGGTAGCCTTCCTCCAGCATCTCAACCAGGTCGTCCAGGACGAGGTGCCTGGCGCGATCGTCATCGCCGAGGAGTCGACGGCCTGGCCCGGTGTCACCGCGCCGGTCGAGCAGCATGGCCTGGGTTTCAGCTACAAGTGGAACATGGGCTGGATGCACGACAGCCTGAGCTACATGAGCCACGATCCCCTTTATCGTCGCTATCATCACGATCAATTGACGTTTGGCCTGATCTACGCCTTCAACGAACGCTTCATGCTGCCGATTTCGCATGACGAGGTGGTGCACGGCAAGGGGTCGCTGCTGGACAAGATGCCCGGCGATGACTGGCAGCGATTTGCCAACCTCAGGGCTTACCTTAGCTTCATGTGGTTGCACCCCGGCAAGAAACTGCTGTTCATGGGCTGCGAATTCGCCCAGGGGCGGGAGTGGAGCCATGACCGCGAACTCGACTGGTGGCTGTTGCAGGAAGCGCCCAACGCCGGCATTCGGCACTTGGTGGGCGATCTCAATGCGCTCTACCGCTCGCATCCGGCGCTTCATGCACTGGATTGCGAGGCGGATGGCTTTCAATGGGTCATCGGCGACGACAGCCACAACAGTGTCTTCGCCTGGTGGCGGCGGGATCGCCACGGTCGCGAAGCACTGGCGGTGGCGAACATGACGCCGCAACGGCTCGGCGGCTATCGCATCGGGGTGCCTTCCGCCGGGAGCTGGCAGGAGCGCTTCAACTCCGACGCGGCATGTTACGGCGGCAGCAACGAAGGTAACGGTGGCGGTTTGCAGACCGAGGCGGTCGCCGCCCACGGCGAGCGTCAGTCGCTGGTGCTGACGCTACCGCCGCTGGGAGTGATACTACTGATGCCCTTCGCGCTGGGCGATTAGTGCCCGGGTGACGCCGTTGGTCCAGCCGAAGCCGTCCTGAAGCGGGTATTCGCCGCCGGTGGCGAAATCCGCGCCAGGGTAGAGCACGTACTTTTCCACCAGCTTGCTCTCGCGGCGGTAGAGCTCCTCGACCAGGGCGAGCCAGCGATCGGCGATGGTATCGGCGAGTTCGGTGAAGCCGTAACGCCGTAGTCCCTCGATCGCCATCCACTGCAGCGGTGCCCAGCCATTGGGATGATCCCACTGCTGCTGGCTATCGGTGATCTCCGTGGTGGCGAGACCGCCCGGTGTCACGAGTCGGTTGGCGATGATGTTGGCGACACGCTCGGCCTGGGCGTCGGAGGCCGCGCCGACGAACAGCGGAGCGACGCAGGCGGCCGTCAGGTGGACGCTGCTCTGGCCCCGCACGAAATCGTAGTCGTAATACGCGCCTCGGGTATCGCTCCAGAGATACTTGTCCATTGCCGCTTGCCGGCGCAGCGAGCGGCGGCGGAATTCTCCGGCCCTGGCATCGTCACCCGTGGCGGTATGGAGGCGACAGAGTGTCTGCTCGAGATGGAACAGCAGCGCGTTGAGTTCCGGCGTGATGAAGTGAGTCGTACGAATGGTGCTGAGATCCGTCACATCCTCCAGCCATCGCCCGCTGAAATCCCATCCGCTCTCCGCGCCGGCGCGAAGATCCCGGAACAGCGCCTCCGCCGGGCGTGCCGCGCGCCGGGATATCTCGACGTCCTCGCGGAACGATTCCTCACGAGGCGTGGCGCGATCGTCCCAGTGCCGATTCAGCCGACACTCGTCGTCTAGGCGCACGCAGCGACGATGGCTCTCTCCCGGGGCCAGGATCTCCTCTCCATCCATCCAGAAAGCGTACTCGCGCTCCAGTTGGGGGAGGTAGTCGACCGCCTTGCGCAGACCCTGGCGCTCGGTCAGTTCGACCATCATCGAGAACAGCGGTAGCTGGGACCGGCTGAGATAGTAGGTACGGTTGCCGTTGGGCATATGACCGTAGCGCATGATCAGATCGGCGCAGTTATCGGTGACCGCGCACATCAAGTGGTTCTCGCCGCTGGCGGCGAGCCCCAGCATGGTGAAGTAGGAGTCCCAGTAGTAGTACTCGCGAAACCGCCCGCCGGGCACCACGTAGTCGTGGCACAGCGCGAGCAGCGAGGACCAGCGCGGGTGCTGGCGCGAATTGCGGGTCAGCACCGGCCACAGGTTGTCGATATGTTCGATCAGGTCGTGCTCGGGGCGGGCTTCGTAGCCCCTGCCCGGAACCATGTCGCTGTAGAAGTGATCGGAGACGAAGACGGCGAGATCGAATCCCACCTGCCGTCGCTGCTGTTCGTAGGCTTCCATGATCTCCGCGGGCGGCTGTCTCGGAATCGAGTCGGCGAAGGTCTTGGAGTCCTCGAAGATATGCGCCAGCGCGACCGCCTCGAACAGCTCGCCGAAGCGGTCGTGGGGGGTGACCGCCGCGTCGTCGATCGAGCAGGCGCTCCCGGATGACATCTGAAAGCTGTCGAGCATGTCGGTTTCCCTGCATAACGTGGAGCGTACCGGAGACGACATGGCCCCCTGGTTATTCTTCATATTGCCACAGTAGCCCGCCATCCACTGGTAGTGATGCGCCAGTCATGTAGGCGGCATCGTCGGATGCCAGAAATTCGACCACGCCCGCCACGTCCTCGGGCCTGCCCAGACGGTTGAGTGGAATGTTACCGAGAAGATGGCGCAGTTTCTCCGGATCCTCTTCGAGCGCCGAATTCATCGGGGTCTTGATGGCGCCGGGCGCCACACTGTTGACAGTGATGCCCAGCGGCGCCAGTTCGATGGCCAGGTTGCGGGTCAGCATGCGCATGCCGCCCTTGCTCATGCAGTAGCTGGTGAAGCCTGGAAAGGGCAGATCCTCATGGACCGAACTCATATTGATCACGCGCCCGCCGCGGCCTTCGTCGCGCAGATGGCGGACGAAGGCCTGGGTGGTGAAGAAGACGCCCTTGAGATTGGTGCGCATGACCTTGTCGTAGTCGGCTTCATCGACGTCGAGGAAGGGCGAATCTATTTCGAGTCCGGCATTGTTGACCAGGATGTCCAGGCGGCCCAGTGCCTCGACGCTCTCCGCGATCAAGCGGCGATTGGTATCGACATCGCCGATGTCTCCGGTCACGATCGCAGCCCGCCTGCCATGGGCGCGGACCCTGCGTGCGGTCTCCTCGGCGCGCTCCGAGGGGCGGCTACCGCTGACGACGACATCGGCGCCGGCCAGGGCGAGACGCTCGGCAATGGCGCGACCAATGCCCTGGGTGCTGCCGGTCACCAGGGCGACCTTGCCTGAAAGGCGCATTTCTCTCTCCTTGCTTGATTTCGCTGGCCCTGCGTAAGCGTTCCGAGCGAGGTGTGGAAAATGATGGCGGAATCGATGACAGCGGCGTCTGGCGGCTGAGGCCGATCAGACCTCCGTGCCGAGCGCGCCCGTCGAGGCAACGTCTCCATTGAAGATAGAGCAGCTTCGACCTTTGGACCAAAGAGTCGAAGCGTTGTTCTGGCCTCGCGTGGATAGCATGATGTCTGGCGACAAGCCCTCGACGGCTCGATATTGATGCGGATAGGAGTCAACGTGACGGGATTGAGAAAGCTGGGATGGATCTTGGGGTTGGTCCTGACATTGCTGGTCAGCCCGCCAGTATCGGCGCAGTCCTTGACCTCGCTGATGGGCGGTAAGCAAAGCAGCGGTGCTCAGTCGGCAGCCGCCCCTACCCCGCAGGAGCTGAGTACCTCGCTCGATCAGATCATCACCACGCTCGAGGACAGCGACCAGCGCCAGTCGCTGCTGGAGCAGCTCAAGCAGCTGCGTGACGCCACGGCAGCGGATGCCAGGCAGGAGGGGAGGTCGGAAGGATTGCTGGGCGCCCTCGCCCAGTCGTTCTCTTCCCTGGAAACCGACGGGCTCGACAATCCGATCCGCTACTGGTCGAGCCGCGCCGACCAGGCCGGGGACGATCTCTCGACGCTGGTCAGCGAACAACGGCATTGGCCAAGAGTCTTTTTCGAACTGGCTTGGGTCACCGCACTCTGGGTCGGCGTGACGTTGCTCGTGGCAACGCTCTGGCGTTGGGGCATCCGCCAGTTGGGGCTGACGTGGCATCTGCCGGCGGAGCCGACGACCTGGACGCTCATTCGCCATATCGTGCGGCGCGTGGTGCCTCTGGCAATCGGCTTCGTTGCCGCGCTGATGACCGTACATCAGGTCACGACCGGCACGGTCGGCCTGACATTGGCCATGGTCGCGGCTTACGCCACGCTTTGCGGCGCGGTCTTCTCCGCGATTTGCGAAATCGTGTTCTCGCTTTTCGGCAGCGGGCATCGCCACACCGCGCTACGCATCCTGCGTCGGCGCGGAGCCCGCTGGCTGTTTGCGCTGGGAGCGCTGGTCGCGCTGGGTGATGCGGCCAATGCCGAGGCGCTGGTCAAGCCGCTGGGCGAAGGGGTCACGACCTTCCTGTCGCTGATCGCCAATGTGTTGGCGGCATCGCTGCTGGGGGCTTTCGTTCTGGTGTTCCGGCGACCCATACGGCATTTGATTCGCAATCGTCCCTATTCTCAACGTCAGCAGCGTCGCGCGACCACCGAACTGATTCGGGCATTCAGCCGAGTCTGGCACATCCCCATTCTGGTCATGGTGGCGGTATCGCTGATCGCGATGATCATGTCGGCCGAGGATTCTCGCAGCGCGTTCTTCCGGGCGGTGGTGACGGCTGGGCTCATGATCGCGACCCTGGTGGTCACCGGCCTGATACATCGGCGAGGCGCCAACGTTCGTGAGAGCCCCTCCTCGGAATACGCTGCACGCCTGGCGCGCTTCGGCTTCACCTTGGCACATCTGGCCAGTTGGATGGTCTTCGCCGAGCTGGCGATGCGGGTCTGGGGCTCGTCGCTATGGGCGGTGGGCGCCTCCGCCGGCATCGGGCAGCAGATCGTCAAGGGCGTGCTCGGGCTGGGTGCAACGTTCCTGCTGGCGTGGCTGGTATGGATTCTGGCGGATACCGCGATCAAGCATGCGCTACTGCGCAGTAGCCGTCGCCACGGCCGACGGGTCAACGCCAGTGCCCGCGCCCAGACCATCACGCCATTGCTGCGCAATACCGTGTTCGTGACCATCGCAGTGATCGCGCTGATCATCGCACTGGCCAATCTGGGCGTAAACGTGACGCCGCTGCTGGCGGGTGCCGGTGTCATCGGCCTGGCGGTCGGCTTCGGGGCGCAGACGCTGGTCCAGGATCTGATCACCGGCCTGTTCATCCTGATCGAGGACTCGCTGGCGATCGACGATTTCGTCAATCTGGGAACGCACAGCGGTACGGTCGAGGCGTTGAGCATTCGCACCGTCAAGCTGCGGGATCTCGATGGCATCGTGCACATCATCCCGTTCAGTCAGATTCAGGGGATCCAGAACTACTCCCGTGAGTTCGGTATTGCGCTGCTGCGGATTCGGATCGCCCATCACATGAAGATCGATGATGCGATCGAGATCGTGCGCGAGATCGCCGACGACCTGCGCAGCGACCCGATGATGCGCCACCACATCTGGTCGGCACTGGAGGTTCAGGGTATCGAGAGCTTCGATGCCGGGGCGGCGATTCTGCGCGTGCGGATGCGCACCGCGCCGATCATGCAGTGGGACGTGGCCCGCGCCTTCAACCTGCGCCTGAAGCAGCGCTTCGACCAGGACGGGCTGGATCTGGCAATGCCGCGCATGAGCGTGGTGATGGAGCAAACGCCGGTGACTGCGCGTGGCGAGACGACCCGGGAGTCGGTAACGGCCCCCGGCGAGCCGGACGCCCAGTAGAATCGAGATACCGTGTGCGATCCCCGAAGAGCGAGATACAGTCGCGCCCCTGGCGGCCGATAACGCTTCTGATGAACAATGTCATATGACCAACAACAACAAGAATGCGGACCAGGAGCGTTACGATGAGCGAATCGGTGGCGGCGGTCGATGCGCTGTGGGTCACCCTTGGCGCCATACTGGTATTCATGATGCAGGCCGGGTTTCTTTGCCTGGAAGCTGGCGTCACGCGCAGCAAGAACGCCATCAACGTGGCGATGAAGAACGTCTGCGATTTCGCGGTGGCGATGCTGGTGTTCTGGTGCGTCGGTTTCGGCATCATGTTCGGCAGCAGCCAGGGCGGCTGGTTTGGTACGACGTTCTTCTTTCCCGAGTTCGAGGGAGAGGGCACCTACTGGCTGGCGGTCTACTTTCTCTTCCAGGTCATGTTCTGCGCCACCGCGGCGACCATCGTCTCCGGTGCGGTTGCGGAGCGCATGCCGTTCCAGTCCTATCTGCTCATCACCCTGATCGTCAGTGGACTGATCTACCCGGTTTTCGGCCATTGGGCCTGGGGCGGTGGCTACACCGGTGAGCCGGGCTGGCTGGCCGCGCTCGGCTTCGTCGATTTCGCTGGCTCCACCGTGGTCCACAGCGTCGGCGGTTGGGTGGCGCTGGCCGCCGTATTGCGGATTGGGCCAAGACGTGGGCGCTTCGTTTCCGGGCAAGCCACCAAGCTGATGCCGGCGGGCGATCTGCCGCTCGCCATGCTGGGCGTGCTGGTGCTGTTCATCGGCTGGTTCGGATTCAACGGCGGCAGCACGCTGGCGTTCGATGCCAGCGTGCCGGGTGTCCTGATCAACACCGTGATCGCGGCGGTCTCCGGCGTCATGTCGGCCTTGCTGCTGGGCTGGAAACTGCGCGGTTTCGCCGAGGTGCTCTATGCCCTGAACGGTGCGATCGCCGGGTTGGTCGCGATCACCGCGGGCGCCCATGATCTCTCGGTCGATGCGGCGGTGATGACGGGGGCCGTGGGTGGGGTGCTGATGGTGCTGATGAGCGAATGGTTGCTGCGATGGCGTATCGACGATGCCGTCGGCGCCATCCCTGCCCACCTGGCTCCCGGTATCTGGGGTACGTTGGCCGTGGGGCTGTTTGGCGACGCCGATCGCCTTGGTACCGGCCTGGGTTGGGCCGCGCAGTGTGGCGTGCAGCTTTTGGGCGTGGTGGTGTGCGGGCTCTGGGCGTTTCTGGTGAGCTGGCTGCTGTTCGGTATCCTGGGGCGGTGGCTGCCGCTGCGAGTCTCGGCCGAGGCTGAGGAGATGGGGCTGAACATGGCGGAGCACGGTGCCCGCACCGAGCTGTTCGAGTTTCTCGACGCCATGCGTCAGCACGAGGAGCATGGCGAGATCGGCGCGCGGGTCGCGGCCGACCCGTTCACCGAGGTCGGCCAGATCGCGGCCAGCTACAACCGGGTGTCGGCGGCGCTGGAGCGAGCGATGACGCGTACCCAGGTGATCATGCGCAACCTGCGCGACGGCATGCTGACCTGGCGAAGCGATGGTGTTCTTACCGCGATCAATCCAGGCGCGGAGGCGCTGTTCGGTGTCAGCGCCGAGACGGTGATGGGGACTCCCGTCGAGGCCTTGATTCGCTGCCGGATTCCGGCTCCCGGCCAGCGACGCGAGCTACGCGTCCTCACGGCAGCGGGTCCACGGTCATTGGAAATCCAGGTCAGCGAGGGAGCGTCCGGTTCGGAGGCGGAATTCGCCGGTATGGTGCGTGACATCACCGAGCGCAAGCGAATCGAGGAGCAACTGAGCCGCGAGCGGGAACTCGCCCTGGTCACGCTGGCGTCGATCGGTGATGGCGTGATCACCACCGATCACAGTGGCCTGGTCACCTTCCTCAACGCCGAGGCGGAGCGTTTGACCGGGTGGACGCTGGAGGCCGCCCGGCAACTGCCGGTGGGCCAGATCTACAGCCTCATCGACGAGGCGTCGAACAATCCTATCGACAATACCGCCCGCCAGGTGCTCGCCAGTGGCAAGGCGATCGCCAGTCTCGAGACGCGCCTGCTGGTCGCACGTGACGGCAGTCGCTGGCCGGTCCAGGACTCCGCCGCCCCGATTCGCAGTCGCGGCGGCTACACGGTGGGCGCAGTCGTCGTCTTCCAGGACAAGACGCTGACCCGAGAGCTGACCCGTAAGCTCAACCATCAGGCCAGTCACGATGCGCTGACCGGGCTGGTCAATCGGCGTGAATTCGAGCGACGACTGCAGGCGGCGCTACTCGATGCGCGAGGTTTCCATGTGCTCTGCTATCTGGATCTCGACCAGTTCAAGATCGTCAACGACACCTGCGGCCACAGGGCGGGGGATGAGCTGCTGCGTCAGCTGTCGATGCTGCTGCGTGCCCAGATTCGGGATATGGACCTGCTGGCGCGATTGGGTGGCGACGAGTTCGGCATCGTGTTCTTCGAGTGCGATCTGGATGATGCGCTTCGCGTTGCCGAGGGTATTCGTGAGGCGATCGACGATTTCCGTTTCAGTTGGGAAGGGCGGACGTTTGCGCTGGGCGCCAGCATCGGTCTGGTCGCGCTGGACGTGGGCCGCTCGGTCGTCCTGAGCGAGGCGCTGAGTACTGCCGACGCCGCCTGCTATGCCGCCAAGGAGGCGGGGCGCAACCGCGTTCATGTCTACCAGCCGGACGATCGCCAGTTGCTCGATCGTCATGGCGAATTGCAGTGGGTGCCGCGCCTGCAGGCGGCGCTGGACCAGGATCGCCTCCGGCTTTACGCGCAATCGATCGCCTCGGTGGCCAATCCCGGCGACATCCACCATCACGAGATCCTGGTGCGACTGGAGGAGAACGGCAGGTTATACGCTCCGGGTAGTTTCATGCCCTCGGCCGAGCGTTACAACCTGATCGTGCGGATCGATCGCTGGGTGGTACGCAACACATTGGCGTGGCTGTCGGATCGCTATCGTCACAAGGCGAGCGCTGGCATCGACACCTGGTCGATGAACCTGTCCGGTGCATCGCTCTCCGACGAGCGCTTCTGCAAGGAGCTGGCGCTGTGGGTGAAGCAGGCGGCGCTGCCGGCCGGCACGCTCTGCTTCGAGATTACCGAGAGCGCGGCGATCTCCCAGCTATCCACGGTGACACGGTTGATCCATCGTCTCAAGCGGTGGGGCTGTCGGTTCGCACTGGACGATTTCGGCGCCGGCCTCTCTTCGTTCGCCTACCTGAAACAGCTGCCGGTGGATTACCTGAAGATCGATGGCGCCTTCATCAAGGATATCGATACCGACCCCATCAATCGGGCCATGGTGGAAGCGATCAATACGGTGGGACACACCGTGGGCCTGAAGACGATCGCTGAATTCGTCGAAACACCGGAGGTCATGGCGCAGTTGTCGCGGCTAGGCATCGACTTTGCCCAGGGCTACCTGATCGATCGTCCGCAGCCGCTGGAGAATCTGTCCGATGTGAGAGTCATGCCGCGCTAGGCGGCGCTTCGCTTATCGGAAGAAGTCTGACTCCACGACAGGCTTTCGGTCGCCGCGGGTAGCGATGGGGCACGAGGACATCATCACCGGCGCGAAGTTGAGTGCTCCTTGCTTGGCATCCGACAGCGCCGCCGGAGCGCGCGCTTGAACCGCTTGCCGGCCAGGCGCATTTGCGGATGGCGGTAAACGGTGCTGCGGTTCGGCGTTCCCGGCGCGGTGTCCCGGCGAGTGGGCTGCGTTTCGAGCTGCCTTCATCGGCGCGGTCACGGCTGCCGTCGGCTAGCGTCGTGGGCTGTCCGTCGCGGCCCCATAGCCATTGGTCTGACCCACCAATCGCTAATGGCTGATCGGCATTGGTTAATTTATAATTTGTATTATTAGGTAATCAGAAAGTATCAATTGATTTTTTTTGAATCCGATTGTAAATTCACTGAGTATCCTCGAAGTACGCTGCCGGCGTGACCGATACGGACAGGGCAGCTCGCTCCGAACCAAGAAGACATGACCAAAAAGTGACGTCGATCGTGCGAGAGCGGCGTCGAAAAACCGGACAGTGGACACCGAATCTCTAAAACCTCGAATTCGGAGCATTGCGGTCCAGCCCGGTAGACAACGATTTCGATACGTGGGGTGCGCAATGAGTCTATTCAGTCTGGGTTGTATTGTCGTCGGCTTCGTCGCTTTCGGGTTGTTCGTTGCGCTGCGCCTGTGCAGCAGCGACAAGTCCCCGCCCGAGGCGCGAGACCGCGTGCAAGGGCCGAATTCGTCGCACAAGGCGGGCGCCGGGCACCGCGCCTGATCGGCTATCTGCGGAATGAATGGATGAAAACCGGCAGCGTCAGCGTTGCCGGTTTTTTGCGTTCAGGCGCCAGGACATGGAGCGATTCAGGTGGAGGGCGCGATTGGCGCCGTGAGCCCCGGCGTTGGCGATTCCGGCGGAATGCTGGCGTCGGCCTCGTTGATCTCCTGCCGATGGGAGGTCGGCACGTCGCGAATGAATGCGCGGGTCAACCAGGCCAGCGGGGCGAACTCGGCGCCGAAGGCGTTGAAGCAGCCCCAGCGCAGGGCAATGAAGGGCCGCATGAAGCACGGCAGGCGTCGATGAGAGCGCAATCCGACGATACGGCGGGTGCGCGTTACCAACAGATCGACGTGACCGCGCTCTCCCCGGGTGAGCGCTCGGTAGTCGGCGGTCACGGTAGCCGAGGGAGTCTGCCCCTTGGCGGGGTCGCAAGGCTCCAGCAACAGCCGGGCCAGGTGCTTGACGCTTTGATGTCGCATCCGTTTCTCAGTGTAAGTTCGTGTAGTCTGATGGGCTGATTGTCTCTCCCGAAGGCGTGCTTGAAAACCGGAGCAGGCATGGATAGGCGCCGCAATTCGCAAGACGACCTGGCTTTGCTGTGGCAATGTCCCCGGTTCGATCCCCTTTCTTCGTTCAATTCCTTTCCAGGAGAGAGCAGAGCCCATGCAGCTCGACGACATACCTTTCGCTACGACGGACTGGTCGACGATCACGCCGACCGAACACGCTGGCGAGACCGGCAGGGCGCTCTGGAGAACCCGGCAATTCGGGGCTGTCCGCGTGCGAATGGTCGAATACACGCCGGGTTACCTGGCGGATCACTGGTGTTCCAAGGGCCATGTGCTGTTGTGTCTCGAAGGTGAGCTCGTCACCGAACTGGAGGACGGCCGAGTCTTTCGACTACTGCCGGGACAGAGCTACCAGGTTGCCGATCAGGCCGAACCGCACCGCTCCTCGACCGAGAGCGGCGCCAAGCTGTTCATCGTCGACTGACACCGCGGGTGAAGCTCTGCCCAGCAGTCACGGCCAGGACTCGAGCGAATCATGCCATGATCGGCGGCGGTATTTCTCAATGCACCAGACACGATAATTCGGGAGAAGCGCTTGCCAGAATTCACCGTTTCCTCATTGGAGCGTGTCAGCTGGGATGATGTGCGGATATTTCTGCATGTCGCCAGGGCCGGTAACTTGAGCCGCGCTGCCAAGTCATTGCACATCGATCAGTCGACGGTCAGTCGTCATATCGCGCAGTTGGAGTATGAGCTTGGTTTGAGTTTGTTTGACCGTGCGCGATCTGGACTGACGCTGAGTGAATTTGGAAAGCGATTTCTGAAGTCGACGGAAGCCATGGAGACCGGGTTTTTCAAACTCAAGGATGAGTTATTTGCCCCCGGTGCAGAACAGCGACAGAGTGTCCGTTTAGGTACCATGGAGGGCATTGCCTCTCTTTATCTCACTGACGTATTGCCGGAATTTCAGCGGCTGCACCCGGAAATCCTGCTCGAGTTGGTGACCTCCTCACAGAGAATCCATGTCAACCAGCGGGAAGCCGATATCTTCATCGGATTCTTCGAGTCTCTAGGGCGGGGGATGGATGCGGAGCGCATAGGGCGCTTTGCACTCTACCTATACGCGGCACCGGTCTACGCAGAGCGCCATGGTCTGCCACGGAATCTCGGTCAATTATCCGGGCACAGCTATATCGGATATGTGGAGGATCAGATCCAGATCGATGCGGTACGCTGGCTTCAGGATCTCGTACCGGACCCTCACTTGATCTGTGTTTCATCGAGCATGTTAGCGCAGATGTTTCTGGCCACGAAGGGTATCGGATTGGTGATGCTGCCTTCATTTGCCAACGCTGAGCGCTTCGGATTGTTCAGGGTGATGCCGGAGACGGCCTACGTGATGCGGGACGTCTGGATGAATGTTCATCGTGAGTTGCGTTATTCGGCTCGGGTCAAGTCACTCGTCGAGTTTCTACAGTGTCGTTTTCATGAAGATACCCAATTTGGCTTGTGACACGCCTGCCGACTTATGGTCGGCAGGCGTGCATGCTCGGTCTGTGTGCCTCGGTTGGTGACGGGTCCCGCCGTATCAGATGGTCTTTATTTCGGAGTGTGGAGCGTCCCGGCGGCTTTCGGCGCTGATCGTCTCCGGAAAGCGGCTGGCGAGAAAGCCGTGGAACATGGCCTGCTTGCGAGCCGAGACGGCGGGGGTGCGCAGGGATATCGTGTAGAACAGAATCGCTGAGACCAGAAATCCCCACAGTGGTGCTCCGATGATGTTGGGCAAGTGCTGCTTCAGTCCCAGCTGTAGCGCCAACATGACACTACCACCAGCCAACATGCTCCAGAATGCCGCCGGTTCCGTCGCTCGCGGCCAGAATAGAGCACCGATCAGCGGCATCAAAAAGCACAGCGCGATACCCACGCCGATGGAAGCCAGTGGCACCAGTAGCTGTCGTCCCGAGGGAGACAGCGAAAAGGCAACGACGGCTATCAGAAAAGCCAGTTCGAACCAGCGGCCGACCGACATCGAGCGCTCGAGACTCACGCTCGGTCCGACGAGCGGCGAGTAGAGGTCCCGTGTGAAGATCGATGAGGCGGAAATCACTTGGCTGTCCACCGTCGACATGCCGGCGGCGAATACGGCAATCACCAGGACCGCGCCCATCAATGGCAGATATTGGCGATAGATCTCCGGTACCAGGGCATCAGGCGTAAAGCCCGTGGGCAACTGGAGTGGCATGCCGAGTGCGAAGAAGCCGATGATCGCGCCGCAGATCACGATGACGATCAGTGAGAGAAACGAGGCAATCATGGAGCTCATGACCAATGTCTTGGCTGAGTTGGCCATATAAAGTCGCTGCCAGAGGTGGGGCGTCAGAATCCAGCCAAAGGTCCATAGCAGCATGAGAGTGACATAGCTGCCGCCTTGGCCATGATCGATCAGAAACTGCTCCGGACGGGCTTCGATCGCGCTGTTCCAGCCATTCTCCCAACCACCACTCCAGACGATGACCAGAATCGCCGTGCCGATCAGCAGCATGGCAAAGATGAAACCTTGGAAGGCATCTGTCCACACGACCGCACGGCTGCCGCCGAAGATGGCGTAGATCGCAACGCAAGCGGCAATGCCGAAGATGGCAGTCGAGTAGCTGACAAAACCCTCGGTCAAGCTCTGCACCGATATCGCTATTCCTGATAACTGGATGGCGACATAGGGAAATAGCGCCAACACGCAGATGACTGCGGTGATGACGCGCACTCGCCGACTGTCGTCGTAGTAGCAGCTGAGAAGGTCCGCCGGCGTGATGAAGTTGTACTCCTTTCCCAGTCGCCAGATACGTGTACCTATGAACATGATCAGTAAGGGACCCATGGAGTTGAAAAAGCCGAACAGCAGCCAGTTGGCACCTTTGCCGAAGAATGTCCCAGGGCCACCGAGAAACGCGAAGGTACTGAACCAGGTGGCGAAGAGCGTTCCCACCAGGAAGAACAGGTTGGCACCTCTCCCCATGATGAACCAATCGTCGGGATCGCTTTTCTGATTTCGGCGCGAGGCAAGCCAGGCTACTGCCAAGGTGATTGCCATGTAACAGGCGATGCCGATAATCGCGACTAATGTTGTCATTGTCATGCCGCTGCTCCTGTGGTTATTCGGCGCTCTTTGCCCAATGGATGGCGCGGGTGACGTAAAAGGCCACGCCTAGCACACAGTTCGAGAAAAACGCCACGAAGGAATAGAAAATCGTGGTGGGGGCCGTATTCAGAACCATCTCCGTGTTATCCAGCCACGTCGTGAAGACGGGGATCAGTGTCAATGTCACGTTGGCTGTCGCCCATAGCAGAAAGAGTCTTCCTGCCAGAGAGCGGGGAATGATCCCCATCCAGGGAGAGATGCTCGTCAGGTGGTCGTGTTCGGTACTGTTCATCAAGAGGCTCCAGGGTTCTTGTTATCGGAGGTGCTGATATGGCGAGAGAGTAGGGGCTCCGTCGGCGCCACATTCGCGTGCTCGGGTTCCGTCAGCAGCGTTTCCAGTGGCCGCTGGGGACGTTTGTCGAGCTGAAGACGAAACAGGTCGAAGCGGTTGTAGCTGCCGGCGACGTCGTGAAATTGCTTGGGTTCGATGCACAGGTTGAGGTCGATCGTCGCCTGCACGAGTTGCTCCCCTTCGCCCTCTGACATCGCGACTGGCTGGCCACTCGGGTCGAGTACCATCGACACCCCACTGGGATATCTTTCCAGTTGCTGCCGCATGTCGTCATTGCCGCGGCTGACTTCGTCGATGGTGTGTTGGTCGAGGACGCCGGCAACGACGAGATTGAACACCTTGCCTTCGAAAGCGTGGGCCGCGGCGCGGATGTGAATCGCGGCTTTGAGATCGTAATTGCGATCTTCGTCCGGTCGGTGAGTCGGCCAGATGGGAGGATAGGTGGAAATATGTAGCTGCTCGCCCTCGGCGATGAGGCTGTAACGGGCCAGAGGATTAGTGTTCTCACCACAGATCAAGGCCCCGATCTTGCCGAGTCTTGTCTCCGTTACATCCAAGCCCTCTGCATCGCCAGGCGCCCACACAAGCTTTTCATAGAATGTCGGCACCAGCTTTCTTCGATGATTGATGAGTCGCCCGGCGTCATCGAAGATCGCATTGCTGTTCCATAGGCAGCCGATGCTGGCGGGTGTGGATTCATTGAAACCGATAGACACGAAGATTCCGTGACGTTCTGCCGCAGAGGCAATTTTTCTCATTGACTGGCTGTCAATCGTCAGACTGTTATTGACCAGCCGCGTGAAAAAGACATGGTTGTCGATGGGGGCGTGAATTGCCGACCATAGCGGAAAGGCTGGAAGATAGGTTTCGGGGAAGACGATGAGGTCGGCGCCGAGGCCTGCGGCTTCTTCGATGATTTGACAGGCCTTGTCGATGGTCCGCTCGAGATCGAGAAAGACGGGGGCCACTTGTGCCAGGACTACGCGAACTGTAGGGAGCATAAGAGTACCTTCGTTGCCATTGATGTTGTTATTGATTGCAACGAAAGTCTAAGGCGGTAGTTGGGTACTGTCTTCGCCAAGTTCTGCCAAGCGTTATGCAGATCTGCATGTCATCGATAGGTCGTGGATCCGACAGCTGTTCATCGTCGACTGACTCCGCGGGTGACGCTCAGCCCAGCACCCACTCCCGGAACGCGCGCATCGGTTCGGTAAGATGTCGGTGCTGCGGCGTCAGCAATGAGAGCCGGCCGCGACTGGGGATCTTGTGCGCGAGGGCGTGAACGAGATTGCCCTGGCCGATCTCGGCAGCGAGAAGGCGGGTCCAGCCGAGCGTGACGCCCTGGCCGGCCAGTGTCGCGTTCATCAGCAGCTGGAAACTGTTGGCGCGCAGGGTATGGAGGGGGGGGTGCCAGTCGAGTTCCAGCGCCTGAAACCAGAGCTCCCAGGTCAACCAGTCGTGATAGTGATCCTCGACCACCATCAAGGTGTGTCGGTTCAGCAGGTCCCGCGGATCGGCGATGCCCCCGTGACGCTCGAGATAGATCGGGCTGCAGACGGCGGCGACGTCTTCCTGGGCGAAGATGGCATCGGCGGTGAGGCCCGGCGGGTCGACCTCCCGGGGCACGTGGTAGTAGATGCCGAGATCGAATTCGGCCAGGTCGAGGCGGTGAGGGTCCTCGACGGTGAGAATGCGGATCTCGATATCGGGATGGGCGCGCTGGAAGTCTGGCAGTTGACGGGCCAGCCAGATCGAGGCGATGGTCGGGCTCGACGCCAGCGTCAACTGACGATCGTCGCCGCGACGCCGCAGGCGAGCGGTCTCGTCGCGGAGCTCACGCAACAGGCGTTGTACCACGCGGAAATAGTGCTCGCCGGCCGGGGTCAGGCGCAGGCCGTCGTAGTGGCGCTCGAACAACGGGCGCCCCAGGTCCTCCTCGAGCCGTTTGATCTGCCGGCTGACGGCGCTCTGGGTCAGGCTGAGTTCGCTCCCCGCCTGAGTGAAGCTGCCATGACGGGCGGCCGCTTCGAAAGCGCGCAGGCAGGTGAGGGGTGGCAGGGCATCGCGCGTGGACATGGAGGCTTCCGCAACCGTGGAATGACGGCTGCGGAGCATAACATGGGCGTCGTGCGACGCCCCGAGAGGCACGATCAGATGGCGGTTCGCGGAATCTCCCGCTCCCATGATCTATCGCTGATCAACGTTTCACCTTCGAACGCACGCTGCTCGGCACTCAGGTAGAAGGTGGTCTCGTCGCAATGCAGGTGATAGCGGCTGGTCACTTCCACGGAGAACCGACCCTCGCCCTGCTCACGGCTGGCACGATAGACCCATTCGATATCGGCACGGGTACGGGTGGCATCGGTGGGGTGGCTCGAATAGACCTCTTTCGCGCGCTGCTCGACACGCAGGCCGTGGCTCTCGAAGCGCATGTCGCCCATGTCGTCCTCGATGGTGACGGTCACCTCGCCGCTGCCCACATCTTCATGGATCGTGCGCCTGGGTTGACCGGCGCGCAGCGTCTCGACCCGGCACGGCGTGGCGCTCTCCGGCGGTTCGAAAGGCATCGGGATGGTTTCGGCCCGGCATAGCGGCAGTTCCAGTGTCGGGTTGCCAGCCTTGAGCGTCAGGTCGGCACGCTTTTGGGGTGACCAGATCAGCGGAAAACTGGCGCTGGAGAGCGCCAGACGCAGGCGGTGTCCCCTGGGCAGGCGGTAGCCGATCAGGTCCAGCGGTAGCCTCACGTCCATCGGCTCGCCGGGAATCGGCGGAGTGATCCTGCCTGCATCGTCGCGAAGATTGAGGTTGAGCGTGCCGTAGGTGATCAGCGCGCTTTCGCCGCTCGGCGCGACATCGCACAGACGCACGTGGAACTGACCGCAAGCTTCGGCGCTGGCGATCGTCGCGGTGACCGTCGGCTGGCCCAGGATATCCAGGCCCTCGGCGTAGGGTTCGGAGTCGAAGGTCAGCGACAGGCCATCGTCGCGACGCTGATCCGGCGGAAAGTCGGCGCCGAACCACAGCGGGATGTACTCGCCCTGCAGCGAGCCTGCCGTCAACGGCGAGGCGATCAGACGATCGCCGCTCAATTCGCCGTCGGGGTTCAGGCCACGCTCGCTCAGCGCCAGGATCGTCGTCTCGATCTCGTCGGTTGGCGCGGGCCAGTTCGAGGTGCGTACCCACTCGCCCGGCCGTTCCAGATACTTGGGCGCCGGCGGGACACCATCCTGCAGATAGAAGGTGCAGGGTGGCTCGTCCATGATTCCGGTGTCGATGCCCTTGAGCCAGTAGTCCCACCAGCGCAGCGCCTCCTGCAGAAAGCCGATGGCCGGATCGGGAATCGCGAAGTGGGGGTACTTGTGCATCCAGGGCCCGAGCAGCGCCTTCTTCGGGCAGGAGAGATTCTCCATCATCCGCGGGATCGTATTGACGTAGGAGTCACCCCAGCCGCTGATCATGTAGACCGCGGCTTCGATGTCGCCGTAGTTCTCGCAGATCGAGCCATGCTGCCAATAGGCGTCGCGCTGCTGGTGGCGCAGCCAGGGCTCGGCCAGCAGCGGCATGTTGTCGAGACGATGCTTCCACATCTCTCGCCAGCGTTCGCCGACCAGCAGCGGATCGGGCACGGCGGCGGAGAAGCTCAGCATGGTGGCGGCCCAGCCGAGGTTCTCGAGCAGCATATTGCCGCCCTTGTAGTGAATATCGTCGGCGTAGCGGTCGTCGGTGGAGCACAGCGTGATGATCGCCTTGAGGGGGGCGGGTCTGAGCGCGGCCAGTTGCAGGCTGTTGAACCCCCCCCAGGAGATACCCATCATGCCCAGCTTGCCGCTGCACCACGGCTGTGCGGCGATCCAGTCGATCACTTCCAGCGCGTCGGCCTGCTCCTGCGCCGCGTACTCATCCTCCATCAGTCCGTCCGATTCGCCGTTGCCGCGCATGTCGACGCGCACGCTGGCGTAGCCGTGGCCGGCGAAGTAGGGGTGGGTCAGCTCGTCACGCACCGCCGTGCCGTCCCGCTTGCGGTAGGGCAGATACTCGAGGATCGCCGGCACCGGGGTCGTTTCGGCATCCTCCGGCAGCCAGATTCTGGCAGCCAGGCGGGTACCGTCGGCCAGCACGATCCACTGGTTCTCGATTTCGCGCACGCGGTGCGGAAAGTCCTGCTTGATCTTCATGCCTTGTCCTTGGCTGTGGAAGGGGTTGGAGATGTCGGTACGCTGTCGAGTCGCTCGGGATGCTTGAGCCAGGCCCACAGCGAGCCGGTGGCCAGCAGCACGATCAGCATCGCCGGGAGGCCGCCGAGGTTGGAGAGCATCTTGATGCCGTCGATTCCCACGAAACTGACCATGATCCAGGAGACCACGCCGACGATCACGCCCCAGATCACCTTCATCGGGACACCGGCATTGAGGTCGGAATCGGCGGTCAGGCCGCGGGTGCAGAGGTTGCCGATGGCGTCGGTCTGGGAGTCCGCCGCGGTGACGTAGGATATGTAGGCGATGAACAGCAGCAGCGGTATCCACACCTGGGAGAATGGCAACTGACGGAACAGCGCATAGAGCACGTTTTCGACGCCACGATCGTTGAGCACGGCATAGAGGTCGGCACCGCCCGTGCCGGCATGAGCCTGGAAGTAGAGCGCGGTGCCGGAGAAGATCAGGATCCAGACGCTGGCGAACAGTGCCGGATAGAGCAGATTGACGCGCAGGAACTCGCGCACCGTGTAGCCGCGGGAGATCTTGCCCAGAAACAGCGCCGCCACCGGTGCCCAGGCGAACCACACCGCCCAGTAGAAGATCGACCACCACTGCGGCCACGGGTCGTTGCCCGCGGCGCCGGTGAACAGGCTCTTGGTGAAGAAGTTGTCGAGATAGACGCCGAACGATTCGACGCCCAGGGCCAGGCAGAAGACGGTCGGGCCGACGATGAACATGAAGACGCCGAGAATCGCCAGCAGCACGGCATTCAACGACGACAGCCGGGCGATGCCCTTCTGCAGGCCGCTGGCGGCTGAAATCACGAAGGTCACCACGATGATGGCGATGATCACGCCGAGTCGCAGCGGGCTGGTCTCGCCGCCGAGATACTGGCCCGCGCCCCCCGCCAGGGTCAGTGCGCCGGTACCCAGCGAGGATGCCATGCCGGCCACCAGCGCGTAGAGCGAGATCGCATCGATCAGGCCGCCGAAGCGCTTGATCCTGGGACCGAAGACCGGCTCCAGCATGCTCGAGATCGAGAAGCGCAGTCGAAGATTGTAGAACGCCAGCGCAAAGATCAGCGCCGGCACGGCGTAGATCGCGTAGGGCGTGAACGACCAGTGCAGGAACATGGTCGACATGGCGAACAGCATGGCGTCGCTGGAACCGGCCTCCAGGCCACTGGAGTCGGGTGGGCCCATGTAGTGGTAGAGCGGCTCGGCGGTGGTCCAGAACAGCACACCCACGGCGAGGGTGGTGCACAAGGTGATCGAGAACCAGCGCAGGCGCGACAGCAGTGGCGTGGCGTCCCGGCCGCCGATGCGAATACGCCCGAGCGGAGAGAAATAGACGATCACCGCCATGGCCAGCAGATAGAGACTGCCCAGGCTGAACAGCCATGAGAAATTGGTTAGGACCGCATCGTTGAGCGCGCTGGCCGTGGCCAGAAACCCGTCCAGGTCGACATAGCTGGCAATGACCGCGACCAGCAGTATCAAAAAGGTCGGCCAGAATACCAGTGGCCGCAGCGAAGTCTGCATACCCGTCTCCCGTTATGATTGTCGTAGGCGTCGAGGCGCCGTGCTTATGGCGCTATAACCTAACGCCTTTACTGTCCGGTGGAGCAAGCGGCCGCTGGGAATGACGGTATGCCTCTGGCTCATGGGGTGGTGGCGGCGACTGTCATCGAACCCTGTAGAATGCGGCCGGGAATCGACGAAGGAGACGCAATGGAGCCTGAAGACCTCACCAGACTGGTCACCCGCAAGATGCCTTTCGGCAAGTACGAGGGGTGGCTGATCGCCGACCTGCCTGGCCCATACCTGAACTGGTTCGCCCGGGAAGGCTTTCCCGACGGGGAGATCGGGCGTCTGCTGGCGTTGATGCACGAGATCGATCACAACGGCTTGAGTTCGCTACTCGAGCCGTTGCGCTGATGATGTCCGTCATACGTTCGAGCGGAAGTGCCAGATCGGCGTTGTGCTAACTCAGCCAGCGGCCGATGCCATAAGCGGCGAGCCATCCGATCAGTACGGCCAGGGCAAGCCAGGACCAGCGTCGCCAGCGCGTCTGATGGCGGCTGAGTGCGATCTGCAGCTGTTGCGTCAGCAGTTCCTGGCGAATCACGATGCGTTCGGGGGACGAGGAAAAATCGTTGGCGGTGTCCCCTTGCCAGTGGGGGGCATGGGTCATGCCCAGACCCGCCCGCAGCCTGCCGAGGTCGTCCAGCAGTGCATGCAGGTCGTCATAGGCTTCGCGATGCGCCGCGTCGCCGAGAGCGCTCAGCGCATCGGCCTTCAGCGTCCGATTGTTGCAGCGTTCTGCAGCCCTGACGATGGCTCTGGGCGTTGCGTCCTTGGCGATGCCGAGTCGGCGATAGAGATCACGCATGTTGCATCAACAGGTCGTAGGCGTTCTTGATCCGCTGGAAACGCTGCGAAGCCAGGGATATTCGCAAGTCGCCCTGGCCGTGGAAGCGATCGGGATGATGGCGCTGTGCCAGGCGGCGGTAGGCGCGTTTGATATCGGTCGAGGAGGCATGCTCGTCGAGTTCCAGGACCTGCAAGGCCAGCCGGATTCGGTAGTGGGGTTGGGGGATGTCGGCCGCCTGCTGCCACTGGCGTTGTCGTCGCTGCTGTTCTTGACGTGAGGCTTCTTCCTGACGCGCTCGCTCCCGGCGCTGGGCGTCGGCCTGGCGCTCCTCTTCCTGGCGCTGGGCCTCGGCCTGGCGTGCCCGTTGCAGGCGTTCTTCTTCCTGGCGCCGCCGCTCCGCTCGTTGACGTGCCTGCTGGCGCAGGCGGTCACGCTCAAGGCGATTCTCCCGTCGCCGCGCATGCGCGGACAGGATTCGGGCTCGCCAGCCTAGCCAACGCTGAGTCCTGCGTGGGGAGGGAGCCGTGGTGTCGGTGTCTGCCTCGGTTGCCGGCTCGGCTTGCTCTTGCTGCTGCCAATACGCCTGTCGGCTGGGGTCGCTGGGAGGCGTCAGAGCGCGGCCGGCCACCTCGCGGAACAGCCGTGCAAAAGCAGCCGGCGTCACGCCTGAAAGATCGGAGAGAAAGCGCAGGATGTGGTGATTGCGCGGGCTGAGATCGCCCTCGCTCGTGGCCAGCCCGATCGCGCGCCGCAGGAAGGGATGCGACTGTTCATCGACGCGTTCGCGTAACACCACCTCGGCGGCCAGTTGGATGGCCTTGAGGTCGGCTCTGGCGATCGCCAGCAACGTGTCGAGATCCCGGGAATGGCGATAGCCGTTGGCCAGCACTTCGAGATAGCGCCGGTCCTCGGCAAGCACGGCGCGCTTGTTGACGTAGACCCACGTCAACAGCAGCAGGGCCGCGGTATCCGGAGGGTAACGACTTTTCAGCAGCAGAAGCTCGAAAGCGGAAAAGCGCGCTGGGGCCATCGATGAATCCAAGCGGAGAAAGGGTTGTTGTCGTCATTGGTTGGATTCCGAGTATACCCAAACTCGACGAAGAGTCTTCACCGTTGCGCCACGCCGATAGGTTCCGCTGAAGCATAGGCCAGTGCTGCAAGTCGATATATCGAGCTGCTCATGCGTTGGCGGTGAACGACCCGGTAAGGTCGAGAATGGCCTGGGCCAGACTGCGGTCGACGATGAGGGTATTGAACAGCCCAGCCTTGGCAGCGGCGATCGTTGCCTGGGCTCGATAAGCACCGGCACCGGTACCGATGACCCGGGGAACCCTGCGTAATTGGTCCACTGAGATACCGAGAACGCGACGGTCCAGCTCGCTTTCTATGGCCTGTCCATGCTGATCGAAGAGTCGACCACTGATTTCGCCGCAGGCGCCTTTGTCGGCTATCTCCTCGGCCTCGCTCGCTGTCAGCATGTTGTAGAGCGCCGAGCCGGAGGGGCGCCAGGCACCGACTGATACGACCGCGATATCCAACTCCTCGATTCGGGCCAACGAGCGGGCGATATCGGGTTGGCGCGCCAACGCCCTCGCTGTTTCGGCCTCCTGCAGTACCAGGGGGGCATAGATGGGGTATGCCGTGCCATTGGCGGCTTCTGCGATGATGCGGATGGTCTCGACCGATCCGAGTCGGTTGCCGGTGAGGTGGATGGCTCCGGCGAGCTGCACGACCTCGCAGGTGGGCAACTGGCGAATCTGGCGTGCCATCGACTCGATCACACGGCTCCAGGTCATGCCGACGGTCTGGCCGGGTTTGATCTCGTCGTCGAGCACTATGGCAAGGCGGTGGGCGACGGCTTCGATGGTGGATTGGTCGCTGCCAGGTATGCGGTCCACCACGATGGCGTGTTCGATTCCCAAGGCCGCGGCCACGTCCAAGCCCATCTCCGGTGACAGTTGCGCGGGATGGCGAATGCTGATCATGACCAATCCCGTTTCCCGGGCCTCCTTCAACAGTCGCGCGACCTGAAAACGGCTGATACCGAAGTGACGCGCCAGATCGCTCTTGGATTCGTCCTCCAGGAAATAACGACGAACCATCTCAAATATCTGATCCTCGCCGACAGAAGCCCTTTGTGGCCGAGTTTTGCTGGCATCCGTCATAAAGCCTCCCTCTACATCCTTAGTTGTAGTCGTCGGTCGAAAACTTGCCCCGGGCGATAGTACCAGCATACGCTCTTGCTCGTTTGAGACTCATGGCGCTCATAAGAGCATTGGCATGCGCCGTCTCATCGTGACTGGATCACCAACGACAACTTGGGTCATGGGCCCGCTGCCTCCTGACGGGGTTCGCCAAACGAGAGGAATGTCATGAGCGTCGATGATCTGCAGGACCCCACGCGGTCAGAGGGCAAATCCAGGAAGGCGGCATTTGCTGCGTTCAGCGGTGCCTTCATCGAATGGTATGACTTCTATCTCTACGGCATCGCCTCGGCGCTGGTGTTTCCGCAACTGTTCTTCGCCGATGCCGACGCTTCCGTCAGCCTGATGGCCTCGTTCGGCGCCTTCGCCGCCGGTTTCATCGCCCGCCCCATTGGTGCGTTGCTGTTCGGCCACTTCGGAGACCGGCACGGTCGCAAGACGATGCTGATCATCACCGTTCTCATCATGGGCGTATGCACGCTGTTGATGGGGCTCGTGCCGACTTACGAATCGATCGGCTGGTGGGCGCCCGCGGCGCTGATTACCCTTCGTATCGTGCAGGGGCTGGGAATAGGCGGTGAGTTCGGCGGCGGTGCGCTGGTTGCGCTGGAGAACGCGCCGAGCCGAAAGCGCGGGCTGATGGGCAGCTTTCACCAGTTGGGTACGCCGATGGGGCTGCTGGTCTCTACCGGGGTCTTCTCCCTGGTCCAACTGTTGCCGGAGTCGAGCTTTCTGGCGTGGGGCTGGCGGATTCCGTTTCTGCTGAGCGGTGTCTTTCTCGTCTTCGCACTGTTCCTTCGCAGTTCGCTGCCAGAGACGGAAGTCTTCCGCAAGCGAAAGACACAAGAGCCCGCGCGTCACATCCCGTTGATGAGCCTGCTTCGCGAGCAACCGGGCCATCTGTTGCTCGGACTCGGCGCGCGCATGGCCGATGCGGTGACCTTCAACGTCATCAACGTGTTCGGTATCGCCTACGCCACGTCGACGCTGGGATTGTCGCAGCAGATGATGCTGACCGGTTTCGTCATGTCCGCCGCGGTACAGGTCTTCCTGACACCGCTGATCGGCATGTTCTCCGACCGGGTGGGGCGCCGTCCGGTCTACATGGCGGGCATCGTCGTCTGCGCCATCGGGGGGCTGGCCTATTTTCCCCTGCTGTCCACCGGAGAGGCCTGGGTCGTCTGGCCGACCATCATCGTGGTGCAGGCGGTGGGCACTGGGCTGATGTTCACCATTCAGGGCACCTTCTTCGCCGAGATGTTCTCGACGCGCGTACGCTACACCTCGCTCGGCATGATCTATCAGGGCTCGGCGCTGTTGGGCGGTGCACCGACGCCGTTGATCGCCGCCGCGCTGGCCAGTGCCTTCGCCGGTAGTTACTGGGGGCCGGCGCTCTATCTGTTTGCCATGACATTGGTCAGCCTCGCCTGCGTCATCGCGATCACCGAAACCTATCGCAGCGAGCTGTGAAATCGCCATCAATGGAGCAAGGAGCCGCGTCCATGTCAGAGAGGAAAGTTCCCAATATCATGTTCGTGATCACGGACCAGCAGCGATTCGACACGATCCACGCACTGGGACATGAGCACGCGATCACTCCGAATCTTGATCGGCTGGTCCAGGAGGGCACTACCTTCGCGAGAACCTACGTCACGGCGCCATCCTGCGCACCGTCACGAGCCAGTCTGTTCATGGGCCTCTATCCGCACAGCACCGGTGTGTTCCGAAACGACGAGCCGTGGCGGCATTCGTGGGTCGAACAACTGGCGCAGGCTGGCTACCGCTGCGCCAACATCGGGAAGATGCATACCTTCCCGTACGAGACGCCGCTCGGCTTCCACGAGCGCCACGTGGTCGAGAACAAGGATCGCGACCATCCCAACCTGCCGTTCTTCCTCGACCAGTGGGACAAGGCGTTGTGGGCCCGGGGCGTCGACAAGCCGAGCCGGGTGACCTACCGTCACCGCGCCGACTATGACGATCGCCTGGGAGCTTTCGTCTGGGAGGCGCCCGCCGAGCTGCATGCCGACAACTTCGTCGGTGACTTCGCGGCCATGTGGCTCGAGCGTTACCCCGGTGACGAGCCGTTCTTTCTGCAGATTGGGTTTCCCGGACCGCACCCCCCCTACGATCCCACGCCTGAATACCTCCGACCGTTCGAGACGCGTGACGTGCCGATGCCGGTCGGCGGCGCGGACGACATCGCCAGTCAGCCGGCGCCGCTCAGGGCGCTGCGCCGGAACCATCTCGACAACGATCATGATGCGGTCAAGCATCTGGAGCATCCGACCCCCGAGCAGATGGTCCGCCAGCGGCGCCACTATCATGCCAACGTGACGATGATCGATGCGCAAGTCGGGCGGCTGCTCGACGCCTTGGAGCGGCGGGGCGTCCTCGAGGACACCATCATCGTGTTCACCTCGGATCATGGCGATTGCCTCAACGACCACGGTCATAGCCAGAAATGGAATATGTACGAGGCGAGTGTGCATGTCCCCGCGATCGTCTGGGGGCCGAAGTTCGTGCGAGGGAACCAGCGCATCGAAGGTTTGACTTCGCTCATGGATCTGGGGCCGACCGTTCTCGAGTTGGCGGGTGTCGAACCGCCGGTCTGGATGGAAGCGCAGTCACTTTTGCCGGCACTGCAGGGCAAGGCGTGGGCGGGTCGCGAGCACGTCTTCGCCGAGCACGCCCGCGATTTCATCCTGACCGACACCGAGTTGATGACCATGGTGCGTGACGATCGCTGGAAGCTGGTGACCTTCGTCGACAGTGACGAGGGGCAGCTCTTCGACCTGGAAAGCGATCCCGACGAGCTCGACAACCGCTGGGATGACCCCTCCTGCCGAGCGCTGCGCGATCACCTTCAGCAGGTGATCGCACGTTGGCGGGCCGAAAGCGCGACCCATACGTCGACATGGGCGGCGCCTTGGCGCTGAATGGGGCGTTTCGAATGGTATCGAACGGTCGTGCCTGCTGTACCCCGACGTCGGCGCGCAAGAACCCGGAGGCCGGGGCCGACGGGCTTTCGCGTCGACTGGCGGGAGCCGGTAGCCATCCGATCGAGCAGGTGGCCGTTCCCGCCGGTTCGTTCGTCATGGGGGAAGGTACCGACATCGCCAACCGTCGCGATGGCGAACACCTGACGCATGCGGTCTATCTCGACGCGTTCGTCATCGATGCGACCACCGTTACCAACCGCGATTTCGCGCGTTTCGTCGACGCCACGGGATATCGCACGGAGGCCGAGCGGTGGAGAGTCTCGGCGGTGTTTCGCCATCAGGTCCAGGCACCGACGGAGGACGTGCTCGACTCCCTTGACGGCATGGCGTGGTGGGTCGCGGTACGGGGTGCGTATTGGCGCGCCCCGGGCGGGGCGTTGTCGACGGTGGATGACCTGCTGGATCATCCGGTCGTTCACGTCAGTTGGCGCGATGCCGTGGCGTACTGTCAATGGGCGGGGCGCTGGTTGCCCAGTGAAGCACAATGGGAGTACGCCTCGCGTGGCGGACTGGCGGGATGCCGCTATCCCTGGGGTGACGACGTGACGGACGACTGCGGGGCATGGCGCTGCAACATCTGGCAAGGCGACTTCCCCCACACCAATCTCATCGAGGATGGCTGGCGCTTCACCGCGCCGGTCGAGGCCTTCGCGCCCAATGGTTACGGCCTGTATCAGACGGTCGGCAATGTCTGGGAGTGGTGCGGCGATGGCTTCGATCCCGAGTACTACGCGCGCTCGCCGTTGAGCAACCCGCCGGGACCACCCGACGTCGCGCGCCGCGTGATGCGAGGCGGCTCGTTTCTTTGCCACGACTCGTACTGCAATCGCTACCGGAACGCGGCGCGTACCTCGAACACACCGGCAGCTTCGAGCAGCAATATCGGGTTCAGGACGATCGGCGTGAGATCTTGAGCGACTTATGCATCATGCCGCGCGCCAACCTCACCCCGCTGCGATGAGCGTGGTCATCGATGGTGACCAGTTCGTAACCGTGGGCGAGATAGAAGTCGATGGCGTTGAGCGCGGCGGAGAGCGTCAAGGTGACGATGCCTTCCTGGCTGGCCAACTCCTCGGCTCGTGCCAGCAACTGCGAACCACAACCGCGCCGGAAATGGTTCGGCGCGACGAACAGCGCCTCCAGCTCCCGTTCGCCGACGTCGACGACGGTGTAGCCAACGATGTTCCGCCTCCGTTCCGCCACGATCGCGTGACCCTGTTGGAGAAAGTGTCGGAAGCCGTCGCTCGGTGCGGCCGCGAGCCAGGTCTCCAATGCGGCGGGCGGGTAGTGCCTCGCGCACTGAACCCTTGCCGCCCGGTTACGAATCGACCAGAGCGTCGGCAGGTCGTCGGGCGCTGCCACGCGAAAGGCGAGCTCGTCGCACATCGCTCAGCGCATCCCTGAGGTCTTGTCCAGGTTTTCCGGACCGAAGGAGTCGGGCAGCAGTTCGTCCATGGTGTAGCGCTTGAGCGGGCGGCCCTCGCCGTCGAGGACCACGATCCGGGTCTCCGGCGTGGCGAATTCGCGAATGCGCTGACGGCAGTCGCCACAGGGCGTGCAGAGGTGCTCGCCGGGGCCGATGACGTAGATCTCGCGTATCTCGCGCTCGCCGCTGGAAACCAGCCCGGCGATGGCGCTGGCCTCGGCGCAGAGGCCCTTGTAGTTGGCGCTCTCGACGTTGCAACCCGCGTAGGTCTCGCCGCTCTCGCTGATCAGCACCGCGCCCACCGGATGGCCGGAATAGGGCACGTAGGCGTTGTCGCGAACGTTCAGCGCCGTTCGTCGGACTTCATCGGACACCTGGATATCGGTCACGGCCGGTTTCATCGATTCGTCTCCCGATCATCGCGCAACAACCCTTCCAGGGTGATCGCCATCATCTCGGAAAAGCCGGTCTGGCGCGCCTGGGCATCGAGGGCTTCGCCGGCGAGGATATGGTCGGAGACGGTGCACACGGTCAGTGCGCGGGCGCCGAATTCGGCGGCGACACCATACAGGCCGGCAGCCTCCATCTCGACGCCGAGAATGCCGTGGCGCTTCATGGTCTGAAAGAACTCGACGTTCGGCGTGTAGAACAGATCCGCCGAAAACAGGTTGCCGACCTTGATCTTCGTACCGCGTTCGCGGGCGGCGTCCGCTGCATGGCGGACGAGGTCGAAATCGGCGATGGCGGCAAAATCGTGACCGCCGAAGCGCGCCCGGTTGACGCCGGAGTCGGTGCTCGCCCCCATGCCGATGACGATATCGTTGACCGCGACGTCGTCGCGCACCGCACCGCAGGAGCCGACCCGAACCAGTCGCTCGACGCCGTATTCGGTGATCAGCTCCTTGGCGTAGATGGAGCAGGAAGGAATGCCCATGCCGCTGCCCATCACCGAGATCCTGCGACCCTGGTAGGTGCCGGTGAAGCCGAGCATGTTGCGCACCCGGGTGACGCACTCGACATCGTCGAGAAAGGTTTCGGCGATGAACTGGGCGCGCAGCGGGTCGCCAGGCATCAACACGGTGTCGGCGAAGGCGCCCGGCTGGGCATCGATATGCGGGGTTGCCATCATTTGTCTCCCTGGGGCGATTCCGTCAGTAGTGAACGCCCATGATCCATCGGGTTCAGTCCGAAATGCTCGGCCAGCGTCTGGCCGATATCGGCGTAGCTCTCACGGCGGCCATAGCCGCCCGGCGCCAGCCCGTCACTTGCGATCAGGATGGGTACCTGCTCACGGGTGTGGTCGGTCCCGCGCCAGGTCGGGTCGTTGCCGTGATCGGCGGTGAGGATCAGCAGGTCGCCGGGCTCGAGCCTGGCCATCACTTCCGGCAGACGCCGGTCGAAGGCTTCCAGGGCGCCGGCATAGCCTTCCGGGTCGCGACGGTGGCCGTAGAGCGTGTCGAAGTCGACGAAATTGGTCATCACCAGCGTCCGGTCTCCGGCGTCGTCGATCGCCTTCAGCGTGGCGTCGAACAGTGCCTCGAAGCCGTGCGCCTTGCGTACCTCGCTGATGCCGCAGCGGGCGTAGATATCGCTGATCTTGCCGACACCGAGCACCGTGCCGCCGCTGTCGTGCAGCTTCTGCAGCACGGTCGGGGTCGGCGGTTCGATGGCATAGTCGCGGCGATTGCCGGTGCGTTCGAAACCCGAAGCCGTTTCTCCCATGAAACCCGAAGCCGTTTCCCCGACGAAAGGCCGGGCGATGACGCGGCCGATGTTGTAGGGCATCAGCAGTTCACGCGCGATCTCGCACAGCCGATAGAGGCGCTCGAGGCCGAAGTGGTGCTCGTGGGCGGCAATCTGGAATACCGAATCCGCCGAGGTGTAGACGATCGGCTTGCCGCTGGTGATGTGCTCCTCGCCCAGCGCCTCTATCACCGGCACGCCGGAGGCGTGGCAGTTACCGAGCACGCCGGGCAGGTCGGCACGCTCGATCAACGTCTCGAGCAGTTCTGGTGGAAAGCTGTTCTCGCGTTCGGTGAAGTAGCCCCATTCGAACAGTGCCGGTACGCCGGCGATTTCCCAGTGACCGGAAGGGGTGTCCTTGCCGGAGGAGATTTCGCGGGCACAGGCCCAGGCGCCCGTGACGGTGTCGGGAACGTCGACGCCGGCCGCCCAGTCGCCGGTGCTCAGCCGATGGGCATGATAGAGCCCCAGGCGAGCCAGGTTGGGTAGCTCGAGCGGCCGGCCGGCATCGGTGCGATAGCGGGCGATATGGCCGAGCGTGTCGGAACCGGCGTCGCCGAATTCCGCGGCGTCCGGCGCATTGCCGATGCCGAAGGAGTCGAGGACCAGCAGAATCGCGCGTTTCATCTCTTTTCCTCGTTCATGACAGGTCTTCCTGACGCAGCGTGGCATGAACCAGCGGCGGCGGCTCGACGGGCGCCTCGCTCAGGTCGAAGGCGCGACGCAGGCGTTGGCTGACGGCATCGGCATCGGCCCGATCCACGGCATGGATGCGTGCCAGCGGCTGTCCCGATTCGATGCGCTGGCCGAGCGGGACGATGTGTGACAGTCCGACTCGGTGATCGATGGCATCACCCGCGTTACGCCGGCCGCCGCCCAACTCGACCACGCCGAGGCCGAGCGCGCGCGTGTCGATGGCGCTGAGGAAACCTGCCCGATCCGCGTCGAGATCGACAGTGACCGGGGCGGTAGGAAGATAGTGGCCGGCACGCTCCGCCAGATCGCCAGGGCCGCCGAGACCCTGCACCATGCGCGAGAAGCGCTCGAGTGCCTCGCCGGAGTCGAGCGAGCGGTCCAGCCGTTCATCGGCATCTGCGGCATCGCTGGCCAGGCCGGACTGGAGCAGCATTTCCCGGGCCAATGACCGCGTCACCCGATAGAGGCGGCTCTCCTTGCCATGACCGCCAAGCAACTGCAGTGCCTCGAAGACTTCCAGTGAATTGCCGGCGCAGTCGGCCAGCGGCTGGTTCATGTCGGTCAGCAATACGCTGGTCCGGGTGCCCGCGCCGCAACCGATGGTGACGATCGCCTCGGCCAGTTCGCGGGACGCTTCCTGTGTCGGCATGAAGGCGCCGCTGCCGACCTTGACGTCCATCACCAGCGTCTCGAGGCCGCAGGCGAGCTTCTTGCCCAGAATCGAGGCCACGATCAACGGGATCGACTCCACCGTGGCGGTGACGTCGCGAACGCCGTAGAGACGCTTGTCGGCCGGCGCCAGCGACCCGGTCTGGCCGATGATCGCCACGCCGACCTCTTTCACCAGGCGGCGGAAAACGGCGTCGGACGGGGTCACGTCGTAGCCGGGAATCGATTCGAGCTTGTCCAGGGTGCCGCCGGTATGGCCCAGGCCGCGACCGGAGACCATCGGCACGTGGCCGCCGCAGGCGGCGACCCAGGGGCCGAGGACCAGCGACACCAGATCGCCGACCCCGCCGGTGGAGTGCTTGTCGAGCACTGGGCCGTCAAATGCGAGGTCGTTCCAGCGCATCACCTGCCCGGAGTCGCGGATCGATTCGGTCAGCGCCACCGCCTCGTCCCGGTTCATGCCGTTGAGATAGACGGCCATGGCGAACGCGCCGATCTGCGCGTCGCCGATGCTGCCGTCGGCGATGCCGCCCATGACCAGGTCGAGCATCTTGCGGTCGAGGGTCTGTCCATCGCGCTTACGTCGAATGATTTCCTGCGTCAGCATGGCACTCTCCGCTCATGATCGACCGTGTCAGTATCCGCCGCGGGTCGGTTGGATGTCATCGCCCGACAGTGTCGCGAGCAGCGCGTCGAGTAGACCGGAAGCGCCGAAGCGGAAGTGCGCGGGCGTGAGCCACGCCTCGCCCATGATGTTGGCGGCCAGGTCCAGATAGGCCTTGGCATCGTCGCTGGAGCGGATGCCGCCGGCGGCCTTGAATCCGACGTCACGGCCACTGTCGCGAATGGCGCCAAGCAGTATCTCGGCGGCCTCCAGCGTGGCGTTGGTCGCCACCTTGCCGGTGGAGGTCTTGAGGAAGTCCGCACCGCACTCGAGGGCGATGTCCGCCGCCTGGCGGATCAGCGCCGGGTTCTTGAGCTCGCCGGTTTCCAGTATCACCTTGAGCAGGCGGTCGCCGCAGGCGTCGCGGCAGGCGGAGACCAGGGCGCGTCCCGACTCGGCATCGCCGCCGATCAGCGCCTTGTAGGGAAAGACCACGTCGACCTCGTCGGCGCCAGCCGCGACGGCTGCCCGGGTCTCCCGGCAGGCGCGCTCGACGTTGACGCTGCCGTCGGGGAAATTGGTCACCGTGGCGATCCGCACCCGGTCGCGGATTCCCATCGCCGTCAGCTCGCGATCCGCCGCGTCGATGAAGGCGGGGTAGAGGCAGACCGCGGCAGGGGCGCCGTATGGCGTGTCGGTACGACGACACAGGGCTCGAATGGCACCCTCGTCGTCGTCATCGTTGAGCGAGGTGAGGTCCATCATTGCCAGCGCCTGGCTGGCGGCGTGCTCGAGACTGCTCATCCATTTATCTCCTTGTCCGGCGTCTTGCGCCGGTTTCCTGCCGGGCCCGGCTGCCGGCGCGATTCCGTCCAGTCTGCCGGGGCTTCGTGGTGATTGTGCGTCAAGCACTCCGGGTCAGGCGGTACCGGCCAGCGACAGAAAGATCCCGGCCAGGGTGGCCGACATCAGGTTGGACAGGGTGCCGGCGAGTACGGCCTTGAGGCCGTAGCGGGCGATCTCGGGCCGGCGACTGGGCGCCAGCGTACCGAGGCCGCCGAGCAGGATCGCGATCGACGAGAGGTTGGCGAAGCCGCACAGCGCGAACGACAGGATCGCGGCGGTGTGAGGGGACATCGCCTGACCGGTCGACTCGACCACGGTATCCCCGCTGATATAAGGGGCCAGGTTGATGTATGCCACGAATTCATTGACCACCAGCTTCTGGCCGATGAACGAACCTGCCAGCGTCGCTTCATGCCAGGGAATGCCGAGCACGAACGCCAGCGGGGAGAACAGCCAGCCGAGGATCATCGACAGGCTCAGCGAATCCATCCCGAACCAGCCGCCGACGCCACCGAGGATGCCGTCGATCAGGGCGATCAGACCGATGAAGGCCAGCAGCATCGCGCCGACGTTGGCGGCCAGCATCAGCCCCGACGAGGCGCCGGAAGCGGCGGCATCCAGCACATTGGCCGGTTTGTCCTCGGCTTCCAGAACCTCCTTGGCTTGCTGAGTGCGGTCGTCGGGCGTTTCCGTTTCCGGCATCAGGATCTTGGCGAACAGCAGGCCGCCGGGCGCCGCCATGAACGAGGCGGCAATCAGGTACTCCATGGGGATGCCGAGTTCGGCGTAACCGGCGAGCACCGAGCCGGCGACGGATGCCAGGCCGCCGCACATGACCGCGAACAGCTCGGAGCGCGTCATGCTGGCCAGGAATGGCCTTACGACCAGCGGCGCCTCGGTCTGGCCGACGAAGATGTTGGCCGTGGCGGAAAGCGATTCGGTGCGCGAGGTGCCCAGCACTTTCTGCAACGCGCCACCCAGGATGCGCACGACCCACTGCATGATGCCCAGGTAGTAGAGCACCGCCGTCAACGACGAGAAGAAGATGATGATCGGCAGCACCTTGATGGCGAAGACGAAGCCGACATTGGTCGGATCGGCCAGGTTGCCGAACAGGAAACCGATGCCGTCGTTGGCGTAGCTGATGACCTGGCTGACGGCGCTGGAGACGGAGCCCAGCACGCTCTGGCCGATAGGCACGTAGAGCACGAAGGCGCCGATACCGGCTTGAATGGCGAAAGCTCCGATGACGGTCCGCAAGCGAATCGCCTTGCGGTCGCTCGAGAAGATCAGCGCGATCAGCAGCAGCACGATGACGCCGACCAGACCCATGAGGAGTGTCATGTTGTTGTCCTTGGTGTTGGCCTTTGTGGGTAGGAAGTGCGCATGAAGGGCATCGGCGAGCGAGAGAAAATACCTCGCGGCCTGGCACCTGCGATCATGGGCCGAAGTGACGTCGGTCGACACCCGGATATCGCAATTCCTGAGATATTTTTAACATTTCTAGGTTTTGTTCGTCACTTATTGTTTTTCTTTTAACAAGCCCATAAAGTAGTTTTGAGCTTTGAGTAGGCCTATATATGGTGCTTTTTACACTGCGGCGTTACCAGACCTGCTTGTGTCTAGTCAGCGTCGGTCGACAGTGTAAATGAAAAAATAGTCACAAAATCAAGACGGCCGTGCTCTAGGCTCTGTTTGAAAAATCGATAAGCGACAGCCAGGCAAGGCAAGAATCGGCGCGAAGACGCCGTGTGGGTGAGCGCAGGCATTTTTCAGACGCAGCGAACAACGATGTCACAACAAACAAGGTAGGGGGATCGCATGATAGAGCGACTTGCATGGCCGAGGGTGGATTCGGCGCGGCCGGCAGACGGGGGCATTCGTCACTCGCGGCTGACACTGGCAGCGGGGGTGGGAGCGATGCTGCTCGCCGTGTCTCCGGCCTGGGCCGCCGATGACCAGGGCGATGCGCCGGTCATCGAGCAGGAGACGCCGGACGAGGGGCCGACCGCCGAAGGGCAAACCGCCGATGGCCCCTATCTTTCCGACTGGTACCATCAGAACCTTACCGTCATTGGCAGCAAGAACATCCGCTTCGGGCCGCAGCAGGTCGACGATATCTATCTGGAGTACGAGTTCTTCGGTCGCAAGGGGCCGCTGGATCTCTACGGCTATATCGATTTTCCGAAGTTCTTCGGCGTTGGCAACGCCGCCGACAGCGGCATCTTCGACAAGGGGTCGCCGGTGTTCATGGAACTGGAACCGCGTCTCTCCATCGACGACATGACCGGCCAGGACCTGAGTTTCGGTCCGTTCAAGGAGTGGTTCGTCGCCTTCGACTATATCTTCGATTGGGGGCACACCACCGAGAGCCGCCAGAACACGCTTTACGCCGGCCTGGGTACCGATATCGACACCGGCTCACCGCTCGGGCTCTCGTTCAATCTCTACAAGCGTCGCCAGTGGGAAAACTACGGTGCCGCCAACGAGCACTCCTGGGACGGCTATCGCGCCCAGTTGAACTACTCCTATCCGCTGGGCAGCTTCGATAACGGTGCGTCGCTGGTCTACGTCGGTTTCACCAACCACGACTTCGGCTCGGACCTGGGCGACAACGACCCGACCCGTACCAACGAATCGACCGTGGCGACCAACGTGCTGCTGTATCAGTTCACGCACCTGCGGTTCATGGCGGTGGCGCGTTACTTCCACAACGGCGGTCAGTGGAACGATGGCGAGATGGCGCCGTTCCCCAACAGTCACGGCGACAGTTTCGGGTTGCGCTCCACCGGCTGGGGTTACTACTTCGGCGTCGGCTGGCAGTTCTAACCTGGCGGGAAGGGATTCGTCGACGGGGAGCCTGCGGGCTCCTCGCTGCGTGACAGGGTATGATCATCGACCGAGGGCAATACCGCGCTGCCTGCTGTGCCTCCAAGGAGGAGGCATGCCACGCGAGATGCTGTCGCGACACCCTGGTCTGGAAGATGATGTCGGGAGAACCTCATGAATGGCCGCAGCGCCGTAAGGCTCGAGAGACTCCGTGAAGCGATCCGGCGTCACGGTGCGCTTCCGCTGGCGGACGCGGCGACGCTGTGCGATGTCTCCGAAATGACGGTGAGGCGGGATATCGCCGCCAGCAATGGCGCTATCGTCTCTTTCGGTGGCCATCTGGTGATGGCCGATAACCCCCAATTCGCGGTCGCCTACAATCTCGATGCGCAGAGAGACCGCTACGCGAAGGCCAAGCAACGTCTCTGCGAGGCGATCGTGTCGATGATCGAGGAGGGTGATACCGTCTTCGTCGATTGCGGCACGACGTTGATGCCGTTCTGCGCGTTGCTGCCGCGCGAGATGAACGTGACCATCGTGACCTACGCCCTCAACGTTGCCAACGCGTTCAGCCAGCGCGACATGCCCAACATGCGCTTGGTGGTGCTCGGGGGACTCTACTACGCCGCTTCCGACTCCTTCGGCGGGCAGGACGTCACCACGGCGATTCGACGCCTGGGCATCAACAAGGCGTTGATCTCCGCCGCCGGCGTCCATGCCGAAAAGGGAGCCAGCTGTTTCCACTTCCATGAAGTGGCGCCCAAGCAGGCCGCCATCGAGCATGCGGAGCGCAGGATCCTGGTCGCCGACGAGAGCAAGCTCGACGTGATGCGTGCGGCATTTTTTGCCGAGCTGTCGGATTTCGACACCCTGCTGACCAGTGGCGATCCCGGCCGGACCTGGCGCGACCGGATGCCCGCAGAAGTGGGCGCGAAGATCGACGTGGTCTAATCATCCTGTTTTTGGTAGAGATATCTGACGGATAATACCTGTTTTCAGTAGGAGGAATTCGTGTCGGCCTAGGGGTAGGATGGCCAGACTTCCTACGTTTCGAACAGGTGACCGGATCGATGTCTGCTACCTCATCATCTTCTCAGAATCCCGCCGTGCCGCTTTGCCCTCCCGCCGACGCCAGCTACTACGCCGCCTCCATCGTCGGCTTCGATGCCGCTGATGCCAGCCGCTACGCCTTGCGTTCCCCCGCCACCGGGGAGGTGATCGCCGAGGTCGCCGACTGCGGCGTGGCGCAGGCGAAGCTGGCCGCCGACAACGCCCAGCGCGGCTTCGAGGCGTGGCGCAAGACCACCGCCTTCGAACGGTCAGCTCTGCTCAAGGCGTGGCACCAGGCGATGATGGAAGCCAAGGAAGTCCTCGCCGTCACCATGTCCCGGGAGATGGGCAAGCCGATCCGCGAAGCCCGGGGTGAAGTGGACTACGCCGCCAGCTTTCTGGAGTGGTACGCGGAACAGGCCAAGCGTGTCGATGGCGACATTCTGCCCAGCCAGCATCCGGACAAGCGCCTTGCCGTGCTGCGTCAGCCGGTCGGCCCGGTACTCGCCATCACGCCGTGGAACTTCCCGGCCGCGATGATCACCCGCAAGGTGGCGCCGGGGCTGGCGGCCGGCTGCTCGGTGATCGTCAAGCCGGCGGAGCAGGCGCCGGTCACGGCGCTGCTGCTGGCTCAGCTCTGGCAGCAGGCCGGTGGGCCGGCGGAGGTGTTCCAGGTGATCACCGCCGAACGGCCGGCAGCGGTCAGCGACGTGCTGATGGAAGATCGACGCATCCGCAAGGTGACCTTCACCGGCAGCACGCCGGTCGGCAAGCATCTCTACGCCAAATCCGCCGCCACCATGAAGCGCATGTCGCTGGAACTGGGTGGGCATGCGCCGTTTCTGGTCTTCGACGACGCCGACATCGAGGCCGCGGTGGCCGAAGTGATGGCGAGCAAGTTCCGCAATGGTGGCCAGACCTGCGTCTGTGCCAACCGCATCTACGTTCAGCGTGGCATTCTCGACGCCTTCTCCGAGCGTCTGACGGCCGCGGTCGACGAACTGCGCGTGGGGCAGCCGGACGACGAGACGACCCAGATCGGTCCGCTGGTCAGCCAGGCGGGGCGCAACAAGGCGCAGTCTCATATCGACGATGCCCTGGCCAAGGGAGCCCGTCGCCTGACGGCCGAGCGTGAGGTCGACGGGTTCTTCGTTGCGCCGACGGTGCTCGCGGACGTTACCAATGACATGCAGATCATGCAGGAGGAGACCTTCGGTCCCGTCGCTCCGCTGATCGCCTTCGACAGCGAAGAGGAGGCGGTCGCCGCCGCCAATGCCACCCCGTTCGGTCTCGCCGCCTATCTGTGGACCCGCAACCTGGGGCGGGCGGCGCGCGTCTCCGAAGCGCTGGACTACGGTATCGTCGGTGTCAATGACGGTGCGCCTTCCGTGCCCCAGGCGCCGTTCGGTGGCGTCAAGGATAGCGGGCTGGGTCGCGAGGGTGGTCGTTACGGCATCGACGAATATCTCGACACCAAGTTCGTCTCGACGCGGCTGGATGGCTGACCGCCGTGTCGGTTGACGAAACCGACCTGAAGCGGCCGCCGGTCGAGCTCGACCTGGCCACGGCGCTGCGCGAGACCAACCTGCGTCACGCTCGCGTGGTGGCCGGCGAGCGCTCGTTGGGTCGGCCGTTGCGCTGGGTGCACATGGTCGATCATCCCGATATCGTCGCCTGGGTTCGCGAGGGTCAACTGCTGTTGACCACCGGTTACCACTGGCCCGACGAACCGGCCGCCGAGCGCTCGCTGATCGAGGCGCTGGTGAAGAAGAGGCTGGCCGGCGTGGCGCTGGCGGTGCCGCGGTTTCTCACTGCGTTCCCCGAGACCAGCCGTCGCGTCGCCGAATCGCTGGACTTCCCGCTCCTGGAGATTCCCTGGGATGTACCGTTCAGCCAGATCACCGAAGAGGTGCACGCCTGGCTGATCGCTCGTCAGGGGCAGTTGATCGCCCAGGCGGAAAGGATTCATCGCGACCTCACCCGGTCGGCGCTGACTGCGCGCAGTCTGGGCGATATCGCTACGGCGTTGAGCCTGTTGCTCGAGCGGGATGTGTTCTTTACCGGTCTGGAGGGCGAATGGCTGGGAGGCAGCGCCGGGCTTGAGACGATGCGCCTGCCGACATCGGCCATGCTAGCCGATGCCCAGTTTCTGACCTCGGTCTCGGCTCGCTCCCTGGGCGAGGAGGGCGGTGGCCGGATGCTGGCCTGTCCGGTACGGATCCTGGAGGTGCCGGCCGCTACGCTGTGGATCGACGAGACGGCGTCTCCCGTCGGCGAGCTGGAACGGCGCGCCGCCGAGCAGGCTGCCCTGATCTCTGCACTGCACCTGTCCCACCAGCGGGCGCTGCAGGCACAGGAGACCCGGCTCGGCTACGCCTTCGTCGACTCGTTGCTGGAAGGGCGGTTCGAGCCCACCCCGGCCGCGCTGGAGCGGGCGTCGCTGCAGGGGTGGGACCCCCGAGCCGGCTACCATGTCTGCGCCATCCTGCTCAACGAGCCGGTCCCGCTGAGCCGGGACGGGCTGCTGCGTCGGGAGCAATGGGAGCGTCGCCTGAGGGAGCAGCTCGAGACCCAAGGCTTGCCGCCGTTGATTTCCGTCTCGCTCAACCAGTTGCTGTTTCTGGTTCGCACCGATATCTCGACGGCACTGCTATGGCGCGAACTCAACGATGGCGCCGCGGCCATGGCGGTCAGTCGCGAAGCGCAGGGGACGGCAGCCATTGCCGAGGGCGTCGGCGACGTGGCGCGTCTGCTGCCCTCCCTCAAGCCGGGGGAGCGCCGGGATTTCGAAGCCTTGCTGTTCGACCGGGTGCTGGAAGGCGATGCCGAGGCGCGACGGCTGTTCCTCGAACGCATCTCCCGTGCCCTGGGGCAAGGCGCGCGGCGGCAGAGTGCTGTCGAGACGCTCTCGGCGCTGGCGGACAGCGGCTTCCAGTTGGCGCAGACCGCCCGGGCGCTCGATATCCACATCAGCACGCTGCGTTACCGGATCGAGCGATTGGAGACGGCGCTGGGCATGCCCCTGAACGACGCCGACGCCAGACTGCAGCTCCAGGTCGCCATACGCCTGCTCAACACGGAGTCCGGTTGAACGCCAGCTGAAGCATCGACATACGACTCTGGAAACGCATTTCGACACTACCCGAGAGAACACCATGCAATTGACGGATTTCACCACCCTGACCTTCGACGTCTACGGCACCCTGATCGACTGGGAGAGCGGCATGGTCGCCGGGCTGCAGCCGCTGCTGCAGCGCACCGGGCTGAGCCTGAGCCGCGACCAGGTGCTCGAGGCGCACGCCCGACATGAATCGACCCAGCAGCGTTACACGCCACACCTGCAGTATCGGCTGCTGTTGGCGGTCGTCTACAAGCGCCTGGCGGAAGAGTGGGGCGTGGCGGTCAACCATGACGAGTGCCTGGCCTACGGTGACTTCGTCAAGCAGTGGCCGGCTTTCGCTGACACGGCGGAGGCGCTTGGTTATCTCAAGCAGCACTACAAGCTGGTGGTGCTATCCAACGTCGACAACGAGAGCTTCGCTTACAGCCAACGCAAGCTTGGCGTCGAGTTCGATGCGGTCTACACGGCGGAGGACATCGGTTCCTACAAGCCGGCGGCGCGCAACTTCGACTATATGCTGGAAAAACTCGGTGAGCGCGGGATCGACAAGTCGAAAATCCTGCATACCGCCGAGAGCATGTTCCACGATCACCAGCCGGCCAACCGCTATGGACTGGCCAACTGCTGGATCTATCGTCGCCACGACAAGGAAGGCTTCGGCGCGACCATGAATCCCGGCGACATGCCGACGGTCGACTTTCGCTTCAACAGCATGGCGGCGCTCGCCGAGGCGCATCGCGAGTTGGCGTGATCGCCTTCAGCGAAGTGCCCCCCACACCTGCGCTTCGCTGATGCCCAGCGCCTCGAATTCCGCCTGCCTTAGCGGTGCTTCGTCGAGCAGGAAGAATTCGTCTAGCTGTGGCGGGGCGACGTCGGTCTCCGAAAGCATGGCGTGAACCTGGCCACGGTGATGCGTCTGGTGGACGAAGAGATGCGCCAGCACGCGATGTGCTGGCTCGAGCTGTCGACGGTCGGCCCGCTCGAGCGTGACGTTGTCGGCGAGCGTCGAAGGCTTCAGCTCGTCGCAGACAGCGATCAGTCGTCGGTCCAGCATCTCCTGCGCCGGCAGAAGCGTATCGATGCGCGCATGGGGTGTCTCGTCCTCGAACGCCCGCTGACCGAGCGTGCCCCCCTCGAGCGCGTCGATGTAGTAGGCGTCGACGACCAGGATATGGTTGAGCGTGGCATGGATCGACGGGAAGAAGCTGCTGCGCCGGGCCTGTAGCTCGGCCACCGACAATCTGGCGCAGGCCTTCAGCAGGCGATGGTTCGACCACAGATTGCAGTAGGCCTGATGGCGAAAGTGTTGGATCATGACAGGATTACCTCACGCTTCTCTTCGGCATCGCAGGAGTCGTCATGGAAATCCTACACGGTTTGGTCGTCATCACCTTCGTGCATCTGCTGGCGGCCGCCTCGCCGGGGCCGGACTTCGTCCTCGTCACCCAACAGACGCTCAACCACGGCAAGCGCATCGGCCTGCTGTGCAGCCTGGGCATCGCGTTGGGCCTGTCGATCCACATCGTCTATTCCGCCTTCGGGCTCGCCGCGGTGATCGCCAATTCCGCCGAAGCGCTGTGGGCGATCAAGCTGCTGGGCGGGGCCTACCTTCTCTATCTCGGGATCAAGGGGTTGCGCTCACGGCCGGCTGCCGTGACGGCTAACATCGGTGATGCCCCGGTGGTGGTGGCGCGCTCGGCGCTGCGCACCATCGGCACCGGGTTTCTCTGCAACGCGCTCAATCCCAAGGCACCCATCTATTTCGTCTCGCTGTTCACCATCGTGCTGTCGCCGTCGATGCCGCTATACCAGATTGCCATCTACGGCGCCTGGATCATGCTCATCCAACTGGGTTGGTTCTCGGCGGTAGCGCTACTGCTCTCGACTCCGCCAATTCATCGTGCGTTCAAACGCTTCAGTCATTGGATCGACCGGGTGCTGGGGCTGGCGATGGTGGCGTTGGGTATCAAGGTGCTGACGACGCGGGTGTGATCCCGACAATGCCGGCACACAGCTGCGCTCGCCCACATTGCGTTGAAATCCGGCTCAAAATGCTCGTTTACTGCCCGTGAACGGTGTTTCTTCGACGGAGTTTGCCTCCAGGGGTATCGCTCGTGACGTCCGTCGGCATCCCCGCCGATGCTTTCCTCGCCGACTCATTTTCGGCATCCTGAATCGCATTCCATCAACTGGCGAGGAACGCACATGAAGACTTGGCTGCGGGGCCTGCCCAAGGTCGAACTGCATCTGCATATCGAGGGTTCACTGGAGCCGGAACTGATGTTCGCGCTGGCGGCGCGCAATAACGTGGCGCTGCCTTACGACACGGTAGATGAAGTGCGCGCGGCCTACGATTTCAGTGATCTGCAATCTTTTCTGGATCTCTACTACCAGGGTATGCGGGTGCTGCACACCGAGCAGGATTTCCATGATCTGGCGATGGCGTACCTCGAGCGTGCCCACGAAGAGGGCGTGGTGCATGTCGAATTGTCATTCGATCCCCAGGCGCATCTGAACCGGGGAGTGGAGCTGGCGATCCCGTTCGAGGGGTTGCGCCGTGCCATGCGAGACGCACAGCGCCGCTGGGGCATGACCACGGCACTGATCATGAGCTTCCTGCGCGATCGTGATGCGAGCGAAGCGATGGACGTGCTCGAGAAAGCAGCACCCTTCTACGAGTCGATCGACGCCGTGGGGCTCGATAGCGCGGAAGTGGGCAATCCGCCGGCCAAGTTCGCGGCGGTATTCGAACGGGCCAAGGCGCTGGGCATTCCTCGCGTAGCGCACGCAGGGGAGGAGGGGCCGGCGGCCTATATCAGTGAGGCATTGGACGTGCTCGATATCTGTCGGGTCGACCATGGCGTCGCCTGTCTGCAGGACGAGGCGCTGATCGAGCGCTTGCGAGATTCGCAGATTCCGCTGACGGTCTGCCCGCTGTCCAATGTGCGGCTCAAGGTCGTGGAGACGATGGTTGATCACCCGCTGCCGGCGATGCTCGAGCAGGGGGTGAAAGTCACGCTCAATTCGGACGATCCGGCCTATTTCGGTGGCGGCGTGCTGAATAATTACCTGGCGTGTTTCGAGGCCTTCGACTGGGATCGGGAGCTTTTCAAGCAGTTGGCGGGCAACGCGATCGAAGTCGCGTTCATGTCGGAGGCTCGCCGCAGCGAGCTCTTGGCAAGGCTGTCGACCTGCTGAACGGTTTCGGATGCCGCGCGAGACTGCCCGCCGAAGATGGCGGGCAGTCTCGGGAAATGCTGAATAAATCGACGAGCAGGATGAAGCGCAAGGCGCACGGAGCACAGAAGACGAGACATAACATGGGGTTAGGCGAGTCTTCGAGCACCGCGCAACGCAGCGATTCGCCTGCGCAGGCATTTATGCGGTGTTTCCCTCGTTCAGCCCTCTAGATAGGCGGTAGTGTCCCGTGACGCGTCGGCCAGATCGGTAAGGAACGGAGTCAGCCGGTCGAGCGCTTCCTTGGCAAGCTCGGGATCGATGGCGAAGCAGATCCGAAGGTAGTCTTCACCCTCCGGACCGAAGGCGCTGCCCGGGGCTACGCCGACTTTGGCTTCCCGCAGAATCCGCTTGGCCGTCTCCAGGCTGGATTCATCGAGCCCGTGAACCTTGAAGAAGAGGTAGAAGGTACCTTCGGGTGAGAATACGGTCACGTTGTCCAGCGCGGTCAGCCCGTCGACCAGGACGTCCCGCGATGCCTGGCAGCGGGCGACCTGCTGGACGATGAACTCATCGCCCTCCTCGAGAGCGACGATGCAGGCCCGCTGAATGAACGATGCCACGCCGGTGGTGTTGTACTGGCAGAGTCGGGCGAACAATTGATCCATGCCGCCCGGGAACGTGATCCATCCCGCACGCCAGCCGGTCATGCACCAGTTCTTGGAAAACGTGTTGGTAACCAGCAACTTGTCATCAGGCTCGCAGATCTGCAGGAAAGAGGAGGCTGGGCCTTCACCGTCATAGACGAAGTGATTGTAGACCTCGTCTGCCACGATCCAGAGCCCTTTCTCTCGGCAGAAGTCTCTCAACCGCCGCATATCCTCAAGCGGCATGCGCCAGCCCGTCGGGTTGGACGGTGAGTTGATGAAGACGGCACGGGTGCGCTCGGTCACTCTAGCGAACAGCTTGTCCAGGTCGAGCTCGATATTGCCATCCGGGTAGAAGTCGAAGGCAACCGGCACGTTGACCCCTCCCACGATCTCGATCATCTGCCTGGCATTGGGCCAGGCCGGGGTGGGCATGATGACTTCGCTTCCTTCATCGAGAATCGCCTGCATCGCCATGGTGACGGCATTCATGCCACCGATGGTAACGCAGAAGCGATCGCTGGAGACGTCCACCTGCCAATGGCGACGATGGTAGTCGGCCAGTGCCTGGCGAAGCTCGGGCAACCCTTGAGAGTAGCTGTAGCGGGTATCGTCGTCCGTCAATGCATCCATTGCCGCCTGTTTGATGTATTCAGGTGTCGGCAGGTCACCCTCACCGATCCAGAGCCTGACGACCGAGGCGTCGTGCCGGGCGAGATCGGCGACCGCGACGATCTGGTTGTCGGGCATCGCTTGAACACGGGAAGAGCAGGAGTGGCTCAGGTTGGCGGGTATGGCATCGAGCATGGCGATCTCGCACGGGGAGGAAGTGGGCCCGCCCAATCTTATAACGCGATCGATTTGAGGTGCTAATCGTCTCTTTGGTCGAGCCCTATCGCGCTAACATTTTATAACACGCTGGATTTACTAAGGTTTGTAAAAACTGAGCTACGATTAATCAAAGTTCTTCAGGATGATTAATAGAATTTTGTTGCATCTGGATACCAAACGGTTACTTTTCGCGAATAATGGGGCTTCCCCGATTCCCCGTGTCTTCGGTCTGCTGAGGTGAAAGTCGATGGCTGCTCTCGTCGTTATCGTTCGAGTCGATGGCAATGTCTTTTTGATGGATCCCCAAAAGCCCCTGGTTCAGGGGATGGCGGTTCCGGAAGGCGCCACCCTCTTCTCACCGGATGGCGGTCGACTCGTTCTTGCCGACGGCACCGTGCTGCCGTTGAGCGCAGGGCAACCGTTTACCTTGCAGATTATCGAAGGCATCGCCACGGTCGCTATGGCGGATCCGGCCGCGGCGGATCCGGAGGTAGCGGCACTTCAAGCGGCCATCGCTTCAGGACAGGACCCCACGGCCATTCAGGAAGCTCCGGCGGCCGGTGCCGGAGAAGGTGGCGGGACGATTGCAGGCGGCGGTGGTTTCTCCGCGCCTTTCGATATCGCCCGGACCGGGCGCGAAGAGTCCAGCACCTACCGTTATACGGCGGCGCAGGCTAGTCCCGAACGGGTAACGGTGACGCCTGCCAGCTTCAATCCCGAGGCGAACACGACGACGGGCGATGGCGCGGCGGGCGGCGGAGGCACGGCGCCCCCGGTCGTCAGTGTCAGCCTCGATGCCATCGCCATCGATGACATCGTCAACCGCGCGGAGTCGGACCAGAACATCACGCTCAGCGGCAAAGGCGGTGGCGATGCCGTTGCAGGTGACCAGGTGACAATCACCATCGGTGGTATTGCCTATAGCACGGTGCTGAACGAGGATCTCAGCTTTGCGGTCGTCGTCCCGGGCAGCGTGTTGGCGCAATTCCCCTCGGCGACAGCGACGTTGACACATGTCGGTGACGGTATCGTGGTCACTGCGACCTCGATCCGGCCCTACAGTGTCGACCTCGATGCGCCTGCGCCGACCGTGCAGTTGGATACCATCGCCGGTAACGACGTGATCAACGCTGCCGAGTCCGGGGAGTCCATCACCTTGACGGGACGCGCTGGCGGCGATGCCGTTGCGGGCGATACTGTCACGATCGCGATCGGTGACCAGCAGTACCAGGTGGCTGTCGCCGACGATTTGACCTTCAGCGTCGTCGTGCCGGGCGGTCTGCTGGCGGCCGCAAAGGGCTCGACGGTGACAGCGGTGATCAGTCACACCGATACGGCCGGCAACACAGGCATTGCCACCACCACGCACGCCTATGGCGTCGACACCGTGCCACCGACGCTTGGCATCACCCTGGACACCATCGCTGGCGATAATGTCGTCAATGCCGCCGAAGCCGGCCAACCGATGCCGGTGACTGGCAAGGTCAGCGGCGAGTATGCCGCCGGTGATCGCGTGACGCTGACCGTGGGCAACCAGACCTACAGCGGCAGCGTCAAAGCCGATGGCTCGTTCAGCATCACCGTGCCCGGCAGTCAGCTGGCCCAGAACGGTTCGATCCAGGCCGTCGTCAGCCACACCGATGCTGCTGGTAATACCGGCACCGCCAATACTGCCGGCAGCTATGCTGTCGATACCAATGCGCCGGTCGTCACGATCAGTCTGAACGCCGTAGCCAGCGACGACGTGATCAATGCCACAGAAGCGCGGCAGAATGTCACTCTGAGCGGCAGGGCCGGCGGCGATGCGGTCAGCGGCGACACGGTGACGATCGAGGTAGGCGGCCAGACCTACACCACGACGGTGGGTGCCAACGGCATCTTCAGCGTCTCTGTCCCGGGGTCGGTGCTGGCCAACGCCGGTACTGATCGGGTCAATGCCACGGTCAGCCACACCGACGGGGCCGGTAACACCGGCACTGCAACGACCACCCACGCTTATGGTGTCGACACCACGCCACCAACGGCGATTGCCGATACTGGCTCCACCCAGCAAGAGCAGACGCTGAGCATCGATGCGGCACACGGTGTTCTAGCCAATGATTCTGACCTGGGTAGTGACAGGTTGGCGCTGCATGTCGTTGCCATCGATGGCAACTCGGAGAACGTTGGGAAATCTGTCGCCGGTTCCAACGGCGGAACGTTCATCGTGCAATCCGACGGCAGTTATCGATTCCTGCCGGGAAATACCTACAACTCTCTCGCAGCGGGCGAACAAACCACGTCCCAGATCAGTTACACCGTCAGTGATGGCCATGGCAATGTTTCAGTGGCCACATTGACTGTGACGATCGTCGGTACGAACGATGTGGCTATCATCAGCGGCCCCGCTGTTGGCAGCGTCGTGGAAGATAGCGGCGTTAGCGGTGGAAAACTCGCGACGACAGGTTTGCTCTCGGTGACAGACGTCGATACCGGGCAGTCGAGTTTCAATCCGGGTAGCGCGATCTTCACGGGCGCCAGTGGCGCGACTGACGGTGTGACCTCCTCGCTGGGCTCGCTTTCCATCACAGCTGATGGCCGTTGGACCTTCAATGTCGATAACAGCAAGGTTCAATACCTTGGTGAAGGCCAGGTTAGGACCGAAACCTTTACGGTGAAATCGGCTGATGGCTCTGCGAGTCAGACCATCACTATCAATATCATCGGCACCAATGATGCCCCGGTGGCCCGCGCCGATACCGGTAGCACCGGTGAAAACGCCACCCTCAACGTCGCCGCCGCTCAAGGTGTGCTGGCCAACGATAGCGATATCGATGGCGGGACACTGACGGTGAGTGCGGTCAATGGCGTGTCAGGTAGCGTGGGGCAGTCGATTGCCGGCTCCAACGGCGGCACCTTCACGTTGAACGCCGATGGCAGCTACAGCTTCAACCCGGGCACGGCGTTCGATCGCTTGGCTGTAGGGCAGACCGACAAGACCCAGGTCAGCTACACCGTCAGCGACGG
>NZ_PZJW01000004.1 GCF_003206615.1 Salinicola acroporae | reverse complement strand
TGGCGGCCTGCATCCGGCGACGCAGGATCGGCCCCACGATCACCGGCAGTAGCAGGCCGATGATCGCCACCAGCCACAGCCCGATCGACAGACCGCTGCTCCACAGGATCGACCAGTCACCATCGGAGATCTGCATCGCGTGGCGCAGGTTCTTCTCCATCTCCGGCCCCAGCAACAGACCGAGGATCACCGGCACCAGCGGTATCTCCAGCTTGCGCAGGAGATAGCCGGCGACGCCGAAGGCGATCATGAAGTAGAGATCGAAGGTCGAGTGGCTGATCGAGTAGATGCCCACGAACGCGACCATGGTCACGATCGGCAGCAGGTACATCGGCGGCACCGACAGGATCTTCACGAACACCCCGACCAGCGGAATGTTGAGCAGCAGCAGCATGAAGTTGCCCACCAGCAACGCGGCGATCACGCCCCACACCAGATCGGCGTTCTGGGTGAACATCAGCGGCCCGGGGGTGATGTTGAGCGACACCAGCATCGCCAGCAGCACGGCCGTGGTGCCGCTGCCCGGCACGCCCAGGGTCAGCATCGGCACCAGCGCCCCGCTGGAGGCGCCGTTGTTGCCGGATTCCGGCGCGGCCACGCCACGCGGATCACCTTCGCCGAAGTGGCCCTTCTTGCCGACGATCTTCTTTTCCAGGGTGTAGGTGATGAAGCTGCCCAGCGACGCCCCGGCCCCCGGCAGCACGCCAGCGATAAAGCCCAGAATACCGCCACGAATCGTGGTGGGCATGATCGACAGGATCTCCCGCCACTTCAGCTTCAACGGGTTGACCTTGATCATCTCGCGCCCCTTGCCGGCCTTCTCCTCGATGAAGAACAGCAGTTCGGAGACCGCGAACAGGCCGACGATGGCGATGATGAAGTCGACCCCTTCGTAGAGCTCGAGCACGCCGAAGGTGTAGCGCTGGGTGCCGGTGGAGAGATCGATCCCCACGGTGGCGATGATCAGGCCGATGGCCGCTGCCATCAGTGTCTTCATCGGGTTCTTGCCGGTAATGCCGCCAAGCGTCGCGAAGGCGAGCACGAACAGGGCAAAGTACTCGGCCGGACCGAAGGTGAGCGCGAACCGGGCCAGCAACGGCGCCAGCAGGATCAGGCCGACGGTGGCGATCAGGCTGCCCATGAACGAGGCGATCGCCGAGATCGCCAGGGCCTCGGCGGCCTTGCCCTGGCGCGCCATCGGATAGCCGTCGAGGCAGGTCATCATCGCCGGTTCGTCACCGGGAATATTGAGCAGGATCGAGGAGATCCGCCCGCCGTACATCGCCCCGGCGTAGACCGCGGTGAGCATGATCAGGGCGGTCTCGGGCTTGAGACCGAGGGTGAAGGCGAGCGGGATCAGGATCGCGACGCCGTTGGCCGGGCCGAGCCCGGGCAGCGCGCCGATCAGGGTACCGATGAAGCAGCCCATCAGGGCGAACATCAGGTTCTCGGACTGCAGCGCAACACCGAAGCCGAGCGACAGGTAGTGCAACGTCTCCATCAGTGGATCTCCAGCAGGCCGAGCGGCAGCGGCAGTTCGAGCCCATAGGTGAACAGCACGAACACCACCACGCCACTGATCAGTCCGGTGAGATAGGCTTTCACCGGGCGCGCGCCCATGCGCCAGCACAGCGTGCCGACAGCGAGCATGGTCGAGAGAATGAACCCGAGCGGCTCCAGCAGCAGCGCGTAGGCGATCAGCACGACGACGGCAATGCCCAGCTCCAGGAACGTCCTGGCCATCGGCCAGTGGTTGTCCGGGTCGGGCTTGACGATCATGTACAGGCTACAGATCGCGAGGATGACGGCCAGCAGCTTGGGAAAGGTCTCGGGACCCACGGCTTCCGATCCCCCGAAGGGGACCGGAAACTGGGTGGCGCCGTAGTAGTAGGCGACGGCGATCACCAGCATGACCAGGCCGAAGACGCGGTCGTTGAACTTGCTCATTCCTGCAACAGCCCCAGCTCTACAGAAAGCTCATGGATGTCCTTGACCTGTTGTGCCATGAACTCGTCGAATGCTTCGCCACTGTAGTGGAATGGCATCAGACCATTGTTCTTCATGACCTGCTGCCATTCATCGCTCTCGTAGAGTTTATTGACGGCATCGATCCAGTACTGCTTGGCGTCTTCATCGATCCCGGCCGGCATATAGAAACCGCGCCAATTGGGGCCGATCGCATCCACCCCTTGCTCTTTAGCAGTGGGGATTTTGGAAAACTCCCCCGGCAGACGTTCGGGTGACAGCACTGCCAGAATGCGAATATCGCCGGATTCCCAGAACCCACGCGCTTCGGAAACGTCGCCGGTAAAGGCATTCACGTGACCACCAACGACCTGAGTCAGCGCACTGCCGCCATTGTTGTAAGAGAGGTAGGGGATCTCGCGAAGCGTCTTGATACCTGCTGCCTTGGCCGCGATCAGCACCTTCAGATGGTCCCAGCCGCCGTTGGCGCTGGCGCCAGCGAACTTGACCGATTTGGGGTCTTCCTTGATCGCTTCCATCAGGTCATTGAGATCCTGATACGGCGAGTCCTTGGGTACCGCGATGACACCATAGTCGGAACCGACGGTAGCGATCCAATTGACCATGTCCATGTTCATGCCAGGAAACTGATTCTGAGCGAGCCGTGTCGGCACCGCCGTAGACGCCGCGATCAACAGGTTGTCGTCGTTGGCGCGCTTGCTCACGACATGCGCGAACGCGACGCCCCCACCCGCGCCTGGCATATTGATCGTTTGCACATTACCTGGCACGAGATCCAAATCGGATAGTACGCGCCCCGCGGTTCGACAGGTAAAGTCCCAGCCACCGCCCGGGTCCGAGGGCGCGATGCATTCGGTACCAGATGAAGGCTCGTAAGCCATGGCAGGAATGACCGTTGCGGAAAGGGCCGAGGCGACAGCCACGGCAAGTAGCGTTCTAGTCATGAATCGTCCTCACTCAAGCGGAGCCACTGGGTTGCCGGCATTGATTCGATTTACCGGTATACACGCCATTCAAAGACGTTGGAGCAAGCCTAAGGGGGTGTCAGAGCAGGGAGAATTCTCGAATGGGAAACGTCGTGTTATCGACAGAGACATCGATGATAAGATTTTGATTCAATAGAATTTTAAAAGCAGCGTTCAGCCATGATGTAGACCTATGTCTAGCATTGGCGACGTCGCCAACAAGGGTAGGGTTGCCTTGCGGTCGGGCAGGCAAGCCCTTAAAACCTTGCCTGCCCCCTTCTGATACCTTGCCGTTCTATTGTTGAATCAAGCGCGTGGTTTGCCGCAACGCATCGATCTGGTCGTCGAGAAACGTTTCGAACGCTTGACCGGTGACATGGAACGGCATGAGGCCGTTACGCTGCATGATCTCCTGCCAGTGGTCGCTCGCGTACACTCGATCGATCGCATCGATCCAAAACCTCTTGTCTGCATCGCTCAAGCCCGCCGGGGCATAGAAACCACGCCAGTTGGGCGCCACGACATCGATGCCCTGCTCTTTCGCTGTCGGTAGGTTTTCCAACGGCGCTGGCAAACGCTCGTCGGACAGGACTGCCAATACTCGGAGTTGACCGGCTTCTCGAAAGGCATTGACCTCGGAAATATCGCCCACCACCACGTCGAGATGACCACCGAGCACTTGGGTAATGGCGCTGGCGCCGTTGTTGAAATCGAGATAGACGACATCACGGATTGGCTCGAGGCCGCCCTGGGAGAGGACACGCAGCAGATTGATCTGATCCCAGCCCAGCACGCCGCTACCCCCGGCGAACTTGACCGATTTGACGTCGCTTTTGAGCATATCCAAGAGTTGCGGCAAAGACGCTATCGGCGAATCTTCCCTCACCGCGATAACGGCATAATCGGCACCCAGCGTGCCGAGCCAGGTGACGTCCTCGGCACTCATGCCCGGATATTGATCCTGCGCCAGGCGCGTCGCATTGGATGACGAGGCGGCCACCACCGTGCCGTCGTTGCCCTGTCGTTTGCTGACGACGTGAGCAAAAGCGACGCCGCCGGCGGCACCGGCCATGTTGATCGTCTGCATGGACTGATCAGTCACGCCCGCTGCGCGAAGACTGGCGGCGAATTGTCGGCAGGTAAAGTCCCAACCGCCTCCCGGGTCGGCAGGTGCGAGACATTCCAGACGATTTTGAGGAAACTCAGCGCCGAGACACCAAGGCGACACGAAGACGGCGAGGCACGCCGCCGCGCTCCAACGGGTTGCTGGCATGATGATTCTCCTGATTATTATCTTGGATGGTGCGTCGATACCCGAACCGTCACCGGCACGTCGTATCGCCGGATGACGAACGGCAATCATCGGCACCTAGTCCTCGCGAAAGGCCAGGCAGACAGGACTAGGCGTCGACAACCGATGAACAGGGGCGATGTCGAAGCTCGACAGCTCGGAGATATCGAAGCTAACGACTTCGTCGCTGTCTTCGTTGGCGACGTGCAGTAACCCCGGACCGCTATCGAAACCGAGAAACCGCGGTGTTCTGCCGCCAGAAGAGAACGTTTTCAGATAGGTCAGCTCGCCATTGCCAAGATCAATCTCGTAGAGCGCAACGCTGTCCTCTCCACGGTTCGAAGCCAGCACGTAGCGTCCCTTCGGATCGACGACGACGCCGGCGGCGCGATTGTCGTGCGTGAAGTGCATGGAGACGCTGGGCAGTATCTGTCGTGGCGTCATGTCTGCCGTCTCGGCATGTACTTCATAGGTCACGAGCGTCGAGTTCAGCTCATTAACCATGTAGGCCAAAGGCAGGGTCGGATGAAAGTCGATATGACGTGGCCCCGAACCCTCACGGGTTGGGATCCTGCGAACGCCTTCGCTGTCCAGCCGGCCTCGCTTGGCATCGAAGGAGAAGACGAAAAGGCAATCCAACCCCTTGTCGGGTACGACGATGTGACGGCCATCCGGCGTGAACGGGTTGGCGTGGGGCTTGGGGAACGGCTGCTCGATCCGATGTGGACCAATCTTGCCGGACAGCTCGATGAGGTCGACCACGCCCTTGAGATGCCCGTTGCTCTCCAGCGCGATCACCGCAACCGAACTCGAAATGTGGTTCGACACCACGATGAATCGCTCGCTGGGATCCAGCGCCAGATGCACCGGGTTGGCGCCGCCGGTACTCACCTGGTTGAGCAAGGCCAGCTCACCGCTGACGGGATGCACGGAGAACGCGCTGATGTCGCTGCGATCGCCATGGATGCAATAGAGACGATCACCGGCCCGATTCAGCACGAGATAGGAGGGATTGGTCAGTCCCTCGACGCGCTGGACGTGCTCCCACGACCGGCCATGCTCGTCGACGCGATAGACCTCGATGCCTTTTCCCCGGGCCTGACGACGCTTGGTGGTTCGACAACCGATATAGGCCAGCATTGTCATGGATTCCTCGCGACAGTTAGCGTGCTCGACGGGGTTCCCCGCGAGGATTCGGCTGTGGGACTCGCTTCAGAAGCGTTGACGGTCTTGCGTACCACGTAAGGCAGGATCCCGCCGTGGATGAGGTAGGCAAGCTCTTGGGAGGAGTCGATACTCAGCGTGAGCTCGACGGTTTCGCTGCGCGACGCGCCCTGCAGGTGCATGGTGACCGTGTTGTCTCCCACCATCGGCGATGCGACCAACTCGAAATCGAGCTTTTCGTCACCGATCAGCCCGAGTGATCCCGCCGTTGTTCCCGATGGCAACAGTAGCGGCAGCACGCCCATGCCGATCAAGTTGCTGCGATGAATTCGCTCGAAACTGCGGGCAACGACAGCTCGCACTCCCATCAATGCCTGGGCCTTCGCCGCCCAATCCCGGCTGGAACCCGCGCCATAGTTGATACCAGCAAAGACGACCAGAGGAACACCCGCTTCGACATAACGCCCAAATGCTTCGAACAACGGCACTGGTTCGCCGCCATCCAACGGCCTGGCCCATACCCCTTCACCCACGTCGGTGCCTGGAAGCTGATTGGCCACACGGCGATTGGTGTAGGCCCCGCGCAGCATCACCTCGTGGTTGCTGCGTCGCGTGGAGTACTGGTTGAGATTTCCTTCGGCTTCGCCCATCCGGAGCAGATATTCGCCAGCCAGACTCTCGGCAGGTATTGCCCCGGCAGGCGAGATATGGTCGGTGGTGACGTTGTCGCCCAGTTGCATCAGCACGCGCGCCCCGGCAATCGCCAGCGAGCTTCGGGCATGACCGGGGATATTTTCCAGATAAGCGGGGCGGCGTAGATAGGTCGACGTTTCCCGCCACGGGAAGCGCAAGCTGCCCTCGGCATCCATATGTTGCCAATGCTCGCTCCCGGTCCATAGGCTGGCGTTGCGGGCCGCAAAATCCTGCGGCCGCACCACGGTCTGGATCATGGCTTCGACCTCGTCGTCGCTCGGCATCAGCTCGTGCAGATAGACCGGGGCACCATCGACATCGTGGGTCAGAGGCTCGCGAGTGATGTCGCGATCGATATCGCCGGCGAGAGCGAACGCGACGACCAGCGCCGGAGACATCAAATAGCCCGTGGAGACGCGCGGATTGACGCGTCCCTGGAAGTTACGGTTGCCCGACAGCACCGCGATGCCGTCGAGCCCTACGTCGACACGGGCTTCGACCTCGGGGATCAGGTTGCCCGAATTGCCGATGCAGGTCATGCAGCCGATCCCCGTCAGCCCAAACCCCAGCGCATCGAAATCGGCCTGTAGCCCGGCCGTATCCAGATAGTCTATGACCACTCGGGAACCGGGAGAGAGCGACGATTTCACCCAGGGCTTGCGCGTCAAGCCTCGCTTGCGTGCGTTGCGCGCCAGCAGCCCGGCCTGGATCATTTCCGCGGGGTTGGCCGTGTTGGTACAGCTGGTGATGGCGGCAATCACCACCGCACCATGATCCAGCGAATCGACCCACTCGGGGGCTTCGCGCTGCTCGCCACGACTCGTCGCGAGCAGCGCCGGAACCGCCCCCGACGGACGCCCGAGTTCGCGGTAGGAACTCGGCAGCGCACTCAACGCATGGCGCTGATGCGGCTGATGCGGCCCGGCAACACTGGGCTCGATCCGCGAGAGATCGATCGAAAGCCGGGTATCGAACTCGGGCTCAGGATCGTCGGATCGGCGCCACAACCCTTGAGCGCCCAGGTATGCCGAAACACGTTCACGCAGCGCTTCGTCGCGCCCACTCAGTGCCAGGTATTCCATGCTGATGTCGTCGAACGGGAAGAACATGACGGTCGCACCATATTCCGGCGCCATGTTGGCGACCGTACCGCGCGCGGCGAGGCTCAACGAATCGAGTCCCGGACCATGGAATTCAACGAACTTGCCTACCACGCCCTCCGCGCGCAACAGCTCGGCGATATGCAGGGCCAGATCCATGGCCGTCACCGAGGGCGAAAGCGCCCCCGTCAGACGAATGCCCACGACCTCCGGCAGGGTCAGCGTCACCGGCTCGCCCAGCAGCGCCGCCTGGCCCTCCAGCCCCCCCACGCCCCAGGCGAGTACGCCGAGGGCGTTGATCATCGGCGTGTGACTGTCGGTCGCTACCATGTTGTCCGGATGAATCCAGTCAGGCTCGCCGCCTTCGCCCGGCGTGGTCCAGACCACGGTGGCCAGAGACTCCATGTTGACCTGATGGATGATGCCCGTACCCGGCGGGACCACCCGGAAATTGTCGAGGCTACGCTCCGCCCATTTCAGGAAACGATAGCGCTCCGCATTACGGTGAAAATCGATATCGAGGTTGCGCGCGAAGGCATCAGGCTCGTCGAAATGTTCGACAATGACCGAATGATCGATCGCAAGTACCGCCGGAATGGCTGGGTTAATTCGTCTCGCGTCGCCCCCCATCTCGGCGACGGCATCACGCATACCGGCAAAATCGGCCAGCGCCGGCAGACAGGTCGTATCGTGGAACATCAGCCGATTGGGAAAATAACTGACTTCACCCTCGTCGCTCTCGCCGGCCAGAAACGCCTTGAAGTTCGGCAACGCCTCGGGCGTTCGGCGGGCGACGTTCTCCAGCAGAATTCGCAGCGAATAAGGCGTTCTAGAGAGTTGCTCGGCCTCGACGATATCGGACAACGCCAAGTAGCGATAAGTGTTGCCGGCCACATTCAGCATGCGCGGCGCTATCTCGTCAGGGGTGGGAAACATCTGCCATGATCTCCTTGGGTGCCAGGCGGCATCACGATCATGAGAAATTACTGCATCTCCTCTCGAGGCAATATTGAAACCTCACCAAGAGAGCGTTCTCCTTCCGAGAACGACGCGCCAACGCTTCGACGCAAAGGTGGAAAAATCACATGTCCGGCACGCGGAGATGCTCGACGAACGCCTTTGCCGTTGCCGGCAGCGTCGCGAAATCCCGCATTCCGATCTGCAGGTCCCGCTTGGCCCAAGGCTCGTCCAGCCGGAGTCCGACGATAGGAATGGACTGCGCGTAGATGTTGATGACGTGACGCGGTAAAACCGCGACGCCCAGGCGCCCTGCTACGAGCTGACACATGCAGTCGAAACTGCTGACCCGAATGCGCACCTTCAGCGACAGATTCAGTTTGGCGGCTTCCTGCGTGGTCAATGCATACAGGGCACTTTCGGCATGAGAGGCGATGAACTCGTAACGCGTCACCTCGCTGAATCGCACGATCTCGCGATCCGCCAGGGCATGATCGGCGGCAACGGCCAAGGCGAGTTCGTCGCTGCGATAGGGAATCGTTTCCAGGTCGGAGGCCGGCGTGCGGCTGGCGAAGACACCGAGATCCGCCCGTCCGTCGCTCACCGCTCGGACGATCGCGGCGCCGACGCGTTCCTCGATATCGAACTTGATTCCCGGGTAGAGCGCAGTGAAAGTTTCGATACTTGTCGGTAGAAACTGTGCCAGAGCGGATGTCGTCGCATGCAGGCGAACCTGCCCTTTGATGCCCGACGAATAATCGCCAAGCTCCTGCTCCATCAGTTGCAGCGTCTCGAAGACCTGACGCGTGTAGGTCAACATCGACTGCCCAGCAGGCGTCAATTCGACGCCTCTAGCGAAACGCGTGAAGAGCGGCGCCCCGACACGATGTTCGAGCTCCGCGATGCGCTTGCTGATGGCAGAAACCGCCAAATGAGCCCTTTTCGAGGCTCGGGTCAGGCTCTTTTCCTCGGCAACCGCGAGAAAGATGTTAAGAGAGGTGAGGTCGAAGCGCATAGCGAATTACCGGAACATCGGGAGGCTCCACTATAGCAGCCGAACTCGTCAGACCCAGGCTAGCACTGCCAACGACAGCATCGGGACTCGCTTCAGCGTCATGAGTCGACAAGAAAGGAAAAGGCCCCGCAAAAGCGGGGCCGTCCAATGCTGCCACCACGTCACGCAATCCCGATATCAGGACGGCTTGGCCGCCGGCAGGAATTTCGCCTTGAGCTTACCCGCGAACATCGGCACCAGCACCACCAGGGCGGCGGCGATCCAGAGCCCGATCGACAGGTTGGATTGGAACAGGATTCCGACGTCGCCACCGCTGATCGACAGCGCCCGGCGCAGGTTCTCCTCCATCAGCCCGCCGAGCACGAAGCCCAGCACCACCGGCGCCAGCGAGAAGCCGAACTTGCGCAGCAGATAGCCGAACACGCCAATGGCCAGCATCAGATAGATCGCCATCAGATCGGAGTGCAGCTGATAGACGCCGACGAAGGCGAGAATCGCCACGCTGGGCACCAGCAGCCAGCGCGGCACCTGCAGCACGCGGGCGAACACGCCGGCCAGCGGCAGGTTGAGCAGCAGCAGCATGACGTTGCCGATATAGAGCGAGGCGATCAGCCCGCCCACCACCATCGGCTGCTCGCGGAACATCATCGGCCCCGGGTTGATGTTGTAGAGCATCAGCGCGCCGAGCAGGATCGCGGTGGTACCGGAGCCGGGGATGCCGAGGGTCAGCATGGGCACGAAGGAGCCGGCGGCGGACGCGTTATTGGCCGCTTCCGGCGCCGCCAGACCGCGCATGTTGCCGGTGCCGAAGCTGTTGTCGTGGTCGCTGATGCGCTTCTCGGTGGTGTAGGCCACGGCGCTGGCGACAGAGGCGCCGGTGCCCGGCAGCACGCCGATGACGAAGCCGATCACGCTGGAGCGCAGGATCGCCCACTTGCAGTAGAGCACCTCGCTCATCTTGACCATGACACGGCCGATCGGCGCCATCTCGCCATCCTGGTCGTGACGGAAGGCGTGTTCGAGCATCAGCAGGATCTCGCTGACCGCGAACAGCCCGATGATCATGACCACGAAATCGATGCCATCGTAGAGCTCGGGCATGTCGAAGGTGAAGCGCAGCACGCCGGTGCCAGAGTCGACCCCGACGGTGGAGATGAGCACGCCGAGCACGGCGCCGATCAGCGTCTTGAGCGGGTCCTTGCCCATCATCGCCGACATCGAGGCGAAGGCGAAGATCATCAGCGCGAAGAACTCGGCGGGGCCGAACTTGACCGCGACGATCGCCAGCAGCGGCGCAAACAGGGTCAGCCCCAGGATCGCTACCGAGGCGCCGATGAACGAGCTCACCGCGGAGAGCCCCAGTGCCGGGCCAGCGAGCCCCTTCTTGGCCAGCGGGTGGCCATCCAGCGTGGTCATCACCGCGCCGGCGTCGCCGGGCACGTTGAGCAGAATGCTCGACATGCGCCCGCCGTACTCGGAACCGGTGTAGATACCCGCCAGCAGGATAAGTGCGGATTCCGCCGGCAGGCCCAACGTGTAGGCCAACGGCATCAGAATGGCGATACCGTTGATCGGACCGATACCCGGCAAGGCACCGAACAGCGTACCGAGCAGCGCGCCCAGAAAAGCCAGCCCCAGGTTGAGCGGCGTCAGCGCGACACCGAAGCCCTGGATCAGAAAATCGAACATTTAGTTGCTCCCCAGCAGCGGCTCGATCCAGCTACCGGTCGGCAGCGAGATTCCCAGTCCGTAGGTGAATAGCAGATAACTGCCCACCGCCAGCAGCAGGCCGCCGACGACCGCCTTCACCGGCGCGGCACCGAACAGCCAGGCGATGATGATACTGACCAGGGCGGTCGTCACCAGGAAGCCGAGGTTGATGAACAGCGCCGCATAGACACCCAGCACCGCCATGGTGAAGAGCAGGCGCAGCAGCAGCGCGCCGGTCGGCCACTCACCACTGGCGCCCGGGCGAACGAACAGCACGATGGCCAATATCGCCAACAGGCCCGACAGTATCAGCGGAAAGGCTTTCGGCCCGACCGGGTCGTAACTGAACGGCACCTCCAACTGCCAGGCCTGGACGGCGACGAACGCCGCCAGACCGAGTAACAGCAAACTCAGGATTCGGTCGGCGGCGAGTTTCATTGAGTCAGACCCACTTCTTTGGCCAGTTGCTGGAAGTCGGCAACTTGATCTTTCACGTACTGATGGAAGTCTTCACCGAACTTGGCCATGGGGAACAGTCCGCGCCCTTCACGTAGCTTGGCGAAGCTTTCTGTCTCGCTCAGCGCTTTCAGCCGGTCGGCCCACGCATGATAGTCTTCGTCGCTGACATTCGGCCCCATGTAATAACCGCGCCAGATCGGCCATTCGACGTCGTAGCCCTGCTCCTTGGCGGTGGGGATGTCCGCGTAGGGCCCACCCATACGCTCTTCGGAGAGGGCCGCCAGAATCCGGATCTCGCCGCTGTCGAGCTGTGGCTTCAGCTCGGCCAGGTCGCCGGTGAAGACCTGAATGTGCTCACCCAGCAGTGCGGCCAGGGCCTCACCGCCACCCTCGAAGGAGACGTAGCGCAGCTTGCGAGGATCGACGTCGTCGGACTTGGCCATCAGCGCCGCCTTCATCCAGTCCTGGCTGCCGACCGTGCCACCGGCACCGATGACCACGCTGGTGGGATCCTTCTTCAGCGCTTTCATCAGTTCGTCAAGGTTGCTCCACGGCGCATCCTCTCGGACGACGACCGCGCCGTAGTCCACGCCCAGCGCACCGACCCAGCGCACGTCATCGACCTTGTGTTCGATGCCGAACTTGCCCAGCGCCAGGTTTAGCGCGGCCCCGGTGCTGGCGGCCACGATCAGGTTGGGATCGTCGTCGCGCACGCCGGTAACGTGGTTGTAGGCGACGGCACCGATACCGCCCGGCATGTAGCTGACCATCATCGGCTCGTCGATCAACTTGGCTTCCTGCAGGCCATTGGCCGCCAGTCGGCAGGTCAGGTCGTAACCGCCACCCGGCTTGGCCGGGGCGATGCACTCCGGCGGCTTGGCCTGGGCCTGGGCGGCGCCGGCCAGTAGCGCACCACCGGTGACGGCGGCGACCAGCCAGCGCTGAAAACCTTTCGCTTTGGACACGTGATTGTGAGGCATGCTGTGCGTCTCCTACCTGGGTTGTTATGCTCGCAAAGCTCATGGCGGGCACCGGACTCGGGCCGGTTTTTGCCCACCGACAGCGCGATGCTAGAGCGCTAACCTTTCATCAACCTGTCATCTAAACCTTTGTCGTATAGGACATTAGTCGCATAAGACATGGGAATCCGATGACCCGAGACCCTGCCATGCACTTGCTCGTGATCGAGGATGACCCGCTGCTGTCGCGCTCGCTGACCCAGGCGATGACGCGCAATGGCTATACCGTCGATGCCCTGGCCCGCATCGACGATGCCATCCAGGCGTTACGCCAGGGTCGTTTCGATCTGGTGTTGCTCGACCTCGGCCTGCCAGACGGCAACGGTCTCGAAGTGCTCGAGTGGATGCGCGCTCATACCGACGCGACGCCGGTGATGATTCTCACGGCGCGGGATGCACTGGCGGATCGGGTACGCGGACTGGACCTCGGCGCCGACGACTATCTCGCCAAACCGTTCTCGATCACCGAACTCGAAGCCCGGGTACGCGCTCTGTTGCGCCGCAGCCAGCAACGGCTCGACAACAACGTTCGCTTCGGAGGCCTGGTTCTGGATACCCGCTCGGCCAGCGCCTGGCTGGACGGGACGGCGCTCGATCTGCCGAGGCGCGAGTTCAGCCTGCTGGAAGCGCTGATGCTCAACGCTGGCCGCATCGTACAGCGCGAAGCCCTGGAGAACCGCCTGTTCGGCTTCGAAGCGGTGGGGGCCAACGCCCTGGATGTCTATGTCAGCCGGCTGCGCAAGCGCCTGGCCGGCTCCGGCCTGTCGATTCGGACGCTCCGTGGCCTGGGTTATCGGCTCGAGGAGCCACGGGAGCCCCTCGCGAAGGAACCGCCCGAGTGATGCCACCTCGCACCTCGCTCAAGCGGCGGCTGACGCTATGGCTCGTGGCGATCGTCGCCGGGCTGGGGACGCTGCTGCTGATCGAGGCCTACACCAGCGCCCGCAAGGCGGCCGACCGGGCCATGGATGGCCAGCTCGAGGCTGCCAGTCTGACCATCGCCGAATCGCTGCAGTGGCCGGAGGGCAATCCCACCCTGGAGATGCCCGCTTCGGCGCTGCAGATCCTGGCCACCCGCTGGCAGGAGAGGGTCTTCTACTGGTTGCAGGCGGATAACGGCACCACGATCACCCAGAACGCCGACCTGCCGATCACCGGTGCGATGCGGGCCGAGGCCCGGCAAGAACCGGTCTACCTCGATGCCCGCTACGACGGCCAGCCAATCCGTCTCAGCGGCCGCGAGGTGGACTCCGCCGGCTGGGATACCCAGGAGCCGGTGCAGCTCTGGGTGGGACATACCCGACATGGGCGCGACCTGCTGGCGCGGGAGCTGTTCCGCAAGAGCGCGACCCGCTTCGCCGCGATGGTGCTGATCACTGCGGCCCTGGTGGGGATCGCGATGCACACCATGCTGGCGCCGCTGCGACGCCTGCGCCAGGCGCTGCGTGAGCGTCGCGCCGAGGAGAACAGTCCGTTGATGCTCGACGTGCCGCGGGAAATGCAGGAACTGGTCGAAACGCTCAACCGGTTGTTCGCCGACCAGCGCCATCATCGCGACGCGCTACTGCGCTTCATCGCCGACGCCTCGCACCAGCTCAAGACCCCGCTGGCGGGACTCCAGAGCACCAGCGAACTGGCGCTGACCAGTAAAGAGCCCGGTGTCTGGCACCAGGCCCTGGTCACCGTCCACGACAGCGCCGGGCGTACCAGTCGCCTGGCCGGACAGATGCTGAGCCTGACCCGACTGCAGCATCTGGGGCCATTGCATGAACGTCAGCCGCTGGCCCTGGATCGACTGATGCGCGAGATCACCGTCGATTGGGCCGATCGCCAGGACAGTCGCGATCACGACCTCGGGCTTGCCATCGAGGCACCGGCCCCGGTCTGGGTCGAAGGGGAAAGCTGGGCCCTGCGCGAACTGCTCAACAACCTGATCGACAACGCCTTTCGCTACACGCCGCCCGGCAGCGAGATCACGCTGGCGCTCCGCGGCGATGAGGCATGGGTGACGCTGGCCATCGAGGACGACGGCCCCGGCGTCGATGCCGAATCCCTCGACCGCCTGACTCGACCGTTCGAGCGCGGTCATCGCCAGGACACCCACGGGTCCGGGCTCGGCCTGGCCATCGCCGACTCCATCGCCGGCCGTCACGGCAGCCGGCTGAATGTGTCCAACCGCACCCCTCGAGGGCTCAGAATCTGCCTGACGCTGCCTCGCTGCCAGCCGCCCGAGGAGAGCGCAGGATGACAAGACAGCTCCACCTTGGCCTGGGGCTCCTGCTGTGGCTATGCCTCGGTGTCGGCGGCAGTGGTACGGCCCGGGGGGCCGAAAAACTGATCATCGAAGCGGCCCTGGACCGGCAGATCGTCGAACCGGTGCTGACCGCCTTCGCTACCGAGAACCCGCAGATCGACCTCGACTACCGTGATCGATCCACGCTGGAGGTCGACCACCGTGCCCGGGATTCCGAATCGCCGCCGGACGTGGTGATCAGCTCGGCCATGCCTTGGCAGCTGGCGCTCAGCAACGATGGGATGGCCCAGCCCCTCGACGCCCCGGAAGCCGACCAGTGGTCGGCGTGGGCCAAATGGCGCAACGAAGTGTTCGGCTTCACCTTCGAACCGGTGGTGATGGCCTACCGGCTCGAGCTCGCCTCGCACATGCCGCCGCCGGAAACCCACCGCGACCTGCTCGACCTGCTGACCCACTATCGTCAGTGGCTCGACGGCCGCGTGGTCAGCTATTCACCACGCGAGAGCGGCGTGGGCTATACCCTGTTTCAGCAGGATGCCCGCTACACGCCCCGCGCCTGGGACCTGATCGCCGCCATGGGCGCCGCCAATGTCGACCTCGAAGCCACCACCCAGCGCATGCTGGAAGGACTCAGCGACGGTCGCTACTGGCTCGGCTACAACCTGCTGGGCTCCTATGCCATGGTCTGGGCCCAGAGCCATCCCGATATCATCGTCCAGGTCCCCAACGACTACTCGCTGGTGATGATGCGGATGGCGTTCGTCCATCGCGACGCGCCACATCCGGCCGCGGCCAGGCGTTTCGTCAGCTTCCTGCTGAGCCAACGGGGCCAGCACATCCTGGCCGGCCAGACGCCGCTGTTCAGCGTGCGCGACGATGTCGTCGGTCCCTACACCGCGCAGCGGCTACGCGATCAGGTGGGCGATCACCTCTACCCGATCCCGATCAACGCCACGTTGCTGGCGTTCGTCGATGCGCTGCGCCGCCAGGCCTTTCTACGCCGCTGGGATCGCGAACTCCAGATCCTGGAGCCGTCGGAACAGTAGCCGTCTCTGTCCAAGGAGCGCGATCCACCGCCGGGGTCTGTGTCCGGCAGCGCAATGCCGTAAGATATGCCGCCCCGTCGCTGCGCCCGCTGGCGCCGCGATCCAAGAAATCGATCATCGAGAGTTCCGGATGAGTACGCCAGCCACGACCACCGCCCCCGCCCACTCGACAAGCCAGGCCCGACGCGCCGCCATCGGCAGTTTCGTCGGCGCCGTGGTCGACTGGTATGACTTCCTGCTCTACGGCATCGTCGCCGCACTGGTCTTCAACTCGCAGTTCTTCCCCAACGTCAGTCCGGCCGCCGGCACCCTGGCGGCACTGGCCACCTTCGGCGTCGGCTTTCTGTTTCGCCCGCTCGGCGGCCTGGTGTTCGGTCATTACGGCGACCGCCTGGGTCGAAAGCGCATGCTGATCCTGACGGTCATTCTGATGGGCGGGGCGACGGCGCTGATCGGTCTGCTGCCGACCTATGCCCAGATCGGCGTGTGGGCACCGATCCTGCTGGTGACGCTGCGCGCGGTGCAGGGCTTCGCCGTCGGCGGGGAGTGGGGCGGCGCCGCCTTGATGGCAGTGGAGAGCGCGCCACGCGGTCGCCGCGCGTTCTACTCCAGTGGCGTCCAGGTCGGTTACGGCGTGGGCCTGATTCTGGCCACCGGCAGTGTGTCGCTGCTCAGCCACTGGCTGAGCGATGCCGACTTCACCGCCTGGGGCTGGCGCCTGCCGTTTCTGTTCAGCGTGGTGCTGGTGCTAGTGGCGCTGAAGATCCGTTCAAGCCTGGAAGAGTCGCCGGAATTCATCGAAGCGGTCGAGCGCAACGACCAGACGCCGGCCAGGCCGCCGATCCTCGAGGCGCTGCGACGCCACCCCGGCGCTTTCGTCACCATCATCGCCATGCGCCTGGCGGAACTGTTCACGATGTACATCGTGACCACCTTCGCGTTGAGCTACTCCACCGGGTATCTCGACCTGTCGCGGGATCTGTTTCTCCACATCGGGCTGCTGGTCGGCGCGGTTAGCTGCGTCACCATCCCGCTGTTCGCATTCCTCGCCGACACGCTGGGGCGACGACGCGTCTACATCACCGGCGCCATCGTCGGCGTGCTGGCCGCCTTCCCGTTCTTCATGGCGCTGCAGGCCGGTTCGATCCTGTGGATCGTGGTGTTCGCCGTGGCCCTGGCCAATCTCGCCCACGATATGGTGGTCAGCGTGCAGCAGCCGATCTTTGCCGAGCTGTTCGGCACCGCCTACCGTTACAGCGGTGCCGGGGTCGGCTACCAGGTCGCCAGCGTGGTCGGTGGCGGCTTCACCCCGTTCATCGCCGCCGCGCTGGTGGATCTCTACGCTGGCAGCTGGACGCCGGTCGCGATCTACCTGGCCGGCGGCTGCCTGCTCTCCGCCGTAGGCGCGGCGTGGATGCTGCGAAAGCGAGGGGCATGACGCGATCGAGCCCTGGCCGCCGACTATCGCCTGCCCTGAAGGCCCTTACGACCAACGTCGCAGTGCTTCGCCATAGACGAAGCCTCTCTTTGCCAACCGGTAATGGCCAGCCGTCGCCACGGATGGCTATAGTCCCCCGTTTGCTGCCACGCCATGTCGGCCGTGCCGCGCCGAATTCGTGTCGCCATCGTGCACGCCATCGAGGTGCCTTGATGAAAAGAAGAATCAGTGAACCGGTCAAGAAGCCGCTGGTCTGGATCGGCTTCGTCATTCTGTTCGCCCTGATCAATCCCTGGTATTTCCCCGCCGGCTCCTGGTCGCCGCTATTCTTTGGCGTCCCCTACTGGGCCCTGATCATCCTGCTCGCCTCGCTGGCGTTGTCGATCTTCATCACCTGGGTGGTGAAGACGCAATGGGAGACTGGCGCCGACGAAGACGAGGAGCCCTGACGATGGAAGTGGAACTGGCCTTCAGCGGATGGTCCGGCATTCTGGTGCTGATGCTCTACGGCGGCCTGATGCTGGCCGTAGGCATCTACGCCTTCCTGCGCAATCGCAAGGTTCGTGAAAGTCTCGACGAGTACTACCTGGGCGGGCGCGGCCTCGGCGTCATGGTGCTGTTCTTCACCTTTTTCGCCACCCAGTACAGCGGCAATACCGTGGTCGGCTATCCGCCCACGGCCTACCGGCTCGGCTACCAATACCTGGTTTCGGTGCCGTTCTTCATCATGATCATCATGGTCTACCTGCTGTTCGCGCCCAGGCTCTATGCGCTGGGCCGGCGCTTCAACCTGCTGACGCCGGTGGACTGGATCGATCTGCGCTTCCGTTCGAAAAAGGTCACGATCCTGGCCGCGATCCTGATGCTCTACGGTCTCGGCAACTATCTGCTGGAGCAGTTCGTCGCCATCGGCCAGGGCGTATCCGGCCTCACCGGTGGCACGATTCCCTATCAGGTCGGCGTGGTGTTCTTCATCGTGATCATGGTCGCCTATAGCTGGCTGGGTGGCATGCGCTCGGTGGCCTACACCGACACGATCCAGGGCATCGCCCTGCTGTTCGGGGTGTTCACGCTGCTGATCGGCTCGTTGATCTACCTCGGCGGGTTGCCGACGGCAGCCGAGACGATGATCGCCGAGGCGCCGGAGAAGCTGGGTGCGCCGAGCGGGGGCAGCCTCACCACCTGGTTCTGTCTGCTGGTGCTGGTGGGTATCGGCGCGGCGATCTACCCGCACGCTTTCCAGCGGATCTTCGCGGCCCGCAGCGAGCGCACGCTCAAGCGCTCCTTCATCCGCATGGCCTACATGCCGTTTCTGACCGCCGGGGTGGTATTCATGGTCGGGATCATCGGCATCGCCGCCTTCCCCGACCTGACCACCGCGGAGTCCGAGCAACTGGTGGGAATGATGGCCAACGCGCTGGCCAATCAGAACGCCTTCTTCTATTGGGCGATGGTGCTGCTGTTCGGCGGCGTGATCGCGGCCATCGTGTCGACGGCGGACTCGGTACTGCTGACGTTCTCGTCGATCGTCTCCAACGACCTCTATGGGCGATACATCGCTCCCGACGCCGATGAGTCGCGCAAGATCCTGGTAGGCAAGCTGGTGGGCGTGGCCGCTGTCGTCGTGCTGGTACTGATCGCCTGGTATCCACCGGGAACGCTCTACCAGATCTTCGTGCTCAAGTTCGAGGTGCTGATCCAGACCGCGCCGGCGCTGATCCTCGGCCTCTACTGGAGCCGGCTCAATACCCGGGCGGTATTCACCGGCATGCTCGCCGGCACCATCCTGGCCGCCGTCTTCACCTTCGCCGGCTACCGCCCGCTGGGCGTCTACAGCGGATTGTGGGGACTGCTGCTCAATTTGATCGTGTGCGTGGGCGGGAGCCTGCTCAGCCAGGCCACCGAGGCAAACCGGCAGCAGGCACTGGAGGTGATCGGCTGGCAGCGCTGACCGGGGACATCCGCTGATCGCGGAGGGCGGGCACCGTTGGAGTGAATCCACTTGCTGGTGGCTCGCCCGGCGCTCATGCTATTAGGCATAAGTCTAATTCGCAGTGATCAGAGCTTCGTGAATACCATCCTCGGCGCCATCATTCCCATCTTCATCCTGCTGGGCATCGGCTATCTGGCCGTGCTAAAGCGTGTCGTCGACAAGGCCCACATCCAAGGCATGGGGCGATACGTGATCAATATCGCCCTACCCGCCCTGGTCATCCAGGCGCTGCTGGAACGCCCGCTGGGCGAGGTCTTCAATGTACCGTACCTGCTCGTCTACGGGCTGGGTTCGGGGCTCGCCTTCGCCATCACCTTCCTGCTGGTGACGCTGCGCGGCAACGCGCCGCTGGAGCGCCGGGCGATGTATGCACTCGGCACCTCGGCTTCCAACAGCGGTTTCATCGGTTATCCGGTGGCGGTGCTGGTCATCGGCCCCGCCGCGGGTATCGCCCTGGCGCTCAACATGCTGATCGAGAACCTGCTGGTGATTCCCACGGCGCTAGTGCTCGCCGAGCTCGGCCGTCAGGCCCGGGGCGGCGTGTGGGAGACGGTGAAACCGGTGGCCGTGCGTATCCTGCGTCACCCCTTGATCATCGCCATCGCCGTGGGCACGCTGCTCGCTGCGCTGGAGCTGCATCCGCCGACCCCGATCGCCCGGGTGCTGGAGATGCTCGCGGCGTCATCGTCCCCGGTGGCGCTATTCGTGATCGGCGGCACCCTGTGTGGCCTGCGCGTGCGCGGCATGGTCAAGCGCGTGACCCGAATCGCGCTCGCCAAACTCACCCTGCACCCGCTCTGCGTGCTGCTGATGGTGCTACTGGTCCCGGGGCTCGATCCGGTCTTCGCCACCGCCGCCATCGTCTTCGCCTGTGCACCGATGCTCTCGATGTACCCGCTGCTCGGCCAGCGCTACGGCTTCGGCGAGCTGGGCACGGCGGCGATGGTGATGGCGACGATACTCTCTGCGCTGACCCTGGCGCTGGGCATCTGGCTGAGCCATCTGTGGTTCGTCTAGCTCGTGCCCGGCCGCCTAGCTCTTCGGGGAGCGTAGCGACTCCAGCGCCCGCTTTCCCTGCAGGGCAGCCATGCCCGTCGGCATGACATCGAGCGTGTCGCTGAAGATTTCCAGTGACAGCGGCCCCGCGTAACCGGTCCGTTCCAGTGCGGTCATGAAGGCGTCGATGGGCAGCTCGCCATCGCCGGGAAACGCTCGTCGATGGCGACTCAGCGCTTGCAGATCCTGCCCGCGCGGCCACGGTGAGTCGGCCAGTTGCACCAGGCCGATCCGGTCGCCCGGGATCGTGGCGAGGGTTTCCAGTTCCAGCTCCCGGGCAAGAATGTGATAGCTGTCGAGCACGATGGAGAGCGCCGGATGATCCGCCTGTCGGACGATCTTCCAGGCATCGCGATAATCGAAGAGATGGCGCCCCCAGGCCAGCGCCTCGAACCCGATCCGCATCTCTCTCGCGGCAGCCAGCTCGGCCAGTTCGTGCAGAGTTTCGGCTGCCCGTCCATGATCGTGAGCGGCCTCCTCCCGCGTGTTGCTGCAGGCAAGCAGAAAGTCCCCACCGAGTTCGGCCAGGGTATCGAAGTGGCGCTTGGCCTCGTCCAGTATCTTTCGATGCAGCTCGGGCGGTAGCGCCTCGACATCGCGAAAGGGCTGCAGCGCCGCGACCGTCAAGCCGAGTTCGCGGCAGCGATCGCCGACGGTCCGCGACGACAACCCGCTCGACTGCAGGTCGTCGACGAAAATCTCCACGCCATCGAACCCGGCCCGCGCTATCGCCTCGAGCTTGTTCATCAACTCGCCACTCAGACAGAGCGTCGCCATCGCTTCCGTCGTCATGTCTCCTCCCGATCGTTGCCAGACGGCACCCCGCTTAGCGTAGTCGATCCGCCACCTTCCCGAGGCGCTGGTATACTGCCGCCTCGCTCGTTTCTGGAACCGCCATGATGTCCTCCTCGGTTACCGCTCCTCCCTGGCGCCAGGGACTGTCGCTACTGGCCCTGCTGGGCGCCCTGGGCTGGCTGTTGCTGGGTAGCGCCGACGGCTCGGTAGTGCAGGCCGGTATTGTCGTGGTGCTTTGCATTGGCCTGTGGGCCACCGGCTGGCTACCGCAATGGCTGACCGCGCTGATCTTCTTCACCCTGTGCACCGTGGCCAAGGTCGCCCCGGCGTCGACGGCCTTCGCCGGTTTCGAATCGGCTGCGACCTGGCTGGTGTTCTCGGGCATGGTGATCGGCGCCGCGATCAACCACACCGGCCTGGGCGAGCGCGTCGCTGCCAGGATCGGCCCGCATCTTGCCTCGGGTTACCCACAGGCGGTCGTGGGGATCGGGCTGCTGGGATTGATCGCGTCGTTCTTCATGCCGTCGGCGATGGGCCGGATCGTGCTGCTGGTGCCGATCCTGCTGACGCTGGTCGACCGCTTCGGCTACGCGCCAGGCGATCCAGGCCGCATCGGCATCCTGCTCAGCGGCATCATGTCGAGCTTTCTGCCCACCTTCACGATCCTGCCGGCCAACGTGCCCAACAATGTGCTGATGGGCGCCAGCGAAGCGGTTCTCGGGTATTCGCCCAGTTACGGCGAATACCTGCTGCTGCACTTTCCCGTGCTGGGGCTGCTCAAGTGGGCACTGATCATGGCGTTGATCCTGTGGCAGTTCCGCGCGGCGCCACCGTCCCCGTTCACGGCCGAGGCGCCTTCCCGGTTGGGGCGCGGCGGCAACCTGATGGGCGTGCTGCTGGGCTTTGCCGTGCTGATGTGGATGACCGATGCCTGGCACGGCATTTCTCCGGCCTGGATCGGCATGCTGGTGGCCCTGGCCTGCCTGTTCCCCGGTAGTGGCCTGTTGCCGGCCCGGCCATTGCAGCAGATGAATCTCGAGCCATTCATCTACGTGGCGGGGATCGTCAGCCTGGGGGCGCTGGCGCATCAGAGCGGGCTGGGCGAGGCGATCGCCGGTCGGCTGCTCGACGTGCTGCCGCTGTCACCGCAGTCGACCGCCGGTAATTTCACCTGGCTCGCCGTGATCGCCACGGTGCTGGGCATGCTGGTCACGCTACCCGGCGTCCCCGCGGTAATGACACCGCTGGCGCCGCAACTGGCCGACGTCACCGGATGGGCGCCGTCGGCCGTGGTGATGTCCCAGGTGATCGGCTTCTCGACCGTGGTATTCCCCTATCAGTCGCCGCCCCTGATCATCGGTCTGCTCACCTCCGGCGTGACCATCCGTCAGGCCATGCGGATCACGTTGCCGCTGGCGCTGATCACCATCGTACTGCTGTGGCCGCTCGATTTCGTCTGGTGGCGCTGGCTGGGGATGATCTGAGCGGGCCGCGATTTTTTTGGCCCAGGCCCGGGAATAGATCACCTAGACTGAACGTCATACGAGACACGAGCTGCAACTCGCGGCGCGCAGCGAGTGAAGCGGTACGCATCCAGCCGCGCGCTGCCAGCGTATCCACGACATGCCACTGTTGGCGGTTGGAGACTCATCATGTTGATCAAGATTGCCAAGCCCGGCGACCTGCGCGAATCGGACGTCACACCGGAATCGGTCTATCTCTCGCGTCGCCGCTTCATGGGCGGCGTGATCGGCCTCGGTGCGGGACTGGCGCTGGCCGGCCGCGCCCAGGCCGCCGCTTCCGACTACCAGGACGTACCAGCCGGCAATCCGCCGGGCTGGTTCGGCCCCAAGCTGGAGAATGCCGAGTGGGACAGCGTGGTCCCCGCCGATCGGGAACTGGACAAGCTGACGCCCTTCGAAGACGCCACCCACTACAACAATTTCTACGAATTCGGCACTGGCAAGAGCGACCCCGCCCGCAACGCCGGCTCGCTCAAGACCCAGCCGTGGAGCGTGGTGATCGACGGCGAGGTCAACAACGGCGGGCGATTCGACCTCGAGGATATCGCCAAGCCCTCTCGACTGCAGGAGCGCATCTACCGGCTGCGCTGCGTCGAGGCGTGGTCGATGGTGATCCCGTGGCTGGGCATTCCGCTGGGTGACGTGATCCAGCGTGCCGAGCCGACCTCGAAAGCCAAGTACGTCAAGTTCGAGACCCTGGTCGCACCGGAGCAGATGCCGGGGCAGGACTCCTCGTTCGCGCTGATCGACTGGCCGTATACCGAAGGCCTGCGCATGGACGAGGCGATGCATCCGCTGGCGATTCTCGGCCTCGGCATGTACGGCCGCGAGCTGCCGAACCAGAATGGCGCGCCCTTCCGGCTGGTAGTGCCATGGAAGTACGGCTTCAAGAGCATCAAGTCGATCGTGCGCATCTCGCTGGTGGAGCAGCAGCCGGTCAACTCCTGGCAGGCGATCGCCCCGAACGAATACGGCTTCTATGCCAACGTCAATCCGCAGGTGGATCATCCGCGCTGGAGCCAGGCCACCGAGCGCCGGCTGCCCAACAGCCTGTTCAATCCCAACATCATCGATACCCGGATGTTCAACGGCTACGCCGATGAGGTCGCGAGCCTTTATCAGGGCATGGATCTGAGGAAGAACTTCTGATGGCGATGCCGCGCTATACGCTGACGCTCTGGCGCATCATGGTGTTCATCGCCGCGCTGGCGCCGCTGGGCTGGTGGAGTTACCAGGTCGCGATCAACGCGGCCGGGCCGGAGCCGGGAAGATACCTGCTGCTCAATATCGGTCAGGGCATTCTATGGATGCTGCTGCTGACCCTTTCCCTGACACCGCTGACCAAGTTGACGCGCTGGAAAGGCTTCACCCTGATCCGGCGCCAGCTCGGCCTGTGGACGCTCGCCTACGCCGTGTTGCACCTGTTCTGCTATGCCGTCTTCATTCTCGGCCTGGATCTGTCACGCCTCGGCAGCGAGATCGTGCGCCGCCCCTACATCATCGTCGGCATGCTCGCCCTCGCCGGGCTGATCGTAATGGGCGTGACCTCCAACAAATGGTCGATGCGCAAGCTCGGCAAGCGCTGGAAGACGCTGCACAAGATCGTCTATCTGGTGCTCGGCCTGGGACTGCTGCACTTCCTGTGGGTGGTTCGTGCCGACTTGGAGCAATGGAGCCTCTATGCCGCCGCCGGCGCGCTGCTGATGATTCTGCGCATTCCGCCCGTCGCCCGGCAGCTGCCGAAATTCCGCCAGCTGATCAAGCGACCCCACCGCGCGCACGCTTGACCTCGGGGGGAGCACTCGCGCCTTGCACTCAGAACCGCGTCGCAGCGTAGGGCGCGGGGTCGATATAGGGTGTCTCGCCGCAGATCATTTCCGCCAGCAGCCGCCCGGACGCCGGCCCCAGGGTGAAACCCTGATGCGCATGCCCGAAGTGCAGCCACAGTCCCGGGTGTCGTGGTGCCGGGCCGATGATCGGTTTCATGTCGCTGGTGCAGGGGCGAGCCCCCAGCCAGGACGCGGCCTCGACAGCCTCGCCGAGCTCGAGAATCTGGCGCGCCGCGACCTCGGCCCTGCCGGACTGCAGCGGGGTGGCGCGGGCATCCAGACGCGCGAATTCGGCGCCCGTGGTGATGCGAAGCCCACGGTTCATCGGCGCCAGCATGATGCCGTTTTCCGCATCCAGCATCGCCATGCTGAGCGGTTTCCGCATCGTATAGTGGCGATGATAACCACGCTTGACGAACAGTGGCAGGCGATACCCCAGCCGCCGGGTCAGCGTATCCGCCCAGGGGCCAAGCGCAATGACGGCCTGTTCGGCATCGATCACGCCGTCCTGGCTGGTAACACGCCAGCCACTGCCCTGTCGCGCCAGCGTCGTCGCGTCACCGTTGACGAAATGGCCGCCACGCTGCCGGAAAAGATCGGCATAACTGGCGACGAGGGCACCGGGATCGCGTACGGACCAGGGTTGGGTCCAGTGCACTGCCCCGGCCATGGGATGTCTCAGCCCCGGTTCCAATCGACCGAGCTCGGCGCCGTCGACGACCGTATGCTCGACGCCATATTCCCGCTGTAGCCGCTCGGCATGCGCGATGCCCTGGGCCATGGCGCTGGGTGTCCGGAACGCCGTGCGCCAGCCGGTCTGGCGCACCAGCGCATCGGCACCCGCCTCTCGAATCAGGCTATCGTGCTCGCTCAGGCAGTGCTCGATCAGCCGGCTGTATTCACGTGCAACCCTGGCGTAGCGCGAGGGTGACGACCACCACCAGTACTGCGCCAGCGGCGACGCCAGCCTGGGTAGCGCCAGCGGATGATAGTTGACGTCGATGCCGCCCTTGCGCATGACCTTGAAGATCATGCGGCTGTCGTGGGGAAACGGATAGGGCTCGACGGCTTCGCGCTGAATCAGCCCGGCGTTGCCGTAGGAAGTCTCCTCCCCCGGCGCCCGCCGATCGATCAGCGCCACCTGCCTGCCACGGCGCTGCAACTGCAGCGCTGTCGACACGCCGATCATGCCAGCCCCCAGCACCAGAACATCCGCTTGCATCACCACGCCTCGCGTCATCATCAACAGAGGTTCCACATTACAACGTTCCGTCGGCGGCGCCACCCGTCAGCCCAACTTTGATGCCTCCAGGCGACGTCGCGCCAGGCTTTCGGCCACACTCCCGATCCCGCGTCCCCTCGCTCACTGGTCTAGACTTTCGTCGAGGCGTCGCCTCGGGGAAGCGGATTTGTCGGTAAGCTCGTCCGTCCCCCACCGTGGCAGACGTCGACATCGTCGCCCGTGGACATCATCCAACCTTCAGCCGGAGAGTCTTTCATGAGCAAGCGCATCCTGGCGTATCGTCGCCTCAACGACCAGCAACTCGAGCAGCTACGCGAACGCTTTCACGTCGACTACTTCGGCAAGCTCGAGTCGCCCGACGATCCGGCGTTTCGCGAAGCCCTGGGCGAGGCCCACGGCCTGATCGGTGCCGGGGTCACCCTGACGCCGGCACTGCTCGACGCCGCCCCCAACCTCGAGGCGATCGCCAGTATCTCGGTAGGCGTGGACAACTACCCTGTCGATGAGCTGACCCGGCGCGGCATTCTGCTCTGCAACACCCCGGACGTGCTCACCGAGACCACCGCCGATACCGGCTTCTCGTTGATCATGTCGACCGCTCGACGGGTGGTGGAGCTGGCCGACTTCGTCAGGCGCGGTGACTGGAAAGCGAGCATCGGGCCCGAGCAGTTCGGCAGTGACGTCCACGGCAAGACGCTGGGCATGGTCGGTTTCGGCCGTATCGGCCAGGCCGTGGCTCGCCGCGGCGCCCTCGGCTTCGGCATGAAGATCCTCTACTCCAACGCTTCGCCCAAGCCGGCGCTGGAAGCGGAACTGGGCGCCCGCCACTGCGAGCTGGACGAACTGCTGCAGCAATCCGATTTCGTCTGCGCGATCGTGCCGCTGACCCCGGAGACCCGCCAGCTCATCGGTGCCCGCGAGTTCGGGCTGATGCGCGAAAGCGCCATTTTCATCAACATCTCCCGCGGTCAGGTGGTCGACGAAGCGGCGCTGATCGATGCCCTGACCAGCGGTCAGATCCGCGGTGCCGGTCTCGACGTGTTCGAACAGGAACCGCTGCAGGCGGACTCCCCGCTGCCCAGGATGCCCAATGTCGTCGCCCTGCCGCATATCGGCTCCGCTACCCACGAGACGCGTACGGCAATGGCGCAGCGTGCCGTGGACAACATCATGCTGGCGCTGGATGGCAAGCGTCCGCTCAGCCCATTCAACGAGGAAGCCTGGGCAGGCCGCTTCGACTGACCTCAAGACCGCGTTCTCGATGGCGCCTCGATTATCCGGCCGGGGCTTTCCATCGGGGATCCCGATTGCCGGTAAGGCGATATACCACCAAAGGGGGATAGGCGACATCGTCGTGGCGCACTAGTCTTTCGACACTTTTTGGATCGATCCAAAACGGAGCGACGATGGTATCCACTTCTCGAACTCGCGTGACGCTCAAGGACATCGCTGCCCATGCTGGCGTGTCTCGCTCGACCGTATCGCTGGTGATGCAAGAGAGTGAACTGGTGGCGGGGGCAACCCGCAAGCGGGTGCAGGAAGCCGCCGCCGCGCTGGGCTACGTCTACAATCGCGGCGCGGCGACCTTGAGAAGCTCGCGCACCGCCACCGTCGGCGTCGTTGTCCACGATATCGCCAACCCGTTCTTCGGTGCCTTGATGGCGGGGATCGACGAAACCCTGCAGGCCGCCGACTACATCCCCTTCCTGGCCAGCAGCGGCGACAGCCTAGATCGTCAGGCGCGTTTTCTCGCTCGCATGCGTGAGCATCGGGTCGACGCCTTGCTGCTATGCCCGGCGGAAGAGACACCGGCGTCCTCGATCGAGGCGATTGCCGACTGGGGCATGCCGTGTATCGAAGTCATGCGCCACGTCGGCCAATCGCCGCTCGGAGACTATGTCGGTGCCGACCTCCGCACCGGTGTCATCAATGCCGTCCGTCATCTCGTCACCCAGGGACATCGCCGCATCACACTGCTCGCGGGTATCGCCGATCACTCCGCCGACCGGGAGCGCCTCGCGGGCTATCGATACGCCATGCACGAAGCCGGTCTCGATGGGCTGTCGAGCGTCGACCGCGGGCCCTTGACCCGTTGCGCGGGACGCGAAAGAACCCTGGCGCTACTGCGCGGCGCCACCGCGCCTACCGCCCTGATCTGCCACAACGACCTGGTCGCGCTCGGCGCCCTGCTGGCGCTGTCGCATCTGGGGCTTCGCGCGGGGCAGGATTGCGCGGTGGTCGGCGTCGACGACATCGAGGAAGCCGCCCTCGCCGAGCCCGCATTGAGCAGCATCGCGACGCATCCTCGCGCGATCGGTCGGAACGCTGCCGAACTGGCCATGAAGCGGATAGGACACCCCGAAGGCGAGCGACAGCGCATCGTGCTCGAGGCCCCCCTGGTGATTCGCGCCAGTTCCCGAATTTCATCCGCTGTCGCGCAGGAGTCGACATGAGCCATCGCCCCCCGGCCTTTCGCGGGTTAGCCACCGCGCTACTGACCACAGTGGCGCTGACGGCGCTCGTCGCCTTCGTCCCCACCGCCCAGGCCCGCGAGCTGATCTTCGGTCATGGCGCCACCGAGGATACCGCCTATCACCTCAGTGCAGAGCGCTTCAAGCAGCTGCTGGAGGAGAAGACCGGCGGTGACCTGACGGTCAGCCTCTACAGCAACTCGGTGCTGGGTCACGAAACCGAGATGTTCGAGCAGCAGACCGCAGGCGCGCTGGACCTCTCGATCGTCAATCCGGGCCTGATCTCGGAGTTCTCGCACACCGCCAGCATCTTCTCGATTCCCTTTCTGTATCGCGATCTCGACCATTGGCGTCACGTGCTGGACGGCGAGCCGGGCCAGGAAATCGCCCGGCGTATCGAAGAGGAGACCGGGGTCAAGGTGCTCGCCTACTACGGCGGAAGCACGCGTCAGGTCGTCAGCACGCGGCCGCTCGAGAGTCTCGATGATCTCCAGGGCATGAAGCTGCGTACCAATCCGACCCGCCCGGTCATCACGGCCTGGGCGGCGCTGGGCACCCAGCCGACGGTGATGGCCTACAAGGAGATCTATACCGGCCTGCAGCTCGGCGCCATCGACGGCCTGCTCAACGAAGCGGAGTGGATCTACCGCATGCGCTTCCACGAGGTCGCGCCCTATATCGGGCTCTCCGAGCACGACATCACCGTACGCCTGCTGACGATCTCCGACGACACCTGGGACTCGCTGACACCGGACCAACGGCAGGCGGTGCAGGCGGCTGCCGACGAGAGCGAGCAGTACGCGCGCAACCTGCAGATCCGGCTCGACAAGGAGTCCCGCGACAAGCTGAAAGCGGAAGGTGCCACTTTCTATCCCATGGACCGCGGGCGCATGCAGCAGATCGTCGCCGAACCGTTGGGGCGGGTCATCGACGACCTGGGGCTACGCGACCTCTACGAACTCATCATCAACACGGATTGAGGAGCACCTCATGGCATTCGCAATGACCCTGGGCCGTGTCAACCGTCAGTTGGAGCGCGTCCTCAATGGCGTGTTACTGCTGTTGCTGGCCAGCTTCATCGTGCTGATCGTCTATCAGATCGCGAGCCGCAATCTGGGCTTCATGCCGCGACTCTACTGGACCGAGGAGATGAGCCGTTTCGCCTTCCAGTGGATGATCATGCTGGGTACCGCGATCGGCGTGCTGCACGCCGACCACTTCGTGCTCGAGGCATTTCCACGCGGCTCCCGTCCGGACCGAATGACGCGAGTGATTCGCGACATCGGCTGTTTGCTGGTGGGCATCATCTTCGTCGTCTTCGGCTTCGGCTTCCTGCTCTCCGGCTTCGATCGCATCGCCAGCGCCTCGCAGTTGCCGATGGTGGTGACCTATTCGACCTTCTTCGTCAGCGGCGTGCTGATCGTGCTGTTCAGCCTGCAGCGCCTGCTGTTGACGATGCGCCACGGCGTCGACGCCATGGAACGCGAGCTCGACACCCCTTCCGAGATAGATGAGCTGGGGGCCGCGCCCCCGACGCAGACACTCGATACGCCGGAGAAGCGATCATGATGCCCGCCGACTGGTTACCCCTGCTGCCGTGGCTCCTGTTCGTGCTGCTTGGCGTGTTCATCATTCTCGGCGTACCCATCGCCATGTCGCTGGTGCTGACGTCATTCTCGATCATCGCGCTCGACCCACGTCTCGTCCCCTGGATCATGTTCCAGCGCATGTACTACGGCATGGATTCGTTCGTGCTACTCGCGGTCCCCCTGTTCCTGCTCGCCGGCAATCTGATGAACGCGGCCAGGATCACCGATCGCCTGATCACGCTGTGTCTCAATCTGGTCGGCCACGTCAAAGGGGCACTGGCCCACGTCAACGTGCTGGTGAGCATGCTGTTCGCCGGGGTTTCGGGATCCTCGACGGCGGACAGTGCCGGCATCGGTACGGTGCTGATCCCGGCGATGAAGAAAGAGGGCTACCCGACCCATTTCAGTGTCGCGGTCACCGCAGCTTCATCGGTGATGGGCATCATCATTCCGCCATCGATCAACATGATCGTCTGGGGCGCGCTGACCAGCACCTCGATCGCCGGCCTGTTTCTGGGCGGCATCGTTCCCGGGGTCCTGATCGCGGTGGCACAACTGTTGCTCAACCTCGGCTACGTACGCCGCTACGACGTGCCGACGCGCAAGCGGGCCACGCTCAAGCAACTCGCCAGCTCAGGCAAGGACGGCCTGCTCGCCGCCGGCATACCGGTGTTGATCATCGGTGGCATTACCCTCGGTATCGTCACGCCGACCGAGGCGGCGGTGATGGCGGTGCTCTATGCCCTGCTACTGGGTTCCATCGTCTACCGCGAGCTGACCTTCAGGAGCGTGCTGGACACGTCGACCGACACCGTTCGGCTCTGCTCTCTATCGCTGTTCAGTCTGGTGGGCGCCGCGATCTTCGGCTACCTGATCAGCTTCTACCGCATCCCACCGCAACTGATGGCTGGCGTCGAGATCACCGATCCGACCACCCTGCTGATCATCGCCACCATCGTCATGCTGCTGGTCGGCACCTTCATGGATTCGTTGCCGGCGATGGCGATTCTGGCCCCGATCTTCCAACCGCTGGCGGCCCAGGCGGGTGTCGATCCGCTGCAGTTCGGCGTGATCAGCGTCATGGCGCTCGGCCTTGGCCTGATCACCCCGCCCTACGGCCTGTGCCTGATGATCTCGGCCAAGATCGGCGGCATTCCCCTGCTCAAGGCACTGGGTACGACGATGGTCTATCTGTTGGTGATGCTGCTGGTGATCGGCCTGCTGATCGCCTTCCCCGATCTGATCCTCTACCTACCCCAGACTTTCGGCCCGGACGCGAGCTGAGACAGGCCGATCAAAAAGTGTGCAATTTTTGGGGACCCATTCGCTCCGGCTTGTGATTTCCAGCCGGGGCGACTAAAGTTGCAAGGTAGATTGAAAACAGTGTTCCGTAATCCTACAGTCTTCGATCACGGGGCCGATAATCAGAGAACTGGAGTCAACCGCAGCGGCCAGCTTCATCAATGGCCGGCGTCATATCCACTGACAGCGCCCTCGAGGCGACTCACCATGCCCGATCCCCTCTGCCTGCTTTTCGATTGCGACGGCACTCTGGTCGATAGCGAACCCCTCCTCGCCGAGATCATGGCGAAGTATCTCAACCAGGCGGGCCTGCCCTTCCAGCCCAACGACTACCTGACGGACTTCCGTGGCGCGCGTTTCGCCAGCATCGTTTCCCATCTGGAACGACTGCACGGACGCCTCGAGGATTCCGTTCGTCAGCGGATCGAGACGGCGATGCGCCAGGAGATGCATGAGCGCATGGTCGACGAACTCGAGCCCATCGCTGGCGTACCGGAAGCGCTCGACGCGCTCGGTGCCCTGCCGCGCTGCGTCGCTTCCAACGGGCCCGAGGCCAAGATTCGGAGAGCGTTGGACAGTACGGGACTGCGCGGTTTCTTCGGCGACCATATCTACAGCGCCTACACCGTGGGGAGTTGGAAGCCGGCGCCGGGACTGTTCCTGCACGCCGGCCGCGACATGGGCTTCGAACCCTCCGATTGCATCGTGATCGACGATGCCCAGGTGGGCGTCCGCGCCGCGCTGGCCGCGGGCATGCGGGTCGTCCATATCAATCGCTTCCCCGACCTCGAGCCCTCCCCGTCAGAGGCCATCGAAATTCGCGACATGCGCGAATTGCCGGCAGTGATCGACAAACTGATCCCGGCCCTCGCCGTCGGCAACCTCTAGCAGCTCGACCGAGCGCGTTCGGTGGCAGCCACCGACCGAGGACCCATCGCTGACGGCGATGATCGTGGCCCGAGCCCCTGGCTCGGGCCGCGATCGTTCTGGATCACTCGTTAGCGGCCGGATGGCCGCGTTATCATGTGTCCTTCACGTCTTATCGGAGTTCCCATGCCTTCGTTACAGGATCAACTGCGCGGCCTGGTCTATTCGACCGAACATGGCGAGACCTGCCCCGACTGCCGTCGGCCTGTGGCCGAGTGTGAATGTCGGGCCCGAGAGGAAGCCGAACGGATCGCCGCACTCGACGGCATCGTTCGTATCCGGCGCGAGACCAGCGGTCGCAAGGGCAAGGGGGTGACGACGATTCAGGGCGTACCGCTGGATAGCGAAGCGCTGAAAGCGCTGGCCAAGACGCTCAAGAAACGCTGTGGAACGGGCGGTGCGATCAAGGATGGCGTGATCGAGATCCAGGGCGACCATCGCGATGTGCTCAGGCGCGAGCTGGAATCGCGAGGCTACAAGGTCAAGCTCGCCGGGGGGTGAGCCCGAGGGAGTCCCGCATCCGGTCCGGGGCGTGGAATTTAGGCCGTGTTCCCTTGTCCCACTCTTATCGCGCGTTTCAACGCTCCACCTTCAAGGGGATTCGATGTTCTCGTTCAACGCTTCACGGTCGCTCCGACTCGTCACTGCCGCACTGGCATTCGGGATGCTGGCAGGCTGTGCCAGCGGCCCCCAGTTCGACACGCTAGCGGCTCGCGTGGTTGCCGACAAGCCGGTCACGTTGCCCGAATCCGCGGTTCTCGAGGTCCAGTTGAAGGACATTTCCACCGGCGACGTGCTGGCCAGCAGCCGCTACGAACAGTTGGGGCGACTGCCGATTCCGGTCACGCTGCAGTACGCCGCCGAAGCGATCGATCACGACGATCTCTACCGTCTCAGTGCACAGATTCGCGATGACGCCCGTATCCTCTACCTGAATCCCGAACCGGTCTCGGTGTTCGGCGACGGCGACGCCGCCGAACCCGACATCCCGGTCACCACCACCGGTGCGGCGCCGACTCGCTGACGTGGCCACCCGCCGAAGGTACGGCTTGTGGCGGTCGGGCTGGCACCTCACCCTGTAAGGCTTCGCTTCGTCACCAAGGAGGGCAGGATGGAAACACTGACATTACCGGGCACGGACATCGTCACCTCGCGCATCGGCCTCGGCACCTGGGCCATGGGCGGACGCATGTGGGGCGGCACCGACGACCCCAACGCGATCCGCACCATCCACGCCGCCATCGACCGGGGCGTCAACCTGATCGATACTGCTCCGGCTTACGGCTTCGGCCATTCGGAGGAGGTCGTCGGCAAGGCGGTTGCCCAGTCGGACCAGCGTGACAAGCTGGTGCTGGCGACCAAGGCCGGTCTCGAGTGGTACGACGACGACACTCTGGCACGCAACGCCACCGCCAAACGCCTGGAGAAGGAGCTCGACGACTCGCTGCGGCGGCTGCGGACCGATCATATCGATCTCTACCAGATTCATTGGCCGGATCCACTGGTCGACCTCGAGGAGACCGCCACGGCGATGGCGCGCTTCCACCGCGCGGGCAAGATCCGGGCGATCGGCGTGAGCAACTTCTCCCCCGAGCAGTGCGACATCTTTCGCCGCTCGGCGCCACTGCACACGCTGCAACCGCCCTACAACCTGTTCGAGCGTGATATCGACGGCGAGATCCTGCCTTACGCCGAGAACAACGACCTGACGCTGCTGACCTACGGCGCGCTCTGTCGAGGGCTGCTCACCGGCAAGATGCACCCGGACTACAGCTTCAGCGGCGACGATCTGCGCAACAAGGATCCCAAGTTCCAGCCACCGCGCTTCTCCCAGTATCTGGCTGCCGTCGACGCGCTGTCGGAGCTGGCTCGCACCCGCCACGACAAGAGCGTGCTGGCGCTGGCGGTGCGCTGGATTCTGGATCGTTCGCCCAACATCGTCGCGCTGTGGGGCGCACGCAAGCCGGACCAGGTCGATCCGCTGGGCGACATTACCGGCTGGCAGCTGAGCGAGGAGGACATGGCGGATATCGACACGATTCTGTCGAAACAGGTGAAGGATCCGGTGGGCCCGGAGTTCATGGCACCACCGACACGCCGGTGAACGTCCGGCGCCACCCGCGACATCAGAACCCGGCCGAGGCCGGGTTCTCTCGTTCCGGGGCCAAGCCACGCCGCCGCTCCAGCGCATCGACCAGTGCCATCAGCGTCGGCCCGATCGGCGCCGCGACCTTGAGCGCGAACAGCTCGTCGGCCCGGGTGATGCCGAGATTGACGCAGGCAATCGGCTTGCCATCCCTGGCCGCCCGACGGGCGAAGCGAAAACCGGAATAGACCATCAACGACGATCCGATCACCAGCATCCCCGTAGCCTCCTCGAGGGCAGCCAAGGCCCGTTCGACGCGAGGCTTGGGGACGTTATCGCCGAAGAACACCACGTCCGGCTTGAGGATGCCGATATGACAACGATGGCAACTGGGTACCTGGAAGGTCGAAAAATCGTGGCCGTCGAGATCGGCATCGCCGTCCGGCCCGACCTCCGCGGTCAGCGATAACCACTGCGGATTGAGACGGGCCAGCTCATCATGGAGCGCGTGGCGCATCATCGTCGCGTCGCAGCGCATGCACTTCACCACATCAGCCTGGCCGTGCAGGTCGATGACGCGACGGGCACCGGCGCGCTGATGCAGACCATCGACGTTCTGCGTCACCAGCGAGGTGATCCGCGACTGCCGCTCCAGCACTGCCAACGCACGGTGTGCCTGGCCCGGGTGAGCCCCGGCGAGGGCGCGGAAGCCGACCAGACTGCGTGCCCAGTAGCGCTGGCGAACGCCGTGACTCGCCATGAACGCCTGATGGCTGACCGGCGGCGGCCGTTTCCAGTCGCCCCGCGCATCGCGATAGTCGGGAATACCGGAGTCGGTGCTGACACCGGCTCCTGTCAGCACGAACAGCCGCGGCTGGCGCTCGACGAAATCGACCAGCGTCGCGACGTCCGGAATTGAGTCGTTGGACATACAGTTTTCCACCGATCGATGTTAGATATGAAAGCTACCATTCATGAACACAACGTAGGCGTCCTGAACGCCGGTGGCTTCCGATATGCCCGATACGCCTCTGGATCCCGAGGTCGAAAAGCGTTTGAGAGGCATCCGTCTCGCTAGACGGATCTACGCACCACGGACCTTGGGTCTCCTGATTGGCGGGCTGTGTATTGGCAGCGCGCTCCACGAATTGCCCACCCCGCCCTGGGTCTGGACGCTGTGGGGCCTGCAGATCCTGTTGTGGTCCCATCTCGCCTACTGGCGGGCGAGGTATCACGCCTCACCCTATCATGCCGAACGCTGGAATCTGGGCGCCGACAGTCTGCTGGGCGGTTTCTGGACGGCAGCCATGCATTTCGATGTCCTCCCCTCCGTGGTGGTGTTGACCATGATCAGCCTCGATAATATCGCGGTTGGCGGGATACGCATGCTGCTGCGGGGTTTCGGTCTGCTCGCCGCCGGTGCGGTGATCGGCATGTGGGTGATCGTGCCGGGCTTTCCCAATGTCGTCCCGTCGTCGACCGTGCTGCTCTGCAGCCTGCCAATGATCGTCATCTACCCTCTCGCGATCGGCTACATCACCTACCTCCAGGCCCACAAGCTCAGCCGCCAGAAGTCGACACTGATGGAGCTGAGCCGCGCCGATGGATTGACCGGGCTGTTCAATCGGCGCTTCTGGGAGGGTCAGGTGGCGACCTACCTATCAACCGATTCGCCCGCCACGATCGCGCTGCTCGACCTCGACCACTTCAAGCGCATCAATGACGAGCATGGGCACGGCATTGGCGACCAGACACTGCGCACGCTGGCGACCCTGCTGCGCCAGTCGTTCGGCGATGACGTGCTGCTCGGCCGGTACGGTGGCGAGGAGTTCGGCTTGCTGATGCCGTCGACCACGCTGGAGCAGGCCATGCCCAAGCTTCAGTATTTCCAGAAACGGCTGGGCCGCTACCCGCCACCGCCCCCGCTTCTCAGGATGCCCACCTGTAGTATCGGCGTGGCCGCCAAGAGCCCGCTGATGATGAATCACGAGCAGTGGCTGCTGCAGGCAGATCAGGCGCTCTACGCAGCCAAGCATGCCGGACGCAACCGGATCTGCGTCGACGACGTTCCAACATCGCAGACCACGCTCGACCTCGGCTAGAATGGAGCCTCTTCCCGCCCACGCCACTGCAAGGACAACCGCTCATGGCCTGGTTGGAGTACGTGCTGCCGCTGATCTTTCTCGCCCCGCTGGGCGCCGCCGCGCTGGTGGCGATCACCCTGCGCGACGTGCAGACCGTCGGCCTTCGCTCTCCGCACGACGGCAAGCCGATTCGTGAAATTGCCCAGGCCCACCGGGACCGGCTGGAAAAGGCACGCATGGTGTTCTTCCTCGATGCCACGCTGGCGCCGACGCTCACCCTGATGCCCCTGGTCTACGGCATGGGCCGCATGCTGTTCGCCAAGGAGCAGAGCTGGCTGGAGTGGTCACTTTACGGGGTCGTCAGCACCCTGCTGGCAATGCTGTTCTGCTTTCTGATTCTGCGCGACGTGCAGCGCGTACGTCGGTTGACGCGCAGTCTCGCCTGTGAACTGGCAGTGGGCCAGGCGCTGGATCACCTGATTCGTCCGCTGGCCAAGCCCTACTTCGTGTTCCACGATTTCCCCGCCGACTCCTATACCATCGACAACGTGCTGGTGACGCCACAGGGTGTGTTCGTGATCCAGACGGTGGCCCGCGAATTCCCGCTCGATCTCGAAGGCCGCCCCATCAATACCGTCTCGGTGGAGAGCGAACGCCTGCGCTTTCGCGGCTGGAACGAGCGCCAGGTCCTGCGCAAGGTCAGGCTTTCGACGGTCTGGCTGCGCCAGTGGCTGGCGCGTCACGCCAAGTTGAGCGTGCCGGTGAGTGGCATACTGGTGCTGCCCGGCTGGGAGATCGATGACGAGACCGAACATCTCGGCGACAGTCGCGACGTCCGGGTGGTCGACGGCGTCGACCTTGCCACCCAATTGGGCACGGCACAGGGCGAAGCGATCGACGACGCCCAGCGCCAGCATCTGGTGGAGATCCTGAACCGGCGACACCAGCGCAGCGTGAACAAGCCCCCGGCCCAGTGACCTCGCCGGAGCGACGTGTCGCGTCGGCTTTCCGGACGCAACCTTCCCACCCTCTTTCCACATCACGTTCCCGATGAAGCGTGCTTGCACCCAACAGGAGACGCCATGCCCCGTTCCGATTCCCGCACCGCCTACGATGTCCTGACCTTTGGCGAGGCGATGGCGATGTTCATCGCCGACGATCAAGGCCCGCTCGCCCAGGTGACGAGATTTCATCGCCGCACCGCCGGCGCCGATACCAATGTCGCCATCGGACTGTCTAGGCTGGGCTTCGACGTGCGCTGGCTCAGTCGGGTCGGCGCGGATCACAACGGCATCTTCCTGCAGCGAGCCCTGGAGGCCGAAGGACTCGACTGCCGGCATGTCCGGCAGGATGCAGCGAACGCCACTGGACTGATCTTCAAGGAACGCGCCGTCGACGGCGCCGACCCCCATGTCGAGTACGTCCGCCGGGGTAGCGCCGCCAGCCACCTGAGCATCGCCGACGCCAGCGACGTCGAGCTGGAAGCGGCCCGCCACCTCCACGCCACTGGCATCCCGCCCGCCATTTCCGATTCAGCGCGCGAACTCTCCTTTCATCTGCTGCGACAGGCTCGCCGCGCCGGGCTATCGGTCTCTTTCGACCCCAATCTGCGCCCCAGCCTATGGCCCAGCGAAGCGGTCATGATCGAGACCCTCAATGCGCTGGCCGCGGAGGCCGACATCGTGATGCCGGGACTCGGCGAGGGCCGGCTGCTGACCGGCCGCGAGACGGCCCACGACATCGCCGGCGACTACCTCGACCGGGGCGCCAGGGCGGTGGTGATCAAGCTCGGGCCGGAAGGTAGTTACTTCCGCACCGCCGACAGCGAAGGCACCGTCGACGGCTCGCCCGTCGAACAGGTCATCGATACCGTCGGTGCCGGCGACGGCTTCGCGGTGGGCATCGTCAGCGCCTACCTTGACGGGTTGGACTGGCACGCGGCGCTGCATCGCGGCAACCTGATCGGCGCCCGCCAGGTCCAGGTGATCGGCGACATGGAGGGCCTGCCCAACCGGGAGCAACTGGTCGCCATGGAGCGCAGCGGCGACGCCCGCTAGCCGGGAACGCGATCGTCGTCCCGCGTCGACGGACCGCTGGCGGTCTCGGCGCGCGCTCGGTCACGAAGCCCGGCCAGCACCGCCGGCTTGAGTGCCCCCAGCGCCTCGCCGGAGAGGCCGCTGAGGACGATCAGCCGGGCATGGCGGCGCCCTGGCGAATAACCCAGCCACAGCGGGAATTCGACCGCCCGCAACGTCGCGGGCTGCACCCGCAGCGACCAGCGGCGTGGCCGGGCCAGTCGCTCCCACAGCCACCAGCGCTCGAACTGCGGGAGTGTCGGCGGCCGACCACCCTCGAGGACCAGCGCGCCGTCATGTTCCGCCGGATGGGGGGTTAGCGCCCCTGCCATCAGCATGGCCCTCGGCAGATTGTCGGCCGCCAGCAGCCACGCCAGCGGTGCGCCCGTCTCGCGGCCGACCGCCACCGCCCACAGCGACAACCACGCCGGTTCGAACCGTTCGGCACCGTAGCGCCGCAGCCGGGGCTCAGCGGCGGTGGCGCCCAGTTGCCGAGCCAGTCTCGACGCCGGCGCCGTCGTGTCCATAGCCATCGTCCCTCGCTCGCCCTCGCGATCAACCATTGGCCCACCCCTGCAGCAGCGCCAGCGCGGCCAGCGACACGAAGAACCATACGACCAGGCCGATGCAGCGACGCCGTGTCAGGCGAGCATCGCGACCGATTTCGGCGGCTCCGTCGCTGCGTCCCTTGAGGATCGCCTGCATGTCGGGCGCGGTCTCGTCGATCACCACGTCCGAGAGCTGCGCGGCCGATGGCGCCGGCGCGGTCAAACTCACCGCATAGCCGACGACCACCGAGACGATCAGCCCGACGAAGTTCTGGTAGAGCCAGGAGACATCGGTCTGCGAGACGGCCCATACCGCCGCCATGCCGATGATGATGCCGCTGACCGCCCCTCTGCCGTTGCTGCGATGGCTGAGCACGGCCAGCAGGAAGGTCCCCAGCAACGCGCCGTAGAACCAGGAACCGATGCGGTTGACCGCTTCGATCACCGGGCCGAGATTACCGGCGAAGAACGCGAACGCGGTGGCGTAGAGCCCCCAGAAGATGGTCGCCCAGCGCGACGCCTTGAGGTAATGCTTTTCGTCGGCGTCGGGCCTGACGTAGCGGGCGTAGAAATCGCGCACCGTCACCGCGGACAACGAGTTGAGCGCGGAATCCAGGCTCGACATGGCGGCCGCGAAGACCCCGGCGATCACCAGCCCGGTCACCCCGACGGGAAAGGCGTTGACCACGTAGCGCGGGAACAGCTCGTTCAGGTTCTCCGGTGCGGTGAGGCCATGCTGCTGGTAATAGGCGGCGAGCATCACGCCGATGAACAGGAACAGCAGCATCTGCGGTACCAGCAGGTAACCGCCGATCAGCAGCGAGCGCTGGCCCTCGGCGATCGAGGGACTGGTCAGTACCCGCTGGATCTGGCTCTGGTCGGTGCCGAAATAGGCGACGTGCATGACCACGCCACCGATCAGCCCCGCCCACAGCGAGTAGGTCACGGTGGGATCGAGCGACAGGTCGATGGTGTCGAACATGCCGTTGGCGGCGCCGTAGGCGAACACGTCGCCCCAGCCGCCGGGCAGGCTCGAGACCATCAGCACCATGCTCAGGATCGCCCCCAGCCACAGCACGAACATCTGGATCACGTCGGTCCAGATCACCGCGCTGATACCGCCGAGCACGGTGTAGCTCACCGCGATCACCGCCATCAGCACGATGGTCAGGTCGACGTCCCAGCCGGTGACGACCGAGAGCACCAGCGCCGGCGCATAGAGCACCACGCCCGTGGCAAGGCCGCGCGCGACCAGGAACAGCAGCGCCGCCAGCGATCGGGTCAGCGCCCCGAAACGACGTTCGAGCAACTCGTAGATGCTGTAGATGCCAGCTCGATGGAAGATCGGCACCAGCACCACGATCAGCACCGCCATCGCCAGCGGCACATTGATGAACGTGGCCAGGCGTTCCAGACCGCCCTCGAACCCCCAGCCGGGCGCGCCGATGAAGGTGATCGCGCTGGCCTGGGTCGCCATCACCGACAGGCCGATGGCCCAGCCGGGAATCTTGCGACCCCCGAGAAAATAGTCCTGCGTGCTCTCCTGATCCTTTCCGAAGCGGGCGCCCACCCAGGCAATTCCCACCACATAGACAATCAGAACCGCGGTATCCCACCCAGTGAAAGCGCCCACGTCCTGTCCTCGCTTTTTGTTGTCGACAAATTGAGCGTAGCACGTCGTTGACATGGCACCCCGGCGCCAGCGGCCGGAAATTGTTTTCATCGCCCGGTCTCGGAGGACTTGCCAAGCCCCCCAAACGGCCTGATGATAGCGCGCTTTTTTCTCCTTCCCACCAGCGGGCTGGTATTTCAAGAGGCATCCGATGCGTCTGATCTCCTTCGACGTTTCTCGCACCCTGCACATTCCCGGCGTTCGCTACATCAAGCCCGAGCGCATGTTCGAACATCTCGACGAGATCCAGGCCGCCGACTGGCTGCTGTTTCCCAGCTACTGGCAAGTCAGCACGCTGCTGCATGCGATGCACAAGCGCATCTTCCCGTCGCCGGCCACCTACTACCTGGGCCACGACAAGGTGGAGCAGACCCGTGCCTTCCAGGCCATCTGCCCGGAAAACATCCCGAAGACGACGATTCAGGCCAGCACCTGCCACGGTATCGATATCGCCGAGGCGGAAGTCGGCTACCCGATGATCGTCAAGGAGATCCGCAGTGCCCGTGGCCAGGGCGTGCACCTGATCGAGAGGCGACGCGAACTCGAAACGCTGGCCGCGTCCCAGGAAGTGCTGTACGCCCAGACCCGCCTTCCCATCGACCGGGACCTGCGCATCGTCCTGATCGGCGACCGGATCCTCGCCAGTTACTGGCGGGTGACGCCGCCAGGGGGATATCGCGCCAACGTCGCCCAGGGGGGCATGATCGATCACGACGACATCCCCCCCGCCGCGCTGGCCCTGGTCCAGCGCGTCGCCACGCGGCTGGGTGTCGATCACGCCGGGTTCGACGTCGCCATGGTGGGGGATCACCCCTTCCTGTTCGAGTTCAACCGCCTGTTCGGCACCCAGGGCATTGCCGACCCCGGCAGGACGACCGCCACGGCCATCCTGGAATGGCTCTCCCGCAGCCAGGGAACGCCCGCCGCGAACGACGCCAGTGTCGCGGCGGAGCCGATCAAAAAATGTCCGGGAGAGATGTTTGACGTCGCGCCAGCGACGGTTTGAATGGCGACCGCCAGGGATGGCGGGCACAAAAAAGACCCCGGCCAGATGGCCGGGGTCGTGATCAGCGAGAAGCCAGGCGATCTCAGCTCGGTGGCTGTTCCGGACTGTCAGGCATGTTGATGCTGCCCGGCTCTTCACGATTGAGGTGCAGGAACTGCAGGTGACGCTCGTACTGGTCGAGAATGTCATCGATGACCTGCTCGCGGGTGTAGCCCATCAGGTCATAGCCCTGGCTACCTTCCAGCAGATACACCTCCAGACGATAGTATCGACTGCTGCTGCGCGGTGTTCGCATGGCGAAGGACGGTGTCGAGAACGGATGCGTCCAGATCTGGTAGGCGAAGTTCTGCTCGCTGCCAAGATCGACGTAGAGCGACAGGTAGTCGTCGTCGTTCTGCGTACCGGTGCTGATATCGACCTCGACGCCCTGCTTCATCAGTTCCTCGCGCACCGCTTCCATTGCCGGCCGCCCGGTCTCTTCCAGGAACTGCTGGGCCTGATGGCGATCGGGGAACGACATGGCACGCTTGAGTCGCGTCTTCCAGTCGTGAGCGCGATCGCGCCCGCCGGCGGACATGCGTCCCGACAGCGAGCCGGACAGGCTCAGGCGGTGACTGTCCTCCTTGAACGCCTCGACCTTCAGCGCCTTGTAGAGCCCCGCGATCATGAAGAACAGCACGATCGAGAAGGGCAGCCCGGTGATGACCACCGCGCTCTGCAGCGTCGACAGGCCACCGGCCAGCAGCAGCGACAGGGTCAGCACCCCGATCACCGCCGACCACAGGATGCGCATCCAGATCGGTGCGTCGCTGTTGACGTCCTTCAGCTTGGAGGTGAAGTTCGACAGTACCAGGGCACCCGAGTCACCGGAGGTGACGAAGAACACGATCGCCAGAATGCTGACCGCGATGGTCGAAAAGACCGGGAACGGATACTCCTGCAGGAACAGATAGATCCCCGCCGGCGGCGTATTCATGACCTGCTCGCCGAAGTCCGTCGCGCCATTCATCGCCATGTCGAGGGCACTGTTACCCAGGATCGACATCCAGATCATCATGAAAGCGATCGGCAACGTCAGGGTGCCGGCCACGAAGGTCCTGATGGTGCGGCCGCGCGAAATCCGTGCCAGGAACAGACCGACGAACGGGCCCCAGGCGATCCACCATGCCCAGAAGAACAGCGTCCAGGCGTTGAGCCAGTCCGTCGGCTGATCGAAGGCATAGGTGTCGAACGACATCGAGATGAAGCCGGAGAGGTAGTCGCCGATGTTCATCACCAGCGCATTGAGCAGGAACACCGTCTTGCCGGCAAACAGCACGAACAGCAGCAGCGCGATCGCCAGCAGGATGTTGAACTCGGAAAGGCGACGAATCCCCTTCTCGACACCGGTCACCGCGGAGATCGTCGCGAACAGCACGATCAGCAGCACCAGGATGGTCTGGGTCCAGGCACTTTCCGCGATGCCGAACATGAAGTTCAGCCCGTAGTTGAGCTGGATGACGCCGATGCCGAGACTGGCAGCGATACCGAACACCGTGCCCAGTACGGCGGCGATGTCCACCACGTGACCGATGGGGCCGTAGATCTTCTTGCCGAAGATGGGATAGAGCGCGCTACTGATGGTCAGCGGCAGGTTGTGTCGATAGCTGAAGAACGCCAGCGACATGCCCACCAGGGTGTAGATCCCCCAGCCTGAAAGCCCCCAATGGAGGAAAGTCAGTTGCATCGCGTGACGGGCAGCCGCCACCTGGTCGCTCGGCGCGTTGGGCGCGTTGTAGAACTGGGTCAGCGGTTCTGCCAGGGCGAAGAAGATGACCCCGATGCCGATACCGGCGGAGAACAGCATCGCCGACCAGGAGAAGATATTGAAATCTGGCCTCGAATGCTCCGGCCCGAGACGAATCTTGCCGAAGCGGGAAAAGCCCACGAACACCACGAAGGCCAGGTAGATGACGACTGTCAGAAAGTAGTACCAGCCGAAAGTGTTGGAGATCCAGCCCAGCAGCGCGTTGATGATGCCGTTCGCTTGCTCGGTAGCGATCATCGCCCACAACGAAAAGGCGACGATGCCAATGACCGACCCATAGAAGACGACTGGATTCAGCCTGTCTTGGGTCGTGGAATTATTATCGGAACTTGTGCTCATGCGGCTCCCATCATGGTCAGATAGTTTGCGTTGACGAGCATCGGCGCCCCTGACGGCTGAAATGACCTGCAGGGACGCAGGGCGTTGAGACCCTTGGCTCGTTTCCGTGTTCCCGCCGCGAGGCCATCAGGCCTCGATTTGAGTTAAGTCGACTTCGGTCGTTGAATCCAGCCATCCCTTCAACGGAAGAATCGATCTACTCAGTTGCCCTGACGCTTGGCAGTCACCTGCCGAGCCCGAGGTCAGGTCGTGGAACCGCCGGCCCGCCCATCGCGCGTTCTGCCAGCTTGGCGATGCCGATGCTGGCGTCTGAAATATGGCTCATCGCCGGGTAAAGCGAGGATGGTTCTCCCCAGCGGGCAGTGGCGACGTTAGCCGGCGGCCCGAATCGGCGATCGCGTTGATCGCTCTCGATCCCGGCACGCGATCAAAATCGATTTTTATTAATTAACCGTTCAATTAAAATACGGAGTTATGAATCCACTTTCAACAGCTACGCCCAACACTCGCACGAGGCGATGATCCAGGAGGTGCCAGAAACGACGACGCCGGGCGCGAGCCCGACGACGAGGGGAAAAAGTGGGAGAGTGCTCAGTCTCCCTTGAGGCGTCCGCCCATTTCCTGGGCCAGTTCGACCGCGTAGTGATCGGTCATGCCGCCGATGAAATCGAGCATCCGACGATAGCTGTCGTAGAGCGGCCAGTTCGGCTTCGGCGTATTCTCGCCGATCAGCGCCAACACGCGCTGGTGCTTGAAGGAAGAGTGCCCGGTGTGATGCAGCTCATGCGCCGCGCCGATGAAGGCCTCCAGCAGGATGCCGAGCGTGGTATAGGCGCCGATCTCGAGCTTGGCCTTGCGCTCGTTCTGGAAGATGCGCTCGCGAGCCAGTTGCTTGGCCGAGGAGACACCCCAGGTGAGGTCCGGATGGCAGAGCTCGAGCAGATCGTCGTTGAGAGTGCCGTTGAGCAGCGCTTTCTCGTGTTGAACGAAGACATCGCCGACTTCGTTGACCGCCCGCTCCATCGCCGCACCGCGCAGCGCCGCGATCCGCCGACGCTGCGACACGCCGTCGGCGGCCATCTGCTCATAACCCTTCGGCGGCTCGCCGGCGATCTGCAGCAGTACCTGGGCGACCTCTTCGTAACGCAGGATGCCCATTTCCAGGCCGTCCTCGAGATCGAGCAGCGCATAGCAGATGTCGTCCGCCGCCTCGACCAGGTAGGCCAGGGGATGGCGACACCACTTGGAACCATCGACCGACTTGAGGCCGAGCCGCTCGACGACCTCGACCAGCAGATGCTTCTCGGACTGGTAGCAGCCGAACTTGCCCATCTGGCCGCCATGCTCGACCGTCCACGGATACTTCAGCAGCGTACCCAGCGTCGCGGCGGAGAGCCGCATGCCGCCGCGAAACTGGTTGTACTCGATCTGGGTCACGATCCGGAAACCCTGGGCGTTCCCCTCGTAGGTCAACAGATCCCGGCGCTGCGCCTCGTCGAGCCCCTCCAGCAGACCGCTCCCCTGCGCCTCGGCCCACTTGAACCAGTCGCGAATCGCGTACTCGCCGGCATGCCCGAACGGCGGATTGCCAATGTCGTGCCCCAGACAGGCCGCCTGGACGATGACGCCAAGATCGGCGGGCGTGACCCAATCCGGCAGGCTGTCGCGCAGCTGCTCGCCGACGATCATGCCCAGGCTGCGACCGACACAGCCGACCTCGATCGAGTGGGTCAACCGGGTGTGGATATGATCGTTGTCGGTCAGCGGATGGACTTGGGTCTTGCGCCCCAGGCGCCGAAACGAGCCGGAGAAGACGATGCGGTCGTAGTCCTTGTGGAACGGACTCCGGCCGATTTCACCGCGCGATGTCCGGGCATCGTGCAGCCGGACAGGATCGAGCAGGCGCTCCCACTGCATCACAGTCATCGTGGTCTCCGATTGTTCGCGATCGTCAGTCTCGAGGTTCGTGTCGCAAGCATCAAGCAAAGCCGGGCGGGTCAGGCTTTTTCTTCCCGCTTCCAGGCGCGAAGCGCCGCCCATGCAGCTTACCGCTCCCCGAAGGGATCTTACTCTTTCACATCCATGTATTCGCGGGCCCAGATCCGATACTCCTCGAGCGTCGAATAGCGCGTCGACAGCGTCGAGGCGTCCAGGTCGTTGGTCGCGATATCGCGCTGCTCGCGCAGGCAGTCATAGGTCGCCTTGATCGCGGCGAAATAGGCAGCGTGACCGTTGACGACGATACGGACACCCAGCGCGGCGAGACGCGCGCGATCCCGTAGGGCCGGATTGTCGTAGGTGACCAGCATCAGCGGCACCGTCAATGGCGCCGCCAGCTTCTCGAGATGCTCGAAGTCCCGGACCCCAACCAGGCAGATGGCGTCGACGCCGGCCGCCTGGTAGGCGCGAATGCGGGCGATGGCAGCATCGTCGTCGAGCTGGCCGGCGTTGGTACGGGCGATGATCGACAGCGCCGGATCGATCCGAGCCTCGAGTGCCGCGCGCATCTTGCCGACGCCCTCCTCCACGGGAATCAGGTCGGTCGACTTGTGGCCGTACTGCGCCGGCAGCAAGGTGTCCTCGATGGTCAGCGCGGCGACACCGGCCCGCTCCAGTTCGGTGATCGTGCGCATCACGTTGAGCGCGTTGCCGTAGCCATGGTCGGCGTCGGCGATCACCGGCAACCGTGCCACGCGGCCGATCCGAGTCGCCTGTTCGACGAATTCGCTCAGGGTGATCAAGGCGAAATCGGGCGCCGCCAGCACCTGCAGCGAGGCGACAGATCCTCCCAGAATGCCGACTTCGAAGTCGAGGTCGGCGGCGATACGAGCCGACATCGGATCGAACACCGAGGCCGTGTAGTAGCACTCGCCACTGGCGAGCAGTTCGCGGAAGGCGTTGCGTAGATCGTGCTGAGAGGGGGTCGTCACGGGACACTCCTGTTCTTTACCCCGGCGTTCGACGTTGGGGCGCGATGGAAAAAGACTCCCGGCCGATGCCGATGGCACGTCGGTGAATGCGTCGGCGGGGGCCGACAATCCTACCACTAAAGTTTGAGAGCGCGACGCCGGTCACCTCGGCCACCCACCTCACGATGAACGATACACATGCTCAGCTTGAACTCGCTTCACTGGCCGAATGGCCGCCCAGCCCGCATCATTGGCGACCTCGCCATCGCCACCCGCCGATGACACCGCATGGCGAGGTCCCAGCAAAGGAGGCAAGTTCATGTCGCAAGCGCATCCCCCATTCCGAGCCGATATCGTCGGCAGCTTTCTTCGCCCGTCGGCGCTGAAGGAGGCCCGGGCCCTCTTCCACCAGGGCGATATCGACGCCGCCGCGCTCAAGGCCGTCGAGGATCGGGAGATTCGTCAGGTGGTCGAGCAGCAGGAAGCCGCCGGCCTCGAGGTGGTGACCGACGGCGAGTTCCGCCGCGCCTGGTGGCACTTCGATTTCCTCGAGCAGCTCGCTGGCGTCACCGGCTTCACCGGTGATCAGGGCATTCAGTTTCAGGGCGTGCAGACGGGGGCGAAGCAGATCCGGGTCGACGGTAAGGTCGGATTCAACGATACCCATCCGATGCTGGATCACTTCCGCTATCTGGCCAGCGTCGCCAGCGTCACGCCCAAGATGACGATCCCGAGCCCCAGCGTGCTGCACTTCCGCGGCGGTCGCAAGAAGATCGACAGTGGCGTCTACCCCAGCCTGGACGCCTTTTTCGCCGACACCGCCGACGCCTACCGCGATGCCGTTCGCGGTTTCTATGATGCCGGCTGCCGCTATTTGCAACTGGACGACACCGTGTGGGCCTATCTCTGCTCGGAAAAAGAGCTGCAGGCGGCCCGGGACCGCGGCGACGACCCCGACCGACTGCAGGCGATCTACGCCGAGATGCTCAACCACGCCCTCGCCGACAAGCCGGGCGACCTCCACGTCTCGCTCCACGTCTGTCGCGGCAACTTCCGCTCCACCTGGATCAGCGAAGGCGGTTACGAGCCGGTGGCCGAGACCCTGTTCGGCCGCGTCAACGTCGATGCCTGGTTCCTGGAATACGACAGCGATCGCGCTGGCAGCTTCGATCCGCTGCGCTTCGTCCCGGAGGGCCACCAACAGGCGGTGCTGGGGCTGATCACCACCAAGGTGGGCGAACTCGAGGATCCGCAGGCCGTCAGGGCGCGTCTCGACGAGGCCACGCGGTTCGTTGACCGGCAGCAGCTCTGTCTGAGCCCGCAGTGCGGTTTCGCCTCCACCGAGGAGGGCAACGAACTCGCCGAACGGGCACAGTGGGACAAGGTACGGCTAGTGGTCGACCTGGCCCGCGACTACTGGGGCGGGTGAGCCACCGGTCGGACCCGGGCGTGGGCTCAGCCCTGCCGCGCTCCGCCCTCGTCCTGCCCAATCAGCGACCCCAGCAGTCGGCTGAGGAAGCCCTTGCGCTCGGGGTCGGGCTCCTGGTCGATCAGGGCCCGGGGGTCGATGCTAGCCCGGTCGACATGCACGAATGCGGCCTGGAAGGCGGGCAGAGTCAGCTCGCCATTCTCGAGGTGCGCCGTGAATCCCGCCTGATAGACGATCTCGCCAGCGCCGTCCGGAAGGCTGGTGTGGCGCGTTTCGTGGGTGAGGTTGAAGACCGCCAGAATCGCCTGGTCCCGCGAGACCCGCAACCAGCCCAGCAAGTCGTCGTCGAAGTCGCCCAGGATCAAGGTGCCGTCGACCATCGCCGACTGCGACTTGCGCCAGTGCAGGAACTCGCGCGTCACGCGCAGGGTACTGTCCGCGTCGGCGAGCTGGCGTTCCACCGACAGCTGACGATGATGGCCATCCACCGGCAGCCAAGGCTCCATCGAGGTGAAGCCGCCGTATTCGCCGCTCGTCCAGGGCATCGGCGTACGGCAGCCGTCGCGCCCCTTGTAATCCGGCCATAGCGCCAGCCCGTAGGGGTCGACCAGGCGCTCGTAGGGGACGTCCGCTTCCGGCAACCCCAGCTCCTCGCCCTGGTAGAGGCAAAGGCTACCGTAGAGCGAGCAGAGCATGACCGTCGCGACCTTGGCCACCAGCGGCCCTTGCTGCTCCAGGTTCTCGTGCTGGGTCCAGCGCGAGACGACACGCATCACGTCGTGATTGGAGAGCGCCCAGCAGGGCCAGGCGTCGCCCGCGTAATACTGGAAATGCTCGATGATGTCCCGCAGCCGCTGGGCGCTGAACTCGGCATCGAACAGGTCGAAGGTGTAGGCCATGTGGAGCCGGTCTTCGCCGATGGTGTACTCGACCATGCGCTCCAGCGGGCGATCGTCGGATATCTCGCCCACCGTCATGGTGCCGGGGTACTCGTCCATCAAGGCGCGCAGTTCGCTCAGGAAGCCGAGATTCTCCGGCTGGCTGATATCGAACTGGTGGCGCTGCATCGAATAGGGGTTCGATGCCGGGACACTGGGCGTCTTGAGTTCGCCGCTGCCGAGCGCCGGGTTATCCTGCAGCGCCAGACTGTGGAAGTAGAAATTCGAGGTATCCAGGCGAAAGCCGTCGACACCCAGATCGAGCCAGAAGCGGGCGTTGTCGAGCTGCTCCTTGCGCACCGCCGGATTGTGAAAGTTGAGGTCCGGCTGGCAGGAGAGGAAGTTGTGCAGGTAGTACTGGCGACGCCGGCTGTCGAACGTCCAGGCGCTGCCGCTGAAGAAGGAGAGCCAGTTGTTGGGCGGTGTGCCATCGGGCTTGGGATCGGCCCACACGTACCAGTCGGATTTCTGGTTTTCCCGCGAGCTGCGACTCTGGATGAACCAGTGGTGCTGATCCGAGGTATGACTGAGCACCAGGTCGATGATCACTTTCAGTCCCAGCCCGTGAGCCCGCTCGAGCAGCATCTGGAAGTCGTGAAAGGAGCCGAACATCGGGTCGACACCACGATAGTCGGTGACATCGTAGCCAAAGTCCTTCATCGGCGAGGGAAAGAACGGCGAAATCCAGATCGCATCGACACCCAGTTCGGCGACATAGTCCAGCTTCGAGGTAATCCCGGGCAGATCGCCGATGCCATCGCCACGCGCGTCCATGAAGCTTCTGGGATATATCTGATAGATGACGCTGCCACGCCACCATTGGGTCGAATCGGACATGCGAGTTCCCGTGTTGGTGTCATCTATTTCACGCCGGTAACGATCAGCCAGCGACGACGACGCCCGGCTTGGCATGGTAGCCAGCGCCGGGCGTCGTGTCAGACTAGCGGTTTTTGTGATCGAGGTTAAATTCGGGAACCTGCCTGGGTCGCCGTCTGGCCCGTCGACCTCCCCTGCGGGCGGTGCCGGGAAGGGTCAGCGTCCGGCCTCCTCCCGCTTCAGCCACCAGGCGAAAAGCAGCCCGGCCGCCATCAGGGCAGCGGCGAACGCGTAGATGCCGATCGAGATACCGCTGGAGACCAGAATGCTCCAGTCGCCTCCCGAGATGGACATGGCCCGGCGCAGGTTGAACTCCATCTGCCCGCCCAGCAACAGCCCCAGCACCACCGGCACGGAGGGAATGTCCAGCTTGCGCAGCACGTAGCCCAGCACCCCGAAGGCCAGCATGACGTAGAGGTCGAAAGCGCTGTTGTTGAGCGAGTAGACGCCCACGAACGCCACCAGGATCACCACCGGCATCAATAGCCAGGAGGGGGCCCGCAACACACGGGCAAACAGGCCCACCAGCGGCACGTTCAGCACCAGCAGCATGATGTTGCCGATGAACAGCGCCGCCACCAGTCCCCACACCATGTCGGGCTGCTGTTCGAACAGTAGCGGCCCAGGAGTGATGTTCATCGACAGCAGCAGCGCCAGCAGGATGGCGGTCGTGCCGCTGCCCGGAATGCCCAGCGACAGCATGGGAATCAGGGCACCGCCGGCGGCAGCGTTGTTACCCGCCTCGGGCGCGGCCACGCCACGCGGGTCTCCGTTGCCGAAATCGCCCTTGCGTCCCAGCCAGCGCTTCTCCAGCGTGTAGGAGAGAAAGCTGCCCAACGAGGCCCCGGCCCCCGGCAGCACGCCGGCGACGAAGCCGATCAGCGAGCCACGCGCGATGGTCGGCGCGCACTTGCGGGCGCTCTTCATCCCGGGAATGGCTGATCCCAGTTCCTGGTTGGTGGCGGTCTCCCGGCGGCGATCCTCGAGCAGGAGCAGGCATTCCGAGATGGCGAACAGCCCGACCAGCGCGGCGATGAAGTCGATGCCGTCGTAGAGTTCGTAGAGGCCGAAGGTGTAACGCGACACGCCAGTCGCCGGGTCGAGGCCTACCGTGCCCAGCAACAGTCCAAGGCCTGCGGCGATGAAGCTCTTGGTGAAGCTGCCGCTGGTCACCCCGCCGATGGTAGCGAACGCCAGCATGAACAGCGCGAAGTACTCGGCAGGCCCGAAACGGATGGCGAACCCCACCAGTAACGGCGCAAAGAGCGTCAAGCCGATGGTCGCCACGGTCGCGCCGACGAACGACGCCACCGCGGACAGTCCCAGCGCTTCCCCGCCCCGCCCTTTCAGCGCCATCGGATAACCGTCGAGCGTGGTCATCATCGCCGGCTCGTCGCCGGGGATGTTGAGCACGATCGAGCTGATGCGCCCACCGTACATGGTGCCGTAATAGACACTGACCAGCAGGATCAGCGCGGCAGTGGGCGACAGTCCGAAGTTGAACGCCAAGGGAATCAGCAGTGCCACCCCGTTGACCGGCCCCAGCCCCGGCAAGGCACCGATCAGCGTACCCACGGCGCAGCCGATCAGGGCCAGGAAGAGATTCTGGGGTTCGAGGGCGATCGCGAAACCGTGCAGCAGAAAGACGAGAATATCCATGGCATGCCGGCCCTCAAACGCCGAGTCCGGGGACGGCGGGCAGCGGGATGCCCAGCGCGTACTCGAACAGCAGATAGAGGATCACCGTCAACGACACCCCGCTGACCAGCGCCTGTCGCCACGCGGCATCGAACAGTCGAATCAACAGCACGCTGCCGACCAGCGTTGCCGGCAGAAACCCCCAGGATTCAAGGAAACCGGCATAGCCGCCGAGCACGACCAGCAGTCCCGCCTGCCGCAGCAGCGCCACGCCGCGCGGCCAGCGCTGATTGAGCCCGGGCCGGCACATCAGGTAGAGCGCCAGCACACCCAGCGGCACGCAGACCAGACGCGGAAACAGATCCGGCCCCACCGGTTGGCGAAAACCGGAGACGAAGGTCTGGGCGTGCCACCAGGCAGCCACCGCCAGCAGGGCCAGCACGGCCCCGGCGATACGATCGCCGAGTGCCGCCGTGGAGGGCGCAGCGCCCGATGCTTCCGCCGTCACTGGATGACTCCGATCTCCTGGGAGATGCTTTCGACCTTGTCGGCCGTGTCACGGACGAAGGCATCGAACTCGTCACCGCCGCGCCATAAGGGGACCAGGCCGTTGCGCTCGGCGACCTGCTTCCATTCCGGCGAATCGTAGAGCGTCTTCAGGGTATCGACCATCGCCTGGTAATCGGCATCCGAGACCTCGCCGCCGGTATAGAACCCCCGCCAGTTGTAGCCGGCCACCTCATAGCCCTGGGAGACCGCCGTCGGCAGGTCGTCGAAGGGCGGGGCCAGCGGCTCGTCGGCGAGCACCGCCAGCACCCTGACGTCACCCGACTTGATGAAACCGGCAATCTCGCCCAGGTCCGTGGACACCGCGTCCACGTGCCCGCCCATCATCTGGGTCACGGCGGGGCCGCCGCCATCGAACTGCACCCAGCGCACGCTGCCGGTCTGGTCGCTCGACAGGCCTGCGGCCTTGGCCAGCATCAGGGCCCGGACGTGGTCCCAGCCACCGATACCGCTGGATCCGGCCATGACGACCGAAGTGGGATCGTCGACCATCGCCTCGAGCAGCTCGTCGAGGCTCTGGTAGGGGCTGTCGTCATCGACCAGGATCACCCCGACGTCAGTGCCCAGCATGGCCAGCCAGCGCATGGTATCGACATCCCCCGGATAGCGCCCCTGGGCAATCTGGGTCACTCCCACGGTGCTGGTGGCCACGATCAAGTTGCTGTCGCCTGCACGCTTCCCGGCCACGTTGGAGAAGGCCACGGCGCCGACGCCGCCAGGCATGTTGATCACTCGCACGGGGCTGTCGACCAGGCCGAGTTCATGGAGCAGCTTGCCCACCGACCGGCAGGTGAAGTCCCAGCCGCCGCCCGGGTCGGCCGGTGCCAGGCAATCGCTGATCGGCAACGCCTGACTCGGGGCGCTGACCGTCAGGCCCCCTGCCAACAGGAGCGAGACCGCCAGGGTGTGCAAGGGTCGCAGAGAGATAGCCATGTTGTTGTTCCTTGTGTCGGTGTCATGCCTTCGCCAGCGTGTCGAGGAGGTCAGACGACCCCCTCGTCTTGAAGTCGTTGCAGCTCCGTCTCGTCGATGCCCAGTTGGGTCAGAATCTCTCGGGTATGCTCGCCCAGGGCCGGCACGTGGCGATAGACCGCCGCCGGCGCTTCGCTCATCTTCACCGGAAAGCCCGTGGTCGGCACCCGGCCGTGTTTACCCTGATCGAGCTCCAGGCGCATCTGCTGGGCCTGGACCTGGGGGTCGGCGAAGGTGTCGCGCAGGCTGTGGACACGGCCGCAGGGGACCCCGGCCTCGTTGAGATGCGCGATCCACTCCGCCACGCTGCGAGTGCCGATCACGGCATTAAGGCGATCGCGCAGGGCCTCGCGATGGATCATGCGGCGGCGATTGTCGGCAAAGCGCTCGTCCTCGAGCAGTTCCAACTGGTCCAGCGCGCCCAGCAGTCGCGCGACCATGGCGTCGTTGCTTGGCGCGATCGCCACGTCGCCGTCGCTGGCCTGGAACAGGCCGTAGGGATAGACCATGGGATGGTCGTTGCCGGTCCGGGCTGGCACCTGATCGGTGGCGAAATACTCCGCCGCGAGGTAGCCCATCATCCCGATCAGGCCATTGGTCAGGGCGGTCTCGACGATCTCTCCCCGGCCGGTCCGCTCACGCCGCACCAGCGCGGCGCAGAGCCCGAAAGCCAGGTTCTGGCTGGCGACCATGTCGCTGAGCGGCGGGGCCGCCCGCATGGGCTCGCCATCACTCGTGCCATTGACGCTCATGAAGCCGCTCATCGCCTGGGCGATGAAATCGTAGGCCGGCCGATCACGATAGGGCCCCTCGGAGCCGAAGCCGTTGATTCGCCCGACCACCAGGCGCGGAAAACGCTCGCGGAGCGTGGTGTCGTCCAGGCCCATCCTGGCCAGCACGCCGGGACGGAAATTCTCCACCAGCACGTCGGCTTCCTCGAGCAGTCGCCAGAGCAGCGCCTTGCCGCTCTCGCTGCGAAGATCCAGGGTCAGCGAGCGCTTGTTGCGATTGAACTGGGCGAAGTACCAGCTCAAGCCTTCGACGATGTTGCCCTGGGCGCGCACCACGTCGCCGCGCCGGGGCGGCTCGACCTTGATCACGTCGGCTCCGTGATCGCCGAGCATCTGGGTACAGAAGGGGCCGGAGATGACCCGCGTAAGATCGATGACGCGAATGCCATCGAGTGAGCCGGCGGTCGGGAAGGACAACGATGGCATGCTCATCCCCGTGCCGTGGCGACGGCGTCGCTGCCGTTGAGCGCCAGTCGCCGTCCGGCCTTGGTGACCTGCGCTGGCAGCGGCCGCCCTATCAATTGGGTGGCCAGTTGACCCGCCTCGATCAGCGCTGCCAGCTCGATACCGGTGCCGATGCCCATCTCGGTGAGCAGATAGACCAGGTCCTCGCTGGCAATATTGCCGGTGGCGCCGGGGGCGAAGGGGCATCCGCCCAGCCCGCCGATGGCGCTCTCGTAGCGGTCGACTCCGAGCGACAGGCCCTGCATCACGTTGGCCAGCCCGATGCCACGGGTATTGTGGAAATGCAGCGTCGGAGAGAGGGAGGGCGCCACCTCGCGCAGGTGAAGAATTCGCTCGCTGACCAGGGGTGGCGTCGCCATGCCGGTCGTGTCGCCCAGCGCTAAGCGGCGAACGCCAAGGTCGGCGAAGGCGCGGGCGATGTCGCCCACCGCGGTGACGTCGATGTCGCCCTCGAACGGGCAACCGAAGGCCGTGGCGATGGCGCCGCGCAGTTCGACGCCGCTACCGTCGAGCAGACGCGCGATCTCGGCGAAACCGGCAAGCGAGGTGGCAACGTCGCGGTTGACGTTCTTGGCGTTGTGGGTCTCCGAGGCCGACACGAACAGCACCACCGAGTCGATACCCGCCTCGAGCGCGCGCTCGGCGCCGCGGACGTTGGGAACCAGCGCCGACCAGTGCACGTCGGGGATGTCGGCCAGCGCCCTCACCAGTTCCGTGGCATCAGCCAGCGCCGGTACCGCTCGCGGGCTGACGAACGAGGTCAGCTCGAACTCGCGAACCCCGGCCGCGACCAGCGACCGTGCCAGGGTCACCTTTTCATCGGTGCTCAGTCGTCTGGCTTCGTTCTGCAGCCCATCGCGGAGTCCCACCTCGGTGACCTGCACCCGGGCGGGTATCGACTGATACGGATCCATGGCAGGAGCGGCCTCGTCAAACCAGTTTTCAGTTGGTTACGCGAGCCTACTCTGGCCAAGCCATGTCGAAAAAGCGCGACTTTGGTCGCTCTTGGCCCCAGCAGCACCTGAAGACAACGTCGACGAACGTGACCCACAGGCGGTCAGTCAAGCGCGTTGGCCAGCACTGGGCCTATTCATCCGCGAGCGCTGGCAGGAGCACTTTCACCTTTCGAGTCAAGGTATTGCGGCCCCAGCCCAGCAGCTCGGCGGCCTCCCCCTTGCGCCCGCCGGTATGCTTCAAGGCGGTTTCGATCAGGATTCGCTCGAAATCCGGCATCGCCTCCTCGAGCAGATGCGTGTGGCCAGACGCCAGCGCCCGATCCGCCCATTCGCGGAACGCGTTGCGCCAGTCTCCGCTGGGCGCTTCGGTCCCCTCGAGCTCGCGCAGTTCCGGCGGCAGATCATCGACCAGCACTTCCCGACCAGAGGCCATGACGGTCAGCCAGCGACAGGTGTTTTCCAATTGCCGCACATTGCCCGGCCAAGGGAGATGCGTGAGATGCGTCTCGGCGTCGCGGGTCAGGACCTTGGGTTCCGTGGAGAGCTCCTTGGCGGCCTCGGCGAGAAAATGCTGGGCCAGCCGGGGAATGTCCTCGCGACGCTCCGACAACCGCGGCAGGTGAACGCGAATCACATTCAGCCGGTGGAACAGATCCTCGCGAAAACGGCCTTCCGTCACCAGTTTTTCCAGGTTTTGGTGGGTCGCGGCGATGATCCGCACATCCACCTTGACCGGCACGTGGCCACCGACCCGATAGAACTCGCCATCCGCCAGCACGCGCAGCAGCCGCGTCTGCGTATCGGCGGGCATGTCGCCGATCTCATCGAGGAACAGCGTACCGCCGTCGGCCTGCTCGAAGCGCCCGCGGCGCTGGGCGGCGGCGCCGGTGAAGGCCCCCTTTTCATGGCCGAACAGCTCCGACTCCATCAGGTCCTTGGGAATCGCCGCCATGTTGAGCGCGATGAACGGGTGACCGCTGCGCGGACTATGCTGGTGCAGGGCCTGGGCGACACGCTCCTTGCCGGTCCCCGACTCGCCGTTGATCAACACCGTGATATGCGACTGCGACAGCCGACCGATGGCGCGAAATACCTCCTGCATCGCCGGCGCCTCGCCGATGATCTCGGCCGAGAGCCCTTCCGGCATCGCCGCCGGCGAGCGCCGCTCCCGGGCATGGGCAACGCCACGCCGCACCAGCGCCAGCGCGTCGTCCACATCGAACGGCTTGGGCAGATACTCGAAGGCGCCTCCCTGGTAGGAAGCGACCGCGCTATCCAGATCCGAGTGCGCCGTCATCACGATCACCGGCAGGTCGGGATGCATCTCGCGGACCTTGGCCATCAGGTCGAGACCGTCGAGCCCCGGCATGCGGATATCGGTCAGGAGCACGTCCGGCGGCTGTCGCTCGATCGCTTCGAGTGCCGCGTCGGCACGCTCGAAGGACTGCACCTCGAGATCCGGTTGTGCCAGCGCCCTTTCCAGGACCCAGCGGATAGCGCGATCGTCATCGACAATCGCGATACGGGCGACTTCAGTCATGGCAGTTCTCCAGCAGAACGGTGAATCGCGTGCTTGGCGACGTCGATGTGGGCCACTCGCCTGACTCGGCAACGATATAGCGAGCCGACATACTCACTGTGGCGCCTCGAAGGGGATCAATAACCGGAATTCGGTGGCCCCCGGATGGGAGTCGCACTCGATCAGGCCTTGATGCTGATGCAGGATCGACTGCGCGATGGACAATCCCAGGCCGCTGCCCTCGGCACGCCCGGAGACCATGGGGAAGAACAGCGTTTCGCGGATATGCTCGGGAATACCGGGGCCGTTGTCGCTCACCGCGACCTCGCAGACCAGCCGGTGGCGCTCTACGCCGAGGGTGAACTGACGGCGGACGCGAGTCCGCAGCAGCAGGCGAGGCTTGGGCGTACCGAACTCCTCCATCGCCTGAACGGCGTTGCGCGCGATGTTGAGAACCGCCTGGATCAGCTGCGCCTCGTCGCCGACCAGATCCGGCACGCTCGGATCGTAGTCGCGCTCGAAGCGCAACTGGTGATGTTCCACCTCGAGCAGTGCCCGAACGCGCTCCAGCACCTTGTGCACGTTGAGCGGCTCATGACGCACCAGCGTGTTGGGGCCGAGCATGCGGTCGACCAGGTCCCGCAGGCGATCCGCCTCCTCGACGATGATCCGGGTGAACTCGGTGAGCTGCGGGTCGGGAAGATCACGTTCCAGCAATTGGGCCGCGCCACGAATGCCGCCCAGTGGATTCTTGACCTCGTGGGCGAGCCCCCGCATCAGCACCTTGACCGTCTCCTGTCGCGCGATCAGGGCCTCCTCCCGCGAGATGCGCAGCAATCGATCCCGCGGCTCGATCTCCAGCAGCAGTTCGCGACTGGTGATCGGCGTAGCGGTGAAATCCACCGTGATCACGTCCCCCGCGGCCAGCACCAGTGCCGCTTCGCGTTGCGTATAGGGATGGAATTCCTGCATTGCCTTGTGCAGAACCTGGCGGACACTGCCATCCTCGCCATTGAGGCACTCCAGCCACTGACCGACCACCCGGGGCCGGCTCGCCGCCAACAGTGCTTCGGCCGCAGGGTTGAGCCAGCGCACGTGAAGCCGCTCGTCGAGTAACAGGACGGCGGTCGTCAGATGCTCCAGCAAACGTTGATACATGCGTTGTTCCATCGTGGTGATCCGGTACGTGCTTATACAGTGCAAAAACCGCGCCACTCCCCGATTTCGCCCATCGACGGGGAGGTCCGGATAAAAATCGGGATTTCATTCACCAAAATAGTGCAAACGCTGCAGACTGTGGCAACCGATTGGAGGCATGGCGTCGATGTAGACGACACTACTTTCCACGATTGGGACTGTTTCCACGATCGGGATTGTTGGGATTGGCCGGCAGGTTGATGCTGGCACGCTGTACGTAGAGCGTCACTGGTGGCGTCGAAAGCCTCACCTGCCCCTGGGCATCGACCAGATCGGCCTGAAGCTGATGCTCGCCTCGCGGCAACTGAGTCAGCACGAAGACGCTGGTGTGCATCGGCGACTGGCTCACCTTGCCGTCCACCCTCAGTTGGACACGGTCGCCCCGCTGCAACGCGGGCTCGATCGCCAACCTGACCTGGACGTCTCCCGCTTGTCCGGTCGGCAGCGTCTGTTGGTTCTGCGGACGGGTGATCACGAAGCGCTCGTACTCCACCGCCGGAGCCTCGGGCGTGACCGATTGGCGAGAGTCCGCACTTGGCTCGACCTCGGTGGGATCGACCACCGTGATCGGCTTGAGATCGACGCGCGTGCCCGCCCCCGGTTCGTCGCTGTAGACCACGTTACCCGCAGCGTCGACATGCCGGTAGACCGATGCCGCCATCGCGGACGAAGCGGCCCCGGCCACCAGGCAAATCGATATCACCGATACCAGCATCCTCGTGCGCATCAGTTGGCGCTCCCCTGTCGATCACCCTGTTATCGGCCGGCGGCTTCGATCCTTCACTTGTCCGGGATCTCCTGCCACGCGCCCCGCTTTACCCAGGCCTGCCATGGGCAGCATTCCGGAAGACGGCCCCACGAAAAAGCCCCACCGAAGTGGGGCTCTCTTTCTGCAAGGCACCGGGCCTGCTGGGCTCGAGCTTCAGACGCTGTAGTAGAGATCGAACTCGACCGGGTGCGTCGCCAGGCGCAGGCGCTCGACGTCTTCACCCTTCAGCTCGATGTAGGCATCGATCATCTCGTCGGTGAACACGCCACCTTCGGTCAGGAAGGCACGATCGGAATTCAGCGCTTCCAGTGCCTGATCGAGACTGGTCGCGACGGTCGGGATCTTCTTGCCCTCTTCCGGCGGCAGGTCGTACAAGTTCTTGTCCATGGCATCGCCAGGATGGATCTTGTTCTTGATGCCGTCGATACCGGCCATCAGCATGGCGGCGAAAGCGAGATACGGGTTGGCGGTCGGGTCGGGGAACCGGCACTCGACGCGCTTGCCTTTCGGGCTGGCAGTGTACGGAATCCGAATCGACGCGGAGCGGTTGCGCGCACTGTAGGCCAGCATGACCGGCGCTTCGAAGCCCGGCACCAGGCGCTTGTAGGAGTTGGTCGACGCGTTGGTGAAGGCGTTCAGGGCACGTGCGTGCTTGATGATGCCGCCAATGTAATACAGCGCCATTTCGGACAGGCCGGCGTATTCGTCACCCGCGAACTGGTTGGAGCCATCCTTCCAGAACGACTGGTGGACGTGCATGCCGGAACCGTTGTCGCCCACCAGCGGCTTGGGCATGAAAGTGGCCGTCTTGCCGTAGGCATGAGCCACGTTGTGCACCACATACTTGAGCTGCTGCACTTCGTCGGCTTTCTTCACCAGCGTGTTGAACTTGACCCCGATCTCGTTCTGACCGGCATTCGCCACTTCGTGGTGATGCACCTCGACTGCCTGGCCAACGGCCTGCAGCGTGTTACACATCGCGCTGCGGATGTCGTGGAAGCTGTCGACCGGCGGCACCGGGAAGTAGCCGCCCTTGACCCGCGGACGGTGCGCCAGGTTACCACCCTCGACCTGACGGTCGGTGGACCAGGCACCCTCTTCGGAGGAGATCTTGTACATGGAGCCTTCGATATCGGACTTCCAGTGCACCTCGTCGAAGATGAAGAATTCGGGCTCCGGGCCGAAGAAGGCGGTGTCGCCAAGGCCGGTGCTGGCCAGATAGGCCTCGGCACGCTTGGCGATGGAGCGCGGATCGCGCTCGTAGCCCTGCATCGTTGCCGGCTCGATGATGTCGCAGCGCAGGATCAGCGTGGAGTCTTCGGTGAACGGATCGAGGAAGGCGGTGCCATCTTCCGGGCGCAGAATCATGTCGGACTCATTGATGCCCTTCCAGCCTTCGATGGAAGAGCCGTCGAACATCTGACCGTCCTCGAAGAATTCCGCATCGACGGCGCTGGCAGGAATCGTGACGTGCTGCTCCTTGCCCTTGGTGTCGGTAAAGCGCAGATCCACCCACTTGACGTCGTGTTCTTCGATAAGGGCGAGGGTTTTCTCAGACATGTTGTCCTCCACTGTGAGCCATGGCTCGATTCGTTGGCGAATATCCAACACCGTTTTGTGGCGTGCGTGTTTTGTAGCACGAAGTCGGCGCTCTTGCCCACGCGCACACCGTTTTTACATAACTATGCAGAGAATGTGCCAAAATGAGGCAAGGGCCGGACGCTCAATAATAAGTAATTGATTAAAATTGCTTTATCGAAAATCTTCCCGATGCCCACGGGCGTCATCTCCGCCGGTTCCTTTCCAAGTGAGTGACTCAAACTCCTTAGAAGCACCAATTTGGAGCACAGCAACGCCTCGTTGCACCAAAAAAGAAAGCTCACGAATCCGCTTCGCAACCTTTGCCGAAAATCGATAGGCAACGGATACTGTAGAGAGAAGCCATCCGTTGATGGCGATCGACGACTCGAGTAATGGAATGGCCCATGTCTAGGCTGGATCGCACACAGGATGTGGTACAGCGTCTACGCGGTCACTGGCGTCTCAGCCTGAGTGAGCCGTTGTGGGGGCGGAGCGCCATTCTCGCGCTGAATCGCGTGCTGGACGATGAAGCCGAGGCACGCTTGCCTCACAGAGCCGACTGGTGCCTGGGGCCGGATAGCTTTCGTCATCTGCTGGAGAGCCTCAGCGAGAGTGCGCAGATCGTCAGCCTGGAGAGCGTGCTGCAGTTGCATCACGACCAGCTGCCGCGCATCGCCCTTACCTTCGACGGTGGCTGGCGCGATACGCTGAAACAGGTGTCGCCGACCCTGGAGCGCCTGACGTTGCCGGCCAATGTGTTTCTTCCCGGTCCGGTCACCAAAAGGGCCTGGAGCTCATGGCAAGAAGCCATCGGCGAAGCCCTCTGGGGCCAGGAAACGGCCGAAAACGCAAAGCGCCTGCTCGCCGAGGCAGGCCTGCCGGCGCCGCCCGCCGCCGGTACGCAGCGGGACGAGCGCTACAGCCAGGCGATCAGGAACTATGTCGCCGAGCTCGATCACTCCCAGGACGCCACCACCTTGCATGCCGTCGCCTCGGCGCTGGATAGCGATCCAGCGTTCGCCGACGAAACCCTGGACGCCTTCAGTATCCGCCGTCTGGAACAGGGCGGCCTGTTCCGCTTCGGCAGCCTGATCCCCGCTCACGCCACGACCCGAGACGCTGCCGCCCTCGTGCAGCTCCGCGAGAGCCAGCACCAGTTGGCGGTTCTGTGCCGCCATCCGCTTCGCATCGCCACCAGCACCTCGGCAGAGACAGGCGAGGGGCTGGCGCGGTTGGCGGCCAGCGCCGGCATCGAACGAGTGCTGACGCACCGCACGGGCTGGCTCGAGCCACCGATCGACACGGTGCTATTGCCGCGCTTCGTCATTACGCAGCCGGTCGCCAACAGCCAGGGGAGACTGTTCGACTGGCTGCTGGGCAATCTGCCCTCGTAGCACCTCTCACAACCCCTGAATATCGAGTCCCGGCCAGCGGCGCTGCCACCCCTTGGCAACGACACGGCGTCGAAACACTTCGCGATCGCCATGCCGCGGGTTGTGCGTCACCTGACCCGACAGCAGCGAGGCCGTGCCAAGGGGAGCCGCCAGGCGAATGCCGTCATCCTCATCGAGGGTCACCGCCACCGCCGTTTCACACTCGACCCACACGCTCAACGCTTCCTCTATAGAGGTGTAGGGGCGATGCCCATGGCGCTCGTGCATCCGCGCCTGGTTCTTGACCGACCAGGGTCGCGAGGCAACCCGCCGGAGTTCGGCCTCGAGGGCCCGGTCGACAGACGTGTCGACGTGGGCGGCATCGAAGTAGACGAGATCGATATCGTTCAGCGGCGTCGATGGCGAATAGCCATGCAGGCGATCCCAGACCAGGTTGCGCACGAAGCCGGCGGCCAGCCACCAGTCGGGGAGACGCAACGCGCGCGCCTGGCGCAGCACATCCAGGCGCCAGGCGTCGGCACGGACCCATCCGATGATTCGTGCCGCGCGCTCCCGCTCTCCTTCCTCCGACGACATGAAACCCTCGCTTTTCAATGGATTGGCACGCCGCTTTCGAAGTCGTCGAGGCGCACGGGCGGCGACGGGATCGTCGTCGAAAAAGCCCGCGAATGGCACCGATAGACTAAAGTAGCCAGTGTCGCGCGCTTGCCTGTACAATGCGCGCCCGACCCTCCTACTCAGTGCCCAGGGGACTCGTCGATCCAGCGCTAGAGCGCGGATCATCGACTTAGGGGCTGTCGGCGTTTCATGCACGGCCGCGCCGGAGCCAGTGATTGTGCGGGGCAAAGCGTAAAGAGCGTAGTTTGGTCATTCCAAATGAATGACGAATAACGCAGCACCACGCAAACACTGGCCCGGCCCTTCGGGTTACGCGGCAAATGGCGCCATGCGGCGCAGCACCGCGGTTCGCGCTGAAACGTCAACAGCCCCTAGACATGGGCGCACACATTTTACGATGGAAACCGCCCCATGAGTGACAACGCCTCTAACGCTCGTATCGAGAGCATTAGGAACATTGCCATTATCGCCCACGTCGACCATGGCAAGACGACACTGGTCGACAAGCTCCTGAGCCAATCCGGCACCCTGGACCGCAAGGCCGAAGGCCAGGAGCGGATCATGGACTCCAACGACCAGGAGAAGGAACGCGGCATCACCATCTTGGCCAAGAACACCGCGATCCGCTGGAACGACGGCAACGGCCGCGACTACCACATCAATATCGTCGACACCCCGGGACACGCCGACTTCGGTGGTGAAGTCGAACGCGTCATGTCCATGGTCGACTCCGTACTGCTGCTGGTCGACGCCGTCGACGGCCCGATGCCGCAGACCCGCTTCGTGACCCAGAAGGCATTCGCCCAGGGTCTCAAGCCGATCGTCGTGGTCAACAAGATCGACCGCCCCGGCGCGCGCCCGGACTGGGTCATCGACCAGATCTTCGATCTGTTCGACAACCTCGGCGCCACCGACGAGCAGCTCGACTTCCCGATCATCTACTGCTCCGCGCTCAACGGCATCGCCGGCATGGAGCCGGACGCCATGGCCGAAGACATGACGCCGATGTTCAAGAGCATCGTCGACATCGTCGAGCCGCCCAAGGTCGAGCTCGACGGCCCGTTCCAGATGCAGATTTCGGCGCTGGACTACAACAGCTACGTCGGCGTCATCGGCCTGGGCCGCATCAAGCGCGGCAGCGTCAAGCCGAGCCAGCAGATCAGCGTCATCACCAAGGAAGGCGCCGTTCGCAAGGGCAAGATCGGCCAGGTCATGACCCACATGGGCCTGGAGCGCGTCCAGACCAACGAAGCCACCGCCGGCGACATCGTCTGCATCACCGGTATCGACAACCTGGCGATCTCCGACACGCTGTGCGACGTCAACAATGTCGAAGCGCTGCCGCCGCTCTCCGTCGACGAGCCGACCGTCTCGATGACCTTCCAGGTCAACGATTCGCCGTTCGCCGGCAAGGATGGCAAGTACGTCACCAGCCGCAACATCAAGGATCGCCTCGAGCAGGAACTGATCCACAACGTCGCGCTGCGCGTCGAGCAGGGCGAGTCCTCCGAGAAGTTCAAGGTCTCCGGACGTGGCGAACTGCACCTGTCGGTGCTGATCGAGACCATGCGTCGCGAAGGCTTCGAACTGGCCGTCGGCCGCCCCGAGGTCATCATCCGCGAGATCGACGGCGTCAAGCAGGAGCCCTACGAAGAAGTCATCATCGACTGCGAAGAGCAGCACCAGGGCGCGGTGATGGAAGAGCTCGGCTACCGCAAGGGCGAGCTCTCCAACATGAACCCGGACGGCAAGGGCCGGGTGCGCCTGGACTTCATCATCCCGGCACGTGGCCTGATCGGCTTCCGTGGCCAGTTCCTGACGCTGACTTCCGGTACCGGCATCCTGACCAGCCGCTTCGATCACTACGGCCCGCTCAAGCCGGACGCCGCGATCGAACGTCGTAACGGCGTGCTAGTGTCGATGGTGCCGGGCAAGGCGCTGGCCTATGCGCTCTACACCCTGCAGGAGCGCGGCAAGCTGATCGTCGACCACGGCACCGAGGTCTACGAAGGCATGCTGATCGGCATCAACAACCGCGCCAACGACATGGTGGTCAACCCGACCAAGGGCAAGAAGCTCGACAACATGCGCGCCTCCGGCAACGACGAGAACATCGTGCTGACGCCGCCGATTCGCTTCACCCTGGAGCAGGCGATCGAGTTCCTCGACGACGACGAACTGGTCGAGATCACCCCGAGCTTCATTCGTCTGCGCAAGAAGCACCTGACCGAAAACGAGCGCAAGCGGGCCGGCAAGAAAGGCTGATCGCCCCGCGAGCCTCCACTGCCGTCAGATCGCAGTGGCAATAACGACGACACCCGCCCTTCGGCGGGTGTCGTCGTTTGGCCAGCGTAGCGTTGATTAAGAAAGACTACTCATGGCGACCGACGGCTGTACAATCGGCAACATCAAGGCTACAAGACACCGGCATTCCGCCTCTTCACGCACGCCGCGAGCGGGCGCAACGAGGTCGAGATCGCGGTAGACAGAGACAGGCGCCCCCCAACGGCGCGCCAGGACAATATCAATAAATGCTCGGGGGAGACGCGATGACGCCGATCATCGATGTCCGCAACATCCGCAAGTCGTTCGGCGGCCTCACGGTCATCGACGGCTGCTCCATCCAGGTCGCCAAGGGCTCCATCACCGGCATGATCGGTCCCAACGGCGCCGGTAAATCGACGCTGTTCAACATCATCGCCGGCAGCCTCGCGCCCGACAGCGGCGAGGTCCTGCTCAACGGCCAGGCGATCACCCACCTCTCCGCCAACCAGCGCTTCCACCGCGGGCTGCTGCGCACCTTCCAGATCGCCCACGAGTTCAGCCACCTGACCTCGCTGGAGAACCTGATGATGGTTCCGCCTCGGCAGGAAGGCGAGAACCTGTTCAGCACCTGGCTGAAACCCGGGGAGGTTCGGCGTCAGGAGGCCGAGGTCCGCCGTCGCGCCCTCGAGGTGCTCGATTTCGTCGGCCTGTCGCATGTCCGCAACGAGCTGGCCGGCAACCTCTCCGGCGGCCAGAAGAAGCTGCTCGAACTCGGCCGGACCATGATGACCGACGCCGAGGTGGTACTGCTCGACGAGATCGCCGCCGGGGTCAATCGCACCCTGCTCGGTGACCTGATGGGCAATATCGAACGGCTCAATCGTGAGCTGGGTTATACCTTCCTGGTCATCGAACACGACATGGACATGATCGGCCGCCTGTGCGATCCAGTGATCGTGCTGGCCCAGGGCCAGGTGATGATGGAAGGCTCGATCGGCGAGATCCAGAACAACCCGGAAGTGATCGAAGCCTATTTTGGTTCCGAGACCGCCTAGGCCAGGATCGGGACACGACGGCAACCCATTGCCAAGCCATAACAAAGAGCACCCAATGCCACTACTCGAAGCAGTTGACGTTCATGGCGGCTACGGCGGCATGAACATTCTCAACGGGGTCAACATGACGATTGAGGCCGACGAAATCGGCGTCATCGTCGGCCCCAACGGCGCCGGCAAATCGACCATGCTCAAGGCGGTCTTCGGCCTGCTGACGATCACCCAGGGCGAGATCCGACTGCGCGGCAAGCCGATCACCAATCTTTCACCGCACAAACTGGTGGAGATGGGCATGGGATTCGTGCCGCAGGAGAAGAACATCTTCGCGACTCTCTCCGTCGAGGAGAACCTGGAAATGGGCGCGTTTCTCAAGCCCGCCACGGTCTCGCGGCTCAAGGCGCAGATCTACGAATTCTTCCCCCCGCTACGGGAGAAGCGTCGCCAGCCCGCCGGCGAACTCTCCGGCGGCCAGCGCCAGATGGTAGCCATGGGGCGGGCGCTGATGAACGAACCCAGCGTGCTGCTGCTCGACGAGCCCACCGCCGGGCTCTCGCCACGCTACATGAACGAGATATTCGACCGGGTGAAAACCATCAGTGCCGCCGGCGTCGGCGTGCTGATGGTGGAGCAGAACGCCAAGCAGGCGCTGCGCATCGCCCACAAGGGCTTCGTGCTCGCGGCCGGCCAGAACCGGTTCAGCGATACCGGCGAAGCGCTGCTCAACGATCCTCAAGTGGCCAAGAGCTTCCTCGGTGGTTGAGCGCCGTCGTCCCGCTGGCGAGCCAAGGCTTGCGAAAGCCCGTCTTCAACGAGAGATTTCGTCGTGAATGAGCTGATCTATTTCTTCAACTACGTGGTGGTGGCCGGCAGCGTCACCGGCTGCATCTACGCCATCGGCGCCGTCGGCGTGACGCTGATCTACAGCATCCTGCGCTTCGCCCACTTCGCCCATGCCGACATGATGACGCTCGGCACCCTCGCCGTGCTGCTGCTGACACTCGCGTTCCCCCACGCCGGTGCCCCCCTCGGGCTGCCCACCGCGATCGTCATGCTGCCGGTGGCGATGGCGTTCACCTCGCTGGTGGCCGTGGGCATCGATCGCGCCTTCTACCAGCCGCTGCGAAGCCATGGCGTCAAGCCGATCGTGATGGTGATCGCCTCGCTCGGCGTCACGCTGATGCTGCAGGGGCTGATCCGGCTGTTCGCCGGCACCGGCTCGCAGAACCTCTACGTCGATGCGCGCAAGGAGATCTTTCGTATCGACGTGCCAGGCGTGACCCGGCCGATCATCCTCACCGAGCCGCAGATCATCCTGTTCGTGATCACCATCGTCGCCGTGGTCGGGCTGCACCTGTTCCTGACCCGGGCCCGCCTGGGCAAGGCGATGCGGGCGATGTCGGACAACCCCGACCTGGCACGCGCCTCCGGCATCAATACCAAGCTGATCATTACCCTGACCTGGGTCATTGCCGGGTCGCTGGCCACCATCGCCGGCACGCTGCTGTCGCTGGATGTCGCCTTCAAGCCGGACCTCAGCTTCTTCCTGCTGCTGCCGATCTTCGCCGCCGCCATCGTCGGCGGCGTCGGCCATCCCTACGGCGCCATCGCCGGCGGCTTCCTGGTCGGCTTCGCCGAGACACTGGCGGTCTTCAACTGGTCGGTACTGCTCAGGCCGCTGCGGGACAGCCTGCCGACCTGGCTGGAACTGCCCAATAACCTGGCGCTGGTGGGCACCGAGTACAAGATCGTGGTGCCCTTCTTCATTCTGGTGGCGGTGCTGATCTGGCGCCCGACCGGCATCTTCAAAGGGAAGGTGATCTGATGACTGCCCCCTCATCGCAACGCCCTGCTTCTTCCGCGACCTCCGATCGTCGCACGCTGCCGATCCGCGAACTGGTGTTGTTCGGCGGCCTCGCCCTCGTGGTCCTCGCCGTCTTCGCGACCATGGGCCCGGCCTACTCCACCCGCATGCTGGTGGAAGCCTCCTGCTACGCGATCCTGGCTCTCGGCTTGACCATCCAGTGGGGCTACGCCGGTCAGTTCAACGCCGGCATCATGGGCTTCGTCGCCCTGGGCGGTTTCTCGGCGACGTTCTTCAGCATCCCGGTCAATCACGCGTTCTGGGCCAGCGACCTTCCCGGTCGGCTGGGCTGGGTGCTGCTGGCGATGGTCGTGGTCACCGCGATCGTGTTCGCCATCAGCCGGCTCGACCGCATCGGCGTGCCCAAGCTACTGCGTACGACCCTCGCGATTGTCGCCGGGCTCATCGGCTACCTGGTCGTGATCAGCTGGTTGCGCAGCGTCACCGGTGATATCGAATCCCAGGTGGAGTTCATCGGCGGGCTGGGGCTGCCGGTGTGGCTGGGCTGGATCGTCGGTGGCGCCCTGGCCGGCGGCGTCGGCTATTTCATCGGCCATATCTGCCTGGGCCTGCGCAGCGACTACCTGGTCATCGCGACACTGGGGATCGCCGAGATCATCAAGGCGTTCCTCAAGAATTCGGACTGGCTCACGCGCGGCACTGCAACCATCTCGCCCCTGCCCTGGCCGGTACCGGACCCCGGCCAGGTCGGCTTCCTGACCGCCCGTTCGCTCTACCTGTCGGTGACCGTGGTCATGATCGCGGTGATCTTCTTTCTGCTCCATCGCGCCTATCACGCCCCCTGGGGCCGCATGATCCGCGCCATCCGCGACAACGAGGTTTCCGCCGCGGCCATGGGCAAATCGATCAATCGTCGCCGTCAGGAGATCTTCGTCTTCGGCTGTATCCTGATGGGGATCGGTGGCGCGGTACTCACCAGCTTCAACGGCCTGTTCGATCCGCAGGGCTACCTGCCTCTCAACCACACCTTCCTGGTGCTGGTGATGGTGATCCTCGGCGGTCCGGGCAACAACCTGGGCACGCTGTTTGGCGCGGTGCTGGTCTACGTGATCTGGATCATGTCGGGGCCGATGGCGCTGGCCGTGATGCACGCCATCGTCGCACTGGGCGCGCACTGGTTCGACTGGCAACCGGGGAATCTCGACAGCCGCGCCCTGCAGGCGAGAGTGTTCGTGATCGGGCTGCTGATCCTGCTGGTGCTGCGCTTCGCCCCGCGCGGGCTGATCCCGGAGAAGGTCGCGCACCACGATTGAAGCCGACCGCACCGAGACCTGCCGATTCGGCAGGCCCGAACGCAAAATCCCGAGCCAAGGCTCGGGATTTTGCTGAGTGGACGCCGATAATGGTCAGTCGGCGATCAACCCTTGGGTCACACTAGTTATTCACCAATCGGACCCTTGGTCACGAACTTGCCATCCTCGACCGCCATTTCGACCACGATGCCCGGCACGTCGCCGTTGTCGTCGAACTCAGCGCTGCCGGAGGCGCCTTCGTAGTTGATCTCCTTGCCTTCATCGATCAGCTTCTTGGCCTTCTCCCACTCTCCCGGCAGGATCGTCTCGCCCGGCGCCGTGGCAACGTCACGCAGCGCCTCGGAAAGGCCCTCACGGTCGGCACTGCCGTTCTTCTCGATGGCAAGCGCCAGCAGGAATGCGGCATCGTAGGCCTGCGCCGCGAACACCGCGCTGGGGTCGATGCCGGCTTTCTCGGCCAGATCGTTGAAGACATCCGAGCCAGGCACGTCCGGCGAGCCCGGACGCGTCGCGATCATGCCCTCCAGCACGTCGGCGCCCACGGCATCGACCAGCGCGTTCCCGACCATGCCGTCGCCGCCGGCATATTGGGTGAAGGCGCCGCTCTCGTAGGCCTGGCGCAGGATCGTCTGACCGGACGTATCGGCGTAGGCCAGTACCACCAGCGTCTGCGAGCCGCCGGAGGAGAGCTTGCCGATCTCCGACCGATAGTCCGCCCGGTTGTCCTCATGGGCCAGGTTGGCGGAGATCGAGCCGCCTTCGGCCTCGAACGTCTTGGTGAACGCGTCGTCCAGGCCCTGGCCGTAGTCGTTGTTGACGTAGGTCACGGCGACGTCCTCGATCCCCTTGGAGAGCAGCAGCTTGGCCAACTGCTCGCCCTGGAAGGCGTCGGAGGGCACGGTGCGGAAGACCAGATCGTTGTCATCGAGATCCGTCACCGCCGGTGCCGTGGAAGCCGGCGACACCATCACCACGCCGCCGGGAATCGCGGCATTGTTGGCCGCGGCAATGGTGGCACCGGTGCACAGCGCGCCGACGATCGCGGTCACCTTTTCGCTGTTGACCAGCCGGTCGGCGGCGTTGGACGCGGCTGAGGCATCCGAACAGGTGGTATCACCCGAGGGCATGACCATCTTTTCACCATCCAGCAGGCCGCCCTGATCGTTGATCTCCTGCACCGCGAGTTTGGCGCCATCGAAGATCGGCGGCGTCAGGCTTTCGATACCGCCGGTGAAGCCCCCCAGAAATCCCACTTTGACATCCGCCTGCGCGACACCGGCACATGCCGTGGTTGCCGCAATGGCGAGTGCAAGTACTGTCTTCTTCATCGCTGTTGTCGCTCTTTGTTGGGTTGCGAAAGACCACGTTCACTCTGCTGGCAAGCCGTCCAAAAGACAAGCCTCCGTAACCGTTCGTGTCTTCACCTTTCGGCGTGCTCGAGCGGCCCGATCATGGCACCGTCGCGATCTCTCCGAGCGTGAAGCAACCTGCGATGCCGGCGGCAAATCAATCGATTAGCGGCTACGCTGAAACCGCGACAACTCTAACGGCAAGGAGAACGCCATGCACAAGCATATCGAGTGGGATGCGCCGGGCGGCGCCAGTGTCGACGCCCACTACGCCAAGGACGAACAGCATCGTGTCACCCCGCAACCGGGGATGATGCTGACCGCGCGCTACCACGGCGCGACGGTGCGCGTTCAGGTCGAGGCCTACAAGGATGGCGTCAGCATCGGCAAGGTCGCGGCACTGATCGGCGATGACGGTGAGCGTCACGACAGCCACGGGGACCTCGCCAAGGGCGACATGGTCCGCCTGCCCGACGACAAGCGCGCTTTCCAGGCATCCGAGGACGACGAGGACTGATCGCAGGGCAGTAGATACACAGGCATAAAAAGCCCCGGTCCAGGGGGTGGACCGGGGAAGTTGGAGGTACTGGAAGGTCGCAGGACCCGAAGCAGTGCCTACCGATTCGTTGCGCCCGTCAGCACGAGCGCAACGCAGGGATATCGTGTGTCGTCGGTGTCAATCGAGGCTGGCGAAGGACATTTCCACGCTGCCCCGCTCGCTGTTACCGCCCCCATTCACATTCTTCAGCGCCTGGGCAGCGGCCGTGCTCTGGCCTTGGCCTACCAGGCTATCGTTGCCGCCCGCGATGTCGGTTGCCCGCTGGGTCGTAGCAGCGACATAGGCCAGAGAGTTGTCGGCTGCGGTGCTGTGGCCACCGCTGACGGTGTTGATTCGATACTCGCTTGGCAGCAACTGGTACTGGGAGGTCGCCTGGGTATTGAGGGCTTCATGCTGTTGAGCGAAAGCGCGTTGTTCCATGACGCTATTGGCCTGAGCGGCAGCGGGAAGTGCGATAGCCAGAGCGACAGCGGCGAGAATGCGAGTTTTCATGGTAAACCTCCAATCATCTTCGTTTGCGTGGTCGGCCTCTTGGCCTGACCGTTGAAGAGATTATGGGGGTCAGTTTATTAGGTGGCTAATCAGTTGGTGTGAAGTCGTCTATCACCGAGATTGATAGAAAAATATCCGCATCCGCCACGCGCGGGCTGCCCTGTGGCACTCACAACCGGCTACGATAACGGTGCCAGCCGGCGTACGGAAAACAGGGGAAACCAATGGGACAGGCACGGAGCGCGATCATTCTGGGCGGATTGCTGGCCATCGGCATGATCTGGGGCGGAAGCTACATCGAGGACGCCGCCGAAACCTGGCGTGACGCCGGTCGCAGCGTCACGGTCAAGGGCCTTTCGGAGCGCGAGGTACCGGCGGACATGGCACTCTGGCCGCTGCACTACACCGTCACCGCCAACGAGCTGGAAACGCTGCAGCAGGAGTTGACGACACAGGAGAGCCGCATTCGCGAGTTTCTCACCCAACGAGGCTTCCAGACCGACAACATCACCGTGACCTCGCCCCAGGTGACCGACCGCTTCGCCAATCTCTACGGCGCCGACCGGCCCGACGAGCGCTACCAGGCCGAAGCCACGGTGCTGCTGCGCACGCCGGCGGTGGATAACGTCAAGAAAGCGATGCCCCAGACCGGAGAGCTGGTCCGCGCCGGAGTCGTGCTATCACCCAACTACGACTACCGCACCGAATTCCTGTTCACCGGCCTCAATGACATCAAGCCGGAGATGGTCGCCGAAGCCACCAAGGATGCACGCGGCGTCGCCCAGCAGTTCGCCAGAGACTCAGGCAGTCGCGTCGGCGAAATCCGCAGCGCCAACCAAGGCTACTTCTCGATCGAGGATGTCGACAGCTACACCCCCGACATCAAGCGGGTTAGGGTGGTGACAACGATCGATTACGCGCTGGAGGAGTGAGGTCTCGTCCAGCGGCTCCCTCCCTCGGTCGATATCATTATGGGCTGCCTGGGCGGGGGCGCACGAACTACTAGGGCTGCTTCACTCGGGCGACCTTTTCTGAGCTGCCTGGGCGGCAGCGCACGTGGTGGCGTCGGAACCATAGACGAAAGACTGTTTCTGAGCTGCCTGGGCGGCAGCGCACCGTGTCAGAAATCAAGGCTTCGTGGTGTTGATTTTCTGAGCTGCCTGGGCGGCAGCGCACCTGATCGAACGCCACAAGCGTGCATTCGTCAATTTCTGAGCTGCCTGGGCGGCAGCGCACATAAAATTTTTGATTCACAAGTTCGTTGTCATTTTCTGAGCTGCCTGGGCGGCAGCGCACTTCTCGTCATCAGGTAGCTGCCCAGCGCTGCTTTTCTGAGCTGCCTGGGCGGCAGCGCACGTCGAAGAAACCGCCGACCAGGCGCTCGCATTTTTCTGAGCTGCCTGGGCGGCAGCGCACGGTGTTCTGGTTGTCTATCACGATGCCGATTTTTTCTGAGCTGCCTGGGCGGCAGCGCACTTGAGCCAGTCGGCGCTGATCTTGCGGCCGTCTTTCTGAGCTGCCTGGGCGGCAGCGCACGCTGAGGTCAGCTCTCGCAGCCTTGGGGATATTTTCTGAGCTGCCTGGGCGGCAGCGCACATGTATGATGTTTCTCTTGATCTTGGTGATATTTTCTGAGCTGCCTGGGCGGCAGCGCACAGTCATCGTTATTTACCCGTCTCTTTGGCGATTTTCTGAGCTGCCTGGGCGGCAGCGCACCGTGCCGGGTACTGTCTCGCGCTGCGTAGGGCTTTCTGAGCTGCCTGGGCGGCAGCGCACGCCATCGTGGATCGCTACATGGCCATCCCCTCTTTCTGAGCTGCCTGGGCGGCAGCGCACCCGAGGCTATTACCAAATCAACACCCGCACCTTTTCTGAGCTGCCTGGGCGGCAGCGCACCTGTAATTACCCGGTTCAGGGGCAATCTGGTATTTCTGAGCTGCCTGGGCGGCAGCGCACACCGTTCCAAGGTGTCTCATGTACAGCAGATATTTCTGAGCTGCCTGGGCGGCAGCGCACCTCGGCTGGCGCCCGGTGATCGCGATGTCGTTTTTCTGAGCTGCCTGGGCGGCAGCGCACGGGCTGACCGGGGGCACCTTGCGGGCCTTGGTTTTCTGAGCTGCCTGGGCGGCAGCGCACTATGGATTGGGTGCAGGGCGAGAATGATCGAGTTTCTGAGCTGCCTGGGCGGCAGCGCACTGAATCGTTGTTCGCTGGTCTGTCCCAATGATTTTCTGAGCTGCCTGGGCGGCAGCGCACGGCAAATGACGGACGAGAGCGACGGATACTGATTTCTGAGCTGCCTGGGCGGCAGCGCACCCGCGCCAGTATTGGCCGGCGTAGGTCTCGGTTTTCTGAGCTGCCTGGGCGGCAGCGCACATTGGCCGCTCATGTCCAGAGCAGCAGGGCAGTTTCTGAGCTGCCTGGGCGGCAGCGCACCCGGGAAAGGTTTGGCGACGATCATCGCCAATTTTCTGAGCTGCCTGGGCGGCAGCGCACTACGCCGAACTTGGCACGGAACAGCTCGAACATTTCTGAGCTGCCTGGGCGGCAGCGCACAATGGTGAATGCAGCGATCGCCGCAGCACCGATTTCTGAGCTGCCTGGGCGGCAGCGCACGTAATGCGTCCAGTTGCTGATCTGGTCGAGAATTTCTGAGCTGCCTGGGCGGCAGCGCACATCGCTCCACTCGAGCGCGATGTACTCGCTGGTTTCTGAGCTGCCTGGGCGGCAGCGCACGTGTTCTCTTCCGAGCGCTTGCCCTTGGCGGTTTTCTGAGCTGCCTGGGCGGCAGCGCACATCCGGGAGCTAGCAGAAGACGTTTTGATGAGTTTCTGAGCTGCCTGGGCGGCAGCGCACCTCCTGTTTGGTATCGTGCTGCATGACGTAGCTTTCTGAGCTGCCTGGGCGGCAGCGCACCCGAAGGGCGTAAGGTTTACACTAACATTCGTTTTCTGAGCTGCCTGGGCGGCAGCGCACCATGGCCATCAACAGCGCCTTTGGGCGCATGGTTTCTGAGCTGCCTGGGCGGCAGCGCACGCCAGGACGTCGCTTGAGTTCCACTCCTTGTCTTTCTGAGCTGCCTGGGCGGCAGCGCACGAGCCCGCCTTGCTGGCGATGGGCTTTCTTTCTTTCTGAGCTGCCTGGGCGGCAGCGCACCAGTAGCGATCGGCGTAGATGTGGTCGATGAGTTTCTGAGCTGCCTGGGCGGCAGCGCACGTCTCGTCCTTGCACCACGCGGACCTCATTACTTTCTGAGCTGCCTGGGCGGCAGCGCACGATTGCGCCCTGTTCGTCCGAATACGCCCAGATTTCTGAGCTGCCTGGGCGGCAGCGCACCTTCCAGTGGCAGGAAGCTGACTCGACAGACTTTTCTGAGCTGCCTGGGCGGCAGCGCACAAGCCGACCGCCTTCCGAGGATCAGGGCGATTTTTCTGAGCTGCCTGGGCGGCAGCGCACCTTGAAGCGCTCAGCCCAGCCAGGCTCTGTTCGTTTCTGAGCTGCCTGGGCGGCAGCGCACGCCGGCGTCGCGCAGGTCCGATTTCTTCAGCATTTCTGAGCTGCCTGGGCGGCAGCGCACGATATCCGTGGCTGATGCTGATGGTTCGTTCTTTTCTGAGCTGCCTGGGCGGCAGCGCACCTTGGTCTCTGAGTGTTTTCTGGCAATCCGATTTTCTGAGCTGCCTGGGCGGCAGCGCACTCGATAGTTCGCGGCGTCCATCCGGTCAGTTCTTTCTGAGCTGCCTGGGCGGCAGCGCACACTCAGAGTGGCGCGCGTTCTCGCCGCGCTCTTTTCTGAGCTGCCTGGGCGGCAGCGCACTGCTCGGCCAGTTCGTCGAGCGCCTGGAACAGTTTCTGAGCTGCCTGGGCGGCAGCGCACGTTGGGCTGCAGCGCAAAGCCGCCGCCCTGACTTTCTGAGCTGCCTGGGCGGCAGCGCACAGCATGTGGCCACACGACTTTGCCGTGTGGGCTTTCTGAGCTGCCTGGGCGGCAGCGCACGATGGGGTGAATGCGCTAGCGCGCTGCATGGCTTTCTGAGCTGCCTGGGCGGCAGCGCACCGATTCCAGCTGTTGTCGATGGTTCTCATTCCTTTCTGAGCTGCCTGGGCGGCAGCGCACGTTATCCGGCGCAACGGCGGTAGCCGTTCATCTTTCTGAGCTGCCTGGGCGGCAGCGCACTCAGGCAGGTTTGCGGTATCCGTTGGCGTGTATTTCTGAGCTGCCTGGGCGGCAGCGCACGCCTTTAGCGGCTTGCCGTCACGCTTGCCGACTTTCTGAGCTGCCTGGGCGGCAGCGCACGCCGTCGCTGACCATGAAGAGGCATTTTTCGGCTTTCTGAGCTGCCTGGGCGGCAGCGCACGCAGTACACGCACAGCCATCCGGCAGCAAGGCTTTCTGAGCTGCCTGGGCGGCAGCGCACTCCGGCCGCGCTGTCTTCGGTGTAGGCGGGCATTTCTGAGCTGCCTGGGCGGCAGCGCACACCACTGGTGGTCTTGCGAGTGCGGTGGTCGATTTCTGAGCTGCCTGGGCGGCAGCGCACACTTTCACGCCCGCGTAGTCGATGAGCTTGAATTTCTGAGCTGCCTGGGCGGCAGCGCACCATCGCCTCAACCGCCACTTCCTCGGCGGTGCTTTCTGAGCTGCCTGGGCGGCAGCGCACAGCCGTAGCCGGGCGTGTTCTGCTGTGGTCATTTTCTGAGCTGCCTGGGCGGCAGCGCACTAGAGCTTTTCCAAGCTAATACCCTGATTGTTAAAGAGCAATAGCCATAAAGTGCGACGCCTCCCTTTTTGCGGATGCGCCGCTAACCCCTTGTTTTTCCGAGTGCCATAAAAGCGCGCGAAAAAAGGGTCAGAACCAGGGGATAGTTGCCCCCTGGCTCAGGCCGTATTGATTGAAGGAGCCATCAGCCGGTGTCGGCTGCGGTTCGCCGTGCTCGATGAACAGGGCGAAGCGTTGCTGACTGGACCGGCTGTTGAGTGAAACGAAAGGCAGGGTAATGCGTGGTTCGCTGCTGCTTGCGAACCTCGCTCGCGCCTCTTCGAGGTCGATAGCGTGACGCCGTGCGTAGCGCTTCACCTGGCTGTCGTTGCCGGTCTTGAACTGCCGGCGCCTGACCACGCGATGCAGGACTCCGTCGGGTACTGGCAGAATGTCGCCGGTCTCGACGAGTTCGCGCATGCCATTGAGCCAGGGTTGCACCATGAGTTGCGTCAGGCTCTGGTGTTTTCCGTGCAGGCGTAGTCGGTCACCCGGCGTGCGTGCTCGCACGCCGGTCTTGTGATCCGGAAAGCTCACGCCGATGTCGTTCGCGTCCTGGTCGAACAGCGCACGATGCAGCCGGCCATAGAGCGCGCCCATCAGCATGGATGGCGGAAAATCCGGGTCGGGACGCAGGCGAAGGTCGATGTAGTGGTCCATGGTTCACCCCGCGTCGCCGAAGACACCACCACGGATCAGGGTCGCCATCACGAAGTGCTGCTGCTCGGTTGCCGGCGCCTGGTCCTTGAGCAGCCAGTTGTCGAGCAGGTTGTAGAAGTCCACTTTCTGCTTCGGTTGGCGGTAGGCCGTTCCCTGGGTGGTCACCGAGCCGTAGGGCTCGACGGCGATCGGCCCCAGATCGCTGCCGTCCGCCGGCGCCGGGTACCAGGTGTCGATGGTACGCAGGGCGTTGCCGATCTTCTGCGAGTGAATGGCGGCGCTCTTGTCGTCGCCGATGCTGTAGAGCGTCTTGCTCTTGTCGCCGCGGGCGCGGTCGAGGATCAACTCCTGCGACGGGAAGACTTCCTGGCCGGCGCCGATGCGCGCAAAAGCGACCACATCCAGCAGCAGGTATTGCTCGCCGGCCAGTGCCTTGGCGATCACTTCGCCCAGCGTGCGAGTCTGCTCGTCGCCAGTAAAGTCACGGGTCGAGCGCTCCAGGGCATCGCCGAAGGTCCACGCTTGTTCGGTCGCCCCGGCCCGGGTCTGGCGCACCGTCACTTCGAGCGCTTCTGCCTTGAGACGGTTGCGCCACAGGAAGCGCCCATTGGCGAGGTTGCAGGCGTAGCGATGGGCCAGTTCCTTAAAGCCGTGCTCGCTGGCGTAGCTCTCGACCGCCTGCTTTAGCTTGGCTTGATAGTCGGCACTGTTGCAGGCCGAGGGAGTACCGGCGCCGGCCAGCACGCGCAGCGTGAAGTGTACCGCCAGGGTGTCGGCATCGTGGGGCAGCGCGGCGACGTCTACGGTCTGAAGATTGGGATTTTCGATGGCGGCATCGAGTTTGGCCGGGTCCTGATCCTTGGTCTTCAGGCGGTTGGAAATGGTGCCGCGCACGGACTTTTCCGTGACCGGGATGTGGGGCCAGGCGGTGAATTGGTCGCGCTTATCCCAGTTGCCGGCGCTGAACAGCGCATCGGAGGGGTCGAGCTTGCGCTCGAAGGCGAGGACGGAAGCGGTTTTCAGAGCGTCGTTCTTGGCCATGATGGATTCTCCTTGATGATCAGTCTGCGTTGGAATGGGTCAGGCTGTAGTCGTTGGTGAGGCGGTAAACACCACGTTCGAGATCGTTGTCGACGAACCACAACAGCGCGTCCGGGGTGCGCAGTCGATGCGGGCTGACCCACTCGCCGATCGAATAAAGGCTCTCGACGAATTGGAACGGCACCCGCGAATCACGCGCATTGGCGACCTCGCCGGGATCGAATAGCTCGGAAATCGCGCCATAGCCGACCGGGATGGGCACCAGCCAGCCAGGGTAGGGGCGGCGAATCTCCCACTTCGCCACTTCCTTGGTCTGGCCATCCTTATCTTGATGCGTCTCGATTCGGCACTCGTGGTTGAGCCGGCAGAGATCGAGCCAGGCGTCCAGGGCGGTCGCGTTGTCGTCTTCGGCCTCGAGTGTTTTCGTGTGCTCGGTCAGATAGTCATCTCGCAGCACCAACGCAAAGCCAGGCAGCAGACGTCGCTTGAGGCGTCGCCACTGTTTGCTGCGTTCCTCTTCGTTGTCATCGAAGGTGATCAGCTCGGGGCGCTGCCGCCTTGACTCGTTCAGAGACGGCATGACGCTGCCACCGGCGATTCGCATGCTCTGCACCTGATCGAACAGTTGGCGAGCAATGGCCCGACGGCGCTCGGCATTGCTCAGATCGTCGCCATCGGACTCGATGCCGATCAGCAGGGTCACGTCCAGATGCGCGCGTCCTTCCTCGACGATGGCTGCCGTGGCGCCGGACTTGTCCACGGGATTGCGCGTGAGGTGAAACGCCCGGGTAAATCCGCCCTCGGTGACCTGCGGCTCGATGTGATGACACACCACGCCGACACCGTCGAAGACAATCTGGATATCGTCGGGCAGACTGCGCTCCAGTGCCTGAACAGCGCCCATGAAGGCGCTCATGGCAGGGAAGCCCCAGGTCATCGAACTGGAAATGGCGTTGGCGTTCTGGATGCGTAGATGGGGTAGAACCAGGAGATGTGAGATGGAATCGATCATGTCAGGTCTCCTGCGTCTTCCTCGTCGTCATGCAGCGCATCTTGCAGGTCGTCGAGCTGGCGGCGGAGGCTTTCCATTACGACCTCAACCTGCTTGGCCCAGAAGTCATGTTCCGGATCGCCAAGGCCTGTCGTCACTCGACGATCGATAGCGTGGCGTAGCCATCTGGCAAAACGCAGAGCTACCTCTTCATGCCATTGCGACTGTCGGCAGTTGCTATCGAAATCGACGTCTTGTGCTGCCCGGCCCGGATCCAGCCAGTATTGTTCTGCTAAAACCAGACGGCATTCAGCATCTGTCGACCAGCCTGCCGGTAAGCGATGTAGCTCGAAGGTGAATAGCAAGAGTTCGTCGGTTAGCGATGCAACAAGATCTTTATGGTAGTTTCGATCCTGTACCGCTTTTCGCAGTCTTTTACCTTCTTTCTGTCGTTTTTCATCCTCCTTGGAGTTCTGTCTCATCCAGCTCACAAGGTCATTGACCACCTGCCTCACTGGTGCCCGCCTTCCGAAACGGGGAAAAACCGACTCAGTGCGTAGAGGGGGCGTGACCTCACGTGACTGCCATTGGGGTGGTAACGAGGCGAGCAGATAGTTCTGCCCGCCACGCTCGCTATTGAGCTGAGAGATGTTCTGGGGCTTGGTGCCCCCGAGCTTTTGAACCGAGAGGTTCAGATAGTCGGCATAGCCACCCTGAAAAACGGCATCTTCGCGTCGTGCCTTGCGGCCCGCCTTGGCGTGGTCCCCGAAACGTGCCTCGCTCAGCCGTGCATGAACCGGATGGGTGAGCGCTGTCGCATAGAGAGGTGCCAACAAGCGATAGTCTTCGTCACTGGCAGGGTTATCGCCCACCAGCCAATAGATCTGCTTGCCACGCGCATGAGAGCTTGGCGTGCCTTTTGGCTCGACGATATCCGCGAAGGCACGCACCCAGCTTTCTGCTTCCACTCGGTCTTGGCTCAAAGCCTCGATCAGCGCTTCGTCGCCATCGAGCGCTCGTTCCAGCAGCGAGCGTTCTTCCCATGTCAGCTTGAGGAACTTGTAGACATCCAGTGCGGCTGCGTTACCTACGACATCGCCTTCGAAGTCAGCCGGCAGGCAGTGGCTCCCCACCAGTTCTCGGCGCTTTAGCTGACCGGGTTCTACGTAGAGATTGGTGCCTTTGGCGTCGGGATGGATCGCCTTGAGCGAGTGGGTGACGACCTGAAGCTGACTGACGCGACGTGCAGCATCGGCAAGCCAGGTCTGCGGATCGAACTGCTGCTGCAGTTTGAGATAAACGGGGTCGTCCGGCGCGAGCTTTTCCGTCTTGGTCAGAAAACGATCAAGAATGAATTGCTCAATCAGCGCGCGAATGGACGTCGGTGATGGAAATTCCGACATGGACTAGTTGCCATTGGTTGGGAGGTTTGTGGAGGCATGGCATAATGAGCCCCGAAGCATTGCTGCCTCGGGGCGTGGTTTGGATAGGCAAAGCCTATCTGAAGGGTATTATCTTGCGGTGGTGGCCAGCCACGTTGCGCATCCTCCTGCTCACGCCTACCCAGTGAGCTTGGGTGAGGGCTCTCAACCTCAGCGTTGCTTCCATGTCCACGTGGGCAGGACCAGTGCCCACGTGGACAAACTACCGCTCCACCCTAAAAAAAGAAACCACTACAGCCCAAACAATAAGTGGTTCGGAGATTCATGGATTCGGATGGCTCCGATTATATACAATGCTGCTCCTGCCGCAATGGCAGCTGAGAAAACTACTGCCCAAAGCATCAGTGGCCAGTTTATCTGCCGCACAGGCAGCCGCAGCCGGCCCCCAGGGCTGGCTGCCTTATTTCCGTCTCACAAACCCCAGTGCCGGATGAAAGTGCCACCCCTGCGGGGCTCGATCCGGTTTGAGGCGAATGCGGCCGAAACGCATCGCGCATTGCTCGATTGTCATGTCCATGGCCTCGGCTTGTTCACTCAAGGCCGCCAGGTAGTCCGGTTCGTTCCAGGGTGATACGCGCGGGTTGTGCAGCGCCTCGTCCGGTAGGCGGTTCAGCTCGAACTCGACCGGGGTCCGCTTTATCTCCTTGCCTTCCTGATCCACTCGCCAGAAGCCGTAATCTTCTTCGGTCTCGTCGGGTAGCAGCACGAACTCGGCATCCGGTACGTTGTCTTCCCGGAAAGGCTGCTGCTGGATCGCCACGGCGCTCAGTAACATCGCCGTTGGCCGGTAGAACAGATAGGCGCCCAGGTGGATCGGCTTGCGCCGACGCGAGCGTCGCTGGCCGGGCGGTTCGGCGCCCTCCACCATCAGCATCGTGAGCCGCGCGTGTTCGAGATCGACCAGCTTGCTGGTGGGCTCGAGGGGCTCGGCCGGCAGTAGACGCGGGCGCGAGTCGATGGCGGCGATTTCCTCATCGCGCAGCAGCGTAGGCAGTCGATGCTTGGTCAGCGGCCAATCATTGTTTTCGAAGCCTGGCCGGCGAAAAGCGGGTCGTTCGCCCTTCAGATGCTTCACGTTGGTTTCCAGCAGGGCAATATTGGGTGTCTCGACCGGCTCGGGCCGGTGCCGCCGCACGCGCCCGGCGAGCTGGATGATCGAGCGCATGGAGGAGGGCTCGACCACGGCCCAGTCGTAATCGTGATCTCGGCCGACTTCAGTCACCGGTGAGCCAAGCACGACAAACAGGTGATCGTCGGCGTCGACGGCGAGCCGTCGGCGAATGTCGACCAGTTCGAATATCGCCGCTGGATCGCGGCGGTCCAGCGCCCGGTCGAGCCGGGCTTCCAGGCGTGAGCGCAGCAGCAGCGGAAGCTGCGAGTGATAGATGCACAGGTGAATTTGTGTGCCCTCGGGAACTGCAGCGCGATAGATGGCCTGTGCTACCGCGACCAGCGGCTCGATATTGGCCATGCGCACCAGGCCGAAGCTGACGCGCTTGCCGCTGTGCGTATCACTCGTGTGGTGTCGATCATGCAGGGCAAAGGCTTCTGCAAGGATGGTTTGCGCCACCGCCTCATGAATGGCGTCTGGATGCTTGGAAGGCGCCGACATAGATACGCGCGTGCCGCGTCGCAGGGGATCGAGTTTGGCGAGCCGGGCGGCGCGCTTGCGGGCGAAAGCCGCGTGGGCACTATCGAAGTCGCCCCCATCGGCGCAGCCCTGGTGCGTGCAGCCATGCTCATCGAACCAGGCGCAGATGGGGGCGACCGGCGCGTTAGGCATGCCGCGATGCCGCTGATAGTCAGCGCGACCTTCCCGGTAAGCGTCGAACAGACCACGCACCAGCGCCGGTGGCAGGGTCGCGGAAGAGAGCAGTACGCGGGAGCCCAGCAGACCGGCCCAGTAGACCAGGCGTGTCAGCGCGGGCAGATCATCGATGTCGAAATCGTCCGGTTCGTCGAGTACCAGATCGCCGCCCATCAGCCGCAGCATCGGTGCAATCTGGCCGCCGCCGCGCAGGCTTTCGGTGGCCGGCATCAGGTGGTCGATGGTACAGACCAGCACCGGGGCCTGGATCAACGCACGCGCCTGCGGGTCGGCGACGGCCTTGCCCAGCACGCGGTGGGCGTCCAGATCGCCTTCGAACAGCACGTGCCCCTGATCATCGAGCAGCTCGGCACTAGATTCGGAACCGCCGGCGCGCTGCTGATGCGTGAACAGCGCGCGGCTGGCGCTGCCGCCCACGCGAATGGCCAGTTCGTCGTCACCGAGCCCGAGCCGTTCGCGGTAGGCCTGCCCGGTTTGCAGGGTCAGGGTGCGCAGACCCAGCGCGATCGAGAAGCGTGCGCCTTTCTCGGGGTCGGCCAGCGCATACAGGATGCGCCCGTTGGCGATGGTCTTGCCGCAGCCGGTGGACGCCATATTGATACCGAAAAAGCCCTGTTCCTGGCTCATGTCGCGCAGACCGGAGGCAAGGTCGAAGGCCTTGTCCTGCCAGCGAAAGCGGGCCTCACGGCTGCGTGCCCTGAAGCCTTTGTGGCGGGCGATTCGCGGTAGCGCCGTGGTGATATCCGGCAGTGAGTGAACGATCTCACCGGTGGCGCGCGTCACGCCCAGCAGATGCTCGGTCAGCGGTTGGCAGCGCTGGCGCTTGCCTTGGTGGAAGGTGGTATTGGCATAGAGCGCCTCGTTCCAAGGTCCGCTGAGCCTCCCGACATCGACGAGGCTCGAGTAGTGATGGTCCGCGAGCATCAAGGCGAGTCGGGCCAGATGCATGACGTAGGGCGATTCCAGCGGTGGCGTCTGCCAATGCAGCTCGTCCAGTTGCCGGGCCAATCGCTGCGCCCGCTCTCGCCATGGTTTGTCTGTGACCGGCAGGCCATGCGAAAAACGCCACCATGGCGTCAGCTCGTTGGCAGCTGCCGGTTCGACGCGTTCGTTCCAGCCGGCCGAAATGGCCTCCGGCAGAGCTGGAAGAGTACTGGCATTGAGTATCGACTTGGCCCCCACCCACTTCTGGGAGCCGTCGTCGTTTTCAGCGGGTAGTGCCGGCAGGCGGTGGTGGCTGACGATCAGCCAGCCGATGGCGGCGGCGATCGGCGGTAATTGGGCAAAGGGCGATTCTCCTGCTGCAGGGGTGTCCAGCCCATCTCTCCTGATGCGCGTCAGCCAGCAAGCGTCGTCTTCGGCTGTTGGCTGATGCAGTCGCGCCAGCCAGCCGGCATCGCTATCGCCACCGACGAAGGCTTCGAGAAGGCGTAGCGAAACCCACTCGTGGCGGTAGCGGTTACGTCCTTCCAGCTTGCCCGAAAGGCGCTGCTGAAAGGCATCGGTGGCTTTACCCAGGTCGTGGAACAGTGCGGCCATCGAGGCCAGCAGATGAATCTGACGCAGCGAGTGCCAGTCGTTCTCGTCCTCACCGCGCAGGATGTTGCGCCGGGTGGTATTGGTCGGGGTCGCGCCGCGGGCGTTGAATTGCGAGGCGTCGCCCACGATCCACATAAGCTCGCTGTGGCCGTGGCCACGAATCCAGTGGCAGGCGACGGCAGTATTCTTGCGCGCCTTCTGGCGCAGCAGTTTTCTCAGCGTATCGAGCCCGGCCTTGGTGATCGCTGTCTGCCAGGTACGTTCGCCGCGGCGCTCGGCGAACTGGTCGAGAATCCGGCGAGTCTGCCTGAGTGCGTTCTTGCGGCACTGGGAGACGATCAGCACATTCATCGCCGGGCTTCCCCGTCCAACCGCTCGGCGACGCCTTGCACCACCTCGATCATGGTATCCAGCGCCTCGACGCGGGTGAGCCGTTCGATGCAGGCCTGGCGGAATGCCTGCTCCTCGTCGCCGCGGCTAGCGGAGATGAACGCCTGCGGCAAAATGACGGCATCCTTGATCAGGTCGGCGATGTCGAACACCAGGCCGCCGCGTCGGGTCTTGCCGTGGAGCACCGCCAGGCCGTGGGGTAGCCCCAGCACCCAACTGGCAGTGGCGCCCAGTCCGTAGGCGAGATAGTTGCCGTGATCGAGAAAGCGGTTGGCGGGGTCGACGCCGCTACCTTTCTTGGCGCGCACGAATTCGCCATAGCTAACCGCCTGGGTGGCGATCCGGAACAGCTGCTTGGTCAGTCGGGCTTCTTCCGTCAGCAGTGCGGTGGTGTCCGCTGCCTGGTCGATGGCCCCGCGGCTGGGCTCGAGCAGCGCCTTCAACTCGGCGGCGCTAGGCTTGAAATCGGTATCGCGTTGAAAGCGTGCGTCCAGCCAGTGCCGTTCGACCTGGCTCAGGCGCGCACGCTGAAAGCGGCGTGCCGCTTCCAGCCTCAGCGCATCATCGAACCAGAAGCGCACCCACTGTTGCAGGTACTCGGTGGGGCGGTATTCGCTCTGCGGGTTGAACCAGGCGACCTCGACATCGACTTCATTGGCGGAAAACAGCGGCGTGCCGCCGCCACCGCAAAAACCGACCAGAACACCGGCCTTGGCCAGCTCGCGCATCGCCGCCTGGGTGATCGAGGTGCCGGTACCCAGCAGCAGCGAGGTGGTATTGGCGATGGGGATGTTCCAGTAGGCCGAGCGCTTGCCTTCGTCGGTGACGTACTCCACGCGTCCACCGTTGACCAGTACGCGGCAGTGCTGCAGGTAGTAGAGGTTGGCCCGCTTGGAGTGCAGGATTGTTTTGAGATCGCTTGAAGGTAGATCTTCCATCGTTTCGTTACCTGCCGGTTTACCCCGTAACCGTTGGTAACGCAGATCCCTTAGCACCGCAACCCCACCAAAAGGCTCGTCGGCGATCTCCTACAAGACCGCGTCGTTCACAATCTCCCCTTTCCACATCATTTGTTATGTTATAACCTTTGCCTCCGTTTCAGGAGATCGTCATGTCACATCGTCACCGGCACCGCCCCGATGGGCCGTGCCATTTTTCATTGATGTCGCTGGGCGCCGGCCGACGCGTGTTGCTGGCGCTGTTGCCGCTGGCGGTGCTGTGGCTCGTCGCGGGCTGGGCTGCCGGGGTGTTCGGTTGATGGCGCAATCGAGTACGCAGGCGATGGATGAGCCCAACACCCTGCTGACACTGGAGTCTCTGTCGCTGGCGCAGGGTAACCGGATGGTGCTGGAGGGTATCGAGGGCCACTTCGAGGCCGGCACCATCACCGCGCTGGTAGGCGCCAACGGGGCCGGCAAGAGCACGCTGGTCCAGGGGATCATGGGCGAGCTGCGCCCCATCAGCGGTCGGGTTGACTGCCGTGTACCCAATGCCCGGCGCGCCTGGCTGCCGCAGCAGCTGGCGCTGGACCTGACCTTCCCGATGAGCGTCGAGGAGCTGGTGATGAGCGGCTGCTGGCCGACCCACGGCAGTTTCAAGCGCTACGGCCAGGCGGAGTATCGCCGCGGTCAGGCGGTGATGCAGCGCCTCGGCCTGCAGGCATTCGAGCACCGCCCGCTGGGCGAGCTTTCCGGCGGCCAGCGCCAGCGCGCCCTGCTCGGCCGTACCTTGATGCAGGAGGCCCAACTGCTGCTGCTGGACGAGCCGTTCGCCAATGTCGATGCCGCCACCGTCGAGGTGCTGATCGAGGTACTGCAGGACATGGCGGCCAAGGGCGCGGCGATCATCATCGTGCTGCACGACCACGATCAGATGACCCGGCTGGCCGACCGGATCCTGCATCTGGAACGCGGGCATGGCACCTGGTCGACGCCCGCCCGCAGCGGCGACTCCCCTCCCCCGGCGGAGACGCTGGCATGATCGACTGGCTGTTCTCTCCGTTAATCGATTTCGGTTTCATGCGCCGCGCGCTGGTGGCCGGCCTGGCGTTGTCCCTGGTCGCTCCGCCACTGGGGGTGTTCCTCACCCTGCGCGGCATGAGCCTGGTCGGCGACGCCATGGCCCACGCCGTGTTGCCGGGCGTGGCGGTGGGTTTCCTGCTGGCCGGGTTCTCGCTGCCGGCGATGAGCTTCGGCGGCCTGATCGCGGGGCTGCTGGTGGCAGGGCTGGCGGGCAGCGTGTCGCGCCTGACCGGCCATCGCGAAGACTCCGCCATCGCCAGCTTCTATCTGATCTCGCTCGCCGCCGGGGTGATGTTGATCTCGATGCGCGGCAGCAGCGTCGATCTGACCCACGTGCTGTTCGGCTCGATCCTGGCGGTGGACAGCACCGCGCTGTGGCTGATCGTCAGCGTGTCGAGCCTGACCCTGATCGTGCTGGCCGCGATCTTCCGCATCTTGGTGGTGGAGTGCCTCGACCCGCTGTTCCTGCGCGGCCAGGGCATTCGCGGCGGCGCCGTGCATGGCCTGTTCCTGGGCTTGATGGTGCTCAACCTGACGGCCGGCTTCCAGACGCTGGGCACGCTGATGGCGGTCGGCCTGATGATGCTGCCGGCCACGGCGGCACGCTTCTGGTCCAAACGCCTCGAGGGCCTGATGGGGCTGGCCATCGCCATCGGCATGATCTCGAGCGTGGGCGGCCTGCTGCTCTCCTATCACGCCGGCTTGCCCTCCGGCCCCTGCATCATTCTGCTCGCTGGCGTCATCTATCTGTTCTCCGCGCTGTTCGGGCGGTACCACAGCGTCTTTGCCCGCTGGCGTCGGCGCGTCCAGCCCATGCTGCCGCCGGACGCCCACGGCTGACTCGGCACTCCACCGTTCAACTTCACTCGAGGAATTCAAGATGTCACGCCAATCCATCGCTTCCGCGCTGTTCAAGGGCCTCATCGCCGGCGGCCTGAGCGTCGCCGCCCTGTCACCGATCTACGCCCAGGCGGAGCCGCTCAAGGTCGTCACCAGCTTCAGCATCCTCGACGACATGGTCGAGACCATCGGCGCCGATCACGTCTCGGTCACCTCGCTGGTCGGCCCGGATGGCGACGTGCACGCGTTCTCGCCCAAGCCTTCCGATGCGCAGTCGCTGGCCGATGCCGACCTGATCGTGGTCAACGGCCTGCAGCTCGAAGGCTGGATCGATCGCCTGATCGACGCCAGCGAATACCAGGGCGATATCGTGGTCGCTAGCGACGGCATCAAGACGCGGCCGTTCGAGGGGCATCACGACGAGGATGAGGGCGACGATCATGGTCACGATCATGATGGCCACGACCACGACCACGACCACGACCACGACCACGACCACGACCACGACCACGACCACGACCACGACGATCATGATCAGGCGGCGAATGGCGGTGAGGAAGGTCACCACCATCATGGCGATATCGATCCGCACGCCTGGCAGGATCTCGAGAACGGCGAGCAGTACGCCCGCAACATCCGCGATGCGCTGGTGAAGGCCGACCCGGACCATGCCGACGACTACCGCGCCAACGCCGAGCAGTACATCGAGAAGATGGAAGCGCTGGACGCCGAGACCAAGCAGCGCATGGCGCAGATTCCGGAGCAAAATCGCCTGATCATCACCAGCCACGACGCCTTCGGCTACTTTGCCGACGCTTACGGCCTCGAGCTGCTCTCGCCGGTGGGCATCAACACCCTGGCCGAACCCAGCGCCAGCGACATGGCTCAGTTGACGCAGCAGATCGAGAGCAGCCATGCCAAGGCACTGTTCCTGGAGAACATGAGCAACCCGGCGCTGATCAACCAGTTGCACGAAGAGACCGGCATCGCCATCGGCGGCACGCTGTATGCCGACGCGCTGACACCCGATGGCGAAGGCAGCACCTATCTCGGCATGTTCCAGCACAACGTCGACACGCTGATCGAGGCGTTGACGACCAACGACTGACGCGGCGAGGCCGGCGGCACCGCTGGCCGTTTCTCGCACTGGTCAATCAAGGCCAGCTGAACGACACTGCTTCTCGAACTATCGCCGAGACAGTGTCGTTTTCATGCCGCCAGTGACTGCTCCCCCCCACCGTCATCTCACTCTCGCCCAGGCCCGGCGGCTGGCCCTGAAGGCCCAGGGGTTCAGCGCCGCCTCCCCCGAGACCGTCAACCGTGGCCATCTCAACCGTCTGCTGAATCGCCTTGGCGTGTTGCAGATCGACTCCGTCAACGCCCTCGCACGCTCCCACTACCTGCCCGTTTTGTCGCGGCTCGGCCCGTATCCGACGGCACTGCTCGACGAGGCGGCCTGGAGCCGCAATCGCCATCGGTCGTTGTTCGAGTACTGGGGCCACGAAGCCTCGCTGCTGCCGCTCTCGCTCTATCCGGCGATGCGCTGGCGCATGCGCCGCGCCCAGGACGGCATCGGCATCTACAAGCACCTGGCGAGATTCGGGCGGGAGCGGCGCGACGTGATCGAGCGCGTGCTGGCCAGCGTGTGCGAGCAGGGGCCACTGGGGGCGGGGGCGCTGAACACGCGGGAAGGGCCGTCCGGCCCGTGGTGGGACTGGAGCGAGGAGAAACAGGCGCTGGAGTGGCTGTTCGCCGCCGGCGAGGTCACCGTTGCCCGCCGCCGGGGCTTCGAACGGCTCTACGATCTCCCCGAGCGGGTGCTGCCGGCGGCGGTGCTGAACCAGCCCGAGCCCGACCTGCTCGAAGCCCATCGCCAACTACTGGCCCAGTCCGCCGCTGCCCTGGGGGTGGCCACCGAAAAAGACCTGCGCGACTACTATCGGCTGGCACCGAGCGATACCCGCGCCGCGCTCGAGACCCTGGTCGAGGACGGCACCTTGACGCCGGTCGCGGTGCAGGGCTGGCGCCAGCCCGGCTACCTGCTCGGCGAACCCAGCGTGCCGAGGCGAATCGATACCGCTGCCCTGCTGTCACCGTTCGACTCGCTCGTCTGGTACCGCGAGCGAACCGAGCGGCTGTTCGGGTTCCACTATCGCCTCGAGTTCTACGTGCCACCTCGCAAGCGCCTCTACGGCTACTATGTCATGCCCTTTCTCCACGGCGACCGGCTCGTCGGCCGCATCGATCTCCGCGCCCGTCGTGCCGAGGGCGAACTGACGGTTCTCGCGCTCCACCCGGAGCCGGAGGTCCACTTCGGGGAGGCGCAACTCGCCGACCTGGCGCAGCAGTTCGAGCAACTGGCAACGTGGCTGGGGCTGCCGCGCATCCATCTCGCCTGCGAGCGCCCACTGGCTCAGCGCCTCATGGCCCACTGGCCGGTGGACTCACAGCGGCGGCGCCATCTCTGAAGCCGGCACGGCGCCGGCTCTTTCCTTTTCCTGCCTCCCGTTTCCCGTTTCCCGTTTCCCGTTTCCCGTTTCCCGTTTCCCTAAGAATACTTCTGCGACCAATAACCACATTCTTTTTGTGGTTATTCGGTCGTAGCCTGATCCCGATGCCACGACCCGAACCGGTCGCGGCGAGTACACCAAGGGCCATCAAGGGAACGCCATTCATGAACACGATCCTACGCCGCTTGAGCATCGCCGGACTGGCGGTCGCCACATCGCTCGGCGCCAGCAGCGCCTTCGCTTACGGTGCCGACGACTGGTTCACCCACTTCGGTATCGCCAAGGTCTCGCCCAAGAGCGACAACGGTAACTTCGATGCCATCGGCGTCGACAAGATCGACGTCGACGACGAAAGCGGCTTCGCTTTCACGCTCGGTTATCGCTTCCTCGACAACTGGGGCATCGAACTGCTGGCCGCCCAACGCTTCAAGCACGACATCAATCTGGATGGCACCCAGATGGGCTCCACCAAGCATCTGCCGCCGACCCTGACGCTGCAGTACTACCCGCTCGGCGGTACCGATGCCCGGGTTCAGCCCTATGTCGGCGCTGGCCTGAACTACACCCACTTCTCCGACGAGAAGGTCGACGGCGGCAGTCTGAAGATGGATGACTCCTGGGGCGCCGCGGCGCAACTGGGCGTCGACCTGCTGATCGATGACCACTGGTCATTGAATGCGGCGGCCTGGTACCTGGATATCGACTCCGACACCACCGCCACGATCGGCGGCGAGTCCCACGACACCACGGTCCACATCGATCCCATCGTTGTCATGGGCGGCATCGGCTACCGCTTCTGAAGCGAGCCACCGCCAGGCGATCCGACCTTCCCTGGCCATCGTCCGGTGGCCAGGCATAGGGCTCAGCTCCCCCAAAATGCGCATTTCCCCAGCGCAAACTGGAGCGTCAGCCCGCTCCTTCTTGCATCCGACGTTGCCTGGCCTCGCCTTCGCTCGCCGAGTGTATAAGCACGTCCTCAGAGATTTTTGCCCAAAACTATAGACTTACGGCGAAGAGAATGTGATTATTCGCAGCCTAACTTTTACTCCGCTTCAATACTGACCCATGGGTGACCGCACCCATGGGCGCTGGTCATTCATGATTCGAATTCCCGCCGATCACTGGCTACTGGCGTTGAGAACGGTACTGGCCGTCTGGCTGGCCCTGTTCCTGGCCATGCGCCTCGATCTCTACCAACCCGCCTGGGCGATCCTGGCGGTGATGATCGTGACCCTGCAGCCGGTCATGTTCACCGGTGGCACGCCGCCGATCGGCATCATCATCGGGCGCAGCGTCGCACGTCTGTTCGGCACCCTGTTCGGGGCGGTCGTCGGGCTGGGGCTGATCGCCCTGTTCGGCCAGCAGCCCATGCTCTATCTACTGTTTTCCGGCGGCTGGCTCGCCTTCTGCATGTACTGGGTGATGCTCGAGCAGGACGAATACCTCGGCTACGTGATGATGCTCAGCGGCTATACCGCGACCCTGGTCTCGCTGACGGCCATCGGCACCGGCGTCGACCAGATCTGGACGATCGCGCTGGCACGCTTCACGGAGACGGCGCTGGGGATCGGCTGCGGCCTGTTGATGCACGTGGTCATCGCGCCGCGTTTCGGCAGCCGCGCGCTGCCCGGGGCGCTGTCATCCTTCCTCTCGCTGAGCGCCAGGGAAACACTGGCCTCGCTGGACACGCCGCGCTCACGGGCGCAACGGGACGACGGGCTCAAGGCGCTGCTGGCGACCTACCAGCAGTTCGAGAAGTTGCGGGGATTGACGCGTCTCGAGACCCGCCGGCTCAGCCATTTCATCCCGGCGCTGGATCGCTTTGCCGCCGATGGCCTGGCACTGCTCACCACCGTGCGGGAACTGCAGACGGCGCTCGATTATCTGCGTGCCTGCGACGACGGCGAACGCTGGCTGAACCAACTCGCCACGGCGGCGGTCCCGCTGCTCGAGACGATCGAGTCGGCGCCGGATGGCGAACCCAGCGAACGCCTGGTGCTGGCCGATTTCGACTGGGACGACACCACGGTCGAGCCACGCAGCCGCGCCCGCGCCGAGCTGGTGCGCCAGCGTCTCGGCGAGGTGCTGGGGCTGCTCCAGCACGGCAGGCGATTGCGCCATGCGCTCGAGGATCCGGCCTCGTCGCGGATCGAGACGCTACCCCGCGATCGCCGCTCGCGAACCACCCACAACGAGCATTTCGTGGCTCGCTTCAACGCCTTCCGCGTGTTCGTCGCCTTCGAGCTGCTGGGCTTGTTCTGGATCCACAGCGGCTGGCACTCCGGCTATCTCGCCATGATGCTGCTGGGCGTCTTCACCATGCTGTTCGCCAAGGCGCCCGATCCCGCGGCAGTGGTCTATCAGTTCCTGTGGGGCTCGATCGCCGCGGTGATCTTCGGCGGCGTGCTGCTGTTCCTGGTGCTGCCGGTGATCAACGGGTTCCCGCTGCTGGCGCTGGCGGTGGCGGTACCGGTGACCATCGGCACGCTGCTGACCCCGCATCCGCGCTGGTCGGCGATCGGGCTGGCCGGCGCCATCACCATGATGACGCTGCTCAACCTCAACTCCACCTACACTTTCGCCCCGGCGCGCTACATCAACGGCGGGCTGGCCTCGATCATCGGCACCCTCTGCGCCATGTTCACCTACTCCCTGCTGCGCCAGCGCTCGCCGGGCGAGCGCATCCGCATCCTGATGGCCGCCTACTGGCGCGGCCTGAGTCGGCTGATGCGGGAGAAATCGCTGCCCAACCGCGCCCGCCTGGAGAGTCGCCTCTACGACCGGCTGGGCCGGCTGGTCGCCCTCGGCGGCAGCGATCGAGCCCTGCGCGAAGCCATCGATCTCCATGCCATGGCGCTGTGCGTATGGCGTATCCGCCGTCTGCGCGGCGCGCTCGGCCCCCACCGTGCCGAGATCGAAGCCTGGCTTGCCGGCATCGGCGTACGACTGATCGCCCGCGAACGCCACGACCCCGCCGTCTGGCAGAGCCTGGCCGACGAGTCCATCGCCTGGGTCGAGCGGCTCTATCACGAGACCCACCTGCCGATCGCCAGCATCGGGGAGATTGCCATGCTGGGCCACCTGATGCGCGAAGCGCCGGGCGTGACGCTCGAAGCCCACGCCAACGCCGAGACGGCAGACGTCTCGACGGCGGCCACTACCGGAGAGTCGCGACATGCTGGCTGAATGGTCCTTCCTGGGATTTCTGATGCCGCCGCTGGCCGTGCCGGTCCTGGTGGCGCTGGGACTCTACCTGATTCTCCGGCGTGTCTTCGTGCGCCTGGGGCTCTATCACTGGTTCTGGCAACCGGTACTCGCGGATATCGCGATCTACGCTTTGCTGTTGTGGTCGGTGCTGGCCCTGACGGGCTCGCTACCGATCGCTGGATGAGGAAAAGACCTTGATGAACTGGCCTAACGGACTCCGCAGGAGTGTGCGGCTGCTGCTGACCCTCGCCCTGGTCGTCGCGGCGATCGTCGCCGTCGCCCAGCTCTGGAATCACTACATGCACGACCCGTGGACCCGCGACGGTCGAGTCCGCGCCGACGTCGTCAATCTCGGCACCGATGTCGCCGGGCTCGTCGACAGTCTCGAGGTACACGACAACCAGCGGGTGGCGAAAGGCGACGTGCTGTTCACCATCGATCAACAGCGCTACCGGCTGGCCCTGGACGAGGCTCAGGCCAACCTGCACCAGCTGGTGCAGAAGCGTGACGAGGCCCAGGCCGCCAATAGTCGGCGCCAGCGACTGAAGAACTACGTCTCCCAGGAGGACAAGGACAACGCCCGATTCTCGCTGGCCACGGCCCAGGCCGCGGTCGAGCAGGCCAAGGTCGAGGTCGATCAGGCCGAGCTGGACCTGGAGCGCGCCACCGTGCGCGCGCCGGTCGACGGCTACGTCACCAACCTGCTGCTGCGCCCCGGCCAGTACGTGACCGTGGGAACGGATGCCATGACCCTGGTCGACGCCCACAGTTTCTACGTGCTGGGCTATTTCGAGGAGACCAAGCTGGACCGCATCGACATCGGCGCACCCGCCAGGATCCAGCTACTCTCCAGCGACCGGCCCGTATGGGGGCATGTGGACAGCTTCGCCCGCGGCATCAGCGACAGCAGCTTGAGCAGCCAGCAGAACGGGCTTGCCACGGTCAACGCCTCCTTCGATTGGGTTCGCCTCTCCCAGCGCATCCCGGTGCGTATCGCACTCGACGACATTCCCGAAGGGACCAAGCTCTCCGCCGGTCTCACCGCCACCGTCTATCTCGACGGCGACCGGCGCGAGCGCGAAGACGCCCCCGGCTGGTGGAAGCCGATTCGCCAGTGGTGGGAAGGGTTGATCGGGATCTAGTGTAGTGTCTCACCGATACCTGCCAATAATATCGGCACCTGGCCCCGCCAGGCCGGGGCGCGCAGCCAAGGCAAGCATTGGCGACAAATCGTCAGGGTCGACGATGTGGACAGCGCCGCGGCACGAAGTGCGCGCGACAAGGGTGGAGGGAGTCAAGAGCGGACCGCGCTGGCGCTCCAGTCGCTGGTCAACACCGTATGGTGAGCGCAGGCATTGTTCAGGCAGTACGCAGATGCTTGGAGACCGACTCGAGGCTTGCAGACGACGCCAAGGGGCGGCAGGTCATCCTGCCGCCCTTCCGGTTATCGACGCCTGACGATGGCGAGTCAGTGCAGCGCCTGGCAGGCCTCGTCGATCCGGCGGCAGGCTTCGAGCAGTGGCTCGGTACCGGTGGCGAAGGAGATCCGGAAATGACCGGGCAGACCAAAGGCGCTGCCCGGCACGACAGCAACCCGGGCGGACTCGAGCAGATAGAGCGCCAGCGCCCGGTCATCCTCGATCTTCACGCCTTCTGGCGTTTCGCGTCCCAGCAGCCCTTCGCAGTTCGGGAACAGGTAGAACGCGCCCTCCGGCAGTCGGCAGACCAGCCCATCGACCGCATTGATCGCCTCGGCACAGCGCGTGCGCCGCTCGGCAAATATCGTATTGCGCCGCTGAATGTCGTCCGGTGGCTGGGCGAGTGCCGCGATCGCCGCCGCCTGGGAAACCGACGCCGGGTTGGAGGTCGTCTGCGACTGCATGACCGCCATCGCCCGAATCAGCTCTGCCGGACCGGCGCCGAAGCCGATCCGCCAACCGGTCATGGCGTGGCCCTTGGAGACACCGTTGATGGTCAGCGTGCGCGATTTCAGCCGCGGCTCGACCTCGGCCAGGGTGCAGAACTCGAAGTCGTCATAGACGAGATACTCGTAGATATCGTCGGTCAGGACGACGATATCGGGGTGATCCAGCAGCACCGCCGCCAGCGCGACCAGCTCGCTGCGGGTGTAACCGGCCCCGGTCGGGTTGCCGGGTGAATTGAGGATCAGCACGCGGGTTTTCGGGGTGATGGCGGCCTGAAGCTGCGTCGGCGTCAATTTGAAGCCGGTCTCCGCCGGACAAGGCACCGCCACCGGCGTGCCACCGGCCAGGCGCACCATGTCCGGGTAGGAGACCCAGTGCGGCGCGGCGAAGATCACCTCGTCGCCCGGGTCGACCAGCGCCATCAGCGCGTTGAAGATCACCTGCTTGCCACCGGCGCCGACGCTGATTTCATCGGTGCGGTACGCCAGGCCGTTGTCGCGGCGGAATTTCTCGACGATAGCCCGCTTGAGCGCGGGCGTGCCATCGACGGCGGTATAGCGAGTCTCCCCCGCATCCAGCGCGGCCTTGGCGGCCTCGCGGATGGCAACTGGCGTCTCGAAATCGGGCTCGCCCTGGGAGAGCGAGATGACATCGATCCCCTCGGCCCGCATCGTCGCGGCGCGACCGCTGATTTCGATGGAAGCGGAGGGGCGAACGACGGACAGACGTCCGGCCAATCGAATCATCGACGGAGACCTCCCGACGGTTGGCGGGCGGCGACGATGTCTGCCATCGGCCGGATCTCGACGCCGGCGTTCTCGAGTCGCCGGCGCAGCACGGCTGCCATCTCGACGGCCCCAGGCGTATCGCCATGAACGCAGATACTGTCGATCTCGAGCGGGATGCGCTTGCCGGAAACCGTGGTGACGGCCTGCTCCTCGAGCATGCGCAGGACCCGGTCGGCAGCGACGTCGGGGTCGTGAATCACCGCGCCGGGCAGCTTGCGCGACAGCAGATTGCCGTTGTCGGCGTAGGCTCGGTCGGCGAAGACCTCGTTGCCCACCTGCAGCCCCAGTTCCTGCGCGGTCAGCGACGTCTGCATGCCCGGCATGGCCAGATGGATCAGGGCGGGGTCGACGGCGACGATCGCCCGGGAGACGGCCAGCGCCAGTTGCCGATCCTCGGCCGCCATGTTGCCGAGCGAACCATGCGTCTTGACGTGGCGGATGGGGTGGCCCACCACCTCGGCCATGGTGCGCATGGCGCCAATCTGATAAATCAACTGCTTTTCCAGATCCGCCGGGGTCTCGCCCTCGATCCGGCGCCGTCCGAATCCGACCAGATCCATGAAGCTCGGATGCGCGCCGACCTGGACGCCACGCTCGCGCGCCTGGGTCAGCGTCTCGTGCATCACCATCGGGTCGCCGGCGTGAAACCCGCAGGCAATGTTCGCGGTGGTGACGATATCGAGCATGGCGAGGTCGTCACCCATGCGCCAGGCGGCAAAGCTCTCGCCCATATCGCAATTGAGGTCCACGCGGGTACTCATCTCGTGTCTCCTGAAGTCGTTGCGTCGTTTGTTGTTGAAAGATCGCTCGAGCGACCAAGGCGGTGTCGTATGGCCTTGCGCCATGGTATACCAATAGTATGCAATTCGCGTATTCCCCTTGCCATCGCCAACGACAAGATCCGACGGCGAGTGGCGAGACACTTTATCCATGACGCGATCAATAACAATACGAGGAGCTTTGCGTGACCGATTTCACCTGCGTGATCGCCCAACCCATCCACCAGGACGGCGTTGACGTACTGCGTCGGGCGGGCATCCGCGTCATCGACGCCCCGGCCGCCGATCCCGGCTCGGTCGGGGCGCTACTCGGCGATGCCGACGCCCTGATCGTGCGCAGCGCCGCAGTCAATCGCGCCATGCTGGCAGGTGCGCCCCGGCTCAAGGTGATCGGCGTCCACGGTGTCGGCGTCGACGCAATCGATATTCCCGCCGCGACGGATCATGGCACCGTCGTCGCCAATACGCCGGGCAGCAACGCCCAGGCGGTGGCGGAACAGGCCATCTCGCTGATGTTCGCCGCGGCCAAGCGAGTGCCGCTGGCCGACCGTACCGTGCGGGAAGGCGACTTCTTCGCCTTCAAATACAGTGTGCCGATGCTCGAACTCGACGGACTCACCTTCGGCGTGGTCGGCTTCGGCAACATCGGCCAGCGCGCCGCCCGCATGGCGACGGGGCTGGGCATGCGCGTGATCGCCTATTCGCCCAACGCCCCGGATAGCGCCCTGGCCGAGGTGGGCGCCGAGCGCGTGGATTCGCTGGATGCGCTACTGACACGCGCCGACGTGGTGTCGGTGCATGTCGGCCTCAACGCGCGGACCCGGAATCTCATCGGCGACCGGGAACTGGGATTGATGAAATCCTCGGCGCTATTGATCAATACCGGCCGTGGCGGCACGGTGGACGAGATCGCTCTGGCCGAGGCGCTGGCGACAAATCGCCTGGCGGGCGCCGGGCTGGATGTCTTCGCCGTCGAGCCGATGCCCTACGATCATCCGCTGCTGGCACTGGACAATGTCGTCGTCTCGCCCCACAACGGCGGCTCCACCGCCGCCAGCATGTCGCGCACGGCGCGGGCGGTCGCCCAACACGTCATCGACGTCAGTCGCGGAGAGGCGCCGACCCAGATGCTCAACCCCACTGCCTGGAACGACAGGTTGACCTCATGAACGATATCCTGCCCGACATCGCCCTGGCAGAGCGGCTGTTCACCGAATTGGCCGCGCCCTATGCGCAGCAGGTCGGCATCACCCGGGATGCCTACGGCCCCGGCGAGCAAACCGCTCACGAACGGTTCGTCGACACCGCCGAGGCTCTGGGGCTGGAAATCCATGCCGACGTCGCCGGCAACCACTTTGCGGTGTGCCGTGGTCGTGACCGCAGCCTGCCCGCGTGGCTGATCGGCTCGCACCTCGACTCCGTCCCCCAGGGCGGCAACTATGATGGTGCCGCCGGTGTCGTTGCCGGCTTCACGGCGATCGCCGGGCTGCTGAGCGCGGGCGTCACGCCCCGACGCGACATCATCGTGGCGGCGTTTCGCGCCGAGGAGAGCACCTGGTTCCCCGCCTCCTACCTCGGCAGTCGATCGGCGCTGGGCCAACTGCGTGCCGAGGATCTGGACGTGACGAGAGCCGACACCGGACGCTCACTCGGGGATCACATGCGGGACTGCGGTGGCGACCCCGAGGCGGTGTCGGCCGGCCATAGCTGGCTCGGGCAGCGCCCCCTGCACGCCATGCTGGAGCTTCACATCGAGCAGGGCCCCACGCTGGAGACGGAGGAGCTGGCCCTGGGGATCGTCACCGGGATCGCGGGCAGCTTCCGCTATCGCCAGGCCCGCTGTCTCGGCGAGTGGGGGCACTCCGGCGCCGTGGCCAGGGCGCACCGCCACGATGCCTTGATGGCTTTCTGCGAACTGGCACTGGCCCTGGAGCAGGAGTGGGCCGCGCTCGAGACACGAGGCCTAAGCGCCACCTTGACCGTCGGCCAGATCGCGACCCCGCCGGCGCAGCACGCCTTCAGCAAGATTCCCGGAGAGGTCGGTTTCTGTCTCGACGTACGCAGCGAGAGCCCCGAGACGTTGGGCCATCTGGAGCGCTTCCTGTTCGCGACCGCCGAGCGGATCGCACGCGAGCGCGGCGTCCGCTTCGACCTGGGCCCGCGCACCGCCAGTCAACCGGCGCCGATGAGCCCCGCCCTGACCGAGCGTTGCCGGACGCTAGCCTCGGAGCTCGGCATCGCCCATCGCCTGCTGCCAAGCGGCGCGGGTCACGACGCGGCGACCTTCGCCAACGCGGGAATACCGGCACAGATGCTGTTCGTGCGCAACCAGCACGGCAGCCACAACCCCGACGAGGCGATGCGCCTGGCGGACTTTGCCGAGGGGGTTCGAGTGATAGCGGCGCTGATTCAGGCGTGAACGACGACCACGGCGTGGCAATTGGGGTCAGATATACGCCAGACGGTTGATGATGCTCCGGCGGACGTTGTCGATATGGGCCTCCATCGCCTCCCGCGCCCCTTGGCTGTCCCGCGCCCGCAGCCGTTCCAGAATGGCCAGGTGTTCGTGGCAGCCGGGCTCGAAGCGCTCGGGTACCTGGGCCATATCGAATACCCGAGTCTTGAGGCGGAGGTCGGCGACCATCCGGGCCAGCAGCCGGTTGTCGCTGGCCAGCGCGATGCCGTTGTGCAGGGCATCGTCGACCCGGTGCAGCTGCTCCGACGTGCGGGCCTCCTCGGATGTCTCCAGCAGCGTGGTCACCTGCTGCACCAGGACATCGATAGCCTCGATGGCGAGGCGTTGGGCGGCGTGCCCCGCCGACTCGCCCTCCAGCAGGGCCCGCACCCGCAGGATCTCCATGTATTCATGCACCGAGGGTGCCTTGACCGCCAGTTGCCCCCTGGCCACGCGGACCGCAAAGCCCTCATGCTCGAGCCGGCTCAGCGCCTCGCGCACCGGCGTGCGCGAAATATCGAGCGCTTCGGCCAGGTTGCGCTCCTGCAGCAGCGTACCGGCCGGCAGGCGCCCCAACTGAATCATCTCGAACAGTTGCTGATAGGCCTGGCCCGACAGACTCCGGATGCGCGTCCCTTGCAGTATGCGGTCGATATCCAGCGTTTGCATTGCCGCGTTCCCTGCCAGTGAATGGTTAAACGTCGTCGATGTTCGAGTATACGTAACTCAGGTCGCAAGTCCCGCCAGATAGCGACGAAAGGCCCGCTGGCGCCCGCGCCACAAGGTTTCGGCATGGGCGGGGTCGATCGCCTCGAAGCGCAGCCGATCGCCGGGCTTCATCTGTCCGAGCCGAGCCAGATCCGCCCGGATCACCGTGGCGATCTTGGGGTAGCCGCCGGTGGTGCCACGGTCGTGCATGGCGATGATCGGCCGGCCGTCGCCAGGAATCTGCACGCTACCGGTCAGCAATGCATCGGACACGATGTTGTGCCCTGCGGGGCTTTTCAACTCGGGGCCTTGGAGACGATAGCCCATGCGATCGGCGAGCGTCGAGATCGTCCACTCGGCGGTCAGGAACCGGGTGATACCGGCATGGGAGAAGGCGCCCGACTGCGGTCCCAGCACCACCCGGACGGGGCGTTTCTCGCGCTGCGGCAGATGCCGTTCCCCAGCGCGCCCGGCGTGGTCGATACCGGCCGCCGGGTCGCTCAGGGGAAGCCGGTCGCCGGCCTCCAGAGCGCGCCCGTCGAAGCCCCCGACGCCGGCGCGCACCAGCGTCGACACGCTGCCGAGAAACGGCGTCGAGGCAAAGCCCCCGCCCACCGCCAGATAGGCCCTGGCACCGGAGATGACGCGCCGGACGTGCAATTCGTCGCCCGCCTCCAGCGCCAGGGCTCGAAAGGTCTCGACGCGCTGGCCATTGACCAGCACCTCCGCGTCGCCGGTGACCGCGACCACGCAGCGGCCGCCCGAGAGCCGCAGGCGCGGGCCCAGCAGGGTGATCTCCAGCGCGCCGAACTCCTGGGGTTGGCCCGTCTGGGTGTCCGGCTTCGGCGCATTCCCGACCAGGGCGTTGGCCTGCCCCAGGCTCATGCCATCGAGCGCTCCCGAGGGCGGCAACCCGAGATGGCCTTGCCCGAGGCGTCCGGCATCCTGCAGCGTCGTCATCATGCCCGGCGCCTCGACCATGAATGCCACGCCGGCGCCCGATTCCGGAACCCCCATCGCGGTGCTCATGGGATCGCCTCCCCACTCTCGATCCACTCCCAGTCGGGAAGCCAGTCACGATCCTGCTGGAGCGTCTCGAAGCGTGCGCCGTCGATCGCGTCGAAACGGACGCAGTCGCCGGCCTCGACCAGGATCGGCGGGGTTCGCCCGGCCACGAAGTTGCGTACGGGCGTGCGACCGAGCAGATGCCAGCCGCTGGGCGCTTCCACCGATGCGAAGGCGGTCTGCTGGCCGCCGACGCTGATGCTGCCGGCCGGCGTCCTGGTCCTCGGCGAGTCGCGACGCGGCGTGTGCAGGCGCTGATCGAGGCCGCCCAGATAGGCGAAACCGGGCATGAACCCGATCATGAACACGCGGTAATCCGGCGCCGTATGGCGGGCAATGAGCTCATCGCGCGAGAGCTCGTGGCGGCGGCGGAAGTCGTCGAAATCGATCCCGAACTCCCCGCCGTAGACGACCGGAATTCGCCAGCGTCGGCTGCGGCGCTGACCGACACTCAGTGTCGCCGCCAGCGCATCGAGGCGCGCGATCAACTCGTGCTGGGTGATCGTCGCACTGTCGTACTCGATCGCCAGCGAACGGTAGGTCGGCACGATGCCGATCACGCCAGCGATTCCCGCCGCCCGCACGGCCAGGGCGGCGGCTTCTATCCAGCGGTTGACCTCGATGTCGATGGTCTCGCCGCAATCGATCAGTACGCCCTGATCGGCCAGCGGCGCGATGTGATAAGTCGGCGTCATCATCGGAACACTCGAAGATTGATCGTCACTGGCGCGACGACAGGTGATCCGGAAGCCAGGTCACGATCTCCGGCACCATGGCCAGCAGCAGCGTGAAAGCGACCATGATCAAAAAGAACGGGAATACCGCTCGCGCGATCTGGCTGATCTTCATGCCGGTGATGCCGTTGATCACGAACAGGTTGAAACCGACCGGCGGCGTGATCTGGGCCATCTCCACCACCAGCACCAGAAAGACACCGAACCAGATCGGATCGAATCCCGCCTGCGTGATCAGTGGCAACGTGATCGGCAACGTCATGACGATGATCGACATGCCCTCGAGCAGCATGCCCAGCACCACGTAGAAGATCAGCAGCACCACCACCAGCGCCAGTGGCGACAGTCCCAGCGAGCCGATGGTGTCGGCGATGGTGCGCGGCACGTTGAGAAATCCCATCGCTACCGACAGGAACATGGCGCCGACGATGATCAGCCCGATCATCGACGTGATCTGCGCCGCCCCCATCAACGCGCTCCACAGGCTCCTGAAGCCCAGGCAGCGCTGCAGCAGACAGACGCACAGCGCCCCCAGCACGCCCACCGCACCTGCCTCGGTGGGCGTCGCCATGCCGGTGAGCATGCTGCCGATGACGAACGCGATCAGCAACGCCACCGGCCCCAACTGGACCAGGGCGCGCAGGTAGTCCCGCGCGCCCAGCCCCCGCTGACGCGGCGGCAACTGGCTGGCGTGGGTCAGCGCGTAGACGCCCAGGTAGGTCATGAAGGCCAGCGCCAGCAGCAGTCCGGGGACGATCCCGGCAACGAACATCTTGAGGATCGATACCTGCGCCAGTACGCCATAGATGATCATGATCGTACTGGGCGGGATCAAGAATCCAAGGGTGCCCGCCCCGGCCAGGGAGCCGGCGGCGATGCGGGCATCGTAGCCCCGCCGCATGAGTTCGCTGGAGGTGATGCGCCCGACCGTCGCCGTCGTCGCCGCCGAGGAACCGGAGATCGCCGCGAACAGCGTGCAACCCAGCACGTTGGTGTGCAGCAGCCGCCCCGGCACGCGATCGACCCACGGCGCCAGCCCGTCGAACAGCAGTTGGGTCAAACGGCTGCGGAACAGCAGCTCCCCCATCAGGATGAACAGCGGCAGCGCCACCAGCTCGGCACTGGTGGTGGCGTTCCACACCGTCTGGGCGAGCAGCTTTTCCACCGGCATGAAGCCGCGGAACGTCTCCAGCGAGACGATACCGACACCGGCCAGCCCCAGCCCGACCCAGACGCCGCTGGCCAGCACCGCCACCAGCAGCGCGAACGCCGTCACCATGATCGCGGTCATGACCCGCCCTCCGTCGGCAGCGCCGAGTCCGGCCGCTTCTGATCGGCCATCAGTTTCGGCGCGGCGACCAGCACCAGGGCGCGCACGATCAGCGTCGCCGTGAACACGACCAGCCCCAGCGCCATCAACGCACGCGGGTAGATCAGCGGAATCTGCTGAGGAGTGCTCGACACCGTACCGCTGTGCCAGGTCTGCAGGCAGAACCCGACGAACGCCGCCGCGAAGAAGCCGGCGATGATCACACCGATCAGTGTCGCCAGCAGATCGAGCCAGCGCACGCCGCCGGCAGGCAGATGCTCGCGCAGCAGCGTGATGCGGATGTGCTTGTCATGGCGCAGCGCCCAACAGCTCGCCATGAAGATGATCAGCCCGAGCAGGTAACCGCTGACCTCCCAACTGAAACCGAGGCTGGTCCCGAGCAGGTTGCGCGAGACGATTTCCGACAGCATCAGCACGAACAGCAGCGCCATGGCGAGCGCAGCCAGTGCCGCGCCAGCCCAAGCCAGGCGATCACTCCACTGCAGCAAGCGAGAGATCATGGGAAGACTCCCCAGAAAGAGCGGGCAAGAAAGCCGGTGGGTCAGCCGCGAACCGGCAAGCCGATTCGCGAATTGGCGGGTGGCGATGCCCTCAGGGCGCGTCGCGGGCCTCGAGGTAGCGCGTCATCAGCTCATCGGCCTTGGGGCCGGCCGTGTCGCGAAACTGCTGCCACTGGGGCTGCGCGGCCTCGGTCAGTTGCGCCGATAGCGCGGCATCGGGAGCGGACATGTGGATGCCGTGATCGGCGAGAATCTTCGCGTTGCGCGTATCCTCGTCCTGGGAGATCTGCTGGAACCGGGGCTCCATCTTCCGGGCCAGCGATTCGATCGTCTGCTGCTGCTCGTCGGTCAGCGAATTCCACGCATCGAGATTGATCGAGACGACGTCCGGTGCGAGCTGCCAGTCGAGCTTGTTGAAGTAGTCGGTGAACTCCCAGAAGCTGCCGTCGACGCCGGAGGGCGTCGAGGTGGTCACGCCATCGATCGCGCCGGAGGCCAGCGCCGGCACCACCTCGCCCCACGGCATCTGCACCGGGGAAGCGCCCAGCGCCTTGAAGAATTCGGTGCCGTTCTTGTCGACGGTGCGCAGCTTCACGCCCGCGAGATCATCGACGGTCTTCACCGGTTGCTGGGTGAAGACGCCCTGACCGGGCCACGGCACGGTGTACAGAAATTTCTGGTTGAACTCGGCTGCCACGGCTTCGTAGTAAGGCCAGGCGGTGTTGCGCAGCAGCGCCGCATCGTCCTGGTTGCGGGTGAGATACGGCACGGATTCGATACCCAGCAGCGGCGCCTCACCGACCTGCTGGGTCAGCAGCATGTCGGCGCCCTGGACGATACCGTCGCGCACCGCAGAGAGCAGCTCGGGGCCTTTCAATCCCAGATCGCCGCCGGCGTGGATGTCCAGCTCGACTTCACCGTCGGTGGCTTCCTTGACCGCGTCCGCGAACTGATTGAGCGTCTTGACCTGGAAGTTGCCCTCCGGCCACGGCGTGACGATCATCAACTGCGTCGCCGCCTGGACGCCGAATGTCGCCAGGGAGAGGACCGCTGCCGTGCCGCATGCAGCCAGACGGGAGAGGGTCGCTTGCATGTTCGACTCCTGAGAGTTGTTGTTGTCGTGTGCCACCGGGAGGCAGCCTTTCGGATCGGAGCGACTGTTTTGTATTGTGGCGTCGCCTTGGCATATCTTTGGCATACCAGAACAGACAAGTCAATTCATATAGTGCAATTGGGCTTTGGTCTATGAATCTCCCCGACCTTATATTGGGTAACAGCGCGCCAGGGAATCGATGGCGTAACGTTCGACGACGCCGGCCCAAGAGTCCCCGACTCGGGCCGGCATCATGACAGTTACTCGAAGTAGCTGAAGGTCTCGCCCGACTTGATGTCGAGCAGTGCGTGATAGATCAGCTCGATCACGTTCTCGACATCCTGCTTGTGGACCATCTCGACGGTGGTGTGCATGTAGCGCAGCGGCAGCGAGATCAACGCCGAGGCCACGCCGGAGTTGGAGTAGGCGAAGGCGTCGGTATCGGTACCGGTGGCGCGTGAACGCGGCAACCGCTGGAACGGAATCTTCTGCTCGGTGGCGACCTTGATCAACCGCTCACGCAGCTTGTTCTGGATCGCCGGGGCGTAGCAGATCACCGGGCCGTCGCCGATCTTGTTGGCACCCTCGCGACGCGGTTCGATCATCGGCGTCGAGGTGTCGTGGCTGACGTCGGTGACGATCGCCACGTTCGGGTCGAGCCGTTCGGCGATCATCTCGGCACCGCGCAGCCCCACCTCTTCCTGCACCGCATTGACGATGTAGAGACCGAAATCGAGCTTCTGCTTGCGCGCCTTCAGCAGCCGCGCCACTTCCGCGATCATGAAGCCGCCGATGCGGTTGTCGATCGCCCGACAGACCAGCTTGTCGCCGTTGAGCACGAAGAACTCGTCCGGGTAAGTGATCACGCAGCCGACATGCACGCCCAGCGCCTCGACCTCCTCCTTGGTGCTGCAACCGACGTCGATGAAGATGTTGTCGAGCTCCGGCGGCTTCTCCTTCGGGCCCTGGCGCCGGGTATGGATCGCCGGCCAGCCAAACACGCCCTGGACGATGCCACTGTCGGTATGGATGTTGACCCGTTTGGAGGGCGCGATCTGGTGGTCGCTGCCGCCGTTGCGGATGACGTAGATCAGGCCGTTGTCGGTGATGTAGTTGACGTACCAGGAGATCTCGTCGGCGTGTCCTTCGATCACCACCTTGTACTCGGCGTCCGGGTTGATCACGCCGACGGCGGTGCCGTAGGTGTCGGTGATGAACTCGTCGACGTAGGGCCGCAGGTAGTCCATCCACAGCTTCTGGCCCTCCCACTCGTAACCGGTGGGCGAGGCGTTGTTGAGATAGCGTTCGAGGAACGCCATGGCATCCGCGTCGAGCGGCTTGGCGCTGCCTCGGCCGCCCTTGGCGGTTCTCTTGGGGCTCTTGCCGGTGCTCTTGCTCATTCTGACTCCTGAGTGACGGTGACTGTCCTCGATAGCTTAACAGGCTCATCGAAAACCGCGTGATCCTCCATGACAACACTGCCTGTCTATCACCATGACGGGACCTGGCACGATCATTCGTCGCTGAAAATCGACTCGATCGGCAACGAGAACAAGCGCGCAATAGCGAAGGCCAACGGCAGGCTCGGGTCGTAACGCTCGTTTTCGATCGCGTTGATTGTCTGGCGCGACACCGACAGCGCGCTCGCCAGCATCTCCTGGGACCATGCCCTCTGCTTGCGCAGCGCTTTCAGGCGGTTCTTCATCGATATCGCCGTCTGGCGATCATCAGTCCCAGGATCCACATCGCCCCCATGAGCGGCCAGATCATCAGCCAGGAGATCTGGGGCAACCCCACGTTCTGCAAAAATCCATAGCTGAAGGTGCTCAACGCAGTGGCCGCAAAGGCGAACCCCAATGCCTCGAACTGGATGCGTAGCTGCAGCTCGTCGATGCGTCGCATCTCGCGCACCACGACCCAGCACATCAAACCACACGGAATGATGGGCATCAGCGCCAGTGGTACGCGAACCCACGGGCTTGCCTCTGCAAAGTGCACCAACAAGATCAACGAGGCGACCAGCAGCCCCAGATAGAGCGCCATTGCACCAGTGAATTCCTTGAGATAGCGGCTCACATCAATCTCCGTGGGGAATGGAAAGCAAGTTTTACATCCTGTCGCTGACAGAAAAGGAAAGCAAGCTTTACATCCCGCAACAGCGTACGAATGCGAAATGACTACACTCAAGGACCACCCGTCACAGGATCAACAGAATGTCTTTGCCATCGCTGCGCCACCACCAGCGCTTCGCCTACCGCCCGATCACCGATCGGGACGATTGGCATTGGCCCGGCAACACCGACCTGGCGGTCTACGTCGGCCTCAATCTGGAGCATTACGCCTTCGGCGAGGGCCGCGGCGTGGGGATCGCGCCGCCCGCGCCGGCAGGCGAACCGGACGTGCTCAATTACGCGTGGCGCGAGTACGGCAACCGGGTAGGGGCATGGCGCTGTCTCGAACTCTTCGAGGCGTTGAATCTGCCGGCGGGCGTCATCGCCAACACCTCGGTTCTCGATCACTGCCCCGAGCTGCTGGATGCCTTCGTTGCGCGTGGCGACGAGATCATCGCCCATGGCCACACCAACGCCGAGCGCCAGGGCCAGATGGATGAAACCCGGGAGCAAGAGCTGATTCGCAGCTGCCGCGATCGTCTCGCCGAGCGCTACGGCCAGGCGCCTGCCGGCTGGCTGTCACCGTGGATCTCGGAAAGCGAAGCGACGCCGGACCTGCTGGCGGGGGCGGGCTTCGACTACGAGCTCAACTGGGCGCATGATGACCGACCGATCGCCATGAGCACTCGCGCCGGCACGCTCTGGTCGATCCCCTACCCGCAGGAACTCAACGACATTCCGACCATATCGACCCATCGCGTCTCGATGGACGAGTTCACGACGATGATCCGCGATCAGTTTCGGGAACTGCTGGAGCAGTCACGCCGACAGCCTCTCGTCATGGGCATCGCGCTGCACCCCTGGCTGATCGGCCAGCCGTTCCGGTTGCGTCAACTGCGGGAGGTGCTCACCGAGCTGGCCGATTACCGCGAGGCCCAGGGCGTGTGGTGGACGACACCGGGCGCCATCGCCGACCACATCAGCGAGCAGGCGCCCTCGTACTGAGCGCTCGTGGCTCGTGGCTCGTGGCTCGTGGCTCGTGGCTCGTGGCTCGTGGCTCGTGGCTCGTGGCTCGTGGCTCGTGGCTCGTGGCTCAAAGTGTCATCGCCGCGATCCAGCCGAAGACCAGCAGCGGCACGTTGTAGTGCAGGAAGGTCGGCACCACGCTGTCCCAGATGTGGTCGTGCTGGCCGTCGGCATTGAGTCCGGCGGTCGGGCCGAGCGTGGAATCCGAGGCCGGCGAGCCGGCGTCGCCCAGCGCCGCCGCCGTTCCCACCAGCGCGGTGGTCGCCAACGGCGAGAAGCCGAACCCCAGCGCCAGCGGCACGTAGAGCGAGGCGATGATCGGGATGGTGGAAAACGACGAGCCGATGCCCATGGTGATGAACAGCCCCACCAGCAGCATGATCAACGCGGCCAGCCCCTTGTGGTCGCCGATCATCGCTGCCGAACTCGTCACCAGGCTGTCCACCGCACCGGTCGCCTGCATCACTCCGGCGAAACCGGCGGCCGCGATCATGATGAAGCCGACCTGCGCCATCATCCGCATGCCCTCGGTAAAGACGTCGTCCTGCGCACGCCACCGGAACACGCCGCTGACCGACAGCAGCGCAAAGCCGAACAGTCCGCCGAGCACCATCGAGTCGGTCAGCAACTGCACCACCACCGTGCCGATCAGTGACGCCGCCAGTACGATCTTCTGCCAGCCGCGAAGACCGGCTTCTCCATTGGGTGCGGTCGCGGGCTGCTCGTCATCCCGCTGCCCCACCAGCGCGCGGTCGTCGTAATGCCGCCGGCGACGATAGCTGAAGAACACCGCCACCAGTAGTCCCAGCGCCATCCCGCCGATCGGCATCGCCATGGCCAGCGGCACCTGGGCCGCCTCGACCTGAAGGCCGAGCTGGGCACCGCTGCTGTTGAGGTTGTTGAGCAGGATATCGTTGAGAAAGATGGCCCCGAATCCCACCGGCAGCAGCATGTAGGGGGCGGTGATGCCGAAGGTGATCACGCAGGCCACCGCGCGGCGATCGAGTTCGAGCCGGTTCATCAGCGTCAGCAGCGGTGGCACCAGGATCGGAATGAAGGCGATATGCACCGGGATCAGGTTCTGCGAACTGATCGCCGCCAGCAGCAGACAACCCAGCAGCGCCAGCACCACGCGACGCGGGCGAGCGCCGGTACCCTCGAGATGGAATCGCTGGACGGCGCGTCGAGCCAGGCCCTGGGTGATGCCCGAGCGCGAAAGCGCTACCGCGAATGCCCCCAGCACCGCATAGGAGATCGCCACCGTCGCCCCGTTGCCCAGGCCACCGTTGAAAGCTTCCAGAATGGCATCGAGCGGCAAGCCCGCATAAAGCCCGCCCGCGATGGCGGCAACGATCAGCGCGAATACGACCGATACCCGCGCCAGACTCAACGTGACCATGATCAGGATGGCCAGCACCACAGCATTCATGCATCGCCTCTTTTCGAACCGTGAACGGTATCCGTCGAACGCTGCCGACGGACGAAGCGGACGATGATATCGACCCCGTCACCGAACGCCAGGAAAAATCCGGGACGCGCGCCCACCGTCGCCGAGGCCGGTCGGGGACGAAGCCGTGGGTTACAGGACTCACCACCGGTAACCAAACGCCCCCATATCGGCAAACCCGCTGACAAAAAACCTCATTCATTTTCGACCCGGTCGCCTTAAGCTCGATTGACGATAACGACCGGCGCAGGAAGCGTCGGCAGAGGATTCTCGCCAGGAGGCAGACTGGCCGACTCCGGGGTGATTGAAGGGGCTGACTCAGCAACTTCAGGAACGGCGACATGCACAATGCGGATCGTGCCGGCTTCGCCATCTTTTGCGTGGCGATTGCCTTCATGGCTTTCATCGGGGGCGCCTTCGTCATTCTGACGAAGTCGTTTCCCTATACCTATCTCGACGATGCCCACAAGGCGGCGGTTGCCGTTATCGCGCAGCAGTCCGACAACGACCTCTATACCGATACCGACCTGTGGCGCGACGCCCGTCGGGATGACCGGGGCACCACCATCGACGACCCACAGAAAGCCTACGAGGGCCTGACCCTCTACACCTCGGGCGATGGCCCCTACGCCAACCTGGTCGACATGCAAGGGAAGGTCGTGCACCGCTGGGAACTGCCCTACAGCCACGTCTGGGAAACCAGCCCGACCGGCCGCGCGCCCCGCCCCGACGATCGCATGTACTGGCGCAAGGCCAAGGTCCTGCCCAACGGCGACCTGGTGGCCATGTACATCGCCGACAACGACACCCCGTGGGGATATGGCATCGTCAAACTCGATGCCGACTCCCGGATCATCTGGAAGTATCACGCCAGCACCCACCATGACCTGGATATCACCCCGGACGGCGACGTGATAACCCTGACCCACGCGTTCACTCAGCGGAAGGTGCCCGACTTCCAGGCCCTCTCCTACCCGTGGCTCGACGACTACCTGGTCAGGCTGGACGGGGAGACGGGCGAGGAGATCAGCAAGGTTTCGCTCGGCGACGCCTTCATCGACTCTCCCTTCGCCGGGCTGTTCTACTCGGTGCCGAGCTTCGCCACGGAAGACCCGCTTCACACCAACAGCGTTCAGTACCTGGACGACGAACTGACCCGGAATTTCGCGCCGGCCAACGGCCACGGCGGCCAGATCATGCTGTCGTTTCGCCACCCCGGAGCCGTGGCGCTGGTCGATCCGGACTCCGGGGAGATGACCTGGGCGATGAAAGGGCCATGGCTGGGCCAGCATTCCGCCCGCGTCCAGCCCGACGGCAACTTCACGCTGTTCGACAACCTGGGCAATTTCGAGCGGGGCAATCGCACCCGCATCCTGGAAGTGAACCCGAACGACGATGCGATTGTCTCAAGCTACAGCGGCAATGATGAACACCCCTTCGACAGCGGCCTGCGCGGTGCCGCGCAGACGCTGCCGAATGGCAACCGGCTGATCACCGAATCCGATGGCGGCCGGCTGTTCGAGACGACTCCACAGGGGGAGATCGCCTGGGAGTTCATCAATCCCGCTCGCGGGGGTGACAAGGAGCAGTACGTCCCCGTGGTCTCATCGGGCCAGCGCATCGCCACTGCAAACCTCGACGCGGATTTCCGCGCCGACCTCGACACCACTGGGAGGTGATCGTCATGACGCGTTTGACCAAGCGATACGAAAAGTTCCTGCTGACGGGCATGCTGACCGTCGGTGCCATCCTGCCGCTCACCGCCGAAGCCTACGTTGGCCCGGGTGCCGGGCTGAGCCTTCTCACGGCGCTATGGGGCATCATCGCCGCCGTCGGCATGGCGCTGTTCTTCGTCATCATGTGGCCGATCCGTCGCATGCGCCGCCGTCGCAAGGCCGAAGCCGCCGCGGCCTCGGCGGGCGATTCATCCACGGTGCAGGCCCGCACCGCCCAGAACCCCGAGTCGCCGCCGACCACCACTCGCGTCGAACAGGCGCAGCGCGACCAGCGCTCGTGAAGTCAGAGTGATGGGCCGGGACGTCCTGGCGCGTCCCGGCCATCGCATCGATCCCGAGGCACTTCCCCCTCGCCATGAAACGTTACCCCTGTCTTCGGCGCCGAACGACGCGCCGAGGAGCAGCTCGTGTCAGGAGGACACATGGGTTTACTGAATCTGCCCGACCCGATCTTCGGCGCCATCGATGGCGGGATGCAGCCGTTCCTGCCGGCCACCGTGCGCCTGATCGTATGGGCGACGATCGCCGGTGTCGGCACGCTGTTCCTGTATCGACTGGTATCGCCGCAAGGCAGAATCGGCCACGCCAAGCGCGAGGCCCGCGCCGCACGCCAGCGACTCAACGAGTTCGACGGTGAGTTCAGTGACGCCGGCCCCTTGATCCGCAACCAGTTTCTCGCTGCCTTCAAACATCTCGGGCTGGTGTTCCTGCCCACGCTGGTCTCGATCCTGCCCCTGCTGGCGCTATTGACCTGGCTGGAGAGCTACTACGCTCACGCCTTGCCGGCGGCAGGCGACACCCCGACCGTGCAGGTCACGCCGGACACCTACGAGGCGCAGTGGGTGCAGCAGGGCGATGGCCCCCACGTGATCGTCAGCGACAGCGACAGCGAATTGGCCAACGTCGCCATCACGGCGCCGATCCCGGTGGTCGAGCAACGCCATTGGTGGAACTGGCTGGCCGCCAACCCCTTGGGTTACCTGTCCGCGGAGAGCGGCATAGCACGGATCGCCTTCGACCTGCCGGAGCCCGACTATCTTCCGTTCGGGCCGGGCTGGATGCGCCACTGGCTGGCGGTCTTCTTCCCGATCATGACGATCGTCTCTCTCATCACGTTCCGGTGGGCGAAAATCGAATGAACACATCAGATAGCGATACGCCGACCTCACGTTCGGCAGCGAAGGGACCGTCGGCATCCAGCGCTCAGGTCTCCGATCCCGGCTTCGTCGTACCGGGCTGGATGCACTGGCTGGGCGGCTGGATTCATCGCAAACCCAGAACCTGGATCAAGCTAGGCAATCTGGAAACCCGCGCGGTGCGAGACGCTATTGCCGGCAAGCGCGTTGATCGTCCCGTCTACGTCGCCGGGCTCGCGCGCTCGGGCACGACGATCCTGCTGGAGCATCTCGCCGCGCACCCCAAGGTGGCGTCCCATCGCTACGTCGATTTTCCGCCGCTGCTGACGCCTTACTGGTGGAATCGCTGGCTGGAGAAGGTCCCGAACTCGAAAGAGCAGGCTCAGGAGCGCGCGCACAAGGACGGCATCGAGGTGACTTCGCAAAGCCCGGAGGCGTTCGAGGAGATGCTGTGGATGGCGTTCTTCCCCGACATTCACGATCCGGCGCACAGCTCGGTGCTGGGGCGTGAAGCGGAAAACCCGGAGTTCGCCCGCTTCTACGACGAGCACGTGCGCAAACTGCTGGCGGTGCGCGAGCGCGAACGCTACGTCGCCAAGGGCAATTACAACCTAGTGCGGCTCGGCTACCTGCACAAGCTCTACCCGCAGGCTAAATTCATCCTGGTGATCCGCGATCCGGTGTGGCACATCGCCTCGCTGATGAAGCAGCAGAAGCTTTTCGTCGCCGGCGAGACCAGCGAACCGCGGGCACTGGAGCACATGCGTCGTGTCGGCCATTATGAATTCGGCCTCGATCGCCGCGCGATCAATGTCGGCGACGATGAACAGACCCGCCGCATCACCGAACTGTGGGAAGGCGATGGCCGGGACAGCGCTGCAGAGGCATCGAACGAGGTCGAGGGCTGGGCACGTTACTGGGCCGCCATCTACGCTCATGTCGCCGATACGCTGGATGCCGATCCCGAGCTGAAAGCGGCCTGCCTGGTCGTGCGCTACGAAGACCTTTGCAGCCAACCTCACGACAAACTGCAGGCGGTATTCGACCATGCCGAACTCGAACTCGATCCGCACGTACTGAACGAGGCCGCCGGCGGTCTGCACGCCCCCACCTACTATCAGCCCCGGTTCAGCGAGGCGGAGCTCGCGATGATCGCCGAGATCACCGGGCCGGTTGCCGCCCGGTTCGGATACTGAACTACGAGCTTTGGTTTGCGCCGGTTTAGGGGCGCTTAAAAAGCGGCCATGAGCAGCGTGACAGAAAAACAGACTGACACGAGAGAAAAAAGAAAACGGGGCGGCCATCTGGCCGCCCCGTTCGTTTTTCCACTTATCCGTTGGCGCTACGCTCTCGGGAAGCGCTGAATAAATCGACTAGCGGGATGAAGCGTAAGGCGCATGTAACACAGAACACGAGACATAACATGGAGTTAGACGAGTGTTCGAGTACCACGCAACGCGGCGATTCGCCCGCGCGGGCATTTATGCAATGTTTCCCTAGACCGCCGCCGGATGCTTAGGATATTCCCGCTCTTCCGGGGGCGTCGGGAAGTACTGGAACAGCCAGGTTTCACTGACCGTCTTGCTGTCGGCGGTCAGGTTCAAGCGCATGTTGATCGGGTCGGTGGAGTCGCTGGTGGGGTACCAGTCGAATTGAATGCGGAAGCCCTCGATCTCTTCCACCCACAGGATATCGAGCTGCTTGACATCGCCCTCTGGCACGTCGAGCTGGGTCTTGATGTCGATATCGTTGTCGTAGAAGTGCTTGAGCTCGCCACCGATGAAATCCACCGCGATCCGTTTGGCCCACACTTCGGGATAGTGCTCGCCCGGCGCCCACCCCTCGGGGAAACCGCCGATGCCGGTGAACGTCTTTCGCACGCGTGCCAGCTCGGGTGTCACCGGCGGCTGCGCGCTCCAGTAGAGCTTGTAGCCGTAGTTGAGTTCCTGGCCCGGTTCGATCGGCTGTTCAGGCTTCCAGAAAGCCACGACGTTGTCCATGGTCTCGCCGGTGGTCGGGATCTCGAGCATCTGAATCTCGCCCTTGCCCCACTGCCCCTTGGGCTCGACCCACAGACTCGGGCGCTTGTGGTAGTTGCCGACGATGTCTTCGTAATGGCTGAAATCGTGATCCGTCTGCAGCAGACCGAACCCCTTGGGATTGTCGTCACCGAAGGTGTTGAACTGGACGCGCGGCGGGTTGTTGAGCGGACGGCAGACCCACTCGCCGTTGCCCAGCCACATCGACAGCCGGTCGGAGTCGTGGATCTGCGGGTGGAAGGTGAGACACATGTCGCGCTGCTGAGTGCCGCAGCTGAACATGCTGGTCATCGGCGTGATACCGAGCTGGGCGATCGACTCTCGCGGATAGAGGTGCTTGTCGATCTCCATCACCACGCGCTCGTCCTCGCAGTGGATGATGAAGCGATAGGCCCCGGCCAGGCTCGGCGAGTCCAGCAGGGCGTAGGCGGTGAACGTGGTCGCCCCCTTTTCCGGCGTCTCGAACCAGAAACGCGTGAAGGCCGGGAACTCCTCGGTCTTGCCGTCGCTGTAGGTGTTGACCGTCACGCCACGGGCAGAGAGCCCATACTGATAGGTATCGTCGACCGCGCGGAAGTAGCTGGCGCCGAGGAAGGAGACGATGTCGCGCTCGGTCAGCGAAGGTTCCTTGAACACGCGGAAACCGGCGAAGCCCAGATCGCCCTGCCCCTCCAGCTGCGAGACGTCGACATCGGCCTTGGAATAGTCGAACAGATCCGGACGGAAATGGATCTCCTTGGCCTGCTGGCTACCCGGGGCGATGGAGTACATGCGCACCGGCTGGTTGAACGCCATGCCCACATGGAAGAACTGGATGTCGAGCGGGCCGTTCATCTCTTTCCACAGCGAGTGCTCGGGATCGTAGCCGATGTCGTTGTATTGCTGCGGCGTCAAGTTGGCCAGCGTCGGCGGTAATTGCTCGACGTTGCTCTGATAGGCCTTGGCCGCCAGATCCTTGGCGAACTGCTGCAGCCAGTCGAAGCTGAACGCCTCTGACTCGCCGTCGGCGATGTCGCTGGCCGCCCGCGCCGCCGCGAACAGTGGTGCCGAGGGAAGGCCATACCAGGCGGCCAGCGCGATAGAACTCTTCAGCAGGGTTCTACGATCCATGAACACGCATCCTTTAGTGAGTTGCCGTCGATTTCGCAGCATACCCGATCACGGGTTTGTCGGCTGTAACGGAAAGAAGAAGTTGCTGACAAACGTCATGAGCGCAGTAGTTTGTCATCAATCTCGGATCCTCTCTCTGACGCCAACGTGCCGCCAGGGTTCCCTCGCCGTAAGTGGCATCGCCGCCCGATGATGCGCATGCTAACGTCGATCCATGGTTCGACCGTGACCCATTCAGACTAGAGAGGCCCCGTGAAACGACGCTACTCCTCGCATCACGCCTGGCGCCGCGCCCAGAGCATCGACGAACTCGCCTGGATGGCGCGCCGGCGCCTGCCCGCCTTCGCCTGGGAGTATGTCCACGGCGGCTCGGAAGACGAGATCACCCTGCACGACAACCGCCGCGCCTTCACCGCATGGGGGTGGCAACCGCGAACGCTGGTCGATGTCGAGCAGCGCGACAGCCGCACGCGGCTGCTGGATGCCCCCGCCGAGCTGCCGTTGGCGATCGCTCCCACCGGCTACAACGGCATGCTGTGGCGGGATGGCGATATCGCGTTGGCCCGGGCGGCCGCCAGTCGCGGCATTCCGTTTACCCTGAGCACGGTCTCCTGTGCCAGCCTGGAAACCCTCGCCGACGCGGTGCCGGAGGCGCGGCTCTGGTTCCAGCTCTACGTGCTGGATGACGAGGCCGTTCGCAACGACATGCTCGAGCGGGCGAAGCGCGTCGGCGTCGACACGCTGATGGTTACCACGGACACCGTGGTGCTGGGGCGTCGCGAGTGGGATTCGAGAAGCTACCTCACCCCCCGGCGCCTGGCGCTGCCCTATCTCGTGGACGCTGCCCTGCATCCGCAGTGGGCTTATCGAGCGCTCTGGCCCCAGGGCCTGCCAACGCTGGGCAACCTGGTGAAGTATCTGCCCAAGGAACAGCAGAGCGCGGGCAGCGCCGCCGGCTACATCAATCAGCGCATGACCCGCCGGCTGACCTGGGAGGTGCTGGCCGACATTCGCCAGCGCTGGCCCGGCAAGCTGCTGATCAAGGGGATCCTCAACGCCGAGGACGCACTCGAGGCCAGGCGCATCGGCGCCGACGGCGTGGTCGTCACCAACCACGGCGGCCGCCAGCTCGACGGCGCGCCGGCGACACTGGATGCGCTGCCCGAGGTAGTGACGGCGGTGGGAGATTCGATGCACGTGCTGCTCGACAGCGGCATTCGCCGTGGCAGCGATATCGCCAAGGCCGTGGCGCTGGGCGCCGAGGGCGTGCTCTGTGGCCGCGCCACGCTCTACGGCCTCGCACTGGGTGGAGAGGCCGGGGCGGCCCATGCCATCGACCTGCTCAAGGAGCAGTTGCACAACCTGATGGCGCAGCTCGGACGGCCGACGCTCGAGCAGATCGACCGCACCTGCCTGCGGCGCGCCTGCTATGCCTCGACCCGAGGCGACCTGCCCCAACGCCCGAGCGACGCCCTGCCGGGCGGAGAGACGCCGGGGGATATGCCTTGAGCGCCATTCATGTATTCAGTAGGAAACACCCGACAGGGCGATGTCGGGTATCCCGCTCATAGCAGAGCCGTTAACGCTGGGACGGTCAACACGGCGATGTAGAACCCCATGAACTGGACGCCGATATTGAAGCCCAACAGACGTGACAGGAATCCACCTACCAGCCCCACCGTGACAACGACCAGCAAGCCCAGCAAACCCCCTTCCCAGAGGCCAATCACCAAGATGAGCCCGACGAAGGTACCGATGATCGCTTCGTGGCTGATGTTGCGGGACACGAAGGACGCAGCACGGCGGGCGTAGTTCATCGAGAAGGGATAGGCGATCAGCAACGCCAGCACTACCGCCAGTAGCCCGTAGACCAGAAACTCCCAAGTCCCCAGCAGATTGTGCAGGTTGTTCACCTGGCCGCTGGCGCTATCCACGGTGAAACGAGGTGGCGCATTGAACAGCGGCGCCGCCGGACCCGCAGCGACCGGGCTCAAGGGTAGGCCGAATGCCATCAAGGGAATGAGGGCTTCGGCGATATAGGTCGACTCGGTCACGCCATTGCGAACCGCCAGTGTCGTGGTCAAGCGGTGATAGACATGTCGAATACGGCTTGAGACCACCTCACCCATGATGACCGTCATCGCTACCGGGCTAAACACGAAGGTGAGACTGGAGACGACGGCAGTGCCTATCGTCCACCCCGTCTGGCGGGAATCCAGAACTTTGAGGGGATTGGGGAAGTAACCGCGCCAGCGCTTGACGTCGGGCGCCAGCGAAAACCGGGCAGGTCGATCCCGTTTCCGCCGTGCTCGCTCGGCAGGCGACAAGACCAGGAACAGGTCGGAAATCAGCGGTCCGATGGCAATGCCCAGGAAATAGCTGACGCCCAACTTGACGCCATGGGCAGCCGTGAGAGTCTGCAGCGCAACAATGACCAGCACGAAGGGCCCCAACGCCAGTACCGCTGCCCAGCGACCAGGCGAGAAGTAGGCGATCGCCAGTGCCGCGATCAAAAAGAGATAGGGCGCGGAGTGCTGCACGAAGCCACCGAAAGGTGCCAGCACGAGCGCAAAGACGACTGTCACCGGCACCGCGATCAAGGCAGCGATGACGCCACCGGAGATCATCTTGCGCAAGGCAATATGCGGCACGCCCAGCTGACGCAGATAGTTCGCCTCGCGCATCATTGGCGTAGCCATGGTGTCGCCGGGAATCCCCAGCAGTGCAGTGGGTACGGCGTGGGTCATGTGTTTGGACACCGCACCTGCCAGGAAGAAAGTGTAAACACCGGCGGGCGGGACGCCGATCAACACGACCAGCAACGTCAACGGCGCAATGGTCGTGGTCTCGTCACTGCCGGAGATGAGACCTATCGCTGAAAATACCACGGCCCCGATGATGCCCATGCCCAACGCGACGGGAAGCTGTGCCAACAAGGCATCCATCATGACTTCACTCCTTCTCGGCCCGCGCGCCCGAGGTCATGTTCGGTCAGCGCAACGGCGTCGCCTTGGGCATGATCACGCTCATAGACCAGAAAGGCCTCTTCCAATTCGAGTTCCCTCAACTCCGATCGGACGGCTTCCGGTAAATCTTCCACGCCTCCCCTGCTGCCGTAATCGGCGTAGAGTGCAGCCAGCACCCCTTGCAGGTTTTCAGTATCGACGGTGTCTTCGACGACTTCCCGCTTGGGCCGAAAGAGGTATGCGCAAATCGCGCCGCCTACCACGCAACCGATGATGCCGAACAGCATGGCGTAGGTCCGCGCCATTCGAGGGTCACTGATGAACATGCCAAGCAGCCACTCGGCCGCCTGAAAAGTGCCCAAGCTGACCGCCCCACCGATGAGCAACGAGCCGATCAGGTGATGACCATCTACCGTGTCATTCCAGACCTCGAGCAATCGATCATTTCTCATTGCCATCCCCCCCCTCTTGCTGGTTGCCAAGATGATCGCCTCGACCACGATTGGCGCGGATGGCCCTGGCCACGGGCGAAGGCATGCGCCGTGACAGCGTGCGGTCGACCCATTCGGCAACATCGACCAACCGCTCCAGATCGATGCCGGTATCGAACCCCTGACTCTCGAGCAGGCGTACCAGGGATTCGGTCGCCACGTTACCCGTGGCACCCGGTGCGTAGGGACAGCCCCCCAAGGCCGAGACCGAACCGTCGAAGACACGTATGCCGGCCTCCAGTGCGGCCTGCACGTTGGCAACGGCCATTCCCCAGGTATCGTGAAAATGCCCCGCCAAGGCGCCAACAGGCAGTTGCCGTGCACATGCCTCGATCAATTCACGCGTGTGGCGTGGCGTGCCAATACCCGTCGTGTCCCCGAGGCTGACCTCGTAGCAGCCCATATCGAGCAGATGGCGGGCAAGCGTCGACACTTTTTGCGGATCGACATCGCCAGTGTAGGGACAACCCAGCACACAGGAGATGTAACCCCGGACGCGGATGCCGGCCTGCGCGGCCAGAGGCATGATGGGCTCGAACCTTGCCAAGCTCTCGGCAATGGAACAGTTGATATTGTGATGGGCAAAGGCTTCGGAGGCCGCCGTGAATACCGCGATCTCGTCGACCCCCGCGGCCCGTGCAAACTCAAACCCTTTCGAGTTGGGTACCAGTACGGAGTAGCTGATATTCGGTCGCCGATTCAACTGGCTGAGCACGTCCTGGGTCTGCTGCATTTGGGGTACCCAGCGCGGGGAGACGAAGGCACCGGCTTCCAAGTGGCGCAGGCCTGTATCGGCCAAGCGTTCGAGCAGTTCGACCCGCATGGCAACAGGCAGCACCTCCGGCTCGTTCTGCAGGCCATCTCGGGCGGCAACCTCAACGAGCCGCACCGACTCCCTGGCCGTCATGAGGTCGTACCACGCTGCTGCCGCAGCAGTTCCGAAGCGCGATCTGCGCTGACGCGACCTTCCTCGACCATTCGCCGCACGATGCGGTCGAGCTCGCCCCCGGTTGCGCCAGCTGTCAGCGCGATATTGCGTGCATGCAGCGCCATATGTCCTTTTTGAATGCCCTCCGTCGACAACGCTCGGAGGGCACCCAGGTTCTGAGCCAAGCCCACCGCCGCCGCGATTTCTCCCAACTCGCTGGCAGTTTCGACCCCCATCAGCTTCAGTGACAGTTGCGCGAGCGGGTGCGTACGGGTCGCACCACCGACCAACCCCACCGGCATGGGTATTTCGAGCGTCCCCACCAGATCCCCTTGGGCATTCTTCTCCCAGGTCGATAGCGATCCATAATGTCCATGGCGGCTGGCAAAAGCATGCGCCCCGGCTTCGACGGCGCGCCAATCGTTACCGGTAGCGACGATCAGGGGGTCGATGCCGTTCATGATGCCCTTGTTGTGGGTCGCCGCCCGGTAGGGATCGACCGCCGCGAGCCGATATGCCTCGACGATTCCCTCGATCACGGCTTCGCCGTCGAAGCTCGAAGTGGTCAGTTGGTCAGCGGAGAGCCTGACCTGAGCTCTCGCCAACCGGAGATCGGCCAGGTTCGAGAGAATGCGCAGGCAGACACGTCCACCGCTCAGGCTTTCGACAAGAGGGGCGACGGCTTCCGCCATGGTATTGACCGCGTTGGCGCCCATGGCGTCTCGAACATCCACGATCAGATGCGCCACCACCATTGGCCCGCTGGCCGTATGAGGAAAAACATGGACCTCGACATCCCTGCACCCCCCGCCCAGCCGATTGAGCAGACCGTCGCAGGCGTTGGCTTTGTCGATAATCCACTGTTTGTTGGCGAGAAGACTCAGTCGAGCGTTATGAGGGTCGGGAATGTCCAGCACCTGGATTTGGGCGCGCATCAACGGCTGGCTACTGGACGTGGTGAAACCGCCACTATCTCGGGCCAGCCTGGCCATGTAGGACGCCGCAGCGACGACCGAAGGCTCTTCCACCGCGAGGGGAATCAATACTTCCCGGCCATTGACGATGAAATTGGTGGCAACGCCCACCGGCAACTCGAAAGTCCCGATGACGTTCTCGATCATGCCATTGGCTGTCTCGAGCCCCAGGGCGCCGGGATTCATCAACTTTGCCGCCTCGTCGTCTGACAAAGCCTCTATTTCCACGAGCTTTTGGAGGCGATCACGAGGTGAAAGATTGCGAAAGTCGGCGATACGCGAGCAGGTCATGGTGGAAACTCTGTGGTTAACGAATGGCGCCAGACTAACGGAACATCACCGCCCCACATACTGTACCTATGTCTTGGTAACAGTATGATGGGTACACTCCTTCCGAAGGAATCAACACGGCTGGAGCAGGGGCGGCGTTGAGGAGATCCCTGCTACTTTCGACGAGGACAACGCATTGTCAGTTCGCCAAAAACAGACTCTTACCGAACGCGCTATTGAGATCGTCCGGCGCCAGATCGCCAGAGGGTCGTTACACAAATGCGACCGTCTACCCTCGATCCGAGAGTTCATGGCGCTACATCAAATGGCGAAAAATACGGTGCTCAACGCTTATGGCCGATTGGTAAAGGAGGGACTGATAGAAAGTCGTCACGGCGCTGGCTTCTTCGTTACTGGTCTTGCACCCCAACGTATCGATAACAGTGACACCCCCCGGGAGCTTGACCGGGCCATGGATAATATCTGGCTGATGCGGGAGCAACTGGTAAGAAATCCCGGTCCTTCACGACTGGGTGAAGGATTTCCGCCCGCGCACTGGCTCAAGGAAATTGCGCTGGAGCGACATTATCGGAAAGCCATCAGTGGAGGGTCGCTTTCCGCCATTCGCTATGGCTATCACGGCGGTTATCCACCGCTGCGAGAACAGTTGGCACAGAAGCTGGCAGATCACGAAATCGATGCCTCGCCAGACAATATTTTGACGACGTCCGGTGTCAATTCAGCACTGGACCTGATCATTCGTTTTTCGTTGGCCCCTGGTGATAGCGTCATGATCGACGACCCGGGCTATTACCTGCTTTTCGGAAAGCTGCGACTGGGTAATATCAGAATGCTTCCCGTTCCACGCCTGGCCGACGGTCCAGACATGGATGCGGTTTCTCGGTGGGCGACGCAGGAAAGGCCGAAGTTGTTCTTCACCCAATCGGTCTCTCACAATCCAACGGGGTCCACGACATCTCCATCGAAATCCGAAGCCTTGCTATCACTGGCAAGAAAACACAATTTCACCATCGTAGAAAACGACGCCCTGGCAGAGTTCGGCCCGCCCGAGAGCCGGAGGATAGCGTCGTTGGGCGGGTTCAGCCACTGCATCTACGTAGGCAGCTTTTCGAAATCGGTATCCGCAGGATTACGTTCAGGATTCATTGCCTGCGATCGCGCGTTGGCCGAAGGCTTGGCAGACCTGAACATGCTCATCAATGCCAGCACTTCGGAAATCTCCGAGCGAACTCTGGCATTGATCCTGGAAGAGGGAAGTTTTCGAAGACACGCCCTGCACCTAGTCGAACATGCCACCCGAGCCGTCAAGCTTAGTCTCGCCATGTTCGATGAAATGGGTGCCGAGGTGTTCTGCAGACCGGAAACCAGCCTCTACCTCTGGGCCCGTTTCCCTGGCATCGACGATGCTGATGCCCTTGCCCGATATATGCTGGAGCAAAATTTCGTTCTGGCTCCCGGTTCGATTTTCTCTGTCGCTCTCCGGGAGCCAGTCGCCTGGTCACGCTTCAATGTCGCTTATGTGGACAACCCTGATTTCCGACGAATGATCGAAGGTTATCGTGACCAGAGCGGCGCAGCATGACGGGGTTGGCCTGAACTTGGTTCGGTAAATCCCTGGATCGGAAGCAGGTTCAGGGTCGAGTTCGTCGTTCCCACGTCCAGGAAGCCCAGACCTCCAAGGCGCAAGCGCTTCCCGACACCGTCAACCTTATGCTCGTCCCAGCCCTTTCGACAGCGAGGGCTGCACGACTTCGATCCAGTAGCCGTCGGGGTCCTTGACGAAGATCACGTTCTTCATCTTGCCTTGGTCCGAGCGCTTCTTGAATTCGACACCGTTGGCATCGAACCACTGCTCGGCAGCCGCCAGATCCGGAACCGCGAAGCAGATATGGCCAAAGCCCTGCGGTTCGGCATTGCCGTCGTGATAGCGCAGCTCGGGATCGTCCTCGCTGCCCCAGTTGTGGGTCAGTTCCAGCACACCTTTCTGCGAGAATGTATAGGCGGTCCGCTCACCGTCGTCTTCGGGTATGGCGCTGTCGTCGTCGACCCGGGCCAGAAAATAGAGCGTGAACTGCATCTCCGGAAAGTCGAGCTTGCGCAGCAGGCGCATGCCGAACACACGGGTGTAGAAAGCCAGTGACACCGCTGGGTCCTTGGCCCGCAGCATGGTGTGATTGAACACGAAGCCTTGCGTCTCCGCCGGTGCGGCTTGTTCGCCGGGAACCTGGTCTTCGGCAATGGACATGGGATCCTCCTGGGGATTCGGATGACGATATCGACAGACAGCCGAAACGCCGATGGGCGACATCAGACAGTGGGGGCAACCTCCGCCGCTCTCAAGCGTCGCGGTTCCCGCCCTCGGCTCGAAGAGAACCACGACGACCGCGTACCGAAACGCCTGGACCGGACGACTTTGCAGCATCGGGCCCCTGCTCTACACTCGGTTGAAACCGGCAGACAGGGCCCGCGGGCATGGCGACAGGCACGACCCCCCACCATTTCTCCCGATTCACCGCGGCGCGGCAGACTTCCTCGACCCGATCCAATCGCCAGGTAACGCTTTCCCATCCGGGCCTGCTGTTCATTGGCCTGCTTCTGCTGCTGCTCGCCGGTTGCAGTACCCAAAAGGCGATCGTTACCCGCGACGATGGCCCGGCCATCGATGGCAACAATCTCTCCATCGATCGCATTCTGGTGATGTCCGCCGCCAAGGATGCGCTCGGCACGCCATACCAATGGGGCGGCAGCACACCTCGGGGCTACGACTGCTCGGGACTGGTACAGATGGCCTACGGCAAGATCGGCATCTCGCTGCCACGGACCTCCAACGAGCAGTTCCATGCCCTGAAGGAGATCGACGTGGCCCGTCCCGGCGATCTGCTGTTCTTCGGTTCGGGCAGCCGTGCCACCCATGTCGGCATCTACATGGGCGACCGCCAGATGATCCATGCTCCCGGCAGCGGCCGCACCGTCAGCGTGTCGTCGCTCGACATCCGCTACTGGCGCCAGCACTACCTGGGGGCAGCGGCACCGGCGAATTGAACCGTGCCCGTGAACTCGGCCACCAAAACCGCCTGTCGCCCTTGAGATATCGAGCGCTGGCTACCACGTTGTAGGAACGTCACGGACACATCGCGAGCGTGCGGGCATGTCGTTATCGCTATCGATTGTTTCACAGCACTGCCCAGGCTCGTCATGATGGAGATCCGACCCCAGGCTTCGGAAGGAAGCCGTCAACGGCAACAGGAGAAAGTCATGGCTTTGCAACTCGGCGATACCGCCCCGGATTTCACCCAGGAGAGCACCGAAGGGCAGATCTCGTTCCACCAGTGGGCCGGTGACAACTGGGTCATCCTGTTCTCCCACCCGGCCGACTTCACGCCGGTGTGCACCACCGAACTCGGCGAGGTCTCGCGCCTCAAGCCGGAGTTCGAGCGTCGCAACACCAAGGCGATCGGGCTCTCGGTCGACCCGCTGGACGACCACCGGCGCTGGGTCGGCGACATCGAGGAGACCCAGGGCTGCGGGCTCAACTTCCCGCTGCTGGCCGACGCCGACCGCTCGGTGAGCGAGGCCTACGGCATGATCCACCCCAACGCCAGCGGCACTAACACCGTACGTTCGGTGTTCATCATCGATCCGGCCAAGAAAGTACGCCTGACCATCACCTATCCGCCCAGCACCGGGCGTAACTTCGCCGAGATCCTGCGCGTGCTCGACAGCCTGCAGCTGACCGACGGCTACAAGGTCGCCACCCCGGTCAATTGGCAGGATGGCGACGACGTGATCATCGTGCCGTCGATCGACAACGAGAAGGCCAAGGAGCTGTTCCCCAACGGCTGGGACGAGAAGAAGCCCTACCTGCGCGTGACCAAGCAGCCCAACAAGTAAGCCGGCTGCCAGGCAGTAAAGGAAAAAGCCCGTGCTCGATGAGCGCGGGCTTTTTTGGCTCACGAGAAAGCCAGCGTCGAACAGCAACCGAGGGGCGATTCCGTTGAGGGGATGTCCGGGCCTAAATCGGGCGACGGTCGCGGGCTCGAAGCGGCGTCGCCCGCAGCGGCTGAGAGCCCGGCCTGGACTCGCGGCGCCAGGCGAGTCCCTGCGCGGGGCATCGATACCAGCAAAGGCACCATCCGCCAGATCAAATGGCAGCGGCTCATGCGCTGACCTTCTCTCCATGGTGGAAGCGAATGCCGGGTAGCTGGCCGCCCAGCCAGTAGGCGAGTTCCGCCGGCCCGGTCACGTCCCAGGCAACCGCGTCAGCCACCTTGCCCACCTCGAGCGAGCCGTGGCTGGCGTCGATGCCGAGCGCCCTGGCCGCATTCAGCGTCACACCGGCCAGGGCTTCCTCCGGTGTCAGGCGGAACAGCGTGCAAGCGAGATTCATCATCAACCGCAGCGACAGCACCGGCGAGGTGCCGGGATTGAGGTCGCTGGCCAGCGCCATGGCGACGCCATGCTCGCGAAACGCCTCGATCGGCGGCAGTTGGGTCTCTCGCAGGGTCAGAAACGCGCCGGGCAGCAGCACGGCGGTCGTACCGCTGGCCGCCATGGCCCGTGCGTCGTCGTCGTTGGCGTACTCGACGTGATCGGCCGACAGCGCGCCGAACTCGGCCGCCAGCTTGCAGCCTCCCAGGTGCGACAGTTGCTCGGCGTGCAGCTTGACCGGTAGACCGAGACGGCGAGCCGTCTCGAAGACCCGCCGCATCTGGGCCGGAGAAAACGCAATGCCCTCGCAGAAGCCGTCGACGGCGTCGACCCATCCCTCCGCGGCCAGCGTCGGCAGCATCGTCTCGCACACCCGTTCGATGTAGTCATCGCTGCGACCGGCGTACTCCGGCGGCAGGGCGTGGGCGGCCAGGCATGTCGTCTTTACCGTCACCGGCAAGCGTCTGCCCAGTTCGCGGGCGACCTGCAGCATGCGCCGTTCACTGTCGAGGTCCAGCCCATAGCCGGACTTGATCTCGAGTGTGGTGACGCCTTCGGCCAGCAGCACCCGCGCCCGCGCTTCGGCACGCGCGTAGAGTGCCTCGAAGTCGGTTTCCCGGGTCGCTCTGACACTGCTGACGATACCGCCGCCCTGGCGGGCGATCGTCTCGTAATCGACGCCCTCCAGACGCTGCTCGAACTCACCGCTGCGGTCGCCCCCGAACACGAGATGGGTGTGGCAGTCGATCAGCCCCGGCGTCAGCCAGCGACCGCCGAGGTCGTGGATCGCCTCGAAATCCTGCTCGGCCAGATCATCGGCCTTGCCGATCCAGTCGATCCGCCCATCGACAATGACGAGAGCCGCGTCGGTGATGAGGGAGTAGCGACCTTCGGCCATGGTGATGGCGTGACAGTGGTGCCAGAGCTGGGTCATGGGCGATTGCCTCCGTGCGGTCGGGAAAGATCAGGTCAAGGTGAGGGCGCGCGCTTCCGGCGGTGTACTCAGGGTCGCCGTCACCGCCTCTGGGATCGTGGCGGAGCGCATCGCCGAGAAGGCTCGCTCGATATCCCGGGAGAGCGGATGTTCCTCCTCGTAGATGTCGACCAGGGTGCGCAACCAGCGCCATGCCGCGCTGGTGCCGGTGGCGAAGCGCTCGCTCGGCAGCAGGTCGAAGGCCTGCGCCGCGCACAGCCACTCGATGGCGATGATGCGAAAGGCGTTGTCCAACGCGGCATCCAGCTTCAGCGCGGCGCTGTCGCCGAGGCTGAGATGATCCTCCTGCAGTGCCGAAGTCAGGTAGTTGTCGATCACCGCCGGCTGCGCCAGGCGCTTGTTGTCGGCGGCCAGCGAAGCGGCCGTGTACTGCGCGATCATGAGCCCGGATTTCATCCCGCTCTCGGCGGAGAGAAACGGCGGCAGGCCACTGTGCAGACTGCTCACTTCCGGCGTCACCAGGCGGTAGATGCGCCGCTCGGAGATCGCGCTCCATTCCGCGACCGCCATCGCCAACTGGTCGCAGGCCAAGGCGATCGACTCGCCATGCGGGTTGGCTTGCGAGACGACCCGGTAGCCTTCGCTGTTCTTCAGCAGCAAGGGATTGTCGGTGGCACTGTTGAGCTCACGCTCGATCTGTTGGGCCGCGTGCGCCAGTTGATCGCGGCAGGCGCCGTGGACCTGCGGGATCGCCCGCAGACTCAGGGCATCCTGCAGGTGCCCGCCACGGCGTGCGGCGAGCCATGGGCTATCGTGCAGCAGCTCCCGCAGGGTGGCGCCGCAGATCTGCATCCCGAGCTGTGGCTTGAGTGCGAGGACATCGGCATCGAACGCCGCCAACTGGCCACCCAGCGCATCGAAGCTCATCGCCGCGCCGACGTCCGCCCAAGCGCTCAAGCGATTGGCGCCATCCAATGCCAGGCAGGCCAACCCCGTCATGGCCGGGGTGCCATTGACCAGACTCAAGCCGTCCTTGGCGCCCAGGGTCACCGGCGGCTTGCCGATCCGCGCGAGTGCCGACTCGGCGCTCGTGACCCTGCCCTCGTGGCGAACCTCGCCGATGCCGATCATCGCCAGGCCGATATGCGCCATGTGGGTGAGATAGCCCACCGACCCCTGCCCCGGTACCACCGGCGTCACCCCATGGTTGAGAAAGTCGAGGAGCCGCTCGACGATCTCCGGACTGATCCCCGAATGACCGTGGCTGTAATTGACCACGGCGGTCGCCATGATGGCGCGGACCTGATCGTCGCGCAGGGGGGCGCCGACACAACAGGCGTGGCTCATCAGGGTGTGATAGGAGAGCCGCACCAGTTGATCCGGTGCCAGGCGTACCTGGCAGAGCGCACCGAGACCGGTATTGATGCCGTAATAACGGGTGTCTTCCCGGGCGAACGCCTCCACCGCCTGGCGAGCCTCGCGAACCTTGGCCCAGCGCCCGTCACCGAGCGCCAGTTGCGCGCCATGGCAGGCCACCTCGACGATGATACGCCAGGAAATTGCCTCGTTGCCGAGCGTGACGGTTTTCATCGCCTCAACCCTCGCTCGCCGCGGTGGAGCCGCTGGACGCGTCCTTGGGCCGCGCCGTGGCGATGGCGCTCTCGCGTCCGTAGATCAGCGCCCTGACGCTTGCGGCAAGCACCAGAACGAACAGGAAGACCACAAAGAAGCCGCCCGCCGCCGCGAGATACTTGATGCCATCGACGCCCTGCTCACCACCCCCGAAGGCAACCATGACGTAGGCGATGACGCTGATCGACACGCCCCACAGGATCTTCTGGAAGGTGGGCGATTCATCGTCGGCGGTCATGCCACGAGTACAGATCGTGGCGATGGTCGCCGACATCGAATCCGCTGCCGTGGCGAACGACAGGATCAGCGCCAGGATCGTGGCCGGCACCAGCAGCCAGGCGAGCGGCAACTGGTGGAGGAAACCCCACAGGCCAGCCACGGCACCGTCCTCTCTGATGATCGCGGCCAGGTCCAGCGTGCCGTCCAACTGCCACTGGATCGCACTGCCGCCCCAGACCGTGAACCAGACGATGCCAAAGATCGCCGGCAACACCCAGTTGATCATCAGGAACTCGCGCAGCGTCCGCCCATAGGAGATGCGCGCCAGGAACAGGCCCATCAGCGGCGCGTAGGCGATCCAGATCGACCAGTCGTACATCGTCCACCAGGTCACCAGCGCCTCACCGCCCAGCTCCTTGGTGTCGAAAGACCAGATAAAGAAGTTGTTCAGCCAATAGCCGATGCTGGTGGTGGAGAGATTCAGCATGTAGACCATCGGGCCGATGATCAGCAGCAGTGCCAGCATGGCGTAGTAGAGATAGGCGTTCAGCGAGGAGAGATAGCAAATGCCACGCTTGAGCCCGGACACCGATGAGGCGATGAAGATCACCGTGATGATTGCCACCAGTACCAGCCAGGTGGAGGGCCCGACACTCACGCCATACTCCCGCGACACCCCCGAGCCGATCAGGGCGACGCCGGCGCCCAGCGACGATGCGAGGCCGAGCGCGATCGCCAGCACCGACACGATATCGATGATGGCGGTGATCGCCGGACGACGGTGATGATCGCCGATGATCGGCGAGATGGCCGCCGAGATGGAGAAGCGTTGGTGTCGGTTGTAGTGCATGTAAGCGATCATCATGCCGACGACGGCATACATCGCGTAGGGAATGAAGCTCCAGTTGTGGAAACTGCGTGCCAGCGCGAAAACCGCCGACTCGCCGCTGCCCGGCGCGAAGGCTTGCTGGTCGATCTCGCCGTAGACATTGCCCATGTAGATGATGGGTTCATTGACGGCGTAGGTGACCACACCCGTAGCGATACCGCCCGTCAGTGCCATGGCGAAAGTCGACATCAACGAGAACCTGGGCTTGGCATCCGCTCCACCGAGGCGAATGTTGCCCACCTTGGAACAGAAGACATACCCGACGACGGCTAGAGCCGCCACGGCGACCAGTTGATAGAGCCAGGCGAAGTCGGAGAGCGTCAGGTAAAAGATATCCCGCGCGACGTCGATCAGCAGTTCGTTGTCGACCAGGCCGATAATCGCGGCGACGGCGACGATCAAGAACGTCGGGATGAATACGCTGAGCTTGAGGCTTCTGGGAGCGGGTTTTGACATTTTTATACCCTGACACGAGAGGCTGTCGATCCGCTTGAAACCGTCACCACGCGACCAATATCTTCAATGCAACCGGGAAAAGTCTCACCGGTCACTGTCGACGTTCCTGAGCTACTTGATCATCGGCAGGTCGAGTCCCTGAGACTTGGCGCACTCGATCGCGATGTCGTAGCCGGCGTCGGCATGGCGCATCACGCCAGTCGCCGGATCGTTGTGCAGGACACGGGCGATGCGGCGCGCGGCATCGTCGCTGCCGTCACAGACGATCACCATGCCGGCGTGCTGCGAGAAGCCCATGCCGACGCCGCCCCCGTGATGGAGCGAGACCCAGGTCGCACCGCTGGCCGTATTGAGCAGCGCGTTCAACAGCGGCCAGTCGGACACGGCGTCGGAACCATCCTGCATGCTCTCGGTCTCGCGGTTGGGACTGGCGACCGAACCGGAATCGAGATGATCGCGGCCAATGACCACCGGCGCGGAGAGCTCGCCGCTGCGCACCATCTCATTGAACGCCAGCCCCAGCTTCGCGCGCAGGCCCAGCCCGACCCAGCAGATACGTGCCGGCAAACCCTGGAAACTGATCCGCTCGCGAGCCATGTCCAGCCAGCGGTGCAGGTGCGCGTCATCGGGGATCAGCTCCTTGACCTTGGCATCGGTCTTGTAGATGTCCTGCGGATCGCCGGACAGTGCCGCCCAGCGGAACGGGCCAATGCCCCGGCAGAACAGCGGCCGGATATAGGCAGGTACGAAACCGGGAAAGTCAAAGGCGTTGGCAACGCCCTCTTCCTGGGCCATCTGGCGGATGTTGTTGCCGTAATCGAAGGTAGGGATACCCTGCTCGGCGAACGCCAGCATGGCGCGCACGTGCTCCGCCATCGACGCCTTGGCCGCCTTGACCACCGCCTGTGGCTCGCGCTTGCTGCGCGCTCGATAGTCTTCCCAGCGCCAGCCTGCCGGGAGATAACCATTGAGCGGATCGTGGGCGCTGGTCTGGTCGGTGACCATGTCCGGGCGTACGCCACGACGAACCAGTTCAGGCAGAATTTCCGCCGCATTGCCGTGCAGGGCGATGGAAACCGCCTTGCCTTCGGCGGTGTAGCGCGCGATCCGGGCCAGCGCATCGTCCAGATCGTCCGCCTGCTCGTCGACATAGCGCGTCCGCAGCCGGAAATCGATGCGTGACTGCTGGCACTCGATGTTGAGCGAGCAAGCGCCCGCCAGCGTTGCCGCCAGCGGCTGCGCACCGCCCATCCCCCCGAGCCCCGCCGTCAGCACCCAGCGCCCTGCCAGCTTGCCATCGTAGTGCTGGCGTCCGGCCTCGACGAAGGTCTCAAAGGTCCCTTGCACGATGCCCTGGGAGCCGATGTAGATCCACGAGCCCGCGGTCATCTGGCCGTACATCATCAGACCCTTGGCATCGAGCTCGTTGAAATGCTCCCAGTCGGCCCAGTGCGGTACCAGGTTGGCGTTGGCAATCAGCACCCGCGGCGCATCGGCATGGGTCTTGAACACCCCGACCGGCTTGCCCGACTGCACCAGCAGCGTTTCGTCCGTTTCCAGGGTCTCGAGCGACGCGACGATCGCATCAAAACACGCCCAATCCCGGGCCGCCCGCCCGATACCGCCGTAGACGACCAGTTCCTTGGGGTTCTCGGCCACATCCGGGTCGAGATTGTTCATCAGCATGCGCAGCGGCGCTTCGGTCAGCCAGCTCTTGGCTGTCAGGGTGTTGCCACGAGGGGCGCGGATGTCGACATCACGAAAACGGGAATCTGTCATGAGAGCTCCAGGCAAGCGATAGGCCACGAGATAAGGGTGCCCGCGGTCGCGGATGGCGTCATTGAATATGTATATACATTTTGCTGTCAAACGAAAATTCACTGATCGCTATAACCTCAGCCGCTAGCACCAAAGAATCCCAAATTCGGTGCACCTATGGGCATTTCGCACTGAAACGAGGCATGAAAGATGCTGTCTTGAACTGCCACGGCAAGCACGCTATATGTATATACAAAATCCGATACCAAGGATCGCCAATCGTGTCCAGAACCTACTTCGCCACCGCCGCGCTTCTGCCTGGCGGATGGCATCGCAACGTCCGCCTGCACGTTGACGACCAGGGGATCATCGAGGGTGTCACCAGCGATGCCACCGACGAGGGTGCCGAACGGCTGAGAGGACCGGTGCTGCCGGGCATGCCGAACCTTCACTCACACGCCTTTCAACGCGCCATGGCCGGTCTGGCGGAGGTGGGTTCGGCGATGCCCGACAGCTTCTGGAGTTGGCGCGACCACATGTATGCGCTGGTCGACCGGTTGACACCCGACGAGGTGGCGGTCATCGCTCGCGCGCTCTACGTCGAGATGCTCAAGGGCGGCTATACCCAGGTCAGCGAATTCCACTACCTGCACCACTCACCGTCCGGGGAACCCTACGCAGACCCGCTGGCAATGTCGGAAGCGCTGCGGGAAGCGGCGGCCAGCAGCGGTATCGCCATGACACTGCTGCCGGTGCTCTACGCCCACAGCGATTTCGGCGGCGCGCCACCGACCCAGGGCCAGCGGCGCTTCGTTCATGGCGTCGACGCCTATCTGCGCCAGTTGGATGAGCTGCAAAGTCGCTGCCAGGCCGATCCGTGCCATACGATCGGCATGGCCCTGCACTCCTTGCGGGCGGTCACTCCCGAGGAGATCGCCGAGGTACTCGCCGCCAATCCGGCCGGCCCACGGCATATTCATGTCGCCGAACAGCAGAAGGAGGTCCAGGCCAGCCTGGCCTGGTCCGGCCAGCGACCGGTGCGGTGGCTGCTGGACAACGTCGAGATCGACGCGCGCTGGTGCCTGGTTCATGCCACCCACCTCGATGACGGCGAAATCGACGATCTGGCGGTCAGCGGCGCCATTGCCGGGCTCTGCCCGACCACCGAGGCCAATCTCGGCGACGGCCTCTTCCCCGGCGAAAAGTATGCCGCCCGCCAGGGTCGCTGGGGCATTGGATCCGATAGCCATGTCTCCCTGAACGTCGTCGAGGAGTTGCGGCTGCTGGAATACGGGCAACGACTGACAACGCAGCGGCGCAACGTGCTGCAGAGTCCACAGCAGCGCAGCGTCGCGGAGTGGCTCTACACCCAGGCGGCCGCCGGCGGCGCCCAGGCCTCGGGCCAGCCGATTGGTGCACTGGCACCCGGCAAGCGCGCCGACTGGATCGTGCTGGATGGCGACGATCCCTATCTGGCGAGCGCCAGCGACACGTCGCGGATGGGTCGCTGGATCTTCGCCGGGAGCCAGGCCCAGATTCGAGACGTCATGGTGGCCGGCGTGTGGCAGATCGAAGACGGTCATCACGCGCGGGACGAAGACAATCGAAGGGAGCTGCGCGATGTCTTGAAGACACTGCAACGTCGTGACTGAACGCCATGGCCGAAGACAACAACCAACAACATTTTCAGGAGCCTCCCATGCCGCCATCGCCCCCGGTCGAGTCCGAACAGGCGTCCAGGCCGTCGCCGACCCAGCTGTTCAAACTCATCATCCCCAGCGCACTGGGCATTCTGGTATTTTTCGTCCCCCTCTCGATCGATGACCGGCGCACCATTCTGCTCGACCACCTTGTCACCGGTCTGCGTGCACTGATGGGCAGTGGCGTGACCCTCTATGCCCTGGTGCTCGTCCTGGCCGGCGCCCTCTACCCCTTGTGGACCGGACGATGGCGGGCCAGTCGCACCGAAACCGTGCTGACCCTATTCAAGGTCATCGGTGCATTCGTGGCGATCATGGCCTTCAGCGGCTGGGGACCGGCGGCACTTTTCGAACCGGACATGCTGCCGTTTCTGTTCGACAAGCTCGTCATCTCGGTCGGGCTGATCGTGCCGGTGGGCGCGATCTTCCTGGCGCTGCTGATCAACTACGGGCTGATGGAGGGCGTGGGCGTACTGTGCCAACCGTTGATGCGCCCGATCTGGCGCACGCCCGGGCGCTCGGCGATCGACGCCGTGGCCTCCTTCGTCGGCAGCTACTCGATCGGGCTGCTCATTACCAACCGCGTCTATCTGGCGGGTCGCTACTCCGCCCGCGAGGCGGCAATCATCGCCACCGGTTTCTCGACGGTGTCGGCCACGTTCATGATCATCGTGGCCAAGACGCTGGACCTGATGGCGATGTGGAATCTCTACTTCTGGCTGACACTGCTGATCACCTTTATCGTCAGCGCCATCAGCGTCCGCCTGCCGCCGTTGGCCAGGATGGACGACCGCAAGGCGGATGGCGAAGCCGAGGTCCCACGCGGCCAGCGCCTGCGCCGGGCCTGGCACGAAAGCCTGATGGCCGCCGAACGCGCGCCAAGACTCGGCAGCAGTGTCGTCACCAACCTGAAGGAAGGCCTGCTGATGACCATCAGCATCCTGCCTTCGATCCTGTCGGTGGGGCTGCTGGGTCTACTGCTTGCCAAGTACACGCCGGTGTTCGAGTGGGTGGGGATGATCTTCTACCCCGTGATCTCCCTGTTCGGTATCGATGAGGCACGCCAGCTCTCCCAGGCGGTGGCTTCCGGGCTGGCCGAGATGTTTCTGCCGGCCTTGCTGACAGCCGACGCCTCGCTGCCGGCCCGATTCACCGCCGGCGTGGTATCGGTATCCTCGATTCTGTTCTTCTCGGCATCGATACCCTGCATTCTGTCGACCCGCATACCGCTGTCGGTCGGGCAAATCGTGGTGATCTGGCTGATTCGTACATTACTAAGCCTTGTTCTGGCGCTACCCGCGGCACTCATGGTGGCGGCGATCGCCGCCTAGACGACGCGATGCCAACACCCTCGTCAGCAACACTCGCGGTGTCGAGCGTCGCCTGGACGGGGAGCCAGGCTCAGCGGCCGCTCGTATGCGCCATCGAACGCAGCTTGTAGCGGTCGCCGGGGTGCAGCAGATGTGCATAGCTGATCAGGCGGTCCTTCGACCAGGTGCGACGACGCACGCTCAGGCAAGGCGTGCCGATCTCCAGTTCGAGAAACCGGGAGGCGAGAGCATCCGCTGGCAAGGCCTCGACGATATGCTCCATGTCGCTGATCGGACAGGCTGCCACCAGAATCTCGTTGGGTGTCTGGCGCTCGAAATCGGCGTCCAGGTATCCCGGCACCCAGCGGGGATTGACGTAACGGATCTCCAGTTGGATCGGCATGCCGTCTTCCAGGTGCACCAAGCGGGAATGGAACAGCTGGCTGCCAACCTTGACGCCCATGCGCATGGCGATCTCGTCGTCCGCGACCACCGCCTCACGCACGATCACCCGGTTGGCGTAGGTGTGCCCGCGCCCTCTGACCTCGTCGGCGATGTTGTTGATTTCCACCAGCGGTGACTCGGAGCGACGATCGGCGACGAAGGTGCCGATGCCCGACTGGCGCCAAAGATATCCCTCCTGGACCAGATCGCGAATCGCCTTGTTGGCCGTCATCCGACTGACCCCGAAGGTGGTCGCCAGCGTCTCCTCCGGCGGTATCTGGTGATCCACCGGGAAATCGCCGCACTGAATGTGCTCGAGTAGATACTGCTTGATGACCTGATAGCGTGGGGGCTGCCGATTCACGCCTGCTCCTTGTTGTAGGCAAGAGTCTGTGCCGGGAATCCTAAGGAACCACTGCATAGATGCCTACACGAGCGAATGGCTGCGTTGCGCGGTACCCGAGAACTCGCCTAACCCCATGTCATGTCCCGGTCTCTGCGTGCCGTGCGCCTTGCCCTTCATCTCGTTCGGCGATTTATTCAACGTTTCCCTAACCGACCACTAGGACCGCTGCTGGACACTTGCGCCATCCGGCGCCAGCAAGCGTCTTTTCAGTTGGATATCAAAACCGATGACGCCGTGCTCGCCATCGTCGGCCGGGCAAAGGCGTGGCCCCCCTGCCCTTGCGCCATGCTCGGCAGGGTAGCGCAGCGCATCGCCAGGCCCAATGGCTTCCTGGTCCCGCAATGATACGCCGAAATCCAACCGCCCTTGCGCCAGCACGAACCAGCGCTCCGCGAGCGTCTCATCGGCTAGATGCGGTGGCCAAGCCCCCGACCGGCAAGGGGCAAGAGACCCCTGCCATCGGATGGGATCGAACATCAGGTTCAAGGCCCGGCTCGGGCCGTCGGGGAGTTCGCACTCAACCGGCTCGTCACCGTCGAACACCACCACGTCGCCGGTGGCGAGCGTGATCCGTCGATCACGGAAGGACAGCACGACGGGATTCGCCCCGAGCACGCCGAAATGGCGTCGGTAGCCGCCGAAATGGGAAAACGCGCCGCAACGCTCCAGATCGGCGACCGAGATCCGCCAGCCCGGCGGAAGGCCGCCTAGATCACGCGCGACTTCGCGCGTGATTCCCCCACCGTTTTTCCAGGCAACGGCGGCCATGTCCTGGCGCCGATGGATACCCCACCCGTATTGCTCGTCATCCATGCTGGACATCGCGCCGCTCCTCGATCGCCCCTGGCCGCCCGGCAACCATGGCCCTTGCGACCTGCCAGTGGCACGCCATCGGAATCCGTACTGGCCCCATTCCGGGTAGAATCTCATGCGTCGATAATGTATATACATTAAGAGCGCGGCATCCAAGCGACAACAACAACTTTGGATATGCGTGTGGAACGTCAACACTCTCAGAAGGATAACCCATGTCTTCCCTGAAAATGCTGCTGGCTACCGCGGGCCTCGCTGTGGTCGGCATCGCCCCCGCGAGCGCGGCGGACAAGTCAGTCACCATCGGCACCAACAATTGGGCCGAAAACATTGCCGTCTCGCATATGTGGCAGCAGCTGCTTGGCGAGAAGGGCTACGACGTCACCCTCAACGAAGTCTCGAAGCCGATCCTCTTCGGCGGCCTGGCCGAGGGCGACATCGATATCTCGCTCGAAGTGTGGCTCCCCAGCGACCACGCCTACGTCGACCCCTACAGTGACCGCATCGATCTTAACGCCACCTGGTATGACGACGCGCTGGATGCGCTTGTCGTGCCCGCCTACATGGATGACATCGACTCCGTGGCCGATCTCGCAAATCATGCCACGGCGTTCGACTACCAGGGCGAGCCGACGATCTTCGGTATCGAGCCCGGTGCCACCATCGCCGATGAAGCCGACACGGCGATCGATGCGTACGATCTGCCGTTTCGCCAGCTCAGCAGCAGCGAGTCGGCAATGATGGCGCAACTCAAGCAGGCCTATCGAGAGAAGAAGCCGATCGTCGCGACCCTGTGGCAGCCGCATTGGGCGTTTGCCGAGTATGACCTCAAGATTCTCGACGATCCGAAGAAGACCTTCAGCGCCGGCGAGCAGATCAAGTGGGTATCGCACCACGGTTTCGGCGATGACAACCCCGGGCTCAAGGCGATGCTGGATGCCTGGCACATGACACCGGGACAGCTGCCACAGTTGATGCTGGAAATCGAGAACACGGGCGACCCGGACAAGGGCGCGGCGCAGTGGATCGCCGCCAACCGCGATCTCGTCGATGGCTGGCTCGCCGCCAGGCCATAACCGCGTTCATCACCAGCGCAAAAAAATCCTGGCCATCAGCCAGGATTTTTCATGCCGACAACTCGACGATCGTCAGCAGCGCGTGCAGTGCTTCAAGGATTCGGCATCGTCTTGCTCGAGACGCGGCGTTCGTGCTGGTAACGCCGATGAGCGCCGCGATGCCGGCAGCAGCGGACTCGAACGCAGCAGCATCATCCCCATGGCGCGCACCACGTGCGCAAGCACGTAGATGACGACGGCCATAACGATCAACGCCTTGATGCGCCCGGAAATCTTCACGCTGCTTCTCCTTGAATGGGGGGTATCGGGGGGAATGACACGGAGGATATAACCACACGACTGTGACGAAAAATTGAAGGCGTCGATAACCGGTATGCGAGTCATCGATGGCGGTGGTCTATGCTAGGGCCATAGTATCGGCCGAGAGGTACCTGGCTTGAGACCGTCGAAGACCGGTTTTCCGCTGGACCAATGCCGCTGCCATCTGGAAACGGGGCCCATCGTGCTGGTTGGCTCCCACTGGCGGGGCGAACGCAACCTGATGGTGATGGGCTGGCACATGATGCTCGGCTTCGCCCCGGCACATTTCGGCTGCCTGATTACCGCCGGCAACCACAGCCATCGTCTGGTGCGCGAAAGCCGCGAATGCACGATCAACGTGCCGACGCTCGAGCTCGTCGACGCGGTGGTCGGTGTCGGCAACAGTGACGGCGACGCGATCGACAAGTTCGATGCCTTCGGTCTGACTCCGGAGGAAGGGGAGATCGTCTCGGCACCGCTGGTCGCCGAGTGTTACGCCAGCTTCGAATGCCGTCTGGTCGACGACAGCCAGATCGATCGCCACGAGCTGTTCATCTGGGAGATCGTCAAGGCCCATGTCGACAGCTCGATCGAGCTTCCCCGCACGCTCCACTACCGCGGTCATGGCCGTTTCATGGTCGCCGGCGACGAAGTCGATCGATCAAGGGACTTCCGGGTGCAGAATCTGTGACTCTCGATTCATATCAGCAGCGTGTCGTTGCAGAAACCTCGAGGCTTCGACTTCGCGAGCTCGCGTATAGCGACCACGCCGAGTTGGCGAAAGTATTGGCTGACAGAGAAGTCATGCACTTCTCGATGAGAGGTCCCCTTACCAACGATCAAACTAGCGCATTCATCGAGGCCAACCACTCTTTGTACCGGGAGCGCCAGTTCGGAATGTGGGCCGTGGAACAAAGCGCTGACGGTGCGCTCATCGGGTTCTGTGGACTGAGTCCAATCGACCTCGCAGGTAAGGAAGAAATTGAACTCGGTTATCGACTAACGCCCTCCGCATGGGGCAAAGGGCTCGCTACGGAGGCCGCCTGTGCGACAGTGAAGCAGGGTATAAACAACTGCTGCCTAGACTCGATCATCGCTATCGTCGCGAGCAGTCACCCAGCCTCGGCAAGCGTTGCGCGTAAAGCTGGGATGAGTCTCGAAACGACTACCCGCTTTCACGCATGGGAAGTCGATATATTTCGCTATCGAAGACACGATGATAAAGATTAGCGCTCCAGCAGCCCCTCGAAGAAGCGCACCGCGTTCTCTTCGAGCCCTTCCAGGTAGTAGCCGCCCTCCTGCACCACCAGCGTGGGCAGATCGAGATCGGCGATGTCGCGGCCGAGTCTGCCGAATCCCGGCGTGGAGACCGCCACCTTGGCCTGGGGGTCCTTCTCGTGGATATCGAAGCCCAGCGCCAGTACGAGCGCGTCGGGTTCGAACAGGCGAATCGCCTGGCAGGCCTCCGCCAACCGAGCGAAGAAGACCGATTCCGGAGAGCCGTGGGGCATCGGCAGATTGAGGTTGTAACCAAGCCCCGCGCCGCGCCCGCGCTCATCCTCGAAGCCACAGACCGCCGGATAGAAATTGGTGGTATCGCCGTGGATCGAGATATACATCACGTCGTCGCGCTCGTAGAAGATCTCCTGCACGCCCTGGCCGTGGTGCATGTCGGTATCGAGCACGACGACGCGGGGATAGCGCGAGGTCAGATGCTGCGCCGCGATCGCCGCGTTGTTGAGAAAGCAGAAGCCACCGGCGGAATCGATCCCCGAGTGGTGGCCCGGCGGGCGCGACAGCGTATAGGCGAAGCGCTCGCCGGCGAGCAAGGCGTCGGCACCCGCCACCGCGCTCTGGGCCGCCCAGTAGGCCGCCTGCCAGGTGTGCCGGCCCACCGGCGCGCTACCATCGGCCAGGTAACGCGCCGCTTCGGCAAGAATGCCGCGCAAGGCGTTGGGCGAGCGCACGAACACATTGGAGATCACCTCTTCGCCCCAGTCCTCGCCCAGCTCGTGCCAGCGGCGGTGAGCGCTCTCGAGAAAGCGCAGGTAGGGCAGCGAGTGCACGGCGCGCAGTGGGCCGACACCCTGGTCGGTCGGCGCCAGGACCTCGAAACCGAGCCGCTTGGCTGCGGCCAGCAGATGCTCGGCGCGGTCGCGAACCTCCTGGGGCTTGCGCATCTTGCCGCGGGAAAAATAGGTCTGCGGTTGATGCAGCAGTTGATCGTCGTGGAAGAAGGTCTTCATGAGTTGTCCTTGTTTGGGAAACGCTGAACAAATGCCTGCACGGACTCGGCGTCCCCAGCGCATGGCTGCGTCACGCGGTGCTGGAACGCCAGCCCGATCGAAATCTCGCCTAACCCCAGGTTATATCTCGCGTGACGCGTTGCTTCGAGTCTGCGTTCCGGGCGCCTTGCCCTTCATCTCGTTCGGCGATTTATTCAGCGTTTCCTTTGCCGCCGTCCATCTCGGGTTGAATCACCTCGAGCTCAATACCCTGCCTCTCGATCCACCACGCTCGCTGGCAGCAGACCGTCGTCCAGGCGCTGCATGGCCTCCGCCACCTCGTGAGCTACCTGGTTCGGCGTCGAATCGCAGGCATCGTGGGGCGTGATCACGATCTGTTCGTGTCGCCAGAACGGGTGATCCCGCGGCAGCGGCTCGATCGCGAAGACATCCAGCGAAGCAGCCGCAAGCTGGCCGCTCGCCAGCGCCGCTAGCAGATCGGCCTCGATGAGATGCTCACCGCGCCCGACGTGGATCAGTGCAGCGCCCTGGGGCATCCTGGCAAACAGCGCGGCGTCGAGGATGCCCCGGGTCTGCGGGGTCAGTGGCAGCAGGTTGATCAGGATGTCGCTGCGCGCGGCGAGCCGCTCGAGCCCGGCCTCACCGCTGAATCCCTCGACGCCGGCCGGCAGATTGCGCCCGCTGCGCGAGTAGATCGCCACGTCGTAGTCCAGCGCCACCAGTGAGCGCGCCACCGCCCCGCCCATCCTGCCCGCCCCCAGTAGCCCCACCCGCACGTCAGCGGCGTCGCGCTTCGGCAGACGCTGCCAGTGGCGTTGACGCTGATGGTTCAGATAGTCGCCGAAGCGGCGGTGATGCCACAGCACGTGCCAGGTCACGAACCCCGCCATCATCTGGGCCTGGGACTCACCGGCAATACGCATCAGCGGCACGTCACTCGGCAGGCTGGGGCTTTGGAGAATCCCGTTGACGCCGGCGGCGATCGACGACACCAGGCACAGATGGGGGTAGGGCCGGAAATCCTCGGGTCCCGGGTCCCAGGCCAGCGCAAAGGTCACGCTTTCGGGATCGGTGATGGCGTCCGGCAGCGCCAGACGAAACTGCGGCGCCACCTGCTCGAAGGCGGCGATGTAGGTCGTCATGATCTCGGGTGAGCCCAACAGCACGCCCTGTACGGTGGGTGCACCGGCGCCTGGTCCGGATGTCTGCCCGTGGCGTTCGGTTTCCATGGTCGTCATGCGTTCCATTTGTCGTTGATCGGTTTAGAGGGTGTTTACAAAATGCCTGCGCTCGGCAATACGGCGTTGAAATCGACATCGTACGCGAGCCCGGTCAAATGACTCATTTATCCCACGTAAGCTGGAACACCAGCCCGGACTTTTTTCGGCCGATTTCGCCTTAACTACGCGTCCCGGCCTGGCCTTCGCTCGCCGAACTTGTAAACATCCTCTTAGAGCACTCCGGCCGCCGCCGTCGCCGGCTCCGGCGCATCGCGGCGTCCCGGTATCGCTTCCAGCAACTCGCGAGTATAGGGGTGCTGCGGTGAGAGAAAGATCTCCCTGGCGATGCCGTGCTCGACGATACGCCCCTTCTGCATCACGATCAGGCGATCGCAGATCTGGGCCGCCACCCGCAGGTCATGGGTGATGAACAGCAGCGAGAGATCGAGCTTTTGTTTCAGGTCATCGAGCAGCGTCAGCACCTGCGCCTGGATCGAGACGTCCAGCGCCGAGACGGCCTCGTCGGCCACGATCAGCTCGGGGTTCAGCGCTAGCGCTCGGGCGATGCCGATACGCTGACGCTGGCCGCCGGAGAACTCGTGGGGATAGCGCTCGGCGGCGCCACCATCGAGCCCCACCGTTGCCAGCAGCGCCTGCGCCTGTGCCAGCGCCTCGGCCTTGGGCACGCCGTTGGCGATCGGCCCCTGGGCGATGGCCATGCCGACACGGATGCGCGGGTTGAGTGACGCATAGGGGTCCTGGAAGACCATCTGGATGCGACGGCGATGCGCTCGCAGCTCGCGACCCTCCAACGCGCTCAGATCCACCCCGTCGAGACGAATCTCGCCGTTGTCCGGCCGGTTCAGACCCACGATGCAGCGCCCCAGTGTCGACTTCCCGGAACCCGACTCGCCGACGATCCCCAGCGTCTCGCCCTTGCCGAGCGAGAAGCCGATGCCGTCGAGCGCGACGACTTCACGCTTGGGCTGGAACCAGCCGCCGCTGGATCGATAGACCTTGTCGAGCCCGCTGATCGACAGCAGCGGTGACGAATCCTTGTCGTCCCGCTGTGGCGGGATGGCATCCCCCGGTCTTTCTACCGCCGCCAGGACATCGGCGGGTCTTTCTACCGCCGCCAGGACATCGGCGGGTCTTCCTACCGCCGCCACGACATCGGCGGGGATGGCGTCGATCAGCGCACGGGTGTAGTCATGCCGGGGATGGTCGAGCACCTCGCGGGCCTCCCCCATCTCGACGATCTTTCCTTCACGCATGACGCAGACGCGATCGGCGATCTCGGCGACCACGCCGAAGTCGTGGGTGATGAACATCACCGCCATGCCACGCCGCGCCTGCAGATCCTTCACCAGATGCAGAATCTGCGCCTGGGTGGTCACATCCAGCGCCGTGGTCGGCTCGTCGGCAATCAGCAGTTCCGGCTCGAGGGCCAGCGCCATGGCGATCATCACCCGCTGCCGCTGGCCACCGGAAAGCTCGAAGGGATAGGCGCGCAGCGCCGACGCCGGATCGGGCAGGCGGACCTCCTCGAGCAGCGCCAGCGCCTTCTCCTTGCGCGCCCGCGGGGTCAACAGACCGTGTGCCTCGAACACCTCGGCGATCTGCTCGCCGACCCGCATCAGCGGATTGAGCGCCGTCATCGGCTCCTGGAAGATCATGCCGATACGCCGCCCGCGCAGGGCACGGTGGCTGATTTCATCCATCGCCAGCACGTCCTGGCCGTCGAACAGCGCCCGCCCCTTGGCGACATGGACGCCGGTCGGCAACAACCCCATGAGCGCATTGGCCGTCATCGACTTGCCGGAACCGGATTCGCCGACCACGCACAGGATCTCGCCCGCCGTCAGGTCGTAGCTGACGTTATCGACGGCATAGAGCCGGTCGGCGCCCTCCGGCAGAGCCAACGCCAGGCGCTCGATACGTAGCAGGGGCGCGCCGGACTCTTGTATGGGTTCACTCATGGTCGGTCTCCTAGCGTGCTCTGGCGAGCTGCGGGTTGAGTGCATCATCCAGCCCTTCGCCGACCAGATTGAGCGCCAGCACCGTGAGCAGGATCGCCACCCCCGGAATGACCGACAGCCACCAGGCCTGGCGCATGACCGTCCGCGCGGCACCGATCATGTAGCCCCAGGACATGGTGTCCGGGTCGCCGAGGCCGAGAAAGGAGAGCGAGGATTCCAGCAGAATCGCCGTGGCCACCATCAGCGAGGCCAGCACGATCACCGGCGATAGCGTATTGGGCAGGATCTGCTTGATGATGATGTCTCGGTGGGTCTGGCCGACCAGGCGCGCCGCCTCGACGTACTCACGATGCTTGATCGAGAGAAATTCACCGCGCACCAGGCGCGCCACCGGCGGCCAGCTGACGATGGCGATGGCCAGCACGATCGAGAACGTGCTCGGCTCCATGATCGCCACCAGCACGATCGCCAGCGCGAAGTTGGGAATGGTCTGGAAGAACTCGGTGAAGCGCATCAGGGCGTCGTCGATCTTGCCGCCGAAATAACCCGCCAGCGCCCCGAGGGGCACCCCGATGGCGAGCGCCACCACGGTGGAGATCAGCCCGATCAGCAGCGATACCCAGGCGCCGTGAGCCAGCCCCGCGGCGACGTCGCGCCCCATGACATCGGTCCCCAGCCAGAAACCGGAGACTTCACCCGGTGCCAGAAACGGCCGCTGCACCATGCGCCAGGGAGAATCGGGATAGAGCAATGGCGCCAGCAAGGCCAGCACCACCACCAGACCGAGAATCACCAGCCCCACCAGGGCGCCGCGATTCTGGGCAAAGCGTTTGAAGAAATTCATGCGGCCCCCAAAGAAAGAGTTGCCTGGATCGCCGAGCGGAATGAAGCGCGAGGCGCTCGGCGCGCAGAGAGCAAGACATAACTGGCTGTTAGGATTGCGCTAGAGCACCGCGCACCATTTCGCCGGGAGCGAAATGGAACAGCCGCAGGCTGGCCTTCGGTGGCCGCCAGGACGGCGGCCATAGCAAAGCAATTCGTCCGCGCAGGCATTCAGGTAGCGCCTTGCTTGATACGCGGATCGGCGAGCCGATAGATCACGTCGGTAAGCATGTTGAACAGGATCACCAGCAGCGCGCAGAAGAAGAAGATGCCCAGCAGCAGGTTGTAGTCCCGCTGCATCAACGCCTCGTACATCAGCCGGCCGATGCCGGGCCAGGCGAACACGGTCTCGGTCAGCACCGCCCCGCCCACCATCTGCCCGGCCTGCAGCCCGGCCAGGGTGATGATCGGCAGCAGCGCGTTGCGCAGAATATGACGACGCTGGATCACCCCCGGCGCCAGCCCCTTGGCACGCGCCGTCTTGACGAAATCCTGCTGTGACACGCTCAGCATCGAGGTGCGCGTCATGCGGGTATAGACCGCCATGAAGAACAGCCCCAGGGTCAGCGCCGGCAGAATCAGATGAACCGCGACGTCGCCGGCGTGAGCCAGGCCAGTGTAGCCGGCGCCGACCGTCGAGTAGCCGTAGGCGGGCAGCCAGTCGAGCGTCACCGAAAAGACCAGCACCGCCATCATCGCCACCCAGTAAAGCGGCGTGGCATAGAACAGCAGCGCCAGCCCCATGATGATCGACCCGGATGGCCGTTTGGCACGCATGGCGGCCAGCGTCCCCGCGATGATCCCGAACAGCAGCGAGATACAGAACGCCGCGCCGGTCAGCAGTAGCGTCGCCGGCAGTCGGTCCAGGATCAGATCGAGCACCGGCATCTGCTGGCGATAGGAGTAGCCGAAGTCGAGCTGCAGCACCCCACTCATGTAGCGCCAGAGCTGCACCGGCAGTGGCTGGTCGAGCCCGAAGCGTTCGCGCAGATCGTCGAGGAACTGCTGGTCGGTGGCCCCGGCCTCGCCCGCCATGACGGCCGCGGGATCGCCGGGGGCGGCGTGAATCAGGAAGAAATTGAATACCAGGATCGCCAATAGCACGATGACGGCCTTGCCGACGCGACCCAGGATCAGAGAGACATAAGCCATGGTTCTGTCCTCGTCGAGCGTCGGCCACCCGCAGGCCACCGACGCTTGCTACCGAAACCGGGGTCGTCTACTGCTCGATCCAGGCGTTCTTGAACCCATCGTTGAGACCGATACCGGTGGTGATCAGGTCATGCACGCTGCAGCGGTAGATCGTCGGCTGCGCCAGTTCCATGATCCACGCCAGCGGCACGTCGTCGTGCAGCGTCTGTTGAATCTGGTCGTACATCGCCTGGCGTTTGTCGGCGTCGTTCTCCACCGCGGCATCGGCGAACAGCTTGTCGATCTCGGGGTTCTCGTAGCCCTCGACGTTGTTCCACGGCGAGCCCTTGGCGATATTGCTGGAGACGTAGGTCCGCGCGATCCCTAGCGACGGGTCGCCATACTGGAACAGGTAGGTGAAGGCGATATCGTAGTCCCAGTCGCTGATCTTCTGGTTCCAGCCCGCCACGTCCGAGGATTCGGTTTCGATGTTGATACCCACGTCCTCGAGGTTCTGGCGCACGGCTTCCGCCCAGCGGGTCCAGGTCTCGCCGTAGGGCAGCGGCAACAGGCGTACCGGTTCGCCGTCGTAACCCATCTCGTCGAGCAGTTCCTCTGCCTTGTCCGGATCGTAGGGGTACGGTTGGAGATCGTCGTCATGGGCAGCCAGGGTCGAACTGAACGGGCCGTTGGGCACCTTGCCCAGCCCATTCCAGAGCACGTTCCTGGCGAAATCGCGATCGAGGGCGTACATCACCGCCTGGCGGAAGCGCTTGTCGGCGGTCGGTCCTTCACGGTTGTTGAGCCACAGCATGGCGAACGGGTTGAAGTACTCGTTGCCCGCTTCCGTCATGCAGCTTCCGTCCATCTCGGCAAGACGCGGGATATCGAAGTTCTCCACCGATCCGGCGGGCATGATGTTCAGGGTTCCGTTCTCGTAGGCCGCTGCCCGGGAAGCCGCATCCGGGATCACGTGCCAGTAGATCTTGTCGAGATAGGGCTTGCCCGCTTCGTAGTAGTCCGGGTTCTTGTCCAGCTCGATCACCGAGCCGCGATCCCATTTGGCAAACTCGAACGGGCCGGTGCCGATCGGGTGGTTGTTGGCCGGATTGTGGTAGAAGTCGGTGCCTTCATAGAGATGCTTCGGCACGATCGGCAGGGTGCCGACCTCGAAGGCCTGGATGAAGGCCGGGAATGGCTGCTTGAGCGTGAAGACCACCGTCTCGTCGTCCGGCGCCTCGATGCTGGCCACGTGGTCGAGAATCGCCCGGGTTCGCGGGTTGGTCTCGCGCAGGAAGACATCGGCGGAGAACACCACGTCGGCGGCGGAGAACGCCTCGCCGTCATGCCAGATCACGTCGGGATGCAGATGGAAGGTGTAGGCCAGGCCGTCGTCACTGATCTCCCAGGAAGTCGCCAGTTGGGGCATCGGCTTGAGGTCGGCGTCGTAACGCAGCAACCCTTCGAAGATATTCCCGGCCACCCGCTGGGTCGGGGCATTCTGCACCAGCGGCAGCATCAGCCCCGGAGGCTCCGGCTGAATGGCAACGTTGGCGACACCGCCGGATTGTGGCGTTTCCTGAGCCACGGCGGGCAGTGCGACAGCAAGCGATAGTGCGGCCGCCGTCAGACGGCCGGTCACGGACGATAGCAGAGTCATGGCAGATCTCATCGTTATTGGATTTGTCGAATCTTCGAACCACCGGCAAAGCGCCTTTCAGACGCATTCAACGCGATATGTTCAGGGTTACCGCGCGCCTTCTCGAGTCTAGCTTCGTGATGTCCAACCTTGTTCTATCCAGCTTCGTGACATGGGATCTCGTGGTATCCAACCTCAGGGATCGACGGCAGGCGCACGAGCCTCCGGCACGGCCCCGTGTCAGCCCTCGAAATCGGGCTGAATGCGCTGCAACAGGCGCAAGTAGGCGTCCCACTCCGGATCGTGGTCGGTAACACCGTGATCCGCATCCCACTTTTCGTACTGCTGGGCGGTGTGCTCGGCCAGGGCATCGTCCACCCGACGGACTTTCATGCCGCTGCCCATCAGCGCGAGCTGCGCCTGACAGCTACGCTCGAGGTTGTGCATTCGTTTGAACGCCTCGCCGACGCTCCGTCCGCACACCAGCATGCCGTGATTGCGCAGTACCATGATCGGCTTGTCGCCCAGATCCGCGACCAGTCGCTCGCGCTCGGCCAGGTCCAGGGCGATCCCTTCGTAATCGTGATAGGCAGTGCGGCCGTGGAACTCCATCGACCACTGGTTCAAGGGCAACAGCCCCTCTTCCAGGCACGAGACGGCGACACCGGCCACCGAGTGGGTATGCAGCACACAGTGAACGTCCGGGCGCGCTTCGTGGATCGCGCTGTGGATGGTGAATCCGGCCTTGTTGATCCCGGCACGCTCGGGATCGTCGATCACGTTCCCCTCGAGATCGATGGTCACCAGGTTGGCCGCGGTCACTTCCTCGAAGCGATAACCGTAGGGGTTGATCAGGAAGTTCTCCTTGCCCGCCTCGGCACGCGCGGAAATATGCGTGTAGATGCTGTCATCCAGGCCGAAATGCGCGATCAGCCGATAGGCTGCGGCCAGATCGCGGCGGGCGGCCTGTTTCGAGGCGTGGTGGGCGTCAGTCGCCATCTCCATCATCGATCTCCTGTCGGGGGCTTGCGGCGTTGCCGTTATCATCGGTGACCGCGTTATCGAGCGGGTTTAGCGATTAACCTATCAGGCAATCTCCAAACTGTCGACACTCGACAGTCGACCCGCTACGATCGCTGAGAGAGCGTGTGAACGATGCCAACCGCCAGCCAAACGAGATGACATGACGACGACCACACGGGGATTCGCCACCATCCAGCAGCGCGATCTGGTCAACCAGATTGCCGACATGCTGACGGAAGCGCTGCTCAAGGGGGACTTCGCACCCGGCGTGCATCTGGCCGAAGCGCAACTGGCACGCGACTTTGGCGTCAGCCGCGCCCCGGTGCGGGAAGCGGCACGCCTGCTCGAAAGTCGTGGCATGCTGGTCTCCCAACCCCGGCGCGGCTTCTTCGTTCGCACCTTCAACGCCGACGAGCTGGATGACGTCTACGATCTTCGCCTGTGCCTCGAACGCCACGCCATTCGTCTGCTGGCGGGCAAGTTGACCGCCGGGATGGAAGCGGCGCTCAGCGACCAGCTCGAGACGATGCGCCGGGTGGCCCGCAACGGCACCGCCGTTCAGCAGATCGAGGAGGATGTCGCGTTTCACCGCATGCTGTGCGAGTTCAGCGGCAACCATCGCCTGGTGCGCGTGTTCGACGAGCTGTGTCACGAGATGCGCTTCTGCATTCTGCTGATCGGCCAGCTCTACGACGACGCCCTGCGCGTCGCCGATACCCACGAGCCGATTCTGGAGGCGCTGCGCACTCGCTCACCGGAAGCCGGCGAGGCGGCGCTGGATTATCACATCGGCGTCGCCCAGCAGCGGGTGGTGGAGATGTTTCGGGAACGCGCCAAGGGCTGACTGCGGCCCGTCGCCCGAGGGCACGGCAGCGGTCTCTGGCCGCGCAGCACAGGCTCCCACGCCGATATCGAAGGCTGTCCAACCCGTGTCGAAGCGCTGCCGCCGATGTCGAAGACTTTCTGAGAAGTGGAGAACACTATGCATGTCTTCGTCTGTGATGCTCACCGCGGTCACGACCCGCAGTTCTTCGTCGTGCGCGGTCAGGTCCGCCGTAGCAACGAGCAGCCGGAACGGGCCGATCGCCTGCAGCGCGCTGCGGTCAGCGCCGGCCATACTCTCGTCACCGCGGATACCGAGGTCGACCACGACACGCTGGCAACCGTGCATACGCCGCGCTACCTCGATTTCCTCGAACATGTCCACAGCCGCTGGCTGGCCCTGGAAGACCGCAACCCGGAAGAGGTGGTCGCCAACGTCCACCCCTTCCCCGGCGAGCCCTGCACCTACCCGGATCATCTGGTCGGGCGGGTCGGCTTCCACCTGGGCGATATGGCCGCCTCCATCGGGCCCGGCACCTGGCTTGCGGCGAGAGGTGCCGCGCAGTGCGCGCTGGGCGCGGCTCGCCATGTCCAGTCAGGCCATCGCCTCGCCTATGCGCTGTGCCGCCCGCCGGGGCACCACGCCTACGCAGAGCGTGCCAACGGCTTCTGCTATCTCAACAATGCCGCCATCGCCGCCAGCGAGCTGCGCCGCCACCATGCGCGGGTGGCAATACTCGACATCGACCTTCACCACGGCAACGGCACCCAGGGCATCTTCTACGACCGCGACGATGTGCTGACGGTCTCGCTGCATGCCGACCCCCATTTCATGACGCCCTTCTTCACCGGTCACGCCCATGAAACCGGACGCGATAACGGCGAGGGCTACAACCTCAACCTGCCGCTGCCCCAGGGGCTCGAGACCACCGGCTATCTGCGCGAGCTGGCCCGCGCCTGCGGGCGCATCGCCGACTTCGCCCCTGGCGCGCTCGTCGTCTCGCTCGGCCTCGATATCTACGAACACGACCCCTACCAGGGCATCGCGATGACCACGAAGGGCTTTGCACAGATCACCCGGCAGATCGCCCAGCTCGGCCTGCCCACCGTCATCGTGCAGGAGGGTGGCTACCTCTCCGACGCCCTCGGCGACAATCTGGTCAGCGCGCTGTCGGGGTTCGAATGATGACGAGTCACATAGACGAGACCACGGACGTCCTCGCGGCCACGGCCCTGACGGTGTCGCCAGAGACCGCCCAACGGGTGCTGGCCGAGCGCTTCGGCCTCGCTGCCACCCTCGAGCCGCTCAGCGGTGAGCGCGACTGCAATTTCCGCGCGGAGACGGCCGACGGCCAGCGCTACCTGCTCAAGTTCACCCATCCGGCGGAGCGCCAGGCGGTGAGCGATTTTCAGGTCCGTGCGCTGATGCACCTGGCCACACACGACCCAGCCCTGCCGATTCCGCGGGTGCTGCGCGACCGCGATGGCGATCCGGCGCCACCGCTGCGCCTCGATGACGGCCGCGTCAGCCACGTGCGGCTGTCGACCTTCCTGCCCGGCACGCCGCTGGCCGACCGCGTGGCCTCCCCGCGTTTCCAGTTCAGGCTCGGCGGCTGGCTGGCACGGGTCGATATCGCCCTGGCCGACTTCGACCACCCGGTTCGCGAGCTGTCGATGCCGTGGGATCTGCAGCGAGCCGACGACCTGCTGCCGCAGACCGACAGCCTCGATGACCCCTCGCGCCAGCGTATCCGCGACCTGCTTCACCGCTTCGCCGAGCAGTTGCGTCCGCGCCTGGTGGCGCTGCCGCGTCAGCCGATCCATAACGACCTCAACGGCCACAACGTGCTGTTCGCCTCGACCGCAGACGACGACACCCTGCCCGAGCATCCCGCCGCGATCATCGATTTCGGCGACATGCTGTTCGCCCCGCGGGTGATCGATCTCGCCGTGGCCGCGGCCTACCAGATGAAGGGTGCCACCGATCCGCTGGCGGGGGCCCTGGCGCTGATCGCCGGCTATCATGCCCATTCAGCGCTCGACGAGACGGAGTGCGCGCTGCTGCGCGGCTTGATCGAAACCCGGCTGGCGATGGCGATTACCCTCGCCACCCATCGCGCCGGACGCTATCCGCAAAACGCCGACTACCTGCTGCGCAATACGGCCGCCTCCCGCCGGGCGCTGGAGCACTGCCTGAATCTGCCCGCGGCGACCTTCCAGCGCCGCCTGAACGAGGCCCTCGATTCACCCTTCCATTCACCGGGTACGACGGGAGCGTGAGCATGGCTGAGCCCACCAAGAAAGATGACGATGCCGTCGAGACGGCCCTGCTGGCGCGGCGCCAGCGCCTGCTCGGCGCCTCCTACCGCCTGTTCTACCAGCGGCCGTTCCATCCCGTGCGCGGTGAGGGCGTGTGGCTCTTCGACCGCCACGGCACGGCGCACCTGGACGCCTACAACAACGTCGCCTGTGTCGGCCACTGCCACCCGAAGGTCGTGGCAGCCATCGCCACCCAGGCGGCCACGCTCAATACCCACACCCGCTACCTGCACGAGACGATCCTCGACTGCGCCGAGCGGCTGATCGACTCGCTGCCGACGCCGCTGGAACAGCTGGTCTTCACCTGTTCGGGAAGCGAAGCCAACGATCTCGCCCTGCGCATGGCCCGTGCCTTCACCGGTGGCGAGGGGCTGATCGTCACCGAGCTGGCCTATCACGGCGTGACCCAGTCGATCGCCGAGGCGTCGCCCTCGCTCGGCAGCAAGGTCAAGCTGGGCAGAACGGTACGCGCCGTACCGGCGCCCGTGGATCGCGGCGACGGCGCAGCGGCGATGGGCGCACGCTTCGCCGCCGGCGTGCAGGCCGCGATCGACGATCTCGCCGCCCACGGCATCCGCCCCGCCGCGCTGCTGCTCGACAGTGTCTTCTCCAGCGACGGCATCGTGACCGATCCGGTCGGGTTTCTCGCCCCGGCGGTCGAAACGATCCGGCGCGCTGGCGGGCTCTATATCGCCGACGAAGTGCAGGCCGGGCTCGGCCGCACCGGCGTCCTGTGGGGTTTCCCCCGCCACGGCGTCAAGGCCGACCTGGTCACGCTCGGCAAACCGCTGGGCAACGGTCACCCGGTGGCAGGGGTTGCCGGCCGACGCGACGTGATGGATCACTTCGGGGAGACGGCGCGCTACTTCAATACCTTCGGCGGCAACCCCGTGGCTTGCGCCGCCGCGCTGGCGGTCCAGGGCGTCATTGCCGAGGAGAATCTGGTGGCACAGGCCGCCGCGGTCGGTGCCGACCTGCACGCCGGACTGGGTCAGATCGCGGCCACCACCGACCGGCTCGGCGCGGTGCGCGGCGCAGGGCTGCTGGCCGGTGTCGAGGTGCTCGATGCCCAAGGCACACCGGACGCCGCCCTCGCGCAGGCGCTGGTCGACGGCCTGCGCCAGCGCCAGGTGCTGATCAGCGCCACCGGGCCACAGGCCAATGTGCTGAAGATCCGCCCGCCGCTGGTCTTCACGCGCCCGCACGTCGAACGCCTGTGCGAGGTGCTCGAGGAAACACTGAACGACGTGCTCGGGGCATAGCGCGCAAGACGAAGCGGCAAGAGAAGTGAAGCGCTCAAACAAGAGCCGCTAAAGATGAGCCGCCAGAAACGGCACGCCGAGCATGGCGAAAACGCCCGGCGGCCTGGCGGAAACGTCATCCGTCACCTCACCCGATCAGGAGAGAAATCATGTCCGACGCCCCGGTTGCCATGATCAGTGGCGCCAATCGCGGTATTGGCGCCAGCATCGCCGACACCCTGCTGGCCGCCGGTTGGCGCGTGAGTCTCGGCTGCCGTACCCCACCCAGCGAGCGCCCGGAGAGCGCCGACTGGCTGAGCTACCACTACGACGCCTTCGATGCCGCCAGTGGCCAGGCCTGGGTCGATCAAACACTGCGCACCTTCGGCCGCCTGGATGCCTTGATCAACAACGCGGGCATCCTCAGCCAATCGACGGTGCTGGAGGCGAGTGGCGATGAGTTCGACCACGTGATGGCGGTCAATGCCCGCGCGCCCATGCTGCTCACCCAGCAAGCCTGGCCGCACCTGGTCGCCGCCGAACAGGGCAAGGTGATCTCGATCGTCTCGCTTTCCGGGCTAAGGGTCAGATCCGCCGCTTCAGGCCTCTACGCGATGAGCAAGTTTGCCGCCCAGGCGTTCGTCCACGGCTTGCGCCACTGCACGGCGGAGACCCGTGTCCGCGCCACCGCGATCTGCCCCGGCTTCGTCGCGACCGATATGGCCGCGGCCGCCCAGGTCGATGGCGCCAGCGTCACCCAACCCGAGGAGGTCGCCCGCGTGGTGCAGATGCTCCTCACGCTGCCGCCCTCTGCCGGCGTCGCCACGGTACCGATCAACTGGCAGATCGAAGACGCTATCTAGCATCGAGTGTTGCGCCAGTGCCGGTAAGCGCGGGTGTCGTCGAAGTGCTGACACCCCGATCCATAATGGGTATGACACCTCTCCTATCATTGGGCGCTGATGCAGTGGCCTCGACGCGCCACCTTGTAATGAGACTGATTCGCGTTTAAGGTGATCACTTTCCTCGCCTCATTCTGTCTCGAGTCACATCTCCATGTCCGTCGACGCCACTGCCTTCGAGACTCTCTACCGTGCGCACCATGGCTGGCTGAAGGGATGGCTGCGTCAGCGCCTGGCGTGCTCGGAGCAAGCGGCCGATCTCGCACAGGACACCTTCCTGCGCGTGTTGACGCGTCATGGCGATGCGATGACCGCAACCTCGCGCGCCCTGCTGGTCACGATCGCCAAGGGGCTGGTGGTCGATCACTGGCGTCGAAGCGCGCTGGAGAAAGCCTATCTCGAGGCCCTCGCTGCCTTGCCGGAAAGCCAGGTGCCCTCACCCGAAGTGCAACATGAGGCGTTGGAGTTGCTGGCGCGACTGAGCACCCTGCTCGACGGGCTCAAGCCACTGACGCGCGAAGCGTTCCTGCTGCGCCAACTGGGTGGGCTAAGCCATGCGACCATTGCACGGCGGCTGGGCGTTTCGACACGCACGATCGAACGCCATGTGGCCGACGCCCTATACCGCTGCTATCAACTGCGCTTCGCGGATGCGTGATGTGGGGTGCAAAATGAGCGAAATCACGAGCGATCCCGACGAGTCGGTGGTGCGCCGCGCCATCGATTGGCATCTTCGCCTCGGCGGCGCCCGCGGCGCCGAGCACGCTCGCCTTGTCGAGGCCATCGATAGCTGGTGCGCCGAGTGCCCCTCTCACGCGAGAGCCTGGGCGAGAGTCACACGCTTGACCGGCGAGTTCGACGATATGAGGCGTCGCCTGCCGGAGCCGGCCGCGAGCCTCCAGATCCTGAACCGTACTGGCCGTGAGCTGGATCGACGCCGCACACTGAAACTGCTGCTGGCAGGCTGCGCCGTTGGCGGCTCGGGGCTGTGGCTTGCGCAAACGCACCACCCCTGGCGCGCCGACTATGCCACCCGTGTTGGCGAGCGTCGGCAACTGACGCTCGCTGACGGCACTCGCGTGACCCTGAACACCGATTCGGCGCTGGACGTGGCCTTCACGCCGGCAGAACGCCGGCTGGTCCTGCAAGGCGGCGAGGTCATGATCGAGAGCGGCACGGATGCGGCGTCCCCCCGGCACCGCCCCTTGCGGCTCGCCTGCCGACATGGGCTGTGCGAGGCGCTGGGTACGCGATTCAGCGTGCGCGACGCCGCCGACATCAGCCAGCTCAGCGTCAGCGAGGGCCGCGTGGCGCTGACGCAAACGAGCAGCGCCTCCCGGATCATCGAGTCTGGCGAGACGGTCCGTTTCGACGGAACCCGAACATTGCCGGTTCGGCAGACGGCGGTCGACCCCGAGGCCTGGAGCGAGGGCATGCTGGTGGTGAACGATATTCGCCTGGCAGCCTTTCTCGACGAACTGGCGCGCTATCGCCGGGGCTTCGTCAACTGCGATGCGCGCGTGGCGGGACTTCGCCTGTCAGGCGTCTTCCAGCTCGACTCGCAGCCAGCGCTGCTGCGCCATCTCGAGCGCACGCTGCCGGTCAGGATCGTCTCGCGAACCCGCTGGTGGATCAGTGTCGAACCGGTCTGAGATATCAGCGCCATCCCTGTGAATCCGAGAACGAAAAAACTCGAATTTTCCGTGTCGGATATTGCCGGTTCGTTCGGTATTCCCCCTAAGCGCCTCGAATGAATCGCCGATTCACTCGATGAGACGCCATGAAAAAGACTCAGGGGAACCACTGCATGACCACGCCATACCAACACGACGCCATGTCTTCTTGCCACCGGTTGCATCGACGACTGCCCGCCACCGTGCTCGCCGCCCTGCTTGGCGTCGCCTCGCCGCTGCTGCTGGCCGCCACGCCGACGCCGCAAGCCTCGACCGTCACCATCGCCGCCGGGCCGCTCAATCAGGCGCTCAATCGCTTCGCCGAAACGACCGGGCTGACGCTCTCCTACACCCCGGATCTGGTCGGTGGACGACGCAGCCACGGCGTGGCCGGCGCGGCGACCGTCGATCAGGCGCTGGCGGTACTGCTCGAGGGAACGGGGCTGATGGCACGGCGCACCGACTCCGGTTACGTCATCGTCAAGGCGCCGATGACGTCATCGACCGATCTCGACCCGATCACCGTCTCCGCCGCAGGCATCGTCAGCGGTGTCGCGCCGGTCGATGGCTATGTCGCTACCGCCAGCCGCTCGGCGACCAAGACCGACACCCCGCTGCTGGAGACGCCGCGCAGCGTCAGCGTCGTTACCGGCGATCAGATCGAGGCGCGCGGCGCGCGCAATATCGAGGACGCCGTTGCTTACACTTCCGGCGTCAGCGTCGGCAATTACGGCTTCGACCCGCGCTTCGATCAGATTCAGGTTCGCGGCTTTGCCACCACCACCAGCGGCAATTTTCTCGACGGCCTGCGCCAGCCCTACGATAGCTGGCTCGCCTCGCCCAATACGCTGCCCTACGCGCTGGAACGCATCGATGTAATCAAGGGGCCGGACTCGGTGATCTTCGGCCAGGTCAGCCCCGGCGGCGTGGTCAACCGCGTCAGCAAGCGACCGAGCACGGACGCCGACAACGAGATCACCCTCACCGCCGGCAACAAGAACACCCGCCAGGCCGAGTTCGATGTCGGCGGCGCCATCGACGCAAGCGGCGACGTGCGCTACCGCGTGGTCGGCATGGCGCGGGATGCCGAAAGCGACGTCGAACAGATTCCTGATGACGCCAGTTTTATCGCGCCCTCGGTTGCCATCCGTCTCGACGACGACACGACGCTCACCCTGCTCGCCCAGTATCAAGATCGGGAAACCGGCGGCAGTCCCGGCTATTACCAGGAAGGGGACGATCTGACCGACTTCTGGACCGGTGACGAGGATTTCGACAAGGCCTCACAGCATCAGTGGCAGCTCGGCTGGGAGTTCGAGCACCGCTTCAACGACGCGCTCTCCTTCAGCCAGCACACCCGCTATCAGGACATCAGCGCGGTCAATCAGTACACCGACGGCTACGACAATGTCGGTAGCGTGGTCGAGCGCACCGCATCGGGAATCTACGAAGACACGAGCTCGGTGGTCACCGATAACCGACTGACAGGCGAGTTCAATACCGGCGCGCTCGAACACACGCTGAGCGGCGGCGTCGACTACAGCTATCTCGACTACGACGTGCTTTACGCCTACGGCGACGCGCCCTCGATCGACCGCGACGACCCGGACTACCACCAGCATATTCCCGCACCCGACAACCTCTACGCCGATATCGACGGCCGCGCCGAGCGCACCGGGGTCTACCTGATCGACCAGATCGCACTCGGCCGCTGGCGTTTCTCCGCCGGCCTGCGCCACGACTGGGCCGAGGACGTCACCCGGGATGCCGTTTCCGGCAATGACCGGCAGAAAGACGATGCCGGCTCCGGCCAGCTCGGCGTGCTCTATGCCTTCGACAACGGCGTGTCACCCTATCTGAGCTACGCCACGTCGTTCGAGCCGCAGAGCGGCACCGATGCCAACGGCAATCACCACGCCCCCTCCGAAGGCCGCCAATGGGAGGCCGGGGTCAAGTACCAGCCGCCGGGCCGGGATCTGCTGCTGACCGCCGCCGTCTACCAGATCGAGCAGACCAACGTACTGACCACGGACCCCGACAATCGGCTCTACTCGGTGGCCACCGGGGAGCAGCGTATCCGCGGCCTGGAGTTGGAACTGACCACCGACCTCACCCGTGAACTCAGCATGACCGCCGCCTACACCGTCAACGACCCGGAAATCACCAAGGACAACGACGGCAACACCGGCAACACGCCGGTCAACGTCTCGGAGCATCTCGCCTCGCTGTGGCTCGATTACGACATCGATCACGGCCCGCTGCGCGGCGTCGGCCTCGCGGCTGGCGCGCGCTATATCGGTAGCTCCTGGGACGATGCCGAGAACACCCACGAAAACGACAGCTACACCCTGGTCGATGCCGGCGCTCACTATGACTTCTCCGGCCAGCTCGAGGGCGTGCGCGTCGGCGTCGATGCCCACAACCTGGCCGACAATCGTTACATCGTCTGCGAAGGCGGCTACTGCTATCGGGGCAGCGGGCGCAGCGTGCTGGGCAGCTTGAGCTATCACTGGTAAGCGAGGAGAACGTCGTGCCATTGCATTCCCTCATGCGCGGACTGGCAGTGCTCGGTGTGCTGGGCCTTCTCGGTGCACCGATCTCGACCAGCGCAGCCTCGGCACTTGCCGACGAGACGGCATCGGTCGCGCTCGACCACACTCGTCAGTGGCAGATGCATAACGCCGCAGGCGAAGCGTACCGCATCATGATCAGCCTGCCCGACGGCGAACCGACCAAGAGCGGCTTCCCGGTGCTCTACGTGCTCGACGGTAACGGCTACTTTCCCGCCTTTCACGCTGCACGAGACACGGTCGAGCGCTACCGCGACACGATCATCGTCGGCATCGGCTATCCCGGGGCCGATGCGCTCAACTGGCTGCGCCGCTCCTACGACTTCTCGCCGCCGGCGCCACCCGAACATGACGAACCGCCCCAGGGCGGTCAGGACGAGTTTCTCGACTTCATCGAGAAACGCCTGATGCCCAGGGTCGAGGCCGAGCTACCGGTCAATCCGCGCCAGCAGAGTCTGTTCGGCCACTCCTTCGGCGGCATGTTCGCGATCTACGCGCTGTTCAAGCGCCCGGCACTTTTCGCCCACGTGGTCGCGGCAAGCCCGACCCTATGGTGGGACAGTCACTATCTGCTACCGCTGGAGCCGGGCTTTGCCGAAGCGCTCAAGGCAAAGCCACTCAAGAATCCGCCGAGCCTGGCACTGATCGTGGCCGAAGGCGATACGCCGCAGGAGAGTCAGGAGGCGCAAGCGATGGCCGAGCGTCTCGCGCCGCTCTCCTCCCTTGGCATGCGTTCGAGCTACGCCCTGGTGCCCGGCGTCGATCACGAGACCGTGCCCTTCAAGATCGTGCCGCGCGTGATGCGCGAGGTGTTCGAGGCGGGCTATACACCGTGACGTGGGTCAGTTATCCCAAGGGTTGATGAGAGTGACCCCCATGGACTGGAAATCCTTGAGATTACGCGTCGCCAGCGTTGCCGTGTGGGCGATACAGATGGCGGCAGTCTGCGCATCGGCCATCTGTGCCTTGCGACCTGCAGCCTCGGCTGTTGCCACTCGCTCGGCGTAATGCACGGCAGCCTCAGCATCGAAGGGCAAAATGCGCCCGGCAAACTCCTCGTCGAACATGGCGGCTGCCAGGGTGGCAAAATCCCGCTTTCGACGGCCGCCCGGCAGACGTTCGATGCCGTAAAGAATCTCCGCCACCGTGATCGACGTGACCGCGACCTGTGTCGCGGTCTGCCGATCCAGCCAATCGATGACCCGAGCGTTGGGTGCCGGGCGCATCAGCTCCGATAGCACGTTGGTATCCAGTACGATCATGTCTCGAGCCCTGGATCTCGCGGCGAGTCCTCACGCACGGGCAGTTCCAGATCGACGCCGCCGGATTCGGCGAAGCGTGCCTTGATCCGGCTGCCGAGTCCGGTCTGCGGCGGTGATAAGGCACCTCGCAGGATCACCCGCACCTCCTCTTCCATTGAGTGGCCGTGGCTCGCGGCCTGCAGACGCAGCCGGGTTTTCAATGGTTCATCCAAATTGCGGATGGTGATCGATGCCATTGACTTTGCTCCTGTATCAGCATTGATTTCAATGATAGCACCAGGGTCGAAGACGTGCGGGGCGATTGCCCGGTATGATGCAGGGTTTTCGACGCTGGAATCGGGCGGGCTGCAGCTCGTCGACACACAGCCATCGCTGCATCGTAGCGAACTGACGAAACGCACAGGGAACGCATGAGCCAATATGAAGGTCTGGACCGGGAAACGCTCGTCCGGCTACTCGAAAAGCGCGACCGCGAACGCCAGCTCGGCCTGGTGTGGGAGCGCGACGAGATCGACGCCGACAACGCCATCAACGACGATTTCGTCGGCCTGACGCTCGACCCCGCGCTTTCCCACGGCGAGGGCCCATGGGACAACCTGATCATCGAGGGTGACAACTACGACGCCCTGCGCGCCCTGCGCATGACGCATGCCGGGCGCATCCGCTGCATCTATATCGACCCGCCCTACAACACCGGCAACAAAGACTTCGTCTACAACGACCGCTTTATCGACAAGACGCACCGCTTCCGGCACTCGCTATGGCTCGAGTTCATGTACCGTCGCCTGCTGTTGGCGCGCGAATTGCTGGCGGACGATGGCGTGATCTTCGTCAGTATCGACGATAACGAGATCTTTCGGCTCGGCATGCTGATGGACCGGATTTTTGGTCAGGAAAAACATGTCGCCACCTGCGTCTGGCAAAAGCGCTACTCGCGGGAAAATCGTGGCGCTATCGGCGATGCTCATGAGTACCTGTTGGTCTACGCAACGGACCCGGCGCGCTTCAAGGAGAGTCGAGGGCGTATTCCTCTGGAAGCCAAACAAGCCAGTTCTTACAGAAACCCAAACAACGATCCGAACGGACCATGGCAATCAATTTCCATGACTGCTCAAGGCTATCGTCCCAATCAGATGTACGAGATCGTCGCACCCAACGGCACCCGCCACCTGCCGCCCGAAGGGCGCTGCTGGTCGACCGTCGAGGCGGAGTACCTGAAATTACGAGAGGCTGATCGCATCTACTTCGGTAAGGATGGAGATGGCGTTCCACGTATCGTCCGCTATCTGTCCGAAGTCGAAGGCCTGACGCCCTGGACCTGGTGGCCTCACGATGAAGTGGGCCACACCGACGAAGCCCGTAAGGAGATCCAGTCGATCTTCGGCACCCAGACGATCTTCGATACCCCCAAGCCGGTTCGCCTGATCGAGCGGATTTTGCGCATTGCCACGCGCCCCGGCGATACCGTACTCGATTTCTTCGCCGGCTCCGGCACGTTGGCCCAGGCGGTTGCCAAACTAAACGCCGAGGATAACGGCAATCGTCGCTTCATTCTGGTCAGTAACACCGAAGCGACCGAGGACGCGCCAGACAAGAATCTCTGCCGCGATGTCTGCGCCGAACGCGTGCGCCGTGTGATGGGTGGCTATACCAACGCCAAGGGCACTGCCATCGCCGGGCTGGGTGGCAATTTCGCCTACCTGCGCGCCCGCCAGATTCCCCTGCACCGTCTGCCCACGAAGATCGCCCACGACGAAGTGTGGCATGCGTTGCAGATGCTGCATGATCACCCGCTCGAGCGCTGGCAGGGTCAGGGATTTCAAGCCGTCGAGACCGCCGGGGGTTGGCTGGGTTATCTGGCCGATCAGAGCGAGGGGAGCGTCCAGCGTCTTTCCGACTGGCTGGCACGCCATCAGCCACTCAGCGGTCGGCTTTACAGCTGGTCACCGGAGCGCTTCGCCGCGCTGGCGCCACAGCTCGATTTCGTCCGTATTCCCGATGCGCTGCAAGCGCGATTCAGCGTCCGACCCGGAAGGAAGCGGTAATGCTCGTTCTCAAGACCTTTCAGCAGACGATCACCGACGGCCTGCTCGCTCGCTTCACGCAGCTCGCCGAGCACTACCGCCACTTGAGCAACGCCACCGAGGCCGACTGGAAGCTGGTGCGCGAGCAGGATGCCGCCGTGGTGCTTCAGGCACCCACCGGCGCTGGCAAGACCGCCATGGCGATCGAAACCGTGGCGCGCTTTTCCGATGAAGAGCCGGTACTGTGGTTCTGGTTCGCCCCCTTTTCCGGTCTGGTCGAGCAAGCCCGCAGGACGCTCCAGTCTCAGGCGCCCAATCTGCGCGTGCTTGACCTTGTCTCGGACCGACGCACGGATCTGGCCGCGCACTCCGGTGTCTTCGTGACCACTTGGAGCGCGGTGGCAACCAGCAACGCCACCGGCCGCCGTGCACGTACCAACAGCGATCTCGGCCTCTCGATCGATGCGCTGATCGAACAGGCGCGGGCACAGGGTATTCGCATCGGCTGTGTCGTCGATGAAGCGCATCATGGTTTTCAGCGGGCACGCCAGGCGCAGAGCTTCTTTCGCGATGTGCTCAAGCCGGACTATGCGCTACTGATGACGGCAACGCCGCGAGACACCGATATCGCCCCCTTCGAGCGCGCCACCGGCTATCGACTCGGGCAGGAAGCGGACTGGGCCTCGGTCTCTCGTGTGGATGCCGTCAACGCGGGGCTATTGAAGCGTGGCGTGCGTATCGTGCGCTTTCTCGCCAAAAGCGACGACACTCAACAACTGATCGACTTCGAGCACTTGGCATTGCGCGAAAGCAGCGCGACGCACCGGCAGATTCAGACCCTGCTGAAGGAGAACGACAGCCACTTGACGCCGCTGATGCTGGTACAGGTACCCAACGGCAAGAAAGCGCAAGAAGAGGCACGCGATTACTTGATCACCCAACTCGGCTTTACCGAAGAGGCGGTACGCGTCCACACCAGTGACGAACCGGATGACGATCTGATCGCACTGGCACATGACCCGACCGTCGAGGTACTGATCTTCAAGATGGCGGTAGCGCTTGGCTTCGATGCCCCGCGCGCTTTCACATTGGCGGCCCTGCGCGGCGCGCGCGACCCGTCATTCGGCGTCCAGGTGGTCGGTCGGCTAATGCGGGTACCGGCTTCACTCCAGCATCGTAGCGACCTGCCGGCCGCGCTTCAGCACGGCTACGTCTTTCTTGCCAACGCCGAGTCTCAGGAAGGACTCCTGAGCGCGGGCGAACAGATCAATAGTCTGCAGACGCGAGCTCCGGAGATCGGTACCACCACAGCGATCACCTATAGCGGTACGCAGCAGAGCGTCCAGCTCGCCCAAAGTGGTGAGTCCTTCACGTTGGTGATGAACGCTGGCGGCGACGTGATCCGTGAAGAGATGGATGGCCAGTCTCAGCCCGTTCCTGCCAATGTGATGACCTCGCATCAGGCAGCGCTCCCGTTCGGCAATGCGGCCTTGACCGCGGCTGAAACCGCCCATGATTCAACCCCCCTCGCAGCACAAGAGGATGGCAATCCCTCGCAAACCAGCGTATCCAGCCTGGCATTGACGCTCGGCGCGACAGGTCATCACTACTCCCGGCGAGAAGCTGTGCCGCAGACACTTCACGGCGAATCGCTGCCGCCGGCACCTAGCGATCTCGAGGCACGGCTGGTCGATCACGTCGATTTCAGCCCCGAAGTACTCGCCAGCCGCTCGCGAGCGCGCGCCTCGGTGCGACGTAACGAAATCGGCATGTTCAAGAACGGCGATCATATTGCCGAGGATGGTAGCGATGTCTGGGCGGAACTCTCGGTGGCCGCCATCGCCGCAAAGGCGCGCCAGGTCGTGCTTCGTCTCGACGCCATCAATGAACGAGAGATTCGCGAACGTCTCCTCGAGCGCTTCCAGCAAGCTATCGAAGATTCCGGCGCGATCCCGCCCGAGGATGACGAAGAACGGGAGCAGGCACTCGATCGCGTCTTGATCAGCCATCCGCGCTTGCTGCGCGAGGCTTATCGCCGCGCCCGGCTCGAGCAAGTGCGCGATACCGCTTTCAACCTGCCCGGCGAAATTGTCAGCGATGCGCCACTCGAACCCGCCGAACGCAACGCTTACGGTGTCTTCCCGGCCGGCATGAACGAGGATGAGCGACGTGTTGCGCGAATGCTGGATCAAAATGAAAAAGTTCGGTGGTGGCATCGCAACCCGTCAGGCCCCAACAGGCCGGACGCCTTGGGACTTTATCGCTGGGACGAAGGCGAGGGCTTCTTTCCCGATTTCGTCGTTGCCATCGAGGGCCGAGAAACCCCAGACCATGTCGCGCTACTGGAAGTGAAAGGCGCACATCTCTGGGGAGCCGGCAAGGAGCCAGAGAAGGCCAAAGCCGTACACGTCGACTATGGAAGAGTTGTCATGGTCGGCCGCCAACGAGGTGCCAGCGATTATCAGTTCCTGCGCGAGAGCCATGGCAGATTGGAAGAAGTAGCCACCTTCGATGTGAGCCCCATGCGCTATGAGTAATCTCCATACGCTAGCCACCCTCACCCACTGGGTCTTCGACATGGACGGCACGCTCACCGTCGGCGTGCATGACTTCCCGGCGATACGTCGCGAACTGGAGATTCCCCCATCGGCGGATATTCTCCACCACCTGGCAACGCTGCCGAAGGCCGAGCGCGAGGCCAAGCACGCCTGGCTGCTGGAACACGAGCGCGAACTGGCGCTACGCTCGACGGCGGCGACCGGGGCCGTCGAGCTGGTGCTCGCATTGCATCGGCGTGGCTGCCGGCTGGGCATCCTGACTCGCAACGCCAAGGAACTCGCTCACCTCACGCTGGCCGCGATCGGGCTCGACACCTGCTTCAAAGATGATGACGTGCTCGGCCGCAACGAAGCCCCACCCAAGCCGCACCCCGGCGGGCTCGATCACTTCATCGGCAAATGGCAGGTCGCACCAATGCATGTCGTCATGGTCGGCGACAGCCACCTGGACATGGCGTGCGGGCGCGCCGCGGGCACACGCACGGTGCTGGTCAACGTGCCGCCACTGCCGGACATGACCGATGTCGACTGTCGCTTCAGTGATTGCCAAGCGCTGGCGCGGCGGATTGCCGGGGGCGACTGAGGTTGTCGGGTAGTGTCAGATACCCGGTATTCCGATCGGCCCTGGCGCGTCGGGAATTGGCGAGCAGCCGCCGAGCACCAAAATCCCAGCAATGACAATCACCACCCAAATCACCTGCTTTGCCAAGGGCATAGCCAAAGCCTCCATCGACATTCGTGTGCCCAGAGTCTAGACGACTCACATCACCACTCCACCGTCAGCCGCCTCTACCTCCTCACTTCTCCATAAGGCTTCTCTTCGCCCCTCGATTCATGACTCAGGAGCTGATTCTGGATAGCGCCCGGGAGGTCTTCACTCTTCGATTAACCCATGCTACAAATAAAAACCTTGGAAATATAGTTAAACCTTGGTTAATTTTGGCCATGCACCGTTAACTTGTCGTCGACGTGGGCACCGGCGCGGAAGCGTCAGCCGTTTCATACGAGACATTGGCTAGAGGGGGAATCGAAGCATGAAACGAGGTTTTGGACGTTCGATATTACTGGGCACGGCCAGCATCGCGATTGGCGCCATGCTCTCTCTGCCCGCCACGGCGCAGGATAAATTCAAGGCGGTGACGACGTTCACGGTGATCGCGGATATGGCCCAGAACGTGGCCGGGGATGCCGCCACGGTGGAATCCATCACCAAACCGGGCGCCGAGATCCACGACTACTCGCCGACGCCGGGCGATATCATGCGTGCGCAGGGCGCCGACTTGATCCTCTGGAACGGGCTCGATCTGGAGCGCTGGTTCGAGCGGTTCTTCCAGCATCTGGACGACGTGCCGAGCGTGGTAGCTTCCGACGGCATCGACCCGATCAGCATCGCGTCGGGACCCTACGACGGCAAGCCCAATCCCCACGCCTGGATGTCGCCCTCCAGCGCTCTGATCTACGTCGATAACATCCGCGACGCTTTCGTCCAGTACGATCCGGACAACGCGGATACCTATCGCGCCAATGCGGCCGCCTACAAGAAAAAGATCGAGGCGGCCATCGCACCGATCCGCGCTGCGCTCGCCCAGATTCCCGCAGACAAGCGCTGGCTGGTTTCCAGCGAGGGCGCGTTTTCCTATCTGGCGCATGATTTCGATCTGAAAGAGCTCTATCTGTGGCCGATCAACGCCGACCAGCAGGGCACGCCACAGCAGGTTCGCCAGGTGATCGACGCGGTACGTGAACATGACATCCCGGCGGTCTTCAGCGAGAGCACCGTTTCCGCCAAGCCGGCACGACAGGTCGCCCGCGAGACCGGCGCCCGTTATGGTGGTGTGCTCTATGTCGACTCGTTGAGCGCCGCTGATGGGCCGGTACCGACCTATATCGATCTGCTCGAGGTCACCTCACGGACCATTGCCGACGGCCTGACAGCGGGACTCACCCAAGGACAGACCCAATGACCCAAGCCGACACTCGAACTTCCTCGAGCGTCACCGCCGCCCGATCTGCGGAGGCCACCGTCCCCCCCCCCTCGGGCGGTGGTATTGCCGTCAAAGGCGCAACGGTCACCTACCGCAACGGCCACACCGCGCTGCGCGACGCCAGCTTCCAGACACCGACCGGCACCATCACCGCGCTGGTCGGGGTCAACGGCTCCGGCAAATCGACGCTGTTCAAGGCGATCATGGGCTTCGTTAAGCTCGCTCGGGGCGAAATTCGCGTGCTCGACATGCCTGTGGACGCCGCCCTGAAGCGTAACCTGATCGCCTATGTCCCCCAGTCCGAGGAGGTCGACTGGCAGTTCCCGGTGCTGGTCGAGGACGTGGTGATGATGGGCCGCTACGGCCACATGGGCATGCTACGGATTCCCAAGCGCGCCGATCGCGATGCCATCGAGGCCGCACTCGCCCGGGTCAACATGGGCGAGTTCCGCAAGCGCCAGATCGGCGAGCTCTCCGGCGGCCAGCGCAAGCGCGTGTTCCTGGCTCGCGCCCTGGCCCAGGACAGTCGCGTGATCCTGCTCGACGAACCGTTCACCGGCGTCGACGTCAAGACCGAAGACCAGATCATCCAGCTTTTGCGCGAACTGCGTGACGAGGGACGCGTGATGCTGGTCTCCACCCACAACCTCGGCTCGGTGCCGGAGTTCTGCGACCGCACGGTGCTGATCAAGGGCACCGTCCTTGCCTATGGGCCCACGGAGGAGACGTTCACCCAGCGCAATCTGGAGCGCGCCTTCGGCGGCGTGCTGCGCCATTTCATGCTCGAGCACGGCGACGACGATGCGCCGCGCCACCCGGTCGGCGTATTCACCGACGACGAGCGCGCGCTGGTGCTGCACAACGGCATCGCAGCACGCCAGCGCCAGTCGCCGGAGGGCCGCAAGACACCGGAGGACAGCGAAACATGAGCGAGCTGCTCCACTATCTTTGCGAGCCGTTCGGCTATGGCTACATGCGCAACGCCATGTGGGTCTCGGCGCTGGTCGGCGCCGTCTGCGCCTTTCTCTCCTGCTATCTGATGCTGAAGGGCTGGTCGCTGATCGGCGATGCCCTGTCGCATTCGATCGTGCCCGGCGTCGCCGGCGCTTACATGATCGGCCTTCCCTTTTCGATCGGCGCCTTCTTCGCCGGCGGACTCGCCTCGGCGGCGATGCTGTTTCTCAATCAGCGTAGCAAGCTGAAAGAGGATGTGATCATCGGCCTGATTTTCACCGCTTTCTTCGGATTGGGGCTTTTCATGGTCTCGCTATCGCCGGCCGCGGTGAACATCCAGTCGATCGTGCTGGGCAACGTGCTGGCGATCACGCCGAGCGATACCCTCCAGCTCGCCATCATTGGCCTCGTCTCGCTCGCCGTGCTGCTGGTCAAATGGAAGGATCTGCTGGTGACCTTCTTCGACGAGAACCACGCCCGTTCGATCGGCCTCAACCCCACGGCACTCAAGATCACCTTTTTCACCCTGCTTTCCGCGTCCACCGTCGCCGCGCTGCAGACGGTCGGCGCGTTTCTGGTGATCTGCATGGTGGTGACGCCCGGCGCCACGGCCTACCTGCTGACGGACCGTTTTCCGAGACTGCTGATCATCGCGGTGACGATCGGTACGTTGACCAGTTTTCTCGGCGCTTACGCCAGCTATTTTCTCGATGGCGCCACTGGCGGCATCATCGTGGTTCTGCAGACGCTGATCTTCCTGGTCGCATTCTTCCTGGCGCCCAAGCACGGCATGCTGGCAGCGCGGCGCCGGGCGGCCAGGGCACTCGAGTCGGCGGGCACGCCATGAGCCTTGCCGACTGGCTGATCGCGCCCTTTCAGTTCGATTTCATGGTCAATGCCATGATCATCGCCGTGCTGGTGGCCATTCCCATGGCCCTGCTGTCGTGTTTTCTGGTGCTCAAGGGCTGGGCGCTGATGGGCGACGCGATCTCGCATGCGGTGTTTCCCGGCGTGGTGATCGCCTACATCATCGGTATTCCCTACGCCATCGGCGCCTTCGCTGCCGGGATGTTCTGCGCCGTCGCCACGGGCTTTCTCAAGGAGAACAGCCGCATCAAGCAGGACACGGTGATGGGCATCGTCTATTCGGGAATGTTCGGGTTGGGGTTGGTGCTCTATGTCGAGATCCAATCGACAGTGCACCTCGATCACATCCTGTTCGGCAATATTCTCGGCGTGGGTATGCAGGATATCGTCGAATCGGCGTCGATCGCGCTGGTCACGGCGGCGGTGATCGGCATCAAGTGGAAAGACTTTCTGCTCCACGCCTTCGACCCGACCCAGGCGCGTGCCGTCGGTCTCCCCGTACAGCTATTGCACTATGGCCTGCTCTGCCTGATCTCGCTGACCATCGTCGGCGCGCTCAAGGCGGCCGGCATCATTCTCGCCATCGCGCTGTTGATCGCCCCCGGCGCGGTCGCGTTTCTACTCACTCGGCGCTTCAGCGTCATGCTGCTCCTGGCCGTGGCCACGTCGGCGATCGTCGCCTTTCTTGGCGTATACCTCTCGTTCTTCATCGACAGTGCGCCGGCACCGACCATCGTGCTGCTCTACACCCTGGTGTTCGTGATCGCCTTCATCTACTCCGTGCGTCAGACCGCCAAGCGCGAAGCCAGCGCCGAATCGCTATCCATCGAGCGGAACTGAAACGTCCCGGGTGGGCGCAAATCGCTCGACGACCATACCGATGTACTGCCGGGCGAAGAACGACAGAGAAACGTTCCTGTTATAGATGAGCGATGCCTGCACGCGAATGTCGAGCGTCGTGGGAAGGGAGATCAGGTCGGCATAGTGCCCTTCGGTGATCAGCGAGGCATCGAGAATGCCCACACCGACGCCCTGACTGATCAGATCGTATGCCTGCATGGTACCGGCTTCGATCTGAGGCTCCAGATGCGAGCCCTGCCGTTGCAGCGCGCGCTCGACGGCATGTCGCAGGTAGGTACCGCTGCGATTGAGGATCAGAATCTCATCCGCGAGATCGGCGACATCCACCACCGCCTTGCTGGCCAGCCGACTGTCCCGGCGAACGATACACCGGTACTGGATCTGTTCCAGCGGAATGACCTCGAGCGTCTCGTTGACCCTGGTGCCATAGATGAAACCGACGTCGAACGAGCCGACCTCGATATTGCCGATCACCTGAGAGGATTGTCCGGCATGAAACGAGACCTTCGCTCCGGGGTAAGCAGCCATGAACCGAGGAATCGTCGGCGCCACGAAGTGCTTCGACATCGAGGAGATCGACTGCACCGCCAGAAAGGCATCGCCGCCCCGCGCGATGTTGTCGATCTTGGTCTGCATATGGTCGAAGTGGCCGAAAATACGCTCCACCTCGGGCAGCAATTGTACCGCCTCCGGCGTCGGCGAGAGCCCAAAGCTGGTGCGATAGAACAGCGGCATGCCGACCTTCTCCTCCAGCCTCTTGACGATGCCGCTGGCGGTGGGCTGCGAGACGTTCAGTTCGATGGCGGTCTTGCTGATCGAACCCGTGTGCATCACCGAACGAAACACCTCGAGGCTGCGGATACTGGCTTTCATGCCGACTCCTGACGATGAAGACACTTTCGGTAGCGCGGCCCCTCCGGCCGGCTAACCCTGGCCTGAGCGCGCCCTCACTTCCAGGGATCGCGGTTCCAGAGCTCGACGACGGCCTGGTGCTGCTGCTCGACCAGCCCTTTCCAGGCATCGGCATCGAGATAGGCCGCGGGTACCGCCTCTCGGCTCATGTCCTTGAGAAACTCGGGATCCTCGAACATTTTGGCGAAGGCTTCATTGTACTGGTCGACGATCGCTGTCGGCGTTCCCTTGGGCAGCACGTAGCCCCGAGTCGAGGCCATGTCGATATCGTAACCCTGCTCCTCGAAGGTCGGCACGTCCTGCAGGTACTCCGAGCGGGATTCATCCATCACACCCAGGAAGTTCACGGAATCCTGATAATTGTAGGCGGCACTGACGTTGACGACCGCGAGGTCGACATGTCCGCCCATCAGTGCCGTCCGCGCCGAGCCGTCGCCGCCCAGCGGCACGTAAGTGAAGTGACAGCCCAGGGCACTCTCGACCTGTTTGGCGGCGAAGTGGTCTTCACCGCCGTATCCCGCCAGGCCAAGCGTCAACTGGCCACCATCGGCGCATGTCTGCTTGAGGTCTTCCAGCGAAGCAATATCGTCATCGCGCTGAGTGATCAGCGTGTTGGGATCCGACGTGACACTGGAGAGAAATGCGAAGCTATCGAGGTCGTAGCTCACTTTGCGGTCGACCATCCGTCCGATCGATGCGGGCACGTTGAAGGTCCCCACCGTATAGCCATCGGGGTCGGCCCGGGATACCTGGGTCAGGGCGATGACGCCACCGGCCCCTTTGACGTTCTTGACCACTACGCTGGCATCGCCATCCAAATACTTCTCGAGATAGCGCCCGACCACACGCGCGGTAATATCGGTCCCCCCACCGGGTCCGTAGCCGACCACGATGGTAATGTCCTCGTCCGGAAAGTCGGCCTGAGCCACCAGCGGCATCAACGCCACCAGGCCCGTCATCATTGTCATCTTGTTCCGGTGATTCAACATGGTGCCTCTCCTAGTTGGTGAGTCTTTTACCGATCAGCGACGACAGACGTTGCTTAAAGCACGTCAAGACGATCAGCATCACGATCATCGCAATGAGCACGATCGATGGAGCCGAGCTCCACAGCACGGCGGGATCGTTGCCGCTCATCAGCATCGAAATACGGAAGTTGTATTCCATGAACCCGCCCAGGATGACGCCAAGCACGATGGGCGCCATCGGGAATTTGAGCTTCTCGAGTACGTAACCGAACACCCCGAAACCGAACATCAAGAAGACGTCGAACAGGGTTTCGTGAATCGAGTAGGCGCCGACCACCATCAGCGAAAGGATGATGCTGCCCAGCAGCGGTCTCGGCAGATGGAGCACCTTGGAGAAGAGTCGGGTCGCCACGGACCCGCCAAGAAATAGCAGCATCACCGACGCAATCAGGAACTGCCACATGAAGCCGAACACCTCGTCCGGGTGCTCTCGGAACAGGTTGGGGCCAGGCTGCAGTCCATGGATGAGAAATCCCCCCAGCATGACAGCAGCCACCGAGGTGCCGGGGATGCCCAGGGTCAGCGCCGGGATCATCGAAGCCGCGGTATCGGCGTTGTTGCAGGTCTCGGCGGCGGCGACACCCTCTGGCTCCCCCTTGCCCCACGCTTCCGAGTTGCGTGCACTTCGCTTGGCTTCGTTGTAACTGATGAATGTCCCGAAGGAGCCGCCAGCCCCCGGCAGGATGCCTACCGCGATACCGATCAGAGATGCCCGTAACCAGGTTTTCCAGTAGCCGAGCATCGATGCCAAAGACTTGAAGAAACCTTCGTCGTCCACCTCTTTGGCGTGGCTCTCTTCACCACTCTGTGGATTGACCAGGGTGTCGATGACCGGTGGCATCGCGTACAGCCCAATCAGCAGCACGATCACGCTGATACCGTCATCGAGATAAAGCGAACCGAAGGTAAAGCGCTCATTGGCACTTACCGGGTCGATCCCCACCGTGGCGACGAAGATACCGATGCCTGCGCTGATCAACCCTTTCAGGGCGTTGCCCTTGATCAATAACGCGATGCTCAGGATGCCGAACACGGAGACCCAGAAAATCTCGGTCGGCCCGAACATCAGCGTCACACTGCCCAGCGGCGGCGCCAGCAACATCAGCGCCAGCCCACTGGCCAGACCGCCGATGGCAGAGGAGACAAGCGCCACGCGCAGCGCCTTGTTGGCGCGGCCCTGCTGCGCCATCGGGTAGCCATCGAAGGTGGTTGCCACGGCCGCTGGCGTGCCAGGGATACGCAACAGGATGGCGGGAATGGCGCCACCGTACATCGAGCCGTTATAGATCCCCGCCATCATCCCGAGCGCAACCTGCGGGCTCATGCCGAAGGTGAAAGGGAGCAATACCGAGATGCCGAGCGTGGCACTCAACCCCGGCAATGCACCGAGGAAAATGCCGGCGACGACGCCGACCGCGACGGCCAGCAGGCTGCCGAGGCTCAGAATATCGGGCAGGGAGTGCCAGAGTGCTTCAAACATGGACGTGCCTCACATCAGCCAGCCATGGGGCAAGCTTCTGCCCATGGCCATGTCGAACAGCAGATAGAGCATCACCGTGAACAGCGCCGAGCCGAACAGGCTGCGCTCCCATCGGCGATAACCGAATGCCGCGCTCATCAGCGGAATCATCAGGAAGGTGGAGGCGTAGAAGCCGAGCCTGGCAACGGCCACCAGATAGACCAGCACGCAGAGCAGGCCGAGCACGACCTTGCCCAGGCTTTCGGGATGACCCTCGCCGCCCTCCCGCTGGCGGCCCTGCAGGCAGGACTGCACGAGCAGCACGACGCTCAAGACACCCACGACGCCGAGAACGGCCAATGGAAACATCGCCGATGCCAATGGAAGACCTGCGCCCATGACGATGAAGGCGATAGATGCCACGATCAGCGCGATGCAGACAACGACCGTTGGCATCAATCCCTTGGATATGGCTTTCATGTACCGCTCCCCTCTGTGGTCTGGGGAGCCACGCTAGGGAAAAAGCCGGAGCGCCACGAATGCGTTTTTTTGCCAGACTCATAGCATTGCGCTATACCCCGCTTTCACCGCCTGTAGAATCTTTTTATTCATATTAAAAATCAAATAATTATGAAAAAAATGAACTTAAGTATAAGAGAGGATGTCGAGCCAGTCTTAGACTAAAGTTACAGTGTTCTACCCGCCATATTACCTCTGCCGATAGCCTCGTCGTGGGTCGAAATCCCGGAGTCATGCCGTGGCCATCGGCTCTGACTTGGGGATGAGGACTGCACGCCGAATCGGTGCCAGCAGCGTGCTCCGTCGTCACGACATCGCATCGCCGAGCCGACAGCGGCACGGATGACAACGCCGGGGGGGGGAATCAGCCGCGCAAGGGTCCACAAGTGACTGTGCGCGGCCGAGAACATGGGAGGGAGAAACAATGGGGCGTTAGCCGACACGGGCTGGGCGCGAGGGCTCGAACGACCGTTGTACGCACTGAGCAACCACGCCGACAAGCGCCACCCTCGCCATGGTCGCCACGACCTACCGGGGCCTGTCGGTGCCGTGCATGACACACCCAGCCGAGTGAGTACGTTGGTCCCTCAGGTGATGGTCACGCCCGTCATTCGGGAGAACGGGCCTGCGCCGTCAACTCGCTCACGCGCGTCAGCGTTTCCAATCCCATGACGGTATCGTGCAGTCGTGAGCCGGCTTCGGCGGATAGGACATACGCCGTGCAGCGATCGAACTTGGCGCGAATCATGGCTGGCGGCGCGGGCTCTTCGGCGTGACGCCCCAACGGGCGGTCCAGCCGCTTGAACCGCTGCGACCCATCTCGCAGCACGATGCAGAGCTCGGTGAGATAGTTGCCTTCGGGGGTCGGCGCGCTATGGGCATGAGGGCGCGTTTCGACCTTGGCCATCAGCGACTTCGCCGCCTCGTTCTCATAGGCATGCTCGGTAAAACTATCGAAATCAATTCGACCATCCAGCAATGTCCGCGCTATACAGTACTGGACGCTGAACCTGGCATCGGTCGCACTGCGCAGTACGGGGCGGTCGACGTGGGTCAGGCGCAGCGGATGAATCGTCACCACGACGCGTTCGACATCCGTGACATCGAACGCCTGCTCGCCCTGGAGCAAGCGTACGGCATCGATGCTGGCGTGGGTGCTGTCACAGCATGGGTAGAGCTTGATGCCGATTCCCGGCGTGACAATATCGAGCGGCGCGGCCCAATTCTCGAGGGCGCGATCGGCATGGTAATTGCCCTCGCCGTTGAAGACGTTGAAGAAGCCCTGACGATGTTCGAAGGCGTCCAGGCTGGCAGAGAAACCCTGGCGTGCCATCAGTGCCGCCATCACGCCATGACGCGCGGCATGTCCGACGTGGAAAGGCTTGGTCATGGTGCCGAAGTTGGCTTTGACGCCACTGGCGAGGCTCACGCAGATGCTGAGCGCTGTCGCAGTACGGTTCGCGCTCAAGTTCAGAAGCTTGGCGCAGGCGGCAGCGGTGCCGAATACGCCTAGCGTGGCGGTCGGATGCCAGCCAAGATCGTAATGATGGAAATTGACCGCCCGCGCCAGTCGCGTTTCGGTCTCGAATCCCGCGATGAAGGAGAGCAGTAGTGTTCTCCCGCTGCTATCGAGTTCCTCCGCCAACGGCAACAACCCCGCCAGCAGCGGCGCGGACGGATGCCCGCCCATGGCAGTATTGACGTCGTCGAAGTCGAGCGCGTGCGCGGCACACCCGTTGATCAGCGCGGCACTCAATAGGTCGAGGCGTTCGCTCCGGCCCATTAGCGAACACTCGCCAGAAGTCGCCATGCCCGGCGTCGCCATCAAGGTGTCAACCGCATGTTCCCTGGCCCCGGCAAGCGCGCAGCCTAACGTGTCGAGAATCGCCGTCTTGGCATTGTCGATGGCGGTCGCCGGAAGATCCTCATAGGTCAACGCCACGATCCGTGCCGCCAGTTGCTGGGATAAAGTCATGGGTAGGCTGTCTCGAATGTCGTAAGTCGGGGCCAATAGCGTCGTATCGTCCGGTACGAACACTCGGAACGACGCGACGAGGGTCGGCGGCGCTATCGGCTACAGGCGTAATGCGGGACGCGCGATATCGACGACGCGGACGTCACGACAGCTGCCGGCCTCGTCAGGGCGACGTTGCGGCACTGGACAGAAGAAGGGGGGATCGTCCAGCTTCTTCGCTGCCATGAGTCACGCCCTGCAACGCATGTGTCATGGCTTGGGAAGGTGTCACGGCCGATTGTGACGTCACAAATCGCTTTTTCTCGATGGGCTCCAAAGAAAATGGATGACCATCGACAAAACGATCTTAAGCCTATGGATAGAAAAGATTTTTGCGGCGGGATCCGGAAGGGGTCACGGCACGCAGCCGGACCAGACTTTAGTCGCAACCGGGATGTCGACTGGCGAACATCACGGCGTGATCCATGGGTGGCGACAACGACACTGACGAAGCGTTGCCGTCGGCAGACGCCGGCGCGTGGTGGCGAATAAAAAATGACAGTATCGTTACCAATTCCTGCGAATCGCCTTCCCGGGCGGCTGTAGCATGAGCGACTTCACTCAGGACGCTATCGTATCGGATCATGGAATCTTTCAACTTACGTCTCTTCGCCTGGCTCAATGCCCCGTCGCACGCTTCGCATCTGACCCTGTCACTGGCCTATGCCCTGGCCATCTACGCCATCTATTTCGTGCCGCTACTGATGATCCTCGGCTGGTTACACCGAGATCCTGCCCGTCAGCGCCTGGCGTTGAAGGCCCTGCTGGGGTGCGTCGTCGCCCTGTCGGTTAACGAAGTCATCACCTTACTATGGGATCACCCTCGTCCCTTCGCCATCCCCGTCGGCCATACCTACCTGGATCACGCCGCGAACAGCTCGTTTCCCAGCGATCACATGACCGTGATTTCGACACTGGCGATCACGCTACTGTTGTCCCGTGAGTGGCGTCCGCTCGGCTATCTTTCCGCCGGACTGGGGTTGGGTATCGCCTGGTCCCGGGTCTACCTCGGCGTCCACTTTCCCCTGGACATGCTCGGCGCCATCGCCGTGTCGGCCCTCGTTGCCACCCTGTTGGCCATCACCGAGCGCTGCTACATGCCGACGCTCCATGGCCTGTCACGCGGCCTTTATCGGCGCCTGTTCGCCCCCCTGATCGATCGCGGTTGGCTGGCCCACTGAGCTCCCGCGGCGACTCAGTGACCACAACGGAACGGCCGGGCCATCGATGATGGCCCGGCCGCTTGATTTCCGCGTTACCGCCGTACGCGTCAGGCGCCGGCGGACACCACGGGCTGCCTCCGTCCGGCGAGACTCGCGCCGACCAGCGTCACCACCGCCAGCGGCATCGCCACCAGCACGCTGTTCCAACCCATCGGCTTGCCGAGCGCGATTTCCCACACCAGCGTCATCACGCCGCCGACGATCATCGCCGCCAGCGCCCCGGCCGGTGTGGCGCGGGGCCATAGCAGCGCGGCCAGGAATACCGGCGTGATCGCCGCGCCGTACATGCCGTAGGAGTACATCTGCATCGCCAGCACGCTGGGGAAGAAGGCGCCCAGGACCCAGGCCAGAATGCCCAGCCCGACCACGGTCAGCCGGTTGACGAGCAGCGCCTTGCCCGCCGGGATATTCAGTTTCAGCAATCCACCGAGAATGTCCTGGGTCAGGCTGGCCGAAGCCGACAGCAGGTACGAGTTGCCGGTGGTCAGCAGCAGCGCCACCAGAGACGCCAGCAGCAGCCCGCCGACCACCGTGGGCAACCCCTGCTGGGCCAGGGTCATCATCGCGGTCGATGGCGTGATATCGGGGTACATCACCCGCGTGGCGCAGACCAGCAGGGTAATCAGCGAGGTACACACGATCGAGGCGATGACCAGCCCCATCGCGGCCTTCTTGGCCGTGGCCGGATCCCGCGCGGCGGCAAAGCGCTGGAACAGGTTCTGGTCGCCCAGAATCAGCAGGAACAGCGGCAGGAAATAGCCCAGTGCCTGCCATGGCGTGAGACCCCCGAGCAGTGTCTGGTGCGTGGCCGGCAGCGCATCCATCATGTCACCGAGCCCCCCCAGTCGAGTCAGCACCAACGGCAAGGCAATCAGCATGCTGCCAAAGATGATGATGGCGCTCAGGTAGTCGGTGTAGGCCACCGAGACCAGCCCACCCATGGTCGCCAGCCCGATCATCACCAGCGCGGCGATCACCACCCCTTGCCACACCGGCAGGCCGAACGCCAGGTTGAGCGCCTGGCCCGCCCCGGTGAACTGGTAGGAGACGATGCCGACGTAGGCCAGCAGGATGATCAGTGAGGCGATCGAGCGCGCCGTGGGCCCGAACCGCTCCTCGATCAGCCCGGGAATGGTGGTCGCCCGCGAGCGGCGCATCTTCCGTGCCAGCAGGAAGTAGACCACCAGCGCCGCGATCGGCGTCCCGGCGAAGAAGAAGATTGCCGCGCCCGGTCCGTGCTGGAACACGAAGCTGGCGCCGCCGACGATCGAGCCCGAGCCGACGAAGGTGGCCAGCAGCGTCGCCGTCAGTACCAGGGTGGAGAGCGAGCGCCCGGCCACGATGAAGTCGGTGTCGTCGTGGACCTTGCGTCGCGAGAAATAAAGCCCAATGACGACCATCAGTACGATATACGCGATGACGAAGAATGCCTGCATGATCGCAGTCTCCCTTTTTGATTGTTATACGTCGTGATTGTTATACGTCGCGATTGTCTTGCGTGTCGTTTTGCCGTCCCGGCGCGACCGCTCGCACCGGGCAGCAGGGCGTCAGCGACTCAAGCGATCCTTGACCGCGCGGCCACCCTGCATGATCAGCGACAGATGCTTGCCCTGACCGGTCAGCAGGCTCATGTCCTCCAGCGGATTGCCATCGACCACGATCAGATCCGCCCACGCCCCCGGCGCAATGCAGCCGATCTCGCCTTCCATCCGCAGCAGCTTGGCCGCCGTCGACGTGGCACTGCGAATCACCTCGTGCGGGGGCAACACCTGCGAGCGGATCACGAACTCTTCAGACTGATGTGGATGCATCTCGCCGAGCAGATCGGTGCCGTAGGCCATGGGCAGACCGGCTTCGTGCATGGTGACCAGGCTCTCGAGCCCCGCCAGCCGCACGTCGTCGATCTTGGCGACCGACTCCGGCTTGAGCCCGTAATCGGCGCCTTCGATCTTGAGGCGTTCGTAGGTGACCAGCGTGGGGCACGCCATGGCACCGCGTTCGGCTGCCAGCTTGGCCGTGTCCGCCTCGATCAGGTTGCAGTGCTCAAGCGAGCGGACGCCGGCTTCGACAGCGCGGCGAATCGCTTCGTCGGTGTAGAGATGGGCGCTGACGTAGGTCTGGGCGTTGCTGGCTTCCTCGACGATGGTTCTGAGCTCGTCCACCGAAAAGCTCAGGAATTCGATCGGATCGCTGGGCGAGGAGACGCCGCCGTTGGCCATCACCTTGATGAACTGGGCGCCGGCCTTGATCTCCTGACGCACCGCACGGCGTACCGATTCGACGCCGTCGCAGATACGGCCCATCGACCCCAGCCGCCGGGTCTGATACTGGTCGTCACGCTCGTCATAGAAGCCGCGGTAATCATTGTGACCGCCAGTCTGGGACAGCGCCTTGCCGCAGATCACCAGCCGAGGCCCGACGAAGAGCCCTTCCGCCACCGCCTGCTGGATCCCCCGGTCGGCACCGCCGACGTCGCGTACCGTGGTGAAGCCTCGCATCAGCATGCCTTCCATGATCGGCGTCGCGCGCGCGGCAACCAGGGCGTCCGGCAGCAGCGCGTTGGCGCCGAGATCGGCTGTGGTCGCGATCACGTGGACGTGGCAGTCGATCAGGCCCGGCATCAGCGTGCGCCCTTCGAGATCGATCACGCGGGCGTCGCGGGGCGCCTCGATCGGCGAGTCGGAAACCTGGGCGATGCGGCCGCCTTCGACGAGGACGTGCACGCCCACTCGGGGCTGCACGGATGAGCCATCGACTAGATTGGCGTTACGGAACAGCACGGCCTGCGAGGAGCGTGAAGAGGAAACTTCGGTCATGGATCGGGATCTCGGGAGGCGTTGTTGTGATAGTCAACTCGAATACGACTTGAGCCTACCCAGCGTCTCGAACCTCTGAAAAGCGCTAAAAACGCATGCCAGCATGCGGCTAGCGCATCGATCCCGTCATCAGCCCCTGGGCGGTGCCATCTCCATCAGCCAGCGCTTGAAGCAGCGCGTGGCGACATTCTCCCGGCGCTCCTCGGGAGTGATCATGTAATAGCCGCCACCGTGACTCGCCCAGTGATCGGAGGCGGCCACCAGCCGACCGCGTTCGATCTGGCTGTCGATCACATGGCGCCAACCCAGCACGATGCCCTGCTCGAATACCGCCATCTCGACCAGCGTCGGATAGTGATTGAAGACCACGGCATGGGTCGCCGACGACATTGGCACCTGGTGATACCGAAACCAGTCGTTCCACGAGATCCACAGGCTCTGGGCATCCTCCAGCGTCAGCAGCGTCTCCTGCAGAATATGCTCGGGTTCGAGTTTCTGGTGCTCGCCGAGGCCGAAGCGATCGCGACACGCCGCGAGGTAACCGGGCGCGCAGACCGGGAAGACTTGCTCGGGGATCAGGTAGGTGGTCTCGAATCCGGGTAATGACGCCTGCTTCAGGTAGTAAAGCCCGATATCGAACTCGAACGAGGAGAGCGACGTCACGCCATCGCGCACGATCAAACGTAGCTTGATGTGGGGATACTGATGCCGGAACTGACCCAGCCGCGGCGCCATCCAGAATTGCGCCACGCCGGCGGTGCAGGCCACCGTCAGCTCGTTGTCGCCGGTGGATTTCATCACCTCGGCAGTGGCGTGCACGCAGTCGTCCAAAATCGAGCGCACCTGCAGCGCATAGGTCTCCCCGGCCCGGGTCAGCGCCAGCTGGCGCTGCTCGCGGAGGAACAGCTTGCGTCCCAGAAACTGTTCGAGATGGACGATTTGCCGACTCACCGCACTCTGGGACAGGCTCAACTCGACGGCGGCTCGGGTAAAGCTCATGTGCCGCACGGCCGCTTCGAAGGCGATCAGCGCGTTGAGCGGCGGTAGCGGTGACATGCGCATGAATAGCTCCAGAAAAGCGGTGAGTAGGATCAGGATACGTGATCGCGCCGACGGGAACGCTAGCCGCGATCGCGAATGAAATCGATGAAAGCGCGCAGCGGCGCGGGCACGAGTCGGCGATCCGAATAGTAGAGATAGGGGCCGGTGAAGCGTAGCCACCAGGGCTCGAGAACCGCTACCAGCTCACCGCTGTCGAGGTACGGCTGGACCCACTGTTCGAAGATCATGATCAGGCCGACGCCTTGCAAAGCTGCCTCGACGCCAAGATCCACCCCGCCGCCGATGCTGACCGTCAAAGGGCCGGTGGGGTCGATGCGAATCGACTCCTCCCCGCGCTCGAACTCCCACGCCGCCTGGTTGCCGTTGGTGAAGCGGCCACGGATACAGGCATGCCGCAGCAGGTCGTGGGGATGCGCAGGGGTGCCGTGACGCGCCAGGTAATCGGGCGAAGCGACCAGCGCAAACCGCTGCTCGCGCGGGCCGATGGGGACGGCGATCATGTCCTGCTCGAGCAGTTCATCGTAGCGGATGCCGGCATCGAAGCCCGCCGCCAGCGTATCCGTCGCGGCGCTGTCGGCAGTGACTTCCACGCGGATCTCCGGGTAGGCCTTGAGAAAATCGGGCAGGATCGATGGCAGGATCAGCCGCGCCGCACTGACCGGCACATTGAGGCGTAGCGTGCCGGCGGGGCGATCCCGGAAGCCGTTGATCGCATCCAGGGCGTTTTCGACCTCCTCGACCGCCGGCGCCAGCCGTGCGACCAGGGCGGCGCCGGCCTCGGTCAGCGTCACCGCCCGCGTGGTGCGATGAAACAGCCGAATGCCAAGCGCCGTTTCGGCACGCCGCACCGCATCGCTCAAGCGCGACGCACTGGTACCGCTGAGCCGCGCCGCTTCCCGAAACCCCTTGGCTCTGGCCACGGCCAGCACGAGTTGAAGATCACCGAGATCGGCGCTCATTGTGCATTTCTCCGCACACACTGTATGGAGTAAGTGCAATAGTCGCACAGCACTGACACGCCTACCATGAGGACACATCAGGGCGTTTGACGCCCCGTCATCGACACAGGAGTGAACGCATGTCCCTCATCGACAAGGCTGGCACCTACACCCTCGGCAACCGCCAGGTCAAACGACTGGGCTACGGGGCGATGCAGCTCGCCGGTCCGGGGGTGTTCGGTCCGCCCAAGGATCCGGCGCGGGCGTTGCAGGTACTCAAGGAGGCCATCGCCGCCGGTATCGACCATATCGACACGTCGGATTTCTACGGCCCGCACATCACCAATCAGCTCATCAAGCAGGCGTTGCACCCCTATCCGAGCGATCTCTGCCTCGTCACCAAGGTCAGTGCTCGACGCGATGAAACCGGCGCCTGGCTGCCCGCGCTCTCGCCCGCCGAGCTGACCCAGGCGGTGGAAGACAACCTGCGCAACCTGGGGCTGGAGCAACTGGAAGTCGTCAACCTGCGCAGCATGCTGGACGTGCACGGGCCGGCGGAGGGCTCGCTGGAAGCGCCGCTGACGACACTGGCAGAACTTCGCGAACGCGGCCTGATCAAGCATATCGGGCTGAGTAACGTGACGCCGACCCAGGTGGCAGACGGCCAGAAGATCGTGCCCATCGTCTGCGTGCAGAACCAGTTCAACCTGGCCAATCGTGCCGACGATGCGCTGATCGACCGGCTTGCCGCGGACGGGATTCCCTATGTGCCCTTCTTTCCGCTGGGCGGCTTCACGCCGCTGCAGTCGGAAACGCTCTCCGCCGTGGCGCAGACACTCGATGCCACCCCGATGCAGATAGCGCTGGCGTGGCTGCTCAAGCGCTCACCCAACATCCTGCTGATCCCCGGCACCTCCTCTCCCGAGCATCTCAAGCAGAATATCCAGGCGGCAGCGCTGGAGATTCCCGCGGCGCAGATGGCATTGCTGGACCGGATCGGTAGCTGATACACCGATTCACCGTCGCGCCCCACAACCAGCGCAGTGCGATGCGCAGTCCGGTGTCGCCAGCTACCGCCTCGACATCATCCACGCCGAGTGTCTGAGAGCCTGCACGCCCACGACACGATGGCCCGGGCCGAGCGCGACTTCGCCCTCCGAGGAGATGGCAGGGGTGACGCCAGCGCACCGAACGCGCCCCCCCATCGTGCCCGGCTCGGGGTCCATTCGTCGAAGCTAGCCGATGGTCTGACGGTCGTCGAACGTTACCCCTCATACAGTGTCACCAAGCCCCGGCGAGATGGGCCGGGCAGGCACTTCAGCGGGGTATGCCATGAGCCGTTATCAGGACGAGTACCGAGCCTCGCTCGACGACCCGGAAGCCTTCTGGATGCGCCAGGCCCGGCGCCTGCCCTGGTTCACCCCGCCGACCCGGGCGCTCGCCTACGACGCAAACGGACACGCCCGGTGGTTCGGCGATGGCGAGCTCAACCTGTGTCATGCCGCCCTCGACTACCATGTCGAGCAGGGGCACGGCGAACGCATCGCACTCTACTGGGATTCACCGCTCAGCGGCCAGCAGCGGCGCTACACCTATCGTGAGCTGCGTGACGCTACTGCCCGCTGCGCCGGCGCCCTGCGCGAGCTGGGCGTGAGCCATGGCGAGCGCGTGGTGATCTACATGCCGATGGTGCCGGAGGCGTTGATCGCGATGCTCGCCTGCGCGCGTCTCGGCGCCATCCACTCGGTGGTGTTCGGCGGTTTCGCCGCCCGCGAGCTGGCAGCGCGGGTCGAGGACGCCAAGCCCAGGGTGGTGGTGGCAGCCTCCTGCGGGCTCGAACCCGGCCGCGTGGTGCCCTACCAGCCGATCGTGCGCGAGGCGCTGTCGCGTAGCGCGCATCCGGTCGCTCACTGCGTCTATCTGCAGCGCGACGCCTGCCGTGCCGAGCTCGGTCCGGGCGAGGCCGAGTGGAAGACACTGATGGCCACGGCCGAGCCCGTCGACTGTGTCCCGGTCAAGGCCACCGACCCGCTCTACATCCTCTACACCTCCGGCACCACCGGCCGACCCAAAGGCGTGGTACGCGATACCGGCGGCTACGCCGTGGCGCTGCACTACTCGATGGAGACGATCTACGACATCGCCCCGGGTGAGGTGTTCTTCTCCGCCTCCGACGTGGGCTGGGTGGTGGGCCACTCCTATATCGTCTACGGCCCGCTGCTGCGCGGGGCCAGCAGCGTGGTCTACGAGGGCAAGCCGGTTCGCACCCCGGATGCCGGCACCTTCTGGCGAGTGATCGATGAGTATCGGGTGAAGAGCTTCTTCACCGCCCCGACGGCCTTCCGCGCGATCAAGAAGGAGGACCCCGAGGCGCGGTTGAAGGAGGGCTACGATCTCTCCAGCCTGCGCTCGCTGTTTCTGGCCGGGGAGCGCCTCGACCCGCCCACCTACCACTGGCTCAAGGCGCATCTCGACGTGCCCATCGTCGACCACTGGTGGCAAACCGAGACCGGCTGGGCGATCGCCGCCGATCCGCTAGGACTCAACCCGGTGCCCACCCGCGCCGGCTCCGCCACCTTTCCGGTGCCGGGCTACGATGTGCGAATCCTCGATCGCCACGGCGAGGAGGTGGGCGCACTGACCGAGGGTAGCGTGGTGATCAAGCAGCCGCTGCCGCCGGGCTGCCTCGCCGGTATCTGGGGCGACCCCGAGCGCCTGCACTCGGCTTATCTGGCGACCTATCCGGGTTACTACCTCACCGGCGATGGCGGCTATTTCGACGAGGACGGCTACCTGTTCGTGATGGGGCGCACCGACGACGTGATCAATGTCGCCGGCCACCGGCTCTCCACCGGCGAGATGGAAGAGGTGCTCGGCTCGCATCCAGCGGTGGCCGAATGCGCGGTGATCGGGGCGCAGGATGCGCTGAAGGGGCAACTGCCGCTGGGCCTGGTGATCCCCAAGGATGGCTTCGACGGCGACGACGCCAAGCTGGAACGGGAGCTCGTCGCCCTGGTCCGGGAACGGATCGGCCCGGTGGCGAGCTTCAAGCAGGTCCGGGTCGTGGATCGCCTGCCCAAGACCCGCTCCGGCAAGATCCTGCGCCGCGCGCTGCGCCAGATCGCCGACGGGGAGACCTTCGACGTGCCCGCCACCATCGACGACCCGACCAGCCTGGAGGATGCCCGCGAGGCGATCACCAACCTGCGCGAAGGCGCGCCCCAGGGGGCGGACGACAACCGCTGAGGAGGCGTCACCAGGCCTCTCGGGCTTGGGGCGGTCACCGCGCGAGTTGCACAGTCCTGCTTGAGCCTCCCCGCTCTCGAACGGTCCTAGTCGAGCAACATTAGCCGAACAGCCCTTTCAACGTGTGCGGCTGGCTGCGCAGATACTGCTTGGGCGCGTGCACGCTGGCCCCCAGCTTGGCCGCGGCGTGCCACGGCCAGCGCGGATCGAAGAGCATCCCGCGGGCCAGCGCCACGGCGTCGGCGTCACCGCTGAAGACGATCCCTTCGGCCTGCTCCGGTTCGGTGATCAGACCGACCGCGATCACCGGCATGGCGACTTCCTGCTTCATGCGCCGGGCGAACGGCACCTGGTAGCCGGGGCCGACATCGAGCGTCTGGCGCGGGTCTAGCCCGCCGCCGGAGCAGTCGATGAAGCTGCAGCCGCGGGCGTCCAGCGCCTGGGCCAGGGCCACGCTCTGCGCCAGGTCCCAGCCGCCTTCGACCCAATCGCTGCCGGAAATCCGAATGCCCACGGGCTTGTCTGCCGGGAACACCTCGCGCACCGCCTCGAAGATCTCGAGTACCAGCCGCATGCGGTTTTCCAGGCTGCCGCCGTAGGCATCCTCGCGCTGGTTGGAGAGCGGCGACAGGAACTGGTGCAGCAGATAGCCATGGGCCGCGTGGAGCTCGATCAGATCGAAACCCAGGCGTGCCGCGCGCTTCGCCGCGGCGACGAAATCCGCCTTGAGCGCGTCGATATCGTCGAGCGTCATGGCCTGCGGCGGGCGCTGATCATCCTGATAGGGCATGGCAGAAGGCGCCAGGGTCTCCCAGCCACCATCTTCGAGCCCCAGCTGCTTACCGCCCTCCCAGGGGGCCTGGCAGGAGGCCTTGCGCCCGGCGTGGCCGAGCTGAATGCCGATGGGCATCGGCGAGTGAGCACGTACCGAGGCGAGCGTACGCGCCATCGCCTGCTCGTTGGCGTCGGAGTAGAGCCCCACGTCCCCCGGGGTGATACGCCCTGCCGCGGACACCGCCGAGGCTTCGATGATCAGCAGGCCGGCGCCGGAGAGCGCCAGCTGGCCCAGGTGAATGGTATGCCAATCGGTCATGCTCCCCTCGCCGTCGGCCGAGTACTGGCACATCGGCGAGATCACGATACGGTTGGGCAGGGTCAGCCCGCCGAGTGCCAGCGGGGAGAAGAGTTGCGGAGATGCCATCGGGTCGCGGCTCCTGTCGCGAAAGGGAATGGCACAAAATGTAGCTGGCTAATAATTGCAGTGCAATGTCGCTGACTCTCCGTCGGCCCTTTCGGCGACTTGGATAGATGTCATCAACACAAAAAACCCCGGCCGTCGGGCCGGGGAAGACTCTGGTGGAGACCAGACCACAGAGAGGGGCTGGGCGCATCGCTCAGGCGGCGACACCCCAGTCGGGAAAAGGGTCGGGCAGGCTTTTCCAGTACGCCTTGCCTCGGGCCAGTTCGTCATCGTCTAGCAGGCAGGCTTCCAGGCGGTGACGGATGCTCGCCACGTCGAGCCCCTGGCCGATGAAAACCAGCTCCTGGCGCATGTCACCGAAGGGTTCCTCCCACTTTTCCCGGATCGAGTCGAGATACTCGGGGTCCTGGGGCCAGCGCGACTCGGGCACCGCACGCCAGAACAGACCGGCGAAGCCGTGGTGGGCAATGCCGCCGGCCTGGCTCCACTGGCCAGCGTACTGAGGCCGGCTGGCGAGCCAGAAGAAGCCCTTGGAGCGCAGCAGACGGCCGTCGCCCCAGTCGCCGTGCAACAGCTCGAAGAAACGCTGCGGGTGGAACGGGCGGCGCGCTTCGAAGCTGAAGCTGCTGATGCCGTACTCCTCGGACTCGGGAACATGCTCACCGCGCAGCTCCTTGAGCCAGCCCGGGGCGAGCTGGGCCTTCTCGAAACTGAAGCGGCCAGTGTCGAGTACTCGATCCAGCGCGATCTGGCCGTGACTCATGGCGTGGATCTCGGCGTCCGGATTGAGGGTTCCAAGCACCGCCTCGACCTCGGCGAGCTGGCCGGCGTCGATCAGATCGCTCTTGGAGATCAGCAGCACGTCGCAGAATTCGATCTGGTCGACCAGCAGGTCGGCGACGTTGCGCTCGTCCTCCTCGCCCAGGCTCTCGCCCGCCTCGGCCAGGGACTTGGCCTCGTAGTACTGGGTCAGGAAGTTGGCGCCGTCGACCACGGTGACCAGGGTATCCAGGCGTGCCACCTGGGACAGGCTGCGGCCATTGTCATCCTCGAAGGTGAAAGTCTCGGCCACCGGCAGCGGTTCGGAAATGCCGGTGGATTCGATCACCAGGTAGTCGAAGCGACCCTCGTCGGCGAGGCGGTTCACCTCGATCAGCAGGTCTTCACGCAGGGTGCAGCAGATGCAGCCGTTGCTCATCTCGACCAGCTTCTCTTCGGCGCGATTGAGATCGACTTCACGCTCGACCAGGGCGGCATCGATATTGATCTCGCTCATGTCGTTGACGATCACCGCGATACGGCGGCCATCACGGTTGTTGAGCAGATGGTTGAGCAGCGTGGTCTTGCCGGCGCCGAGAAAGCCGGAAAGCACGGTAACGGGTAAGGGATTCATGGATTCCTCCAGCAAGGTCGGTCCGGGTCGGCCTCGGTATCGGTCGGGCCGTCGATGTTGTGGGTCGCCGACAGACGACGTGTCAGGCGCTGTGCCGCTTGGCGTAATGGTGCTCGCGCTGCTCCTGACGCTGCTTGGCCTCGAGACAGAGCGTGGCGGTGGGTCTCAGCAACAATCGTCGCAGGCCGATCGGCGCACCGGTCTCTTCGCAGAACCCATAGTCGTCCTCGTCCAATCGCTTCAGGGTACCGGCAACCTTGCGCAGCAGCCGGGTTTCGCGGTCGGCCTGGCGCAGCAGCAAACGCAACGTCTCCTCGTTGGCGGCCAGGTCGGCCTCGTCGCCGATGCCGCGGCTGTCGACGATGGTGCGGCGGGTCTCTTCAAGCGCGACTTCGAGCCTCGCCTGCTCCGCCAGCAGGCGCCGTCTGAAGAAGTCGAGCTGAGCCTCGTTCATGTAGGCGTTCTCAGGCATTGCCAGCAGTTGGCCCTCTTCCTCGATAAGCGTTGACGGCATGGCGGTCTCCTTCGGGGCATCTTGCAATTAATGTTATAACATAACACTTAAAACACCAATACCCTTCTCTCCTGCTCGGAGACGAACATGAAACGCAGTCATTAGCGAAAGTCGTATGCGCTTTGCGCCGGATTTTGCGCACACTGTGACAAAACCATGACACCGAAAGCGTCTCCAAAGAGATCCATAAATCGCGAGGCCGGTGTCGCCTATAACAACCTCCGTCCCAGGAGATCCGCCATGCTACGACGCCTCGAATCCTCCAGATCCCCCTCGCTGCGCCTGCCGCTTTCCCTGCTGACCACGCTGCTACTCGGCTGCGGCCTCGCTCTCTCGGCGCAGGCCGCCGACGAGTGCCCGCAACGCGGGGACCTGGCGCCCATGTACTGCGACGCCGACGGCGATCTGGTCGCCGATGCACCGACCGACGAATCCCAGTATCTCGATCCCAATCCTCTGGTCTTCGCCTACACCCCGGTCGAGGACCCGGCGATCTACGCCGATATCTGGGAACCGTTCATCAAGCACCTCCGGGATGTCACCGGCAAGGACGTTCGTTTCTATGCGGTGCAATCGAACGCTGCCGAGATCGAAGCGATGCGTAGCGGGCGCATTCAGGTCGCGGGCTTCTCCACCGGGCCGACACCGTTCGCGGTCAATCTCGCCGGCGCGGTGCCGTTCGCGATCATGGGCAGCGACGATGGCGAGTTCGGCTATACCCTGCAGGTCTACACCCGCAAGGACAGCGGCATCGACGAGCTGAGCGATCTCAAGGGCAAGCGCGTCGCGCACACCTCTCCCACCTCCAACTCCGGCAACCTGGCGCCGCGCGCCCTGTTCCCGAAGCAGGGCATCACCCCCGGCGAAGACTACGAAGTGGTCTACTCGGGCTCCCACGACCAGTCGATGCTGGGCGTGGTGGCGGGGGACTACGACGCTGCGCCGGTCGCCTCCGAGGTGGTCGATCGGATGGCCGAGCGGGGCCTCTACGACCCGGAAGAGGTCAAGATCGTGTTCGAGTCCAGGCGCTTCCCCACTACCTCCTATACCTATGCCTACAACCTCAAGCCCGAGCTGATCGACAAGATCAAGGAGGCCTTCTTCAGCTTCGACATGAAAGGCACCGAGCTGGGCGAGGAGTTCGACGGCGTGACCAGGTTCGTCCCGGTCACTTATCAGAAGGACTGGGAAGTCATCCGCGACATCCAGGATGCCAACGGCGTCGTCTACTCCCAGGAAAACGTCGAGTAATCCGCCGAACCACAGGCGGCGCCATCGGCCACAAAGGCCGATGGCGCCGTCAGCAGAGGATCTCCCATGCTGCGCATTCAGAATCTGATCAAACGGTACGGCCATGGCGAGCCGGTGCTGCGCGGGCTCGATCTCGACGTTCCCGGTGAATCGGTGGTGTCGATCATCGGCGCTTCGGGGGCCGGCAAGAGCACCCTGCTGCGCTGCATCAACCGGCTGGTGGAGCCCACGCAAGGCAGCATCGAGCTCAACGGCCTGGAGTTGACGCATCTCAAGCGTGAAGAGCTGCGCAAGGCGCGCCGGCGCATCGGGATGATCTTCCAGGGCTTCAACCTGGTGGATCGCCTGACGGTGATGGAGAACGTCCAGTGCGGAAGGCTGGGTTATATCCCCTACTGGCGGGCGGCACTGCGCAAGTACCCGGCGGAAGACATCGAGCGCGCCTACCACCTGATGGAGCGCGTCGGCATCGCGCATTACGCCAACAAACGCGCCGATGCACTCTCCGGTGGCGAACGTCAGCGTGTCGGCGTGGTTCGGGCGTTGATGCAGCAACCGGAAATTCTGCTCGCCGACGAGCCCACGGCCTCGCTGGATCCGGTGAGTTCGCGCCAGATCATGGAGCTGCTGCAGACGCTCTCCCAGGAGCTGTCGCTGCCGGTACTGATCAACATCCACAACGTGGCCGAAGCGCGTGAATACACCCAGCGCATCGTCGGCATGCGATTCGGCAAGCTGATCTTCGACGGCGTTCCCGCCGACCTGGATCAGGAGGCGATGGATGCCGTCTACAGCGGCACGCCCGGCGAGTCACGCCAGCAGGCCGAGCGCGCATCGGCCCAGTCCCCGGCGGTGGCATCATGAGCTCGAGTACCGATCAGACGGTCCCGTCGTCACGGCGACACTGGCGCAAGCCACCGTTCATCGCCAACCCGATGCTGCGCTGGGGGCTGGTCGTGGGCGTCGTGATCTACGCCATCTGGGCGATCTCGATCCTGCCGTTCGATCTCGACCGCATCAGCCAGGGCATGACCCGCGCCGCGCGGATTTTCTCCGGCGCCTTCCCGCCTAACTTCGACCGCTATGAGCTGCTCATCGACGGCTTCCTCGAAAGCCTGCAGATCGCCATTCTGGCGACACTGCTGGGTCTCGCGCTGAGCATTCCCATCGCGTTCATGGCGGCCCGCAACATCGCCGCCCGGCCGATCTACGTGATCGGCCGGGCCATCATCATCCTGGCGCGCAGCTTCCATCCGGTGATCGTGGCGATCCTGTTCGTCAAGGCGGTGGGATTCGGTCCGGTGGCCGGCATCCTGACGCTGACGCTCTACTCGATCGGTTTCGTCGCCAAGATGCTGGCCGAGCGTATCGAGGAGATCGACTGGGGTCAGGTGGAGGCGCTACGCGCCAGCGGCACCCGCTATATCAGCGTGCTGCAGTTCGCGGTGCTGCCGCAGATCATGCCGCGCCAGATCGGCCTCGGCATCTATCAGTTGGACAGCAATCTGCGGGCATCGGCGGTGGTCGGCATCGTCGGCGCCGGCGGCATCGGCTCGACGCTGATGAACGCTTTCGGCCGCTACGACTACGACTTCGCCCTGGCGATCACGCTGGTGATCATCGGCGTGATTCTGGTCAGCGAAGCGATCAGCGGTCGGATCAGGAGGAACATCGGATGACGCTGCCAACGACACCAAGCGTTGCCGAGCGCAGTTGGGCGCGCTATACCCCGCGTGAGCGCTGGAAGCGCTTCCTGACGCTGCTGGTCGTGGCGGCGGCGGTGGTGTGGGCAGTGGAGAGCATCGACATCATCTGGCCCTGGGTGTGGGACGCCCCGGCCCAGGTCGGCGACCTGTTCGGGCGCATGGTGCCGCCGGACGTCAGCAACCTGCAGGCGATCCTGTGGGCACTGGTCGAGACGCTCAACATCGCCACCATCGCCACGTTCGTGGCCGTCTTCCTGTCGCTGCCGATCGCCTACATCGCGGCCCAGAACACGACCCCCAACCGCTTCACGCTATGGCTGGGGCGTTTCATCCTGGTCTCGAGCCGGTCGGTCAATACGCTGATCTGGGCCCTGCTGTTCGTGGCGATCTTCGGCCCCGGCGTGCTGGCGGGGATCATCGCGATCATGTTCCGGTCGATCGGCTTTCTCGGCAAGCTGCTGGGCGAGGCAATCGAGGAGATCGACCGCCGTCAGGTGGAGGCGCTGGAAGCGACCGGCGCCTCGCGGGCCAGGGTGGTGCTCTACGCGATCGTGCCGCAGGTCATGCCGACATTCTTCGCGGTCGGCATCCTGCGCTGGGACATCAACCTGCGCGAATCGACCGTACTCGGCCTGGTCGGCGCCGGCGGCATCGGCGTGATCCTGCAGGGCGCCATCGACACGCTGGCGTGGCAGACCGTCGCCACCATCCTGTTGGCGATCATCGCCCTGGTCATCCTGGGCGAAGCGTTGGCCGCCTGGCTGCGCAAGAAGGTCATCTGATCCGGGACCTGCTTTTCCCGGCGTTCACGCGCCGGGGAAGGTCGCTTCGGCTTTTCCTAAGCATGACCCTATGTAAATGCTGGTTTCGCCGTGGCGGCCGGGATGCAAAGCTTGATCCATCCCGATCCTCGAGAGTCGCCCGGCATGCCCACCCATACCCGCATTCGCATGTTCAACACCAAAGAGACTTATCCCAATCAGTCGCTGGACAACGACCTGTGCCAGGCCGTACGGGCGGGCAATACGATCTACGTTCGCGGTCAGGTCGGCACCGACTTCGACGGCATCCTCGTCGGCCTGGGCGACCCTAGGGCCCAGGCAGAGCAGGCGATGAAGAACGTCAAGCAGTTACTGGAGGAGGCCGGCTCGGACCTTTCGCACATCGTCAAGACGACCACCTACCTTATCGATCCACGCTACCGCGAACCGGTCTACCAGGAGGTCGGCAAATGGCTGAAGGGTGTCTATCCGATCTCCACCGGGCTCGTGGTCTCGGCACTGGGACAGCCGCAGTGGCTGATGGAGATCGACGTCATCGCCGTCATCCCCGATGACACCGTTTCCTCTGACACTCCAGCACCCTGACCCTCCAACTTTCCAACAATCGGAGCTGCCCGTGGCGACCGTATCCCTGAGTCCACCTTCCGCCGCCCCGGCGTCCGCCGTCGGCTCGCCAGCCACCATGCCCGAGCGTGTCGCGGTGCAACTCGACGGCATTCTCAAACGCTTCGGTGATGCGATCGCGCTGCAGAAGATCTCGCTGAAGATCCGCGAGGGTGAATTCGTCACGCTTCTCGGCCCATCGGGCTGCGGCAAGACGACGCTCTTGAACCTCATGGCCGGCTTTCTCGAAGCCGACAACGGCGAGATCTTCATTGATGGCCAATTGGTTACCGAGACCCCGCCCTACCAGCGGGAAATCGGCATCGTGTTCCAGAACTACGCGCTCTTCCCTCACATGAGTGTGGTCAAGAATGTCGGCTATGGGCTGCGCATGCGCGGCACGCCGAAGGCAGAGATCGATGAACGGGTCGCCCAGGCGCTGGCGCTGGTAAAGCTTGAGGGCTTCGGCGAGCGTATGCCGCGCGAGCTCTCCGGCGGTCAACAGCAGCGAGTCGCCCTCGCCCGTGCCCTGGTGATTCGGCCCAAGGTGCTGCTGCTCGACGAACCCTTCTCGGCGCTGGATAAGAACCTGCGCCTGTCGATGCAACTCGAGTTGAAGGAGATTCAGCGCAAGCTGGGCGTAACCACGGTCTTCGTCACCCACGACCAGGGCGAAGCGTTGAGCATGAGCGACCGCGTGGTGGTGATGTCCGCCGGGCACGTGCGCCAGATCGGCACGCCGGATGCCATCTATCGCTCCCCGGAAGACCCGTTCGTGGCTGGTTTCGTCGGTGATGCCAACGTGCTCCCGGGGCGCTATCTGAGCCGTGACGACGCCGCCAACATCGAGCTGGGCGACGCCACGCTGCGCCTGCCCGTCGATCGCATTCATGCCTCGGTGGGCGCCCGTCTGGCGGTCTACGCGCGTCCCGAAAACATTCATCTGGTGCCACTGGACGGCGACACGCTACTGACCGGCACGGTGGTCAATCACGTGTTCCAGGGCGATCACGTCGACGTTCATCTGGACGTGCCGTCGCTGGATCAGGCGCGGCTGTTCGTGCGCCGCTCGGGGGTCGAATCCCTGACTCGCTGGCCCGTGGGCGCGGTCGCCGGTCTGGCCTTCGAAGACGACGGCATCTGTGCCTTCGCCGCCGACGCAACGTCTGCTTGATCGACACGCCATTCTCAATACGATAAGCGCTGAACAGGAGCGCCCCGCCATGCCCTTGCCCTTGCCCTTGCCCTTGCCCTTGCCCTTGCCCTTGCCCTTGCCCGATACCATGCTGGCCGTGATCGCCCGTCAACCCGGCGCCCCCGACGTTCTCACCTGTGTAAAGCGCGCGCTACCCGCCGTGGGCCGAGGCGAAGTCCTCGTTCGTGTCGCGGCGGCCGGCGTGAACCGCCCGGACCTGATGCAGCGCAGCGGTGCGCCGCTACCGCCAGGCACCACCGACGTGCTGGGTCTGGAAGCCGCCGGCACCGTCGTTGCCGTGGGTGACGGCGTGACCGACATCAGTGTCGGCGAACGCGTAATGGCACTGCTCGGCGGCGGCGGATACGCCGAATACTGCATGGCCGTCGCCGCTCACTGCCTGCCCGTGCCCGCCGGCCTCTCGCTGGAGGACGCCGCGGGCGTTCCCGAAGCGGCCTTCACCGTGTGGCACAACCTGTTCGAGCGCGGGCGGCTGACGGCGGGCGAGACCGTTCTGATTCACGGCGCCGCCAGCGGCGTGGGAACCTTCGCCGTGCAGTGCGCTCATGCCGCCGGCGCCCGCGTGATCGCGACCGCAGGTGGCGCAGTCAAGATCGCCGCGTTGCAAAAGCTCGGCGTCTGGCGCGCCGTGGATCGCCACGAGGAAGATTTCGTCGATGTCATCGCTGACATGACCGAAGGCCGCGGCGTCGACGTGGTGCTGGACAACGTCGGCGGACCCTACGTGGCCAGGAATCTGGCGGCCATGGCCCCAGGCGGGCGCCACGTCAGCCTGTCGTTCATGCAGGGCCAGCACATTGAGCTGGATCTGTCGGTGCTGATGCGCAAGGGCCTGAACCTGACCTCCTCGACGTTGCGCCCCAAGAGCCACGAGGAGAAGGCACGCCTGGCCGCGGCCATCCGCCAGCATCTGCTGCCGTGGCTAGCCTCGGGCGACGTGCGTCCATGGATTCACGCCGCGCTACCGCTCTCGCGAGCCGCCGAGGCTCATCGCTGCCTCGAAGCCAACGAGAATATCGGCAAGGTGCTGCTGGTCCCCGGTGCTGATTGAGGCGCCCGACAAGAACAAGGAGCCCCCATGGGCGATTCGACTCGTTTCCTGTTGTACTACGCCTCGACTTCCGCCTTCGTGCGCAAGGTCATGATCAGTGCCCAGGTTCTGGGTCTGGCCGATCGCATCGAGCGACTCGATTCCGCCGCCCATCCGGTGAAGCGCGACGAGCGCATCGCCACGTTCAATCCGCTGGCCAAGGTGCCGGCGCTGCGCACACCCGGGGGCATATCGCTCTACGACAGCCGCGTCATCTGCGAATACCTGAACACCGTCGCCGGCGGCTCGCTGTTCCCCACTGAGGGCGATGCACGCTGGATCAGCCTGACGCGCCAGGCGTTGGGAGATGGCCTGATCGATGCCGCGTTGCTGGCGCGCTACGAATTCACGGCCCGCCCGGCAACGGCTCAGTGGCCGCCCTGGGCCGAGGCACAGTTGACCAAGGTTCGTGCCGCACTGGCCGAGATCGATGCGCAGTCACCCACCCTCAGCGACCAGCCAGATGACATCGGCGTGATCGCCATCGGGTGCGCCCTGGGCTATCTCGACTTCCGCTTCGCCGATCTCGACTGGCGACGCGACCATCCCCGCGCCGCGGCCTGGTTCGAGCGCTTGAGCCAGCACCCGGCCCTGCGCGCCACGCAGCCCTCGCCCTGAGATTCCGGAGCCCTCATGTCCCATCGCGTCTACTTTCTCAACGGTCCCAATGCCAATCTCTATGGCCTCGACAAGCATGGCACCTACGGCAGCGAGAGCTTCGCCAGCATAGAGCAGGGTTGCCAGCGCCACGCCGGCGCGCTCGAACTGACGCTCGAGTTCCGCCAGAGCAACCACGAGGGCGTGCTGGTGGACTGGATTCAGGAAGCGCGTCAGAGCGCCGATGCCCTTATCATCAACGCCGCGGGACTCACCTACAGTTCGGTACCGATTCTCGACGCGCTGCTCGCCTTCGACGGCCCGATCATCGAAGTCCACATGAGCAATATCTGGCAGCGCGAAAGCTTCCGCCACCACTCCTACGTGTCGAAGGCAGCGACCGGTGTCGTCGCGGGCCTGGGCGCCACCGGCTATCGCCTGGCGCTGTCGGCCGTGGCGGAGCTGCTGGAGGACCGGGCATGACGCCGACGCTGGTGTTCTACAGTCAGTTCGACAGCTTCGAGGCGTGGCGCGATCTGCTCTCGCCGCTGCTGCCACAGGTACGAATCCGTCAGGCGGCGGATGTCGACGATGCGGACAGCGTGCTCTATGCGCTGGCCTGGAAACCGCCTGAGGGTTTCTTCGCCCGCTACCGTAATCTGAAGCTGCTGGTGAACCTGGGCGCCGGCGTCGACTCGCTGGTCGGTCGCGACGACCTGCCGGCCATTCCGATCACCCGCGTCTCCGACCCCGACATGGGGCGGATGATGGCAAGCTACGTGCTCTTCGCCGTCCTCCGCTACGCCCGCGACATCCCCGCCTTCGAACGCGCCCAGCGCGAGCAACGCTGGCACTATCTCCACCCCCGGCTACCGGGGAGTATCCGCGTCGGCGTGCTGGGACTCGGCGAGCTGGGCGCCTGCGCCGCGCGGGAGCTGGTCCGTCAGGGCTTCGATGTCCGCGGCTGGTCGCGCTCGCCCAAACGGCTGGAAGGTGTGACCTGCGTCGACGGCATGCCACGGCTCGACGACTTTATCGCCGCGAGCGATATCCTGGTCACGATGCTGCCGCTGACGCCCGAGACTCGTGGGCTTCTGAATGCCGAGCGCCTGGCGCTACTGCCACCGGGGGCCTGCTTCATCAACGTCTCCCGAGGCGCGATCGTCGACCAGCGGGCGCTGACCGAGGCCCTGGCCAGCCGGCGTATTGCCGAGGCCACGCTGGACGTGTTCGACCGTGAGCCGCTGCCGCCGGAAGATCCCTTGTGGCAATTGGACAACGTACTGATCACGCCGCACCTCGCCTCGGTGGCCATTCCCGAGTCCGCGGCGCGCCAAATCGCCGACAATATCGGCCGTCTCGAGCGCGGCGAAACGGTGCGGCATCAGGTGAGTCCGGCTCGCGGCTACTAGATCCACGGTTACTGGATTTACGACGACTGTCCCACGATCCAGGGAAACCGTCCCGAGCCCGCGCCACTCTCGATCCCCGATGTCAGTCCCAGTGTTCGCTGTCGCCGGCGCCCTCAGCCCACATCCTCGATCGCACGGACCGAATGCGGGTCGAAGAAGCTCGGCGCCGCCATACCGGGAATGTACTGATCGGACACGAACATCCGGCAGCGCTCGGCGAAGGCGCTGACCACGCGCGACAGCTGCCCGTTCCTGGCGACGGCATAGCCCAACTGCATGGGCCGGTGCTCGCCTGCCAGCCTCACGCGAATCAGACGCTTGCCGTCCAGTGACAGGTTGGCCTTGGGGCGCACGTTGGCGATGCTGTAGCCGACGCCGTTGGCGACCATCGCCCGAACCACCTCGAGATTGCTCGACCGCATCACGACGTTCGGCGTGACCCCGGCAGGCAGGAACAGACTGAGGAAGTATTCCCGGCTCCACGGCATGTCCAGCAGGACCATGGGGTGGGTTTCCAGATCGTCCATCGTCACCGCCGACAGATTCGCGAACGGGTGATGTTCTCCCACCATCACGTAGGGCGGCAGCCGGGCCAGCGGCTGGAAATCGATATCGTCGTTCGATACCAGATCGTAGGTCAGGGCGATGTCGATCTCGGCGCTTCGCAGCTTGGCCAATAGCTGCTCGTAGTCGCCCTCGAACTGACTGATGCGAACCCCTGGAAACGCCCGCCCGAAACCGAACACCAGCTCGGGCGTGATCATCGGTGCCAGCGATCCGAAGCAGCCGACACGCAGGGGCCCCCGAATGGTGTTCAGCGACTCCGAGGCGATGGTGTAGAGGTTGCTCACTTGGTCGAGGATCAGCTTCGCCTCTTTCATCACCTCGCGGCCAATCGCCGTGAGCGAGACCCCCTGGGCGTGATGCCGCACGAAGAGCTGAACACCCAGCTCGGACTCGATATGGCTGATCGCGGCCGAGATCGAGGGCGAGGAGACATGCAGGCGCTCGGACGCGCCATGCAGACTGCCTGCCTCGCCGGAGGCGACAAAGTATTCGAGTTGGCGTTGTGTGATTCGACTGAGCATGGCGGGTTCTCGATACGAAGATAGCGCTTTTCGAAGCGACGATGGCGAGTTCGCAAGACGGCGCATGCAGCGGTGGCCGCGGCGTGTAACCACGAGCGCCCCGCCTCTCGGCCTCGATCATACGACAGCGTGTCTCGACGCGTCAGTGCCTGCACAGGCGCCGGCGATGCCCACAAGCCTGGCGCCGCCCCGCGCCATGCTGCATCGGAAATTCCTACGCAAGGCAACGGCAAAGGCTGTTTTACCGATCCCGCCGCGCGAGGCCATGATGGCCTCGAACGGTGAACGGCTGATCGCCATGCCTCAAGTGACCGCGTCGCATGCCGTCGACGTTCACGCGATACGACGGCATCACGAGCTGCCCGAAACCACGCCTTTCGACCATCGAACGAGAGCTAAAACAATGCATAAAGCCATCGCTCTGACCCTGCTGAGTGCCACCCTGATGGGCATCTCAAGTGCGAACGCTGCCGACAAGTTGATCGTCAGCACCTGGGGCGGCAGTTTCCGCGATCTCATCGACGAGGCCATCGGCCAGGAGTTCACCCGACAGACCGGCGTCGAGGTCGAATACGTGACCGGCGGCACCATCGACCGTCTCAACAAGGCCAAGCTGGCTGGCAGTGCCGAAACCGATATCACCTTTACCACGTCCCACGTGGGTTGGCTCTACGCCAACGACGGCCTGCTCGAGGACCTGGACATGAGCAAGATCCCCAATGCCAAGAATCTCGTGCACCAGGCCAAGCTGAGCCCGAATCACATCGGCGTGTGGGGCTACGTCTACACCATCGGCTATCGCCCGGACCTGGTGCCGGACGACATCACCTTCGACAGCTGGGAAGACCTGTGGAATCCCGAGCTCGAGGGCACCATCGCACTACCCGACTGGGACCCGAGCCATATCATCGCTGTGGCCGCCAAGCTCGAAGGTGCCGACGCCGAACACTGGGAGGCCGGCCAGGACAAGCTCAAGGCGCTCATTCCCAATATCAAGGCGTTCTATACCAACGACGCCAACAGCCAGCAGTTGATCGCCACCGGGGAGACGCCGGTACAGCTGCTGCTGTCGATGAACGCCTACCACATGATGGACGAAGGCGTGGACATCGAACTGGCGATGCCAAAGGAAGGCGCCGTGCTTGGCATCGATGCCATGGGCATCAACAAGGGCAGCGAACACGCCGATCTGGCCTACCAGTTCATGAACATCGCACTGTCGCCGGACGTCCAGGCGAAAATCGCCGAGATCAACAACGGCAGTCCGGTCGTGACCAATGCGACGGTCGACCCGGAAATCGCCAAACTGCCGGGCATGCTGACGACGGCCGAGCAGTGGGACGCCACGCTGGACACCGATCCCAAGCTGCGGGCCGAGATGACCGCCGAGTGGCGCAAGTGGTTCTCGGAAAACATCATGACGCATTGATCATGGCGACTCCGAAGGCTCAAGACCCGACCGCCGAGGCTCTCCCCCGGTGGTCGTTTCTCCAGACCGCGCTCGATGGAAAGCCCCATGACTCGTAAACCTGCCTTCGTCGGTTGGTTCCTGCTGCCGGCGATACTCACCGCACTCGGCCTGACGATCGCCATGCTGACCGTGCTTCAGTACAGCGTGCGCGCGTACATTCCAGGCTCGCTGGACGTGGGCGGCTTCACGCTCGACAACTTTCAGGACCTGTTGAAGGGCCTCTACGCACGCGCCTTTCTCAATACCGTGTGGTTGAGCTTCAAGACCGCGCTGTTCGGGCTGCTGCTGAGCTATCCACTGGCCTATACGCTGGTACGCACACGCACCGCATGGTTGAAGTCGTGCATCCTGATCATCGCCATCACGCCGCTGTTCCTCGGCGAGGTGGTGCGGACGTACTCGTGGATCATCGTGCTTGGCAACAGCGGCTTCCTCAACAGCCTGCTGCTGGCCATCGGGCTGATCGACAAACCGCTGCAACTGATGTTCACCGACACCGGCGTGGTGCTGGCGCTGGTCCACGTCACCATGCCGATCATGGTACTCATGCTGGCGACCGGCCTGTCGCACATCGACATCGCCTACGAAAAGGCCGCCACCAGTCTGGGCGCGAGCCCCTTCAGGGCCTTCCTGACCATCACGCTGCCGCTGTCGCTGCCGGGTATCGTCGCCAGCGTGACGACCGCCTTCGCCTGGACGTTCAGCGCCTTCGCCACACCGCAGCTGATCGGTGGCGGACGCGTGAGCACCGTCGCCACGCTGGTCTACCAGTTGGGCTTTTCGTCGCTGAACTTCCCCTTCGCTGCCGCCCTGAGCATAGCCGGCCTAGCGATGACGGTAGTGCTGCTGGCCGCGCTCAAGCGTATGACCCGACCGCTGCAGAACGTAGGGATCCACTGAAATGACTCGCTCGACCCGTGATCGATGGCTGGGCTACGCCGGACGCCTCCTGGTGGCCCTGATCCTGCTCTTCGTGCTGCTGCCAACGGTGGTGGTAGTCATCTCCTCGTTCAGCAGCACCTCGGTGCTCTTCTTCCCGCCCAAGGGCTGGTCGCTGCGCTGGTTCGAACGCGCCGTGAGCTACGACGACTTCAGAAGCGGTTTCTACTCGGGGCTGATCGTCACCGCCTGGGCCTCCACGCTCGCCGTGGTCATCGGCACGACCCTGGCAATCGTCATCCACCGCTACACATTCCGCTTCAAGGCCGTGCTCGAGGGCATCCTGCTGTCGCCGCTATTCATCCCGCATTTCACTATCGGTCTCGGCCTGCTGATGCTGGTGGCACAGCTGAATCTGGGACGCGGCTACGCGCTGGTGATCTTCTGCCATGTCGTGCTCGTGCTGCCGTTCGTGCTGCGCAGTCTGTACGTTTCGCTTCAGAACCTGGGCCAGCGGGTCGAGATGGCGGCGGCCAGCCTCGGTGCCTCGCCACTGCGGGTGGTGTGGACCATCACGGTTCCGCTGATGCTGCCAGGCCTGTTCGGCGGATGGCTGTTCGCCGCGATTCTCTCGTTCAACGAATTCACCGCATCACTGTTCATCACGACCCAACGCACCCAGACGCTGCCGGTGGCGATGTACAACTATGTTCGCGAGTTCGCTGACCCGACGCTGGCCGCGCTGTCGGTGATCTACATCGTGATCACGGCCACCCTGCTCACCCTGGCCAACCGTTTTCTCGGGCTGGGCCGGATTCTCAACGTCGACGCACCGCGCTGAATGCGCGCTCGCGTGACCTCACCCAGGAGAGACGACGCATGACCTTTTCCATCACGGGGCGTTGCGCCGAGACCGGACAGATGGGGATCGCCATCAGTTCCTCGAGTATCGCCGTGGGGGCCCGGTGTCCCTGGCTGCGTCCCGGTATCGGGGCGGTATCCACCCAGAACGTGACACTACCCGCACTCGGCGAGCGAGTGCTGGCGCGTCTGGCCAAGGGCGCATCCCCGGCGCAGGCACGGGACGCGGCGCTGGCTACCGATGCCCATTGCCAATATCGGCAATTGGCGGTGCTCGACGCACAAGGTCGCACCGCCCACTTCAGCGGCGACGAGACGCTGGGCTGCCACCACGCCGTCGCAGGCGAGCAGTGCGTCGGTGCCGGCAATCTGTTGGCCAGCCGTGACGTGGTCGAGGTACTGGTGCGAGCGTTCGAGACCCACCGGGGCCCGCTGGCCGACCGCTTGATCGCGGCGATGCAGGCGGCAATGACTGCCGGGGGTGAAGCCGGGCCGGTACATTCGGCGGCGCTGCTGGTGGTCGGGGAGCCGAGTTGGCCGATCGTCGATTTGCGCGTGGACTGGGCGGACGAGGCGCCAATCGAGCAGTTGGCCACGCTCTGGGCCGCCTATCGGCCTCAGATGCAGGACTACCTCACCCGCGCATTCGACCCGACCCAGGCGCCCAGCTACGGCGTCCCGGGCAACGAATGAGACAGCGGTTGGCGCCGATCGACATGGCCCATGCGAGCGTTGGCCGTCGCCATACCCGATCCACACGGCACGCCGGGGTCACGTGCTGCACCCCATCCACATGCCGCATACGTTCCACGCGTCACAACGGGGGCTTCAAGCCCTTCAGGAAACTTGCATGACAGTCGAGAGAATCAACACGCTGGTGGTCGGTGCCGGCCAGGCAGGCATCGCCATGAGCGAGCACCTATCGCTCATGAACATTCCCCATATCGTGCTAGAGCGCGCCCGCATCGCCGAGCGCTGGCGTTCCGAGCGCTGGGACTCCCTGGTGGCCAACGGGCCCGCCTGGCACGACCGTTTTCCGACGCTCGCGTTCGAGGGCGTTTCACCCGACGCCTTCCCGCCGAAGGAGCGCATGGCCGACTATTTCGAAACCTACGCGGAGATGCTGAAGGCCCCGGTTCGCACCGGGATCGAGGTGCAACGGGTGGAGCGCCTGACAGGGCGACGCGGGTTCCGGGTCGAGACCTCCGAGGGCGAGTACGAGGCGGACAACGTGGTCGCGGCGACCGGCCCCTTCCAGAAGCCGACCTTCCCTCGCATCATTCCAGCAACGGCCGACGTGCAGCAGTTGCACTCCTCGGCGTACAAGAACCCCGAGCAGCTACCCGATGGCGGCGTGCTGGTCGTCGGCGCGGGCGCGTCCGGTTCACAGATCGCCGAGGAGTTGCGCCAGGCGGGTCGGCGGGTCTATCTGTCGGTGGGCGAGCATTATCGGCCACCGCGCGCGTATCGCGGGCGCGACTACTGTTGGTGGCTGGGTGCCCTGGGTCTGTGGGACGAAGTACGTATCCGCCCGAAAAAAGCGCATGTCGCCTTCGCGGTCAGCGGCTACGAAGGCGGCCGGACCGTGGACTTCCGCCGGCTCGCCCACGCCGGCATCACGCTGGTAGGCCTGACCCGTGCCTGGGAGGCGGGACGCTTGCGCTTCGACGAGGGACTGGCGGAGAACATCGCCCAGGGCGACCAGGCCTACTTCGACGTGCTGCGCGAAGCCGATGCGTATATCGCGCAGAATGGTCTGGATTTCCCGCCGGAGCCGGAAGCCTGGGAGCTCCTGCCCGACCCCGACTGCCTCACCTCCCCGATCCTCGAAATCGACCTGAAAGCCGAAGGCATTACCACCGTGCTGTGGGCGACCGGCTTTCAATTCGACTTCAGCTGGCTGCAAGTCAACGCCTTCGACGACGCGGGATTGCCGTTCCACAAGCGTGGCATCTCCGCCGAGAGCGGTATCTATTTTCTGGGCCTGCCCAATCTGGTCAATCGGGCCTCGTCGTTCATCTACGGGGTCTGGCACGACGCCAAGTACGTGGCCGACCACATCGCGCTGCAGAATGCCTACATGGCTTACGAACGCGCTTGAGCGATCCACGTGAGCGCCACGTCGTCATGAGCCACGTCACCTGCATCGAAGATCTGCGCCGTCTGGCACGCAAACGCGTGCCGCGGATGTTCTACGACTACGTCGATGGCGGCTCGTGGACCGAGTCAACCTATCGCGCCAACGAGTGCGATCTGCAGCGACTCGAGTTCCGTCAGCGCGTGGCCTGCGACATCACCCACCGCAGTTTGGACTCCACGATGGCGGGGCAATCCGTCTCCATGCCGGTGGCCATCGCCCCCACCGGACTGACGGGAATGCAGTATGCCGATGGTGAGATCCTGGCGGCGCAGGCGGCAAAACGCGCTGGCATCCCGTTCACGCTGTCAACGATGAGTATCTGCTCGATCGAGGCGGTGGCCAACGCTACCGGACACCATCCGTTCTGGTTTCAGCTCTACGTCACGCGCGACCGTCGATTCAGCGAGGACCTGATCGAGCGCGCCCGCGCTGCTCGCTGTTCGGCGTTAATGGTCACCATGGATCTTCAGGTCTTCGGTCAACGACACAAGGACCGCAAGAACGGGCTTTCGGTGCCGCCAAGACTCACGCCGAAACACCTTCTCGACCTCGCTTGCAAACCGCGCTGGTGCTTGGGCATGCTCGGCACGCGACACCGTCAATTCGGCAATATCGTCGGCCACGCCCGCGGCGTCGACGACATTCGATCATTGGTGGCTTGGACGCAGGAGCAGTTCGACCCCACCCTGTCTTGGGCGGACGTGGAGTGGATCAAGCAGCGCTGGGGCGGTCCCCTGATCGTCAAGGGCATCCAGCACCCCGACGATGCCCATTTGGCGGTGGAAAGCGGCGCCGACGCCGTAGTCGTCTCCAACCATGGCGGCCGACAGCTGGACGGCGCGGCATCGTCCATCACCACGCTGCCGGAGATCGTCGAGGCGGTGGGCGCGACAACGGAGATTCATTTTGACAGCGGGATACGCTCTGGCCAGGACGCGCTCAGGGCGTTGGCGCTCGGCGCGCGAGGCGTCTACATCGGCCGCGCCATGCTCTACGGGCTCGGCGCCCTCGGCGAGGCTGGCGTGACCCGCGCGCTGGATATCATCAGAGACGAGCTCGACCTGTCGATGGCTTTCTGCGGGCGCACGGACGTTCAGGCGGTGGACCGGGATATCCTGCGACCGTTACTCCGGCCCGTCGCCGGAACGTGGTGATAGTCCCGGACGCACGCGCTTCAGCCAGCGCTGCTTGGCGTACTTGCGCAGGTTATGCACGTTATCGGTCTCGTCGATGATGTCCTGGCCCAGGATCGTCTCGATCACGTCTTCCATGGTGATCAGCCCGACCCAGTTGCCATGGTCGTCGTAGACCACGCGCAGGTGGTTGTGATCCTTGAGCATGGCGGTGAAGACATGCTCGACGCTGTCGTTCTCATCGATGATCGCGACCGAGTGCATCAACGATTTCAGCCTCTCGTCATCCTCGGCGTGATAGGTATCCGCCTTGTGCACGTAGCCCAGGGCATCCTCTCCGCCATCCATCACCGGGAAACGCGTGAACTGCGTCTTGCCATAGCGCTGGTCGAACTCGGCCACGCTCATGTCGGGCGTCACCGTTTCACACACGGTCCGTGGCGTCATCACGCTCTTCACCGGAATCTCGTGGAGATTGAGGATATTGGTGATGGTGCGGGTCTCGTCGGCATCCAGCGCCTTCTCTTCCAGTCCGATGCGCGCCAGCGCCTTGATCTCGCCGCGCATGTCGACGTCGCCCTCGTTCTTGGCGATACGATTGGTGATCATCTCCGAGAGCCAGATGAATGGCAGCAACACTAGCACCATGAAGCGCAGCGTCGGCGGCAGCAGAGGCGCCAAGCTGCGCCAGTAGGTCGCACCGATGGTCTTGGGGATGATCTCCGAAAACACCAGGATGCCGAAGGTCATCAAGGCCGAGGCAATGGCCACGTGGGCATCGCCGAACACGACGGCCACCTGCGCGCCGACACCCGTGGCACCGACGGTGTGCGCGATCGTGTTGAGGGTCAGGATCGCCGCCAGCGGTCGATCAATATTCGACTTGAGCTTGTTGAGCTTGTCGTGAAGCCTGGGACGGTCGTCCTTGAGCTGCGCGATATAACTCGGTGTGAGCGAGAGCAGCGCGGCTTCCAGCACCGAACAGACGAAGGAAAAACCGATGGAGAGAACGACGAATGCCGTCAGCAGAAACATGGGGGGTCGCTATGTGACTTGTGAGGACTCTTTATCCTGACTTGTCACGTGGCTGTCAATGGCCTCCCGGAGAAACACCGCCGACATCCCATCGGGGTCGGCGGCATCAAGAGCCAGATCGGGTCTGGCGGCTCAGTGGCCGAACTTCTCGTTCTCGCCGAGATCCGGCTGATGCTCCTTCTTCACATTGGCCTTGGCGATCTCGTAGAGCTGGAACGTCTTGCTCTCCCGCGACTGCCAGTGCTCGCCGAAGTCGATGTCGATCTCCATCATGGTGATGTCCGGATCCTCCTTGCCACCCGTGAACCACGCGGCCACGAACGGATTCCAGTACTTCTCGACCAGCGCGGGATCGTCGTTGAGGCGTGCCCGGCCAGACATCGACACGTAGATGCCGTCATCCTGGTCCGAGAACGTGATGCAGACATCCTGATCCTGCTTCGCCTCGAACGACTTTTCGGCACTGCGGCGCGTGTAGAACCAGAGCTTGCCGTCGTAGGCATCCTGCACCAGGTGCATGGGGCGCGCTCGTGGCACGCCATCGTCGAGCGTGACCAACATGCCAACCTTGATCTTCTCGATCAGCTTCCAGATCTTCTGCTTGTGCTCGGGACTGGACATTATTGCCTCCTGCTAATGTTGCCCTTCCGGGGGGATGTCCCCGCTTCGGGCGATCAACACGCCATCCGGGCGTGAGCGTCTTGCACTGACGTTCTGGGATCATTTGGGCGTCGCGCAGACTGGGCGACGCCCACCAAGAAGCCTAGTCGGGGCGCCCCGGTCGGGCAAACCGTCGCTATTCGGACCACGAGCTGACGCTATACTGGTGAACATTCGCCCGATACCGCCATCCATCACTCGCCCCGACCAAGGCGCCCATCATGCCCCTGACTCGCCCTTTCTCGCTCGATCATGCCGCCCTGCTGGACGAACTGGCGGCCACCGACAACCTGCTCGTCATCCAGGACCTCGACGGTGTCTGCATGGGACTGGTCGGCAATCCGCTGACGCGCCAGTTGGAGCGGCGCTACCTCGACGCCACCCGCCGGCTCGATGGCCATTTCTTCGTGCTGACCAACGGTGAACACATCGGCTCCCGCGGCGTGAATGGCATCGTCGAGGCGCTGTTCGAGACGCCGGATCGCGCTGGCGAGCAAGGGCGCTACCTGCCCGGACTGGCCGCCGGTGGCGTGCAGTGGCAGGACCGTTTCGGGTCGGTGTCGCACCCCGGCGTGAGCGACGCCGAGCTGGCATTTTTGAAGACGTTTCCCGGTCGGGCCGAGGCGTTCCTCGAGTCGCTGCTGTCGCGGCCACCCTACGACTTGCCGTCCGAGGCGAGACGCGACCTGATCGCCGCGGCGGTACTCGACAACCTCGCCTCGCCGACGCTCAACCTCAATGTCTTCCAGCGCCACTGGCAGGCGACGCCGGAGCACTATCGGACACTGCAGGCCGACGTTGCCGAGTTCATGCAGGAGCGGCTGGAGGCTGCCCGCCAGTCGGGGCTGGGCGACGCCTTCTTCATCCATTACGCGCCCAATGCCGGCCAGGATGGCGATGGCAACGAGCGCCTGCGCCAGGGTGCCGAGAGTGGAGAAGGTGCCGGCACCACCGATTTCCAGTTGATGCTGCGCGGCGGCGTCAAGGAGGTGGGGGTGCTGGTCATCCTCAACCGCTACTACCATCGCCACGCCGGGCATTACCCGTTGGGCGAGGGCTTCAACGCCCGCGAGGCACCCCGCGATCAGGCGGCGTTGCTGAAGCTGGCCCGCGATCATTTCGATCCCGCGCTGATGCCACGCATCGTCGGGGTGGGAGATACCGTGACATCGTTCGTTCCGTCTGGCGATGCGCGCAGCGAGCGCCAGCGCGGCGGCAGCGACCGTGGTTTCCTGACGCTAATCCAGCAGTTGGGAGACGCTTTCGACAGCGGCAACCGGGTACTCTATGTCGACAGCAGCGGTGGCGAGGTTCGTCGCGCCGGCGTCGACGCCGGGCGGCTGGCACGCCACGCCGGGAATCCCGACATCGAAGTCTGGCCGGCACTGGAAGGAATCAGCGATGCCGAGGACCCGTTGACACTGGATGTGATCTTTCCCGAGGGCCACACCCAGTATATCGACTTCTTCTGCGAGCTGGCCGCGAGGCGCTGATCAAACAGCCGGCACCGCACGCCGAGACGGCTGCAATCGCGGCGGCGTCGATGCCGTCTCCCCGCTCAAGGCGGGTGCCGGTACGTCGGCGAGCCGGAACGCCCCCACCGTCACGGCCAGACGCTGCGACTGGTGACGCAGCTCGGCCGCCGCCGTCGCGGTCTGCTGAACCATCGCCGCATTCTGCTGGGTGACCTGGTCGATCTCCGCCACGGCCTGATTGACCTGGCCGATACCCTGACTCTGCTCACTGGTCGCCGCGCTGATCTCGCCCAGCACGTCGGTCACCCGGGCGATGCTGGCAACGATCTCCTCCATCGCCTCGCCAGCATGGCGGACGCGCTCCGCGCCCAGTTGCGTCTTGCCACTGGCGACATCCACCAGCGACTTGATCTGGCGCGCGGCGTCGGCGCTGCGGCTGGCAAGATTGCGCACTTCCTGAGCGACGACCGCGAATCCCTTGCCCTGCTCACCGGCGCGAGCGGCCTCCACCGAGGCGTTGAGCGCCAGCAGGTTGGTCTGGAATGCGATGCCATCCATGGTGGTGACGATCTCGGCGATCTGGCGCGATGAGGCTTCGATCTCACCCATGGTATTGACGACGTCACCGACGACCTCGCCACCGCGGCGCGCGGCGTCGGTGGCGGATACCGCCATTTGATCGACCTGGCGCGCCGACTGCGCGGTGTGGTCGACCGTACTGGTGAGTTCCTCCATCGAGGCCGATGTCTGCTGCAGGCTGGCCGCCATGGCATCGGTGCGGCGCGACAGATCCTCGCTGCCGCTGGCAATCTCCCGGGATGCGGCGCGTACCGACTCGCTGCTCTCGCGGACCTCGAGCATGACCTCGTGCATCTTGTCGGCGAAGGCGTTGAACTGGATCGCCAGTTCGGCGCTTTCGTTGCGGCCGCGCACCGGCAGGCGCTGGGTGAGGTCACCGTCGCCGGAGGCGATTTCGCGCATGCGCAATGCCAGTCGTCTGAGCGGCCGCGACAGGCTACCGCCGAGCAGCCAACCGGAGAACAGGCCCAGCAGCGCCACGCCGACACCCACCGCGAGCATCGCGAGCGTGTCGTGGTGACGCTGGCTGGCGAGCTGCTGGCGTAGGTCGGTCAGCCCGGCCATGACCACGCTCTGGGGCAGCCGGATCATCAGTATCCATGGCTTGCTGCCGGCCGGACCGACGGTGAACGGCCAGAGCATCTCGATCTGGCCATCGTGGCTGTCGAGCACCGGCTGCCCCTGACGCGCCTCGGCAAGCCGGGCATTGATGGCGGCATCGAACAACGTCTCCGCGTTTTTGCCCACGCCGGAGGGTTCGCCGGTGCGGGCGGTAATTCCACCTTGCGGGGCGACCAGGGTCCAGTCGCCGGCGCCGTCGTAGAGCGAGCGGCTGGCATCGGCCAGCAGTCCCTGGATGAAGTCGACGGAGAGGTCGACGCCAGCACTGCCGCGGAACTGGCCATCGACCATGATCGGCACGTTGAAGGAGGTCACCATCAGGCTACGGCCGTTGTAGTCGTAGGGTGCCGGATCGATGATGCAGGGCTTGCCGGTCTCCTTGGGGCAGAGGTAGTACTCCCCTTCTCGCGCACCGCTGTCCATTGTCTTGCTGCTATCCATCGTCTCGCCCAGCGGCAGCACCGCGACCTTGCCATCCTCGGTCCGATACCACCACGGCATGAAGCGGCCATCCTCGCCGTAGCCGGCATCCTCTCGCCCGGTGTAGTAGCGATCACTGCCGAAGGCATTGGGCTCCCAGCCGATAAAGGCGTCGAGCAGATCGGGATTGTCGACGACCGTCTGTCGCACCAGGTTGGAAAGCTCGTCGCGACCGAGGAGAAGCCGACGCCGGCCCTGATCGTCGACCTCGCCCATCAGCGCATTGGTACTGGCCAGGTTTCGCGCCAGGGTCAGCGCGTGTTCGAGCCGGGCCTGGATGCTTTCGGCCTGGCGACCGGCCACGGCGGAGAGGCGCCGGTCGATGCTCGACTCGAGCAGCGCATGGGTGCGAGCGTCCACCAGGGCCTGCGAGCGCGCGTCGGCGTAAAAGGAGTAGCCCACCAGGGCAGCGGCGACCAGCACGACACAAGCGCCCACCAGGAGCGTGACCAGTGTGCGTATAGATTTGAAATGCATGGGATATCCCTGCCAGAGGAAGGCGCCGCCCGGGGCACGGCATCGAAATTGACAGAGGAGATATCGCCCATGTCGAAGGCAACTTTAGGTTTTCGGCGAAAACGGCTCGCGCTCGGCAACACGACGTTGCATCGCGACTTGCCGAGGGACGTCTGGCCGGTCCGGATGACGGTCGAGCGACCGGCGGGCGGAACCGGGAGAGCGAGGTCTCCCGGTCCCGAAACCGGCGTCAGCCCGCCAGTACCTCGTCGACCAGCGCCTTGGCCTCCTGCTGAATCCGCTTGAGATGCGCTTCGCCTTCGAAGCTCTCGGCGTAGATCTTGTAGACGTCCTCGGTGCCGGAGGGACGTGCGGCGAACCAGCCGGCGTCGGTGACCACCTTGAGCCCGCCGATGGCAGCGCCGTTGCCGGGCGCTTCGGTCAACTTGCGGGTGATCGGGTGGCCGGCCAGCGTATCGGCACTGACCTGCTCGGGCGACAGCTTGCCGAGCCTGGCCTTCTGCTCGCGGTCGGCCGGGGCATCGACGCGTTCGTAGACCGGCGCACCGAAGCGTTCGGTCAGCGCCTGGTAGCGTTCGCCCGGATCCTTGCCGGTGACGGCGGTGATCTCGGCGGCAAGCAGGCCAAGGATGATGCCATCCTTGTCGGTGGACCAGGGCTTGCCGTCCAGGGTCAGGAACGAGGCGCCGGCGGACTCTTCGCCACCGAAGCCGAGGCTACCCTCGATCAGGCCATCGACGAACCACTTGAAGCCCACCGGCACCTCGACCACGTCTCGACCCAGCCCTTGTGCGACGTAATCGATCATCGACGACGACACCAGGGTCTTGCCGATGGCGGCCTTGTCGCCCCAGTTCGGGCGATGGGTGAACAGGTACTCGATGGCAACGGCAAGATAGTGGTTGGGATTCAGCAATCCGGTCGAGCGGGCGACGATACCGTGGCGATCGTGATCGGTATCGCAGGCGAACGAGACGTCGAAGCGATCCTTGTTCTCGATCAGCCCGGCCATGGCGTGGGGTGACGAGCAGTCCATGCGGATCTTGCCGTCCCAGTCGACGCGCATGAAGCGGAAGGTCGGATCGACGGTGGTCGAGATCACTTCCAGCGGCAGCTCGTACTTCGCGGCGATCCGCGGCCAGTAATGCACCCCGGCACCGCCCAGCGGATCGACACCGAACCTGAGCCCGGAGTCGCGGATCGCGGCCATGTCGATGACCTTGTCGAGGCCGCCGACGTAACTCTCGATATAGTCGAAACGCTGGGTGGTCGGCGCCTTCAGGGCTTCGGCATAGCCGATACGGCGAACGCCCTCGAGGCCGCCGGCGAGCAGTTCGTTGGCCCGTTCCTGGATCCACTTGGTGACGTTGGTATCGGCCGGCCCACCGTTGGTCGGGTTGTACTTGAACCCGCCATCGCCCGGCGGATTGTGCGAAGGCGTGATGACGATCCCGTCGGCCAGCCCGCCGCTGCGTCCCTGGTTGTAGACCAGGATGGCGTTGGAGATCGCCGGCGTCGGCGTGTAACCCACCTCGCCACCGGTCTCGTCGCAACCGGCATCGATGCGCGTCTCGACGCCGTTGGCCGCCAGCACTTCCAGCGCCGAACAGAACGCCGGCTCGGAGAGTGCGTGGGTATCCATGCCGATGAACAGCGGGCCGTCGACACCCTGCGCCTCCCGGTATTCGCAGATCGCCTGGGTCGTGGCCAGGATGTGCCATTCGTTGAAACTGGTCTTCAACGAGGAACCGCGGTGGCCCGAGGTGCCGAAAGCCACCTGCTGACCCGGGTCGCTGGGGTCGGGTCGCTCGCTGTAGTAGCGAGACACCAGGCGCGGAATGTTGGCGAGGCTGTGCTCGTCCGGCAAGCGTCCTGCTTGTGAGTCGATGCTCATCGTTAGTTCCTTTCGATGGTCTGGGGAGGAATGCCTTTCTTATAGCAGACCATCTTCACTGCCCGACAGGCAAGATGAGCCCGGCCATGCTTGCCGCGTCTCACCTCGCCCGGTCGGTCGCACCGACAACACCAGCCTGTCGCCTACTGGCAGCTCGCCACCACCGTGTCGCCTTCGCCAGCGGGTATCGGCCTCGTTCTCACGCCAGCGAGAACCAGTGCGGCCGCGGCCAGCAGCAGCGTGCCGGCAGTGGCGCAGACGGCCAGCACGCCGCCGATGCCGAAGACAACGCCGCCTACGGCCGCCCCCAGCGCAATGGCCAACTGGATCGATGCGACGATCAAGCCACCGCCGCTCTCGGCTTCGTCCGGCACGACACGAGTGATCCAGGTCGACCAGGCCACCGGCACGGCACCGAAGGCGAAGCCCCACAGCGCGACCATGAGGGCATCGGTCCCCAACGAGAAGCCGCCCAGCGTCGCCAGCAACCAGCCCAGCGAGCCCATGATCAACGGCATCAGCACCAATGTCAGACGCAGGCTGCGCTCAAGCAGATACCCCGCGGCCAAGGTCCCGACGAAATTCGCCACCCCGAACGCCAGCAGGGTCGATGACAGCGCATTGATTCCCATGTGCGACACGCCCTCGAGAAACGGACGGACGTAGGTGAAGAAAGCGAAATGGCCACAGAACACCAGCAGGATAGCCACGATGCCGACCATCATGCCCGGTCGTTTCATTACGCTCACCAGCGTGCCGAGCGGGGTGGGACGCTCCGGCGTCATGGACGGCAAGGTAATGTACTGGAAGACCAGCGTCAGTACCGATATCACCGTCGCGAGCAGAAACACGTTGCGCCAGCCGACCAGGTCGCCGAGATAGCTGCCCAGCGCCGCGGCACTGATGGTGGCGATGGGGACACCGGTGAACAGCAGCGATAGCGCGCGCGGCACGTCGTGCTCCGGCACCAGTCGCATGACGGTAGCGGCGGAGAGCGCCCAGAATCCGCCCAGCGCCACGCCCAGCAGCACCCGCCCGGCCAGCAGCCAGATCAGGTCCGGAGAGTAGGCGACCAGCAGATTGGCGGCGATCATCAGCCCGGAAAATCCCAGCAGCACGTGGCGACGGTCGAGTCGCTGGGTGGCGGAGGTCACCAGCAACCCCGACAGCAGTGCCACCACCGCCGTCACCGTGACGGCCTGCCCCGCCTGGCCCTCGCTGATCGCGAGCGAGTCCGCCATCGGGGTCAGCAGACTGGCCGGCAGAAATTCGGCCATCACCAGGCTGAAGACACCCAGTGTCAACGAGAAAACGGCGCTCCAGGCCGCTCGGGACGCCCCCATCGGGCGCGTATCGTGCGAGTCTTTAGTGGTCATGCGAGACATCCATTGAACATTGAGATGCTGCGTAGACTAAAGTAGCATCGCAAGATCCGCTATCATCAAAGCTCCGGGATCTTTGATCAAAAGTCCGAAATCATGATGAAACCCTCCATCTCTCAGTCGTCCTCCCCGCGCTCCGGGTCCCCCGACCGCCGATCGGCCGACGCGCCATCGGCCGAGAGTCGAGTGCCCGACACCCCGACGGTGGGACAGCCGCCGCCGCGGAAGTCCAGCGAGTGGATCAACGCGCTCTTGCTCGGGATGCGTCTTTCCGGGCTGAGCTATCGGCGCGTGCAGATGAGAGCGCCGTTCGCCATTGCCTTCGACACCGATGCCACCTGCGCGCAATTTCACTTCATCGCGCAAGGTTCGGCGATCCTGCGAATCGGCGACGACGTGCAGCGCTTGGAGAGCGGCGATGCGGTGCTGCTGCCGCGCGGCGGACATCACTGCTTGCTCTCCTCCCCCGAAGTGGAGAGTCGTGATATCGAGCAGATCGACGCCATCCCGCTCTGCGACTCGTTCAGCTGTATCGACGACGGCTCGGCGCGCCTCGAGCACGGCCAGGGCGTGCGACTGTTCAGCGGCTGCATGCAGTTCGATCTTGGCGGCATGCAACCCCTGATCTCGATGATGCCTGCCGTGATGCACGTGGGAACGCTGCTGTCGCGCTACCCGGAAGTGTTACCGATGCTCGAGGCGATGGAGCGCGAGGCGAGCCTGAGCCGGGCCGGCGCCGCCGGCATCCTGTCGCGACTCGCGGACGTGGTGGCCGCCAGTATCGTACGCGGCTGGGTCGAATGCGGCTGTGCGGAGATCGGCGGCTGGGTCGAGGCGCTGCGCGACCCGCGCCTGGGCAAGGTGATCGCTGCGGTCCATCGCCAACCAGGACGCCACTGGAGCGTGGCCGACATGGCGGCGGAAATGGGCAGCTCGCGCTCGGCCTTCGCCGAGCGCTTCCGCACGGCCCTGGGCGTGTCACCGCTGGGCTACGTGACGCAGCTACGGATGCGACTCGCCACGCAGTGGATCCGCGAGAAGCGCCTCTCCATCGATCAAGTCGCCTGGCAGTTGGGCTACGGCTCCCAGGCCGCCTTCAGCCGCGCGTTCAAACGCGCGACCGGGCAGACCCCGGGCGAGGCACGGGGCGGCTGACGACCACGCTGGCGCCCGACGTGTCACGCCATCGCCAGCGGCGGCACCAACCTGGGCAGTTGCGTTTCCAGCAACCGGGCCACGGCCATCACGCGGTCATCACGATAGCGCGGCCCCACCAGATGTAACCCGACCGGCAAGCCGTCGTCGTCCAGACCGCAGGGCAACGAGGCAGCGGGTTGCTGGGTGAGGTTGAAGGGATAGCTGAACGGGGTCCAGTCCACCCAGTCGACATAATCGCTGCCGGGTGGCACTTCATGACCGGCGGCGAAGGCCGACAACGGCAGCGTCGGGGTCACCAGCAGGTCGTAGCGCTGGTGGAACTCGGCCATCTGCGCCACCAGGGCCGAGCGCTGCTCGCGAGCGAGCAGGTAATCGGTCAGCGACAGCGTCTTGCCATGCTCGGCGATGGCACGCAGGCCGGGGTCCAACGCTTCGATCTGGGGGTCGCTCAAGCCGTCCAGCAGCCGCGAGGCGCCCGCGTGCCAAAGTGTATCGAAGCTCATCTTGGGCGAGCTGAACCCCGGATCGACGTCGATCACTTCCGCGCCCAAGGCCCGCAACCATTCGACCGCCGCCTCCACGGCACGCAGGATATCCGGCGCCACCGAGACGTAACCCAGATCACGGCTGTAGGCGATGCGCATGCCGTCCAGACGGCGCGGCGCGGCGGCCAGCCAGTCGAGTGGACAGGCGGGACCGGCGTAGCCATCCCGCGCATCGGGCTGCGCGACCACCGAGAGCATCAGCGCGCTGTCGGCTGCCGTGCGCGTCATCGGCCCCAGGTGCGACAGGGTCGTCATGGCGCTGGCCGGCCATTGGGGTATCCAGCCGAAGGTCGGCTTGATGCCGAACGTGCCGGTGAACGCGCATGGAATCCGGATCGAGCCGCCGGCGTCGCTGCCCTGATGCAGCATGCCCAGGTTGAGCGCCGCGGCGGCAGCGGCGCCACCGGAAGACCCGCCGGCGGTCAGCTCGAGATTCCACGGATTGCGGGTGATGCCGTAAAGCGGGTTGTCGGTAACCCCCTTCCAGCCAAACTCCGGCGTGGTGGTCTTGCCCAGGAGCACGGCACCCGCCTCCCGCATCCGCGCCGTAAAGGGCGCGTCAACGTCCCAGGGTCCGTCGGGTGGTGTGGTCGTCGAGCCCTTGCGGGTCGGCATGCCGGCGGTCAACGTCAGATCCTTGATCGTGCTGGGCACGCCATCCAGCGGCCCCATCGGATTCTTGCGCTGCCAGCGGGCTTCCGATGCCCGTGCCGCCGCCAGCGCGCCCTCACCATCGACATGGCAGAAAGCGTTGACGATCGGGTTGTGGCGCTCGATTCGCGCCAGGCAGTCCCGGGTCAACTCCACCGGCGAGAGCTCGCTCCGCTCGAACAGCGCCAGGGCCTCGAGGGCGGTCAGATCGGCCAGCTCGGTCGTCGCTGGATCGCGCATGCTGTTGTTCTCGTCGCCGCTCATGCCACCGCCCCGGCCACAGGCCCAGCCAGATTCAGCGTCGCGTGCAGCAACACATTGGCACCGGCGGTGACATCTTCTGGCGTGGCGTACTCGCTCTCGTTATGACTGATCCCCTTCTCGCAGGGAATGAAGATCATCGCCGCCGGCGCGATATCGCCGATGAAGACGGCATCGTGCCCGGCGCCGCTGACGATATCCCGATGTGCGTAGCCGTTGGCCAGGGCGCCCTGGCGCACGGCCGCGATACAATCGGCGGCGAAATGCTGCGGCGGATAATCGGCGGTGGGCGCGATCTCGATGGAAAGGCCAGTCTCGCGGGCGATGGCGTTCAGCGTCTGGCGGAACTCGTTGACGATCGCTTCCAGCACCTCGCCCTCGCTGTGCCGGAAGTCGACGCTCAGCGTCACCTGGCCGGGGATCACGTTGCGCGAGTTGGGCAGCAGCTGAAACGCCCCCACCGTCCCGCGGCCGTCGGGCTGATGCGCCAGCGCGATCCGGTTGACCGCTTCGACCACCCGGGTCGCGCCCAGCAGCGCATCCTGGCGTAGATGCATCGGCGTCGAGCCGGAGTGGGCCGCCATGCCGGTCACCGTGACATCGAACCACTTCAGTCCCAGCGCCCCGGTGACCACACCAATGGTCTTGCCCTCGTCCTCGAGGATCGGCCCCTGTTCGATATGCGCTTCGAGATAGGCCGCGAACTGGCCGGGGCGATTGGCATCGTCCCCGACGTAGCCAATCGCCGCGAGCGCTTCGCCCGCGGTGATGCCGTCGACATCCGTTCGCGACAGGGCATCTTCCAGAGTGAGCTGACCGGCAAACACGCCGGAGCCCATCATGCAGGGCGCGAAACGGCAGCCCTCTTCGTTGGTCCAGGAAACCAGCTCGATCGGCCGTTCGGTCTCGATGCCGTTGGCGTTGAGCGTTCGGATGACCTCAAGTGCCGCCAGCACACCGAAGCAACCGTCGTACTTGCCGCCGGTGGGCTGGGTGTCGATATGGCTGCCGATGACGACCGGGTCGGCGTCGGCGTTGCTGCCATCGCGGCGAGCGAAGAGGTTGCCGATGGCGTCGAAGCGCACGATCAGGCCTTCGGCCTCGCACCAGCGGATCAGCAGTTCGCGGCCTTCGCGGTCGAGCTCGGTCAGCGCCTGTCGATTGCAGCCCCCCTCGGGGGTCGCTCCGATCAGGGCCAGCTCCATCAATGCCTGCCACAGGCGTTCGCCATTGATGGCGGGCACGCTGACCTCAGTCGAAAGTGTCTCGTTCATGTCATTGTCCTTATCATCGAGATGAAGCACGGCGAGTCTCAGCGCCAGGGGTATTGTGCTTGAACGTCAGTCGGCGATTGTCAGTTTTTACTATTGATACGTATCAATCGATCATGACGTTGCCGCCAGCGTCGGATCAAGCTCGCCGCAAGCCGAGACGCGCCGACGTGCGTTAGACTACGGCGACTGCTCGTGATGATGGAGCCCGACCATGCCCCGCCCTCCCCGCGTATTCCCCACCAGCACTCCCACGCTGCCTCACGACGACACGGGGCCTCTGCTGGATCGGCCCCGGGCAGCTGATACGCTTCCCGACGAGAACGAGGCTCGCGCTGGCGTGCTCGAAAGCCGTGCCGAGAGTTACAGCGACGAGCGCTTCTGGCGGAAGATGACCCGCTTCGGCAGACGCGCCGGCCGCGAGGTGGCGCTGAAGGCGCTGCAGCTCTATTTCGTGCTGAAGCGCCCCGATGTACCGTTGTGGGCCAAGTCGACCATCATCGGCGCGCTCGGCTATTTCATCTCGCCGCTGGATGCCATTCCCGACTTCATTGCCGGTGTCGGCTACACCGATGATGCCAGCGTGCTGGCTGCCGCTCTGGTGGCGGTATCGATCTATATCGACGAGGAGATCAAATGCCAGGCGGAGTCCGCCTTGGCGCGCTGGTGGCCCGAGGAACAGCGCTGAAGCGGCCGTCGCAGCGATACCCCAGCAGCAGTTTTTTTGTACACAAAAACAATCTACAGTAGTTTTTCAGGAGCAGATAAAAACAATCAATGTGGGAGTCAATCATGAGCCTGGATAGCCCAGAGCGGTCGGATTCATCGCATCAATTCGAAGAAAATCAAATAACTAATAAAAATCCGTTACGCGACGTCGACTATTTCCCGCCACTGCGAAAAGCCATCCCTCTTGGTATACAGCACGTACTGGCCATGTTCGTCAGCAATGCCGCCGTGCCGCTGATCATCGCCGGCACGGCGGGCCTATCCGGCGCGGATACGGTGTTTCTGGTCCAGATGGCGATGTTCGTCGCGGGCATTGCGACCCTGGTCCAGACGCTCGGTATCGGCCCTCTCGGCGCCCGTCTGCCCATCGTCATGGGTACCAGTTTCGGCTTCGTGCCGGTGATGATTCCGATCGCCGCCAACCAGGGGTTGCCGGCGGTGTTCGGCGGCGCCCTGATCGGCGGGCTGGCGATGGCGGTGGTGGGACTCTGCTACAGGCGCTTGAGCGTCTTCTTCCCACCAGTGGTGTCGGGCACCTTCGTATTGTTGATTGGCATCCTGCTGCTGCCGGTGGGGTTTGCCTACGTGGGCGGCGGCGTCGGTGCCGAGGATTTCGGCTCACCGCACCATCTGCTGCTGGCAGCGCTGGTGTTCGTGGTGACCGTGGCGTTCCACCAGTTCTGCCGGGGCTTTCTCTCCGAGGCCGCCGTACTGATCGGCATTCTGGTCGGCTGCGTGGCGGCGGCACCGATGGGTCTGCTCGATTTTTCCCGCGTCGCCGAAGCCGGCTGGTTCCAGCTTCCGATCCCCTTCGAGATCGGCCTTGCCTTCGATCCGGCGGCGATCCTGGCGATCACGCTGATGGCCGTGGTCACCTGTGCCGAGTCGATCGGCGACATCTCCGGCACGGCGATCGGCGGCGCCGAGCGCGAACCGACAGCGCGGGAGCTTTCCGGCGGCGTCATGGCCGACGGGCTCTCGAGCAGCTTTGCCGCGCTGTTCGGCGCCTTCCCGCAGATCAGCTTCAGCCAGAACGTCGGCCTGGTGGCGCTCACTGGGGTCGCCAGCCGCTTTGTCGTCGCGCTCGGCGGCGGCTTTCTGGTCCTGGCGGGGCTGGTGCCGAAGCTGGGAGCACTGGTATCGGCCATTCCGGCGGCGGCGCTGGGCGGCGCGGTGATCATCATGTTCGGCATGATTGCCAGCGCCGGGGTGAAAATGCTCTCCCACGCCAGGTTCAACAAGCGCAACATGCTGATCGTCGGCGTATCGCTGGCGCTGGCGATCGGCCTGCCGGCCCAGAGCGGGCTCTACCAGGGTGCACCGCAGCAGATCGGCGTGCTGCTGGAGTCAGGTCTGATCCCGGGCGCGCTGGCTTCGATCATGCTCAACCTGGTCCTGCCCCGGGCGGACGATGACCCCGCCACGACGGGCCCTGCCGAGCCCTGAGCCGGGTGGGCAGGCAGGCGTCAGCGGGGCTTCCCGACTTCATCCGCGATAAGGACAATCGATCCGCGAACGAGCTACCCTGAACTGGATCTGGCTAAGCTCTGTCTGAGAATCGACGAGCGATAGCCAGACAAGGCAAAAATCGGCGAAAGAAGGACCGGGCTGGCGCCCCAGCCGATTTTCAACGCCGTATGGTTGAGCGCAGGCATTTTTCAGACAAAGCGTAATTCGGCAGCAAGGAGCACGCCATGGGTATCTACTGCCTGACCTTCGACAGGCCGCTGGGGAGAATGGATCGTCATCGCCTGGAGTCGATGCTCCGGCGGTTCGACTCCATTGTGCTGTTCCGCACCACCTGGCTGATCGAGTCGACCGATCCGATCGAATTCCTGCGCTCCCGCTTGAGTCGGGCATTCGGCAAGCAGACTCGCTTTTTCATTACCCGGCTGAGCGAACCCTGGTGCACCGACGGTATCGGCCCGGTGAGCCAATGGCTGAGCGCCCCTGACAGGCAGTGGTAGGCAGTCAGGCGTCCGCCGCCTCCAGCACGCCCTGGATATCCTTGGTCAGCTTGCAACGAACCAGTGCGGCCATCAGCTTGGGGTAATCCTCGCGTGGCACCTTGTTGGCGAGCTTCCCCGCATCGGCCTTGAGTCCCAGCTTGTCGGCCGCCAAGAGCGCTGCCTTGTCGGCGTAGGGATAGCATTCATCCCATACCGCCTGGACCTCGCGCAGGAAGATATCGGCACCGGTGCCGCCGATCCCCTTGAACGTCTTGAGCCGCTTGCGCAGAGCTTTCGGGCTGCCCGCCGCCGCTTCCCGAAGCTTGCGCAGATCGCCAGCGTAGGTGTCCAGCAACGCGGCGTTCATGTCGGCCAGCTGGGTGGCCGTCTTCTCGTCGACGCGGGCGTAGCCGGCTTCGTTGAGCACCCGCGCCCGACTCGCCCAGTCGCTTGCCTGCAGCTTCCGTGGCGTTGTCCAGCCAGCCTCGGCCATCGCCCGGGCGCCTCGCATCGCCAGGGCGGCACTGATCGGCGCGCTGGTCAGCAGCGAATAACAGAGCAGGCGGAACAGCGGCGACGGCGTGTTCTTGCGCAGGTCGACGCCGAGTTCACTGGCGAAGGTTCGGCCGTGACGCTGCATCAGAACTTCGACGATTCGTCTCTGGCGAGCCATGTTGTCTCCTCGAAGCCGTACGAACTTTCAACATGGCAGCAGCGCGCACCCTGTCAAATCGACCGCTGGCTGATTCGCGTGCGCCGAGGGCGAGAAGCGGCCTTGAGATGTCTCCCCTGCCGCCGCATATTGCGCATTTGCCAGCGTTCTGCAATGGAGTCCCATGTCTTTCGATACCACCGCCCATAACCGCCGGATGACCTATTTCGACAAGCACGAGTCGGTATGGCTCTTTGGCTACGGCTCACTGATCTGGAAAGCGGATTTCGACTATCTGGAGCGCCGGCCGGCATCGATTCGCGGCTGGACGCGTCGCTTCTGGCAAGGCTCCCACGATCATCGCGGTACGCCGGAAGCACCGGGAAGAGTGGTAACACTGGTTCCGGAAGACGACGCCGTCTGCCACGGCATGGCCTACCGCATCTCGCCCCGGGTGTTCGAGCCGCTGGATGTTCGAGAGAAGAATGGCTACCTGCGCGTGGTGACCGAGATGACGTTCGAAGACGCGCCCTCGGACAAGATCGAACGGACCGAAGGCGTCGTCTATCTGGCGGGAGAGGATAACGCGGCCTATTTAGGCCCCGCCGAGGAAGCGGCCATCGCGCGGCAGATTGCCGAATCCCACGGCCCCAGCGGTCCCAATCGCGATTACCTGCTCAATCTGGCCGCCGCCTTGCGTGAGCTGGGGTTCGAGGACGACCACGTGTTCGCCCTGGAGCGCGCGCTACTCGGCAACTATCGCTGATGTGAACCAGCGACCGCCCGCGTCAGTGGCCGCCACCGGACCGGAACTTCTTGATCAACTCCACGACGCCAAGCACCAGCGCACCGGCCAGGAGACCGAAACCGAAATTCAGCAGCATGGGCGTCAACGGCTGAATGATCGTGCCGATACCCGGGATCTCGCCGGGCGCCTCGGCGAGATCCTCGATGCCGTGATGAATGAAGGGGATGCCGTGGGTCAGGATACCGCCGCCGACGAGGAACATCGCGATGGTGCCGACGATCGACAGCAGCTTCATCAGATAGGGTGCCGCCCACAGGATGGCACGGCCGATCGATTGGGCGACACGCGTGCCACGCTCGGTGAGATAGAGGCCGAGATCGTCGAGCTTGACGATACCTGCCACCAGCCCGTAGACCACGGCGGTAATGGCGACGGCGATGATCGCCAGCACCACGACCTGCTGCAGGAAGCTGGCGCTGGCCACCGAGCCGAGCGTGATGGCGATGATTTCCGCCGAGAGGATGAAGTCGGTACGAACCGCGCCCTGGATCTTGTCCTTTTCGAAAGCCAGCCGTTCCTCTCTCGACTTGAGCTGCGCCGCGGCCCGCACCGCCTCCTTGCTGGTTTCTCCCCCGTCGTGCAGAAACTTGTGGGCCAGTTTTTCCGCCCCTTCGTAACAGAGAAACGCGCCCCCCAACATCAGCAGCGGCGTGATCAACCAGGGAGCGACCACGCTGATCAGCAATGCCGCAGGGACCAGAATCAGCTTGTTGCGCAGAGACCCCTTCGCTACCGCCCAGACGATCGGCAGTTCCCGATTGGCGCGAACGCCGGTGACCTGCTGGGCATTGAGCGCCAGATCGTCACCCAGCACTCCCGCCGTCTTCTTGGCAGCGACCTTGGTCATCAGAGATACGTCGTCGAGCAGCGTGGCGATGTCGTCGAGTAATGTCAGTAAACTGCCTGCGGCCACGAGTCTTCCCCTGTCGATTGATCAAAGTACGGCTGTATGATGCCAAGCGTAGCGGAAACCCTCACCCCGACGTGACGATTTTCGCCAGCGCCTGCTTCACGGATTCCGCTGATTCGGGACGTACGCAGCGTGCGATCTCTTCTCCATCCAGCAGGAAGATCAGCGTCGGCCAGAGCTTGACCCGGAAGGCTCGGCCCAGCGGGCGCCCCTTGCCGTCCTCGATCTTGAAGTGCGTCAGGCCCTCGCTGCCCTCGAACGCCTCGTCGATCCGTGGCCGGGCAGCCTGACACCAGGGGCACCAGGGCGCGCCGAATTCGACCACGACAGGCCCCGGGGTGGCACGCAGGGCTTCGCGATCCGGTTCGTCCGTCGTGTAGTCGCTCATCATGGCACCCTCCCGGCCCGGTCTTCTGCAGTCTGCCAGCACACTGTAGTCATGAACGGGGAAAGTTACCGCAAACGCCGGCAATATCGCCGGCGCGAGGAGTCCGGCCCCTTCCCGGAATTCTCCCAGCCAACGGGAGAGAACGGGCTCGCCTCTCGCTCGGTCCCGAGGCGCTTCAATCGAGGTCGAGCGGTTTCAACCCGCGGGAGAACGCCTGCCAACGCTCGACATAGTGCGCAGCCGACGCTTTCAATCCCTCGATCGCCTTGTCGTCCAACGTGCGCACGGCTTTTGCCGGCGCGCCCACGATCAGCGAGTTGTCGGGAAAGGATTTGCCCTCGGTCACCAACGCATTGGCGCCGACCAGGCAGTTGTTGCCGATCTCCGCACCATTGAGCACGGTGGCCCCCATGCCGATCAGCGTGTTGTCGCCCAGCGTGCAGCCGTGCAGGATCGCGTGATGACCGATGGTACAGCCACGACCGATACGCAAGACGAAACCGGGGTCGGTATGCAGCATGGATCCCTCCTGGATATTGCTGCCCGCGCCGATCACGATGCGGTCATTGTCGCCACGGATCACGACGTTGAACCAGATTCCCACATCCTCCCCGAGTTCGACTTGGCCAATGACGTGAGCGCTTGGCGCGACCCAGTAGCGGTTCCGGTCCGGCAGATTCGGCACCGCGTCGAAATAGACGTAGACAGGCATGGGCTCGGCTCCGACAGAAAGAGGCTTATCCTCGCCCGCGCGGGAGCCCTCTACCAGCCGACTTTAGCCCCACAGCGCCCGCGTCCCCGGGCACCCGGTGACGGTTTCGCGCGCCTCGGCAAGCGCAGGCCCCCTACGCAAGGAGGCCCCGGCATCGTATCGACACCGGGGCCTCTTGATCCCGCTTGCTGCTCGCCCGTTACCTCGCCACGACGCTCGCCCGTCACCTCTAGGCGGATTCGTCGTCCTGCTTGCTCTCGCTGGTAACGGAAGTGGTGACACTGCTACCGCTATAGGAATTCTGGTGCTGGCTGGCTTCGCTCTCCGCTGCCATGGAAAACGGCAACACGGCGGAGACGACGATGGCGGCCAACATCGAAAACAGCTTGTTGAACGCTTTCATGACCACTCCTTCGGTAATGGGACGCCCTGCGACGTTTTGTCGCGACGCCTTATTAGCATGCTAAACGAAACGATGGCCGTCAAGCACGGAATGGTCGAAGGGACCGTGTCGGCACGTCTCCCACGACGACCCGCCGACGTTTGGGGTTCAAGGCTGCACCCAGTCCTCGATCTGCAACGTCTCGGGAAGCGACTGCAGGACGGCGGTGAGCTGGCGCGCGTCATCCGAACGGCAGCCGCTGTCATGCTCCAGCACCGCAGTTTCACCGTCGCGGCGTATCCAGGTCACCGTGTAGTGGGAGAGATCCGTCGCCCGAGGGCCGCAACGCGGCGTCTCGGCCGTCTCCAGCGCAGTTCCCATGGCGGGCTGCCAAGCCGAGAGACGCTGTTTCACCAGCGCAAAGCGCTCGGGATCGCTGGTTTTCATCCGCTCGCCCTCGACAGCGGTAAAGCGCTCACCGATGAAGCGAGTCGCGCCATCCTGTTGCAGATCGACGCGATAGACCGGACAAGTTCCATGGCAGGGGCCGACCTGATATCGAATGGCGGTGATGGCCGACTCAAGGCTCGCTGCCACGTCCTGTTGAGCGCATCCGCCGACCGTCAGCACGCCAAGTACCGCGGCGAGATAGTGGATTTTCCATCGCATTCAAGAGCGCCTCTTGTTGTCGAAACTGAAATTTCTTTAGTTCATCTAGTTTAAAAATAACACTGAAAAGCTTTCAGTAATGTTAGAAAAGGCAGCGACCCCATGATGCCACGCACCCTCTCGGCCCGGATATTAAACTTATAAAATCATCGTGTAACTACGCGCTGATTCACGCACCCTGCGACAATTTACAGCGCTCCCTCCGCCCCCTAGAATGCCGCCCGACTCTCGCCCGCGGCAGATCACACTGCTTGCATCGCAGAATGCTTCAGAACGTGATGTCGGCATCATCAACACGACACTTTCGTGACTGCCCTTCGATCATGATCCGGTCATTTTCTCATCGATGATTGAGGGGTCCTTTTGATCGTGGTCGACTTCATTCAGGAATCAGGGATCATTCAATGAAACTTTATCGCAGCATGGCAGCAGGAGTGGGCCTGTTGACGATCTCGTCGGCGCTGATGGCCGCCGACGAGTCACCCGTCGACGTCGTTCTGATTGGTGGCGGCACGATGAGCGCCACGCTTGGCACCTATCTCCAGGAGCTGGAACCGAACTGGAATGTTGCCCTGTTCGAGCGCCTCGGTGAAGTCGCGGAAGAGAGCTCCAACGCGTGGAACAACTCCGGCTCTGGCCACTCGGCCTTCTGCGAGATGAATTACACGCCGCAACTCGAGGACGGCAGCGTCACCATCGACCGCGCCATCAAGGTCACCGAGGACTTCGAGGTCTCGCGCCAGTTCTGGGCACACCAGGTCGACCAGGGCGTACTGCACGACCCGGCATCCTTCATCACCAGCATGCCGCACATGAGCCTGGTGTGGGGCGATGAGCACGTGAACTTCCTGCGTGAACGCTATGCCGCGATGCACCAGCATCCGTTCTATGAGCAGATGGAGTACACCGAAGATCGTGACACCATCCGCCAGTGGCTGCCGCTGGTCATGGACGGTGCCGATGAGGATCAGCCCATTGCCGCGACTCGTATGCCGATCGGCACCGAAGTCAACTACGGCGAGATTACCCGTCAGTTGATCCATTCGCTCGGTGACAACGATCATTTCACGCTCTCGCTCAACAGCGAAGTTCGCGGCCTGGATCGCAATGATGACGGTACCTGGAAAGTCACGGTCGCCGATCTCGCCAATGGCGAAAAGGAACACAGCGTCAACGCCCGCTACGTGTTCATCGGTGCCGGCGGCGCCGCACTACCGCTACTGCAGGCCTCCGGCATTCCCGAAGCCAAGCAGTACGCCGGATTTCCGGTCGGCGGCCAGTTCCTCTACACCACCAACCCGGACGTGGTCGCTCAGCATCGGGTGAAAGCCTATGGACTTGCCGCGGAAGGTTCTCCGCCGATGTCCGTACCGCACATGGACGCCCGCATGCTCGATGGCCAGCCGGCAATTTTCTTCGGACCGTTCGCGACCTTCTCCAGCAAGTTCCTGAAAAACGGCTCCTGGACCGACCTGTTTGGCTCGATGACCTTCAGCAACACCTGGCCGATGATGGAAGTCGGCATGGACAACTTCAATCTGGTCCAGTATCTCGTCGGCCAGGTGATGCAGTCCGACGAAGATCGGATGGAGGCGCTGAAGCAGTTCTACCCGCAGGCGAACCCCGATGACTGGAAGCTGTGGACCGCCGGCCAGCGCGTGCAGATCATCAAGAACGACCCCGAAAAGGGTGGCGTGCTGCAGTTCGGCACCGAAGTGGTTGCATCAGAGGATGGCACCATGTCGGCACTGCTGGGCGCTTCGCCGGGCGCCTCTACCGCCCCGCCGATCATGCTGCGTCTGCTGAGCCGGGTCTTCCCACAGCAGATCGAGAGCGCGGCATGGCAGGAAAAACTGCACGAGATCATTCCCTCTTACGGCCAGCCACTGGCGGACAACCCGGCGCTACTGCGCGACCTGCGCCGCCGCACGGCCAATTCACTGGCGCTGGCCGGCGGTGGCCCGGAGCCGACCACTCTCGAGCAGGCGGTGAAGGAAGAGCGCGAGGAAGGCGATGCCCCTTCCGAGGAAGCGATCGAACCGAGCGGCCCGGTCGCCGGCGAGTCCCGTACAGGTACCGACACCTGATCCGCGACGCCATCACGTAGGCCATGACCCCGCACCGCCTCCGACAGTGCGGGGTTTCCTCTCTCAAATTCTGCAGGAAGTTCAACTTTTTCATTCAAGCTACTGATTTTAAATAGCAAATCCAGCCAAAAGCGGCCTTATAACCGCGCCATCTCTGTCATAGTCATGGCACTAACGCCGCGACCTCATTAAACTGTCGTCCTAGTCGCGTTCGCGCCTGTCCGTATCCATCAGACAGAGAACCTTCATGAAATTGCGTCACGGCATGACATTCGTCTCCAGCCTGCAGACCCAGACTGGCGCCGAATCCGGCGAGACCCAAAACGTCGACGTCGTTCTCATTGGCGGCGGCACGATGAGCGCCACTCTGGGAACGCTGCTCCAGTCACTACAGCCCGACTGGACCATCCATCTCTACGAGCGCCTGGACAAGGCGGCCGAAGAGAGTTCCAACGTCTGGAACAATGCCGGCACCGGCCATTCGGCCTTCGCCGAGATGAACTACACCTCGCCACAGCCTGACGGCAGCGTCGACATTCAGCGCGCCATCGGCATCACCGAGCAGTTCGAGGTGTCACGCCAGTTCTGGGCCAGCCAGGTTCGTGAAGGCGTGCTGGCCAACCCGCGCTCCTTCATCAATACGGTGCCGCACCTGAGCTTCGTCTGGAGTGGCGAGCGCGTGTCGTTTCTGAAGACGCGCTTCGAGGCGATGCGTGAAAGCCCGCTCTACGCTGGCATGGAATATTCCGACGACCCCCAGAAGATCTCGGAATGGATCCCGCTGGTCATGACAGGTCGTGATACCGACGAACCCGTGGCCGCGACCCGAATGCCGATCGGCACCGAGGTCAACTTCGGCGAGATCACTCGCCAGATGATGAACTCTCTGGCTCGCCGCGATAATTTCCACCTTTCCGTCAATACGCAGGTGCGTGACCTCAAGCGCAATGCGGACGGCAGCTGGAAAGTCACCGTGGCCAACACGAGCGACGGCGAGAACGAGCGCAGCGTCAACGCCCGTTTCGTCTTCATCGGCGCGGGCGGCGCCGCCCTGCCGCTGCTGCAGAAGTCCGGCATTCCCGAAGCCCGGATGTACGGGGGCTTCCCCGTCGGCGGCCAGTTCCTCTACACCACCAACCCGGAAGTGGTCGCCAAGCACGACGCCAAGGTCTACGGGCTGGCGCCCGCCGGCTCTCCGCCGATGTCGGTGCCCCATATCGACAAGCGCATCCTCGACGGTACGCCGGCGATCATGTTCGGCCCCTTCGCCACGTTCTCGAGCAAGTTCCTCAAGAATGGCTCCTGGACCGACCTGGTGCGCTCGATCACGCCCAACAACCTGTGGCCGATGACCAAGGTCGGCATCAACAACCTGGATCTGGTGCGATACCTGATCAGCCAGCTTCGCATGTCGGAAAGCGGCCAGTTCAAGGAGCTTCAGAACTACTATCCCGAAGCCAATCGCGATGACTGGAAACTGTGGACCGCCGGCCAGCGGGTGCAGACGATCAAGGATATCGAGGGCAAGGGCGGCACCCTGCAGTTCGGTACCGAACTGGTAACCGGTGCGGAAGGCTCCATCGCCGCATTGCTGGGCGCATCGCCAGGGGCATCGACTGCACCGTCGATCATGCTCGCCCTGCTCGAGAAGGTCTTCCCCGACCAGGTGGCCAGCGAAGCTTGGCAGGCCAAACTGAAGTCGATGATTCCCTCCTATGGCATGGCACTGACCGAAAACCCGCAACTGCTCTACGACGTTCGCGCCATGTCACGCGAGCTGCTGGAACTGAGCGAGCCGGATTTGACCACCACGCCCGTGCCAAGCTCGGAACCGGAAACCAGCGGCAGCTGAGCCGAGTCGGCACGCTCCGCGGAAAACGCCGCCCGCCCTNNAGGGCGGGCGGCGTTTTCATGAGCCAGGGAACCCGGTCGCGTCGGCTGTGGCGTTCACGGCACCAGCGGCCACTTTCCGACCGCTTCGTGTCGTCAATTTTCTGCCACGCGGGTTATCTGGCGGCTAGGCAGCAATGCCACTTCCAATGGTCGATCGCGGCAGCCAGGCCGGACTTGGCGCTTTCACTGACCCGCCGGGAATTCTTCCTGGCAGGGTCACGCGGCGATCTAGGCGCCATCATCCGACTCCTCAGCTGGCCGCGGCTCCTGCCGATACAGCACCATCCCACCGTGGTGCAGGACACCATCGATGAAATCGCCGTCGGCGGTAAAGCCGGTGTCGTCCCAGTACTCGATATGGTCTCCGGTGATTTCATATCGGCCCTGGTAGGCACTCTCCCGCGTCCCCCTGGCCTCGTCGTAACGGCCATTCGGTAGCAGCTCGTGGCGGACGTGACCGTCTGCCGTCGTCCATAAGCCAACATAGGTTCGATCTGCCATGTCGGTGACTCCTCCGTGATCCTCTGCGGATGCCTGGCCCCCCCAAAAGCCCAGCGCGACGGCGAAAATGCCGATGCCCGTTTTTCGGTAGCCACGAAAATGTCGGACGCGGCCGGTCATGACCCCGCCTCGACAAGCTGGCGCCGCTCCTCGAACAGCTCGGCCAGAGCGACGGATGCTGCGATCGCCGGCGGAAATCCGGCATGAACGGTCGTCAGGTAGATGACTTCCTTCAACTCTTCCTCGCTGACACCGGCATTCAGGGCGTAACCGGCGTGAATCTTCATGTAGGCAGGCTGACCGAGGGCGGCGAAGACACCGACCGTGATCAACTGGCGCGTGCGATCATCCAGCACCTCGCGGCCCCATACCTCGCCCAGCGCATAGCCCTGGGTGGCATCGGCGAGAAACGGAAACTCCTCGCGCATGGCCTCCAGCGCGGGTTGGGGCTGCCCCAGATTGAGACGATCGATAACTTCCCTTCCCGCCTCCAGGCGTTCCCGCTCGCCGGCGGCATGCGCCGGCTCGAGGGCGAATAGCGCTGCCGAAAACCACAGCGCCCCACCGGCACATGATGCCCCCAGTGTCGTCAATGTCATCCTGCGTCCTCCCTTTCAGATGTCCGATCCGGCGGCCACGGTCAGTAGGGACTGGCCGTGGGGCGCACGATGATTTCGCTGACATCGACGGCGGCCGGCTGCTCGATAGCGAAAGCGATCGACCGGGCAATGGCCTCGGCCGGTATGGCGCCTTCACGGAAGGCTCGCATCGCCTCCCTGGCCGTCGGATCGGTGATCGAATCGGCAAGATCGGACTCGGTGACACCCGGGCTGATCACTGTCACACGAATGTCGCCGCCCACTTCCTGGCGCAGCCCTTCGGAGATCGCCCCCACGGCAAACTTGGTCGCGCAGTAGACGGCTGCGGTAGGCGAGACCGCATGTCCACCGATGGAGGACAGATTGATGACCTGCCCTGCCTTCTGGTCCTGCATGACCGGTAGCACCGCCGCGATACCGTGGAGGACACCGCGAATGTTGACGTCGATCATCCGGTTCCACTCGTCCAGCTTGAGCACCTCGAGCTTCGAAAGCGGCATGACGCCAGCATTGTTGATGATGACATCCACACGGCCATAAGTTTCCTGCGCTGCGGTGACGAAACCGCGCATGGAATCGATGGAGGTGACATCGAGCTGACGCCAGTTGGCCTTGCCCCCGCTCTCGCGTATCTCGTCGGCCAGACGTTCGAGCCGGTCAACGCGACGCGCCCCCAGCATCAGTCGAAACCCCCGTGCCCCCAGATGGCGTGCGGTGGCCTCGCCGATGCCACTACTCGCACCGGTAATCAGAACGACCTTGTCTGCGGGATCCGTCATGGTAGCTACCTCGTCTCGTGAAGGGTCGTGCGACGGCACGACCAACGAGGAGCAGTTTATTGAGTGAATCGAAAACAATAATCGGGGAAAACATTCATTCGTTGTGAAGCCAGAGAGACATAATCCGACAATGGCCACGGCAAATCCGGGAATCGATCCCCCCTTGGGACCTCACCGTCTCGACAGCCGCCGAAGGAGCTCCATGCGATCGACGAGGTGCGGATCGAGCCACCATGTCAGATCATCATTCCCCAGCATCAGAGGTGCAGCGCCCGTCCCGAACACGGTATCGGCATCGGCGGTTTTCCGCAGGATCGTGGCGGTCGGTCGAGAAGGACCTTGGCGCCAGAAGCCGCCGACCCAGCAGGGTGAAGGGCATGCCGAATCCGCTTGTCTCCCCGCCCCACCAACGGGGCCGAAACCGAGGCCGCCGTCATCGTTGACGGGAAAGGCACACCGCCTCAAGGCCAGGGAGATGCCCAGCGAGGGCGCCTGGCAGGCACGATGCAGATCCATGTAGACGATATCTTCGTCGCCGGCTACCGAATCCGGTCCCCGCTCGCCCAGCTCGACATGGGCGAAACAGAGCCGAGAACTGTGTGCCGGACCGGGGCACAGCAGGGCCAGCAAGCGGTTACCCGGCATGACCTCGATGGGAAGATCGAGGGCTTCCGAAGGCGCCATCGACAGCAGATATCGCCCTTCCTCATCAAAACGAGTAGCTGATTCCGCTATGGAAGGAAACGGCATGGTCGTCCTCGATCAGTGGGCTGTCGGCAATCTCGTCGGGATAGTGCTGGTATTCCAGGCCGGCATAGACCGCCCAGTCCCGATTCAGCGCGTAGGCGAGGTCGAGGCCGGCACCAGGAACGAGCGCGGCATCGGGATAATAGGCGTAACTGCCGTCCAGGCTCTCATCCGTATCGACCCCGAAATAGTAATCGGTGATCCTGCCAGAGAGATAGGTAACCCCCAGGCTGGGGGTGATTCGCAAGTCGCCTGCCTGCCAAGGATAGGCGTAGTACCCATGGTAGCGCTCGCCCTCGGCGTTGCCCGATATGTCCGTCTGCGCCTCTGCGCCCAGCACCCCGAATGGCGTCCTCCAGGTACCAGCGAGGCCAGCGTAATAGCTGCGATCACGGTCATCCAGCCTGTCTCGATCGACACCGGCTGCCGTCAGCTCCCGTCGTCCGAGATCGTCCGGATCCATCTCCTGTCCGCCTAACGACAGCAAAGCGTCCAGGGTGAAGGCACCGCTACGGTACAGGTGGACACCACCTTCCGTTGCATGGAAAAACAGCCACCGGCCATCGAAATAGATCAGCGGGAGTACGCTGGTGCTGGCGTCGGCTCCCGCATAGGCGTCATCGGATATCGATCCCATCACCCCCAAGCGCCATTGATCGGCGCCGCCATCACCGACCGGTTCGTCCTGCGCCGCGGCCCCGGGGGCCCAAAGTGCCGCGAGAGCGCCGATCGCAGACAGTAGCAAAGCAGGAATTCTCGAGCTTGATGGATCGTGCATTGTTTTTCTCTCCAACAAAGATGGCTGGACACGAGGCCGTAAAATCATGTTGGAATGAATAGTGGCACGACGATCTTTCCGGGTTATCTCTGCAGTGTTTCCGAACGGACATATTGGTCACGAAGCGATACATTCGACGCTAGCCCGGCGACGGACCAAAAAAGAACCAGAGGCACAGACGATGACGAGACTCCTGGTCGTCGATGACGACATCGACCTTCTCGAGCTCATGACGACCTTCTTCGGCCGCTATGATATCGAGATAGAAACCGCTTCATCCGGCCAGGAACTGGATCGGAAATTGGAAGAATCCACGTTCGACGTCATTATTCTAGACATCATGCTTCCTGGCGAGGATGGCATCAGTATTTGCCGAAGAATGAGAAAGAAATCTTCGATACCTATTATTATGTTGACGGCAGTATCGGAGACAACAGAACGAGTCATCGGGTTGGAACTGGGGGCCGATGACTACGTTACCAAACCGTTCGAGCCACGAGAACTTCTGGCAAGGATTCGAGCTATTCTCCGACGGGTAACGGAAAGGCCCGATAGTCAGGAATCATCGCCTTCCTCACTGCAGTTCAGACACTGGAAGCTCAATGTCACACGCCGTGAGTTGCGCCGTCCGGATCATACATTGATTCCCCTATCCGGAGGAGAGTTCGCACTACTGATGACATTTCTCAGTCACCCGGGGCAACTGTTATCGCGCGATCAGCTGCTGGATTATACCAAAGGATCGGCTCATGAGGTGTTCGACAGAAGCATCGATGTTCTCGTCAGCCGGTTGCGCCGCAAGCTCGAGACCGATCCCCGAAGGCCCGAAATCATCAAGACGATTCGCAACATGGGTTATCTATTCTCGCCAGCGGTCCATAGATCATGACCACGAGACACCGTTTCATCGGCAGCCTCAATGGCTGGTTCATTGTCAACGTCATCGCTGCCATATTGATTGCCCTGATCATGAACCTTACCTTCCTCAGATTCTCCGGCACCTGGTCCAATCCACCGATTCAGGACATCGACCAGCTTGTAGTAGTAGGAAGTATTGCCAAGACATTCAACTACTTATCACCCTCTCAGCGACAGTCCATTGCAGAAAAGGTATCAGGAGACGGAATCACTATCCGTTGGTTTTCCGATCGTAAAAAACTTCCCATCCCCACAACGAAAAAGAGTGACGACAACGATTCCTGGCCTGATGTCAGAAGAATACTGGGCTATCCCGATAGTGAAATTCTGACCATCGGTCCCAAAAATGAAGGATGGGAGTCCTCGCCATTTCCACCCGACCAGCGATTCTATGCGATCGCTATTCGGCTTGAGGATCACTCCTGGATGATGTTTGATACCCCATCAAAACTTTGGGGTCTCAGTTCGGCGTCACGAACGCTGATCACCGGGTTTTTCGTACTTATCTCTACCGTCGTCATTTCCTGGTTTTTTGGCCTGAGAGTGGCCAGGCCACTGCGCTCGTTCGCGAATTCCGTCGAGCGTTTCGGAGTCGGTGCTCGGACCCAACCACTGGCAATTCGTGGCCCCCTCGAGATCAGAGAAGCGCTCTCCGCGTTCAACGCCATGCAGGTCCAGATCCAGCGATTACTGGACGGCCGTATCGAGATGTTTTCGGCGATATCCCATGATCTCAGGGCGCCTTTGACACGACTCAAGCTACGCAGTGAGCTCGTCGACGACGAACGGCAACGCGACAAGATCATGGCCGACATCGATGAGCTGCAATCCATGGTCCAATCCTGCCTATCATATTTTCAACTGGAATCCCGCCCCGAGGAAATGACCCGCTTCGAGCTCGGTGAGCTGCTCCACACGGTTATCGACAACTTCCGGGACACAGGCAAGGAGGTTCGTTTCCGACCAGGACATCGCGTCGTCTACGACGGTCAACCGCTGGCCTTGACGCGAGCCCTGACCAACCTGATCGACAATGCCGTCAAGTATGGCGGCCATGCCGAGGTCAACCTGAAGGTATCCGCCCGCGATGTCGTCATTACGGTTCAGGACCAGGGACCCGGTGTACCGCCAGAGAGCCTGCCAAGGCTATTCGACCCTTTCTACCGAGTGGAGCCGTCACGCAACCCTCACACCGGCGGATACGGCCTGGGGTTAGCTGCATGCCGCTCCATCGCGCATTTCCATGGCGGCGAGTTGACCCTCGCCAACCGCCAGCCTCATGGTCTGATCGCCACGCTCCGTCTGCCCCTGCAAGGAGCGTCCCGTCCGAGGGCCTGACCCAGTCGCTGGCGCCTCAGGCGTTTCGCTTGAGGAAGTCGATGAAGACCCGCATTGCGGCCAGGTGGTGACGCTGACGCGGGTAACAGAAGTAGAATCCATCGAATGGCGCACACCACGCATCGAGCATGGTCACCAGACGCCCCTCGCGGATCAACGGGGCTGCCCAGGCATCGACGGTGAAGGCGATGCCGACGCCGTTGACGGCCGCCTCGAGCATGGCCCTCAGATCGTTGACGATCAGCGGACCATGGACAGCGACCCGAAACCAGCCACCGTCGCGATGGAACTCCCACTGGTACGGATGCATCTGCCCCGGCCAGCGCCAGTTGATGCAGCGGTGCCGGTGCAGGTCGGAAGGTGTCGCGGGCTTGCCGTGGCGCTTCACGTACGCCGGTGACGCGACCACGCAGTGGCGCAGGGTCGCGCCCAGCGGCATCGCGATCATGTCCTGCTCGAGCAGCTCGCCGAGCCGGATCGCCCCGTCGAAGCCCGCTTCGATCATGTCGACCGGCTGATCGTCCAGCGTCAGATCCAGTTCGATATCGGGATACGCCTCGGCAAAGCGGGCCAGCAGAGGTGCCAGATAGAGCTGGTAGCCGACCCGGAAGGCATGAAGGCGCAATCGGCCCTGGGGCCGCTCACCGAGCTCGGCGGCATCGGCGACGGCCGCCTCGACCTCCTCCACCGCCGGCTTCAGGCGGGCCAGCAGCCTTTCCCCCGCCTGGCTCAATCCGACCCGGCGGGTGGTGCGATGAAACAGCCGGACGTCGAGCCTCGCCTCGAGCCCCTTGATGGTCTGGCTCAGGGCCGATGGCGAGACCTGCAGCGCCTCCGCCGCGCGAACGAAGCTGCCCTGCTCGGCAACGGCGAGAAATGCCTGCAGTTCGGCGAACTCATTACCGCGCATCGCCACCGTCGACCACGTTCAGCTTCGACAGCATCTCGTAGGCCGCCTGCACTCGCGCATCGTTGGGATAGTTCCTGTTGGCCAGCATGACCAGCCCGACCTGCTTGCCGGGCACGAGAACCACATAGCCGCCGAAGCCGTTGGTGGAGCCGGTCTTGTTGATCCAGACGTCGTCCCGCGGTGCCTGTGGTGGCTCGATCGCCTTGGCCGCGTTGGGTTTCAGGATCATGTCATAGCCGTTGCCCGCCAGCAGCGTATCGATCGAGACCGGCAGCGGGTACTGCTCCCAGATCAGATCCTGGGTCATGTCGCCGACCTGGAAATTGCCCCGGCGCGTGACGTCGATCGCCTGCTGCAGGTCGTCGTCGATCTCGAGCAGGCCGAGATTGGCCTGCACCAGCCGGGCCAGGTCGCCCGCAGTGGTCTTGATACCGTAGGCCTCGTCATCGAGCACCCCGGGCGCCACGCGAATGGGTTCGCCCTGCTTGTCCTCGCCCATGGCGTAATGCGCCATCTGCGCCTCGGGAACGTCGTACCAGGTGTGCTGCAAACCCAGCGGTTCCAGCACCCGAGCCCGCATCGCCGGCACGAACCCCTGATCGAGGCTCGCGGCAGTCTCGACGCCCAGCAGGCCGATGCCCAGATTGGAGTAGGTGCGCACCTCGCCGATCGCCTCGGTCGGCTGCCACTGTCGGTACCAGGCCATCAGCGAGTCATGGTCCGTCACCTCGTCCGGCACGAACAGCGGCAGCCCGCCGGTGGTGTGCGTGCCCAGGTTGCGCCCGCTGATCCGGTCGAACGCGCTGCCCTCGAGCGCCGGCAGATAACGGCTGACCGGCGCATCCAGATCGAGCTTGCCCTCGACGGCGGCAAGCGTGGCCAGCGTGGCAGTGAACGTCTTGCTGAGCGAGCCGATCTCGAACAGGGTATCGCCGCCGACCGGGGTGCCGTCGTCACGATCGGCGACGCCGTAGTTCAGAATCTGCACGCCCTGCGGCCGCACCACCGCCACCGCCATGCCGGGGATGCTCTGCTGCTGCATCAGCGACGCGACGATCGGATCAACGGCACCGCGAACATCGACGTCATCGTCCTCCGCCAGCGCCACACTCGACGAGCCCAGCAAAAGCAGCGACACTCCCAATGCGATTCCTTTCATGACGATTTCGGTCCTCGGCAGTGCGCGCCGACGGGAAACGTCGGGCGCGGAAAACGGTGCCGCCAATCATGCGCAAAAACCGCACAAACCGAAACCGTCGTCGATCGTCTACAGCAGCCTGTCCAGCGTGATCGGCAGATCGCGAACACGCTTTCCGCAGGCGTTGTAGACCGCATTGGCCACCGCCGCGCCGACGCCGGTAATGCCGATCTCGCCGACGCCGTGGGACCCCATGGGCGTGTGCGGGTCGGGAATATCGGTCCACATCACCTCGATCTCCGGCACGTCCATCTGCACCGGCACGTGGTAATCGGCCAGGCTGGGGTTCATCACCCGGCCACTGCGCGCATCGAACAGCGTCTCCTCCATCAGCGCCATCCCGAGGCCCATGATCATGCCGCCGCGGAACTGGCTCGCCGCCGTCTTGGCGTTGAGAATCCGGCCGCAGTCGAATGACCCGAGCAGGCGGCGGACGCGCACCTCGCCGGTGACCGCGCTCACCCCCGCCTCGCAGAAGATCGTGCCGAAGGAGTGCATCGACCAGTTGCCGAGTTCTTGCGATTCGGCGGCGTTCGCCTCCGCGGAGAGTTCGCTGCGACCGGCGGACGCCAGGATCTGGCGATAGCTCTCGAAGCGCGAGCCATCGCCGATGGCGCCGATGCCTTCGTCCCGGCATTCGATCTCGTCCGGCGAAAGACCGGACAACGGCGAGTGCTCATCCACCAGCGACAGCAGTTCCGCGACCAGCGCTCGCTGCGCCGCGATCACCGCGCCGCCGATCGCCGCCGTCTGCTGCGAGCCACCCGCCAGCACGCTTCCGGCCAGTCGCGAATCGCCATACCGAAAAGCGATCTTCTCCACCGGCAGACCTAGCCGTGCGGCGGCGACCTGGGTCTGCACCGTCGCCGTGCCCATCCCCATCTCATGGGCGGCGATGCCCACGGTCGCGCCGTCGGGCGTGAGCGTGATGCTGGCCGCAGCCCCGGGCATGCGCATGTAGGGATAGGTGGCCGTGGCGCAGCCCATGCCGATCTGCCACTCGCCGTCGTGCCGGCCAGCGGGCGTCGCGCTGCGCTCGGACCAGCCGAAGCGCTCGGCTCCCGCACGAGCCGCTTCCAGCAATTGACGCGAGGAGAATGCCAGGCCGCTGGTGGGATCACGCTCCGGCTCGTTGCGCGCCCTCAGTTCGAGCGGGTCCATGCCGAGCTGGTCGGCCAGCTCGTCGAGGGCCGACTCCAGCGCGAAAGTGCCCACCGACTCGCCCGGCGCACGCATGAAGGTGTTGGCCAGCATGTGCATGTCCGCGACATCGATCGACAACCGGATATGGTCGGCCGCGTACAGGCACTTGGTCGCCTGGAAGAAGGGTTCGGGCAGGTTGTTGTGGCGAGTCATCGCCGCGACTCCCGAGTGGATCAGTGCCTGCAGCCTGCCCCGGTCGTCCGCCCCCAGGGCGACCCGCTGCTCGGTGCAGGCCCGCCCGCCGACCAATCGGTAGACGCCCTCGCGAGACAGCGCCAGCCGTACCGGGCGACCCGCGAGCTTCGCCGCCGCCGCGGCCAGGATCTGATGCTGCCACAGTGTCTTGCCACCGAAGCCGCCCCCCACGAACGGCGACGTGATGTGAATCCGCGAGATGTCGATGCCGAACACCTCGGCCAGCGATGCCACGGCCAGATCGACGCACTGGGAGGCATCGTGAATTCGCAGCGTTTCGCCCTCGCCCTCTGCCTCGTTCACCCACGCCAGCGTCAGCGCGTGGGGCTCGATGGCATTGTGATTGTGGCGTGGGGTGGTATAGGTGGCGTCGACCCTGTAGGCGGCGGCTGCCAGGGCTGAATCGGCATCACCCACGCGGATCTCGGCCGGCCCGCCGAGCACGTTGTCCGGCTGGCGCGCCTGGGTCTTGGCGATCGCGAAATCGGTCATCGCCGGTTCGGCCGCGTAATCCACGCGGATACTCTCGGCGGCGGCATCGGCCTGTTCCTGGGTTTCGGCTAGGACCAGCGCCACCGGCTGGCCGTTCCAGTGGACGCGATCGGTCTGCATGATCGGATGATCGTCGCCGGCGGCGCCGTTGGGGGCGCGCAGGAACACAGGCGGGGTATTGAGCCGCGGTGCGTTCTGGTGCGTCATCACCAGCGCCACGCCGTCCAAGGACTCGGCGTCGCGGGTATCGATCCCGACGATGCGGCCGTTGGCGATGGTGCTGCAGACCAGTGCGGCGTAGAGCATGCCGTCGAAGCGGAACTCGCCGGCGAAGCGCGCGCCGCCGGTGACCTTGTCCGCCCCGTCGACACGCGACAACGGCGCGCCGATCCCGCTTCGCCCCTTCTCGCCCAAGGGATCCGGCCGCCCCTCCGGACGCCAGTAGTCGCCGGCCAGGGCGACGCCCGCGGGTTGGGTATCGCCCGACCGTCCTGTATCGAGAGCACTCATGCGTCACCTCCATTACGCGCGTCCGAGAGACGCTGCGACAGTTCCGCGATCATCAGTCGCCGCGCCAGCTCGACCTTGAAGGTATTGCCGGGCAGCGGCCGGGCAGCGGCCAGCTCGGCATCGACGGCGGCGGCGAGCGTCGCCGCGGTGGCCGGCTGGCCCCGCAGCGCCGCTTCCGCCTGCCAGGCCCGCCACGGTTTCGTCCCCACGCCGCCCAGCGCCAGGCGCGTATCGGCGATGATGTCTCCGTCGAGCTCGACCATGGACGCCACCGATACCAGCGCAAAGGCATAACTGGCGCGGTCTCGCACCTTGCGGTACTGGGAATGCACCGCCATCGCCAACGGCGGCACCTCCACCGCGACGATCAGCTCCTCGGGTTGCAGTTCGGTCTCGAGATCCGGACGCTCGCCCGGCTCGCGATGGAGTTCGGTGATCGCCAGTTGCCGATCACCAGCGGGTCCACGCAAATGAACCCGCGCATCGAGCGCCACCAGCGCCACCGCCATGTCCGAGGGGTGCGTGGCGATACAGGATGACGAGGTGCCGAAAATGGCGTGGTAGCGGTGAAAGCCCTCGAGCGCATCACAGCCCGCGCCCGGTTCGCGCTTGTTGCAGCGTGTCGCCGTGTCGTAGAAGTAAGCGCAGCGCGTCCGCTGCAGCAGGTTGCCGCCGACGGTCGCCATATTGCGGATCTGGGCGCTGGCGCCACTCAGGATCGCGCGGGCCAGCAGCGGGTAGCGGCGACGGACACGCGCATCGCCGGCCAGCGCCGCGTTGGTGGCGGCGGCACCGATGATCAGGCCGCCCCCATCGGTGTCGGTGATATCGCGGGACAATCGCGTCACGTCGATCAGGGTTCGCGGACGCTCCACGGTTTCGCGCATCAGATCGACCAGATTGGTGCCGCCGCCAAGATACTCCGCCTGCTGGCAACGCACGGCCTGCTCGATCGCCTGGGTGCCGTCGGCGGCCTGGTGATAGTCGAAGGCTCTCATCGCGCTATCTCCTCACCCAGCTCCTCGGCGAGCACCGCCGCAATCGCGTCGGCGATGCCGTTGTAGGCCCCGCAACGACACAGATTGCCACTCATCCGTTCGCGCAGCTCGTCACGCTGCCACTCGATCTGGCCCGCCGCCAGATCGGCCGTGACCGCACTCGGCAGGTCGCGTTCGAGTTCGCCGATCATGCCGACCGCCGAGCAGAGCTGGCCGGGGGTGCAGTAACCGCACTGGAATCCGTCGTGTTCGACGAACGCCGCCTGAACCGGATGCAGCTTGCCATGCTCGGCCAACCCCTCGACCGTGGTGATCTCCCGGCCCTGATATTGAACGGCAAGTGCCAGGCAGGCGTTGATGCGCTCCCCGTCGACCAGCACGGTGCAGGCACCACAGGCGCCCTGGTTGCAGCCCTTCTTGGTGCCGCTGAGCTGGAACTGCTCGCGCAGCAGATCGAGCAGTGACGTTCGGAAATCCACCTCGGCCTCCCGAACCTGGCCGTTGATCGTCCATTGCATATCGAGCCTCGAGTCACGGTTGTGTATCGTTATCGGATTGTCGTCAGGTCGTTGCTACGTGCGGATCGCGGGTGTTTATCGAGCGTAGCTCGCTTCCCGGTCTGGCAAGATCACTCTTTCGTGGCGGCCCGGTCAGACGATGCCGACTGCGCCTTGTCGGCCCCCCGGGTCGGAGATCGGGGAGCTCATGGGCAATGGCAGGGTCTCCAGCCGAATCGCCGTGCCCTGCAGCAGATCGGATAGCGCCTCGCCGCCGATCGCATCGAAGGAGGGAAAGCGGACGACGCGGGCCGCGCGCGCTCGGGCGAGCAGTGGCAGGAAGGCGAGAACCGGCCCCAGGGTGGCAAAGCGATAGGGTGAGGTCCGTCTTGCCCAAGGACAGCGACGGTCGGGCTCGGCGAGACATTCGACCGTGCCAATGGCGAGGACATCCAGCCGCCCGTATCGATCGTCGATCCAGGCTGCCGCCCGCTGCAGCGCACCGGCATCGCCGATCGACAAGGGCAGACCGACCACTTCGCCAACCGCCGCGTTCGGACCGGGCTGGGACGAAGGTCCGGCGGAAGCGGTCGACTCGTCCAGCAACAGCGTGGCATCGGCCCAACCCGATGCCAGCAAGGCCCCGAGTTCGCTATCGTCGAGCCCGAGACCCAGCGTGATACGTGAATCGGGTTCCATCCACTCTCTCCGGTCAGCCACGAAGGCGTCGGTTGACGCCGCTGTCGGCAACCCTAGTATTCTCCGCTATCCTACAAAATCCGCGACTTTATCCTACGTTTGAAAACCTCAGGCTCGGCCATCACCCCATGAGCGCATTCGATTCCCTTTCGCCCTCGCTGGGCGAGTTCCTGCGTGCCAAACGCGCCGACATCACGCCCGAGATGGCCGGTCTGCCGCCGGGTCGCCGTCGGCGTACGCCAGGCCTGCGCCGCGAGGAAGTGGCCAGCCGCGCCAGCATGGGTTCGGCCTGGTATACCGCCCTGGAGCAAGGCCGCGATGTGCAACCCTCCGATCGGGCCCTGGCCTGCCTGGCACGTGCGCTGATGATGAACGAAACCGAGCGCGAACATCTCTACGCGCTGGCCGGACGCCCGGCACCGCCGCGCGCCATCGACGGCGAATCGACGGTCAATCCGATCCTGCAGCGCCTGCTCGATCGTCTCGAACCGGAACCGGCCTACGTCATGGACGCCTACTGGGAAGTGGTCGCGTGGAATGATGCGGCCGCCGCGCTGTTCAGCATCGAGCGCCCCGGCGACAAGCATCCACGCAACAAGCTGTGTTGGATATTCACCCAGAAACGCGTGGAGACGCATCAGGCCGACTGGCTGAAATCCGCGCGCACCCTGGTGTCGATCTTTCGCAGCCAGGCCACCCGCTACGCCGACGACCCGCGCATGCGCCAACTGATCGACGACCTGCTCGAGGCGAGCGACACTTTCCGCGAACTCTGGGCCGAGCAGGGCGTGCTCGAACTCGGCAGCGGCCGCAAGGCGATGCGAATGCCCGACGGCACCGACCGCGAGTTCGACTACCTGCCGCTGCGGATTCCCGACCTGCCCGGCGCCTGCCTGATGATCTATCTGGGGGTGGAGTGAGCGCTCGGTCGACTTACGAGACTGTCTAGCGCCATCCCCTCCACCCGAGCCGGTCGCTAACGACATATCCCGAAGACAAGTCTCAACCGGCCTTTCCATTAACCATCGACTCACGACTCGCGCTAGAGTTCAGGCGTGGTAATCGTGAGTCCCCATCGCTGTTTCAGGAGAAAACATGGAGTTCACCCGGAAGAAGGGCTGTCGAATCGGTATCGTTGCGGCCGGCCTGCTGACACTGACGCTGGCCGGTTGTTCGGATTCGTCTTCGGACGCGGACGACGCCGCCGGCGGCCAGGCGTCATCGACGCCACAAGCAACGACTCAGGAACCGGCACAGGCCACCGCCGAGCGGCCGTCGGACGCGGGTGGCGCAACCCAGGGCGGGGATGGTTCCCAGATCACCCTCGATGCGCTGACAGCGTCGGATATCGACGAGGCCAACTTCTCGGGCGAGCTGGGCTGCCAGTTCTCGACCGCGCAAGCCTCGCCGCTGCTGGTCGCGAAGGGTAATGTCGACTCGTCATCGGCGGCGCAAGGGGTGGTCAAGGTCTCCGGCTACGTGGAGCGGGTCTCGGCACCAGGCGGGTTCGACGGCATGACCGGCAACCCGACTTTCGAGGGCAAGGGCAAGACCCTCCATATCGAGGTGACCGGCGAACCCAGCGGTGGTGGCGAGTCGCCCGCTCGGCCGGCAACGCTGACCTACGACCGCGCCGACGGCGCCCAGCGCACGCTGGAAGGCGAGTGGCAGTGCGGTCCTTGATGCCGAATGCGCCGGGGATCTGCCCGTCGACGTGATGATGGGCTGTTCGAAGGGATCGGCCGCCGTCAGTACCAGGCATCGCCCAGCGCGGCAACCGCCTCTGCGATCATCGCCTCGGGAGTGGCGCGTCGGCCGACCAGCCCTTCCAGATACACGAATTCCGGCGCGCGAATGCCTAGCGTACTCAGCACGGCTTCGAGATGCGGGGTGAGGAAATTGGGCTGTTTCGACTCTCCGGCGCGGTGAAAGCCACCGGAGCTGACGATGACGCTGGCGCGTCGCCAGGCGTTGCTGGCGTGGGCGAAGCGGCAAGAGGCCTGGATCATCGAGGATGACTACGACAGTGAGTACCGCTATCGCGGCCAACCCGTACCGGCATTGAAGAGTCTCGATGGCGACGAACGCGTGCTCTACACCGGCACGTTCAGCAAGGTGCTGTTTCCCGCTATCAAACTGGCCTATCTGGTGGTCCCCCGCGTCCAGGTCGCGACCTTCCGGCACGTCATGCGGGGCCTGGGCCATGGCTGCCCGACGCTGACTCAGGCGGTGGTCGCGGATTTCATCGACGAAGGCCATTTCGCCCGCCACCTCAAGCGGATGCGGGCGCTCTACAAAGAGCGTCGTGAAAATCTTCGCCAGGCGCTCGCGCATCATCTGGGCAACCGGATTCAGCTCGATCTACAAGCCGGCGGGATGCATCTGCTGGCCCGTCTTCCCGACGGCGTCGACGACGTGGCACTCGCGAATCGGGCCGCCAGCGCCGGGCTGGGTGGGCATGCACTGTCCGCCTGGTATCTGAGCTCGGCACGCCAGTCCGGGCTGTTGCTGAGCTTCACCAACGTCATCGATGCCGCCCACGCCGACGCGCTGGCCGCCCGGCTGGCCGCGCTCATGGGGTGATGCGGCGTGGGGCCTCTTGCCATGGCCTAGAAATCATCGCAGATCTTGGCTCTGTGCGACCTCCCACCTATATCCCATCCTGTCCCGGTATCTGGTTCGCATCTTCCCATCATCCACTACCCAGACAGGTGAACGACATGCAAGCCCGCGTGAATTACCACCAGACCTCTCCCAAGGCCGCGCAGCAGTACCTCGATTTCAGCATGGCACTGTCGCAGAGCGACGTGATCAAGGAGATCAAGCACCTGGTGACGCTGCGAGCGTCTCAGCTCAACGGCTGCGCCTTCTGCGTCGACATGCACGTCAAGGAGGCGAAAATCGACGGCGAACGCGAGCTGCGACTTCACCATGTCGCTATCTGGCGAGAATCGACACTATTCACCACGCGCGAACGTGCTGCCCTTGCCTGGACGGAAACGTTGACTCGGCTGCCCGAGCACGGGGTCGATGATGGCGCCTACGACAACGTGCGCAGCCACTTCTCCGAGGCGGAGCTCTCGGATCTGACCTTCCTGATCGTCGCCATCAACGGCTGGAATCGACTCAGCGTCGCGTTTCAGGCGATCCCCGGCTCCGCCGACAAGGCGTTCGGACTGGACAAGGCGGGACTGTGACCGGGCGCTACCGGGCCTGGCTCCGAGTACGCTGCGGGGTCAATGCACCACGTTGCGAATGAAGCGCAGTCGGCCAGTCCCATCGTTGCGATAGCGATAGGGCTGGTTACTCGGATAGACATGGAAGTCGCCGGCTTGGATGACGACGTCACCCGTTGCCAGCTCGAGCGTCAGCGCCCCTTCGATCACGACCAGCATCTCATGCCAGCCGTTGTCGTCGGCCACCGATTCGTAGATATCCCCCGGTTCGAGCGACCAGGACCAAAGCTCGACCTCCTGGCGGGCCGGCTTGCTCGCCAGCAGCCGCGCCCGGCTCTCTGGCGAGCGGCCGACCCAGGCCACCTCGTCGATGCGTGCGGAGTCTTCGCTGTCCGGCGGCTGGACCAGCGCGTAGAACAGCACGCCCAGCGCTTCGGCCAATCGATCCAGCGTGCTCAGACTGACGTTGACGTCGCCCTTTTCGATATTGACCAGCATGCGCCGGCTGACACCTGACCGCTCGGCCAGCGCCTGCTGGCTCAAAGATACCGCCTGCCGCAGGCGCCTGACATTGGCGGCGACATGCACCAGTACGTCGGGGCGCTCGTTAGAGTTGTGCAATATATTGCCCATCCGTACAATCGCGAATCTCGTCCATTGCCGCTCACCGCCAAGGCGGCAAGCGGTCACGTTTTGGCGAGTCATCATGCCGCAGACCTCGGGAGGTGTCATGTCAGTCGCCATGCGCGAATTCTTCGCCAGAGTCTGGCCGGTGGCCATGCTGATCGTGGCAATGTGCTCGATCCAGAGCGGCGCCTCCGTCGCCCAGTCGCTGTTCCCGGTCATCGGCGCCACCGGCACCACCTCGATTCGCCTGATCCTCGCCGCCCTGCTGCTGCTGCTCGTCATGCGACCCTGGCGTCGGCCGCTGAGCCGTCGCGCCTGGAAATCGACGCTCATCTACGGCGTCTCGCTGGGCGTCATGAACCTCCTCTTCTACCAGGCCTTGCGGACCGTGCCGCTAGGTATCGCGGTGGCGCTGGAGTTCACCGGGCCGCTGGCGGTGGCGATGCTCTCGTCGCGGCGCTGGCTGGATCTACTCTGGGTGGCCCTCGCGGTACTCGGTCTGATCTGCCTGCTGCTGCTGGGTGATGGCGGCAGCGGCCCGATCGATCCCTACGGCGCGGCCTGCGCCCTCGGCGCCGGCGTCTGCTGGGCACTCTATATCCTGTTCGGGCAGAAAGCGGGGGCGATCAATGGCGCCCAGAGCGCCACCCTCGGTATCACCATCGCCGCGGTGGTCATCGCCCCGGTGGGGTTGCTCGACGCGGGTACGGCCATCTTCGCGCCGGAGGTGCTGCCGTACGCACTGGCGGTGGCGATACTCTCCACCGCGCTGCCCTACACGCTGGAGATGATCGCCATGCCACGGCTGCCGACCCAGACCTTCGGCACCCTGATGAGTCTCGAGCCCGCAGTGGGCGCGCTCTCCGGCCTGCTGTTCCTGGGCCAGCTGTTGGGTACGCTGCAGTGGTTGGCGATCGGACTGGTGATTGCCGCCTCGATCGGCACCACGCTGACGATCCGGCGCCGCGACACCTTCGAGGCGCCGGTGCCGGATTGAAGGCCCCAGCGTTCCTGCGGCGAGGCCTGGACTGCACGAACGTTCCAGACCCCGGCGTCGCTTTCTGGCATGCTGCCAGGATCGAACCGGCGTAGCGCATCGATGGACAGCCGGACGGGAGGCTGCATGACATCGACGAACTGGATCGATCTGCGACAGGACCGCGATACCGGCATCGAGACGATCCGTGCCCACTTCGAGGGGCACGCCTACGATCCCCATTGGCACGACAGTTATCTGGTCGGCTTCACCGAGCAGGGCGTGCAGCAGTTCCACTGCCGCCGCGTTCGTCACGACAGCACACCCGGCCACCTGTTCTTCGTCGAGCCCGGCGAGATCCACGACGGCCATGCCCCGGCCGAGGGCGGTTTCACCTACGCCATGCTCTACCTCGATCCCGGCTGGCTGCAGCGTGAGCTGCGCCAGTTCGCGACCGCCGGCTCCGTTGCCGGCGAACCGGGCTTCGCCTCGACCCTGGTCGACGACACCCCATTGATCGCGAGCATCGCCCGCGCCTTCACGACCCTGCGTCAGTCGACGTCGCGGCTCGAACGCGACGATGCTCTCGACGCCCTGCTCCAGGGCCTTGTGCCGCACCTGGGCTGGCGCCGACGGCCGTTGACAGACCCGCGCCTGCCGCGTGCCGCCCGGCAAGCGCAGGAACTGCTGCATGCGAACTATGCCGAGGATATCGGCCTGCAGACGCTGGCCGAGCAGTGCGGCGTCGATCGCTTTCGGCTGACCCGCGCCTTCAAGTCGGCCTTCGGTCTGGCACCTCATGCCTATCTGGTGCAGTTGCGTCTGAGCCTCGCCCGCCAGCAGCTCGCAGCCGGCGAATCCCCCGCCTCGGTTGCCAGCCAGCTCGGCTTTGCCGATCAGAGCCACCTGGGGCGCTGGTTCCGGCGCGCCTATGGCCTGACGCCGGCGAGCTATCGCCAGCGCTGCGTCCGGGGCGGTTGAATCGGATTGAGGCTTCGGCGCGGGGCGCTGTCGAAGCGGCCTCGGGGCAAGTCTGGGGCGCGACTGCTCAAACCTTCCAGACCCTGGGTGACAACGGCGCAATAGTTGCGACTCCATGCTATTTCCGGAGTCGATCATGTCCGCCTGGTTACCATTCACCCTGTTCGCCTTCGTCGCCTCGATCACGCCGGGGCCGACCAACCTGCTGATACTCGCGCAGGGTTCGCGCCGGGGCTGGAAAAGTGCCCTCCCCGCCGTTTTCGGCGCCAGCGTGGCGGCGGCGGCGATCGTGCTGGCGGTGGGCCTGGGGCTATCACAGGCGCTGCTCGCCTATCCCCTCGTACGTCGACTGATGGCGGCGATCGGCGTGGCCTGGCTGAGCTGGCTGGCATGGCGGCTCTTTCGCAGCCCGCCACCGGAAGTCGAGGCTGGAAACGAGATATCCGTCGCGCCGGCCTTCGGGGCGCGCCAGGCCGCCGGCTTGCAGTTGGTCAATCCCAAGACCTGGATGATGGCGCTGTCGGTCGTCGGTGTCTTCGCCGACCCGGCCTCCCGCGCACTGGATATCGGTCTATTGGCCCTGACGTTCGGTGTCGTGGCCCTGCCCTGCCTGGCGCTGTGGGGGCTGGTAGGCAGCGGTGTCGCCACGCTGTTCCGGCATCCGCATCAGTGGCAATGGTTCAATCGCGCCCTGGCAGTGCTGCTGCTGACAGTGGCGTGGTGGAGCCTCCTGGTCACGGGCTGACCCGCTGTCGGCGTCGCGACGTCAACCATCGCTGCCGAGTCGCCGGCGGAGCTCCTCCGCCTCTCCGCGAAGCGCCTCGCAACGCGCCTTCATGGCCTGTCGCGTGGCGGGAACGGGAAGCGCTTCGAGATTGGCTTCGGCCCCGATCACCAACGCCTCCAGTGCCGCGCCGAGCATGGTGGCGCCGGCCAGCGTGTCGCTGCGCATCGCCGACGAGGTCAGCGGCAGCGCCTCGAGCGCCAGCACCAACCCCTCCCGGCATCGCTCGGCGGCGGCCAGCGGAATCCGGATCGAGGCCTCGCGAGCCTCATCAAGGGCCGAATCGCACGGATCCGATTCGGCGGCATCATCGTTCGATCGCCGTTGCGCCTGCAGATAGTCGTCGAATGCCGCGGCGTCATCGTCGACGGCCTCGGCCAGTGCCTGCTGCAACGCGTCTCCTTCGGCTATCAGACGACGGCGATGACGATCGGGTTCGGAGGATTCCCCCCGGTGCAATCGCAAGCCCTTGAGGATCAGCGCCAGGCCCAGGCAGCCGTTCAACGCCGCGGCAGTACCGCAACCCGGCGTGGACCGCGTTTCGACAGCGTGCTGGAAATCGGCGAGCGAGGCGTGCCAGAGCGAAGATGAGGTCGACATGGAGACTCCCGGAGAGGATCGCTGTCTCAGCATAGACGCCGCCATGGAAAGCGTGGCGATCCAGGGCGCGATGCGAGCCGAAGGTGGGTGACCGGGAGATGTTGTTAGGGGAAAACGGGAGGAAAGCACCATGGCGAAGCGGCCGGAGATCGTCTCAGGCCGCTTGGCGATGGCGCCCTCCCTCGGGCGACCGCCCTTTGCGGGAGTAGCTGCCCTTGCCTTTCTTCGGTTTCTGTTGCTGCTGTCGGAATCGGGGCGAGCGCAACGTCGCCTTTAGCGCGTTATCCCGAATGGGGTGTGATGCCATTTGACCTCCAGGTTCGTTCGACTTCACGGATGAGGGGCCACAGCTTAGGGCCTTGGCCAAGCGCTTGAAACCACCGGCTCGCGCCTGGCCCCACGGAAAAACCGGCTCGTCGTGGCCGCGCGGAGGATAGGAACGGGCCCTGGCAGTTGTCGGCCCGCTTTCAAGCGACACGAGCCACCAGATGCTCGTAGAGCACGGTAAAACCGATTCCGATCAGGACCAGCCCCCCCACGATTTCGGCCCGCTTGCCGATCAGCGATCCGATCGCGCGGCCCAGCATGATGCCGACGGTGACCATGAGCATCGTCGCCAGGCCGATCGCCGCCGCCGCCACGACGATGTTCACATCGGTAAAGGCCAGCGTCACGCCGACGGCCATGGCGTCGATGCTGGTGGCCAGCGCCGTGAGCGCCAGCAGCCAGCCCGATTTGCGCTCCGGCGCATTGCCGTCGTCCGCTTCGACCGGGACCGGCTTGAACCCTTCCCAGATCATGTGGGCACCGAGCGCCCCCAACAGCACGAAGGCGATCCAGTGGTCCCATTCGGACACGAACCGCGTGGCGGCCAAGCCGATAGCCCAGCCGATGACCGGCGTAATGGCCTCGACCGTTCCGAAAATGGCACCGATGCGCAGTGCCTCGGGGAACCGGGTGCGCCGGAGAGCCGCTCCCTTACCGACCGAAGCGGCGAAGGCGTCGGTCGACATGGCGAAAGCGAGTATGAACAGGGATGCAGGATTCATTGTTCGTTCCAGCCGGTGGTGTTGCCACGACATTCGCCGTACCCGACTCGTACCGCGAATGCCCATGGTCTCGCCAACCGGTCTCGGCGTCCGTGCCACGGCATTGCCGGGTGTGTTGACACGGACATCACGACCGCAAGGTCTTGCGGTCGTGATCGGCTACTCCCCAAGGAGGTCTCAGACTATAGCCACGAAAACGAAGAACGGCAATAAATTGTTGAATTCAAAGGAAAAAATTCACCCCGGTTAATTCATGTCGTCGATGTTAATCAAGTTAACGCCGGTTGGACTTTGATGACGAGGTTACGAGCCGGCACGGCAAGGTTGGCAGCGATCGTGACGAACCGGAGTGTAGTAGCGACGCTGCGACATCAAGTCGAAATGAGTCACTCCCGGTGACGCCATGGAGCGACATACGGATGAAAAATGTCTCGCTCTGCCGGCAGTTCAAGCCGAAAAATTCAGACAAAACTAATTCAGAAATATCTCAAAATAAGGGCGCATGAAAACCCGGCAGAAAAATTGCGCACTTTGATGCGCATCCGTCATCGAGCGGCGTCGAATCACGGGAATGGAGAAAGTGACACAGCGAATTGAAACGCTCATTTCAACGTAACGTGGGGTAATGAATGCATATCAGGAATCGATTGAACAGCCGTTCAATATAGATATTTTTCTTCTAAATTAGTAGGTTAATGAAATCAATTTGGCTTTCCTTCCGTTACTCTACAGCAACGCAAAACATCAAAGTTTTACTTCCAAGCCGTCGCATTGTCATTCGCAGCCAGTAGTCTGAATTGCGTTGGATCGCGTTCCCAAAGTTTGGTCGATATCGAGAACCCGGTCTGGCACCTCTTCAAACCGCTGGAATAGCGGACCTTGAATTTCACGCTACCAGGAGAAACACCATGGCTACGCCCGCAATCGATCCGTCAACTTCGAATGACAGCGCAGACTCTTCCATTGATCAGTTGAAGGCCGTGTTTGATCAGGCGATCGAGAAATCCGCTGAAATCACCAAGGTCACGACCGAGAAGAAGACCATGCTCGATGCGACCAAGCAGCGTCCGCAGAACTGATGCGGAGAAGTCGCGGGCGACTCTACACCCCGCCCGCGACGCTCCCCGCCGCAACCACGGCAATGCGTTCAGGACGCCCTGAACACAGTGAAGATGGAGAACGCTGGATTTCCTGGAGTTTCCTTGGCTGTCCGCCTCGACGAGTCCGATACGGACAGCCAAGGAATTTCTTCCCGCTTCGTACGACACTAGCGAGTCAACCGCATGAACACCGTCACCTCCCCCATGGCGTCGGCAAGCGAAGTCGTTGCGACGCTCACGGTCACCGCTGGACTGCATCACGGCGCGACGATGGATCTCGGCGAGCCAACCTGCCGGATTGGCAGTGACGAGGTCGCCGATATTCTGTTGGGCGACCCCGGCGTGGCGCCCGAACACCTGATACTGCGGTTCCACGGACGCCAGCTGGCGGTCGAAGCGATCGGCGGCGATATCGTCGTCAACGGTCGCGTCGTGCACCAGGGGACCGGCCTGCGCGGCGAGCTTCCGGCCGAGTTGCACTTCGAGGGCGTGTCACTGACGCTGTCGCGTCCCCCCTCGCCCTCGATGATCCCGGCACTCCCCAAGCTCCCGGCCCTGCCACCACGCTGGCGAACCTCGCTCAATCGAGGCGCCACGCTCACCGCGCTGGTGGCGACGCTCGGCGTGTTGGCGGTCTACGAATTCATCGATGTCAACCAGGCCGGCGCCAATATCGGCGGTTATCCGACGGCCTCCCTCGATCCTCAGGCGCTCGACGGGGCGCATCGGCTGACCTCGGAGAGCCGTCCAAGCCCGGCGGAAGCGCTACGCCGCCAGCTGTCGGAAGCGGGCCTCGACTCACTGAGCGTCACCGATCATGGCGGCTACCTGAGCGTGTCCGGCCAGTACGCAGCAGCGCAGGACGAGGCCTGGGACCAGACGCAGCGCTGGTTCGATCAGCACTATGGCGGCCACCAGGTGCTGCTCAACGACGTCAAGGCCCGGCAGGACGTCGCACCACCCGACCTGAAGCTGCAGGCCGTGTGGCTGGGCGACAGTCCCTATGTCATCGACGGCCGCGGGAAGCGGCTCTATCCCGGCGCCGCGCTCGAATCAGGATGGGTGATATCCGCGATTCAGCCGGACCGCATCACGCTGAGCCGTGGCGGCGACCAGTTCGCGCTGACGCTCTGAATGAGAGATCGCGCTGACGAGGCCATCGTGTCATGAAGATCACCGGTCGCCAGGTCGATCCGGACCGCTATCGCTCCCCAGGCACGGGCCCGGCGCCCGTCCGTCCCGCCGAGGCACCCGCCAGGCGGGACGACGATTTCCTACGCGCGGTCGGTCACGCCCGGGCTCGCGACGCCGACCAGCCGACGCTGGCCGCGCGTCTGGACGCGCTCGAGCGCCCCGAGGCCAGCGACGCCCGCAGCTACGCCAACGCCCGCAGCATCGAACTGCTCCAGCACGTGATCGAAGGTGTGCTGCCGACGCTGGAGGCGGAGGACGACATCGTCGGGATGGCGAGGGAGGTCATCGGCGAGGAGCTCGAGTGGCGCCAGGCCTGGGAAGCGCGCATGAATGAAGCGATGGCACCGCAGGCCGGCGCTGCGCCCGGTAGCGACGACGCCGACGACGAGGAACCGTCATGACAGAGACAAACGATCGCGATGCGGCCGACCTGCTGCATTTGATGGGCCACCTCTATCTAAAGAGCGGCCAGACCCAGCGAGGGCTGGTGCTGCTGCTGATCGCCACTCGCATGGCACCGGAACACACCGGCATCCTACGCGCGCTGTGTCGCGGCTTCCTGACCCACGGCAACGGCGGGCGTGCCCTCAAGGTCATCGAGCGCCTCGAGGCCGCGGGTCAGGGCGATGCCACGCTGCTCCTGCTGCGCGGCCGTGCCGAGTGGCTGAACGGCGACCGGGACGCCGCGCGGCGCCACTTTCGGGGCTATCTGGAGCGGCGACAGCAAGCCAATGCACCACAGGAGCGGGCATGACATGAATCAGCTTCTCGGTCGACTCAACATCCTCGCCCGCCGCGCCTCCCAGCGCAGCGACGTGATCATCGCGGTCTTCATGGTGCTGGCCGTGGTGATGATGATCATCCCGTTGCCCACCGCCCTGGTCGACGCGCTGATCGGGGTCAACATCGGTTTCAGCCTGCTGATCCTGATCGTGGCGTTCTACATCTCGCACCCGGTGGAGTTCTCCTCGCTGCCGCCGATCATTCTGCTGGCAACGCTGTTCCGGCTGGCGCTGTCGATCACTACCACCCGCCTGATCCTGCTCGACGCCGACGCCGGCCAGATCGTCGACGCCTTCGGCAACTTCGTCATCGCCGGGGAGGTCGTCATCGGCATGGTGGTGTTCCTGATCATCACCGTGGCCCAGTTCCTAGTGATCACCAAGGGTTCGGAGCGGGTTGCCGAAGTCGCGGCGCGTTTCACGCTCGACGCCATGCCCGGCAAGCAGATGAGCATCGACAACGAGATGCGCAACGGCGATATCGACCACGTCGAGGCTCGCCGCCGGCGTTCGCTGCTGGAGAGCGAGAGCCAGCTCTACGGCGCAATGGATGGCGCCATGAAATTCGTCAAGGGCGACGCCATTGCCGGGCTGGTGATCCTGTTCGTCAACCTGATCGGCGGCTTGCTGATCGGGATGCTCGAGCATGGCATGCCGTTCGGCGAAGCCGTCGAGACTTACTCCCTGCTCACCGTCGGCGATGGCCTGATCGCCCAGATCCCGGCACTGCTGATCTCCATCGGCGCCGGCACCGTGGTCACCCGGGTCAGTTCCGACAACGCCAGCGATCTGGGCAGCGAGATCGTCGGCCAGCTCGGCAGCAACGCCAAGGCGCTGGGTCTGACCGCCGCCGTGCTGTTCTGCGCCGCCTTCATCCCGGGCTTCGCCACCGGCGTGTTCCTGGCGATATCGGCGCTGCTGGGTAGCGCCGCCTTCCTGCTGCGTCGGCGCCACCTGCGTGAGCAAGCCGAAGCGGAAACGGCCGATGCCGAGACCACGCCGAGCGCTGGCACGTCTTCGCCGCGCCAGGACGACGCCCCCGCCGAGGCCAATGCCCCCGGCCTGGCCGCCGACGATCCGGGCCAGCATCGCGTCATGCTGTGCCTGAGCGCCCCCCTCGCGGACACCCTGTCGCTGGAGCTGCTGCGAGAGGGCATCCAGGCGGTCCGGGAGCGCGTCGAGCGCGACCTGGGGATCGCCATTCCTACCGTCGGCCTGCGTCTCGAGCCGGCCCTCGGCGCGCAGCGCTTCGCCATCGAGCTGGACGAAGTCCCCGTGCTCAACGGCGAACTGCCGGCCGCCAGCGTGCTGCTGGACGACGACGCCGGCACGCTGGCGCTCCTCGAACTCTCCGCACAGACACAGCCCGCACTGGTCGGCCGCGGTCACTGGCAATGGCTGCCGGACTCGGCGAGCAGCACGCTCGACGAGGCGGGAATGCGCTATCGCACACCGGATCAGGTGCTGGAGCGCTGCCTGGAACGCACGCTGACTCGCTATGCCGGTGATTTCGTCGGCATCCAGGAAGCCCGTTCACTGCTGTCGCGGATGGAAGCGGATTATGCCGAGCTGGTCACCGAGGCGGTGCGCGTCGTCTCGCTGCAGAAGATGGCGGAAATCCTGCGTCGCCTGGTCAGCGAGGGGGTACCGGTCCGCGCCATGCGCACCATTCTCGAAGCGATGGTGACCTGGGGGCCGCAGGAGTCCAGCAGCGCGCGGCTCGCCGACCGCATTCGCGTCGCCATGGCACGCCAGATCTGTCATCGCCATGCCCGCAGCGACCGGGTCCTGCCGGCCTGGGTCGCCACCCGCCCGCTGGAGGAAGCGCTACGGGCAGCCCAACGCCACGCCGAGGCCCAGTCCTTGCGCATTGGGCTGCCAGCCCCCCTGTCCCGGGCACTCAATGGCTGGTTCCAGCAACAGCTGGACGCGCTGGATACCGATCTGCAACCGGTGATCGTGATCGCCGGGGACGTGCGCGCGTCATTGCAGCAGTGGCTCAAGCAGCAGGAGATCGACATGGCCGTCCTGGCCTGGCCGGAGGTCGCACCGGAATTCAGCCTGCAGGCGATCGCCCAGGTGCGTCTGCCGAAGCCCGCACCGCGACGCGAGACCGAGGCGCAGACCAGGTCGTAACATGATGACAATAAAAGATTTTCAAGGTATGAGTAGAGACCTCGCGGCCAGCGGGGCTTTGCGACAAGGGATCCGATGACAACAGCAATGGACAACGCTCGTGGCACAGTGGCAGACGACGTCATGAGGGGCGCTAGCCACACCTCTCTGCTCGCCCCCTTCTATCTGGCACTCCAGTTGGTGATGGCACTGCTGATGATCGTGCCGTTCGCTCATGCCGATGTCGCCGTCGACACGCCCGGCGAGACGCTGGCACTGGAGACGGGCCAGGGACGCATTCTGCGCTTCGACCGGCAGGTGGCCTCGGTATTCGTGGCCAACCCCGCCATCGCCGATGTACAGGTTGTCTCCCCCGGGGTGATCTACCTGTTCGGCAAGCAGGCTGGTGATACCAACCTGATCGCCCTCGGCGCCGACGACGAAAGCCAGGCCTCGCTGCGGTTGCAGGTCCGCGACGGTGACGCCAGGGCGAGCCAGGCGCTTCGCGGCATCGACGGCGACAGCCAGGTCAGGCTGCACATGGCCGGCAACCAGTTGGTGGCCGAGGGCCGCAATGCGACGGTGGCCAGCGCCATGGCCACGCAGTCGGCCCTCGATGCCGAGGCGCCCGCCGACGGCGGGCTCAACCGCTCGAGCTACGACGGCGCCAACCAGATCAATATCCGGGTGCGCTTTGCCGAGGTCGCCCGCGACGAACTGCTCAGCTACGGCGTCAGTTGGAATGCGCTGATCAACAACGGTTCATTCTCGTTCGGCGTGCTGACCAGCAATATCGCAAGCTCGCCCGGCAGCGAGGGCATCGACGGCCTGCTCCAGGCGCTGCAGCAGAACAACCTGCTGCAGATACTCGCCGAACCCAACATCACCACGGTCTCGGGTCAGACCGCCAGTTTCCTCGCCGGTGGCGAGATCCCGATTCCCGTGCCGGTCAACAGCGATCTGGTGGGGATCGACTACAAGCAGTTCGGCGTCTCCCTGCTGAGCACTCCGACCCTGCTGCCCAACGGCCGCATCTCGATGGAGGTGCGCCCCGAGGTCAGCAGTCTCTCCAGCGACAACGTTCAGATCGCCGGCTACGACGTGCCGTCGCTGCAGGTGCGACGCGCCGACACCGTGGTCGAGGTGGGTAGCGGCCAGACCTTCGCCATTGCCGGGCTGTTCCAGCGCCAGGCCTCCAACGAAATCGAGCGGATCCCGGTGCTGGGCGACATCCCGATCCTGGGCCAGCTGTTCCGGTCGCGTCGTTTCCAGCGCAACGAGACCGAACTGGTGATCCTGATCACGCCCTACCTGGTCCGCCCCTCCTCGTCGCCGACGCCGAGAACGCCACTGGACCAGGCCCAGGTCAGCCGCAGCACCCGGCTTGGCGACGATCCGGCACAGCACGCCAGGTCGGCGGGCGTCGACGATCCTTTCGGGTTCTATCTGCAATGAGCGAGGAGACCGCCGTGATGTCATCCAAACCGCTCGCCACGACGCGCGCGACCCGCCACTTCGCGCCGCTGCTGATGCTGACGCTGCTGGCCGGCTGCCAGTCATCGATGGGGCCGATGAGCTGGACCAGCGGCTACCGCCAGGTGGCGCTGGCCGCTCCGGGGACCGCCGAGACCGCACCGGGTGCGCGGATGGCGACCCTGCCCAACCTGTGCCAGGCGGCACCTGACGCCGAGGGGCTGGTGACGCTTCCCCCGGGTTGCGCCAACGATCTGAATCTACAGCTGATGGTGGCCAATCCCCAGGACCTGGTCCGCGGGCGGGAGATGGGGCCACCGATGGCGGGCCCCATCGCCAACGCCGCCCGCGAGCGGCTCGACGATCGCGGGCGCGCCAACGAGCGGCGTGCGATGCTGGAAGGCGAGGCGCGCAGTGCCATGGGCGACACCGCGACGACCGATGGCCTGTGACGGACCGATGGGCGCCGGCGTGAGTTCACTCGCGCGCGGCGGAAGCCTGGGCCATGCCGAGGGCCTGGGCACGTGCAGCGGCACTGGGCAGCGCAGCAATGCGCTCGGCGCTGGCGATCAACGACTCGCGCCGCGACGCCGGCAGGTCGGGAATCTCGACACGACGGGCTTCTTCGCGCTGCCCGCCCAGTACCAGCACCAGAATGAGGTTACGGTAATGGCGCGCTTCGGCGAGGGGAGAGTCGACAACCAGACGCATGCCGGCGACGGCCTTGGCGTCATTGCCGGCCAGCGACTCGGCCAGCGCCAGATTGGCCTGGACGTCGAGATCCCGCGGTTCGAGCCGCGCGGCCCTGGCAAAGGCCTCGACCGACCGACCGGGATGCCCCGCCAGCGCCTGCGCGGCGCCCAGACGGCTCCAGGCAGCCACGCTGTCGAGCTTGGGGGCGGCCCGCGAGAGGCTGCGCAGCGCCCCCTGGGGCTCGCCCAATCGCAGTTGGGCCGTGCCCAGGCCCAGCAGTGCCGGGGCCAGGTCGAGATCGTCGGCCAGTGCCTGCCGAAAGGCCCGCGCCGCGGCCTCGGGCTCTCCAGCGGCCAGGCGCGCATTGCCCAGGCGAATCAGCAGCTCGGCGGACGGTTCCCCCTGCTCCAGCGCACGTTCGTACATGGCCGCTGCCGTGGCGTGGTCGCCGCGCTGGTCGACATCGTCGGCCAGCTTGAGCAGCCGGCCCTCGCGAGTATCGGACGGCGTCGCCGCGCACGCGGAGAGAGCGAACCCGACGGCGACGACCGCCGCCCATGTCACACCCTTGCGGCGGACCGTCGCCGCGCGGGTCGAGGCCATTCGAGAAACCGTAGAAGATGACTTCATCCGTGAATCAGTCCAGAGGCTCGAGGAGTGGAGGAACAGCGTACCGGAGAACCGGCGGCTTGGGGCAGCGCAGCATGTCAATGAACGGTGACAGTCGTTTACACAGGGCAAGCGAAAGCCACAAAAAGACATATAACCGGCCACCAAACCGTCATCGCGATCTTGCTAGGGTTATTGAAGCGTCTGCGGCAGTGGCCCTCATGGGCATTCGCCGCCATGGAGCCCGGTGGCGATCCTTGGTCGTCATCGCGTTGGTGTTCGGGTTGGCGGGCAACGGTGCCTTCGCCGCCGACGCCCCATGGGCAGACCAAAGCTACCGCTATGTGGTGATCGATCAGAACGTGCGCGACGTGTTGCAGGAGTTCGGACGCAACCTGTCGCTGCCGGTCGAGGTCAGTAGCGCGGTGACGGGCGAGGTCCGCGGCGATATCCACGCCGACACCGCTCAGGCCTTTCTGCAACAGGTCTGCCGGGCGAACGGGCTGGCGTGGTTCTTCGACGGCTATGTGCTCCACGTCGCCGCGCGCGAGGAGTTGGGTCGTCGAAGCTTCGATCTCGACGGAGTCGACGTGTCGCGCTTGAGCGCCGAGATCGAGGCGACGAGGATCGGCTCGCCATTGAGTGCCGATTTCCAGGATGGCCGCCACCGCCTCGAGGCGATGGGCCCGCCCGCCTGGCTGACGGAGGTGGCGCAGCGGGTGGAGGATTCCAGGCGGATGCCAGCGCCCTCGGCACCCGGTGAGGTCAAGGTCTTCCGGGGCAGCGTGGCGCAACCGGCCGTCGCACAGTAATCGTGTGCGGCAGTCAGGACAACGAGGCAGGAACGAGCGGGCCGTCATTCCACGGCGACGCTCATCAATGACCGTTCCCGAACACGCTCTCTAAGAACGGTACGACGACTCACCGACGGCTCGACGCCGATCGGTCAATGCCAAACCGAAGGAGACGACACATGGCTATCGATGCCGTAGGCAATGCCAGCGCGACTGGCGAATCCACCCCCGACTCCCAGGCTTTCGACGACGCCGTCGACAATGCCAAGTTCCAGGAAGCGATGTCCGAGGGCATGGTTCAGGTTGGAGGGCAGTTGATCCTGATGCCGATGATGAAGGAGATGCTCAGCGAGGCCATGTCGGGCGGCGAAGAGTAGACGGACATCCAAGCCCGAGTCACGCGAGGTGGCGAGGGACGACGACCGGTTGGGGCGACGCGCCGTGATGACCGGTCGCCGTCATTGGAATCGACATCGGCCCATCATGGGCCCGAACACGAGGTGAAGGATGACTCCCGTGACACCACCGGGGGCGGGGGTGCCGATGACGACACCCGCGCCGACCCCATCGGAGATGAGCGCCAAGACGCTGGCATCGCAGAACCTGTTCGAGCACATGGCCGGCCAGGCCGGCGCCGCGCCCCCTGGCGCAAGCCCCGGCGAGCTGGGCTCGAACTTGATCAACAATCTCGACGGCTTCGTCGACCGGGTCAACAGCTTCGCGCAACAGGCGAAGGTTCCCGATGCCCAGGCCCCCGATCGCTTCGCCAAGGTGACCACCCAGGAAGTCTCGCCAGCGCCGGATGCCGGCGACAGGCCCACCGCCATCGGCGACGACAAGATGGCGAAAGTCGTCGATTCGCTGAGCCAGGTCTTCGACCACTCCATCGAGACCACCATGGTGGTGCGAGGTGCCACTCAGGTATCGGGCTCGGCCAACACCCTACTAAAAGGTCAATGACCCTTGGCGCCTCTCGATCGACGCTTCAGCCCTTCGTGGCCATTCCGAAACCGTTACCGACACCCGCTGCACTGGCTTGCGTTGCTGGTGATGGCCCTGCTGCTACAGGCCTGCGACACCGATCTCTACACCCAGCTCGACGAGCGCGAGGCCAATGTCATCGTGGCGACCCTGGCACGCAACGGCATCCCCGCCAGTCGCCATGCCGAGGATGAGGGCCGGATGCGCGTCACCGTCGACGAGAGCCGCTTTGCCGAAGCGGTCGACGTGCTCGACCGCGCCGGTCTGCCGGAACGCAAGTTCGCCAATCTCGGCGAAGTCTTCCAGGGCAACGGCCTGGTGTCGTCACCGGTCCAGGAGCGCGCCCAGATGATCTACGCGCTGAGCCAGGAACTCTCCCACACCGTCTCCCAGATCGACGGCGTGCTGTCAGCACGGGTCCACGTGGTGCTGCCTGACAACGACCTGCTGCAGCAGAACAGCACGCCCTCCTCGGCCTCGGTCTTCGTGCGCTACATTCCTTCGCTGGATATCGCCCCGCTGATCCCGCAGATCAAGACCCTGGTGGCCAACGGTATCGCCGGCCTCTCCTACGACAAGGTATCGGTGGTGCCGGTGGTCTCATCCCTGCCCGAGGAGACACGCTCGGCCCCTCAGCCGGCCATGAGCTCGTTTCTTGGCATCGCGATGCCGGCCGCCAGCGTGGCGCGTGCCGGCTGGCTGTTCGGTCTGCTGAGCGTGGCGATTCTCGTACTCGGCATCGCGGTCGGCTGGCTGGTCTGGCGCCAGCGCCGCCAACGCCCCTACGACCTGGCGACCCCGTCATGACGGCGACGCCACTGCCCGAGCTGCCGGTGCGAATCGATCCGGCCCACTGGATCGGCACCCTGGACGGTATCGCCAGCGACGAGACGCTGCACCGCTGGTGCCGCCAGCCGCGGTTCCAGCATCGACTGGCCGAACGGCTCCGGCGCCGCCACGACCTCCCCATCCAGGCCGAACTGCCGCCGAGAGACCCCATCGACCAGACGCTTTGCCTGCTCGATGGGGAAGCGCTGACAGCCTGTACTCGCGCGGCGGGCATCATCTTCCATGCCAGTGCCCTGGTCCGCGAGATCCGGGCGCCCCGGGTCGCGGCAGTCAGACAGCGCTTCGGTGCCGAGCTCTACGCCCTGGCACTGGCCAAGCGGGAGCATGGCCAGACCGAGGAGAGCGACCTGGGCGATCTCGACGCCTTCGAGGCCCGGGTCGAGCGGGATGGCAGAAGCTGTCTGCTGGCCTGGGCCGACGCCCAGCCCGCCGCGCTGCGCGCCTGGTTGCGGTTGGGCTGGTACGGCAGGCTGGAGCGCGACGACGCCGAGGCGAACGATGGCGCCGTGGCGATCGCACGCCTGGCCGCCGCCGAGCGACTTGGCGCCGAAACGGCGGCTGCCGCCGAGGATCAGCCCGCTGGGCCGGCAGCGCCGGATCTAGGGGGTGACCGGCCATGAATTCACTGCCGCCCCGTCCCGGCAAGGTGATTCTGCGTGCCGAGGAAGCCGAAGCCTGGATCGATGGCTACGCCTTTCTGGACCGCGCGCGCCGACAGGCGGCCGACCAGGATCGGGTGCTTCGTGAAGCCCGCGACGAGGCTTATGCCGAGGGCTTCGAGGCCGGGCGTCGCGCAGGCGAGATACAAGCCGCCCGGCTGCTGACGACCACCCGGGATGACGTGGCTCGCTACCTGGAGCATCTCGAACCGGCGCTGGCCGAACTCGCGCTGGACCTGGTCCGACGCCTGCTCGGCGAGTTCGACGAGGCAGAGCTGGTCGCCCACTGCGTTCGCCAGGCGCTGCGCGAGTGGCGGCAGGAGCATCGGATCCGTATTCGCGTGGCCCCATCGCTGGAGGCGCGAGTGGCGACGCTGCTCTCGGCGGATCCAACCGTCACGCAAGACTACGAGGTCGAAGCCGACCCCCAACTGGGGCCGGAACAGTGCCTGCTGATGACCCCGGTCGCGGTGATGGACATCGGTGTGGATTCGCAACTCGACGTTCTCCGCCAGGCGCTGCTCGACGCGCCGGTGGACGGCCAGGAGCCGGCATGAGCCGACCTGACCCGGACCGGGCCACGGTCGCGCTCGACACGCTGCTGCCGAGGCTCGGCCAACGCCTGGCCCGGACGGAGACCCGCCGGGTCAGCGGTCGGGTGCGCCGCATCCGCGGCCTGCTGATTCACGCCAGCATCGAGAGCGTCAGCATCGGCGAACTCTGCTATCTGCGCGACCCGGTCAGCGGACGTCGCGTCGCCGCCGAAGTGGTCGGTTTCGAGGAAGAGGACGCGATCCTCTCGCCCATCGGTGAACTTCACGGACTCTCCACGCGCAGCGAAGTGATCGCTACCGGGCGCGCCCAAGGCGTGGCGGTCGGCGAAGCGCTGCTGGGCCGGGTCATCAGCCCGCTGGGAGAGTGGCTGGACGCTGCGGCGACGCCGCCCGGCGATACCGCACACTCGGCCCCCCCGCTGCGCGAGTATCCCGTGCATGCCGAGCCGCCCGCGCCACTGCGCCGCCAGTTGATCGAGCAACCGCTGGCGCTCGGCGTGCGTGCCATCGATGCGCTCAACACCGTGGCGAGAGGCCAGCGTGTCGGCCTGTTCGGTGAACCCGGCGTGGGTAAATCGTCGCTGCTCTCGGCCATCGTCAAGGGCAGCAGCGCCGAGGTGGTGGTGCTCGGCCTGGTCGGCGAGCGCGGCCGCGAGGTGCGCGAACTGCTCGACGTGCAGCTGGACGCCGACGCGCGTCGCCGTACCGTCTGTGTCGTCTCCACCTCGGACCGCCCCGCCATCGAGCGCGCCCGCGCGGCGCTGGTCGCCACCGGCGTGGCGGAGTATTTCCGCGACCAGGGCCGCGACGTGCTGCTGCTGGTCGACAGCCTCACTCGATTTGCCCGTGCCCAGCGCGAGATCGGCCTGGCCGCGGGCGAACCGCCGACCCGACGCGGTTACCCGCCATCGCTGTTCGCCGCCCTGCCCCGGCTGCTCGAACGCGCCGGCCCGGGCGATTCCGCCAGCGGCACCATCACCGCCATCTACACGGTGCTGACCGAGGGAGACGGCACCCTGGACCCGGTGGCGGAGGAGACCCGCGCCATCCTCGACGGACACATCGTATTGAGCGCCGAGCTCGCACGGCGTGACCATTTTCCGGCGATCGATGTGCTGGCCAGCCGCAGCCGGCTGATGGAGAACGTCGCCGACGACGAGCATCGCCGTCACGCGGCCAAGGTCCGCGACCTGATGGCGCGCTATCGGGACGTCGAGTTGCTGCTTCAGGTGGGCGAGTATCGCGAGGGCAGCGACGCCGCCACCGACGAGGCGATTCGCAAGCACACCGAGATCGAGGCCTTCCTGCGCCAGTCCCGTGACGATCGCAGCGATTTCGCGGAGACGTTGAAGCGGCTGAAGGAGATCGCCCAATGACCTCGTTGCACCCACTCGAGCGCCTGATGCAGCTGCGGCGTCATCGTACCCGCAGAGCCGAGGAGGCACTGACGGCGAGCCAGCGCCGCTGTCGCGACCTGGACGCCCGCCACCAGGCACTGGAGGTTTCTCTCGACCAGCACCAGCGCGCCTCCAGGCGTCGCGAGCAGGCGCTCTTCGACGACAGCGCGCAGCAGCCGATGGGCGCCGAGGCCATGGCGGCGTGGCAGCAGACGCTGGCCGACGATGCCGGACGCCAGGAATCGTTGCTCCAGCAGCGGCGAAAGCTGGTGCGGGAGCGCCGGACCGCCGATGCCGAACGCGACGAGCGGGCCGCCGAATGGGCGAGATGCCGGCGCGCCGAGCAGGCGCTGGACCGCCTGCAGGCCGATCGCTCCCGCGCGCAGGCGGTCGATGCCGAGCGGCTGGCGGAGCTGGAGATGGAAGAGATGCGACCGCCGCAGGGAGCGCAGAGGTGACCCAACTATCCACGACGTCTCGACGGGTTTCGGACCCGCCCTCGACGACCACGGCCGACGTTGCACCCGAGGTCGCCGCGCCGGGCCGGGCGACACCGTTGTCGCTGGCATCGCTGCCCGCGATGGCGGCCGACCGTCTGGCGCTGCACAACGCGCTGCACGTCGCTCGCCGGCCGCTCGAATTCGACTGGCGCGACCGCAAGGCCACGCTGCGCTTGCTGCCCGAGGACACCGCCATCGAGCCGGCCTGGTCGATCACCCTCGACCTGGGCGGGGAACCCCTGACCCTGTCCGGCAGCGCAGCGGCACTGGACCGGCTCGGTCAGCATCCCGATCTCCGGCGAGACCTGCGCGAGGTGGATCGCGAGCTGGCCGCCATGTGGCTGGAGGTCGTCTGGCTGGAGTGGCTGGAGCCGCTGGAGCGCCGGCTGGGCATCGACATCCAGCTGCGGCCTGCGATATCGGCAACCGTGGAGCGCCCCGCGCGCATCTGTGTCGCGTTCGAGCTCGAGGGCGAATCGCACCCGCTCGCCCTCGATCTGCCGGTGGCCACCGCCGAGCGACTGCTGTCGACGCTCGACAGTGCCTTCCCGGCGCACCGCGCCCCGGCCGACGGCATCATGGCGACCCTGCGAATCGAGAGCGGCGCCCAGACCCTGACGCTGGGCCAATGGCGCAGCCTGCGCGCCGGCGACGTGGTCATGCTCGACGGCGCAACCGCCGACGGCGTCCGACTGAATCTCGCCGACCATTTCGGCTGCCGGGCCCGCCTTGGCGAGACCGGTCTGCATGTCGAAGGGCCGCTCGGCGCGAGTTCCCCCGAACGAGTCCCGAATTCCCCCTGCGAAGCCCCGAACCGTCCTTATAAAGAGAGTGCCATGAGCGAACCCCCTGTGGATAAATCAACATCCCCCGAGCGATCCGGAACGGCCCAGGAGAGTTCGGCACCGACGCCGGAAGTACCGGACGTGGATAGTTCGCACACGAGCCCTCTAGATTCGGTCGACCGGAACCTGGACGACCTGCCGGTACAGTTGACCTGCGAACTGGGTCGGCTGGAGCTCTCGCTCGGCGAACTGCGCCAACTCGGCGAGGGCAGCGTGCTACCGCTGGAACGGCGTCCCGAGCGGGCGGTCGACCTGGTCGTCAACGGCCGGCGGATGGGGCGTGGACGCCTGATTGCCATCGGTGACGCGATCGGGGTGCAGGTCGAGAGGCTCGCGCTCGACGACGGGCGCGCCGGGGATGACTGAGTTTCAGCCCAACCTGATCGCGATCATCATCGTGGTCGCCACCATCGGCCTGGTGCCGCTGGCGGTAGTGACGATGACCGGCTTTCTCAAGATCTCGGTGGTGCTGTTCCTGATCCGCAACGCCCTCGGGGTGCAGCAGACGCCCCCTAACCTGGTCCTCTACGGCATCGCACTGATCCTGACGGTCTATATCACCACGCCGTTGATCGGCGAGATGGCCCATGAGTTCGAGCAGCGCTCGGCGGGCCTGGCCAGCGTCGAGGAGATCAAGCAGACCGGCGAGGCCCTGCGCGGGCCGCTGCAGGCGTATCTGTCGCGCTACGCCAGTGAACACGAGCGGGCGTTCTTCATCGATGCCACCCGCACGCTGTGGTCCGACGAAGCCCGCGAGGACCTCAAGAGCGACGACCTGATCGTACTGATTCCCGCCTTCGTCAGTTCCGAACTGACCCGCGCCTTCGAGATCGGCTTTCTGCTCTATATCCCGTTTCTGATCATCGACCTGATCGTCTCCAACGTGCTGATGGCGATGGGCATGATGATGGTTTCGCCCACGCTGATCTCGATTCCGCTGAAGATTTTCCTGTTCGTGGCGGTAGACGGCTGGTCGCGGCTGATGCATGGACTGATCTTGAGTTACGGAGGCGGCTAGGATGACCGACGACATCTTTCTCTCACTGATGAAGAACGCCCTGTGGACGGTGCTGCTGGTGTCGGCACCGGCGCTGCTGGTGGCGATCGCCGTCGGTTTCGGCGTCGGCCTGCTGCAGGCGCTGACCCAGATCCAGGACCAGACGCTGCCGCAGGCGGTCAAGCTGGTCGCGGTACTGCTGGTGCTGATTCTCTCGGGGCCGCTGCTGGCCGGGCAGATCGTCAATCTCACCGATCAGGTGCTGGACAATTTCGCCGCCTGGTCGCGCTGAGGAAACGCGACCTGACCGGCTGCGCTTCCTTCTTGAGAAATCCAAGAGATCGATGAACTACGACGATTTTGCCCAGTTCCTCACCGACTTCGCCTATCCGCTGATCGCGGCGGCGGCCGTTGGCGTGGCCCGGGCCCTGGGCATGGTGCTGGTGACGCCGGCCTTCAATCGCCTGGGGCTGACCGGCATGATCCGCTCCGCCGTGGCGGTGACGATCTCGCTGCCGCTGATCGTGCCGCTGTTCGACGCCATGGTGAACGCGGAGACCCTGTCGACCTTCAGCGTCGCCGGCATGGTGATCAAGGAGCTGCTGATCGGCGTCGCCATCGGCCTGGTCTTCGGCGTGCCGTTCTGGGCGGCCGAGGTGGCCGGCGAGCTGATCGACCTGCAGCGCGGCTCGACCATGGCACAGATCGTCGATCCGATGGGCGCGACCGAAACCGGGGTGACCTCGACGCTGCTGACGATCACGCTGCTGGCACTGTTCTTCATCACCGGCGGCTTCATGCTGCTGCTCGACGGCTTCTATCGCAGCTATGCGCTGTGGCCGGCGGTGGACTTCGTGCCGCTGCTGTCGCAGACCTCGGCGATGTCGCTGCTCGGTCTGCTCGACCAGGTGATGCAGGTCGGCGTGCTGATGATCGCCCCGCTGGTGATCGCGCTGCTGATCGCCGACCTGATGCTGGCCTACGTCGCCAGGATGGCACCGAACCTTCACGCCTTCGATCTGTCGCTACCGATCAAGAACCTGCTGTTCGCGTTCCTGATGCTGATCTACGTGGTCTTCCTGATCCCGCTGATGGTCGACAAGCTCGATATCGTCGCGCTCAACATGGCGCGTCTCGAAGCCATTCTCGGCGCGATGCGATAGCCGCCGTTCCCCCACCAAAGCCATACAGTCCGTTACTTGGCGTTTCACCGTTGCCATCGGGGCGTCATCCGGCGCCGGAATACTGGAGGCGTCTTCCCGCGATGCCGTCCCGTCCTGTTCATGGATCGAACGTCGGCGTCCTCGAGCCAACCTCCTTGTAGAGAGAACAAGCCGATGCGCGTCAACGATGATGTCACCCTCGACAAAGATCCGGTCTCGTCCGCCCCCACTCAGGTCTTCACCTCCTTGCTCGAGCTGGCGCAGAAAATGGCCAAGGAGGGTGGCGCGGAGAAAGAAGATCTCGAACCCGGCAGTCAGGCTTACGAGGACACGCTGAATTCGCTGGCGGTGGACATGGCGGACGGCATCGACATCGACAAGCGTCGGGTTTCCAGTCTGACGGGGGGCGCCGCGGACCAGTTCGAGAAGCTGGTCACCGCCGAGCTCAACGCCCAGCGCGCCGACGGCAAGCGCCCCGACCTAGCCAAGGCGATCGACAACGCCAGGAAAGCACTGTTCGACCGCATCGGGCATGCCCTCGACAACGCCGACCGCAACGCCGACAAGGGCCTGGATGTCTTCGAAGGCTACTGGAAGCGCCACGGCGGCGAAGAGGCCGCGATCGACGCGGGTTATGACGCCTACGGCGACTTCCTGGCCGATACCACGCTGACAGACAACCCCGATTACGAAGACAACCTCAATGCGCTGGCCCTGGGGATGGCCGGCGGCACGCTGACCGACCAACGCAAGATCCTGCATCTCGACGCATCGGACACGCTCTCCCGACTCTACAAGAATCTGATCCAGAACCGGATCGATCAGGGCGACGATACTCAGGAAGCGATGGATCACGTCAACGACGATCTGCGCGAGCGCATCGATAGCGTCGGCGGTGGTGACGTCGCCAATGTCTTCGACGGCTATTTCAAGCGTCACGGTGGCGAAGCCGATACCGAGAAGCTGGCCCAGGAGAGCTATCTGGCCAATCGCGACGAGGGCGACATCGCCTACGACGACACGCTGAATTCGCTCTCCTCCGACATGGCCGAAGGCATCGATATCGATGACCGCACGGTAAGACCGCTGACCGGAGAGGCCGCCAGCCAGTTCCGCCAGCTGGTGGCGTATCAACTCGACCAGCAGCGTGAGCGCGGCGACGCCCCGGATCTCCAAGCGGCCATCGACGACGCCAGGGAAGACCTCTTCGCACGCACCGGCAACGCCTTGACCGACGCCGACAAGGACAGCGACGACGGACTCGACGTGCTCAACGGCTACTGGGAGCGTCATGGCGGCAAGGACGCCGCCATCGACGCCGGCTACGCAGCCTACGACGACTTCCTCGCCGACCACACCGTGACCGACAACCCGGACTACGAGGACAACCTCAACGCGCTCTCATCCGGCCTGGCAGGCAGCACCCTGACCGACTCGCGCCAGATTCTGCATATCGAAAGCTCGGAGACGCTGTCACAGCTCTACCAGAACCTGATCGACAGCAAGCTGAGCGACGGCGCCTCCCGCGAGGAGGCCACCACCCAGGTCAACGACGACCTGCGCGAGCGGATCCGGCACGCGGCCGGAGACGATGGCCAGGCGGTCCAGAATGTCTTCGACGGTTACTGGTCGCGGCACGGCGGCGAGACCAACACCCAGCGCCTGTCCGACAACGCGGAGCTGGACACGGCGCGGCGCGATCACGACCTGCCGGCCTTCAGCGATGTCGACATCCAGTCGATGGAGACCAGCGAGAGCGACCCGGACGACAGTTCACGCAAGCTGACCGTCAGCGAGCTGACCTGGCAGAACCTGATCGAAGCGTGGAAGACGGGGATCGAGGACGGCAGCATCGACAAGAACGACGAGCGCGCCCAGTTCTACCGTGCCCTGCGCGCCCAGGGGGCGCTCGACAACGGCCTGGACCTGGTCGGCCTCGATATCTCGGAGGGGCTGAGCCTCGATCACGTCACCGGCGATGATCTCTCGTCAATCATCGATGGCGAGAAACTCGATACCCGTCTCGGCGACCTTTTCGCCTCCGATGCCGTGCAGCAGGATTACCTGGAAGCCCAGGAAGGCGCCGTCGACAAGGTCGCCGACAAGGACGGCATCGCATCACGACTGGAGGAGACCGCCTTCAGCGAAGCGTACATCGACTACATCAACGACCTGCGCGAGAGCGGCCAGGGTGAGCTCGCCGAGCAGGATATCTCGCGGACCTACAATGCGCTCTCGACACTGTTCCCGGCCACCGAAGAGAGCGACAAGGCGGCCGAATTCGCCCAGAATCTACAGCTCGACTCGATGATCACCGATCTCGATGACCTGCTCGCCAACCCCGACCAGATCAATGATGCCAACACCGCGACGGCCACACAGGATGTGGTCAAGATGGTACTGACCGCGCTCAAGCGTGCCGGTGTGGATATTCCGAGGCGCACGGCGGAGTCGATCGACAAGTTCGTCAACGAGTATCTCAACGATCAGCAGACGGCGAAGAATTTCGGCAAGGCGCTGCAGGAGCTGGGCGACCGCTTCCAGAAAAACGGCGCCATCACCCAGTCGGATATCGACGGCCTGATGAAGAACGGCGTCTACAAGGCGCTCAACGAGAAGACCAACGGCGGCATGCTGTCGCTGATCAGCACGCTCAACAGCAACGGCGCGCTGGGCTCGACCGGCGGATTGATCTCGCTCGCCTCGGGCATCTACCAGCTCGCCGGCGGTGGCAGCAAGCTGGCCGACAGCGACGAGGCGCGGATGGCCGTGGCCAAGGAGTTCATCAGTTTCCTCGGCGCCAGCCAGCACTTCGTCAACCTCGGCAGCCACATCAGAGACAAGGTCAAGGGCACCAACGTCAACGCCATGCTGGGGCTGGACAAGACGCTACCGCAGATCTGGGCCGACGATAAGGTCAAGGGCAAGGCGCCCGCTCCTGATGCCCACACCTGGGAGCGTTTCAGCGAGAATATCCAGCAGATCATCGACGACGCCCCGGTAGGCGATCAGAAGGCACTCGCCAAGAAGCTGGATATTTCCTATGAAGACGCCAAGAAGGTAGTCGAGGGCGCCCAGAACGGATATGCCAAGAACCCGGCCCTGCCCGATGCCACGACGACGACCCGCTCTGTCAGCTCTTTCCTGCGCGTGCTGGATGGGGCCGCCAACTCGGCCACCGGTGCGCTGGACATCGCCCTCGGTGGGCTGATGATCAAGCGCGGCGCGGACGCCGGCGATGGCGCCACCATCGGCCAGGGCGCGGTGACCGTCGCGGCGGGCGCCTTCGGCCTTGCCGGCGGCGCCTCGTCGCTGGCCGCCCTCAAGGGCATTGCCGTCGCCCGCGCCGCCACCGGGCCGCTGTTCTGGATCTCCGCCGGCCTGACGCTGGCGACGCTGCCGTTTTCCATCGTCCAGGACATCAAGCGCACCAACGCACTGGAAGGACACGAAGCCGACCTCAAGGAGCTCTTCACCTCCCTCGACCAGGATGGTCTACTGACCGAGGATGGCGTGACGCGCTACGAGTTCCTCGAAGCGTATGTCCGGAACTACGGCCAGCGCGACGCCCCGGACGACGAGAGCATCCTCGACTACCGGAGTGACGAGTACGAGTTTTACGTGCGGGAGGGCCATCTTCCCGACTCTACCTGGGACGATTTCGATCATGAGGACTACGCCGGCGATGGCAGCAATCTCGACACCAAGATGGACGAGGGCTCGACCGTCGGCTCCTGACGCCTCGGCAGGTGAACACATCGCACCATGAGCCAGCAACCATCCGAGGAAAAGACGCTACCGCCGTCGACGAAGAAGCTTCGCGACGCCCGCAAGAAGGGCCAGATTTCCAAGAGCGCGGACCTGGTCACGGCCATGGTGCTGCTGGCGTGCACGCTCTACATCGCGGTCAGCGCCAGCCATATCATCGCCCGGGTGCAGGGCCTGCTCGACACCACCGCGCGGCTCTACACCGAGCCCTTCGACTCGCTGTGGCCGCGGCTGGTCGCGCAGGCGGGCGAGGTACTGCTGCTGTCGGTGGTACCACTGGTGGCACTCACCTTCGTGATCATCGTGCTGACCAACATCGTGGTGTCGCAGGGATTCGTCTTCGCCACCGAACCGGTGCTGCCCAAGGCGGAGAAAGTCGATCCGGTGCAGGGATTCAAGCGCATCTTCTCGATGCGCGGCCTGGTCGAATTCCTCAAGTCGCTGTTCAAGATGGTGGCGCTGGGGATCGCCCTGATCGTGGTCTATGGCCTGGGCCTGCAGTCGCTGATGGAGTCGTCGAGCTGCGGGTTCGGCTGCATCCAGGGGACTTTTCTCGACCTGCTGCAACCGCTGGTGATCACGGCGCTGATCGCGTTCCTGCTGGTGGGCGGCTTCGACGTGATGCTGCAGCGCTGGCTGTTCCGCCGCGACCAGCGCATGACCAAGACCGAGCAGAAGCGGGAGCGCAAGGACCAGGAAGGCGACCCGACGATGAACCAGGAGCGCCGCAAGCGGCGGCGCGAGATGCATCAGTTGAACGCCAAGGTCGGCGTGCAGCACGCCTCGATGATGATCGGCACCGAAGATGGCTGGCTGGTCGGTATTCGCTACGTGCGCGGCGAAACGCCGGTACCGCTGGTCACCTGCAAGGCGTCGCCGGACCAGGCCGCGGCGCTGCTGGTGAGTGCCAACTCCCGCCACCTCCCCCGGGCAGCGGACGCCACGCTCGCTGCCAGCATCGCCAGACGGGCCAGCAATGGCGATCCGATACCCGACGGGACCTTCCAGGCGGTGGCCGACCTGCTGGTGGCTGCCAAGCTGATCTGAGCGTCAGTCGGCATCTTCCACGGCCAGCGCGCGGACGATCCAGCGCCGGAGATTGGCGGCGGTCGCCGATTCGCGATCGTATAGAAGGCGGTAGGTCATCGGCGCCACCACACCGTCGACGAGGCGCTCCAGGGGTGGCACCGCCGCCTCGCCGCGCGAAAGCGCACGCTCCCGCAGTGTCGCCATGAGCGATTCACTGTAGCGGCAGCAGCGCTCTCGACGCCCGTTGTCCGCGCTGGCCATCACATCGTTGAGGGCGCGCTGACCAGGCACCGATGTCATCTCCTCGAGATACTGCTCGCCCCAGGCCTGCAGGTCGCCCGCCAGGGTACCGGTATCCACGGGATCCTCGTCGGGGCGCATGCGCTCGACGGAGACGTCGGCGACCAGTTCCGCCAGATTGCCCCAGCGCCGGTAGATCGTCGACGGTGTGACGCCGGCCAGTTCGGCGACCTGGGGCACCGTCAACTCATCGCGCGATTTGACCGCCTGCAGCTCGCGAACGGCCTGATGGACGGCTTCCTGTACCCGGGCACTGCGTCCGCCCGGTCTGACGGCTTCTTTGATCGGCATGGTGGTTCACTGATGAAGAGCACAAACGCAAAATATTTGCTTTATGAGCCTGCCAAGTTCAAACTCTCTCTAACGCAAAATTTTAGCATTAATGGATACCCCCATGTCACCTCCATCTTCATCCCTGTCGGCCAATGCCTATCCGGCCCCCCGGCTCGGTTCGCTGGTCTACTACGCGGTATTGATGGTGACGTTTCTTGCGGCCTCGAGCGCCCCGACGCCACTCTACCGGATCTATCAGACCAGCTGGCACTTCTCCACGACCTGGCTGACGCTGGTCTTCGCGAGTTACGTCTTCGCGCTGCTGCTGGCGTTGCTGGTCACCGGTTCGCTATCCGATTACATCGGCCGGCGACCGGTGGTGGCGATCGCCATCGTCGTCGAGATCCTGTCGCTGCTGCTGTTCGTGGTCGCCGACGGGCTCGTCTGGGTGCTAGCGGCAAGGATTCTGCAGGGCTTGGCCACCGGTATCGTGACCAGCGCCCTGGCCGCGGCGATGCTCGACAGCGACCATCATCGCGGGCCGGTGCTGGCGAGCATCGCACCGCTCTCCGGAATGGGAATCGGCGCGCTGTTCGCCGGTCTGCTGGTGACCTACGCGCCAGCGCCGATGCGAATGGTCTATCTGGTGCTGATCGTCCTGCTCGTCGTCATGGGCACCTGTCTCAGGCGAATTCCAGAGAGCGTGACGCCGCGTCCCGGTGTCCTGGCGGCACTTCGCCCCCGAGCGACGATTCCACCATCCGTGCGCGGGCCACTGTTTCGCGTCGTCCCGGCCGTTGTTTCCTCCTGGGCGCTGGGGGGCTTCTCGCTTTCGCTGGGGCCCACCCTCGTGGAGACGATCAGCGGTGTCCACAACCCGCTGGTGGGCTGCCTGATCACCTTCCTGCTCCCGTTCATCGGCGGCATCAGCGTGCTGGTCCTGCGCGCCCGACCGCCACGCCTGGCAGTACTGCTGGGCACCGCCTGCCTGATCGTCGGCATGCTCGGCTTGCTGCTGGGAGTCCATCAACGGGCGGTGGGGATACTACTGGTCGGGACGGCGGTCGCCGGCATCGGCTTCGGCGCCGCGTTCATGGGCGCCATGCGCGTCGTCATGCCCCTGGCACCGCCCACCGAGCGGTCGGCGTTGATGGCAGCGTTCTATGTGATTTGCTATCTATCCGCCAGTACGCTGGCCCTGTGTGGCGGGATCATGACACAGCACCTGGGCCTGATACCCACCACCTACGCCTATGGCAGCCTGGTGGCGCTGCTGTCCCTGGCCGCGTTCTTCGGAACCTTGACCCAGCGCCCGCCCGAGGCCGAATCCGAGCCCCGGGCGCGATGCACAAACCCGGCCTAGGCCGGGCTTTCGCCGGTCTGACGTTCCAGCGTACGGCAGAGATCGCCGTCGAGCTTGAGCGCTGCCGACAGTTGGTCGAGCCAGGCCCGCTCCATCGGGTTCTGCTCATCGACGATCGCCACGCTGGCCAAGTAGACCTCGCGCGCTGCCTGGGGTGAATCGGCATCGCGAGCGATGGCATCGGCGTCCAGTGGCACGGACATCTGCTGCTCCACCCAGGCGTGAAGTTCGTCGTCGGCACCGAGCGCGTCGATCTGCTCGGCCAGCGCGGCCCGCTCCCGGGCATCGATATGGCCGTCGGCACGCGCGGCGGCGATCATCGCCCGCAGAATCACCAGGCTGCGAGTCTCCTGCCGCTCGCCGGAGAGCTGTTCCAGCGGCTGGTCCGTAGCAGTCGTCGCCTCGGCAGGCGCCGATTTCTGCGCCTGGTGCGTCTGCCAGGCTTTCCAGGCCAGGGCGCCCAGGCCAGCCAAGGCGCCGTACTTGATCGCCTTGCCCCCCATGCTGCGCCCGCGCTTGCTGCCGACCAGCATGCCCAACGCACCGCCGCCGAGCAGCGACTTGATGTCGACACCACTGCTGCCGGACTTCTGGCGCTGACCGCTACCCGCCTGCTTCATGAGCTGGGAAAGGATCCGTTGTGCGTTCATCTGCTGTACTCCGCTGCCTGTCGAGAAGAAGTGACGTCGCCAGCGACGCCCTCGGGGCCACGGCGTCGGCCAGGTGTGCCAGTTTGCCGCAGCGGCCGGTACTCAAGGCGCTGGCGCAAGCGCCGATAAACCGTACTCGGCACCCACGCGGATACTAAGGGAAGGCAGGTGAACCAAGCATGAAACGTCTCGCAGACATGACCGTGAAGACCAGCTGGCTGCTGGTACTGGTGGCATTCACACTCCTGGTGCTGGGGGTCGCGGGGCTGGCCGCCTACGCCGTCAACAGCGATGTCTCGCCGGCCCTGATCAACGCCGGCATCGCCGCCGCGGTGGTGGCGACCCTGGTCCTGGTGGCGATCGTGCTGTGGGGCGTGACGGTCAACGTGATTCGTCCGCTGGAGCGCCTGGTGGAGCATTGCGAAAAGCTCGCCGCCGGCGATCTGTCGGTGCCGGTGGAGCGCCGCGGCAACAACGAGATCGGGCGACTGTTCGCGGCCATGGCGCAGACCCAGAGCCATCTCTCACGCACCGTCGGCAACGTGCGCAGCGCCTGCGACAACGTGCTCGACGGCGCCAGCGGCATCGCCCAAGGCAACACCGACCTCTCCTCGCGCACCGAACAGCAGGCAGCATCGCTGGAAGAGACGGCCGCGAGCATGGAGCAGCTGACCTCGACCGTGCGCCAGAACGCCGACAATGCGGTCCAGGCGAGCCAGCTGGCGAGCGAGGCCACCGGTGTGGCGCACCGCGGTGGCGAGGTGGTCGGTGGCGTGGTAAGCACGATGCACGAGATCAGCGAGAACTCGCGCCAGGCGGTGGCGCTGCTCGACGCCATCGACGCGGTAGCGTTCCAGACCAATATCCTCGCCCTCAACGCCTCGGTGGAGGCGGCCCGCGCCGGCGAGCAGGGCCGCGGCTTCGCCGTGGTCGCCAACGAGGTGCAGACACTGGCCAGGCGTTCGGCCGATGCGGCCAAGGCGATCCGCGACCTGATCCAGCGCTCCGCCGAGCGGGTCGAGAGCGGCGCCGCCCTGGCCGACAAGGCCGGTACCACGATGAACGACATCGTCACATCGATCGCCCGGGTCAGCGAGATCATGCACGAGATCGCCGCGGCTTCGGAGGAGCAGAACCACGGCATCACCCAGGTCAATCAGGCGGTGACCCAGATGGATCAGGTCACCCAGCAGAACGCCGCGCTGGTGCAGCAGGCCGCCAACGCCGCGCGGGCGCTGGAGGAGGAAGCCAACGAGCTGCAGTCGGTGGTTGCGGTATTCCGCCTCGATACTCGCACCGCGACCAGCCCGCGGCGCCCGCAGGCCGCCCCGCTGCCGGCGGTGAGCACCAGGCCTGCAGACGCCCAGCCGCCCCGCCGCCGCGAGTCGGAAACCGCCGAGTGGGAAGCGTTCTAGGCGCCGCGACCCTACCCTGGATGTTGTCTGAAAAGTCGACGAGCGAAGCCCGGACCAGGCGCCACTTGGCGACAAATCGTCAGGATTGACGACCTGGACAGCGTCGCTGCACGAAATGCGAGCGACAAGGATGTCGCGAGTCAAAGGCGGCCCGGGCTGGCGCTCCCGTTTACGCGATGGCAATGAGCATGTTGTCCGCTCCACTCGCCCTGCGGACGTTCTGAGCGTTATTCAGTGAACCCGTTTTTAACCCCGCACGGCGGAGCGCAGTACTTGTCTGACATGACCTAGTCGATCAGCGCCGGCCGCTGCGGCTGGGCATGGAAGGCGAACGCATCCTCGATGTCCCGGGCGATGACGCGTGGCTCGGAGAGCGGCGGCAGCGCCGTGGGCGAGAAGTAGGCGGCGTCGTGCACTTCATGCCCAGGGTCCAGCGGGGCACCATCGAGCCGCTCACAGAGGAAGAACAGCTTGTAGAAATCGAGCACGTCGGCGGGATAAGCGTGCTTCGCCTTGTGGCGGATGGCGTAGAGCCGCTTGGCTTCGACCCTGACACCAGCCTCTTCCCACACCTCCTTGATCGTGTTCTCGGCAGCCGAGAGCCCGATCTCGGCGTAGCCGCCGGGCATCGTCCAGCGTCCGTCCATCTTCTCCCTGACCAGCAGAATCCTGCCGTCGTCGATGATCGCCGCGCGCACATCGATCTTGGGGGTGACATGACCCTCGCCTTCGCCCAGCGCCAGATTCACGTGGCCGATGGGAATATCGCCCAGCGCCGACATCATCGATGCCGAAATCTCGGCGACTTCTTCATAGCGCTCGCGATCGAACTTGTCGCGGCAGTAGTGCAGCCCGGTATCGGCCAGCGCCGAGAGCCGCTTGGCCCAGGCGAGCCATTGATCTTCCATGGGTCGGTTTCCGATCGCAGAGGGTGAATGACGATGCAGGTTCGGCTAAAGACTAACAACTGTGGTCGAGGACGTCAGGCAACCATGTGGCGCGAGCATGAAAAAGCCCTTCCGAGGAAGGGCTGGTATCGGCGTGATGGCGGCATCAGCCGGCCGCAGGCGCCTCGCCGTCCGGTCGCGGGCCGTGATGAGGTCCACGCGGCGGCTTGGTCAGTGCTTCGAATGCCGTGACCTGCTCGTCGTCCAGCACCGAGGAGAGCGCGCTGTGGCGCTGCTCCAGCAACTGCTTGAACCGGGCTCCGCGCGCGTCCTGCGATTCGCCGTCGCCCCTCATGTCGGGGCGCTTCAACTGATGCAAGCCATCGAAGAAGGTGCGTTCGGCGTTGAGCACCTTGGCGCTCTGTGCCTGATCGAGATTCCAGGTCGCGAACAGCGGGGCGTAGCGCTGCTCGAGTTGTGCGGTCATCTGCTCGGGATCCAGGCGCGGTCCGCCGTGACGGATCATCGGAGGCCGGGGACGCTCCAGCATCTGGTAGGCGTGCAGCTGTTCATCGCTGAGCACGTCGGTGAGTTGCTCGCGCTGCTGCTGGAGGAGTGACTCCATGGCGGCACGGCGCTGCTCGGGCGCTGCTTGGTCATCGTTGCCAAGCAGTTGCTGGAGACCGGCATGGAAATCGCTGTCGGCCTGGGCCAGCCTGGCCAGCTTGTCCTCGTCGAGGTTCCAACTGGCGACCACCGCCGCCTTGAGCGGGTTGGCGTGGGCCATGGGTGCCTCGTGGGGCGCAGGCGGCCTGGGTTGTTCGGTGGGAGCGGCCATGGCCAATGGTGACAAGGTGGAAGCGGCAACGGCCAGCGCGATGAGTGACGTGTGAAATTTCATGACTTCGACTCCGGTTGCGCACCGAGACGCGGTGCAGGAGCACTATCGCGCGGTTTCGTGCAGACAGTGTGCAGCGAGCGAGGAAGGTCGCGCCACGATATTGGCTGTTCTGCCGCGATCGCGAGGGCCGAGGTTCGGATAGGCACAAAAAAGCCGCCCTGGGCAGGGCGGCTTTTGTCGAGATAGGCAGTTGGGATCAGAACGCCCAGTCTTCGTCTTCCGTACTGACCGTCTTGCCGATCACGTAGGAAGAACCGGAGCCGGAGAAGAAGTCGTGGTTTTCGTCGGAGCCGGGCGAGAGCGCGGCGAGGATCGCCGGGCTGACGTCGGTGACGCTGGCCGGGAACAGTGCCTCGAAGCCCAGGTTCATCAACGCCTTGTTGGCGTTGTAGTGGAGGAACTTCTTGACGTCTTCGGTCAGGCCAACGTCGTCGTAGAGCGCTTCGGTGTACTTGACCTCGTTGTCGTAGAGCTCGTGGAGCAGCTCGTAGGCGTAGATCTTGATCTCTTCCTGACGCTCCGCCGGCAGCTTGGGCAACTGGCGCTGGAACTTGTAGCCGATGTAATAGCCGTGGATCGCCTCGTCGCGAATGATCAGGCGAATCAGGTCGGCGGTATTGGTCAGCTTGGCGCGGCTGGACCAGTACATCGGCAGGTAGAAGCCGGAGTAGAACAGGAACGACTCCAGGAACACACTGGCAATCTTGCGCATCAGCGGGTCTTCACTGCGGTAGCGTTCGAGGATCAGCTCCGCTTTCTTCTGCAGGAACGGGTTCTCCTCGCTCCAGCGGTAGGCGTCGTCGACGTCACGGGTGGCGCACAGCGTCGAGAAGATCGAGCTGTAGGAGCGCGCGTGAACGGACTCCATGAAGCTGATGTTGGTGAACACCGCCTCTTCGTGCGGCGTGAGCGCATCCTCGATCAGCACCGGCGCGCCGACCGTGCCCTGGATGGTGTCGAGCAGCGTCAGGCCGGTAAAGACGCGGATGGTGAGCTGCTGCTCGTGCTCGGTCAGGGTGTTCCACGCGGGAATGTCGTTGGAGAGCGGAATCTTCTCCGGCAGCCAGAAGTTGCCGGTGAGCCGGTTCCAGACCTCCAGGTCCTTGTCGTCCTGGAGGCGGTTCCAGTTGATCGCATCGACCCGATTGAGATGACGAGCGGCGGAAGTAGGCATATCCATGAGATGTTCTCGTTCGGTTGGCGCCGAGCCCGTGGCTCGGCGCGTTCAAACAGATTCAGGCTTACAGCGTGCAGGAAACGCAGCCTTCGACTTCCGTTCCCTCGAGAGCGGCCTGGCGCAGACGGATGTAGTAGATCGTCTTGATACCCTTGCGCCAGGCGTAGATCTGCGCACGGTTGACGTCACGCGTGGTCGCGGTGTCGCGGAAGAACAGCGTCAGCGACAGGCCCTGGTCGACGTGCTGCGTCGCCTCGGCGTAGGTGTCGATGATCTTCTCGGGGCCGAGCTCGTAGGCGTCCTGATAGTACGCCTGATTCTCGTCGGTCAGGTACGGCGCCGGATAATAGACCCGGCCCAGCTTGCCTTCCTTGCGAATCTCGACCTTGGCCGTCACCGGGTGGATGCTCGAGGTCGAATTGTTGATGTACGAGATCGAGCCGGTGGGCGGAATCGCCTGCAGGTTGCGGTTGAACAGCCCATGGGCCATTACCGATGCCTTGAGCTCGCGCCAGTCGTCCTGGGTCGGAATGGCGATACCGCTCTTCTCGAACAAGCCGCGCACCTTCTCGGTCTTCGGCTCCCACGCCTGCTCGGTGTACTTGTCGAAGTACTCGCCACTGGCATAGGTCGACTGCTCGAAGCCGGCGAAGCGCTGGTCGCGCTCGATGGCGATGCGATTGGACGCCCGGAGGGCATGGAACGCGATGGTATAGAAGTAGATGTTGGTGAAATCCAACCCCTCTTCGCTGCCATAGAGAATGTGCTCGCGGGCCAGGTAGCCGTGCAGGTTCATCTGCCCCAGGCCGATGGCGTGAGACTTGGCGTTGCCTTCGGCGATCGACGGCACCGAGGTGATGTTACTCATCTCGGAGACCGCGGTCAGACCGCGAATGGCAGCCTCCACCGTGGTGCCGAAGTCCGGCGAATCCATGGTCTTGGCGATGTTGAGCGAGCCCAGGTTGCAGGAGATGTCCTCGCCGATGTGCCGATAGCCGAGATCGTCGTCGTACTCGGTGGGCGTGTTGACCTGCAGGATCTCCGAGCAGAGGTTCGACATGTTGATCCGGCCGTGGATCGGGTTGGCGCGGTTTACCGTGTCTTCGAACATCAGATACGGATAGCCGGATTCGAACTGCAGCTCGGCGATGGTCTGGAACAGTTCGCGGGCGTTGATCTTCTTCTTGCGGATACGACCGTCGGCGACCATCTCCTCGTACTTCTCGGTGACGCTGATGTCGCCGAACGGCACGCCGTAGATGCGCTCCACGTCATAGGGCGAGAACAGGTACATCTCCTCGTTGCGCTTGGCCAGCTCGAAGGTGATGTCCGGCATCACGATGCCGAGCGACAGCGTCTTGATACGGATCTTCTCGTCGGCGTTCTCGCGCTTGGTGTCGAGGAAACGCAGGATGTCCGGATGGTGGGCGTTGAGATAGACCGCCCCGGCACCCTGGCGCGCGCCCAGCTGGTTGGCGTAGGAGAAGGCGTCCTCGAGCATCTTCATGATCGGGATGATGCCGGAGGACTGGTTCTCGATGCGCTTGATCGGCGCGCCGGATTCCCGCACGTTGGAGAGCGAGAACGCCACCCCGCCGCCGCGCTTGGAGAGCTGCAGCGCGGAATTGATCGAGCGACCGATCGACTCCATGTTGTCCTCGATGCGCAGCAGGAAGCAGGAGACCAGCTCGCCGCGCTGGCGCTTGCCGCAGTTGAGGAAGGTCGGTGTCGCCGGCTGAAAGCGGCCGTGGATGATCTCCTCGACCAGCTGACGCGCCAGGGTTTCGTCGCCGCGCGCCAGCGACAGCGCCACCATGCAGACGCGGTCTTCGAAACGCTCGAGGTAACGCTTGCCGTCGAAAGTCTTGAGCGTGTAGCTGGTGTAGTACTTGAACGCGCCCAGGAAGCTCTGGAAACGGAATTTCGCCGCGTAGGCTTGATCGAACAGTGCCGTCACGAAGCCGAAGTCGTACTGGTCGAGCACCTGCTGCTCGTAGTAGCCCTCCTCCACCAGGTAGTCGAGCTTTTCCTTCAGCGAGTGAAAGAACACCGTGTTCTGGTTCACGTGCTGCAGGAAATACTGACGCGCCGCTTCCCTGTCCTTGTCGAGCTGCAGACGACCGTTGGCGTCATACAGGTTCAACATGGCGTTGAGCGCGTGGTAATCGAGCGCCTTGGCGTTGTGGTCGGCGCTGACGGCAGGCCGCACGGTCGTACCCGTATCTAGGCTGAGCGTTTCCAAAATTCGGTCACCCCTGCAAGGACTCGATGGACATCTTCTGCCGTGCCCATCAGTTCGAAACGATAGAGAAGCGGTACCCGACACTTGCTCGCGACAACCCGTCCCGCCAGGCCAAAAGCCTCGCCGAAATTGGTGTTGCCGCCGGCGATGACGCCGCGAATCAGGGACCGGTTATGTTCGTCATTCAGAAAGCGAATGACTGGCGCGGGCACCGCGGAGCGCGGATCACCGTCACCATAGGTCGGTACTACGAGAATATAGGGTGTCTCGACCTGCAGGGGTGGGTCGCTTCGGTTCAGCGGAATCCGGCTGGCCGGCAGACCCAGTTTCTCGACGAAGCGCCGCGTATTGCCTGATTTGGTCGAAAAATAGACCAGCCCAGCCATGACGGTCTCCTGCGCCCCTGCGCGGTTTCGGCAGCGCGGGCGAAGCCAGCGCTAGCCGGAAAGATTCGAGCCTGAAAGATGCGAAGCGATCGGATCAGGCGACCAGCGTGCTGATCTTGTCCGGACGGAACCCGGCCCAGTGATCTTCACCCGCGACCACGACCGGCACCTGGCGATAGCCGAGGTTCTGAACGCGCTGCATGGCATCGGCGTCTTGGGTCAGATCAACCACGGTATAGTCGATTCCTTGCTTGTCCAGAGCGCGGTATGTGGCGTTGCACTGGACGCAGGCCGGCTTGCTATAGATCGTGATGCTCATGATAACCATCCTTGACAGGGAAAGACGCCATCGACAGCCGATGGTGCAGGCTATGGCGGTTGGGAAATCACGGTTTCGCGCCGCTCCCGCCGCCTCTGGAAAAACACTATATATGGTAGCCGGCGGTTTTTCCAAGCATAGATGTGGTCTTTTTCTGTCAACATCCTGTGGATAGTTTCGCACCGCTCGGGAGCCCGCATGGTAGCCGGCTTCCCGGCCTGTCAAGGTCGAAAATCGAGTGTGTTTCCAGCCGAAAACGCCGGGAGACTTGTGTCTCCCGGCGTCTCTGAACACACTATCTGGTAGTGGAAGAGAATGGGTGGGGTAGCGTGACGAAGGTCGATCCCGACGTGGCGGCACGACGATACGCCAGCCATGGAGGCACTTCGATCAGCCCTTCTTGATCTCGTGTCCGCCAAATTCGTTGCGCATGGCGGAGAGCAGCTTGTCACCATAGGAGTCCTGCTCGCGCGAGCGCAGCCGCTCGAGCAGGGAGAGCGTGATTACCGGCGCGCTGACCTCGAGTTCAATCGCCTCGTTCACGGTCCAGCGCCCCTCGCCGGAGTCCGAGACATAGGGCGCGATACCCTCCAGCGACGGATTCTTTTCCAGTGCATCGGCGGTCAGGTCGAGCAGCCAGGAGCGCACCACGCTGCCGTGGCGCCAGATCTCGGCGATCTGATGCAGATCGAGCTCGAAATCCTTGCGCTCCATGATCGCGAAGCCCTCGGCGTAGGCCTGCATCATGCCGTACTCGATGCCATTGTGGACCATCTTGGTGAAGTGACCCGCACCGCTGGGGCCGACGTGCCCCCACCCCTTGTCCGCGGCAGGAGCGAGCGCTTCGAACAGCGGCCGGAGCGACTCGACCACCCCGGTCTCGCCGCCCACCATCATGCTGTAGCCCTCGGCGAGCCCCCAGACGCCGCCGCTGGTGCCGACATCCACATAGTGCAGACGATTCGAGCGCGACTGCGCCGCGCGGCGCAGCGTGTCCTTGTACATCGAGTTGCCGCCGTCGATGATCACGTCGTCGGCGGCCAGCAGCGGTTCGAGTTCGGCGATCAACTTGTCCACCGGCGGGCCGGCGGGCACCATCAGCCAGACGACTCTGGGTGACGGTAGTGCGTCGACTGCCGCTGCCAGCGACACCGCCGGCTCGATGCCCTTGTCCGCCGCCCGGGCCCTCGCCTCCTCGCTGGGATCGACGCCCACCACGCGATGACCGCTGCGCACCAGGCGCTCCGCCATATTGGCGCCCATGCGCCCCAAGCCCACCATTGCAAGATCCATACGAACTCCTGTCGAGCGTGAACGGAGATAACAAGGCTGACCCGCCAGTCGCTAACTTGCCGAACGGGTCAAATGATCGGCGATCAGGCGCCGAATGGGCCAGGCCGTCTCGCCGGCTCTCAATATCGCCTTGCGTAACAGCCTGGCCGGCGGCCGATCGTCGGTATATAGCCCGACGATCGCCAAGGTCGCTGCGAACAACGGGCCTGTCGCCAGCCGCTGTTCGCGCTGATAACGCTTGAGCAGGGCCGGCGAGGCAATGTCTCGCCCCTGCTGGCGTGCCCCGCCAATCAGCTCCGCCAGCCTGGCGAGGCCCTGCAGGCCGAGATTGAAGCCGTGCGCGGTCACCGGATGCATGCCGACGGCGGCATCACCGATCAGCGCCTGACGATGGCCGACGAAACGCTCGGCATAGACGCTGACCAGTGGATAACGGTGGGGCTCGGCGATCCGACGCATGGCGCCAAGCCGACCCTCGAAACGACGGGTGATATCGGCGTCGAACGCTTCGTCGCTCAACGCCAATTGATGCGCCATGGCTTCAGGGGGGAGAGTGAGCACCAGCGATGAGCAGTGGGTATCGACCGGCAACAACGCCAGCGTCTGACCGTAACCGAACCATTCCCAGGCGGTCTGGTCGTGAGGCTCGTCATGGTGCATCCGGCAGACCAGCATCTGCTCGCCATGCTGGTAGGCACGGGCCGGAATCCCCATGGCCTGCCGCGTAGTGGAAAAGCGGCTGTCGGCCGCCACCAGCAGCGAAGCCTGGACACGCTCGCCACTGCCAAGCTCGATATCGACCTCTGCCTCGTTGGCCTGGAATCGCGCGATCTCGCGTTCGTCGCGCCACAGGATATCCCCCGTCCCCGGCGCTCCCGGCTGCAAGGCAGCATAGGCAGCCCGACGAATCACCCGATTGGGTACCAGGCAACCGAGCGGGTCGTCCCGGGTGGCGCCCGGCGCGATCTCCATCGCGAACAGTGACTGGCCGTCAAAGACCTTGGCGGCTCGCATCCGGGCCCGTTCAGCGGGATCGATACCCGACCAGACGCCGAGCCGATCGAGAATCTGCTGCGATGCTCGGGTCAGCGCGATCTCGCGACCGTCATTGCCGGGGTCCGCCATCGCCGATCTCGGCTGGCGATCGATCAGCATCGAACTCACCCCCCGGCGCGACAGCGCATTGGCGAAACAGAGGCCGATCGGCCCAGCACCGACGATGGCGACATCGACCTGCGTGGTCGGGGTTGAATCATCCATTCCTACCGCTCCCTAGCCTCAATGGCGTAACGGTAACGGAAAAGCCTCCCGCGGCGAAGTCGCGGCCCCTGCCGAACGCCACGCTCAAAGGACAATGGCACGGCGCCCGGCGAGACACCACCGGCACCGAGCTGGCAGCGCCCTGCCGGATCGGTACCGGAGTACGCTCTCAATGCCCTTCGTCATGAATGTCGATATGCCCGGTCTTGTCCCGGAATATCTTCTCCTCGAACTCGACTTCCAGGTGCTTGTCGCCCTTCTGCCTGAGCCGGTGGTATTCCAGGCCACTGAAGCTCAGTTCGAGTTGATCGTCGTATTCGTCGAGCAGGCGCTTGAATTCGCCAACGTTGATAATCATGCCATCTCCTTTCTCGAGGGAACGTCGAACTCCTTCCGACACTCCAAGCCTAGACCATGACCCGGGTTCGGCGTTTCCTCATCGCATCGAGGAGCGCGGACGGTCATCATCGCGCTTGGACAGAAGCGCCTGGTTGCTCTAGCGTAGGGCGGCGCCAGCACGGCGTCTCATCGCCCTATCATCGATACTCGCGGATCGTTTCATCGAAACCCGACGGGGTTTCTTTTCCAGCCAGGAGTATGAGTTCATGAATCTTCGTTTCCTCCCCGCCGCCTTGTTGACCGCATCCATCGCCGCCTCCCCCATGGCGTCGGCCTTCAGTTTCGACAGCGTCAAGAAAAACGCCGGCGAGATGATGTCCGGGCAGTCCTCCCAGGGCCAGGGATCAGGCGCCACCGATGGGGCCTCGCTGCTCAGCTCGCTAGGCTCCGGGTCGATGAATCTCGGCAGCATGCAGAATGTGGCCGGGGTGCTGGGCTACTGCCAGCAGCAGGGCTATACCGAGAGCACGACCGACAAGGTCAAGAACAGCCTGCTCGAGAAGGTCGGCGGCCAAAGTCAGGCCAAGGAGGATGCCGGTTATCAACAAGGTCTGAACGGCCTGCTGCAGGGCGGCAACGGCCAGACCTTCAGCCTGACCAATCTCAAGGACCAGGCCGGTAAAAAGGCCTGCGGCATGATCACCGACAAGGCCATGTCCTCTTTCCTCGGCGGCTGACACCCGCCCTTGGCCCACTCGACCCCGTCCCACGGGCGTCCCGCCTCACGGTATGGGGCGCCCGTTCCTGCGGCGACGGCTGCGCCTCGCCGCCCTGGATTCATGGCGGATCGACGGCTTCGTCACGTTGCCGACAGAACTCGACGAATCGCTCGATCAACGGGCTGCGATACTTGTCGCGGTGCAGCACCAGACTGAACTCCCGGGTCATATCCAGGTCCAGTTCGATCTCGACCAGACGTCCATCGCTCAAGGCGTGCCGCGCCTCCAGCGCGGAAAGGCAGGTCAGCCCAAGCCCGGCCGCGGCGGCGTTGATGATCGCCTCCGCCGAGTTGATCTCCAGGCTCAGTTCCCACTGCGGCAACCGCGGGGCGATGAATCGCATGAACTGCTCCCGGGTGCCGGAGCCCGGTTCCCGCAGCAGCCACGCATACTCCGCCAGCCTCTCGACCGCCACCGGCCCCAGGGCTGCCAGCGGATGATCGCGGGAGGCCGCCACCAGCATCCGGTCGCGGCGCCACGGCAGCACGTGGAAACGCTCTCCGGCGACACGGCCCTCGATCATGCCGACGTCCAACTCGAACGCTTCCAGCGCGGTGCAGATCGAGGCGCTGTTGGCGATGGTGATCCGTTGATCGCGATGCCCGCTCTCGACCCGGAAGTCCCGCAACAGCGTCGGCAACAGCTGGTGACCGATCGTGTAACTGGCACCGATGTGGAGATGCCCGCCCAGGGATTCGTTGTCGAATAGCTGCTCGATCGCTTCGCTGCGGGCCAGCAGTTCATCCGCCATCGGTAGCAGCCGCCGCCCCTGGTCGTTGAGATAGAGCCGGTTACGGTGGCGATCGAAGAGCGTGCGTCCGCACTGTTTCTCCAGTTCCGCCAGCGCGATGCTGACCGCCGGCTTGGTCAGGAACAGCGCCGCCGCCGCCGCGGTCAACGTGCGCTCGCGCGCCACCGCGACGAACACTTGAAGCTGACGAAACGTGATCGCCATTGCTCCTCCTATCGTTATATTTTATAAAACGACTTGTAAATAAAGTTAAAATATAACGATAGCGCAAAATGCCATAAGGTGTCTCCATCGATCATGAGGAGACCCTCCATGCCGACCCTGACCCAACGTCTTCAGACGGCGCCGACGCCGATGGCCGGCCTGGCGCTGGGGATCTCCAGCCTGGGCTGGAGCTGGGAGAGTTTCGCGCCCCTCGAGGGCAGGGCGCAGTTGGCCGGCGCGATAGCCGCAACGGTGCTGCTGCTGATCCTCAGTGCCAAATTCGTGCTTCACCCTCGGCTGCTGCGGTCGGACCTGGCCCACCCAGTCGTCGGCAGCGTCGTGCCAACCTTCGCCATGGCGCTGATGGTGGTCTCGAAAGCCGCCGGGGCGTGGCTGATGCCGTCCATCGGTGTCGCGCTCTGGCTCGTGGCGGTAGCGCTGCACTTGAGCTTTCTCGTCGCCTTCGTGGTACACCGGACACGGGCGTTCGAACTCCACCACATGGTACCGGCGTGGTTCGTGCCACCGGTGGGGATCATCGTCGCCGATGTGGCGTTCCCGGGCGTCTCGGTACTGCACCCGTTGGCTATCGGCCTGCTCTATGTCGGCATGGGGCTCTACGCCATCCTGCTGCCGGTCATGATCTACCGGCTGATCTTCGCCGACGAGATCCCCGATCCCGCCAAACCGACCATCGCCATCATGGCGGCACCGGCCAGCCTGTCGCTGGCCGGCTATCTCACCGTCGTCTCGACACCGTCGCCGCTGCTGGTCGCCCTGCTGGGTGGCATCGCGGTCCTGATGACCCTGATCATCTATCTGGCCTTCTTCAAACTGCTGCGCCTGCCCTATAGCCCGGGATATGCCGCATTCACCTTTCCCATGGTGATCGGCGCCACGGCCCTGGCAAAGACCGCCGACTGGATGCAATCCCACGGCTTCAGCGCCCACGACGTCGCGATCGTCCATACCCTGGCAACGCTGGAGGTGATCGTCGCCAGCGTCATTGTCGGCTACGTGGCGCTGCGCTATCTCGGTTTCTACCTGCGTGGCTGGCGTGCCGGCGCCCTGACCCGCCCGGCCTGAAAAGCGCCCTGGACCGAGCCGACGGCCCCACGTGGCGGATCGTGCCGGCATGCGCCACACTCGGAAGCATGCCGACCTCTCTGAAAAGTCCTCGCGCCACGCCTGCCTGGCGTCTCTGTCTCGTTGGCCTGCTGACGCTGCTGCCGCTCGAGCCGGCGGCCGCGGCCCTGGCCGCCGACAAGCGGGAGAGCGTCGTCGAGCGTGCCAGCGCCCTGCCGCGCAGCCATACCCTGTTGGTCGCCATCGATGGCGAGACCGTCATCGACGAGGGCTTTCGCGGCCACGCGACCGACGAGACGGCCAATATCAAGTCACTCTCCAGGACGCTGATCTCGGCCCTGGTGGGTGCCGCCATCGACCGCGGCGTGATCGAAAGCGTCGACCAGCCCGTCGTCGAGCTGCTGGGGGCCCGGGTCCCCGCGGATGTCGATCCGCGCGTCAGCGACATCACCGTCGGCAACCTACTATCGATGCAGGCCGGGCTGGAGCGCACCTCCGGCGGCAACTATGGTGCCTGGGTGACGAGCGCGAACTGGGTCGGCGATGCCCTGATGCGTCCCTTCGTCGCCGAGATCGGTGGGCGCATGCTCTACTCCACCGGCAACAGCCACCTGCTCTCCGCCGCACTGACCGAGGCCACCGGGCGCAGCACGCTGGCGCTGGCCCGGGACTGGCTGGGCGACCCGCTCGACGTTGCCGTTCCGCCGTGGACGCGGGACCCGCAAGGGATCTACTTCGGCGGCAACGAGATGGGCCTGACCCCACGCGCATTACTGCGATTCGGCGAGCTCTATCGCCAGGGTGGCGTGCACGAGGGACAGGCCATCATCTCCGCCCACTGGATCGAGCAGTCGTGGCAGCCCCGCACCCACTCGTTCTTCAACGGCGATGACTACGGCTATGGCTGGTTCATCACCGAACTCGCCGGCGAACCGGTCTACTACGGCTGGGGCTACGGCGGCCAGCTGCTCTACGTCATCCCCTCCCGCGCCATGACCGTCGTCGTAACTTCCGATCCCACTCCGCCCTCGAACGGCAGCGCCTACAACACCGGTGTCGAGGCACTGGTCAGCGAATTGATCGAGGCGACAGCCACGAACGAAGCGACCGCCAGCGCCGAAGACGGCTAGCACGACAAAAAGTCGCTTATCCCTGGCCAAAGAAAAATCGATTGGACGCTAACGTCCGAAATCGGTTTCCTCTTATCAAGCGACTCACCCCAATTCCAAACACAATCGAGAGCGCACCATGAGACGTTCGATGCTCGCCGCGACGCTCGCGGCACTATCCGCTGTCGCCTTGACCACGGTCGCCCATGCCGAGACATGGCGCATGGCTACCAAGATGCCGGTCGACAGTCCGGAAGGACAGCTCTTCCAGGCGTTCGCCGACAAGGTCGATCAGTACACCGACGGCGAACTCACCATTCAGGTATTTCCCAATGAGCAGCTCGGCAAGGAAGACGCCATCCTCGAGCAGTTGCAGTCAGGTGTCGTCACGATCTACGCCGAAGGCTTCAATTTCCTGAAGCGCTGGGAGCCCGACCTGGCCTGGGTCGTGGCGCCGTTCGCCTTCGACGATTACGATCACTGGTCGCGTTTCATGAACTCCGAGCTGGTCGACGGCTGGTTCGAGCATGCCGCCGAGAAGTCCGGCATCGTGCCGCTCGGCGATCCCTCCGCTATCGTGCGCGGGCCCTATCGTGTGCTGGTCTCCAATAAGCCGGTCGCCGGGCTTCAGGACGTCGACGGCCTGAAAATGCGAATGCCGGCCAATCAGTTGCTGATGAAAGTCTGGGACAACCTGGGCGCCCAGGTCATGACTCTCCCATGGACGGAGGTCTATCAATCGATATCCAAGGATATCGTCCAGGCGGTTACCAGCCCCGTCGCCATGGTCGAGTCGATGCGTTTCAACGAGGTAGCGCCCTATATGGCGCGTACCAACGAGTACTATCAGTCGATCGGCTTCATGACCAACCGGGCAGCGCTCGATGCGCTGGACGACGATACTCGGGCCGGCCTGATGCGGGGCTACCGGGAAACCGGCGAGGAGAGCCATGACGCCCTGGCCAAAGTGACCCAGGCCAGCCTCGAGCGAATGCAGCAACATGGCCTGACCTATACCGAACTGGACACACAGCCGTTCATCGAGCGCACCCAGCAGCTCTATCGGCAGATGGATACCGCAGGCGATCTACCCGAGGGTTTCCTGCAGACGGTCAAAGACACTCGCGGCGCAGCGGAGTCATGACGCCATGAGTGGGCAAGAAAACGTCATTCGACGCCTGGTGGCGGGTGCCGATCGAGCGCTGTGGACGCTCGGCGGGGTCTGCCTGTGGCTCTGCAATCTGTGCCTTCTTGCGATGCTCGCACTGACGGCGGCCACTTTTCTGCTGCGTCCTTTCGATGTCTCGGTGTGGTGGTTCTGGCCGTGGACCATGGTGCTGTTCATCTGGCTGAGCTTCTTCGGCTTCTTCGCCATCTACGCCCGCCTCAAGGACGTGCGTATCGACTTCCTGGCCAAACGTCTCGGCCAAGCCGGCGATATCGTCAGTCGCTTGCTCTCCGATGCGGTCGGCTTGGGCGTCAGCGTGATTCTGGTGCAACAGGCCCCTACGGTGATGGCTTCCGCCGCCGGGTTCGTCGAGGGCGTGATGCTGCCCTGGGGTGGCGAGCTTCCTCGGCAGGCGCTGTTCGTGCCGCTCTTCATCTCCAGCGCGCTGGTGGCCCTGACTGCACTCGTCGATATCGCCAAATGCTGCGTCGGCCTCCCCGAGAACACCGCGCCGCTCCATCCGGAGGTGGCACCATGATCTACGTTCTGTTTGGCGTCTTTCTGATGCTGATCCTGCTGCGGGTACCGATTTCGATCGCCATCGGCGGCGCGGTGACTCTCGCCTTTCTCACCTCGGATTTCTCGACGGCCCTGCAGATCATTCCGCAGCAGATGCTGGAGGGGGTCAACAAGGCGTCGCTGACGGCCGTGCCGTTCTTCATCATGGCCGGCAACCTGATGAACGTCACCGGTGTCACCGACCGCATATTCGCCTTCGCCAATGCGCTGGTGGGTCACTTCCGTGCCGGGTTGGCGCAGGTCAACGTGCTCTCCTCGATGATTTTCGCTGGCATTTCCGGCGCTGCTGTCGCGGATTGCGCCGGCCTGGGAGCGATCGAGATCAAGGCGATGCGCGAGCGAGGTTATCGCGCGGACTTCTCCGCCGCCATCACCGTGGCCTCTTCGGTGATCGGGCCGTTGATCCCGCCCTCCATCGGGCTGGTGATCTACGCCTTCCTGGCCCAGGTCTCCATTGAACGCATGTTCCTGGCAGGACTGGTCCCGGGGCTGCTGGTGGGCTTGTCGCTGATGCTCTATCTGCGGCTGCGCGCGACTCGCGAAACGTTCCCTACGCAACCGCGTGCCTCGCGACGGGAGATCGCGTTGACGGGCAGGCACGGTTTCCTGGCCCTGCTGGCGCCGGCGATCATCCTCGGCTCGATCATGACCGGTTTCGTCACCGCGACCGAAGCGGGCGTGCTGGCGTGTCTCTACTGTATCGGGCTGGGGCTGTGGTATCGCGAGCTGACATGGCGAAAGTTCCGCGAGGCGCTCACCGACACCACTTCGATGACGGCAGTGATCATGATCATCATCGCCTTTTCCATTGCCATGGGCTGGGTGCTGGCGATCGAGCAAGCGCCTCAGCACATCGCCGACCAGATGTTCGCCCTGACCGCCAACCGTCACGTGTTCCTACTGCTGTTGCTGGTCTTCATCGTCGTGGTCGGCTGCGTGGTCGAAGGCGTGCCGGCCAAGCTGATCCTGGTACCGACGCTGCTGCCGGTGATCGACGCCTACGGTATCGACCGCGTGCACTTCGGCATCATCATCCAGCTCGGCCTGCTGCTCGGCATCGCCACGCCGCCGATGGGGATCGGACTCTACATCGTCTCGAAGGTCGGCCGCATCCGCTTCGAAGACGTCACACTGGCCGTCCTTCCCATGCTGGTCCCGCTGTTCCTGGTGCTGCTGCTGATCACCTTCGTTCCCGGCGTGGTGACCTTTCTGCCTGACCTGCTGCTGGGACCTTCGTGAACCGAACCGACGCGATGTCCATCGACACGCGATCGACCGCCATGATCGGACAGTGACAGCGGTCGGCCTCGACTCGTCGCCTCCCCCCCAAACACAAGAGAGCCATGATGACGCAACTGACCTACAAGATTAATCCCATGCCGGAGCCGATCGCCGCCGACAAGCTGGAGCGCCTCGCCAAGCTCGAGACCGCAACCCTGGGCCACTTCTATCACTTCGGCTTCGCCAGCCCGGCGATCTCGCCAGTACTGCCGAGCAAGACCGTCGTCGGCACCGTCTGCACGCTGGCGATCCCCGGTCTCGACAGCACCCTCCTGCATCACTGCCTGTCTCAGATGGGCCCGGGGTATTTTCTCGCCGTGGACCGTCTCGGCGACCGCAAGTACGCCTGCTGGGGCGGCGGCGTAACCCGTATGGCAGCGTCGATGCAGATCGCCGGCGGCTGCGTCGACGGCCCTCATACCGACACCGCCGAGATTCGCGAGCAGGACTTTCCGATGTGGTCCCGCGGTGCCTCGCCGGTCACCACGCGGCTCTACAATACCGGTGGCGGCTTCAATATTCCGGTCGCGATCGGGGGAGCCGCCGTACTGCCAGGCTATGCGGTACTCGCCGACGAGTGCGGGGTACTGTTCATCGCCCCCGAGGATCTGGACGCCGTGCTCGACGCGGGCGAGACCAAGACCGCCAACGGCCTCAAGAACGAAGCCCGTGTCAGCGCGGGAGAGCGCCTGGGTGATCTGTCCGGCGCTTCCCGTATGATCGAAGAAAAACAGGCAACCTGAGGCAGCCATGGCCACCAACACGCTTCATGCCGACATCGACAACTGGACGCTGACCACGCCCGCCGCGCGGTCCCCAAACGGCGTGGTGGCTTCCCAGCACCGCGTCGCGGCCCAGGCAGGCGCCGCCCAGCTCGACGCCGGCGGCAACGCCATCGATGCCATCGTCGCCACCGCCTACGCGCTCAATGCCGTCGAACCGTGGATGAGCGGACTCGGCGGCTCGGGCTTCATGGTGATCTGGCTGGCGCGGGAGCAGCGCGCCGTGGCTCTGGATTTCCAGGGCACCCTGGCCGGTGATACCCGCCTCGAAGACTATCCGGTCGATCCCGGCCTGCCGGCGACCCCCATGGGCTTTCCCGGCGTGGTCGACAACGCCAATATCGAAGGCTATCGCTCGATCACCGTGCCCGGCGCCGTGGCCGGGCTCGAACATGCGTTGCGCCGTTTCGGCACGAAGCCGCGTGCCGAGGTCATGGCACCGGCGATCGAGCTGGCCGACCGCGGCCTGCACGTCGACTGGTTCACCAGCCTGCAGATCGGCGTCTGCGCCCGCACGCTGGCACGCGACCCGACGTCGGCGTCGATCTATCTGCCCGGTGGCCATCCGGCCACGCCCGAGAGCCGGCTACGAATCCCGCAGCTCGCCGGGACGCTGCGCGAGATCGCCGAAGCGGGCGCCGAAAGCTTCTATCGTGGTGCCCTGGCCGAGCGGATCGTCGCCGACCTTCAGGCCGGCGGCTCGCGCATCTCGCGGGAGGATCTCGCTGCCTACGAAGTGTTCGAGTATGCCGCCATGGCCGCCGAGCATCGCGGCTATACGCTCTACACCCCGGGCGAGGTCTCCGGCGGCCTGCGCCAGCGCGAGATGCTGGCGCACGCGCTCGATGCCATGCCTGCGCCGCCGCAAAACCCGACACCTGAGACCTGGCTCGTCTATGCCGAGGCGCTCGAGGCTTGCTGGAAGCAGCACAAGGTTCGCAACGGTGTGCTGAACGCGGCCGACGGCGAGAATGGCGCCTGCACCTCGTCGATGTCGTCGGTGGATGCCGAGGGCAACATGGTGGCGCTCACCTACACGCTCCTCAATCGCTTCGGTTCCGGCGTCACCCTGCCGGCGACCGGGATGCTGATGAACGACAGCGTCAGCTATTTCGATCCGCGCCCCGGTTACCCCACTACCATGGCGGGAGGCAAACGCATCAACTCCTCGAACATGTGCCCCACCGTCGCGGTGAGGGACGGTGAGGCACGCTTCTCGGTGGGCGCCTCGGGTGGCAACCTGATCATGCCGGCGGTGACCCAGGTCGCGGCACTGATGATGGATTTCGACATGCGCCTGGAACAGGCCGTGCACCATCCGCGTCTCGATGCCAGCTACCGTGATTCGGTACGCGTCGACCCGCGCTTCGATCCAGCGACGCTGAAACGGCTGGGCGAACGTTTCGAGCTGGAGATTGCCCAGCAGTTGGTATTTCCCAAGCTCTACGCCTGCGTCTCGGCGGTCTCGCGGGACCCGGAAACCGGCGAATGTATCGGCATCAACGACCCCACTCAGCCGATCGGCGGGGGCGCCGCGCCGGCACCGTTCAGGCTGGGGTCGCTCGGCAGCGATGCGCCCGCGGTGCGGCCCTGAACCGGCGGCACCTTGGTCATGCCGAGTCGACGAAGCGCGCATAGTCAAGGTGGTCATTGCACCAGGTCTTCGCGGCACGGCGCGCCAATTCGAAGAGGTCGTCTATCAGCGGGCGGCGCGATTCATTGAGGTGCACGCAGCGAATCTCCAAAGGTGCCAGCGCGGTCGTGGTGGGGATTTCGACCAGCAGGCCGCTGGCAATATCGGGCTCCACCACCGCCAGCGGAATCGCCGAGGGACCAAAACCCTGACGCAGCATCTCGACGATCATCGGCAGCGAGTTGGCATAATGTCGTGGCCCCCGGCCGAGCTGGTCTTCATGTACGTAGTCGGCAATCGGCGAGAACAGTGGCGACGAACGCGGGTAGAGAATCAGCGGCATCTGACGCAGTTCGTCGGGTGTCCTGGACCTGGCGACATCGGCCACGCAATCGGTACGCGTCACCCATCCGACGCGATACTGCACCGCAAAGCTGCCTTCGACAGGCGAGAGTCCGGCGTCGTTGGAGAGAAAGGCAATGTCGATGCTCCCCGAGGCTATCATCGGTCGCAGTTGATAGTTTGCCGAAGCGTGGAAGTCTACGACGAGATCCGCCGCGTGGTGGGCGATGTCGTTTTTCAGGGCCACGCCCCAGGTCAGCGCTGCCGGCCCGGTCATCGCGATCGAGAGCCGCTGGTGCTGGCGCTGATGGAGACGGCTATTCATCGCCTCGCGCAGATTCAGGAACTGCTCGGCATAACCAGCCACCGCATGGCCCGATTCGGTGAGCGCGAAGTCATGGCCACGCCGCTCGACCAGAGGGGTGCCGAGTGCCTCTTCGAGTGCACTGATACGCGCGGATACGGCAGGCTGCGTAAGGCTGAGCCGCTCGGCGACCCGTTGATAGTTACCCAGTTGGGCCAGCCAGTAGAAGGCTTCCAGCTGCTTGAAATTCATCCTTGGGACATCCCCAACCTTGTTCTTATCAGGTAGATCATCATGACCATCATTGTTTCACACCCCCATCGCGAAAAGACCGACTGGTGGATCAAGCAGCTCCAGGCGCTACTCCCGAACTGGACGATCCGCCCGATCGACGACCCAGGCGACGCCGATGCCGTCACCTACGCCGTGGTCTGGAAACCGGCGACAGGCGCGTTTCTCCCCTTCCCTAACCTCAAGGCGATCGTCTCGCTGGGCGCCGGAATCGACCATGTGCTGGCCGATGTCGAATTGCCACGCCGGGTGCCGATCATTCGCACCGTCGGCACGGATCTAACCCAGCGCATGCGCGAATACGTGGCCCTGCACGTGCTGCGCCACCACCGCGACATGCCGACCATCACCGCCAATCAGCGCGAGCGGCACTGGCAACAGCTGGTGGTACCGCCCGCGACCGGTCGCACCGTCGGCATCATGGGACTGGGCAATCTCGGCGGCAGTGCCGCGCTAACGCTCGCCGCCCTCGGTTTCGAGACGCTCGGCTGGTCACGCACGAAGCGCGAGATCGAGGGGGTCACCACCTACGCCGGCGACGCCGGGTTCGATGGCTTCATCAGCAACTGCGAGATTCTGGTCTGTCTGCTGCCACTGACCGAGGCGACGGCGGGGATCCTCGACGCCGAGCTCTTCGCCAGATTGCCGCGAGGTGCGAGCGTGATCAATGCCGGCCGGGGTCAGCATCTGGTCGAGGCGGATCTCGTCGCGGCCCTGGACGATGGCCAGCTGAGTCACGCCACCCTGGATGTCTTCCACGTCGAGCCGCTGCCGAGCGAGCATCCGTTCTGGTCGCATCCCAGGATCACGGTAACGCCCCACATCGCCTCGCTGATCGACGCCCCCACCGGCAGCCGCATCGTCGCCGCCAATATCGAGCGCTTCGAGCAGACCGGGCACGTCGATGATCTGGCCGATGCCACACGCGGGTATTGACGCAAAATAGCTCACCCACCAATAACGACCTGTTGCCGGAGAAACCATCCCAAACTGCAAGGGCGATCGTCCGATCCCTTTTCAGCATAGGAGTTTCAAAAACAATTAATTGACATGTCAAAAACACGAGTTCAACCTTTCTAAATAATATCCGTACAATAAACAGGAATTTGAGCCGTGTCGGACACCTCTACCTTTCGCCCCGAGACCTGGTTGGAGAGCCGCGAGCCAATCTTCGAAGGCCAGCGACTCTCATCGCACTACCTGACCATGCGGGACGGTATTCGCCTCGCCGTTGACATCCACCTTCCCGGCAGTCAGCCCTCCTCTGACGCCCGACTCCCCGTCGTCGTATTCTTCACGCCTTACTATCGGCGCATGAAACTGAAGCCCGCCGCCCCGGATGACACGGAAGACTGTCCCAACATCGCCGTGTTCCGCTCGCTGCTGCTGGCGCGAGGCTATGCGCTGGTTGCCGTGGACGTGCGTGGTAGTGGCGCTTCCTATGGCACTCGCACCGGCTTGCGTTCTCCCAACGAGCGCGAGGACTACCTGGAGGTGATCGACTGGATCAGTCAACAGTCCTGGTGCAGCGGCGCGATAGGAGTGACCGGCATCTCCTACCTCGGCGCGGCTGCCGATTTCACCGCGTCCTGGGCCCATCCAGCCGTCAAGGCTATCGTGCCGCACTCGGCGGTCTGGGATACCTGGTCGAATCAGCTCTACCCGGGAGGCGTCATGTGCCGTCGACTGGTCAAGGAGTACGGCCGTCTGATGGAGGCGCTCGACGACGATGCCGCCGACGAGAGGGCCAGCTTCCCCTATTTTCGCGGCGATCACTTCGAAGGTCCGGCGCCGGTCGATGAAGACACGGACGGCGCCATGCTTGCCGCAGCACTGAAGGAGCATGTCGCCAACTTCGACATGGCAGATTTCGTCCACCAACTGCCCTATCGGGACCGGGCCCTGCATACGTCGCCGGACTTCACATCGGCTACCATCAGCCCCTACCACTACGCCAATCGCACCGCCGACTCACAAACCGCCGTCTACACGATCTCCGGCTGGATGGACGGCCATTACTCCCGTGGCGCGGCGCTGCGTTTCAACTGGCAGCGAAACCCCGGCAAGCGGCTGATGCTCGGCGCATGGGATCATGGGGCCCGCACCGGCTCCAGCCCGTTTCGACACGATCCGGCACCGCAGGACAAGGCGCTAGCGGAGACGTTGCGTTTCTTCGACCAGCATCTGATGGGTTTGGAAACCGGTATCGGCAATGAACCACCGGTGCACTATTACACCGTGGGGGAAGAACGCTGGAAGTCCGCCAGCGAGTGGCCACCCGCGGAGACGACGCTCAACAGGCTCTACTTTCAGCCCGACCACCGGCTCGCCGACACCGCGCCGACGGCGGAAACGGCAGCGGACCGATATGTCGGCGACTATCGCTGCGGTAGCGGTAACCAGTCCCGCTACAACCGCCTCTACGCCCAGAACGTCGAGCGCTACTACCCAGACTGGCATGGTCGGGACGAGCGCATGCTCTGCTATACCACCGACCGCTTAGAATCGGACATGGAGGTGACCGGCCACCCCGTCGTGCGACTGTTCCTAGAGAGCGATACCGAGGACTGCGCCCTGTTCGTCTATCTCGAGGACATCGATGAACAGGGGCAGGCATCTTATGTCACCGAAGGTGTCTTCCGCGCCCTGCACCGACGACTCTCGTCCGGCCCCGATAATATTCCGTCGCTTGGCCCGGATCACAGTTTCAACGAATGCGACGCCCGCTACCTGATTCCCGGCGAGCGTAGCGAGATCGCCTTCGACTTGCTGCCGATATCGTGGCTATTCAAGGCTGGCCATCGCCTACGGGTGGCGATCGCACTTGCTGACAACGACCACTTCTCCCGTATTCCGGATGGCGTCGTGCCGACCATCACCATAGGCCGACAAGCCGCCCACGCCTCGCATATCGAACTGCCCATGATGGCCCGCCGATAACCCTTTCCCCCGTTTCGGACAGGCCCGCGACGACCGGTCGGCCGTCGCTCAACTCAAAGAACAAGCCCACAACAACCAATGGGGTCTCTCCATGCAATTTTTAACACGGCTGTGCCTCAAGTTCGTCCAGACCTGTCTGCCCAACGCGATGCTGTTGGCCATCGCGTTGAGCGCGGTCGTATTCCTGCTCGGCGTGACCATCGAAGGGCAGAGCGCCTATACCATGCTCAACGGTTGGGGAGAGGGATTCTCGAATCTCTACAAGTTCGCCATGCAGATGTGCCTGATTCTGCTGACAGGCTTCGTCATCGCCAAGACGCCAATCGTCGCGCGCCTCATCGATCGCCTGGTCGACATCCCCGACAACCCGGCCCAAGCCGCCGGTATCATCGCCGTCGTATCAATGGTGACCTTCTATATCAACTGGGGGTTCGGCATGATCGTCGGTGCCTTCCTGGCCCGGGAGATGGGGCGCCGCGTGCCAGGACTCCATTTCCCCCTCGCCGTTGCCGCCGCTTATTCGGGGGAGATCGTCCGTGGCACCACGGCCTCGATCCCGCTGTTGATGGCCTCCGAAGGTAATTTCATGCAGGACGTGGTGGGTATCGTACCGATCACCGACACTCTCTACTCGTGGTGGAACGTCGCCCTGACTCTGGTGCTGCTGGCATTGCTCTATTTCGTTTTTACCCGGGTCAAACCGGAGGGTGACGAGGTCAAGCAGTTCCAGGGCGAGCCCTTGAACAATGACACGGGGATCGTCGATACCCGCCAGATGCCGTGGGCCGAAAAGTTGGAGCACTATCGCCTGCCCAATCTCGTGCTGGCGCTGTTGCCCCTGGGATACCTGGTGATCAACTTCCAACAGCTCGGCTTCACGCTGAGTCTGAACCTGGTCATCCTGATCTTCCTGACCATAGGCCTGTTGCTGCAACCTAGCCCCGCAAGCTTCGGCAAGGCGGTCAAGGAAGGCGTCCTCTCTTGTCGCGGCATCATCATGCAGTTTCCGCTGTACGCCGGGATTGCCGGCATGGTCAAGGTCTCGGGACTGGCCGACACCCTCTCGACCTGGTTCGTTGATATCGCCAACGTTCATACCTTCCCGATCCTGACATTCGTGTCGGCGGGGATCATCAACATATTCATCCCTTCCGGCGGCGGCCAATGGGCCATTCAAGGACCGATCATGCTGGACGCGGCGAAGACGCTGGGGGCCGACATACCGCAGACCATCATGGCATTTACTTGGGGTGATGCCTGGACCAACCAGATGCAGCCGTTCTGGGCACTGCCGCTGCTGGGCGTTGCCGGCCTCTCCGCCAGGGACATCATGGGCTACTGCGTGATGTGGACATTGCTGTGCGGCGCTACCATCATCGCGGCTTTCGTGCTGCTCTCCATGCTGTAAAGTGGCCGCATCACCACACACCAACGTCGAGTGTCGTCCGAGAGGCCGGCGGGTGCAGACAGTTTCCGGCGACACTCGGGCTGCTCCAGCATCCGGCGGACTCATCGGGCGCCACTGCGCCATCCTCACGGAAATCGGCCATGGCAACGTCCCCGAAAAAAGGCAACCTTAACGCTCAAGCCTTCGACACCCTGCGCAGAGACATCATCTCCTGCACGCTGAAGCCTGGCACCACTATCACCGAAGCCTGGCTCACCGAGCACTACGCCCTGGGTAAGGCGGCGATCCGCCATGCCCTGGCGCGACTCACGCAACAAGGGCTGACCCTCAATCAGGGGCGACTGGGCTACACCGTGGCCCCGATCACCATCAAGAGTATTCGCGACAGTTACCAGGCGCGCCGGCTGATCGAGCCGGAGCTTTGCCGACTGGCGGCCGGGCGACTCGACGGCGACAAGCTACGCGCCCTGCGTGACTGCAGCTCGGCAAGCTACGACCGTAACAGCGCCGCCGAGATGATCGCTTTCTCTCAGGCAAACCACCGGTTTCATTGCCTGATCGCTCATGCCGCGGGCAACGACCGTCTAGCGCGACTGATCGAGGAGCTGTCGGACGATCATATGAGGATCGCCTATGTCAGCATGGTATATGGTCAATCGAGCGAGTACTGGAACGATGATCACGCAGGCATCGTTGCCGCGCTGGAAAGCGGTTGCGGGGACGAAGCGGCGAGATTGATGACGGAGCACCTTGCCTCGGGCGAAGAGGCGATCATGAAGGCGATTCTCAACCTTCCTGAGCTGCTGGAGACCTCGCTGAGTTCTTCGTGATCTCGGCCTATCAAACTAGGGTCGCCCGCACGTCCGCGCGACAACTTGCTAAACTGAGGGAGCAAGCGATTCGATACCGATCATCTCTCCACGCGCACGCTAAGGGGTCCCATGGCCAGCAAGAAAGACAACACCGCGAGTCGACGCAACATCAAGTCCTGGTTGACCGACATGGATGGCGTCCTGGTCCATGAGAACAAGGCCATTCCCGGTGCCGCGGACCTGATCAACCAGTGGCGGGAGCGGGAAATTCCGTTTCTGGTACTGACCAACAACTCGATCTTCACCCCCCGCGATCTCAGCGCGCGCCTGCGACACAGCGGCCTGGAGGTTCCCGAGGAGAAGATCTGGACCTCGGCACTGGCGACGGCGGCGTTCCTGCGCGACCAGGCCCCGGGGGGCTCGGCCTTCGTCGTCGGCGAGGCCGGCCTGACCACGGCGATCCACGAGGCCGGTTTCATCATGACCGACGCCAAGCCGGACTACGTGGTGATCGGCGAGACCCGCTCCTACTCCTTCGAGGCGATCACCAAGGCGATTCGGCTGATCAACCAGGGCGCCCGCTTCATCTGCACCAACCCGGACGCCACCGGGCCCAGCCAGGAAGGCGTGCTGCCGGCCACGGGCGCGGTCGCCGCGCTGATCACCGAAGCGACGGGGCGCAAACCCTATATCGTCGGCAAGCCCAACCCGATGATGTTCCGCTCGGCGCTCAACAAGCTCGGCGTCCACTCCGACGGTACCGGCATGATCGGTGACCGCATGGATACCGATATCGTCGCCGGCATCGAAGCGGGCATGCACACGGTACTGGTATTGAGCGGCATCGCCGACAAGGCCGAGATCGAACGCTACCCGTTCCGGCCCAAGGAGATCATGTCCTCGGTGGCGGAGCTGGTCGACAAGTAGCCTCGGAGACGCATCGAGGCGGCGCTCTCCGCGCCGCCTCGCCTCAAGCCTCCGACAGTAGCCGCTCCCCGAGCCGGCGGCCATTCTCGAGGCAGTCCCCTACCGCGATCCCCCCGCGCCAGTTGCCCGCCAGGTGCAGCCCGGGATGACCCTGAAGCGCCACGTCCAGCGCCTCGATGCGCCTCAGGTGGCCGAGCTCGTACTGCGGAATCGCCTGTGGCCAGCGGGTGACGCGCTGCCATACCGGCTCGCCATGAATTCCAAGGAGATCACCAAGATCGTCTTTTACCTGCGAGATCTGGGCCGCATCGTCGCCGTCGGCGGCATCCGGGTCCTGGCGGCCGCCGATGAAGACGTTGAGCAACTTGTGGCCCGTCGGTACCCGGTGGGGAAATAGCGTCGACGAGAACAGCGCACCGAGCGTACGCCGCCCCTCCGAGCGGGGAATCAGCACCCCGAAGCCATCCAGGGGGTGGGCGATATCCTGCTCGCGAAAACCCAGCGCGATGGCGTTGACCGGCGGATAGGCGATCGCCGCCAGCGGCTCCGCCAGGGCCGAGTCCGTGGGCGCTAGCAGCCGTGCCGCCACTGGGGCCGGCACCGCCAGCACCAGCGTCCCGGCGCGCCATTCCCGACCCTGATCGTCCATGACAACCCACTGCTCGCCTTCGCGACGAACGCCCTGCACGGAGCAGCCGGTATGAATGGCAGCCGTCGGCTGGGCGGCAATGCGTTGCACCAGCCGCTCGGCGAGATGCTGCAGCCCCTGGGGAAAGCTCACCAGCTTGCCACGCCACTCGGCGGGAACGCCCGCCGGGTCGCGACGCGACTGTCGCAGGCGTTTCAGGCCGCCGACGATCAGCGAGCGGTGCTCGCGCTCGATCGCCGCCAGCCGCGGCATCGCTGCCTGGACGGAGAGCCGCGACGGATCACCGGCGTAGACCCCAGAAACGAACGGATCGACCATTCGCGCGAGAATCCGTGGGCCGAGGCGGCGTTCAACGAAAGCGGCGAGCGTTTCCTCCACTGCGCTCGAGCGACCGATGAAGGGCTCTCGAGCCAGCCGTGACCAGCCACGCCAGCCAATGAGCGGGCTGGTCAACGCTTCGATCGGCTTCATCGGTAGCGCCACCGGCTGGCCGGCCATCACCACATAACGCTTGTTGGCGATGGCGTTGGCCGGCTGCGCCTCGTCGAGCAGATCGAGCTCCTCGAGCAGCGCGTAGAGCGGAGGCTTCATGATTACGGTGTTGGGGCCGTGCTCGATCTGCCATTCGCCGTCGCGCTCGGTGCGCAGGTTGCCGCCCACCCGGTGGTCGCTCTCGAGCACGGTGACGTTCCGGCCACGCCTGGCAAGCGCCCAGGCAGCAGCAAGGCCGGTGGCCCCGGCACCGACGATCAAGGTGTCGGACGGGACGTCATGTCGATCGGGGGGCATATCGGCCGGAACGTCTGGAGCATGGCTGATCATGGGGACTCGCGCCGGAGAATGTCATGCGCAGTGTACGCAGACATCGCTCGCCCCGCATCCAGCCCGCCTGCGGCGTCTTGCCACCATGCCGGCCGAGGGGATCGCTCACTGTTCGGACAAGTCGTCGGCATCGCCTGGGCCACAGCCGGGCGCCGCCACATAGATGTCGCAGTCCGGCATCACGGCGGTCTCCTCGTGCGGCGTGCCCGCCGGTGCCCAGTCGTAATCCACCAGTTGCGCGCGGTAGACCTGATTGGTGACGTAATCGTCGTTCGGCATCGACTTGCCGAAGAACGGGCTCACGTACTCCCACACGATCTCGCCTGCCGGCGTGACCTGGAACAGTCGGCCGTTCTGGCCCTCGTCGATCAGCGTATTGCCGTTGGGCAGCCGGCGCGCGCTCGAGATGAACGAGCTATAGAAGGTGTAGGGCGAACGTCCCGACATGTTGCCGGTATATTGCCACACGATCTTGCCGCTGCTCGGATTCACCTCGATCACGCGGGAGGACGAGAAGAACCCCTGCTTCGAGGGCGGGAAGCCGGCGTTGCCCTGATTGTCGAAGATCAGCAGATTGCCGGCACCCGGCAGGCCCTTGGGGATGAGGTGGACGTCGTGGGATCCCACGGTCTGATCCACGGGACGGCCAAGCTTGCCATTGAGCTGCAGGGCCGGCAGGTCGGGGCCGATACGCCAGACGATCTCGCCGCTCTGCCGGTCGACGATGAACGTGACGTTGGCGTTGCGCGAATTGACCAGGATATTGTCCGGCGCGAAGCGCTCGTCGCCGGCGTCGTACCAGCGATTGGGCCCCACCGGTACGGCCGTGTTCAGATGCAGGAAGTCAGGATCCTCGGAATCCTTGAGCGAGCGCAGGCCGGCATCGGAAAAACCCATCTCGTCGAGATGATCGCCCGCCTTCCACGTCCACACCACCTGCCCCTCGTCATCGACCTCCTCGATACCGTTCTCGATGATCGGATAATCGAACCCGTTGAGCTCGCGCATCTCGGCGGTCATCACCAGGTTGTTGCCGTTGGACAGCCGGCGCATGTCGTGATGCTGGTAGACCGGATCCTGCTGGCTGCCCCAATGCCACTGCACCTCGCCGTCCCAGTTCACCTCCGCCACGGCGGCGTTGGTGAGACCGTTGCCGGGGCTGGCGTGCTCGGGGAGCTTGTCGGCCCTCGCCAGCTGCACCAGCAGATGCCCTTTCTCGCCACCGGCCTGCTCGGCGGAGAGCGGGATGGGCGGGAAGCTCTCGTAGTCCCAACGGTGCACTTCGTTGCCGTTCATGTCGATCAGATGGGTCTTGCGGTCGCCGCCGGGGAACAGCACGAAGCCGTTGTAGGCCCGCTCGGGATCGTAGTAGGTCGTACCGGTGGGAAAGCTGCTGGGCAAGGCCAACGCCGTGGTCGCCGTGGCCATCAACCAGGCGCCCAGCAGTACCGCAACGGATCCTCTCCGTGACATCATCGCCCGTCGCTCCTTCGTCGAGTGCCGCCCTGTGCGGGCCTGGCCGGCATGGCAGCATGCCGGCAATCCTTGCCTGACCGATGATAGACATGATTCATGGCCATCGGCTTTCCGATAGACCCTCGCCACACCATTTCTATCCCCGCCCGCCAATGTTTAGCGCCTAGGCGGCGTCCGGCAGCCGTCCGGTAAACTCGGCGATCGTCATCGGCTTGGAGAACATGGGGTAGTCGTAGCGGATCGCGGCATCGTGCTCGGCCTCGCTGGTCGCGGCGACACCGTCGGTCAGCGTCAGCACCTCGAAGCCTTTCTCGTAGCCCGAGCGCATGGTGGATTCCACGCAGCAATTGGTCAGGAATCCGGCCAGCGCGATGGTTTCGATACCCTTGCTGCGCAGAATGAAATCGAGGTTGGTCGAGGCAAAGGTATCCAGCCCGCGCTTGCCCTCGATGACGATGTCACCGGCCTGTGGCGTCAGCGCATCGCAGATCTCCGCACCCCACTCGCCCTTGACGAAGGCGTTGCCGTCGACGACACCCGCGAGGATGCCGTAGGGCTGGGCGGTGATCTCGCCATAGCCGGGTGCGAAGTGAATTGGCGCGTGCAGCACGCTGACACCCGCCGCGCGTGCCGTGGCAACGAGGCGCTGGGTCTTGGTCAGCATGTCGTCACGCGCCATGACGGCCTTGACGGCCTCGTGGAGTACGCCACCGGGCGTGGTGAAGTCGTTCTGGAATTCGATCAGGACCAAGGCGGTCTTGACCGGATCGATGCGCTGGGAGAGGACAGATGTCATGGCGGGAAGCTCCTGGCAGGGATGGGCTCGCTGTCGTTCAGCTTAGTCCATCCCGGGCCACGGAGCGGCGGTAGTGCTCAGCCGTAGACCCCCTGGCTGCGCAGATAGTCATCGTAGTTGCCACTGAAGTCGACGATGCCATCCTCTTTCATTTCGATGATGCGGGTCGCCAGCGAGCCGACGAACTCGCGGTCGTGACTGACGAAGATCAACGTGCCGGGATAGTTGTCCAGCGCCAGGTTGAGCGCCTCGATCGACTCCATGTCGAGGTGGTTGGTGGGCTCGTCCATCACCAGCACATTGGGCTTTTGCAGGATCAGCTTGCCGAACAGCATGCGCCCCTGCTCGCCGCCGGAGATCACCTTCACCGACTTGCCGATGTCGTCGTTGGAGAACAGCATGCGGCCCAGCGCACCGCGCACGGTCTGCTCGCCTTCGGTGGTCCACTGGCGCATCCACTCGAACAGCGTCTCGCCGCTCTCGAAATCGGCGGCGTGATCCTGGGCGAAATAGCCCACTTCCGCCGCATCGGTCCACTTCACTTCTCCGGCGTCCGGGACCATCGTGCCCACCAGGCAGTTGAGCAATGTGGTCTTGCCGATGCCGTTGGGGCCGATGATGGCGATCCGCTCGCCAGCCTCGACCTGCAGCCCGAAACGCTCGAACAGCACGTTGTCGCCCCACGCCTTGGAGAGCTTCTCCACGGTCAGCGCATGGCGGTGGATCTTCTTGCTCTGCTCGAAACGGATGAACGGGCTCACGCGCGAGGAGGGCTTGACCTCCTCGAGCTGGATCTTGTCGATCTTGCGCTGGCGCGAGGTGGCCTGCTTGGCCTTGGACGCATTGGCCGAGAAGCGGCTGACGAACTGCTGCAGCTCGGCGATCTCGGCCTTCTTCTTGGCGTTGTCGGCGTGCAGCCGCTCCCGCGCCTGGGTGGCAGCGATCATGTATTCATCGTAGTTGCCCGGGAACAGCCGCAACTCGCCGTAATCGAGATCCGCCATGTGGGTGCAGACGCTGTTCAGGAAGTGGCGGTCGTGGGAGATGATGATCATCGTCGAGCTGCGCGCCCGCAGGATCTCCTCCAGCCAGCGGATGGTGTTGATATCCAGGTGGTTGGTGGGCTCGTCGAGCAGCAGCACGTCGGGGTCGGAGAACAGCGCCTGGGCCAGCAGCACGCGCAGCTTCCAGCCCGGGGCGACCACGCTCATCGGCTGGGTGTGCTGTTCGAGAGGAATGCCCAGTCCCAGCAGCAGCTCGCCGGCACGCGCCTCGGCGGTATAGCCCTCGAGTTCGGCGAAGCGCACCTCCAGGTCGGCGACCTTCATGCCGTCCTCGTCGCTCATCTCCGCCTGGGAGTAGATGCGCTCACGTTCCGCGGTGACTTCCCACAGCTCCTCGTGGCCCATGATCACGGTGTCGATCACCCGCTCATCCTCGAACGCGAACTGATCCTGGCGCAGTTTACCCAGCCGCGTGGTGACGTCCTTCATCACCTGACCGCCGGTTGGCTCCAGATCCCCACCCAGGATCTTCATGAAGGTGGACTTGCCGCAGCCGTTGGCGCCGATCAGGCCGTAGCGATGGCCACCGCCGAACTTGACGGAAACATTCTCGAACAGCGGCTTGGGGCCAAACTGCATGGTGATATTGGCAGTAGAGAGCACAGCGGGGAATCTCGCGGAAACGGCGTGAATGAAACGACGACAGAGGGAACGGAACGACGACAGCCGAGGCAGGCTCGACTTTCGTCTTGGACGTTCGTCTCATGCGGATTGTACGCGCATGCGGCGCCCGCTCATACGCCGCATGCCGACAGATTGCGCAGAGCGCCCCGTGTTCGGGCTTTCACTCGCCACGAGGGAAGCGCTGGGACTCCTCGACGATGTTGAGATCCATGTGGTTGCGCATGTAGCGCTGCGAGGCGTCCTGCAACGGTTGATGATCCCACGGGTAATAGTGGCCGTTGCGCAGCGCTTCATAGACGATCAGCCGCTGGGCCTGGCTTTCGCGGACTTCGGCATCGAAGCGCTGCATGTCCCAGCGCTCGCGGACCTTGGCCTGGAACGCCGCCAGCGTCTCGGCGTGGTCCGGATCGTCGGCCAGGTTGCGGGTCTCGCGCGGGTCCGCCTCGAGATCGAACAGCTGCGGCGGATCGAGCTCGCAGTGGTTGAATTTCCAGCGCCCTTCGCGAATCGTGACCAGCGGTGCCTGGGTGCCCTCGGCGGCGTACTCCATGTAGACCGGCGCCTCGCGGGTGCCGCCACGGGCCAGCGGCAGCAGCGACTGGCCATCGGTCCAGGGTGCCACCTCGGAGAGGTCGATTCCCACCAGATCGGCCAGGGTGGCGTTGATATCGATCGTGGACACCGGCGTCTCCACCGAACGCGGCTCCAGTCCCGGCGCGGCGATCATCAACGGGACTCTGGAGGAGCCCTCGAACGGACTCATTTTGAACCACAACCCTTTCTCGCCGATCATGTCGCCGTGGTCGGAGCAGACCACGATGATAGTGTTCTCGAGCATCCGGGTCCGTTCCAGCACGTCCAGAATCGAGCCGACCTTGTCGTCGATATAGGAGATATTGGCGAAATAACCGCGCCGTGCCCGGCGCACGTGCTCGGGCTGGATATCGAATTGGGTGTAGTCGTTGGCTTCGAAGACCCGCCGACTGTGCGGATCGAGCTCGTCGAAGGGCACCACATCCTGCTCTGGATCGAGGTGCTCGCAATCCTCGTAGAGGTCCCAGAACCGGCGACGAGCGACATAGGGGTCGTGGGGGTGGGTAAAGCTCACGCACATCGCCCAGGGCCGCGAGTCGTGTCCGCGGGAGAGATCGAACAGCTTCTGCTCGGCGTGGAAAGCGACCTCGTCGTCGTACTCCATCTGGTTGGAGATTTCCGCCACCCCGGCACCAGTCACCGAGCCCAGGTTGTGGTACCACCAGTCGATGCGCTCGCCGGGCTTGCGATAGTCCGGCGTCCAGCCGAAATCGGCGGGATAGACATCGGTGGTCAGCCGGGTTTCAAAGCCGTGCAACTGGTCCGGCCCCACGAAGTGCATCTTGCCGGAGAGGCAGGTCGAATAGCCGGCGCGACGCAGATGGTGGGCCCAGGTCGGCACGGCGGAGCGAAATTCCGCAGCGTTGTCGTAGACGCCGGTGCGCGACGGCAGTTGGCCCGACATGAACGCGGCGCGACCCGGCGCACATAGGTAGCTCGGGGTGTAGGCGTTGTTGAAGTTGACCGCACGCCTGGCCAGCTTCTTCAGGTTCGGCGCGTGCAGGAAATCCGCCGGCCCGTTCTCGAACAGCGTGCCATTCACCTGATCGGCCATCAGCACCAGAATATTCGGTCGCGTCATGCTTCCCCCTGCGTCGTTGTCTTGGCGTTCGAATTACCACCAGCTTGCGCCTCGCGGAAGGATCGGCGCAAACGATCAATTCGACGCCTGAGGCCAAGTGGGGCTTGGGCTAGGCGGTAGGCCGTCAAGCTCCGCTGTCGGAACCTTTCCAACCCCAGTGAATGGCGACGCCGCTTCGGCAACGGCCCGGCACAGCCACCCGCACCGACGGCATCGATGCCGCCAGCCTCGGCAACCTGCAAGGCCACTCTTCCCTGAACGAAGTCGACCGGGCTCGAATGCCAGCGTTACTCAGGCAGCAGCAAGAAATTGCCTTGGCGACCGTCACCGAGCTGCGAGTCCCCTTCGCTGTCGTCCTTGAGTGCGATCCCGGAAGCGCCCAATGCCTGCGCCTCGCGCATCAGGTAGGCCAGCAGCCTGGCGGCGTTGGCATACTTCAGTCCTCGCGGGCGGATATTGGAGATGCAGTTGCGTTCGCTGTCGCGTCGGCCTGTCCGGGGCGCCCAGGTAAAATAGAGCCCCAGGCTATCCGGCGAACTGAGTCCGGGCCGCTCACCGATCATGACGATGCTCATGCGCGCCTTGAGCGCCTCGCCGATGGGGTCGCCGATCGCGACCCGGCCCTGCTCCACCAGCGCCACCGGCCCCAGCGACAGTCCCAGCCGGTCGATCTCCGGCAGCGCGGCATCGAGAAACGGGATGGCCTGCTCATGAATCGCCCGCGCGGAGAGGCCGTCGACCACGCAGATCGAGACATCGCAGGGTTCGGACGTGATGGCCGCAAGCTCCTGCTCGGCGTCTGCGGAAAGTTGTCGGCCGAGATCCGGCCGGCGCAGATATTCGTCGCGGTCGATGGCGCGGCTGTGCAGCCGCAGCGCCAAGGGAAAGCGACGGTCCAGCGCCGGCATCAGGCGTTCGGTATCCAGCGTCATGTGCACCGCGTCGCGGGCCCGGGCGTGGTCGAGTTGAAAGGCCAGTTGGGCCGACGTTGGCAGGCTGCCGCCGACGCGTCCCAGGCCGATTCTGGCATCGGTGAGTTCGCGGAGCCGCTGCCAAGGATTGGTGACCGTGAGCGCTTCACCGGCCGCGGATGGTTGACTCTCCTTCATGACGGCAGCTCCGTGGTGCCCCTCGACCCCAGTACATGCTGGAAACGCGGCGGCAACTCACGATCAAAGGCGATGCCTTGAGCGTGGCGGTAGATGCCGCTGCTCTCCAGCCACTGCTCGAACTCCGGCGCCGGACGCAGCCCCAGCACCTGGCGCAGGTAGAGCGCGTCATGGAACGACGTGGTCTGGTAGTTGAGCATGATGTCGTCGGAGCCGGGAATGCCCATGATGTAGTGGCATCCCGCCGCACCCAGCAGCGTCAGCAGCATGTCCATGTCGTCCTGGTCGGCCTCGGCGTGGTTGGTGTAGCAGACATCGCAGCCCATCGGCACGCCGAGCAGTTTGCCGCAGAAGTGATCCTCCAGCCCGGCGCGGATGATCTGCTTGCCGTCGAACAGATACTCGGGGCCGATGAAGCCGACCACGGTGTTGACCAGCAGCGGCTCGAACTCCCGCGCGACCGCGTAGGCGCGCGCCTCCAGCGTCTGCTGGTCGAGCCCGTGATGGGCATTGGCGGAAAGCGCGCTGCCCTGACCAGTCTCGAAATACATCACGTTGTTGCCGAGGGGGCCGCGATTCAACGACAGTGCCGCTTCGCGCCCCTCCCGCAGCAGGGCCAGGTCGATGCCGAATCCGCGATTGGCCGCCTCGGTGCCGGCAATCGACTGGAACACCAGATCCGTCGGCGCGCCGCGCTCGATCGCCTCGATCGCGGTAGTGACATGGGTCAATACGCAGCTCTGGGTGGGGATTTCGTAACGGGAAATGACCTCGTCGAGCATCTTCAACAGCGTCACCACCGTGGAGGTGTTGTCGGTGGCGGGATTGATGCCGATCACGGCGTCGCCACTGGCGTAGAGCAGGCCATCGAGAATGCTGGCCGCGATGCCGGAAGCGTCGTCGGTGGGATGATTGGGCTGCAGCCGCGTCGACAGCCGGCCCGGCAGGCCGATGGTGTTGCGAAAGCGCGTGACGACCTCGCACTTGCGTCCCACCAGCACCAGGTCCTGAACGCGCATCAGCTTGGAGACCGCCGCGACCATCTCCGGCGTCAGGCCAGGGGCCAGCCGTCCGAGCGACTCGCCGTCGGCGCGTTCGGAGAGCAACCAGTTGCGGAATTCGCCGACGCTCAGCGAGGCAACCGGTGCGAACGCGGCACGATCATGACGGTCGAGGATCAGCCGCGTGATCTCGTCCTCCTCGTAGGGAATCAGCGGCTCTTCCAGGAACGTGGCGAGAGGCAGCTCCGCCAGCGCCATCTGGGCAACGGCTCGCTCCTCGGCGCTGGCAGCCGCAATCCCGGCCAGGGCATCTCCGGAACGGTGAGGCGTGGCGGCGGCCAGCAGCGCGCCAAGACCATCGAACCGATACCGCCGGCCGTCGAGATCGAAAACATGCTCACTCATGGCATCACACCTGTTGTCGTTGTTCGAGTACAAGGAGTGACCTTCAGTTTATGCCATAAACGCCCTAACGCCTGCGAGCGGCATGTCGTCGCCTTCGCGTGGCTTGCGGCTAGCTCTTCGCCAGCGCCAGGACCTCCTGCCAGAGGCCGTCGTCCAGCGTCAGCGGCGCCTGGCTGCGACGCCGGCGCCAGGTCGAAGCCCCTGGCCAGCGCACCGCCCGGCCGGGCTCGTCGGGCGTGGCGCTCGCCAGATGGTGCTGGATACCCTCGACGATGGCGTCACAGGCGGCTCGCCCGCCGAGCTGCGCGGGGTCGAACAGCATGAATATCTGGCAACTCCCTCCCCCACTGCCGCGTTCGACCCGATCGATACCGTGGCTCGGCCGGCCCTGTGCCAGCAGCGCAGCCAGAGCGTCGAGCAGTATGGACAGTCCAGACCCTTTCCAGTAACCGGTCGGAAGAAGGCGACGCGTCGCCTCGATCGCCGCCGGATCCCGCGTCAGTTCGCCGTCCGTATCGAAGCCACCGTCGACGGGAAGCTGCTCGCCGTTGAGTCGCATGGTCTGCAGCTTGCCGTAGGAGAATTGGGACATCGCCATGTCCAGCACCAGTGGACCGTCGTGATGGGGAACGGCCATGACCAGAGGATTGTTGCCGATCGACTGGGTGGCGGCACCCCAGGCCGGCATGCACGACTCCGTGTTGGTCCACATGATCGCCGCAAACCCCCGTTCGGCTGCGTGCCACCCGTAGCTGCCTCCCCGCATCCAGTGGGTCGTGTCACGCAGCGCGACCAGCCCCATGCCGTGCTCGCGCGCCAGGGCCATACCCCTTTCGGTGGCCTGGATCGCATTGCGAATGCCGATGCCGAAGTGGCCGTCGAGCACCTCGATGGCGCCGAGTCGCTGGACGGATTCCAGCGAGGCGTCGATGTCGACCCAACCCCGGCGGACGTAGTCGACGAAGCGGGGAATGCGTCCGATACCGTGAGAGTGCACCCCCTCCCGCGTGCTCTCGGCATGAATACGTGCACAGAGCGCAGCATCGTCGGGGCCCAGCCCCGCCTCGAGCAGGACCCGGTGCAGGGTGGCTTGCAATGTTGCGAAATCGACCGTCGCCATTGGACATCCTTTAGTAATACATCATACATATATCCAGCGACCATAGCGGCCGCGGTCACTCCTGCGTATTCGCCTTTAGTGGGGGGATGGGACATCGCCAGTCTTCCAACGACGGCGATGGGTTGGGCGACGAGCCTTGGCACCGGAATGCGGAGAGACACGGGATCACCCGCTTCGAGGCCATGAAAAAAGCCCTGCCGATGAATCGACAGGGCTTCTCGACGATGACGAGGCGTCACCGGCTTTCGCTGATACCAGGGCCGCCGTTGCTGGCGACCGGGCGACTCAGCGACGCAGGCCGAGCTTCTTGATCAGCGATTGATAGCGATCGAAGTCCTTGCCCTTCAGGTAGTCCAGCAGCTTACGGCGCTGGTTGACCATGCGGATCAGACCGCGACGGGAGTGGTGATCCTGCTTGTGATCCTTGAAGTGGCTCTGCAGGCCGTCGATGTTGGCGCTCAGCAGCGCAACCTGAACTTCCGGGGATCCGGTGTCGCTCTCGCCCTGACCGAACTCTTTGACGATCTCGGCTTTCTTTTCAGCGGTTAGTGCCATGAAAAACTCTCCAGCAAGCAATATGCCTGAATGATGAATATCTCGGAGACCACGCATATTTGCAGCCTCCCGTTTAACCGTCACGGGGACGGGTGCATCGAATCGATGCCGCCAGCTTGGGCTCAGGCGCCTGTCGAAACCTGCCTCGACTCGACAGGATCCGAGCCCAGTGCTGTCGTGTCGACCAGACGCCGGGGAGCGATTTCCCCCGGCGCGGTCAATTCGACCAATCCCAGAAAGGATTCGTCGCGATACAGTCTTGCCGTCGCGCCCGGCGCCAGCTCGGTGTCCGACACCGCCGCCCGCTGCCCCAGCAGCAGTCGCCGGGCCACGGTTTCCGTCACGCTGAGCGTCGGCAGATGCTCGAGCATGACATCGACCGGGAGCAGTTGCGCCAGCCGTTCCTCGCCGCTCATCGCCTCGAGCGTCTCGAAGGATAAGCGCCTTTCGCTGTCGAAGGGCCCGGTTTCCAGACGCTCCAACGCCGTGATGTGGGCGCCAAGCCCAACCGCGGCGCCGATATCCTCGGCCAGGGTCCGAATGTAGGTGCCCTTGCTGCAGCGAACCTGCAGCCAGACGCCATCGGGCTCCCATTCGAGCGGGCGCATATCATATATCGTTACGCGGCGCGGCGCACGCGCTACCGTCTCGCCCTGACGCGCCAGCTCGTAGAGCTTGCGCCCCTGATGCTTGAGCGCCGAATACATCGGCGGGATCTGTTCGATCTCACCGCGGAACCGCTCGAGCGCAGCTTCGACGATGTCACGATCCAGCGTGGCGGGCAGCGCCTGGCGCGCGATCACCTCGCCTTCGGCGTCCCCGGTCTCGGTCACGGCCCCGAACTGGATTCGGGTCCGATAGACCTTGTCGGCCTCGAGCAGGTGAGCGGAGAACTTGGTCGCCTCGCCCAGGCAAACCGGCAACAACCCGGTCGCCATCGGATCCAGCGTCCCGGTGTGACCCGCCTTGCGCGCCTGGAACAACCGTCGGGCGCGCTGCAGCGCGTGATTGCTCGACATCCCTTTGGGCTTGTCGAGCAGCAGCACACCGTTGATGGGCAGCCCCTTGCGACGCCGTGCCATCAGCGGGACTCTCCATCTCCGTGCCGGGTATCGCTCTGCCGGGATTCGTCGTCCTGGCTCGCGCCATCCGCAGCCGCCGCTTCGTCACTCTCCTGCGGGCGGTTGCTGGCAACGGCTTCGTCGATCAGCGCCGACAGCTTGTGCCCGCGCACGACGCTCTCGTCATAGTGAAAGCGTAGCTCGGGTACATGGCGAAGCTTGATACGGCGCGCGATCTGCGAGCGCAGGAAACCGGCGGCCCGCTTGAGCACAGCCAGGTTTTCCTTGACCCGAGCCGAATCGTTTTCGCCCAGCAACGTCACGTAGATGTCGGCGTAACCGAGATCCCGACTGACCTTGACCGAGCTGACCGTGACCATGCCCAGGCGCGGATCCTTGATCTCGCGTTGAATCAGCACGGCCAGCTCCTGTTGCAGCTGGTCGGCGACCCGGTCGGTTCGTTTGAATTCGCGCATCGTTGCCTCTCGAGATTCCGCCGGCGCCTATTCCGTAGAAACCTGGGCGCCGGCGGGATCCTGTCACTTACAGGGTACGCTCGACCTTGACCTGGTCGAAGACCTCGATCTTGTCGCCGATCTGGACGTCGTTGTAGTTCTTGACGCCGATACCGCACTCCATGCCGTTGCGCACTTCGTTGACGTCATCCTTGAAGCGACGCAGGGATTCCAGCTCGCCTTCGTAGATGACCACGTTGTCGCGCAGGACGCGGATCTTCTTGTTGCGGTGGACGGAGCCCTCGACGACCATGCAGCCCGCGATCGCCCCGATCTTCGGCGCCTTGAACACGTCGCGCACTTCGGCGATACCGACGATCTCTTCCTTCCACTCCGGTGCCAGCATGCCGCTCATGGCCTGCTTGACCTCGTCGATCAGCTGGTAGATGACGCTGTAGTAGCGCAGATCCAGCCCTTCACGCTCGACGATCTCCCGTGCGGAGGCATCGGCACGCACGTTGAAGCCGACCAGAATCGCTTCACTGGCCAGTGCCAGGTTGGCGTCGGTACCGGTGATACCACCGACCCCGGAGGAAACCACGGCGACCTGGACTTCGTCGGTGGAGAGCTCTTCCAGTGCGCCACGGATCGCTTCCAGCGAGCCCTGGACGTCGGCCTTGAGCACGACGTTGACCTTGGCCACCTCGTCCTGGCCCATCTGGCTGAACATGTTCTCCAGCTTGGCCTTCTGCTGACGCGCCAGACGCACCTCGCGGTATTTGCCCTGACGGAAGTTGGCGATTTCACGCGCCTTCTTCTCATCGGTCAGCACCATGAAGTCTTCACCGGCTTCCGGCGTGCCGTCGAGCCCCTGGATCTCCACCGGCATCGACGGGCCCACCGACTCGACCTGCTTGCCGAGCTCGTTGGTCAGCGCACGCACGCGGCCGTAGTGCAGGCCAGCGAGGACGATGTCGCCACGCTTGAGCGTACCGTTCTGGACCAGCACGGTCGCTACCGGACCACGGCCCTTGTCGAGGCGAGACTCGACCACGACGCCTTTGCCCGGCGCTTCCGGCACGGCCTTGAGCTCGAGCACTTCGGAAACCAGCAGCACCGATTCCAGCAGTTGGTCGATACCTTCGCCGGTCTTCGCGGAGACCGAGACGAACTGGGTATCGCCGCCCCACTCCTCGGAGATCACACCGTGCTGAGAGAGCTCGTTGCGAATCCGGTCGAGATCGGCGCCTTCCTTGTCGATCTTGTTGATCGCCACGACCAGTTGCACCCCGGCGGCCTTGGCGTGCTCTACCGCCTCGACCGTCTGCGGCATGACGCCATCGTCGGCGGCAACCACCAGGATGACGACGTCGGTGGCCTGGGCACCACGAGCACGCATGGCGGTAAAGGCCGCGTGGCCAGGCGTATCCAGGAAGGTGACCCCACCATGTTCGCCTTCGACGTGGTAGGCGCCGATGTGCTGGGTGATACCGCCGGCTTCGCCGGTCGCGACCTTGGTGCGACGAATGAAGTCGAGCAGCGAGGTCTTGCCGTGGTCGACGTGCCCCATGACGGTGACGACCGGCGAGCGGGTAATCTCGTCGCCTTCATAGGAGATGCCTTCGAGCACTTCGGTCTCGAGCGCATCTTCCTTGACCAGCTTCGGCTTGTGGCCCATCTCCTCGACCACGATCGCGGCAGTGTCCTGATCGATGGTCTGGTTGATGGTCACCGCCGCGCCCATGTTGAACATGGCCTTGATCACTTCGTTGGCCTTGACCGACATCTTGTCCGCCAATTCCGCGACGCTGATCGATTCCGGCAGCGCGACTTCACGCACGATCGGCTGGGTCGGCTTCTGGAATCCGTGCTGGTTGTCGCCGCGACCGCGACGGCTACCCCGACGCTCGGCCCGCTTGACCTTCTTGGCACCGCCACCGCGACGACGCTCGGAACGGTCGTCGTCGTCGTCTCGACGGCCACGACGGCCCTGATCGCGCTCCTTGTCCTTCTTCGGATGGGCGCGACGGTTCTCCGTCCGCGGCTCCTTGGGCGGTGGCTCGACGAACGGCTGGCTGCTGGACGTCGGCTCCTCGTCTTCCACCTGCGGCTCCTGGGGAATGTCATCCCCCGGTGCCTGAGGCTCGGGCGCGGGAGCGGCCGCCTTGTTGGAGCTCTCCTGGCCGGCGGTCAGATCCGACGTCGGCGCGTTGGCCGCCGCTTCCGCCGTGGCCGCAGCCTGCTCGGACTGCTGCTGCGCCTGATCGGCCATGTCGCCGACGAGCTGACGCGGGCCCGCATCCTCGGCCGGTGCTTCCTCGACCGGCTCCGCATCCCGCTTGACGTAGGTGCGTTTCTTGCGCACCTGCACCTCGATGGTCTTGCCACGCTCGCCCGAACGGATCTTGCTGCGGGTATTGCGTGTCAAGGTGATGCGATTGCGCGGGCCGCGGCCACCACCATGACTCTTGGTCAGGTGATCGAGCAGACGTTGCTTGTCCTCTTCGGAGACCGCGTCGCTTTCCTTCTGATGCGGCAGACCCGCATCCTTCATCTGTTCAAGCAGACGGGACACATCGCGTCCCACCTTGCCGGCAAACTCTTTTACGGTCATGTCTGACATTACGACCCTCCTGAACCCGTGACCACGTTACTCTTCGCTCTGAAACCAAGGCGCACGGGCAGTCATGATCAGTGCCGCTGCGCGCTCCTCGTCCACGTCGTCGATATCCTTCAGATCCTCGATGGACTGTTCTGCGAGGTCCTCCATGGTGACGATGCCACGGCTGGCAAGAATGAAAGCCAGGTGGCGGTCCATGCCGTCCATCGTGAGAAGGTCTTCGGCGGGCTGAGCGCCATCCAGTTGCTCTTCCGATGCGATGGCCAGGTTGAGAAGCTCATCCTTGGCCCTTGCACGAAGTTCCTCGACCAGATCCTCATCGAACTCTTCGATCTCCAGCATCTCTTCGACCGGCACGTAGGCCAGTTCTTCGATCGTCGTGAACCCTTCCTCGACCAGGATGCGGGCGACGTCTTCGTCGATCTCGAGATGGTTGATGAAATATTCGACCAGGCTGTCGACTTCCTGCTCGCGTTTACCCTCGGCTTCATCGATGGTCATGACGTTGAGCGTCCAGCCCGTCAACTCGCTGGCGAGCCTCACGTTCTGACCGCTACGACCAATGGCCTGAGCGAGGTTGTCCTCGCCGACGGCGACGTCCATCGAGTGGGCGTCCTCGTCAACGAGGATGGAGGCGACTTCCGCCGGCGCCATGGCGTTGATCACCAGTTGCGCGGGGTTGTCGTCCCATAAAATGATATCCACGCGCTCGTTGCGCAGCTCGTTGGATACCGCCTGCACGCGCGACCCGCGCATGCCGACACAGGCGCCGACTGGATCGATCCGCCTGTCGTTGGTCTTGACCGCGATCTTGGCCCGCGCACCGGGGTCGCGAGCCGCGCCCTTGATCTCGATCAGCTGCTCGGCGATCTCCGGCACCTCGATCTTGAACAGCTCGACCAGCATGCCCGGCTTGGTCCGCGACAGGATCAACTGGGAGCCACGCGCCTCCGCGTCGACTTTCCACAGCAGCGCGCGCACACGCTCGTTCATGCGGTAGCGCTCGCCGGGGATCATCTCGCCACGGGGCAGGAAGCCCTCGGCGTTCTCGCCGAGATCGATGATCAGCCCGTCACGTGTCGTTTTCTTGACGATACCCGCAACCAGTTCGCCTTCCCGCTCGGAGTACTGCTTGACGATCTGGGCACGTTCGGCCTCGCGCACCTTCTGCACGATCACCTGCTTGGCGGTCTGCGCGGCGATACGGCCGAAGGCCACCGACTCGACCTGCTCTTCGACCACGTCGCCGACGGCCAAGGGAGGCTCGCGCGTTTCCGCTTCGGAGAGCGGAATCTCGCGATCTTCGCTGAGATAGTCTTCGTCTTCGACCACCACCCAGCGACGGAAAGTATCGTACTCGCCGGTGCGGCGATCAATCTGGACCCGGACGCTGACGTCCTGTCCCTCGAAGCGCTTGCGCGATGCGCTAGCCAGTGCCGCCTCGACAGCCTCGAAAATGACGTCTCGGGGCACGCTCTTCTCGTTGGAGATGGCGTCAACGACCAGCAGTATCTCTTTGCTCATGCCTATGCCTCGCCGAAAAACCGGTTCTTGGTTTCGAATTCTTGGTCTCGAATTACTGAGTCATCGAACAACAGGTGATGGAATTCAGTCGTCGAACTGCGGGACGACGCGAGCCTGATCGATGCTTTCGATGGGAAAGCAGTACTCTTCCGAATCGATGTGCAGCAGCACCTCGTCGCCATCGATGCCGGCCAGGCGCCCCTGGAACTTGCGACGCCCATCGAAGGCGGTGCGTAGCTTGAGCTGCACCACATGACCGCTGAAGCGCGAAAAATGATCGAGCGTGTAGAGCGGGCGATCGAGACCTGGAGAGGAAACTTCCAGGCTGTAGTTGCCCGAGATCGGATCTTCGACATCCAGCACGCCGCTGACCTGACGGCTGACACTCGCGCAGTCGTCGACCGAGATTCCATCGGGGCTGTCGATGTAGATCATCAGCTTGGAATGCTTGCCCTGAGCCAGATAGTCGAGGCCCCACAACTCGAAACCCATGGCGGTGACCACAGGTTCGATGATCGCATACAGTGCTGCGTCCTTGGTGACCACAAACGACTCCTACAGCAGTTGCATCAGGCACCTGACCGGGAGTTGAGAGAAATGCAAGGTGCTAGGTGGCTGACTGGCATTGACGTCGGCAGCGCCATCAACGGCGACGAGCGCTGGCATCGACAAGGCTGCTAACAAAAAGCCCCTTCTCAGGAAGGGGCCTTTCAAAAAACTTGGTAGCGGGGGCCGGATTTGAACCGACGACCTTCGGGTTATGAGCCCGACGAGCTACCAGACTGCTCCACCCCGCAACATCAGGTTGGCGATTATAGGAACGGCCTTGAGATGGGTCAAGGAAGGCCGCGATATCGCCGAATCCTCAGCAACAAGAATTCATCAGTACCGTCCAGCGGTTCAAGTCGAAAAGACCGGAAAAACTTGACGATGGTGCCGAAGGCGGGACTTGAACCCGCACGACCGTAAGGTCACTACCCCCTCAAGATAGCGTGTCTACCAATTCCACCACTTCGGCATCAGGGGCGTGCAACGCCTGCGCGCCACACTCAATTCGCTGCATTCATAGCTTTCATCGAAGGCAGCGAATTTTCCTTTCCACTCAAGGATTTGACGATTCCTGATCGCCACCTTCCTCGAGTGCTGGCGCAGCATTATTCCCGCTTTGGGCACCATCGTCAAGGGTCGGAGCACCATTATGTTGCTGCTCGATCACCTGGGCATCCGGAATACCGCTCTGCGGCGCGCTGCCGGCATTGGCGGCGAAGTACGCCAGGCCCAGCGAGGTCACGAAGAAAAGCGCCGCCAGGCCACCCGTCAGCTTGGACAGGAACCCGCCGCTGCCGCGAGAGCCGAACACCGTCTGCGAGGAGCCGCCGCCGAATGCGGCGCCCGCTTCGGCGCCCTTGCCCTGCTGAAGCAGGACCAGAACCACCAGCGCAATGGCGACGAGAACGTGTAACAACAAAACTGCTATCTGCATGAAATCAACCTGCTGACTGACAAATCGCTTTGAAATCGGCGACCTTGAGCGAAGCTCCACCGATCAGGCCGCCGTCGATATCTTCCTGGGCGAGCAACTCCGGTGCATTGCTCGCGTTCATGCTACCGCCATACAGCAGGCGTAGCGCATCGGCCAACCCCGAGTCGTAGCTTGCCTGATAGCCGCGAATCGCAGCCATCATCTGCTGGGCCTGCTCCGGCGTGGCAGTGCGCCCGGTCCCGATCGCCCACACCGGCTCGTAGGCAATCGTCATCATTCGACGCTGTCCGGGCTCAAGCCGGGCCATGACATGGCCGACCTGACGCAGCACGACCTCCTCGGATCGACCGGCGTCGCGCTCCTCGAGGGTCTCTCCCACGCAGAGAATCGGCTTGAGCCCCGCGGTGAGCGCAGCAAGGACCCGCTCGTAAACCTGTTCGTCGCTTTCGTGGTAGAGCTGGCGACGCTCGGAGTGGCCGGCCAACACGTACTCGACACCGAACTCGACGAGCATCTGACCACTCACCTCGCCGGTGCGAGCCCCGGAGGGCAGCGGATTCAGCGTCTGGGCGCCCAGCGCGAGAGGCGTGCCCGCAAAAGCGCTGCGCGCCGCATCGAGATAGGGAAACGGGGGATGGATCACCACATCGACCGGCGACGAAAACTCAATCCCGGCAAACGTCCGACCGAACGTCTCGATCAATTCTGCCGAGCCGTTCATCTTCCAGTTACCTGCGATCAGCGGCTTGCGCATGCTACCTCCCATCGGTGGAGCGACATGGTATAAGAGCCTTGACAACAAGACAACAATTGCTGTCGGCGACCCGATCAGCTCAGGCGATCAAGGTTTCGACACTATCGGCGATCCGCCGTGCCAGTGCCTGGACATCGAATCTCGGCCGGCCTTCGACCATGACCCTGATCAACGGCTCGGTGCCCGAGGGCCGCAGCAGCACTCGACCACCGCCGCCCAGCTCCTCTTCGACCGACTTCACGCTCCGGCACAACGCCTGGTTCTCCAACAGCGCCCGGGCATCGGAACCCGGGGGCAGGCGAACGTTGACAAGTGCCTGTGGCGCCTTCTCGAACCCTTCGAGCAACTGATCCAGAGGCACCCCCTCTCGCACCATGACCGCCAGCACCTGCAGCGCGGAGACGATGCCGTCGCCAGTGGTCTGCACGTGACGGCAGACGATATGCCCCGAGGCCTCTCCGCCCAGCAGCCAGTCGTTGGCCAGCAGCCGCTCGACGACGTAGCGATCTCCCACCTTGGCCCGCTCGAAAGGAATCCCCTGCTTCTCGAACGCCGCGGCCAGCCCGAAATTGGTCATCAGCGTGCCTACGACGCCGCCATTGAGCTTGCCTCGCGCATGGAGGTCCCGCGCGATGATGTAGAGAATCTCATCGCCGTCCACCGCCTCGCCCCGACGGTCGATCATCAGTACGCGATCGCCGTCGCCATCGAACGCAATGCCCAGGTCGGCCTGACACGACAGGACAGCCTCGCGCAAACGCTCGGAGTGGGTCGACCCCACGTCGCGGTTGATATTGAGGCCATCCGGCTCTCCACCGATCACGCTGACATCGGCGCCGAGCTCCCGAAAGACATTGGGGGCGATGTGATAGGTCGCGCCGTGTGCGCAATCCAGGACGACGCGCAGGCCGTGCAGCTCGAGACGATTATGGACCGTGGACTTGCAGAACTCGATGTAGCGACCGGCCGCATCGTTGATTCTCACCGCCCTGCCAAGCTGGTTCGGCGCCATGGTCTCCAGCGGTTTCTCGAGTTCGTCCTCGATCTCCGCCTCGACCTCGTCGGCTAGCTTCAGCCCTTCCGCCGAGAAGAACTTGATGCCGTTGTCCTGATAGGGGTTGTGCGAAGCGGAGATCACGATGCCGGCGTCGGCACGAAAGGTTCGGGTCAGGTAAGCGATACCCGGGGTCGGCATCGGCCCCAACAAGGAGACATCGGCCCCTGCGGCCGATAGCCCCGCCTCCAGCGCAGACTCGAACATGTAGCCCGAGATACGAGTGTCCTTGCCGATGATCACCTTGGGCCGCGGCGACTGGGAAGATCGCTGCCGGGTCTGATGGGAGGATAGCTTGCGAGACAGCACGCGCCCCATCGCCCACCCCAGCTTGAGCATGAAATCGGCGGTGATCGGATACTCGCCGACGGTGCCGCGAATACCGTCGGTACCAAAATAACGTCTACTCATGATCGCTCCGTTCCTGAAGCACAGCCCAAGCCATGCCGATCGCGTCGACCGTGGCTGCCACATCGTGCACTCTGACTATTCTAGCGCCACGCTCGACCGCCATCACGCTCAACGCGAGACCTCCAGCCAGGCGCTGATCGACCGACCGGCCCAGCGCCTGGCCGATCATGCGCTTGCGCGACATCCCGACCAGCAGCGGCAGATCGAGCGCTTCGAGCGCACTCAGCCGGTTGAGCAGTTGAAGGTTGTGTTCCAGCGTCTTGGCGAAGCCGAAGCCCGGATCGATCAGCAGCCGCTCACGCGGAACACCCGCCTGCTCGCAGGCGGCGACGCGCTGGCGCAGGAAGTCGATCACCGCCACCTCGATCGGCTCGGCGTAGTACGGCGCCTGCTGCATCGTGCCCGGCTCTCCGCGCATGTGCATGAGACACACGGGCAATTCGGTGGCCGCCGCCGCCGCCAGCGCTCCGGGTCGCGTCAGCGCGCGCACGTCGTTGAGCATCCCCGCCCCGGCCGCAGCGGCTTCGCGAATCAGCTCCGGGGTACTGGTGTCGACCGAGACCAACGCGCCGAACTCCCGCACCAGCGCCTCGACCACCGGCAGCACCCGATCACGCTCCTCTTCCAGAGGCACAGGTTCGGCGCCGGGGCGCGTCGACTCCCCGCCGACATCGATGATATTGGCCCCCTCCCGCAGCAGCCGTTCGGCATGACGGCGCGCATCGTCCAGCTCTCGATGCCGGTTGCCATCGGAGAAGGAGTCGGGCGTCACGTTCAGAATGCCCATGACGCGCGGGCGCGAAAGATCGAGATCGTGATGGCCGCAGCGCAATCGAACGCCGATAGAGGAAGAATCAGTCATGGAAGGTCGTCGCTGGCAAAAGCGCCCACTCTAGGTAGGCCGGTACGGTTTCGCAACCGCCTCACAACGCAGCAGGGCGCCATATCTGACGCCCTGCTGGTTGATGCCGAGTCGTTCGAACCCGAATCGGCTGCGAACCGCCGGATCACCTCAAAGCCCTGACGGCCCGCCCAGAGGATCCGAAGGGCGGCGGTTACCAGGCTCGTCATCCGACGTGCCTTCATCGCCTGGCTGCGGCTCAGGATCGCTGACCGGCCGGCCAGAACCCGAACTCGGGCCATCGTCACCCCAATCCTTCGGCGGACGCGGCGGGCGACCTTCCATGATGTCCTTGAGCTGGGCAGCGTCGATGGTCTCGTACTGCATCAGCGCTTCGGCCATGAGGTCGAGCTTGTCGCGATTGTCCTCGAGAATCTTGCGCGCCATGGCATAGCATTCGTCGATGATGCGACGCACCTCCTTGTCGAGGCGGGTCGAAGTCTCACCAGAACTCAGTTTGCCGCCACCCTGACCGGGACCACCGAGGAACTGGTGGGACTCGTCCTCGTCGTACATCAGCGGCCCCATCTCCTCGGAGAGCCCCCACTTGGCCACCATGCTGTGTGCGAGTTCGGTTGCCCGCTTGATGTCGTTGGAGGCACCGGTGGTGACCCCATTCGGCCCAAGCGTCATCTCTTCGGCGATCCGGCCACCGAACAGCGAGCAGAGCTGGCTGATGATCTGCTGACGGGAATAGCTGTAGCGGTCTTCCTCGGGGAGGAACATGGTCACGCCCAGCGCACGCCCACGCGGGATGATGGTGACCTTGTAGACCGGGTCGTGCTCGGGCATCACCAGACCGATGATGGCATGACCGGCTTCATGATAGGCCGTGTTGAGCTTGTCCTTCTCGGACATCACCATGGACCGACGTTCGGCGCCCATCATGATCTTGTCCTTGGCCAGCTCCAGCTCTTCCATACCCACGGTGCGTCGATTGCGTCGTGCCGCGAACAGCGCCGCCTCGTTGACCAGGTTGGCCAGGTCGGCCCCCGAGAAACCCGGTGTGCCACGAGCGATGATGCTGGCCTGGACACCGTCGGCCATCGGCACCTTGCGCAGATGTACGTTGAGGATGTGCTCACGGCCCCGAATGTCGGGCAGCGGCACGGTGACCTGACGGTCGAAGCGGCCCGGACGCAGCAGCGCCGGATCCAGCACGTCGGGACGGTTGGTGGCGGCAATGACGATGATGCCGTCGTTGGCCTCGAAGCCATCCATCTCGACCAGCAACTGGTTCAGGGTCTGCTCGCGCTCGTCATGACCGCCGCCCATGCCGGAGCCACGATGGCGACCGACGGCATCGATCTCGTCGATGAAGATGATGCACGGCGCCTGCTTCTTGGCCTGCTCGAACATGTCACGGACGCGGGAGGCACCCACACCGACGAACATCTCGACGAAGTCGGACCCGGAGATGCTGAAGAACGGCACCTTGGCCTCACCGGCGATCGCCTTCGCCAGCAACGTCTTGCCGGTACCCGGGGGGCCCACCATCAACACGCCACGGGGTATCTGGCCACCCAGGCGCTGAAACTTCGAAGGATCCTTGAGGAAGTCGACCAGCTCGACCACCTCCTCCTTGGCCTCGTCACAGCCGGCGACGTCGGCAAAGGTGGACTTGATCTGATCCTGGCTCAGCAGCTTCGCCTTTGACTTGCCGAAGCTCATCGGGCCGCCCCGGCCACTGCCACCACCCTGCATCTGCCGCATGAAGAAGATAAAGATGCCCAGAATCAACAGGATCGGGAAGCTGGCGATCAGCAAGCGCGTCCACAAGCTCTGTTCCTCGGGCTTCTGGCCGACGACCGTGACATCATGCGCCAACAGATCGTCCATCAGCTTGGGATCCTGGGCGGCGGGGCGAATGGTCTGGAATTGCGTGCCATCCTTGCGCTCACCGTTGATGGTGTAGCCGTCGATGGTCACGCTGCGCACTTGGTCGTTCTGGACCTGCTGCACAAACTGCGAATAGCTCGTCGTGTGCGGCGAGCTATCGACGCTAAAGTTGTTGAACACCGTCAGCAGCACGGCTGCGATGACCAACCAGAGAATTAGATTCTTCGCCATGTCGTTCAAGACACCACCCTCGTAGTACGAATCTTGCTGCCTGCGCTTGCCGTGATCTGACACTACACCAGATGGGGGCGTTCAACCACGCTTGCAAGCCTAGCCATGAAATCCCTGCGCCAGCAGGTAGACTTCTCGGGATCGAGCCCGGGAAGCCTCCGGCTTGCGCGTGACCACCTTGCGGAAACTGCCGCGCAGCTCTCGCAGGTAGTCATCGAATCCTTCGCCCTGAAATACCTTGGCCAGAAAATGACCGCCGGGTGCCAAGGTCTGCCGCGCCAGATCGAGCGCCAACTCGACCAGATACATCGCCTGGGGCTGGTCTATCGCCGCCATGCCGCTCATGTTCGGGGCCATGTCGGACAACACCAGGTCGACGGAGCGCCCCCCTAGCGTAGCCAAAATCGCCTCCAGTACCGACGCTTCGGTAAAGTCGCCCTGGATGAAGTCGACGCCGGCCAGCGCATCCATCTCCAGGATGTCCGACGCGATCACCACCCCGTCGCTGCCGACCTTCTCGGCGGCGACCTGGCTCCACCCTCCCGGCGCAGCCCCCAGGTCGATCACCGCCATGCCGGACCGGAGTAACTTGTCACGCTCGTCGAGCTCCAGCAACTTATAGCTTGCACGCGAACGATAACCATCCTTCCAGGACTGCTGGACATAACGGTCGTCGAAATGCTCTTTCAGCCAGCCCGCGCTGCTCTTGCTCTGGCGCGTCGAGGAACCGGCGTTGTCGGGACTGGGCCTGGAGGAGCGCGCCACTGGAGATCACCTGAAAAAAGCTCGAAGAAAGGATGGAGATGCGGACTGAAGACCGGTTGCGGGAGAGAAGATGCCGGCAGGGAATCACCATCACCGCTACAGGGGCCGCACGCCAACGACATCTTTCCCGCGGCGACCGAAACCCGTACCATGTCGCGTTTCGACAGTGCGGTGGTGAGACCGATTGCAGCACCGCTGTAAAATATCGCGAAGTCCAACGGTCAGACTACCATGAGCCTATCATCCGCACAAAAGAAAGCCTTTCGCAGCATCGGCCATCACCTGCAGCCGATCGTCACGGTGAGTGAAAACGGCTTGAGCGAGGGCGCTCAGCAGGAGCTCGAGCGCGCCCTGCGCGATCACGAGCTGATCAAGATCAAGCTGGCGATTCCCGAACGGGAAGAGCGCCAGGCCATGATCGAGGAGCTGATCGAGCTCTCCGGCGCGGAACTGGTCCAGTCGCTGGGCAAGACGGCGCTGCTCTACCGCCACAACCCGAAAGCCAATCCCAAGCTCTCCAACGTTCAACGCGCCGAGGAGCATCACGGACGGCACTGAGCAGCCGGGCTATGCCCGGAGCTGGAAGCTGGAAGCTGGAAGCTGGAAGCTGGAAGCTGGAAGCTGGAAGTCGACAGAATCCCGCGACCGTACAGACAAAAACACCCCGCAGCCAAATCACTGCGGGGTGTTTTTCTTCCAGCTTCAGGCTTCCAGGCGCGCAGCGCCGCTCTTCAAGCTAATCACTTTTCACTTCCGGCGCAGCCGGTCACAGATGCTCGACGCCGGAGATCTCGTACTCCACGTCCCCGCCCGGCGTGCGAACGTTGACCACGTCGCCCTCGCTCTTGCCGATCAGCGCACGGGCGATCGGCGAGGTGACCGAGATCTTGCCGGCCTTGATGTCGGCCTCGTCCTCGCCGACGATTCGGTAGCGCACCTCGTCGTCGGTCTCGAGATTGAGCAGTTCGACCGTCACGCCGAAGATCACCTTGCCGGTCTTCGGCATCTTGGTCACGTCGATGACCTGCGCCGCGGACAGCTTGCCCTCGATCTCCTGGATACGCCCCTCGATGAAACCCTGCTGCTCGCGGGCGGCGTGATACTCGGCGTTCTCCTTGAGATCGCCGTGCTCGCGAGCTTCCGCGATGTCGCTGATCACCCGGGGGCGATCGACGCCCTTCAACTGCTCCAGCTCCTGGCGCAAGGCCTGCTCGCCGTGGACGGTCATCGGGACTTTATTCATGGACTGCTCCTGCATGCTGTTCCTGCAGCCGCCGCACCGTGATCTCGTTGCCATACTCCAGCGCCATGCAGACGGCGCGCGCCCCGGCCAGCGTCGTGGCATAGGGGACCTTGCGCGCCAGTGCGGTGCGCCGGATGACCGAGGAATCATTGATCGCCTGACGGCCTTCCGTGGTATTCACGATATAGGCGATCTCGTCGTTCTTGAGCAGATCGACGATATGCGGACGGCCTTCAAAAACCTTGTTGACGACGGCAACGGACAGACCGGCCCCTTCCAGAGCCCTGGCCGTACCCCGCGTTGCCACTAAACTGAAACCCAAGGCTAGCAGAGATTGGGCCACCTCGATAACACCTTGCTTGTCCGGCTCGCGCACGGAGAGGAACGCCTTGCGCTCCCCGGTCAGTCTCGGAATCGCTTCGCCGGCGCCCAACTGCGCCTTGTAGAAGGCCTCGGCAAAGGTCGCGCCGCTGCCCATCACCTCGCCGGTGGACTTCATTTCCGGCGACAGGATCGGATCGACCCCCGGGAACTTGTTGAACGGGAAGACCGCTTCCTTGACGCTGTAGTAACCCGGAATGATCTCGCGGGTGAACTGCTGCTCGGCCAGGGTCGTGCCGGCCATGCAGCGCGCCGCCACCTGTGCCAGCGAGGTGCCGATGCACTTGGAGACGAACGGCACGGTGCGCGAGGCGCGTGGATTGACCTCGATGACGTAGATCTCGCCATCCTGCCACGCCAGCTGCACGTTCATCAGGCCGACCACGTTGAGCTCGACCGCCATCTGCTTGACCTGGTCGCGCATCGCGTCCTGAACCTCCGCCGGCAGCGAGTAAGGCGGCAACGAGCAGGCGGAGTCACCGGAGTGCACGCCGGCCTGTTCGATATGCTGCATGATGCCGCCGATCACCACCTGCTCGCCATCGCTGACCGCATCGATATCGATCTCGATCGCCGCGTTGAGGAAATGGTCCAGCAGCACCGGCGAGTCGTTGGAGACCTTGACCGCGTGGGTCATGTAGCGCTCCAGCTCCTCGGCGGTGTAGACGATCTCCATGGCGCGACCGCCGAGCACGTAGCTCGGTCGCACCACCAGCGGATAGCCGATCTTCTCGGCCTTGGCGAAGGCCTCATCGAAGCTGCGTGCAGTGGCGTTAGGCGGTTGCTTGAGGCCCAGCTTGTCGATCATCTGCTGGAAGCGCTCGCGATCCTCGGCGCGGTCGATCGCGTCCGGAGTGGTGCCGATGATCGGTACGCCGGCGGCTTCCAGCGCCCGTGCCAGTTTCAGCGGGGTCTGACCGCCGAACTGGACGATCACGCCGACCGGCTTCTCCTTGTCGGCGATCTCGAGCACGTCCTCCAGGGTCACCGGCTCGAAATAGAGCCGATCGCTGGTGTCGTAGTCGGTGGAGACGGTCTCCGGATTGCAGTTGACCATGATGGTCTCGTAACCGTCTTCGCGCATCGCCAGAGCCGCGTGCACGCAGCAGTAGTCGAACTCGATGCCCTGGCCGATCCGATTGGGTCCACCGCCCAGCACCATGATCTTCTGGCGATCGCTGACGTCGGCCTCGCACTCCTCTTCGTAGGTGGAGTACATGTAGGCGGTGTCGGAGGCGAATTCAGCGGCACAGGTATCGACCCGCTTGTAGACGGGACGAATGTCGAGCTGCTGACGACGGCTGCGGAACTCACCCTCCGAGACGCCGAGCAGCGACGCCAGCCGGGCATCGGAGAAACCCTTGCGCTTGAGACGATATAGCTCGTCGGCACTGAAATCGTGCAGCGAGCGCTGGATGATCGCCGCCTCGCTCAGGATCAGATCCTCGAGCTGGACCAGGAACCAGCGATCGATATTGGTCAGCGCGAACACCTCGTCCACGCTCATGCCGCTGCGCATGGCGTCGGCGATATAGAAGATGCGGTCGGCGCCGGCGGCCTGCAGCTCGCCCTTGATCAGCGCCATGTTCTCCGGACCGAAGTCGGCCACCTTGGGGTCGAGCCCGTCGACACCGATCTCGAGCCCGCGCAGCGCCTTGTGCATCGACTCCTGGAAGGTGCGGCCGATCGCCATCACCTCGCCGACAGACTTCATCTGGGTGGTCAGGCGGTCGTTGGCCTGGGGGAACTTTTCGAAGGTGAAGCGCGGGATCTTGGTGACCACGTAGTCGATCGACGGCTCGAACGAGGCCGGCGTGGCACCACCGGTGATGTCGTTCTGCAGCTCGTCCAGGGTGTAGCCCACCGCCAGCTTGGCGGCGATCTTGGCGATCGGGAAACCGGTGGCCTTGGATGCCAGCGCCGAGGAACGGGAGACGCGCGGGTTCATCTCGATCACGACCATGCGCCCGGTGTCGGGATCGACGCCGAACTGGACGTTGGAGCCGCCGGTCTCGACGCCGATCTCGCGCAGCACCGCAAGCGATGCGTTGCGCATGATCTGGTACTCCTTGTCGGTCAGCGTCTGCGCTGGCGCGACGGTGATGGAGTCGCCGGTATGCACCCCCATGGGGTCGAAGTTCTCGATCGCGCAGACGATGATGCAGTTGTCGTTCTTGTCACGAACGACCTCCATCTCGTACTCCTTCCAGCCGAGGAGGGACTCGTCGATCAGCAGCTCGTGGTTGTTGGAGAGTTCGAAGCCGCGATCGCAGATCTCCTCGAACTCCTCCTTGTTGTAGGCCACGCCGCCGCCGGAGCCGCCCATGGTGTAGGAAGGCCGGATGATCACCGGGAAACCGAGCGTGGCCTGGATCTCCCACGCCTCGTCCATGGTGTGCGCCACTTTCGCCTTGGGGCACTCCAGGCCGATGTTCTTCATCGCCTTGTCGAACAGGTCGCGATCTTCGGCCTTGTTGATGGCATCGGCATTGGCACCGATCATCTCGACCCCGTACTTCTCGAGCACGCCATGCTTGTCGAGGTCCAGCGCGCAGTTGAGCGCGGTCTGGCCACCCATGGTCGGCAGGATCGCCGACGGGCGCTCACGCTCGATGATCTGCTCCACTGCCTGCCAGGTGATCGGCTCGATATAGGTAGCGTCCGCCATCACCGGGTCGGTCATGATGGTCGCCGGGTTGGAGTTGACCAGAATGACGCGGTAGCCCTCTTCGCGCAGTGCCTTGCAGGCCTGGGCCCCGGAGTAGTCGAATTCGCACGCCTGCCCGATGACGATGGGGCCGGCGCCGATGATCAGAATGCTGTCGAGATCCGTACGTTTTGGCATGCGCTAACACTCGTCGAAAATGGTGGTGTCGGCGGCTGGCGCCGACCCAAGAAGACTGAATTCCAAACGGCCAAGGCCGTGCTGCGTTTCGCTGACGGCTTATACCGCATCCCGCTGGCGGGCCTGCATCATCGTCACGAAGCGATCGAACAGCGGCGAGACGTCCTGCGGCCCCGGGCTCGCCTCGGGGTGACCCTGGAAGCTGAACGCCGGCCGATCGGTCAGCTCGATGCCCTGCAGGGTGCCATCGAACAGCGAGCGATGAATCGCACGCACGTTATCGGGCAGGCTGGTCTCGTCCACCGCGAAACCGTGGTTCTGGCTGGTGATCATCACCTGCCCGCTGTCGAGATCCTGAACCGGGTGGTTGGCGCCGTGGTGACCATGATTCATCTTCACCGTCCTGGCGCCGGCGGCCAGCGCCAGCAGCTGGTGACCCAGGCAGATACCGAAGACCGGGACATCCGTCTCGAGCACTTCGCGGATTGCACTGATGGCGTAGTCGCAGGGCTCGGGATCACCCGGCCCGTTGGCCAGGAATACGCCGTCCGGATTCATCGCCAGCACCTCGCTGGCTGGCGTCTGCGCCGGCACCACGGTCAGGCGGCAGCCACGCGAGGCGAGCATGCGCAGGATGTTGTGCTTGATCCCGTAGTCGTAGGCGACCACGTGGTACGGGCGCTCACCCTGGGTGGTGTCAGCATAGCCCTGGCCCAGCGTCCACTCGCCCTCGGTCCACTCGTGGACCGACTCACAGGAGACCTCCCTGGCCAGATCCATCCCCTTGAGGCCCGGGAAGGCCTGGGCTTCCGCCAGCGCCCGCTCGACGGCGTCATCGCCCCGGGCAGCGTCGCCGGCCAGGATGGCCCCGTTGAGCGAGCCCTTGCTGCGCAGGATGCGCGTCAAGCGACGCGTGTCGATGTCGGCGATGCCGATGACGTTCTGCGAAGCCAGATACTCGGAGAGCGTGGTCGTGCTGCGGAAATTGCTGGCGATCAGCGGCAGGTCGCGAATGACCAAGCCGGCGGCACAGATGCGGTGCGACTCGACGTCCTCGACGTTGATGCCGGTATTGCCGATGTGGGGGTAGGTCAGGGTCACGATCTGGCGGGTATAGGAGGGGTCGGTGAGAATTTCCTGATAACCGGTCATGGCGGTATTGAAGACCACCTCCCCGCTGGTCTGCCCATCGGCTCCGATCGCGACGCCGTGAAATACACTGCCGTCTTCGAGAGCCAGTATCGCGGGTCTGTTCAAGGCAACATCCTCCTTAACTGGTCATCAACAAATTGCGTCGAGGTGTAGCATCACGCCCCTTCATTCACTGACCGGGAGCCGCCGCAAGGTCGTAAAAAAGCGGGACGAAATCCGGAAAACCGGTTTCATCCCGCTCATTGTCCTGTTGCTGCATCATCTGCGGCGAATCTCTACTGCCTGCGGCACTGGCCCGGCCAAATTGGCGAAATGATACCGGAAAGCGGCGACCGGCTCCAGTACCGATCGCGATTCGATCCTATGACACTCCGACCAGCACCCCGCCGGCAGCCGATCTCCGCCTCAACCGAGCGTCAATCCTTCAGGCCCAGCACGTCCTGCATGTCGTAGCGCCCGGCCTCGCGCGCGGCGAGCCAGCGCGCCGCGCGTACCGCGCCCTTGGCGAAGGTCATGCGGCTGGAGGCCTTGTGGGTGATCTCGATGCGCTCGCCCTCGGTGGCGAACATTACCGTGTGTTCACCGACGATATCGCCCGCCCGTACGGTGGCGAAGCCGATCTCCTTGTCGGTGCGCGGCCCACACTGCCCGACCCGCTCGAATACGCCGTACTCCTTGAGCGGGCGCGCCAGGGCACCGGCCATCACCTCGCCCATCTTCAGCGCGGTACCCGAAGGTGCATCGACCTTGTGGCGATGGTGGGCCTCGAGCACCTCGATGTCGTAGCCCTCGTCGCCCAGCGCGCGGGCGGCGGTGGCGAGCAGATTGAGGGTCAGGTTGACGCCGACGCTCATGTTGGGCGCGAAGACCATCGCCACGCGCTCGCGGTAGCCGTCGAGCTCGGCCAGTTGGGCCTCGTCGAGGCCGGTGGTGCCGATCACGATCGCCTTGCCGTGGTCGGCACAGAAGGCGAGGTTGGCCAGGGTGGTGGCGGGAGAGGTGAAGTCGATCAGCACATCGAAGTCGTCAGCGATGGCGGCCAGATCGTCCGTGGCGGCCACGCCCAGGCGCCCGAGGCCGGCGAGTTCGCCCAGGTCGGCACCGACCAGCGAGCTGCCGGCGGAGACGCTGCCGCCGGCCAGGCTGACACCGTCATCCTGCTGCACGGCACTGATCAGGGTGCGGCCCATGCGGCCGGCGGCGCCGACGATGGCGATACGGGGGGCGTGAGAAGGCATGCGGTCTCCAGCGGTGGGTGAGCGTCGCGGCAGTATAACAACTGCCGCCGGGGCCCGCGCCACGCCTGTCGGCGCCCCTGCCAAGCCCGAGCGCCGCGCTGGACGCCCCGCCCAACCCTGCGACATACTAGCGCGCCATCGCAAATAAGAATCATGCGTAACAAATTCATCTGCCCCACTGCCCGGATCTCATCGTGACTCAGCCACGCTCTCTCTTCGCCGGATATGCCGCAAGGCTCGCCCGTCTCGTCATCATCAGCCTCGCCCTCGGCGGTGCCGCCAGCGCCTGGGCCGGCCCGATCACGGTGACCGATATCGCCGGGCGCCAGGTGACCGTCGAGGCCCCGGTGCAGCGCGTCATCCTCGGCGAGGGCCGCCAGATCTACCTGCTCGCCGCGCTCGAGCCCGACAACCCGTTCGCCCATGTGGTGGGCTGGCGCCACGACCTCGCCGAGGCCGACCCGGACAACTACGCCGCCTACGCCGCCAAGTTTCCCGAGATGAAGCAGATCCCCACCTTCGGCGGCTTCAAGGATGGCACCTTCGATGTCGAACAGGCCGCCAGCCTGCATCCGGACGTGGTGCTGATGAACCTGGAGGCCAAGGCCGCCACCGAGGATGCCGGTTACGACACCAAGCTGGCCGCGCTGGGCATCCCGATCGTCTACGTCGACTTCCGCGAGAAGCCGCTCGAGCACACCATTCCCTCGATGCGCCTGATGGGCCGACTGCTCGGCGACAGCCAGCGCGCCGAGGCCTTCATCGGCTTCTCCCAGGCGCAGATGGCCCGGGTCACCGACAAGATCGCCGCCGCCGACCCGGCGCGACCCAAGGTGTTCATCGATCGCGCCGGCGGCTACTCCGACGATTGCTGCATGAGCTTCGGCCCCGGCAACTTCGGCGAATACGTCGAGCTGGCCGGCGGCCACAACATCGCCGACGGCATCATCCCCGCCACCTTTGGCACCCTCAACCCGGAGCAGATCATCGCCGCCAACCCCGATCAGGTGGTGGTCACCGGTGGCAACTGGGGCGCCTACGTGCCCGGCGGCAACTGGGTCGGCGTGGGCCCGGGCGCGGACATGCAGAAGGCCCGGGCCAAGCTCGAGAACCTGACCCATCGCACCGCCATGAGCGGCATCGCGGCGGTGAAGAACGGCCAGGTCCACGCCATCTGGCATCAGTTCTACAACAGCCCCTACTACTTCGTCGCCGTGCAGCGCCTGGCCAAGTGGTTCCACCCGGAACTCTTCGCCGATCTCGATCCCGAAGCCACCCTGCGCGAGCTGCACCAGCGCTTCCTGCCGGTGGACTACGCCCCCGGTTACTGGGTATCCCTGCATGACGACTGAGAGTTCCCGCGTGGCCGCCGCGCCGTCGCGTGCGGCGGCCTTCCCCCCGGCCGCGGCCGAAGACGCCAACCTCTATCGCCGGCTGGTGCTGCGGCGCCAGCTGATCCTGGCCGCGCTGACCCTGGCGCTGTTCGCCAGCCTGTGCGTCGACCTTGCCCTGGGGCCGGCACGCTTCGGTCTCGACCAGGTGATCGCGGCGCTGTTCACCCCGGGCTCGGTCGAGGATTCGCTGCGCGTGATCCTGTGGCAGATCCGCATGCCGGTGGCGCTGATGGCGCTGGTGGTGGGCGCCAGCCTGTCGATCGCCGGCGCGCAGATGCAGACCATCCTTAGCAATCCGCTGGCCAGCCCCTTCACCCTCGGCATCTCCGCCGGCGCCAGCTTCGGCGCCGCGCTGGCGCTGGCCTTCGGAGTGACCCTGGTGCCGGCGCTGGTCGACTACGCGATCCCGCTCAACGCCTTCATCATGGCGATGCTGACCGCGCTGGCGATCCACTTCCTGAGCATGCGCCGCGGGGTGACGATCGAGACCATCGTGCTGCTGGGCATCGCCATGGTGTTCATCTTCAACTCGCTGATGGCGCTGATCCAGTTCTTCGCCAGCCAGCAGGCGGTCTCCGCGCTGGTGTTCTGGACCATGGGCAGCCTGACCAAGGCGACCTGGCCCAAGCTCGGCATCGCCTTCGCCGTGCTCGCGATGGTGGTACCGCTGCTGGCCCGCCACGGCTGGGCGCTGACCGCCATGCGCCTGGGCGACGCCAAGGCCGAGAGCCTGGGCGTCAAGCCGCGGGCGCTGCGCCTGGAGGTGCTGATCATGGTCTCGCTGCTGGCGGCGATCGCCGTCTCCTTCGTCGGCACCATCGGCTTCGTCGGGTTGGTCGGGCCGCACATCGCGCGCCTGCTGCTGGGTGAGGATCAGCGCTTCTTCCTGCCCGGCTCGGCACTGTGCGGGGCGCTGATGCTCTCGGTGGGCTCGGTGCTGTCGAAGGTGATCATCCCCGGCACCATCATTCCGATCGGCATCATCACCTCGCTGGTGGGGATTCCGTTTTTCCTGTTCTTGATCCTCAACCACAAGAAGAACGCATGGTAACGCTGACGCTCGACCGCCTCTCGGCACGCTACGGCCGCCGCCAGATCCTCGCCGACATCTCCACGCCGACGCTGCACGGCGGCCAGGTGGTGGCCCTGCTCGGCCCCAACGCGGCGGGCAAGTCGACCCTGTTCCGGCGCATCCTGGGGCTGCTCGAAGGGGATGGCGAAGTGCGCATCACCGGCACCCGCAGCGAGCGTCCGATCGCCTACATGCCCCAGGACAACGGCGCCACCGCGGTGCTGACGGTCTACGAAGCGGTCCTGCTGGCGCGCATGCAGGGGCGTCGTCTCAAGGTGGCGGATGCCGATCTCGCCGAGGTCGACAAGGCACTGGCGGCGCTCGGCATCGATACCCTGGCCGGGCGCGACATCGGCAACCTGAGCGGCGGCCAGCGGCAACTGGTGGGCGCGGCCCAGGCGCTGGTGCAGTCCCCCGACATCCTGCTGCTGGACGAGCCCACCTCGGCGCTCGACCTCCACCGCCAGATCAGCCTGCTCGGTATCTTGCGCCGGCTGGCCCAGGAGCGGAACATGCTGATCATCGCCGCGCTCCACGATCTCGGCCACGCCCTGCGCTTCGCCGATCAGGCACTGGTGATCGAAAGCGGGCGGCTGGTCGACTGCGGCCCCTGCAAGCAGGTGGTGACACCGCCGATGCTGCGCCGCACCTTCCAGGTCGAGGCGCGCATCGAGCCCTGTTCCCAGGGAAGACCGCAGCTGATCGTCGAAGCCGCCATCTAGCTACTGCCCGGAAACTGCCTACCCGCGGCGACTTCTCGTACACGACCTAGTCCCCCGCGCCCTGCTCACTGGTGCCCAGGCGGCGCCGTGGCCACCCCAGCCGCCGCCCCTCCAGCGCCGCCAGCATGGCACCTCCCAGCACCAGCGGCAGGGCCAGCACGAAACCGCTCGAGAGCGGCTGCCCGAACAACCACAGATCCGCCAGCAGCGGCCAGATCAGCGCCACGTACTCGAACGGCGCCAGCTTCGACACCTCGGTCATGCGCAGCGCCAGCGTCATGCAGATATGCGCCGCGCCGCCGAACAGCCCCGCCAGCACCAGCAGCGCTAGCGTCGGCCAGGCAACCGAGACCCAACCCAGGGTGGCGGTGGCGAGCCCCGCCAGCGTGGTCACCAGCACGAAATAGAACGCGATCGAGGCGGGCGTCTCGGTGCGTGAGATGCGCCGTACCGTGAGCAGCGCCCCGGCGGTGAGCAGCGCGGCGGCGATGCCCAGGGCATAACCAGTGACGCGCGCCGGGGTCGGACCGCCGCGCAACTCGGGCAGGATCAGAACCCCCACCCCGACCAGCACCAGCGTCAGTGCCGCCAGCCGGTGGCGGGTGAGGCGCTCGCCCAGCAGCAGGATACCGCCCAGCGCCAGGGCCACCGGCGCCAGTTGGGCCAGCAGGGTCGCCTCGGCCACCGGCAGCCGCGCCACCGCCGCGAAGGAGGCGAACATCGCCGCCGCTCCCAGCCCCGAGCGCAGCAGATGACCGAGTGGACGCCGGGTGGCCAGGGCGCGCGGGAACTCGCGCCGCCACAGCATGAAGACGACGATCGGCAGCAGCGCGAAGGCGGAGCGGAAGAACACGGTCTGCCCCAGCGGCACCTCGTCGCTGACCGCCTTGACGCAGACCAGCATGCCGGCGAATAGCAGCCCCGAGAGCAGGCGCAGCAGAATGCCGGCCAGCGGCCGGTCCGTGGTGTCGTGCATGGTAAAGACGTCTCCTCGGGGACGGGATGATTCGGCTTCAGCGAGCGCGACATCATACCCGGGTGCGCCGCGTCGCGCCGGCGGGCAACGGTGTGGATCGCCATGAACTAGAGTAGGAAAGTCCCCTGATCACCGGAGCCGTCATGTACGCGCATTCCCGATCTATACGCTCTTCTCTCGCCTCAATCGCCCTGCTGGCCCTCGTGGCGCTGGGGCTGGCCGGCTGCAGCGCCACGCCTCATCGCACTGCCATCGCGCCGGTGGAGCTGCTGGCGAGCACACCGAACATCGAATGGTGCGGCACCCTGGCGCTGCCGTCGGAGTGGCAGGACGGAACCCCGGTGGGCGGACTCTCCGACCTGGGCTGGGACGAGGACGAGTCGATGCTGTTTCTGGTCTCGGATCGCGGCTGGCTGCATCGGGCGCGACTGACGTTCAGCGGCAGCGGCGAGTTGCGCGACTACGAACCGCTGGATACCTATCCGTTGCGGGCCGAGGATGGCGCCATTCTGGCGCATGCCAGCAGCGACGCCGAGGCGCTGACGCTGGAGAACGCCGACGACGGTCTGCGCGGCAACACCCAACTGATCATCGGGTTCGAGGGAGCGCCGGGAAGCGACGCCCGCTGGCAGCGCTTTCTACCGTCGGGTATCGCCAGCGAACCGGCACGGCGTCCGGCTGGCCTCTCGGATAGCGATTCCAACGGCGGCCTGGAATCGATCGCAATGCTGCCCGGCTACGGCTTGGTTGGCGGCATCGAGCAGCCGCCGAAAGGCTGGCCGGCGAAGATGACCCGGCTTTTCACCCTGGACGGTTCCCGGGAGTGGCGTTACCCGCTGGCGGCCAATGCCAACAGCGCCCTGACCGCCCTCGAAACGCTGGATGACGACCTGCTGGCGCTGGAGCGCGCCTACACGCCGCCAGCCTCGCTGGTGATCCGGCTGCGCCGCGTCCATCTCGCCGACGATGGCAGCGTCGAAATCACCGAACTGGCCAGACTCTCCAACGGCGATGGCTGGTCGCTGGACAATTTCGAAGGCCTGACGCGCATCGGTCATCACCGCTACCTGATGGTCAGTGATGACAACTTCAGCCTGATGCAACGTACCCTGCTGACCTGCTTTGCCGTTACCGAACCCGATACGGCGACGTCGTGACGCCGGCACACATGACCATTTTCAGCACGGGGGCCGACTTCCCCGCCCATCACTCTTCGACTTTCACGCCCTCTTCTAGCCTTCACCTATGCACGGCCAAGCATAATGATTTCCGCTAGTTGTCATTTCCACCCGCGGATTCGATCCTGCCGACTCTCGTGGATGAACACGGCAACAATAAGAAAAACTGTTCATATATTCTTCGCTCAAGCCCAAGGGCGCTCCTGCCGATGTAGAGCACGCAGTGTCTTCCCGGTAGCGCCGGCAGCGCCATCGACACGATAATCAAGAAGAGGGTTCAGGATGAGTGGGATCAATCAGGCCGCGCTGGAGACCGGCGGCAACACATCGGCGGGATTTTTCTCCCGCGAGAGAACGGTAGCGGGACCCAACTTCAACCGCTGGCTGGTGCCGACCGCGGCGCTGGCCATTCACCTGTGTATCGGCATGGCCTACGGTTTCTCGGTATTCTGGCTGCCGATGAGCCAGCAGATCGTCGACGCCCCGGCCAGTTGCAGCAATCTCGGCCTGTTGCAGGCACTGACCACCACCAGCTGTAACTGGAGCGTGGCCCAGGTCACCTATGTCTTCGGTATCTTCATCGCCATGCTCGGCGTCTCCGCGGCGATCTGGGGCGCCTGGCTCGAGCACGCCGGCCCGCGCAAGGCCGGCTGTATCGCCGCGCTGTGCTGGGGCGGCGGCCTGATCGTCGGCGGCATCGGGGTCATGCAGCATCAGCTGTGGCTGGTCTATCTCGGCTGTGGCGTGCTCGGCGGTATCGGCCAGGGACTGGGCTACATCACCCCGGTCTCGACCCTGATCAAGTGGTTCCCGGATCGCCGCGGCATGGCCACCGGCTTCGCCATCATGGGCTATGGCGGCGGCGCCATGGTCGGCGCACCGCTGGCGGTGGTGCTGATGAACCACTACTCCACGAACGGCGGCACCGGCGTGGCCATGACCCTGATCACCATGGGTGTGATCTACGCCATCGTCATGGCCTGCGGCGCCATCGGCTTCCGCGTACCGCCCAACGGCTGGAAGCCGGCCGGCTGGACGGCGCCGAAGAAAGCCAGTGCCAACGCCATGATCGCTCACGGTCACGTGCACCTGAACACCGCCTGGAAGACCAAGCAGTTCTGGCTGATCTGGGGCGTGCTGTTCCTCAACGTGACCGCCGGGATCGCGGTGATCTCGATGGCAAGCCCGATGCTGCAGGATGTCTTCGGCGGCGCCCTGGTGGGTCTGGATGACCGCGACGCGGTGCTCAGCGCCGCGCAGCAAGCCGCCGTGGTGGCCGCCGCGGCCGGCCTGGTCGGCCTGATCAGCTTGTTCAACAGCGTCGGCCGCCTGTTCTGGGCCTCGCTGTCGGACAAGATCGGACGCAAGAACACCTACTACTGCTTCTTCGCGATCGGCATCGTGATGTACTGCCTGCTACCGATGTGGGGCCACCTGGGCATGGCCGGGCTGTTCGTGATCTCGATCTGCGTCATCCTGAGCATGTACGGCGGCGGCTTCGCCACGGTGCCGGCCTATCTCGCCGATATCTTCGGCACCCAGATGGTCGGCGCCATCCACGGCCGCCTGCTCACCGCCTGGACCGCTGCCGGCCTGGTCGGCCCGCTGATCATCGCCGCCCTGCGCCAGGCCCAGCTCGATGCTGGCGTCGAGCCCAGCCTGGTCTACGATCGCACGCTCTACATCATGGCCGGCCTGCTGTTCCTGGGCCTGATCTGCAACGCCCTGGTCAAGCCGGTCAAGCCGGAGCAGCAGATGAGCGAAGAGGAACTGGCCCGCGAGCGCGCGCTGCAGAAGGAAGATAGTGTCTCCTCCAATGCCGAGACCGCGGCTCGCGGCAGCTTCGGTATCGGCGGCGTTCTGGCCTGGCTCGGCGTGGGCGTACCGTTCCTGATCGGCCTCTACATCGCCCTGGCCAAGGCGGCTGCGCTGTTCTGATTCCGGCGCACCACCCTTGAACGATGGCCGGACACGATCGTGTCCGGCCCGCTACCCGCGATCTCCCGCCAGTAGCGCCTCGAACGTCTCCACCTCGCCACACCGATCCGCCGCGTAGCCGGTCAGTGACTCGAGCTGGGCGAGAAATTCCCGGGATCCCATGAACGCCAGCAGCTCCTGGACCTTGGGCTGTCGCAGTCGATCCTCGGGGCAGACCAGCAGGTAGTGTTCGGTGGAGAGCGGCTCGAAATCGAGCCCGAACTGCGCCGCCGCCGCTTCCAGACCAAACCCGACATCGGCCATGCCCGAAGCGACGTAGGCCGCCACCGCGGTATGCGTGAACTCCTCCCGTTCGGCGCCCTGGATCTGGGCCTCGCCGATCCCTTCCTCCTCCAGCAGCAGATTGAACAGGATCCGCGTGCCGGAGTGCTCGTCGCGATTGATGAAGCGCACCCCGGGTCGGGTGAGATCGCTCAGCCCCCCGATGCGATCGCGATCCGCTGCGCGCAGGATCAACCCCTGACGCCGGGTCACGAACCGGATCACGCGCAACTTCTGGCGCCCCAATTGCCGCCGGTAGACCTGCATCACCCGCATCGCCAGTCGCGGGCAGGTGGGAAGATGAAAGCTGGCCAGGTCGCACTCGCCGCGCTCCATGGCGTTCAACGCTTCCTCGGGATGGCAGTAACGCAGGTCGAGCTCACTGCAGCTCCCCGGCAGCAGCGCCACCGCGTAACCGTGGGTGGCGTGCAGCCGCAGCACCGGGTGGGCGCCCGCCAGCAGCTGCTGCAACTGGTTGTTGAGCTCCGAGGCCATACTGTCGATCTGCGGCCCCAGACGCGCCTTGACCCGCTGCTCGGACCACGACAGCGTCTCGCCCAGCGGCGACAGCCAGGTGCCGTGACCCTTGCGCATGTCCACCAGTGCCATGCCGAAAAAGTTTTCGGCGCGATTGAGCAGATTCCAGGCGTGGCGGTAGGAGATCCCCGCGGCTTGGGCCGCATGGGTCAGCTTGCCGCTCTCGCGCAGATTCGCCAGCAGCGCGAACAGTACCGGATCGAGCAGCTCGCCCTCGTCGCTGCGAAACAGCCACGCGGGGGTGATATTCAACTTTTTTCTAAGCATTTTCGTTCATATTTTGCGCGCTCGATGGGAGTGCTAGTTTGGGCTTCAGCGGCATCCACTTAAATCAGTTAAGAACAATATTTCATATAAGACGATGGACTGACGCGGGCTCCTGACAAACCCGATCGCGGCAGGCCATGTACACGACCAGCCACCGACTCGATGAGAAACAGGCCATGTCACACCCCACTCCGCAGCCCGCCGACACGGCGCTGGCGGCGCAGCTCCAGGCCGTGATCGACCAGCACGCCGCGCGCCCCGGGGCCATGCTGCCATTGTTGCACGCCATCCAGGCGCAGCACGGCTATATCCCCGACGCCGCCGTACCCATGATCGCCGAGGCGCTGCGCCATACCCGCGCCGAAGTGCACGGCATCATCAGCTTCTACCACCACTTCCGCACCCATCCCCCGGGGCGCCACGTGATCCAGGTGTGCCGCGCCGAGGCGTGTCAGGCGGTGGGCGCGCGGGCGCTGGAAGCCCACGTCAAGTCCGCGCTGGGGGTCGACTATCATGAGACCACGGCGGATCGCGAGTTCACCCTGGAGCCGGTCTACTGCCTCGGCAACTGCGCCTGCGGGCCGTCGCTGCGGGTCGACGACGAGATCCACGGGCGCGTGGACGCCGCCGGCTTCGATCGGCTGGCGGCGCAGCTGAGCGCCACCGTGGTGGAGGTGAAGTGATGACGACCACGATCTATGTGCCCTGTGACACCACCGCCCGCTCGCTCGGCGCCGACGCTGTGGCGGCGCGCCTGACACGCGCCGCCGAACGCCTGGGCGTGGCGATCCAGCTCAAGCGCAACGGCTCCCGCGGGCTGTTCTGGCTGGAGCCGCTGGTGGAGGTGGAGACCGCGGCGGGCCGGGTGGCCTATGGTCCGGTCGCCCCCACCGACGTCGACGCCCTGGTCGACGCCGGCCTGTTCGAGGGCCGGCAGGAGCACGCGCTGGCCCTCGGCGACATCGAAGCCCATCCCTATCTGGCACGCCAGCAGCGCCTGACCTTCTCGCGCATCGGTCTGACCGACCCGCTCTCGCTCGAGGATTACACCGCACGGCAGGGCTTCGCCGGCCTGAAACAGGCGCTGGCGCTGACGCCCCAGGCTATCGTCGACGAGGTCAAGGCCTCGGGGCTGCGCGGACGTGGCGGCGCGGCCTTCCCCACCGGCATCAAGTGGCAGACCGTGCACGACACCCCGGCGGCGCAGAAGTACATCGTGTGCAACGCCGACGAGGGCGACTCCGGCACCTTCGCCGACCGCCTGGTGATGGAGTGCGACCCCTTCATGCTGATCGAGGGCATGACCATCGCCGGGCTCGCCGTGGGTGCCACCCAGGGCTACATCTATCTGCGCTCGGAATATCCGCTGGCCCAGGCGATGCTCGACGAGGCGATCGCCCGCGCCGAGGCCGCCGGCTACCTGGGTGAGAACATCCTCGACAGCGGCCACGCCTTCCACCTCGAAGTCCGCCTGGGCGCCGGGGCCTATATCTGCGGCGAGGAGACCTCGCTGCTGGAGAGCCTGGAGGGTAAGCGCGGGCTGGTACGCGCCAAACCGCCGCTACCGGCGATCGAGGGTCTGTTCGGCCAGCCCACCGTGGTCAACAACGTGCTCTCGCTGGCCGCGGTGCCGTTCATCCTCGACCAGGGCGGCCAGGCCTACGCCGACTACGGCATGGGCAAGTCCCGCGGCACCCTGGCGCTGCAGCTGGCCGGCAACGTCGCCCGCGGCGGGCTGGTCGAGCTGGCGTTCGGCACCACTCTGCGCGAGCTGATGGAGAGCTTCGGCGGCGGCACGCGCAGCGGCCGCCCGCTCAAGGCGGTGCAGGTGGGCGGCCCGCTGGGCGCCTATCTGCCGGAGAGCCAGTGGGATACCCCGCTCGACTATGAAGCCTTCGCCGCCTTCGGTGGTGTGGTCGGCCACGGCGGCGTGGTGATGTTCGACGACAGCGTCGACATGGGCGCCCAGGCGCGCTTCGCCATGGAGTTCTGCGCGGTGGAGTCCTGCGGCAAGTGCACCCCGTGCCGGATCGGCGCCGTGCGCGGCGTCGAGGTGATCGACCGTATCCGTGCCGGCGACGCCGCCGACGACAATCTGGTGCTGCTCGCCGACCTGTGCGAGACCATGGTGGACGGTTCGCTGTGTGCCATGGGGGGCATGACCCCCTTCCCGGTGCAGAGCGTGATGAAGCACTTTCCCGATGACCTGACCCGGCCCCAGGCCGAAGGCGGGAGGTAAGCATGTTGCAATATTTCGAACCCGACGCATCCCACGCCGCCCAGTTCGCCCGCGACCTGGGTACCCCGGCGCGTTTCTCCGAGACCCAGGTGGCACTGACCATCGACGGCCACAGCATCAGCGTGCCCGAAGGCACCTCGGTGCTGCGCGCCGCGGCGCTCGCCGGCATCACCATTCCCAAGCTGTGCGCCTCGGACAACCTCGAAGCGTTCGGCTCGTGCCGCCTGTGCGCGGTGGAGATCGAGGGCCGCCGCGGTCTGCCGGCCTCCTGCACCACGCCGGTCAGCGAGGGCATGGCAGTCACCACCCAGAACGCCCGGCTGGCCAAGCTGCGGCGCAACGTGATGGAGCTCTATATCTCCGATCACCCGCTGGACTGTCTGACCTGCCCCGCCAACGGTGACTGCGAGCTGCAGGACATGGCCGGCGCGGTGGGCCTGCGCGAGGTGCGCTACGGCTTCGAGGGGGCCAACCATCTCGACGCCGAGACCGACGCCTCCAACCCCTACTTCAGCTTCGACCCCAGCAAGTGCATCGTCTGCTCGCGCTGCGTGCGCGCCTGCAACGAGGTCCAGGGCACCTTCGCCCTGACCATCGAGGGGCGCGGCTTCGACTCCAAGGTCGCCGCCGGGCAGAACGAGCCGTTCATGGACTCCGAGTGCGTCTCCTGCGGCGCCTGCGTGCAGGCCTGCCCCACCTCGACGCTGATGGAAAAGAGCGTGATCGAGCAGGGCGTGCCCGAGCACAGCGTGGTCACCACCTGCGCCTACTGCGGCGTCGGCTGCTCGTTCGAGGCGCAGATGAAGGGCGACCAGCTGGTGCGCATGGTGCCCTACAAGGGCGGCGACGCGAACCACGGCCACTCCTGCGTCAAGGGGCGCTTCGCCTTCGGCTACGCCACCCACAAGGATCGCATCAAGGAGCCGATGATCCGCGACTCGATCGATCAGCCGTGGCGTGCGGTCTCGTGGGAAGAGGCGCTCGGCTTCGCCGCCCGGCGTCTGCGCGAGATCCAGACCCAGTACGGGCGCGAAAGCGTCGGCGGCATCACCTCCTCGCGCTGCACCAACGAGGAGACTTATCTGGTGCAGAAGCTGATCCGCGCCGCCTTCGGCAACAACAACACCGATACCTGTGCGCGGGTGTGCCACTCGCCCACCGGCTACGGGCTGAAGACCACTCTGGGCGAATCCGCCGGTACCCAGACCTTCGATTCGGTGATGAAGGCCGACACCATCCTGGTGATCGGCGCCAACCCCACCGACGCCCACCCGGTGTTCGCCTCGCAGATGAAGCGCCGCCTGCGTCAGGGGGCGACCCTGATCGTCGCCGACCCGCGGCGGATCGACCTGCTCAAGACACCCCACGGCGGCAAGAGCCTGCACCTGCCGCTCAAGCCCGGCACCAACGTGGCGCTGGTCAATGCCCTGGCCCACGTGGTGGTCACCGAGGGGCTGGAGGATCACGACTTCATCGCACGACGCTGCGAAGGCGACGCCTACCAGCAGTGGCGCGCCTTCATCAGCGAGCCGCGCAATGCCCCCGAGGCGCTGGAAGCCGAGACCGGCGTGCCGGCGGCCACGGTCCGCGAAGCCGCTCGCGCCTATGCCACCGCCGGCAACGGGGCGATCTACTACGGTCTCGGCGTGACCGAGCACAGCCAGGGCTCGACCATGGTGATGGGCATCGCCAACCTCGCCATGGCCACCGGCAACATCGGCCGCGAAGGGGTCGGCGTCAACCCGCTGCGCGGTCAGAACAACGTCCAGGGCTCCTGCGACATGGGCTCCTTCCCGCATGAGCTGCCCGGCTACCAGCACGTCGCCGACCCGGCGGTGCGCGAGAAGTTCGAGGCGGTCTGGCACACCCCGCTGGACGACGAGCCGGGGCTGCGCATCCCCAACATGTTCGACGCTGCGATCGCCGGCACCTTCAAGGCGCTCTACGTGCAGGGCGAGGATATCGCCCAGTCGGACCCCAACACCCAGCACGTGGAGTCGGCCCTGCGCGCGCTGGACTGCCTGATCGTGCAGGACATCTTCCTCAACGAGACCGCCAAGTACGCCCACGTGCTGCTGCCGGGGGCCACCTTCCTCGAGAAGAACGGCACCTTCACCAACGCCGAGCGGCGTATCAACCGGGTGCGCCGGGTGATGCCGCCGGTGGCCGGCAAGGAGGACTGGGAGGTCACCCAGGACCTGGCCAACGCCCTGGGCTATCCGATGCACTATACCCATCCGTCCGAGATCATGGACGAGATCGCCAGCCTCACGCCGACCTTCACCGGGGTCAGCTACGCCAAGCTGGAAAAACTCGGCAGCATCCAGTGGCCGTGCAACGACGCCTTCCCCGACGGCACGCCGACCATGCATGCGCTGGACTTCCCCATCGGCAAGGGCAACTTCGCGATCACCGAGTACGTCGCCACCGAGGAGCGCGCCAGCCGACGCTACCCGCTGCTGCTGACCACCGGCCGCATTCTCAGCCAGTACAACGTGGGGGCCCAGACCCGGCGCACTGCCAACAGCGCCTGGCACGCCGAGGACGTACTGGAGATTCATCCCTCGGATGCCGAGGTCCGTGGCCTGTACGACGGCGACTGGCTGGGCATCAGCAGCCGTGTCGGACGCACGGTGCTGCGCTGCCGGGTCAGCGATCGCATGGCGCCGGGGGTGGTCTACACCACCTTCCACCATCCCGGCAGCGGGGCCAACGTGATCACCACCGACAACTCCGACTGGGCCACCAACTGCCCGGAGTACAAGGTGACGGCGGTGCAGGTGGAGAAGGTCTCTCAGCCTTCGTCCTGGCAGCAGCATTTCCAGCGTTTCGACGAACGCCAGCAGCGTTATCTGGAATCCGCAGAGGTGGCGCTCAAATGAGCGCTGCCGGCCACTCTTCCGGTGCCAGGGAGCGCGAGATGAGCGATTCGAGCATGAATGATTCGAGCCATGGCGGACCCACCGCGCCGCTGATCAAGATGGTCAACCAGATCAGCGCCAACAATCTGCACCATGGTGATGACACCCAGGCGGCCGAACGGGTCGCCACGCACCTCAAGAAGTTCTGGGCACGCCCCATGAAGCGCGACATCATCGCCTACGCCGACGCGGATGGCAGCGAGTTGAGCCCGGTATCGCGTCTCGCGATCGCCCAGCTGAAGACCATGTCGTCGACCGTCAAGGACTGGGAAGAGACCTCCGACGCGGGCTAGCGGCTGGCATGGACCAGGGTATTGACGCCCAGCCCGCCCAGCACACCACCGCCGAGGCGCTGCAGCCAGCGCGAGCCTCGGCTACTGCCGGCGGTGAACCAGCGCCGCAGCGGTGCGGCCAGCAGTACCGTGACCACGTCGGCGGAGGAGAAGATCAGGTTGGTGGCCACGCCCAGGCCGAGCAGTTGCCAGGTCATGGCGAGATCGGCCTGGGGCTGCACGAACTGCGGCAGGAAGGCGACGAAGAACAGCGCGGTCTTGGGGTTGAGCACCTCGACCAGGAAGCTGTCGCGCAGCACTCGCCGTGCGGAGGCACGTGATCCAAGCGGCGGCGCCTCGCCCCCCAGGCCCTGACGCCACAGTCGCACGCCCGCCCAGAGCAGATACACCCCGCCGATCACTTTCATCGCCACATAGGCCGGGGGCACCGCCGCGAACAGCGCCGCCAGCCCCAGCGTCGCTGCCACCACATGCACGTAGCAGCCAAGATGCACGCCCAGTACCGCGAACCAGCCGGCTCGCTTGCCGCGCCCCAGGGTCTGCGCGGCGGTATAGAGCATGGCCGGACCGGGCAAGTAGGCGAAGCCCAAAGCGGCCAGGGCGAAGGTCAGCAGATCCATGATGATGACATCTCCAGAGCGAGACCTTCGACTGTAGCGCGCACCATCACAAAGACACAGCCCCGCTCAGGCGAACCCGGGCGGGGCTTTGTCAACTGAACGGCGACGATGTCAGGGCTTCATGTCCTCGAAGAAACGCTTCACGCCATCGAACCAGCCCTCTTTCTTGGGCGAGTGTCGGCTGGCGCTGCCCAGGCTGTCCTGGAACTTGCGCAGCAGATCTTTCTGCTCTTCGTTGAGGTTGACCGGGGTTTCGGTCACCACCTTGCACAGCAGATCGCCGGCCGGGCCGCCGCGCACGGGCTTGACGCCCTTGCCGCGCAGCCGGAACAGCTTGCCGGTTTGGGTCTCGGGCGGGATCTTGAGCTTGACGCGGCCCTCCAGCGTCGGCACCTCGAGCTCGCCACCCAGCGCCGCATCGACGAAGTTGATCGGCACTTCGCAGTGCAGATGCCGGCCGTCGCGCTCGAAGATCGGGTGCGGCTTGATCTCGACCTGGACGTAGAGATCCCCCGCGGGGCCGCCGTTGAGCCCGGATTCGCCTTCGGCATTGAGCCGGATGCGATCGCCGGTATCCACTCCGGCCGGGATCTTCACCGATAGCGTGCGGGTCTCGCGGACGCGGCCTTCGCCATGACACTTGCGGCAAGGCACCTTGATGCTCTGGCCGCTGCCGTGACAGGTCGGACAGGTCTGCTGGACGGCAAAGAAACCCTGCTGCATCCGCACCTGACCCTGGCCGTGGCAGGTCGGGCAGGTCTCCTTGCTCGACCCCGGCTCGGCGCCATTGCCGTCGCAGTGCCCGCACTCGACGTGACGCGGCACGCGAATGTCGACGGTGGTGCCGAACACAGCGTTCTCGAGGTCGAGCTCGAGGTTGTAGCGCAGGTCGCTGCCGCGTTGCGGCGCATTGGGATTGCGGCGGCCGCCGCCGCCCCCGAAGATGTCGCCGAAGACATCACCGAAGATATCGCTGAAGCCACCGGCTCCGGCGCCGCCGAAACCGCCGCCGCCAAATCCGCCGGCCTGGCCGTCGACGCCGGCATGACCGAACTGGTCGTAGGCCGCGCGCTTCTGATCGTCGGAGAGCACTTCGTAGGCATCGGAAACCTCTCGGAATTTCTCCGCTGCCTGCTGATCTTCCGGATTGCGATCCGGATGGTACTTCTGCGCCAGCCGACGATAGGCTTTCTTGATGTCCTTGCCGTCGGCGCCCTTGTCGACGCCCAATACTTCGTAGTAGTCACGTTGGGACATTACTGAGTCCGCCTCCGTGTCGGTGCCGTGCAAACAGCAACGCGGGAGTCGTCCTGGCTCCCGCGCTACTGCCGATCACACGGCGTCAGACGTCGTGGTTATTGCTTTTTCTGATCGTCGTTGACTTCTTCGAACTCGGCGTCAACCACGTCATCCTCTTTCTTGCCGCTGGCCTGGGTGTCGTCGCTCGGCTGCTCGGCCTGCGCGCCGGCACCTTCACCCTGCTCGGCATACATCTTCTGCGCCAGGTTGCCGGACGCTTCGGTGAGCGCGTCGAGCTTGGCCTGGATGGCATCCTTGTCGTCGCCCTTGAGCGCTTCCTCGAGCTCGCCGATGGCGGTCTCGATCTTGCTCTTTTCGTCGGCGTCGACCTTGTCGCCAGCCTCTTCCAGCGTCTTGCGCGAGGCGTGGATCATGCCGTCGGCCTGGTTGCGCAGTTGGACCAGTTCCTCGAACTTCTTGTCCTCGGCTTCGTGGGCCTCGGCATCCTTGACCATCTGGTCGATCTCCTCGTCGGAGAGACCGCTGGAGGACTTGATCACGATCGACTGTTCCTTGCCGGTCGCCTTGTCCTTGGCCGTGATGTTGAGAATACCGTTGGCGTCGAGATCGAAGGCAACCTCGATCTGCGGCACACCACGCGGCGCCGGCGGAATGTCGGCAAGGTCGAAACGGCCCAGCGACTTGTTCTGGCCAGCCTGCTTGCGCTCACCCTGCAGCGCGTGAATGGTCACCGCCGTCTGGTTGTCTTCCGCAGTGGAGAAGGTCTGGGTCTTCTTGGTCGGGATCGTGGTGTTCTTCTCGATCAGCGGGGTCATCACGCCACCCAACGTCTCGATACCCAGCGTCAACGGCGTGACGTCGAGCAGCAGCACGTCCTTGACGTCACCGCCGAGTACGCCACCCTGGATCGCGGCGCCCATGGCCACGGCTTCGTCCGGATTGACGTCCTTGCGCGCTTCCTTGCCGAAGAACTCGGCGACCTTCTGCTGCACCATCGGCATGCGGGTCTGGCCACCGACCAGGATCACGTCGTGAATCTCGCTGTTGGAGAGACCGGCGTCTTCCATCGCAGTCTTGCACGGCCCGAGCGAACGCTGGACCAGATCCTCGACCAGTGATTCCAGCTTGGCGCGAGTGACCTTGATCGCCAGGTGCTTGGGACCGGTGTTGTCTGCCGTGATGTAGGGCAGGTTGACTTCGGTCTGCTGGGCAGAGGAGAGCTCGATCTTGGCCTTCTCGGCAGCTTCCTTCAGACGCTGCATGGCAAGGCTGTCGCCGGACAGATCGATGCCGGAGTCGCTCTTGAACTGCTGGACGAGATAGTCGATCAGCTTGAGGTCGAAGTCCTCGCCACCCAGGAAGGTATCACCGTTGGTCGCCAGCACCTCGAACTGCTTCTCGCCATCGACGTCGGCCACTTCGATGATCGAGATGTCGAAGGTCCCGCCACCCAGGTCATAGACCGCGATGGTGCGGTCGCCGGTGGAGCGGTCCATGCCGTAGGCCAGCGCGGCCGCGGTCGGCTCGTTGATGATGCGCTTGACCTCGAGACCGGCGATGCGACCGGCATCCTTGGTCGCCTGACGCTGGGAGTCGTTGAAGTAGGCCGGCACGGTGATGACCGCTTCGGTGACTTCTTCACCGAGATAGTCCTCGGCGGTCTTCTTCATCTTTTTCAGCACTTCGGCGCTGACCTGCGGCGGAGCCAACTTGTTGTCGTTGACCTTGACCCAGGCGTCGCCGTTGTCGGCTTCGACGATCTCGTAAGGCACCATCTTGATGTCTTTCTGGACGACATCGTCCTTGAACTTGCGGCCGACCAGACGCTTGATGGCGTAGAGCGTGTTGGTCGGGTTGGTGACCGCCTGACGCTTGGCCGCCTGACCGACCAGTGTTTCGCCGTCATCGGTATACGCGATGATGGAAGGCGTCGTGCGGCCACCTTCGGCGTTCTCGATCACACGAGTCTTGTCACCATCGAGTACGGCGACACAGGAGTTGGTCGTACCCAGGTCGATGCCAATGATGCGTCCCATAATTCCTCACCTCTAACTATTCGTTGACGACTCAATTCGTTTGGATGACGGCGCTTGCTGCGCGATTGCTTGCTATGTGGGGGCTGGCCGGCGCCTTTCAAGTCCCCACCGACACTCAGTTGCAGTATCGGCCCGGCCGCGGCGCCCGGCCCTCTACCCCGCCGCCTTGCTGACCACGACCATCGCCGGCCGAATCAGCCGGCCGTTGAGGGTGTAGCCCTTCTGCATGACGTCCATCACGGTATTGGGTTCCAGTTCCGGATTGGGAACCATGGTCATGGCTTCGTGGAACTGCGGATCGAACGGCTCACCCTGCGGATCGAGCTGCTCGACACCGAACTTGCCCAGTACGTCGAGCTGCATGCGGAGCGTCATCGAGACACCTTCGCGGTGGGTCTCGTCGACCTCCTGCATGCTCTCCAGCCCCTTCTCCAGGCTGTCGACCACCGGCAGCAGCTCCTTGACGAACTTCTCGAGCGCGAACTTCTTCGCCTTGTCGGCGTCCTGCTCGGCGCGACGACGCGCGTTCTGCGCCTCGGCAGCGGCGCGCATCGACTGATCCTTGGCATCCGCCAGCGCCTGCTCGAGCTCCTCGACTCGGGCGGCCAGAACCTCGGCCTCGGGGTTGGCCTCCCCCTCGAGGTCATCCGCCTCGTGTTCGAGCGACTCCGCGAACTGCTCCAGATCGCCGTCCAACGTCTCGTTGGTGGACTGGTGCTGGGGCTCGCCGTCGCGTTCGGCGCGCTCGAGTTCTTCGTCTACGGGGTTCTGCGGATCTCTAGCCATGAATCTCTCCTGGCAAGGTGTTGTGACAGCGATTCGACAAGCGTCGGAAGTTGTCTGCCTATATGGGGCTATCGATTCAGATCTCAAGCGTTTCGTCACCACACCATCACGACAGCCGTTGAAGGCCATTTTCGACTACTGTATAAACAACCAGAAACCTGAATGACCGATCATCCACCGCCCGCTGACCGTATCGCCGCCATCGCCCCGCAGGAGGCCGCATGCTGATCCAACTCGCCATTCGTGACTTCGCTATCGTCGACACGCTGGACCTGGAGTTTCAGGCCGGCATGACCGCCATCACCGGCGAGACCGGAGCCGGCAAGTCGATCCTGCTCGGCGCGCTGGGCCTCTGCCTGGGAGAGCGGGCCGATGCCGGCGGCGTGCGCCACGGCGCCGACCGCGCCGATCTGAGCGCGCGCTTCGACATCGCCGAGCGAGAAGACGCCAGGGCGTGGCTGGCCGCCCGCGAACTGGCGACGGACGACTGTCTGCTTCGCCGCGTCGTCACCGCCAACGGACGCTCCAAGGCGTGGATCAACGGCCAGCCCTGCACCATCGCCGACCTGCGTGAACTGGGCGAGTGCCTGATCGACGTGCACAGCCAGCATGCGCACCAAGCGCTGCTCAACGAGGATACCCACCGTCGCCTGCTCGACGACGCCGCCGGTCATCACAAGGCAGTCGCCGAGCTTGGCGATCTTCATCGGCAGTGGCATGCATTGCGTCGGCAGTATCGCCAACGCAGCGAGAATGACGAGGAGCGCCAAGCCAAGCGCCAGTTGCTGCGCTATCAGGTCGAGGAGCTGGATCAACTCGATCTCCAGGCCGACGAACTCGCCGGCCTGGAACAGGAGCAGGAGACCCTGGCTCACCTCGAGGAGAGCCTGCGCGAGGCACAGTTCGCGGCGGACAGCTGCGACCACGACGAACATGGCGCGTCGACGCTGCTGTCACAGGCGACCCAGCGGCTGTCCAGGGTGCCGGGCAGCGACCGCGGTGCGCTGTCGGAGGCACTGGGCATGCTCAACGATGCCCAGATCCAGATCGAGGAAGCGGCCCGTGAACTGCACCATTTCGTCGAGTCGACGGAGCTCGATCCGCAGCGGCTGGCCTGGGTCGAGGAACGCCTCGGCGAGATTCACCGTATCGCGCGCAAGCATCACGTCATGCCGGAGGAGTTGAGTGGGCTGCATCGCCGGCTGCGGGAAGAGCTGGAAGCGCTCGACGGCGGTGACAATGACCTCGAGACGCTGAGGGCCCGGCTCGACGACCTACGCCAGCAATACCGCAACAGCGCCAGGGAGATCAGCGAAACGCGACAGCGCACCGCCAAGGTCTTCGCCCGCCAGGTTCAGGAGCAGCTGGCGTTTTTGGGAATGGACAAGGCGCGCTTCGCCGTCGATGTCTCGCCGCTGGAGACGCCCCAGCCCCACGGCCTGGACCGGGTCAGCCTGCAGATCAGCGCCAACCCGGGCCAACCGACCCGGCCGCTGGCCAAGGTCGCCTCGGGCGGCGAACTCTCTCGCGTCAGCCTGGCGATTCAGGTCGTTGCCGCCAGCCACAGCACCCTGGCGACGCTGGTCTTCGACGAGGTCGACGTCGGCATTTCCGGCGCTACCGCCGAGATCGTCGGGCAACTGCTGCGCCGGCTGGGCAGCAATGCCCAGGTCATGACCGTGACCCACCTGCCGCAAGTGGCCGCGCAGGCGCATCAGCACCTGCATATCGAGAAGCACTCCAGCGACGATGCGACCCGCACGCTGATGTCTCAACTGGACGAAGCCGGGCGAGTACGCGAACTGGCGAGGATGCTGGGTGGCGTCAAGCTTTCCAATCGCACACTGGCTCATGCGCGCGAGATGCTGGCGGCCAGTCAGCGTTCGGCCCACTGATTGAAAGCCCTTCAGACGAGAAACGCCGACCCGAGGGTCGGCGTCTTGGTATTCTGTCGCGCTCCAGCGGGCGCTGCGCGGGCTTACTTCTTGATGCCATCCTGGCGCGTGGCCTTTGAGCCACGGGGGCGCACGTAGAGTACCAACGCGTGCTCGACCAGCTCGTAGCCGTGCTCTTCGACGATCTCCCGCTGCCGGCGCTCGATCTCCTCGTCGTAGAACTCGACGATCTCGCCGGATTCGAGGTCCACCATGTGATCATGGTGCTCTTCCTGGGACATCTCGAAGACCGCGTGCCCGCCGTCGAAGTTGTGCCGGACGACCAGCCCTGCCGCTTCGAACTGGGTCAATACGCGATAGACCGTGGCCAACCCGACATCCTCTCCAGACTCCAGCAGCGCCTTGTAGACGTCCTCGGCACTCATGTGGAGCTCTTCTTCCATACGAGTCGCTTCGAGGATCTGCAGAATCTTGACGCGCGGCAGAGTGACCTTCAGCCCCGCCTTACGCAATTCTTGGTTTTCGTCGGCCATGGTCGCTCTTCGCAGTAGCGTCTCGTGTCGGGTATGATCAATCCACGCAACGATAGTGAAAGACGGACTCAAATGCAAAATCTGATCAGAACGGTCGTACTCCTTATTGCAGTCTCGCTCATCGCCGGCTGCAGCTACTTCGGCGTCTATAAAAGGGACATCCCGCAAGGCAACCTCATCACCCAGGACATGGTGTCCCAGCTTCATCCCGGCATGAGCCGTTCGCAGGTGGCCTACATCATGGGCACGCCGCTGATGGAAGCGCCCTTCTCATCGGACCAGTGGGATTACGTCTTCTATCTCGACAAAGCTTACGGCGGTACGGTGGAAAAGCGCCTGACACTGACTTTCCAGGACGACCAGTTGGTCGACATCGCCAAATCCGGCGACATGGACTCGGATGTCGAACTGAATCAGGACGGCGGGCCCGGACCTGCCGTAGAAGGCGCCGGCGAGGGCACGTCGGTTCCGCAGATCGGCCCCAGCGGCATCTAGACCCCGCCTAGCTCACGGCCGGGTGGGCAGTTCAACGCGAGGCGTTGGCTACCCGTTCACGCCGGGCCTGCTTGGGATCGAGTTCCAGTGGCCGGTAGACTTCGATGCGATCGCCAGCCATCGGCTGGTACGTCTCCGGAGAGGTCAGACGCTCGCCGAAGATCCCCAACGGTGCCTGGGTGAAATCGATCTCCGCCCAACTCGGGTGTCGGCTCGGCAGTTCCGCCAGCATGACAGCCTGCCGGGCGTTGATGCCGGGCTCGAGCGTCAAGCGCACGATTGCCTGGTAGGCGGGCGTGGCGAAGGCGACTTCGATAGCACCCATCGGCATAACCGCTAGCGTCCGTAGACCTGGTCGGCGCGGCGCGTGAAGGCGTCGACCAACTGGCCCGCTACCTGTTGGAACAGTCGGCCGAACGCCATGCCCAGCAGGCGATTGCTGAATTCGAAACTCATCTCGAGTTCGATCTTGCAGGCGTCTTCTCCCATGGCGCGAAAATGCCACTGTCCGCTCAGCCGCTTGAACGGGCCATCGACGAGCGACAGATCGATTCGCTGGGGCCGCTCGAGGTCGTTGCGTGTCGTCACGCTCTGCTCCACGCCGCCCTTGGCCAACGTCATTCGACCAATCAGATAGCCGTCTCCCTGCTCGACGATGCTGGCCCGTCGACATCCGGGCAGAAATTCGGGATAACGCTCGAAATCATTGACCAGCTCAAACATCTGTTCCGGTGTATGCCGAACGAATGCGGACCGATTCACGCTGGGCATAGGGGTCTCCACTGATTTATCGCCACGACATGCGTATCATGGGGCATCGTTTTCAATGGCTTGAATGGTATCACGGCTGCCCTCATAACTAGACTTCACACGATGCCTTGCGCATGAACCCTCGCGGCGCATGATGTGATGAACATAGCGCACGGCGCGCCGGACCGCAGGTCATGGAATGCATCGGCAGTGGGGCATACCGGATAACGCCGCAAAGAGGTGTCATGGGTAAGAAAAAAGGCAACGCGCCTAGCAGCAACACGATCGCCCAGAACAAGAAGGCTCGGTTCGAATATCACATCGACGAGACCTTCGAGGCAGGCCTTTCACTGGCTGGCTGGGAGGTGAAGAGCCTTCGCGCAGGCAAGGCCCAGTTGACCGACACCTACATTCTGGTCAAGAACGGCGAAGCGTGGCTGCTGGGCAGTCATATCATGCCGCTCAACACGGCCAGCACTCACGTGCTTGCGGACCCGACCCGGACGCGCAAGCTGCTCTTGCATCGCAAGGAGATCGCCAGAATATTCTCCAGAACCCAGGAGAAGGGGCACACCTGTGTGCCGCTCAAGCTCTACTGGAAGCAGAATCTGGTCAAGTGCGAGCTGGCCTTGGTGCGCGGCAAGCAATTGCACGACAAGCGCGCCACCGAGAAAGAGCGCGACTGGAACCGCGAGAAGGCCCGGGTCATGAGGGACCATGCCTGAAACGACGCTAAATACTTGAGACAGCACTTGATATGGCGTGGGCTCGTCGCCATCTGTTAGACTGTACGAGTTGTAAGGGGGCGACATGGCTTCGACGCCGGTGACAATCCCTGAGGTGCATGCCGAGAGTGTAACGTATCTCGTAAATCCAACGTTGCAATTGAATAGTCGCAAACGACGAAAACTACGCTCAAGGCGCACTGGCAGCGTAAAAACTGCTAGTTGTTAGCCTGGCCCCAAAGCGATGTGCCCATTCATCGCGGCGGGGATACGAGCTAAAGCTGATGGGACCGCGGATGTCAGCGCTCTCCTGACATTCGTTAAACCTTAGAGAGATCGCAAGGTGCCATCCTGCCCGTCGGAGTGCACTGAGTTAAATCAAAAGACGGAACTAAGCATGTAGAGCTGATGGGCGAGTGCCGGCGGACGGGGGTTCAATTCCCCCCGCCTCCACCAATACCCAAACCCCAACCCTTCTCGGTTGGGGTTTTTCATTTCTGGGACTGCGTATCTGCTCGGGCTTCAGGAACCGTCTCAGACTGCACAGAATGGCCACCCAACGTATCCAGCATCAGAATCCGCTCTCTCCAGCCGGATATTCTCCGGCACCCTCATCGGCCGAAATGGGCGAAGTTGGTGACCAGAGAATGCCAAAAAATTTATAACCAATTACTTATCTACACATCTAGCGAAAGGTGTGATTAGGAAACTGGTTGGGCGAAGGAAACAGGGCTCGCGCCCTCAGCCCTATCCGTCGCCCCACCTGCTCTGGCCCGGGGACCACAAGGCAATGATCTTGCTATCTTTTTACAGATGAGCGTTCATAGGTCCACGCACCCTAGACGCGAGGTTTCAGATGGTAGCGATCACCCTAGTATAGTCAGCAGATATAGCCGCACTTGGGGCTCGCCCCGTTAAGGCACTCGGGGGAGGACATCACGCAGAGTGGTTAATACACAGCCAAGGCTGTTAAGGCGCTGCTGATGCACACCCTCCCCAACTCTCCAAGCACTTGTTTACAAAGTACCTTCAGGTGCAGCCCTCATTGCCTTCCGATTGTGCTGGGCACTCCGATAAAGTATATTGCAGTACATTTGCAGGGTCTCCTGGAGAGGGATATGGCCACTACTAAAACCGCAACGCTGACCTTTCGAATCGACCCAAGTCTGAAGGAGGCTTTGCGCATCGCTGCTCACCAGGAACACCGCTCCATCGCCAACATGGTGGAAGTGCTGATTCGGGATTACTGCGAGCGGCATGGTATCACCGTCGAAAGCCCTGGAGAGACCGACAACAGTGGGGAGCATTCAGCATGATCAAGACAGTTAAACAGGCCTGCCGCTTTAATCCGGTCATTCAGGATTATCGGATGAGTTCCGGGATCGAGAACCTGACGGACCTGATTAACGACGCCGGGGATGGTCGCGAATTCTTCTCCAGAAACTTCATCACTCACGGCATGGAACAACTGTTCCGCGAGGGCATGCTCCGCCTATCCGGCAAGTCCGATCAGGCGGTGTTCGAACTCACCCAGGCCATGGGTGGCGGTAAAACCCATATGATGATCGCCCTCGGTTTGCTGGCTAGGCATGCACACCTGCGCCCCGAGGTCTTGCCGGCGGAGCTGAATGAACGCGTCGAGTTCGGCAACGCACGCATCGCTGCTTTCAATGGCCGAAACAATCCGGACAACTACATCTGGGGTGAAATTGCGTCCCAGCTTGGTGAAGAGGAAGCGATCAAGCCCTACTGGGTCAATGGCCCCAAGGCCGTGGACCAGCGCATGTGGAAGGAAATCATCGGCAACCAGCCCACCTTGATCCTTCTCGATGAGCTTCCGCCCTACCTACAAAATGCCTCAACCCAGATGTTCGGCAACGGCACTCTGGCAGATATGGCGGTCTATAGCTTGAGTGCACTGATGAGCGCCGCCCTGGAGCTGCCGAACTGCTGTATCGTCATCGCCAACCTTTCCGGCAGCTACAAGGCACAGACCAAGGCACTGGCCGAAGCCGTAGACAATCTCCAGCAGGAAGCTCGCCGCCAGGCCATGACCATCACGCCGGTGCAGCTGGCCGGCAATGAAATCTACGAGATCCTCAAGAAGCGCCTGATCGACGAGCTCCCCGATGAAGGCACCATTGCGGAAATTGCGGAAGAATATGCACAGCAAGTCAAGAAGGCCGAGGATGGCGGCTATATCGTCGCGGCCAGTATCGAACAAATCGCCGAGCAGGTGCGAGAAACTTACCCCTTCCACCCCTCGTTCAAGCACCTGGTCGCCCTATTCAAAGAAAATGAAGGCTTCCGCCAGACCCGCGGTCTGATGCAGTTCACTGCACGACTGCTCAAGAGTGTCGATCAGCGGGAGACCGATGATGTGTTCCTGGTGGGCACCCAGCACCTCGACTTCAACGACGCTCAAGTCAAAGATGAAATCGAGCGCATCGCTCCTAACCTGATACCTGCGATCACTCATGATATTGCCGATGATGGCGACTCGATCGCAGAAATGATTGATAACGAGCTCGGGGAAGATGCGGCGCAGCAAGTCATGACTTTGCTGCTGGCATCGTCCCTGTCTCGCGCAGTAGGCGGACGCATCGGACTATCCGAAAGCGAGGTCATCGAGTTTCTGGCTGCGCCAAACCGCAAAGCGGACGCCTTTCTCGACGCCTTGCAGCGGCTACGGGAACAGGCATGGTACCTGCATCGTGAAGAACAGCGGCTATTCATTAAAGAGACTGAGAACCTCTCGCGCCAGATCGAGCGCAACGCCAAAGAGGTGCCTCAGCCCAAAATCGATCAGGCGCTGATCAATCGGCTGATCGGCATTCTGCAGCCGATGCGCAAGAAGGCCTATCAGGACGTACAGGTGCTACCACAGCTGGACGAACTAAAACTGAGCGGCCCTCGCGTGCTGATCGTCATCAAGCCAGATGGCAAGGTGCCGCCCAGCGAGCTGCAAAACTTCTTCGACTATCAGCAGGAGAAAAACAACTTGCTGGTACTCACCGGGCAGGACAGCCATCTCACCGATGCCGTCGAGGACCGCTTGCGTGAGCTCTACGCCATCGAGCAGATCAATAAGCGGCTCAAACCGGGAGACACCCTGTACGAAGAAGCCCGCGATCGTATGGAAGAGGCCGAGGATCGATTCAACAAGGCGCTCTCCGCGGCTTACAACCGCGTTTATTTCCCCAGCGTCGACGAGATTGACGGTCGCGAGTTTCTGGCGCCCGTCACCATTGATAACGGCTTAAAACTGGGCGAAGGCGACCAATCCGCCGAAGCACAAATTGAATCCCTGCTAGCGAGCCCGCGCGCCAACTACAAGCTGGCGATGGACCTGACCGAAGACTTTAGCCAGTACTTTGCCATGGCCGAGGAATACCTCTGGCCTGCGGGCAAGGAAAACCGTCGTACTCCGTGGAAGGACGTAGTTTCTCGTGCAAAAAGTAATCCTGCCTGGCCATGTATGCCGGGTGCTAGTGGTATGGACACCCTTAAAGCGGAGGCTCTCAAGCAAGGTCGCTGGCGGTTGGGCGAAGATGGCTACATCGAGAAAGGCCCCTTCCCAAAAGAGAAAACCAGCGTCAACGTTTCTCTTGTGAGCACCCTCCCTGAGACGGGGGAATCCATCCTCAGCCTGACGCCACGCCACGCAGGCGAAAGCCCGGTGGTGTATTACTCCACCAAGCCCGACTTTTCCGAAAGCGACCCGCAGGTGGATGACTTGGAAAACCTCCACACCGCCGAGGGCACGCTCTATTTTTTGGTCAAAGACCCCACCGGCAAATATGACGTCGGCACACCGGCGCGCTGGTTGGCGGATTTGAAAATTCGCCATCAGCTGTCCCCCGCTGGCGATAAACGTACTGTTACTCTGCAGTGCACCCCCATCGCCGAGATGCACTACACCCTCGATGGCTCCAATCCCAAGGACGGCAAGTTCTACGAGGAGCCTTTCGAAATCGGCCCCCAGGCGGCGCGACTACTGGTCCACGCCAAAGCCGGCGAGGCGACAAAAAACGCCGATTTCCAGATTCCCGCCAGCGGTGACAAGCGGGTCCAGATCGACGACACCAAGCCAGCGCGTCTGGGTAGCGGGAAACGTGTAGCCCTGGATACGACAGACCGTGTTTTTGGGGTTATCAATCGTTTCCGGGACCAAGCGGGTACCCAGTTCAAGGGAGTACGGATTGAGATCGGGGAAGGTGAAAATACCGTGACCGTACGCTTCCAGGAGCGGGAGATCACGGCCGCTATGATCGAAGGCACCGTCAACAGTATGAGAGGCGTGCTGAAGGAGGACCAAGCACCGGTGGCCATTACGGTCTCGGATGGTATCCAGTTCGAAAGCGGCTTCGAGGCCAAGGAGTTCGCCAAGATAGCCGGCATGGAACTGCGTCCAGGCGATGTCGCCCAGGAGGAATAGCACAATGCCCACAGCGCGCGCCAGTCGCAGCCCTCATGGCAGACCGAGCAACGACAAAACCCGGCGTCAGGGATCACCCCAGACGCTGGGTTTCGGCGTGCCCGCCACCTCCGACCCGCACCACTTTAAGGTCATTATCCCCAAAGCCAACACCGGCCGGGTACAAATCAGCGAATACCTGGGGCTACAAACCCAGAGCGCGGAACTCGCAGTGATTGATCGTGTGCTGCTGGAACGTCCGCGCTGGACCGCCATCCGTGCCGAAGTACAACGCGCCTTCAACGCCCGGCTTAAAACACATAACCTCAAGGCATCCGCTTGGAAGGCGGGGGAAAACCCGGTGGATCGTCTGCTGGGCAAGGAGCTCTGCGTACTGGCATGGGCGGTGGAAGGGATGGATATGGACAAGATCCCTGTGGCCGTGCGCAACTGGCTCGCCTTGCGGCCGGAGGAGCGCTGGTGGCTATTCGGCATGACCGCCATGAGCACAGGCGGCGTCAAAGACGGCTACAAAGGTTGGCGGTTGGCTCTGCGCCATGCTCTGGGGGACGTGGCCCAGAGCGAGCTGCTTCAGCCCCAGGCCCGTAAGGAAATTTCCCGACAAGGTCTAGATTTAGACCTGTTCGATAGTGAGTAACCCATGATGGAAGTCGTAGCTGAAACAAAAACCAAGGCCCTGACAGCATTCGCACTTGAGAACGCCCCGGCGCTCATCGAAACTGTTTTCCCCGCGCAGAAGGTGTCATTCGAAGCGCAGTCCGAGCGCAAGGCGGTCGCAGCTCAGACGCTGACAGGGCTCGGTTCGTATTGGAAGGGACGCAAGCCACTCATTCTGGTGCGCGCCATCGTACTCGGCTCACTACTGCCGAAGACCGGCGACAGCGAGAAGGACCTCGAGATCTTCGAGAAGTTGATGGCCTTTGACGACCACGGTCTCGCACGCCGTGCTTTTGTTCAGAACGATCTCAAGCCGAAGCACATCGCTTCGCGTATCTCGCTTTCGAACCCATGGGACTACTTCACGTTAACGGGGCGCGATGAGCTCTCCGCAGATGACCGCCTTCTGAACCTTGAGTGCCCGTTCGACGCGGAGGAGGAAGGCATCTCGCTCCGTTGGGATCGGGACACTTCGGATGAGGCCAAGCTTCAGCTCATAGAGCGGGCGCTGGGAACATTCTCGACCTACGAAGAGAAAGCCAGCTTCTGCAAGCGGCCTGAAGAAGTTGATCAGACTTGGCTCTATGCCCCGGTCTGGCCCGCGGTGAACGACCACTACGCCCAGTGGGGGATCAAGGTTGAATCATTGCCGGAGCTCGTGGAGCAAATGGGCATGTTGCGTTTTGGGCGTCGGCCACGTGTCGGTGACACCTTCTCAGGTGGCGGCTCCATTCCTTTTGAAGCCGCACGCACAGGCTGTGATGCATATGCCTCCGACCTGAACCCTATAGCCTGCATGTTAACGTGGGGCGCATTCAACATTGTCGGCAAGGACTCGAAGGCACGAAGCGAGATCGAAGAAGAGTACCGTCGTGTCGCCAGAACGGTCCAGTCAGCGGTAGACGAGCTTTCGATTGAGAAGGACGAAAAGGGGAATCGCGCAAAAGCGTTTCTGTATTGCTTGGAGACTCGATGCCCCGAGTCTGGCTGGCTAGTGCCCATGTCGCCAAGTTGGGTGATATCAAAGAACGACAATGTCATCGCGAAACTGGTTCCGAATCACAACGAGAAGCGGTTCGAAATTCGCATCAAGAACGGCGCTACCACAAAGGAAATGCGAGAAGCCAGCCTGGGCACAGTGAGAGGCGGTGAACTGCAGTACGAGCTAGATGGAAAAAGCTACCGCATTTCAATTAGAACTCTGCGTGGGGAATATCGCACTCCTGAAGGCAGTACAGGTAACCGCCTTCGCAAGTGGGGGAAAGAGGATTTCATTGCCAAGCCCGATGATGTGTATCAGGAGCGGCTCTACGCGATACACTGGATTTTGAAAGGAACAGAGAACGACGGCAGACCAAAGACCTACTTCGCGGCACCCACCGACGCGGATCTTGAGAGAGAGCGTCATGTACATCAGATTGTTGAGCAGAACCTGCCTACTTGGCAGAAAGAAGGTCTAGTGCCTAACATGGCTATCGAGCCCGGCGACAAGACAGACGAGCCGATACGAACGCGTGGGTGGAGCCACTGGCATCACTTGTTCAATCCCCGGCAACTGCTTCTATACGCAGAGCTGATGAAGCACATCAGCCCCACGCTCGCGCTTCGACTTTGCCAGGTAATCAATACAAGCGCTCGCCTAACGCGCTGGACCGTCGGTGACGGCCCAGGTCGAAGTGGTGGAACAAAACAGGTATTTGACAATCAGGCTTTGAACGTCCTCTTCAATTATGGATGTCGAGCGTCTGTCTATCTTCTCGACTCACTCTATGCCGATGTTCGAGGCTCAGTCTTGCCTACTCACGCTAGCTTCAGCCAAGAGTGTGTTCCCGCCAGTCAAATCTCGCAAGATTGCGACATCTTCATTACCGACCCGCCCTACGCCGATGCCATCAACTACCACGAAATTACCGAGTTTTTCATTGCGTGGCTACGCATGAACCCGCCCAAGCCGTTCGATGATTGGGTGTGGGATTCACGACGCACTCTAGCGATCAAGGGATCAGACGACGATTTCAGGCGGGGCATGGTCGACGCCTACCGGGCTATGGCCGAGCACATGCCAGAAAACGGCATGCAATGTGTCATGTTCACCCATCAGGACACCGGCGTCTGGGCCGATATGGTCAGCATCTTCTGGGCGGCGGGCCTTCAAGTTGTGGCCGCTTGGTACATCGCCACCGAGACCACTTCAGAGCTCAAGAAAGGTGGCTATGTTCAGGGCACTGTGATCTTGATGCTTAGGAAGCGCCCTGAGGGTGATCGGGCTGGCTTCAAGCAAAGCATTCTGCCCGCCGTGCGCGCCGAGGTGCAGCGTCAGATCGAATCCATGATGCATCTCAATGAAGAGATTAAGGATAAACACGGTGAGCCGGTATTCAACGACTCCGACTTGCAAATGGCAGGTTACGCTGCCGCACTGAAGGTGCTGACAGCCTACACCACCATCGGCGGCGAGGATGTCACCAGCTTTGCTCTGCGTCCGCGCAACAAGGGCGAGGTTACAGTGGTCGATGAAATTGTGCAGCAGGCAGCCGAGGCAGCCAATAGCCTGCTGGTGCCAGAGGGGTTAGGCGCTGAGACCTGGGCTCGGCTGTCCGGCATCCAGCGCTTTTACCTACGCATGATGGATATGGAAACCACTGGCGCGTCCAAACTGGATAACTATCAGAACTTCGCCAAGGCCTTCCGGGTACAGGACTACGCCAGGGTCATGGGTGACATGAAAGCCAACGCGGCTCGCCTCAAGCGGGTGACCGAGTTCACCTCAAGAGAACTCACGGACGGCACTGAAATCGGTCCTACCTGGTTGGGCCATCTGATTATTGGCCTACAACAGTTGCTGGCAGAAATCGAGCCACAAGCGGTGATTCAGCAGTTTCAGCAAGATATGCCGGACTTTATGGAGGTTCGCCCGCTACTGATTGACATGCTCGGGCTTATGGAGAGAAAAGCTCCGGAAGCAACGGTCCGTGAAGCCGCCGAAGTACTCGGTGCTCGACTTAAAAACCTGAGGGCACTGGGACAGTAATGTCAATGGATGGATGCTAACCCATGACCATACGCCGGTTTTCCTCCCGCACCCATCGGCTGGATAGCTCATTCCTGCTGGAGCACCTCAAGGGCGCGCGCAGCTATAAACGCATCGCAGGCTATTTCACCAGCTCACTGTTTGAAGTCGCCAATGAACTATTGGAGGCGATCCCTGAGGTCAAGATTGTCTCCAATGTAGACATCCACCCGGACGACCTCAAAGTCGCCCAGTTGCGCGAATCCAAGATGATTGGCCGCTGGAACGAACAGGGGCTGGAGGCTGAAGCGCTGCTCAACCGTGAACGCTATCGCCGCCTGGATGCCTTCCTGGTGCAGCATGGCCAAGCGGTGCGTGTGGCGCCGGATAGCATCTGCGGTTTTCTGCACGGCAAGGCTGGCGTCATCGAACTGGCTGATGGACGCAAGCTTGGCTTTATCGGTTCGATGAACGAAACCCGTAACGGGTGGCAACGCCACTACGAAATTCTTTGGGAGGATGAATCAGCCAAAGGGGTGGCGTGGATCGAAGAGGAGTTTGACTTCCTTTGGAATGCCGCCCGACCGCTTCCTGAGGCAGTGATCCGTGAAGTGCGCAGGCGTGGCTATCGCCGGGAAGTGCTGTTTGACGAGATAGGCGATGACGAGGATTTGGCACCGGCGGCGCTGGTGGAATCACCTCTTTATCGGGAAGGCCTGTTCCTTCAGCCCTGGCAGCAAGGGTTTGTCACCGAATGTCTGCGCCACTATCACAATCACACTATCGTGCGCTTGTTATTGGCGGATGAAGTGGGGCTGGGCAAGACACTTTCTCTGGGTGTTGCCGCACTGGCGTTGTGCCTTCTCAGCGACAAGGAACAGAAAGCGCGCCGGCCGGTAGTGATCTTCGCTCCGGCGACACTCTGTGAGCAGTGGCAGACGGAGATGACTGATAAACTCGGCATCCCCGGTGCCCGTTGGGATACCCAGAAAAAAGTCTGGCTGGACTATGATGGCCGCACAATATCCGCCGCAGGCCGCGAGCAAATCGCCAAGTGCCCGTTGCGCATTGGGATTGTCTCCACTGGTTTAATGACGCGTGATTCCCTGGAAAAACAACATTTACTGGGTTTGCGTTACGGCCTGGTCATTCTCGACGAGGCCCATAAGGCCCGCAGCCGCCAGGGATTTGGTCGCGATGCGGGCACTCCCAACGAGCTGCTTGCGTTTATGCGAGAGATCTCCGCAAGGGCAGATCACGTTTTGTTGGGTACAGCCACCCCGATCCAGACCCGTTCAGAAGACCTATGGGACCTGATGGGCATTCTCCATCAAGGCAAGGGTCAGTTTGTTCTGGGCAACGATTTCGCCAAATGGCACCGCCCGCGGGAGGTGCTACCCATACTGGCTGGAGAGCAAGAAGTTATTGAACCCTCGTTTTCCTGGGAACTCCTTCGTTCACCACTCCCGGTTGTGGACTCAACGCAAGAACCACGGGCTCGGCGCTTATACAGTGCCATCCGACAGGATCTTGGGCTCACAAGCGATGATTGGCAGACGGCAAAGCCATTCACTGATTTGACCGAGGACGCGCGCGAAGTACTGGAAGATGAACTCCACCGCGAGATGGCCGGTGCGACCTTTTTTCAACGGGAAAATCCGCTCGTGCGTCATATCGTGCTGCGGAAACGGACAACACTGGAAGACGCTGGCCTGCTAACCAAAGTAGGCGTGGATGTTCATCCGGATTCCAGCCTGGCCAAGGAAATTCATCTGTTCAACGCCCTGTTCGAAGGTAAGGCGCTGCGTACCAGCGAGGACTTCCGCCAGGCCTATATCGAGGCGCGCAATTTCGGCAAGGCCTTGACAAAGCGCGGTAAAGGTGGCGGCTTTATGAAAAACCTGATGGAGCAGCGTATTTGCTCCAGTATCGCCGCTGGGCTCAGTACTGCACGCATGCTATTGGAAGGTCGCACCGTACATGAAGAGGAAGACGAGCAAGAAGTAGACCTGACCTTGGAAACGGGGGAGGAGCGCACGGTGCTGCAGCGTCTGATCGATCGCTTGGAGCGTATTGAAAAAGACCCCAAGCTCAGCGCTGTGATTCATTACCTGGAGCGCGAAAAGTGGCTCGACCACGGCGTCATCATCTTCAGCCAGTACTATGACACCGCCAAGTGGGTCGCCGACGCACTCGCGGACCGTTACCCGGATGAAGCCATCGGCTTATATGCCGGTGCTGGACGCAGCCGCCTCTATCAAAAAGGTGACAGCGTCTTCAGCGAACGCGAAATATTGAAGAAGATGGTTGCGGAGCATGAGATCCGAATCATGGTAGCTACGGATGCCGCCTGTGAAGGCCTCAACCTACAAACACTGGGAACTCTGATTAACATCGACCTGCCATGGAACCCCACCCGCCTGGAACAACGCATTGGTCGTATCAAGCGTTTTGGCCAAGTGCGCGAGAAAGTCGATATGCTCAATCTTGTCAACGAAAAAACCGTAGACGAGACGGTATATGAACGACTCTCGGAACGAATGCGTGATCGCTACAACTTGTTCGGCTCACTGCCGGATACCATCAAGGACGAATGGATTGATGACATCGAAACCCTGGGCGAGAAGATGGATGAATATATCAACGCTCAGAAAGAAGCAACCGGATTTGACCTCCGCTACACCACGACCATGCAGCCCTCTGAAAAGGACTGGAGGGATTGTTCTGATGTTCTGTCACGAAGGGATTTTGCGCAATTTATGAGCACTGGGTGGGGAGCAAGCCGCTAAACATCCGAGGAGATTCATCGGCTATATTTCCGTACTGACTTCAACCGCAGTCTCAACCAGGTTCTCAACAACGGAATATATGTCGATACTCTCGTCGGGCACGTCAACACTGACAATCAGGCTGTAGCGCACGGAGTTTTGCCACCGATCCTGAGCAGTCCGATATTTCCACCAACCGCCCACTGGATACACAGCTGTGGTGTGCATATCGGCCAAGTCCGCAGCCGCGCCTGTCCAGATATCGGAATGCAATGCACCCCGGGTGCGCAACTGAAGCCCAAGTTGCCAACCATCATTGGCTCCTTCTGGACCACTGTAATCTTCAGTTTCTTCATTCGCCTTTTGATTGATTGATGCCCGGAAATTTTCCAGCGACTGGCCAGGACGGATAACCTCGAAGCGAAGCCCGTGAGACTGGTAGCTGTAACGTCGACGATACCCTCGGCGCCCTGGATTGGGCTCAATAAAGTAGGACAACGTTACCCGGAGCTTCACCTCCAACTCAGGCGATAATTGCTGTAATACCTCAATAGGCCATGGCAACTGGTAGAGCTGCATCTCATTCAGCTTGGGATCATCTGAGTTCGAAGCATCAGCATCTTTGGCAAAGGGCTGCAAACTGTCCTGAGCAATGAGCGTCAAGGCATGACTGGCGCTGTATCTGGCACGCTCGAGATCGGGCACCCCGTAGCCAACACACCTGAGCATGGTCTCCTTGGACAGCTTTGGGCTGTGTTGCTGGTGCAAGAGCCCGAAGCGTTCCCACATTTTGGGCGTCCACTCGGCCGAATGCGCTATAAGTGCACGAATTGTTTCAGGCCAATATTCCGGATATTCAGCCATGAGTATCGCAGCTTGCCTTGAAACCAAAGCACACGCAGCACTGGTATCGGCAGTGGTCTCGAACAGCTGCCCTGTAGTTCTGCCAGATGTTGTTAACAACGAAATAACGTCAGCGTTCGAAACTTCCGTAGCATCTGGTGAGAGCAGCCGATTACCGCCCTCTGCAACTACATCCGGCTTATAGGGCGCATGCTTCCTCCAGGCCCAGTTAACTGCGGAACGAGTTGCAGGCGCGACATCACCCGATTCTGCCAAAGGTGACCATCCATTGAAGCTTGGATCGTCATTAGTGGTCTTTTCAGTATAAGCACCGACCGTGAGAGCATTCCACGCCTGGGCAGGGTCCTCTATCTGAGCAAGGTGGACTTGCTCCCAGCAATCCAGATCCGGTGAGATGTCTCCATTGTTACCCGCTGAAATCACAAAAAGTCGCTGTTTACCGTCTTCCATACCTGAGGAAAACTGATCAATTTCAGCAGACCAAGAAGACGGCTGTCCGCCTTCTCTCTCCGGCGCAGCAGTTACTGCGAGCGAGTACACACGAGAGCAATCCGGCATGCCTACTTCCAGCTTTGCTGCCGTGCCTACAGTAATGGCTCCGTACAGTTCGGGATCGTTGTTACCGGCAGGGGGTAAAATTCGTGCTGATTCGATTCGATGATTCAGCATTATTGGCTCACTACTCACCAAGGCCGCATGCAAGTCACCGAACGCTGCCAATCCAGCTTGCCGAGACCCATGGTCATTAAACGGAGCAAGGGGATTCGTCGGGTTAAAGTCATCATATCCCGGCCAATCCGGGTGCCATCGTTCCGCCTGTTGCTCCGTGAATATCTCACCAAGAAGAGGATGGTTGTAGTTGACGCCTGTGTCCAAAATCGTCACGACGGCCGATGCAGTCTCGCCGAGATGAAGCCGTCCTTTCAGGTCCTCAGCCCACTCATGCTGTTCTTTGGGCGATAACGCAATAAGGACATTCGGCGTTTCCTTGGCCGGCCTGAGTTCTTCGAGGTTGGCGATCAATTCCGGTGCTCTCTCGAGCTGATGGGCAGAAACTTTGATCAGAATTACTACGCTGTCAAAGAAACTGAGAGAGGTATTGCCCAACTGAGCTCCAATCCGCTCAGCCAATTGATGCGCGATCTGAATAGGGTCCTCGTCTTCGGGTCGTTTCTTTAACCAGAGCTCCCACCACACCTGCTGCTGTGGATCAGCTGGATAGAGTGACACATCATCCGTCCAGAATGATCGTAAATCTGCAAGCTTGATCTCGAAGATGCTATCAATCAGATTGTGATTTCTGGGGCCACCCTTCCCATCCTTATCAGGGTCCAAATATTGGTCAATTTTTCGCTGAAATACGTCCCGTCGCGATTCAGGAATAAAGACAACGGCCACTTCACGACCATCAACCTTACGACATGATCGAAGCTTAAAATCACGACTGGTATCCAGACTGTCCAGCGGCAGGTCGCAACCTGGCGCCCCTATGATCTCAACATAGATGCCTATATCTTCTGTGACAGGCTCAGGTGCCTGCTCTCTTTGACTTTGAAACTGAGAGAGCACACCTGAATATCGGTGAGATAAGGATCGACCATGTGAATTACGGTCTTGTGGAGGAATGACGGGATTACGACCGGTACGACGTGATCGAAAAGCCTCATGGCTTGCGAACCCGTCTAGCAGGATATGTGGCTTCCGTTCCGCCATTGGACCTCTTATTGTTTTCCAGACTGACGGCGTTTAATCGCTTTCGTGATCAACGCTGTAGTAATATTAGTGTTGTGATGCAAAACGGCTTCTTTCGCAGCGTCTTCACAGGCGCGGGTTACCTCCGCCGAACTCAATCCATCCGCTGCATCAGTGATATCGGCCCACGCCAATGAATTGGTATCAAATACAGCCAAGCGATTTTCGATGAGCTTTCTGATTTGATCTTGTCCTGGCTTTTCAAATCGGATGATATCGTCAAACCGCCGATAGAGTGCTTTATCAAGCAACTCGGGATGATTGGTAGCAGCCACTATGATGCTTTCGGAAGCATCCTGCTCTACAAACAACAGAAATGAGTTCAAAACCCTGCGGATTTCCCCAACATCATTCTGAGCACCACGCTGTGTTCCAATGGCATCAAACTCATCAAAGAGATACACAGCACGGGTTTGTTTTATGTGATCAAATATCAACCTAAGCTTGGCCGCTGTTTCCCCCATAAACCGGGTAATCAAGTTATCGAGAACGATGGTGTACAAAGGCAATTTCAGTTCGGTAGCCAAAACTGCGGCTGACATCGTCTTACCTGTACCTGGAGACCCCGTGAACAACAGCTTACGTCGAGGAAAAAGCCCGAACTGAGCAAGCCGGTCCTTTTGGCGTTGTTCCAAGAGAACTTGCTCAAGACGTTCGCTAACTTCACTAGACAACACCAGCTCGCTGCCGCGAGCCGTAGAATGCGTTAGCTCAAGAAGCCCTTTAAGGTCGCCTTTCGGTTGCTGAATCAAAGGGGTAGGCTTGGCGGCCGCAAGCCCCATATTCTTTACACCCTTTTGAGACCTCTCGACCATCGTTTTTATGTCGCTCGCCAGTTTATGGTGCCCCTGACGTGCTTCTTTTGCTGCCACCTGCAAAGCAATAGAATAGAACCGCTGATCGTCGCGATCAGCGTGGCTCTTAAGTAACGCTTTTATTTGCTCAGCTGTAGCCATGGTTTCCTTGTGCCCCCTCGGGTGCAATAATAGACGATCTTATCCGTTGATAAAACAATAGATTCAGGGCCTTAGGTACATCCCCGACTCAGCAGTACGCCTTTTTACCAAGCCCCTCAACCGCTTACCTCCAGCCCACACCCATCGTCTGAATTGAGGAGGCACCTCAGCATGCGCCTCCCGATTCACCTTCCTCCGCAATGTGGACCGCTGCAGCGCCCCGGCCCGGCCCCCAGGTTGAAAGTGAACGACACCAGCGCATCGTACTGGCCATCGGTCAGGGGCCCGTCGATCAGCCGCAGGACGGCGCGTTCGGCCGCCTGGACATCCCGGCGCAGCAGGTCCTCTGGCTCGGTGACGCCCTGCCCGTACCGGTCCCGCTCATGATCCCGAACCAGATGGCCGTAGCCGATGGTCGGATACCCCGCCGGGCAAATTTAGATGGTCGGGCTGAAGCCTTCGAAGCGCTTGATCAGGTCCAGCCCGTCTTGGGTGATATGCCGCATCTCACTGCCCTAGCGCCTTGGCCAGGGCGCGCTGGCCAAACCAGAAGCTCATCACGGCCGCGAACAGTGCCTGGGTCTCCGAATCCCAAATCTGCGGCAGAGTCACCACGAAGGCGGGTCCCTGGTTGGCCATCAGCACTTACAGGGCGCTGAGTTTCACGGCGGTGAAGAGCTGGAAGAAGGCTTAGGTGATCACCGGGCACACCGAGGCGCGCAGGCCATCTACCTATTTCCTGTGGCGCCATAGCCCCTCCCAAAAACACAACGACCGCCCGATGGCGGCCGTCAGATTGGATCGCTGTTGGAATCAGCGGTTGGGGGTTTCGACTTCGATGCAGGTGATGAAACCTCGGCCATCGAGTTGGTGTTCGACCCGCTGGAGCAACCACTCTGTCCACCGGGTCGCGCAGCCCAGTCAGCCGAATCTTGCACTCAACCTGCAGCGCCGGATTGCCGATCAGGGTCGGCGACAGGATGGCGTTGCCGCGGCGCAGGGGTTCCAACTTGACTGTGGCAGCGCGGGTTGCCGCCTCGGCGTCCGAATAGGGGTGGCGCAAAGTGTAGATCGGTTTGCCATCTCCCACCAGCACCGGCACTCGATCCGCGCCGTTCGGGTCGTGCCACCAGGCGCGCACCGCCTGGTATTTGCCGCGCGCTGTCTGGGTCATCCGGTGCCGGCTGGCGTCCGTGGCAGTGATGGGGATGGTGGGCAGGTCTCCTGCCTTAGCCTCGCCCCTAGGCACGAGCCACGGGCTTGGCCACGGCGCCGTGCTCCCGTACTAGGCGGATCAGCAAATGTAGATAGGATTCCTCGGTTTGGTCCAGGTGCATGACAGGTACGTCGGCCAGAGACTCCGTCACCCGTGGGGACAAACCTTATTTGATGGCGATGGTGGCCACCAGGTCGCTCAGGCTCAGATCGTGCCACCAAACAGCAAAAAACACCCGGACGGGTGCTTTTTTTGTGGCCTGAGCCCAGACATCCCGGCAGTGGACCGGGCGACCTCACCCCGCCAACAGTCTCTTCATGAAGTCGTGATAGGGTTCGCAGGATTCGAATCGGCTCATCCTCTCCATCAGCTTGACTCGCCCGCCCGCCGGCATCGCCCGAGTCACCCGCTCGAGTTCAGCCTCGGCCAGCGTCTTCACGATCCGCCCGGGTGTTGCCAGATAACGCTCGTTGGTCTGCAGGATCACATGGTCCGCGGCTTCGCGATCAACGATCTCGTGCACGTAACTGCCCGGCAGATTGACCACGACGACCCGCCGGAAGACGTTGGCAAACAGCGTCGCGAAGCCACCCGCACCCGCCGATGATCCCCCGAAGATGACCAGGGTTCGGGCGTGGACAGGGTGGGTGTTCTCGAAAATCGTGATGTTGCCGGTCCCCGGCAGATAGTTGGAAAAACGACAGAATACGCCGCTCTTTTCCCGGAAGACCGCGACGGTGGACGAGGATTTGGCCGGCGGCTCACTCTTCGATCCCAGATCGCCCACCACGTCCCGTTTCTCGAAGACGTACTGCGACTCGAAGTCATCGTCGAATCCGAAGTGGCGCATGCAGGCGGCAAAGGCAATGTAGGCACCGCGACCGCTCCAGTGGGTGTCCGTGGGGTAGTAGCTATCCGCTTCCGCCTGCATCGCGGTGACGGGGTTGCAGTACTCTATCCCGCCCTCCTCCAACAGCGTCGATACCTGCTCCGTGATGGTAACGTCAGCTCTCGCGTATGGATAATACTCTGGCCTGACCATCTCCTTGGAGTTGGCGATCAAGAACAACAGGGAACGCTGCCGTTGTAACGGCCCGAGCCCCGCGGCGAAAAACCGCCACTGCGACCTTTCCTCGTCACTCAGGCGCTTCCGACCCGTGAACTGGTCGACGCTCGCGTTGGTGTCGTTGGCGAGGAACAGCCAGCCTTCCCGCCCCTCGACCACCTCCATCACCGGCGTCACCGACAGCCTTGCGCACGGCTGCAACTCATCACTCCCGCTGCGGACGCCAAGGGTCACTCCCGCGGCAACATCCAGCGAGTGCTCGAACCGCCAGGTGCCGGCATCCATCCCCGTTTGCGGCTCTCGCTCGAGGGTCAGAGAAGATTCACCCTCGGGGTAGATGGCGATCAGTTCGGGCTGCTGATCCGCGGGCGCATCGACCCACCCTCTCACCCGATAACGGCGAAAGGTCTCCAAAGCCGCAATCTGCCGCTGGCCGTCGACGACCTCCCAGTGCAGCCGGGGGGCGGTCTGCAGCGGCTGGACTACCACTTGGTACTTCTTGGCCTTATGACTGGCAATGACGCTCTTGAGGTCTACCAGCACCGGGTCATCGGGGCGTGCCTCCAGCGCCAGGTCCACCACGCCGAGCGCCGCCGTGAATTGCTTCGCCGCGAGCAGGGCACGGGCCTGACGCAGATAGACCTGAGGAGGAAAGCTTGGTTGGTGATCGAGTATCGATTGCCACCGCTGGACTGCGCTGGACCAGTCGCTGCGCCTCATCGCCGCCTCGGCATAGGCGATGCTCAGCTTGAGCGGCGGCTGGGGGGACTTTTGCAGCACGACCGCCATCAGCGCTTCCTGCCTGGCCGTGTCACCGGCGCCCTCGTAGGCCTGCATCAGCGCAGAGGAAAGATCCAGACTGTCGATGCCGGCCCGAAACGCTGGCTCCAGCAGCGCGATGGCACCACTGAAATCATGATCTCCCAGCCGCGCTTCGGCTTGGACAACCAGCTCGGGTACCTGCTCGATGCGCTCGGCGAAGGATGTTGAACTCATGACAGTCCCTGGTGATTGGCAACGGAAGATGGCGAGCGGAAGACGTCGTTCAAGACGTCGAAACGAAGCACAGTGTGCCGCACTGTCCTCTCGATTGATCGTCACTATATCCCAGCGCGAATCTGACCCGACATCGCCCGTCGAGCATGAAATTTGTCAGCGTGGCGAGATCATCGATGACAACGTCTCCTCAAGAGGGAATCAGCGGTGATTGGCGCCGAGGATCGGCGGGACACGACCTCAATGCCGTATGAAAAGCCGAGTTCGACGCCTGCGATTCTGGCAAACACGTCTAGATCGGCTAGCCTCACAAGACACCCGGATTCACGTCCGACACGTCGATTTGTCGGTCGCGATAAAGTGTTATCCTAAAAATGGTTAGGGGTCGTCGAGCGATACCAAGACGCCCCAGGGAACGATTCGATCACTAGACAGGAGGTTGGAGCTTGATAGTCCTTCGCCCCGATCGCTGGCTCAGTCGCTGGCTGTTGTTATTACTTTTGATATTCGCTGGCCCGACACTGGCTCAGGAAAGTGGCTCCGAAGGGCAGAGTGCTCAGGATGGCCCGGCTTATTCCACCATGGCGGACTTGCTCGAGGACTCCCAGTCGCGGCAGGCGCTGATCGATCAGTTGCGGCAACTGGCCGCTCAGCAGGAGTCCGGCAATACCCAGGAATCCGGCGCGAATGACGCTGGCGGTGGCACCACGGAAGCCTCCGCAAGCGACCAGGAATCGACGGCCTCGAACGACAGCGACAAAGGCGCTTCCGCCACGGATTCCTTCCCGCGCAGGATGGCGCAGATGACCAGCGATATCGCGGGCGATATCGGCGGACAATTCACCAGCCTCGCGGCCATGATCGGCGGCTTCTTCACCAGTGGCGACGCGGCGGCCAGCAGTGGCCCCTCGTTCAACATGAACGACTTCCTCAGCGCGGCGATCGATCTCGCGCTGGTCATCATCGCGACCGTGGCCGCCTTCCTGATTCTGCGCCGGATCGCGAGCCCGCTGTTCTCGAAGTTCAGCCAATGGGCCATGCATGGGGACGGTCGTAGCCACCTGCTGCGCGTCATCGTCGGCGTGGTACTGGCCGCCATTGTCGATGTCATCGTCGTGGTGCTTGCCTACGTGGCCGGCAATCTGGTCGCGACCTTTCTTGTCGGCGAGAGCGGCAGCCTCAACACCCGGTTCTCGCTGTTCCTCAACGCCTTCCTCATGATCGAGCTGTTCAAGTGCGCGCTACGCGTCCTCTTTTCGTCGCATCACGAAGGACTGCGGCTGGTATCGATCGACGCCGCCCAAGCGAAGCGCTGCAACCGCTTCCTGGCAACGCTGGCCGGGTTCATCGGCTACGGCATGCTGGTCGCCGTGCCGATTCTGAACGCCAACATCTCGCTCGCGTTCGGTAAGGCCGTGAGCGTGTTGATCATGCTGATCGCGCTGATCTGGGCGATAGGCGTGATCCTCCGTCATCGTACCGGCGTCCGTGACATGATCATCGCCAAGGCCGATGCGGCACAGATGTCCGCCTCCCGCGTGGCGCTGCGCCTGTTCGCCCGAGTCTGGCACGTTCTCGCGCTGCTCTACGCCATCATGGTGTTCGCCGTTACCCTGCTGCATCCCGAGACAGCGCTGCCATTCGTGCTGATCGCGACGCTCAAGACGATTGTCTACATCGGTATCGGCATGCTGGTGTCCGGCCTGCTGACCCAGCTCATCGGCCGACGTATCGACCTCGGCGAGAACATGCGTGCCCGTCTCCCCCTGCTCGAGGCTCGCCTGAACTCCTACATCCCGACGCTGCTGAAGATCATCCGCGCCATCATCCTGATCGCCGTGGTGATGTACACGCTCGATGCCTGGAAGGCGTTCGATCTCGCCGCCTGGTACGCCAGCGACTCGGGGGCGCACGCCGTCGCGACGGTGATTCAGGTGATCCTGATCCTGATCATGGCCGCCGTCGTCTGGATCGGCCTGGCCAGCCTGATCGAGAACTATCTCAACCCGGACACCGGTGGCGGCGCCCCCACCGCGCGCGCCAAGACCTTGATGAGCCTGTTCCGCAACGCCCTGGCCATCACCCTGATCATCATGACCGTGATGATCGTGCTGTCGCAGATCGGCATCAACATCGGGCCGCTCATCGCCGGCGCCGGGGTGCTGGGTCTGGCCATTGGTTTCGGGGCTCAGAAGCTGGTGCAGGATGTCATCACCGGCGTCTTCATTCAGCTCGAGAACGCCATGAACACGGGCGACGTGGTCACCGTGGGCGGGGTCACCGGTACCGCCGAACGCGTCAGCATCCGCTCGGTGGCGATCCGCGACCTGTCGGGCACCTACCATATCGTGCCGTTCTCATCGGTCGACACGGTCTCCAACTACATGCGCGAATTCGGTAATCACGTCGGCGAGTACGGTATCGCCTATCGCGAGAACATCGATTACGCCATTGAGCAGCTGCAGGCGGCGTTCGACGACCTTCAGGCCAGCGAGGAACATGGCCACAAGCTGCTGGCGCCGATGACCGTCGCCGGTGTCGTTGCACTCGCCGACAGCTCTGTCAACATCCGCGTGGTGATCAAGACCACGCCTGGCGACCAGTGGGGCGTCGGCCGGGCCTTCAACCGCTTGGTCAAGCTCTACTTCGACAAGGCCGGTATCGAGATCCCGTTCCCGCACACCACGCTCTACTTCGGCCAGGATCGCACCGGCTCGGCACCGCCCGCCAACCTGCGCATCATGCAGGAAGACTTCACGATCGACGGAAGCGCTGCCGGCCAGCCCAAGTCTCACCAGACCGGGGCGCCTGCAGCAATCGAGGGTGAAAGCCAGTCGAAGTCGACACCGGACCAGGAGGCCAAGGATCGCACGCACCGCAAGCCTACCGACGACGATGTCGATGGTGACGAGGCCGAAGATCCTCGCTGAGTCGATCCTGCCCGTTTTTTCAGGCCGCCCGCGGGCGGCCTTTTTTATATCCGTTCGTCTCCGGCATCCGCTGAAGCGGCGCCCAGCATCGCCGCGCCACGCACGCCGCTCGAGGCACCCAGCCGAGAGCCGACGACTTCCGGCGTCTCGACGCCCGGGAACAGGTGCATCGATATCGCCGCCGGCAGCGCCGTCAACAGTCCCTCCACGGTCGCCAGGCCGCCCCCCATCACGATCACCTGCGGCGACAGCAGCTTGACCACGTTGGCCAGGGCGCCACCCAGCAGATCGAGGTGACACTCCCGGGCGCGCTGCGCCGCTTCCTCGCCCACCTCCCAGGCCGCGTGCCACTCTTCGGCGGACTCCGAAGCCCCACCAAAATGACGATGCAACCTTACCAGGCCGGGCCCGGCGACATAGGTCTCCAGGCAACCCGCCAGGCCGCAGCCGCAGGCGATGCACGGCAGGTCGTAACGTCTCGCCAAGGCGGCGGATAGCGGCAGATGCCCCCATTCGCCGGCGAACCGGCCTGCACCGCTGAGAAGTCGGCCATCGACGATGGCGCCGCCCCCAGCGCCCGTCCCCAGGATCGCGCCGAAAGCGTGCCTCGCCCCCTCCGCCGCCCCACCGGGACCGACTTCCGATACCATGAAACAGCGGCTGTCGTTCTCGATCACGAAGGCTCGATCGAGGACCGCGGCCAGCGCCGTCTCGAGCACCAGCGGACGCAGTCCAGGCAGATTCGCCGTGATCAGGTGACCGCGCTCATCGAGCACGCCCGGGAACCCGAATCCCAGCGTACCCCGGCCAGCGCAGCGTCGGTCGGCCTCCCGCACCATCGTGGCCAGCATCGACAGAAAGGCCTTGGCATCGTCGGACGGCGTCGGTTCACGCCAGTGATCGAGACATGCCCAGTTCCGGTCATAGATCGCGATCTCGGTCTTCGTTCCACCGACATCGATACCGTAGTGCATGGGATCTTGCTCCTCGTGAAGATACCGTTTCGCTCGGGCGGACGGAAAAATCCCACCAGCCCATGGCCACAAAAAAGGCGCCCGCAGGCGCCGAGGAGAGCAATCGGTCGGAGGCCGAAAGTCAGCGTGTCATGTCGCTAGGCTGCGGCAGTGCGGGTAGCGACTTGTCCAGCAGCGTCACGCTCTGGCGATAATAGAGCTGGCTCTTGCTGTGATCGCCGAGGTTGGCGTACAGCCTTGCCAGCTCGGCGCAGACGACGCCACTCGGACGCTGGCGCTGGCTCGCTTCGAAGTACTCCTGTGCCTTGCCCCAATAGGCATTGCGCAGCGACAGACGGCCGAGCGTCAGCAACAGATCGGGGTCATTGGGCCGCTCCTGCAGCCACTTCTCGGCGTAGACCAACTGGCGCGCCGCATCGACATTGAGCAGACCGTAACGCAGCACCAATCGCGTATCCCAGTGCTCCTTGAGCGCATTCCGCAACAGGCGCTCGGCGTCTCCCTCTTCACCGCCCTTGATCAACGCTTCGGCATAGAGCCCCACCAGCTCGACGTCGCCGCGCAGATTATCCGGCATGTCCGCCCACAGCGAGCGGACCCGGGGCAGGTTGCCCTCCTGTTGCGCAGCCTGGACCAGCAGTTCCCGATAGACGCGCTGATCGAGTGCCTGGCGCTCGTCTTCGGTGATCAGGCGGTGCTTGTCGAGACGCGGCAGTAGCCGGCGCATGCCGTCCCAGTCGTTGACACTCAGATAGGCCTGCTTGAGCAGCTTGAGTACCTGCGGGTGTTCCGGCAGTTGCTGTTCGAGGCGCGTCAGTGTCGCCAGCGCCTCCTCGAACTGCTGTCGATCCAGCATCAACTGCGCCTGCACCAGACCGACCGCGGTGTCGGCGCCCTCGGTGCTGTGATGCGCCCGCTTGAGCAGAACGTCAGCCTGTTCGTAGCGCCCCTGGTAATGGGCCGCCAGCGCTGCGGAGAGATAATTGACCAGCGGCGTGCCGGAGTCGTCGGCCGCCTTGGTCAGTGACTTCTCGGCCCGTTTCCAGCGTCCCTCCGCCAGCGCCACCAGTCCTCGAACGGTACGCTTCATCGCCGTGCGGTGACGCGTGCGGCTATTCCACACCTTGAGCCGGCTGACCGGGCGACGCAGACGCATCAGCGCCCGCAGCAGGAAATGCAGTATCAGGAAGGAAGCGAGCAGCAGGACGCAGCCGAACCAGAACGAGGTCTGGACCGACGTATCGCCAACGCGAATGAACCAGTAACCCGGCAGCGACTGCATCAACTGCCCGAATAGCGCGCCGACCGCCAGACCGAAGACGATCAGCAGGATCAGCTTTCTCATGCGCCCTCTCCCTGTGCCGATCCCTGGTTCGCGCTACCGCTTTGCGAGTCGCTGCCCTGGGAGCCGCCCTGCGCCCCCCCGCCATTGCCGAAGCGTTGCTCGATGAAACGCTTGAGCAGCTGCGAGGATTCGCTGATGTCCGGCAGCTCCGGACGCACATCCTGGTCACGCAGGCTTTTGAGCTTGTCGATCGATTTGGCGACGCCGTCGTTATCGGTGGCGTAGTAGCCCTGGACCAGCTCGGTCGCCTTGTCGAGGCTGGCCTGATAGAGCTCGGGCTCGGACTTCAGCAGTGCCAGTTGCGCCTGCTCCAGCAGCAGACGTACGTTCTGGCGCAGGTAGGATTCCTGTTCCGGCGTGATCAAGGCTTCCAGCGGCTGATCGTGGCGCCGCACGGTCACCAGATCCTTGAGTTCGCGCCCCAGCGTCGCCAACTGCTGGCGCCAGCCGCCGCTGGGCTTGGCGTCGCCCTTGCCGGCGGCGATCTCCTCGATGTCTTGCTTGAGCGGCAGCCGCGCCAGTTGCTCCTGCTGCGCCATCAAGGCGAGATAGAGACCGGTACGGTCGATCACCGGCACCGAGTCGAGGGAGGCAAGCTCGGACTGAATGGCGCGACGAACCGGCACCAGAGCCGGGTTGTCGGCGTCACGGAGTCGATCATCCGCCGCCTTCAACAGCGCCTTGGCGCCCTTGACGTCGCGCTCGAGCTGAAGCCGCTGGTTGGCCAGACGTAGCAGATATTCGGCCTCGGCGTGCAGCCACTCGCGCGGATCGGCCTGCTGCTGCTGGGCCAACTCCTTGAGCACCTTGTCCAGCGTGTTGTCGAGACTCTGACGATACTGATCGAACTCGCCACGCATCATCTTCAGGTTCTGCTGGCGGCTCTGGTCAAGCTCGCCGACCTTCGATTCGAGTTGATCGAGGGTCGTGCTGTTGGTGCCGATCTGGCTCAACTGCGCCTGCTGTGCCTGCAGTTTCTGCCACCCCCGGTAACCGACGAACGCCACGACGACCGCCAGCAGGATCACCAGGATCAGGGCCAGCAAGCCCAGTTTGCCTCCAGTGCCGCGCTTGCCGCCTCCCGAGCTCGCGCCACTGCCGGGAGGTGGCTGGCCGCCACCCGAAGCGGCCTTGCCGGCAGGGCTGGAGGAATTGCTGGTGGGCTTGGACTGGGCGGCGGATGTCGCCGGAGGAGTAGCGCTCGATGTCGGGGTCCCGGCCCCTCGACCAGCCCCTGCCTTGGACTTGCCTGCCGATTTCGACTTGCTGCCGGTAGCGGGAGCGGGCTTGTCGGTTGCGTCGGTGGAGGCGCTGGACGCGCTCGTCACATCGCTCGCGGTTCCCGGCTTGCCGGTCGCATCGTCGGCGGCAACCGGCTGGGCGACATCGGGCTTGATCGGGTCGGTCGCCCCCGCCTTGTCGGCTGAATCGGCGGATGATGGCGCCCGGTCATTGCCGGTGTTCGCTGTCTCGGACGCCTCTGCCTTCGACCCCTGCCCAGTCGGCTTGGCCTGGCCGTCCGGCGCCTTCTCGCCATCGGAGGCCGGAGCCGACTGCGGTTGCTGATCTTTGCTCTGCTTGCTCATCTATCGCTAGCCTTTTCCGTGATCACCCTGATCGAAGGTGGCGCCCTGTGGACCGAGCACCGCGCGAATCTCTGCGTTCAATGCCGCGGGAGAGGCACCCGACGCCACATGAAGCGAGCCGAATCCCAATTTCCCCGCCAGTGTAGCCAACCGCGGACTCGAGACGATTAGCGGTTGGTTCAACGCAACCGGGCCACACCACGTGACCAAATGTTGCAATATTTCCCCGCTGGTCACCACCAATGCGGCGAAATCGCCATGTTCGAGCCACCCCTTGGCAGGCGGCGAAGGCGCTCGGTAATGGCGCCGGTAGAGCACCAGGACCTCGACATCGGCTCCCCGCTCTCGCAGCCGTTCCGGCAGTAGTTCCCGGCCCGACTCGCCGCGTGCCAGCAGCATGCGCTTGCCCGCCACCGCCTTGAGCGACGCCACTTCCAGCAGCGCTTCGCTGTGCTCGCCGCTGGCCCGTGGAGGAAGGACCGCCGGCACGCCCAGCTCCGCGTGGAGCCGCTCCGCGGTAGCTTCGCCGACGGCGTAGAAACGCAGCCCCTGCGGCAACTGCGGCCAGTATGACGCAATGGCCTCGGCAAGACACGTCGCCGCCTGCGGGCTGACCACGATGATGCCGTGGAATTGATCCAGATCGAGTATTGCCGCCCGGCCGCTGTCCGACAGCGCCACGGGCTCCAGGCGCAGGATGTCGAGCGCGGCCGTGACCAGGCCGCTCCGTTCCAGCGTTCGCGCCAGTACCTCGCCACGCTCGCCGGGACGCGTCAGCAGTACGCGGCCCGCCATCACTCGCTGCCAGCGCCCCCGTAGACTTCGGCGAGGATCTCGCCGGCCCCCTGGGCCAGCAGCTCTTCCGCCACCCGAATTCCCAGCGACTCGGGCTCCATGGCCGACCCTCGGCCCTCGGCGCGCAGGACGGTTGAGCCGTCCGGATGCCCCACCAGTCCACGCAGCCAGAGCGTATCGCCATCGTTCTCGAGCATGGCGTAGCCACCGATCGGCACCTGGCAGCCGCCATCCAGGCGCGTATTGAGCGCCCGTTCGGCACGCACCCGGGTTGCCGTCGCAGTGTGGTCCAGCGGCGCCAGCAGGGAGACCAGCTCGGCATCGTCATGACGACACTCGATGCCCAGCGCCCCCTGGCCGCAGGCTGGCAGGCTCTCCTCCGGCGTGAGCTCCGCGGTAATCCGGTCGGCGAGCCGGAGCCGTTCCAGCCCCGCCGTGGCGAGGATGATCGCCTCGAAATCGCCAGCGTCGAGCTTGCCCAGGCGCGTCTGGACGTTGCCCCGCAGCGAGAGCACCTCCAGGTCTGGCCGACGCGCGCTGACCTGCAGGCCGCGGCGCAGGCTTGAGGTGCCTACCCGCGCGCCCTGGGGCAGCGCATCGACGCTGGCGTAGGCGTTGGAGACGAAGGCGTCGGTGGGCGCTCCACTTTCCAGGATCACCGAGAGTCCGAGTCCCTCGGGGAACTGCATCGGCACGTCTTTCATCGAGTGAACGGCCAGGTCCGCCCGACCGTCGAGCATCGCCTCCTCGAGCTCCTTGACGAACAGCGCCTTGCCGCCGACCTTGGCCAGTGGCATATCGAGGATCTGATCGCCGCGGGTGGAGAGCGGTACCAGCTCGATGGTCAGGTGCGGATGATGGTGTTCGAGCAGCGCCTTGACGTGTTCGGCCTGCCATAGCGCCAGGGCGCTCTTGCGGGTTGCGATTCTCAATCTGTTAGCGTCGAGCACGCCATTCTCCGAGTGGGATGGACGCCCCGAAACGCCTGGGCAGGCGCTTCGGGATTCGTCATCAAGTGGGTGTTCGTCTGCGCGAACCTCATTGGCCCATGATAAAGCAGTCACCCACCGAGTAAAAACGGCTACCGGAAGCCGCGCGGCAGACCGTGCATCCCGCTCTTCGACCGCAAGTTTCAGCGTCCTATGCCGACGCTGTCTCTGATACACTCGGGCAATCGTTTCGCAGTTTTCACCCGTAGACCACGCAGAGCTCGATTTTCGATGACGCAGGCAACCAACCAATCCTGGGGCGGACGTTTCAGCGAGCCCACCGATGCATTCGTCGCCGCCTTCACCGCTTCGATCCCGTTCGACAAGCGTCTCTATCACCACGATATTCGCGGTTCGATCGCCCACGCCACCATGCTGGCCCGGGTCGGCGTCCTGACCGACGACGAGCGGGACCGTATCGTCGATGGGCTCAACGCCATCGAGGCGGAGATCGAACGCGGCGACGTCGAGTGGTCGATCGCCCTCGAAGACATCCACATGAACATTGAAGCGCGGCTGACCGACAAGATCGGCATCACTGGCAAGAAGCTGCATACCGGACGCTCGCGCAACGACCAGATCGCCACCGATATCCGGCTCTACCTGCGCGACGAGATCGACGCCGTGGCCGCCGAACTCGCGCGCCTGCGCAGTGGCCTGATCGAGCTGGCCGACCGCGAGGCGGATACCATCATGCCCGGGTTTACCCACCTGCAGACGGCGCAGCCGGTGACCTTCGGCCACCATCTGCTGGCGTGGCAGGAGATGCTGACACGGGATCACGAGCGCCTGCTCGACTGTCGCAAACGGGTCAACGTGCTGCCGCTGGGCGCGGCGGCGCTGGCCGGCACCACCTACCCCATCGACCGCCACGTCACCGCCGAACTGCTGGGCTTCGACCGGCCGGCGGAGAACTCGCTGGATGCGGTGAGCGATCGCGATTTCGCCATCGAGTTCACCGCCTTCGCCAGCATCCTGTTGATGCATCTATCGCGGATGAGCGAAGAGATGGTGCTATGGGCCAGTGCCCAGTTCGATTTCGTCGATCTACCGGACCGTTTCTGCACCGGCTCGTCGATCATGCCGCAGAAGAAGAATCCTGACGTGCCGGAACTGGTACGCGGCAAGACCGGCCGGGTCTACGGCCACCTGATGAGCCTGTTGACGCTGATGAAGTCCCAACCGCTGGCGTACAACAAGGACAACCAGGAAGACAAGGAGCCGCTGTTCGACACCCTCGACACGGTCAAGGGCTGTCTGCGCGCCTTCGCCGACATGGCACCGGCGCTGGTAGCCAAGCCGGACAACATGCTCGAGGCGGCGCGCCGGGGCTTCTCGACCGCTACCGATCTCGCCGACTATCTGGTCAGGGCCGGTGTCGCGTTTCGCGATGCCCACGAGATCGTCGGCAAGGCGGTCGCCTACGGCATCGAGCAGGGCAAGGATCTCTCCGAGATGTCCCTCGACGAGCTCAAGCGCTTCTCCGATGTGATCTTTGATGACGTATTCGAGGTGCTGACGCTGGAAGGGTCGGTCGCCGCCCGCAACCATATCGGCGGGACCGCGCCCGACCAGGTTCGCGCCGCCGCCCAGCGCGCCCGCGATGCGCTCGCCACGTTGCAGGAGAGCCGTCATGTCGCGTAACGCCGCACTCGCCATCGTCCTGGCCACGATGCTGCTGGCGCTGGCCGGTTGCGGCCAGAAAGGCCCGCTCTACCTGCCCGGCGACAGCGAGGCTTCGAAGACCTACGACCCGCAAGGGGATTACGAACCGTCGCAGCCAGCCTCCTCCAGGCAGACGCCCGCGAAGCGCGACCCCGACGCATCGTCTCGTCAGCCGGCAGCGCCCCAGGCAAGCCCGGCGCCGGCAGCCACCTCGCCGACCGCCGAGGAGCTGCCGTGACCCCCGACAACTTCCCCGTCCGCGATGGCGTGCTGCATGCCGAGGGTATTGCGCTGGATCAACTGGCCGAGCAGTACGGCACGCCTTGCTACGTCTACTCCCGGGCCGCCCTGACCCGGCACTTTCGAGCCTACAGCGACGCCCTGGGCGACATGCCACATCTGGTCTGCTATGCGCTCAAGGCCAACTCCAACCTTGCCGTACTCGACGTGCTCGCCCGTCTCGGTGCCGGCTTCGACATCGTCTCGGTGGGCGAGCTGGAGCGCGTCCTGGCAGCCGGTGGCGATCCGGCCAAGGTGGTCTTCTCCGGAGTCGCCAAGCAGGCCGACGAGATGGCACGCGCCCTGGAAGTCGGCATCAAGTGCTTCAACGTCGAATCGCGGCCGGAACTCGAGCGCCTCGATCGCGTCGCCGCCGAGCGCGGCCAGGTCGCCAACATCTCGATCCGGGTCAATCCGGACGTCGATGCCAAGACCCATCCCTACATTTCCACCGGGCTCAAGGCCAACAAGTTCGGCGTGGCCGCGGAGGAGGTGTTCGACCTCTACGCCTGGGCCGCCGAACGGCCGAACCTCAAGGTCGTTGGGCTCGATTGCCATATCGGCTCGCAGTTGACCGAACTCTCGCCCTATCTCGATGCGTTGGATCGTCTACTCGCGTTGATCGACCGACTCGCCGATCACGGTATCGTGATCGAGCACCTGGACATCGGTGGCGGGCTGGGCGTCACCTATCAGGATGAGCGTCCGCCGGCGGCTGGCGATTTCGTCCACGCGGTGCGAGAACGCCTGCGAGGTCGTGAACTGGCCTTACTGCTCGAGCCGGGCCGCTCCATCGCCGCCAACGCCGGCGTGATGCTGACCCGAGTCGAGTATCTCAAGCCCGGCGAGACCAAGAACTTCGCCATCGTGGATGCCGGCATGAACGATCTGATCCGGCCATCGCTGTACCAGGCGTGGCAACGCATCGAACGCGTCGATACCCGTCCTTCGCGGCCAAGCGCCATCTACGACGTGGTCGGCCCGATCTGTGAAAGCGGCGACTTTCTCGGCCAGGAGCGCGAACTGGCGATCGCCGAAGGGGATCTGCTGGCGGTGCGTTCGGCCGGCGCCTATGGCTTCGCCATGGCATCCAACTACAACAGCCGCGGCCGTCCTGCCGAAGTCCTGGTCGACAGCGATCGAAGTCATCTGGTCCGTCGTCGCGAGAGCCTCGACTCGCTGTGGGCGCTGGAGTCACGGCTGCCGGGGGAGAGCTGATGCTGCTGAACTTCACCAAGATGCACGGCCTGGGCAACGACTTCATGGTGGTGGACCTGATCACCCAGCGGGCCTACCTGCGGGACGACCAGATTCGTCAATTGGCCGACCGTCACTTCGGCATCGGGTTCGACCAGTTGTTGCTGGTGGAGCCGCCACGCAAGCCGGACATGGATTTCCGTTACCGGATCTTCAACGCCGACGGCGGCGAGGTGGAGAACTGCGGCAACGGTGCCCGCTGCTTCGCCCGCTTCGTCATCGACCAGCGCCTGACCCACAAGCGCGAGTTCCAGGTCGAGACCCTGGGCGGCCCGTTGTCGCTGAAGGTCGACGACGACGGCCGGGTGCGGGTCGACATGGGCACGCCACGTTTCGCGCCGGCGGATATACCCTTCGTCGCCGATCGCGACGAGACATCGCACCATCTCGATATCGACGGCCGGACCGTCACGTTCAACGTCGCCTCGATGGGCAACCCGCATGCCGTGTTGCAAGTCGACGACGTCGACGCCGCCCCGGTCGGTGAACTGGGGCCGAAGTTGCAGCGGCACCCCAGCTTTCCGCGCCAGGCCAATATCGGATTCATGCAGATCGTTTCCCCTCACGCCATCCGCCTGCGCGTCTACGAGCGCGGCGTCGGCGAAACGCTGGCCTGTGGTACCGGCGCCTGCGCGGCGGTGGCCTGCGGTATTCGCCGAGGTGTGCTGCAGAGCCCCGTCGACGTCGAACTGCGCGGCGGCCGCTTGACGCTCGAGTGGAAAGGTGGCGAAACGCCCATCGTCATGACCGGCCCTGCCGAACGCGTCTTCGAAGGGCGCGTTGCCTTGAACTAATAAAAAGATACGGCGGGACAGGCTGCTGTCTCGTCAGGGATTCACAGGAGAACCAACGCATGTCACGCGCCCAGGTCCCCGAGCCTCGCCAGACACTGGATCCCGATCGGGTTGCCGAATGGCTGGCGCAACATACCGATTTTTTCGTCGGCCGAGAGGGACTGCTACAGCAACTCAAGGTGCCTCACCCCCACATTCCAGGCGCCGTATCCCTACTGGAGCGGCTGGTGCACGACCTGCGCCACCGAGCCGAGGACGCGGAGTGGCGGCTCGAGAACCTGCTCGAGTCGGCGCGCTACAACGAGGCGCAGTATCGCCGTACCCGCGAACTGGTGCTGGGCCTGATCGAGGCCGAGAGCGCCGATGCCCTGGCCGAGGCGCTGTCGACACAACTGGCCGAGCGCTTCCGTACCCAAGGCATCGGGCTGTGGCTGGAAGCGCCGCCAGCCTGCCACGCCACGCCCCGGGATACCAACGCCTGGCAGCCGCCCCGGTTCGCCTTGACCGACGCTGCGCGTCAGCGTCTGGAACTGCTGCTCAATGAACAGACCAGCCGCTGCACCACGCTTGACCGGGAAGACTGGGAGGCCTTGCTGCCGCACTGCACCGCCCCGCCGGAATCCGGCTCCTGCGCCATCACCCGCCTGACCCAGGGGGAGTCGCTGGGCTTCCTGCTGCTGGCCAGCCACGATGGCGAGCACTTCCGGGCCACCCTGGATACGCTGTTCACGGAGTACCTGGGAGAAGTGGTCAGCCGACTGTTGCGGCGTGCCGAGGCCTCCCGTGCAAGCCGCACTTGACGCCTTCCTGAAGCGGCTGGCGCAGCGCGCCAGTCCGGCGACGGTGGATGCCTATCGCCGCGATATCGGCGGCCTGATCGGTTATCTCGAAACCCAGGACGTGCACGCCTGGCACCAGCTCGACGTGACGTTGCTGCGCCGCTACCTGGCCCACGAACGCACCCGTGGCATGGCGCCCAGGACCCTGGCGAGGCGGCGCGCCGCGCTGTCCCGTTTCGCCGATGAGCTGGTCAGGCGGGGCGAGCTGGATCACAACCCGGTACAGCTGACCCAAGCGCCCAGACAGCCGCGCCATCTGCCGAGCCCGGTGGACGTCGACCTGCTCGGCCGATTTCTGGATACGCCTCACGACGGCGACCCGCTCGAGGTACGCGACCAGGCCATGCTGGAGCTGTTCTACTCCTGCGGGCTACGCCTGGCCGAGCTGGCGGCGCTCGAACTCTCCAGCCTCGACGAACGTCACGTGCGGGTCGTCGGCAAGGGCGGCAAACCGCGCCAGGTACCGCTGGGCAGCCGCGCGAGCGACGCCATCCGAGCGTGGCTCGGGTTTCGCAGCGCACTGGCGGGAGAGGGCGAGACCGCGCTGTTCATCGCCCAGCACGGCGGTCGCCTGGGTCATCGCTCGATCCAGGCCCGCCTGGCCGACACCGCCCGCAAGCGTGGCCTGCCGGAACACCTCCATCCGCACCGGCTACGCCACTCCTTCGCCAGCCATCTGCTGGAATCGAGTCAGGATCTGCGCGCGGTACAGGAGCTTCTCGGCCACGCCAATCTCTCCACCACGCAGATCTACACGAGGCTGGACTGGCAGCAGCTCGCCGAGGTCTACGACAAGGCCCACCCTCGCGCACGGCGCAGGCCGGCTGCCTCCTCGGACGAGAGTTCAGACAACCGCTAGGGACCACTCGCCATGCCGCTGGACGCCATCACCTTCGACCTCGACGACACGCTGTGGCACAACGGCCCGGTCATGGCCCACGCCGAGCCGACCCATTATCGATGGTTTGCCGAACAGATCGACGCCCATCGTGGCCCGACCGCAACGCCGCTGGCCGAAGCCTTTCCGCTTGAAGCCTACCAGTCCCTGCGCGCATCGCTGATGCAGCGTTATCCCATGAGCCGCGGGGATCATAGCTGGATTCGCGAACGCGCCATGGTCGAGCTGCTGCTCGAGCATGGTCTGCCACTCGCGGACGCGCAGCGCTGGGCGAGAGCGGGATTCGAGCACTTCATGACACTGCGTCACGACGTCTCGCTCTACCCGGAGGTCGTACCGATGTTCGACGCCTGGGCGCGCCGCTATCGGCTCGGCATCATCACCAACGGCAATGTCGACGTGCGCCGGCTGGCGCTGGATCATCATTTCGACGTAATCATTCTGGCTGGCGAGATGCACGCTCCCAAGCCCGACTCACGCCCCTTCCTGTCCGCCGTGGCCTCGCTCGGCACCCAGCCCTATCGCGCCCTGCACGTGGGTGACAACTGGGAGGAGGACGTGATGGCGGCCCAGCGTCTCGGCATGCATGCGGTGTGGATCGATGCCAAGAACGAGGGCGAGCGCGAACTGCCGCCGCGAGTGCATCGCGTGACGCATGTGAGAGAGTTGCCGGAGATCGTTGCCCGGCTGGACGAACAACCGCGCTGATAGCGCCTCCCCAGTGCCTCCCCGATGGCGGGGTCAACGGCACCTGACTCACGACATTGCTGGAATTGGCCACCATTCGACGCCTGTTCAGGGCGGCGCTACGCGCGGAATCGATGAGCCGGGTCTTGCATCATGGATGATGCAAGAGGTGCGTTGGGCAGGATGCCCTTTCGCGCCGACCCGAGCTCAGCGATGGCGCGCGAAGGGTTTCGCCGCCCTGGGCGTCAAAAAGGGGAGTGCGAGGGGCTTGCCCCTCGCATCAACGAGCAAAAGGGTGGCCAGTACTCGGTCAGTGGTAAGTGGGAAATTCAAATGAGTCGCCAACCCGAGGGAGCTTCAACGGGCCAACCACCGATCCATCACGGAATAAGCCTGATCCAGCCCCTGGCGCTTGAGCGCGGAGAACAGCTGCACGCTGACCAGGTCCTCCCATTCGGCCAGGCGCTGCTTGACCTGCTGCAGCGAGGCCTTGGCCGGCCCCTGTTTCAGCTTATCGGCCTTGGTCAGCAGAATGTGCACCGGCAACGCGCGGTCGTCCGCCATCTCCAGCAGCTGGATATCGAAATCGCTGAGCGGATGACGCACGTCCATCAGCAGGATCAGGCCGGCCAGCGAGCGGCGGTGCTGCAGATAATCGGCGAGATGGGCCTGCCACTCCTTCTTCATCGCCTCCGGCACCTTGGCGTAACCGTAGCCCGGCAGGTCGACCAACCTGAGCTGTTCGTCGTTCTGCAGGGTGAAGAAGTTGATCAACTGCGTGCGCCCCGGCGTCTTTGAGGTCCGTGCCAACGCCCGCTGCTGGGTCAGTGCATTGATCGCACTGGACTTGCCCGCGTTGGAGCGGCCGGCGAAGGCGATCTCGACCCCGCGATCCGACGGGCACTTGGCCAGCGCCGGCGCGCTGATCAGGAAAGTCGCGGTCTGGTAATTGCGGCGCTCGGGCGTGGCGGTCATGGTGGGCTCGATCATCTTGAGGCGTTGGCGCCGCGCAGTGTATCACGCGTACTCGCCATCGGCTGAGCGCCAACGTCATCCCCCGGTCCGCTGCCGCTGTCTCCCGGCGGCGGGCATTGGATGCCCTACGCTTTTCCGGCCATTTCTGTCAGGCTATGGGAAAGTGATCGGTAGCAGGCTAGCGAGGGAACCTCGCGGCCCTCTGAGGCTCCAACAGGCGTGGCGCGTCATCAACCGAGCCGAGGCCCCGTCGCCTGGCAGTGATTTCCTTGAAACCTGTTTCACAACAACTTATCGACCTTCAGGAGCAGTAACGCATGATCAAGTCTTTCGTGGCGCTATTGGCCGGGCTGACGTTCTCGGGCGCGGTGATGGCGGCGGACATCGTCGAGGGCCAGGACTATCAAGTCGTCGACGAACCGATGAAAACCGAGGTGCCGGCGGACCAGATCGAAGTCACCGAAGTGTTCTGGTACGGCTGCCCGCACTGCTACGCGCTGGAGAAGCCGCTCAACGAGTGGGTTGCCCAACTGCCGGACGACGTTACCTTCGATCGCATGGCAGCGCCGCTGGGTCGGGTCTGGGAGCAGCACGCCATCGCGTTCTACGCAGCCCGTCAGCTCGGCATCGAGGACGAGATGCGTCAGGACTTCATGGACGCCATCCACAAGCAGGGCAAGCGGCTGACCGACAAGGACGACATCGCCGAATTCTTCACCCATTATGGCGTCAGCAAGGAGGAAGCCCTCAAGGCGCTCGACTCCTTCGGCGTCAAGAGCGAGATCCAGCAGGCTTCGGCCAAGATGCGTGGCTACCAGTTGATGGGCGTGCCGGACCTGATCGTCGATGGCCGCTATGTGGTCACGCCCGACTCCGCCGGCTCGCTGGAAAACATGCCGAAGATTGCCAGCGCCTTGATCGAGAAAGTCCGCGAGGAACGCACCGAGAGCGAGTGACGCCATGTCTCTAGCCGTCTCGACACCCGCCAGCGAGATCGCGTCGACGTTGAAACTGCTGACCTGCAACCTGCAGGTCGGCATTCACACTTCGGCCTATCATCACTATTTCACGCGGAGCTGGCAGCACCTGCTGCCCCATCCCAAACGCAGCTCGCGACTGGATATCGTCGCCAGTACCCTGTCGGCCTACGATATCGTCGGCCTGCAGGAGGTCGATGGCGGCAGTTTCCGCTCCAGTCACGTCAACCAGGTCGAGTATCTCGCCCATCGCTCGGCGTTCGATTTTCACTTCCAGCAGCTCAACCGCAACCTCGGTCGCGTCGCCCAGCACAGCAACGGGCTGCTCTCGCGCCTGACGCCCAGCCAGGTGGACGAGCACCGCCTGCCCGGCATGCGCGGGCGCGGCGCGATCCACGCCCGCTACGGCGAAGGGCCGGATGCACTGCACGTCTTCGTCGCTCACCTGGCACTCAGCCAGCGTGGTCGCTGGCGCCAGTTGGACTATCTCGGCGAGATCGTCGAGCCGCTGCAACATGTGGTGGTCATGGGCGATCTCAACTGCACGCCGGAGCAGTTGCTGGCACACCCCCGGTTCTGCAAGGCCCTGGATCTCAATCCGCTCAAGTCGCAGCTCAGCTATCCTGCCTGGCAACCCCGCCGCGCGCTGGACCACATCCTGCTCTCCGCATCGCTCAAGGCCGAGCAACCGCGCGTGCTGGAAGCGATGTTCTCGGATCATCTCCCCATCGCCGTGGACATCCATCTGCCGGCCGGCTGCCGCCGCAGCATCGGCCTCGCCACCGGCGCCTGACACGAAAAAGCGCCCTGTGGCGGGCGCTTTCTCGGGCGTCGATGGGAGGCGCTCGACGGCTGGCGATCGTCACCGTCACCCCGCGACCCAGTTGACCCAATTGATCATCGGTGTCGGGTAGAGCCCCAGCAGGATCACCAGGGTGGCGACGCCCAGCACCACCATCCCGCCGGCGCGCTCGGCCCAGTCGTGGGTCGCATCGCGGCGCTGCATGCCGGGCTCATGCAGGAATAGGGTCACCATCACCCGCAGGTAGTAGTAGAGCCCGATGGCACTGCCGACCACCACGCTGCCGACCAGCCACCAGCGATGCGCCTCGACCCCGACCCCGATGATGTAGAACTTGCCGATGAAGCCGGCAGTGAACGGAATCCCCGCCAGCGACAGCATCGATACCGTCATCACCGCCGTGAGGTAGGGCCGCCGCCAGAACAGGCCACGGTAGTGGTGCAGCGGGCTGGCATCCGCCGTGCCGCCGGTGGCGATGTAGGGGCTCGACACCAGGGTGACGACGCCGAACGCGCCGAGCGTGGTGAGAACGTAGGTGACCAGGTAGATGCCGACGGTCTCGACCGCCAGGCCCTGGTTGACCACCAGCGCCACCAGCAGATAGCCGAAATGGGCGATCGACGAGTAGCCCAGCAGGCGCTTGAGGTCGTTCTGGGTCAGCGCCAGCAGGTTGCCCACCAGCATGGTGATCACGGCGATGAAGCCGAGCAGGTCGTGCCACCAGTTCTCGTGGAAGGCCAGCGTCGATTGGAACAGTCGCAGCAGCACCAGGAACACCGCCACCTTGCTGGCGGTCGCGAGAAACGTCGTCGCCGGCCCGGGGCCACCCTGGTAGACATCCGGTGTCCACAGGTGAAAGGGGACGATGGAGAGCTTGAACGCCAGTCCCACCAGCAGCAGGCCGGCACCGGCCAGCAGCCAGGGGTCGCTGCCGCGAGCCGATAGCGCCGCCCCCAGTTCGGCGAAGTCCAGCGTGCCCGTCACCGCATAGAGCAGCGCCATGCCGAACAGCAGGAATGCGGTCGCCGCGGCCGACAGCACCATGTACTTGATGCCGCTCTCCAGCGCACCACGGTCCCGGAAGGTGTAGGCGAGCATCCCGAACAGCGGCATCGACAGCAGCTCGATACCGAAGAACAGCGTCGTCATGTGACGCGCCGAGACCAGCACCAAGCCGCCGGCGGCGGCGCTCGTCAGCAGCAGATAGAACTCGTCCCGTGGACCTTCGTAGCCTTCGAGGTAGTGGTGAGCCAGCGTGACGCAGGCCAGCGTCGACATCAGCACCAGCACGCCGCCGAAGCGGGAAAGATCGTCGACCACCAGGACCGAAGTGACGTCGACCGAACCCAGCGTCCAGCCGAACAGCAGCGCCAGCAGTGCCGCATTGAGACCGACGGCAGTGAGAATCGCGCTCAAGGCGTGATTGCGCTTCCAGGCGATCGAGAGCATCACCACGATCACGGTCAGGCAGACCAGAATCAGCGGGGAAATGGCGAGCAGGGTCGTCAGGACACCATGATTGGCGACATCGCTCATTGGACACCTCCCGTCATCGCCGCGGCTTGCTGAACGCTCTGCTGTACCACCTGCATGGCGCCGGCCGAGGTATCCAGCAGTGGCTGGGGATAGACCCCGAAGAACACCACCAGCGCGACGATGCCGAACAGCAGTATCGTCTCGCGACGATCGAGGCCGGCCAGCGGCGTCTCCTCCACCGGCGGCCCGTAGTAGACCCGCTGCATGATGAACAGCGAGTAGACGGCGGCCAGGATCAGGCCGGCGCTGGCGATCACCACCACCCAGGGTGCCACGCCGAAGGCACCGAACATCACCATGAACTCACCGACGAAGTTGGCGGTGCCGGGCAGGCCCAGCGACGCTGCCACGAACACCAGCGCGAACCCCGGCAGGCCGCGGATACGTCCCCACAGCCCCCCCATCTGGCGCATGTCGCGAGTGTGCAGTCGCTCGTAGAGCTGCCCGGAGAGGATGAACAGTCCGGCGGCGGAGAAGGCGTGCGCCACCATCAGCGCCACCACGCCCTGCAGCGCCAGTTCGGTACCGGCATAGATACCGATCAGGACGAAGCCCATGTGGGAGATGCTGGTGTAGGCGATCAGGCGTTTCAGATCCTGCTGGCCGCAGGCCAGGATGGCGCCGTAGAAGATACCGATCAGGCCCAGCGTCATCGCCACCGGCGCGAACGCCTGGGAGGCCTCCGGAAACAGCGGCAGCGCGAAACGCAGCATCCCGTAGGCCGCCGTCTTGAGCAGGATACCGGCGAGGTCGACACTACCGGCCGTCGGTGCCTGGGCGTGGGCATCCGGCAGCCAGCCGTGCAGCGGCACCACCGGCAACTTGACCGCGAAGGCGACGAAGAAGCCGAGCATCAGCCACCAGGCCGTGGTCTCCGATAGCGGCGTGTTCAACAGATCCGCATAGGCGAAGGTGTATTCGCCAGTCGCCCCGTGATGCGCGAACACCAGGCCCAGGATGGCGATCAGCATCAGCAGGCCGCTGGCCTGGGTGTAGATGAAGAACTTGGTCGCGGCGCCGATGCGCGAACTGCCCTGGGAGCCGCTGTGCCCCCACAGCGCGATCAGGAAGTACATCGGCACCAGCATCATTTCCCAGAACAGGAAGAACAGGAACAGGTCGATGGCGAGAAAGACCCCGACCACCCCGCCCAGGATCCACAGCAGGTTGAGGTGGAAGAACCCGACCCGACGGACGATCTCCTTCCAGGAGCAGACCACCGCCATGGCACCGAGCAGGCCGGTCAACGCGATCATCAGCAGCGACAGGCCGTCGATCGCCAGATGCAGTTGAATGCCGAAGCGCGGGATCCAGTCCGCCTGCCACTCCAGCGTCCAGACGCTGGCGGCGCCCTCCGCCGGCAGCTGAAAGTCGCTGCTGACCCAGAGCCCCAGCACCAGCGCCAATTCCAGCAGCATGGTGCCCAGTGCGATCCAGCGAGGCGCCTGGTCGCCAAAGCGTTCCGCCTGCCAACAGAGCAGGCCGCCAATGAAGGGGATCAGTATCAGCCAGACCAGAGTCATGAATCAGCCATCCGCGATAGAGTGAATTCCGTTGGCGCCCGAGCTGGGGTCATCGGGGCCTCGACGCCGTGTAACCTGTCTGCGCGCATCTCGTCAGCCCACCAGCAGGAAGACGAGCAGCAGCGTCGCTCCCAGCACCATCGATACGGCATAGTGACGCATCAGGCCCGTCTGCGTCGTGCGCAGCCCCTGATGGGAAGCCCGGGCCAGCCACGGCAGAATGTTGCACAGCGAGTTGATCCAGTCGCCCCGGTTGACCCGGACCACACCCTGGTAGGGACGCACGAACAGCCAGTCGTAGAGCGCGTCGAAGCCCCAGGCGTTGTGCCAGAACGTCCACAGCCGGGCGCCGCGCGGGTCCGCCATGCCACGGCGAATCAGATCGCGTCGGCGCTTGAACAGCCAGCCCGCGATCAGTACGCCGCCGACGGCCACGATCATGGCGGTGAATTCGAGGATATGGACTCCCAGGCCCTCGGCCACCGGACCGGGTGGCAGCACCTCGTCCAGCGGCGGGGTCAGCTGCGCGCCGATGGCCGTCGACATCACGATCAGCACCACCAGCGGTATGCCATGCACCAGCCCCTTGCCAGCGTGGGCACTGCGGGCGTTGTCGCTCTTGGGCTTGCCGTGGAAGGTACCGAGGATCAGGCGAACGGTATAGATCGATGTCAGCAGCGCGCCGAGCAGCCCGGCGAGCATCAGCACGCCATGGCCGGAAGCGAGTGCCGAGACGAGGATGGCATCCTTGCTGTAGAAGCCCGCCGTCACCAGCGGCAGGGCCGCCAGCGCCGCCCCGCCGACGATGAACCCGGCGTAGGTCAGTGGCAGCTTGCGCCACAGCCCACCGAGACGGCGCATGTCCTGCTCGTGATGGGTGCAGATGATCACCGAGCCGGCGGAGAGGAACAGCAGCGCCTTGAAGAAGGCGTGGATCATCAGATGGAAGATCGCCGCATCGAACGCGCCGACGCCCAGCGCCAGGAACATGTAGCCGATCTGGCTCATGGTCGAGTAGGCGAGCACCCGCTTGATGTCGGTCTGCGCCAGCGCCGCGAAGCCTGCCACCAGCAGGGTCAGCGCACCGACCACCCCTACCAGCAGCAGTACGTCCGGCGCCATCAGGAAGATGCCGTTCATCCGCGCGATCAGGTAGACACCCGCCGTGACCATGGTCGCCGCGTGGATCAATGCCGACACCGGCGTCGGGCCCGCCATGGCGTCCGCCAGCCAGGTGTGCAGCGGCAGCTGTGCCGACTTGCCCACCGCGCCACCGAGCAGCATCAGCGCCGCGAGCTGCGGCATCAGACCGCCCTCGGCCCAGATCTCCGGTGCCCGCGCCAACAGCGTCTGCAGGTTGAGCGAGCCGAGCTCGAGGTAGAGCAGGAACATGCCGATGGCGAGGAAGACATCGCCGGTACGGGTGATGACGAACGCCTTGAACGCCGCCCAGCCGTTGGCCGGCGTGCGGTAGTAGTAGCCGATCAACAGGTAGCTGCAGAGCCCCACCCCTTCCCAGCCGAAGTAGAGCAGCAGCAGGTTGTCCCCCAGCACCAGCAGGATCATGCTGAACACGAACAGGTTCATGTGACAGAAGAAGCGGGTCACGCCATCCTCGCCACGCATGTACCAGGCCGCGAACAGGTGGATGAAGAAACCGACGCCGGTAATCACGCCGAGCAGGGTCAGCGACAGGCCATCCAGCATCAACCCCACGGTCGGCTGGAAATCGCCCACGCTGATCCAGTGCCACAGGGTCAACGTCTGCGCCGACTTGCCCTGGTCGTAGAAATCGATGCCGACCCACAGCGTGCACAGTGCCGCCAGGCCGATGGAGGCGACGCCGACGGTCGCGCTGGCTCGCTCGGAGAGACGCCCGTACGACAGCGCCAGGATCAGCGATCCCAGTAAAGGAAAGACGAACGTGAGTGTCAGCAAGACATCGTGAAAAGTGGTCATCCGCGCAACCTGCTAGCCGCATCGATATCGAGAGTCTTGAAGCGCCGGTAGAGCTGCATCAGCAGCGCCAGACCCACGCTCGCCTCTGCCGCCGCCAAGGTGATGATCATCAGGAACATGACCTGACCATCGGCCTGCTGCCAGTGGGTCCCGCCGACAATGAACGCCAGGCCGGCGGCGTTCATCATGATCTCCAGGCTCATCAGCACGAACAGCATGTTGCGCCGCGTCATTAGTCCTGCCAGCCCCAGCACGAACAGAATCGCCGCCAGCCACAGGCCGTGCTCTACCGGAATGCCCGTCATGCCTTGCCCTCCTGCGCATCGCGACGCGCCTCGCGAGTGGGGTTCGATGTCTCGCTGGTCGACGCCTGGTCGTTCAGCTCACGCTGGCGCTCGCGGGCGAGGTCGGCTTCATCGTGCGCTTCACTGCGCCCCAGGTGAGACGCCGCCACCAGCGCCGCCAGCAACAGCATTGCCGCCAGTTCGACGATCACCAGATAGGGGCCGAACAGCGATATGCCGACCATCTTGGCCGTCAGCGTCTCGCCGCTGATGGTGCCGTCATAGTCGCCGCTGGCCAGCGTCACCACCATCACGACCAGCAGGACCGCCGTCAGGATCGCCGGGCCCATCCACGCTCTGGGCTGGAGCCAGGCCCGCTCCTGTTCCACCGCCGACTCGCCCAAGTTGAGCATCATTACCACGAACACGAACAGCACCATGATCGCGCCGGCATAGACGATGATCTCCAGCGCCCCGGCGAAGGGGGCGCCGAGGGCGAAGAACACCATCGCCACCGCGATCAGCGACACGATCAGATAGAGCAGCGCATGGACCGGATGGGTGCCTGTCACCACGCGGAGGGTGGCGAGAATCGCGACCAGGCCACTCAAGTAAAACGCGATTTGCATATCTCTCTCCCTGCTCTGGTCAGCACACCACCCCCGACACGACCTGGAATCCGTTGACGGTCTCGCGGGCCAGAGCCAAGGCCAGGCCCGCGCCCTTCGGGCCAGCGCAATTGCCGCCTCCACGTGGGTCGCGAGGCGAAAGCATTCGAGGAGAGGACCTGGCTCGCGTGCGAGTTCACCTGGGGGTAAATGCGCACGCCGAAAGTGTTTCCAGCCAAGTTCGGCCGACGCGCGGCGGATCGTAGACGGATTCTCATGGCATCAACGACTTGACGTCGATGGGTTCGGCCTCGTTCTGCGCCTCGCCCTTGTCCTTGCCGGCAATCGACAGGCCGGCCACGCGATAGAAGTTGGTGTTGTGGTCCTTGCCCGGGCCATCGATCAGCAGGTCCTGCTTCTCGTAGACGAGCTCCTGTCTTCGGAACTCGCTCATCTCGAAGTCCGGCGTCAACTGGATCGCCGAGGTCGGGCACGCCTCCTCGCACATCCCGCAGAAGATGCAGCGCGAGAAGTTGATGCGAAAGAATTCCGGATACCAGCGGCCATCCTCCTTCTCACCCTTCTGCAACGAGATGCACGCCACCGGACAGGCCACCGCGCACAGGTTGCAGGCCACGCAGCGCTCCTCGCCGTCCGGGTCGCGGGTCAGCACGATTCGCCCGCGATAGCGCGGCGGCAGGTAGACCTGCTCCTCCGGATACTGCAGCGTCTCGCGCTTGCGCCAGGCGTGCGAAAACACCATCCACAGCGTGCGCAGTTGCGTGCCGGTGCCGGACACGATCTTCCGGATCTGACTCAGCATGGTCGCTCTCCCTTACACGCCCGGGTCGATGAGCAGAATCATCGCCCCGGTGATCAATAGATTGACGAGTGTCAGCGGTAGACACACCTTCCAGCCGAAGCTCATCACCTTGTCGTAGCGCGGCCGCGGCAACGCCGCCCGCAGCAGCACGAACAGGATGACGAAGAACACCGTCTTGAGCAGGAACCAGACGATCGGCGGCAGCAGCGGCCCATGCCAGCCGCCAAAGAACAGCGTCACCAGCAGCGCCGAGATCAGCACGATGCCGATGTACTCGCCGACGAAGAACATGCCCCATTTCATCCCGGAATATTCGATGTGGTAGCCGTCGGCCAACTCCTGCTCCGCCTCCGGCTGGTCGAATGGATGGCGGTGGGTCACCGCGATACCGGCGATGATGAAGGTGCAGAAGCCGAAGAACTGCGGCACGATGAACCAGACGTTCTCCTGGGCGTTGACGATGTCGCGCATGTTGAACGAGCCGGTCATGGCGACGATGCCCATGACCGCCAGGCCCATGAAGACCTCGTAGGAGAGCGTCTGGGCGGAGGCACGCAGGGCACCGAGGAGCGCATACTTGTTGCTGCTGGCCCAGCCGGCGAACAGCACCGCATAAACGTTGATACCGGCCATGGCGAAGAAGAACAGGATGCCGATGTTGAGATCCGCCACCCCCCAGCCGGGCGTGATCGGGATCACCATGAACGACAGCAGCAGCGAAGCCATGGCGATCGCCGGCGCCAGCACGAAGAAGGTACGGTCGGCGAACGGCGGGATCCAGTCTTCCTTGAAGAAGATCTTGAGCATGTCGGCGGCGATCTGCAGCAGCCCGAAAGGCCCGACCCGGTTGGGGCCGTAGCGATCCTGCCATAGCGCCAGCAGGCGCCGCTCGATCATGCTCAACAGCGCCCCGGAAACGACCACGACCAGCAGAATGACCACGGCCTGAACCATGGCGATCAACGTCGCCTCGACTTGCGGCGTCCACCAGCTCATGGGCGCGCCTCCCCGGCTGGCGCCTGGCTATCGTGCTCCGCTTTCGCGACCTGTCCCCAGCGCAGGACACTTGGCGTCAGCCCTCCGGTGACTTCCTCGATCGCGCCGCTGGGCAGGCCGACCAGCCCCGGCGGCAGGCCCTTGCTCAGGCGCGCCGTCAGGGTGAAGACGGTGTCGCCAACCGAGATCGTCACCCGCTCCCCGGCTGCGAGGCCGAGCCGAGCCGCATCGGTGTCATTCAACGTCGCCTGTGGCGGCGCCATGCGCTCGCGGATCGGTTCGGCACGGCGCGACATCTCGTCGCCGCCGAACAGCTGGGGCAGATCGATCACCTGCCAGTGGCCCTCGCGCGGTTCGAACGCGTCGGGGATCTCGCTGCAATAGTCGCCACCGGCGGCGGCCGCGGTGAACAGTCGCTTGCCTGGATCGCCGGCGCGCAGATGACCGCCGACCTCGTCCTGGAACTTGTTCCAGGCCTGCGGGGAGTTCCAGCCCGGCGCCCAGGCGAAGGCGACCTCTCGGCGCGGCTCGCGATAGCCGGCATAGCCTTCCATCGAAAAGGCGAACGGCGTATCGAGGTCCACCGGCGCTCGCGGCTCGTTGACGTTGAGATTGGCACGCATGGCAGTACGGCCACTGTAGCGGTGGGGCTCGCGGGCCAGCTTCAGGCCGTGGATGCGAAACATCGCCTCCGGCGTGTTCTGGTGCAGCGGCGCCAAGGCGGGAGCATCCTCGGCAACGGCCTGGGTCAGGTCGTCGAGCAGGATGGTCTCCATCGGCTGGCGCTCCAGCGTGGCGTGAAGCGCATGCAGCCAGCGCCAGCTCTCGCGAATCCGGGTATCCGGGCGCAGGTAGCTGGGGTCGAAGACCTGGTAGAACCGCTGGGCACGACCTTCGAGGCTGACCAGGGTGCCGTCGCTCTCGGCGAAGGTGCCTGCCGGCAAGCCGACGTCGGCGCGCTCCCAGGTCGGCGTACGCTGGTGGTCGATCACCACCAGCGCACTGGCCCGGTCCAGCGCGGCGTCGACCTTCGCCGCCGGCAGCCGCACATAGAGATCGTTCTCCAGGATCACCACACCATCGGCGTCACCCTGCTCAAGCTGGGCCATCGCCCAATCGAGGGATTCGCCACCCAGCAACCCGAGCCCGACGCTATTGGCCTCGCGGCGAACGAGGGTCAGGCCGGCGTCCGGACGCTGGCGCCGTCCGAGCGCCCGAGCGATGTTGCCGGCCGCTTCCAGGATCGCCATCGAACCCAGCGACTCGCCGGCGATGACCAGCGGCTTCTCCGCCGCCAGCAAGGCATCGGCGATGCGCTCGGCCAGTCGCGACGTCTCTTCGTCGAGGCCGTCGACGACCGGCGCGGTGGAATCGAGGGCGTGCGCCACGGCGAACCCGAGCCGAGCGATATCATCAGGCGCGAGTCGCCCGGCATGGGCGGCGATGCCGTCGAGCTTGGTCGCGTCCGGCGTGGCCAGGAACAGCGGATGGCCGGCATCCTGGGCGACGGTCTTGACCGCTTCGGCGTTCCACTCGGGGATGCCGCGCTCGGCGCCCAGCTCGGTGCCCTTGCCACGCACCGCCTGGCGCACCGACAACGCGACACGGGCGGCGCTCTGGATGAGGTCTTCACCGAGCACCAGGATCGCGTCGCACTGTTCGATCTCGCGCAGGCTCGGCGTGGCCAGCCCAGCCTCGCGGTTGAGTGCTTCCATCCGCCGGATCCGCGCCAGCTCTCCGGCCTCGATACCGGTGGAGAAGTTGGCCGCGCCGACCAACTGACGCAGCCGATGGTTGCTCTCCAGGCTGGCCCGGGGTGAGCCGATGCCGATGATCCGCTTGGCGCCACGCAGGCGATCCGCGGCAAGATCGAGCGCCTCGTCGATTTCCATTGCCCGAGCTTCACCACCGCTCTCCCGGCACTCGGGGCGTGTCGGCCGATCCTTGCGGTTGACGTATCCGTAGCCGAACCGCCCGCGGTCGCAGAGAAAATAGCCGTTGACGTCGCCGTTGTAGCGGTTCTCGATCCGGCGAATGTCGCCGTAGCGCTCGCCGGGGCTGATGTTGCAGCCGCTGGCGCACTGGTGGCAGATGCTCGGCGCAAACTGCAGGTCCCACTTGCGGGTGTAGTGAGCCGAGTGGGTCTGGTCGGTGAACACGCCGGTCGGACAGACCTCGGTCAGGTTGCCGGAAAACTCGCTCTCCAGCGTGCCGTCGGTGACGCGGCCGAAGTAGACGTTGTCGTGGGCGCCGAAGGCCCCCAGGTCCTCGCCACCGGCGTAGTCCTGGTAGAAGCGCGTGCAGCGATAGCAGGTAATGCAGCGGTTCATCTCATGGGCGATGAACGGCCCCAGGTTCTGGTTGCGATGGGTGCGCTTGCGGAAACGGTAACGTCGCCGGTCATGACCGGTCATCACCGTCATGTCCTGCAGGTGGCAGTGGCCCCCTTCCTCGCAGACCGGGCAATCATGAGGATGATTGACCATCAGGAACTCGATCACCGTCTCGCGGAAGGCCTTGGCCTCCTCGTCGGCGATGGAGATGTAGGCGTCGTCCTTGACCGGCGCCATGCACGACATCACCAGCATGCCGCGGTCGTCGTCGGCGTCCTTGTACTGCTTCACCGCGCACTGGCGGCACGCGCCGACGCTGCCCATCGCCGGATGCCAGCAGAAATAGGGAATATCCAGTCCCAGCGAAAGGCAGGCGTGGAGCAGGTTGTCGCTGTCTTCGACTTCGTAGTCGCTGCCGTCGACGTGAATAGTGGCCATGGCGTCGAACTCCTCCTACACGCTGCCGACCGGGATCGGGTCCGCGTGCGCTTCACCCTTGGGTCGGGTGATGCCGCGCTCGAACTCGTCACGGAAATAGTGGATCGCGGATGCCAGCGGCATCGCCGCCCCCGGCGCATGCGCGCAGAAGGTCTTGCCCGGCCCCAGGTCGCGGGCCATCTGCTCGAGCAGCTCGATATCGCCGCCCTCGCCCTCGCCAGCCTCCAGCGCCCGCAGCAGCTTGACGCTCCACGGCAGGCCGTCGCGGCACGGCGTGCACCAGCCGCAGGACTCACGGGCGAAGAACTCCTCCAGGTTGCGGGTCAGCGAGACCATGCTCTGGTTGTCGGCAACCACGGTCAGCAGCCCCGTTCCCATGCGGCTGCCGGTCTTGCCGATGGTGTCGAAATCGAGCGCCAGCTCCAGGTGTTCGGGCAGCAGGAAGCCGGTACTGCCACCGCCGGGTAGCCAACTCTTGAGGGTCAGGCCGTCACGCATGCCGCCGGCGAGCTCGAGGATCCGGCTGCCGGTGGTACCCATGGGCAGCTCCCACAGCCCGGGATTGTTGACCTTGCCGGAGACGCCGTAGAGCTTGGTGCCACCGTCGCGGCTGAGATCGCCGGAGAGCGCCTGGAACCAGTCGGCGCCGTGATTGACGATGCCCGGCACGTTGCACAGCGTCTCGACGTTGTTGACCACCGTCGGCAGCCCCCAGGCGCCGGACTGGCCGGGGAACGGCGGTTTGGCTCGCGGATTGGCACGCTTGCCCTCGAGCGAGTTGATCAGCGCGGTCTCTTCCCCGCAGATATAGCGCCCGGCACCGGTGTGCAGGGCGATATCGAAGTCCCAGCCGCTGCCGCGCACATCACTGCCCAGCCAGCCATCGGCGCGGGCGTCGGCCAGGGCACGCTGGATCGAGGCGGCGGCCAGGTGGTACTCGCCGCGCAGGAAGATGTAGCCCTGTTTCGAGCGGTTGGCGTAACCGGCCAGGATCATGCCCTCGATCAGCAGGTGCGGCTGCTGCTCCATCAACAGGCGATCCTTGAAGGTGCCCGGCTCCATCTCGTCGGCGTTGCAGACGATATAGCCACGCGGCACGTCGGCGCCCTTGGCGGTCAGGCTCCACTTCATGCCGGCGGAGAAACCCGCGCCGCCACGGCCGCGAAGATTGGCCCCCTTCACCTCCTCGGTCAGCGACTCGTAGGTGTACTGTTCCAGCGCCTTGGTGACCGCGGCATAGCCCTGGGTGTCGAGATACTCCTCGAGCAGCACCGGCGACTGGTCGTCGTGCAGGCGCCAGGTCAGCGGATGGGTCTCGGCGCGGCGTTCGCCGGCTGACTGCAGAATGCGACTCACGACTCGCCCTCCCGACTCAGGTTCTTGATCGTCATGCGTACGCCTCCAGCAGCCGGGGGATCTCGTCCGGGGTCACCGGTCCGTGCAGATCCTCGCCGATCAGAATCGTGGGCCCGCGATCGCAGGCGCCGAGACAGCAAACTGGCAGCAGCGTGAAGCGGCCATCTGCGGTGGTCTGGCCCATTTGGATACCGAGATGATCGATGAAGGCGTCGCGCAGGGCCTCGTAATCGGTCAGGAAACAGGAACTGCTGTCGCAGATCAGGATGACGTGACGGCCGACCGGCTGCCGGAAGATCAGGCTGTAGAAGGTCGCCACGCCCTCGACGTCGGCGACGCGAATGCCCAGCGTCTCGGCGATCGCCGGGATCGCGCCATCCGGCACGTGGCCGTGGCGCTTCTGCACGATCTTCAGCGCCTCGATGCTCGCCGCCTGCGGATAGGGATAGTGCGCCCGCTCCTCGAGAATCGCCGCACGGTCGGCGGGGTCGAGAACGAAGCCGTCGCTGGCGATAGTCGTCCCAATAGTCGCGGTAGTAGTCATGATGGCTGCCTCATCGGTCCACGTCGGCCATGACGAAGTCGATACTGCCCAGGTGCGCGATCAGATCCGGCACGAACCCGCCGCGCATGACGGCGGGGATCTGCTGCAGATGCGGAAAGCTGGGCGTGCGAATGCGTGTCCGGTAGCTCATGGTGCTGCCGTCGCTGGTCAGGTAGTAGCTGTTGATGCCCTTGGTCGCCTCGATCATCTGCATCGACTCGGCGGCCGGCAGCACCGGCCCCCACGAGACCTGCAGGAAGTGGGTGATCAGGGTCTCGATATGCTGCAGCATCTTCTCCCGCGGCGGCGGCGTGGTCAGCGGATGGTCCGCCTTGTAGTCGCCGGCGGGCATGTGATCGATGCACTGCTGGAGAATGCGCACGCTCTGGCGCATCTCCTCGATCCGCATCATGCCGCGGTCGAAGGCGTCACCGTTGACGGCGGTGGGCACCTCGAAATCGAAATTCTCGTAGCCGGAATAGGGGCGCTTCTTGCGCAGATCGAAGTCGAGCCCGGTGGCACGCAGGTTGGGGCCGGTGACGCCCCACTCCAGCGCCTGCCGGGTATCGAAAGCGGCAACGAAGCGAGTGCGATCGCGCACGATGGCGTTGTCCATCATCGCCTTCTCGTACTCGGCCAGGCGCTTGGGCATCCAGTCGACGAAGCCCTGCACCAGCTTGTCCCAGCCCTTGGGCAGATCATGGGCGGTGCCGCCGATGCGGTACCACGCCGGGTGCATGCGGAAACCGGTGATCGCCTCGATCACCTCGTAGGCCTTCTGGCGGTCGGTGAAGGTGAAGAACACCGGCGTCATGGCGCCCAGATCCTGTAGATAGGTCCCCAGGAACAGCAGGTGGCTGTTGATGCGGAACATCTCCGCCATCATCACCCGGATCGTCTTGGCGCGGTCGGTGACGGTGATCCCGGCCAACTTCTCCACCGCCAGCACGTAGGGCAGGTTGTTCATCACCCCGCCGGTGTAGTCGATACGATCGGTATAGGGGATGAAGCTGTGCCACGACTGACGCTCCGCCATCTTCTCGGCGCCGCGGTGGTGATAGCCGATGTCCGGCACGCAGTCGACCACCTCCTCGCCGTCGAGCTGCAGCACGATGCGGAACGCGCCATGGGCCGAGGGGTGGTTGGGCCCGAGGTTCAGGAACATGAACTCGGTCTCTTCCCCCTCGCGCTTCATGCCCCAGGCCGCGGGGTCGAAACGCAGCGCCTCCTGTTCGACCTCCTGCCCCTTCACCGTCAGCGTATAGGGGTCGAATTCGGTGGCGCGGGCGGAGTAGTCCTTGCGTAGCGGGTGACCGGTCCAGGTCGGCGGCATCATGATCCGGGTCAGATGCGGGTGGCCGCTGAAGTGGATGCCGAAGAGATCGAAGACCTCGCGCTCGTACCAGTTGGCATTGACGAAGATGTCGCTGATCGAGGGCAGCGCCAGATCCCGCTCGTGCAGTGCCACCTTGATCATCAGGTCGGCGTTCCGCTCCACCGACAGCAACTGGTAGAAAACGGTGAAATCGGATGGCGGCAACCCCCGGCGATGGGTCCGCAGGCGCTCGTCGACGGCGCTCAAATCGAAGAGCATCGAGAACGGACCGGTCACGCGCCGCAGAAAACCGAGTACATCGCGTAGTTGCTCGCGGGCCACCCAGATGACCGGCATGCCGGTCAGCGTCGCCTGCGGCGTAAAGGCGGCCTCGCCGAATTGGCGCGCCAGTTCGGCCATGACGTCGGGCTGACCGGCGTCATGGGAGGCGCTGGAAGTCGTCGCGCTCTCGTTGCGAGAATCATCGGCTGCGGTCATGGTCTGGCGGGCCCCCGGTGCAGAATCAATGGTCGAAAACGACCACAAGGATCAATGGCAGTAACGATCGACGTGGACGACCGGGCTAGATGCCATCGGGGGTGCGCAGCTCCTTGACCGCAATGCGTCCGTCGCGATGCTTTTCACGCTGCGATGGCATCTCGGCACGATAGACGCCCTGGTCCCCGACCACCCAGGAGAGCGGGCGACGCTCTTCCTGGATCGAGTCCTGCAGGAGCTGAAGACCTTGGAGAAACGCCTCGGGACGCGGCGGGCAGCCGGGCACATAGACATCCACGGGCAGGAACTTGTCGACCCCCTGAACCACCGAGTAGATGTCGTACATGCCGCCGGAGTTGGCGCAGGAGCCCATCGAGATGACCCACTTGGGCTCGAGCATCTGGTCGTAGAGCTGCTGGATGACAGGTGCCATCTTGATGAAGCAGGTGCCGGCAATGACCATAAAGTCGGCTTGCCGTGGCGAGGCGCGGATGACCTCGGCCCCGAAACGAGCGACGTCGTGGGGCGCGGTGAACGCCGTGGTCATCTCCACGTAACAGCAGGAGAGCCCGAAGTTGTAGGGCCACAATGAGTTCTTGCGCCCCCAGTTGACAGCCGAATGAAGCACGTCCTCGAGCTTGCCCATGAAGACGTTGCGATGAACCTGCTGTTTCATCGGATCATCGACGATCTCGCGCTCGCCGAGTGGGTAACGATCAGCCGAGGAATCGCCTCCCTCCGCACGGGTCAGGGTGTACTGCATAGTGGGCCTCAACAAACCTGATAGAAAAACGGTCGAGGAAGCGCAGATCAGTCACGGATGTCTGGCTCCCATCTTTATAATCTTGTTGATCGACACCGCAATCCCGTTTCACGAGTCGCGTCTCGAGGCAACGGGCGGTGTCAGCGTGCACGACGCTCGACTCCCGGCACGGCAGCCAGCTCGCGGGCACGCGACGCGTCTTCGCGCCCGCGCTTGCGCGGCGCCCAGTCGAGCGCGCCGACGCGAGCATCGTAGACCAGGCCTGCCAGAAGAATAAGGATGAATACCGCCGCCCCGGCGAATCCCGTCCAGCCCACCTCGCGCACGGAGACGGCCCAGCCGAACAGGTAGACGGCTTCGATGTCGAAGATGACGAACAGCATGGCAACGAGGTAGAACTTGACCGAGAACCGCTGACGCGCGGATCCGGCGCCAACGATGCCGGACTCGAACGGCAGGGACTTGCTACGTCCATGACTCTTGCCACCGAGCAGGCTGGCAGCGCCGATCATCAATCCACAAAGCGCCACCACGGCAACCACGAAAAGACCGGTGGCCCAGTAGCTGGCAATCCATGCGGAGACCGGATCGGACATGCCTTCCCTCTCAGACGTGATGGAACCCGAACATGGTGGATATCGAATCAAACTGACAGGTTCGTAAGTTTACGAGTTTACACGATGACGACTGGGTAACAAGTCTGCTAATTAGTCCTATTGCAGCCCGTCGGTAAATCTGGCGGGCCGCTATCGGACCATCGTCTTCGCCACTCTGATCTTCGATCCACCTTATCGCCATTGGGCAATGACAGCATCTTGTCTTAGGCTAGACGCTTTCCCGCTGCTTGCAATGTCCACACATGGTTTCTCGCTCGATTCCCAATGCCTTGACGATCGCCGGGTCCGACCCGTCCGGTGGCGCCGGACTGCAGGCCGACATCAAGACGTTCTCGGCCCTCGGCGTCTATGCCACCAACGTGATTACCGCCGTGATAGCGCAGAATACGCGAGGCGTGGTGGCGGTGGAGCCGGTATCGTTAGAGCTGATCCGCACGCAACTGGACAATCTGCTCGACGACGTCGAGATCGACACGGTCAAGATCGGCATGGTTGCGAGCCGCGAGGTGGCGCAAACGATTGCCGCGGCGCTGACGCGACGCCGGCCGCGCTGGATCGTGCTCGACCCGGTGATGGTCGCCAAGAGCGGCGACCGACTGGTGGACGACGAGGGGCTGCGCGCCGTGCGCGACATCCTGGTCCCGCTGGCCGACGTGATCACGCCCAATCTCCCCGAGGCTGCGGCCCTGCTCGGGACCGAGTTGCCGCGAGACCTTGCTGCCATGGAGGCGATGGTGGGCGACCTCGCGGCACTGGGGGCCCCTTACGGCCTGCTAAAGGGGGGCCATTTACCGCTGGATCGCTGCCCGGACCTGCTGTGGGTGCCGAACGCCACGCGCTGGCTGGATGCGCCACGGCTGCGGACGCGTAACCTCCATGGCGCGGGCTGCGCGCTCTCATCGGCGATCGCGGCCCACCTGGCGCACTTGCCGCTCACCCACCCCGACGTCGAACAGGCCATCGGCGCCGCCAAGCAGTGGCTTCTACAGGCCCTGGAGGCCAGCGACCGACTCACTGTGGGACAGGGCAAGGGGCCACCACACCACTTTCACGCCTGGTGGTAGACAACGAGCCGCGAAGATCAGGGTGTTGCCGTTGAGCGAGAAATGCCAGCGTCGCAGGCATTTCTCGCCCGAAGCCCTTAGCTCAATCGTCCGGGTCGAGAACCGCCTTCAGGAAGGCCTTGGTACGCTCCTCCTTCGGGGCGGTGAAGATCTCCTCCGGTTTGCCCTGTTCCTTGATCCGCCCCTTGTCGAAGAAGCAGATACGGTCGGAGACCTGGCGCGCGAAATGCATCTCGTGGGTCACCAGCAGCATGGTCAGGTCGTGCTCGTCGGCCAGCGTCCGGATGACGTTCAACACCTCCCCCACCAGCTCCGGATCCAGCGCAGAGGTCGGCTCGTCGAACAGCATGATCTTGGGCCGCATTGCCAGCGCCCGGGCAATGCCCACCCGCTGCTGCTGGCCACCGGAGAGCTGGTGAGGATACTTGCTGGCTTGGTCGGTCAATCCCACCATCTCCAGCAGCTCCATGCCGCGCTGCTTCGCTTCGGCCTTGCTGACGCCTAGCACCTGGACCGGCGCCTCGGTCAAGTTGCGCAGCACCGTCATATGCGGGAACAGATTGAACTGCTGGAATACCATGCCCAGGTGGCTTCGCATCTGGCGCAGGTGTTGCTCGCCAGCCGGCTCGAGTGATTCACCCTTGCGCTGGTGCCAAAGTGGCTCGCCGCCGACATAGACGACACCGCCGTTGATCTCCTCCAGCGTCATCAGGATGCGCAGTACCGTCGACTTGCCCGAGCCGGAGGGGCCGATGATCGTCACTTTCTCGCCTCGCTGGACCTCGAAATCGAGCTCGTCGAGAACCACATGATCGCCGAAGCGCTTGACGACCTTGTCGAATCTGATGATGGGGTCGCGATTGTCGGTGGCGTCGTTCATTTGAGGGAGAGGCCTCGCTTGGGCAGATGGGTATCCAGGTAGCGCACGCCGAAGGAGGCGATGATCGTCATCACCAGATAGAGGCCGCCAACCATGGAGAGCGGGATCAGGTAGCCACCGGTGCGATCGCCGATGATCTTGGCCACGCCGAGCATCTCCAGCACGGTCACGACCGACAGCACGGGCACATCCTTCATGATCGAGACCAGGTAGTTGCCCAGCGCGGGAATGATACGCGGGATCGCCTGCGGCAGGATGATGTGGGTAAAGGTCCTGGCGGACGCCAGGTTGAGCGCGCGAGCCGCCTCGCGCTGCCCCTTGGCCACCGCCTCCAGGCCAGCACGGTAGACCTCCGAGGTATAGGCGCTGTATTGCACGCCCAGCGCCAGCGCACCGGTCAGAAATGCCGGCAGCGTCAACCCGAACTCGGGCAGCACGTAGAACAGGAAGAACAGCTGGATCAGCAGCGGGGTGTCGCGAATGAACTCGGTCACCAGCTTGGCCGGCCAGCGGATGAAGCGGGTCGGCGCGCTTTTCAGCGCCGCCAGCACCAGCCCCAGGATCAGGGCGATGAAGAAGCCGACCACGGTGGCCTGCAGCGTCACCACCAGACCGTGCAGCAAAATCGGGAAGATCGAGACCGCAAAGGCCCACTGGCTGCTGGTATCCCACTCGATGCCGAAAAACATGCGTTATCTCCCCGCCGCGCGCCAGCGGCCAACGTAGCGTTCCAGCAGCTTCATGCAGGCCGTGAGCACCAGCGCCATGCCGAAGTACATGAACAGGACCAGGGTATAGACGGTCACGCTGTCCTGGGTGAAATTACGGATCTGCTCGGCCCGAAAGGCCATGTCGCCCAGAGAGATAAGCGATACCAGCGCCGTATCCTTGAGGTTCTGGACCGCGAGGTTGCCGAAGGTCGGCATCATCTCCGGAATCGCCTGCGGCAGGGTGATGCGCCACAGTCGCTTGCGCCCGGTGAAATTGAGCGCGGTCGCCGCTTCATACTGCTCCTTGGGTACCGCCTGCACGGCGCCGCGGACCACTTCGGCGCCATAGGCACCGATATTCAGCGCCAGCGCGACGACCCCTGCCACCACCGGCGGAAAACGCAGGTCGAGCCCGATCGCCTGCCCCATGATGGGTAGCGCGAAGTAGATCCAGAACAGTTGGACCAACAGGGAAGTGCCGCGGAAGATCTCGATATAGGCAACGCTGATCCCCTTTACCAGGGGGTTGTGGGACAGCTTGCCGAGACCGAACAGGAAGGCACAGAGAGCTCCCAGGATCGTCGAGTAGACCGTGAGCTGCACGGTCACCCACGCACCCTGGGAGAGAGGGGCGAGATAGCTCGTCCATTCCATCGGGAAGACCCCGCAGTCGCTGACGAAGGGCCCCGGCAATACCGGGACCGTCAATCACGGCACGCATGCCCGCTCGAAGACGACCTCAGCGGACATGCGCAGTCATATCGCGTTCAGAAACTGGCTGAATTCACGAATCCGCGGTGCAGAGTTCTTCCGTGGTGTGATGGCTCGAACCATCGACATCGGCCTGGCTGAAACCGTAGCCCATCAGAGCTTCGCGCCATGCGTCCGTCTGCTTGTACTTCTCCAACGCCTGGTTGACCGCATCGCGCAACTCGGTGTTGTCGCTGTTGAACGCGAACGCGCCCCAGCTTCGCACTTCCTCGCCATCGATGACCGGATCCTTGAAATCACCGGCGGACTCGACGTCGCCACTCTTGTCGGCCAGCTCGCTGACCGTCAGGCTGGTGGCGGCGTAGGCATCTGCGCGGCCGGTCGATACGGTCGAGATCGCATCGGCGTTGCTGGAGATGGTGACCATGTTGTCCTGCGGCACGCCGAGCGCCTGCAGCATGTCGAGCTGGTCGGCACCCGCCATGATGGCGACCTTGGCATCACCGTCGACGAAGTCACTGAAGGCGTGCAGATCCTTCGGATTGCCCTCCTTGACCAGCAGCCCTTCCCCGTAGGATGAGTTCGGCTCGGAGTAGATCACCTGCTGGCAGCGATCCGGCAGCACTGCCATCTCGGCCGCGGCGATGTCGAAGCGATTGGCCTGCAGGCCGGGGATCAGCGAGCTGAAGTTGGTGGTGACCCACTCGATGTCGTCGACACCCATCTCGTTCATGATATGACGGATGACGTCGGGCCCCGCGCCCTTGGCCTCCCCGCTCATGTCCATGTAGCCGTAGGGAATTTCGTTGGCCACGGCAATCTTGACCGAGCCGGAGTCCTTGATCTCCTGAAGTGAAGCAGCCTGCGCGACCCCGACGGCCAGGCAGGAAAGCACGGAACCGGCAATCAGTGTCGTGACGCCTTTATTGATGTTGTATCGCATCGTTCAGATTCTCCGTCTGCAAGATTCAGACCCGCATTGGCGGGTCACCCTCGACTCGAGTTCTCGATGATGGGCGCGTGACCGCTTGTCATCACGCCCAGGCCGGCGAGGCCTTGGTATAATTGTCATGATCTACGACCCACAAACCAGGACAATTCTTAAAAGTTTGGTCCGCTTGGATAGTAGCACCACCCCAGCAGCGGGCGTCAAAGCCTTTATTGACTCATGACAATAGCACTCCCGTAGCCTCCCCGGCTGGGGATTCGGCCCCGTTTTTTCGCTGCCGGCAATGGTCAGAGCGCCAGATTTCGCCCGTCTCAGGCTATCATCGCTCCCTCGAGACGCCAGTAACATAAACATACGTTCTAGTAGCGTCCGTTTTCAATAACGCTTTGCTTGCTATTGATCTCGATCATTCCATTGTCGGTCCGGCGTGCTAACCTTTCGCCCATCTTTTCACCCCGGTTTTCAAAGGGATGCCAAGCTGCGATGCGAGCTCTGATTCAACGGGTCAGCCAGGCGTCGGTAAGCGTCGAGGGCGAGATCGTGGGAGGTATCGGTACGGGGTTGCTGGCACTCGTCGGGGTCGCGGCGACCGATGACCGAGCCCGAGCCGATCGCCTGCTGCACAAGCTGCTGCACTACCGCGTGTTCGCCGACGACACTGGCCGCATGAACCGCAACCTGCAGCAGATCGATGGCGGCTTGCTGTTGGTGTCCCAGTTCACGCTGGTGGCAGCGACCGACAAGGGCCTGCGCCCGAGCTTCTCCAGCGCCGCCCCGCCGGCACACGGGCAGGCGATGTTCGACTATCTGGTGGCCCAGGCCTTCCAGGCATGGCCGAGAGTCGAGACAGGCCGGTTCGGCGCCGAGATGCAGGTGACTCTGACCAATGACGGTCCAGTGACATTCATGCTGGAGACATAGGGGCTTCGACGATTCGGCTGACAATGGCGGTCGCCCGGCTCGGCGCCGCCTCACACGACAGGGAACGCGGCACACGCCGTGAGCGAAAAAGAAAGGAATCTGACCATGACCATACCCCTTGCCATCATCACCGGCGGCGCCCAAGGCATCGGACGCGCCACGGTGGAACTGCTGCTGAACGAAGGCTGGCGGGTTGCCGCCATGGATCGCGACGCCGAGGCCGTGGCGGAACTCGACGAGGCGCATCCCGCGTCGACACTTCTGTCCATGGCCGTCGACATCAGTGACGAGCTGCAGGTCAAGGAAGCGTTTCACCACCTCACCCATTGGCAGCGGGAGAACGACCAGTCCACGGGAGTGGATCTGCTGGTCAACAATGCTGGGCTGGCCGACCCGGTCTGCGGGCCGATCGAGGCGCTGTCGCTGGCGGACTGGCGGTTATGGCAGGAGAGCCATTTGACCGGCGCCTTCCTGTGCACTCGCGCCGCCGTCCCCGGCCTGCGCCAGCGCCATGGCGCCATCGTCAATATCGCCTCGACCCGAGCGCTGCAGTCGGAGCCCCATTGCGAATCCTACGCGGCCGCCAAGGGCGGACTGCTCTCCATGACCCACGCATTGGCCGTCAGCCTGGGCCCGGATATCCGCGTCAACGCGATCTGCCCGGGCTGGATCGAGACCGGGCCGTGGCAGAAAAACGGTCGCCAGACGCAGGCGGACCACCGCGATATCGATCGCGACCAGCATCCGGTGGGTCGCGTCGGCGAACCGGCCGATGTCGCCGCCACGGTGGCTTTTCTCGCCAGCGACAAGGCGGGCTTCATCACCGGCCAGCACATCAGCGTCGATGGCGGGATGACCAAGAAGATGATCTACGCCGAGTGAGCCGGACGGCAAGCTATTGCGCTCGGCCATGCGGCGTTGGAAATTCGCTCAAAATACTCATTTGCAAAAGCAAACTCCGTCTTTTCGCGAATTTCCGCCTTGCTTGGCCATCGCTCATAACGCTTGCCGAACCGCTCACCATTTAACAAAACCTCCCGACAAGCACTTATCCCGGAGGGGTGGCGTCATGCCTTGGGATGCCACTTGCCGTCGTCGCCCTTGGCGTACTTGGCTTCGACGGCCTTCCACGCCACGGCGTGGGCGACCTCCTCGCGGGAGCTGTCGCCCCGCCGGTCCTCGGGATTCTTGTACGCTTCCCAGGCGTTGTTGAACGCCTCCTGGTAGATCGTGCGGGCGTGCGGCGGCAGCACCTTGCGCGCGCTGTCGGGGATATCGTCGCGGGAATCGTAAGGCATGGACTCTCTCCTTGAGTACGAGATTCCTGCTCAGTGTAGACGCTCGGGACAGGCGTCAAGAGCGGCTCAGGATTCCGCCTGAATGAGCTCCGCCTCCAGCGCTTCCAGCGCCTCTTCCGCCGCCATCCACTCGCTCTCGAGCGCCTCGACCTCGGCCTGACGTTCGCCCTGCTCACGCACCAGCTTTGCCAGCTCCTCCTTGCGCCCGGCGTCATAGATGGCCGGATCGGCCAGCCGCGCATCCAGTGCCGACAGCGCCGCCTGTGCCTTGTCGAGCCGCTTCTCCGCCGCGTCGCGCTGCTTGCGCAGCGGCTTCATCTTCTCACGCCGTTCGGCGGCCGCCCGACGCACCGCCTTGCGATCGCCGCCCTCCGCCGGCCGCTTCTCCTGACGCGCCTCCTGCTTCAGATCGCGTCGGCGTTCCGTCTCGCGGGACTTGAGCCACTGATGATAGTCGTCGAGATCGCCGTCGAAGGGGTCGACCCGACCATCCACGACACGCCAGAAGGTGTCGACGCTGGCCCGCAGCAGATGGCGATCGTGGGATACGATGATCACCGCGCCTTCGTACTCCGCCAGCGCCTCGGCCAGCGCCTCGCGCATGTCCAGATCGAGATGGTTGGTCGGCTCGTCCAGCAGCAGCAGGTTGGGCTTCTCCCACGCCACCAACGACAGCGCCAGTCGCGCCTTCTCCCCGCCGGAGAAGCGCGAGACGTCGCCGAACACGTCATCGCCACGGAAACCGAAACCGCCCAGGAAGTTGCGTATCGAGAGATCGCTGGCCGTCGGCGAGAGCCGCTGCACGTGCATGAACGGCGTGGCGGTCACATCCAGATGCTCGAGCTGATGCTGGGCGTAGTAGCCCACCACCAGGTTGTCACCCGGCACGCGCGAGCCAGCGAGTGGTGGCAGGTCACCGATCAGGGTCTTGATCAGCGTCGACTTGCCGGCCCCATTGGGCCCCAGCAGACCAATGCGTTCACCGGGCAGGATCGAGACCTTCACCTCATCGAGGATCGTGCGGTCGGGATAGCCCAGCGCCGCCTGGTCCAGCGACAGCAGCGGCGAGGAGGTCTTGTCCGCGCAGGGTAGTCGAAAGCGAAACGGTGAATCGGCGCGGGCGGCAGCGATGCTCTCCATTCGCTCGAGCATCTTCAGACGGCTCTGGGCCTGGCGCGCCTTGGTCGCCTTGGCCCGGAAGCGCTCGACGAAGCCCTCGATCTCGGCGCGCCGGGCCTGCTGTTTCTCGAATGCCGCCTGCTGCTGGGCCAGCCGCTCGGCGCGGGCGCGCTCGAAGGCGCTGTAATGGCCGCGATAGAGCATCAGCTGCGCCTGGTCGATATGCAGGATGTGATCGCAGACCGCGTCGAGAAAATCACGGTCGTGGGAGATCAGCATCAGTGTGCCGGGATAACGGGTCAGCCACTGCTCGAGCCACAGCAGTGCATCCAGGTCCAGGTGGTTGGTCGGCTCGTCGAGCAGCAGGATCTCCGAGGGAGTGAATAGGGTCCGGGCCAGCCCCACCCGCATCCGCCAGCCACCGGAGAACGCCGCCAGCGGACGATAGAGGTCCGCCTGCGCGAACCCCAGGCCGGCCAGCAGTTGCTCGGCCCGGGACCGGGCGGTATAGCCGTCGAGCGCCTCGATCTGGCCATGCAGCGATGCCTCGCGCTGCGCGTCGCCACTGGCCTGCGCCTCGGCCAGCGCCGCTTCCGTCTCGCGCAGGGTCACGTCGCCGTCGAGCACGAATTCCACCAGCGGCCGCTCGATCGCCGAGACTTCCTGCGCCATATGGGCGATGCGTTTGCCACCGGCAATATCGACGCTGCCGGCATCCGCGCCCAGCTCTCCCCGGATCAGTGCAAACAGGCTCGATTTGCCGGCGCCGTTGGCACCGACAATGCCGACCTTCTGGCCTTCGTGCAGCACCAGGTCGGCACCCTCGAACAGCCGGCGGGTGCCGCGTTGCAGGGCGAGTTGGCGAAATGCGATCATGCCGGGCTCCAGGGCGCGTCGAATGGGCGCTCATTCTACCAGCCATCCGCCACCGGTATGGAGTGCCATGCCCGTCGACGATCTGTCCGATTCGCTCTGGGCCTACGCCCTGGACCGCTACGCCCGCCCCGGCGTCGAAGCCGAATGCCTGAGGCTTCAGGATGAACATGGCTGGGATATCTGTGAACTGCTGTGGGTCGCCTGGCTGAGCGAACGCCGGCTGCGCCCCGATCCCGAAGCCGGTCAGGCCCTGGCCACAGCGAGACACTGGCGACACACGATGACCGTGCCGTTGCGCAGTCGCCGCCGGGAGCTGAAGGCCGAGGTTTCGCGCCACCCCCGACTGGAGCCGCTGCGCCAGACCCTCAAGCAGGCGGAGCTGCAGGCCGAGCGAGAAATGCTCACGCGACTGGCCGCCTTGCCCGCCCTCGCCGCCGCCACGGATGCGGCTCTCGAACAGGCGCTGGACAGTTGCCGAACGCTGCGCGAGATCCCGCCCGAGGATTACCCGCCGTTACGCCATCTGATGGCACGCTGGATAATCGACGCCCCGGATGCGGAACCAAAAGCCACCTGTTAGAGTCACATCACGACTATCCACCGGTGTTTGAGGCTTCTTTCGCATACTGGCCAGCATCGGTTTCATTCCTGACCCAAGGAGTTTGCATGAAACGTTTGGTAACCGCCGTCGCCCTCGGCAGCATCATGACCATGCCGTTGACGGCCCTCGCCCAGGACAAGGTCGACCTCGACAGCGATCAGGCGAAGCTCAGCTACAGCATCGGTGCCACACTCGGTCAGGGCCTGTCCAAGGACATCAAGGATCTCGACGTCGATGCGTTCGCGGCAGCGATCAAGGATGTCTATGGCGATGACGACCTGCAGATGAGCCAGGATGAGATCAGCACCACCCTGACCCAGTATCAGCAGAAGAAAGTGGCCGAACAGAAGGCCGAGCAGAAGAAAGTCGCCGACGAGAATCGCAAGAAGAGCGAAGCCTTCCTCGCGGAAAATGCCAAGAAGGATGGGGTGAAGACCACGGATTCCGGATTGCAGTACCAGGTTCTCGAATCCGGTGACGGCGAATCCCCGAGCGCCGACGACACCGTGCGTGTCAACTACGAGGGCACCCTGCCCGACGGTACCGTCTTCGACAGCTCCTACAAGCGCGGCGAGCCGATCTCGTTCAAGGTCGACCAGGTCATTCCGGGCTGGCAGGAAGCGCTGACGATGATGCACGTCGGCGATACCTGGGAAATCACTGTCCCCTCCGACCTGGCCTACGGCCCGGCCGGCACCGGCGGCCCCATCGGCCCCAACCAGGCCCTGCAGTTCAAGGTCGAACTGCTCGCGATCAATCCCGACGATGCCGCCGATACAGGCAGCAGCGACGACGGGGACAACGACGACAGCTAAACGCTCCCCCACCCGTCTTCACCGACGCCGGCCCCACAGGCCGGCGTCGGTGCTTACAGGCAGCGCTGGTCTTCCCGCCCCATCGTCAAGCCGCCCGGCTGCTGGCTGTCGAAATCGAACCAGCTCCCTTTCAGGCCGTGATCGCTAAGCACGACCACCTGGGCCCGCCAGGCATCCACATGCGCGCTGCAGAGCCCCAGATTCCCCTCTCCGACGAACAGCCCATTTCCCTTCGACTGCAACGTGAGACGGCGTGACTGCACGTTCATGTCGCGACCGATGAACTGGACCGTCACCGACTTCGGCGACCGGCCCTGAACACGGGCCTCGAATGTCAGCGTACCGCTCTCGTCATGCGCTTCCTGCAGCGCGAACGCCACCGACGAGTCGACCCCCAGGCTGGCGTGACACCCGCCGTTCAGCAATACGCAACCCTGGGCCGGCGGATACCAGGTCACATCGCGGATCGACTCCCGCAGATAGTAGTAATCAAGCAGATACCAGAGCGCGATGACGATCGTCATCAGGGTGACCCCGATCAGCAGATTGAGCACGCGAGGTCGGGTGGTTTCCTCTTCGTAGGCAGCCATGGACTTTCAGAGACTCCAAGCGTTGGGCATTAGTCGATAGACTGGCCTTCACCGGCGCTACACATCACCGAAGCGCTCGACAAGGATGACACATGAGCGACATCGCGAACGCCCTGGGCCCGCTATTTCTATTGATTTTACTCGGTGCGGGGCTGGGATGGGCACGTTTTCCGGGCGGCGATTTCTGGCCACGGCTCGAACGCTTTATCTACTACCTGCTGTTTCCGGCCATGCTGGTGGCGACGCTAGCCACCGCCGACGTCAGCCAGGTACCGGTCATTCGACTCGGAGTGACGCTACTCGGCACGATGACGCTGATGGGCGCGGGGCTGTGGCTGATGCGACGTCGCCTCCAACTGGCCCCTGCCGCCTTCACCTCCGCCTTCCAGGGCGTGGTGCGCTTCAACACCTATGTCGGCGTCGCCGGTGCCACGGCCCTGCATGGCGCCGCCGGCACCACGGTAGCGGCCGTCGCGGTCGCGCTGATGGTTCCCGTGGCCAACATCCTCTGCGTACTGGCGTTCATCGCTTCCGGCACGCTGGGTAGCGCCAGCCTGGGCCGCAGCGCCATGGCGTTGCTGCGCAATCCGTTGATTCTCGCCTGCCTGCTGGGCATCGCCCTGAACCTCGGCGGCATCGGTCTGCCCGGCTGGAGCTTCGAGGCCATCGGCCTGCTCGGCAATGCCGCACTGCCGCTGGGGCTGGTTGCGGTGGGCGTTGCCCTGCGGCCTCAGGCGCTCTGGCGCAGCGGCAAGGCATTCTGGCTGTCGAGCGGGCTCAAGCTGATCGCGACGCCACTGGTCGTGGCAGCGCTGGCCTGGGCCGTGGGTCTCCATGGCGCGGATCGCGACGTGGCCCTACTGTTCGCCGCGCTGCCGACCGCCACCTCTGCCTACATTCTGGCTCGTCAGTTGGGCGGCGACGCCGAGCTGATGGCCGCCGTGATCACCGGGCAGACGCTACTGGCGATGGTGACCCTGCCCTTGCTGCTGCACACCTTCGGCGTGAGTTGACGGCTGCAAATAAAAAAGATTCTCGTTACGCTTGCATTCACAAATGAGAATGATTAACCTTTCTCTCGTGGCGTCGCCAAACGCCACTGACCACAGCAGCGAATGTCAGGTTCCTGCCATGGTTATCTCCTCATCAAGCTAGTCACGGTCCTTAGTGCCGCCCCGCCAGGGGCGGCTTTTTTTATGCTCGCGGCCGCTGTCCGCCATCGCGTCCACTCAAGGCGTCCCGCTGCCAGGGCCCGCGACCGCGCAGTCGCTCCCGGAGCAACTGGGCCAGCGCCTCGACAGCGGGTTGCGATGCATCATCGATCCCCCGGGCGAAGTGCAGTCGGGCGACGCATCGCCGGATCGGCGGCAGCCCGTCGCTCTCGTCCAGCGCCCGCATCGCCGTGGTGACCCGTTCGCGATCGAGCACGCCGATCGCCATGCCAGTCTCGATAGCCTTCTCCACCGCGTGGATGCTGGTGCTGGTGAAGACGGTCCGCCACGCTCGCTGGATCGAATCCAGCCCCTCGATCGCCAGATGACGATAGGGACACTGCCCGGGATGCACCGCCAGGGGCACGACCGCCTCCCGATGGATGGCGCCCTGAATCGGTGCCGCCCATACTGGCGTGGGATGCCATAGCGTTTCACCGCCCTCCAGCCCCGAGGCATGATCGAGCACGATGGCCAGGTCGAGCTGACGCTTCCGGAGTGCCCGTGCCAGTCGGCCGCTGGTATCGGTGTTGACGTCCAGCAGAATGCCCGGATAGCGCGCCATGAACTGGGGCAAGGTATCGTCGAGCAGCTCGCGGGCATAGTCCTCGGGGATGCCCAGTCGAACGCGGCCACTCAGGCGCTCGCCGCTGAATCGGCTGACCAGGGTGTCGTGAACGCGCAGCAGTTCGCGGGCTTCCTGTAGCAGCACCTCGCCACTCGAGGTCAGCGATACGCCTCTCGCACCACGCTCGAGCAGCCGCACGTCCAGCTCGGTCTCCAGTCGCTTCATCTGCATGCTGATGGCGCTGAGCGTGCGGTGGCGGATCTCCGCCGTGGCCGCCAGCGAGCCCGTCCGGGCGACGACCTGGAAGGTTCGAAGCAGTTCGAGGTCGAGCGTGGAGCTGCCTTCAATCATATTGAACTCCAATCGATTTTTATTCGATTCATTGAATCCGCAAGCGCGCGCAGACTCAAGCCACTGCGAACAGATCGGCAAGGGGAACTGATATGCGCGAGCTATCGCTGAACGTGATGTTGATGACAGGATTCGTCATCTGCTGGAGTTCCGGTTTCATCGGCAGCGAACTAGCCAGCCGCGCTCCCCTGGACGCGCTTGACCTGTTCGCCTGGCGCTTCGTCATCGCCGCCTTGCTGGCCGCGCTCTGGTGGCGCCTTCACGACCGGCGCCCGCTGGCGCTGTCAGGCTGGCTGCGCGAGATGACGATCGGCGCCCTCACCATGGGGGGCTATCTGCTGTGCGTGATGCTCGCCATCGGCGAGGGTGTCAGCGCCGGCGTCACCGCGCTGATCACCGCCCAGCAACCGCTGCTGGCGGCGGCGATCGTCACCCTCTGGCTGCGCGAGCCGCTACCGGCGGCCGCCTGGCTCGGCCTCGGCGTGGCCGGCAGCGGCGTGGTGCTGTGCATCGCGAGTGACTGGCAGGGGGCGGGCAACGCCGGCGGTTGGGCCTACGGGCTACCAATTCTCTCGGTGATCAGCGTGACCGCGGGCAGTCTGCTCGCCGCCCGGCGTCCGTCGGGGTTGGGGCTGGCAGCATCGCTGACCGCGCAATTGAGCGCGGCGGCCCTGATTTTCGGCCTGGCCGCGGCGAGCACGGGCGGCCTGGCGCTGCCGGGCAGCGCGCTGCTGACCTGGCAGACGTTGGGTTGGCTGGTGCTGCTGTCGAGCTTCGGCGGCTACGGCTTCTTCACCGTCTGCCTGCGACGTCTCGGCATCAATGCGGTCTCCAGCGCCATCTACCTGACGCCGCCGGTGACCCTGGCGTGGAGCGTGGGAATGTTCGGCGAGCGCGTCGAGACGCTCCAGCTCGGCGGGATGGCCCTGGCGCTGCTGGGCGTGGCGGTCGCGCTGATCGCCCAGCACCGCTCGCGGCCGCTCGATGGCTGCGCGCATTGAAGCGTTGCCAGGCGGGACGCCGGGATGATCAATCCCGGCGATAGATGAGATCCCAGACGCCGTGCCCCAGCCGCTCGCCGCGCTGTTCGAACTTGGTCAGCGGCCGAAAAGCGGGACGCTCGACGAAGGGCGCGGTCTCGGCCGGCGCGGTGTTGACGAACCCCGGCGCCTCGGCCATGACCTCTGCCATGAACTCGGCGTAGGCCTGCCAGTCGGTCGCCATGTGCAGCTTGCCGCCCGGCGCGAGGCGGGAACGCACCAGCTCGACGAACGGCAACTGCACGATACGCCGCTTGTGATGCTTCTTCTTGGGCCACGGATCGGGGAAAAAGAGCTGCAGCGTATCGATGCTCGCCTCCGGCAGACAGTCCGCCAGTACGGCCAGCGCATCCTCACGATAGACCCGCAGGTTGGTGAGCCCGCGCTTGTCGGCCTCGTCGAGCAGCTTGCCCACGCCGGGCGCGTGGACCTCGATGCCGATGAAGTCGGTCTCGGGATGACTCTCCGCCTGCTCGACCAGCGACTTGCCCATGCCGAAACCGATCTCCACCACGCAGGGTGCCTTGCGGCCGAACAGTTGCTCGAGATCCTGGCGGCCATCGGCCAGCGTCAGCCCCCACCTGGGCCATACCTCCTTCAGGCCGCGCTCCTGCGCCGCCGTCATGCGGCCGGCCCGCAGCACATAGCTCTTGATGCCCCGGCGCACGGGCGCGTCGGTGACGGATTCGTTGTCGGGCGTCGTCTTGTCAGTCATGCAGGGGAATCAACAGGCAGGGAAAAGGAAAATGGCCGCCGATCAAGCGGCGGCCCCATGGGCGTCGACGGGAAGGCTCAGCCGTTGATCCGGCCGGCGAACGGCGAAGAGGGGCTGGCGCTCTGGCGACGTGGCATGCGCTCGGCGAGAAACGCCTCGCGTCCGGCTTCGACCGCCTTGCGCATGGCATGGGCCATCATCACCGGGTGCCTGGCGTGAGCGATGGCGGAGTTCATCAGTACGCCATCGCAGCCCATCTCCATCGCCAGCGCCGCATCGGACGCCGTACCGATACCCGCATCGACCAGTACCGGCACCTCGGCGTGCTCGAGGATGAGCGCCAGCGTCGCCGGATTGAGCAAGCCGTTGCCGGAGCCGATCAGCGATCCCAACGGCATCACCGCGCAGCAGCCACGACGTTCGAGCTCCTTGGCCACGATCGGGTCGTCGCTGGTATAGACCATGACGTCGAAACCGTCGTTGACCAGCGTTTCCGCGGCCGCCAGCGTCTCCACCACATTGGGATAGAGCGTCTTGTCGTCACCCAGGACCTCGAGCTTGACCAGATTGTGGCCATCGAGCAGCTCGCGGGCGAGCTTGCAGGTGCGCACGGCGTCCTTGGCGGTATAGCAGCCGGCGGTATTGGGCAGCAGCGTATAGCGTGACGGCGAAATGGCGTCGAGCAGATTGGGCTCGTCGGGATTCTGGCCCAGATTGGTCCGGCGAACCGCGAACGTCACTACATCGGCAGCGCTGGCATCGATCGCCGCGGCGGTCTCCTCGAAGTCGCGATACTTGCCGGTGCCGACCAGCAGGCGAGACGCAAAGCGGCGTCCGGCGACGATCAACGGGGCGTCCTGAATCGACTGGGTCATGGATGGCTCCTGGTCGTGAATCGGGCGGCGACTCAGCCGCCGCCGATGGCGTGCACGATCTCCACGCTGTCGCCGTCGCGCAGGCGCGTCTGCGCGTGCAGGCTGCGTGGCACGATCTCCTCGTTGACCTCGATGGCGATACGCCGACCCGACAGGCCGAGCGAATCGACCAGTTGGGCCAGCGTCGGCTCGTCGTCGAAATGGCTGGGCTCACCGTTGAGCTGAATCTGCATGGCGGCCTCCCTGAAGCAGATCTCGAGGAGGCGCATTGTAGCGCCTCACGTCGCTTCAGGCATCCCGATCGGACGCCATGCTGGATTCAGACGGTGCTTTCGCGCGCCGGCCAGACATCGGCGTCGACTTGCTCGGGACGCTTGAGCACGCCCTTGGGATCGAAGGTCGGCTCGCGCACGCCATCCTTGCGCTGGCGCTCGTAGTCCTTGAGCACGCGCAGGGCGATCGGGCACAGCAGCAGGATCGCAACGAGGTTGGTCGTGGCCATCAGCCCCATGGCAAGGTCGGCGAAATCCCACACGAACTGCAGTTGCGCAACGGAGCCGATCATCACCATTGCCAGTACGGCGACACGCAATACCGACACCGCCAGCTTGGCATGGCGCTTGAACAGGTATTCGATATTGATCTGCGAATAGGAGAAGTTGGCGATGATCGAGGTAAACGCGAACAGGAAGATGGCAATCGCGATGAAGATCTCACCGAAACTGCCGAGATGGTCGACCATCGCATCCTGGGTCAGTTGAATACCGACGATATCCTGCCCCGGCGACGTGCTCATCAGGCGCTCGTAGACGCCGGACAGCAGGATCACCACCGCGGTACAACTGCAGATCACCAGCGTGTCGATGAACACGCCGAAAGACTGGACCAGTCCCTGTGCCGCCGGGTGCTTGACGTCGGCCTGGGCGGCGGCGTTGGGCGCCGAGCCCATGCCCGCCTCGTTGGAGAACAGCCCGCGCTTGATGCCGTTTTCCATCGCGATCTTGATGGTGTAGCCCACCGCACCGCCGACGGCGGGGCCGTAGCCGAAGGCACTCTTGACGATCAGTTCCAGCATCGCGGGCACTTCACTGATGTTCACCACCAGCACGTACAGCGCCACCAGGAAGTAACCGATGGCCATGATCGGCACGATTTTCTCGGCGGTGCGCGCCACCGACTTGAGCCCGCCGTAGATGACCAGCCCAGTGATGATCACCAGCGCGACGCCGGTCATCCAGTTGGGAATCGAGAACGCCTGGGACAAACCCTGGGCGATGGTATTGGACTGCGCGCCGTTGAACGCCAGGCCGTAGGCGATCAGCAGGAAGATCGCGAACAGCACGCTCATCCAGCGCTGCCCCAGCGCCCGTTCGATGTAGTAGGCAGGGCCGCCGCGGAAGACGCCATCCTCGTTGCGCTTCTTGTAGGTCTGGGCCAGGGTCGACTCGATGAACGAGGTGGCAAAGCCGACCAGCGCCGTCATCCACATCCAGAAGATCGCCCCGGGGCCGCCGACCCACAGCGCTATCGCCACGCCAGCCAGATTGCCAGTACCGACCCTGGCCGCCAGCGAAGTGGCGAAGGCCTGAAAGCCGCTGACGCCCGAACCCGAGCCGCGACTATTGAAGGTGACCCGCGCCATGTGACCGAAAAGCCGGAACTGCATGAAGCGCGTGAGCACGGTGAACAGAAGCCCGGCGCCCAGCAACAGGTACAGCAGGATGTAGGTCCAGACAAAATCGCTGACCGGGGTCATGACCGCATAGACCGCGTCGTGAAGCGTGTTGATGAATTCCATTTCGGAAGTCCTTATGGGTAACGATGACGTCGCAAACGCTGGCAGGCGGCTGCCGAGCCGGTTTTTTACGCGCTAGACTAGCGGGCGTCAATTCTGCGGCTGACGCCTTTATCAAGCATAGTCGCCATCGAGGAGTCGCAACATGCACCAAAAGTGGCCCTGGTTTCTTGCCGCCCTGAGCGGGTTCCTGATCGTGGCCGCCGGTGCGTTCGGCGCCCACGCGCTGGCGAACACGCTCTCGCCGCGCGATCTCGAGGTTTTCCATACTGCCGTGCGCTACCAGGCGTGGCACACGCTGGCGGTCATGGCCGTGCTCGGCTGGCAGGGGAAGCAGGATCTGCGCGGCCAGAGGCTGGCGATCTGGCTGTGGTTCGCGGGGATGATGCTGTTCAGCGGTTCGCTCTACCTGCTGGTGCTCGGCGGAATGCGAGCGCTGGGAATCGTCACGCCCTTCGGCGGCCTGTTGCTGATGGCGGGGTGGCTGGTGCTGGCGTGGAGCGCATGGCGACAGCGTCCGGCCACGCGCCAGGCGTGACCGCGGTCGAGTCAACTGAGGTCAATCGTCGCGATCCGGCAGCACATAGGTCGCCGTGACCAGTGCCACCGGGTCGTCGTCGCCGGTGGAAAAGAGCTGCACCTCCCCCACCGCCAACCGTCGGCCCAGCTTGAGGATGCGCGCATTGGCGATCAGGTCCCGGTCGCCGCGGGCGCGGCGCAGGAAGTGGCAGTTGAGGCTGCTGGTCACGGCCATCGCCTCGGGCCCGATCTCGGCCAGGATCGCCACGTAGAGGCAGACATCGGCCAGCCCCATCATCGATGGCCCCGAGACGCTGGCGCCGGGACGCAGGTGTTCGTCCTCGATCGCCAGGCTCATGGTCGCCCGCAGGTGATCGACCGCTTCGATGGTCCCCTGGCGGTGTGGAAAGACATCGTCGAGGTAATCCTCGATCTCGGCGGCGGTCATCACGGTCATCGAACTCTCCCCCGGCAGCGGTTCTCGGCACGCCGGACCTCATGCCCAGGCACAGGACGCTCGAGAACGTTGCGCCCAAGATAGCGCAAGCCGCGCATCAGGCACAGCCGGGCGCACCGGCATATCCCAACGATCATCGCGACCGCAGCGCCGCCCCACACACGCCGACGCCAGCGACCGGGGTCGCTGGCGTCGGGTTCATGCCGCTGGCAGGCTGATGCCCGGTTGGGCACCGACCTTGGGCCTCAGTGTTTGGCCTTGTCCACCGCCCGCCAGTGATGCAGCAACGGCTCGGTGTAGCCGGAAGGCTGCTCGCGGCCCTTGAAGATCAGGTCCGACGCTGCCTGGAAGGCGGTGGAGTCCGCCAGATGCGACGTCATCGGCGTATAGCCCGGATCGTCGGCATTCTGCCCGTCGACCACCTTGGCCATGCGCTCCAATGTCTCGCGGACCTGGGCCTCGTCGACGATGCCGTGATGCAGCCAGTTGGCGATGTGCTGGCTGGAGATGCGCAGCGTGGCACGGTCCTCCATCAGGCCGACATCGTGGATGTCCGGCACCTTGGAGCAGCCCACCCCGTGCTCGACCCAGCGCACCACGTAGCCGAGGATGCCCTGGCAGTTGTTGTCGAGCTCCTGCTGGATCTCGTCGCTCCCCCAGGCCGCCTCGGGGTCGACCGGCACGGTCAGCAGGTCGTCGAGAAGATCCACCTCCCCCTGCTCCTCCATCTCGCGCTGGATCGCCCCCACGTCGATCTGATGGTAGTGCAGCGCATGCAACACCGCGGCAGTGGGTGACGGCACCCAGGCGGTATTGGCCCCCGCCTTGGGATGGCCCACTTTCTGATCGAGCATGGCCGCCATCAGGTCCGGCATCGCCCACATGCCCTTGCCGATCTGGGCTCGGCCCCGCAGCCCGCAGGCGAGGCCGATCTGGACGTTGCTGCGCTCATAGGCGCCGATCCAGCGGCTGCCCTTCATGTCGCCCTTGCGCAGCATCGGTCCGGCGTTCATGGCGGTATGCATCTCGTCGCCGGTGCGGTCCAGGAAGCCGGTGTTGATGAAGGCGACACGCGAGGCTGCCGCGTCGATACAGCCTTTCAGGTTGACCGAGGTCCGACGCTCCTCGTCCATGATGCCCATCTTCAGCGTGGCCGCCGGCAGCCCGAGCAGCTGTTCGACGCGCCCGAACAGTTCATCGGCGAAGGCAACCTCCTGGGGGCCGTGCATCTTCGGCTTGACGATATAGAGCGAACCGGCGCGCGAGTTGCCGCGCTCCCGTTTCAGGTCGTGCAGACCGATCAGCGAGGTCATCACCGCATCCAGTATGCCCTCGGGGATCTCGTTACCCTCGTCGTCGAGAATGGCCGGCGTGGTCATCAGATGGCCGACGTTACGCACGAACATCAGCGAGCGGCCCGGCAGGGTCAGCGAGCCGCCGTCCGGCAAGGTGTAGTCGCGATCCGGGTTGAGTCGTCGGGTGACGGTCTTGCCGCCCTTGTCGAAACGCTCCTCGAGATCGCCTTTCATCAGCCCGAGCCAGTTACGATAGACCAGCGTCTTGTCCTCGGCATCGACCGCCGCCACCGAATCCTCGCAATCCATGATCGTGGTCACCGCCGCCTCGACCAGCAGGTCCTTGACGTGCGCCGGGTCGGTCTTGCCGATCGGGTGCCCGGCGTCGATCTGGATCTCGAGATGCAGGCCGTGGTTGGAGAGCAGGATCGCGTCGGGCGATGACGCCTCGCCCTGGAAACCGACGAATTGGCCCGGGTTCTTCAAGCCCGTGTCGCGTCCGCCCTCCAGCGTCACCGACAGCCGACCATCACGCACGACATAACCGACCGCCTCCCGGTGCGAACCGGTCGCCAGTGGCGCAGCCATATCGAGCACGTTGCGGGCGTAGGCGATCACCTTGTCGCCGCGCTTGGGGTTGTAGGCGTTGCCCTTCTCGGCGCCATCGGCCTCGCTGATCACGTCGGTGCCATATAGCGCGTCGTAGAGACTGCCCCAGCGGGCGTTGGCAGCGTTGAGCGCGTAGCGGGCGTTGTTGACCGGCACCACCAGTTGAGGCCCGGCCTGCCGCGCGATCTCGTCATCCACGTTGGTCGTGGTGGCCTGGACTTTTGCGGGAGCCTCGACCAGGTAGCCGATCTTCTTGAGGAAGGCGCGGTAGGCCGCCATCTCCTTGATCTCGCCGGGATTGTCGCGATGCCAGTCGTCGAGTTGATGCTGAAGACGATCGCGCTCGGCCAGCAGCTCGCGGTTACGTGGAGCGAGATCGTGAACCAGCGCGTCGAAGCCGGTCCAGAAGGCATCGGCGTCGATATCGGTACCCGGCAGAACCTCGTCGACAATGAAGCGCTCGAGCGCCGTCGCTACCCGCAGCCTGTGATGAGTGGTACGTTTCGTTGTGTCGGATGTCATGTTCGCCTCCAGATCGGTAGTCCCTCAGGCCACGTCCGCCGCCTCAATCGCGACCCCATCGCGCCCACAGGACCATTTGTGGAAAATATTTCCATAGAACATACGGCATCATAATCAGCCGCTCGGGCGTTGTCTCCCCCGACCTTCGTCCTCCCCTTGCATCCCGAGCCGTCGATCATCGTCTCCCGCACCCTGTCATGGTCTCGGTAGCGCACGACGAGTAGCATAGGTGGATCAGGAGACACGTACATGCTCGACTTTTCGCCATTGAAGGCTGTTGGCCCGCTTCATCACATCCAGACACCCTCCGATTCGCCCTTGGCCGACTATCTCGACCACTACCGGCTATCGGCGCTGCTGGGCAGCATCGAGGATCTGGAACTCCATGCCGGCTTTCTCCAGGCCGAGGGAGAGCAGGACAGGACGTTCGAACTCTGGGCTCAAGTCTGGGCGCCCCCGTCGCCTCGGGGAACGATTTTCGTAGTCCACGGCTACTTCGATCATCTCGGTCTCTACGGTCACCTGCTCGAACGCCTGTTGACGCTTGGCTGGCAGGTGGTGATGTGGGATCTGCCCGGCCATGGGCTCTCCAGCGGGGCCCGAGCCACCATCGACGACTTCACCGACTACGTGAAGTGCTTCAACGATATCGAACGCCAGATCGCGGAGCGACATCTGGCGCCGGGGCCGTGGCTGGCGATCGGCCAGAGCACCGGTGCGTCGATCGTGGCCACCGACGCGCTGGCGCGCGGCGACCAGGCGCCATGGCAAGGGCTGGTGATGCTGGCGCCCCTGGTCCGTCCCTGGGGCTGGAATCAGTCCCGCTGGCTACACCGTATTGCCAGTCCGTTCGTGGATACCATTCCGCGAAAGTATCGCGCCAATACCACCAATCTCGATTTCGCCGACTTCCTGCGTCTGCACGACCCCCTGCAGGATGACCATCTGGCCCTCACCTGGGTCACGGCCATGCGCCGCTGGATGCCGACCCTGCTCAAGCGGCCACCCAGCGAGCTGCCGGTGCTGATCCTGCAGGGAGAACAGGACCTGACCGTCGACTGGAGCTGGAATCTCAAGGCGCTCCGCAGGAAGTTTCCTCGCGCCGAGATCGTGCGTCATCCCGATGCTCGCCACCATCTGGTCAACGAGGCAGAACCGATTCGCCGCCTGCTGTTCGAGGCGCTCGACGATTTTCTGACGTGCTTCGCCGCGACCCACCCTCCCGACCCGCTGCCCGCGCCATGAAGTCGCTGATCACAGGGCTCGTGTTGCTCATGCTGGGCGGATGCGCCGGACTCAACCAGTCGCCGCCGGATGCCCGCGAGGCACTGAAGGGGCTTGCCGCCAACGCCGCCCGAGGGCTGCTGGCATCTCCCCCCTGGCCCGCGCAGGATACTCCGGCAATCACGATCCTGCTGCGCCCCGCGGAAGTCGCCGAGACGCTGCCGATCACGCCGTCTGCGCTGAACGAGGCGCTGGGTCGGGCGCTGCTGAGCAACGAGAATGCTCCCCATGTCCTGGACTGGGCGCCGACATCGATGTCGGCGCGAGCCGACGGACAATGGCTGCTCCAGGCTGAACTGACGACCGACTCACCCCCGTTGCGATTGAGCGACCGAACCTTGCAGCCCTATCGCCTGCAGTTCGATCTCTCCCAGCCCGGCGGTGAGCACTGGCAGTGGCAAGCCAGTGGCGCCCTCGACCCCGATGCCCTGCCCAGGACCACCGAATCCCCCTGATTTTCACGTCCGAGAGAGATATTCATGTCACGCTTTGCTCGTCACCTCGGCAATCAAGATGGCCCCCACAACCCCTTCCCGGGGTTGCAGGCACTGGAGCGCAGGCTCGGGCACGCCCTGCCGCACCGTATCGGCTCCAACGAAGGACTCGACATGCCGCATCGGGCACTGACGGCCCGGTTCGGAGAGGATGTCGCCGAGCTCGCCCGGACCTATGGCGATGCCGAGGCATGGCAGGTTCGCCGGCGGCTGGCCGAGAGCCTGGAATTACCGATGGAAGCGCTACTGGTCGATGCGGGCGCGGACAGCCTGATGGCGCTGGCACTGCGCGCCCTGTGCGAGCCGGGCGACACCGTGCTCACCAGCGCCGGCACCTATCCCACCTGGAGCTACTTCGTGCAGGGACATGGCTGCCGCCAGTTGGAAGTCGCGTACACCAGTCGCGCCGACCTGCTGGCGCCGGATCTCGACGCCCTGGCGGCCGAGGCCAATCGCGAGAGTGCCCGCGTGGTCTATCTCGCCAATCCCGACAATCCCAGCGGCCATCTCCACGCCGACGCCGAGGTGCTGGCGTTGCGCGACGCCCTGCCCCACGACTGCACCCTGGTCCTCGACGAGGCCTACCATGATTTCCGCGACGATGCGGCGTCGCCGGCCGCCAATGCCATCTGGCCCGGCGTGATTCGTCTACGCACCTTCTCGAAGGCCCACGGCCTTGCCGGGCTGCGCGTGGGCTACGCCATCGCCACGCCGGAAACCCACGCCATGCTGCTGAAAGTGAGGATTCACTACGCCGTCTCGTCGCTGGCCCTGGCGGCCGCGGAGACCGTTCTCGCGCACCCCGACGAGACCCGCGAGCACGTGACCGCGGTGATAAGTCGGCGCGAGGCCCTGAGCACGTGGCTGCGAGAACGCGGCGGCGATGTGCTTCCCAGCACGACCAATTTCGTGGCGCTGCGCCTGAGCGACGCCGAGCGCGCCAGCGCGATCCATCGGCAACTGCTGGCGGAAGGCACGTTGATCCACCGCCCGGCGCACCCGGCGCTAGGGCATCTGCTGCGCATCAGCGCGCTCGACGAGGCGCTGGTGCCGGGTAGACTCGAGACGTTGGCGTCGGCATTGCGGAACGGGGAGTGAGTCGTATCCCGAATCACGCCCGCATGGGATCGTTGGCCTTCAGCATGCGGTCCAACTGACGATAGCCGATCGCCTCCATCAGCTGCGCCTTGCCGACTCGCGCTTCACCGCCGAGATCGGCCAGGGTCAGCGCCACCCGTAGTACGCGGTGATAGGCCCGCGCGGAGAGATTGAGCCGATCCAGCACGCTGGCGAACCACTGCCGCTCATCCGAGGACAAGGCGCAGGCGGCTTCCAGCTCGGGGCCGGGCAGATGGGCGTTGAGATAGCCCCGCGCTTGCTGACGTCGGCGCGCGGCGAGAACCCGCTCCCTCACGCTGGCGGAAGACTCACCTGGCGTTTGATCGGTCAATTGGGTGGCCGGAAGCGCAGGCACCTCGACCTGCAGGTCGATCCGGTCCAGCAAGGGGCCGGACAGCCGCGACTGATAGCGCTGGATCTGTGCGGGGCTGCAGTGGCAGCGCTGACGCGGATCGCCGAGATGCCCGCAGGGGCAGGGATTCATGGCGGCGACCAGTTGGAAACGAGCCGGAAAGCGGCGCTGGTGATTGGCCCGGGAGATCAGGATCTGCGCCGATTCCATCGGCTCCCGCAGGACTTCCAGCACGTGGCGGTCGAACTCCGGCAACTCGTCCAGAAACAGCACCCCCTGATGCGCCAGCGAGATCTCGCCGGGCCGCGGGCGTGCGCCACCACCCACCAGCGCCACGCCGCTCGAGGTGTGGTGCGGGTTGCGAAACGGTCGTTGCCCCCAGCGTTCCATGATCGGCAGCCCGCACACCGACCGTACCGCCGCCACCTCGAGCGATTCATCTTGTGTCAGCGGCGGCAGAATGCCCGCCAGCCGGCTGGCCAGCATGGTCTTGCCTGTGCCTGGCGGCCCCGCCAGCAACAGATTGTGGCCACCCGCCGCCGCGACCTCCAGCGCCCGGCGCGCCTGATGCTGCCCCTTGACATCCGCCATGTCCGGTTGGGGCAGCTCCGCGTTGACGGGCGCGCCAAATTGGTGCGCAACGAGTTTCTCGCGGCCGAGTAAATGGCTCACGACCTCCAGAAGATGCCCCGCCGCGAACACCTCGACGCCATCGGCCAATGCCGCTTCATCGGCATTGGCGAGCGGGACGATGAGCCCTCGGCCTGCGCGCCGCGCCGCCAGCGCCGTCGGGAGTACGCCCGTGACCGGCCGCAGCGCCCCGTCCAGCGCCACCTCGCCGACGACTTCGAGCCGTTCGGCCGCCTCGACGGGAACCTGACCGGATGCCATCAGGATGCCCAGCGCAATCGGAAGATCGAAGCGGCCGCCATCCTTGGGCAGGTCGGCGGGCGCCAGATTGAGCGTGATGCGACGCGAGGGAAACTCGAAACCGGCGTTGATGAGCGCGCTACGAACCCGTTCGCGACTCTCCTTGACCGCGGCCTCTGGCAGGCCCACCAGCGTCAACCCTGGCAAACCGTTACTCAAGTGAACCTCGATCAGCACTTCAGGGGCCTCAAGTCCGAGGCTGGCGCGGGCACGCACGATGGCAAGCGTCATGGGGGCTCCCAGGTCGGCACCTGGGCAGTCGCCGCAGGCCAGGGGATGTCAGGACGACATCCTTCGTGGCCCTACAACTACATAATGTTACGTGATATCGCAACTCGATCGGCATCACCACCCGGGCGAGAATGCCCGTCGGCGACCCGGATCAACTGGCATTGGCCCCGACATGGTCAGGGCTTGGTTCCGTGAGCGCTGCCATCGGTGTCGTCGCCCGGCGGAGTGCGGGGCTCCACACGGGGTTGCGCCGCCTGCTCGCTCTGCAGCGTGTTCTCCAACGCCGCCACCTGCTCCTCCAGCGCCTCGACACGTTCACGCGTGCGCTGGAGTACTTCCATCATGATGTCGAAATCCTCCCGGGAAACGATCTCCATGCGCTCCATGGCGCCTCGCAACACACTTTGCACGTTGCGCTGAATATCGCCCGGCGCCTGGGAGGCACCATGGAGCTTGTCACCCAGTTGCCTGGTCAGACGCTCGAACCGATCTTGTGCCGACATGAAATTGTCTCCTTGATTTCCCGATGTCTTCGATGACCCGTCACTCAAGTCTACGCAAACTCCCGACTTTACGCCTGCGCACAAAAGGTGCAGCCACAAAACCGGCCTGCATGATTCTGGTGCAATCACCAGCCGCGGCGGCGACGCGGCGCTGGCGGCCGTGCCCGGGGCCACAGACAACCTATTGATTTCTTTATCCTCATCAGCAAATGGCATGTGTCCTGCGTGTCTCCTGAAGGCGCAAGCCGATTACGGGAGAGACAAGGGATGAAACTCATCACCGCCATCATTAAACCCTTCAAGCTCGACGATGTGCGCGAGGCACTGGCCGATAACGGCGTGCAAGGCATCACCGTCACGGAAGTGAAAGGGTTCGGTCGTCAAAAAGGCCACACAGAGCTTTACCGCGGCGCGGAGTATGTCGTCGATTTCCTGCCGAAGGTGAAAGTCGAGATCGCTGTCGAAGACGATCGTGTCGATGGTGTGCTGGACTCGATCCGCAATGCCGCCAACAGCGGCAAGATCGGCGACGGCAAGCTGTTCGTCACGCCACTCGAAGATGTGATCCGGATTCGTACCGGGGAACGCGGGGCCGACGCCGTTTGACGGCGCGGAATGAGGAGACAAAAGAATGAATGATCAAGTAGTTCAACTTTCCTACGCACTCGACACCTTCTACTTCCTGGTGACGGGCGCCTTGGTAATGTGGATGGCTGCCGGGTTCGCCATGCTCGAGGCTGGGCTGGTCCGCGCCAAGAACACCACCGAGATCCTGACCAAGAACGTCGTTCTCTATGCCATTGCCTGCACCATGTACCTGCTGGTCGGCTACCACATCATGTATTCCAGCGAGAGCGGCGGCTTCCTGCCCAACCTCGGCTTCCTGATCGGCGCGGAGAACAGCGTCGACGACGTGATGTCCAGCGGCGGCGATGTCTACTATTCCGCGCGCTCCGACTTCTTCTTCCAGGTCGTCTTCGTCGCCACGGCAATGTCTATCGTCTCCGGCGCCGTTGCCGAGCGCATGAAACTGTGGGCATTCATGCTCTTCGCGGTCGTCATGACCGGCTTCATCTACCCGATTCAGGGCTACTGGAAATGGGGCGGTGGCTTCCTCGACGCGGCCGGTTTCCAGGATTTCGCCGGCTCTGGCGTCGTCCACCTCTGTGGTGCCACGGCCGCGTTCGCCGGTGTGCTGCTGCTGGGCGCACGCAAGGGCAAGTACGGCAAGAACGGCGCCATCTACGCGATCCCCGGCTCCAACCTGCCGCTGGCAACGCTCGGCACCTTCATCCTGTGGCTGGGCTGGTTCGGCTTCAACGGCGGCTCGGAACTGATGGTTTCCAATGTCGATGAAGCCAATGCCGTTGCTCAAGTCTTCGTCAACACCAACGCGGCGGCTGCCGGCGGCGTCATCGCCGCGATCATCCTGGCCAAGTTGTGGTTCCGCAAGGCGGACCTGACCATGGCGCTGAATGGCGCGCTGGCCGGCCTGGTCGCCATCACCGCCGAACCGCTGGCCCCCACTGCCCTTGGCGCAACACTGATCGGCGCCGTTGGTGGTCTGCTGGTGGTCATCGCCATCGTGACGCTCGACAAGGTGAAGGTCGACGACCCGGTCGGCGCGATCTCGGTCCATGGCGTCGTCGGTATCTGGGGCCTTCTTGCCGTACCGCTCTCCAACGGTGACGCTACGTTCGGCGCTCAGCTTCTGGGTATCGCGACTATCTTCGCCTGGACCTTCATCGCCAGCCTGGTGGTGTGGGGCATCATCAAGGCCGTCATGGGTATCCGAGTCTCCGAAGAAGAAGAATATGAAGGCGTCGATATCGCGGAATGTGGTATGGAAGCCTATCCTGAATTCAACGTCGGCAAGAAGTGAGCCGACACACCGAGTGAGCTGGCGTGCTCCCCTGGCCCCCTTCGGGGGGCCTTTTTTAATTCCCGCGATCGGCGGTGTATGCTTAAACTACTAGTCGTCGGGCATTCGAACGGCCACTCAAAGAGTTGAGCGCACATCATCCGTCTATCGCACGCGAGGAGAACTTCCATGAAACTGGTTACCGCCATTATCAAACCGTTCAAGCTGGACGACGTGCGTGAGTCTCTGTCCGAGATCGGCGTGCAGGGCGTCACTGTGACCGAGGTCAAGGGCTTCGGTCGCCAGAAGGGCCACACCGAGCTCTATCGTGGCGCCGAATACGTGGTCGACTTCCTTCCCAAGATCAAGCTGGAAGTCGCCGTCGACGACGGCATGAGCGACCAGGTAATCGATGCCATCACCAAGGTGGCCAATACCGGCAAGATTGGCGACGGCAAGATCTTCGTCTCGCCGCTGGAGCAGGTCATTCGAATTCGTACTGGCGAGACCGGTAAGGACGCGGTCTGACCCACAGCTGGAAGCTGTAAAGCAGCGTTTGCTGGATGTCTAACAAAAGAAACCCCGCCTGGCGATACTGCGCCTGACGGGGTTTCTTTTCTTCCAGCCGCGAAGCGGCGCTCTTCAGGCTTCGAGCTTACTTCTCGACGAACGCCCGCTCGATGACGTAGTCGCCCGGCTCGCCCATGCGCGGCGAGATGGCAAACCCAAGTTCATCGAGCAGCTCGCTGGTCTCTTCGAGCATCGCCGGGCTGCCGCAGATCATGGCCCGGTCCTGCTTCGGATCCAGCGGCGGCAGGCCGGTATCCTCGACCAGTTTGCCACTGCGGATATGGTCGGTCAGACGGCCCATGGTGTGGAATTCCTCGCGGGTAACCGTCGGGTAGTAGACCAGCTTGTCGCGAATCTCGTCACCCAGGTACTCGTGCGCCGGCAACTCCTCGGAGATGAAGTCCGCATAGGCCAGTTCGCTGACGGTACGCACGCCGTGGATCAGCACGACCTTTTCGTAGCGCTCGTAGACCTCGGGATCCTGGATCAGGCTCATGAACGGCGCCAGCCCGGTACCGGTGGAGAGCATATAGAGATTGCGCCCCGGCAGCAGGTCATCGCAGACCAGCGTCCCCGTGGGCTTGCGGCTGACCATGATCTGGTCGCCAACCTTGAGATGCTGCAGGCGCGACGTCAGCGGACCGTCCTGGACCTTGATGCTGAAGAACTCCAGGTGGTCTTCGTAATTGGGACTGGCGACGGAGTAGGCACGCACCAACGGCTTGCCGTTCACTTCCAGGCCGATCATCACGAACTGCCCGTTCTTGAAGCGCAGGCTGCGCTCACGCGTGGTCCGGAAGCTGAACAGGGTGTCGTTCCAGTGGTGAACGCTCAGGACTTCTTCCAGCGCAAATTTGCTCATGACCGGCTCCTTGCGATGACGACAACAATAATAGCGAAAAGGCATAAACGGGATGCCGAGTAGATGTGACGACTATAAGAAAGCCAGAGTATTCTGTTAAGTGGATTATTTGGATATCCTATATCCATGAAATCGATAAGGGCCGCAACTGATGCGCTACACCCTGCGACAACTTGAGGTTTTCGTGGCGATAGCCCAGCACCAGAGCGTGTCTCGCGCCGCGCAGACACTGTCGATGTCGCAGTCGGCGACAAGTACTGCGCTGGCGGAACTGGAAAGACAGTTCGACTGCCAGTTGCTGGACCGGCTCGGCAAGCGCCTCAAGCTGAATGCGCTGGGCTTTCAACTGCTGCCCAAGGCGGTTGCGCTACTGGATCGTGGCGAGGAGATCGAGGAATTGCTGCAGGGCCAGAGCGGTATCAGCTCGCTGGAGGTGGGAGCGACGCTGACGATCGGCAATTACCTGGCGACACTGTTGATCAGCGATTTCATGCAGCGCTACCCGGAAAGCCGGGTCCGGCTGCATGTCCGCAACACCGCCTCCATCGTCGAACGCATTGCGCTGCATGAGCTGGACCTGGGCCTGATCGAGGGTGATTGCCAACACGATGATATCGTCATCCAACCCTGGATCGAAGACGACCTGACCGTGTTCTGCTCGCCGCGCCACTCATTGGCCGAGGCAGGAAGCGCCGATGTCGAGCGGCTGCTACGCGAGGCGTGGATCATGCGCGAAGTGGGTTCCGGCACGCGCCGGACGCTGGAACATGCCATGCGTCACCGGCGAGGGCGTTTCAATATTCTGCTTGAACTGGAGCACACCGAGGGGATCAAGCGCGCCGTTGAGTCCGGTCTCGGCATCGGCTGCGTCTCTCGCCTGGCGTTGAGAGACGCTTTCCGACGCGGCAGCCTGGTGCCGATCGCGACACCGGAGCTGGATCTTACCCGCCGCTTCGCCTTCATCTGGCATCGTCAAAAATACCTGACGACCGGTATGCGCGAGTTCCTGCGCCTGTGTCGCGAAATGACCGCCGGCATTCAGCGCAGCGACGAGATCGACCTGCCGACGATCCCCTGACAGAGAGAGTCACCGCCGGCCCCGATCGAGGGTCAATCGAGCTTGCTGATGATTTCGTCCTCGTTGGCTTTCGAAAGATCCTTATCGAGCGTCTGAGTGACGCAGTCGAGCGTTGGCTTGTCGAGCTTGTCGCGCAGCTGGCCCAGGAACTGCGGCGCGGCAATCAGTACGAACTTATCGGCCTTACCCTGGGTTCTCGCTTTACGCAGGTAGTCGGCGACCTCCTTGGCAAAAAACATCGCCTGCTTCTCCGACGTGGCGTTGTCGTTGCCGGTCTGGCGCTGACTGGCCCCGGAAGTGGCCGACCCTTCGCCTCCCGTGCGCAGATCTCCCGTATGCAGCCGGGACTCAGGATGCGTCAATGTCTCGATTTCCCGAAGCACCCGAGCCTCTCGGGCGAAGATACGCGCGCGGGATGCGTCGGCAGCGACAACGAAGGTCTTGTCCATGATCACCCTCTCCTGTTCCGTGGATCGTCATCCAAGCTTGGTAGAGATTCCTTCATCGCTCAACCTTCAGGCCTGCAGAAACGACTTCGCCCCGCGGGTGCGGGGCGAAGTCGCAAAGACCGAACTTCGTTCGATCATTCCACTGGCGGAATCCAGGCAATCATGTCTACCTCGACATCGGCACCGCCGGCGAGGCCGGTGACACCGATGCAGGTCCGCGTCGGCAGCGGGTCCTCAAAATAGCTCGCATAGACACCGTTCACCTCCTCGAAGTGCCCCATGTTGGTGATGAAGACACGACTCTGGACCACATGCTCGAAGCTGGTGCCGGCGGCTTCGAGGACGATCGCCAGATTCTGCATCACCCGGTGCGTCTGCTCGGTGAACGTGCCCAGCAGCATCTCATTGGTCTCCGGCACCGTCGGCATCTGGCCGGTAATGAAGACCAGCTCCCCCACCTTGCAGGCGTGGGAGAACGGTGCGATCGGCTGCGGGGCGCCGCTGACGAAGAGTTTTTCGATACCCATCCGATGTTATCCTCAATGTCCCAGGATCTGGCTCAGGAACAGCTGGGTTCGCTCGGAGCGCGGATTATTGAAGAACTCGTGCGGCGGCGCTTCTTCGATGATCTGGCCCTGGTCCATGAAGATCACCCGATCGGCGACGGTCTTGGCGAAGCCCATCTCATGGGTGACGCAGAGCATTGTCATGCCTTCATGGGCGAGCTCGATCATGACGTCGAGCACTTCCTTGATCATCTCCGGATCGAGCGCCGAGGTCGGCTCATCGAACAGCATCACCTCCGGGCGCATGCAGAGCGCCCGGGCGATCGCCACGCGCTGCTGCTGACCACCCGAAAGCTGGCCGGGATATTTCAGTGCCTGATTGGCGATCTGAACCCGCTCGAGATATTCCATCGCGGTCTTCTCCGCCTCGGCACGCGGCTTCTTCTGTACCCAGATCTGGGACAGGCAGCAGTTCTCGAGCACGGTCAGGTGGGGAAACAGATTGAAGTGCTGGAAGACCATGCCGACGTTGCGGCGGATCTGCTCGATCCGCTTGACGTCGTTGGTCATCGGCACGCCGTTGACCACGATAGAGCCCTGCTGGTGCTCCTCGAGGTGATTGATGCAGCGGATCATCGTCGACTTGCCCGAGCCGGAAGGGCCACAGATGACGATCCGCTCGCCCTTGGTCACGGTCAGGTTGATGTCGCGCAGCACATGGAAACTGCCGTACCACTTGTTGAGATGATCAATTTCGATCATCGGTCGGTCGCTGCCGGACGCGGTTGTCTGAGACGCTGTCGCTTCGCTCATGGCAATGATTTCCTGATGACAATCTCGTTATGGGAGTGCGTGGAGACACAGTCGCTGGTCGCACTCACCGTTTATGTCCGGTGTTCAGACGTCGCTCGATGTACTGGCTGTAGCGGGACATGCTGAAGCAGAATACCCAGTAGACGGCCGCCGCGAAGACATAGCCTTCGGTGGAAAAGCCCAGCCAGTTGGAGTCGGTGAGGCCGGCGCGAATGATCGCCAGCAGGTCGAAAAGGCCGATGATCAGCACCAGCGACGTATCCTTGAACAGCGCGATGAAGGTGTTGACGATCCCCGGGATCACCAGCTTGAGCGCCTGCGGCAGTACGATCAGGCCGGTTCTCTGCCAGTAGTTCAGCCCCAGCGCCTGGCCCGCTTCCGTCTGCCCCTTGCCGATCGCCTGCAGGCCGCTGCGGATTACCTCCGCCATGTAGGCGCTCCAGAAGAACATGATCCCGATCAGCGCGCGCAACAGCTTGTCGAAGTCGAAATCCCCAGGCACGAACAGGGGCAGCATGACCGAGGCCATGAACAGCACCGTGATCAACGGAACGCCGCGCCAGAACTCGATGAAGATCACGCAGATGCCTTTGACGAACGGCATCTTGGAGCGTCGACCGAGCGCCAGAATGATCCCCAGCGGTAGCGAACCGACGATACCCAGCACGGCAATCGTCAGCGTCAGCATCAGGCCACCCCAGGCGCGCGTCGGCACGTACTCCAGCCCGAACGAGCCTCCCACCAGCAGGAAGTAGGCGATGATCGGCAGGCCGACAAGCGCAAACAGCGCCACCCATTTCTTGTAGGGGAGCTTGGGGACCGCCAGCCAGGCGACCAGGATCGCCAGCAGCGCGAACACGATGTCGACGCGCCAGCGTGCGGCGTCCGGATAGAAGCCGTAGATGATGGATTCGAAGCGCGCCGAGATGAACACCCAGCAGGCGCCATCGCCGGTACAAGCGTCTCGCGTGGTACCAATCCAGTCGGCGTCGATCACTGCCCATTCGAGGAACGGCCAGACCAGTCGTGCCAGCAGGTAGATGACGACGATCGAGACGATACTGTTGATCGGTCCGTTGAACAGATTGGCTCGAAACCAGCCGATCACGCCCCGGCGCTGGTCCGGCGCCTCGCGCGCTTCGATCATTTCGGTGCGGAAGGTAGAGTCAGTCGTCATCTCAACGCTCCTTCAGCAGCGTGCGCGCATTATAAAGATTCATCAAAAACGAGACCGTCAGGCTGATGACCAGATAGACCGCCATGGTCATGGCGATGATCTCGATCGCCTGTCCGGTCTGGTTCAACGTGGTACCGGCAAACACCGCGACGAGATCGGGATAGCCGATGGCGGTCGCCAGCGACGAGTTCTTGATCAGGTTGAGATACTGACTGGTCATCTGCGGGATGATCACTCGCATCGCCTGAGGAATGACGATCTTGCGCAGCGTGATCGCCTCCGGCAGGCTCAGCGAGCGCGCGGCTTCCGTCTGACCGTGGGAGACCGACAGAATGCCCGAGCGCACGATCTCGGCGATGAACGCCGCCGTGTAGATCGACAGTGCCAGCCACAGCGCCAGCAGTTCCGGCAGGATGTTGACACCACCGCGGAAGTTGAATCCCGCCATTTCCGGCAGCGTCCACTCGAGCGGTGAACCGGTAGCCAGGAAGACGATCAGCGGCAGTCCGACAATGATCGTCAGGCCGATCCAGTAGACGGGAAGCGCCTTGCCCGTGCTCGCCTGGCGACGCTTGGCGAACAGGCCGAACAGGATCGTGACGACGACGGCAACCAGCAGCGCCCAGGGCGTGGCGGCAAAACCATCCAGCGGCTGCGGGTTGGGCATCACCATGCCCCGCACGTTGAAGAAGAAGGCATCGAACAGCGATAGGCTCTGTCGTGGCGACGGGAGTGCCCGCAGCACGGCGTAGTACCAGAACAGGATCTGGACCAGCAGCGGGATATTACGGAAGGTCTCGACGTAGATCGTCGCCAGACGCGCCAGCAGCCAGTTGGGCGACAGGCGCGCGATCCCCACCAGAAACCCGATGATCGTGGCGGCGACGATACCCAGCGCCGACACCAGCAGCGTATTGAGCAGCCCGATGACGAAGGTTCTGCCATAGGTACTGTCGCTGGTGTACTCGATCAGCGTCTGCGGAATCGAGAAGCCGGCTCGCCCCTCCAGAAAACCGAAACCGGTATGAATACCGCGGGCTTCCAGGTTGAGCAGCGTGTTGTGAACCAGATAGCCGATGAAAACCGCCAGCACCAGAAACAGCACGGCCTGGACGATCAGGGCGCGTATGGCGGGATTCCGCCACAAGGGCCCATGCCCTCGTCGCGGTAAGGTAGTGGATGGACGCAGCATGAGTTGTCTCTACTCGAGCGTTGAGAGGCACCGCGCCCCGGCGCTCAGACCGAAGGGGCGCGGTGTCGAGAGCACGAGGTAACGCTTAGCGAACCGGCGGTGCGTACTGGATGCCGCCGTCGTTCCACAGCGCGTTGATGCCGCGTTCGAGCGCCATCGGCGAGCCGGAGCCCACGGTGCGCTCGAAGACTTCGCCATAGTTGCCGACCATCTTGACGATGTTGTAGGCCCAGTCGTTGCTGATGCCCATCTGCTCGCCGAAGTTGCCGTCCTTGCCCAGCAGGCGGGCGACGTCCGGATTCGGCGGGGTGTCGCGCATTTCGTCGACATTCTCGCTGGTGATGCCGAGCTCTTCGGCGTCAAGCATGGCGAACAACGTCCACTTGACGATGTTGAACCACTGATCGTCGCCCTGACGCACGACCGGGCCCAGCGGCTCCTTGGAGATGCGTTCCGGCAGAATCACGACACCGTCCGGATCCGCCAGCTGCAGGCGCAGTGCGGCCAGCTGCGAGGAGTCGGAGGTCAGCACGTCACAGCGACCACTGTCGAAACCTTGCGCCGTCTGGTCGGAGGTGTCGAATGCCACCTGCTGGAACTGCATGTCGTTGGCCTTGAAGTAGTCGGCCATGTTCAACTCGGTGGTAGTACCGGACTGCACGCAGATGGACGCACCATCGAGCTCGGTCGCGCTGCTGACGCCCAGGTCCTTGCGCACCAGGAAGCCCTGACCGTCGTAGAAGTTGACCCCGGTGAAGTTCAGCCCCAGCGAGTTGTCGCGGGTGGCGGTCCAGGTCGTATTGCGGGACAGCACGTCGACTTCGCCGGACTGCAGCGCGGTGAAGCGCTCCTTGGCGGTCAGCGGGGAGAAAACAACGGCTTCCGGGTCGCCCAGAACGGCCGCGGCAACGGCACGGCAGACTTCAACGTCGATACCGGTCCATTTGCCATTTTCATCGGGAGACGAGAACCCGGTCAGCCCCGTGCTGACACCACAGGTGAACTCGCCGCTGCTTTTGACCTCATCCAGAGTGGCAGCCTGAACTTGGGTGACGGCGGCCGCGGCAAGCATGGCGGCTGGCAGTACGATCAGGCTTTTGTTCTTGTGGCGCATATGGAATCAACTCCCTCGCGTTATCATTTGAGTGCATGCCGGAACATGCCCAGATGAAATTAGCAAAGTTCGTTCCACTTTCGCGCCGAGGGCCGTAAAACCCTGTTTCAACGCTACTCTAGCCTCGATGATCATGCCGGCATCGAGTCCGCTGGGCCTCCTGAGCCACCAAATCGACAACAAATTGTTTCAAAACAGTGCTTAAATAACACACCTGCACCATAGTGGTGCCCGCACCGAAGATTCTCCGCAGCCTCCATGGCGTCGGGACATTCTGGCGCCCCCTTCGACTAACGTTGAATGCCGCGACCGCGTCGGCGCCACGACCCGAACGCTGACACGCCCAAGGCGAGGCTGGCGCCGAGCGCATTGGCGAGAATATCGTTCCAGTCGCCGCCTTGACGCCCCGGCACCAAGAGCTGCAGGTATTCAATGGCGATACTGAACGCCACCGCCGCCAGCCAGGCCGACAACCAGCGGCTCCCGGAGAGACGCAGCCCCAGCGCCAGGCCGGCATAGGCGATGAAGTGGTTGAACTTGTCCCAGGGCAGCTGCTGCGGCAAGTCCGCGGCGGGGCTCAAGCTCCCCCAGGCGATCCCGGCCGCCCAGCCCAGGGTCGCCACCACCGCGGCGATTTTTCGCCAGCGCGATAGCCCGATCTGGACCCACCCGTAGCGGCCGGTTTTCATGACGCGTCCGCCAGGTCGCCAGGCAACCCGCAGCGATTACAGAGCCCGGCGGGGAGACGATTCACCCAGCGTGGGTGATCCTCAAGACGCGCGGCACCCAGCGATGAAAGCCGATGCCGGTGGTTGCCGATGAAACGGTAGCCGCCATCGCGCAGGGGGCGTGGAATCCAGCGCAGCCACTCGAGTCGCTGCCAACCGCCCCGCAGCCGGGTGGCCAGGCGCCAGGCGGCATCGCTGTTACGGCGGGGCTCGCCGTCGGCGGACTCATCGATGATAGGCAGGGCTGAGTTCATGCAGGGCATCCATGAACGCCGTGACGTGATCCGGATCGGTGAACTGGCTGATGCCGTGTCCCAGGTTGAAGACATGACCTTCGCCCGGACCGAAACTCTCGAGGATACGGGCAACCTCCTCGCGAATGCGCGACGGTGGCGCAAACAGCACGTTGGGGTCGAGATTGCCCTGCAGCGCCACCCGCTCGCCGACGCGCCGACGGGCGTCGCTCAGCTCGGTGGTCCAGTCCAGGCCCACCGCGTCGCAGCCGCTGTCGGCGATCGACTCGAGCCACTGCCCGCCGTTCTTGGTAAACAGGATCACCGGCACCCGACGGCCGTCGTGCTCGCGAATCAGGCCATCGACGATGCGCTGCATGTAGGCCAGGGAGAACTCGCGATACGCCGGCGTCGACAATGCCCCGCCCCAGGTGTCGAAGATCTGCACCACCTGGGCGCCGGCGCGAATCTGGGCATTGAGGTAGTCGGTGACCGCGGTGGCGAGTATGCCCAGCAATGCATGAAGGGTGTCGGGGTCGCCGTAGAGCATCGCCTTGAGGTGGCGGAAATCCTTGCTCGAGCCGCCTTCGACCATATAGGTCGCCAGCGTCCACGGGCTGCCGGAAAAGCCGATCAGCGGCACGCGGCCACCAAGCTCGCGACGGATCGTGGCAACGGCGTTCATCACGTAGTCGAGATCGCGCTCGGCGTTCGGGGCACTCAGGGCGGCCACCTCGGCGGCGGAGCGCACCGTCTTGCGGAACTTGGGGCCTTCGCCTGTCTCGAAATAGAGCCCGAGCCCCATGGCGTCCGGGATAGTCAGGATGTCCGAGAACAGAATGGCGGCATCCAGCGGATAACGCTCGAGCGGCTGGAGCGTCACCTCACAGGCCAGCTCGGCGTTACGACACAGATCCATGAAACTGCCGGCGTGGGCCCGGGTCTGACGATACTCCGGCAGGTAGCGGCCCGCCTGCCGCATCATCCAGACCGGCGTGCGGTCCACCGGCTGGCGGGCCAGTGCCCGCAGCAGTCGGTCGTTATGTAGCGCCGGCGGCTGGACAGCGTCGGAAAGTGCCTGCGACTGGGAATCACGGGACAGAGTCATGACGGCCTTTTGCGTTCGAGATTTGCCGGCATTGTAACGGATCGGCCGCCAGGCCTGTTATAATGCCGCCCTTTTAATTGTCCGGCGCTCCCGGCCAGCATTCGACGCCGGGGCCCCTCCTACCGCGAGGTCATCGTGACGATCCGCTTCATCGCCGCATCGCAACTACCCACTCCCTGGGCGACGTTCATGCTGCACGGCTTCCAGGAAGAGGCCACCGGCAAGGAGCACGTCGTGCTCACCCTCGGCGACGTCACCACGTCGGAACCGGTGCTCGCACGGGTGCACTCCGAATGCCTGACCGGCGACGCCCTGTTCTCGATGCGCTGCGACTGCGGCTATCAGCTTCAGGAAGCGCTCAAGCGGATCGCCGACGAGGGCCGCGGCGCCCTGCTCTATCTGCGTCAGGAAGGCCGCGGCATCGGCCTGCTCAACAAGATCCGGGCCTATGCGCTGCAGGACGATGGCGCCGACACCGTCGAAGCCAATGAGCGCCTGGGTTTCGGTGCTGACCAGCGGCGCTACGATATCTGCGTGCCGATGCTGGAACATCTGGGTATTCGGTCGCTGCGTCTGATGACCAACAATCCGCGCAAGGTCGAGGCGTTGAGCCTCGATGGCGTCGAGATCCACGAGCGCCTGCCGATCACCACCGGCCGCAATCCGTTCAACGAGCACTACCTGACCACCAAGGTCGGCAAGCTCGACCACATGATGGATCTCGACGATTTCACGCCTGCCAGCGACGTGGATATCGAACGCGACGCCTGAGCCTGAGCGGGTCCCTCCTCTCCCTCGGACTTCTACCGGCGTCATATTGGCGTCATATTGGCGTCATATTGGCGTCATATTGGCGTCATATTGGCCACACAGACTGAACGCTAACGTCCCGATTCAGTCACAGAAGAGACAGCTTTCCGAATTCTGCCGCCATGGTGGCAGCCGCCTCGAATAGTGGGGTCTCGAAATTCATGTCCGATCAGCCGCCAGAATCCGCCAGCCCGCAGGAACTCGACGAGTTCTCCCGGTTGGAGGAGTGGTTGCACAGCATCAGCCACGGCATCGGCGCGGCGCTAAGTCTCGTCGGCATGATCGTACTGATCGTGCTCGCCAGCGTCGCCGCACAAGTCGACCCCTGGAAGATCGTCAGCGTCTCGCTCTACGGCAGTTGCCTGCTGCTGCTCTACACCGCCTCGACCCTCTATCACGGCTTTCGCGGCCAGCGCCTGAAGCGCGTCTTCCAGGCCTTCGACCACTGCGCCATCTATCTACTGATCGCCGGTACCTACACACCCTTCCTGCTGGTCAACCTGCGCGGACCGATGGGCTGGGCCCTGTTCGCCATCATCTGGAGCCTGGCACTCGGCGGCATCGCGCTGCGTCTGATCTGGCCGCAACGCTTCAATCTGCTGCGGGTCTTCATCTACCTGATCATGGGCTGGCTGATCGTAATCGCCGCCGACAGCCTAGCCACGCACCTGTCCACCACCGGTCTCGCCCTGCTCATTGCCGGTGGCGTCACCTACACTGTGGGCGTGCTGTTCTACGCCCTGCGCGTGATCCCCTTCCATCACGCCATCTGGCACCTGTTCGTGATCGGCGGCAGCGTCTGTCATTTCCTGGCCGTCTACACCGCGGTGTTGCCGTTCGAGACCTGAACTTGCCTGCGGCGATATCGTTCCAGACGCTGTCAATCTTCCTCGTTACCGCCCAGTACGTCGCCCGGATTGCGCAACGGGCACTGCGACAGCGACAGGCAACCGCAGCCGATACAACCGTCGAGCTGGTCACGCAGCAGGGTGAGCTGGGCGATGCGTTCGTCCAGGGCTGTCCGCCAGCGCTCCGATAGCCTTCGCCAATCCGCCGCCGTGGGGGTGCGCGAGTCGGGCAGCGCTGCCAGGGCCTCGCGGATTTCCGTCAGCGGTACACCGGTGCGCTGGGCGATCTTGATCACGGCCACACAGCGCAGCACGTCTCGGGTATAGCGCCGCTGGTTGCCGGCATTGCGCCAGCTTTGGACCAACCCCTTGGTCTCGTAGAAGTGCAGCGTCGATACCGCAACGCCGCTTCGCCGGGCGACATCACCGACGCTCAATGCCTGCTTGGTGGCGGAGATCGCCCCCCTCCGTGGTGTTTTCGTCGTCATGTTCCGCGTTTGACCTCAAGCTTGCTTGAGGAATTAGAGTGCAGCGATTCCCGAATCCTCGCAAGAGAGCGACATCATGCCATCCGTCAGGCCCCAGCCATCGAGCGGGGGCCGTTCTCGACACAAGCGACCGCCGACGGCCGCCGTAGATTCCCTCGTCTCTGGCGTAAAGGTAGGTCACGGCGGGGCCAATCGATGGCTCCAGGGTAGCCGAACCGGCGTACAATCAAGGCTGCCGTCCCCGGGGCGACCGAGCGACAGCGCTCGCGAATTTTCGTCCCGATCATGAAACCAGACTCCAGGATTGCCATGTTTCGCTGGTTCGAAAACCGCCTCGATCCCTTTCCGCCCCAGGAACCACAGCGCCCGCCCGATACCCTGGTCGCTTTCTGTCTCCACTATACCCGCGGCGCCTGGCCTTACTTGCTGACGGCGACGGCGCTGATGGCCCTGATCGCCGGCATCGAGGTGTGGATGTTCGGGTTTCTCGGCAACATCGTCGACTGGCTTGCCGCCCAGGATCGCGAGACCTTCCTGGCCAATCAGGGCTGGAAACTGGCCGGCATGGCCTTCGTCGTGTTGATCCTGCTGCCCGGCATGGTGTGGCTACACTCGCTGTTCCAGCAGCAGACGATGATGGGCAACTTCCCCATGCGCATCCGCTGGCAGGCGCACCGCTATCTGCTGCGCCAGTCGATGCATTTTTACCAGGACGAGTTCGCCGGACGCATCGCCACCAAAGTGATGCAGACCTCCCTGGCCGTGCGCGAATGCGTGATCAAGCTGTTCGACGTGCTCAACTACGTCAGCGTCTATTTCCTGGGCACGCTGCTGCTGGTGGGCAATGCCGACTGGCGTCTGGCGATGCCGCTGGTGGTCTGGCTGGCCGGCTACCTGGTGCTGCTACGGGTGTTCGTACCGATCATGGGCCGGGTGTCGAAATCCCAGGCCGACGCCCGCTCGCGCATGACCGGGCGCATCGTCGACAGCTACAGCAACATCCAGACCGTCAAGCTGTTCTCCCACGCCCAGCGGGAGGCGTCGTTCGCCAAGGAAGGCATGCACGGCTTCCTGGTCACCGTGTATCGCCAGATGCGGCTGGTGACAGGGCTCTACGGGATGCTTTACCTGCTCAATGCGCTACTGCTGTTCAGCGTCGGCTGGCTCTCCATCGCGCTGTGGCTTGGGGAAGCCATCAGCGTGGGCGCCGTCGCCGTGGCGCTGGGCCTGGTGATGCGGCTGTGGGGCATGTCGCAGTGGATCATGTGGGAGGTCTCGGGCCTGTTCGAGAACATCGGCACGGTCCAGGACGGTATGGCGACGCTGTCGCTGCCGCGCCAGATCGAGGACGCGCCCGATGCCCGGCCGCTGGCCATCGATCGTGGCGAGATCGCGTTCGACCATATCCGCTTCCACTACGGCAAGGGCGGCGGCGTGATCGACGACCTGTCGCTGACCATTCAGCCCGGCGAGAAGATCGGCCTGATCGGCCCGAGCGGCGCCGGCAAGTCGACCCTGGTCAACCTGCTGCTGCGCTTCTACGAACTGGAGGGCGGGGCCATCCGCATCGACGGCCAGGATATCGCCGAGGTCACCCAGGAGAGCCTGCGCGCCAAGATCGGCATGGTCACCCAGGACACCTCGCTGCTGCACCGCTCGGTGCGCGACAACCTGCTCTACGGTCGCCCCGACGCCAGCGACGAGATGGCCTGGCAGGCGGCGAAGCAGGCCCATGTATCGGACTTCATCGAGTCGCTGCGCGACGTTCACGGTCGAGAGGGGTTCGAGGCACATGTCGGCGAGCGCGGGGTCAAGCTCTCGGGCGGCCAGCGCCAGCGGCTCGCCATCGCCCGGGTGATGCTCAAGGATGCGCCGATCCTGATCCTCGACGAGGCCACCTCGGCGCTGGACTCCGATGTCGAGGCGGCGATCCAGGAAAACCTCGACCAGTTGATGCGGGGCAAGACGGTGATCGCCATCGCTCACCGGCTGTCCACCATCGCGGCCATGGACCGGCTGGTGGTGATGGAGCAAGGGCGCATCGTCGAACAGGGCAGCCATGCCGAACTGATCCGCCAGAACGGTCTCTACGCTCGGCTGTGGCGGCGCCAGTCCGGCGGCTTCCTGGAAGCGGAAGCCGCGCCGCCATCGACACAGGAGGTTCGCTGAGCCAGGCCGCGCGATGGGAACCAGCGCATGGTCAGCTCCGGGAGGAGGGCAGTCCCGACACCCCCTGCAGCGCCGAGTCGCTGCGGCCGGCGTCCGGAATCACGCTGAAGGTGCCGTCGGTCTCCAGCACCACGGCATGGACGCCTTCGACGTCGGCGATGCCGTTCTCGCGGATGGCCGCGCGCACCTCGGCCTCGGCGACGCGCTCCCGGGTCATGGTCGCCTGCTGAAAACATCCCTGGAAGAGCAGCAGCGTCGGCTGCGACTTGACCAGGTTCTTGATCGCGCGGGAACGCACGGATGTGAACGTGATCGCGAACTGCAACAGCACGATCAACAGGAAGGCAGTGATGCTTTGCGCCAGCGATACTTGCGTGGATACCAGCGCCGTCGACAGCGTCGACCCCAGGGCAATGGTGACCACGAAATCGAAGGCATTCCATTTCGACAGCGTACGCTTGCCGGAGAGTCGAATGATGACGATCAGGACCAGATAGCTGATGATGCCGACGACGATGGTGTGCAGGACAGGCGGCATGAAAGAACTCCGTGAACGAGTGAGCAGCGGCCTGTCAGCCTAGGCGGCTTGCGCCGATGCCGCCAACCGTGATGCCCCGATCGCGGCGCAGGCTTTCGGTCAAGAACCCTTTAGCTCACCAGCTTCAACCCCACCACCGCCGAGACGATCATCGCCACGAAGGCGAGTCGCAGCGGCCGCCGCGACTCACCCCAAAACAGCATGCCCATCAGCGTGCTGCCGAGGGTGCCGATCCCGGTGAAGATGGCATAGGCCACGCCCATGTCGATCGAGCGCATGGCGACCGACAGCAGGCCCAGCGAGCTGCCGAAACCGACGACGAGCAGCAGCAGGCCATGCAGGCGCTGGCCGCGATTGAGGCGATCGAAGCCGGCGACGCCGACGATCTCGAAAGCGCCCGACACCAGCAGCGCGATCCAGTGCAGTGTGGTCGGTTCCATCAGTCGCTCACCCGTTGCAATCCGATCACGCCGGCCAGCAGCAGCGCGATGAAGGCCAATACCGGCCAGTGAAACGCCACCCCGAACAGCAGCCAGTCCGCGACGGCCGTGCCCACCGCACCCAGGCCGACGAAGACCGTATAGACGGTGCTGGTGGGCAGGTAGCGCACCGCTCTGGAGGCCAGCCACAGGCTGGTGACCGCCAGCACGATGGTGAGCAGCCAATCCGGCACGGTTTCGGCATGCTTCAGGCCGGCTGCCCAGCCGACCTCGGCCAGGCCCGCCAGCGGCAGGATGACCCACTGCAGTCGCATCATGACTTGCACCCATCGGCAAAGAATGACTAACTAACGGTCGTTAGTTTATTTAGCCCCGGCAAACTTGGCAAGCTACGCCCTCTATCCCACTGGAAGACGACCCTTGAAGACCCGCGACCGCCTCAAGCAGATCGGCCTCTCGCTGTTCGCTCGCCACGGCTACGAAGCCACGACGTTGGCCCAGATCGCCTCCGCAGCGGGCATCAAGAAGCCCTCGATCTACAATCACTTCGACAGCAAGGCCGCGCTGTTCCTGGAGCTGTCCCGCGATGCCGACGACGACATGATCGCGCTGATCGACGCCAGCCTGGCCGAGATGGCGAACGCCCCTTTCGAGCAGCGGCTGCGACACCTGCTGCAGCAGTGCGCCACGTTCGCCTATCGCGAGCATCAAGGCGTTTTCTACAAGCGCTTTCTGCTGTTTCCTCCTCACGACCTCGTCGCCGAGGCAGAGGCGATCAGCGAACAGGGCGAATCACGAATCGACCGGCGCCTGCTCGCCGTCGTCCTGGCAGGGCACCGAGCCGGCGCCTTGCGCGAGACCTTGACCGACGATCACTTCGTCGCCGCCTTCTACTGCGTCGTCGACGGGCTGCTGTCGGAAACCTTCATGTATGAAAGGCCTGAGCTGGAACGCCGGTTCGAAGGCGTGTGGTCGGTATTCTGGGCGGGCGTGAAGGCGGACTGATCAGCCTTCGGGCTTGCGATACGCCTGATAGCAGTGCTGGTTGCGCTCGAGGGCGACCAGCGAGTGGGTGTCGAGGCCGGGAATGTCGGCGATCTCCAATCCATCCAGCGCGGCGATGGCGTCGGGCGGGCAGTCGTTACGTGGCGGTATGTCGTTCCATCCCAGCAGGAACAGGCCGCCGGGCCTGAGGCAGGCCGCCGCGCCAGCAAACGCCGTTTCCACCGCGTCGGGCTCGTCCAACCCCCATCCCAGCACCCCGTTGCAAATGACCGCATCGAGGCTCGCCGGGGCGATGTGCTCGGTGATGTCGGTCATGTTGGCAACGATGTGCGGGTCACCACCGAAAGCTGCCTTGGCAGGATCGATCTCCATGGTCATCACCCGCTTGCGCGGCAGCAGCCCAGGATAGTGGCGGGTATACCAGGCACACCCCACGAGCAGCAGCGATTCCACCGCCGGGTCGCGATCGAGCGCGGGCAACACCACGTCCTCGAGCAGTCGGCGGTCGCCGTAGCGGTAACGCAGTATCCATCCACTCTTGTCGATCGTGCCCAGCATTCGGGCGGCAGTGCGGTAGAGATCGGCCTTCGCTGGCATCCAGTCACGTCCCTGTGGTGGGAGTCTCGGCGTTCGAACCTCTATCTAAGCGTGTTAACCGCCACGAGACAATAGCGACCGATCTCGGCGCGAGACGGCTTTAGCCCGCGCGCTGCTCCCGCGTCTTCTTGATCAGATCGTAGGCGTTGCTGATCTCGCTGGTTCGCTCCTTGGCCATCTCACGCATGCTCTCGGGCAAGCCCTTGCCGGCCAGCTTGTCGGGGTGGTTCTCGCTCATCAGCTTGCGATAGGCGCGCTTGAGCTCGGCGTCGGAGGCATCCTCGGAGAGGCCCAGCACGCGATAGGCGTCTTCCAGCGACTGACCGCTGCTCGCCCCGCCGGCGCCCTGATGGGCACCACCGCGCAACATCGCCTCGATCTGCTGGATCTCCGCTTCGGAGAAGCCGAGGCCCCGGGCCACGCGGAGCAGCATGTCGTGCTCGGCGGGGTGCATCTGGCCGTCGGCGGCAATCGCCGCCAATTGCACCTGCAGGAACACCTGCAGCAGCGCCCGCTGGCCGCCGGTGACGCGGCGCACCGTTTCCACCTCGGCGTCGAGGTCGAACTCCGGCGACTTGCCGCGATTGAATGCGGCCTTGGCCCGCTCGCGCATCTGCCCGCTCAGATTGAGGCGATCGAACAGCATCTCGGCGGTGCGGATCTCGTCCTGGGTGATATGGCCGTCGACCTTGCACACACAGCCCATCACCGCGAAGGTCGACTCCAGGAATTGGTGCTGGATATTGACGACACGCCCCAACAGCGAGCTGCGCAGCTTGCGGCTGATCCACCAGCCGATGGCGGCACCGATCAGAAGGCCCGGCAGCTTGCCGAAGAGATAGCCGATGACGGCGCCGATCAGAATGGCAATTGACATGAAAGTCCTATCGGTCGTTGTTGGTGTTCAAGCGTTGGCGGATGGCGGCCTCGATTCCCGTGGCATCCAGGCCGCAATCGCGCAGCAGCTCGGCGGGCTTGCCATGTTCGACGAAGGCATCGGAGATGCCCAGGTTGAGCACCTGAACCTCGACGCCTTCCGCTGCCAGCAGCTCGTTGATGCCACTGCCCGCGCCGCCGGCCACCACGTTCTCCTCCAGTGTCACCAGCAGATTGTGATCCCGTGCGGCTGCCAGGATCGCTTCCCGGTCCAGCGGCTTCACCGAGCGCATGTTGAGGTGCGTCGCATCGAGCCGCTCGGCGACCTCGGCCGCCGGCGTATTGAGGCTGCCGAACGCCAACAGCGCAACACGTTTCTCCGCTGCGCCCGACTCACGCCGCCGTTCGGACTCGCCGATCGGCACCCGAGCGGCCAGATCCGTCGGCAGCTCGCTGCCGGGCCCGGTACCGCGTGGATAGCGCACCGCCGCGGGGCCGGGGTGATGGTAGGCGGTCGACAACATCGCCCGGCACTCGGCTTCGTCCGCCGGCGCCAGGATGATTATGTCCGGCACGCAGCGCAGATAGGAGAGATCCAAGGCACCGTGGTGGGTCGGGCCATCCTCGCCGACGAGACCGGCGCGGTCGATGGCAAAGGTCACATCGAGGTGCTGGACGGCGACATCGTGAATCAGCTGGTCGTAGCCGCGCTGCAGGAAGGTCGAGTAGATCGCGACGACCGGTTTCATCGCCTCGCAGGCCATGCCGGCCGCCAGCGTCACCGCATGCTGCTCGGCGATCGCCACGTCGTAGTAACGCTCGGGATAGGCCTGCGAGAAGCGAATCAGGTCCGAACCCTCGCGCATGGCCGGAGTGATGCCAATCAACCTTGGATCCTCGGCCGCCATGTCGCACAACCAGTCGCCGAAGACGTTGCAATACTTTCTCGGCTTCGGACGCGGGGGCGATTGCGCCGCCGCCTCGGCAGCGCTCATCGCAGCCGCCGGCGGAGTGATGGCATCCACTTGCGGCGGCGGCGGTGGCGCCTTTTCCAGCTTGGTGATCGCATGGAAGCCGATCGGGTCGGCTTCCGCCGGACGAAAGCCACGCCCCTTGCGGGTGCGGACGTGGAGAAACTGCGGGCCGTCGAGATCACGCACGGTTTCCAGCGCCTGGTTCAAAGCCGCCAGATCGTGGCCGTCAATCGGTCCGAGATAGTTGAAGCCCATCTCCTCGAACAGCGTCGCCGGGCTGATCATGCCCTTGACGTGCTCTTCGGTACGCCGGGCGAGTTCCAGCGCGCCGGGTAGATGAGACAGGACCCGCTTGCCGTTCTCGCGCATGGCGGTGTAGGGCTTGCTGGTCAGGATTCGGGTCAGGTAGCTCGCCATGCCACCGACGTTTTCCGAAATCGACATCTCGTTGTCGTTGAGCACGACCAGCAGGTTGGCTTTGACGTGGCCGGCGTGGGCCAGCGCCTCGAACGCCATCCCGGCGGTCAGCGCGCCGTCGCCGATCACCGCGCAGACGCGACGTTTCTCGCCCTTGGTCCGGGCGCTCAGCGCCATGCCCAGCGCCGCCGAGATCGAGGTGCTCGAATGGCCGACGCCGAAGGTGTCGAACGGCGACTCTTCACGCCGCGGGAACGCCGCCAGGCCGCCATACTGGCGGATGCTCGCCAGCGCCTCGCGACGTCCGGTCAGAATCTTGTGCGGATAGGCCTGATGGCCGACGTCCCACAGCAAGCGATCGTGAGGCGTTTCCAGCGCGCGGTGCAGCGCCACGGTCAACTCGACGACGCCGAGGCCGGCACCGAAATGGCCGCCACTGCAGCCCACGCTATAGAGCAGGTAGGCGCGCAGCTCGTCGGCGACCTGTCGCTGCTGGGTCAGCGACAGCGTGCGCAGGCCCGCGGGCGACTCGAGCGTATCGAGCAGCGGGGTGAATGGGCGCCGAGTGGGGATTTCATCGAACAGCTTCATAAAATGTCGTTACCGGGTCAGTGATCGCGATCGATCATGAAACGGGCCAGAGCCGCCAGTGGCAGGCCTGCCTCGCCCAGCGGCTGCAGGGCCTCGAGCGCCTCGTCGAGAAGGTGGAGCGCGCGATCACGGGCCTGTGCGACACCGAGAAGAGCAGGATAGGTCGGTTTGTCGCGGCGCGCGTCGGCGCCGGAGGTCTTGCCCAGGGTCCGAGTGTCGCCGGTGACGTCGAGAACGTCGTCGTGAATCTGGAACGCCAGCCCCATTGCCGCGGCGTAATGATCCAGTGCCGCCACCCGGGGATCGGACTCCTCGACCGCGGCCAGCGCCCCCAGGCGCACGGCGGCACGGATCAACGCCCCCGTCTTGTGCTGATGCATCATTTGCAGTGCCGCGAGATCCATCGGGGCACCGACGGCACCGAGATCGATCGCCTGCCCCGCCGCCATGCCATCCCGACCGGCGGCCTGGGCGAGCGTGGTGATCAGGGCCGCCAGCCGCGGATGCGGCCTGGAGGCGAGCGCCTCGAATGCCAGCGTCTGCAGCGCATCGCCGGCCAGAATGGCCAGCGGCTCGTCAAAGGCGCGATGGACCGTCGGCCGGCCGCGGCGGAGGTCGTCATCATCCATGGCCGGCAGATCGTCGTGGACCAGCGAATAGGCATGGATCATCTCGATCGCCGCCGCCGGCGCATCCAGCGTGTCGTCTTCGGCCCCGAGCGCACGCCCGGCGAGATAGACCAGCACCGGACGCAGCCGCTTGCCGGACCCCAGCACGCTGTACCGGAGTGCATCGTCGAGGGTGGCGCAGCTGCCGTTCTGGCGATTGAGCCAGCCGGTCAACACGTGCTCGCTGCGTGACCGTGCCGCGTCGATCACCGCCGCGACACCGGGTTGATCAGCGCTCATGGTCCGGCTCCCGGGTCTCGAACGGCACCGACTGCAGGCCGCCATCGCCCTGTTCGAGCAGGGCCTGGACCTTGAGCTCGGCACTGTCGAGGCGGTGCTGGGCATCCCGTGTCAACCGGACGCCACGCTCGAAGGCGCTCAACGAGGCCTCCAGCGTCAGTTCTCCGGACTCGAGCTGAGCCACTAGCGTCTCGAGCCGATCCAGCGTCGCGGCGAAGTCCTTGGGGTCGTCCTGGGAAACGTCCTTGTCAGCCATCTTGTCGGGCATGGGGCTCTCGTGTCATCGCTCGCGGCCATCCAGATGGCGCCGGGAGCTCTCATCGAGGCGCGAACGTCCGGATAACGCCACGCCAGTTCGGAAACGGCTTCCCAGTATACACCGCCGCCCGGGGGGGACGTCTGCCCCCGGCGGCAAATCCGGCCCGGCGGCCTCGTGGTCGCCCATGCCGGGCTGGGCGGCGCACTTCACGGATGCATAGGCTTCACGTTGAAGCCGCGTCATTTTCATCCTGCCCGGCAGTGCCTGTGTTAAGCTATGCGCCCGCTGGCGGCGCCGAAGCGGGGGCTCCCCGCCCCGGTTCGCCAGATCTTCCCATGAATGCGACGCCGCTCGTCATGCCACCGTCGCCACAAGCCGATGAAGAAGGGTTGATCCACCAATGGCCAAGACGTCTCTGGACAAGAGCAAGATCAAGATCCTCCTGCTCGAGGGCATTCATCAGTCCGCCGTGGACACGCTGCTGAACGCGGGTTACACCAGTATCGAGACGCTCTCCACGTCGCTGACCGAAGAGGATCTGATCGATAAGATCCGCGACGTGCACTTCATCGGCATTCGCTCCCGGACGCAGCTCACCGAGCGGGTCTTCGCCGCGGCGGAAAGGCTGACCGCCGTCGGCTGTTTCTGCATCGGCACCAATCAGGTCGATCTCGATGCGGCGCTCAAGCGCGCCATTCCGGTGTTCAATGCGCCCTACTCCAACACCCGCTCGGTGGCGGAGCTGGTCCTGGCCGAGACGATCATGCTGCTGCGCGGCATTCCCGAGAAGAATGCCCGCGCCCACCAGGGCGGCTGGCTCAAGTCGGCCAAGAACTCCCATGAGGCGCGCGGCAAGACACTGGGAATCATCGGCTACGGCAGCATCGGGGCCCAGCTCTCCGTGCTCGCCGAAGGGCTCGGCTTCGACGTGCTCTACTATGACGTGGTGACCAAGCTGGCCATGGGCAATGCGCGCCAGGTGGGCAGCCTGGAAGAGCTGCTCGCCCGCGCCGACGTGGTCACGCTGCACGTGCCGGACCTGCCCTCCACCCGCTGGATGATCGGCGCCGAACAGATCGCGCTGATGAAACAGGGTGGCATCCTGATCAACGCCTCGCGCGGTTCGGTCGTGGATATCGACGCGCTGGCCGAATCGCTCAGGAGCGGCAAGCTGCTGGGTGCGGCGATCGATGTCTTCCCGGTCGAACCCAAGGGTGCCGACGAGGAGTTCACCTCGCCGCTACGTGGGCTCGACAACGTGATCCTGACGCCGCACATCGGTGGTTCGACCCTGGAAGCCCAGCAGAATATCGGCATCGAGGTCGCCGAGAAACTGGTCACCTACTCCGACAACGGTACCACCATCACCTCGGTCAACTTCCCCGAAGTGGCGCTGCCGTCACATCCGGACAAGCACCGCCTGCTGCACATCCACGAGAACGTGCCCGGCGTGCTCTCCGAGATCAACCGCGTGCTCTCCGAGAACGGCATCAACATCGCCGGCCAGTTCCTGCAGACCAACGACAAGGTCGGCTACGTCGTCATCGACGTCGACAAGGCCTACGGCAAGCAGGCGCTGGAAGCGCTCAAGCAGGTGAACCACACCCTGCGCCTGCGGGTGCTCTATTCGGAGAGCGACTATCAGGCCTGATCGTCGCCTCGGTGCGCCGTCGATCGACAAGCCGCCTGCGGGCGGCTTGTTGCGTCAGGTCTCGGAAATCACCGCCGCCTACGGCAGTTCGCCAGTGCCATTCTGGCCGCGGGAGGCGTCTGCCGGGTTACTGGTCGGCCCTTCTTGGGGCACGCCGGGCTTCACCTCGCGATGCCCATCGTTGTAGCGGTTGAACGTGCAGCCGCTAACGAGAGAGAGCAGGACCAGGGCTCCGACAAACGGGACGAAAGTGCGCATAACGGTTCCTTGAATCATCGATGATGGCGGCGATACACCGTCGCCGCTCTGGTATTTTCCACCTCGAGGCATCGGCCGACGATGCCTCAGAAGTCGATTCCGATACCAGCATAGACCGTTCGTCCCGGTGCCGGCTCGAAATAGCGGTCGTTACTGGCGTTGATACGCACGTTGGCGTAATGCTCGATATCGAACAGGTTGCGAATACCGCCGTAGAGCTTGAGCACGGTATCGCCACCCAGACGCCAGCCATCTCCCCCGCGCAGGTTGACCAGCCAGTAGTCGCCGACGTGAACGTCGCCGGCGTTGTCGGCCACCATATCGCCGACGTACTGCGTCTCGAGCGCCGCGAAGCGCCGATCCAGCCCCTGCCAGGTCAAACGGTTGGCCCAGGTCTGCTCCGGCAGGCCGGGGATGCGATTGCCACCGTAGTCGCCCGCCTCGCTGGCGTAGCTATCGAACTCGTAGCGGGCCAGCGTCAAGGCGCTGTCGATTCGCCAGCTCGGATCGAACTGCCAGCCCAGCGCGACCTCGAGTCCGTCGCGATCGCTGTCGCCGGCGTTCTCGTAGAAGGTGCGTCCATCATCGCCCTCGTAGGGCACCAGCTCGTCGCGCACGCGCACCGAGAACAGCGCCACGTCGTAGTCGAGACCGTTGTCGAAATTGCCGCGCAGGCCGATCTCTCGATTCCAGGATTTCTGCGGCTCGATATCCGGATTGAAACCACCGATGCCGGCGGGATTGGCGAACTCGGAGAAGGTCGGCGTCTCGTAGGCGGTACCGGTATTGACGTAGACCTGATGGTTGCGACGATAGCGATAGCTCAACCCGGCCGAGCCGCTCCATTGATGGAAAGTCCGGTCGCCGCCGTTGTCGCCGTCACCGAGATAGTCGTCATCGATATCGAGATCGACCCGGTCGTAGCGCCCCCCCAGTGACAGCGTCCAGCGCTCGGTAAGATCGAGATCGCCCTGCAGGAAGGTACCGACAGAAGTGGCCGTCTGGGTCTCATCGGCGACCTTGCCGGTGACATCGCCATTGAAGGCGACGTTCTTGCGTCCGCGATCGTCTTGCTGACGCGCCAGGTCGAGCCCCGCCACATAGCGCAGCGGCATATCGCCCACGTTGAGCGTCTGGTGATACTCGGCGCTGGCGCCATAATAGTCGCGCTGATAGTCGATCAGGCTGTCGCCGGGGTAAGGCAACTGCTGTTCGAAATCCCGCTTGAGATAGAACCCCTTGAGGTAGAACTCCCCCGGACCGGCCGACAGATCCTCGTACTGCAGGCCCAGCACCTGCTGATCGACCGACTGGCCAGTGTCGTACTCCTCGGTGAACGCCCCCGCCTGATCGCGATCCTCGTGAACCTGCTCGCGGGTCAAACCGCCCGGATCTTCCGAGCGCGGGTTGTCGAGCAGGTTGACGATCGCCGTCAGCGCCCGATCGCTTCCCAGCTCGCGGCGCAGCTTGGCGTTGAGCAGGTACTTCTCGGTCGAACTGTGATCGCGATAGCCATCGACATTGAGCGCCGACACGCTGACATGGTGGGACCATGGGCCATTCACCCCACCGTTGCTGACCGCGTACTTCTGATAACCGTCACTGCCGCCTTCCAGCCGAATGTGGCTACCCGGGTCATCGCTGCCATCGGCGGTCGTCACGCTGATCACGCCGCCGGCGGCGTTACCGTACTGGACGGCCGCCGGACCGCGAATCACCTCGATGCGCTCGGCGCTGTCGAGATCGATGGCATCGAGCTGGGCCTGGCCGTCCGGCAGGGTGTAGGGAATGCCATCGACGACAACGGTGATCCCGCGCACACCGAAGGGCGCACGGGCGCCGAAGCCGCGGATGGAGATTCGCTGCCCCTGGGCGAAATTGTCGCGATTCTGCAGGAAGAGACCGGGGACCGTGACCAGCGATTCGTCCAGGCGGACGCGCTGCTGGCCCTGCTGGATCTCGTCACGATCGACCGCCGAGACCGCGGCAGGCGTCGCGTAAAGCTCACGGGCAAGCCGTGGCGCGGTGACCTCGATCACCGGCTGCGCGCCGGACGAGGACGTTGCCGGCGCGGGCTGCGCCAGCACGACGCCGGGCATGGCGGCACCGAGAGTCAGCGCCGTCGAGAGATAACGGAATGTCATGGCGTTCCCTGCAATCAGAATGTCGCCGCTTTTCCCGCGGCTTTGAATCGCGATATGGCGTGAGAAGCCCCCATTCTTGCGTCTCCAGCCCGCCCCCGCAAGGCGATCCGCCCTAGGCGGGATTGGCGGGAACCGACAAGCTCGACCATGCTGGAGGCGCGAGTTCGGTATCCCTTCGCACCCATTCCGCATTGAGCAAGGAGGCTTGATCATGGATCTGGCGATTCGCGGTAAAACGGCGCTGATCACGGGCGCTCAGGGCGGTATCGGTCTGGCCACGGCCAAATCGCTCGCCGCCGAAGGCGTCAACCTGGTTCTCAGTGATCTCGATTCGAAGGCGCTTTCCCGCGCCGCCGCCGAGATTGATGGCGACCCGCTCTGCATCGTGGCGGATGTCACCGATCAGGCCGAAATCGATGCGCTGGTTCGCCAGGGTGTCGAACGCTTCGGCGCGATCGATATCGTCGTCCACACCGCGGGCATCACCGGGGCCAAGGGTGACCCGCTGGAACTCAGCGACGAGGATTACGAGCACGCCTGGCAGATCGACTTTTTCTCGGCGGTCCGCGTGGCGCGAGCGACCATCCCGGCGATGCGCGATCGTGGCTGGGGGCGCTTCATCTGCCTGACCTCGGAAAACACCATCCAGCCCTACTGGGAAGAGGCGGTCTACAATACCGCCAAGGCGGCGCTCAGCACGTTCGTCAAGAATCTCTCCTACAAGGAAGCTGCCTTTGGGGTGCTGTGCAATACGGTTGCGCCGGCTTTCGTCGCCTCGCCGATGACCGACGGCATGATGACGCAGCGCGCCGAAGCGCTCGGCTGTACCTTCGAGGAAGCGATCGAAAGCTTTCTGAAGGAGGAGCGCCCCGGGATCGTCGCCAAGCGCCGCGGCGAAGCCGACGAGGTGGCCTTCGTCATCACCATGCTGGTGTCGCAGCACGCCTCGTTCGTCAACGGCAGCAATGTGAGGGTCGACGGCGGCTCGGTCATCTCGGTCCAGAATTGAGCCGAATCACGTCTCACCCAAGCGCTGCCATGAAAAACGGGGCCGAAGCCCCGTTCTGGTTCGGCATCTCTCCGCCGGCGGATCACATGTTGTAGACCAGCGACACCCCCGTGGCGGTATCGGTCTGGCTGGACGCGCCCGGCGGTGGGCTGTCGTTGAATTCGACCTCGTAGGAGACCTTGAGCGCCAGCGTGTCGTTCATCGCCACCGTCAAGGCGGTTTCCGAGCGTCCGACGATGTTCTCGTCGGACGCCTCTGTCGCCAGCGACTGCGAAAACTTCGATGTCTCCGAGAACTGCCAGTCGTAGTCGAGCCCGGCATAGAGCAGGCCGACGTTGTCGTGGCCACCCTCCTCGTACTCGTCGTGACGCACGCCCGGGCCGATCTCCACGGCCAGCGACTGCGGCGGACCGCTCAGCAGTTGGCGCCCGTAACCGCCGGCCAGGGTCGACTGGGAATCGTAGCCCGAGAAGCGATCCTTGTCCCAGCGGGCCAGACCGAACAGGTAGTTGGAGGCAGAAAGGTTGTAGCGCGTCCGCCCGGCGACCAGATACTCCTCCGCCGAGGTTTCGTCGTTGTCGCTGGCGCTCTTGGCAGTCGCCTTGAAACTGTAGGACCACGCCTGTCGGAACCAGGTCATGTCGACCCCGGCACGCAGGCTCTCGCTGTTGCTGTTGCCGCTGATCTTGTTGTAGCCCAGTTCGGCGGTTCCCTCGAAAGGCTTCTCCGCCTGCGCCGGGTTGTCCATGACCTCGAAATCCTCGAGCTGGGCCTGCGCCATACCGGCACAGGTCAGACCCGCGATGCCCAGGCTGGCGACCATGAGCACTTTCCGGCGCCGCGAATGTCCCTGAGTGGGCTTTCGTCCTTGATGATTCACACTGTCGGCCTCTTGTGGCTGTCGAAACGCGCCGTCCGTCGAATTGACGTCAGCGCTTTTCATTAGACGTAACCCACGACGAGGAAACAACCGAACGTCGTTTTGCTCCTTATTTGCCTGCGAATTCAAGGCCCCGGGTCGGCATGAACGGGAGATCGATGCGCTGGATATAAAAAAGGCGAGCCATTGGCTCGCCACAAACTTCCGTCAATGATTCGTTAGGTCTCATCCCGACGGAAGAGCGCTCGGGAGATGCATCGCGAGGCGGCCGAACGGCTCTTCGGCCGGGCGCGCGATCCACCCTGTCAAGGGAGTGCCGTCGACAACGAGACCCACCCGTCGTCGCCGCTCATGGATGCCAAGTTAAGCGAGCGGCGACCGGGCGTCAATATTTATGGAAACCATTTCCACTTTTTAATGGCGAATGCGGCAGCGGCATCAGAAGCAGGTCTCGATCACCTCTTTCACTGCCAACCGCTCGTCGACCAGCAGCAGCTGTCGCCATTTGTCGAAGGTCAGGCAGGGATGCGAAGTGCCGAAGGCGATGACATCGCCAACCGCGATCTCGGCTTCGTCGGGAATCTCGAGAAAGACATGCTGATCCATGATCTTCGTCGTTCGCCACGAGCGGACGTCGACGGGCGCCGAGGTGTCATCGTCGTGCCGGCGATAGAGACGGAGCGGCAACGGCAGATCCGGCTCGTGACCGATATCGCGCTTGCCCAAGGCGATGATCGCCAGGCCCGGCTCAGGTAGCGACTGGACATGGGCGAACACTTCCAGCGCCGGCTTCAACTCACCCTCGAGCGCCGGATCACGGGCCTTGATCGCATCCATCGCACCGGCATAGAGCTTGTGATCGTGAACCACGTAACAGCCCGGTCTGAGCACTGGCGTGTAGTGCTCGCGCAGCTCCGCCTTGTCGAACGCTTCGGCGATCAGATCGAACCACTTGGAGCCGGAGGCCGTGACGATCGGCGCCTCGCGCTGGAGTGCGCCACTGGCGCGCAGCGTCTTGACGGTATCGACCAGCCGCTCGCCGTAGGCGCGTACCGCGGCAATCTCGTCGTCGCCACCGATCATGCCCTCGTAACCCTCGATGCCGACCAGCGCCAGCGCCGGCTCGGCGGCGATCGCCGCCACCAGCGCGTCGACCTGCGAGGCAGTACGGCAACCACAGCGGCCGCCGTCGATACCCAGCTCGACCAATACATTCAGTGTCAGGTTCCTGGCGGCGAAGAATGCCCCCAGGTCGCGAACGTTGTCCGCGCCGTCGACCACGCAGTAGTACTCCAGCCCCGCCTCGATGGCATCCGCCACCAGCGCCATGTTCGGCCGACCGACCAGTTGATTGACCATCAATACCCGCGCTATGCCATGGGCATGCGCCGCGACCGTCTGCACCGCCGTGGCCAGGGTAATGCCCCAGGCCCCCGCCTCGAGCTGACGCTGAAACAGCTTGGGTGCCATGGTGGTCTTGCCGTGAGGAGCAAGCTTGGCACCGTGGTCGTCGGCGAAGCGCTGCATCCATACCAGGTTGTGGGCCAGCGGCGCCTCGAGTATCGCCGCCGCCGGCAGCGGCACGTCAGCCAGCAGTTGAGCAGGCATCGACCTTAGGGTCCCTTTCTGCCGCGTTGCCGGGGGAGTCGTCTTGTTCATGATCTGTTCTCCGGATAGGGATGTCAGCGGGGATCGGTCTCGCGGGAGAGCGAGCAGGACGCCTCGCGCAAGGCCGTAAGCAAGGTTTCACGGCGAGCCTCGTCAGCGTCACGGCCGACGGTGAAGCAGAGCGTGGCCCGGGCTGGGCCGGTGCCCTCGTGGATGGGAGCGGCCATGCAGCAGGCAAAACTGTCGACCAGGCCCTCGGTCAGGGCGTAACCCCGGCGACGTGTCGACTCGATATCGGCGATGAATCCATCGATATCGATACGCTCGCCGCTGGGAAGCGTGAAATCCTCCTCTGGTACCAGTTCCAGCATCGCTTCCCGACTCATGCCGCCGAGCAGCACCCGGCCGGATGCGGTCCAGGGAATCGGCACCTTCACCCCGACTTCGGAGCTGATACGAAAAGGTCGGGCGCCGTTTTCGTTGAGCATGACCGTGTACTTGTCACCATCCAGCATGCACAGCTGGGTGGTCTCGTCGAAACGCGCAGACAACTGGCGCATCACGGGCCGGGCACGGCGCAGCAAGTCATTGTGGTCGGCATAGTCGAGACCGAAGGAGTGCATTGCCCGGCCGAAGAAGATCCGGCCGTCGCTCTCCGTCTCCAGCCAGCCCGCTTCACTGAGCAGGTTGACCAGCTCGTAGACGCTCGATCGCGGCGCGCCGGTGGCCGCCATCAATGCCTTCGGCGTCATCGGTTGACGGTGCAAGTGAAGCTGTTCGCACAGCGAGATGACGCGATCGACGCCACGAGCCCGGGGGGTCGATGTAGTACTGGAACGGCTCATATCACCTCGTTGATGACTGTCTGGGCCTCAGTCTAGCGGCCCTCGCCTGCGGCCGGAAAACCCACTTGCGCAGGGGCGATGGATGAGTGCAGTATAATTTCATCCGATAAATCGGACAACGGTCCGGTATATCGGACAAATAACAGCAACAAGACGAGTCCACTCCATGAAAACGATCCTCAAAGCGCTGGGCGCCGTTGCGGCGTTCACCCTCATCCCCTCGGTTGCCGCCACGACCGCCCAGGCCGATACCTTGCAGACGGTACTCGACCGTGGCGAACTGATCGTCGGCACCGGCAGCTCGAATCCGCCCTGGCACTTCACCGACAACGGCCAGACCGTCGGTTTCGATGCCGATATCGGCCACATTCTGGCCCAGGGCCTGTTCAACGATCCGAGCAAGGTCCGTTTCGTCAACCAGTCCTCGGATGCCCGCATCCCCAACCTGTTGACCAACAAGGTCGATATCTCCTGCCAGGGGATGACGGTCACGGCAGCCCGCGCCCAGCAGGTGGCGTTCACCGTGCCCTACTATCGGGAAGGTGTCGGCCTGCTGATGCTCAAGGGTAGTGATTATGCCGACTACGACGCGCTCAAGGCGGCCGGCAGCGACATCACGATCGCTGTGCTGCAGAACGTCTATGCCGAGGAGATGGTTCACCAGGCGCTGCCTCAAGCGAAGGTCGACCAGTACGAGAGCCAGAACCTGATCTACCAGGCGCTCAACTCACGCCGCGCCAATGCTGTGGCCACCGACCTGTCGACGTTGAAGTGGTACATGAAGAACAACGCCGGGCGGTATGTCGATGCCGGCTACAGCTGGAACCCGCAATCCTACGCCTGCGCGGTCTCGCCGGACGACCAGCGCTGGTTGAACTTCGTCAATACCACCCTCGAGGAAGCCATGTACGGCGTCGAGTTCCAGCGCTATGCCGACGCGTTCGAACAGTGGTTCGGCGAGCGTCCTCCCGCACCGCAGACCGGCTTCCCCGCCGAAATGCGCTGACCCCCGGCCCGCCGGCGTCGCCGGGCGGCCTCTGGCCCGGCAACGCCCTCCCGAACCGCTTCCCCGAGCGGATGGACTGACATGAACTATCACTTCAACTTCGCCCCCATCCTGGCGCAGTGGCCGTTACTGCTCAGCGGTATCGGCCTCGGCCTGCTGCTGGCACTGGTATCGATCGCCATCGGCTCCGTGCTGGGGCTGGTCGTGGCCTTTGCCAGTCGCGCCCCCAGCCGCTGGCTACGCAGCCTGGCCTTTACCTGGATATCGATCCTTCGCAATCTGCCGATCCTGGTGATCGTGCTGTTCTTGTTCTTCGGCATGCCGCAACTCGGGCTGTCGCTGGACAAGATCACCAGCTTCATCGTGGCCCTGTCGCTCTACGCCAGTGCCTACATGGCGGAGGTCTTCCGCGGTGGCCTGATGAGCGTTCCCCAGGGCCTGGTCGAGGCAGGCCAGGCGATCGGCCTGACCTCGTTGCGGATCAAGCGCTACATCGTGCTACCGATCATGTTTCGCAACGCACTGCCGGCGTTCGGCAACAACTTCATCTCGCTGTTCAAGGATACGTCGCTGGCCGCCACCATCGCGGTGCCGGAGCTGACTTACTACGCCCGCAAGATCAATTCCGAGACCTTCCGGGTGATCGAGGTCTGGCTCGTCGCCTCGCTGCTCTACATCGTCTGCTGCTACGCCATCACGCTGGTACTCAGGGCAATGGAAAAGCGACTGGTGCTGGAAAAAAACTGACATGGAATGGGATTACTTTCTAAGTGAAGTGGTCGCCAATCGCGACGCGCTGCTCCACGGCACGGCGATTACATTCGCGGTATCGCTGATCGCCATCCTGGCCGGCACCGTGCTCGGCATCGTGATCGGCATCGCCGTCACCTACGGTGGCAAGCCACTCAAATGGCCAGCTCGCCTCTACATCGACATCATCCGCGGGACGCCCGTACTGGTTCTGGTACTGGCGACGTTCTACGTCTCTTCCGCCGTGGGTCTGAACCTCAACGCTTTCCAGGCGGGCGCACTGGCGCTCACGCTGTTCTGCGCCTCCCATGTCGGCGAGATACTGCGAGGCGCCCTGCAGTCGCTGTCACGCGGCCAGATCGAAGCCGGCCGCGCCATCGGCCTCACCTTTGGCGGCATCTTTCGCTACATCCTGTTCCCCCAGGCGTTGCGCTACGCCCTGCCGACCTGGATCACCGCCGCGGTGGAGATGGTGAAAGCCTCGACGCTGTTGTCGGTGATCGGTGTCGCCGAGCTGCTGCTCACGACCCAGCAGATCATCAGCAACAACTTTCTCAACATGCAGTTCTACCTGCTGGCTGGCGTGATCTATTTCCTGATCGACTTCGCCATCGAGCAGGTCGGGCGTTTCATCGGTCGGCGTCTCGACCAACCGACGAGGAGAGCGGTATGACCCCTATCGTGGAAGTACGCGATCTACACAAGCGTTTCGGCGAGCTCGAGGTGCTGAAGGGCATCGATTTCACCGTCGCCGAGGGCGAGGTCGTATCGATCATCGGCGCCAGCGGTTCCGGCAAGACCACCCTGCTGCGCTGTCTCAACCTGCTCGAGGAGTTTCACCAGGGCGACGTTCTGATCGGCGGCGAAGCGATTGGCTACCACCTCCGGCATGGCCAGCGGGTCCGAATCGGCGAGCGGGAAGTCGCGCGTCAGCGAGCGATGACCGGCATGGTGTTCCAGGCCTTCAACCTGTTTCCCCACATGAGTGCGCTGGATAACGTCACGCTTGGCCTGACCAAGGTCCGGGGCATGCCGAGGCCTCAGGCGGTCGAGTTGGCCGATCACTGGCTCGACCGGGTGGGCATGCTCGAGCGGCGTGACCATCGACCTTCTCAGCTCTCCGGTGGCCAGCAGCAGCGCGTGGCCATCGCCAGGGCGATCGCCATGAGCCCCAAGGTGATGCTATTCGACGAAGCCACTTCCGCGCTCGACCCGGAGCGGGTCGGCGAGGTGCTGGAGACGATTCGATCCCTCGCTCAGGAAGGCATGACCATGGTGCTGGTCACCCACGAAATGCGATTCGCGCGGGACGTCTCCGACAAGGTCGTATTCATGGAGGACGGCCGAATCGCCGAACAGGGGCCACCCCAGCGACTGTTCCTGAATCCCGAGTCGCCACGTCTGCAAGCGTTTCTCAAGACGTCGTCGTTCTGACGCTTTCTCGGTGCCTGGCTCTTGGAGCCGCCCGGAAGCAGCAATGTCTACGACTTTGGGCGGGATTTTTCGCTGCCACTCGGTAATAACTTTCAAATAAAATATTTTTAGGTTAGAAAGTATCAGAACAGAATCGCCTCCGAAGTGATGCCGAAGGACAGCCCCGTGAGCCAGCAGATCGACATCCTGTCGCAAATCACCGCTTGCCTGCCGAGTCTGCGCGAGGCGGAGAAAAAGGTCGCGAACCTGATCTTCGACGATATCGACTTCGTTGCGGAGGCGAGCATCGGTGAGATCGCCAGGCGCGCCGAGGTGAGCGATGCCACGGTGACCCGTTTCGCTCGGGCAGTGGATTGCCGCAACGTGCGTGATCTCAAGACCCGCCTGACCCGCGCGCTGGCGGCCGGCCGCCGTTTCATCCAGGAGGCCAGCGAGGACGATGGCCTGGGCGTGATCTACGACACCGCCGCCCAGACCCTGGCGCTCAATCGCACGCTGATGGAGCAGGCCGACGTCGAGGGCGCGGTGGCGATGCTCGACGATGCCCGCCAGATCCTGGTGTTCGGCGCCGGCGGCGGTTCGACGGTGATGGCGCAGGAGATGCAGTTCCGGCTGGTTCGGCTCGGTTATGCCATCAGCGCCTACCCCCAGGCGCTGCTGCCGCGCATGGTCGCCGCGACCCTGGAGCCCAGCGACGTGGTCGTTGCGCTCTCGGTGACCGGCTACACGCCGGAGATCAATGAGGCTGCGGAGCTGGCGCGTGAATACGGTGCGCGGGTCCTGGCGATTACCGCTACCGGCTCGCCGTTGGCCAAGATCGCCGATATCACGCTGCCGCTGGCCGCCCGCGAGACCGATTACATCTATTTTCCGTCGTCGTCACGCTACGCCATGATGGCCGCCATCGACATGTTGGCTCTCGGCCTGGCTCTGCGTCACCGCTCGCGGACCCGCGACAAGCTGCGACGACTCAAGATCACCCTCGATGCCCATCGCGGCGGCGACAATCGCCAGCCGCTGGGGGATTGAGAATCCGGGAGCTCCCATGTCTCACGATTTGCTGATTCGCCGTGCCAGCCTCATCGATGGCAGCGGACGCGAGCCCTTCATCGCCGACGTGGCGATCGACGGCGACCGGATCGTCGCCATCGGTGATCTAGGTCACCCCGATGCCCGCGAGACGATCGAGGCGCAAGGACTGGTGCTGACGCCGGGTTTCATCGACGTGCATACCCATGATGACACCAACGTCATCCGTACCCCCCAGATGCTGCCCAAACTGTCCCAGGGCGTGACCACGGTGGTGGTCGGCAACTGTGGTATCAGCGCGAGCCCGGTGCGACTTTCCGGCGAAGTGCCGGACCCGATGAACCTGCTCGGCCGAGCGGAGGATTTCCGTTATCCGACCTTCGCCGCCTATGCCGAGGCGATCGAACAGGCCCAGCCCAGCGTCAACGTGGCGGCGCTGATCGGCCATACCAGCCTGCGCAGCCAGGTGATGGATCGCTTCGACCGAGCCGCCAGCGACCCTGAGATCGCCGCAATGCGCGAGCAGTTGGAAACGGCGCTGGCCGAAGGCGCCTTAGGCATGAGCTCCGGGCTCGCCTATCGCAACGCCTATCACGCCCCCACCGCCGAGATGAACACGCTGGTCGAGACGGTCGGCCGAGCCGGCGGCGTCTATACCACGCATCTGCGCGACGAATTCGCCGGGCTTCCCGAAGCGATGGACGAGGCCTTCGCCACCGCCAGGCACGGGCGGGCACCGCTGGTGATCTCGCACCTCAAGTGCGCCGGGGCCGGCAACTGGGGCAATGCCCCCAAGGCGCTGTCCAAGCTCGACGATGCCGCGCGCGCCCACGGCGTGCACTGCGACTGCTACCCCTACACCGCCGGCTCCTCGACGCTGGATCTGGGCCAGGTCACCGACGAGATCGATATCTTCATCACCTGGTCCGATCCGCATCCGGAAATGGCGCGCCAACCGCTGAAGACGATCGCCGAGCAGTGGGGGCTGTCGTTGATGGACGCGGCGCGGCGCCTGCAGCCGGCCGGCGCGGTCTACCACAACATGAGCGAGGCGGACATGCGCCAGGTGCTGGCGCATCCGCTGTCGATGGTGGGCTCCGACGGCCTGCCCAACGATCCGCATCCACACCCACGGCTGTGGGGCGCCTTCCCGCGGGTGCTGGCCCACTACAGCCGAGACCTAAAACTGCTGCCGCTGACCGAGGCGGTGCGCAAGATGACCGGGCTTTCCGCCGCCAACTTCGGCCTCACCGATCGCGGCGAGATTCGCGTCGGTGCCTTCGCCGACCTGGTGCTGTTCGATCTCGACGCCCTCGAGGATACCGCGACCTATACCACGCCAATCGCCCAGGCCAGCGGCATCGAGCTGGTCATCGTCAACGGTGTGATCGGCTATCGCCAGGGCAAGGCCAGCGAACCGCGGGCCGGACGACTGCTGCGGCGCCAGGTTCGGCTGTCGGCTCGCCCCTCTCGCCCGGGCTCATGAGCTTTTACCCGTTTTACTCACCCGACCTTCAGACAACCCAGGAGCAAACCCTATGAGCATCAAACGTTATGGCGTCGAGGGCGGCGTCGGCACCGGCGGTCAGAAACTGCCGTTCGCCCGTGCCACCGAAGCCGCCGGCTGGCTGTTCGTCTCCGGCCAGACCCCGATGACCGACGGCGAAGTCGTCGAAGGCAGCATCATCGAGCAGTCGCGGCTGGCCTTCGCCAACTGCCTGAAGATCGCCGAGGAGGCCGGCTATGGCGTCGAGGACGTGGTCCACGTCACCGCGGTGCTGACCGATGCGCGTTACTTCAGTTCGTTCAACAAGGTGTTCAAGGAAGTGTTCGGCGATCATCCGCCGGCGCGGATCTGCAGCGTCCAGGACCTGGTGGTGGACTGCAAGGTGGAAGTGGACATCAAGTGCTATCGCGCCGATCGCGCCTAGTCTCGTAGCTTGCTGCGCTTCGAGGCAGCGCCGATTCACTGACACTCTCGCAAGCAAGGAAGAGACGCCGGAAAAGGCGTGAGAAAGAAAGGTGGTCGCGCCCCGGCAAGGGCGCGACCGCAGTGAAAAACCTCATGGGCCATGACATTCCACACTGCTCCGGTCGCGGCAACGACCGGAACGACAATTATAAGAGGTCGTTATGAACAGTCACGTTTTCCTCGGGGCCTTCGTCGCCTACGTGCTCGTCATGATCGCGTTCGGGTGGTGGGTCTCTCGCAACAGTCGCAGTAACGGCGATGATTTCCTGCTCGGTGGGCGTAGCGTCCCGATCTTCCTCACCATCGGCACGACGGTGGCCACCATGGTCGGTACCGGCTCGAGCATGGGCGCCGTCGGGTTCGGCTATGCCAACGGCTGGGCCGGCGCGCTCTACGGCATCGGCGGGGCCATCGGCGTGCTGCTGCTGGCGTTCTGGTTCGCCCCGGTGCGCCGCTTCCGCTTCATGACCATGAGCGAGGAGCTCTCCTACTATGTCGGCGCCAATCGCTGGGTGCGCAACATCGTCGCGGTGCTGATCTATATCGCCTGTATCGGCTGGCTGGGCGCCCATATCCTCGGCGGCGGCCTCTATCTGTCATGGATGGCGGGGATCGACCTGACCACCGCACGCATCCTGGTGGCCCTGGGCTTCGGCATCTACTGCGTGATCGGCGGCTACATGGCGGTGATCTGGACCGACACCGTGCAGGCGGTGGTACTGTTCGTCGGCTTCATCGTGATGGCGATCATCGCGCTGTTCGAGGTCGGCGGCTTCTCCGGACTCGGTGCCAACATGGACGTCGCGGCCACCAGTTTCCTCGGCATCGACAAGATCGGCCTGGTACCGGCCATCTCGCTCGCCGCCGTCATCGCCGTCGGCGTGCTGGCCACGCCCTCCTACCGCCAGCGGATCTACTCCGGCAATTCGGTAGGCTCGGTACGCAAGTCGTTCGTGATCACCGGCATCCTCTATCTGTTCTTCTCGATCATCCCGGCGATCATCGGCATGGCGACCCACGCGTTGAACCCCGGCCTGGACAACAGCAACTTCGCCTTCCCGTTCCTCGCCACCGAGATCCTGCCGCTGTGGCTGGGCCTGCTGCTGCTGGTCGCGGGGCTGTCGGCGACCATGTCCAGCGCCAGCTCCGATGCCATCGCCGGCGTCTCGATCCTGCTGCGCGATGTCTATGTGCTGTTTACCGGGCATACGCCGTCGGCACGCAAGGTCGTGGGGCTGTCCCGGCTGGCGCTGGTCGCCACCATCGGCCTGGCGCTGCTGTTCGCACTCACCTCCAACAACGTCATCAGCTATATCACCAGCATGATCGCCACGGTGATGGCGGGGATGTTCGTCTGTGGCGTGCTGGGGCGCTTCTGGCCACGCTACAACTGGCAGGGCGCCATCGCCACGCTGATCGCCGCATCGGCGACCTCGCTGGCGGTGATCAATGTCGACAGCTGGACCGCTTTCTGGGGCAACCCCAGCATCCCCGCCGTCCTGGTCGCACTGGTCGTGGGCGTCGTCGTCAGCCTGGTCACCCCGGCCTCGAAGGTGACACCGGAACAGGCGCTCAAGATCATCGACGACGAACGCGAGCGCATGGAACTGGAGGAGGACCCCGCCAGCGCGCTCAGCGGCAAGTCAATCTGATACGGAACCGTCGGCACCAACGAAAACGCCACCCCAGCGGGGTGGCGTTCTCGTAGCGATCGACGCATTCACGCCCGGTCCGCGCGATAGCACTTGATGTCCACCTCGACCTTGCAGTCCACCACCAGGTCCTGAACGCTGCAGATCCGCGCTGGCGGGTGGTCGCCGAACACTTCCTTGAACACCTTGTTGAACGAGCTGAAGTAGCGCGCGTCGGTGAGTACGGCGGTGACGTGGACCACGTCCTCGACGCCGTAACCGGCCTCCTCGGCGATCTGCAGGCAGTTGGCGAAGGCCAGCCGCGACTGCTCGATGATGCTGCCCTCGACGACTTCACCGTCGGTCATCGGGGTCTGGCCGGAAACGAACAGCCAGCCGGCCGCTTCGGTGGCGCGGGCGAACGGCAGTTTCTGGCCGCCGGTGCCGACGCCGCCCTCGACGCCATAACGTTTGATGCTCATGGATTGTTCTCCTGATGGGTTCGCGGGACGAGATCACGCGATGGGGCAGGCCTGACCGGCGAGGTCAGGCTCAGTAGCAGATGCCGCGAGCGTGGACGGTTATCTCGCCGACGATATCGTCGCCCTCGCACAGCACCAGGCGATCCTTGAGATTGGGCACGACGCAGCAGTGGTTGGGGATGATCTCGAGCCGATCGCCGATCGCGAGTCGATGAAGGGAGGGATCGTAGCGCAGGAAACCATGCTCCTCGTTGAGATGGGTGATCGTCGCATCCGGCATCGAGACGACATGGCCATGGCCCTTGCCGTGCTTGGTACCGTCGCTGGTCAGCGTCTTGGAGCCAGCATCGAGAATGGCGTAGCCCGGCTCCTGCTGCGCAATGACCGTCGTCAGCACACGCTGGGCGCACTGCGCCGGGGTGACCTCGCCGACATCCAGGATGCCGCGATCGCCCAGCACGTAGTTGCCGGCCCGGACCTCGGTGGCGCCGGGCAGTGCCTCGATCATCAACGCCTCCATGGAGGAGCCGATGGACAAGGTGTCGACGACGATTCCCGCCTCCGCCAGCAACGTCCTTACCGACTTCAGCGTCTCCAGCGCCTCCTGGGCAACGGCGATGCGCGCCTCGCGACTCGCGGGCGCGTAGCAATGTCCGGCGTAGCCCTGCAGCCCGGATATCCGAACCGATGCCAGGTCAACGGCGCGCCGGGCGACCGCCAGCACGCGCTCGTCCGGTGGCAGCTCGCCGCGGTGAATGCCCACGTCGATCTCGAGATAGAGTTCGATGACCCGGCCGGCCTCGGCGGCTGCCGCGGCAACGTTCTCCAACGCCTCCAGCGAGTTGATCGACACGATCAGTCGGTCCAATCGTGGGGCCAGGGCAACCAGGCGCCGACGATTGTGCTCACCGATGATTGGGTAGGCGATCAGGATGTCCTTGAGGCCGTGATCCGCCATGACTTCGGCTTCGCCGATGCTGGAAGTGGTGATGCCTCGGGCACCGGCCTGCTGTTGGCGCAGCGCGATATCCGCGCTTTTGTGCGTCTTGATATGAGGACGATGCGCAACGCCGGCATCGGCGAGCCGGCGCTCCATTCGGTCGATGGTCGCGTTCAGGATATCGCGACGCACGATGACTTCCGGGGTCAGCAGTTCGTCGAGAGTCGTAGGGTGATCAGGCATGCGAAAGAATGACCTCGTCGAGGGAGTCGATGATCTGGGCGTAGCTGAGTGCCGCCATTTCGAGCTGATCCAGAGCGACGAATTCGTCGGCCTGATGAGCCTGGGCGATCGAGCCCGGGCCGATGATCAGTGTCTTGATGCCGGCCTCCATGAGAAAGGCGGCCTCGCAGGTCGCCTCGAAGGCGTAGCGTCGAGGCGTCACACCGCGAACCCGCTCCACGGCGCTCGCGCAGTGCCGGCTGATGGCCGCATCGGCCGGTGTCAGGCCGGAGGGGCAGAAAGTCGTCTGATTCAGTTGCCAGCCCCCGATGCTGCCGGCGGCTTGCAGACGCGAGAGTTCGGCTTCCAGAGCGTCGCGTACCTGGGCTTCGGTTTCGCCGCAGGCCAGGCGGCCATCGATCTGCAGGCTCGCCCGAGCCGGGATGACATTGACCTTGACGCCACTCTGGCACCCGGTGACCTGCAGCCGACTCTGGCCGAGCACGTCGTTGGATCGCTGCTGCTGCCATCGCCTGTCCAGGTCGCGAATGGCCTGAACCGCTTCGACGGCATGGTAGAGCGCATTGGCGCCATGCTGCGACTGCGCCGCATGACAGGCAACGCCGTCCATGACCAGTTCGAACGCGATGACGCCGCGATGCCCTATCGCGATATCCATACCGGTCGGTTCGCCAACCACGCACCAGTCGGCGTGGAACCCGCTGTCCAGCAACGCCTTGATGCCCTTGTTGCTCTTCTCTTCGTCGATTACCGCCGTGAAGATGATATCCACCGCCGGTGGCTCGTCCTGGTCGACCAGGCACTCGAGCACGTGCAGGAACGCCGCGACCGAGCCCTTCATGTCGCAGGCGCCGCGCCCGTACAGACGGCCATCGCGGACGTCGGGCATAAACGCTGGCGTGGTCCAGAGTTCGGCAGGGCCAGCCGGCACCACGTCGAGGTGGCCGTTGTAGGCGAAGCTGTGGTTGCGGTTGCGCCCCGGCAACCGGGCGATCACGTTGAACCGGTCACCCGCCACCGGCTGGCGTGTCACTTCCAGACCCAGCCGCTCGCAGAAACTGGCGACGACATCGCCTACGCCCGCCTCGTTACCGGGAGGATTTTCGCTTTCCCTCTCGATCAAGCGGCGCGTCAGTTCGGCCACCCGCTGGCCATCGACTCGTTTTCTCAGGTTCGAACTCATGTCGCCTCCCGGCTTACGGTGGTCGCCCCGGCTCCGTCACGGGCGGGCTGAGTGATCAGGCTGACGACGATCAGCGTCAGCACATTGGCCACGAAGCCCCAGGCGGGAGCGACGATGCCCCACGGCGTACCGATGACATAGGAGAACAGCAGCGCGGTGACCAGTCCGACGATCAGCGCGGCGATCGCTCCCTGCTTGGTCGCCTTCGACCAGAACAAGGCGGCGATCATCAGCGGGAAGAACTGGATCACACCGCTGTAGGTATTCGCCAGAATCGTCCAGAGGAAGGTCGGCTTGGTCAGCGCCGCCGCATAGGCGATCACGCAAGTGATCAGCACGAACGCGCGGGAGACGGCGATGATCCGGGATTCCGATGGACGCTTCTTGACCAATCGCAGATAGAGATCCTGCGCCACTGTCACCCCCTGGGAGTGGGCAAGACTGTTGATCGTCGAGAGCGATGCGGCGATACCGCCAGCGCCCAGGATGGCGATGGTCCAGAGGGGGGCGTAGTCGCCGATCAGCGAGATCAGTGCCGTATCGGGGCTCGCCAGGGAGGGAATCAGGATGGCGGCGGCGAGCGCCCCCAGCACGACGGGTAACTGGCTGGGCACCGAGGCCAGGGTGATCAGCGAACCAACGCGACGGGCATCCCGCGCGGAGCGCGCGGCGACCATGCGCATGTAGAGATGCGGCCACATGTATCCGCCGAGCCCGATGACCCAGGTCTGGGAAAGGAAGTATCCCCACTCGAGATTCTTCGGTCCGGGCAGGGTCAACAATTCGGGAACGCGCGAACGCGCCGCCTCGAAGAAGCTGCCGAACCCGCCGAAGGCATCGAAGAGGATCATGCCGACGACGAACCAGATGCTGGTCACGAAAACGATGCCGAGCAGGACGTCGGTCCAGGCGACGGAAGTCATGCCACCGAAGTAGATGAACAGTGCGCAGATCGCCACGGCGATCAGCGCACCCAGCCAGAACGGTACCAGGCCGTCTGTGAAGATATCGAAGATCAACCCGACGCCAACCACCTGAATGGTGATGTAGGGGATCATGCAGACCGTGCCCACGAGCCCGACGAGAAGCCCCAGCAACCGGCTGTCGAACCGGTGCGCGAAGAAGTCGGCTTGGGTCACGAACCGGTGGCGCTGCCCCAGCGCCTGCATGCGGGGCGCGATGAAATAGAAGACGAGACCCGAGATCGCGGTCGACGTGAACGCGAAGATCCAGCCGATCCCCTTGGCATAGACCTCCGCCACCGCACCGAGAAACAGCGACGAGCTGTACCAGGTCGCCATCGATGTGAAGAAAAGCACCACCGGCCCCATGCCCCGCGAGCCGAGAAAGTACTCGTTGACGCTGAGCGCCTGTTTCGCCTTGCGGTTGAACGCGGGCGCGAGGCCGACCCCCAGCGTCAGGATGAGAACGATGGAAATGCCAATCAACGCCGTCATGATTCGCCCTCTCCTTCCAGGGAGGACACGCGGCTATGCAACACCATCAGGATCCATAGCAGCAGCGGTACCGACCCGCACCACAGCAGGAAGAACGGAATCCCCAGCGGCGATGGGGTGACGCGATTGGCAAGAATGACGATCGGTGTGGCGGTCATGGCGATGACGATCGCCATCAGCAACCACAGGACACGTTGCGTTCGAGAGCGGGACATGAACAGGGCCTTTGTTGATGTTGTCTTCTAACCACTCAACATATAATACATGTTGATGCGACTTATAATACATCAGCGTAAGCAACGCAACGCCGTGGAGGGTCTATCCGGCAATCCAGCCGCCTGGGCCGATAGCCGCCCAAACCTGTATGACATCTCCGAAAGACGCTACACTGCGGGTAATGCACGAATGGAGATAAGAGGGGTTATGGAAGGGATCGATTTCTTCGCTGGTGGCGGATCGCGCCTTTACCGACAAGTGGGCGAACACCTGCTCGCTCGCTTGAATGCTGGCGAGTTTGCCAACAGCGGCCGGTTGCCTTCGGAAAAGAACCTGTGCGAGGCCTACGATGTCAGCCGTACCGTGATCCGCGAGGCGCTCATCATGCTCGAGGTCAAGGGCAAGGTGGAGATCCGCAAGGGCTCAGGCGTTCATGTGGTAGAGGGTGGCGATTCCAACGAGGATCTCGGCCACGACATAGGACCTTTCGAGCTGCTACAGGCGCGCCAGGTTCTCGAGGGCAGCATCGCCCGGCTCGCCGCCCGCACGGCGGGTCCACGCGATATCGCTCGCCTGGAGGCCGCCCTGGCGCTGGAAACCCAGGAGTTTGAGCAAGGGATCTACCAGGGCCAGGGGGATTTCGAGTTTCATCTGGGGGTCGCCGAGGCCACGCAGAACAGCCTGCTGATCGCCACGGTCCATCAGCTCTGGAAATATCGGGAAAAATCACCGATGTGGCAGAAGCTGCAGTCTCATATCGAGAACAAGCAACAGCTCAACTACTGGGTGCCGGACCACCGACGGATCCTCGACGCACTCTCCCGGCGCGATCCGACACTGGCCGAGAGCAGCATGAGCGAGCATCTCGAGCATGTGCGGGAGATGCTTTTCGAACTCTCCGACATCGACCGACCCGACATGGATCGCCAGTTCTTCGCGCCACCGACTCGCTAAGGCAGCACGACCCGAATCCCTATCTCCCGCTCGTCGAGGTTGTCGGCGCCACCGCGATCGACGACCAGAAACTCCCCCTCTTTCTCCAGTACCGAATGGATCGCGTGCCAGGTGCCGGCCCGGTAGTTGACCCCCTGGTGGCCGTCGGTGACGAAGGCGCGAATCGCGTTCGGATCGATAGCGTCGCCCGGCGGCGCCACGACCACGATGAAGCGCTCTTCATGCAGCGGCATGAACGCCTGGCTGCCCAGCGGGTGGCGCTCGAGCAGCTCGATCTCCAGCGGCAGCGACACCGGCTGGCTGACAAACACACTGATCAGCGGCGGCGTCGCGGCGTCACGGATCTCGACCCTGGCCAGCGCATGGTGGCGTCGGGTGCGCCCACCGTTGATCGGAAACGACTCGCTGCCACGCGAGTCGAGCACCTCGCCGAACGCGGCGAAGGCCGCCGGGGTCAGCTTCTGAGCTTTCAATTCCAGCATCGCTTATGTCTCCTCTGTTCTCGTGTCGTCCACCAAGCGCAACCCATCGTATACAAAAAGTGTCGCACGAACTGCACCCGGGTGGTGCAGGACTGTCGCAGACCGTGCATTGAGTGTGCGTTTTCGACCGCCTCGATCGCGATGCGGCTCCATCATGGGCGCGGGCCAGCCCAGCGCTGCTCTCGAGTCGCCGAGCACCGATCTATCCGGACGGGCCTAAAGACTTGAGCATGGGGCAGTTTCCTTGAGGTCATCCATGATCGCCTGGCGATGAGGCTCTCCGACTATTCTTCAATGGCGAATATGGCACGCATCTTGTATACAAAAAGTGCGGATCACAATCACAACACGGCCCCGCGGAGGGCGTTCGCCATGCCACAGCAACCGCATCACTCATCACGCCAGTACAGTAACCGGCTGCATAACGCCGATCTTGCGCCGACGCAACAGAACTGGAACTGGTACAACATTCTCGCCTTCTGGCTTTCCGACGTGCACAGCGTCGGCGGCTACGTGGTCGCTGCCAGCCTGTTCGCGCTGGGGCTGGCCGGCTGGCAGGTACTGATCTCGCTGCTGGTGGGTATCTGCATCGTGCAGATCTTCGCCAACCTGATGGCAAGACCGAGCCAGAAGGCCGCGGTCCCCTTTCCGGTGATCTGCCGGCTCTCGTTCGGCGTATTCGGCGCCAATATCCCGGCGATGATTCGCGGCCTGATCGCCGTGGTGTGGTACGGCATCCAGACCTTTCTCGCCTCCAACGCGCTGACGATCGTGCTACTACGGCTCTTCCCCGGCATGGAGTCGCTGGCCGGCCCCAGCTTCCTGGGGCTCTCCTATCTTGGCTGGATCAGCTTCATGCTGCTGTGGTGCCTGCAAGCGATCGTTTTCTGGCACGGCATGGATTCGATCCGGCGCTTCATCGACTGGAGCGGCCCGGCGGTCTACGTGGTGATGTTCGTGCTGGCGGCGTGGCTGGTGTGGCAGGCGGGCTGGTCCAACATCAGCTTCACCCTCAGCGACATCCAGCTCTCCCCGGGCGAGCAGCTGTGGCAGATGGTGATTGCCGCGGCCATCGTGGCCGGCTACTTCGCCGGCCCGACGCTCAACTTCGGCGACTTCACCCGTTACGCCCGCAGCTTCGAGGACGTCAAGCGCGGCAACTTCTGGGGCCTGCCGGTCAACTTCCTGGTCTTCTCCGCCACCACGGTGATGATGGTCTCGGCGACCCTGCCGGTGTTCGGTGAGATGATCGACGACCCGATCCAGACCGTGGCGCGACTCGACAACACCTTCATCGCCCTGCTCGGTGCCGCGACCTTCGTCACCACCACCATCGGGATCAACATCGTCGCCAACTTCGTCGCTCCGGCGTTCGACTTCTCCAACATGGCGCCCAGCAAGATCAGCTTCCGGACCGGCGGCTTCATCGCTGCGGTGGGCTCGATCTTCCTCACCCCGTGGAACCTGTTCAGCAATCCGGAGATCATCCACTACACCGTGGATCTGCTGGCGGCGGCCATCGGCCCGCTCTACGGCATCCTGATCATGGACTACTACCGCATTCGCCGCGGGCGGATCGACGTCGACGCACTGTTCAGCGTCGACCCCAACGGCCCCTACTGGTACCGCAACGGCTTCAATCCGGCGGCGGTGAAGGCAGTGGTCGCCGCGTCGCTGATCGGCATCGTGATCAACTTCCTGCCGCTGGGTGATCTCGGCCACTTCTCGGTGTTCATCGGCGGCGCACTCGGTGCCTCCTTCTACGCCATGGCCATGCGCCGCGCCACCACAGCGGCAGCGGTCGCCTCCTGACCCCAGTGCCCCGGCGGCTGGCCGCCGGGGCACTGCCGGCTATCTCTCTTGACCCTCTCTGTCTCGGTCGTCGGTAGCTGACGCCCCGCTGCCTCATGCCTAGGCCTTGCGCCCTTCTTCCTTGTCACGGCCGTGGACGCACGACTCCCCTCCGCCGCCTTGTGACAGGATCATCCGCCCCCGACTTCCCGCCGGCTTTCCTTATCCCCTCAAAGATTGTATAAAATCTACAATAGCGAAATCAGCCGCGCGCCTCGATGCCCGTCGGCCGCCACTCCAGCCCGTCCAGACCACGCCCAGATCAGAGGGGAAACCCCCATGCAGCGTATCCATGTCATCGATTCCCACACCGGCGGCGAGCCGACCCGGCTGGTGATGTCGGGCTTCCCGGCGCTGACCGGCGACATGGCCGCCCAGCGCGATCTGCTGCGCGAGCACCACGATCGATGGCGCCGGGCCTGTCTGCTCGAGCCGCGGGGCAACGACGTGCTGGTGGGGGCGCTCTACTGCGAGCCGGTCTCGCCGGAGGCCAGCTGCGGGGTGATCTTCTTCAACAATACGGGCTACCTGGGCATGTGCGGCCACGGCACCATCGGGCTGGTGGCGTCGCTGCACCATCTCGGCAAGCTGAATCCCGGCACCCATCGCATCGACACCCCGGTGGGGCAGGTCAGCGCCATCCTCCATGACGACGGCGCGGTCACCGTGGGCAACGTGCCCGCCTACCGCTACCGCCAGCGCGTGCCGGTCGAGGTGCCGGGCTACGGCGTGGTGCATGGCGACATCGCCTGGGGCGGCAACTGGTTCTTTCTGGTGGGTGAGCACGACCAGGCGCTGTCGCTGGCCAACGAGGAGGCGCTGACGGCCTTTACCTGGGCGATCCGCCAGGCGCTGGACGCGCAGGCCATCACCGGCGAGAACGGTGGCCACATCGACCATATCGAGCTGTTCGCCGCGGACACCCACGGCAACCCGCCGGCCGACAGCCGCAACTTCGTGCTCTGCCCCGGCAAGGCCTACGACCGCTCCCCCTGCGGCACCGGGACCAGCGCCAAGCTGGCCTGCCTGGCGGCGGACGGCAAGCTGGCCCCCGGCGAGACCTGGGTCCAGGCCAGCATCACCGGCAGCCGCTTCGAAGGGCGCTACGAATGGCAGGGCGATCGCATCCTGCCCTTCATCACCGGCAGCGCCCATGTCACCGCCGATGCCACCCTGCTGATCGATGACAATGATCCGTTCGCCTGGGGCATCACCGCGTCCTAGCCGCTCACGCATCACTCCCGACCACGCATCACTTCCGAAAACGCATGACTTCCGAAAACAGTGCCAGAGGACAACCATGAACGACTCCATCTTCACCGGCTGCATTCCCGCGCTGATGACCCCCTGCACCGCAGAGCGCACCCCCGACTACGACGCCCTGGTCGCCAAGGGGCGCGAGCTGGTCGATCTCGGCATGCGCGCGGTGGTCTACTGCGGCTCCATGGGCGACTGGCCGCTGCTCAGCGAGGCCGAGCGCCAGGAGGGCGTGGCCCGGCTGGTCGCCGCCGGCGTGCCGGTCATCGTCGGCACCGGCGCGGTCAATTCGAAGGAGGCGGTCTCTCACGCCGCCCATGCGGCCAAGGTCGGCGCGCAAGGGTTGATGGTGATTCCCCGGGTGCTCTCCCGTGGCACCGCCCCCGCCGCCCAGAAGGCGCACTTCTCGGCGATCCTGGCCGCCGCCCCCGAACTGCCGGCGGTGATCTACAACAGCCCCTATTACGGCTTCGCCACCCGCGCCGAGCTGTTCTTCGCGCTGCGTCGCGAACACCCCAACCTGATCGGTTTCAAGGAGTTCGGCGGTGCGGACGATCTGCGCTACGCCGCCGAGCACATCACCTCCCAGGACGACGATGTCAGCCTGATGGTCGGCGTCGACACCCAGGTGTTCCATGGTTTCGTCAACTGCCATGCCACCGGCGCCATCACCGGGGTCGGCAACGCCCTGCCGAAAGAGGTGCTGCAACTGGTGGCGCTCTGCGAGAAGGCCGCCACCGGCGATCTCGAGGCTCGGCGCCAGGCCCAGGAGCTGGAGTCGGCGCTGGCGGTACTCTCCTCCTTCGACGAAGGCGTGGACCTGGTGCTCTACTACAAGCATCTGATGGTGCTCAACGGCGACAGCGAGTACCGCCTGCACTTCAATGAGAGCGACGCCTTGAGCGAGGCCCAACGCCGCTATGTCGAGACCCAGTACGCGCTGTTCCGTGAGTGGTACGCACAGTGGTCGGCCCAGCTCGGCAAGGCCAGGTAGCGCTCCCGGCCGAGTCGACGGCGAGGCGGACCGGCCTGCCGCCTCGCCTGCCGGAAGCCGGCGGACAGCCACCCGCGCTATCGACACGCGTGGTGGGTGACTTGCGGTTTGCATACAATATCCAAAATACCGCGAGAACGATGACCCCCATGGCAAATTTCAAGACCCGAGCCCAGCATGTCGCCGATGACCTGCGTGAGCGTATTCTCGGCGGTGAATTCAAGGGCGGCTCCCAGCTGCGTCAGGATGCCCTGGCCAAGGACTACGACGTCAGCCGCATTCCCGTCCGGGAGGCCCTGTTGACGCTCGAGTCCGAGGGCCTGGTGGAGTTCCACGCCCATCGCGGCGCCTTCACCACCGAGCTCTCCGTGGCCGCGATTCGCGAGCTGTTCGATCTGCGCGTGCTGCTCGAGACCCATGTACTGCGCTACGCGATCCCGAACCTGAAGGCGGTGGATCTCGAGCACGCCGCGAGCATCCTTCGCCAGTACGACGCCGCGCTCGACGCCGGCAGCCAGATCGACAACTGGAGCGACTACAACTTCGCGTTCCATCACGCGTTGTACGCCCCTTCCGGGCTACCCGAGACGCTGGCCATGATCGGCCAGTTGAACACCAAGTCGGGGCGCTATATCCGCATGCAGCTGGTCTACACCCGCGAAATCGAGAAAGCCGAGCTCGAACATCGCGAGCTGCTCGAGCTGGCGCGCCGCGGCGATGTCGACCAGGCCTGCCGCTTGCTGGAACACCATATCAAGGACGCCGCGGAGGGCATCGCGGCGGTACTGGAAAAGAGCCTGCGCAGCGCCTGAACCGCCGCGCAATCTCTGCTTCCCCAACCCTGTCTCCTGGTCATGAGGTAGCCCATGACGGACCCATCCCCTTCGGCTCTGACCGATGCCGACTTCATCGTCGTCGGTGCCGGCCTCGTCGGCGTGGCGAGTGCCCTGGCGCTGGCGCGCCGGGGCCACCGCGTAAGGGTACTCGATCGCCAGGAGCCGGGGCGGGGCGCCTCCTACGGCAACGCAGGCCATCTGGCCACCGAACAGGTCTTTCCGATCGCCGATGCGTCGATCCTGCGCTCCCTGCCCGGCATGCTGATGGATCCCATGGGCCCCCTGCGGCTGGACTGGAAATATCTGCCCCGCGCGCTGCCGTGGCTGACCCGACTGGTCCTGAACCTGCGCCCGGCACCGTTCCGCGCAAGCGTGGCCGGCCTTCGTGCTCTCAACGAGCGCAGCCTGGCGGCGTGGCAACGCCTGCTGGCATCGGTCGACAGTGCTCACCTGCTCAAGGCGGATGGCTCGCTGCTGGTCTACGAAAAACCCGAGTCGCGCCGTGCTCTCGACACGCTCGAGTCGCGCATGCGCGCCCAGCAGGTGCCGGTGGAACGGTGGGATCGAGAGGCGATTCGGCTTGCGGCACCGCAGCTGTCCAACGACCTGCAGGGCGGGCTGTTCTTCCCCGGTACGGGGCATGTGCTCGACCCCTGGCGCGTGGTCAACACGCTGGTGGACGCGGCCCGGCGCGAAGGCGTCCGTTTCGAGCAGGAAACCGTGCAGTCGGCACGGCTGATCTCGACCGGCGTCGTCGTGACCACCGACGCCGGCGACCGCGAGGCCAGCCAGGTGCTGATCGCCTGTGGCGCCCACTCGGCAGCGTTGACGGCCCAGCTCTCCGGCAAGCGCGTACCGCTGGACACCGAGCGCGGCTATCACCTGATGCTGCCCCGCGAGCATGACCGACTGCCCTTCGCGGTGACCTCGCTGGAGCGACGCTTCATCATGACGCCGATGGAAACCGGGCTGAGACTGGCCGGTACCGTGGAGTTCGCGGGGCTGGTCGCACCGCCCAACATGGAACGGGCCTGGCAGCTTCACCGACTGAGCCGGGGCCTGTTCAAGACCGACCTCGACGCCGGGGACGCCTCGCCCTGGATGGGCTTCCGCCCGTCGCTGCCGGACTCGCTGCCGGTCATCGATCGTCTCGAGCATGGCCGCGTGCTGCTGGCCTTCGGGCATCACCACCTGGGGCTGACCCAGGCGGCGATCACCGCCGAACTGATCGCCGACCTGGCCGGCCCGGCCGAGGGCCACCCATCGACCGAGCCACCTGACCTGCCGCCGCGGGCGCCCTATCGGCTCTCCCGCTTCGACTGAAGCTGGCCGCTCCCCTCAGGAGAGGCCGAGCTTCATGTGCCGGTTGACGTCCTTGTAGAGCAGATAGCGGAACGGCGTCGAACCGGCCGCGTAGCAGGACTGCGGGCAGAAGGCGCGCAGCCACATGTAGTCGCCGGCCTCGACCTCGACCCACTCCTGGTTGAGGTGATAGACCGCGCGCCCCTCCAGCACGTAGAGGCCGTGCTCCATCACATGGGTCTCGTCGAACGGAATCACCCCGCCCGGCTGGAAGGTGACGATGGTGACGTGCATGTCGTGGCGCAGGTCGGCGGGATCGACGAAGCGCGTGGTCGCCCAGCGGCCATCGGTATCCGGCATCGGCGTCGGCGCGATCGTCTGCTCGTTGGTGACGAAGGCCGGCGGCACCTCGATCCCCTCGACGAACGCATACGCCTTGCGGATCCAGTGGAAGCGCACCGGCGCATCGCTCGTGTTGCGCAGCTGCCAGTCGCACCCCGGCGGCAGATAGGCGTAGCTCCCCGGCACCATCTCGTGGTGCTCGTCATCGACGGTCAGACGCATCTCGCCCTCGACCACGAACAGCACGCCCTCGGCACCCTGGTCCGGCTCCGGCCGCTCGCTGCCGCCACCGGGCGCGACCTCCATGATGTACTGGGAGAAGGTCTCGGCGAAGCCGGAGAGCGGCCGCGACAGCACCCACAGCCGGGTCTTCTCCCAGTGCGGCAGGAAGCTCACGACGATATCGCTCATCACCCCCTTGGGGATCACCGCGTAGGCCTCGGTGAACACCGCACGGCCATGGATCAACTGGCTCTGCGGCGGCAAACCGCCATGGGGGGCGTAGTAACTGCGTTGCGGCATGCTCTCTCCTTCTCATCGTCAAATCGGCTATGGGACGCTTGCGCCAAGCGCTGCCCTAAGGGGCGAGTTCGTCCAGGGCCTCGTACAGCTCGGTCACTTCGCCGATCCTGGCTCGCCCCTCGGCCAGCCGACGATGCAGCATGGCATTGGCGAGCAGGCTGACGAGGCTCATGGCGCTGGCGTAACTGTCGAACGCCGAGATCGTCTCCAACGCACACTCCAGCCGCCAGGTGACCCGATCGGCATATTTGGCGGTGGTCGGGTCGCCGATCAGCAGCACGCGATGTTCGCGCTCTTGGAGTGCGCCGATCAGCGTCTCGAACAGCCTGGGCCGGCGACGAAAGCCGATCAGCACGATCAGCGTACCGGGTTCGAGCTGGACCAGCTCCTCGGCCAGTGACTGGTTGGGCGCGGGCAGCAGACGCACGTTACCACGGGCCTGGAGCAGCTGCTGGCGCAGATGCAGCGCCACCGGATAACTGTTGCGATAGCCCACCACGGCCACCGCGGGCGCTTCGTCGAGCGCGTGCACGACCGCGTCGAACAGCACCGGCGTCAACCCTTCGAGGCACTGGCGCAGATTCTCCTGCTCGCGTTCGGCGTGACGGCGGAAGCGCTCGACGCCATCTCCCAGCGCATCGGAACCCGAGGCCAGCGGCACGCCATAGTGGCGCAGCTGGCGCGCATGCGCCTTGACCGCCTTGAAGTCCTGGTAACCCAAGCGCTTGAACAGGCGGGTCACGGTCGCCTTGGAAACACCACTGTAGCGCGCCAGATCGGCCGCGCTGTAGACCGCCAGATCCTCGAGGTGCGCCAGGATGAAACCCGCCACCCGACGCTCCTGCGGGCCCAGCTCGGCAAAATGCTGCTGCAGCCGGCGGCCGATATGTGCCTGCGTATTCGCTCCCGACATGAAAGACTCCCGCATGGACCTACAGAACGGAGGCGATGAACTGACTCAGCTCCGGTGTCCTGGGTTGGGTGAATAGCGTCTGCGGGTCGCCGGATTCATGGATCCGGCCCTGATGCATGAAGACCACGCGGTCACTGACGTCGCGGGCGAACTTCATCTCATGGGTGACCAGGATCAGGGTCATCCCCTCCCTCGCCAGCTCTTCGAGCACGCGCAGCACTTCGCCCACCAGTTCGGGGTCGAGCGCCGAGGTCACCTCGTCGCACAGCAGTACCTTGGGATTCATCGCCAGCGCCCGGGCAATCGCCACGCGCTGCTGCTGGCCGCCGGAGAGCTGGGCCGGATAAGCGTCGACCTTCTCGGACATCCCCACCTTGGCGAGCACCGACTCGGCAATGCGGCGCGCCTCGCCCCGGGGCGTCTGCTTGACCACCAGCGGTGCCAGCATCACGTTCTCGACCACCGTCTTGTGCGGGAACAGGTTGAAGCTCTGGAACACCATGCCGACGTTCTGGCTCAGCTCGCCCGGCGACATCGCGGCACCGTCGAGACGCTGGTCGGCCAGCACGATCGTCCCCCAGTCGTGACGCTCGAGCTGGTTGAGGCAACGCAGCAGGGTACTCTTGCCCGAACCGCTGCGACCGATGATCGATACCACCTCGCCGGCCTCGACCTCCAGATCGATGCCCTTGAGCACCTCCAGCTCGCCGAAGGATTTATGCAGGTCTTTAACGGATACCAGCGCCATAGAGCTTTTTCTCCAGGTGACGGGCATAGCGGGACAGCGGATAGCAGAGGATGAAATATCCGAGCGCCACCAGCGCGAAGATGGTGAAGGGTGCAAACGCCGCGTTGTTGAGCATGGTGCCGGCCTTGGTCAGCTCGACGAAGCCGATCACCGACGCCAACGCGGTACCCTTGATGACCTGTACCGAGAAGCCGACGGTCGGCGGCACCGCCAGGCGCAGCGCCTGCGGCAGGATGACGTGGCGCATCGACTGCAGATAGTTCAGCCCGAGCACCCGGGACGCCTGCCACTGGCCACTGGGTACCGCCTCGACGCAGCCGCGCCAGATGTCGCACAGGAAGGCACTGGTGAACAGCGTCAGCGCCACGCTGGCCGCGGTCCAGGCGGAAACATCGAACCCAAGCACCGCGGCACCGAAGTAGGCCAGGAACAGCTGCATCAGCAGCGGCGTACCCTGGAACAGATCGACGTAGAGCCGGATCAGCCAGCGAATCGGCTTCAAGCCGCCCATCCGCGCCAGTGTCAGTACCAGCCCGACAAGCGCGCCGCCGGCGAAGGCGATCAGAGACAGGACCACCGTCCAGCGCCCTGCCAGCAGCAGGTTGCGGACGATGTCCCACAGCGTGAAATCGGTCATGCCGAACCTCCCTGGCGAAACGCGAACAGGCGGCGCCCGACGAACTCGAACGCCAGTCGCAGCCCCACCGCCAGCAGCAGGTAGATCAGCGTCACCACCAGATAGACTTCGAAGCCGCGGAAGTTGCGGGACTGGATGAAGTTGGCGGCGTAGGTCAGATCGAAGACCGAGATCTGGGACACCACCGCGGAGCCCAGCATCACGATGATGCACTGGCTGATCAGCGACGGATAAACCCGCGAAAACGCCGGCACCAGCACCACGTGTCGAAAGCTCTGCAGACGCGACAGCCCCAGCGCGCGGGCGGCTTCATGCTGGCCTCTCTGGGTCGAGTCGATCCCGGCACGCAGGATCTCGGCGGTATAGGCACCGAGATTGAGGGTCATCGCCAGCAGCGCCGCGACCGTCGCGCTGATCGGGATGCCCAGCGCCGGCAGGCCGAAGAACAGAAAGAACAGCTGCACGATGAACGGCGTGTTGCGGATGACCTCGACATAGCCGCCCAGCAGGCGGCTGACGAGGCTCGGTCGCCCTTTGGAAGCCCCGTCCCGCAGGTAGGCGACGACGATCGCCAGAGCGATCCCGGCCATCGTCGTCACGGCAGTCAGCCACAGCGTCGTCATCAAGCCGTGCAGGATCTGATCCGTGTAGGGCAGCAGCGTGGAGAAATCCAGCGTCATGACTGCTTACCCACTCAGGAGGAGAGATCGTCGGGCAGCGCGGTGTGGAACCACTTCTGCGACATCGATTGCAGCGTGTCATCCTGCTTGGCCTGCTCGATCAGCGCATTGACGCGTGCCTTCAGCGCCTCGTTATCCTTGGCCAGGCCGATATAGCAGGGCGAATTCTTGATCCGGAACACCATGGTCGGCGCCCGCTCGGTGTTGCGCTCGGCGATCTGTGCCGCGACCACGTTACCGGTGGCGATGTAGTCTACCTGGCCGGACAGGAAGGCGGAGATCGTGGTGGCGTTGTCCTCGAAGCGCTGGACGGTGGTATCGCTCGGCACCAGATCGGAGAGCTCCATGTCCTCGACCGAGCCGCGGGTCACGCCGATGGTCTTGCCGGCGAGCCCTGCGGCATCTTCGACCTGTGCGGCATCGGGCGTGCCGAACACGCCGAGGAAGAACGGCGCGTAGGCCTCGGTGAAGTCGATCACCGCGGCGCGCTCGGGGTTCTTGCCCAGGCTGGAGATCACCAGATCGACCTTGTCGGTCTGCAGGAACGGGATGCGATTGGCACTGGTGACGGTTACCAGCTTCAGATCGACATCCATCTGGTCGGCCAGATACTGCGCCATGTCGATGTCGTAGCCCTGCGGTTGCAGGTCGGTGCCCACCGAGCCGAACGGCGGAAAGTCCTGCGGTACCGCGACCCGCAGTGTGCCACGCTGCTCGATGGTCTCCAGGTCGCTGGCCTGGGCCGAGACAGCGGCGAGGCCGGCGGCGATGGTGCAGCAGAGTGCCAGCACCAGCTGGCGCGAGAATCGATTCTTGACGCAGGCGAACATGCCATACCTCCTGAGGAGAGCTTGTACGTTGTTATGCCGACGGAGAAACGATTGGCGACTTCTCCATCGGATGAGAAACGTTTGTTTCACAACACTCCTTAGCAAGCTCGGCGCCAGAATCGGTAGCACTGCCATCGATTCAGGGAGTTAGCCTACACTCGAGGCCCAGATTTATCGCTTCGACAAGCCGGACAGAGTGGAAATTGACCGAATCAGGGGCACGGGATCACCCCCACGCACCATGAAGACGCGTGGTGGATGCCGGGTTCGCTTCACGCGACGCGAACCCGGCAAGACCGAACCGCTACAAGGCCGGGTGGTGGCTGGCCCAGTGGCGGGCGATATCCACACGTCGGGTTATCCACACCCGGTCGTGGGCCTCGAGATGATCGAGGAAGCGCTGCAGTGCACGGAAGCGTCCGGGCCGACCGATCAGCCGACAGTGCAGGCCGATCGAGAGCATCCTGGGTGTTTCTGCTCCCTCTGCGTAGAGCACGTCGAAGGCGTCGCGCAGATACTGGAAGAACGGCTCGCCGTGATCGAATCCGGTCGGCGAGGCGAAGCGCATGTCGTTGCTATCCAGGGTGTAGGGCACGATCAGGTGGCGCTGGCTGCGCCCCTGGCTGTCGTCGACATCGCTCCAGAACGGCAGATCGTCGCCGTAGTAGTCGCTGTCGTAGAGGAAGCCCCCCTCGTCGACCAGCAGCCGCCGGGTATTGGGGCTGTCACGGCCGGTGTACCAGCCCAGCGGGCGCTCGCCGTAGAGCGACTCGAAGATCGCCAGCGCGCGCTGCAGGTGCGCCCGCTCCACCGCCTCCGGCACGTTCTGGTAGTGGATCCAGCGATAGCCGTGGCAGGCCACCTCGTGGCCCAGCTCGCGGAATGCCTGGGCGGCTTCCGGATTGCGCTCCAGCGCCATCGCCACGCCAAACACCGTCAGCGGCAGGCCGCGCCGCTCGAACTCGCGCAGCACCCGCCACACCCCGGCGCGGGAGCCGTACTCGTAGATCGACTCCATGCTCAGGTGGCGCGCCGGATAGGCCTCGGCCCCGGCGATCTCGGAGAGGAACTGCTCGGAATGGGCATCGCCGTGCAGCACGCTGTTCTCGCCGCCCTCCTCGTAGTTGAGCACGAACTGCACCGCCACGCGGGCCTGGCCGGGCCAGTTGGCCTGGGGCGGATTGCTGCCGTAGCCGATCAGATCGCGGGGATAATCTGGGGAGATCATGCGCAACGCCCTTTTGGTCGAGATGCCGGTTTTGGACTGGTCTTCATCGATATTGTATTCAAAGTCGGTTATTTTTGTGGACAAAATAACCGTATCGCGATTCGTTCGAGTCGCCAAGGTGCCATGCCATGCAGATCCACGTCATCAACCCCAACACGACCGCCAGCATGACCGACAAGATCGGTGCCTGCGCCAACCGGGTGGCCGCGGAGAGCACGCGGATCCACGTCAGTCAGCCGGAGAGCGGTCCGGTCTCGATCGAGAGCCACTTCGACGAGGCGATCAGCGCCGTCGGCGTGCTGGAGGAGATTCGCCGCGGCGAAACCCTGGCAATGGATGCCTACGTCATCGCCTGTTTCGGCGATCCGGGGCTGCTCGCGGCGCGCGAACTGACCCGGGCGCCGGTGATCGGTATCGCCGAGGCCGGTTTCCATCTGGCCACGCTGATCAGCACCCGCTTCTCGGTGGTGACCACGCTTTCGCGCACCGCGATCATCGCCGAACATCTGCTCGACCAGTATGGCTTCGGCGAGCACTGCCGACGGGTACGCGCCACCGACCTGCCGGTGCTGGAGCTGGAGAACCCGGCGGGCAATGCCTATCAGGCGCTACTGGAAGAGTGCCAACGAGCCCGGGACGAGGATGGCATCGGCGCCATCGTGCTTGGCTGCGGTGGCATGGCGGATCTCACCGAGCGCCTCACCCATGACCTGCAGATGCCGGTGATCGAAGGCGTCAGCGCGGCGATCAAGCTGGCGGAGTCGCTGGTCTCGCTGGGGCTGGGGACCAGTAAGCACGGCGATCTCGCCTTTCCCCGGCCCAAGCCGTTCGCGGGGCGCTTCGCCGACTGGGGCCGATAGCTGGACCGGCGCTGGGCATCAGCCGAAGATCGCGTTCAGGTCCGGTGCCTCGTCCACGCTCTCCTCGATCGACAGCGACGCCTCGATCGCCTTGAGGTGGCGCTGCATGAAAGCGATCGCGCGCTCCTCCTTGCCGGCTTCCAGCAGCGTGACCAGCTCGTCGTGGTCGTGGGATTCGCAGCCCAGGTGCCCGGAGGCGCCGTAGACGGCGAGGATCAGTGACGAGCGCGAGCAGAGCCGGGCGACGAACTCCGCCAGCGGCGTGTTGCCGGAGAGCTCGGCCAGGCGTTGGTGGAACTGGGCGGAGAGCTGGATCGCCCGGCTCTGCTGGCCGGCGCGCAGGGCCTGGCGCTCGTCGACGGCCAACTGCCGGAGTGCCTTGGCATCCGCCGGTTTCAGCCGCCGTGCGACCCACGGCATCAGTTGACACTCCACCAGTTGGCGCGCGGCGAAGACATCCCGCGCCTCCTCGATGGTCGGCCGGCTGACGCTGGCGCCACGCCGTGGTGTCAGCGTGACCAGATGCTCAAGCGCAAGACGCTGCAGGATCTTGCGGATGCCGGTACGGCTGACCCCGAACGCTTCCGCCAGCGCGTCCTCGCGCAGCCGTGCCCCCGGCTTGAGCCGGTGCTCGACGATCGCCTCGCGAATCTGCTGATAGATCGCTTCATGGCGCTCGGCGCCATCGCCCGCCTTGCCCGCCCCACGACCCCGCTTCGCCTCGGCAGGCTTGCTCGTGCTGCTCGCTGCGTTCGCGCTTTTTGCCATTGTCGTTCGCTCCACCCAGCGCCGGCCGCACCGATGATTGACTTCGTCATCGATTGTATACGGCCCGCCGCCAGATGACAGCCGCAAGGGCACGGATGCTCAGCCCGAGACCAGCCGGCTGGCACTGGCGTTGTGTCTGGCCACCATCGTCTCGAGATCGTGTCCCAGCAGCACGCCGTTCTCGACGCGGCGCACGCCATTGACGATGGAGAGATCGACCGTCGGCGGCTGGCAGAACACCAGCGATGCCAGCGGGTCATGCAGCGCGCCACCGGCCAGCGCCAGCGAGTCCAGCCGAAAGCCGATGATATCGGCGGCCTTGCCCACCGCGAGCTGGCCGATATCGTCCCGGCCCAACACCGCAGCGCCGCCACGAGTGGCGAACCACAGCATCCGGCGCGCGCTGAATTCATCCATGTCGCCCTGGAGCCGGCCCAGCAGCATCGCCTGGCGTGCTTCCGCCAGCAGGTGCGAGCCATCGTTGGAGGCACTGCCATCGACGCCGAGGCCGACCCGCATGCCGGCCTGGTGCATCGCCATCACCGGGGCGATGCCGGAACCGAGACGCATGTTGGAACTGGGACAGTGCGCCGCGCCGCAGCAGTGGCCGCCGAGGCGCACGATCTCGTCGGCATGGGGATGCACCATGTGGGCGAACCAGACATCGCTGCCGACCCAGCCGACCTGCTCGGCGTACTCCACCGGCGTGCAGCCGAAGCGCTCGCGACAGTATGCTTCCTCGTCGCGGGTTTCGGCCAGGTGGGTGTGCAAATGCACGCCATAGTGACGGGCCAGTTCGGCACTGTTGACCATCAGCTCGCGGGAGACCGAGAACGGCGAGCAGGGCGCCACCACGATACGGGTCATCGCCCGCTCGGCGGCGTCGTGATAGCGCTCGATGGCGCGCTGGGTATCGTCGAGGATCGCCTGTTCGGATTCGACCACGCTGTCCGGCGGCAGCCCACCCTGGGATTCGCCCACCGACATCGAGCCGCGCGAGGCATGAAAGCGCAGCCCGAGCTCGGAGACCGCCGCGATCTGATCGTCGATGCGGGCGCCATTGGGCCATAGATAAGTGTGATCCGCCGCCGTGGTGCAGCCGGAGAGCAGCAGCTCCGCCGCGGCGACCTGGCTGCTGGCGAACAGCGATTCGGGGTCGAGTCGCGCCCAGATCGGGTAATGGGTCACCAGCCAGTCGAACAGCGCGGCGTTCTGCCCGGCGGGCAGGTTGCGCGTCAGGGTCTGATAGAAGTGATGGTGCGTGTTCACCAGTCCCGGCAGCAGGACATGACCGCGCGCATCGATGACCTCGTCTGCCGGCGCCTCGAGCGCGGCCGCGACCTCCTGCGCCGAGCCGATCGCGACGATGCGATCGTCTCTGATGAGCAGGCTGGCATCGCGCAGCTCGCGCTCGGCATCGTCGAAGGTCGCGATCAGCTCGGCATTGCGGATCAGTGTCGTTGTCACGATGGATCTCCGGGAACATGAAAACTTCGCTAACCGAGAAAAGCGGCGAGCGATGGCCAGGCGAGACAACGATTGTCGAGTCGCCGAAGCGGTCGATGAGCATGGCGGAAGCGCTTTTGACGACGCCCGGCCGAGCCCAGCGCTTTTCTAGCTGCCCCGGTAGGTCGAATAGCTGAACGGAGAGAGCAGCAGCGGCACGTGGTAGTGCTCGTTGGGCGCGTCGACCGTGAACTGCAGCGGGATACGATCGAGAAAATGCCCCGCGGGCGCCTCGTCGGCACGGAGATAATCCCCGGCATGGAAAAGGAGTTCGTAGACCCCGGCGATGAAATCCGCCCCTTCCAGCAGCGGTGCGTCGCAGCGACCGTCGGCATTGGTCTTCACATCGGCCAGCCGCAATCGGGTGCCGCCCTCCAGCCGGTAGAGTTCGATGCGCAGATCGCTGGCAGGGCGACCGCGCGCCGTGTCCAGCACGTGGGTGGTCAGATAACCTTGGGGGGCGTCGCTCATGGCTTCCTCGCGAAGTCGGTTGTCATGGTCGAAAAGGGTGGATCGACGGGCGGTGTCGCGCTAGCCTCATTCAAGTGTTTTTGTATACAAAGGTCAACCGGAGCCGCCATGTCTGCCGCCCTGCTCTCGCCTCGCCCCAGCCAGCTCGACCGTGACGCGTTCATCGCCCGCTATGGCGACATCTACGAACACTCGCCGTGGATCGCGGCGCAGGCCTGGGAGCTCGGGCTCGAGGCGGCCCAGGACACGCCCGCCGGACTGGCCGAGCGGCTGCGCGAGCCGGTCGACGCCGCCTCGGCCAATGCCCAGCTGGCGCTGATCCGGGCCCACCCCGATCTGGCCGGCAAGGCAGCGATTGGCGGCAAGCTGACCGACGACTCCCGCTCGGAACAGGCCGGCGCTGGCCTGGACCAGTGCACGCCGGCGGAGTTCGCCCGTTTCGAGCAGCTCAACCGGGCCTACCGCGATCGGTTCGACTTCCCGTTCGTCATCGCCGTGCGCGGACTCGATCGCCACGCGATCCTGGCCGCCTTCGAGACCCGCCTGAACCATACCCGGGAGCAGGAACGCCGGACCGCCATCGCCCAGATCCACCGGATCGCGCGATTGCGGCTGGAGCAGCGCGCGGCCGAAAGTCTTAACCGATAGCGCGCAGACACCAGGGGATCGAGCGGTTATCCTGAGCGCCTGATATGAGCGGACACGAGAGCGGCGACGGGTGACGGACGAAGAGCGGCATCGGGCGACTGAACAGCAGCAAAATCGGGCGACGGAAACCAAACGCAGGGCCGTCGGCCGGCCCGCGGGCGGCAAGAGCAGCGGCGGTCACAGTCAGTCGCTGGTCCGCGGCCTGAACATCCTGGAAATGCTGGCGGCAACCCCGGATGGACTGGCCCTTTCCGATGTCGCCGAGGACGTCGGCCTGGCCCCCTCGACCACTCACCGTCTGCTGCAGGCCCTGTTCCAGCAAGGCTTCATCACCCAGGACGTCGAGAGCGGGCTGTGGAAGATCGACGTCAAGACCTTCCGTATCGGCAACAGTTTTCTCGAAGCGAGGGATTTCGTCGCCACCGCCCGCCCCTTCCTGCGCCAGCTCACCGCCACCAGTGGCGAAACCGCCAATCTCGGCATCCGCGATGACGGCATGGTGGTCTACCTGGCCCAGAGCGAATCGAAGCAGATGATGCGCATGATCACCCGGCTCGGCTCGCGAGCGCCGTTACACGCCTCCGGTGTCGGCAAGGCACTGCTGGCGTGGATGCCGCCCCGGGAGTTCGAGCAGGTCGTCGCCGGTCGCACCCTGGAGGGCGAAACGCCCAATACGCTGACCGACGTCGAGACGCTTCGCGACCAGCTGGTCGAGATCCGCCGACAGGGTTACGCCGTCGACCGCGAAGAGCACGCCATCGGCCTGAATTGCGTTGCGGCCACCCTGCATGACGAAAGCGGCCTGCCGCTGGCGGCGATCTCGGTCTCCGGCCCGGTGGCCCGGATCGACGACTCCCGCCTGCCCGAACTCGCCGCGCTGGTTGCGGAAACCGCCCGCGAGATCACCGCCAAGATCGGCGGCAAGACCCCCACTGAACCGCCAGCGTAGGTTCATGGTCCGAGAAGTCGCCGAGCGATAGTCAGCCCTAGGCCCGTTCCCTACGGGCCAACGCACTTCCCATATCCCTGTGGGTCGCAAGGCAAAAATCGGCGAAGACGGACCGGGCTGGCGCCCCGGTCTACGTGTTTGTAAATGAGTATCTTAAGCCGATTTTTAACGCAGTATGGGCGAGCGCAGGCACTTTTCGTCAGGTATTCAGGATCACCCCGCCATTCAGATGGATAGTCTGTCCGGTCATGTAGGAAGACTCCTTGCTGGCCAGGTAGACGTAGGCAGGCCCCATCTCGCTGGGCTGCCCGGCGCGCTTCATCGGCACCTGCCCGCCGAAGCCCTCGACCTTCTCGTCGTCGAAGCTGGCCGGAATCAGCGGCGCCCATACCGGCCCCGGCGCCACCGCATTGACGCGAATCTCGCGATCCACCAGCGATTGCGCCAGCGAACGCACGAATCCCTGGATCGCCCCTTTGGTCGCTGAGTAATCGATCAGAGTGGCGTTGCCCTTGAAGGCGTTGACGGAGGACGTGGCGATGATGGTATCGCCGGCCCCCAGATGCGGCACCGCCTCGCGCACCAGGTAGAAATGGCTGAAGATATTGGTGGCAAACGTCCGCTGCAGCTGCTCGTCGGTGATCTTGGTCACGTCGTCCCAGTCGTGCTGCTCGGCGGCATTGTTGACCAGGATATTGAGACCGCCCAGCTCCCGGCGGGTGCGCTCGACCACGTCGCGACAGAAGCCGGAGTCGGCGATGTCGCCCTTGAACAGCAGACAACGCCGACCCTCGGCCTCGATCAGCGCCTGGGTATCTTCCGCATCGCGCTCCTCATCGAGGTAGACCACGGCGCAGTCGGCGCCCTCGCGCGCGTAATGGACCGCGACGGCACGACCGATGCCGCTGTCGCCACCGGTGATGAGCGCCACCTTGCCCTTGAGCTTGTCGGTGCCACGGTAATCGGCACGAATGAACTCCGGCTCGGGGTGCATCTCGTGCTCGTTACCCGGCTGATGGGTCTGATGCTGTGGTGGAAAATGCGATTCGGACATTCCGGCTCCCTCCCGAATGAGTCGAATGAAATATACCCGGCCGTCGCGGCATCCTCCCGTGAATCACCGCGACGCTCTCCCAGCATAGAAAGCCTGGCGGTTTTCTTCCAAACCGCGGTATCGATATTTAACCCAGGTTAATTAACAGCTCGCATCACGATCGTCAGGGGGCGGTCTTGCCGCCCCTCTCGGCGACGCCGCGGCATCGCGCCCCTCCGGGCGTGAAGCCGGCCGCCAGCGGCGCTACACTATCGCCGCCGCACGCGCTGTCACATTTGCCCGCCAAAGAGGTCTCACGATGCCTTCGCACCTGCTCTCCGTCGATTCGCTCTCCCGCGATGCCGTCGACCACCTGATCCGCATCGCCGAGCGCATGGAACCGATCGCCCAACGGCGCAAGGTGACTCGCGTGCTCGAAGGCGCGGTGCTCGGCAACCTGTTCTTCGAGGCCAGCACGCGCACGCGGATCAGCTTCAATGCCGCCTTCTGTCGGCTTGGCGGCAGCGTCTGCGACACCACCGGCTTCACCTTCTCGTCGATGGCCAAGGGCGAGTCGCTCTACGACACCAGCCGGGTGATGGGCGGCTATGTCGACGCCATCGTCATGCGCCACCCCGAGCAGGGCTCGGTGGCGGAGTTCGCCGAGGCGACCCAGGTGCCGGTGATCAACGGCGGCGACGGCCCCGGCGAGCATCCGAGCCAGGCGCTGCTGGACGTCTACACCATCACCAAGGAGTTCGCGCGGCTGGGCAAGCCGTTGGCGGGCGCCCATCTGCTGCTGACCGGCGACCTGAAATACGGCCGCACGGTGCACTCGCTGATCAAGCTGCTGTCGCTCTACGAACCGCTGCGCATCACGCTGGTCTCGCCGCCGGGGCTGGAGATGCCCCAGCACCTGATCGATCTGGTGGCGTCGCGGGGGCATCGCATCGAGACGCGACCCAACCTCGCCGAGTCGTTCGACGACGTGGACGTCATCTACGCCACGCGAATCCAGCGCGAGCGTTTCACCGCGGAGATGTCGGACAGTTTCGCCGAGCTGACCTCGGACTTTGTCGTCGATCGCGGCTTCCTCGACCGCCGCTGCTCGCCAACCACCATCGTCATGCACCCGCTGCCCCGGGACAGCCGCCCCGGCGCCAACGACCTCTCTACCGACCTCAACGGCGACCCGCGCCTGGCGATCTTCCGCCAGACCGACAACGGCATTCCCATGCGCATGGCGATCTTCGCCCATCTGCTGCAGGTGGAGGGTCTGATCGAGAAGGATCTACGCGACGTGGGTTGGTTCGTGCCGCCGAGCTTCGGTGTCGACGACGCCAGCTTCTAGGGCTTAGGCTTCGCCTGAAAAGTTGGCGAGCGATGGCCAGGCAAAAATGAGCGAGAAGGCGGCGTTTACGGGTTGTAAATGAGTCCTTTGAGCTCATTTTCAACGCCGCATGGACGAGCGCAGCACTTTCGAGGCAAGCCTAACGGCGCGCCTGCCAGAACAGCGAAAACAGCTCCGACTGGGAATTGACCCCCAGCTTGGCGTAGAGATGCTTCTTGTGGGCGCGGACCGTTTCGACGGAGATCGCCAGACGCCGGGCGATCTCCTTGGTCGAGCTGCCGCCCAGCATCAATTGGCTCACTTCGCGCTCGCGTTCGGTCAGTGCATAGCGGGAGTCGAATTCCAGCGCTCGTTCCGGTAGCGGATGCCAGGGATGAGGCCCGGCCTCCCCATCGCCCTCCGGCTCGAAATGCATGCGCAAGCGCATCAGGGCCAGCAGCCACGGCTGCATCAGCGCGAGACTGCCCAACGCCTGACGGGAAAAGGAACGGGTCGAGCCCAGCGACAGGCAAAGGGTTCGGCGAGTATCCAGCGTCTGATTGAAGTGAATTTCGTCGGCGACGATGTTGCGTCGAAAATAGCGCTGATAGTACTCGGTGCGGGTGAAGTGCTGAGGCGCCACTTCCGCCAGCGTGAACAGACCGCAGCGATCGCGCTCGCAAGCATCGATGTAGAACGGATCGAGTAGATACAGGCCGCGCTGATAGTCCTGAAACAGCGCGTCGTCGGCGCCATCGTCCTCGTCGCTCTCGGCGAGAATACGAGGCGGCTGCCGGCGGTCGAAAACCAGTGCCACCCAGGTATCGAAATGCACCTCCCCCGCCAACCGCCGCACCAATGCCAGCCAGAAGCCGGCACGATCGACGTTTTCCGCCAACTGCCCGAAGGCCCGATGCCACTCCAGACTCTCCAGCGGCGTCATGTCGTCGGCACTTGTCCTCGGCCGGGGTCGATGCGTCATCGTTTCTCTCTCTGAGGCTGCGCCTTCCTGACGCCGCATCGCTTCAACACGACCGGCGAGCTGCTCCTTCCCCCGATCGGGTTACCCCGCTCGCGGGATAGGCAGCGGCGCGGGATTGGGGATACTGGAGATCATCGGCTCCCGTTCCAATCACAACTCCCGGAGTGTTCCATGCAGCTTGTTCTGGCACAACTCGCCAGCCGCGAAGGCGACATCGCGCACAACCTCGCCAGAGCGCTGGAAATCGTGCATGCCGCCGACGAAGGCACGGCGCTGATCGTCTTTCCCGAAACGCACCTGAGCGGCTTTGCCGAACCCGGGCATGTGCTCGACCGCGCCCTGACGCTCGACGGCCCGGAGTTGCAGGCGTTGATCGGCGCCAGTCGCGAGCGCGACATGGCGATCGCCATCGGCCTGCTGGAGCGGGATGGCGATGCCGTATTCAACACCACCGTGCTGATCACGCCCGAAAGCGGGATCGCCCTGCGTTATCGCAAGACTCACCTATGGCCGGATGAACGCACCCTGGTCGAGCCCGGCGAGGCGCTGCACTGCCTCGAATGGCGCGGCCGATGCATCGGACTGCTGATCTGCTACGACCTGGAATTTCCCGAACCGGCGCGGGCGCTGGCCGCCATGGGGGTCGATCTGCTGGTGGTGACCAACGGCAATATGGACCCCTACGGCCCCGTACACGCCCGCGCCGCCCAGGCCAGAGCCCAAGAGAATCAGTGCTTCCTGGCCATGAGCAATCGGGTCGGCCAGGGCGCCGGACTCACCTTCGCCGGCGAAAGCGCACTGGTCGGCCCCGACGGCGAGCTGCTGTTCCGGGCCGGTCGCGAGGAAACGATCCAGCCGCTGCAGCTGGATCCGGCACGCCTGTCCAGCGCCAGGCAGGAGTACGACTACCACCGGGACCGGCGCCTGAGCCTCGCGGGTCACCTCGAAACCCAGGGCCCCCACCGCAGTTGGCATTTCGGCTGAGCGCCGTTGCTCTGCCCTGCTGCCAGCGCCACAGCGGCAACGCGTCGCAATGACCGCGTATCTCTAAATAACCGCGAATCTCAAAATAACCACAACAGGAAACGATGATGTCGGAAATGAAGAAGACCCTTACCCTCTCCCAGGTGGTGCTGTTCGGCCTGGCCTACATGACCCCGATCATCGTGCTCGGCACCTTCGGGGTACTGGCGGTGGTCACGCAGGGGGCGGTGGCGGGCGCCTACCTCGCCGCCCTGGTGGCCATGCTGTTCACCGCCCACAGCTACGGTCGCATGGCCGCTGCCTATCCCGTCGCCGGCTCCGCCTATGCCTACGTTCGTCACGCCATCGACGATCGCCTGGGTTTTCTCGCCGGCTGGGCCATCCTGCTCGATTACCTGTTCCTGCCGATGGTGATCTGGCTGATCGGGGCGGCCTATCTGAACTCCGCCTTCCCGAGCATTCCGACGGCGCTGTGGCTGTTGGCGTTCATCGCGGTCACCACGGTGATCAACGTGCTCGGCCTGAAACTGGCCAGCCTGGTCAACAGCGCCATGATGCTGATCCAGATGCTGGTGCTGGTGGCCTTCGTCGGGCTCAGCCTGCATTACATCCTCGGCGACCCCACGCAGCCGCTATTCAGCCTGGCGCCGTTTCTCGGCAGCGACGGTGGATCGCTACCGGTACTGATGGCCGGTGCGGCCGTCGCCTGCTACTCGTTTCTCGGCTTCGATGCCGTCACCACGCTGACGGAGGAGACTCGGGATCCGCAACGCACGCTGCCGCGAGCAATCCTGCTGATCACGCTACTGGGCGGGCTGATCTTCGTCGTCGTCTCTTACTGCGTCCAGCTCGCTGCACCGGGCTTCGACTTCGCCAACCCGGACGCCGCAGCCTATGCCATCGCGCGCAATATCGGCGGCGACGTGTTTGTGTCGATCTTCCTGATCGGGTTGGTCGTCGGCCAGTTCGCCTCCGGCATCGCCGCGCAGGCCAGCGGCGCACGACTGATCTACGCGATGGGACGGGACGACGTGCTGCCGCGGCGCTGGCTGGGGACGCTGGGTCGCTATGGGACGCCACTGGGAGGGCTGGTGCTGAGCGCCCTGGTGGCACTGCTGGCGCTGACGATGGACGTGCTGTCAGCGGCCTCGTTCATCAACTTCGGCGCTTTCCTGGCCTTTGCCCTGGTCAACCTGGCGGTGATCTTTCATTACTATCTCAAGGAGCGCCGCCGTGGCCCGGGCGATACCCTGCGCTTTCTGGTCTGCCCGGCGATCGGACTCGTTGCCATCGTATGGCTGCTGTTCAGCCTCGACCACAGAGCGATCATGCTTGGTTCGATATGGCTACTGGCAGGATTGGGCTGGCTGGCGTGGCTGACCCGTGGCTTCCGCCGCCCGACGCCGGAGCTGCACATCGACGCTTGAGGTGGAGGAGATGACACGCGACCTGCGCGAGGTGCGCTGGTCCGTGCCGAAAACTGACGGCATCGACGCAGAGAGTCCAAAAGCGGGCTCACGACGCGCCATCGATACCCGGAACCGGGTCATCCGTTGGTTTGACGGCGCTGTGGCGCGCACCCAGCGACAGTCCGGCCGATCGATCCAAGGCGGCCGATGCCCTTCATCGGCTGTCTGATTCAACGCCGCTGTCGATTATTCCACTACTTACCCAGCCTCTCTCGGGGCCGACCCAGGACTGCCGGACGGTACAGGCCGACCCCGACCTCAATTGTCAGGTCGTGAAAAATAGCATTGAAAGGCGAAGGAACGCGCTACGCCTATCCTTTCCGATGGAAATAAACCCAACAAAAAGTGGCGAGGCGTCTACCGGACCTCATCTCTTCCGGCCAAAAATAGTGTTATTAAATAGTTGACATAAACTACGAAACGAGTGACACACTGAGTAGGTCACGTCACTCTTTAGACATGACAGAATCAACAATTACAAGCGCAGCGCGCAACCCAAGACGGACTTCCTATGACAGTTTATTCGTCGTCGGCGACAACCTCCTCCTGGTATCGGGACTCCATCGCCGTCGAGCTCGAGCCGGCGCTCCCGCTGGAGGGCGATCACCGCGCCGATGTGTGCGTGATAGGCGCAGGCGTTACCGGTTGCTCCGCCGCGCTGCACCTGGCTCAGCGGGGATATCGCGTCATCCTGCTCGAAGCACTGACCGTGGGCCATGGGGCCTCCGGACGCAGCGGCGGGCAGATACTGCCTGGCCTGGGCACCGACATACACACCGTCGAGAAGGCCTTGGGGCTATCGGCCGCCCGTGATATCTGGGAAATGAGCCGTGAAGCCGTCAGCCTGACTGCCCATCTCGTCGAGCATCACCAGATCCCCTGCGAGATGTCCTGGGGTTACCTTCACGCGGCGGTCAAACCTCGCCATGTCGTCGAACTCAGGCAGTCACAGGAGCGCATGGCCCGCGATTTCGACTATCACGGGCTCGAGTGGCGGGAAGGCGACGCGCTGCGCGAACATGTCGTCACCGATGCCTACCCGGCGGCGCTCTGGGAGCGCGAAGCGGGCCACCTGCATCCACTCAATTACACGCTCGGCCTGGCCCGAGCCGCTCAACAGGCCGGAGCGATCCTTCATCAGTTCAGCCCCGTGGTCGATATCCAGCACGGCAAGCCGGCCAACGTCGTGACCGCGCGCGGCCGGGTCACTGCCGATCACGTCGTGATCGCCACCAACGCCTACGGCGATAGGCTGGTGCCCGCCATGAGCGGACGCATCATGAAAGTGGCCAACTACATGATCGCCACCGCCCCCATGACCGAGCAACAGGCCGCTCAGGTTCTCCCGAAAAACGACGCCTTGTCGGATGCCAACTTCGTACTCGACTATTATCGCCTGTCGAGAGACAGGCGCCTGATCTACGGCGGGGAAGTGAGTTACGACGGCCGCCCACCGCAAGGTCTGGAGGCACGCACCGACGCCAAGATACGGCGTCTGTTCCCGGTGTTGAAAGAGATCGATATCGAATATCGCTGGGGAGGAGACGTGGCCATCACGATGAATCGCGCACCTGACTTCGGCCGGCTGGCGCCCAATGTCCTTTATGCCCAGGGCTACTCCGGCCACGGGATGGCGTTGGCGGGGCTGGCCGGCCAACTGCTGGGCGAGACCATTGCCGGGCAAAGTGAGCGCTTCGACATCTTTGCCGCCATGCCCCACCGGACGTTTCCGGGCGGCCGATGGTTACGGACTCCCCTGCTGGTACTGGCGACCCATTTCTACAAGCTTCGCGACCGGCTGTGACCAGCGGCAAGAACGACGAGGACGGCCCAATGACCGATTTGACGAACACCGTGAAAACCACCGATCGAGCGGACGTGACAGATACGGCGTCGAGAGACAAACGCGGTGCTTCCTCGATCAGGATGCAGGGGTTACGCAAGCAGTTCGGGCGCGATTCCGTTGCACTGGCGGGCGTCGACCTGGATATCAACGCCGGTGAATTCTTCACCCTGCTGGGGCCATCCGGGTGTGGCAAGACGACCTTGCTGCGCATTCTCGCCGGCCTGGAAGAGGCCGATGACGGCCAACTGACGATCGGCGGGAAGGATGTCATCGACATGCCGCCGCATCGGCGCAGCGTCAATACGGTCTTCCAGTCCTACGCGCTATTCCCGCACCTTTCCGTGCGCGACAACCTGGCGTTCGGCCTGCGCATGCGTGGCGAACCGGCCGCCGAGCGCGACCGCAAGGTGGCGGAGGTAGCCGAATTCATCAAGCTCGGCTCGCTGGTCGAGCGCCGCGTCGACCAGCTGTCGGGAGGCCAGAAGCAGCGTATCGCCCTGGCCCGGGCGCTGGTCTGCGAGCCCGACGTGCTGCTACTGGACGAACCGCTGTCGGCCCTGGATGCCGGCCTGCGCGGCCAGTTGCAGGTCGAACTGCAACGCCTGCAGAAGCGCCTGGGCGTAACCTTCGTATTCGTCACCCACGACCAGGACGAGGCCATGGTGATGTCGGATCGCATCGCGGTGCTCGACAGTGGCATCATCCAGCAGGTGGGTACCCCCAGCGAGATCTACGAGCATCCGGCCAACGCCTTCGTCGCCCGATTCATGGGACACGACAACCTGTTCGCCATCACCGCCAGCGAAAGCAACTGGGTGGACACCGGGCTGGGACGGCTGCAGCTGGATCCCGCCGAGCAACGCGACACCCCTGACGGATGGCTGCTGATCCGCCCCGAGACCCTGGAGCTGGGCGGCGACGTTCCCGCGGACTACAACCGGCTCGAGGGCACGGTGGAAGAGCGCCTCTATCGCGGCAGCCGCATCGAATACCGGCTGACCGTCAACGATCACCCCCTGACGGCGGTGGCCGGCAATCTCGGCCAGCGCATACACGACGTCGGCGACCGGGTGACCATCGGCATCTGTCCGGAAGACCTGGTCCGCGTCGCGGCCTGAGGAGAAGCGACATGCTGCAGACATCCCAGACCGCCTCGCGGCGCCATGCGGTGGTCAGCGAAACCCGCCACCTGCTCTTTACGGTGACCCCGGGCGCCGCCTGGATCATCCTCTTTCTGGTGCTGCCGAGTCTCTATCTGATGGCCGTGGCGTTCATGACCAACGGCCCCTACGGACTGCCGCAGTTGCCGCTGTCGCTGAGCTCGTTCGAGCAGCTGGCGGGCGTCGGCTTTCTGGGCTGGAGCCCGGGCAATCTCTACACGCTGCTGCGCTCGCTGTGGCAGACCGTCGTCGCCACCGGCCTGGTGGTGCTGGTCGCCTATCCCATCGCCTATTACATCACCACCTGCCGGGCGCGGTGGCGACCGATCATGCTGCTGCTGGTGGTCGTACCGTCCTGGACCAATCAGGTGATTCGCACCTTCGGCTGGATGAATCTGCTGGCGCCGGGCACGCCGCTCTCCAACCTCGCCGAGATGATGGGCCTGATCTCGCCCAACATGGGGCTCTATCCGTCCAACTTCGCGGTGACACTGGGTCTCGTCTACAACTTCCTGCCGTTCATGGTACTGCCGCTCTACGCCGCCTTCGAGAAGCTCGACACCGCCCAGGTCGAAGCGGCGCAGGATCTTTACGCCAAGCCGGTCCGGGCGTTCTGGCACGCCGTCTTCCCGCAGACACTGCCGGGCCTGCTCGCGGGCGTGGTGCTGGTGGCGATCCCCGCGTTCGGCATGTACGTGATTCCGGAGCTTCTCGGCGGCGGCAAGGCGATGATGCTCGGCAACCTGGTGGCGACGCAGTTCTCCGGCGGCTCGAACTGGCCGCTGGGCGCCGCTGGCGCGATCCTGATGCTGATCGCGACTTTCATCGGTCTGTTCGCGATGCGCCGCATCGGCAAGCGTCTCGGCGGCGGCGAGGAGGTGGTGATATGAGAAAGCGCACGCTCAAGCGCGGCCTGACGGCGTTTTGGTGGCTGACGCTGATCTTCCTCTACCTGCCGCTTGCCGTGGTGGTGCTGTTCTCGTTCAATGCCGCCAACAGCGCCGCTCGATTGACCGGGTTCTCGCTGCGCTGGTATCACCAGTTGCTGGGCAACGAACAGATCATCACGGCATTTGGTAACACGTTGATTCTGGCGACCTGTTCCTCCGTCATCGCGCTCGCCATCGGCTGCCTGATCGGCTACGGCATGTACCGGCACCGCCATCGCAAGCTCGGTTGGCTGATCGTGCTGATCTACCTGCCGATCGTGTTGCCGGATATCGTCTTCGGCATCTCCGAGATGGCGTTCTTCGTCCAGTTTCACCGTCTGACCGGACTGCTGCAGCCGGGGCTTGGGACCATGGTCATCGCCCATGTGACCTTCCAGATCCCGTTCGTCGCGCTGATCGTCTACTCGCGCTTCGTCGGGCTCGACCCCAGCCTGTTCGAAGCGGCCAAGGATCTCTACGCCACGCCGTTGAAGCGGGTCATTCACTTCATGCTGCCGACCATCAAGCCGGCGCTGATCTCCGCGTTCTTCCTGTCGTTCACGCTATCGGTGGACGATTTCGTGATCAGCTTCTTCACCGCCGGGCCGGAGAGTGCCACGCTGCCGATCTACATCTGGAGCGCGATCAAGAAAGGCGTCACGCCGGAGATCAATGCCATTGCCACATTGATGATCGGCGCGGTGGCCCTGGCCGCCGTGATCAGTCTCGCATTCAACCGCCAGCGCAAGGTCTGAGGAGAAGCCCCGCGCCGGGCCCGCTCGGAAAATTGTCAAGAAAAGCCGTCGAACAACAAGGAGAAGAACCGATGTCAAAGCCCGTCACCAACGCCATCACCGCCGCCTTCTGCAGCCTGCTGCTCGTCAGCCAGGCCCAGGCCGCGAACGACAAGCTCTACCTGTTCAACTGGACCGAGTACATGGACCCGGAGATCATCACGGCGTTCGAGCAGAAATACGACGTCGAGGTGGTGCAGAACTACTACAACTCGCTGCCGGAAATGTTCGCCAAGCTCAATGCCGGCGGTGCCTCCCAGTACGACATTATCGTGCCCTCGAACTACTACGTGCCACGCTTGATCCAGACCGGCCTGGTCCAGAAGCTCGATCACGCCAGGATCCCCAATTTCGCCAACGTGAAGGCGCAGTTCCAGGATCCGAGTTTCGACCCGGGTTCCGCCTACTCGGCGCCGTATCAGTGGGGCACGACCGGGATCATCTACAACACCGATACCTTTCCGGACGCGCCCCGCAGCTGGTCGCTGATGTTCGATCCCGAGGTCAATTCCGACTACCCCTTCGCGATCATGGGCGACGGCCAGGTTGCCATGGGCGCCGCCTGCGCGGCGCTGGGCAAACCCTACGACTGCGATGAACTCGACAGTTGGCGCGACGCCGCCAAGCTGATGATCGAAACCAAGCATCGCGACAACTTTTCCGGCTTCTCCGACGGCACCCCCGCACTGCAGCAGCTCGCGCGCGGCGTGACCCATGTCGGCATGTCCTACAACGGCGACTATCTGCTGTACAAGAGCGAGGATCCGGAGACCTTCGCGCACCTCGACTTCATGATTCCCGAGGAGGGCGCCGAGATGTGGGTCGACTCGATGATGATTCCGTCCCAGGCGCCCCACCCGGATCTGGCCTACAAGTTCATCAACTTCATTCTCGACGCCAAGATCGGTGCCCAGCTCTCCAACTACAATTTCTATGCCAGCCCCAACGCCGCCGCCGAGCCCTACCTGGAAGAGGCTCTGAGGCAACCGCCAGCCCAGCCCACCGACGAAGAGATGAAAGTGCTGCGTTTCACCCCGAGCCTCGAGGGCGAAAAACTGCAGACCTTCCAGCAACTGTGGTCGGAAGTGCAGGCTCGGTAGCGCCGCCGCTTCCCCATCTCACTGCCCGGCACGGCCGCTGGCCGCGTCCGGGCAACCCATCACCACACGGAACGCTCACATGGGTCACCGTCAGGAAACGCCAGCGCTCAAAGACTGGTTCCAACAGCACGGCATCACCGAAGTCGAATGTCTGGTTACCGATCTCACCGGCATCCTCAAGGGCAAGATCATGCCCGCCAGCAAGTATCTCGATGGCGGGCAGCCACGATTGCCGGACTCGATCTTCATCCAGACCGTCACTGGCGGCTATCCCGACGACGAGGATATCCGCTTCTGGAATCCCGCCGAGCGGGACATGGAGCTGGTCCCCGATCCCGATGCCGCCTTCCTGGTACCCTGGGCCGAAGATCCCACCGCGCAGATCATTCACGACTGCTACTACCTCACCGGCGAGCCGGTCGATCTCTCGCCCCGCCACGTACTCAAGCGCGTCCTGGAACTCTACGAACAGCGCGGCTGGCGCCCGGTGGTCGCCCCGGAGGTCGAGTTCTACCTGGTCAAGACCAATACCGACTCCGACTACCCACTGGAGCCGCCGATCGGCCGTACCGGACGCCAGGAGAGCAGCCGCCAGTCGTTCTCCATCGACGCGGTCAACGAATTCGATCCCCTGTTCGAGGAGATGTACGACTACTGCGAGGCGATGCACCTCGATCTGGACACGCTGATCCACGAAGAGGGTGCCGGCCAGATGGAGGTCAACTTCCAGCACGGCAATCCGCTGGCGCTGGCCGATCAGGTGGTCATGTTCAAGCGTGTGCTGCGGGAAACCGCGCTGCGCCACGGCATGTACGCCACTTTCATGGCCAAGCCGATGGCCAACGAGCCGGGTAGCTCCATGCACATTCACCAGAGCCTGGTCGACGCCAAGGGCAACAACCTGTTCGCCTCTGGCCTCAGCGGGATCGGGGACAACCCCACCAGCCCCCTGTTTCATCATTTCATCGGCGGTTTGCAACGCTATCTGCCCTCGGCGATGCCGCTGCTGGCCCCCAACGTCAACTCCTATCGCCGACTGATGCGCCACGAGGCGAGTGGTTCCGCGCCGGTCAACGTCGACTGGGGAATGGACAACCGCACCGTGGGCTTGCGCGTGCCGGTCTCCTCGCCCGCCGCCACCCGGGTCGAAAACCGCCTCGGCGGCGCCGACGCCAACCCCTATCTGGTGCTGGCGGCCTCGCTGGCCTGCGGCTATCTCGGCATGGTCGGCCAGCTGGAACCCCGTCCGCCGATGGTCGGTTCGGCCTGGTCCAGTGGCAGCAAGCTGCCGGACGACATCGGCCCGGCACTGGATCGGCTGCGGGAGTGTCCCGAACTGGCCGACATTCTCGGCGAACGCTTCACCAACAGCTATCTCGCGGTCAAGCGCGCCGAGCACCGCGCCTACTTCCGCGTGATCAGCTCGTGGGAGCGCGAGCACCTGCTGCTGCGAGTATGAACACCGCAAGGCGAGAAGTTCGGTGAAGGAACCTCGACCGCTATGACAACCTGGGGGATACCATGAAATACGCGAACTGGATGATCGCGATCGCAGCCGGCCTGATAGGCAGCGGCGCCCTGGCCGACGATCAGGAAAAACAGTTGAACCTGTTCAACTGGACCGACTACATGGATCCCGAGATCATCGCCGACTTCGAGGCCGAAACCGGCATCGACGTGGTACAGAACTACTACAACTCCAACGCCGAGATGCTGGCCAAGCTGAACGCCGGCGGCGACGCCCAGTACGATATCGTCATCCCCTCGGACTACTTCGTGCCGCGCCTCATCGGGGCAGCGCTGATCCAACCACTCGTTCCGGAAGGTCAATCGCAGGAAGGCCAGGCGCTGCAAGGCATCGACAATATCATGTCGGATTTCCGCCACCCGGCCTACGACCCGGAAGACACCTACACCGTGCCGTACCAGTGGGGGGTGACCGGCATCGTCTACAACACCGACACCTTTCCCGACCCGGACCCTAGCTGGGGACTGCTGTACGATCCCGCTGTCAACGCCGACTACCCCTTTGCGCTACTCAAGGGCGATGCCCAGTTCACCTTCTCGACCCTCTGCGCGTACCTTGGCAAAGGGTTCGACTGCGTCGGCCAGGCCCCTTGGGTCGAGGCGGCCAAGCTGGTGGTTGCCACCCGTGAGCGAGACAATTTCGTCGGCTTCGTCGACGCCACCGCGACCATCGAGCAGATCGCCAGCGGCGTGATCCACGCCGGCATTGCCTACAACGGCGACCTGGCCGGCAAGCAGAGCGAAGACCCGGAGCTCTACGGCAATATCGGCTTTTTCGTACCCAGGGAAGGCTCGCAGCGCTGGGTGGACGTGATGGCCATCCCGGCCCGGGCACCGCATCCGGACAACGCACGCCGTTTCATCGAATACCTGCTGCGCCCCGAGGTCGCGGCCCGGCTCTCCAACTACAACCTGTACACCTCGCCCAACGCGGCGGCACAACCGATGCTGTCCGCCGAACTCCGCGAGCCGCCAGTGATGCCCGATGCCGACACCCGCTCCCGGCTGTCGCTGACGCCCTCCGTCGACGGCGAGCAGTTGCAGCTGCTGCAGCAGTTGTGGTCGGAAGCCCGGTCTCGCTGATCGGGCTTTATCCTCCCATCCGTCCTTTCATGCATGGAGTCCAGGATGTCCGCGCCTTCCGACGCAAAGCCCCCGTCACAGCTCGAGCACGCCGCCTCCTGGTACGCGGCCTCGGCCAACGCCGCGCCAGCGCGACCGGCACTGTCGGCCGACGTCAGCTGCGATGTGTGCGTGGTGGGGGCCGGCTTCACCGGGCTGTCATCGGCACTGCATCTGGCCGAGAAAGGTCTGAAGGTGATCGTGCTGGAAGCCGCGCGCGTCGGCTATGGCGCCTCGGGGCGCAACGGCGGCCAGATCGTCAACAGCTACAGCCGCGACATCGACGTGATCGAGTCGAAATACGGCCAAGCAACCGGCCGGGCGCTGGGCGACATGGCCTTCGAGGGCAACCGGATAATCCGCGAGCGAATCGCGACCTATGGCATCCAGTGCGACCTCCGCGACGGCAACCTGTTCGCCGCCTGCAACACCAAGCAGCTCCAGGCCCTCAGACACCACCAAGCCCTGTGGCAGCGTTACGGCAACGACAGCCTCGAACTGCTGGAAGGCGACGCCTACCAGCGTGAGGTCGGCAGCAACCGCTACACCGGCGTGCTGATCGACCACTCCGGCGGCCACCTACATCCGCTGAACCTGGCGCTGGGCCAGGCTGCCGCCCTGGAATCGAGGGGCGGCGTGGTTTACGAGCAGAGCCCGGTCGTCACCCTCGAGCACGGCGCCCCGGTCACGGTGAAGACCGCTGAAGGCACCGTCAGGGCCGACCGCGTCGTCATGGCCGGCAACGCCTATCTGCACGGGGTCATGCCGGAGCTCGAGCGAAAATCCATGCCCTGCGGTACGCAGATCATCACCACCGAACCCCTCGGGGAAGCGCTCGCCCGGCGCCTGCTGCCCAACGGCATGGCGGTGGAGGACTGCAACTACCTGCTCGACTACTATCGGCTGACTCGCGACAACCGGCTGCTGTACGGCGGTGGCGTCAACTATGGCAGCGAGGGGCCGGCGGATATCGAGGCGGTGATTCGCCCCAAGATGCTCAAGACGTTTCCGCAGTTGAAAGACGTCAAGGTGGACTACGCCTGGAGCGGCAACTTTCTGATGACGCTGAATCGCCTGCCGCAGTTCGGCGTGATCAACGACAACGTCTACTACGCCCAGGGCTACTCCGGCCACGGCGTGACCTGCACGCACCTTGCCGGTCGCCTGATCAGCGAAGTGATGACGGGGCGCGACGATCGATTCGACGCCTTCGCCGGGCTGCCGCACCAGCCTTTTCCCGGCGGACGGATGTTGCGCGTGCCGCTCTCGGCGCTGGGAGCCTGGTATTACGAGGCGCGCGACCGACTCGGCATCTAGGTGGCTCGACATCCAGATGCTGTCAGGCGTACGGAGGGGTTACCGTTCAGATCCAGGCGAGCGCTGGCGGTGCCCGTCATTGCGGCTGACAGGCGCGGGCAAACCCTTGGAAGATCGCGTCGTAGAGCGCGTTGTTCCCGGGCTCCCACTCGGGGTGCCACTGCACCGCCAGGGTAAAGCCAGGCGCTTCCGGCAGCGAAACCGCCTCGACCAGACCATCCGGGGCCACCGCCTCCACGAACAGCCCCTCCGCCAACCGGTCTATGCCCTGCTGATGCAGCGAATTGACCCGTGCCTTCAGCCCTTTCTGGCATTCGCCGTAGAGGCTGGCCAGGCGGCCGCCGGGCCGGATTTCGACCTCGTGGCTCGGCGCATACTGCTGGGCCTTCGACCCTTCCGGCTCGCGGTGATCCATGAGGCCGGGCACACGCTGGACGGCCTGATGCAGCGTCCCGCCAAGGGCCACGTTGAATTCCTGAAAGCCGCGGCAGATCCCCAGTAGCGGCAGACGGCGCTCCAGTGCCAACGGCACCCACAGCATGGCGGCGTGATCGCGATCCAGGTCGTCCCGCGTGTTTTCAGGCGCCCGCGCCGCCTGGTATCGACTCGGCAGCACGTTGGTGTAGCTACCGGTCAGCATCAGGCCGTCGAGACGATCCAGCAACGCGTTGGCAGCGTCGGCATCGCTGTCGCGCCAGACCGGCAGGATGACCGGCTCCAGCCCATACGCCCGCAGCGCGCTGAGATACTTGTCGGTGACCATGTGGGCAGGGTGGCCTTCCACCTCACGGCGGCAGGCAATGACACCCACCAGGGGACGCTTGTGCATGATGCCTCCTCGAAACCGGGATCCGTTATGTTTTCACCAACAGGCCTTGGTCTATTTTTCTTTCCAGACATCGATCATGAAAAGCAAATAAGATTCCAATAAATTATTAAATATCAATTATTTAAATAATGTAGCACCGATTTTAAGCCGAAAAGAAGCGAATAAAACGTAAATAATTTGACAACAATACCGGGCAGCCGGAACACTATCAACGACCACAACAAACGATCTCAGGTGACATCATGTCCTCCCTTCCCGTCGACGAGGCTCGTGACTTCCTGGCGCGTAACCCCGCTATCGACAGCATCGATCTCTTGCTGAGCGACCTCAATGGCGTGTTTCGCGGCAAGCGGATTCCCCGGGAAAATCTCGAAAAGGCCTACGTCAACGGTATCAATCTCCCCGGCTCGGTCTTCGCGCTGGACATCACCGGTAACACGATCGAAGCGACGGGCCTGGGCCTGGACATCGGCGACTGCGACCAGGTCTGCCGCCCGATTCCCGGCACCCTGATGCCGACACCCTGGCTGCGGGACGGCTGCCAGGGGCAACTGCTGATGACCATGCGCAACGAGCATGATGGCCCCTTCTTCGCCGACCCGCGCAACGTCCTGGCCCGACAGGTACAGCGCCTGGCGGCAATGGGGTTCACCGCCGCCGTCGCGCTGGAACTCGAGTTCTATATCGTCGATCGCACGCGGGACGAGCTGGGCAGAGTGCAGCCGCCCCGCTCGCCGGAGACCGGCGAACGCGCCACCACCAGTCAGGTGTATTCGATTTCGGAGCTCGACGAATATGCCGCGTTCCTGGGCGACATCCAGGCCGCGGCCGCGGCCCAGAACCTGCCGCTGGACACGGCGCTGAAGGAGTGCGCCCCGGGCCAGTTCGAGATCAACCTGCTGCACGGCAGCGACGTACTCAAGGCAGGCGATAGCGCGGTGCTGCTCAAGCGCCTGATCAAGGGCATCGCCGTCAACCATGGCTTCGAAGCGACATTCATGGCCAAACCCTACGACGAGGAAGCCGGCAACGGCATGCACGTCCACATCAGCCTGCTCGATGCCCAAGGTCGCAACGTCTTTGCCGCCGTCGATGAAAATCCGCTGGGCACCGAAACGCTGCGCCACGCCATCGGCGGCCTGCTCAGGCTGATGCCGGAATCGGTCGCCCTGATGGCCCCGAACCTCAACTCCTTTCGCCGTTTTCAGCCGGGCCTCTATGTTCCCATGGCACCGACCTGGGGCTTCGACAATCGCTCCGTGGCCCTGCGCATTCCCTCCGGGCCAAATGCCGCACGACGGATCGAGCACCGTGTCGGCGGTGCCGATGCCAACCCCTACCTGCTGCTGGCCGCCCTACTCGCCTCGGTCATCCACGGCATCACCCACCGGATCCCGCCCGAGGAGATCGTCACCGGCAATGCCTACGAGCAGTTCGACCCGGTACTCACCAACAGCTGGTCTCGAGCACTGGAACTGCTCGAGCAATCCGAGGTGCTGAACGAGGCACTGGGTCAGGACTTCCTGAATGTGTTCCTGGCGAACCGCCGTGCCGAACGAACGTCCGCCATGCAAGTGGTCAGCCGGCTCGAATACGACTGGTATCTGCGCCACGTCTGACCCTTGGAGCGACGCCAAGAGGATGTTGCCAGGGCCATCAAACCGGGTACGCCCGCCCCAGAGGAGCACGCCATGAGACCGCCCGACGCCGCAGGACTCAAAGCGCTCGATCGCGATCACTACCTGCACCCCTCCACCGACTTCAAGGCGCTGGGTGACGAAGGCAGTCGACTCATTACCGCCGCCAATGGCATCTACATCGAGGATGACGGAGGCCGAAGGCTCCTGGACGCGATGGCGGGACTGTGGTGCGTCAACCTGGGCCACGGCCGTCAGGAACTGGTCGATACCGCGAGCCGCCAGTTGCAGCAGTTGCCCTACTACAACAGCTTCTTCAACACGACGAACCCGCCAGCGGCCGCGCTGGCCGAAACGACACGCCGGCTGCAGGCCCGAGGGGCCGCCATCACGGCAACGAAGGAGACATCCACATGAGCCCGACGCCAACGCTGGCCGACTGGCAGGCCAAAGCCGCCGTCCTTAGCGCCAATCTCGAGACGCGCGCCTTCATCGACGATGAGTTCGTCGCGGCCGAAAGCGGCAAGACCTTCGCCACGATCAATCCCGCGACGGGGGCAATCCTGGCCAATGTGGCGAGCTGCGACGCCGCCGATGCCGACAAGGCCGTGACCATGGCCCGCGCGGCGTTCACGCGCGGCAGCTGGGCGCGGCTGGCGCCTACCGAGCGCAAGCTCGTCATGCTGCGCCTGGCCGGGCTGATGGAGCGCCATCGCGATACGCTGGCCCTGCTCGACACGCTGGACATGGGCAAGCCGATCAGCAGCGCCCAGAGCGATGTCAGCGGCGCCATCGGTTGCATTCGCCATCAGGCCGAGTCGATCGACAAGCTCTACGGCGAGGTGGCGCCGACCGGCGACGATACCCTGGCGCTGGTGCTGCGCGAACCGCTGGGCGTCGTCGCCGCCATCGTGCCATGGAATTTTCCCCTGATGATGACGGCCTGGAAGATCGGCCCGGCGCTCGCCGCGGGCAACAGCGTCATCCTCAAGCCCTCCGAGAAGTCGCCGCTCTCCGCGCTGTATCTGGCCTCGCTGGCGCGGGAGGCGGGTCTGCCGAGCGGGGTTTTCCAGGTACTTCCGGGGTTCGGCCACACGGTCGGCAAGGCCTTGGCGCTGTCCATGGAGGTCAACTGCCTCGCCTTCACCGGCTCGACCGGCGTCGGCAAGCAGCTGCTGCAGTACGCGGGGCAATCCAACCTCAAGCGGGTGTACCTGGAGTGTGGCGGCAAGAGCCCGAATATCGTCTTCGCCGACTGCAAGGACCTAGACAGCGTGGCCCGCCACGCCGCCGAGGCGATCTTCTACAACCAAGGTGAGGTGTGCATCGCAGGATCACGTCTGCTGGTGGAAAACAGTGTGCGCGAAGCCTTCATCGACAGGCTGCTCGCCGCCGCCGAATCGATGCAACCGGGCGATCCGCTGGATCCCGCCAGCTTCATGGGCGCGATCGTCGACCGCACTCAGTACGAACGGGTCCTGGACTACATCCGTCAGGGCGTGGAAGAAGGAGCGCGGCTGCGCATGGGCGGCAAGGCGCAAGCAGGGCCCGGCCTTTTCATTGGCCCAACCGTCTTCGACGACGTCACCGACGACATGGTCATCGGCCGGGAGGAGATCTTCGGTCCAGTGCTGTCGGTATTCGGCTTCGATACGGAGGAGCAAGCGATCGCGATGGCCAACGACAGCGACTACGGATTGGCGGCCGGCTTCTGGAGTCAGGACATCGATCGCATCATGCGGGTCACCCGGCGCCTCCAGTCTGGTCAGGTCTTCGTCAACAACTGGGCTGGCGGCGACCAGACCGTGCCCTTCGGCGGCGTCAAGCAGTCCGGCAACGGCCGCGACAAGTCGCACCATTCGCTGGAGGAGTACTCCGAGCTCAAGAGTGTGTGGATGTCGCTTTCGTCGTGAGCCGGGATCGCGCGCGGCAGGTCGCCGCGGGCGATCAGAACGTCTTGGCGGGAGTGGCGCAACTGACGAGCCGGCAGGCCGACTTGCCGGGGTTGCGGAAGCGGTGCGGAATGTTGGTATTGAAGTAGTAAGCCTCGCCCGGCGCCAGTGTCCGCGTCTGGGCACCGATCGTGATCTCGATCTCCCCTTCGAGCACGACCCCGGCTTCCTCGCCCTGATGGGCGATCATCTCGCGCCCGGTATCGCTGCCGGCCGGATAGGTCTCGACCATGAACGACAACGCCCGCGACTCCCGGTTGGCTCCCACCAACTTGTAGATCACGTCTCCGGTGCCAACGTCGGTCAACTCGTCGGCGCCAAAGAAGACCTGGTTCCGATTCTCCAGATCCATGGTGAAGAAATCCCCCACGCTCATCGGAATGGCGTCGAGGATCTTCTTCAGCGAGCTGATGGAAGGGCTGACCTTGCCCTGCTCGATCAGCGACAGGCTGGAGTGCGTTACCCCACAGCGCTTGGCCAGTTCGCGCTGGGAGATGCCGCGAAAGGTTCTCAGAGCTCGCAGGCGGGCGCCGACATCATCAGACATCCGTTCTCTTCCTCAAGCGATGGTCAGCTTACGTCGGGTGTCCCTGACGGGAGCGACTCGCGGTTGAACCAGTTCTCCAGAATCAACTGGGCGGCGATGCCGTCGACGCCACGATCGCGGTAGTTGCCCTTGTGGCCCTGCTCCCTGGCGATCTGCTTGGCGGCGCGGGTCGTGCCGCGCTCGTCGAACATCTCCACCGGCTTGCCGAAACGGCCATGCAGCCGATTGCCGAACTTGCGCGCCCGTACGCTCATGTCGGATTCGCTGCCATCGTCGTGGATCGGCAGACCCACCACCAGCAGGTCCGGCTGCCACTCCTTCAAGAGCTTCTCGACCAGGACCCAGTCAGGGATGCCATCGCGGGCGGGCAGCGGCTCCAGTCCACTGGCAGAGCGCAGCATCTCATTGCCGACCGAGACACCGATCCGCCGGGTGCCGTAATCGAAGGCCATCACCAGGCGCTGACCGACCCGGTCGCCGGTTGCCGATGCCATCAGGCGTGTCCGGCGTCGCGGGTCATCAGGTTGAGATCGACGCCGAGAATGCCGGCGGCGGCACCCAGGCGCTGCTCCGGCGGGCGATCGAACAGGATCGCGGCGTCACCCTCGGCGATCAGCCAGGTGTTCTGCTTGAGTTCATCCTCGAGCTGGCCGGATTTCCACCCCGCGCAGCCCAGCGTGACCAGATACTGCTCCGGGCCCCGCCGCTGGGCGATCGCCTGCAGCATGTCCATCGATGTAGTCAGCGCCAGACCGTCGGCGACCTGGATACTGGAATCCCAGTCGCTGGCATTGCCACGGTGCAGGATGAAACCGCGATCGCGGTAGGTCGGCCCGCCGTTATAGACCAGCACGTCGTTGTGCGGGCCGGGCTCGGATTCGATATCGAGCTGTTCGAACAGTCCGTCCAGGGTCAGCTCGGAGGGCCGATTGACGATCACCCCCAGGGTGCCATCGTCATCATGGTCGCAGAGGTAGGTCAGCGTCCCGGCAAAATTGGGGTCTTCCAGATGCGGCATCGCCATCAGGAAGTAGTTCTTGAGGCTCTGCATCGGCGTGGGCATGGATGTTGGCCTGGTCGTTGGCATAGGACTCCATCGGACATCGCGCAGCGATCCGGCGCTCGAGTTGCGAGCGCCGGTCATAGAGGAAATGGGCTTATTGTAACATCTCTGCCCCGTGGGGCTGGATCAGCCCTGGACTTCCAGCCGTCTGGCGATCGCGGCCATCAACTGCGCGGCGATGTCGGTGCCGCGCTGGTCGTCGATCTCGCGTACGCAGGTGGGGCTGGTGACGTTGATCTCGGTGATGTAGTCGCCGATCACGTCGAGGCCGACGAACAGCAGCCCCTTTTCGCGAATCATCGGCTGCACCTGCTCGACCAGCCAGTAGTCGCGATCGGTCAGCTCCCGGGAGACACCGCGGCCACCGGCGGCCAGGTTGCCGCGGGTCTCGCCGGCGCTGGGGATGCGCGCCAGCCCGTAGGGCACCGGCTCGCCGTCGACCAGCAGAATGCGGGTGTCGCCATCCTTGATCTCCGGCAGGTAGCGCTGGGCCATGATCTGACGCTGGCCGCGCTCGGTGAGCTGCTCGATCACCGCGCCGAGATTGCGTCCCTCCGGACCGATGTGGAAGATGCCGGTGCCGCCCATGCCATCCAGCGGCTTGAAGATCGTGTCGCCATGCTCGGCCTGGAAGGCACGCAGCACCGCGTCGCGACAGGAGACCACCGTCGGCGGGATGCAGTGGGCGAACTGCTGGGCGAACAGCTTTTCGTTGCACTCGAACAGCGCCCGGGTCGGGTTGACCACCAGGGTACCCTCGCGCTCGGCGAACGCCAGCAGGTGCACGGCGTTGAGGAAGTGGCCATCCACCGGCGGGTCCTTGCGCATCAGAATCACGTCGAGCTCCCCCAGCGGCATCGCCTCCCGCTCGCCCAGCTCGAACCAGCGCGCCGGGTCGCGGAACACCTTGAGCGAGCGCGCGCTGCCCATGGCGCGGCCCTCGTAGAGATAGAGATCCTCCTGCTCGAAATAGTAGAGCGACCAGCCCATCGCCTCCGCCGCCCACAGCAGGGTCAGCGTGGTGTCCTTCTTGTAGGTAATGTCGGCGATGGGGTCCATCACCACGCCAAGCCTCACCGTTTTCTGGCTCATCGATCAGATCTTCCCAAAGAGAGATTGAATGGGTCGCAGTATGACGCAGCCCACGTCTCATCTGTAGGGGGCGGGGAAACCGAAGTTGGGGCGATCCGTCGCGGCGCCCGATCACCGCGACTTCGATGGCCGCCGACGGCAACCGACGGGACTAAAGGTTAAGGCGCCCGGCGCTTCGAAGCGACCAACGTATAATGTATACATTGATCGATTGGGCGCAATCTCTCTCTGGAAGAGCATCGAGGGAGCGGCGGCCGCGAGAGGCCATCCCTGGCCGATATCGCCCGGCGCCAAAGGCATCTCGGTACAGCGCACGCCGGTTTCGAAACCGATCTCTTCAGGCACAGCGCTTGTCTCTCGTGCCACGGCGTGTTGATCGCTGGGTCGACACGTCAGCTGGATGCCCTCAATCGGAGATCGCCTGCATGACCGTCCAGAACCCAACGTCACGCCCTCTTCTCGCTACCCTGATGACCGCTGCGACGGTGCTCTTGCCATTCGCCAGCGCCCAGGCCGCCACGACACTCAACTTCGCCCACACCCATCCGGTGGAGGACGCCCAGCATCTCGCTGCGGAGCATTTTGCCGATCTCGTCGACGAACGCAGCGGTGGCGACCTGCAGATCCGCGTCTTCCCCAGCGGACAGCTGGGCAGCGACACCGCCCTGGTGGCCAGCGCCCGCGGCGGCCAGGTCGATATCGTGCTGACCGGCAATCCCTACTACACCGGACTGGTCGGCGAGCTGAACGTGCTCGATCTGCCGTTTCTGTTCGACGACTACGCCCATGCCTATGCCGTACTGGATGGCGATATCGGTCAATCCCTGCTTGCCAGACTCGGCGACCATGACCTCAAGGGGCTGGCGTTCTGGGAGATCGGCTTTCGCAACCTGACCAACTCCCGACACCCGGTGGAGACCGCGGACGACATCAAGGGACTGACGCTTCGCACCACCCCCAACCCGGCTCATATCGCCGCTTTCAAGGCCCTGGGCGCCAACCCGACGCCGATGCCGTTCACCGAGCTGTTCACGGCGCTGGAAACCCGCACGGTGGATGGGCAGGAGAATCCGGTCAGCCTGATTCGCTCGGCCAATTTCTATGAGGTCCAGGACTACCTGTCGCTCACAGCGCACGCCTATACCGCGGCGCCCCTGGTCATGAACAAGGCCAAGTTCGAGAGCTTGAACCCGGAGAACCAGCAACTATTGGTCCAGGCCGCCATCGACTCGGCAACGTTCGAGCGCGAGGAACTCGCCCGACGGATGACCGGCGACCTCGAGTTTCTCAAGCAGCAGGGCATGCAGATCGTGGAGGAGCCGGATCGCGATTCGATGCGGGATATCGTCGCCGCACCGGTACAGGCCAGCTTCGCCGAGCAGTACGGCAGCGAGCTGATCGAGGCCATCGAGGCGGCAAGGCCCAACACGGAATAGATCGGCGCCGCGGCGGCTGCCCAACACGATCGACCACCGATTGCGAGAAGAGACCCATCATGTCCAGACCGGCACAAGCGAGCGTCCGCGCGCCCCATGGCTCGCTCCAGACCACACTATGTCGTTTGTCGCACCTCACCGAAAAGGTTCTCAACCTGGCGATGGTGCTGGCACTGGTGGCAATGATCGCACTGGTATTCGCCAATGTCGTACTGCGCTACGGCTTCAATAGCGGCATCTCGATCAGCGTCGAGCTGTCGCGGTTCCTGTTCGTATGGGTGATCTTTCTCGGTACCGTCGTGGGCCTGATGCGACACGAGCACCTCAGCGTGACAACGTTCTCGGATCGCCTGCCGGGCAGGGCGCAGGCCGTGTTGCAACGGCTGGTGACGCTGGTGATGCTGATCTGCTGTCTGATGCTGGTCAAGGGCAGCTACGCCCAGACACTGCTCAACTGGAGCGACCTTTCCCCGATCAGCGGTATCCCCGTGGGCGTCTTCTATCTGGCCGGGCTGGTCGCCGGGATTCTGATGTCGCTGATGCTGACGTTGCGATTGCTGCTGCCGGCTCCGCTGACGTCGATGCAGGACCGCGAGGAGATGGCACCATGACGATAGGTCTGTTCCTCGCCTCGCTGCTGGCCTCGATCGGGCTCAGCCTGCCGATCGCCTTCGCCCTGCTGGTCAGCGCCGTGGTGCTGATGCTGCATCTGGGGCTGTTCGATTCGCAGATCCTGGCCCAGAACCTGATCAATGGCGCCGACAGCTACACGCTGCTGGCGATTCCCTTTTTCCTGGTCGCCGGCGAGGTGATGTCGCGCGGCGGCCTGTCGAAGCGCATCGTGCTGCTGGCGATGAGCCTGGTGGGGCACCGCAAGGGCGGGCTTGGCTTCGTCGCCATCTTCGCCGCCATCGTCATGGCCAGCCTGTCCGGCTCGGCCGTCGCCGATACCGCGGCGCTGGGTTCGATGCTGCTGCCGATGATGCGCCAGGCAGGCTACCCGCAGGGCCGCTCCGCCGGGCTGATGGCGGCCGGTGGAATCATTGCCCCGATCATCCCGCCCTCCATTCCGCTGATCATCATCGGGGTGGCCGGTAGCATCTCGATCAGCAAGCTGTTCCTGGCCGGCATCGTACCGGGGCTGATCATGGGCGCGACCCTGGTGCTGATGTGGATGTTCATCACACGCAAGGAAACGTTGGTGGTTGCCGAGAAAGCGTCCGGTACCGAGCGCTTGGCCGCGTTGCGCCGGAGCTTCTGGGCAATCCTGCTGCCGGTGATCATCATCGGCGGCATCAAGACCGGGATTTTCACTCCCACCGAGGCCGGCGTGGTCGCGGCCGTCTACGCCATGCTGGTATCCACCCTGATCTACCGGGAGCTCAATCTCGCCGAACTGTACGAAGTGCTGGCACAGGCTGCGCGCAACACGGCAGTGGTGATGTTCCTGGTGGCGGCGGCCAGCGTCGCCTCCTGGCTGATCAGTATCGCCCAGTTGCCAATGATGGTGGCCGGCCTGCTGGCACCGCTGGCCGACCACCCCCGGCTGCTGATGCTGGCGATCATGGCCATCGTGTTGATCGTCGGCATGGTGATGGACCTGACGCCGACGATCCTGGTGCTGACGCCGATCCTGATGCCGATCGTCAAGATCGCCGGCATCGACCCGGTCTACTTCGGCATCATGTTCGTACTCAATTGCGCCATCGGCCTGATCACGCCACCGGTGGGCAACGTGCTCAACGTCATCACCAGCGTGGGCCGGATCAAGTTCGAGAAAGCGGTCATGGGCGTACTGCCCTTCGTCACGGCCTACGTCTTACTGCTGCTGCTGTTCGTGGCGTTCCCGCAAATCATCACCCTGCCACTCGACTGGCTGGCAAGCTGAGGTCATCCCCATGAGCGAACAGCTCCTGATCGATAGTCATCACCACTTCTGGGCGCTGGATGGCAGCGTGCACTACCCATGGCTCGAGGATGAGATCGACGACCACTTCTTCCTCGGTGATTACGCCGCCATTCGCCAGCCGTTCCTGCCGGCGGACATCCGGGCGCTGATCCCCCCGGGCTATCACCTGGCGGGCACGGTGCACTGCGAGGCCGAATCGACTCGCCAAACGCCGGAGGTGGAGACCCGTTGGCTGACGCAGCTGTCCGAGCAGCAGGGGCTGCCGGTGGCACTGGTGGGTTGGGCGGCCTTCGCCGATCCGGCCTGCGAAACGCAACTCGATCGTCAGATGGATTCGCCGCTGTTTCGTGGCGTGCGCGCCAAACCGGTGACGGCCGCGCGCCCCGATCGATACGACGATACGCTCGGCGCGCCCGGTTCATTGCAGGATGCCGGCTGGACCCGCGGGCTGCGAATGCTGGAAGAGCGCGACCTGTCGTGGGATCTGCGGGTGCCGGCCTGGCATCTCGCGGATGCTGCCAGGACGCTGGAAGCCACCCCGAACCTGCGGGTGATTCTCAACCATACCGGCCTGCCCTGGGACCGCAGCGAGCCGGGACTGGCAAGCTGGCGCGAGGGGATGAGAGCGCTGGCAGCCAACCCCAATGTCGCGGTCAAGCTCTCGGAGCTGGGAAGCCCCATGGCTGACTGGGACGAGCGTCAGAATATCGCCCTGCTCGCCGAAACGATCGGTATCTTCGGAGCCCGACGCTGCCTCTTTGCCAGCAACTTTCCGGTCACCGGGCTCAATGCCAGCTACGCGACCTGGCTCGCCATGATCGAGCAAGCCATCGCCGATGCCGCACCGGGCGCCCGCCAGCCGATCCTCCACGACAACGCTGTCCGCTGGTATCGGCTTCCGGCGCCGACCATGGCGGGCTGACTGCCGCCGCGATGGCGGCAGCCGGTTGCGACAGCCCTACCCGGCCTTGCCCAGTCGATCCCACAGGAACCGCCATGCCAGCGCGCTCAGCTTCGCCCGCTGGGCGTTGTCCGCCGCGCCGCCATGGCCGCCTTCGGTGTTCTCGTAGTAATGGACGTCCCCGGCGTTCATCGCTTCCATGCGCGCCATCATCTTGCGGGCGTGGCCTGGGTGGACCCGGTCGTCGCGGGTCGAGGTGGTGAACAGCACGGAGGGGTAGCCCACGCCTTCGCGCAGGTTGTGATAGGGCGAATAGTCCTTCAGGAAGCCTTCCCAGTCGTCGCTGTCCGGATCGCCGTATTCGGCCATCCACGACGCACCCGCCAGCAGTTGGTGATAACGCTGCATGTCGAGTAGCGGCACTTCACACACCGCGGCGGCGAAGTGATCCGGATAACGCGTGATCATGTTGCCGACCAGCAGTCCCCCGTTCGAACCGCCCTGGATGCCCAACTGACGCGGCGTGGTGATGCCGGTCGCCACCAGGTCTTCGGCGACGGCGGCGAAATCCTCGAAGGCCTTGTGGCGTTCGCCCTTGAGCGCGGCGCGATGCCAGCGCGGGCCATATTCGCCACCGCCCCGGATATTGGCCACCACGTAGGCGCCGCCGCGCGAAAGCCAGCTGCGCCCGGCCCCGGCGATATAGTGGGGTGTCAGCGAGATCTCGAAGCCGCCGTAGCCGTAGAGCAGCGTCGGCAAGGGCGCATTCGGCCTCTCTTGCTCCACATCCGCCGGCAGCACCAGAAAATAGGGAATCGACGTGCCGTCCAGGCTGGTGGCGAAACGTTGCGTCACCTGCATGCCGTCGGCCTCGAAGAAGCTCGGCGCGCGCTTGATCGTTTCCGCGTCGCTCTCCGGCCGAGCCGCCTGGGTCTGTGCCAGATCCATCTTCAACAGCGATGTCGGGGTGAGATAGTCGGTAACGATCAGAAAGACCTCGTCGCTCTCTTCGTCGTCCACCGCCGCGACACCGATCTCGCCGGTGGCGGGCAAGCCGACCAGCGGACGCGGCGACCAGTCGTCGCCCTGCCCCGGCGTCAGCACCTGCAGCCGGTGCTTGACGTCCTCCAGGATATCCAGCACCAGGTAGTGGCGCGTCCACTCGAAACCTTCCAGCGAGCGGTGGGCATCCGGCGTGAACAGCGTGGTGAAATCCCGACCACCGCGCTTGAACGCGTCGTAGTCGATCGCCAGCAGTGCGCCGCTTTGGAAATTCCGGTCGTTCTCTTCGAGTCGCCAGTCGTCGCGCAGATGCACCAGCAGCCATTCACGATGCACCACCGCCTGCGCCGACAGCGGCACCTCGATGGGGAACGTCTCGCCGTCGGGCATGAGTTCGATCAGGCGCTGCTCGTAGAAGGCCAGCGCGTGATGGATGAAATCGCGCTCGAAGCCGCGGGTGCTGTCGTGGAACGCCAACGCCATCAGGTCCTGTCGGTCCGCCTCGAACAGCGTTTCGGCAGCACTCAGTGGCTCGCCCCGCCGCCAGCGCTTGACGCAGCGCGGGTAGCCGGAGCTGGTCAGGGAGTCCGCACCGAAATCGGTATAGACGAACACCGTGTCGCGATCGATCCAGCTCATGCCACCCTTGGCCTCCGGGCGCTCGAAACCGGCCTCGCCGTGATCGTCGCGCCCGACCCAGCGCTTGTCGATCAGGTCGAACTCGCGGGTCACGTCGGCATCCGCGCCACCGCGGGAGAGCGATACCAGCGCCCGCTCCCAGGGAGCGTCCGGCGTCTTCGGCTCCAGGCAACTGGCGCCATGCCAGACCCAGTTCTCGCCCTCGGCGGCGTTGAGCGCGTCGACGTCGATCAGCACTTCCCACGCCGGCCGTGACTGGCGGTAGGACGCCCACGTGGTGCGCCGCCACAGGCCACGGGGGTGCTCGGCGTCCTGCCAGAAGTTGTAGTAGTGCTCGCCGCGCTTGACCACGAACGGAATCCGGTCGTCGGCGTCGAGAATCTGGCGCAATCCCGTCTGCAAGGCGTCGAACTCGGCGTCCTCGAAGCGTGCCAGTGTCCGCTGGTTCTGCGCCTCGACCCAGGCCAGCGCCTCTGGGCTGTCGACCGCTTCCAGCCAGCGATACGGATCCTCGCCCGGCGAACCGGCGATATCCGGATCGGCCGAGCGATAACGATAAGGGGGGAAGCGAAGCATGGCGTTCTCCAGACCATCAGGGTGCCGTCGAGCCTAGCATGCGTCGGTCGACGGCAAGACGAGTTTAGAACCGATCCACGCCGGCAGCCCGCCATTCGGCTTGCCACACCTCGGGCACATCGTCGCCGAGCAACTGGCCGGCCTCCAGCGCCGGCATTTCGAATTCACCGTAGCCGCGAGCCGGCGCGTAACTGCTGCGATGCCGAATGTGGTCAGGGGTCAGCTCGTCGAAGTGCGAGAGCCCCATGGCACCGGTGAGCGCGGCGAAGCCATCCAGCGTGGCCTGATGATAGCGAGCCACCCGCTCGGCCTTTTCCGGCACGTTGATCGCCCGGGAGCGCTTGGGGTCCTGGGTCGCCACGCCGGTCGGGCACTTGTTGGTATGGCAGCGACGCGCCTGGATGCAGCTCCCGGAACGTCTCGGCGTCGAAGCGGCCATTGTCATGGCGGCAGCCGAAGTAGGCCGTGCCCAGCTCCCAGATCAGATCGCCGCCATGCTTCTCGTGGTAGGGACTGATCGCGCCCTCGCCGGTGTCGTGGGCAAAGCCGCCCTGCTTGGCGCCCAGATTCATCGCCTCGATGGCGTTGCCCGAGAGCGAGCCGAAGCTCATTGCCGAGATGTTGAGCCGCGACGAACGATAGGGCCGGGTGCATTGGGGCCCACCAATGGTGATCCAGCGGGCCTCTTCCGGCACCTTGCCGGGCTGGATGGAATGGTAGAGGAGAGGTTGTAGCCGGGCGCGTCGACATCCCGGATGGTACCGAAGGGCGAGGTATCCCCGGTACCGTCGGCGCGCGCATTGATCAGGTTACGTTGCTCGCGCGAAAACGGCCGGCCGCTGGTCTCGGATTCGAAGAAATATTGACGGAGTTCCGGGCGCACGAACTCGAGCATATAGCGCAGATGACCGATCAACGGATAGTTGTACAGCACGTTGTGCGGCGAGCGCAGGTCCCGCCAGCCGATGAGTGCCAGCGGTATCCAGAGAAGCAGCAGCCACAGTAGCGGGGACCAGAAAATGCCGATGACGAGAGTGGCCGCGATCAACGCAGCCGTCAGAAAATAAAAATATTGGCGATACATGGTTGGCTGTCCGACGATGAGGGTGACCATTCAAGTGTTGATCGCACCTGAGGAGTGTTCAAATTATCGAGCCTGTCGGCCTCCGACGTAGTAAAAACACCACGTTACCGATACCGAGACGACCACCCTCCGGCGCCGTCGAGCGAGCAGGAGGGTGAGAACGACAAACCAATGTCGTATTTTTAGACATATGACTTCATGCAACCGTGGGACGGTAACCACCCCTTCCGGGAGAGCTTCATGGACGACTGGACGCAAACCCTGACCGCAGGGCCGTTGCTCGGCATCGCCGCCGCCGCGATCGCCCTGCTACTGGTATTGATCATCCGCTTTCATCTACACGCCTTTCCCACCCTGGTGTTGGTCAGCCTGCTGACCGCCTTTGCCACCGGCATCCCGGCCGGTGCCATCGTCGATACCATGACCGACAGCTTCGCCGGCACGCTGGGCTCGGTGGCGCTGCTGGTCGGTTTCGGCGCCATGCTCGGCAAGCTGGTGGAGCACTCCGGCGGCGCCCAGGTGCTGGCCGAACGGATGGTGTCGCTGTTCGGCGAGTCGCGCGCCCCGTTCGCGCTGGGTATCGCCTCGCTGATCATGGGCTTCCCGATCTTCTTCGACGCAGGGCTGATCGTGATGCTGCCGATCATCTTCGCGGTGGCCAAGCGCCTCGGCGGCCCGGTGCTACTCTACGCCCTGCCGGCGGCGGCGGCGTTTTCGGTGATGCACGTGTTCGTGCCGCCCCACCCCGGGCCGGTCACCGCCACCGAGCTCTACGGTGCCAACCTGGGCCTGGTGTTGCTGGTGGGGATCCTGATCGCGTTCCCGATGTGGTACCTCTCGGGTTACCTGTGGGGGCGTTTCGCCGCCAGCCGTTTCGACTTCAAGCTGGAAGTCAGCCTGTTCGGCGGCCAGGACAACGACACCATCGAGAACCCGCCCAGCGTGGGTACGGTCATCGCGCTGCTGCTGTTGCCGCTGGCGCTGATCTTTCTCAACACCGGGCTCGATTTCGCCCGCGCCGCCGGCGTGGCCGACAGCGACGCCACCTGGTTCCAGATCCTCTCCTCGCTGGGCGAAACGCCGATCGCACTGCTGATCTCGGTGCTGGTGGCGATCTACGTGCTGGGCAGCCGCCGCGGCGAAGGCGGCAGCGCGCTGGAGAAGATCGTCGACTCCTCGCTGGGGCCGATCTGCTCGGTGATCCTGATCACCGGCGCCGGCGGCATGTTCGGCGGCGTGCTGCAGGCGTCCGGCATCGGCGATGCGTTGTCCGATTCGATGAGCGATCTGGGCATGCCGGTGATCGTCGCCGCCTATCTGGTCGCGGTGGTGATGCGCCTGGCCCAGGGCTCGGCCACGGTGGCGCTGGTCACCGCCGCCGGGCTGATGGCACCCGCCGTCGCCAGCGGCGACTTCTCGGCCATGCAGATCGTCGCGATCACCCTCGCTACTGCCGCCGGCTCGGTGTTCGCCGGCCACGTCAACGACTCCGGCTTCTGGCTGGTGGGGCGGCTACTGGGCATGGACGTCAAGACCACGCTGATGACCTGGACCGTGCAGCAGGCGCTGGAGTCGGTGGTGGGCTTCCTGCTTGCCGGCATCGTCTATCTGATTTTCTAAGCCATTGACCCGCCAGATCCGTTCTTGGCCGCAAGGAGTACCGATGAAAGACCTTTTCGACATTCGCGACCGGCTGGCGCTGGTCACCGGCTCGACCCGCGGCCTGGGCAACGCACTGGCCCGCGGGCTGGCCGAGCGCGGCGCTCGTGTCATCCTTCACGGACGTCGCCAGGAAGCCGCCGACGAGGCCGCGCGGACGCTGGCGGCAGAGACCGGGGCCCAGGTCGACGCCGTGGCCTTCGACGTCACCGATGCCGAGGCCGTGAAAGCCGCCACTGCCGCGCTGATCGAACGACTCGGCGTACCGGACATCCTGGTCAACAACGCCGGCCTGCAGAAACGGGCGCCCTTCAACGACTTCGACCCCGCCGACTGGGACGCCGTGCTGGCGACGAACCTCTCCAGCGCCTTCTACGTCTCCAGGGCGCTGAGTCCGGCGATGTCCGAGCGCGGCAGCGGCAAGATCGTCAATGTCGGCTCGGTGCAGTCGAAGCTGGCCCGCGAAACCATCGTGCCCTACGCCGCCTCCAAGGGCGGCGTGGCGCTGCTGACCCAGGGCATGGCGGCGGACCTGGCGCGCTACGGCATCCAGGTCAACTGCCTATCCCCCGGCTACTTCCAGACCGACATGAACCAGGCCTTGTGGCAGGACGCCGATTTCAACGCCTGGATCGAGAAGCGCACGCCGGCCCAGCGCTGGGGCCAGGTCGAGGAGCTGGTCGGCACGCTGGTCTACCTCTGCTCCGGGGCGTCCAACTTCGTCTCCGGGCAGAACGTGTTCGTCGATGGCGGCATGACCTCGGTGGTGTGAATCGACCGGCGATTCGGCCCGGCCCGCGATAGATTCCCTCTATCGACGCGGTCGTCAGGTTTCATTATTGGCCAGCTAATCGTTTCCTAGACTTTGGTCCATTCGAGCGAGCCCTTTCGGGCTCGCTCTGCGTTTGGCCGGCCATTACCGCGGCCGAACGTCGGCATAACAAGGAGTTCACGATATGACATCGCTATTCGAACCGTTCGATCTTGCCGGTACGCGCCTCAACAATCGCATTGTCATGGCCCCGATGACCCGGGCCCGCGCCAAGGGCGACATTCCCGACGAGATGGGCGCCCTCTACTACCGCCAGCGCGCCAGTGCCGGGCTGATCATCTCCGAGGGCAGCCCGATCTCCCGCGAGGGCCAGGGTTACCTGTTCAATCCGGGCATCTACGGGCCGGACCAGATCGCCGGCTGGAAGAAAGCGACCCAGGCCGTTCACGAGCGCGGTGGGGTCATCTTCTGCCAGACCTGGCACGTCGGCCGTGTCTCGCACACCTCGATCCAACTCAACGGCGCCGCACCGATCAGCAGCTCTGCCAAGCAAGGCGGCATGGCGTTCGGCTACAACGAAGACGGTCAGCCCGACATGCTGGCGGCGACGACGCCGCGCGCGGCCACCACCGAAGAGTGCCGCCGGCTCGTCGACGACTTCGCCCAGGCGGCGCTGAACGCGCGTAATGCCGGCTTCGACGGCGTCGAACTGCACGGGGCCAACGGCTACCTGCTCGAGCAGTTCATCAACGCCGGCCTCAACGACCGCACCGACGACTACGGCGGTTCGCGCGAGAACCGTTGCCGGCTGCTGCTCGAGGCGATCGACGCCTCGATCGCGCTGATCGGCGCGCATCGTGTCGGCGTGCGCCTGACGCCTTACGGCACCCTGTTCGATATGCCGAGCTATGACGATATCGAGGGGACCTATCTCTATCTCGCCGCCGAGCTGAGCAAGCGCGGCCTGGCCTACGTCCACCTGATGGACCAGGGCGCCCAGGGGCAGGATGGCCTGCCGCGGGAGTTCCTGCGTCAGTTCCGCGACGCCTATCGCGGCACGCTGCTGTTCGCCGGCAATCTCGACAAAGCGGAAGCGCAGAAGCTGGTCGATGAAGGTGTCATCGATCTGCCGGTATTCGGTCGCCACTTCACCTCCAACCCGGACCTGGTCGAGCGCCTGCAGCACGACTGGCCGCTTGCCGAGTTCGACCCGGATACCTTCTACGGCGGCGATGCCCGAGGCTATGTCGACTTTCCCACCTACGAGGAAGAGCAGGCACGTCTGGCGCGCGAAAAGATGATCGAGGAAAAATCCTGATCGCCTGACCCGCCGTAATCCCGGCGCCTCGCTGGCAGGATCTTGCCGCTGAGATGAAAACGCCCCGCCATCGCGGGGCGTTTTTGATGGCGAGACCGCCGGCATCAGCCGTCGCTGGGGATTCGTGCCACCACCTTGATCTCGAAATCGAATCCGGCCAGCCAGTTCACGCCCACGGCGGTCCAGTTGGGATAGGGCGGCGCCGGGAAGTGACGCGACTTGGTCGCCAGCACCGTCTCGAACTGATGCTCCGGATCGGTATGGAAGGTCGTGACGTCGACGAGATCCTCCAGCCCGCAACCGGCGGCGGCCAGCACCGCTTTTAGATTGTCGAAGGCGAGCGCGACCTGGCGTTCGAAATCGGGCTCCGGCGAGCCGTCCTCCCGGCTGCCGACCTGGCCGGAAACGAACAGCAGGTCGCCGGAGCGAATCGCGGCCGAGTAGCCGTGCTTCTCATAGAGCGCGCTACGGTTGGCCGGAAAGACCGGCTGCGGTGACTGCGTAGGCTGAGCTTGCAACATGGTTTGACTCCTTGGGAGAGCGTGACACGCGGGGCGTCAGGATATTGACATACGGAGCGTATATTAATGACACATACGAAGCGTATGTCAAATCAATATACGCGGCGTATGTCATTTATTTTTGCGCTGCGATACTCTCCGCGGCGTGAATTCCGCTTTGAAGACAGGAGACACCATGGCCCGACGCCGTCGCGCCGAGATGCTGGAAGAGACCCGCGCCAAGTTGATCGATGCCGCGCGAGCGGCCTTCGCCGAGAAGGGCTACGCCGGTGCCTCGATGGACGAGCTCACCGCCCGTGCCGGCTTGACCCGAGGCGCGCTCTATCATCATTTCGGTGACAAGCGGGGTCTGCTCGCCGCCGTGGTCGACCGGCTCGATAGCGAGATGGCCGCCCGCGCCCATGAGATCGGGCAGCGCCATGCGAACGCCTGGGAGGGACTGCTGGCGGAGGGCGGCGCCTACATCGAGCTGGCGCGCGATCCGGAGATCCAGCGCATCGTGCTGCTGGATGGCCCGGCGGTGCTGGGCGATCCCTCCCAGTGGCCGAGCCAGAACCGCTGCCTGCTGGCGACGATGACGACGCTGGAGGCGTTGAGCAGGGAAGGAGTCGTCAAGCCGGTGGACGTGGAAGCCGCCGCCCGGCTGATCAATGGCGCGGCGCTCAACGCCGCGCTCTGGGTCGCCGCCAGCGACGATGCCGACGTGCTGGACAGGGCCACCGACGCTTTCCGCCAGTTGGCCTCGGGGCTATTGGCGCTCGCCCCTTCCACCAGCCCGAGCTGATCGGAGATCACCGTCACCCACCGGCGAGAGGGCCGGTCGACGACGTCATCGCGGTCGTCGTCTACTTCTTGCGCCGCCACGGCCAGTTGGTCTTGGCCAGATCGACCACTTCGTCGCCGCGACCGCTCATCACCGCGCGCATGGTGTAGAGGCTGAAGCCCTTGGCCTGCTCGGCCTGGATACGCGGCGGAATCGACAGCTCCTGCTTGGCGGTGCGCACGTCGACCAGCGCCGGGCCATCATGCGCGAACGCCTCGCGCAACGCATCGTCGATGGCGTCGGAGGATTCGACACGGACGCTGAACATGCCCAGCGACTCGGCGACCTTGGCGAAATCCGCCGCCGGCAGGTTGGTGACTTCGTCGACGAAGCCCGCCGCTTTCATCTCCATCGCCACGAAGCCCAGCGTGTGGTTGTTGTAGACCACGATCTTCACCGGCAGTTGATGCTCGACCAGCGTGATCAGATCCCCCATCAGCATACTGACACCACCATCGCCGGCCAGCGCCACCACCTGGCGCTCGGGGAAGGTCGCCTGCCAACCCATCGCCTGGGGTACCGCGGTGGCCATCGAACCGTGCATGAACGAGCCGGTCAGCCTTCGCTGGCCGTTCATGGCCAGATAGCGCGCCGCCCACACCGTCGGCGTGCCGACGTCGCAGGTGAACACGGCATCGCCAGTGGCCAGCTCGCTCACTCGCGCGGTCAGATATTGCGGATGCAGTGGCTCGCCGCTGCCTCGCGGGGTGGCGAGATCGTCGAGCCCCTTGCGCGCCTTGCGGTAGTCCTTCTGGGCATCGTCGAGGAAATCCCGATCGGTCTTCTCGGTCAGACGCGGCAGCAGCGCCTCGAGGGTCGCGCCGATATCGCCCACCAGTCCCTTCAGCAACGGGCTGCGCCGGCCCAGGTGGGGGCCACGCTCGTCGATCTGGACGATCCTGCCGTGCTCGGGGAAGAAGTCACGATAGGGAAAGTTGGTTCCCAGCATCAGCAGGAAGTCGCAATCCTTGAGCGCGTGATAGCCGGAGCTGAAACCGATCAGCCCGGTCATGCCGACGTCATAGGGATTGTCATACTCCAGCGACTGCTTGCCGCGCAGCGCATGGACGACCGGTGCCTTCAGCCGTTCGGCCAGGGCGACGACCTGATCGTGATAGCCGTCGCAGCCGTGGCCGCCGAGAATCGCCACACGCTCCTGGCCATTGATCAATTCGGCCAACTCATCGAGCGCAGGCGCGGGCGGCACCGGCACGGCGCGCACCGGATCGGACCAGCTCGAGGCCTTGACCGGTGCCGGCTGCAGCGCGATGTCTCCCGGTATCACGATCACCGCCACGCTGCGCTGGGTGATCGCCACGTTCATGGCGGTCTCCAGCACCCGCGGCATCTGCGCCGGCGACGACACCAGCTCGCAGTAGTCGCTGCACTCGCGGAACAGGTTTTCGGGATGCGTCTCCTGGAAATAGCCCAGGCCGATCTCGCTGGACGGGATCTGCGCGGCGATCGCCAGCATCGGCACGTTGGCGCGTTGGGCCTCGTACAGACCGTTGATCAGATGCAGATTGCCCGGGCCGCAGGAGCCGGCGCAGACCGACAGACGCTTGGTGGCATCGGCCTCGGCGCTGGCCGCGAGTGCCGCCACCTCCTCGTGACGCACGCCGCGCCAGAGAATCCGGTCCTGGCGTCGCAGGCTCTCGGTCAGGCCATTGAGCGAGTCGCCCGGCAGCCCCCAGATGTTGCGCACGCCGGCGCGGTCCAGCGTCTCGATGATGAGATCCGCAATATTCGGTTCGGCCACGAGTGTCTCCCTGGGTTGACTGGACTCCCGGCGAGATCAGATGCCGGGCAGCCCCGATGACTGAAGAGAACAGCCACTGAGGCCTCAAAGCCGAGGCCCAAGCGCTTAGACTTTAGTCTAGTAGAAATACCGAGCCCTGCCGCCGGGCCCGAGCCCGCCGAGCGACGGAAACCAGTCCGTAAGCCGGAAGTCGAAACCCCTAAGGGAGAGAACCGCAAAATAGAGACGAGAGAATCGGAGGCAGTAGGAGAGAACCCAGGATGGCGGCCCACGCGGCCACCATCACGGCATCGAATCAGCGGCGAATCCCCAGCGCTTCATGCTGCTTGGCAAACAGGGCCTGGCAGCCGCTCTCGGCCAGGTCGAGCATGTTGTTGAGCTCGGCGCGGGAAAACGCTTCGGCCTCCGCCGTACCCTGCACCTCGATCAGCTTGCCGTCTTCGGTCATCACCACGTTCATGTCGGTATCGGCGGCGCTGTCTTCCGGATAGTCCAGATCGAGCACCGGGGTGCCCTTGTAGACGCCCACCGAGATCGAGCTGACCAGCTGACGGAACGGATCGGTCTTGATCATCTTCTTGCGCTGCATGTACTGCAGCGCCTCGATCAGCGCCACGCAGGCCCCGGTGATCGAGGCGGTACGGGTGCCGCCATCGGCCTGCAGCACGTCGCAGTCGACCGTGATGGTGAACTCGCCGAGCTTCTTCAGGTCCACCGCCGCGCGCAAGCTGCGGCCGATCAGGCGCTGGATTTCCAGCGTACGCCCACCCTGCTTGCCTCGCGCCGCCTCGCGGCCACCGCGGGTATGCGTCGCCCGCGGCAGCATGCCGTACTCGGCGGTCACCCAGCCCTGGTTCTTGCCACGCAACCAGCGTGGCACACCGGCTTCGACGCTGGCGTTGCACAGCACCTGGGTATCCCCGAAGCTCACCAGCACCGAGCCTTCGGCGTGACGGGTAAAACCGCGGGTCAGCGTGACCTCGCGGGGCTGATCGGGTTGTCGTCCACTCGGGCGCATGAAAGCCTCTCGATCCAAAACATCAATGACAGAAGCGCCATGCCTTCGACGCTTCACAGCAGGCTGGCCATTCTACACGGCTCGGCTGCACATTCACCGCTGGCGAGCGGCGGCCAACGGCTTCACGGATGGGTTACACTCGAGCGATCAGCTCGACGATTCAAGGAATTCCCATGCCCCACAGCATGACCGCCTTCTCACGCCAGACCCGTGATGCCGACTGGGGCAGCCTGCAGCTAGAACTGCGCTCGGTGAATCAGCGCTATCTGGAACCGCATTTTCGCCTTCCCGACGCGCTGCGCGATCTCGAACCGCACTTTCGCGACGCCATGCGCCAGCGCCTCGCCCGCGGCAAGGTGGAGTGCTCGCTGCGTTTCGATCCCGTCGAGGATAGCGCCGCCCCCGGGATCAACGCCGATCAGCTCGCCGCACTCTCCCACGCGCTGGAGCAGGTTCGCGCCCAGCTTCCGGAAGCGCCGATGCCCAACGCGCTTGAGCTGCTCGCCCACCCCGGCGTGATGGCCACCCAGCGCCTGGATATCGCTCAGGTCAAAGCCGCCGGGCTCGAGCTGTTCGACGCCGCGCTCAAGGACCTGGATGCCGGCCGCGTCCGCGAGGGAGAGCGCCTGGCGGAACTGATTCGCGAGCGCCTGAACGGCATCCGCGAACAGGTGGCGACCGTGCGCGAGCACCTGCCGGCGATTCTCGAGCGTCAGCGCGCGCAGCTACTGGAGCGGCTGGAAACCGCCAAGACCGAACTCGACCCGCAGCGGCTGGAAGCGGAAATGGTGATGCTGGCCCACAAGGCAGACGTCGCCGAAGAGCTCGACCGACTGGAAACCCACGTCACCGAAGTGGAACGCCAGTTGAAACAGAAAGGGCCGGTCGGACGGCGCCTCGACTTTCTGATGCAGGAACTCAATCGCGAAGCCAACACCCTCTCCTCCAAGGCCATCGTTGCCGATACCACTCGCTGCGCGGTGGAACTGAAGGTGCTGATCGAGCAGATGCGCGAGCAGATTCAGAACCTGGAGTGAGCATTCACCGCAATGGTACGAGGCAACATTGTATAAAAAGGCGTGTGAGAGACTTCCACAGCGGGTCGAGTCAATCCTCCAGCAGGGGAGCCATATAGTGGCCACTCAAAAAAACCTTGTGCTGTTTATATTCTCACCGCCTCTGACATGCTGCCACAATGTGCTCGATAAAAGCGCAGGGGCATTACCCGTCGGCCCTGAACTATCGACATCCCGAGAGAACACGAACTGTCTGGCCCCGGATCACACCCCGCCTGCCAGACGACATGTCGTCAACCTGACAATTTAGATATTCGAAGCATCTGGCACTCTCGACACCCCGCGTAGCGGACGAACTCGCCACATCATTAGTCTGATTGACACAACTCCGGACATCAGTTAAGAAAATCTGCAAAAATTTAGACCAAAGTCTTAATTTACGACCCTAATCCTCCGTGTGAAAAAAAATTAACCACGCCCAATAAAAATATTCGCTTTAGCCCCCCTTTGATGTGCCCTTAACTGGCCGGACGAATTGAGAGTCTTGAGGGCACAAGAATGGGATTCAAATCGCTTTCGGTCGCGGCAGCGCTTATCGTTTCATGCATCACTACCACGAGCGCACTGGCAGAATATCCTGAAAAGAAAATCGACATGATCGTCGGCTTTGCCGCGGGTGGCGGCACCGACGTCATGGCCAGAAATATCGCCCCTTATCTGGAGAAGTACCTGGGTAACGGCGTGTCCGTGGTCGTCAAGAACATGCCCGGTGCCAGCGGACAGATCGGCATCACGGCCGTGGCCGAAGCCGATCCGGATGGCTATACGATCGGCACCTACAATCTGCCGGGGGCGATGGCACGAACGCTCGACCGCAATGCGGATTACGACGCTGACAGCTTCACCTATCTCGCCAACATCGTTAACGATCCCAATGTGATCGTGACGCCAAAAAGTAGTGACATCGACACCATGGACAAGCTCGTCGAGGCTGCCAAGGCACGCTCGGGCGCGGTGACGGTCGCGATGTCCAGCCTCGGCGGCGACGATCATTTCTTCCTGCAGAAGCTCTCCAGCGCGACGGGCGCCGACTACATCACCGTGCCCTTCTCGGGCTCGGCGCCGGCACGCAGCGCGCTGATGGGGGGCCACGTGACGATGGGTATCATCAACGTCTCCGAAGTGGTCAATTTTCGCGACGAGTTGAACGTTCTGGGGATTGCCTCGAAAGAGCGCTCCAACATGGCCGAGGATATCCCGACCTTCCAGGAGCAGGGTTACGACCTGGTCAATGGCTCCCTGCGCGGCTTCGTCGCGCCGGCCGGCCTGCCCGACGATGTCGAGTCAAAGCTGCTCGCCGCATTCCAGCAGACCTACGACGACCCGGACTTTCAGACCGCGATGCGCAAGTCGGGCAATCCCACCGAACTTGCACTGGGTGACGACTTCGAGGCGCTCAACGCCGAACAGCTGGAGCTCGCCAAGCAGATCTGGGAAACCCAGCCCTGGAAGTAAGCGTCACTCGCCCGCGCTATCCGACACCTCAGTAATGAACCCTGCGACTCTCGCCCCGAGAGAGTCGTAGTAGTCGGCTCGCGCCAACGGCGAGGCACGTCGGCCCCTCGTCCCTCCATTGATGAGACAGACCATGAATCACGAGTCCAACGCCCCATCGTCCCCTCGTTCGCGCCGCCTCGATCCGGACCTGATCGCCGGCATCGTCATCGTCCTGGCAGCTGGCGCCCTGCTCCTGCGGACCGCCGGGATGCCGGCGATGACGGCGTTACTACCGGTCTCGATGCTGTCGCTACTCGTTTTACTCGGCATCTTCTTGATCGCTCGCTGCTTGATCCGCCTCAAGCGGCAAGGCGAGACCTACGTGCCCATACAGGTCTTCGATAACGCCCGCCGTTTCCTTGGAATCGCAGCGTCCATCGTCCTCTACGTCGTGGGCGTCGCCCTGCTCGGTTTCTATACCACGACCGCCGTGATGATACCCGTGGTGGCCTGGTGTTTCGGTTATCGCAGCCTGAAGGGATTGCTACTCGCCGATCTGATCTTCACCGGCGGCATCGCGATCATCTTCGTGCTGTTGATGGGCCAAGAACTCCCCATCGAATTCTTTCTCCGCTAGCGAGGGCATCCCATGTACGGCAATCTCATCGACGCACTGCCGGCAGTGCTGTCCCTAGGCAACATCTTTGCAGTCGTGATCGGCGTGATCGCCGGCATCTGTGTCGGCGCCTTGCCAGGCCTCAGCGCCACCATGGCGATTTCGGTGCTCATTCCGTTCACCTTCGGCATGGACCCGCTAGTCGCGCTCGGCATGATGGCCGGCATCTACAACGGTGCCATGTATGGCGGATCGATTCCTGCCGTACTGTTGCGCATCCCCGGCACTCCGGCGGCCGTCGCCACGAGCTTCGACGGCTACCCGATGGCGCAACAAGGGCGCGGCGGCTATGCCCTGCAGGTGGCGGTAGTCTCCTCGGCACTGGGCGGTATCGCCTCGGCGCTGGTTCTGATGCTGCTGGCGCCGCCGCTGGCCAAGGTGACGCTCCTGTTCGGGCCGACCGAGATCTTCTGGGTCGCCGTGTTCGGCATGTCGGCGATCGTGTTCCTGCTCGGCGGCGACATCATCAAAGGGCTGATCAGCGCCGCTTTCGGTGTGTTCGTCTCCCTGATCGGCGTCGATACGATCACTGGCTACGAGCGTTACACCTTCGGCCATCTCGAGCTGCTGGATGGCATCAACATCGTCGTTCTGCTGGTGGGTCTCTACGCACTGCCACCGGCGATCGGACTGCTCGAAGAAGTTCGTGACTTCGACACCCAGAACACCGGGCGCCTCAATACGACCAGCATCTGGAAAGCGATACCCAGCATGTTGAAGTATTGGAAGACCTGGCTGCGCTCGTCGGTGATCGGGGTCTTCGTCGGCATCCTGCCGGGGGCCGGCGGATCGATGGCCGCCTTCCTCAGCTACAACGAAGCGCGGCGTGCCTCCAAGAATCCGGAAGACTGGGGCAAGGGCGAGCCTGAAGGTGTCGCGGCGTCTGAAACGTCGAACAATGCCGACACCGCTGCCGCGCTGATCCCGGCCCTGACACTGGGCATTCCGGGCACCGCCGTCGCCGCTGTCATGCTGGGCGGATTGCTGATCCATGGCCTCCAGCCGGGGCCGATGCTTTTCCGTGACAATCCCGAGATCGTCTTCGGCTTCATGTGGCAGTTCCTGTTCGCTGCCATCCTGCTGATCTTCCTGGGCGGCGCCCTGGCGACGAACAGCTTCGCTCAGGTACTGCGCCTGCCACGGCCGCTACTCGGCGCCATCATCATTGCCCTGGTCTTCATCGGCGTCTACTCGATCAACAATCGCATGTTCGATGTCTATCTGATGCTGGGCTTCGGCCTCATTGGCTACTTCATGGACAAGCTGAAGTTCCCGCTGCCGCCGGTGGTACTGGGCCTGATCCTCGGCGGCTTCGCGGAGCAGAACCTGCGCCTGGCGCTGAGGATCGGCGGTGGCGACTGGAGCATTCTGGCGTCGAGCCCCACCGCCAAGGTGCTCATCGCCATGGTGCTGCTGGTCATCGTCTCGCCAATCATCTCGCGACGCCTGCGCGCCAGAAAGGCCAGCAAGAAGGTAGCGGCATGAAAACGCCGCACGCGACGATCCGGGAGTCGTGGTTGGCCCGCCACCGGGAACCGATCCTGATGCCCGACCAGAAGATCCTCGATGCGCATCACCATCTCTGGGACCGGGAAGAGAGCCGCTACCGCACCGATGAGTTCCTGGCGGATATCGCCCTGGGTCACGACGTCCGCGCGAGCCTCTACGTCCAGTGCCGCACCGGGTATCGCGATGCGGGGCCCGAGGCCCTCAAACCGCTCGGCGAAGTCGAGACGGTGCTCGAGTGGAGCGCTGGCGCCCCGAATTACCCTCTCGGCATCGTCGCCTTCGCCGACCTGCTGGCCGGCAGCCAGGTTCGGGGCACGCTCGAGGCGCTGTGCGACATTGCGCCCGGTAGCGTGCGCGGCATTCGCAACACCACCGCCTACCATCCCGATCCGGTCGTACGCTCCAGCCCCCGGCCAGCACCGGATGGCCTGCTGCGTGCCAAGGCCTTCCACGAAGGCGCCGTGCAAGTGGCCCGGGCGGGACTCACGCTGGATGTCTGGGTCTATCAAACCCAGCTCCAAGAGGTAGAAGCGCTGGCCCGCGCCATGCCAGACCTCACCGTGGTGATCGATCACTGCGGCGGCCCGCTGGGGGTGGGACCGTTCCGCGATAGAACCCCCGCCGATTTCGCGGCATGGCGGCAGGGAATCCAGCGTCTGGCGGCGCTGCCCAATACCCGCATCAAGATCGGCGGGTTCGGCCTGGCGGTTTTCGGCAACGCCTATCACCTGAACCCCGAACCGCCGACTTCCGCGCAGCTCGCCTCGGATTGGTTGCCCTATGTGGAGACCTGCCTCGAGGCCTTCGGCTCGCATCGCGCCATGTTCGAAAGCAATTTCCCCGTGGACAAGGGCATGTACTCCTACATCGCGCTATGGAACGCCTTCAAACGGCTGACCCAACCCCTGGGGCAGGAGGATCGAGATCGCCTGTTCTGGCGCACGGCCGTCGAGACCTATGGCCTCGACCCTGGCTGGCAGTGAACCGCGACCAGGGCCTTGCGACGCCACCTCGCCCGCAATAACCCGACGACTATGAGGAAAGAGACAATGTTCAAGAAAACGCTGGCCACGATCTTGCTCTCCGCACTGAGCGCCACGGCCTTCGCCGATTACCCCGACAAGCCGATCGCGGTGATCGTAGGCTACTCGGCGGGCGGAGGCACTGATGTGCTGGCCCGCGTGGTGGGCAAGTACCTGGAGAAGGAATTGGGCGACGATGCGAGCGTCGTGGTCAAGAACCAACCCGGTGCCGGCGGCCAGATCGGCTTCACCAGCGTCGCTAAGGCCAAGCCCGACGGCTACACCCTGGGCACGTTCAACCTGCCGGCAGCACTGGCGTTGACCTTCGATCGCCATGCTGCTTATGACGCCGACAGTTTCGATTACATCGCCAACGTGGTCCACGACCCCAACACCATCGTCGTCAGTCGAAATTCGCCCTATCGCAGCCTCGACGAGCTGATCGAGGCCGCCAAGGCCAAGCCCAGGAGCCTGAGCGTGGCGCTGGCATCACTGGGCGGCAACGATCACTTCAGCGCGCTATTGATGGAAGCGGCTGCCGGCGTCGACTTCAACCTGATTCCCTTCGAGGGTGCCTCCATGGCGAGGACGACGCTGATGGGCGGCCATGTGGAAGTCGGGACCATGGCGCTGAGCCAGACGGTAGGTTTCGAGGACGATTTGCGAGTTCTCGCCGTGCTGGATGACCAGCGTTCGGCCTACGCGCCGGACGTGCCGACCGCCAAGGAGCAGGGATACGACGTCGAGATGGGTTCCTATCGCGGGTTCGTCGCGCCCAAGGGGTTGCCCGATGCGCTCGAGTCTCGCCTCGAAGCGGCCTTCAGGCACCTGGCCGACAATCAGGATCTTCGTCAGGAACTGACGGCTCAGGGCAACTCGCTGGATATCGTCGTGGGGGAAGACTACCGCGAATTGGCCGAGAGGCAGTCCGATATCGCGGGGGACTTGTGGAAGCATCAGCCGTGGAAGTGAATCACGGCATCTGGCGCGGCTTGAAACGATCAAGACGATCAAAGAAAGACGCCGAACTCCCCGGAAAGCTCAGCGAGCTTGTTGTGCATGGCGATCAACAGTTCGGACTTGGCCGAGTTGGCGCGCTGCACGGTACCGATCTGGCGATAGATCTGGGGCTTTCCGAAGGGGAGCTTCAACATGTCACGGCCGTTCTCGCGAACGGCGATGTCCGGCACCACGGAGGCACCCAGCCCGGCCGCCACACACTCGACGATGGCGGGGATGGTATCGATCTCGGCGATGTGCTTGACCTTGATACCTTGATGGGTCAGCTCGTTATCGATGAGCACTGCTAGGGAGACGTCACTGGTGAAATGCACGAAAGGCAAACTTTCCAGCAGCTCCTCCGCTGCCATCGTCGGCGTTCCCGGCGGCGCGATGACGACTAGCGGCTCACGCAAGAAAGGCGACCATGAGAGATTGCGAGGAGCATTTGCCGGTTCCGCAACCACCGCCAGATCGAGCCGTCCGGCATTGATGTCTCTCAGGAGCGCCGATGACATGCCGACGCGCAGGTCGACATGAAGCTCGGGATAGGTCTGACGCAGGGCCACGATCGCGCGTGGCAACAGGCCGATCGTGCTGGTTCGAACCGACCCGATGCTAAGCGAGCTGGAGATCCGGCTGCCTTTCAACGAAATCCGAGTCTCCTCGACCAGTCCCAGAATTTTCTTGGCCGTCTCCAGAAGCTTCAATCCATGCAGGTTGAGGCTCGGGGGTCGCGTCTCGCGGTTGAACAGCGGTGTATCCAGCTCCTGTTCGAGCGCGAGGATCTGCTGGCTCACGGCCGATGGCGTCAGATTCACTTCGCGCGCGGCCCGCGCGAAGGTGCCGTACTCGGCAATAGCCATCAGCGTGCGTAACTGACGAGTATCCATACCATCTCTTTATTAAGATTTACTTCACTTAATATAAAATATTAGTCGCTTTTATACAAAAAAACTACCTGTATTCTGGTTTGACCGTTTCATCGATTTGCGGCTCCTGCTACGCGACGGGCCGCCGGACAAGACAAGTCGGATAAGACAAAGAGAGACACGCCATTGGATAAGCAACCCGCCATTCTCGTCACCGGTCCCTACTTGGCAGACCAGGCAAGGCAACTTGCCGAGGACGCCGGATACGCCATCTTCCACACCCCGCCCTATCCGACGACCGAGGTACTCGTCGAGTACATCCAGCGTCACGATCCCGTCGGCATCGTCTCGCGCATGGGCCAGCTCGGAGCCGAGGCCATGGCGGCCGGACAATCGCTCAAGATCGTCTCCAAGCACGGCGCGGGCGTCGACAACATCGATATCGATGCCGCGACCCAGCAGGGAGTGCAGGTCATCCGTGCCGCCGGAGGCAACGCCATCTCCGTCGCGGAGCATGCGGTCGCCCTGATCTTCGCCATCGTCAAACGCCTGCGGCCGCTGGACACCGGCATGCGGGCAGGCCGTTGGGAAAAAGCCGAGTTTCTGGGCCGCGAGCTTTCCGGCATGCGTCTGGGACTGGTCGGTGCGGGCGCCATTGCCGCCGCCGTCGCAAAAATCGTGAAGGAAATGGGGTTGGAAATCAGCGTCTACGACCCCTATGCCCCAGCCGAGGCTATCGAAGCCCTCGGTGCGCGCCGAGCCGACCGAATCGAGGATCTTCTCGGTCAATCCGACATCGTCAGCCTGCACTGCCCGCTGACCAAAGATAACGCGCACCTGCTCAATGCCGAAACGCTCGCGTTGATGCCGCCCAACAGCTACATCGTCAATACCTCCCGGGGCGGCCTGATCGATGAAAAGGCACTGCTGGCTGCGCTCGAGAGCGGTCACATCGCAGGCGCCGGCCTGGATACCTTCGAGCAGGAACCCCCCGTGGGCACCAGCCCACTGGCTAACTCCGACCGGGTCATCCTGACCCCCCATGTCGCGGGCGTCACGGAAGAAGGCGGTACCCGGGTCGGCGTATTGGCAGTCGGTGGCATTGTCGATTTTCTTGCCGGAAAGGCGCTACCCAAAGCGCGCCTGGCCAATGAATTGCCAGAGTCGATCTTCTCCTGAGCGATTTCTACCAGTAACGCCATCTCGTTGGCGCTTTTTCACAATGGAGTCATACCATGCCAGTCGGAAACAGAATTCTTCAGCGTAAGCGCAGTGTCGACCAGCGCCTCGTCAAGGCCTTTGCAGAACTGCCTGTCGCCGTGGTCAGCGACAGCATGTCGCGCGTCTTCGCTGGTGGCTCCAACCTGCGTCCCATGCACCGCGACGGCAACCTGGCCGGCGTGGCGCTCACCGTCCGTACGCGTCCGGGCGACAACCTGATGCTGCACAAGGCCATCGACATGGCCGAGCCCGGCGACGTCATCGTCTGCGATGCTGGCGGCGATACCACCAATGCGCTCATGGGTGAGCTGATGCTGGCTTATGCGGTCAAGAAAGGAGTCGCCGGGTTCGTTCTCAACGGTGCGCTTCGCGACCTCGACGGCTTCCGTGAGACCAACCTGCCGACCTTCGCCGCCGGTGTCACGCATCGTGGCCCGTACAAGAACGGACCCGGAGAGATCAATACACCGATCAACCTGGGCGGCATGGTCATTGAACCCGGCGACCTGATCATTGGCGACAGTGATGGCATGCTTGCCGTGCCTTACGACGATGCCGAAACGGTACTGGAGGCAGCCAAAGCCAAGCAGGCGGCCGAAGAGAAGCAGATGGCCGCCATTCATGCCGGTGAAAACGATCGATCTTGGGTCGATACCGCGTTGAAAACAGCGGGATGTGAAATGGTCTGAGACCATGGACACCGGAATTCCCCGGCTGTCATCGACAACAAATATCGCTTTCAGCCGGCGCTTATAAGCGCTGAAAAAGTTCTACGAAAGCTGAAATATGCCGGCCTATCCCTCATGAAACAAGGCCGGCTTCGGCATGTCGAGACCAATTACAAACCACTGATATTGATAAAATAAATATTTTTATTTAAAACTAAGGTCTAATGCTTCAACCCTGCCATATTGGCTAACATCCCTTGTCGAATTCAAGACTAACCGTCTTCGAAACCCCTATCGAAAATGCGCCGAATCCGCTAGAAATGGCTCGCTCTCGTTAAGGTTTCAGCGCATCAGCTGTTGATACAGCAGCGGGGCCATTCGTTCGTTTCATCGCGCATCTCAGGCTCTGAGGCCGACGGTGTCGTACCATCAACAGGGGTTTGATGCCTTGCTCTTTCATCGCATTACCATTGCCCTCGCCACGGCGCTGCTGCTCGTCACGACGACGGCCTGGGCCGAGCCTTTTCCCTCGCGCCCCGTCACGCTGGTGGTGCCTTACGGTGCTGGCGGCACGACGGACATCTCGGCGCGTCAACTGGCCAAGCTCGTGGAGCCGATACTGGGTCAGCCCGTGGTCGTGGAGAACCATCCAGGCGGCGGCGGCATCAACGCCATGCGCTCCGTCGCTCGAGCCGATCCGGACGGCTACACCCTCATCGCGACGACCTCGTCTCCCGCGTTCGTGACACCGGCGCTGCGTGACGTGGGATACGATCCGATCCAGGACTTCCTGCCGCTATTGAACTACTCAGGCCCCTACCACGGGGTGCTGATCAACGCCGACAGCCCTTATCGAACCCTGGACGAGCTGCTCGAGGCGGCGCGTAACGGCACGCGACTGACCTACGCCACCGCCGGTGCGCTGGGCGGGGCTCATCTCTCTTTCACCGCGCTATCGCGGGAGACCCACGCCGATCTCCAACATGTCCCGTTCGACGGCGCCTCCAGCGCCACGGCGGCGCTGCTCGGTCATCATGTCGACATCGCACTGGTCCCCGCCTATTGCGACCTGGTCAACGATGGGCGGCTCCGGCTGCTGGCGGTGCTGGATGACGAGCGGGATCCGGATTTCCCCTCGATTCCGACACTCGCGCAGAGTGGTCACGATATCGAGTTTCCCTCCATCGTCGCGCTGATGGCACCGCGGGAAACGCCAGCCGACCGCATCGACACGCTCCGCGACGCCTTCACCCAGGCTGCATCATCGGATGCCTTCGCCCAGGTCATGAAGAAGCTGAACCAGCCAGTACGGCTGATGTCCGGCGAGGCCCTGGAAGCGGTCATCGAGAAAAACCTGACCGACTACCGCGAACTGGCCAGCGAGCTGAAAAAATGAAGCCCGGCATCGAGTCATCTCAGGAGAACGCCGATCGCCACGTCGGGCTGCAGACGCTGATCACGTCAGGGCTGCTGCTCGTCGCCCTGGTTGGGCTGTTCACGCTCTCTTCCCAGGTCACTGTCTTCGATTTCGGCGACAGCGGCCCGGATTCCCGCTTCTTTCCTCGGCTGGTCCTTTCGCTGCTGGCACTGATGGCCGGCTTGCGGCTATGGCGCCACCGCCACGCTGTGGAAACCGCCCTGGGTTCGACCAGAGACTGGAGTCGGACGCTTTTCGCGGTCGTGCTGATTGGCGTCGCCATCGCGGCGATGAACCTGGTCGGCTTTCTCGCCAGCGCCGCGGTGGTCGGCATCCTGATCTCCTGGCTGCTGGGCGAGCGGCGGCTGTTGCTGAGCGTGGTCCTGCCGCTGGTTGTCGCCGCGCTCGTCACGCTATCTGCCCGTCAGCTCTTGAACCTCCCGCTCCCCTGAATTCAGGCCACTCGAAGAGAACCCGTCATGCTGCTGGACGCTTTCTACGCACTGCTCGATGTATGGGTGGTGATCGCCGCCGTGGTCGGCGTCATCGCGGGAATCGTGATCGGCGCGATCCCCGGACTGGGGCCCACCATGGCCATCGCGTTGCTGATTCCGGTGACGTTCACGATGTCGCCGATTCCCGCCCTCATCCTGCTCCTCGGGGTCTACCAGGGAGCGATCTTCGGTGGCTCCATCTCGGCGATACTGCTCAACGTACCGGGCACCCCGTCGTCGGCGGCAACCGCACTGGATGGCCATGCGATGGCGCGTCAGGGCAAGGCGGGCGAGGCGCTGCGCATCGCGCTCTATGCCAGTGTCTTCGGCAATGTCTTCAGCTGTCTCGTGCTGATGCTCCTGGCACAACCGCTGGCTTCCCTCGCCCTCGATTTCGGCCCCGCCCAGATGGCGGCGCTGATGCTCTTCGCGCTCGCCATCATCGTGCTGTTCGGCGGCGGCTCCATCCTCGATTCGGCACTCATGACGCTCGTCGGTATCACCGCCGGCATCGTGGGACTGGATCCGATCGAGGGTCTGCCCCGGTTCACCTTCGGCAGTTTCGCCGCCGAGGATGGATTGCAGCTGATACCGGTCCTGATCGGCCTGTTCGCGATGTCGGAAGTGCTGTTGCAAGCCTTCGGCGGCCATCGACAGTCGCGCCCGTCGGCCGAGGTAGGCAGCGTTTCCGGCCATGTCGGGCTATTGGCGATGTGGCGGATGCGGGTGACGCTGCTCATTTCATCGCTCATTGGTACCTTCGTCGGCATCCTGCCCGGGATCGGCTCGACGGTACCCGCCTTCGTCAGCTACGGCTTCGCGCGTTCGCGCTCGAGACACAAGGAAACCTTCGGGCAGGGCGAGCCAGAGGGGGTCGCGGCTCCCGAGGCGGCCAACAATGCCGTCACTGGCGGGGCGCTGGTGCCGATGCTCTCTCTGGGCATTCCCGGAGACGCGGTCACGGCCGTCATCCTTGGTGCCTTCATGCTGCAGGGGCTGACGCCTGGGCCGTTCCTGTTCCAGCACCACGGCGTCGAGGTCTACGCGATCTTCGAGGCACTGGTCCTGCTGTCGATCCCCTGCGTCCTGTTCGGCCTGATGATGTTCAAGGGCGCCGTCCACGTGATCAAGCTCCAGCCTCGCCACCTGTTTCCGGCCATCGCGATTCTGGCCATCTTCGGTGCATTTTCCGTCAACAACTCGCTATTCGACGTTGGCGTCATGCTCGGCGCCGGTGTGATCGGCTTCCTGTTCCGTCGCTGCGGTTTCCCGCTGCCGCCGCTGCTGATCGGACTGATCCTCGGCCCCCCTCTCGAGGAGAGCCTGCGGCAGGCACTACTGACCAGCGGTGGCAGCGTCGATATCTTCCTGAACTCGCCAATCGCCCTGGGGCTGCTGGGTGTCACGGCGCTCTGTGCGCTGGGCGCCTCGTTACAGCGTCTTCGCCATCGACGCCAAGGAAACTGACCCATGCCGAACCACTCGTCGACGCCGCTTCGATGCGACTGCCATATTCATGTCTTCGACCGGGACAAGTCCTACGCCTCCTCGACCTACCAGCCTCCCGGCAAGGGCATCGAGGCGTTCCGCGCCGAGGGCATGGTGCGGGGAATCGGCCGGGCGGTGCTGATACAGGCCTCCATCGATGGTACGGATAATCGCTATCTGGTCGAGACGCTGCGTGCCCAGGCCGGTATCGAGCTGAGGGGGGTGGCGGTCATCGACGAGCAGACCGAGGGTCTCGACGATCTTGACGCCGCCGGCGTGCGCGCTATCCGCGTGCAGGACAGGACCCGCCTGGGTCGGAACGATCTCGACCGGCTGCCGGTGCTCGCTCGACGGGCGGCGACCATGGATTGGCACGTCGAGCTCAATACCGAGCCTGCACGTTATGGCAGGCTGCAGGCACTGATGGCCAGTTTGCCGGCAGACCAGCCCCTGGTACTCGACCACTTGGGTCATGTATCGCCACACGACATCGAGCATCTCGCCGGCCTGAGCCGCCTGCTCGACACCGGCCGCGTCTGGGTCAAGCTGGCACCGACACGGGTCAGCCAGTCCCCGGATCGCTACGACGATCTCGCCCAACTGATACATCACCTGGCAGGGCGCTACCCCGAACGGTGTCTCTGGGGCAGCGACTGGCCCCATGTGATGACGGCGCCACCGCTGCCCAGCTCTTCGGCCATGATCGGATTTCTCGAGCGCGAATTGACCAGCGCTCAATTCGAAGCCTGCTTTTCGAGTAATCCTGCCGCTCTTTATCGATTCTAGGCACTGCCTGAAAAGTACTGTGCTCGCCCATGCGGCGTTAAAAATCGGCTCAAAATGCTCATTTACAACCCGTAAACTCCGCGTTTTCGCCGATTTTTGCCTTGCCTGGCCTTCGCTCGTCGACTTTTCAGACAGCACCTAGCGTCGCCGCTCGGATCGTCTTCGGCAGCCTGGAATGACACTCGATCCGAAAACGATATCCCGGACATTTCGTCTCGGGCCTGCAGGCATCACGGTTTCCATCGGCCCTGTCGACTCTCGTCTCGAGACCAAAGTTTTATAGACTTTTCTTATTTATAAGCAGCGGTTTAAGTGAAAAATAACTAATCACGACAACCAGAAAAACGCGCTTTAGTGCCATCAGAATTTCATGTTCACTTTGGAAAAGTGAAGGCGTTCAAAGCGAGTCATCTCTCCCTGAAATTCGCCTCGATCACGCTCGCGGCGAAAACCTGTTTCCTGATCGCCGCTGAAAATTCGCCATCGGGCTTTCCCTCAACGAGCGCCGGCCGCCCCTAGGAAGGACAACTCATGAAATCTCTCAAGAATCGCCTGCTGTCGAGCTTGATACTGCTGGGGCTCACGGCAGCCGGCACGGCCCACGCCACCAATTGGACCGGATACACCTACTCCTCCGTTTCCACCACGGCTGCCGTCAAAGGCATGGAACGAATCGCGGACCGTGTCGAGAAGGAGACCGACGATGATCTGTCGATTACCCTCCATCTGGGGAAGACGCTGCAGATCGCCTCCAGCGACATCACCCAGGCCACCGGAGATGGCATCGTCGACTTCGCCGCGGATCTCTACTCCTCCGGCAACGTGCCCATTGCCCGCATTCTCAGCCTGCCGCTGCTCATCAACGACGATGAAGAGTGGAACAAGGCCTACGCCGTGATGATGCCCTACTTGAAAGAGGGGTTCGCGCAACAGGGCGTCACGTATCTCGGCAGCTACCGCTATCCGCAACAGGTCATCTTCACGAGCTTCGAGGTCGATTCACTCGACGATCTCTCGGGCCACAAGATCCGCGTCACCTCGCCGGAGCAGGGCGCCTTCGTCGAGGCTTTCGGCGGGTCGCCGATCACGCTCTCCGGTTCGGAAGTCCCGACGGCGCTGGAGCGCGGCGTCATCGATGGTGCCCTGACCGCCAGCGCCGGCGGGGCGAAGAACTGGCACGAGTTTCTGCCCTACAACTACCGCCTGCCGGTCAACTACACATTCAGCGCCATCATCGCCAACACCTCGTCTCATGAAGACCTCGACCCGGCGACTCGAAACACCCTCGACAAGATCGTCGATGAAGAGACCCGTCAGATCACTCGGGATTTCATCGCGGACGAAAAGGTCCAGAAGCAGAGTCAGGCGCAAGCGGGCATGACGATCGTCGAGGCCGATCCCGCGGATATCCGCCGGGCGCAGGAGGCCATGGTGCCCTGGTGGCACGAGTGGGCCAAAAAAGCGGGGCCTGACCATGAGAAGGTACTGGCCGAGGTGTTGGAAGCACTCGGTAAGTGAACCCGGGAGTCATGACGATGAGCGAGGCCCATTCGCACGAAATCTCTTCGCAAGCGCCCTCTTCTCGGACACCGCCCGGCCCGGCATCGGCCGGCGCCTTTTTCGACATCGTGGCGTCTGTCATCCGAACGATGGCGGGCGTCGCGCTGGTTGCACTCGTCTTGCTGGTCGCCGCGGAGATCGTTTCGCGCTTCTTCTTCAGCTATTCGCTGAGAATCGTCGAAGAACTTGCCGGCTATCTCGTCGTCGGGCTGACACTGCTCGGCGCGAGCCTGGCCGTGAGGAAGAACAGTCTGTTCCAGGTCGGTTTTCTGTTCGACGCGCTTCCGCGCGCCCTGCGCCACGGGCTGAACCTGTTCTATCTGGCGCTCTCGTTTGCCGTTTGCAGCGTGTTGATCTGGTACACCGCCCAACTGGTGATGAGTTCCTACCAGCGCGGCAACGTGGCGCCCACCTTCCTGATGACGCCACTCTGGATCCCCCAACTGGTAATGCCAGTCGGGCTCCTCTTCGTTGCCGTCTTCATCATCGAGCGCGGGCTGGTCGCCTTGCGCAACGGGGGGCGTGACTGATGGATGCACTCATCGCCTTTGGCGTGCTACTGATTCTGATCGTCGGCGGGTTGTGGGTTCAGTTTGCCGTTGGCGCTGCCTCGCTGATCTATCTCTGGCTGATGAAAGGTGCCGCCGGGTGGAAGGCGCTCGGGCTGGTGAGCTGGGGCGCCGCCAACAGTTTCACCCTGGCGGCGATCCCCCTGTTCATTCTGATGGCGGAAATCCTGCTGGCCAGCGGCCTGAGTGGGCGCCTCTACAACGGTATCGCCCCATTCATGAAGCGCCTGCCCGGCGGCTTGCTGCACACCAATATCGTCGGCAGCGGTATCTTCGCCGCCGTGGCCGGGGGCAGCGCACCGACGGCCGCGGCCATGTCCACCGTCGCCCTGCCGGCACTGACCGCACGCGGTTACGACCGACGCCTGGTCGCCGGCTCTCTCGCGGCAGGTGGCACGCTGGGGATCCTGATTCCGCCGTCGATCACCATGATCATCTACGCCACCTTCACCGAGACGTCGATCGCCAAGCTGTTCGCGGCGGGCCTGGTGCCCGGTATCCTGCTCGGCGCTTGCTACAGCCTGCTGATCATCGCGCGCGCACTGGCGAAGCCGAATCTCGTTCCCAAGGATACCCAGCAGCGCCAGTTCCAGGATTACCTGCGGGCCGCCTCCGACGTCTTTCCTTTCACGCTGCTGATCGCCTTCGTGCTGGGAAGCATCTATGCCGGTGTCGCCACGCCGACCGAAGCCGGCGCGCTGGGCGTCATCGGCGCAACGCTGATCTCCGCACTCTACGGCAAACTCAACGTCGCGATGCTGAAGTCCGCGTTGTCACGCACGCTGACGATGAGCGGCAACGTCCTGTTCATCGTCTTCATCTCCATGCTGTTTGCCTATGCCACCGCGCTCTCCGGCGTGGGAGAGGCGTTGGTCGATCGTGTCGCCGACGCGGGTCTGTCCCAGGTCTCGCTGCTGCTGATCCTGATGGTGGTGTTCGCCATTCTGGGCTGCTTCATGGAAGGGCTCGGCATGATCGCCATCATCGTGCCGGTGATATTCCCCACCCTCATGGCGATGGGCGTCGACCCGGTCTGGTTCGGCGTTTTCGTGGTGATCCTGGTCGAGCTGGGCCAGTTGACGCCGCCACTCGGGGTCATTCTCTTCGTGGTGGCCAGTTCGGATTCGAAAACCCGGGTCGAGGACGTCGTCATGGGCGTGCTGCCCTTCTTCGCCATCATCCTGGCGTTTCTCGTACTGCTGATCGGGTTCCCCGATATCGCACTGTGGCTACCCAATCTAACCACCGGAGGTTGATCCATGGCATTTCCGCACCCCGATCCCGTGCTGATCGAAGCCGAGGTTTTTACCACGCTACCACCGTCTTTGCGTAACACCGGACAACGTTCTCACTGGGCGGACAAAAAACGCCGAGGCGCTCCTGTCGACAGCTTTCTGGAGGGCCCGTCTTTCGATCTGGAAGGCAATCTCTGGTTCGTCGATATTCCCTTCGGACGTATCTTTCGTGCCTCACCTAGGGGTGATATTGAACTTGTCACCCAATACGACGGCTATCCCAACGGCCTGAAGATCGATGCCGGAGGGCGCATTTTCATCGCCGATGCCAAAAACGGCATCATGTCGCTCGATCCAGCAACGAGCAAGGTGACCACGGCGCTGGGGGATGCCGACTCTGAAAGTTTCAAGGGCTGCAACGATCTCCATATCGGCCCCGACGGTACCCTTTATTTTACCGACCAGGGGCAGACCGGGCTTCAGGATCCCAGTGGCCGCGTTTATCGCTGGGACCCCGATAGCGGCCGACTGGATTGTCTGATCGACAACGTTCCCAGCCCGAACGGCCTGGTGCTGGATACCTCGGGTCATACGCTCTACGTCGCCGTGACCCGGGCGAATGCGGTATGGCGTCTCCCGGTTTCCCAAAGTCAGCGCGTGACGAGAGCCGGACTTTTCCTCCAGTTTTCAGGCGGGCGCGCCGGACCTGATGGCCTCGCGCTGACGCGTGATAACGGCGTCGTAGTCTGTCAAACGGGGATGGGGCTGGTTTGGGTGCATGACGAGCTCGGCGTGCCTATCGCGGTCGTGAAATCCCCGAAAGGGCTAGGCACTACCAACTGTGCCTTTGGTGGCCCCGAAGGCCGAACGCTCTACATCACGGAATCGGATTCCGGTTCGATTCTGTGCGCCGAGCTACCAGTTGCTGGCCTTCCCATGGCTTCAGGCTGGGGGCAATAGTGTCACCGGCTTCTCTCATACTCGTGGCTTATCAATACAGGTCAATCCCAAAGCGATGATTCTCAATCTCGACGATTATGAAATCGCGGCCCGACGTCGCCTTCCGCGCCCGCTATTCCAATATGTCGCGGGTGCGTCGGAGACTTCCGCGGCACGCGAAGACAACCGCGCCGCGCTCGACGAGCTGAAGCTGGTGCCAAGGGTGCTTCGCGGCGTGGAGGGCCGGACCCTGCGGCAACGGCTGCTGGGGGAAGAGTGGGCGGCGCCATTCGGCATTGCGCCGATGGGCATCAGCGCACTGATGGCGTTTGACGGCGACAACGTCGCCGCGCGAGTTGCTGACCGCGAAGGCATCCCCTACGTACTGAGCGGTTCGTCTCTCACCTGCCTGGAAGAGGTCATCGAAACCAACCCCCGGGCCTGGTTTCAGGCCTACGTGCCCGGGGAAGAGGATCGGATCGAGGCGCTGGTGCAGCGAGTCGCCGAGGCGGGCTACCGGACCTTGGTCCTGACCGCGGATACGGCCGTACTGGCCAACCGGGAGAATAACCTGCGTGCCGGCTTCTCCACCCCGCTGCGCTTCACGCCCCGAATGTTCTGGGATTTCGGTATCAAGCCCCGCTGGTTATTTACGACTTTCCTGCCGACGCTCCGGCGCCAGGGTATGCCACATTTCGAGAACTCCTACGCCCAGCGCGGCGCGCCCATTGTCTCTCGCCAGGCAGCGCGGGATTTCGGTCGCAAGGATCACCTTAACTGGGACCACGTCTGTCGAATTCGAGACCAGTGGAAAGGCAAGCTGGTCGTGAAGGGAGTGCTCTCCCATCTCGATGTCGCGGTGGCCCGGGACATCGGTTGCGACGGCGTCGTGCTGTCCAATCATGGCGGCCGACAGCTCGATCACGCCATCTCCGCGATCCGAGCGCTGCCGCAGGCCAAAGCCGAGGCCGGCCACATGGCCATCATGGTCGACGGCGGCATCCGGCGTGGCACGGATGTCGTCAAAGCCCTGGCGCTGGGTGCCGACTTCGTCTTCATCGGACGTCCCTTTCTCTACGCCTCCACCATCGGGGGCGAAAGGAGTCTGGAAGGCGCGGTTCAGATCATGAAAAACGAGATCTATCGCGACCTCGGTCTGCTGGGCTTACGCTCGTCCGGCGAAACGAGTTCTGCGCCCGTGCTGCATCCAAACTAGAAAACACTCTCTCCAACGCCCGATGGTGGATGGTTACCACGGTCTACCCGGACCGGGTCTCGGGCAGCCCGTCGTTCAAGCGCCCAGCGATCCGTTTCACGCTACCGGCCTCGGTGCGAAAGGAATCCACGACGAGAACGGCATGTCTCGATGTGCCGGCACAAGGAAGCTGTGGCGAGGCGCCGGATGTCGACGACGATCTGGCTTTGATATTGAGAGACGATCGGTCTAAATTGGACGCCATGGAGACGCCAACACCCCCCAGCAAACGCCGTGGCCGCCCACCGAAGGTAGCGCGCGCCAACCCAGACACCCGGGACGCCCTGATTCGGTGTGGCGTCGAAGTGCTTACCGAGCAGGGATTCGTCTCGACCGGGATCGATGGTGTGCTGAAACGGGTCGGCGTGCCAAAGGGATCGTTCTACCACTACTTCGACAGCAAGGAAGCGTTCGGTCACGCCGTGCTGTCACGATATGCCGATTATTTCGCGCGCAAGCTCGACCGCCGGTTGCTCTCTTCCGAGTTGCCGCCCCTCGAACGACTCCGCCGGTTCACCCAGGACGCCCAGGAGGGCATGGCGCGCTACCACTACCGGCGAGGCTGCCTGGTGGGCAATCTGGGCCAGGAAGTCACGCTGTTGCCCGCAGGGTTCGATGCGCGGCTGGAAGCCATCCTCCAGGACTGGCAACGTCGAGTCGCCGACTGTCTACGACTGGCTCAGACGCAGGGCGCACTGGCCGCCGATACGGATTGCGACACCCTCGCCGCTTTCTTCTGGATCGGTTGGGAAGGCGCCGTTCAGCGAGCCCGTCTGCAGTGCGGGCCGACACCCCTGGCGCTCTTCAGCCAGGAGTTCTTCGCTCGATTGCCCCGTTGAGCTCGAGCTCACCACAGTCAAACGCCCTCTCCGAATCATCGTTCAATGCTCAGGAGGTTCACGTGTTCAACGCCATTGTCGTGCAGCAGACCGAAGCCGATCAGCGGAGCCGCGCCGTGCTGACGCAGCTCGATCCCGAATCACTGCCCCCGGGCGATGTTCGGGTGCGCGTCGAATGGAGCACGCTCAACTACAAGGACGCGCTGGCGATCACCGGCAAGGGAGCGGTCGTGCGCCGTTTCCCCATGGTGCCGGGCATCGACCTTGCCGGTGTCGTCGAGCAGAGTGAACACCCCGACTGGGTGCCGGGTGATCGTATCCTGCTCAACGGCTGGGGCATTGGCGAAGAGCACTGGGGCGGCCTGGCCCAGTGCGCTCGGGTCAATGGCGACTGGCTCACCCGGCTGCCGCGCTCGCTGAACACACATCAAGCGATGGCCATCGGCACCGCCGGCTACACCGCCATGTTGAGCCTGCTGGCGCTGGAGCGCCACGGCCTGACGCCGGATCGCGGCGAGGTACTGGTGACCGGCGCCAACGGGGGCGTCGGCAGCTACGCCATCGCCCTGCTGGCGGCACGCGGCTACCGCGTCGTCGCGGCGACCGGCCGCCCTCAGGAGTCGGCCTTTCTCGAGCGGCTGGGCGCCGCCGAGATCATCGATCGCAGCGCACTGTCAGGCCCCGGAAAGCCCCTGGCCAAGGCGCGGTGGTTTGCCGCCATCGACTCGGTGGGCAGCCATACCCTGGCCAACGTCTGCGCCCGAACCTGCCCCGACGGCCTGGTCGCCGCCTGCGGCCTCGCCCAGGGCATGGATTTCCCCGCGACCGTGGCCCCCTTCATTCTGCGTGGCGTCAGCCTGCTCGGCATCAACAGCGTCACCCGCCCCGCCGAGGAGCGCCGGCACGCCTGGGCACGACTCGCCGAGGACATCGAACCCGCCCTGCTCGACGAAATCTCACGAGACATCCGCTTGAGCGAGACGCTGGAGGCGGCCGAACACCTCCTGGCAGGAACGGTGCGCGGCCGGCTCGTAGTGGACGTCAATGGCTGACTGCCCGAGGAGCGGCGACACGCTGGCGCGGACGGCAACGAGGACAGATGGACGAAAGACTCCACGACGCCCCGCCCAATGCGTAGTCGTGGCTCACTGGAACGCACACGGTCAGGTCTCCAAGCTCCATATCAGCTTCGCGCCGATGGACGCAGCGTTGAGCTTTTCCACCCGCCGGGCAGAGAAGCTCGAAGCGACGGCCTGAGCGAGGCCGCGCGCCACGGCCACTCCCCGACGCAAGTTCGCCGAGGCCCGTTCACCTTCACCGCGGATCGGAACGGGCGTCGGCAAACTCGGTTTCGATGAAATCGACGAACGCTCGCGTGCGGGCGTTGCTCTGACGGCCGCTGGGGAACACGGCCCACAGGTCGATCGAGGGCAGACGCCAGTCGGTCAGCACGGGGATGACCGTGCCTGCCGCCAATTCCGGCGCAAACATCCACTCGGAGGCAATGGCCATCCCCATCCCGGCCAGGACGCCTTCGCGCACGCCTTCGGCGGCATTCGTTCTCAGCCGCCCACTCACGGAAACGCTCATACGCTGGCCATCGCGTTCGAACGTCCACGGGTGGTCACGACCGGAAAGGTCGTGGATCACGACATCGTGTTCGGTGAGCGCGGAGGGGTCTTCGGGAGTCCCGGCACTGTCGAAATAGCCGGGCGTTCCCACTGCCCAGCGAGGGCACTGGCTGATCTTGCGCACCGTCAGCGAGGAGTCCGCCAGTTCGCCCATCCGCAAGGCGAGGTCGATCCCGTTCTCGATCAGATCGATATTGCCGTCATGGAGCACGACATCGACTTCGATCTCCGGATGCCGGGCAAAGAAGAGCGGCAACCGGGGAATCACGTGCAGGCGCGCGAACGTGACCGCCATGCAGACCCTGACCCGGCCGGTTATGGCGGCCTTGTCTCCCCGGGCGACGCGTTCCGCTTCGTCGGCCTGCTCCAGCGCGAGCCTGGCATGCTCGTAGAAGTCATGCCCGGCCTGGGTCGGCGTCAGCCCCTGGGTCGAGCGCAACAACAATCGCACCCCGAGTCGCGCCTCCAGCTGCGCCACGGCCTTCGAGACTGCCGGCTGTCCCACATGCAGCAGACGGGCGGCGCTGGAGAACGAGCCCGACTCGTAGACCTTCACGAAGGTTTCCATCGCGGTAAAGCGATTCATGATCATGCCCCAGAAGTGCGCAAGGCCATGCCGTTCGATGCCCGGTCAAAGAGATATCCGGCTCGTGGCAATGCAGGAGAACGGCCCTGACGAAACAAGCGGCCTATTCCTGAAAGGAATAAACGATAGTCCAACCCCCTGTCTACCTGGCACCGGCCAAATCCTCGAATCTGCACCTGTCGCATCCCATATGCCTGCCACGACAGCGAGGAATCCCCATGACGACGTTTACCACGCATACCGCCGATACCGCTCCGGAAGCTTCCCGGCCAGGGTTGGTTGCCACCAAAGCCGCTTTCGGCTTCGTCCCGAACCTGCAGGGCAACATGGCCGAATCGCCGGAACTGCTGGCGGGCTACTCCACCCTGTGGGACCTGTTCGGCAAGACGACGCTCACGCCCCACGAACAGCAGGTCGTCTACATGAGTTCGAACTTCGAGAACGAATGCCATTACTGCATGGCCGGCCACAGCACCCTGGCCAAGATGCAGAAAATGGACCCCGCGGTCATCGAAGCGCTGCGCGCCGGCACCGCCCTGCCGGACGCCAGACTCGAAGCCCTGCACCGGTTCACCACGCTGGTGGTACGCCATCGCGGCTGGATCTCCGATGACGATACCGAGGCCTTCCTCGCCGCCGGTTATACCCGTCGCAATGTGTTCGAAGTGATTCTCGGTGTCGCGACCAAGGTGATGAGCAACTACACGAACCATATCGCCCATACCCCGCTCGACGACTTCATGAAAGGCAACGAGTGGACCAAGCCCGGCACCGCCGGCGCCTGAGCTCGACGCCATCTGCAACGCGGCCTGACGACAACGCAGCCTGACGGCAACGCGCCGCACTACCCAGGGAAACCTCATGTCACTTCAAGCCAGACTGGACGCTTTCAAGGCGGACTTCGAAGCCGGTAACCCGCCCTACAACATGTCACCGGCGATGATCGAGACGATGCATCGCGCGACCGCCGCCCTGATCGAATCCGGCGCTGCCGAAAACGCCAGGCAGGTCGGCGACAAGGCCCCCTCGTTCGAACTCAAGGACCCGCAAGGCAGGGTCGTCAGATCGGAGAACCTGCTGGAGTACGGGCCGCTGATCGTGAGCTTCTACCGCGGGGTATGGTGCCCCTACTGCAACATGGAGCTGCAGGCACTCGAGGCCGCCAAGCCGGCATTCGAGCGCCTGGGCGCCTCGCTCGTCGCCATCTCGCCCCAGACGGCCCCCAATAGCCGCAAGTCAGCGCGGCAGAACCGGCTGACGTTTCCGATCCTGTCGGATACCCGGGGCGACATTGGCGCCGCCTTCGGCCTGCGCTTCTCGCTTCCTCCCGATCTGGTCGACCTTTACAAGACGCTGAAAAACGACCTGCCGACATTCAACGACGATCCGAGCTGGTCCCTGCCGATGCCGGCACGCTATCTGATCGGACAGGATGGGACCATCCTCTACGCGGACGTGAACCCGGACTATACCCAGCGGCCCGAGCCCGAGGCATTGATCGCCGTGCTGGAAGCAAACCAGGCCACCAGTACCTGATACCACCAACTGACATGACGGCCCTGGCAAGGGCCGTTATCAAGGGAGTTCGTCATGAACCCACGCACGTTTCTCATCACCGGCGCGACCAAAGGTATCGGGCTCGCGCTATCCCGACGGCTCGTCTCGGCCGGGCACCACGTCGTGGGGCTGGCGCGCAGCGATGCCGAGTTCCCCGGCGAACTCGTCACCACCGATCTCGCGGATCGGTCACAGACGGCACGAGCGCTCGATGGCCTGACCGAACGTCATGCATTCGATGGCGTGATCAACAACGTCGGCCTGGTGCGTCCGCAACGGCTGGGCGAGATCCGGCATGACGACATGGACGCGGTGTTTTCCGTGAACCTGCACGCCGCCGTGCAGGTGGTCCAGGCGACGCTGCCGGCCATGCGCCGGCAAGGCTGGGGGCGGATCGTCAACATCTCGAGCCTGACGATTCTCGGGATCACCGATCGCACCGCCTACGCCGCAGCGAAGGCCGGCCTCGTCAGTTTCAGCCGCTCGTGGGCACTCGAACTCGCCGACACCGGTATCACCGTCAATGCCATCGCCCCTGGCCCGACCGAAACCGAACTCTTCCGCGTCAACAATCCACCTGGCAGCGAGGGGGAACGGCGCTATCTTTCCGGTGTGCCCATGGGCCGTTTTGGCAAGCCCGAAGAGATCGCCGCCGGCATCGAGTTCTTCCTCTCGGAAGAGGCCAGCTTCATTACCGGACAGACACTCTTCATCGACGGCGGCGCCTCGATCGGCAAGGCCGCTTTCTGACATCCCCCGACACTAACCGCATTGGCCACAGTGCAGGCGAGTCAATCGGCAAGGCCATCGATCATCCGGACACCAGGCAGCAGATCGATTCGGCTTCATGAGAGGTCAACTCAAGGTTCCCGAAGACTTCGACCCCAATCTGTCATCGTATACGAGTACCGCAATATCAGAAGATGGGGGGACGGCACGCGTCAGAATCGGAGCGACCAGCCCCAGCGCCGCCTGGCATTGGCGCGACGCACATCGGCCATCGACCTCCACGACAAGAGGAAATGAAGTACCGGCGGCAGGCTGGAAGGCGGGAATTAAAAGAGGGCCAAAGCGCAAGCGCGAGGGCCCTCAGTAGCAGTGCCAAAGATGCTCTCTTATACGGCCCTCGCGATCCGTACGTCCATGGCGTCAGACAGATCCCTGTCCCAGGTCCTTGCGAGTGTCCATCCGGTGGACAGACGCAGAATACCCCAAAGCATGATTAGGTAAAATGATCTGTGGTAAGCCAAAATACAGATAGGTAACTTAATGTAATCATGGGTCGCCGCCGGCTGGCCCCTCCAGGTCCCGATCCACCCCGAGAATCGACTCCAAGCTCCCTTGGCGTCCCACGACCGCGTTGCACGGACGAGACTTCATCCTGAAATCAGAATGACTGTGGTGAAAGAACTGGCAATAAGCGTCATATAACGGTGCCAAACCCAAAAACCGCTGAACGGCCAGGGTGCAGGTGAAGAAAAGCGTCCAGAACTGCATTTCTGCTGATCGGCATCGAGACATCGAAAACGGTAATGCCGGCTGTCGCCAGCCGGACCCATCCACGACGACCATCATAAGCATCCCTTCTTACCGTCCCGAATGCTCGCCACCTGTGGACACCGCTCAATCCCTGAAACGCCGGAGATTTTATAAACTTGAAGAACAGAATCCAGCATTAATTTAATTCATAAGAAGAATGAATATTACAGCCGAAAAGCGACGCCGAGTTACACCTTGAAACAAAAATCGCACTCATTAGGACGGTTTCCTGTCCCGGTTCATTATCGACCCGATCGCGCCACCGAGGCGGTGCGGAAGAAAGGTCCCCCGGTCCTCACGGCAAAGAAAGCGGGGCGGTTTGGGGTCGACACCGGGGTGAGTCTAGCCCCTCGTCGGATAGCCGTACCTGCTATGTCGACGATTTGATCGCCGTCAAAGGCTTGCCATTCGGGTCGCGTTGAAAAGTCGCCTTGCTAGATCGAGTCAACAAGGAGGCGGTGCCCCGGGGCACCGCCTCGGTCTACGCCAAAGTCCAACGACTTCGACGCTAGACCCGCAGCGGCGCGAGCCTGGGCGCAATCATATTCTCCGGTCGCAGGATATCGGCGAGCGAGGCTTCATCCAGCAGGTTCTCCTCCAGCACCAGCTCAAGCACGCCGCGGCCGGAGACCAGCGCCTCGCGGGCGATGCGCGTGGCGTTGTCATAGCCGATATGGGGGTTGAGCGCGGTGACCAGCCCGATCGAGCGCTCCACCATCTCGCGGCAGTGGGCCTCGTTGGCGGTGATGCCCTCGATGCAGTGCTCCCGCAGCATGTGCATGGCGCGGGTCAGCAGGCGGATGGAGTCGAACAGCTTGTAGGCGATCAGCGGCTCCATCACGTTGAGCTGAAGCTGCCCGCCCTCGGCAGCCATGGTCAGCGCCAGGTCGTTGCCGATCACCTCGAACGCCACCTGGTTGACCGCCTCCGGGATCACCGGATTGACCTTGCCGGGCATGATCGAGCTGCCGGGCTGGCGCGGCGGCAGGTTGATCTCGTTGAAGCCGGCGCGCGGGCCGCTGGAGAGCAGACGCAGGTCGTTGCAGATCTTGGAGAGCTTCACCGCCAGGCGCTTCAACATGCCCGAGAAGAGCACGAAGGCGCCCATGTCGGAGGTGGCCTCGATCAGGTCCTGGGCCGGCACCAGCGGCTGGCCGCTGATCGCGCCGAGGCGCTCCACCGCCAGGCGCTGATAGCGCGGGTCGGAGTTGATCCCGGTACCGATGGCGGTGCCGCCCAGGTTGACCTCGCACAGCAGGCGCGGAATCTGCGCCTCCAGGTGGCCCAGATCCTCGCCCAGGGTGGTGGCGAAGGCGTTGAACTCCTGACCCAGCGTCATCGGCACCGCATCCTGCAGCTGGGTGCGGCCCATCTTGAGCACGTCGGCGAAGGCCGTGCCCTTGTCCGCCAGCGCATCGCGCAGCTGCGCCAGGCTGCCCAGCAGCGCATCGTGGCCCAGCAGCAGGCCGAGGCGGATCGCGGTTGGGTAAGCGTCGTTGGTCGACTGCGCCATGTTGACGTGGTTGTTGGGGTGCAGGTGGGCGTAGTCGCCCTTGGCGTGGCCGAGGTGTTCGAGTGCCAGATTGGCGATCACCTCGTTGGCGTTCATATTGGTCGAGGTACCCGCCCCGCCCTGGATCATGTCGACCACGAACTGATCGTGGTGCTCGCCGGCGATCAGCGTCTGGCAGGCGTGGCGGATCGCCGCCAGCCGGGTGGCATCGAGATAGCCCAGCTCGTGATTGGCCTCCGCCGCGGCCTGCTTGACCATGGCCAGCGCGATCACCAGCTTGGGATAGTGCGCCAGCGGCACGCCACTCAGGTGGAAGTTCTCCACCGCGCGCTGGGTCTGGATGCCGTAATAGGCGCTCTGGGGTACGGGCAGCACGCCCAGCAGGTCCTTCTCTTCACGGGTGGGGATCGCGTCGGCGTCAGTGCCGAGATCCGGGGTCGCCATCATGGTGGGTATCGTCTTCAGTCAAAGGGTTCGAACGGCCTGGGCGCCGGGGTGCCGGCGCCGCTGGGCGTAAGGTAACGCCGCGCCGGGTCGCCTGCCCAATGCCGTTACGTGGTGGTGCATACCGGGAAGGTATGGGGCAGTGCCGGAGGAGGATGACCAACGGCGTTGACGGATCGGCTGCCGATGCCGAGACTTCAAGACAAGTGGATTGGGAGTGCCCGGGCCGCGTCTAAACCTCGGTGAGTGCGTCGAGGTTTTTCGCTGTCTGGTAATTAATAATTTAACATCGCGTCGTGCTTACTGGGCCAATACCTTACTAAACATGCGCTCGCCTCCGTAGAAACCTTCTACGGGAAAGGTTGGCTGCCTGGCCAGGCAATTCAAATTGCCTATTAACCACACTCAGCATGGCGCCAAGGATGCTTTTCAAATGAACCTGCAAGTGCATGAACAACTCAAAAACCACATCTGGGAAATTGCCAACCGCCTGCGCGGCCCCTATCGCCCGCCACAGTATCGGCTGGTCATGCTTCCCATTGTCGTACTACGACGGCTCGACTGTGTATTGGCACCGACGAAAGACAAGGTTCTCGATCAGTATGAAAAGCTGACCGCCCAAGGGATGCCGGAAAGTGCCATGGAGAGAATGCTTGGCAAGGCGGCAGACCCGGATCGCAATCATCCGCTCTACAACACCAGTCCCTTTACCTTTGAGAGGCTGCTGGGCGATCCGGACAATATCGCGCCCAACCTGGTGGCCTACATCAACGGTTTCTCGCCTACGGCACGAGCCATTTTCGAGCGCTTCAAGTTCACCGATCAGATCGAGAAGCTCGATGCCAGCAACCGACTTTTCACCATCGTCAAGGCGATGGCAGAAGTCGATCTACATCCGAAGCGCATCGACAATCTGCAGATGGGGTATTTGTTCGAGCACCTGGTCATGCGCTTCAACGAACAGGCCAATGAGGAAGCAGGGGATCACTTCACGCCACGTGAGGTCATTCGTCTGATGGCGAATCTGGTCTACACCGGCGAGCAGGATGTCTATACGCCGGGCATCTACCGCACCATTTACGACCCGGCCTGCGGTACCGGCGGCATGTTGTCGGAATCCGAGAAATTCATTCTCGATCAGAACGATCAGGCCAATCTGGCCCTGTTCGGTCAGGAGTACAACGACGAATCCTGGGCCATCTGCTGCTCAGATATGCTCATCAAGGATGAAGACACCAGCAGCATCGTGCTGGGCGACACCCTGGGCGACGGCAAGACCCGCGATGGTTTTGAGGGCAAGCAGTTCCACTACCTGCTGGCCAATCCGCCTTTTGGCGTGGAATGGAAAGACCAGAAAAGCGTTGTCGATAAGGAACACAAGGAGATGGGCTTTGCCGGGCGTTTCGGCGCCGGGGTGCCGGCCATTAACGATGGCTCTCTGCTATTCCTACAACACATGATCGCCAAGATGTACCCCTACAAGGAAGGGGATGAGGATGCCGTCGGCTCCAAGATCGCCATCGTCTTCAATGGCTCGCCGCTGTTTTCCGGTGATGCCGGTTCCGGGCCGTCGAATATCCGCCGCTGGATCATCGAGAACGACTGGCTTGACGCCATCGTCGCGCTGCCCGATCAGCTGTTCTACAACACCGGCATCTTCACCTATGTCTGGCTGGTGACTAACCGCAAGGCCCCGGAGCGGCGCGGCAAGGTGCAGCTTATCGACGGCACCCGCTTCTTTCAGAAGATGAAGAAAAGTCTCAACAACAAGCGCAACGAGATCACCGAAGAGCAGATCCGCGACCTGACCCGCCTGTATGGCAACTACCAGGATGGCGAGACCGCCGAGGTTCAAATCAACGGCGACACCGAAACCCGCGTCGTCTCACGCACTTTCGAGAACCGCGAGTTCGGCTTCCTCAAGGTAATGGTGGAACGCCCCCTGCGCATGAACTTTGAGGCCACGCCCGAGCGCATTGCGCTGCTGGATGAGCAGACCGCCTTTGCCAACCTGGCGAACTCAAAAAAACGCAAGAACGAAGCGGCTGCCGCCAAAGAAATCGCAGAAGGCCAGCAACTGCAGAACGTCATTCGCGCTCTTCTGACCGATTTGGCCGACAATGGAAAATACAACGACCGCGCCGTCTTCGATGCTAATTTGAGCGCCGCTGCCAAGGCCGCCGGCCTGAAGCTTCCCGCGCCGGTCAAAAAGGCGATCTTCAACGCCCTGGGCGAGCGCGATCAGAGCGCCGAAATCTGCCGCGACAACAAGGGCCGCCCCGAACCTGACAGCGAACTGCGCGACACTGAAAACATCCCCTTGCCAGAAGGCACCGAACTGCCACTGCCCATGCGGATGGGACCAGACAAGCCTAACGACGAGTTGATAGCTACTTTCCGCGAGGACATCGATGCCTACATGGCGGACGAGGTGTTGCCTCATGTGCCCGATGCCTGGGTGGACTACAGCAAGACCAAGGTGGGCTATGAAATACCCATCAATCGCCATTTCTACGTCTACAAGCAACCGCGGCCGCTGGATGAGATCGAGACGGAGATCAACGCGCTGGAAGGTGATATTGCCGGGCTGTTGAAGGGATTGGTGGGATGACAAACGCTCCGGAAAAAATTCAGGATGCATACGGAAAGCTGCCCAATGGTTGGCGACTCGAGAAACTGAAGTTCTTCGCCGATGTGCGTAATAGCAATGTAGACAAAACTATTTCGGATGACGAGCAGCCGGTGCAGTTGTGTAACTACACCGATGTTTACTACAACGACCGAATAACTCCAGACCTAGAATTCATGAATGGGTCAGCGACCGAAGGAGAGATCGTAAAGTTTCAGCTGAAACGCGATCAGGTGATTATCACCAAAGATAGTGAAGGGTGGGATGATATCGGCATTCCCGCGCTGGTCGCCCAAGATATGCCGGATGTTTTGTGCGGCTACCACCTATCAGTGCTTGAGCCAGGTGTCGAACTCGACGGAGCATTTCTCGCGTGGCTTTGCCGCTCTGACCCTCTAAACGACCAGTTCAAACTAGGAGCAAACGGAGTAACGCGCTATGGGTTGGGCCAATACCCATTGAAAAATTCATATGTTGCCCTTCCGCCCCTCGAAACTCAACGCCGTATCGCGCAGTTTCTGGATGAAAAAACCGCCCGCATCGACAACCTGATCGAAAAAAAGCGCGTGCTGCTGGAACGGCTGGCCGAAAAGCGCCAGGCCCTGATCACCCGCTCCGTCACCAAAGGCCTGAACTCCGATGCTCCCATGAAACCCTCCGGCATCGACTGGCTGGGGGATATTCCGGCGCATTGGGAGGTTAAGCGCTTGCGATTTTTGCTGGACGGCGGAACCATAAATGGCGCCTACAAACCGAAAGATCAGTTTTCGCCCGAAGGAGTGCCTTTTGTTCAAATGGGAGAAGCTTTCAGGGGCGTTACTTTTGATGGTGGCACAAAAGACAGAGTCTTGGCGTCCGATGCTGAAATTGACAAGTACGGGCTCAAAGCGGGCGATTTCCTGATTGCGCGCAGATCGTTGGTATTCGAAGGCTCAGGGAAATCGGTCAGAATCAATAGTCTTCCAGAAGCGTACTTGTTTGAAAGCTCGATGATTAGAATTAGGCCATTTTGCGCAGATCAGATTTCGGGCTTTCTATCCTACTATTTCCAATCTGCCGTTTGCCGGGCCTTTTTTCTATCAATTACTAAACAAGTAACGATAAGCGGTATAGATAGCCGGCAGCTTAAGGATGTTTGGGTCCCAATTCCTCCTACAAATGAGGCGTCAAACATCTGGAATGCTTGCGTGAGCGCGGATAGAGCTCACGACACTGTTTCGACATCCATAATGAAATCGATACGACAACTAGAAGAATACCGCTCCGCCCTGATAACTGCCGCTGTAACCGGCCAACTGGAGGTTGCCTGATGCCTGGCCATTCTGAACTGGCCTTTGAAACCGCCATAGAAGCGGGCCTGATCGACGCGGGCGGCTACGAAAAGCGTGACGCGACTGACTACGACGAGGCGCTTGCGCTGTTCCCCGACGACGTGGCCGGCTTCCTGCAAGACAGCCAGCCGGCCAAATGGGGACAACTGGAAGCGCTGCTGGGTGAGAAAACCCGCGCCACGGTACTCGACAGCCTGGCCAAGGAGCTGGAGATCAAGGGCACCCTGCATGTGCTGCGCTATGGTTTTAAGTGCTATGGCAAAACCTTCCGGCTGGCCCACTTTCGCCCCAATTCCGGCATGAACCCGGAGGCGGCTGCCGCCTACGCGCTGAACCGGCTGACGGTGACCCGGCAGGTGGCGTTTACCTCAGTGATGAAGAAGGCGGGCGGCTCGGGTAAAAATCAGCACCGCCGCTGCATTATCGATGTGACCCTGAGCCTGAACGGCTTGCCGATAGTCACTGCCGAGCTAAAAAACCCGCTCACTGACCAGCGAGCGACCGATGCGGTTAAGCAGTACATGCAGGACCGTGATGAACGCGACTTGCTGTTTGCCTTCAAAAAGCGTGCGCTGGTGCATTTTGCCGTGGACCCGGACGAGGTGTGGATGACCACCCGCCTGAAGGGCAAGGACACGGTATTCCTGCCTTTCAATCGTGGGCATGACCACGGCGCAGGCAATCCACCCGTGGAGAACAACTGGAAAACCCACTATCTGTGGGATGAGGTGCTGAGAAAGGACAGCCTGCTGGATATTCTACAGCGCTTCATGCATCTGGAAGTAAGGGAGCGGCAGGTCAAGACCGACAAGGGCGCACGTACCGTGCGTAAGGAAACCATGATCTTTCCGCGCTATCACCAGCTCGATGCGGTACGCAAGCTGGTGGACCATGCGCGAACCCATGGCTCGGGGCACAACTACCTAGTGCAGCATTCGGCCGGTTCCGGCAAGTCCAACTCCATTGCCTGGCTGGCACATCGGCTGGCCAGCCTGCATGACGCCAGCGACCAGAAGGTCTTTCATTCGGTAGTGGTGGTGACTGATCGGCGCGTGCTAGACCAGCAGCTACAAAACACCATCTACCAGTTCGAGCACAAGGCCGGGGTGGTGGAAAAGATCGATGAGAATACCCAGCAGCTTGCCCAGGCTCTGTCAGGCGGCACGCCCATCATCATCACCACTCTGCAGAAATTTCCCTTTATCTCTCAGGCACTTTCCCGGCTGGAGGAGAAGGGCGAAGGCGTGAAAATCAGTACGGCGGGCAAACGGTTTGCCGTGATCGTGGATGAAGCTCACTCGTCACAAAGTGGCGAAACGGCCAATGAACTGCGGGGCATGCTGAACAAGGAGGGCATTGAGGCAGCGATTGGCGCGCAGCTATCCGATGAGGAAGACGATGCACTATCGGAGGAAACCAAAGCCGCTGTTCTTCGTGCCTCCCTGAAACGGGCGCGGCAGCCGAATTTGAGCTTTTTCGCCTTTACCGCCACCCCAAAGTTCAAGACCAAAGCGCTGTTTGATGAGCCCGGCCCTTCGGGTGCTTCTCCGTTTCATGAGTACTCCATGCGTCAGGCGATTGAAGAAGGCTTCATCATGGATGTGCTGCAAAACTACACCACGTACAAACGCTTCTTTGGCCTGATCAAGCAGGTAGAAAACGATCCAGACGTGCCGCGCAAAAAGGCTGCCAAGGCCTTAAGCCGGTATCTGGAGCTACATCCCTTCAATATCGACCAGGTAGTCTCGGTCATTGTCGAGCACTTCCGGCTTTATGTGATGAGTGAAATGGCCGGGCGGGCCAAGGCTATGGTCGTTACCGGTTCGCGTCTGGCAGCCGTGAAATACAAGCTGGCGTTTGACCACTATATCAAGCACAACGGCTACGGCGGTATCCGCTCACTGGTCGCCTTTTCCGGCAGCGTGGAAGATCCGGACAATCCCGGCTCTGCTTATACCGAAGTAGCGATGAATAACGGCTTGGCAGAAAGTGAACTGCCTGAAACCTTCGAGCGGGACGATTACCGTGTGCTGCTGGTGGCAGACAAGTACCAAACCGGTTTCGATCAGCCTTTACTGCAGACCATGTATGTGGTCAAGCGGCTGGCCGGGGTTCAGGCAGTACAGACGCTATCACGCCTCAACCGCATAGCACCCGGTAAGGCGCGCACCTTCGTGCTCGATTTTGCCAATGACGAAAATGATATTTATCAGGCCTTCAAGCCTTATTACGAGACGACACCGGTAGGCGATAATGCCGAGCCTCACAAACTGTCAGAGTTGCAGCACAAGCTATTGGCATGGGCGATTGTGACGCCTGATGATGTGAATGCCTTTGCGGAGGTCTGGTATCGCAGCAAGCGCGATCACTCGGTTTCAGAGCATCGCGTCATGAATGCGACGCTCGATACGGTTGTCGCTCGCTTCAGCGAGTACGAAGAGGCAGAGAGGGAGGATTTCCGTGGCCAGTTGACGGCCTATCGCAATCTTTATGCCTTCCTGTCGCAGATCATTCCCTATCAGGACAGCGAGCTGGAGAAGTTCTATGCCTTTGCTCGTAATCTATTGTCCAAGCTACCACCGCCCGGTGATGGACAGGCATTCGATCTCGATGATGAGGTGGCCCTGCGCTATTTCCGGCTGCAGCAGGTCACAGAAGGATCTATCAACCTTGGCCAGGGTGATGCTTATCCTCTTAAAGGGCCGACCGATGTCGGCACTGGCGGTGTACGAGAAGAACCGGTCAAGCTTTCATCGCTGGTGGAGAAGCTTAATGAGCGTTTCGGCACAAGCTTCACTGAAGCAGACCAGCTGTTCTTTGACCAGATAGCGGTTAGCGCCGAGGAGAACGAAAATATTGTTGAAGCCGCCAAAGCCAACAATCTATCAAATTTTTCAGCTTATCTGGAACGTAAGCTAGATGAGTTGTTTATCGAGCGTATGGAGAATAACGAAGAGATTTTTTCACGCCTGATGACCGACAAGGAATTTCGCTCAGCGGCGCATGATCATCTGGCTACAGAAGTTTTTAAACGAGCGCGAAACAATCGAGACTAGGTTACCCCTATCGGAAAATAGATTCTCCCTTTCCGGTGAAGTTGAAATAGACAGCAAGGTTATTTCAACTTCGCCGGCAACCCGACTATTTCACCTACACCACCCTCACCACTCTCCCCTCGATTTTCAATTACAGGACTTCGCTATCGGCATCGACACCGCCCTCGTAACGATCGTTACATGTCATCCCGCATCAGGGCCATCAGCGGCGCGTTGATAAAGAGCTTCTCTTTCCCCACCTGCCGCGTTTCCAACACACCGACTTCCACCAGCTGCTTGAGATAGACAGACGCCGTCTGACGCTTGGCGATGTCCCGCTCGACGAGGTTGCCGATGCGGCAATACGGCTGCTCGAAGATCAGCTGTACCAGCTCGTGACTGTAGAGCTTGGGTAGCGCCTGCTGAATATGGTCGCGCGTCTCGTCCATCAGACGCCGAATCGCGGCGATCTTTGCCGTCGTCCAGCGTGACGTCTGTTCGACCGCCTTCAGCATGAACAGAATCCACGGTTCCCAGTCGTCGTGCGCGGAAACGGCCAGCAGCAGGCGGTAGTAGTCGACTTTGTAGCGAACGATATAGCGGCTCAGATAGAGGCTGGGCAGCGTCAGCAGATTGCGTTCGATGAGAAACAGAATATTGAGAATGCGCCCGGTGCGGCCGTTGCCGTCCAGGAACGGATGAATCGCCTCGAACTGATAGTGCGCAATTGTCATTTTGATCAGTGGGTCAAGATCATCCTCGGCATGGAGAAACTGCTCCCAGTTCCCCAGCAGCTCACGCAGCAGCGGCTCGCCGACGGGAGGTGTATAGATGACTTCGCCGGTGCGCTGATTGCTGAGCGTGGTGCCCGGCACCTTGCGTACGCTCATCTCGATGCCCTTGAGCGTCGTGCAAATAATTTCTGCCGTGCCGACGGTCAGCGGGCGGGATCGGATCTGGCGGACGCCGTCGTGGAGCGCCGTCCGATAACGCAACGCTTCCCTAGTGGCCGGGTCGGCGAGAGTATCCTCTTCGGCAAACTGGAATAGTTTGTCGGTCGTGGTGACGATGTTCTCGATTTCGGAGCTGTCCTGCGCCTCTAGCATCGGGAGCAGATTGATCAATAGCCCCTGGTCCGGCAGCAGCTCGCCGGCTTGTTTCAGTTCGGCTAGCGCCGCGCGCGCTTCGATACAGGTTTTGAGGATGGCCCTAGTCTCGATATCGCCGACTTCTGGCGGCAAGCGTGGAATGTCATTGAACGGCGTGTCGGGCTGCCAGGGCATGTGGGAGTTCTCGAGACATATTCAAGTTGGCTCGTGTCGATGTTATCGACTCACCCGACAGGTCATGTTCGTGGTACTAAAAAAATCGACATGACGCAGCGGTCATGTCGATGCTATCGACACGTCTGCGCGTCGTATAGAGAAAACGCCGAAATTTCGACATGACTGGCGCCACCGGTATAGAAAAGTCGACTTTCTATACCTATTGCTCGGCCTGGAGTGCCTAGTTCAAACCTTCTGATATGGCGGCCGGCGTCCAACCGCCCGCCTTGCAGCTAAAACCACTACCACCCTCGACCATTGGCGTAGAACCGCCCCGATATTGACCGCGATCGGCTACCCTTGCTCCCCTGGCTTGCCGCCGTGCAGCAATATCTTTCGATTTCCAAGGATGGTTCTCTTGTCGACTTCCGCGATGCCCCGCCCGAGCGTGCTGACTCTCGTCGCGCTGCTGCTGGTGGCGCTCAACCTTCGTCCGGCGCTGACCAGCGTGTCGCCGGTGCTCGGCAGCATTGCCGAGGCGTTGGCGCTTTCCCCCAGCTGGCAGGGCATTCTGACCACCCTGCCGGTGCTGTTCCTGGGTCTGGCGGCGCCGCTGGCGCCACGGCTGGTGCGTCGGATCGGGCCGGAACGCAGCGTGTTTGCCGCGCTTGTGGTGTTGGCATTGGCGCTGCTGGCGCGGCCCTATGTTGTTACAACGGTCGGCACGGCGGGTCTGTTCCTGGGTACGGCGGTGGCCGGGAGCTGCATCGGCATCATCGGGGTGTTGCTGCCGGGCATCGTCAAGCGGGACTTCCCCCGCCGCGTCAGCATCATGACCGGCCTCTACACCGTGGCGCTCAATCTCGGCGCTTCCGCTGCCGCGGGTACCACCGAGCCGCTGCGTCAGGCGTTGGGCCGGCTGTGGCAAGACGCGTCACACGGCGCTTCACACGGTCCTTGGCAAGGTGCGCTGGCGTTCTGGCTGCTACCGGCGGTGATCGCCGCCCTGTGTTGGCTGCCGCAGCTCAAGGGCACCAAGCCCGTTCGCGTGCCCGTCCGACTCGGTGCGCGCCTGCGTCACGACCCGCTGGCGTGGCAGGTATCGCTGTTCATGGGGCTGCAGTCGTCGCTGGCGTACATCGTGTTCGGCTGGCTGCCGACGATCCTGCAGGATCGCGGGCTGACGGCGGTCACCGCGGGGCTGGCGCTGTCGGTGTCGATCCTGCTGCAGGTGATCACGGCGATCCTGGCGCCGTGGATCGGCAGCCGCATGCGCGATCAGCGGGCGGTACTGGTCGGGGTGATGGCGCTGACCCTGGTCGGGTTGCTGGGCTGTCTCTATGCGCCGATCGCAAGCATATGGCTGTGGATCGTGATCCTGGGGCTGGGCCAGGGCGGCACCTTCAGCATGGCGTTGACCCTATTGGCGCTGCGCGCGCCGGACGCCACCACCGCGGCCAGCCTCTCGGCGATGGCCCAGGGCATCGGCTATACCCTGGCGGCAATGGGGCCGTTGCTGGTCGGCGTGCTGCACGACTGGGGCGGCGGCTGGAACGTGGTGGGCATCCTGGTGAGCGCGATTGCGCTGGGCGCGCTGGTCATGGCACTGGGCGCCGGTCGCCATCGCCAGGTGGCCTCGACCCAGGGTGTGGACTGACGGCGCAACGCGGCACACGCCGACGAACCCGGACGGCGGAATCGGTTACCCTAGGAACGAGACCCACGACCCAGGAGATTCGCATGCCAGCCAGAGCCATCAGCCTCGAGCAACAGCAGCAGTTGATCGAGATCGTGCGCGACGCCGCCAAGACCGAGATCCTGCCGCGTTTTCGCAACCTCTCCGAAGACGCGATCCGCTCGAAGAGCGCGCCGGACGATCTGGTCACCGATGCCGACCAGGGGGCAGAGCGGATGATGACGGCGGCGATTCGCGAGCTGCTGCCGGAGGTGACGGTGATCGGCGAGGAGGCGGTGGCCGATGGCAGCGCCAATCTCGACGATATCGCCGGCGCCGAGCTGGCGCTGATCATCGATCCGGTCGATGGCACCTGGAACTTCGCCCGCGGGCTCAACCAGTTCGGGGTGATCCTGGCCGCCACCAGCTTCGGCGAGACGATCTTCGGGCTGCTCTACGACCCCATGGCGGATGACTGGATCGTCGCCCGCCACGGCGAGGGTGCCTGGTTCGGCCGCCCCGACGGCACCCAGCGCCGGCTGCAGGTCTCGGATACCGACCAGTTCGACGAGATGGTCGGCTCGACCTCGATCCGGTTGTTCGCCAAGCCGCAGCAGTATCAGCTGGCAGCGACCTTCCCCGACTTCCAGCGCATGATGGCGTTTGGCTGTGCCTGCCACGAGTACCGCACCATGGCGTTCGGCTTCGTCGACTTCATGCTCACCGGCAAGCTGATGCCGTGGGATCACGCCGCAGGGCTGATGATTCACGCCGAGGCCGGCGGTTATTCGGCACTGCTCGATGGCACGCCCTACCAGCCGACGATTCACCAGGGCACGGTGCTGGCGGCCAGTTCGCGGGGGCATTGGGAGCAGTTGCGCGAGAAGTTCGCGTTCCTGGTCTGAAGACCGGTGTCTTCTGACCCGCCATGACGACGAAAACCGGCGCCGAGAAGGCGCCGGTTCTCTTCTGTCGTCGATAACGACCTGCCATCGATGAAGGCTTACGTCGACAGAGGCGTGCAATCGATCAAAAAACGATCACCCGGATCGGTCAAGGAATGATCTTCTCCGCACGCAGGCGGGCGAACAGATCGAAAAACGCCGCTCGCGTTTCGCGGAAGTGATCGAAGCCGAAGTCGCGAGACTTGGTGGTGTCATTGACGCACTCCTGATCGCGGCCGAGATCGGCATCGGTGTGCCACCAGGAGGCCAGCTTGGCGACGTCCGGCTCGACCAGATCGTGCTTCTCGGCAATCTCGCGCCAGGTCGATTCGGCACCGGCCATCTGCGTTTCCAACGGCTGCATTGACGCCGGGTCGTCCGAGGCTTCGGGCCCGTGCACTTCGAGACCAAAGTACTCACCAATCTCGCGCCACATCCGGCGCCAGCGGAATACGTCACCGTTCACGGTATTGAACGCCTGATTGGCCGCGCCCGGCGTGGTCGCCGCCCACTCCATCTGGCGTGCCAGTACCAGTGCATCGGTCATGTCGGTGAGCGCGTTCCACTGCGTCTGGGAGCCAGGGAAGACGAAGGGTCGCCCGGTCTCGCGGCAGATCGAGGCGTAGACCGCCAGCGTCGTGCCCATGTTCATGGCATTGCCGCGGGCATAGCCGATCACCGTATGCGGGCGATGCACGTTCCAGGCGAAGCCGTGACGCTCGGCGGCTTCGAACAGCACGTCTTCCAGCGCATAATAGAAGTTCTCTCCCGGCACCCGCGGCTCGGATTCACGAAACGGCGTCTCGATCCGCCCGCTGCCGTAGGCTTCGAACGAGCCCAGATACTGCTTGGTCCCCGTCACCAGCGAGGCGTGATCCAGCTTGTCGCTGTCGAGCGCCTCGAACAGGTTGCGCATCATCTGGCTATTGGCCTCGACATTGGCCTTCTCGTTGTCGCGGCGAATCCAGGTGCAGTAGAAGACGTGGCTGATCGGTAGGCCGGCCAACGCCTGCTCGGCAGCGGCCTTGTCCAGCAGGTCGGCGGCGACAGGAATCACGCCGCTCTGCTCGGTGGCACGACGTGACAGGCCGTAGACGGTCCAGCCGCTGGCGACAAGATGGCTGGCCAGATTGCCGCCGGTGATGCCGGTCGCGCCGACGACGAGTGCAGTCCCTTTACGCATGGTCGATGACCTCCTTTCGAGTCAGGGAGATCCGGCATCGCGCCGGATCGATGAGCACAGTCTGGTATCGCCCGATCGTTGCTACAATCGAAAGCATCGCAAATCTTTATTGCATGAGGCGCAACTCGATGACAAACAGGCCGAAAACGCGTCAGGCGATGAATCTCAACGCGCTGGATCTCAACGCCCTGCGCGTCTTCGAGCGCGTTGCCGCCAGCGGCAGCTTCACCGCCGCCGCCCGGCATTTTCATCGCGCGGTCTCCTCGGTCTCGCGTCAGATTCGCGGTTTGGAAGAGGCGCTCGGCCAGCCGCTGCTCTACCGGCACACCCGTGCCGTCGCGCTCACCGAAGCGGGCTGGCGATACTACGAGGAGATTCGCGAGATTCTGGAACGGCTGGATCTCGCCACGGAGGCGCTGGCCTACCCCGACGCCGAGCCCAGCGGCGTGCTGCGCATCAACGCCCCCGTCGCCTTCGGCCAGCGCCAGATCGTGCCGCTGCTGCATACCTTCCAGCGCCGCCACGGCGGTATCACCGCCGAGCTGCAGCTGAGTGACCAGGTCATCGACCCGGTAAGAGAAGGCCAGGACATCACCTTTCGTGTCGGCGACCTGGCCGACTCCTCGCTGGTGGCACGCCGCCTGGCACCGATGAACTACGTGGTGGCCGCGGCACCGAGCTATCTCGAGGTGCACGGGGCGCCCCGGACCCCGGAGTCGCTGAGCGATCACAACTGCCTGCTCTACCAGGGCGAGATGGGCCGCCAGCGCTGGTATTTCCAGACGCCGGACCAGAGCGGTTCGACGCCCCACGAGGTCAGCGGCAACCTCTACAGCAACGATGCCGAAAGCCTGCTGCGCGCCGCGCTGCTGGGCCAGGGGCTGGTGCTGTTTCCCACCTGGCTGATCGGCGATGCGCTCTCGCAGGGCGAGCTGGTGCCACTGCTGGAGGCGTGGCGCGGCGAGGTGATGCCGGGTCGCCGCGATATTCACGTTCTGACCACCGAGCGCCGCCTGCGCACGCGAAAGGTGCGTGCCTTTCTCGACTATCTGCAGGAATCGCTGGCGCCACAGCCGGCCTGGGATCAGTGGCGTGAACGCATAGGCGGCCTCTCGAACGACCATAGATAAAGCTAATTAGCGATTGAATCGTGCACTATCTATATTGCTCGCATGACGACACCCGATGACACCGACAACGCCCTGGCCCTCGAATCGCAGCTCTGCTTTGCGCTCTATTCGACCCAACTGGCGATGAACAAGCTCTACCGCAGCCTGCTGCGCGAGCTCGACCTGACCTACCCCCAGTATCTGACCATGCTGGTGCTATGGCAGCGGGATCGTCAGACAGTGTCGGAGATCGGCGAACACCTCTACCTGGATTCGGCGACGCTGACGCCACTGCTGAAGCGCCTGGCAGCGGCCGGCCTGGTCACTCGTCAGCGCTCGCGTCAGGACGAACGCCAGGTGGAGATCGCCTTGACCGAGCAGGGCCGTTCGCTGCGGGAGCGGGCCAAGGCCGTCCCCCAGGCCGTCGGCTGCGCGGGTCAGTGTACGCCCGAAGAGGCCGCCGAACTGCGCGATGCCCTGCACGGGCTGCGCCAGCGACTCGACAGCCAGTAAGGTTGTGACGCGATAGACAGCAGCGAGATATACCCAATATCGCCTTTACCCAAATAGATCGCGCACGATTCAATTGTTAGCGATCTTTAACCCGAAGGAGAAGTTCCATGTCACTCGATAAAGTCCTCTACCGCGCCGAAGCCACCGTCACTGGCGGCCGCGACGGCCGTGCCACCGCCGCCGACGGTGCCATCGACCTCAAACTGTCGACACCCAAGGAGCTGGGCGGCGCCGGCGGCGACGGCACCAACCCCGAGCAGCTGTTCGCGGCTGGCTACTCCGCGTGCTTCATCGGCGCGCTCAAGCTGGTCGCCTCGAAAGAGAAGGCCAGGCTGCCCGAAGACACCCGGATTCAGGGTGAAGTCGGCATCGGTCCCAAGGGTGACGGCTTCGGCATCGAAGCCACGCTGACGGTGAAGCTTCCGGGCATGGAGCGCGAGCAGGCCGAAGCGCTGGTCGAGAAGGCGCATCAGGTCTGCCCCTACTCCAACGCCACCCGCGGCAATATCGACGTGACGCTCAACGTCGAGGTCTGAGCCGGCGTCGGCAGCGGCAATGCTGGCCTCACACCAGTGTTCACATCCCTGCGCCCCGCCCCCTTGACCAAGGGGGCGGGGCGTCGTGCTTTGGTCGTAGCGGCCACCGTCACCACTTCGTGACCATCTTGAAAAACAAATTAAATCAATAACTTGAAGAATCATGCAAAAACGCGATGCGGGCATAGCGACAACGCAATAGTCTCGCACCGCCGACGCTGACTACCGTGTCGACTCCAACCACCAAGGGATTCGATCATGGTCGCGTTTCTCATCGCCATGGCGGTAACGGCTTTCGCCGGCACGCTGGTCATCAAGAAATACCAACCGCAGACCGTGCTGCTGCTGGCCGGCCTGGCCCTGTTCGTCGCCACGGCGCTGTTCTTCCCCGCCCAGTCGATCCTGTTCAAGGAGACCCAGACCAGCGGCTGGGCCGGCTTCGATATCTTCGAGTTCATCCACCAGATCATGTCCTACCGCCTGGCCGGGCTGGGGCTGATCATCATGGCCGCTGGCGGCTTCGCCAAGTACATGGACCATATCGGCGCCACCCAGGCGATGGTCAATATCGGCACCCGGCCGCTGGCCCGGATGCGTGCACCCTACCTGGTGCTGGCACTCGGCTACGCGGTGGGCCAGGTGCTCAATATCTTCATCCCCAGCGCGGCGGGGCTGGCCATGCTGCTGCTGGTCACGCTCTACCCGACGCTGGTGCGCCTCGGCGTCAGCAAGGCCTCCGCCGCCGCGATGATCGGCATGACCTCGGTGCTCGACCTGGGTCCGGCCTCCGGCACCGCCAACCTGGCGGCGCATACCGCCAACATGGACGTGGCGATCTACTTCGCCCAGTACCAGATTCCGGCGTCGCTGTTCATCGTGCCGGTGATCTGCGTGCTGACCTATTTCAGCGCCAAGTACTTCGATCGCCGCAGCGGCCACGTGGTCGATCCCGACCCCACCGCCCATGCCGTCGCCGATGGCGAGACGCAGCCCCAGCGCGTGCCCGGCTTCTACGCGCTGCTGCCGATCCTGCCGCTGACGCTGATCCTGGTCTTCAGCAAGCTGCTGATCCATCAGATCGAGATCGGCGTGGTGACGGCGATGATCATCGGCGCGGTGCTGGGCCTGTTCTGCGAGATGGTGCGCAAGCGTCGCGAGCTGCAGGCAGTGTTCAAGGGCTTCATGACCTTCTTCCAGGGCATGGGCCAGATGTTCTCCTCGATCATCTCGCTGATCATCTGTGCCGAGTTCTTCGCCGCCGGGCTCACCGCCATCGGCGCCATCGACTTCATGATCGGCGCCGCCCAGGGTGCGGGGTTCGGCCTGTTCGGCATGACCCTGGTCACCTGTCTGCTGGTCGCGGTGACCGCGATTCTCACCGGCTCCGGCAACGCGGCGTTCTTCTCCTTCGCCGGCCTGGCCCCCAACGTCGCCGCCGCCACGGCCGCCGGCCCGGTGGCACTGCTGCTGCCGCTGCAGTTCACCGCCGGGATCGCGCGCTCGCTGTCGCCGGTGTCGGGCGTGATCATCGCGGTCAGCGAGGCCGCCGGCTGCTCGCCCATCGATATCGTCAAGCGCACCGCGATTCCGCTGATCGGCGGCCTGGTAGTGCTGTTCGTCTATACCGCACTGTTCGTCGGTGTGAAATGAGCCGCGATCTTCCGCGAACCGATGGTCTGAACCTGCGACGTCGACCGACTCCGCACACCTTGGGCGAGAACCGACCATGAATACTGATCAGCTTCCCGATTCGACCGACCACCTCTTTTCCCGCGACGCCACCTGGCAGGCGTGGCTGGAGGTCGAGCGTGCGCTGGCCCTGACCCAGGCCGAGCGGGGCATGATCCCCGCTGCTGCTGCCGCGGAGATCGCACGTTGCGCGACCCTCGACCAGCTCGACCGCGAGGCGCTGGCCGCCGATATCGAACGCACGATGTCGCCGGTGATGTCGCTGGTGAGGGCGCTGGCCGCGCGCTGCGACGGCGACGCCGGCGGCTATGTCCACCTCGGCGCCACGACCCAGAACATCATCCTCAGCGGCAAGATGCTGCAGCTCGCACGCTCGCACCGCTGGCTCAAGGCACAGCTCGCCGCCCAGCTCGAGTGCCTGGCGGATCTCGCCGAGCGCGGCGCCGAATGGCCCTGCGTCTCGCGCACCAACCGCCGCCACGCCCTGCCGATCACCTTCGGCTACAAGGTCGCCGGCTGGATCGAGGAGCTGGAGCGCAACGTCGAGCGGCTGGAGGCGGTCGAGTCCCGCGCCTTCGTGCTCACCTTCGGCGGCGCCAGCGGCGCCATGCACAGCTACGGCGACGAGGGGCAGGCACTGGCCCAGGCGCTGGCCGCCCGGCTCGGCCTCGGCGTATCGCGGGTTCACTCCCGCGCCGCCGTCGACGGCCTGGTCGATTACGTCACCACGCTGGGCCTCTATGCCGCCGGCTGCGAGCGCCTGGGCCAGGAGCTCTACACGCTGATGGCCAACGAATTCGAGGAGGTCAGCGAAAACCAGGGCGAGGAGGTGGTCGGCAGCAGCACCATGCCGCACAAGTTCAACCCCAAGTATGCCGTCAACCTGCTGGCCGAGGCCGGCGAGCTGCGCAGCCTGGTGGCACCGGCGCTGGAGACCGCGCGCCCCTCCCACGAAGGCGATGCGGCGTGCAACTTCCGCCTCTACAAGCTGCTCGACCAGGCCGGTGCGCTCGCCTATCGCGTTGCCGCCACCCAGCGCACGCTGCTGACCCGGCTGGTCCCCCACCCCGAGCGGATGCGCGAGATCCTGATGGCGAACGCCGCACCGCTGATGTCCGAACACATCATGCTAGAACTGAGCAAGGAGATCGGCCGCCAGCGCGCCCACGATCTCGTCCATGACGCCATCGTCGCCAGTCGCGACGGAGCGCACACCTTTGCCGGGGCGCTGTTCGAGGACGACACCGTGCGCCGCCACTATGGCGACCGGGACGCGCTCGAACGTGCCCTGAGTCCCGAGCACTACACCGGCCAGAGCCGCCAGATCGCGCTGACGATGGCCGTCTCCGCCCGCGACCTCGCCGCACGCCTGAACCGGGAGCGTAGGGAAGTCCCCGCGTCGTTGCGCTGACAGCACGGAGTGAGAACCACCCCATCGATGCCAGGCGCATCGGTGGCACAACGCCGAACCGACAAGAAAAAAGAGGAAGGATCATGCCAACCCTACCAAGACGCTATCTCAGCCTCCTGCTCGCGCTGGGCGGCCTCGCCCTGTCGCCGCTGGCACAGTCGCAGACGCCCCAGACCTCCCCACCCCTGGCCACGGGCAGCCATGAATCGACCTTCACCCTGCCGGAGAGCCAGCGCCGGATCGAGGTGGCCAGCTACGTGCCCGAGGGGGCCGATGCCGAGACGCCGATCGTGTTCGTGCTGACCGGCCTCAAGCGCAACGCCGAGGACTACCGCGACGCCTGGATCGAGGCCGCCGACGAATACGGCTTCACCATCGTGGTGCCGCGCTTCTCCAAGCAGGACTATCCCGGCGTCGCCGGCTACAACCTGGGCAACCTGGTCGCGAAAGATGGCCAGCCCAATCCACCCGAGGCGTGGTCCTACACCGTCATCGACGAGCTCTTCAGCGATCTCGAACAGTCCGGCCAGACCGAGCGCCAACGCTACTACCTGTTCGGCCACAGTGCCGGCTGTCAGTTCGTCCACCGCATGCTGACCTTCGTGCCGCAGTCGCGAATCCAGGCGGCGATCTGCTCGGCAGCCGGCTGGTGGACACTGCCCGACACCGACAACGAGTGGCCCTACGGACTCAAGGATGCGCCGGTCGCGGTCGATCGTGATGCCCAGCGCCAGCTCGCCGGCCTCGACCTGCTGGTGACGGTCGGCGCCAAGGACACCGATCCCTGGCACAAGTATCTGCGTCGCAGCTACCAGGCGATGGCCCAGGGCAACAATCGGGTCGAGCGCGCCTGGGTCTACTACAAGACCGCCGAGCAGAAGGCCAACCGCTACGGCTTCGACTTCCACTGGGCGTTCCAGACCGTACCCGGCGTCGGCCACGACAACGCTGGCATCGCGCCCTTCGCCGCCAAGCAGTTCGCCGCCTTCGAGCGCGATGGTGCCTTCGATGTCGTGACCCCGGAGACACCCCCGGACAGCCAACCCCAACGCTAGCGCTAGCCCTCACCACACTTTTTCCGATCACTGCCCCTCGTTCGCTCGGCGGGCGGGACAGGGAACCTGCGTCCGCTCGATGGCCAGCGTCGAGCCGCGAGCGGCCGCGCCAGACGCTCCCCACAACACGAAAAACGAACAGGAGTTCAGCATGAATACGCCACGCCACCGCAGCACGACCCGGCAATCTCGACTTGCACGCGCGCGCCGGCCGCTGTCAATAAAGACGCCGATAAAGACACTTTCAGCAATAGCGACGCCTTTATCGATAGCGACTTTCGCGGGCACCTGGACTTTGGCACTGGCCCTCGCCGCTCCGGCCCAGGCCGATTTCCTGGCGGACAGCACCGCCTCGCTGGAGCTCAAGAACTACTTCATCACCCGCGACTATCTCGAGGGCGACCAGGACAACAACAAGCGCGAGGAGTGGGCCCAGGGCTTTCTGTTCCGGGCCGACTCCGGCTTCACCGAGGGCCCGATCGGGTTCGGCGTCGACACCATCAGCATGCTGGGCGTAAAGCTCGATTCGAGCCCGTCGCGGGCCGGCACCGGCCTGCTGAAGATCGATGACGATGACCATGCCGAGGACGACTACACCAAGTTCGGCGCCACCGCCAAGATCCGCGCCGGCGACAGCGTATTGCGTTACGGCTATCTCGAGCCGCGCCTGCCGTCGCTGCGCCCCAATGCCAGTCGGCTGTTCACGCAGTCGTTCCTCGGCACCCAGATCACCTCCACCGACATCGAGGGCCTGGAGCTGACGGCAGGCCAGCTCAACCGCACCCGACAGCGCGACGAGACCGAGCACGAACCGATGGCGCTGAACCGCAAGAGCGGCGCCTACGGCAGGGCCTCCAGTAACCGCTTCCAGTTCATCGGCGGGGAGTACCATCTCGGCAAGCGCGCCCGCCTCGGCTATCACTACGCGCAGCTGGAGGACATCTATCGCCAGCACTATGTGGGGCTGAGCGACGGCATCGGTCTGGGTTCGGGTCGGCTGGGCGCCGACATCCGCTATTTCGACGCCAGTGAACAGGGCGCCGCCGAGGCCGGCAAGGTGGACAACCGCGCCGTCAGCACGCGGCTGCGCTATCGGCTGGGCGCACATACCTGGAGTGGCGGCTACCAGTCCCAGTTTGGCGATACCCCGTTCACCTATCTGAGCGGTACCAACGTCTACCTGTTCTCCCAGTACCAGATCAGCAACTTCACCGAGACCGGCGAACGGGTCTGGCACGCCCGCTACGACTACGACTTCAGCGATCTCGGCCTGCCCGGGCTGACCTTCATGCTCCGGTATGCGACCGGCGACCAGGCCAGCGTCCGCGATTTCGACGGCGAGGCGAGGGAGTGGGAGCGGGATGTCGACATCGAGTACATCGTCCAGGGGGGCATGCTCGAGGGGCTGTCGCTGCGCTGGCGCAACGCCTCACGCCGCGCCAACTTCACCCGCGACGCCAACGAGAACCGCATCCTGCTCGGCTATACCCTGAAGCTCTGACGCGGTCAACCCCGTCACCGCCAAGCCGTCTTGCCCGCCTCAGGAGAGCAGGGTGACACCATCACCAAACGCGCGGTCCTGTCGGCCGCGCACCTCGAGCGTCTCGCGCAAGGTCTCGATGAAGCGCCGCGCGATGGGGCGCTGCCCCGCCGGCGGCAGGATGCAGGCGTAGGTCAGCTCGGTGGCAGGCGTGATCGGCCGCATCACCGTGCCGGCCGTTCCTGCGCCCGATCCGACGGCGGCGCCGCAACAAGCCAGATCGAGCAGCCCCAACCCGAAGCCGGCCTCGACGAAGCGCGGCACCAGTTGCGTCGAGCCGACCTCCAGCGCGATCCGGGGCTTGCGCCCGACCCCGTCGAACAGCCGATCCAGTCGTTGGCGCCAGATCTGTTGCGGCTTGAGGGTGACGAAAGGCGAATCGACCAGCGCCTCGACCGGTATCCGTTCGAGCGCCGCCAGCGGATGGTCGGCCGGCATCAGCACCTGGGTGGTCGCCTGCAGCAGAGGCTCCACCGCCAGCTCGACGATGACGTTCTCCACCGGCAGCGACAGCAGGCCGACGTTGTAGCGCCGCGACCCAACCTGGCGCTCGACATCGAACCGGCTGCCGATATCGATCTTGCAGTTGAGCCCGCGGCAACGCTCGCGCAGTTCGGCAATCGCCGCCGGCAGCAGCGTGGCGCCGATGGGTGCGGAGGTGATGATGCGCAACGCCTCGACCGTCTGCTGGCGGATCTCGCCGGCAATGGTGGGAATCTCCTCGACCCCGTTGAGGATATGCTCGGCCTCTCGATAGAAGCGCTCCCCTTCCAGGGTCAGCAACAGCTTCTGGTGGGTACGCTCGAACAGCGTCAGCTTGAGCTCCGCCTCCAGCGAGGCGATCAGCCGGCTGGCGGCGGGCTGGCTCAGGTTGGCCGCCTGCGCCGCCGCCGACAGCGAGCCATGCAGCACGGTCAATCGGAACAGCCGGAGCGCCTTGAGATTCATGGGAAGTCGACTTTGCCAGGCCATCGGATCGACGAGCCTACCAGAAGCCCGGACAGAGACACTGCCGCTTTGGTCAAAGCCAGTGACGACGCATCAGGCGGCCGCAACGGGGCGGCAGCCGGGATCAATGGTTGAGAATGATCGCCGTGATCACGCCAGTGGCGACCGCGGCAAGTACGTAATCGCCGTCGATGTTCAACCAGCGATGTCCCCGTGGCGGTTCCCGCAGATGCCGCGCATGCCAGTCGCGTACCCAGTAGCGGTCGTCGCGGTAGTAACGATCGGCGAGATGGCCGCCCTCGTGCCAGCCGCGATGGTCCCGGTAGCCGTCATGGCCCCTGGTATGTCGATCGTGATGATCGTGGCCGTGAGGGCCTTTGCCTTGAGGGCCATGCCCTTTTCCATGGCCATGACCCGGATCGGCCTGGGCGATTCCGGCGGTGCCCAGCGCGGCGATCAGGACGCCGATGGTGACGACGCGATGTTTCATGGAAATCTCCTATCATTGCCGTCGATGACGAGATGGGTCCAGCATGAAACCTCAATAAGAAAACAGTGTTCACGAATTGTGCATTCTGGCTGATCGCCCTGGCGCCAGCGGCGCCATTGGGGAAAGCCGGCGTGCAAACTGCGGCGGATCTCACTTAGCATGCTAATATCGCAGAATCCCATCCTTCCACCCTTCACCCGGACTTGCCGCCCGTGTCAGCGACCACCTCCGTAGCGCCCACGCCCTGGCCCACCATCGTTCTGCTGGCGATGACCGCCTTCTGCGCCTCCGCCACCCAGCGAATCCTCGATCCGATGCTGCCGCGCCTCGCCGAGGTCTACACCACCACCCTGAGCGCCGCCTCCTGGGCCATCACCGCCTTCGCCATCGTCTATGGCTGCCTGCAACTGGTGCTGGGCCCCAGCGGTGATCGCTACGGCAAGCTGCGCGTGATCTCGCTGTTCTCGCTGCTCGCCGCCGTGGCCAGCCTGCTCTGTGCGCTATCGGGGACGCTGGCGACGCTGATCGCGGCGCGCATGCTGGCGGGAGTGGGGTGCGCGGCGGTCATTCCGCTGGCAATGGCGTGGATCGGCGACAACGTGCCCTACGAGCAGCGCCAGGCGGTGCTGGCGCGTTTTCTGATCGGCCAGATCTGCGGACTCGCCTGCGGCCAGACGTTCGGCGGGCTGGCCGCGGAACAGGATTGGTGGCAGTGGCCGTTTCTGGTCTACACCTTGCTGTTCGCCGCCGCCAGCGGACTGCTGTGGTACCGCGCAGGGCGTCACGAGCGGCCCCAGGGGCGCAAGCCGGAGTCGCTCGGCGTGAGCCTGCGCTACGTGTTGCAGAAGTCCTGGCCGAGGGTGGTGCTGGTCGCGGTGTTCTGCGAAGGCGCCGCGGTATTCTGCGGTTTCGCCTTCGTCGCCAGTCACCTGCATGTCGTCGGGGGGCTGCCGCTGACCGAGGCCGGATTGATCCTGGCGGTGTTCGCCCTCGGGGGCTTGAGCTTCGCCCTGCTGGCGCGGCGGCTGGTGCCGAAACTCGGCGAGAGCGGGCTGTGCCAGTTGGGCTGCGTGCTGATCGCGATCGCGCTGGCCGCCATCTGCCTGAAACCGACGCCCGGCGTCGGCGTCATTGGCTGCTACCTGTTCGGGCTGGGCTTCTACATGCTCCACAACACGCTGCAGACCACCGCCACCCAGATGGCGCCGGAGCGGCGTGGCGCGGCGGTATCGCTGTTCGCCACCGCCTTCTTCACCGGGCAGTCGCTGGGTACCGCCGTCGGCGGCGGGATCATCGCGCTGTCCGGCACCACGCCGACCCTGGCGCTCGCCGCCGTCGCCGTGCTGCCGGTCGGCTTCGGCTTCGCCTGGCAGATCCGTCGGCGCGACCGGTCGCTGGTGCCAGCCTGACCTTCGCGCTGCCCACCGGTTATTGCCCCGGGCCGCAGTGCGATAAGCTGCCGGACTCGATGCCACCATCCGCCGGCCCGGAGACCGACTTCATGACCATCGCCACGCCGCACCAGGTTCTCGACTTCTGGTTCGAGACGCTGACCCCCAAGGAGTGGTTCCGCAAGGACGCCGATCTCGACCGCACCATCGCCGAGCGCTTCGGCGACACTCTGGCCGCCGCCGCGCATTGCGAATGCTGGCAGTGGCGCGAGACGCCGGCCGGCCGACTGGCGGAGATCATCGTGCAGGACCAGTTCTCGCGCAACGTTCATCGCGACACCCCGGGCGCCTTCGCCCAGGACCCGCTGGCCCTGGCGCTGGCCCAGGAGTTGATCGCCCGCGGGGAGGATGCCGAGCTGCCCGTCGCGCAGCGCATCTTCGCCTACATGCCGTTCATGCACAGCGAGTCGCTGGCGATCCATGCCCGTGCGGTCGCGCTGTTCGACGTTCCCGGCATGGAGACGCAGCTCGACTACGAGCACCGTCACCGCGAGATCATCGAGCGCTTCGGCCGTTATCCGCATCGCAATGCCATTCTGGGGCGGGAGTCGACGCCGGAGGAGGTCGCGTTCCTGCGCCAGCCGGGGTCGGCCTTCTAGCAGAAAATAAGCAGGCGAACTTTATTTTCGGACTGCAAACGCGCGATCATGCGGCCCTGACACTCATCCGGAGCCAATCCATGACGCCGACCATCGACCTGTTGCGCAGCCATCGCTCGATTCGCGCCTTCACCGACCAGTCGATCAGCGATGACCAGCGTGAGGCGATCATCGCCGCCGCGCACTCCGCCTCGACTTCCAGCTTCCTGCAGTGCTCGTCCATCGTGCGCATCACCGATACCGCGATGAGAGAAGAGCTGGTGGAACTGACCGGCGGCCAGCAGTGGGTCGCGCAGGCGGCAGAGTTCTGGGTGTTCTGCGCCGACTTCAACCGCCACCAGCAGATCTGCCCGGAAGCACAACTGGGTCGCGCCGAGCAACTGCTGGTGGGCTGCGTGGATACGGCGTTGATGGCCCAGAACGCCATGATCGCGGCGGAGTCACTGGGCATGGGCGGGGTGTTCATCGGCGGGCTGCGCAACAACATCGCCAGCGTGACCGAGCTACTGGAGCTGCCGAAGTTCGTGCTGCCGCTGTTCGGCTTCTGCGTCGGCTGGCCGGATGCCGAACCCGATCTCAAACCTCGCCTGCCCCAGGCGATGCTGGTCCACGAGAACCGCTACCGGAAGATCGACCCGGCCGTGCTGGCCGATTACGACGATCAGATCACGCGCTACTATCAGCAGCGCGACAGCCAGCAGCGCACCGAGACCTGGAGCGCGATGATCCAGCGGATGATCATCAAGGAAACCCGACCGTTCATTCTGGACTACCTGCACAGCCAGGGCTGGGCGACGCGCTAATCCCGAGCAGACCTCACGTCACGATGAACCCCACGCAGGCTGCCGTGGCGAGCCCCATCGCGCCATTGAAGATCCGCCAGGCTCGCGGCGTCTTCAGCAGCCGGCCGAGCGCCATGCCAAACCCGGCCCAGCACGAGATACAGAAAAAACCGACGATCTCCATGAACGCCGACAACACCAGCGCATTGGCGAGCAACGGGCCGTCGGCGGGCATGAAGCCGGCAATCAGCGCAATGCCCATCACCCAGGCCTTGGGATTGACGAACTGGAATACCGCCGCCTGCCAGGCCGTCAGCGGCTTGGCGCCCTCCCTGGCCGCCAGGTTCGGCGGTGGTGCCTTGGCGATCTTCCACGCCAGATAGAGCAGATAAACGGCGCCGACGATCCTGAGCCCTTGCTGGATCACTGGGAAACGCTCGAACAGCACGCCGAGCCCCAGCGCCACCGCCATAAACAGCACGAAGCAGCCGGCCATGATACCGAAGATGTGCGGTAGCGTGCGGCGATAGCCGTAGAGCGCGCCGGAGGCCGTCAGCATCACGTTGTTGGGGCCAGGCGTACCGGTCATCGAGATCGAAAACAGCGCTACCGAGAACCACCAGGTCAGTGACATCACCGGCTCCCCCCGACGGCGGTGCATGGCGCCGGCATCGCCGGCCCGGCCCAGGTCAGCGTGAAGCGGCGGTTGCGCGCGCCGCGATTCTTGATACTGGCGACCTGAATCGGGCCGATCTCCGCAGTCGAGGCGACGTGGGTGCCGCCACAGGGCTGATAGTCGACGTCGCCGATGCGCACCATGCGAATTTTCCCGGCGCCCCGCGGTGGTGTCACCGACATCGTCTTGACGAGCTCGGGATGCGCGTCGAGCTCGGCTTCGCTGATCCACTCGCTGGTGACCGGATAGTCGGCGGCGATCAGGGCGTTGAGCCGCTCGCTCAGCTCATCCTTGTCGAAGCTGGCCTCGCCCAGATCGAAGTCGAGTCGGCCACGCTCGGCACCGATGCTGCCGCCGGTGACCCCGTGAGGGACGATGACGGAGAGCAGATGCAGCGCGGTATGCATGCGCATGTGGGCATAGCGCCGCTCCCAGTCGATCTGCTGGGTGACACTCTGCCCCGCCTCCAGCCCGTGGGCCGGATCGAGCAGATGATGGACCTGCCCGTTGTCGCCCTTGCGCGTATCGAGCACCTTCAGCGTGCGGCCGTCGGCGGTGATGAACACGCCCTGGTCCCCCGGCTGGCCGCCGCCATGGGGATAGAACAGCGTCGCATCCGTAATGACCACGCTGTTCGCCACCACACCACCCTCGCCAATTGCCCCTGTCGTTGCCAACACGGTCGCCAGGCTCTCGCGGGCGTAAGGGAGTTCGCGAAACGTCAGTGCGGTAGACATCGGACACCTCTCGAGGAGGTCGTTCCTCAAAAATTGAATGGGTACAATTTGTTGACTTTGCGGCCAAAAGACCGAACAATTCGAGCATAAACCGCCTAATCTTCCGGTCAACTCGATTTTTGTCACCATGACAATTTGGATTCCTGCTCTACCCGGGCAAGGCCCGCGCTACCGCGAACTGGCCGATGCCATCGCCAACGCCACCGCCAGCGGCGAACTGGTGGCGGGCGCCAAGCTGCCACCGCAACGACGCCTGGCGGATGCCCTCGGCGTCACCGTCGGTACCGTGACTCGCGCCTACGCCCTCGCCGAACAGCGCGGTGTCGTCACTGCACGGGTCGGCAGCGGTACCTACGTGCGCGGCGCCGGAGCACCCCATCCGGCTTTCGATCATGTCCGTCGCGCCGCGCCGGACAGCGGCATCGTCGATCTCAGTTTGTCGCTGCCGCCCCCCCACCCGCAGCGCGAGGCATCGCTGGCGCGGGCGATGCAGTCGATCCAGCACGACCCCGAACTGTTGCGGGCGGCCATCGATTATCAGCCGGAAGCGGGCCTGACCTGGCAGCGGGAAGTCATCGCCGGCTGGCTGACCACACTCGGACGCCCGGTTCCCGCGGACGAGCTGGTGATCAACCAGGGCGGCATGCACGGCATCTTCCTCAGTCTCAGCGCCCTGCTCTCCCCCGGTGAGCGTCTGGCGGCGGAACGGCTGACCTATCCGGGCCTGATCAGCGGATTGCAGCAGCTGTCGCTGAAGAGCGTGGCGATCGCCCACGACGAGGCAGGGATCGACATCGATGCGCTGGCGCGTGCTTTCGAACAGCAGCCGTTCCGCGCGCTCTATGTCATGCCGGACTGCCACAACCCCACCACCGCGAGGCTGAGCGAGGCACAGCGCCACGCGCTGGTCGCCCTGGCCCGGGAGCGACAGTTCTGGCTGATCGAGGATGACATCCATCCCCAGCTCGATGACGAACCGGTGACACCGCTCTATCGATTGGCCCCCGAGTGCACGGTCACGCTGTTCTCGGTGGCCAAGCTGCTCGGCGGCGGCCTGCGCGTCGGCGCCATGCGCGCGCCACCGGTGCTACACGGGCGATTGACGGCAGCGCTGCGGGCGCAGAGCTGGATGCCGCCGCCATTGATGGCCTCGCTGGTCTGCCGCTGGATCGAGAGCGGCGACGCCGATTCACTATTGCAGTGGCAGCGCGAAGAGCTCGAGTGGCGCTTCGACCGCGCAATGGAGAGGCTGGGCGAGTTCTCTCCACGCGGGCATCGCGGCGGTTTCTATCTGTGGCTGGCACTCCCGGGCGAGTTGCGCACCAGCCATGTGGTGGGCCAGCTCCAGGCGCAAGGGGTCAACGTCAGCACGGCGGAAAGCTTCTGCCTCGGTAGCGTCAGCGCCCCCCAGGCGATTCGTGTCTGCATCAGCGCCGCCGAGAGCCGCGAAGCCCTGGAGCACGCCCTGCAGGTCATCGCCGCGACGTTGGGCGATCCGGATCCGATGCTGTGGCAGACGGTTTGAAACACTGACCGCAGCCTGGTTCAGCTTTAGCGGCTTCGCGGCCCCAGCAACCGTACTGCCCGGCTGCTGCTCGAAGCCAAACGCCAGCTCACCGACACCCAGCACCGCATCGCCCAGGTCAGCGAGCGACGGGGTTCTCCTAGCTCACCGACTTCACCCACTTCTTCAAGCGCGGCACCGGCATGACGCCAAAGACACTTCGACAGCGGGATATTTCATGAGTTAAGTGCCCGCTCGAGACTCGTTGAATATCGATAATCCCTAGCCATTCATGGCTGATCTCTTACAAACATCCTGCGAGCAACACGCTATGCTGGCCCATGCAGATTCAGGGCCGACCAGCGGGGCAATAATATGCTCAACGATCTCCTCGACACCTTCGATATC
>NZ_PZJW01000032.1 GCF_003206615.1 Salinicola acroporae | reverse complement strand
TTGCTGGGTAAGATCAAAATCAACGCGGAGGGGAGGCTCCCAACATACGTTAAGCTCGAGTGCCATTGGTGCTTTGTCCCCAGCAAGGGGGAGATATTTCACGTCAACTCCTGTCCGGGGCCCGGCTCGAGCCCAGAGCACGGTGGTTGAAGCAAGGTAGCGGACGACCCGTGTAGCTGAGAGACTTGCTGCCGCTGGCAGCGAAAGGCACAGCATCGACTATTCTCAGGTAGTTATCTTGGCCCAATCTTCTGATGTGAACTTGCTTATGACCCGCTCAATTTCGCCGAACGATTTGCTGATCCGAAGGCTGCAAAGTATTCATACCGTGTCGAAAGAAGAGATCCGGGCGCTTAGAGATTTGCCCTTGGAGATAGCATCGCTGGGACCGGGTCACGATATCGTGCGCATGGGAGAGCGGCCCACGCAGTGCTGCGTGGTGATCGAGGGCTTTACCTGCATCTACAAACTGACGTCCGACGGCGGGCGTCAGATCATGGCCATCCATGTCCCGGGGGATATCCCCGATATTCAGAGCCTGCATCTTGGAGTGATGGATTTTGGCCTCGCACCGATCAGTTCCTGCACCGTGGGATATATCCCCCACGAGAAGATACAGCAAGTGTGCGATAACTACCCTCGGCTCGGGGTCGCCCTGTGGCGCGAGACGCTGATCGACGCGGCAATCTATAGAGACTGGATGCTCAACATCGGTCAGTGTGAAGCCTTTGGAAGGGTGGCGCATCTGGTCTGTGAGCTGGTGATACGTCTCAAAGCGGTAGGTCTCACGGAAGGGGACTCCTTCAAGTTCCCAGTCACTCAAGCGAACCTGGCCGATGCCTTTGGCATCAGTTCGGTCCATATGAGTCGGGTCTACGGGATGCTCGCCCAGCAGGGACTTCTCAAGGTGACCCGGACTCATGTCACCGTGCTGGACTGGGACGAGCTTCAGGAGGCGGGTGACTTCGATCCCACCTACCTCCATCTCGAAAGAAACACTCCAGCTTAAAGGACAGTGTGACGCGCGACAGGAACCAACTCAATGATGTCGACCCTTTCCTTCCGATGCCCGGGTGAAAGGCAGCAACGGTGAGGCGATGGGGGTTGGAAAGAAAAGCCGCTCACGGTGAGCGGCCGAAGGGAACCATGCGAAAGCGAGTATCGGGTCAAGCTGCAGAGGCTATCGTCTGCATCCACGCCTGATCGCGAGACATCTCGATGAGCAGTTCCAGCGACTGGCTCAGGGTGTGCATGCGGTGGTTGCGTGAGGCGAAGGCGAATTGGTAATCACAGGTGCCAATGAACTCGCCACATTCCAGGCAATTGATCTCGTCCCAGTCTCGAGCGGCATCGTTTGAGGCTGCTTCGTGGTGCCCGCAGCGTGGGCAGCATATCTCATGTTTCATGATGGCCATCCTCGGCTTCCCGCTGGCCGGTATTCCTGACCGGTCGATGTCTGGATGATGCTCCTGAACTGGGTCTCGAGGCCCAATCCGCCGTCGGCGATCCGTGCCGACGAAAGCATCATGGCATGGTGGTAAAAATTGTACAATATTTGGCAATGTGTACAGGAAATGGATTTCAGACATGCCGGACTACAAGCAGCGCGAGTGGGTCAAGTGGAAGTGGGGCGACAACTGGGCGGAAGGTCAGGTGACCCGAAAGTACCAGGAGAAAGTCACCAGGAAGCTTCAGGGCAGTGAGGTCACGAGGAAAGGTACCAAGCAATCGCCGGCGTATCTGATCAAGCAGGAGGACGGTACCCGGGTGTTGAAGCTTCACTCCGAAATCGAGAAAGCCTAGCCAAGGATGGTAGCCATGAAATTCTCGAAATTTGTACAACTTGCACGTGACGGGCAGATCTCGGAACTACATATCGAGTCGGTAGCGCCGCAGTCCTTCCGTTTTCGCGCCGTCGCCGAAGGATACACTGTCGCCCTTCGCGATGAGCAGGGAAATCAGATAAGCGACCGTTCCCTAGGGCACGCGAAGCAGAGGCTTCGAAACGTCAGGGGGCTTGAGAAGCTGCCGCTCTACCTTGTCCAGCAACGGTCCGGTTCGATCATGGTTGGCAACAAGGCCTACAGCACCTCGCACAAGACTCCGCTTACCCTGGACACCTCGCCCTTGAGCGCGGCCATCGGAGTTGTCGGGGAGCCAGTGGGTATGGGTGGCTCCCAGGCGGCCCTGTAGCGGGACGAGCCGTCCTTGTCACGAGCCGACCAACTGGCGGGTGAGGGCGGTCAGCTTTCCGCTTTAACCTCCAACTGCATCGACTTCGACACCACCAGCAACACGCAAGATCGAGAAGGAGAACGACTGATCTTACCCAGCAAT
>NZ_PZJW01000031.1 GCF_003206615.1 Salinicola acroporae | reverse complement strand
CGGGGTGTTCGTGCCGCGTATCGGCCAGGAAGTGCTGGTCGACTTCCTCGAAGGCGATGCCGACCGCCCGCTGATCACCGGCCGGGTCTACAACGGAGAGCAGAGCCCCGACTGGCACAGCCACGGCCTGCTCTCCGGCTTCAAGAGCAAGACCTACCGCGGCAGCAAGTACAACGAACTCGTCTTCGACGACGCCACCGACCAGGAGCGTGTCCGCCTCAACTCCGAAGCCGAGAAGAGCCAGCTCAACCTCGGCTATCTGATCCACCAGACTGGCAACACCCGCGGCGCCTTCCGCGGCACCGGGTTCGAGCTGCGCACCGACGCCTATGGCGCCATCCGCGCCAATCAGGGGCTCTACCTCACCAGCTGGGGCCAGCTCGGCGCCAGCGGCGACCAGCTCGACCTCACCCCGGCCAAACAGCAGCTCGACAGCGCCTACCAGCTCAGCGACAGCCTCAGCCAGAGCGCGGCGGACCACAACGCCGACGCCCTCGACGCCCGCGAGCATCTCAAGCAGGCAGGCGAGGACGCCGACGACACCTACGGCAACAGCGAACAGCTCGCGGATGCCAAGCAGGATAACGCCCGTGGTGCCACCGACAGCGGCGGCCGTGGCGAAGCGGCACGCATGAAAGCGCCCTGGCTGCATATGGCCTCGCCCGCTGGCATCACGCTGAGCACGCCGGAATCGACCCACCTGGCCCAGGGCCGCTCGCTGAGCGTCTCCAGCGGCGAGGACGTCAACGTCGCCACCGGCAAGAGTCTGGCCGCCTCGATCTCCGAGAAGCTCTCGCTGTTCGTGCAGAAGGCCGGGATCAAGCTGTTTGCGGCCCGCGGCAAGGTCGAGGTGCAGGCCCAGAGCGACGAGATGGCGCTGACCGCCGAGAAGGACGTCAAGATCACCTCCACCGAGGGGCGGGTCGAGATCAACGCCGCCAACGGCATCCTGCTGAACAGTGGTGGCGGCTACATCCGCATCGAAGGCGGCAATATCGACGTTCATGGCCCCGGCAAAATCGACATCAAGGGTGCCCAGCACAGCTTTGGCGGGCC
>NZ_PZJW01000030.1 GCF_003206615.1 Salinicola acroporae | reverse complement strand
CATGGCGCTGCCGGCCTTGGAAAAGGCGCCGGTCTGCGATTCGATCGTGGCGGCCGCCGTGCCGGCACCGACGACACCCAGCAGCACCAGTGCCTCGTATCCTCCGAGAATCACAAGGGGAAATACCATCAATCGCCTCCTTGGGTGGTGGCACTGGCCGGGGGCATCTCGATCAACGCCAGCAGATCCTGAGCGAGCAGGTCGGGCGACTGCTCGCTCTGCCGAAAATAGCGGGTGACCGCCTCACCGTCGATCAGCGCCGGGGCGCTCAGGCCGTAGAGCATGTACTTTTGAATCAGGTCCTTGCGCGTCATGCCAAAGCCGGTCGCGCGGTCGTAAGCCTGGCCCAGGGTCTCGGCGTGAGCTTGTGGGGCTTGCTGCTGGTAGAGCGAGGGCAGGCGAGATTGCAGAAACGCCATCGCCTCGTCGATCATCGCTTGCCGTTCGGGCTGGCGCAGCCGCCGCTCCTGGTCCGCTGTCAGTTCGATCATGATGTCGCTTCCTGCGTCTCGCCGGCGGACCGAAATACCTGGCGCTCGTTCATGACACGAATACTCCAGTAGCGAATGGGGCCGAACAGCGTTTGCCGTTGATCCTCGTCCAGCAGTTGCATCAGCCTGGTGAAAACCCTTGGGTCGTAGTAGCGCAGCAGGGCGAGGCCACCATCGGGCAAGCGCATGTCGAGCTGCTTTTGCAGATGAGGGAAAAGATCGTTTTTCGCGCCCTCGTCGACCCATAGCCAACTGAAGGCAGCCATCTCCCGGTCTTGTTCGATCAGCGTGGCGAGTTCGGCATCGCGCAGACCATTCAAGGGCACCAGATGGGGCGCAATGGCGGAGAAGCCCTGTTCGGGCGTGTTTTGAAACAGGCTGCGGGAGCCGCCGCGGCGATGGATCGGCAAGACGGTGTTTTGCGTCCGCCGATCGATCGACAGGTCGATCAGCAGATAGCCAATGAGCGCTTCTGCGTCAGCCTGCTCGAATAGGTGCTGCAGCCGCGCGTCGGCTTTTTCGAGACTTACATCGTTCATCGGGCATCATCGACGCAGATACGTCGCCCCCTTCTCGGCGGCTTCCAGCAGGCATGAGTAGCAGAGCGGCTCACGCGGCAGCGCATCGAATGGGACCTGAAGACTCGTCGGCCCGCCAAAGCTGTGC